>CAWAJO010000001.1:0-302500 GCA_963782385.1 uncultured beta proteobacterium
CACCATATTTCTGCAGGTCAACTGGGCCTTCAAGGCACCGGTTCGGCCCGGCGACACGATTACGGGCGAGGTTAAGATAATCAATGTACGTGAAGACGAACCGATTACGGAGATGCAGGGCCGGGTTCTTCTTGCCGACGGGACGATGGTCCTGGAAGGAACTCCCGTTTGCTACACGATGCCACTTGGAAGAAAATAGGTGTCCTGAGACGGACAGGCCGACACGCGCTTCCAGTCGATTCGTGACCTGCGTTGCAGGGAAGTTTGCGCTGCATCAACGACGATCACTGAGCGGAATGTCCTTGACAGATTGATTCTGTATTTTGAAACGGGAGAAATCATGACTGCATTTAACATTGTACGATTTCGCGTCAAACCAGGGCGCGAAGACCAGTTCATCGATGAGCACCGCAAAGCGAAGGCCGACTTTGCGGGCATGCGGCGCGCCTCACTGGTGAAAACGGGTGAGCGCGCCTATTGCATCGTCGGCGAATGGGATGACGTGGCCAGTATTGTTGGTGCACGGGATCGAATGATTGCCTTGCTGGATCGTTTCCGGGACACACTTGAAGACCTCGGCGGCGATCTTGGCGTTACCGACCCGGTATCAGGAGAGGTTGTCGTGGAAATGAAGCAGTAGGCAATGTGACGCCCAACAATCGGAGACAGCGAACCGCTTCGATGCAGGCTTCCTTCCGCCAGTTTCTTTGCGCTTGTCGACGGCAGGCTTGATGCTTCAGGAGAACTCACATGAAGCCGCGAATCAGCCTTATTACAATCGGCGTGGATGATCTGCAAAGATCGCTGCGTTTTTATCGCGATGGCCTTGGTCTTGCCACCCCAGGGATCATCGGCACAGAGTTTGAATATGGTGCTGTTGCCTTCTTCGACTTGCAGGCAAACCTTAGGCTCGCGATCTATCCACGAACAAGTCTCGCAAAAGATTCGGGATTGCCGCTGGGAAAACCCGGCGCAACAGAATTCAGCATCGGCCACAATGTTTCATCAAAAACCGAAGTCGATTCCGTCATGCAGCAGGCGAAGGATGCCGGCGCCAATATCGTAAAAGCCGCGCACGACACGTTCTGGGGTGGCTATGCCGGTTATTTTCAGGACCCGGACGACCATCTGTGGGAAGTCGCCTGGAATCCCCAGTGGCCTGTTCCTGACTGAGGCATGGCCCAAATGTTATGCGCGGCGAATCAAGGAAGATGGAGTTTCCTGCCAGGAACCGGATCAGGTGCCATGACAAGTCTTGGCTAGTTTCGGTCGGAACCGGGCACAGAGCCAAACGTGGATATTCGCGTGGCGCTTGGCCCAGGACTGCCGTCAGGGAATTCCGCACTATCCCCAATATCGAACGTGTAACCTGGCAATCGGTTAACGGGTGCCCCAGGGTTCGACCACGAAACACAAAACTTGATCCAGTCGGGTGTTATTGGTAATCGATCGCAATAATTCGCCTCTCGATTTTTCGACGACGAGCCTGGCCTGGTTTCTCATGTCAAAGCTCCTTCTCGCTGATGATCAACCATCGCCCGTCGACATTGTTCAGGCGCAGTTCTTTTCTGGTTCCGATTTCACGGTATTTGTCTGCCACGAAATCCTGCGTAAAATGCACGCTCGCTTCATCTGCGCCGCCGTATGAAATCTCGACATCCCGCAAACTGACCTTGATGGAGTGATACTTGCTCAACCTCGATTTCCGCTCCGCCTCCCAATTCGCTCGCGACAACCCTCGTGGCGCCTTGAATTCCTTTGCGTAGGAGGAGAGATACACCGAGATATCCTGACGCGACCAGGCGTCTGCCCAGTGTTGAATATCCTGCCGGATTCTTGATTCAACTTTCTGATGGGCCCTGGCAATAATTTCTTCCTGATTGGCAACTGGCGTTGCTGGTGTCAGCGTCGGCTGTTCGGGTGCCTGCGCGACCGCCCGCGCGTGCGGTTCTTCATGGGACGGTCGCGTGCCGATAACGACGGAGAGCCCGACAACCACGGCCAGCAAGGCGGCAGCGAGATAATATTTTCGATAAGCGTTGCCATGTCTTACAGCAAATTGTGACGCAATAACCGCGAAACCTTCAGCCAAAATATTCCGCAAGTAACCTAAGGATGTCATTGCTGACTGGCGCTCGCGTTGCCGTTTTCGTTCCTGTTCCGCGCGTTGCGCCGCAACCCGTTTCAGTTCCTCTTCCTGTGCGGCGCGCTGCGCCGCATGGTCGCGTTCCTGCTGTTCCTGTGCCTGCCGCGCCTGCAGTTGCTGCGCCAGCTTGCGTTCGGCTTCGATGCGGGTGGCCAAGGCCGTCTGTTCCGCCTGTTCGGCGGCCGCCCGCTCGCGTGCCAGGGCTTCCAGACGCATCTCCTCCGCCAGCTGCGCCGCATGGTCCTCGGCAAGCCGCGCTTCCGCTGCGGCACGTCGCTGCGCTTCCTCGATCGCTGCCTGCTGCTCCCGCGCCTGGACGTCCGCTTCCGCTTTGCGTTCCTGCGCTTCGCGCTCGGCCGCAACCCGTTTCAGTTCCTCTTCCTGTGCGGCGCGCTGCGCCGCATGGTCGCGTTCCTGCTGTTCCTGTGCCTGCCGCGCCTGCAGTTGCTGCGCCAGCTTGCGTTCGGCTTCGATACGGGTGGCCAAGGCCGTCTGTTCCGCCTGTTCGGCGGCCGCCCGCTCGCGTGCCAGGGCTTCCAGACGCATCTCCTCCGCCAGCTGCGCCGCATGGTCCTCGGCAAGCCGCGCTTCCGCTGCGGCACGTCGCTGCGCTTCCTCGATCGCTGCCTGCTGCTGCCGCGCCTGGGCGTCCGCTTCCGCTTTGCGTTCCTGCGCTTCGCGCTCGGCCGCAACCCGTTTCAGTTCCTCTTCCTGTGCGGCGCGCTGCGCCGCATGGTCGCGTTCCTGCTGTTCCTGTGCCTGCCGCGCCTGCAGTTGCTGCGCCAGCTTGCGTTCGGCTTCGATGCGGGTGGCCAAGGCCGTCTGTTCCGCCTGTTCGGCGGCCGCCCGCTCGCGTGCCAGGGCTTCCAGACGCATCTCCTCCGCCAGCTGCGCCGCATGGTCCTCGGCAAGCCGCGCTTCCGCTGCGGCACGTCGCTGCGCTTCCTCGATCGCTGCCTGCTGCTCCCGCGCCTGGGCGTCCGCTTCCGCTTTGCGTTCCTGCGCTTCGCGCTCGGCCGCAACCCGTTTCAGTTCCTCTTCCTGTGCGGCGCGCTGCGCCGCATGGTCGCGTTCCTGCTGTTCCTGTGCCTGCCGCGCCTGCAGTTGCTGCGCCAGCTTGCGTTCGGCTTCGATGCGGGTGGCCAAGGCCGTCTGTTCCGCCTGTTCGGCGGCCGCCCGCTCGCGTGCCAGGGCTTCCAGACGCATCTCCTCCGCCAGCTGCGCCGCATGGTCCTCGGCAAGCCGCGCTTCCGCTGCGGCACGTCGCTGCGCTTCCTCGATCGCTGCCTGCTGCTCCCGCGCCTGGGCGTCCGCTTCCGCTTTGCGTTCCTGCGCTTCGCGCTCGGCCGCAACCCGTTTCAGTTCCTCTTCCTGTGCGGCGCGCTGCGCCGCATGGTCGCGTTCCTGCTGTTCCTGTGCCTGCCGCGCCTGCAGTTGCTGCGCCAGCTTGCGTTCGGCTTCGATGCGGGTGGCCAAGGCCGTCTGTTCCGCCTGTTCGGCGGCCGCCCGCTCGCGTGCCAGGGCTTCCAGACGCATCTCCTCCGCCAGCTGCGCCGCATGGTCCTCGGCAAGCCGCGCTTCCGCTGCGGCACGTCGCTGCGCTTCCTCGATCGCTGCCTGCTGCTGCCGCGCCTGGGCGTCCGCTTCCGCTTTGCGTTCCTGCGCTTCGCGCTCGGCCGCAACCCGTTTCAGTTCCTCTTCCTGTGCGGCGCGCTGCGCCGCATGGTCGCGTTCCTGCTGTTCCTGTGCCTGCCGCGCCTGCAGTTGCTGCGCCAGCTTGCGTTCGGCTTCGATGCGGGTGGCCAAGGCCGTCTGTTCCGCCTGTTCGGCGGCCGCCCGCTCGCGTGCCAGGGCTTCCAGACGCATCTCCTCCGCCAGCTGCGCCGCATGGTCCTCGGCAAGCCGCGCTTCCGCTGCGGCACGTCGCTGCGCTTCCTCGATCGCTGCCTGCTGCTGCCGCGCCTGGGCGTCCGCTTCCGCTTTGCGTTCCTGCGCTTCGCGCTCGGCCGCAACCCGTTTCAGTTCCTCTTCCTGTGCGGCGCGCTGCGCCGCATGGTCGCGTTCCTGCTGTTCCTGTGCCTGCCGCGCCTGCAGTTGCTGCGCCAGCTTGCGTTCGGCTTCGATGCGGGTGGCCAAGGCCGTCTGTTCCGCCTGTTCGGCGGCCGCCCGCTCGCGTGCCAGGGCTTCCAGACGCATCTCCTCCGCCAGCTGCGCCGCATGGTCCTCGGCAAGCCGCGCTTCCGCTGCGGCACGTCGCTGCGCTTCCTCGATCGCTGCCTGCTGCTGCCGCGCCTGGGCGTCCGCTTCCGCTTTGCGTTCCTGCGCTTCGCGCTCGGCCGCAACCCGTTTCAGTTCCTCTTCCTGTGCGGCGCGCTGCGCCGCATGGTCGCGTTCCTGCTGTTCCTGTGCCTGCCGCGCCTGCAGTTGCTGCGCCAGCTTGCGTTCGGCTTCGATGCGGGTGGCCAAGGCCGTCTGTTCCGCCTGTTCGGCGGCCGCCCGCTCGCGTGCCAGGGCTTCCAGACGCATCTCCTCCGCCAGCTGCGCCGCATGGTCCTCGGCAAGCCGCGCTTCCGCTGCGGCACGTCGCTGCGCTTCCTCGATCGCTGCCTGCTGCTGCCGCGCCTGGGCGTCCGCTTCCGCTTTGCGTTCCTGCGCTTCGCGCTCGGCCGCAACCCGTTTCAGTTCCTCTTCCTGTGCGGCGCGCTGCGCCGCATGGTCGCGTTCCTGCTGTTCCTGTGCCTGCCGCGCCTGCAGTTGCTGCGCCAGCTTGCGTTCGGCTTCGATGCGGGTGGCCAAGGCCGTCTGTTCCGCCTGTTCGGCGGCCGCCCGCTCGCGTGCCAGGGCTTCCAGACGCATCTCCTCCGCCAGCTGCGCCGCATGGTCCTCGGCAAGCCGCGCTTCCGCTGCGGCACGTCGCTGCGCTTCCTCGATCGCTGCCTGCTGCTGCCGCGCCTGGGCGTCCGCTTCCGCTTTGCGTTCCTGCGCTTCGCGCTCGGCCGCAACCCGTTTCAGTTCCTCTTCCTGTGCGGCGCGCTGCGCCGCATGGTCGCGTTCCTGCTGTTCCTGTGCCTGCCGCGCCTGCAGTTGCTGCGCCAGCTTGCGTTCGGCTTCGATGCGGGTGGCCAAGGCCGTCTGTTCCGCCTGTTCGGCGGCCGCCCGCTCGCGTGCCAGGGCTTCCAGACGCATCTCCTCCGCCAGCTGCGCCGCATGGTCCTCGGCAAGCCGCGCTTCCGCTGCGGCACGTCGCTGCGCTTCCTCGATCGCTGCCTGCTGCTGCCGCGCCTGGGCGTCCGCTTCCGCTTTGCGTTCCTGCGCTTCGCGCTCGGCCGCAACCCGCTTCAGTTCCTCTTCCTGTGCGGCGCGCTGCGCGGCATGGTCGCGTTCCTGCTGTTCCTGGGTGAGCCCGCTCTTCTTTCCCCGGATTCCGGCTTCAATTGACTTCAGCTGGTCATATACCCTGCTCATGCGAATTCCTTCCAGTCATATCTGTGAATTCGACCAATAATGATCATTTCAAGATGAGCTGTTCAGGGGAGGATGGGATGGAGTACTGCAACGGAGGCTGTATCCGTTGTCGTCGCAAGAATGCGCTCCCTTCTGCGTAAAGGGAGTGCGCGTCATTTTCGTTCGTAACCAAAAGGTTCCCTGGAATGCCGGAATTCCGCCTCGCCATATTCAGGCATCGCGGTCGCGACGGCTGCGCAAACAGCAGAGCAGTGCATGCGGGCCGACGAGGCGATGATTGTTTCAATCCCGGCGACATTTCGATCAGATTCCTAACGTTTGCGCTCCAGACGCTGGGTGACCAGCGAGCGTTGTAGCGAGTATGCCGCGTCTCCTTCGGTCAGCGACAAATAATATCGATAATTCTTTTCTGCCTCGGCGGACAATCCAAGCGCATCATTCGAGTACCCCATATTCAGATATATCTGCGGCGACTTTGGCGACAATTCACGCGCGTTGATCAACAGCCGTATCGCCTTCGTATTGTCGCCGCGCTCCTGCGCAACTACAGCCCGCTGCACCAATACCTGGGCAACTGTCGGATCAAGCGTGCCGGCACGTTCCAGTGTAGCATCCGCTTCCTCGATCCTTCCCTCGGCCAATTGCGCGGTACCCAACCAGAACCATGATTCCCACCGATCAGGAAAGTCGCGGGTGAGCGCCTGTGCATGCCTGGCAGCCTGGTCGAACGCCTGCGCTTCCAACAGTTCGCGCACCTCGCCGGTTTGACTTGCCCACGCATTCGCTTCCTCTGTCGCGGCTCCTTTTGTTGCTCCACCGGCCGCTGAATTCATGTTGTCGGCTGGCATTCGGATCGAAGTGAGGGGGTGTGCCTGTTCCGCATCGGTGGGCCTGGCCTGGTTTGCCGCCACAGCAGGTTTATGCATCGACGTTGCCGCATCCTTGATCATTGGCCAGGCGGTATTTGCGGCGACCATGTGTGCCTGCATATACGAGGCATTAACCAGTACCGCAGGTGCAAACACGCGTTGCACCTTGGGCAGAAGCTGACGAGTTCCGCCACCGTAAGGAAACACCACCAGACGGTAGATCATCTGACCGTTGTAGTGCCGCTGCCGAAGGCCGATGGCCGGGAACGTCTTGACGTACTGCCCGAGCGCAGCCGAAAAAGCGTCCAGTTCGGCGAAGCCGTTGCTGATAATGATCATCCTGTTCTTGGGCAATCCGCGCACCCCGTCTTCCCACGCCGAGAACGCATGCGACCATTTCCCGAGTCTGGCCGCGCTCCAGCCTTCCTCATACCAGGACGGCGGCAGCATCACACCCTGCGGTTCGACTTCTGCAACAACGGATTGCTTTGGCGACACTTCCGCAGCTTCGACTTGCGATGCCACGGCCGAAGTGGACCGTGGGGTGGAAACGGTGGCAATTGTCTCGGCAGCAGGTGGCGCGGATGGCTGGGAAGCGACCGCTGGTGTTTTAGACAGCACCATTGTTGCTACCGGAGCGGAGACCGGTGTTCCGGTCAGCACTTTTTCCGGTGCTGGCGCGGCCAACTTCGGTTCCGTTTGCACACTGGCTGGCGACGACGGGGATCGCGCGTTAAGCAACCAGACATAGACGATCACACCAGCTCCGGCAAATATCATGAACAACATAAGAAGCACTGGCGGGCGGCGTTTGCGCGGCCCGACGACAAAATCAAGTTCAGACATCGAGTCAGCATCCGGCTCCTGTGCAGTCGGAGCAGCGGCGAGCGGAGTATGATCCTCGCCCAGCCTCTTGATTGTGTCGTCAATGATGCTCATTTGCGAAATTCAGTTTCCAGTAAATTACCCCCAGTGAAGCCGCGGGCCAATTGGGCGAGCCTCTCACCAAGTGCAAGGTGAAACCGTGAACCGCCCAAGAGGCCGGGTTGGCTCCTTCCGGGTATCAGGGAGAAGAGTGGCTTCGGGGTGAACATTTCTTGCTGCACTCACCGTTGATTCTACCCTTTCCCTGGACCTGCCCCTGGCGCGTGGTTGTGGCCGCTGTGTCAATTTCGTCCAGCCTCTGGCTGGATGCGCATTGCCTGATTTTGTTGATCAGCGCCTCTATAACCACTGACCGCCCGATGCGGGTGCGGCAGCGTTGGGAACAGCAGTGTCGGGCTCCGGCATCGATCTTTTCCCGGTCGCCTTAGCGGTCATCCTAACGAGGTCGCCGCGGGTTAACCCGGCCAAATTACCTGCGCAACAGAAGGCATGACCGCGCAACCGGATCGAAGACCCGAGCCATGCCAACACAATTGGGCTACCCGTCGACATTGAC
Organism: uncultured beta proteobacterium; assembly: GCA_963782385.1. GTDB lineage: Bacteria > Pseudomonadota > Gammaproteobacteria > Burkholderiales > Gallionellaceae > CAVXFS01. The sequence goes on from CAWAJO010000001.1 coordinate 7,922, forward strand.
GTCCACTCCCAGCACCTCGCGCGCCGCGCGCCGCACCATCGGCGCCGTAACGGTGTAAGTGCGATTCACATAAGCAGAAAGCAACGCACGATCACAAATCAGGTTGATGCGGCGCGGCACCCCGCGACTGTAGTAATGGACACACCTCAAGGCAGCGCGCGTAAATTTCACATGGTTATTCGTGCGCACACTGTCCAGACGATGATTGATGTATTGCGACGTTTCGCTCCGCGCAAACGGACGCAGGCGGTGCCAGACGCTGATGCGCTCGCGCAGGGCGCGCATGTCCTTGCTCCGCAGCTGCCTCTCGAGCTCCGGTTGCCCAACCAGCAGGAGAGACAGCAGTTTTTGTTTTTCCGTTTCCAGGTTGGAAAGCAGCCGCAAACCCTCTAGCACCGCAGGACTCAACCGGTGGGCTTCATCCACCAGCACTGCAACGCGGGTATCTTCATCGGTAAGCCTGACCAGGATTTCCAGCATATGCTGCTGCAAGGCCGCTTCGCTCTCTCCGGGCGGAACCTCCTCGCCGAGATCATGGATGATGCTGCGCATCAATTCAATGAAACTGACCTGCGGATTGTAGATATAAGCTGTGCGTACGCCCTCCGGCAGGTTGCGCAACAGGTGGCGGCAGAGCAAGGTCTTGCCCAGGCCCACTTCCGCCGTCAGGACGGCGAAGCCACCCGACATCATGCCGAAGCGCAGATGGCCGAGAGCGGAAAGATATTGACTATGCGGAAAGAAGAACTGGGTATCCGGCGTAATCCGGAACGGTGGCTCGCTTAGCCCAAGCGATCGATAACATTTGTCAAAACTGCCCGCTTCCACCATGTGACCGACCCGTTAGCCCGATGTCTCGTATTCCCGAGCCAGTATAGCAAAAAATGAATCGGCAATGGAATCTGTGGATAGGAGTTGGCGGATCATCGGGAACGAAGCGTCTTGAAGTTTGAGCCCGGCACACAGGAACGAGTGATATCGGCGCCGGCTTGTCCACCGCAGGGGTCGCTCTGGGTCTATGCAGGATTGACGCCGACCGCCACGTGGATATGTCGGCAATGGTGTTGCATCCCTGCATCTTTGGGCGACTTGACCGCATGAAACAGTTTCGAAAAACATGCGTTCCGGGCTTGCAATGAAACGCCGATTGATCAGGCGAAGCAAACAAAAGAGGGAAGGCCTGCGCCTCCCCTCTGCATGCAGATGCAACCTTACTTGAGGACGATCATTTCGCCCTTGCCCTTGTTCGGATCGGCGTCCTTCTTGCTCACCAGAACCGTGATGGCGCCGCGCAGGGCCGCATTCATGGAGTGGTCAACGATCGCGATGCCGGCCACTTCCTTTTCTGCCGGAGTTATCAGGTCAACTGTTACAGCCTCTGCCACCGCCACGTTGTATGTCTGAAGACCGTACATCACGTTCTTCGGATTGCCATTGACGTACACGCGATCCCAGATGCTGGCGATCGGGTGCAGCGCAACTGGCAGGTTGATGTTGGCGTTCACGAAGTAGATGCGCACGCGTTCGCCCGGCTTGGCTTCCAGCACGTCATGATCCTTGTTTGCGTCGTGCACGGGATCATAGTGGAACACCTTGCCGTTGATCATCGAGCCTTTCCAGGCATTGGCGTCGTTCAGCATGGATTTATAGTCTTCCACGTCCGGAAAGTATTGTTGCTGAACCAGGACATATTCGCGGTCAGGCTTCGGGTAGTCCTTGCTGAATCCCTCCTTGGGGTCGACGATAATAATGCCGTACATGCCGCGAGCGATATGCTGCACCATCGGACCGGCACCGCAGTGGTACATGAACACGCCCGGAACCTTGGCCACGAACTTGAAGTGCTTGCTCTCTCCCGGCTTGACCGGGGCAAACTCATCCAGCACGTTGACTTGTGCCGCGTGGAAGTCGATCGCATGCGAGTTCTTGTTTTCTGCCGGGTTGATCAGGGTGAAGTCCACCGTATCGCCTTCCGTTACGCGCACCACCGGGCCGGGAACGGTGCCGTTGAACGTCCAGGCCGCCATGGTGTCCGACCCTCCCAGCATTGCGCCATTGGTCTGAATATCGACTTCCTTGGCCGTAAAGGTGACTTCCACCGTCTTCGCGAAAGTATGCTGTGCGAAAAATAGCGCGGCCGCCGTTATAAACGCCATTGTTGCTTTATTGAATGCATGCATCATGTTTCTCCTCTCGATCTAGTATTTATGTACTGCTTCTCTTTGCTGCTATCAGGAGCCGTATTTGCACTTGCACAGCGTGCGCAGATGCTGCACCAGATCCCTGATTTCTTCGTCGCTGAATGTCGACCCCCAGGGCGGCATCAGGATGGATTTGTCAATGGATGCCCCGCCTTCCTTGATAACCTTGAACAGGTCATCATCCGATCGCGCGGACATGGACTTGGCATCAGTATGGTCGCGCGGAATGACGGACATGTCGCGAATATTGATGCCCTTGCCGTTTCCTTCCATGCCATGGCATTGCACGCAATAAGTCTTGTAGTTGTCGGCGGCTGTTTCCCCGGCCCAGGCCGGGATTGATACGGCCAGCACGACTACAAACAAAGATTTATTGAGCATGGTCAGACTCCTTGCCCAACACCTCGAGGTACTGCACCAGCTTCTGGATGCTGCTGTCCGATACATGCTTGTTGGGCATCCAGGTCTTCGGTTCCCACGCCTGCGGATTCCGGATGAAGCTTGCAATGAATTCGGGTTGCAAACGTTTTGCCGCCGTATACACTTCCGGCCCGGAGAGGCCGCCGTAACCAGGTTCGATCAAATGGCAGGCCATGCAACCCTGGAATTTGTCGAAATTCATTTCACCCATCACCTTCAGGATCGAACCCGGCTCGATTTTTTCTTTGGCGATCAAGTCATCGTGCGGCTTCAGTTTCATTAACTCGTCCACTACCGCCGGCGCATCTTCTGCGGAGAGCTTGACGTGATCCTCGAGTGTTGCGGTATCGATCTCATCGCTTTTCGCGCCGGGCTTGATGTGCTTGCCGTAGAACTCTCCGGCAGGACGGATGCGCTTTGGGTTCTGCAGCCATTCGACCAGCCACTCCCGGCGGTATTTGTTGCCCGCATAGAACAAGTCGGGCCCTTTCCTGTCCCACAGCGCTTTCAGGGTTTGTGGCGCTGGACCCTCCAGGTTGTGGCAGGTGACACAATCCTTTTGCAACAGTGCCATTCCGTCTGCCGCCAATGCAGCCAGCGGAACAGCCGGAAGGATAGAAACCAGCACCACATAACCAACGATTTTTTGAGCGATCCTACCCATGGTTTACATCTGATGGTGGCGTTCTCTAACGATCGGCTGCCCTGCGAACCCCGGGCTGTTGAATATGCCGTATCCCTGTTTCATCGACTCGCTGTAGAAGAAGTTCGGATCATAGGTGGCGTCCTTGTCCTTCCATACGTACCAGTCTTCCTTGGGAATGCCGTCGTATTCGATGACGGTAATGGGGCCGCCGGGGAACTTGCCGCGCGCGGTCACATGGTGGTCGATATGGTCATGAAAGATGAATCGGCCGGGATTGTTCATCTTGATGATCGCGTCATAGCGTTCCCCCGGCCCGATCAGGATCGTGTCCACATAGTAGGGATTGGGCAATGGCAGGCCATCCTTGTGCGTGATCAGCATGTCATGTCCATGCGAATGCATTTCATGGAATTCCCCACCCGCGCCGATGAAACGCACGCGCACCACATCGCCTTCCTTGACGCGTAGCGGCTGGGTCAGCGGAAACGATTTGGCGTTGACGGAAAAATAATCCTCGGTATCGTATGGCGTGGCACCCTCGCCGTATTTCTCGCCGTGCGAACTCTCCCAACTGGAGAGCATCATGATCACATCCTTGGTGACGGTTTTCTCGATCGGCAGCGGATCCTTGGGGTCGACGATCATCGGGCCCCACATGCCGCGGATGCCTACGTGCTCGTTGACATTGACATGGCAGTGGTACCACAGCGTGCCGGGGCGGTCAGCCTTGAATTTATATGTGAAGGTGTCGCCCGGCTTGATCGGCTCCTGAGTTATGCCGGGTACGCCGTCATTTTTCCAGCTGCCTATCTGATGCGTTCCGTGCCAGTGTACGGTGTGCGCCAGCGAGGTGTTGTTAGTGACATGCACAATCAGGTCGTCATCCTGTTTGACATGGATCAACGGGCCGGGTACCTGCCCGTTAAAGGCGAACACCTTGTAATCCAGATCCGGCGCGACGTGTTCGACCACTTCCTCGATCGTCATGTTGAACTCGCGCTGCTCGGCCCAGCACAGGGTGGGCAGGATCGGAAACAGAATAATCAAAAAGATTCTTGTTAAGCTTTTCATCGCCTCCCCCATTATCCATATATTGTATATACATCTTTATTGCCGAAAAAAATGCCGGAACGGATTCCACAGTCTCGTGAAATTATTTTGCTTCGCGACAGCGCATCCCGCATCCAAGGCTGCGACAATTTGTCGCACTTTACGGCTGTAACAGGTCGCTGTCAATAGGTCTATTGAAAATATATGTTATATCCAGAACATTGCATTATTTTGCACAATAACTATATATTTCCTTATGTTATGTTATTCGTGTCACTATGGAAAATCTCTGGACGTGCCTGTTGCAGACTAATTTGACCGCCAAGCCGGAATGCCAAGGTGGAATCAAAACGGCCGCAACAGCGGCCGTTTTTTCGGGATATTTACGGTCCCTAAAAGGGAATGTCGTCATCAAAATCATCAAAACCGCTGCCGCCAGTCTTGGCGGGAACCTTGCCACCTGCCGCAGGCGAAGCGCCGGACGATACAGCGGGTTTGTCCACCACTTCGAAATTGCCGCCGCCGCCAGACTTGCTGCCCAGCATCTGCATCCGATCGCCACGAATTTCCGTGGTATATCGATCCTGGCCATCCTTGTCCTGCCATTTCCGGGTTTGCAGGCTGCCCTCGATATACACTTGCGATCCCTTGCGCAAGTACTCTCCGCAAATTTCGGCTTGGCGGCCAAAGAAACTTACCCGGTGCCATTCGGTGCGCTCCTGTTTCTCGCCGCTTTTGTCCTTCCATGTATCCGTGGTTGCGATGCGCAGGTTGGCGATTGCGTCGCCGCTGGGCATATAGCGCACTTCCGGGTCAGCTCCCAGATTTCCGATCAGGATCACTTTGTTGACAGATGCCATTTCACGCCCCCTTTATGAGTTGCTCTACCAATTGCTCGTCAAATCCCTGCATTTCCACCTTGAGACAGGCCATGCCTTCTGTTGCCGCCACCATGGCCTCGCGCACGCCGCGCACCTGTGCCAGCTTCTGCTGCAACGCGCCGGCATTCGCCGCATTCAGTTCGGACAGGTGATAAAGTCTGGTGCGCACCGCCGCCGGCGGTTTCATCCCGCTTGCCACCAGCAGCCACAGCAACAGCAAGACTATCGCAAAACCGAACACTGCGTCACCTCCCCAATGCTGCAGGATGAAACCGCCAACCGCCGCACCGAAGAACGCACCAAGGAACTGCACACTGCTATACACCCCCATCGCGGTGCCTTTGGAAGCCAGCGGCGCGATCTTGCTGATCATTGAAGGCAGCGTGGCTTCCAGCACGTTGAACGCAGTGAAGAACACCAGCAATGCGATGGCCACCCCCCACAAGCTGCTCTGCCCGAACATCAGCAGGGCTTGCGCGCACATTGCCAGAAAAACCGACAACATGAATACCTGCTTCATCTTATCCTTCTTTTCCGCGATGATGATCGGCGGCACCATCAGCCCGAAGGCCACCAGCATCACCGGCAGATAGACATACCAATGGTGCGACAGGGCCAATCCGTCTTTCTCCAGCACGAACGGCACCTGCATGAACACCGACATCAAGATCGCATGCAGCGAGAATATTCCAAAATCCAGACGCAACAGATCCGGGTTGCGCAACACCTCGCCCAGTTTTTTCGTGCTGGCCTCGGTATCGCTGTGGAATCGCGTGATCGCCGGATCGGGTATCGCGAATTTCACCACTCCCATCGCCAGCAGCGCCAGCACGCCGGTCAGCGCAAAGAGGCCGGGCACGCCAATCAGGTTATCGAGCATCGGCGAAAGCACCATCGAGATCGAGAAGGTGATGCCGATGGTGATGCCGATCATCGCCATCGCCTTGGTGCGGACTTCTTCGCGGGTGAGATCGGCCGTCAGCGCCATCACCGCCGCGTTCAGCGCGCCCGCGCCCTGGATTATGCGCCCGGCGATGATCCAGTAAATGTCATGCGCCGAAGCGGCCACAAAACTGCCCAGCGCAAACAGGATCAGGCTGATGTAGATCACCGGCTTGCGCCCGAAACGGTCTGACGCCCAGCCCATCGGGATTTGCAGAATGGCCTGGGTCAGGCCGTAGGCGCCCAGTGCGATCCCGATCATGGTATGGCTCTCGCCGCCGGGGAGATGCTGGGCATAGATGGCGAAAACCGGCAGGATGATGAAAAGGCCCAGCATGCGCAGGCCGTAAATGCCCGCCAGCCCGAAACTGGCGCGGCGCTCGACAGGGGTCATGGAATCATTGTTTTCTTGCATGCACTATTGATGTTGGCTGAAAAGGTCGCGTATTTTAGCAGGTCATCTTGCCCGAAGACAGGCATAGCCCTTTAAAGTTCGCGCCGAGGCACTTCACATACTGCCATTTTTTCGCTAGGATGCGGCTTGTATTCCGAAGATTCGCCCCAATCCCCCCACTCTGGCACCTTCTGCACTCTTACTATTTCTTGATTACGAACGAGGTACACAATGAGCGAACACATCCGTTATGTCACTGACCCAGACTTTTCTGCCGAAGTATTGCAGGCGCCCCTGCCCGTGCTGGTGGACTATTGGGCGGAATGGTGCGGGCCATGCCGCATGATCGCCCCGATTTTGGAGGAAGTCGCCAAAGAATACGCCGGGCGTCTGACGGTGGCGAAGCTCAATGTGGATGAAAATCAGCAGACTCCTCAGAAATACGGCATTCGCGGTATTCCCACGCTGATGCTGTTCAAGAACGGCAATATCGAAGCCACCAAGGTCGGAGCATTATCCAAATCGCAACTTACAGCTTTTATTGACAGCCACATCTGAACCGTTTAACCTCGCGCCTGCAACTGTCCTGTTTCGTCTCGGTATTCCCAAAATCATAACGACAAGAGACGCATGGCAGTTCAGGCAAGCAGTACCAGAACAAAACCGTTACCCTTCCCCAGGCAGGTCCCCATAACCCCGTTTTATCCCTTTTCCTATCCTTATGCATTTATCCGACCTCAAGACAAAACACATCACAGAACTGGTTGAAATGGCTACCACCAACCAGATCGACAACGCCAACCGCATGCGCAAGCAGGATCTGATCTTCGCGCTGTTGAAGAACCAGGCAAAAAAGGGCGAGAGTATTTTCGGCGAAGGTACGCTGGAAGTATTGCCGGATGGATTCGGCTTCCTGCGATCGCCTGATACCTCCTATCTTGCCGGCCCGGATGACATTTATGTCAGCCCAAGCCAGATTCGCCGGTTCAATCTGCATACCGGCGATTCGATCGATGGTGAGATACGTACGCCCAAGGAAAGTGAGCGATATGTCGCACTGGTAAAGGTGGACAAGGTCAATTCCGAAGCACCGGAAAATGCCAAGAACAAGATCCTGTTCGAGAACCTGACACCGCTGTTTCCAACCCAGCAGATGACACTGGAGCGGGACATCCGCGCCGAAGAAAATATAACCGGACGCATCATCGACATCGTCGCGCCAATTGGCAAGGGCCAGCGCGGCCTGCTGGTGGCCTCACCGAAATCGGGCAAGACCGTGATGCTGCAGCATATCGCACACTCCATCGCCTCGAACAATCCGGATGCACACCTGATCGTATTGCTGATCGACGAACGTCCTGAGGAAGTCACCGAAATGAGCCGCACCGTGCGCGGCGAAGTGGTCGCCTCGACCTTCGACGAACCGGCTACGCGCCACGTGCAGGTCGCCGAAATGGTCCTGGAAAAGGCCAAACGTCTGGTCGAACACAAGAAGGACGTTGTCATCCTGCTGGATTCGATCACGCGCCTGGCGCGCGCCTACAACACGGTGGTGCCGTCTTCCGGAAAGGTGCTGACCGGCGGTGTTGATGCCAATGCACTGCAGCGGCCCAAGCGCTTCTTCGGCGCAGCGCGCAATGTCGAGGAAGGCGGTTCGCTGACCATCATCGCCACCGCGCTGGTGGATACCGGTTCACGCATGGACGACGTGATCTACGAAGAATTCAAGGGCACCGGCAACATGGAAATCCATCTTGACCGGCGGATGGCAGAAAAGCGCATCTACCCCGCGATCAACGTCAACCGCTCCGGAACGCGCAAGGAAGAACTGCTGATCAAGCCCGACGTGCTGCAAAAAATCTGGGTGCTGCGCAAGCTGCTTTACCCGATGGACGAGTTGGAAGCAATGGAGTTTCTGCTGGACAAGATCAAGGCGACCAAGAACAATGCAGATTTCTTCGACTCGATGAGGCGATAGGGTGAATTGGTTACTTGCAGTCACTGCATGCATATCAAACACCGCAATTTCTCCTGTATTCCCCGTTGCACCATCTTTCTGACGCCTGATACATAGCGTGCCCTATCTTGCAGATAAACTTTCCCTGACGTTCCGCGCATGGCGCTACCGCTACAAGCTGGATCACGCTGAAATCGAATACCTTCTGCGGCAACTCAAGCCGGGCGACACCGCTGTCGACATAGGCGCACACAAGGGCGCGTATAGCTACTGGATGCTGCGCGCCGTAGGGAAATCGGGGCGCGTATTCGCCTTCGAGCCGCAGGCGGCACTGGCGCAGTACCTTTTCACGATAAAGCAGCAGTTCCGATTCGATAATTTTATCCCCAACCATTGCGGACTTTCTTCCCAAGGCGGTGAGCTGACCTTGTCCGTGCCCGGCAATGGCGTAAGCCCGGGCGCATCATTCGAATCCGGGTTGCTGCCAGGTGCGCAGGTTTACCAGGTCAAGGTGGACACGCTTGATCATTACTTCGCTTCTTTTCCGGAGACAAGAATCGCATTCATAAAGTGCGATGTCGAAGGACACGAACTGGAAGTGTTCCAGGGAGGGGAGCATATCCTGCGCACCCATCGTCCGGTGTTGATGTTCGAATGCGAAGAACGGCATCACCTGCGTTACCGATCGCAGGACGTGTTCGACTTCCTGATGAGTCTGGGTTATAGCGGCTCATTTTTTTGCCGGGGCAAGCTGGAACCGCTGGAAAAATTGGCCGCATTGGATCAAGCCAGTCCGGGCAGCCCGGACTATGTGAACAACTTTATCTTTTATCCATCAACCAAAGCTTGAGATAGCGATAATAGCTATGTTCGGCATTGAGAACCGCCAGCATGAAACCCTCGCGCCCATCGAGAAACCCGCGCCGCAGGAAATAGGTGCGCAGGAAACTCCATGCCCCATGCAACACCGCCATGGCCAGACCGCCACGTTTGCCGCGCCGATGCAGCATTTCCGCAGATGCCGTGGAATAACTGTTCAACTTGCCCAGTACACCTTCAAAGTCAATATAACTGTAATGCAACAGCGGCCGGGATAACCTCGCGGTTCTGCCCTTCAATTCCACTCCTTCGTGCACCAAGGCGTCGGTGAAACTTGCGCTTCCCCGCCGAAACAGGCGCATTACATAGTCCGGGTACCAACCGGAATGACGCATGAAGCGGCCGCAAAAGCTGGATAGCCTGGGAATTTCGAAGCCATCTGCCCGATCATCGCCCATGCCTGCCTCCATCTCGGCTCTCAACTCAGGAGTTACCCGCTCATCCGCATCCAGCGACAGCACCCAGTCACATTTTGCATAACCCAATGCGCGATTCTTCTGCGCACCAAATCCTGGCCAGTCATGAACATACACACTGGTCGTGAATTCCCGGCAAATATCGACGGTATCATCCTCGCTGCCCGAGTCCACCACGATGATTTCGTCCGCCCATGCCACCGACTCAAGGCAGGCCCGAATGTTCCCCGCCTCGTTCCTGGTGATGATGATAACGGACAGTTTAGCCACTCTTGTGTCCCTGACTCGCACCGGCAAAGAACAGCGCACTCATGAAAGCAAAAAACAATCCTTCCGTATGATCCAGCAAGGGAGAATTGAACAGACAGACCAATGCGGTGCTGACCACCAAGCCCCTTGCCGCATTTCGATGAAACCCGTCCTGGATCAGGGCAGCGCCATTCCACGTTCGGTAAAACAGGAATATCAGCAAAACAAGGCCCACGATTCCCAGTTGCGCCGTCATCAGCAGATATTCATCGTGTGGATTCTGCACCTGATACATGCCTCTCGGTGCTGCCCTTGCAGAATAGGCCATGGCGAATCCACCGGTGCCGTAGCCGATTAACGGATGTGAGGCTATTAGCTGGAATGTCTGGTAGTAAAACTCCAGGCGCAAACCCATGGAATCGTTTATGTCTGCCGGCCTCTGCGAATCCCACTCCTTGACTTGATGCACGGCCAGGGCAATCCTGTCCTGGAACTTGGCAGAAAAATGATAACTCATGTATACGACCAGCATGGTCGCCACCAGGGCGACACCGATTTTTCTGAGGTCCGGTTGCCGCCCTTTTGACGCCCACAGCCAGCCCAGGTATCCAAGCAAGGCAAACAGCACCAGCGGGCCCGTGCGCGCGGTCACCAGAAACAGTACGTCATAACCCGAAACGGCCGCCAGCACCGCATAGCCCCACTTTGCCCTGGCATTTTTCGACTCCATGAACTTTAGAATAAACAGGAACGAGACAAACGCCATCAGATGGTTTTGCGCAATGTAGCCGTGAAATACAGTCGGCTCGGAAGTGGACGCTTGAATGTTCATCCACTCGTATCTCGGCATCAATCCATGGCCTATCAGTATGGACAGGATCAGGGTAAGCACCATCGTCCCAATGAATGCGAAAAGCGCAGCGCGGCGAATCTTGTCGTTGCGGAAGATCACCAGGAAAATCGGGATGAATGCCAAATCTACATATTTTCCCAAAGTGCCAATCGCTACGCCGGATCCGGCATCGCCCCAACTGCAACCCGCCAGCAACGCAACAAACAGCGCCATTCCGGCCTGGGCCGCCGGATTGTTTCTGCATTCGTTCCAATAGCCTCGCAATCCAAATGGCAGGAACAGCATTGCCACAAGAAACAGCAGCAGGTTGTCAAGGGCGACGGAAACGGGAATGGAAATTCCCAGGATAATCGCGAGATATTTGGATACTGAAGAAATTGCCGTTGCGTTTCCCATTCGGACATCTGCTTGCGGCTAGTACGCGCTCTTTCCGGAGAAGCCTTTCCAGATAGTCAGCCAGATAATTTTCAAATCCAGCCACAACGACCAGTTGCGCATGTAAGCCAGATCGAACTCGACGCGCTTTTCCATCTTTTCCAGCGTATCCGTTTCGCCTCGCCAACCATTTACCTGTGCCCATCCGGTGATTCCGGGCTTGACCTTGTGGCGCAACATGTATCCATGGATCAGACGACGGTATTGCTCGTTATGCGCCACTGCATGCGGACGCGGACCCACTATGGACATGCTGCCCTGCAATACGTTGAAGAACTGTGGCAACTCGTCCAGCGAAGTACGGCGCAACAACGCACCCAGCGGAGTAATTCGCGAGTCACGCATCCGGGCTTGAGGGATGTGGTCACCGTCTTCACATACCGTCATGCTGCGGAACTTCCATACCTCGACAATTTGTCCATTCAATCCATAGCGGCGCTGCCTGAAAATGATCGGCCCGGGTGAAGATAACCTGACTCCCAGCGCAATGGCCAGCAACAGGGGGGATATCACCAGCAATATGAAACTTCCCAGCACCACATCTTCAACCCGCTTCAACCATCCGTCCACGCCAAGGAAGGGGCTTTCAAACACGCTGACAATCGGAAGACTGCCAAAATTAAACCAGCGCGCATGCAACAGGTCGAATACGAAAAAATCGGGAATGAAGTAGACTGAGGCAGTGGTATCGGCCAGGTCGTCAATCAGCCTCACAATACGGTCTTCAGGATGCATGGGCAGAGTGATGTACACAATATCGATTCCTTCGGCGCGCACGTCTTGCACCATCCGCCTCAGATCGCCCTGCAATTGCAATGGCTCAAGACCGGAGATCCTGGATGCCGCATCCGGATCATCGTCGTACACCCCGATAATCTTGAAACCCAGCCAGGGGTTCTGGCGAATTTGTGATATCAGTTTTTGAGCGGAAACAGAGGCGCCCGCAATCACCAGGGTACGCGTGTTATTGCCGCGCTTGCCCAGTTCCCGCAGACATATCCGCAGGATCGCCCGCGCCAGCACCAGCATCGACGGCGTCAGCAATGCCCAGGAAAAAATCACCAGGCGTGAATAGATCGCCGATGTCTTGGTGGAAAAAGCCAGCACCACCAGCAATACAAAGACCACGAGCCAGGTCAATCCGACCTGACCGGCCTCGCGACTGATCGGAACAAGCCACCATGATTGATACAGGCTCCTGGTTTCCGCGATCAGCAAAAACAAGATTTCCGCCCAGGCTATGGCGAACCAGTAATACGGGCCCTGAACATCGACGTGGAACAGCCTCCCGCATATCTGCAAAGCGACAAAAATCAGCAATCCGTCGAAGACGCGAGACAGGAATGCCAGCTTTCCGCCTTGGGGCTTGATTGAATTTCCGGGTGAAAACATCATCGTCCTGGATCTAAGTCGCTTCTTATCCGGATTCTAACTCATTCACCACGCCCAATTCGCCGGATTGGTCGCACACATCGCCCAAGGCTCTTCCAAATTTTCCAAGGATCGCATCTTTCCCCATGGCAGCGACGGCATAACTTCTGGCCTGTTCGCCCAGCCTGTTTCGCAGGAAAGGATTCCCGGCCAGCACCAGCAGTTCTCTCACGAACGCGCCTGTATCTCTCGGAGGCGTTACGACTCCGCACATCGAAACCACTTGTGCAACCTGTGTTCCCGGATGAGCAGTTGCCAACACCGGGCGTCCGCTGGCCAACATGCCAGTCAGCTTTGAAGGCATCACCAGGTCTGCCACGTCGGCGCGCTGCGGCAACAGATGTATATCCGCCAGATTCATCAAGTCGTTCAATCGCTCGACCGGTTGCAGCGGCAGCCAGATCACGTTCGTCAAATCCGCAAACAGGTCATGCAGGCGCGCCTTGGCTGCGCCGTCACCACACATCACGAACTGAATGCGTATATCGCTGACCAGCATGCGCGCTGCCTGCAATACGATTTCCAGCCCTTGCTTTTCTCCCATATTGCCGGAATACAGGGCAACAATCCTGTCATTGGCGATGCCAAGTTCAGCACGCAACTTGCTGACTGTAGGCAACGGGAAAATCTCCCCCGTATCCACCCAATTCAGGAAAAGCAGGCAATTTTCCGGGCTGACCCGCTTATCGATCAATCGCGCCAGCATATTGCGTGAGATAGTGGAAACCCGATCAAATGCACGCATCAAGGCGGATTCAAAAAGCAGCACCCCGGTACGACCATGTCCGGCAGGCAGCATTCCCAGATCGAAGGCCGCATCCACTTCGAAGTCCTGTACATGCAGCCATGCCTGCCCACCGCATAGTCGCGCGAGCATCAATGCAGCAGGCGCGCATATCAAAGGCGGTTCAACTACCATGACTACATGGGGCTTCCAGAAGACTTGCCATAACAGCGCAGGCAGGCTGCTTAATGAAAAACTGGTTAGATGCAACAGCCTCTTGATGCCGGACGGGCGCATGGGAACCCAGAGTGGACAACGCCAAATTGTCACGCCGGCGTGCACTTCGCGCCTATAGGACCAGCCAATGTAACCCCCGGCGACCCGCCATTCCGGGTAATACGGGTGCGCCGTCACCACGTGCACCTCAAATCCATGAGCGGCAAGCCACTCCCCCATCTCGCCGCTGTATTTTCCTATGCCGGTCAATTCTGGATAATAGTTGATGCCATAAATCAAAATTCTCTTGGAAATCTGCCAGTATTGGCGGTTCATGCTTAGCCGCTCCTTCAGTCCGACAGGCAAAATATGCTCCATCAGGCCGATGCGATAGCCGAGATATTTCAGCCCTGTACGCAGTACGGCAGAAGGTATCAGCCATGGGGCATGATGGATCAAGTAATTCACTTCCGACATTACAAACCGGATCCCCTCTTGTTCCGCATTGCCCAGCTCGGATCGTACCCACGCTTCCCGCGCATGAAATACCCCAATATCGAAATACCTTTTGAACTCTTGTGTGGGGGAATAATCGTGAGAATGGAAAACCATGGCATCGGCACAGTAAGCCACTTTCCAATCGGCAAGCAGCATCTTTGCCGCAACATATGTGTCCTCACTCAATATCACGCCTGTCGGGAATCCGCCGACCTTCATCAAGGCGGAACGCCGGTAAGCCGCGAACGAATTGGAAATGAAGGCCGCCTTGATGCCGATCTGCGAAGCGTCCACCAGCGAACGCACCACAGAAGTTCCCGGGTAATTGAATAATCTGGCATGCGCGCCAATAGGCTTGGCATTCAAATGCGGCAACTGCCTGCCATAGGCACAGCCGACCTCGGGATCCGAGAAAGCCGCCACCAAGCGGCCGATCGTGTCAGGATCGGCAAGCAAAGCGTCCTGGGTCATATAAATGATGATTTCCACGTCGGACAGTGTTTCCGCGGCGAGTTGACGCGTAGTGCCATGATTGAACACAGAACGTGCGATAACACTTAGTTCGCAACCGTGAGCTTTAGCTATCGACACCGCCGCATCATTGGACGAAGAATCAATGATCAGAATCCGGTCAGGTTGATAGTTCTGGGCGGCAAGTTTCTCCAGCACGATTGCCCACTGCGACCCCGGATTCAATGTAGGAATTACAAACCCAACAGACAACGCCATTTCTCCCGATCACAACGGTGAATCTGAACTACCCGTATAAACGCGACTATGTTATCACTACCCCGTAACCGACAAGCCTGGGCATGCCCTGTATCGGGCGGGTAATGCTGGGCCGCGGCTCGTTGTCATCTGTCAACCGCAACAGTCCTCCACTGTCGCAATCCAGTCTCCCGGCCGGATAATAGGCGGCAAGCGCGATATAATCGCCGAGCGTCGGATGCAGTCGATGCCGATTGAACTGGAAACTCACACCATAGGGTTTGTTGACTGGAAGGATGCGCCCCACTGCATCGTGCCAGCAAAATACCGGCGTATTACCCAATTCCACTTCCGGAGAATTGCATGTACCAACATATCAAAGTGCCGGGCAACGGCCAGAAAATCACTGTCAACAAAGACTTTTCACTGAAGGTCCCAGACCAGCCGATCATTCCTTACATCGAGGGTGACGGAACCGGCGTCGACATCAGTCCGGCAATGCTGAAAGTGGTCGATGCTGCTGTCGCCAAAGCTTATTCGGGCCGCCGCAAGATCCAATGGATGGAAGTGTACGCCGGGGAAAAGGCGGTAAAGGTATACGGCAATGACACCTGGCTACCCGATGAAACGGTCCAGGCGGTGCGCGAATACGTGGTGTCAATCAAGGGACCACTGACTACGCCAATCTCCGGCGGCATTCGTTCGCTCAACGTCGCGCTGCGCCAGATGCTTGACCTGTATGTCTGCCTGCGCCCCGTGCGCTGGTTTGAAGGCGTGCCAAGCCCGGTAAAAGAGCCGAACAAGGTGAACATGGTGATCTTTCGCGAAAACACCGAGGACATCTATGCCGGCATTGAATGGGCGGCCGGCACGCCCGAAGCCAAAAAGGTCATCGAGTTCCTGCAAAGGGAAATGGGCGTGAAGAAAATTCGTTTTCCCGAAACATCCGCGATCGGCATCAAGCCGGTGTCCAGCGAAGGTACGGAACGCCTGGTGCGCCGCGCCATCCAGTACGCCATAGACAACAAGCGCAAGTCGGTGACGCTGGTGCACAAAGGCAACATCATGAAGTTCACCGAGGGTGGATTCAAGATCTGGGGCTACGAACTAGCCAAGCGCGAATTCGGCGGCGTTGAGATTGACGGCGGGCCATGGGTGCAACTGCCGAACGGAATTTTGGTGAAAGACGTTATCGCCGACGCCTTCCTGCAGCAGATCCTGCTGCGCCCGGCAGAATATGACGTGATCGCCACGCTCAATCTCAACGGCGACTATATCTCCGACGCATTGGCAGCGGAAGTGGGTGGAATCGGCATCGCACCGGGCGCAAATTTGTCTGATTCGGTGGCGATGTTCGAAGCCACGCATGGCACCGCACCGAAATACGCGGGCAAGGATTATGTCAATCCCGGCTCGTTGATTCTGTCGGCTGAAATGATGTTGCGCCACATGGGCTGGACGGAGGCCGCAGAATTGATCATCAAAGGCGTGGAAGGAGCGATAGGCGCGAAGACTGTCACCTACGACTTCGCAAGGCTAATGGAAGGCGCGCAACAAATATCTTGTTCCGCTTTCGGGACGGCAATCATCAAATACATGTAATTCATGAGATAGGGCAGGCATTGATCGTGTTTGTTGAACGTCTGGTCCGGGATTCGCCTCCTTCGGCGGCTTTCGTGCCGTGGCAAGCGATGACACCATCAGCTTTGCTGAAATATTGCGCGAGCCCCGAGCTCACCAACCTACGAAAAAACCATTATGAACATTCCCACTGCAAGCGCTCCAATTACCACCGCAGCACTTATCATCAGCAGAATATCGAAGGCCATGTGCGATTTTTTTCTGGGCTCCTGTTCAGCGACCAACACGTCGTCCGTATCACTCGAAACTCTTTCCACACCAGCCCCCTTTTTTTGCCTTGATCACGATGGTCAAAGTGAGATGGATAGTAGGGTCAAAATTGCCGGATGGATATATGTAATTATATATATATAATTTGTTAAAGCGTATATATCGTTTTAAGAATATCGTTACACTTCATATTGATATATCGCAACACGAGCCAAGTATCGAGCGAAAAAATACCCGCCAGCATTGGCGGGTATTGTGCAGACCAGACTGAGGGTATTCTCAAGGAGCTTGAATGTTGGAAGCCTGCTTTCCTTTGGGTCCCTGTACTATGTCGAACGTGACCTTTTGGCCTTCCTTGAGGGTTTTGAAACCGCTCATGTTGATCGCCGAAAAATGCGCGAACAGATCTTCACTGCCATCGTCCGGAGTGATAAAGCCAAACCCCTTTGCGTCGTTGAACCACTTTACTGTGCCATTTGCCATGTCTTAACTTCCTTAACTAATAAACCGGGTGGATTCCCGTTAAAACTGTTTGAATTCCAAGACCGCACATGACAAAACCAGTAATGCATGTAACTTGATTCAAACACCCACGCGCTTTTTACTCCTGTATTACCCATAACGTCAAGTGGTTATAGATTATTTTTTTAGACTATACTTGAAAAAACCGCTCCGATATCCAACTATACGCTACGAGAACAGTATATAAATGGACTCAATGTCAAATGGCAACGAAACATTCAACTACAGCCTTGCTGGAACAAGAGGCTACCAAGAGCAAGCCTCCAAAGCTGTACAAAGTGATCTTGCTCAACGATGATTACACGACGATGGATTTTGTGATTGAGGTTCTACAAAGGTTTTTTTCAATGAATCGTGAACGAGCGACTCAGGTCATGCTCAAAGTGCATCAGGAAGGGTCCGCAGTTTGTGGCATTTACCCGAAGGATATTGCTGAAACCAAAGTAGCTCAGGTAACAGAATTTGCAAAGCAGCATCAGCATCCATTACGATGCGAACTGGAGGAATCATAATCATGATCGCTCAAGAACTTGAAGTCAGCCTGCACCTCGCATTCGTCGAAGCGCGCCAGAAGCGCCACGAATTCATCACGGTTGAACATCTGCTGCTTGCCATGCTCGACAACGCATCTGCGGCGCAGGTGTTGCGTGCTTGCGGAGCAGATGTTGATGAATTGCGAGCGGCATTGTCTGAATTCGTAAACACGCATACACCCTCCCTGCCCGGCACCGGAGAAGTGGATACACAGCCAACCGTCGGCTTCCAGCGAGTCATCCAGCGCGCAATCCTGCACGTTCAATCCACCAACAAGAAGGAAGTCACCGGTGCCAATATTCTGGTCGCCTTGTTCAGTGAAAAGGATTCGCATTCGGTTTTCTTTCTCAACCAGCGCGGCATTACGCGGCTGGATGTGGTGAACTACATCGCCCATGGCATAGACAAGACATCCCAGACCGGCATTCAAAAGCCGCAAACCGACAGCGAAATAGAGCGTGAGCGAGGCAATGAAGGCGCATTAAGCGAATACACGCTTGACCTGCAATCCCAGGCGATGTCGGGAAAGATTGACCCGCTGATCGGACGTGAGCTCGAATTGGAGCGGGTCATCCAGACTTTATGCCGCCGGCGCAAGAATAACCCGTTGCTGGTTGGGGAAGCGGGCGTCGGCAAGACCGCCATTGCCGAAGGATTGGCGCGCCGCATCACGGAAGGCGCAGTTCCCGAGATTCTCAAGGATGCACATGTTTATGCGCTCGACATGGGCGCCTTGCTGGCCGGCACTAAATACCGCGGTGACTTCGAGCAGCGACTCAAGGCCGTGCTCAAGGAATTGGCCGACGCGGAGCATGCCATTCTTTTTATTGACGAGATACACACCCTGATCGGGGCAGGCGCCGCATCCGGCGGCACCATGGATGCCTCCAATCTGCTGAAACCCGCGTTGTCCAGCGGTGCACTCAAGTGCATCGGCGCGACCACCTACCAGGAATACCGCGGGATCTTCGAGAAGGATCATGCGCTTTCGCGCCGCTTCCAGAAGATCGACGTGCCCGAGCCATCGGTGGAACAGACGATCGAGATCCTCAAGGGATTGAAGCAGCGCTTCGAATTACATCATGGCATCAAGTACAGTGCGGCCGCTTTGACGTCCGCTGCAGAACTTTCGGCCAGATTCATCAACGACCGGCATTTACCGGACAAGGCGATAGACGTAATTGATGAGGCAGGTGCGGCGCAGCGTATCCTGCCCAAATCCAGGCAGAAGAAGCTCATTGGCAAACACGAGATCGAGGAAATAATTGCCAAGATTGCACGCATTCCACCGCGCACGGTTTCCAGCGATGACCGCAATATCCTGAAGAACCTGGACCGTGACCTGAAAGCTACCGTGTTCGGCCAGGACCAGGCAATTGATGCGCTCGCGCGAGCGATCAAGATGTCGCGCAGCGGCTTGGGCAATCCTCAAAAACCCATAGGCAGTTTTCTATTCTCGGGACCTACCGGCGTCGGCAAGACCGAGGTGGCGCGTCAGCTCGCCTACTCGATGGGCATGCCGCTGCACCGTTTCGATATGTCCGAGTATATGGAGCGCCATGCAGTGTCGCGCCTCATCGGGGCGCCTCCCGGCTATGTCGGTTTTGACCAGGGCGGCCTGCTGACGGAGGCGATCAGCAAGCAACCGCACTGCGTGCTGCTGCTGGACGAGATTGAAAAGGCGCACCCGGACATTTTCAACATCCTGCTGCAGGTGATGGATCACGGCACGCTTACCGACAACAACGGACGCAAGGCCGATTTCCGCAACGTGGTGATCATCATGACCACCAACGCCGGCGCGGAAGCGCTGAGCCGGAGCCAGATCGGCTTTACCAATAGCGCAGCCACCGGCGACGAACTGGCCGAAATCAAGCGCATGTTCACGCCCGAGTTCCGCAACCGCCTGGACGGCATCATATCCTTTGCCGCGCTCGACAAGGAGGTCATCCTGCGCGTTGTCGACAAGTTCCTGATGCAGCTTGAAGAGCAATTGCACGAGAAGAAAGTCGAGGTCGTATTCACCGACGCACTGAAAGATTACCTTGCCCAGAACGGCTTCGACCCGCTGATGGGCGCCCGGCCGATGGCCAGACTGATTCAGGACACAATCCGCTCTGCTCTTGCGGATGAATTGTTGTTCGGCAGATTGGCAAGTGGCGGAAAAGTGACTGTTGACGTGAAGGATGGCAAAGTCGAACTCGGATTTGCAAATGAAGAAATTACCGCATAAACCCAGTCCGCATTTGCTGCTGCTCTGCCGCCATCAGGACTGATCAGGATGCATCGCCGGTAATGATTCCGCCTCCCAGGCATATTGCACCGTCATAGACAACGACAGATTGTCCCGGTGTGACGGCCCATTGCGGTTGCACAAAGTTGAACTCCGCGCCGTTCCCATCCAATTCCTCAATGCGGCATTCCGCATCATCCTGGCGATACCGCGTCTTTGCTGCATGAGTGCGCGCAACGTCTGGTACTTCTCCGCTGATCCAGTGCAGGTCGGTTGCATCCAAATGTGAGCTCAGCAATGCCGGATGGTCATGGCCCTGTACCACGACAAGCCGGTTATTCGCCATGTCCTTGTCGACCACGAACCATGGATCATGCTTTCCCGTGTCCCCGGCCTTTCCTCCGCTGATCCCGCCTATACCCAGTCCTTGCCGCTGTCCAATGGTATAGAACGACAAACCCTGGTGCCGACCGACCAATGTGCCTTCAGGCGTCACCATGTCGCCGGGTGACAGGGGCAGATAGCGACTCAGGAATTCGCGGAAAGGGCGTTCCCCGATAAAGCAGATGCCGGTGCTGTCCTTCTTGGCATGATTGGGCAGTCTGTGCTTTTCAGCAATGTCCCGCACTTCCGACTTGAGCAGCCTGCCCAACGGGAAAATGGATTTTGACAGTTGCGCTTGATTCAGGCGGTATAGAAAATAGCTTTGGTCCTTGCTACCGTCATCCGCCTTGAGCAACTGGAATAACCCATCGCGTTCGCGTACCTGCGCATAATGCCCGGTTGCGATTGCATCAGCGCCCATATTCAGGGCATGCTCGAGAAATGCCTTGAACTTGATTTCCGAGTTGCACAGGATATCCGGATTGGGTGTGCGGCCAGCCTGGTATTCACGCAAAAAATAGCTGAACACCCGATCCCTGTATTCCCGGGCGAAGTTAACGGCCTCAATCGGAATATCAATTACTTCGGCAACGGCAACAGCATCTATCAAGTCACTGCGCGAAGAACAGTAATCATCGTCGTCGTCGTCCTCCCAGTTCTTCATGAACAGGCCGATTACCTCATACCCTTGCTGCTTGAGCAGGAGCGCGGTAACCGAAGAATCGACTCCGCCGGACATGCCGACGACCACGCGTCTAGTCATAATGTGTAATGAGCTCCATCGGGTAACGTTTGCCGGCCAGATAATCTTCGATACAACGCAAAATCAGCGGACTGCGATGGCGTGTTTGCGTGGCACGGATTTCGTCTGGCGTCATCCATACGGCACGAACAATGCCTTTGTCCAGCATACGCTCCGGGTGATGGGACAGGATGCGCCCGCTAAAGGCGAAACGCAAGAATGTAGTATTGGATAATGTCGAATGCCAACGGTAGACTCCGAGCAGATGTTGGGGCTCAAATTCGTAAGCCGATTCTTCCAGGACTTCGCGCGCCGCACCGGCAAGCAAGGTTTCGCCCGGTTCCCAATGTCCCGCAGGCTGGTTGAACCGCAATCCTTGTTTGGTCTGCTCTTCAACCAGCAAGAACTTGCCATCCTGTTCAATCACCGCAGCCACGGTGACATTCGGTTTCCAGATCATGTGCGTATTGTACAAATAAAAAAGGCAGGGTTGCCCCTGCCTTATTAAGCTACCAAAAAATTACCTGCTGGCCGGGGGAACCGCCGCCTCTAATTCGCCGGCATGAGCATATGCCGTGCTTATGCCTTTCTCACACAGTCCTTAATGAAGGACCTGTACTCTTTACCTTTCAGTTTTTGTTCCTTGGCATCCTTCTTGCAACTTGCCTCCTTTTCTTCTTTAGCGGTCAATTTGTGTTTCTTGGCCTTTTTGGGAGCAGCAGTATCAGCAGTCGTTGCTTTCGTAGTTTCGGCAGCCGCAGGCGCAGCGTCCTTGGAAGCGTCAGCAGCAAAAGCAGAGAAAGTTGCAGCTGCAAAGACTGCAGCAATCAATGCGCTCAACAGCTTGTTCATCATAGTAAACTCCAAATGGTTAGACACTACCTTGTGTCAGTGAGCATTAACGCGCCATAAAATGGCCGGTTGACACAATTGATTCGTCACCCGTTAATTTACTGGTACGCGAATCGGACTCGAACCCTCAATTCCATACAAACCCGGAATCTTGACTTTGGCCACCGCTTCGCGGCTTGACATTCGTCTTCCCGCGTTAGCCTTTCGCGCAATGATCCGCAAGCGGTACATTGTGAGTCCGGTGCGTCCACCCATTCCGCCATTCCGGCAATTTACTGGTCGTTGTTAAGTCTGCTCTTCAACCAGCAGGAACTCGCCCTCCAGTCCGAACGCCGCAGCTACGGTGCATTGGGTTTCCAGATCGCACTCGCATGGTGTGAATAGAAAAAGGCAGGGTCGACCCTGCCTTTATGTGCAACTTGGAATTTACTTCTTGGTGGCGGGAACTTCCGCGTCTTTCTTGGCAACGCTGGCACCTTCTTTCTCCGCAACGGTGGCACCTTCTTTCTTGGCAGCAGCCCGAGCCAACTTCCCGCGCATACAAATCCTCACGTAATGGTTGAGTTTTTGACCTTTCAGCTTCTGTTTCCTGGCAGCCTTATTGCAGGAATGTATCATTTCATCTGCAGCCAGTTGCGCAGGGGTTTTTTCCTTCTTCTTGACTTTCATTGGCTTGGTGGGAGCTGCTTTATCTGAACCTGCAACAGTCCCACCCGTCGCCGTAGCGGCCGTCGTCATTGCGCCCGCCCCGGGAGCGTTTGCATCAGCAGCAACCGCAGAAATCGAAGACGCTGCAAATACGCCAGCTATCAGTGCAAACCACAATTTATTCATACTTACTCCAAATGAATCGACACCATCTTGTGTCAGTAATCAATAACGCGCGATAAGATCCCTGGTTGACCCAGATGATTCATCACTTGCTATCGTACTGGTGCCGGGAGAGGGACTCGAACCCTCACATCCTCACAGACACTGGATTTTGAGTCCAGCGCGTCTACCAATTCCGCCATCCCGGCAAATCCTGTTCACTTCCTGAAGCCTTCCTGGATTTTGACTTCGGCCGCCGCTTCGCGGCTTAACGTTCGCTTCGCTCGCGTTAGCCTTCGCCGCAATGAACCGCAAGCGGTGCATTGTGAGTCCAGCGCGTCTACCAATTCCGCCATCCCGGCAAATCCTGTTCACTTCCTGAAGCCTTCCTGGATTTTGACTTCGGCCGCCGCTTCGCGGCTTAACGTTCGCTTCGCTCGCGTTAGCCTTCGCCGCAATGAACCGCAAGCGGCGCATTGTGAGTCCAGCGCGTCTACCAATTCCGCCATCCCGGCCTGGAACGGCGCGAATTATCCACGAATCGACCCGCCTCATCAAGCTACAATCAGGTTTTTTCGTGGAGTTGCAGCGTTGCGCACTGACGAATTCGACTTCCCGCTTCCGGAGCGTCTGATTGCCCAGCATCCGCCGCTACGGCGTGGATCAAGCCGTCTGCTCCAGCTTCGCGGCAACCTGATTATAGATCGCGAGTTCAGTGAATTGATCGATCTGGTGACGGAGCACGATGTTCTGGTGTTGAATGACACTCGTGTACTTAAAGCCCGTCTGTTCGGCGCCAAGGAAAGCGGTGGCAAAATCGAAGTAATGGTCGAACGCATTACCGGAGAACATGAAGTATTGGCGCAAATCCGTGCCAGTAAATCGCCCCGGCGGGGCGGACGGCTGCTGCTGGCCAATGCATTGCCGGTCACGGTGTTGAACCGCGAAGAAGAATTCTACCGGCTGCGTTTCGACAGTGAGGAAATCGTTTCAGACCTCCTGGAACGATATGGCGAATTGCCGCTGCCGCCCTATATCAACCGCGCCGTCGATGCCACGGATGAACAACGCTATCAGACCGTGTTCGCGCGCCAGCCAGGCGCGGTGGCCGCGCCCACGGCAGGACTGCATTTCGACGAAGTGATGCTCTCGGCCATGCGCGCACGCGGGGTCCGGCTGGCCTACATCACCCTGCATGTGGGGGCTGGCACTTTCCTGCCGGTGCGCGCGCAGAATATCCAGGATCACAATATGCACAGCGAACGCTACACCATTCCGCAACAGACTGTGGCAGCAATGTCCGAGGCGAAATCACGCGGCGGGCGCATCATTGCCGTGGGCTCCACCAGCCTGCGCGCGCTGGAAAGCGCGGCAATCAACGGTGAGTTGATCGCGGGGGAAAGGGAGACCAATATCTTCATCACGCCGGGCTATCGTTTCCGGGCGGTGGATGTGCTGCTCACCAATTTTCACCTGCCCCGGTCGACGTTGCTGATGCTTGTGTGCGCCTTCGGCGGCATGGACGAAGTTCTTGCCGCTTATCGCCACGCGGTGGAAAAGGAGTACCGCTTTTTCAGCTACGGTGATGCGATGCTGATAGAACGCCACACGCCCGAAAATTCGCGGAATTAATCTGTTAGGATACGTCCGGCACAATGAGGCGAAGTTGGTTTGACCTCTACTTGAAGAACATCAAGAATCAATTCGCATGAAATTCGATCTTCACTCCCGCGACGGACTCGCCCGCCGCGGCACCTTGCAGCTTGCACACGGCATCGTCGAAACTCCGGCCTTCATGCCGGTCGGCACCTATGGCACGGTGAAGGGGATGTCGCCACTTGAGCTGCACGAGATCGGCGCGCAGATCGTTCTGGGCAATACTTTTCACCTGTGGCTGCGTCCGGGGCTGCAGGTGATCGAAGCCCATGGCGGCTTGCATCGCTTCATGGGCTGGGACGGGCCGATAGTCTCCGATTCCGGCGGCTTTCAGGTATTCAGCCTGGGGGCGTTGCGCAAGATCAGCGAGGAGGGAGTGCAGTTCCAGTCGCCGGTGAATGGCGACCGGTGTTTCCTGTCGCCGGAGGAGTCGATGCGCATCCAGAAGGTGCTGAACTCCGACATCGTGATGATCTTCGACGAGTGCACGCCCTATCCGGCCGACGAACGAACGGCGGGGGATTCCATGCGCCTGAGCCTGCGCTGGGCGGAGCGTTCGAAGCAGGCGCACGAGGGCAATGCCAATGCACTGTTCGGCATCGTGCAGGGCGGCATGCATGATCACTTGCGCGATGAATCGCTGCGCGAACTTGAGCATATCGGCTTCGACGGCTTTGCCATCGGCGGCCTTTCGGTGGGCGAGCCCAAGGAAGAAATGCTGCGCCTCCTCCGCCATACCGCGCCGCAATTGCCCGCGGGCAAGCCGCGCTACCTGATGGGAGTCGGCACACCGGAAGACCTGGTGTCTGCTGTGGCGCAGGGTATCGACATGTTCGATTGCGTGTTGCCGACGCGCAATGCGCGCAACGGGATGCTATTCACCCGCCACTGCGATATCAAGATCAGGAATGCGCAATACCGGTTGGACCTGCGGCCGCCGGACGAGCAATGCGCCTGCTACACCTGCCGCAATTTCACCCGCGCTTATTTGCACCACCTGAATCGCACCGGCGAAATCCTCGGCGCGCGCCTCAACACCATCCACAACCTGTTCTACTACCAGCAGCTGATGGCCGAGATGCGCGCATCCATCGCTCTCTGTAAATTTGATGAATTCGCCTCCCGTTTCCGTCTTGGCCGCTCCGCTTCGGATCAATCCACTTCATGGTAGAATGCGCGTTTTGATTTTTCCGGAGCTTTTAAATGTCCCTTAGCAACCTGTTTGTCAGCAACGCGTATGCACAAAATGCAGCTGCGCAAGGAGGCAGCGTCATGTCGTTCCTGCCCCTGTTTGCCCTGATCGCGGTGTTCTACTTCCTGATCCTGCGGCCGCAGCAGAAGCGTGCCAAGGAACAGAAATCGATGATCGATGCGCTGCAGAAGGGCGACGAGGTGGTCACCGTGGGCGGCGAACTGGGTCGGGTGGTCAAGATTGGGGACAACTATCTGGGCCTGGAAATCGCCGACAACGTCACCGTGCATATCCAGAAATCGGCAGTGCAGAACGTGCTGCCCAAAGGCACTATCAAGTCCATCTAAGGCAAAGCAATGAACCAATATCCGCTGTGGAAGTATCTGCTGGTCCTTGCTGCCTTCACCCTGGGCCTGATTTACGCGTTGCCCAACTTTTATGGGGAATCCCCGGCCGTTCAGATTTCGCCGCTTCGCGCCAACCTCAAGGTTGACAATGCCCTGATGGGCAAGATTGACGCCGCACTCAAGGCAGCCAATCTAAATCCTGAAGCCATTTCACTTGATGCAACCAGCGTCAAGGCGCGCTTTGCCGATACCGATAGCCAGCTGAAAGCCAAGGATGTGGTGCAGGCGCAGCTTGGGGACGATTATGTGGTGGCGCTGAATCTGTTGTCGCGTTCTCCACACTGGCTGGCATCCATCAATGCGCTGCCGATGTATCTCGGACTGGATTTGCGCGGCGGGGTGCATTTCCTGATGCAGGTGGACATGAAGGGTGCATTGGACAAAGCCATGGAGAGCAATGCCGGCGACATCCGCATCGACCTGCGCGAACAGAACATTCCCTATGCCGGAGTCAGCCGGGATGGGAGCATATTGACGGTAAAATTCCGCGACGCCGAATCACGCAGCAAGGGAGAGGAAGAAATCAAGCAGCACTTCTCTGGCCTGGCGCTGATTGAAAAGGATGAAGGCGGCGAATTCAACCTGCAAGCGACGTTCAAACCGGTAGAAGTAAAGCGCATACAGGATTCCGCCATTCAGCAGAACCTGGTTACGCTGCGCAATCGCGTCAACGAACTGGGAGTGGCCGAGCCGGTGATCCAGCAGCAGGGAGCGGATCGGATCGTCGTGCAATTGCCCGGCGTGCAGGACACCGCACGCGCCAAGGACATTCTGGGGCGAACCGCGACCCTGGAAATACGCATGGTGGATGAGGAGCATCACTATACCGAGGGTTCCCCCATACCCTTCGGCTCCGAAATGTACCGGGACCGGGAAGGGATCCCGGTTCTGGTGAAGAAGACCGTAGTCCTCACCGGCGAGCGCATAAATGACGCCCAGCCCGGGTTCGACAACCGCGACAACCAGCCGGCCGTACACATCAACCTGGACGGCGTTGGCGCGCGGAAATTCAAGCTGGCGACGCGTGAAAACGTCGGCAAGCGGATGGCCATCATCCTGTTCGAAAAAGGCAAGGGCCAAGTCGTCACCGCTCCGGTAATACGCGAGGAGATTGGCGGCGGCCGCGTGCAGATCACCGGCAGCATGTCAACCCAGGAAGCGCAGGACACCGCGCTGCTGTTGCGCGCCGGCGCGCTGGCAGCACCCATGGAAATTGTTGAAGAACGCACAGTCGGCCCCAGTCTGGGCGCCGACAACATCACGCGCGGCTTTCATTCCACCCAGATCGGTTTTTTCGCCATCTCGATCTTCATGATTGCCTATTATCTGATGTTCGGCGGGGTTTCCGTGCTGGCGCTGGGCACCAACCTGCTGCTGCTGGTGGCGCTGCTGTCGATGCTGCAAGCCACGCTGACCTTGCCGGGCATGGCGGGTATCGCATTGACGCTGGGCATGGCGATTGACTCCAATGTACTGATCAACGAGCGCATCCGCGAAGAGCTGCGCAACGGCAATACGCCCCAGGCATCCATCCATGCGGGGTATGACCGGGCATTCGGCACCATTATCGATTCCAACATCACCACCCTGATCGCGGGCATCGCACTGTTCATGTTCGGCTCCGGCCCGATCCGCGGCTTTGCCGTGGTGCTGTGCCTGGGCATCCTCACCTCGATGTTCAGCGCGGTACTGGTATCGCGCGCGCTGGTGAACCTGATATACGGCAGCAAAGCGCGCCTGACCAAGGTCGCCATCGGTTAACGAAAGAGACACAGCCATGGAATTTTTCAGGATCAAAAAAGATATCCCGTTCATGAGTTATGGCCGATTTACCACGAGCATATCGCTGGTGACATTCATACTCGCCGTACTTTTTCTTTTTACGCGCGGACTGAATTTTGGCGTCGACTTCACCGGTGGAACGGTGATGGAGATGCATTATGCGCAGCCGGCCGATCTGAGCCAGGTGCGCAGCCAACTTGGCGAGATTGGCTTGAAGGATGCCGTGGTACAGACCTTCGGCACCAGCCATGACGTGCTGATCCAGATACCGCTCAAGCAGAATACTTCCGGGGCAAAGTTGAGCGATCAGGTGCGCGATGCCCTGCACCAGCAGGATGCCAGCGTCGAGATTCGCCGCGTCGAGTTCGTGGGCCCGCAGGTTGGCAAGGAACTGGTGGATAACGGTGCAATGGCTCTGCTGCTGGTCAGCCTGGGCATCGTCTGCTATCTGTGGCTGCGCTTCGAATGGAAGTTCGGGCTTGCAGCAATCATCGCCAATCTGCATGACGTGGTCATTATCCTGGGCTTCTTTGCCTTCTTCCAGTGGGAATTCTCACTGTCCGTGCTGGCTGCGGTGCTGGCGGTACTCGGCTATTCCGTCAACGAGTCGGTGGTGGTATTCGACCGGATACGCGAAAACTTTCGCAAGATGCGCAAGACCGAAGTGAGCGGCATCATAGACAATGCCATCACCCGCACCATGTCGCGCACCATCATCACGCACGGCTGCACCCAGATGATGGTGACATCGATGCTGTTTCTGGGAGGAGAAACGCTGCATTATTTTGCCCTGGCGCTCACCATCGGCATCCTGTTCAGCATCTATTCTTCGGTGCTGGTGGCCAGCCCGCTGCTGATTATTTTCGGGGTTTCGCGCGAGGATTTCCTCAAGCCGGAAAGAAGCGGGGCCGAGGAAGTGCTGCCGTAGGTCGGGTTTGACGACCTCGGGCAGCGAAATCCTCCATGAGGCAACGTTACGCAATTCCATCCGCGGCTCACCGCGTGAAACATAATCAGAGCGCAGCGCGACCCACCGTATTGCGCCTTCAGGTTGGGTTACTGCATACGGCCGAAACCTGCCTGAAAACCACATCGCTTTCCCAAGTTTGAATTATCGAGGCGTACCGAATTGGATCTTCTGACCTCTTTTGTCGATCTCGTCCTGCATCTGGATACCCACCTGCTGGCATTGACGCAGGAATACGGTGCATGGATCTACGGCATCCTGTTCCTCATCATCTTCAGCGAAACAGGATTGGTGATTGCGCCATTCCTGCCCGGCGACTCGCTCCTGTTCGTTGCGGGCGCACTGTGCGGCATGGGTTCGCTGGAACTGCAGGTACTGGTCCCATTGCTGGTACTGGCGGCGTTCAGCGGCGATAACACCAACTACTGGATAGGCAGGCTGCTTGGATTGCGCTTGATACAGCGCACCGGTTCGCGCCTGATCAAACCCCAGCATCTGGCACGAACGCACGCTTTTTACGAAAGGCATGGCGGCAAGACCATCCTGTTCGCACGTTTCCTGCCGATCATCCGCACCTTCGCACCTTTCGTGGCCGGCATCGGGACCATGAGTTACCGTCAATTCCTGCTATTCAGCGCACTCGGAAGCATTGCGTGGATCACGACTTTTGCGGCCGGTGGTTACTTCTTCGGCAACATTCCGCTTATCAAGAACAACCTCACCTTGATGACGATGGGCATCATCGTCATCTCGTTGCTGCCCGCACTGAGCGAATTCATTCGCCATCATCGCCGCAAACAGTGAGCGGGCGCGCCGGCCAGCCGCACCACTTCAAACCCGCATAAGCCGCGTCCTCAACCCGAACAGCGGTTGCGAATTCCAGTGTTGGATTCCCCATTCCAGGATTTCCGCCGGCTTGCACGAGGCCAGATCCACAGGTGGTTGCTGGCGCAGGATTTCCAGCGCGCGCACCAGGACTGCGGATGCGTCACGTACGTCGACTGCTGCGGCAAGTGTCTGCTTGCTCAATTTCTCTCCTTGCGCGTTAACCACCACCGGCAAATGCAAGTAGGCCGGCGTTGCCAGTCCCAGCATCTGCTGCAAATGGATCTGGCGCGGCGTGGAAGCAAGCAGATCCGCGCCACGCACAACGTGTGTAATATTCTGGAACGCATCATCCACCACCACCGCCAGTTGATAGGCAAACAGACCATCCGCACGCAATACGACGAAATCGCCGATTTCGCTTTCGAGATGCTGGGTGATGCGGCCTTGCAGCGCGTCGTTGAATTCGATTATCCCGCCTGATTTGAGCCGCACAGATTGGCGAGCGGGAAGTGCCGGCCTTACCACCTCCCCCAGCGCCGACTCCTCGCCTTTGACGGCAACGGGCATGCTGTCGGTGCGGACGCGCCAGGCCCGCGCCGGCGCGCCTGCGGCCAGCCCTTTTCGGCATGTACCCGGATAGACCTGCCCCTCGATCCCGCGCAACGCCGAATCGGCAATTTCCCTGCGACTGCATGCACAAGGATATGCCATGCCGCTGCGTTGCAGCTGTTGCAACGCTTCCCGGTACGCCTCGGTGCGCTGGCTCTGGTAAAGCACGGTTTCATCCCAACATAAACCAAGTCGTTCCAGCGTCTGCAGGATATCATCGGCTGCCCCGGCGACTGTACGCGGCAAATCCACGTCCTCGATGCGCACCAGCCAGGTACCGCGATTGATTCTTGCTTCAAGATAACTGCCTACTGCGCAAACCAGCGACCCGAAATGAAGCGGCCCGGTCGGAGAAGGGGCAAAGCGGCCACGATAGTTGCGGGCAACAGGATCCACAGCCCGGTGCTGCACAATACGCGCCATCTTATGGCTTGCGGATCAGGAGTTCAGGGTGTATGCGGCTGCCGCTCACCCGCACCGTCTTGTGGCGCGACTGCTCGCCCTGCCTGAGCTCGACATTGCGCCGTGGAACGCCAAACGCGTCGGCCAGGAAATGCAGCAAGGCGTCATTGGCCCGGCCTTCCACGGGCGGGGCAGCTAGGCGGATTTTCAATGCGTCGCCGTGCAGTCCGACGACCTCGCTGCGTTTTGCGCCGGGTTGCACATGCAACGTCAGGGTGATGACGCCACCCTCACTGCGATACCAGGAGACCATGTCAAAGCAGTCCCATTACCACGCGCTCCAGCCAGCCCAACGGCACAATGATCATCAATTGGCAAATGATCAATAACACCAATGGCGAAAGGTCGATATTCCCGGCCAGCGGGATATGGCGGCGCAGCGGGAGCAGGAATGGACGGGTAATACCGGCCAACATGCCGGCGAACGGCGTATACGGATTAAACCATGACAGTATCGCCTGGATAAACACGGCGGCCATCAACAAATAGATACTGATCTTGAACAGCTTTACTGCTGCCCACAGGGGCAAGCCGATCAATGAATGACCCGACGGATGGACTCCCTGCACCCACAGGACGGCTGCGAGATATAGAGCCTCCGCAACCAGCGCAAGCAGCAAGGAAGCGCTATCGGCCTTTCCCGCTGCAGGAATTATCCGGCGCGCGGGCAAGACGATAAAATCAGTCAGCACCAGAACAAACTCGCCCAACGGGTTGCGCAAGGAGATACGCAGCCATTGCGCGAAAAAGCGCAGCAACAGCAATACCGCGAACGGCTGCAACAATACATCGAGCAGGAACAACAAGGCTTCATCCAGCATCAATTTCCACCCAGCTCGTCGCCCATCTCCCTCGCGCGCGCAGCCGCAGCATGCACTGCCCCGATGATGTGTTTCCTGACATGGTGGGCTTCCATGTCGAGCAGGGCGCGTTCGGTCGTGCCGGCTTTCGAGGTGACGCGCTCTCGCAGCATGCTTATGCTTTCTGGGCTGCCGTCCGCCAGTTTGGTCGCGCCGGAAAACGTGTCCAGCACCAGGCGGCGCGCATCTTCCTCGCCGAATCCGAGTTCGCAGGCTGCCTGTTGCATCGCCTCGATGAAATAGAACACATAGGCCGGGCCGCTGCCGGACACAGCGGTGACCGCATCCATCATGGCTTCGTCATCCAGCCACAAGGTATTGCCGACCGAAGCAAGGATGGATTGTGCCGCATGCCTGTGTTCCTCGCTCACCTGCGGCAGGGCATAAAGCCCGGTGACGCCGCGACGTATCAGGGCCGGAGTATTCGGCATCGCACGCACGATATTCTGCGTGCCGGTCCAGCGCGCCAGATCCCGCGCACTGATGCCGGCGGCAATGGAAATGAGCAGTTGGCCGGACAGCAGGGGTGCCATCTGCAGCGCAACTTCGCGCAACTGCTGGGGCTTGACCGCCAGCACGACATTGTCGCATCGGATCGCCTCTTCCGCCAGATCAGCCGATGCGTGCACGCCAAATTCATTATGCAGGCGCTTTCGATTGGCGCTGTTGATTTCAATCACGTGCAGATTGAATGCGGAATGGCCGCGCTTGAGCAAACCGCCGATCAGCGCCGTCGCCATGTTGCCGCCGCCAATGAAACAGATATTCATGTCATGTCCTTTCTTCTGTTGCTCACCCGAAAGTTATGCGCAAACGTTAGCGCCATAATCGGATGGAAGACCCTGTCCAAAGTTCCGGGCCGGGTATGGAATTACATGAGGGTTTGGGCCGTCATCCAAAAACAGGTCTTAATTGCTGTCCTTGTGCGGCGGCCTGTTACCGAAGATCGCCGTGCCGATGCGCACGATGGTCGCACCTTCCAGCACTGCAGCCTGAAGATCGCCCGACATGCCCATGGACAGGGTATCCAGACCCAGTCCAAACTCAATATTGAGTTGCTGCGAGAGTTCACGCAGGATGACAAACGGTCTGCGCTGCACCTCCAGCCCTTCGGCCGGCGACGGAATCGCCATCAGCCCGCGAAGCTTCAGGTGCGGCAACTTTGCCACGGCCAGGGCCAGCTCCTCGACCTCGTCGGGAAGCACACCCCCCTTGGTATGTTCGTCTTCGACATTCACCTGCAGGCATACATTGAGCGGCGGCGAATGCTGCGGTCGCTGCGCGGACAACCGCTCGGCGATCTTGAATCTGTCCACGCCATGCACCCAGGAAAAATTCTCCGCAATCGCAGCGCTTTTATTGCTCTGTATCGGCCCGATAAAGTGCCACTCCAGGGGAAGCTCGCGCAGCGCTTTCATCTTGCGCAAGGCTTCCTGCAGATAACTCTCGCCAAACACCGTTTGGCCGGCCTGATAGGCTTCGCGTATCGCGGATGCGGGAAACGATTTGCTCACGGCCACCAGCGTTATATCTTCCGATCGTCGCCGTGCCTGCCGCGCTGCCTCGTCTATGGCACGGCGAACGGCTTGCAAGTTGTAATCGATTGCGGTCATAATCAAGTCGCATTGGGGAATGAAAAGACAACAGCCACGGCGTGGTGTGGCCTGTGCATCAATGAGGATTATAATGGATATTACGGAACTGCTTGCCTTTGGCGTCAAAAATAAAGCTTCTGACCTGCATCTGTCTGCCGGCATGCCGCCAATGATCCGCGTGCATGGGGACGTTCGCAAGATCAACCTGCCGGTGATGGATCACAAGGAAGTGCATGCCATGGTGTATGACATCATGAACGACGTGCAGCGCAAGTTCTATGAAGAGAACAAGGAGGTGGATTTCTCCTTCGAGGTGCCCAACCTGGCCCGTTTCCGTGTCAATGCATTCGTGCACCACCGCGGAGCTGGTGCGGTTATGCGCACCATCCCGTCCAAGATCATGTCACTGGAGGATTTGAAATGTCCGCCGATATTCAAGGATATATCCGAGTATCCGCGCGGTATCGTGCTGGTAACCGGGCCGACCGGCTCCGGCAAGTCCACGACCTTGGCGGCGATGGTCAACCATATCAACGAAAATGAGATGGGGCACATCCTGACCGTGGAAGATCCGATCGAGTTTGTGCACGAATCGAAGAAGTGCCTGATCAACCAGCGCGAAGTCGGGCCGCATACACTGTCTTTCAACAACGCATTGCGCAGCGCGCTGCGCGAAGATCCGGACGTCATCCTGGTGGGCGAAATGCGCGACCTGGAAACCATACGGCTGGCAATGACTGCCGCGGAAACCGGCCACCTGGTGTTTGGCACGCTGCACACCAGTTCTGCGGCAAAAACCATCGACCGTGTCATCGACGTATTTCCTGCGGACGAGAAGGAAATGGTGCGCGCCATGCTGTCGGAATCGTTGCGCGCAGTGATCTCGCAGACCCTGCTCAAAACCAAGGACGGCTCGGGCCGGGTCGCAGCCCATGAAATCATGATCTGCACGCCGGCCATCCGCAACCTGATCCGCGAAGCCAAGGTCCCGCAGATGTATTCCGCCATCCAGACCGGTGGTGCG
Source organism: uncultured beta proteobacterium (assembly GCA_963782385.1). Lineage (GTDB taxonomy): Bacteria > Pseudomonadota > Gammaproteobacteria > Burkholderiales > Gallionellaceae > CAVXFS01. The sequence continues at coordinate 42,132 of CAWAJO010000001.1, forward strand.
CTTGGCATGCAGACCCTGGATCAGTGCCTGCAAAATCTGGTCAAAAGCAATCTCGTGGCCAGCGCGGAGGCTCGCAGCCGGGCCGCCAACAAAGACCTCTTCCACGGATAATCCTGGAGACTTCAATGGAAAGAACACAAGCCACCGAACTCATCCACAACCTGCTGCGGGGCATGATCAGCAAAAAGGCATCCGACCTGTTCATCACCGCCGGCTTTCCTCCTGCATTCAAGATCGATGGCAGAATGACCCCGGTATCGCCCCAATCGCTGACCGCCCAGCACACCCAGGAATTGGCGCGCAGCATCATGAACGACAAACAGGCTGCCGAATTCGAGGCCAGTCATGAATGCAATTTTGCCATCAACCCGCCCGGCATCGGGCGGTTCCGCATCAATGTTTTCATGCAACAGCAGCGCGTTGGTATCGTATTGCGCACCATTACCAGCAAGATTCCGGATCTGGATGAGATGGGTCTGCCCCAGGTGCTCAAGGATGTGGTGATGACCAAGCGCGGCCTGGTCATTCTGGTCGGCGCCACCGGGTCCGGCAAGTCCACCTCGCTCGCAGCGATGCTGGGCTTCCGCAATCAAAACTCCTTTGGCCACATCATTACCATTGAAGACCCGGTGGAATTTGTGCACGAGCACATCAACTGCATCGTCACCCACCGCGAGGTCGGAGTGGACACAGATTCATGGGAAGCAGCCTTGAAAAATACCCTGCGCCAGGCACCGGATGTCATCCTCATCGGCGAAATCCGCGATCGCCAGACGATGGAATATGCCGTGGCCTTTGCCGAAACCGGACACCTGTGCCTGGCAACACTGCATGCCAACAGCGCCAACCAGGCACTTGACCGCATCATCAACTTCTTTCCGGAAGAGCGCCGCGACCAGCTGCTGATGGACTTGTCGCTCAACACCAAGGCTCTCATTTCACAGCGCCTGATCCTGAACAAGACCGGCGTCGGACGTGTTGCCGCGTTCGAAATCCTGCTTAACTCGCCATTGATCTCCGACCTGATCTTCAAGGGCGAGGTGAACGAGATCAAGAGCGTGATGGCAAAATCCCGTGAGTTGGGCATGCAGACCTTTGACCAGTCGCTGTACGACCTGTATGAGGATGAGGCAATCAGCTATGAGGAAGCGCTGAAAAATGCGGATTCGCTCAACGACCTGCGCCTGAGAATCAAACTGGAAAGCCGGCACTCCAGAGATGTCAATATCATGTCTGGAATAGATCACCTGAAAATGACCTGACCCCGGCGCAGCCGGAATTTGATTACTTCGCCCGATTGCTGCCCGCCACGATCCTGTATTCGAACAACCTGCATTCAATCGCGCCGTTGAACAGGGGGATACGTCGCGATACAGAAAGGCGGATCAGTTTCGGCAGACGCAAATCGGAAGTGAACAGGTAAACGTTCCAGCCGCCGAATTTCTTCTTGAGCACGTCACCTAATTGCGGATACAGCTCCTGCAGTTCCTCCAGTTCACCCATGCGCTCGCCATACGGAAGGTTCGCCACGAGCACGCCATGGTCGGCGGGCGCAGAAATTTCCAGCACGTTGGCCTGCTTCAGATCCACCGCCTGGCGGATGCCGGCCTGTTCCAGGTTGCGGTGTGCGGACTTGAGCGCATCGCCGTACAGGTCGCAGCCATAGATCGGCAATTCCGTCACCGGTTGCTGCGCCGCCAGCGCTTCGCTGCGAATGCCGTTCCACGCCGCAGCATCGAAGTTCTTCAGTTTCTCGAAAGCGAAGTGGCGAGCGATGCCCGGAGCGATGCGCAATGTCATCTGCGCCGCCTCGATCAGGAATGTGCCGCTGCCGCACATCGGGTCCAGCAGCGGCATGCCGGGTTGCCAGCCGGCCAGCTTGAGTATCCCCGCCGCAAGGTTCTCGCGCAGCGGTGCAATGTTGGTGTGCAGGCGCACGCCGCGCTTGAATAATGCCTCGCCGGAGGTATCCAGATACAGCGTCAAATTGCTGCCCTCGATGAACGCATGGATGCGCATGTCGGGCGCCACGGTGTCGATGCTGGGGCGCTGCCCGCCGTGTTCGCGGAACTTGTCGCACACCGCGTCCTTGATCTTCAGCGTGAGGAAATCCAGGCTTTTCAGCGGGCACTTGATTGCGGTCATGTGCACGCGCATGGTGTGGTCCAGCGCGAACCAGCGCGGCCACGGCAGCGCGAGCGCAAGGTTGTAGATGTCCTGTTCGGAGCGGAAAGGCGCGGGCTCCTGCACCCGCCACAGGATGCGGCTGGCGTAGCGGCTTTGCAGGTTGGCGCGATAACACAGATTCCAGTCGCCGGAGAATGCCACGCCGCCGTCGGTGGCACGCACATCGTCTGCGCCGAGCGCGTCCAGTTCGTCCACCAGAATTTTTTCCAGTCCGCGCGGGCAGGGAGCGAAAAATGCCGGCATATGGGCGCCTCTAAAAATTCAGAGTTCGCCCAAATGCAAGGCGCGGAAAAAATTTCGAAGCGCCGCATATACGTAATATGCAAGCAAGAAAACGAAGTTTCAGTGAAGGGTAACCTTCAGGTTGGCCGGAACTAAATTTTTCCCGCAACGCAGCAGTTGGGATGATATGTGGATTTTTCGAGGTGCCCATCAGAATGGTTTGACTGTGACCAATATCACCACCACGGCCAGGATCAGCACCGGCGCCTCGTTGAACCAGCGATACCAGACATGGCCATGCGCATTGTGTCCCCGCTTGAACGCCGTCAGCAACCTGCCGCAGTACAGGTGATAGGCGATCAGCAGCAGCACCAGCGCCAGTTTTGCATGCAGCCAGCCGCCGCTAAAGCCGTAGCCCAGCCACAGCCAGATACCGAACAGAAGCGCCAGCACGGCCAGCGGCGTCATGAAGCGGTACAGCTTGTGCGCCATCAACAGCAGCCGTTCGCGCTCGGCGTCCTGCGAGGCCATCGCCAGGTTGACGTAGATGCGCGGCAGGTAGAACAGGCCGGCGAACCAACTGGTGACGAAGATGATGTGAAATGCTTTAATCCATAGCATGATCCGGTTTTCCTTGAGGTGCCCTTATTTGGATAACCGCCGCCGGAACAATACCAGTGACACGTAAAATCCGAACAGCGTGTAACCCAGCAGCACCGCAACATGCAACGGCACGCCGGGCGGATAAGCACCGCTTATCAGCGGCCGCGCAATGGCCACCGCATGCGTCAGCGGCAACGCCAGCGCCACGTTCTGCCACAGCGGCGGCAATTGCGAGATCGGGAAGAACACGCCGCATAATAGCATCATGGGCGTGACTGCCAGCGTGAAGTAGTACATGAAGAAGTCATAGGCCGGCGCCAGCGCGGTCATGATCAGGCCGATCGCGGCAAAGCACAGGCCGACCAGCAGCGACAGCGGAATCAGCCACAGCGACAACGGCGAGTGCGACAATCCCAGCAACCAGATCACCGCCAGCACGGCGACGCCGGAGAGCAGGCTCTTGCTTGCCGCCCACAGGATCTCCGCCAGCACGATGTCGTCCAGCGTGACCGGCGTGTTCATGATCGCCTCCCAGGTGCGCTGCTCGTGCATGCGCGAGAAGCCGGAATACAGCGCCTCGAAGCTGGCACTGTTCATCGTGCTGTAGCACACCGTGCCGGCGGACAGGAACACCATGTAGGAAGTGCCCCCCATCTGCGGCAGCAGGCTGCCCAGTCCGTAGCCCAGGCCCAGCAGATAAATGATCGGGTCGGCCAGGTGGCCGAGGATGGACGTCGCCGCAACCTTGCGCCATACCAGGAAATTGCGGCGCCAGATCGGATAAAAACGCAGGCTGAGGCGCGGCGGGGAAAAGTGATGGGCGGACATCTAATTACTGTTAACACTCTTAGTGGTCAATATGGCAGCTAAATTGAGCACACAAAGTTCCTTCCCCTTTGCAGGGGAAAGGTTAGGATGGGGGTAGAAAGGTTGGGGACCCGGTAACGCTTCTACCCCTTCCCCAGCCCTCCCCCTGCAAGGGGGAGGGAGTTTTTTGATAATCATTCGCGCATTTCCCTTCCGGTCAACTTCAGGAACACATCCTCCAGGTTCGCCGGACGATGCAGGTAGCGCAACCCTTCCTGCTGCTGCAAATGCAGCAGCAGCGGTTGCGCATCGTTCACATAGCAGAACGCGGTCTCGCCGCTTACCTCAAACCGCTGCGCAAAGTGCGCCGCATGCTGCTCTACCCAGCGCGCCACTTGTTCGCCGAATACTTCCACCACCTCGGCTTCGATGTTGTTCCGTATCAGTTCGCGCGGCGAACCTTCGCTGATGATACGTCCGTTGTCCATGATGGCAACGCGGTGGCACAGGCGCTCGGCCTCGTCCATGAAATGCGTGGTCAACAGCAGCGTCTTGCCCTGTTGCGTCAGGGCGCGCAAGCGCTGCCAGATCAGGTGACGCGCCTGCGGATCGAGACCGGTGGTCGGCTCGTCGAGAATGATCACGTCGGGGTCGTTGACCAGCGCGCGCGCCAGTGTCAGCCGCCGCTTCATGCCGCCGGACAATGTGGGAACCTTCACATCTTTTTTGTGCGCGAGACTGGCGAATTCCAGCAGCGCGGGGATGCGGCCCTTAATCTCATCGTCCCGCATGCCGAAATAGCGGCCGTACACCAGCAGGTTCTCCATCACGGTGAAATCCGGGTCGAGGTTGTCATCCTGCGGCACCACGCCGACTCGGAGCCGCGCCTCGCGCGCATGGCGCGGCACGGCATGACCAAGCAGGCTCAGATTGCCGCCCTCCGGTTCGACCAGGCCGAGCAGCATGCGCAGCGTGGTGGTCTTGCCCGCCCCGTTGGGGCCGAGCAGGCCATAGCACTCGCCCCGGTTCAGCCTGATGCTGACGCCGTCCACCACCCTCTGTCCGGCGTAGGATTTTTGCAGATCTTGTGCGGCAAGCACGACGCTCATGGCTGATGACCGGCGAAATGATGGCGCACGATTTCCCTGATCTGGTTCAGGCGCCCATGGAAAAAATGTCCCGCCTCCGGCAGCACCACGATCGGCAGCTGCTGCGGACGCGCCCAGTCCAGCATGTCGGCAAGCGGAATCACCTCGTCCAGTTCACCGTGGATCAACAGCGTGTCATGGGGCACGTGCGGCATCGCAAAACGCCCGACCGCCGGCGCGACCAGCACCAGCCGGTGCGGCTGCGGATGCAGGTGATGCGACGCGCGCGCCTGCACGTACCCGCCGAAGGAAAATCCGGACAGGATCAATGGCAGATCGCCGAAAGTCTGCCGGGCATGCCGCACCACTGATAACGCATCCTCCAGTTCGCCGTTGCCGCCGTCGAACTCGCCTGAACTTGCCCCCACGCCGCGGAAATTGAAGCGCAGTGCAGCAAAGCCAAGTTCGGCGAAGGTCTTCACCAGCGTGGTCACCACCTTGTTGTCCATCGTGCCGCCCATGGTCGGCAGCGGGTGCGCCACAACGGCGATCGCGCGCGCGGCAGCAGCGGGCTGGTGTGCCACACCTTCGATTTTTCCCGCGCCACCCGCGATGAGGAATTTATGCTGGGTGATGGCCATTGTCTAAATCGTTGTCATCTGGCGATCGCTCCGATTCAATTCCGGCCAGGCATATGATATGGAAACGAACCCGGGGGACGAAGCAGCGTTGGAAATACGCTGGACGTCAGATCTTCAACCGCTCCACCACGCGCCCGTTTTTCAAATGCACTTCGATGATCTCGTCGAGGTCGCTCTCGTCCACATAGGTGTACCACACACCCTCCGGATAGACCACCAGAACCGGCCCCTCGTCGCAACGATCCATGCAGCCCGCAGAGTTGATGCGGATGCGGTTTGCGTCACTGGATAACCCCAGCGCCTTGACCTTGTCTTTAACGTAATCGCGCATTTTCTGTGCGCGAAAATTGTTGCAGCACCCCTCGCCTTCACTGCGCTGATTGGTGCAGAAAAAAACATGCTTGTCGTAATAGGCCATCGAAATATCCCGGAACTGAAGCGCGATTATACCCGCCGCAGCCTACTGGTTTCTTATCCGCCACAAGTAGACCAGCAGCAGGAACGGAAACGCCAGCAGAATGGCCTGCGACAGGCCGTTGTAATTCAGCAAATGGCCGTAGTGCCAATGATATATTGCGCGTGCCGACGCCGGGTCATTGCTATCCAGCAAGAAGAATGCGATGGAAAGATGGCCCAGCGCAACCAGCGCGGCCAGCAGTTTCGTGGCCTTTCGCGATATCCACACGCCGGCGAACAGGAACAGCAGGCCGATGAAAATGCCGATTACCGCCTCGCTGTTCAGCCACAGCAGCAATGCCCAGGATTTCAGCAGCACCGACGCGGCGACAAGCTTCACCAGCGCCACCATGCACAGGATCATCATCAGCGCAATCAACGCATCGCGACGCTGGCGCAGCAGGGTCAACAACAGCATGCCGAGCATCAGCAGGTTGAACACCACCCCCAGGCTCTCCAGCCATTTGAACGGCTCGGCGGGCGCCACCACGAACGGCTGCCGCGCCACTTCGCGAATGAATACATTGCCCAAAATCGGCAACGAAGGATTGAACTGCGCAAACATCCACAACAACACCAGTGCCAGGCCGAAATCCACCTCTGCGCCGCGATAAAACAACCATCTGCGCCAATGCGCCAGCGTGGCGAACCAGCCCCGCTGCGCGATTCCCACTGCCACCAGCGCACCCGCCAGCGTCCCCGACGTATTGATGATCAAATCAAGGTTGGAACTGATGCGGCTGGGCAGATACATCTGCGCGTATTCCATCGACGCTGAAAATGCCGCACCGCACAACACGGCAATCACCACGCTCCAACCGACACCGAAACGGGGATGAAACACCAGGCCCAGCAGAAGACCGAATGGCAGATACGCCAGCAAGTTGACCACCAGGTCGAACCAGGTGTAGGTCTCCGACAGCGGCGCGGTGAGCACGTCGAGAAAATCCAGCCCCTGTTGCTGCCAACCGGAAAACGGCGACAGGCTGGCATACACGATGAACAGCGCATAGCCTCCGACCAGATACGAGCGCAGGCGGAGGCGGCTGGAGACGATGGAAATTTCCCTCATGATTGGATCGAGTTTAAACGATTCTCGTTTGTCGGGATTGCGGCGTGTTACTTTCGCAACGGATCGAGCAAGGATGACAAGCCGTTATGATCCAGTTCCTGCATCAGCGCCAGCAGATGGCCGAGTTCACCGGGCGGGAACCCTTCGCGCGCAAACCAGTTAAGATAATGGCCGGGCAGATCGGCGATCAGACGGCCTTTGTACTTGCCGTAAGGCATGGTGTGGGTGACCAGTAATTGCAGGTGGTTAGGATTCATGCTTCTGTGAAGATTTGGTAAAGATAATGGTCTGCGTCCCTTTTTTTCCTTTCGCTGCGGTCTTTGCGCACCTCCAACTTCCCCTGTGCGCCGCCGAAGATCAACCGCAAGCAAGCGGAGATTTAGGCGAGCACTGTCCGAGCTCCGCAGTGAGGCACGTTTTGTGTGCCTCACCAGGGCGAGTTGCGCAGCTCCGCTTGCTTGCGGCTGATCGAGGGAACCCGCAGGGCGGCAAACCGGGGGCGATTTCTTTTGGTTACTTTTCTTGGCAAGACAAGAAAAGTAACTTGCCGCCGGGCAACTCCCGGCTTGCGCTTAATGTGCCTCATCCCAGTTCCCGCCCTCGCCCAGCCCCACTTCCAGCGGCACTGTCAGTTCTGTCACATGACACATCAGGTCGCCCAGAGTTTCCTTCACCTGATGCAGCTCCGCCTGCGGTACTTCGAGCACGAGTTCGTCGTGCACCTGCATGATGAGTTTGGCGGCCATCTGCTCTTTTTCCAGCCAGTGTTGCACCGCGATCATTGCCAGCTTGATCAGATCCGCCGCGGTGCCCTGCATCGGCGCGTTGATTGCAGCGCGTTCGGCGGCCTGGCGGCGCATGCCGTTGGCGCCGTTGATCTCTGGCAGCCATAGCCTGCGCCCGAACACGGTCTCGACGTAGCCCTGTTGTTTTGCCTGAGCGCGGGTGCTGTCCATGTAGTTCTTCACGCCGGGGTAGCGCGCAAAGTAGAGGTCGATGTATTGCTGCGCGGCACTGCGTTCGATGTTGAGCTGGCTGGCCAGGCCGAAGGCGGACATGCCGTAGATCAGTCCGAAATTGATCACTTTGGCATAGCGGCGCTGCTCGCTGCTTACCGCGTCGAGCGCCACACCGAAAACTTCGGACGCGGTTGCGCGGTGGATATCCTCGCCCAGCGCAAAGGCGCGCAGCAAACCCTCATCGCCGGAGAGATGCGCCATGATGCGCAGCTCGATCTGCGAATAATCCGCCGACACGATGCGTGATCCCTGCGGCGCGATAAAGGCTTCACGGATGCGGCGGCCTTCCGGGGTGCGGATAGGAATGTTCTGCAGGTTGGGGTCGCTCGAAGCCAGGCGCCCGGTCACCGCCACGGCCTGCGCATAGCTGGTGTGCACTCGCCCGGTTCTTTCATTCACCATCTGCGGCAGCTTGTCGGTGTAGGTGGACTTGAGTTTCGCCATGCCGCGATATTCGAGCAGCAGTTTCGGCAGCGGGTAATCCAGCGCCAGTTCCTGCAACACCTCCTCGTCGGTGGAGGGCGTGCCGCCCGGTGTTTTCTTCTTGACCGGCAATTGCAGTTTTTCAAACAGGATTTCCTGTATCTGCTTGGGCGAATTGAGGTTGAACGGCTGTCCTGCGGCTTCGTGGGCCCGCGCCTCGATAGCAAGCATGTTCTCTCCCAGCTCGCGGCTCTGCGCCGCAAGCCTGGCGCCGTCTATCAGCACGCCGCTGCGTTCCATCACGAACAGCACCTGGCGCACCGGCATTTCGATATTGCGATATACGTCGGCCAGCCGGTCGCGCAATTGCGGTGACAGCGTCTGGTGCAGCTGCAGCGTGATGTCGGCGTCTTCCGCCGCGTAGCGCGTGGCAGCGCCGATTTCCACCTGGTCGAATCCGATTTGTTTCGCGCCCTTGCCCACCACTTCGGCGTAGCTGATGGTCTTCACGCCGAGATGGCGCAATGCGAGGCTGTCCATGTCGTGCGAGCGGTGGCTCTCCAGGACGTAGGATTGAAGCAGCGTGTCCTCGGCGATGCCGGCCAGCGCGATACCGTGATTGGCGAAGATATGCTGGTCGTATTTGAGGTTCTGCCCGAGTTTCCTGTGCCCTTGACTTTCCAGCCATTGCCTGAGTTTTTTCAGCGCGCGCTCACGGCCGACTTGTTCCGGCGCGCCGGGATAATGATGAGCGAGCGGCAGGTAGGCGGCATGATGCGCTTCGACGGCAAACGAAATGCCGACCAGCTGCGCATTCATCACGTCCAGACCGGTGGTCTCGGTGTCCAAACAGACAAGATCGGCACGCATGATCCTTTCCAGCCATGCATCGAGCTGCGCATCGGTGAGCAGGGTTTCGTAGTGACCGGAGGACGGGAACAGGCCACCCCCTCCCTCCGGTGGTTGGACTGCGGAAGTTTCAGGGCTTGCAAGCGCCGTACCCCCATCCCGGCCTTCCCCGTGAGAGGGGGAAGGAGCAGGATTCTTGCCGCGAGAGGGGGAGGGAGCAGAATTCGTGCCGCCAGAGGGGGCGGGAACTTTGCCGCTATCCAGGTCGCGCAGCCAGGTCTTGAACCCGAACCGCTGCAGCAGCGCGCGCATTTTCTCAGTGTCCTGCGCCGGCGAGGTCAATTCATCGTAACGCATCGGCAGCGGCACATCACACTTCACCGTGACCAGCTTGCGCGCCTGCGGCAGCCAGTCCAGGGATTTGCGCAGGTTTTCGCCGACCGCGCCGCCAATCTCGCTGGCATGCGCCATCAGGTTGTCCAGCGTGCCATACTGGGCGAGCCATTTCTCGGCGGTCTTGGGCCCGCACTTGGGCACGCCGGGCACGTTGTCCACGGTATCGCCGACCAGCGCCAGGTAATCCACGATACGCGCCGGCGCCACGCCGAACTTTGCCTTCACGCCCGCCTCGCCCAGTCTTTCCCCGCTCATGGTGTTGACCCACAGCACGCGCTCGTTCACCAGTTGCGTCAGGTCCTTGTCGCCGGTCGAGATGATGCAGCGCACGCCGCCAGTGCCGGCCTGCTGCGTCAATGTGCCGATCACGTCGTCGGCTTCGACGCCATCCACCATCAGGACATTCCAGCCGGAAGCTGCAATGGCTTCGTGCAATGGTTCGACCTGGGCCTGCAGATCATCCGGCATCGGCGGCCGGTGCGCCTTGTACTCGGGATACCAGTCGTCGCGAAACGTTTTGCCCTTGGCATCGAATACACAGGCGCTATAATCAGATGGCTCATCGGCGCGCAATTTTTTCAGCATGGCAAGGACGCCCCTGATCGCACCCGTTGGCTCGCCCTGCGGACTGCGCAGGTCGGGCAGCGCATAGAAGGCACGGTAGAGATAGGAAGAACCGTCAACCAGCAACAGTGTTTTATTGAAGCTCACTTCGTTCGTAACCAATTTATTGAAGGCGAAATCATGAATGGCCAGACCAAACTCCCCCCCTCGCTGTTGCCGGAAGCATGGAACTCGAAAGAAGCCTGGCGCGTTTTTGGCATTATGTCAGAATTCGTGTCCGCCACCGACCGCCTGAATGTCATCAAGCCTGCAGTCAGCATTTTCGGCAGTGCACGCTCGCTCCCCACGCATCCCTATTACAAGCTCGCTGAAGGGATCAGCCGGCTGCTGTCGGACGCAGGATTTTCCGTGATCTCGGGCGGCGGCCCCGGCGTCATGGAAGCGGCGAACAAGGGCGCTTTCTATGGCAAGTCTCCCAGCGTCGGGCTGAATATCCAGCTGCCGCACGAGCAGCACAGCAACCCTTACCAGAATATCAGCCAGACCTTCCAGCATTTCTTCGCGCGCAAGGTCATGTTCGTGAAATTCGCCAGCGCCTATGTGGTGATGCCAGGCGGCTTCGGCACCCTGGACGAACTGATGGAGGCCCTGACCCTGGTGCAGACCGGCAAGACACGGGCGATCCCGATCATTCTGGTTAGCAGCGATTACTGGAAAGGCATGCTGGAATGGTTCCGCAACACCCTGCTCGCGGAAGGCATGATCGATCCGGAAGACATGAATCTGATACAACTGATCGACGACCCGCAGGAAATCGTGCGGGCCATTTTCAGGCATTACGAAACGCGAGGTTTCGAGCCAACCGCAGCGGAACGCGAAATGCAGCTGAACCTGTGAACGGGACGGGCCTGAGCAACGCAAGAATGTTCCTTGTCACCTCTCGCCGTTCCCTTCTCTGATAAAATGCAGGCTGGAAAATCCTCCCGGGAATCACCATGCGCCTGATCACGATGTTATTTCTGAGCTTGCTGTGCTTCGGAGTTCATGCGGCCGATCAACAGCCGGACTTGCAATCCGTACCACCCCCGCCTGCCCTGGACACCAGTGGAGCACCATCGGATCAACCCGAAGTAACGATCACCAAGCAGACCGAACAGACCGTCGAGGAATATCGGGTGGCGGGCAAACTCTACATGATCAAGATCACCCCGAAGATCGGCAAGCCCTATTACCTGGTGGATGACCGCGGAGACGGCAAATTCTCGCGCCAGGAAAGCCTGGATTCCGGCTTTCGTCCACCGCGCTGGGTTCTTCACCGTTTCTAGTCCATGGCGGTATTTACCAGCGTCACCGAAGCGGAACTGACGGCATGGCTGGGCGACTATTCGCTGGGCCAGGTGCTCGAGATGCAGGGTGTCGCCTCGGGCATCGAGAACACCAACTATTTTGTCACCACCAGCAATGGGCGCTTTGTTCTGACCTTGTTCGAAAAGCTCACTGCGGATGAGCTGCCGTTCTATCTGAACCTGATGTCGCATCTGGCGCGCCACGGCATCCCCTGCCCCAGTCCGGTGGCCAACCGCCACAACAGCTTTCTCGGCGAGCTCAGCGGCAAACCCGCCTGCATCGTCAGCCGCTTGTCCGGCCAATCGCTGCAGCAACCTGACGTTACTCACTGTGCGGCTGTCGGTGCGATGCTGGGGCAGATGCACATTGCCGGACAGAGTTTTGCCGAGCACATGTCCAACCCGCGGGCGGCGGCGTGGCGGGTGCGCACAGCCGAACAAGTGCGCCGTTTCCTGCCGCCGCAGGATGCCGCACTGCTGGATGACGAAATTGCATTCCACGCACGGCACGCGCTGGAGTCGCTGCCGCAAGGAGTCATCCACGCCGACCTGTTCCGCGACAACGTGCTGCTGGAAGGAGCCCGCATCGGCGGCCTGATCGACTTTTATTTTGCCTGCAACGACAGCTTGCTATACGATGTCGCCATCACCGCAAACGATTGGTGCAGCGGCGTGAACGGGGCAATGGATGCGCTGCATACGCGGTCATTTTTACGGGCCTATCATGAAGTGCGGGCGTTTCAGGAGGCGGAGCGCGTTGCCTGGCCGATTGCGTTGCGCGCAGCGGCTTTGCGCTTCTGGCTGTCGCGCCTGTTTGATTTGCACCTGCCGCGTGACGGGGAACTGATACATGCGCACGACCCGGACCAATTCAAACTCATATTGCTGAATCACATCGCGGCGGACGACAACGCGATCTGGTTATGACGAGGTAAACATGGAAGCTGCAAAAGTTCCGGCGATGCATGGCTGGCTGTGGATCAAACAGGGTTTTGTCCTGTTCAGGAAGAATCCCTTGTTGTGGATGGCGCTGACAGCCATCGGCGTTATCGGGCTATTCGGCGTTGCCAGCATTCCGGTGATTGGCAATCCGCTATCAACCTTGCTGTTTCCGGTGCTGCTGGCCGGTTTCATGCTTGGCTGCCGCGCACTTGACCAGAATGAAGAACTGGAACTGGCCCATCTGTTCGGGGGCTTCCGTCAGCACACCCAGCAGCTGATAACGCTGGGCGGCATCAATCTGGTGGGCCAACTGCTGATACTTGGCATAATGATGCTTACAGGCGGCGCCGCGATAGTCAGAATTATCATGAGCAATGTGCCGGTGAGCGACCCGGCCGTGCTGATGCAGGCCGTGACCGGAGCAGGACTGGCCTTGCTCATCGGACTGGTGCTGTTCTGCATTCTGGTAATGGCGATGCAATTCGCGCCGATGCTGGTGATCTTTGCCGGACTGAGTCCCATCCCTGCCTTGAAAGCCAGCCTGCAGGCGTTCCTGCACAACGTGCTTGCATTGACGGTATATGGCCTGCTGCTGCTGCCGTTCGCGATGCTGGCATCCATGCCGATGATGCTGGGATGGCTGCTCCTGCTTCCGGTAATCATCACTTCGATGTATGCGATCTATAGTGACCTGTTTCCGACACCAACGGAATCGCCGCAGGTGGTCGAAGGCAAGGTGCTTCAATAAACACCGGCAATGCCGGGCGCTTATCAGATGAGTTCCTCAAAGGGACCAAGACCTGGTTCTGCCTGGGGCCGATGGTTTTCGCTTCTTCCCCCTTGCGCCCGCAAGGGGTAGGCCGTGGTTGTAAAGCCGCTGAAGCGGCAACAACCACGCTCAAGGGGAAAGGCTGGGATGGGCGCAGGACGGTGGATATGCCGAGACTCTACCCCCACCCTAACCCTCCCCCTGCAATGGGGAGGGAACAATGTCGCTAACCCAACCTACAAATTCCGGCTTGTCTCAAACCGTAGCCAGCTTCGCGTATTCCAGCACCAGCCACTTCGTTCCGGCGTGCCTGAAGTTGACTTGCACCTGCCCATCGGCGCCGCTGCCCTTGAATCCGAGCACCACGCCCTCACCAAATTTCTGGTGGAACACGCGCTGGCCGGTGTGCCATAGGCCCTCACCCGCGTCGGCGCGTTCTCCCCTGCCGAAATCTGCAGAGGGCTTGGCCTGACCCGCGCCTGCCGCGGTCGCACGAGCCGACGCTGAAGCCGGCAATGTCCCGAACGGGTTGCGCTGCGCCAGCTTCGGCGTGATCCAGTGCAGCAGCTCCTCCGGCAGCTCGCGCAGGAAACTCGAAACCACGCCGTAATTCACCTGCCCGTGCAGCATGCGGCTTTGCGCAAAAGTCAGGTACAGCCTGCGCCGCGCGCGGGTCAGGGCGACGTACATCAGGCGCCGCTCCTCATCCAGCCCGCCGTCCGTGTTGATGCTGTTCTGGTGCGGGAACAATCCCTGTTCCAGGCCGGTGATGAACACCGTGTGGAACTCGAGTCCCTTGGCAGCATGCACGGTCATCAGGTGCAATGCGTCGGCACCGGCCTCTGACTGGTGCTCGCCCGCTTCCAGCGCGGCATGGCTGAGGAACGCGGTGAGGCTGTCGTCCTCGTTCTCCTGCACGAACATGGTCGCGGCGGTGATCAGTTCGTTCAGGTTCTCCAGCCGATCCTGCGCCTCGCGCAGCTTCGCGCCGGTCTCGTTCTGGTAATGCGGCATCAGGCCGCTGTGCCGCAGCACATGGTCCACGATCTCGGGCAGCGGCAGTTCGCGCGTGTCATTGCGCATCATCTCGATCAGCCCGACGAAGGCCGTCACCTTGCCGCCTGCGCGCGCCGCCGCATCCCACAAAGTCGTATTGTGCATCTTCGCGCTTTCCTGCAATTGTTCGATCGTGCGCGCGCCGATGCCGCGCGCGGGGAAGTTGATGATGCGCAGCAGCGCGTTGTCGTCGTCGGTGTTTTCCATCAGGCGCAGGTAAGCCAGCGCGTGCTTGATCTCCTGCCGCTCGAAGAAGCGCAGGCCGCCATATACGCGATAGGCCACCCCCGCCGACACCAGCACATGCTCGAGCACCCTAGACTGCGCGTTGGAGCGATACAGCAGCGCGATCTCGGACAGCTTCACGCCCTCGCGGTTGAGCTGCTGCACCTCCTCGACGATGAAGCGCGCCTCGTCGCTGTCGGTCGGCGCCTCGTACACGCGCAGCGGTTCTCCCTTGAGCGCATCGGTCCAAAGATTCTTGCCGAGCCGGTTGCGGTTGCGGCTGATCAGCATGTTGGCGGCATCGAGAATGTTGCCGTGCGAGCGGTAGTTCTGCTCCAGCTTGATCACGCTCTCGACATGGAAGTCGCGCAGCAGCTCCCGCATGTTGCCGACGTTGGCGCCGCGGAACGCGTAGATCGACTGGTCGTCGTCGCCCACCGCGAACAGCGCGTTGTCCTTGCCGGCGAGCAGCTTCAGCCAGCGGTACTGCAAGGGATTGGTGTCCTGGAACTCGTCTACCAGGATGTGCTTGAAGCGTTCCTGGTAATGCTCGCGCAGCTGCTGGTTGCGCGACAGCAACTCGTAGCAGCGCAGCAGCAGCTCGGCGAAATCCACCACGCCCTCGCGCTGGCACTGCGCATCGTACTCGGCGAAGATCTCCACCTTGCGCCGCGTGTAGGGATCATAGGCCTCCACTTCGGATGCGCGCAGTCCCTGCTCCTTGTTGCCGCTGATGAAATACTGCACCTCGCGCGGCGGATATTTTTCGTCATCCACATTCATCGCCTTCATCAGCCGCTTGACCGCGGAAAGCTGGTCGGCCGAATCGAGGATCTGGAACGTCTGCGGCAGGTTGGCCTCGCGATGATGCGCGCGCAGCATGCGGTTGCACAGCCCGTGAAAGGTGCCGATCCACATGCCGCGCGTGTTGATCGGCAGCATCGCCTCCAGCCGCGTCACCATCTCCTTCGCCGCCTTGTTGGTGAACGTCACCGCGAGCACGCCATGCGGGCTGACCTGCCCGGTGCTGATCAGCCAGGCGATGCGCGTGGTCAGCACGCGCGTCTTGCCGCTGCCGGCACCGGCGAGAATCAGCGCGGAGCGGGCGGGCAGTTCGACGGCGGCGCGTTGTTCGGGATTGAGGCCGGCAAGCAGGGAGGAATTCATCCTGCAATTATCCCACAGGATGGTTGCATGACGTGCCGGGTACCTGACCGAAACGGGACCAAACGAGGAATTTTCGAGCAGGGCAACAGACACAGAGCCATTCGTCTGTTTCCTGGCCCAGGCAGTCGTCTGTTTATGATCTGATTTTGTTGTCTGCGATCGTCTGCTTACTGAAATGCGGAAACGGTGCTTTCGACACAAAGAGAACCATCAGCGTCAGGCTGAACATTTATACATGACGCCGAGTATTGTTACGAGACAAAACTATCAATCTACGCAGGGGGAGTTCCCTCTTTGAATCCTGAAACCAACTGTTCCCTGAATTCAGGGGTGTCTTCATGCCCATGAACCTTTATTGCATGTTCAACAGCAGCTTCCAATAGCTCCTTCTTTGTATCTGCAGAAATTGCCACTGTGCAGTTCGAATCACTGGGGTAATTGCGACAATCAACATAATATCTTGCCATAATTAAGATACCTCCAAAATCGTTAGAAGTCTCTTAGGCTGCTTAAGTTCGGCGAACTGCAGCAACCTGCTTCTCGAGTGCGAAGAACTCACACTCTGAGCGTATTATGATACGCGGGTTCAAGTTTGAAGTGCAATGCCTGACTGATTCTGCACTTGTTCAAATCGCTCGAAGAAGCAAAAGTATTAATTGAGGCCTGGAGACGGGACTATAATGAGAGTCGGCCTCACACGGCCCCCAATGGTCAGACGCCGCAAGAATTTGCGCGGAATATGGGAATTTTAGGTGCCACGAAAGTGTTGTGTAACGCCGAAAACCAACTCTATGTTTGGCACGTCAAATCCAAGGGGTTCATGCGCTGGATAGCCGAAGACTGGCGTGGTGCTATCGCCGGGATTGAATTGATGCATTTTCCTCGTTCAAGGTTATAGCGCAGCCGGATTTTGGGTAAAATAATATTGTCTGTTTGGAACAGATGTCAGATGGTTCTGCAAAAGATCTGGCTCTGAATGTTTTTGTGAATGATTCCATCTTGATTTTTCAGGAGAGAAATCAGGATGCCGACTGGGGGATGAGTAATGCCGTTAGATCAAGAGTTTCTGGCAGTCGCCCAGAAAGCCAATAGTCCGACAATGGGAACCGAAAACATGGCTCCTTTGCTCTATTCGATTGTACGGTTCACTCGGCCACGCAATATTCTGGAAATTGGTGCGGGATATACAACGCTGTTTCTTCTTCAGGCGATGTCCGACAATTTCAACGACTACAGCAGTGAAGTTGAGAAGATTGCGGCACTAGAAAAAAGCCAGCGGAAGGACAAAAATCGAGCGATCCGGGAAGTATTGCCTCTGACTTTACTGGACTACTACAAGAATCCATTCGAGCCGACGCTCCATTGCGTTGACAATATGTCCCACCCGGACACTTCCGCTCATGATGCTTTGGAGGGAGCCAAGGCGCTGGGGATCGATCGATACCTCAAGTTCCACCGCGAAAGTTCACAGGATTTCATTTCTCAGATGAAGGACAGGCCCGTTCGATTCGATCTTGTGTGGCTGGACGCGGGTAACTACTTCTCTTACCTCGAATATGCCAGGAGTCTCTTCCCCCTTGTCAATCCCGATGGAGGACTTATTCTAATACATTCTACCGAGACGAACCTGGAGGCCAAGGCATTTGTCCGAGCACTAAAGTTGAGGCAAGCGACGGTGGATTTCAATAACTATGAACTTATTGGCCTCCTTGAACCCCATAAATTCAGGCAAAACAGCGTCATGATTATTCGTGTGACCTCGGAACTCATCGATCGAGTATACACGTCGGTTGCTTGACCCGGATAACTAAAGGCTCTCTTCCATTTCTGAATTTCTGAATCGGGGTCGATTCATTAACTTATAAGTCATCGCACAATCGTAGTGGTGGCTAATAGTTACCGTTGATTCAAGTACTGAGATGAGCATTCATTGCTATCGAAATTCTAGGTTCGGTACTCTCATGACTATCCACAGCATGATCAAGCCAGTTGGGGAAAATTACCAACTGCCCCTCTTTGGGGTGTATGACTTTATCCTTGCAAGTATTTATTCCGCCGTCTATAAAAGGTGACAAAACAACACCTGGACGGGGATCTCGAAAACGGATTGCGCCTGATCCTTCTGGAACCTTGATGTAATAGGTACCGGAAAGCAAAACATTGCTGTGCACGTGCAAAATATTATAACTGCCGAGCTCGTGAAGATTAACCCAAGCTTGCAAAGCAAACTTAAATGGCAGGGGTGGTTTCATTTCGTTAAATACATGCATGAATGCTTGGTTTGACGCTTCCAAAAGTGGCTTGAACTCATTGCGTGAAAATACGACCGGATTGGTGTTCCAGCCCCTTCTATTCGACCGGCCTACCGGATTGGGCTCTTGCTCACGCCAAAGCATGATGCTTTGAATCCATGAAGGATGCAATTCCAGTAATTCCGGAATATCGAAAATCCAAATCCGAGTAGTAAAGAGATTCTTAGGAACCACCTGCATTTATATTGCCTCCTCCAAATTCACAAACTTTCACATCTGAAAGCATTGGCCATACTTCTTTTAGACATAGGCGCTATACCGCTTAACAATCAAAGTCCCCAAGGATGACCAATCTTATTCTCATGCTTTTGGTATTTGAGCATAATAATCTGCGGGGAAACATATTGCCAGAGGGACGAATATGTTGAAGCAAGATAACGAGCATTTAGTACCAAACAAATAGATATCAAACCCATCCCTGCAGTGCATGAGCCTGTTCACCTAATCCATCCAATATACCGCTCAGACATTGACGGTTTAGGTGTAGTTGCCATTTTCTTCCTTGATCCTGTGATTATCCCACAGGATGGTTGCATGACGTGGCGGGTGGGTGATCGCAATGGAAACAAATGAGAGATTTCGTACTGGGCATCAGCCACTGCGTACCAAGGCTCACATTTTTCATTTGAGCCCTGGTTTATTTGAGCCTGGCCCCTTTAATTCTACACCTCCAAGCGTATTTGACGTCCACAAACGTGCCGAAATATCCGGGTCAGCTCAGTCTGACCCCATTGATTTCGGGTCAGCGGCAACATCTAGTCCCTTAAATTGAGCCTGGCCCTTTAATTCCAGAATCAATGGAGTCTGACCCCATTGATTTCCCTGCCCCCATTGATTTTTGCGCCGGCAAATCCTATCCTTAGTGTCTGGACATGATCGAACGTGAATTCTGCAACATGTATGAGGCACACTAGACACGCATACGGAAAAATTGGCTGTCGAATAGGTAATATTTGGGCGGGCCGCGAAACTTCAGGAATAAAGCATTCCAAATTTCCACTGAACATAAATTCATGGTACCGCGTTAGGCAAAAGGCATGACTTGACCCCGAAGTTTGCGAAGTTTGAATCTCTGAAGCTAGCTGCAACCACAATTCGCTAGGTTCAAATAATCACGGCTGCTACTCATTCCCAAACTCAATCCAAAATGAAACATGCAGAGATCAAGTTCTAATGTTACTTTGGACGACAATGACTAATCCTGAAAGAATCGACTGGAGCGCAAAGTCTGATGCCAACAAAGCAAGTCGAACTTGTAAAGCCAGATGATTTCCCTTGGGACATTCGAATGAAAATAATACCTTGCGCATCGACCTGTGGACTAAGGACATGATGGTTGACGAGATGAAGTCAGTTCTATCACCATAAACATTCATGACCATGGCGGAAGTACTCTTGAACGTGCAACCGGCAATGCAGAAGCTGCAAAAGCTGCTAAGATGCTGGACGCATTACTGAGTTTGGAGTGCTGGAAGTGAAAGCAGTTTACATTTCCGGCATGTCCGAATCCTTTCGTGCATTACATAAAGATCCAAAGCGACGCGCCAAATGGAGGGGCTGGGGCCCTATTTCCAAGTTCAGATACTTCAATTCATCCAATCGGACTCCGTCCCTATTATTCTACATTCTATATTCTCTTAAACGGCTTCCGAATTTGTAGAAGAAACATATAGCAAGTCTATAGGCAGTATAGAATTTGAAGGATGGTAGCTAAGCGATATTGAGCCTGGCCCATTTAACTTAACCCCAATTAATTGAGCCTAGAGCTGACCCCATTGATTTTTAGTTGTCTACCAGCGGCCGGCCTGAAATCTTCGGATCAATGGAATCTGACCCCATTGACCTGCTCATCAACCAGTTCTGGCGATATTTTCGCCGGCGCTGCATCACCGCACGCCTTGTCCAAGCTGGAGCTCACATTTTCAAGGCAACTAAGTCCCGACAAGATGAGTCTAAGACCTTATACCCTAATTCCACTGACCTCCGAAAGCCGCTCTGCAGTAGTCTGGGCAGTGTAAGGAGGGTATATGAAATAGACTGCGTGAGTTCGCGCTGTATTCTTATGCAATACTTCTAGGCAATCACCTTCAATAAACGTGATTCGATCACGTATGACATAAACCTCGCGAGTAGAGTTTCTGTAGATCGGCAATTTTCCTCTGATCGGATAACATTCATGGAAGATACACATGGTTGACGCATTTCAGAATGAAAAAGGAGTAGCGGAGTGGATCAACGGACTTTGTCGCGCCACAGGCTCGAACCGCAAAGAAAACTAATAATCGGTTGACACCAATCGTCTTCGAATTGACCATACGAGCTCGACGATTCCTCCAACATCGTAATGTCGAATCTCTCCTAGCCGCGGTAGTATCGCGACGAAGATTACGGAGGACAATCTTGGACGGAATGGCAATGCAGTCGGATTGTGGCGAATTACGTACTCGAGAGCCGCTAGACGCCTGATGTTGCGGGCAACCTCTTCGGATAATGTAGTCGCAATACTACGACGTTCTCGGCTCGCCTTGATGATGCCCTCCCAAATTAGGAGAACGCTAAGTCCGCCGACGAAGGGCCTGCAATTGCATTTGCCCACATACTGGTCTCCGCTATTATCAGTAGTTAATGCCTAAGCGACACTAACTCAAATAAAAGGAATAAAGGGGGCAGGCTCAATAAGTTCACGCCACGCGTGCCGACCCTCAGCAATCACTCACCCACACGCCCCAATCGCCCCACAAGCCGTACAAAAATCACACCCATCCTTCTTGATCACCGTCCGATTCCCGCACTCCGTGCATTTCTTCCCGGCGATCAAGTGCAATTGCTCCTGCTGTTTCTTGTGCGTCTGCGGCATGGACAGGATGCCGGCTTCGGACACCGGGTAGCCTTCTTCGGTGAGCAGGCCGAGCATGGCGTAGCGGTGGATCATCAGCCGCGCGACATAGGCGACCGTGGACGGCCAGTTCTGTGATTTGTCGCTGCCGGGCACCTTGGCCATGAAGTCGCCGAGCGGTTCCGGATAGTTCAGCAGCTTGCGCAGCTTCATGCCGATCCAGGCCGGGTCGATCACGCGCATGTCGAGGCTGAGCAGCTTGCACAGGCCGTCCAGCGCGCGCGGATATTCGCCCGACAGCCAGACCGAGTAGGGACGGCGCTGGCCGTCGGGCAGGACCAGTTCCTTCAGGCCGAGCACGAAGTCGTCGCCGCCGGCGTGGTTGAGCACGTCCACGGTCCAGCTCATGGTGCCGTCCGGGCTGACCTTGGGTTCCTTTTTCGAGAACATCGCATCCATCACCGGCGTGGCTTCGCCCGGTTTCATTTCCAGCGCGCCCAGTTGTTCGCAGCGATAGCGCACGATGCGCGCCAGCGCGGACACCAGGCTGGGCATGCGCACCTTGTCGCCATTCGGCGGGAACGGCATGTCGAAGGCGTCGTCGCCGGCGGCCTTTTCCAGCACGGCCAGTTTCATGTTGAGCCAGCCGCGATCCTCCGCGCGCATGTCCATCGACAGCGTCTTCGCCACGGCGCCGAGGCCGCGCGGCTGCTCCGCGCCGTTGACCCAGACTTCGAACGGATG
This sequence comes from uncultured beta proteobacterium, assembly GCA_963782385.1. Lineage (GTDB taxonomy): Bacteria > Pseudomonadota > Gammaproteobacteria > Burkholderiales > Gallionellaceae > CAVXFS01. The sequence continues at coordinate 63,856 of CAWAJO010000001.1, forward strand.
GTTCTGGCCGTTGCTGATATGGCTGATGAATACCGCGAAGCTGCCCTGGCGGTGATCGATCATGTACACCCAGGCATCGCTGCCGGCGGGCTGCAACGGACGTCCGGGCCAGCGCAGGCTGGCCAGCGCGGGCGTGGGCATCACGTCGAGCATGACGCGGCGGTCCACGTCGGGCTGATCGATCTCAACGGGCTCGCTGCAGGGCTCGACCGGCCTGACTTCGAGCACGGCGCCGAGGATGCTGTTGGGCCGGTAAGTGGTGATGCCCTTGAGCCCGCGTTTCCAGGCTTCCATGTACAGGCCCTTGAATTCCGCGAACGGATAATCGGCCGGCACGTTGACGGTCTTGCTGATCGCGGTATCCACGAACGGTTGCACCACGGCGGACATCTGCATGTGGTCGGCGGCGGACATCTCCAGCGCGGTGACGAAATAATCCGGCAGGTTTTCCACGTCGCCGCCGAGATGGCGGTACAGGCGCCAGGCATGGTCTTCCACCTGGAACGACTTCTTGCTGCCGTCCGGCATGCGCTTGTTGCGGAAATAGAACCACGAGAACGGCGGCTCGATGCCGTTGCTGGCATTGTCGGCAAAGGCCAGGCTGATGGTGCCGGTGGGGGCGATCGACAGCAGGTGGCTGTTGCGGATGCCGTGCTGGCGGATGCGCTGCTGGATGGCTTCGCGGCAGGCGCGAGGCGAAGGTCGGCGCAGCCAGGTATTTGTCGGCATCGAACAACGGGAAGGCGCCCTTCTCCTTCGCCAGTTCGATCGAAGCTTCATAGGCGGCATCGCGCATCATCTCGGCTACGTGCGCAGCCATGGTGCGGCCCGCGTCGCTGTCGTACTTCATGCGCATCATCACCAGCATGTCGCCCAGACCGGTAAAGCCCAGCCCGATGCGCCGCTTGGCGTGCGCCTCGGCCTTCTGTTCCGGCAGCGGCCACACGGTTGCATCGAGCACGTTGTCGAGCATGCGCACCGACAGCGCCACCACGCGCGCGAATTCCGCCGCGTCGAACTCGGCTTCCGGGGTGAACGGATTGAGCACGAACTGGGACAGGTTGATGCTGCCAAGGTCGCAGCAGCCGTAGCTGGGCAGCGGCTGTTCGCCGCAGTTGTGGACATACAGGCCGTTCGCATCGAAGGCATTGATGCCAGGGATCTGCACGTCATAGACGCTTTCGGTGCCGTCGGCGAGATGCTTTCCACCGTCGCCACGAAACGTTCGCGGTTGGGTGCGCGGCGGTAGTTCTCGAGCAGCGCGCTCAGGCGCGCATGTTTTTCGCTGTCGGAAAAACCGATCAGGTCGGCGAAGCGCACCAGGTTGTCATTGGCGATGACCAGTTCGTGTTGCGCTTTGACCGGGTATTCCTTCAGGCCGCCACGGCCGTCCGGCATGGATTTCATCTGCGCTTCGCGCCGATATCGGGTAAATGGTGGAGACGATGCCCATGCGCGCCAGCATGCGCTGCACTGCTTCCAGCGCCGGCAGATCCGACTGCGCGAGGCGTACGCTGATGCCCTTTTCCTGCGCACCCTGCACCGAGCCGTCCGCATCGAAGTAGCCGCGCAGGAAACCTTTATAGAAATCCACTCGAAGCCTGTTCGACTTCCTGCGTGACGCCCTTGGCATCATGCATGCCGAACTGCGCGGCCAATGCCAGCAGCCCGGAAGACTTGAAGCGGTATTCCCCGCGCCCGGCCACGGCATGCCAGCCCTGGTGATCGGCGCGTCGGGTCAGGCTGGATGCGGCTTCTGCCACAGTCTCGCGTATCGATTCGGCGCCGGCATGTTCCCATACCGATAGTACTGCCGCTTCTTTCTTGAGCACGCCATCGCCCACCAGCAAGCCGAGCATATAGCCCTGCTCGATACTGCCCTCGCCGGCCCAGCCGGAAAACTCGCGGTGGTTGTGCAATACCAGCGAGTCGCCTGCCTTGAGTTCACTCGCCTTGACCCATTCGGACTCGCGCTTGTAGCGACTGATGCCTGCCTTGAGAACCAGATGGTCTGCGGTCAGGCGCACCGCATAGCCCGCGCTGGTGCGCAGCTTGAGCACATCCTTGTCGCCGGTCTTGAAGAATCCGGCGGCCGTGGACGGGTGGAGTTGCCCATCCACCACGGCGACGAACTGCCTGCCAATCAGGTCGACGACCTGGCGCGGTCCATCGGTCGTCATGACCCAGGTGTCGGCGGTGACGCAGGGATTGGTCGCTTCGATCTTTTCGATATAGGACAGGTTGTTGTCAGCGTTGATCTTGTCGATGAACAGCACGCCGGGTTCGGCGTGGTCGTAGGTGGCATGCATGATCTGCTGCCACAGGTCGGAGGCTTTCACCTTGCGGTAAACCCAATTCCCGTCGTTGCGCTGATACGCGCCAGCAGCCAATGCCATATTGGACGGAATCGCCTTGTGTACCAGTTCCCAGTCCGTGTTGTCGCTGACCGCCTGCATGAAGGCGTCGGTCACGCCGACCGAGATGTTGAAGTTGCGCAGGTCGCCCTGGTCCTTGGCGTGGATGAATTGCTCGATGTCCGGATGGTCGCAGCGCAGCACGCCCATCTGTGCGCCGCGGCGCGAGCCGGCCGATTCCACCGTCTCGCAGGAACGGTCGAACACGCGCATGTAGGAAACCGGTCCGGAGGCGCGGCTGTTGGTACCCTTGACCAGCGCATCCTTGGGGCGGATATCGGAAAAGTCGTAGCCGACGCCGCCGCCGCGGCGCATGGTCTCGGCAGCCTGCTGCAGCGCGTCATAGATGCCCGGCTTGCCGTGGGCGGAACCGCTGATGGCGTCGCCCACCGGCTGTACAAAGCAATTGATCAGCGTTGCCAGCAGGTCGGTGCCGGCGGCAGAATTGATGCGCCCGCCGGGGATAAAGCCGTTTTCCTGAGCCCACAGGAATTGCAGTTCCCAATCCTGCGGGTTCTGCTCGACCGCCGCCAATGCCCGCGCTACGCGCTTGCGTACATCCTGCGCATTAGCCTCGTCGTTCTTGCAATACTTCTCAATTAACACCTCGGGTGTTACTTCTTGCTCGGCCAGCAAGGTATCGGAATTTTCTGGTTTCATAGTGGTCTAATTTTACGTTATTCGGGTTTTGGATGATTCCTTAAATTTTGGGATTTGCGCTTGAAACGCGTATTTATGTGTGCTACCCATTTCAATATGCGGGCTGCCGGTCTGGGGTTTGCTCCTTCCCCCTTGCAGGGGGAAGGGTGGGATGGGGGTAGGATGGTGAATAATGCCAAGTCTCTACCCCCACCCTAACCCTCCCCCTGCAAGGGGGAGGGTACTAAACTTCAGCTCCCGGATAACCCTATATAATCTAATCGAAATTTCAAACTGGCGCCGAAGCGATTTCTTGACATAAACAGTATGGAATGAGAGGATGGACAGGCATTATCCGTAACAATAACTTACTACTTTAGGAGGCAATCATGTACCCCAGGATTCTGGCTCCCGCTTTACTCTCCCTCTTTCTGGCCAGTGCAGGCAGCGCATTTGCGGAAGCAGGCTCAATCACTATCAGCGCACCGTTAGATAAAGCAACGGTCAGCCAAAACGATGATGTCGAAATAACCTATGCGGCTACACTTGGGCCAAACGGCGACCATCTTCACCTGTATCTGGACAACAAGCGGATTGACGTCCTGCATCAGTTGAAAGGAAAAGCTGATGTCGGATTGATCCCTCTAGGCGATCATAAAATCTGTCTGGCTGAAAATACCAGTTCACACGTTCCAACCGGCCTGGAGACCTGCATTACCGTCACCTCAAAATGAGTGTAGCGCAGAACCTGACCTATTCGGTGGTTCAGGTTGTGCATAATTTGGGTGCCGTCGCGACAGTCGGTGGCTCGCTTGCTGCCATGCGGCTGCGCGATGGCGTTACCCGAAAAAAACTGGCCAAACTCGTATTGGGAGGCTGGGCGACGCAAGCCGCAAGTGGCGCTGCATTGGGCGCAGTCAGCTATCATTTCTATGGCCGCTTCCCGGATATTTCCGGAATCGCAGCCGATGCGCTGGTGATCAAGATGGTGTGCGCTGCCTTGGGATTCCTGCTGCTTGCCGCTTATCTGTTCAAAAGTGATAACTGGTCAGCAGGCAGAATAGACGCAGCTTGGGTCGCTTCCTGTGTGCTGGCCGTTACCGCTATTTCTTCAGCGGCATTCCTGCGCTGGTTCGCATAAAGACACATCAATCCTTCCAAAATCTCCCGGCTATCTGGCGATCGATCATTTTTTCAGGCCGCGCTTGCGCAATTCCCGCTCGAAATCCTGCATCGTGAAACGCGGCTTGGTTGGCGGCGGCATGACGATGCGCAGCACGTCATGATAGACATTGCGCTTGCCGGTCAGCGGGTCAAGTTCAAGCAGATCATAGCTGCCCAATGGCATGTCTCCGGGAACGGTCACGGTCACGCTGCTTCGTCCCGGGCCAGACTTGACGCGGGTATCCGGCAACAAGCGCAATTCAGCCAAAGTCTCATTTCCCGCCATGAACACCGATCCGGAAAACACGCTCAAATTTCCGGGCCGACCGTCCAGGTTATAGGCTGTCCTGAGTACCGGATGACGCCTGTCGCGGATATCCAGGTCAAGCAGGCTGAACACGCTGCCGCTGGCATACAGATGCTTGCCCGAGATTTGCATGTCGGTCACTTCCTCGCCCGGATTGAAGCGGCCCAGCAAATTCAATGATGGGTAATCGTATAGCGCAATGCCGCTGTCCCTGTCGAACGTCGCGAGCAGCTTGTTCTGCAACCGCAACAAGTTGGCATGTATAGGCAGCTTTCTGACCAGGCGTCGCTGCTCAGGATCGCGAGAGTCCAGCACTTCCACGCCATCCGCAGTAGCCAGCAACATGCGATCCGGTGCGGGTTGCACGTCATTGATCGTTGCGACTTTCCCTGACATCAGTGCCCCGCCGGCGTTATTGATGGCCACGCAGTGCTGCTGGTCGGCAGCATCAGATTTCCCGCCCTGAGCACGAACCAGATTTGCCGGTGCCGGATCCTGCTTGAGCCATTTCGGTTCAAACGGGTCGTGGATATCCACCGTCACTACTCCGGTTGTTCCTGTGGCTATGTAAGCGGAGTTGCCTGCCAGGCACACGCTTTGCGCATCGCCGGTCATGTCCACCCCGGCCATCCAGATCGGATTCAACGGGTTCTTCACATCAAATATCTGCAATCCGTTGCTGCCATCCGCAACATAGGCGTAGCTGTCCCTGACCACAACATCCCGGGTCATGCCCCGCGCGTGGTATGCCCCGGCCAGGGTTGGCGTGCTCGGGTCGGACACGTCGAGAACGACGACGCCGCCCCACCAGTCGAGCACGTACGCATATTGACCCTGCACCTGCACCCCCCAGGACCAGCCCCTGGTGTCGTATGCGCCCACCGCGAACGGGTGAGCCGGATCGGCCACATTCACGATCTGGATGCCGGAAACCCAGTCCGCAATATAGGCAAGATCGCCGACCAGTTCGATGCCGCGCGCATTGCCCGGCGTGGGAAAATGGCTGAGCTCGCGCGCCTGCAATGGGTTGCTGATGTCGAAAATGTGCAGTCCATTGTCGAAGCTGGTGACATAGGCTAAATGATCGCGGATCACCACATCTTCCGCTGCACCGCCCACATCGTAGGCAACAAGTTGCTGCGGCTGCTTCGGGTCGCTAATGTCGAACACCAGCAATCCGGCGCTGTCCGCCGCAACATAAGCGAGATCATTCACCACATCCACCGCCCATGCCTTGCCCGCAGTCGCGGCGCCGCCGACGATGGCGGGGTGCGTCAGGTCGGCCACGCTGATGATCTGGAAACCGCCGCGATGGTCGGCCAGATACAAATAGTCGCCGACCAGTTTCATGGTGTAGGCAAGACCGGGTGTGGCGACTTCTGAAATCTTGCGCGGATGCTTCAGATCGGAGATATCGAGAATCTGTACGCCGTGGTCGTCATCGGCAACGAATGCATGGTTGCCACGCACCAGCACGCCCTTGGAGGAACCATGGGTGTGGAAATTGGATAAATGGCGCGGCGTGCCCGGGTCGCTGATATCGTACAGGTGCAGTCCGGAAAACCAGTCCGCCACAAACAGGATGTTGTCGCGGATCACCGCGCGGCGGCTGCCGCCGAAATTCGCGCCGACGCTGGATATATTGGGTGCCGGCGCAGAAAAATCGATTGCATCAAAGCCGGTGTCTGTCCCTGCCCATACCCTGTTTTGCGCGAACGCCATGGAATGCAACGGGCAATCCATTGCATAGACATCAACCACCCGCGGCAAGTCAGCATGGCGCACGTCGAGCAGGGTGATCTCGGAGCGGTCATTGCGCAGCGCCACCTGGCCGTTGTCATAACGCAATGCAACCGCGTCCCCCAGGTTGTTTGCGCTGCCCAGCCAGCGCGGAGCACCCGGGTCGGCGACATCCAGCACCGTCAGGCCGGTCTCGCCGTTGGCCAGATAAGCTTTGCCTTGCGCCACGGCCACATCCTTTACCTGGCCGCGAAATTTCGCAGCTTCGCGGACATGGGCCGGATCGCGCACATCCAGTACCAGCAATCCACTTAATGGCTGGGCCAGAAATGCGTAACCTGAAACCACCTGTATTGCAGCGGCTGAGCCAGCCAGCGGAAATTCCGCCAGTTGCCGCGGAGCATTCGGTTGACTCACATCCATGATGCCGAAATGCCGGCTGTCCGCCCAGTAAGCTCGTCCTTGGTCAACATAAATGGCATCGGGTACGGCCGACAACGGAATGCTGGCTATCTGTCTGGGTTGATGCGGATCGTGCACATCCAGGATCAGGATCGCGCCCACGCTGTCTGCAAGATAAGCGTAGCCATCGCGTACCGCTATATTGACTATCTTTCCCTGCCACTTCAATTGCGACAAGAGGCGCGGCGGTGAATCTGGCAGCACCTCGAACACCAGCAGCCCCTCTCCACCGGCCCCGACAAACAGGTAATCGCCAGCCATGACCATTGACAGGGCCTTGCCTTGCAAGGGCGTCACCGAGCCGAGGTGCGCCCCCCCCGGCAATAGCGCAAACTGCATCCCTTTCAGCGCGCCCGGTACAGCGAACACGGCGCTGCCCCCGTTCCTGTGATCCAGGGTCAGCGGATCAGCCGCGGATATTGTTAAGGAAAAGGATCCAGCCAGGAACAGCGCAAGCAACCAGGTCAAGCAATAATGAATTGGTTTCGGCATAAGCGATCCAAGAAAAAGAGGCGCTACGCAGGCGCCTCCTGTTCCGCATTGACCTTGTGAAAGGCCTCACAAGCAACTCAACAGCAATGGCGTATTGGGACGCCAATATCACCTTACTTGATGACGGCGGCCTTGCCTACAAAGTAAACCACGTCAAATGTTCGATTAAGGGTCTTGCTGTAAAAATTGGCCATTGGAGAGCCTTCGTCAAAACCAATCGTGTCGCCTTTCTTCACTGCTACAGTTGGCGCAGCCAGCCAAACGGTCTTGCCATTTTCAGACACTTCAATATAAGTGTAAATGCTGGCATCCACGCTGCTTATTACCTTGCCCGTGTGTGGGTACTGGTCATTTGCGGCGAGTTGCATCCTGGGTGCTGCTGTGGCGGATTGTGCCGGAGTCGCAGCAAATGCAGAAACAGAAAATAGTGACGCTGCAAACAGAATAAAAATGGCGCGCATAAATAATCCTCAATTTAGTTGATCGGGTTGGGCTTTTAATTGTACTTGGCTTGAATCAGCTTTGTCCAATACGAAATGCATGCGCGGCAGCGTGCTCCCCGCGAGTAGCCAACATACGACCACGGCAATCATGAATGCGTTCCATACAGACACGAAATAACAGGCATTATTTCCCTGCCCGTATTCGCTTCCATTCCTCATACTTCTGAATCGAGTACTCCAGCAGGGCCGGAAACCGGTCTGGCACAGGATCGAGCTGGGCTATTTTACGCAGCTTTTCCAATACCTTCGGGAATTTTGCCGGGTCAGCCCAGATGGCACGCTCCATCTGCTCTCGCGCCTCTGCTTTGCGACCCAAACGAGCCAACAGGATTGCCTGGCGAAATGTCACTTGTGCCGAAGGCCAATAATGCATTACGCGCTCATTCAGGGCGAGATTATCGGCAAAATTATCCCACCCGACCAAAGTGAGCATATATTCAATTACAGGCTTCAAGAATAGCTGTTGCGCGGCCGGCATTGCCAGCAGGGCATTTTGTACCCGCTTCAGGTTCATGCGTTGCTCATAACTATCATTCCGCTGGGAATCTGGGGGAATATAGGAATTCAATTCTTCCAATCTATTGTATCCCGTCCACAGCTGAGCCATCGAAAACATCCCCGCAACAAAGATCAATGTAATCACCAGCCGCCCAACTCTGGTCCAGGCTGGTCGAAAAAAAGCCGTGTCCAGCATGCCCATCGTAAGCGCCACAACACTTAGAAAATATGTGTACCAAAGTGGATATTCCAGCATTCCGTGTATAACCGGCACGGAAAACAACCCAAATGCCCACCAGTTGTAGATGGTCAAATTTGCTTTGCGGCCTCGCAAAAACCATAACGAAAGTGTTCCCAGCAAGACTAACAGGCCCGCAGTGCCCATTTCTGCCGCAATATTAAAAATAAAATTGTGTGCGTTGAGATAGATCTGGGACACGTTGGCATTTTGCAGAACCGGACCCAACAGGAAATGTTGCCACGCAAATTGGCCAAAACCTGCCCCCAACAATGGAAACCGCTCCAATACGATCAATGCCTCATGCCACAAGATCAATCGGAAGCTTCTTGTCACAGACATCCCGTGTCCACTGCTAATGCTTCCGACAACGCCACCCACCTCCTTAATCAAGCGCTCACCGGATGTCACGCTCCCGGACGTACCCGCCAAGCCTGGTATTTGCACTATCAAATGCATCAAGCCAAATCCAAGAATAACAAGCAAACTGTAGCGCAATAGTGGCAAGCACGATTTGTCGCGACGCTGCCACAGATACGCCATCGCAGTAAGCGTCAGCAGGAATAACCATACACTGCGGGAACCACTCAATACCAATACGAACAAAAGCGGCAGGGCTAGAAGTATTACCTGCCAGGACCGCATCTGCCAGCGCATATACAGTAGGCCAAGTGAAATCAACCCCAGCGTCACATAATCTGCATAGTGGTTTGGCTGAGCGATATTTGCCGATATGGCCGGGCCAATCTTTAATGCCACATAGTGATCAAAGACATAATTACGTAACTCATATTGCTGACCAATTCCTGTGAATGCCGCCAATTCGCAGCCGAACAATAGGAATGCCGCCAACCCTGTCGCCAGGGCACGCATGCCCAACTCCTGACGCAACTGTTGTCCAAGCATCATGAGCAGCGCCATCCACGTCAAGTACAGGACCGCCATCAACGCCTGGGAAAAATATTCCACCCTGCCTAGAAGATATTGCAGCATCACAAGAATCAGCAAGCCTATCGGAAGAAGGACAATTCGCGGAATTTCCGGTTTCTGCCAATATTTTCTTGTAAGCAACAGACCCGACGCACTCAACCCCAGAAATGCTGCCATGCATTCCTGGTAAAAAGCGGTTAACGGATATTGGTGATGATAGTACTGAAAAGGCAGCACAAACATTAACCCGACCAATATCAAGCTAACATGGGCCAAACTGATCTTTGCAACAAGCCGATTACCTATTTCAATCACCCTGATTCGAGCTGGCATGATAGTCATTAGTGAATAATTGATTGTGGATCAACAGCTTCCAGTGGGCAAACTGACACGAGTTAAAATCTGAAATGCAACGCCTGACTTGAAGAATACCTGAGCCGGAGCCGGGAATCCAAGTCTCTTTCTGGGTCGATCGTTCCATCGTTCCATCGCTGTATCAATTTCCACTTGTGTCATCACGGTGAATTCCCTGTTCGTCAAAAAATACGGCCCCGGATACGTCCGCGGGCGTTCTCGTTCTTGCCGCCGCGCTCCCATGATGCATAGAACTTGCCATTTTAGAAGGCTGCGATCCGTGCAGGCAGTTGCTTGCTAACGTCCTCGTGCCCGGCGAATTCCCGCCCATCGTCCGAACTGATGGCGCTTACCCTTTTCCGATGCGGCTTTAGCAACTCGGTGATGGCTTGGCCGACCGCGCGAGGGGTCTTGCCATCGCGTTTCTTGCGCAGTTTCCGGCAGCACAGTTTCTTCCCTAGCGAACCGCCCATGTGTTTGTCAGCCCAGCGCCGCTGGCACACCACTTTCGGGTTGATGGCAACGTGACCGCTGATCTGCTCCAGACTCCACTGCTTTTGAAGGTGCTCTTTGGCAAACTGGCATGTTGGTTCGTCTATGCGCCGCGCATTGATTGCTCGCCGTTCCACCGACAACTGTTGCGCCTGCTTCGGCCGATAGCCGCGTCTGCCATGGTTTCTCGCTTACTCCCGGATGACAGTGGATGGGCTTCGCTGCAATACGTTGACTATCTCGCTCTGTGTATGTCCTGCCATCGTCACGGCGTAACTCTGGCATCGTACTTCCCGGGCAAGGTGTGTGTAGGTCATCTTTGCAAATTCGACTCGCCAGTCAGGCGTGGATGCTACCCGGCCCTGCCCACCTGACCAGCTGTGCTCATAATTGCACTTCATATCTGAGTCCGCCAACTATTGATCGATCAAATAACCATACTTTTCAAACCAGTCCCTGTGATTTGTTTCAATTTGTTTTATCAAGTTATTGTCCAACAAACCTTTCCAAGAGCCATGCCTACCGTCAGTGATATGGCGACGGTGATACAGATTACTCAAGTGATAGATTTCATTCTTCGGCCCAGGTTGGTTGTAGCTAAGCTTTTCCAGGTCAAACACAATTTGTCTTCTGTCCACATTATCCAGTTTTAATATACGAATCAATTGACTGACAACATCTTCCTTATGTTGCAACATAAGTTCATAGCGCATTGAATAATTAGCTACTTTTGTCCATCGCTCATGTTCATCAATAAAATGATCTGCCGTCTCAAGCGATGGCATCTGCCCAAATTTTCTAAAGCAGCTTGCAATTGCATCTCTAACATCTCGATATGAATACAGAACACACGCAGCTTCATGGGCTAGATTATCATCATAGTCATGGACCTTGATGAGCATGTATTTGTTCTTTGGAATATGCTTCCAGTCACCAATCCAGCCACAGCTAAATTGCTGCGCCATTGAAGGAGAACTTAGAATCAACAGGCGGGCAGCATTATATAGCCATGTACTTCCGGATCTCGGCATTCCCGCTGCTAAAATCAATATCGAATTACCCGTCATATCTTCTCTAAAAGTCATTACATTGCGCCAAACAAGTTTCGCGAGTTCAAAACTGAGGTGCAACGCCTGACTTGAAGAATACCCGAGCTCGGGTCAGAAAACCAAGTCTCTTTCTGGGTTGATAATTCAATCGTTCCATCACAGTATCAATCTCCTGTTGTGCAATCACGGTGCAGTCCCTGTTCTTCGGGAAATACTGCCGGATAATTATTTGGTGTTCTCGTTTGCGCCGCGCTCCCATGTTGCATAGGAGTGGGCAAACTGGAAAGCTGCGAGCTGTGCAAGGAGTTGTTTACTGACCTCCGCGTACCCAGCGAATTCCCGACGTTGATCCGGGGTGATGGTGCTTACCCGTTTCCGTAGCGGTTTGAACACCTCGGTAATAGCCTGGGCCACCGCTCGAGGGGCCCCGCGCTCCACTTCGCGAATCGGCGTAAAGTCTGTCCTGCGTTCGACCAGGCTCACAATTGCCTGGCGGCGATTCTCGCCGACGATAGTATCAGCATCCCGGTCGCCAATACGGCTGCCTGTTTTCATAACGGCCGTACGTTGCTCAATGAACTGGCGCTTCGTAATGATGTGCTGCCGGTCGGTCTTGCCATAGGGTTTCTTGCGCAGTATATGGCAACGCTCGTTTCCCCACAGCGAACCGCCCATGCGCCCGCATAGACCCGCCGCGACACCGCTTTCGGAGCCATCGCAGCCTGGCCGCCGATCAGCTCTGGACTCCACCGCCGATGAAGCCGCTCTTGCGCAAACTGCCGTGTTGCTTCGTCTATACGCTGTCCACTAATTGGTAGTCGTCCCACCAACAACTGATGCGCCTGCTTCGGGCACCAGAAAATCTCGAAACGCTCGGAATCACGAGTTCGCCGCAGACCACCGCGTCGCTTATTCAGCGACTTCCTCCTATAGTCGACTCGACTTCTTGCAGCGTGACAACTCTTGGATAAATCCCATAAGAAATCAACCCAGTCATATTTACCCTTCCCGTTAGACCATCTGAAGCGAATCTAATCGGGTATGCCTTTTGCAGTAGTTTCTTTACGCCTTTGGCATTTATCAGGTAGGCCGCTGCGCCATTTGCCCATGTTCTGAAAAGAGTGGGCCGGTAGATGTCAATAATGGGTTCCCCAAATGGAACTTCGGGCGCGGTCGTATAGAAGTTTATTAGTTCCCAGTCAAGTGGCAACCGCGATCGGTGCTCGAGAATATTTATGAGCATGGCTCCAATATTGATGTCATCTTCGAGAATCAAGCATTCATGATGGTTGAACTGGAGCATTCTTTCGTAGATATTCAGGTGGCTTAATGCACAGCCAATCTCTCCTGGTGATAGTTCTCTGCCATGTATTCTGACAGACTCAGTTCTGGAATATTTCATCAGGTCTTGTGCTGTCAATCTTTGCCCGTCGATAGCAGTGATAAATTCAAACGGAACTCCAAGTTTTTGAAGTTGCGATTCCATTGAATTGCGTCGGCCTTCTGAACGCGCGAGATTTATAACGAAGACTTTTAATCCATTGAGCCCTGGATGTGTGTGGAGAACTGTGGACATCTGCTGATTAAGGATGGAAAATTCATTTGGATACATAAAAAGTATAACTCATTCTCAACAATATGGATCCGCGCGATACAATAATCCACCGGCAAAACAATTGGTCAGCCGACTTTGCGGAGCGCATTGGAGCAAAGTTCGGTTCATTGGCGTTTTGACTCGGTGGTTTTGGTCTGGATTGCGCCTGATTTCACTGAACACTCTTCCCAGTCATTTCAGAGATGATGTACACGTTCAGCGACACAGGGAAGGTTATGGAACGGTCTGTGGCAGTATTGGCCAGTCGTAGGCTGGTATTGATTCTACTGGCCGGTCTATGCAGACATAATGTACGGTTGGGGTGACACTCATATCATGCGGTCGGTCTACTCCTGGCAGCGCCATTGTAAGAGACCATCCTACCGGCGGTTTGTGGGCTGAAGAACGTCCGTACCGTTTATCGGCAACTCGTCCATATTTGGCGCATTCAGCATCAGCCACCTCTTGCAGCTTTTCCATATCTGGTATTGGCGACTGCACAATAGTTTCCAACGTGACGCCGGATGGGTCAGACGACAGCACGCGAGGCGCGCAGCCGGGCAAGAATAACAGTAATAACAATATATAAAAACGGCGCATTTCAGATGATCCATGCCTTTTCAAATCAGGGTACGAACGCGCTTGATTTCAGTCACACCTGCCATGACTTTCAATAATAACAGCAACACTATCATCAATGGCTAACGAAACAGCTTATCGATCCTTGGCTCTCGCGGGAAATGAGGCGCAAAACTTGGAATGCAATCTCATTCAGCCTTACGGCTCAATCCCCCCAGTGTCAGTTCCACACGCAGCAAGCTGCGTTCGGTATGACCATGGCATCCTGTCCGGTTGAGCGCGTCCCCGATTTCGTCAAGCACCGGCAAGGCTGCTATTCCATGTCAACAACTGTGCACCCCAGAGCTTGTTCTGAGAATCTCACTTCTACATGATCAAGAATTATATTTAGCCAGTCCATTCATTTTCCTTTCGGGTGGCCCTGTTTATTAATTTCACTTTCCCATTCCCAGACTGCCGATTCAGCCTTGCGCCGGTACGGGTCATCCTGATGCGCCAAGTGCAGGTAGGTACGCATGGCGCCAAGGGCGGCTGGCAGATCATTAAGTCCTTCCAAAGCCTCTGCCAGCCCATAATACGCGTTGACCTGATCCTTTCGCAATGCCAGCGCCCCCTCAAAGAATTCGCGTGCAACCGAATATCGGCGCAATCCGATTAGCGCAAAGCCGGCATTGACGTGTGCTTCCGGCATTTCCGGGGATAGCTCGAGCACGCGATGAAATGCAGCCAGTGCTTGCCCGTAATTCTTGGCGTCAAGCATGGCCACGCCTCGTTCGAAGCGTTCCCTTATTTCAATCTCGGATTTTTGACGTGCGTGAGCAACATGCGCATTTCTCGATCCATCCGCCGCAGAGGAATGGAAGTTATATGGTAAATACGCTATCAACAGGCCCCCAATAAGGACTAACGATCCCGTAATCAAGACCGCTCTGGGGCGCATATCATAGCGAGGCTTCAGATGGGCCATATCAGACCGCCCCTTTGTGCGGTGAAGGTGAAATGAATGGCACACCAAAGAATGTCAAAAAGGCCAAGACAAATACCCCCATCACCATCAATGCTCCAACCCGAGGCGAAGTCTTGTAGGTAAAGCGTGCATGCAGAGAAAATGCCACGAACAACCACGTCAGGAATGCCCAGGTTTCAAGAGGGTCCCAATTCCAGTAACGGCCCCACGCATCCTGTGCCCAGATCGCACCGGCTATAAGCATCAGGGTTTCGAATATCAGGGCTATCGCCATAAAGCGGAAAGACAAATCATCCAGCCGCTTATCGTCCGGCATGCGGAAGAATCTCCCTGCCCCAAATCTGCTTTGCCGCAGCAGGATAATACCCGAAATGCCAACCGCCACCAGAACAGTTCCGAGGAATACTTTCCCGAAGCCAATATGGATAAACAACCATATCGTATGGTAGGTCGGCGGCAAATGCCCTGCATTTGGACTGGTCATCAGCAGCCAACCCATCATGACAAAAATGACAGGCATCACCACTGCCGCAGTTGGGCGTATTGGTTTGATGCGCCAATATGCCAGCGTATAGACCGTCAGCAAGCTCCAGATATTGCTAAGCAGGATTTCATACATGGTGATGTAAGGACCATGGCCCAGCCTGTCCCAGCGCAAGGCAATGGACAGGCTTTGCAGCACCAGCCCAATCAGCAACAATCCAAGAATCGTACGTTCCGGCTTGCGCTGCAACACGACACCGAATATCGCCGCCGTTCCAGCCAGTACATAGAACACCAGCGCCGCCCATAGAGTCTGAAGTTCCAATTCCAACGTCATGCTGATTTATTCCCCACGAGAAATATTCCAAGGCTGGGACGAAAACTTTTTCCAGAAGTGCACAGCCAGACTGGTCACCGCCAACAATCCGGAAGCCAATAGCCATGGCAAGGTGAAATCATAGAAAACGGTATATCCCATCCAGCTGCGCAAACCATCAAATACCAGCAATCCATCCGCCAAACGCATGCTGTCACCAGGTTTTAGTTCACGGCGCTCTTCTCCTGAGCGTACCACAATCCGATATCGCGACGGCAAGTGGAATTCTGACGGTTTTTCCGGATCGAGAATGACATCGTCGAATTGCAGCATCACCCACAGCGAATGGGCGCTGCCCGGCGGCGTCCACTCAAGCGCCTGCTTGTATTCGTGTATTGGATATGACGGCAAATGAACCGTTCCCATTATCGGCGGCGCACCGGTATCCGGATACCAGATGAACGTCGGCGCAAATCCCTTGTTATGGCTCGTATAGAACCGATAACCAGATAGATCAAGAGGAACCTGATCACCAATGATTTCTCTCCTCGAATTCCCATCCGAATCCGTCCAGACTACCTGATTATGCGTCTCTCCCCGGCGTATCCCTTTTGCATAAGCTACAGTAAATCCTTCATTGCTGAAGCGCAGTGCATCAAGATGAGTCGGATGCCATGGGCCACGCTCAGCTCGGGTCAATTGGCCATCAAACACCTCCCCTTCGGCCAACTCCAGTTGTCCTTTCAGATAAGTGAGCCTTCCGATCGCGACCAGCAAGACTATCGCAATCAGCGCGAGGTGAAACATCAACAAGGGAGTCTGTCGTCGAAAAATCGGGTTGGTCGCCACGGCAGCCACGAGATTCAGTGCGAATGCAAGCAGCGGGCCAACCAGACCCCAGACAGCTTGTACCGCGGAAGTGTAGGTAGCGACCACGCCCAATGCCAGAGCTATAATAATCGCCAATGTGAACTTGAGGGAAGCCAGCGCGCGCAATACACGCCAACCGATACTTGAAGAATGCATGGGGCAGGTCTTCGCGGCTACACTAGCTGAATCACCAATTTCAAGCCTTTCCCATCATTTGAAGATTGAGAATTGCGGCCCCCATGAAAACGCAGGTGGCAATTTACGGGCATTATGGGGGAGTCGTGCAATTCTCGTTGCTCGTCGTCATCCACGCCAGACCGGATTCGCCGTTGCCAGACATACCGGAAGAACCGCAGTCGGCTGCTGTCCACTGACCGCTACCAGCAAAGGTCTTTACCTTCAGGACTGCATTTAGATAATAGGGCGCCTCACTATAAGCAGTGGTCGTATTGTTTCTCACTTCAGTTCCGGGAATCTGACCGGCTTCGGGACCGACATCATTCAGGTTTACTAGCAGTGCCTTGTTCTTCCATCCATGGGGCACAGCAGTATGGCACCAGTCGCAGCGGCTACCCACACCGCCATTTGTGGCGCTCACTCTATCTACATGCAATTGGTGTCCATCCTCATTTACATCCGTCAGCCAGAATCCGGTACGTTTACCACCTCCGCCGGTGCCCAATGCATAGCTGGCATAATCATGGCATTTGAAACACAAACCCGTCGATTCTTGTCCATCCCCCGTCTCGGTATCCCAGGCTCCCTTTAGAATAAAATAATTCGTTGAGCCATGTGGCCCCCAAGTCGCCCGTGTCGGGTCCGCGCTGTCGGGAATTACTGAAGTGCTCGACGATACGTTGGAACCATGGCAATCACTGCAATACATGGTCTCACTGCCTACGGCATTGCTCCATGGAAGGTTGAATGTGTCACTGATATCCACCAATCCATTGCCTCGGTCAATGCCGGTACGCTCGGTGCTATCAATTACCGGATGCCAGCTTCGATGATTGTTTGTTGAATAGGCGACATCAGCGCCAGAATCAGCCGTGGATGGCGGTTCTCCCTTGTGCGCGGAAGGCGCCTGAAATTCCCTTGCCTGATTGGTGTAATATATCAGGCCATTGGTGCCGCTGGGCGTCAATCCAGCCCCTCCCACTTGCGGCAGATCAGCATACGGAAAAATATTACTGTCCGTATATGCATAATCCGAATGACACTTCATGCAGATCTGGTATTCGCGGGTAACGAAAGTCTCGTTATCACATGTAGCTTTGTTGCTGCCGCTACAGTTGGCATTTCCGAAAGCATCAGTGGGTAAAGTGTGGGTTGGGTCAGGGTCGCCTCGTTTTGCCTGGAACATAGTCGGCAATGCATCAAATGACGCTGATCCAAAAATCGGCTCCACGCCGAAGGTTCCGCGTAATGCTCCGGAAGCAATGTTGGAGGGATCGAAACCGATTGTGTCTTCAAGTTTATGTGTACCTTTGGCGTCAGGCGCGCCGGAAAGCGGGCTCGCCGGATTACTTACGGTATCACCTTCGAAAGACTGGAACTTCACAGTCCGATGTGGATTATGGCAGTCCGTACATTCAGCATGGCGGTTGCCCAGATTACCGCTCCCATAGCCCATGTTTGTGCGTGACTCGACCCCATCGGCCCCGCACTTGTTATTAGCCATAACGGAGCAGTCCACGTATGCGTCATTAAAGCTTCCTCCGATCGCATGCACCTCTTCAGCCGGAGAGCCTGGCTCCGCAAGATTCCCTTGTTGGTCGACAAGTGTAATGGGCATGTGCGTGTAAGCGGCAAAATCGGACTTGATATCCTGTACCGGATTCCCATTTTCAATTACGGGATTCGCAGAATGGCACAGATAACAAGTTTCCTCTATCGCCGAACCACCACCCACCTTGGGTACCGAGGTGCTATCGGTGCCCTCCCGCAACAACCAGCGACTTCCTTGAACGGAATGGGTATCATGGCAATTTAGGCAAGAGGCTTTCCATACTGGCAAGTTGCTGTCCGCCCCATCATCGAGGGAAGTTGGAAACTTGTTTTGCTTGGCATATGTTTCTATGTAAGTTTGCGGAATCGTGGATACTTGAGGATTGGCGTGAACGGAAAAAGCCCAAGTCCCGGCATTCGTAGCTGGAGTCGTTGTGGTGAAATTCTTGTCATGACAGGCCATACAGCCAATATCCGTAAAACCGTTATATTCAGCTGTTGGTGCCTCCTCCTGAAAACGATTCAGTCGCAGAAATTCCTGGTTGCCCACTTTAGCGTCGGTTTCACGCAAGTGCGGATCATGGCAGGTGCCACACTGAACCTGGCCCACGCTTGATGGCCCGGTCGGTTCCAGTGGGGCCTCTGGCCGGTATCCGGAAGCCCGTATTCCGATTATCGAACCTAATTGATAGTATGATCCGACCATTACCGATTTTTGACTGTTGTCTACTTTACGCAATTCACCATCTCGATCAGTCAAATCGGTATTGTAGGTTACGGAAATCGGATGATCATTGGATAAGTCTATCCCCAGATTGCGCGTATACCCAGTGCTAACGGCACTGGCTACGCCACTGGCGCCGCCATAACCGCCAAACGGCATCTTTCCATCCAGCAAGTTGACCGAATCGGTATATCCCTGCACTCCATACATCGGCATTTTGAATGTGGAGTTTTCTGTTCCCCTGCCAAACGCTACGTTCACATTGCCTATGGCCAGAGTGCCATCATGGCATGAAAGACAAAGCTTGGAACTGCCCCCAGGCTGACCTAGCGGCCCCCCGAGAATTGTTTCCGCATCTAGCGAAGAAGACGAGTAAGGTGTGTAGGTGGCGGAAGATAGCTTCCTGTTCCACAATGGAGTGACGCCTAGAGTGGCGTTATGCGGCGTATGACAGAATACACAAATCCTGGTCGACTTAATATCGGCGGGTGCAGCTTTCACATTACCCGGGCCATAAACCGACAGGTTATGCTTGGTGTTCTTGATATCTGAAATGCGGTTTGCTGATGCATTTCCAGCAAGCAGGAGCCCGGCAACAACCAGGACAACTGGCGGCAAGAACTCTGTCAGTCTCAAATCAAATGTAATATGTCTCATGAATAAATGCTGCCTACCCCAACATCTGGAAATGCCGCTATATCAAAAAGTGGCCTCACCTGACAAGGTCAATTGCCCAACTGAGATCGAAGAATCCATCACTTGCCCCGCTCCAGGAACGCCGAAAACGGCACGGAGTCAAGCAGTTCATTCCGAATCTCCGCCCAAAAACTGAAACAGCATGACACGGCCATTCATCATGTCTGCCACATAAACTTGATTGCGTGAATCTATCCACACTCCTGACGGCAAGTAAAACTCGCCAATCATCCGACCCTCGCCGCCAATCGGCATCAGGAACTGCCCGTCCTTGTTATATACCAGGAGTCGGTCAAAATAGGACTCGACCACGTAGACATTGCCCTCGCTGTCAACCGACACTCCCTTGGGACGTACAAGGTTTCCAACATTCAATCCGAGTTCACCTATAACCAGTTTCGAACGGCCCGTTTTGGCATCCAGCACCTGCACCCTTGCGTTCATGGTATCCGACACATATAGGTTACCTTTAGCCAAAGCGATATAAGTTGGGTAATTGAATTCGCCGGGATTTTCCCCACGGCGTCCCAGCGTTCGCAATAGCCGACCATCTTCACCGTAAACCTTTATATCATGCCCATAAGTATCAACAACATACAACAGGTGCGTCGCGGCATCATAAGCGACCCCGACTGGTCGCCGTAATTCCCCTTGCCCTATGACTCCTAAACTCTCGCCCTTGTGGTTAAGCCGTGCTACAAAACCCAGTTCGGAATCAGCGACAAAAATATCCCCGTCTTCGCCGAGCGCAATTCCTGACGGCGCCACAAAATGAACTCTGTCGCCAATACCCTCCCATATATCCAGACGGTTTTCTTGAGGATCAAAAACGTAAATTGCCTGACGACTAATGTCAGTTACATATATTCGGCCAGTATCATCCACCACTCCTGACTGCGGGCGTTGCAATACAACCGGCGCCTCATTGTCAAACAGGCCCAACAGCCAGTTAAAAAAGGCGCTGGATCGGGCATGCAATTCCCCTGGTTCACGGAAATTATCTTCCCCTGTCAATTGTCCTGCGTACATATAGCGCGGTACTTCTCCATCCTTAAGTGATGGCCACATCGGACGATTCGCCTCAAGCGACGGAGGTATACCAAAATTAAAGGTGCCGCGTTTGGTAGCGCAACCAGACGTCATGAAGGCGAGCCAAATCATTAACAGCCAGCAACCCAATTTCCATGCCCACTTTGCCATTGCATTCCTCGTTATCATGCTGGCATGGGATAGGAAGAATGATGTGCCGAGTCTAATACCGTGCAATTTCCGTCCCCAGGGAGCAGGGTTAAATGGACCAACTATCGGCGTCGCTCTCTTATAGCCGCACCCCAATTAGGTGAAGGTCCACCAGCCGAGTGTCCATTGTAAAATCCAGGCCCCAAGCCCGGGTAGCCTGAGTGGCATCGATGACAGTTATCCACGCTCCATGCGATTTCGCCGTTGTGACACTTGCCGCAAAACTTGCCTTCAATTATGGCCGCCATGGTAACGTCATTGCTTCCCGCGCGCATTTTGAATATTTCAGAGTGGCACACATTACAGGTGAACCGGATTCGATGAGCCCAGTGTGGAAAAATAACCGGCCTCATTCCCTCCTGGTCAGCGTGTCTGTTCAGGACTACGTCAGCATATTCACCATGGGCAATTGGCGCAAGCATCAGCATGCAAAGCACAAGAAATACCCTATAATGACTAATAGACATCACATCTCCACCGAACAACAACACCCAAACCCATCGATAAGACCTTCAATTGTTATCTCGCGGCCGTATCAGGTTTCGCCCCAAATTCCCCGGGATGCTGGACACTATGACAGAACCGACACTCGGTCACCGGAAATGATACTGCGCCGTGGCAGCGGCCACATTGCTCTCCATTGAGAATAAGGTACATTTGAATGGAATTCGACCCTATTTGTGGCTTAAAGATTTCATCATGGCAGTTGTCGCACCCTAGCCATTCCGTATGCGCTTTATGCGGGAAGCGCACTATTCTCATGCTTCCGCCCAAATCCAGAAGGACGTCCATATCGAGCACCGGCACATCTGGCTCAGGCAGTAATCTGGAACGGCGGGGTCTTATTGCCCCACTTTCCAGTGCGTCTACCCATCGCACCTGATTCCCGACCCCTTGGGTACCTCGGTCGGGCAATTGAGAAAGTATGACCCGTGGTTCCTCCAATTCATTGATCGCCGGACCGGTCGGGTCATGTATACCATCCTGGGCAAGCGGCACCCAGTAAAAACTCGCATCCGCCTTGGCCAATTGCACATTGGCCCACAGGGACATGAATACAGCGCATACCGCCAAACTGATAGCCCGATGTGGCGAATATTCGAAAAATTTCATAATTTAATATTTAAAGCAAAGCCCTGCACTTCAACTCAAAATACTCTAAAAGATGCCCTGATTAGATACGGCGGAACAACAATCAAACTGGCGATATTGCCTTGCACGATCAAACCCTGTGCGCCTGCATTTCGTGAAAAACACATTTTGGATCACTTGACCGCTGATTCTGGTGGCATGATTAATCCCGCAGAAGTCAAGGCAATCTCAAGATATCGTATGCCGGCCTTTGCGTTGATCAAAGCCTTGTTGTAATCACGCAGCCTTGCATATTCTTCCGCCAAGTCCATGACCGCCCTATTCTGCTCTTGTAGGTCCTCAATCGTTAGCCTGACGTCCTCTGAAGGCCGCAACTCTAGAACCACCACGGGAATTAGATCAAGTAAATTGCGATTACGTTCAGTCTCATAGGCATATTCTTCGGCCATGGTATCAAACGGCTTATAATACGCGACAGCCATCAACCCTAGAACCCGGCCCATCTCATACTTCATCTCATTATCTGCCTGCTCCACCTCCTGCAACGCGTTGTTCCATTTAAGGGCCTTGGCATATGTTTTTGCAGACTCCAGGTGTTTGTTAATGCTATAGGTAACTCGATTTTCCGGCTCAGTGCCTGTCGCTTCAGGCGGCAACTTAACTCGCCTCGAGTATTTTAGATAAGACTTCTGAAGGGATTCGACGCTGTCCAGGATTTTCTCATAGTCAGCACGCTGCTGGGCAATACGGCCCTCCGTATCCGGAACCAAACGACGCGCCTTGCCAATTGCCGAGATGGCCTCATTAAACTGGCTTTCCGCTTTCGCAAAATCCTTTCCCTGCAAGGCGACAAGTGCCTTGGAATAACTATCCCGCGCCAATTCCAGATATTGCTTGGCCTCCGCCTGCTGGCTGGCCTCTATGCGATCCGATGCAGACTGATCTTCGACCAGCCCGCTCACAAACAACTGCTTTTGATACAAACCAGGCGGAATATCATCACCGGCTTGTTGCGTTGGCACCTGTGCCCATGCTACGGATGCCACACCCAGAACTATAACGATCAGTGCCCGAAGACCCGTAATCACTGTTTGCCGACGACCGCTTTCTGAGGTAAGTCTTTTGGCTGAGAATGGCACTTACGACATTCGGAAATCGGGAAGGGGACTTTGCCATGACAGACGCCACATTTCTGCCCAAGCAGGATCAAAGGCATGCTGATCTGGTTTGCGCCTCTCTGCGGAATGAATATCGCCGGATGACAATTGGAACAGTCAAGCCACTCCGTATGCTGTTTATGTGGAAAAATAACGTTGGGCATTGACCCCCTTGGGACTCGCAAGATATTCATGTCCATTACTATCCCTTCAGCGTCTGGATCGGTACGATCCCAGCGAGGAGAAATGATTCCCTTTTCCAGAGTCTGCACCCAGTCAACGCGATTGCCGAAGTTACTCTTCACGAAATCAGCCATCCCTACAGCTGGCGGCTGCAGTTTGTATGTTCCCTCATTGTCCGGATCATGAATGCCGTCGTCCGGCGGCGCCAAATTACGCTTATCCAGGGGTCGCAACAATCGATTGAAGCTAAACAATACAGGTTTGGCTGGCGCCACCGCCGCCACAGCGGCCTTGGTAACCTGATCCGCATCCGAAACAGGCATTGCCGCTATCTCGTCCTTAACCTGGTCCACCATGTAATCAACGGCAGATTTAATTTCGTTATCGGTGAGACTCCTTCCGTCCAGGCCCCCCCTCGACGGCATCCCTCTGGGTGTGCCTTCCAATGCACTCCTATAGAGTCGTGATATGCCCCCCGCAACACGCTCCTTCCAGTCAGAAGCATTACCGAGTCTTGGGGCTCCCGCAACGCCGGGAGTATGGCAAATAGCGCATCCCTTGTCGTATGCAGGCTTGCCATCGGGAACCTGTGCCCATGCGCCAGAAGTAATTACAATTACCAGTATGCATGCTGCAATTGAATTTAGTATTTTCATGGCGCGCCTACCTCCCCTTCTTCCCTGTTACACCTTCGGAAGGCGCAGTTTGATTATCAGGCCCAAATGTTGACGCCCCTCCTCTTATACCCGATGCTCCGCCCTTGGGTGCAAATAGTCTGCCTTGGGTGCTATTGTGGAATTGCGTTGGCGTTCCCGGTATACCGGAGTGGCAAATGTTGCAGTTTTCCACGCTCCACGCAATTTCACCATTGTGACAAGCACCGCAAAATTGACCATCGATGATTTTGGCCATATTGATTTCGTTGCCGCCTGCCTTGAATTTGAAACCCAAGTCAGCATGGCAAACTTTGCATCTAAAACGAATACGGTGATACCAGTGCGGGAAAACCACGGGACGCATACCGACCTTGTCCGCGTAATTATTGATTACTACATCGCCATATTCCGCATTCGCCAAAGGAGCCGCGGCGAACAGTATCCAAACTACCGTAATCGCTGACAATACGATATGTACATCCCACCTTATTCGATTTCCCATTTTTCGTTTCCCCGTCGATTGCTTATTATTCTTTTGTAAAAAATCGGCACCAACGCTGCGTTCCCTACGTTGCGAATATTAAATCAATTACCAAAATTTCGCCATGCCCTGAAGCGCAAAAAGAGGGAAGAACTATTGATGCCTTCATCATCGGCTATGGTGGCTGCTAACACAAGCTCATTAAAGCCAATTCGGTATGACAGTATTTGATTGAGTGAAGCACCATAGGGCGCCCAATACGAATTTGTTGCGTACGCCTTCGTAAACCGGATGTCCGAATAGCGACTGGCTCTTAATCCGGGATCTATATTAGCCGTAAATCGGAGTCTATATATTAGCTTCTTGACTCCGAACAGTTTGCGTCTTGTATAATTGTAGTCATAAAGAAACTTATGTGACCATGCAGCGTTGCCTCGCACTGCGCCACTTTCGCCCCCCCTGATAGTACGAGCATATTCGATGCTCAAGTCGGCATTGGCTCCATAACCGGAGGCGGCTGCTCTGTAAGCACTACCAGCACCGGCGTCAAGAGATATCTTGAATGATTGTCGATGTGAAGGGTTTCTTCCAAATGTTCTGCTATCGAAAGCAGCCACTCCTAAGGCAGAAACCAGATTTGCGGAGCCTCTCACGAAACCTCTGATCCCCTTCTCCGAAAATCTGGTGCCAGGCAATTTGGTTCTCAAGCCTAGTGGAATCAACCTTAATGACGCGCTATTGGTCAACGTCTGGCTCGATCCGGTGTGTTGATTCGTATGTACAGATAAGGATTGTGCAACTCGATCCGAGAAACGATATCTTTTGTCTGAAATCTTGATGTTGGAGCCTTTTCCTGAAACGAGACTGTGCGAAACTGTTGAAGAGGTGGTCCAGTTTGAAGCTCCAGTGCTGGAGGTAAGGTTGCTGAAGGAAGTACTGGCCGATTTTCTATAAGTATGGTTTAGCAGGCGATTCCCCGGAGGCATATAAACCGCTCGTCCGAATTGGGTCGTTGTCAGGCTGGAACCGCCTCCCCGACTATGAGTTTCTGTCAGCCCCCCTCCAGCGTTAAGGGTGAGGTATTTCCATTTGTTATAGGATGCAAAGACGGATGCGTTCAAGATTTGTCTTCCGGTTGTCTTGGTGTGAGTTATATTCTCCGCATCGAAATATCTTGCTTTGCCTGAAACAATAAGCGGGTTATCCAAGTCTTCAGGCTGCCATGTCCCCTGAGTCGCCAGCATCAGGTTGCGTGAAGTGAGTCCGCTGGATCTGTTCTGGAAGAAGCTTGCATTGGTTTTAAGAGTAAGCAAGTACTCTTCCGGTGTATAGATATGGGCAGCGTTGATATTGTCCGTCAAAGTATCATTTCCCGGATTCATTGACGACGAGATAGTTTGATGGCTGCCAAACAGGTAGAACGGCTGATCAAGCTTCCTTCCGAATCTGGTTGTGTAAGTGCCAAATAAATTAGAGTATGAAAACGAGGAACCCGTCCACGGAACATGAAAATCACCGTAATCTAATGCATACTTGTATGTGGCTTTGTTGTAGGTCAGTCCGGCAGTATATCGATCTGGCCCACTGAGAGGCTGGTAGCGTTGAGACATCAATAGAGTATCGGTCACGACATCCGTATTGTTGGTAACTTCGGAAGACTGAAAATTGAAGCGGCTGTCATTTTGGGAATACGACATCGCAAAGGGGAATCGCGTGACCGAAAACAGGTTCAAGTCAGCCCCGACTAGAAGCCGATTGTCATAACTGTGATTGATACTTGGAACCGGATGGCTATCATCACTGATTATTCCCAAATGTCCGGCCACCTGCGCAATCCAAGGATGAAGGATAAAGGTTGACGCTTCCATCAGCGCCCCTTTAGTATGTGATATAGACGTCGATTTATAAGCACTTACAGGTCGATCAGGGTACTGATTCAACAAGTAATTCTTTTTACCCCAAACTCTGTTTTGCCTGAAAGCTGCGCCGTAAAAAACTGTTCCACGCCAGTGAATTGGCGCAAGTTTATACTTGCGCCCAGCTCCTTGCTCCTCTGCTTTGCGTGCTGCCCTTGCCCCAGGAGATTCATAACCCGATATTTCCGGGTTCTCGGTTTCAGTCTCAGCCATGTTGCCCGGGGCTTCTGCTTCGGCGCTTGGTCCGGCGCCTAGCAAAGTTTCAGTTCCAGTTGTTCGATTTTCTTGAGTCCCCGCCTGTTGCGTTTCGGCAGAACCACCCGGGAATTGTTGAGGCGTCCTCAGTCCTTCCGGTATTCCGGCCATTCTGGGTCTTCTCCGTTTCTGGCTGGGGCCGGGCATGAGAGGAACACTTATGGCCTCCTGAGTCGAAGATTGGGGTTCAGTTGGAGCATCCGTCGTTGAAACCCCACTTTCATCTGGGGCATTGCCTCGCGAGATGGGCTGTGCCTGAGCCATCAAAACCGGGGGAAGATCCAAATTGCTAGCATTGCCTCCCGTCTGGACCGCTAATTGAGGCGGCATGGCGATTTCAGCACCCAGCGCCAGCCGCTGGCCAATCATACCGAGTCCAATGACAGCAAGTCTAGCCACAGAAGTTGCGATTCCCCTTGTACGTTCCCCCACGTATCATTCACTCCGCAGAATTATGCGCAACAACGCGCAGCTCGATTGCCTGAGATATCTAGAAAGAATGAGGGAAATTGGCCATGTAATGCGCATGCTTAATTACATTCATTATCGAGTATGTGATTCACATAGCACTTAACGAACACTCCCTCCTTTACACTATTATCCACCCAAAGGCCATTCAGAATTTCGATTTCTCTTCCGAGGTCCATGACGGAAAGACCTGGAATACCCCGCTAGCTACTTCAAAGTCGATGGATTTCAGAATAATTACCAGCAGTCAACATTTAATTCGTCTATTCATCTAATCACGCATGGCAATTACCTCGAGCCGGCAAAAGGCGACGATCCGCAATGCCATGGTTGATTTTAAAGCTTGGCCGTCACGTGTATAACAGCTTGCTGGCATGATGCATCTTCCCATTGCGCGTGCAACGTGTAAATCGGAGTCAACATTTTTCCGCCGACTGACTCAGCATAATGGTTGTATTTTCTCTTTCATTTCAGGTGAATAAACTATCGCCATTTTAACCTGAATTTACAAGAGATCTCGGTCCGTTCAATTTGTAGCGCATACCGTTTGTCGATCATTTTATCGGCCCTGGTTCATCGGGCTTGTTGCCTTGTGCTTTGGCCATACGTTACCAAATGAGACTTTGCCTGCCGCGGTATTCGTTTGCTGTTTACGAGTTTCTTTTTCTTTTCCTATTGGAACCTGTCGGAGCTACGACGATTTTCAGTAAGGTTATCAAGTTCAACATTACATTACCCGTTGGCAATCGGCCTGCCATTTGCCTTGGCACTTTATATTTGCGTTGGCTCTGCATTTCAGCCGCACCGCTAGCCAGCCTCCATCGCGGCATCAGCCTGTGCTAGAGCTGGGCGCGGGGTTGTCGGGGCCGAAAAATCTTGACAGACAAAATCGTGAGGCGGTGGCGCATATAGCTGGCAAAGTCATACTCATGCAAATTTCAAAATTTATCGTTCGGTATAGAAGTTTCAACGATGCACAAAAGATTATTCAGGAATCTTTTCGTCTGAACATCGTTATCCAGTAGACATGTGTTCGGTCCAATAATTCCAGTCGTTGTTACAGATAGTTGGATATGCCAATTTGCAGCGCCCAGTTCTGCCGGGCACAATCATTTCTATCAGTTTTTTCCTTGTTTGGGAACAGTGGCGAAAAAAAACGGGCCAGACAATTTCTGTCCGGCCCGCCAAGGTCAAGTTTTGACCGTTGTTGCTGCGTGCTCTTACTTAACGTGGCAGGAGAGGCAAAGTCCACTGCCCTGGTTAGAAACACGCAGGAAGACGCCGTTGTTCGGGGTATGCGGATCATGACAAGATGCGCACTCCACGGATGGGCCCGTGACACCGGGGTTGTTGTCAAACAGCATGATGTCTTGCTTGGTACGGATACCAGCGCCCGGTACTGGCACAAACGTATTTGCAGCCAGGCTTGACACGAATCCGCGTCCGCATGCGTCACCATTGTTACCGTTGCCGCACAACGTTACCGGCGCACCGCTAACTGTCAGTGCTGGACCAGAAAGTAATGCAGCCGTGCCTACTGTGGAGTTGGCTTGCGCAACACCATTGCTCACATAGAGCTCATACGTGTTTGGATCACGCGTAATCGGGTAAGCGCCAGAGCCGCCAATACTTGCCGAACCGGCCGCGACAGCGTCACTGTCAAGTACGACGTTGGTATCAACCCAGAAGCGAGGTGTACCTGGTCCGTTACTGGTTCCCAGAAGCGCAACAGTTGGCAGGTTGAACAACCTGTCGGCACAAGTACCATCAGCAATAATTGGTGCACCGGCCACTGCAGAGCCTTGGCTCAAGCTGATACCGCCACCGCAGTATTGCATGCTGATCGGGTGGTCGTTCGACAAGTCAGTTCCAAGCAGAATACCTTCTGCGCCAGGATTGTCCGAACTGCCGCTGGGGTCAGAGTTGATCAAACCTGAGTCAACCTGGCCCATCTGCGCAAAACCACCACCATTACCACCGCCTTGGCTACCGTTGGAATTCCACGTGTAGTGTTGACTTGCGTC
This sequence comes from uncultured beta proteobacterium, assembly GCA_963782385.1. Lineage (GTDB taxonomy): Bacteria > Pseudomonadota > Gammaproteobacteria > Burkholderiales > Gallionellaceae > CAVXFS01. Next base: position 92,566 of record CAWAJO010000001.1, read on the forward strand.
AGGGCTGACGCCAATGATGAATTGGCTTGCAACGGAAGAACTCAGCGCCGCGTTATAGCCTTCCGCCATCAGGCCAGAACCCGCGCCATTGATCATGTTGTCCATGGCTTGCGTACCGTCGTGGCAGGACAAGCAGGCGAGGGACACAGAACCGATAGACGGCGTGTCGGCATCAAACGTGCTGCTGACATTGGTGCCGGTGTTATATACAGAATAGGTAGCCGATGCATTGACAGCCTTGTTCCACAGCGGACCAGACTGGACAGCGTTAAATCCGTGCGGCGTATGGCAGAATACACAAATCTGGTTGGTGCCGACGACATTGCCGTTAATATCAATCACGCTGGTTCCGTTAGGACCGGTTCCCGCGGATCCCTGGACACTGTTGGTATCCAGCGTATTGGTCGTACTCAAGTTATGGCGGGAATTGGTAATATTAACCGCAGAGCCGGGCGCAAACACGCCGGCACCACCATCATTCGATGTAAAGGTCGAAATACCTTGCCCAACTGACGAGGCCACGGTGCCATTTGATGCGTAAGCACTATTGGCAAGTCCCATTACCAACGCAGACGCAGACAACAGGCCCATCATGCCGTATGCATAATTCGTGCGATTATTCATAGTGAAACTCTCCTTGAAATAAATATTTATTTAAAGCTAGCAAAATACAACCGCGAATAAAACACAATAACGTTAACCAGCGGGTTGCCCTATTCTCGTAAGCAGATTTTATGCCACGCCCTTAATTTATTTTAATACATTGATTAATATATATTTAGTATCTCGAGGATCATATCTCTATGGTTGGATTATGCGTTTATTTATTCTCCATTCTGGGAATTGAGAAGAATTGAGAAATTACTTTAAATATGGCGATCTCATAAATCTTTCGATCTAACCACCGGAGTCGCGCAATATTAAATCCATGAAAAATAATATTATTCTTTGGAAAATTTGATGCTATACCCGCGCCATCTCCATTTTCGGTTTCAGGAAACTGGCTGATTGGCGCTTGATCTATCGACTTCACTGTGGATCAAGGAAGGCGGGCGAATGTTACCCGTTTGCGGAACACCAGCCTGGTTCCGTGGTTATTGCAGAGCGTTTCGGGCTGATCACGGCTGCAATCGACCTGCCACGTAGCTTGCGGATCGGTGTACATGCCGCCATCGAACGTACTCTGATCGAGCCAGACTAGCCGAACAGAACACGCCCATTGCGTGTTTAAAGGCAAGTTTCATCACGGGTTACTGGTCAAGAAACTGGTTTGAGACTCTGATACATGCCCATATCGCACCGGCAACGCGTCAGAGCGACAACAACGAAGTTCGACCATATGGGAGTGGCAAGTTTCTGTCACCTCAGAATTCGCAGTCCCGCACAGCGGAACGCTATTGGCGCAACAGCGCCCAAAAGCCGGTTGCCTTACATTGCCATTGTCAAGTTGACGGTATGGGTTCCGTCACTTTTTTGCTTGTTGCCCCTTGAATACTGTGTATCCAGTAGCAAACGGCAAACCCACAGGGCGGAATATGTCTACCTTTTTAAACCATTGATCGACCGCATAGACACGTCCGTCTTCATCGACGGCAATACCCGATGGCAGCAAGAATTTCCCGGGTCCATTGTCGTTAGAGCGTTCGCCGATAAACATCAACAACTGCCCATCCGAATTGAATATCTGGAAATTACCAAACGCTGCATCAATAACATAAACGTTGCCATTCTTGTCTATGGCAAGTTCTTTTGGCCGACCGAAACTTCCCAACTGTTTGCCGAGTTCACCAAATGTTCGCAAGAATTTGCCATTATGGTCAAATACCTCAATTCGGAAATTGCCGCCATCGGAGACGTACAAGTCACCATTGGGAGCGATTGCCACGTCCCTGGGCAAATTGAACTCACCAGGACCGCTTCCACGCTTGCCAATATCGAAAAGGTGATCGCCCGTGGTCGCGTCATATACCCGAATCCGATGGTTCTGAGATAGGGGCCCGCCTATATCAACCACGTACATACGCTCGCCGCTCGGATCAACAGTTACGCTCGACGGCCTGTCTATATCTCCATCATGTAACAAAGTGCGCAGGTACTGACCGTCCCTCGAATATACCTTCACGACCTTCAATGTGGCATCCATGACGTACAAGGTTCCGTTGTCGTCAGTATCAATTCCCACTGGTTTCATTAGGCGAGCGTCGGGATTTTGCTCTCTTCGGGAGCCAATCAAGAAATATGTTCCCTGTGGCGCGTCAAATACCCTGACCACACGTGCAACTGAATCGGAAACAAAAATCCGCCCTTTGTTTACAGCAATGGAATAAGGCTTGCCGAATGGATCGTTGACACGTCCCGTGCTGCCAAGCAGGGATTCCTTGAGTTTCTCGTCTTCGGTAACCGCCTTGACGCTCGCACTTCCCAAAATCACCCAGTCAAAAAAGAAGCGCGGAGGATCAGGCGGCATCGGCCATACAGTCTGCACCTGTTTCTTCGGCTTTGGCGCCTGAACTGCCACGCATCCAGCCAAAATTGCCAGCATGGCGCACAGCAGCAAGACCAGAGATTTTCTCCACGAGAAACAAAAGTAACGTCCCATACTCCTACCTCCATTGTTCAGTAACGATTGACCCAGAGTGAGAACTCAATTGCACGGTCAACCAACTAAGTTATAAGCTTCCAATTATATAGATTATTATCCTACTATACATTGCGACTAATTGGCTACTCGATTATTGAATCAGAACGAAGCGTACGTGCCGGAGGCATGCCTGTCGCAAGCGTGCTTTACATAGCGTATATACCGTGGCACAAACGATCCTCAACTCGCGCAACCGGTAGCCTTTGCGACGCGATACGTCAGCCGTGACACAGATGGCGCAACCTCAGTCGCGGGGAACAGGCATCGGCGGCGACACTGCAATTGCAGGTCGCAGCCTCAAGATTCCTCAATCTGTTGCCGGCATTCAGGCGCTCGGACGAATCACGCATCTCATTGCAGGCCCCAGAGCTGATTCTGTGCTGTCCGTGGCCAATACCATGGCAATGCCCGCACCAACCGCGTCCGTGGACTATTCTTCTGGAATTGTGGTGCTGGAATCACCTTGCCAATCCCCTGGATTGGAACAGCAAGCAAGCACCCAACAACAAGACAGGGATGGTTTCTACAAAAACACGCGTTTCAGAAATATAACCGAACAACAAAATCGAGATTGCCAAGATCATGATCGTTATTGAAAACCCCAGGTAGCGCGCCGCGTTCCTGCGAGCCAGCCCAATACCGAGGCCGATGATCGAAGACAGAATGACCAAAGATAGCAGGACGGTTAGGAGTCTGCTTACGCCACCGTCCCACGCATGCTGCAGGGCATAGAGATTGCTCGGCCAAGCCCAAAAGAAATTTTGGCCATAGCCAGATGGTGTCCCCCTTACAAGGTTGAAACCGACTTCCTCAACGAGCAACGTCGTTCTTAAATAGTCAATAAGCCATGCCCCGGCCGCGGCACAAACGACACCGGCGATCACCATGCCCAGACCCGCCCGTTTTGGCAGGGGATGCCGAGTCAGCCAGCAACTGACAGGTTGGAGAATCATCCAGAGCGCGATGAACTGCCCGCTGTCGCGGTTCAATATCGCAACGGCGAACAGTGCCGCAAACCAATGCCACCGCCGCTCACATAGCACGAACTCGACGAAAGCCAGAAAGACATTCAGACCGATGAAATCCCAGATATACAACCAGGGTTTAGAATACAGAATTGTGAAAAGCAGATGCAAAGTCATGAGTGCAAACCAGCCCGTTTGCTCCCCGCCTATTCTTCTCCCAATTCTCCATGCTTGATACCCGGCCAGGGTCAAGGTGGCCATCAGCAGCAACAGGTAAGCGTCAGTGTAATCTCCGGAAAGAAGGCTGGCTAAACCTTTTAGCAAATATGGCCCCAATACGCGACTCTGATAGACGCGCCAATGAGGGTGTCCCGTCGTCACACCGATGGCCGCGTCGATATTGGCTTGGAGTGATGCGGAAAAGAACAATAGAACATGATTCAACTGAAGCGTGGCAAGCAATATTGCAAAGCCAATCACATAATAGTGTACCCACGATCTGTTTTTCATAATTACATCGAGTATTGCGCTTGTAGGTGTTTCCGCATCTTCCGCGCAGGCCGAAATGGGAAGCGATTATAGTCTACCGCTCGGCAACAACCCGCTGACTTTGCGCTCCAGCCCACCGCTCGAACATTTCGAGGCAGGCGCTTTCCAGCTTTCGGGCCAGGTCCTTTGCATCACACATGGCACTAACTGCCATCAATTCGCGTTGGCTCGTGCGCAGCGCCTTGCGTTGTTCCTGGTCCCGGGCCAGTGCCACCACCTTGTCCACATAGTCCGCTTCGGTGGTGGCGATCCATTGCGGATGCCCGATCGCGGACAGGATCGAGGCCGTCATGCGCGAGGCCATGCGGTCGCCTTCCAGCGTGATGACCGGCACACCCATCCACAGCGCATCGCAGGTCGTGGTGTAACCGCCATGGGCGCCGATCGGATCCAGTGCAATGTCCAGCCGGTCGTAATAGGCCATGTGCTCCCGCCACCCCGGCGTGATCTCGCTCGACTGCAGTTCGATGCGCTCGGGCACAATGTCCTGTGCCGCCATCGCCTCGAGGATGCGCCGGCGGTTGCCGGCATCGGCCAGCGCGCGCGTCTTGAGCAGTAACTTCGCCTCGGGCAAGGCATGCAGTACGCGGGCCCACAAAACGAACGTCTCCGGGGTCAGCTTGCCCAGGTTGCTGAAACTGCCGACCCAGAGCGTTCCGGTTGCATCAGGCCGCCAGCCCGGCCCGGGCGCATCGGCCTTGCCGTCGTAGCTGGCGCGGATGCGCGGCAGGCGCCACACCTGCTCGCTGAAGTACGGGTCCATTTCCGGCGGGGTCAGCACCGCGTCCCCGATGAAGTAGTCCATCTGGCTCAGCCCGGTGCTGGCAAAGTAACCCAGATAATGCACCTGCACCGGCGCCGCGCGGCGGGCGAACACCCCCATGCGGTTGTGCGCGGTATGGCCGGACAGGTCGATCAGCACGTCGATGCCGTCGGCTTCGATGCGCTCCCGCAAGGCCGTGTCGGACAGCCCGGCGACCACCACCCAGTGTTCGGTCAGGTCCTGCAGCCGTGCCGTGACCGCATCCCGCGTTCCGGCGGTCGAGTAGGCGTACAGTTCCACGCGCGAGCGGTCGTGACGGGCGAACAATTGCTCGATGAAATAGCTCACCGCATGCTGCCGGAAGTCACCCGACACATAGCCGATCTTCAGGCGCCGCCCACTCGCGGGCAGGCGCTTGAATCTGCGTTTGGCGGCGGCTTCCCGCTCCGGCGCCGGCACGCAGGCCTGTTCCCAGCCGCGCGCCAGCGACAGGTAGGCTGCCGCTTCCAGGGTGCCGTGGTAGGCGTGCAGGAACAGCAGGCTGCTGTATGCCAGCGCATAGCCCGGTTTGAGCTGCAGCGCCTTGTGGAAACTCGCGATCGCCTCGTCCAGCCGGCCCATGTTGCGCAAAGCTCTGCCTAAATTGCCGTGTGCCTCGAAGTAATCTGGCTTGATCTCAATCGCTTTGAGCAGGCTCTCGCGCGCCGCGCTAAGCTGGCTCAAATCATAGAGCGTAGTTCCCAGGTTAAAGTGCGCTTCGGCGTAACCAGGTTCAAGTTCGATTGCCTTATGGTAACTGGCAATTGCTTCGCCCAGCCTTCCCTCCTCCTGCAGGACGTTTCCCATCGCAATGCATGCATCTGCGTTATCAGGTTTTAGTGCAAGGGATTTTTGATAGCAGGCCAAAGCTTCGTCCAGCCTGCCTTCGGATTTGAAGATTTTGCCCAGATTGTCAATTGCCTCGACATAGCCGGGCCTGATAGCGATTGCCCTGCCCAATGCAATCGCAGCCTCGTCTGCCTTGCCTTGCTCGTGCAGCGCAACACCCAGATTGTTATGGATCTGGACCGAACCCGGATTGATTGTTAACGCCTTGCGGTAACAGGCCACCGCTTCTTCCAGTCTGCCCTGACTGCGCAATGCACTTCCTAGATTATTGAGGACGTCCGCATCGTTCGGTTGTAATTCCAGTGCCTTGTTATGGCTCGCTATCGCCTCGTCCAGTTTGCCCTGCGCCTGAAGCACATTTCCGAGATTGTAATACGCGTCTGCAAAATCCGGCTTGATGGAAAGCGCCTTGCGGAAACTGGCAGCCGCCTCGTCCAGTTTGCCCTGCGCCTGGATCGCAAGTCCCAGGTTATTCTGCGCAAATGGGTGGCGGGGGTTTTGCAGAAGCGCCTGGCGGATCAATCTGACCGCCTGCGCGCTGTTTCCAGCCTGATTGCTGATGACCCCCAGCAGATGCAGTGCATCAAAGTGCAGGGGATCCTCATTTAGCACTCGGCGATAAATCGTTTCCGCTTCGCTCAATCTGCCGGACTTGTGGTACGCAAGCGCCGTCTCGACTTCGCGTTTCAAATCCTCAGAGTCCATAAAGTCGGCCTTAATTTTGTCATGTCAAAGCCATCAAACCCATTAGCGGCCCCAAGTGCTTCTCATAATTTCTCCAGCGCGCCTTGGATGAGTGATATATCTCTTGCCTGACCTGCCAGTTACTCGTAGTTCCCACTCTTCGCTCCGTCTTGTGGAAATTCAGGCAGCGCTCATCCCATTCCAGACCAACAAATTCTATGATCCGCCGACTCCATTCGTCCTGATTATCGATTAACGCTTCATAACTCACCTCAAGAAACCGGTCGCCTGGCAATACCGCGCGCCAATGACGCATCAGCCTGTCGTACTCGCGATAATAAAAGTCAAGGTCATCCAGGTCCGTTCCGTAGGAATGTGCCGGTAGCAGATCCTGGAAATAAACGGACAGGCATGTGTCCAGCGGATTGCGGCGGGTATGGATTATTCTGGCCTGCGGGAATACGGCTAGAATCAACCCCAGCCACAGGAAGTTGCCCGGCATTTTATCAACGATACGAGTTGCTTCCTTCGAATACTCACGCAGGCATTGATGATATTCGGTCGCAAGCCGGGCCACGCTCACGGATAGGTCGTTTCCCGAACGCATTGCGTCCTGATGGATTTCGGCCTGCTTCCCCCAGAATGGCAACTCTCCGGCACCGAATACATCGGGATGCGAGGCGATGATCTGCTCGGTCAGAGAGGTTCCCGACCGCGGCATGCCGACAATCAAAACGGGAAGCGTGGATGAGCTGGATCCTTCGATAGGCCGCCGGATGAAATCGGCGGTATAGGTGGCAATTTGGGCGTCAATCAGACGGGAAAAGCCGGTTCGGTCAAATTGTCGTTCCACCTGGCGCTTTAGCAAGTTTGCTTGCCGATAGGCTGCAAAGGCAAGATCATATTGTTTGGTGTCGTCGTAGTATTTGCCTAGCGCAAATTGCAGGTGAATCTTCGCTTCTCTGGGCAAGGAATGATCGGACACCAGGCCGAGGACGGTTTTCAGCCAGTATCCATCCTGCAGGGTCATCTTTCGCAACGTGCTGAGCAGTGTCAGGGCACTGTGGTGCTTAGGCGCGGAATCCAGGGCCTTGTCCAAGGCAAGCCGGGCTGCGTCAAACCGACCCACATCGATACTGAGCTCGGCAATGCCAACATGTGCTTCAGCCAGTCCGGGTGTGATCGAAAGCGCTTGGTGGAAGCTCGCTTGCGCCTCGTCAAGTTTGCCTTGCCTGCGCAGGACATTGCCCAGATAGGCATATGCCTTGGCATGATCGGCATTGAGTGAAATTGCCTTGCGGTAAGCCGCTATGGCCTCATCGAATCCGCCCTGCTTTTGAAACGCATTCCCCAGATTGCAGTATGCCTCGGCATGATCAGGCTTGAGCGACAACGCTTTGCTGAAGCTGGTAATTGCTTTGTCCAGATCGCCCTCCTTCCAGAATACGACTCCCAGATTGTTGATTGCCTCGGCATAATCCGGCTTAAGTGCAAGTGCCTTGCTCAACGCGGTAGCCGCTTCAGTCAGCTTGCCTTGCTCCTGCAGCGCAACTCCAAGATTGTTGTACGCCTCAGCATAACCCGGACTGACGGCTATCGCCTTGCGGTAGCAGGCTTCGGCTTCCTCCAGCCTGGCTCGGATACGTAAAGCGCCCCCCAGATTATTGAGGACTTCCGCATCATTTGGCTGCAGCTCCAGCGCCTTGTTGTAGCTCGTTATTGCCTCGTCCAGCTTGCCCTGCGCCAGTAGCACGTTCCCGAGATTAAAGTGCGCATCGGTGAAGTCCGGCTTGATTGACAGCGCCGTGAGATAACTGGCTGCCGCCTCGGGCAGTCTGCCTTGACCCTGCAAGGCCAACCCCAGATTGTTGTGGGCGTACGAGTGCCGCGGATCTTGCCGGATCGCGCGGCCGATGAGTTCCACGGCTCTTTCATGGTTGCCTGACTGATTGGCGATAACGCCCGACAAATGCAGCGCATCAACGTTTGATGGTTCTGCTTTCAATATTTGACGATAGATCGCTTCCGCCTCGCGCATGCGTCCGCCTTGATGATGCGCAAGTGCCTTCTTGATAAGGCCAATAACCGGTAATTGCCCGGAGCTTCTATTTTTCATCAGGGCCCAGATTGGAGTGATATTTCGACTTCACTTAGCCGCCTGTGAATTGAGCACAGAAAGGGCCACGGTTCAACATTGCAGCAATATCCTGTATCCATCGTGTTTTGCCGAAATTATTCATGGCTTGACGACAAAAGCATTCGGCGCCTCTTCCCTCTGGGACCGTTCCCACATGGCAATGTAGGCAGCTTCGATATGCCGTCGATATCGGTCAGTATCAAACAAGGCACAGGTATTGCGGTTACGCGCCAGTTTGGCGCGAACTTCAGCAAGAAGCGCGGGATTGGCGGCATACTCCATCGCCCGAGATTCATAATCCTCCAGGCTTTCCGTGACCATTTCCGGCAAACCGACTGCATTCAGCAGGCTTGCCGCCACCCTGCCTGCAAACGTTTGTCCCTTGCAGGTCAGCACCGGCAATCCAGCCCACAATGCATCGCTGGTGGTGGTATGGGCGTTATAGGGCAAAGTATCCAGGAACAGATCTGCCACGCGATGCCGCGCAAGATGGTCGACAAGATCCATTCTGGTGGCAAATACGATCCGCTCCCGTACAACATCTCGTCGCGCCGCTTCACGCATCAGATTTTCCGCGGCGGAAGGATTGTCCGCCAGCAGCCACAGCACACTGCCTTCAACCCTGGCCAGCAGGCGCATCCAGACCGTGAATATCTCCGGAGTAATCTTGAAATTGTTATTGAAACAGCAGAATACAAAGCCGTTTTCCGGCAAGCCCACTTCCATCCGCTTCGGGGTGCGTTCCGCGATCAGCCGTCTGTCATCATTGACCTGATAGCTGTCAGGCATATATACCACTTTCTCGGTGTAGTATGCCTGATCCTCCGGCGGAATCAGATGGCGGTCAGCAATGATGTAGTCAATATAGTCCGCCCCCATTGTTCCGGGGAAGCCCAGGGCATTGACCTGGACAGGCGCGGGGCGATACGCCAGTATTCCGGTGCGGCTGTCTTTGGTGTGGCCCTTCAAATCAACTACGATGTCAATTTCGCGGTCGCGCAACATCAGTGCCACTTCGTAATCGCCCATTCTGCGGACATTGTCAAACCGGTCGAAAGCTCGCCGCAATCGTTGCCGCATTTCAGACCCTTCATCTTCAGGGCCAAACGATATTGCTGAAATCTCAAACCGTTCCTTGTCGTGCATTTCAAACAGGCCCGCCATCAAATAAGCAGTTGCATGATTATGGAAATCTGCCGACAAATAGGCCACTCGTATCTTGTCATGCTGATATTTTTGCCCAGTCCACAAGGGATGCGCCGATGCGGGATGCCTTATGGCGGTATAGTTCCTTGCGCACTTCAGTTGCGCTGAAGCGGATTGCGAAATTTCGGTGAACAGGAATGGAAGCACCAGCCTGCCTTGTTCAACAGCCTTGATGATTTGTTTTACGTAAGTGTCATATTGCCCCCAGTCACAGCTATGCAATAGAGCATTCACCAGACTGTTCAACGCCTCCGCATTTCCAGCATTGAGTTTGAGCGCGTCTCGATAACTTGCGATGGCATCGCCAAACTTCCCCAGTTTTTGGAAGGTATTGCCCAGGTTGTTGTGCGCATCCGAATAACCGGGATTGAGCATGATCGCACTGCGATAACTGTTGACTGCCCCATCCAGTTCCCCGGTGTCCTGAAGGGCATTGCCCATGTTGTAATATGCCTCTGCGTCCTTTGGATTCAGCGCAATAGTCTTGCGAAAGAGATCGATCGCCTCTCCCGCCCTTCCCTGTTTCTTCAGTACATTGCCCAGGTTGAAATAGATGTCAGCATTATCTGGATTCAGGGACACCGCCTTGCGAAAAGTCTCAACTGCGGCGTCCAGCTTGCCTTGCGCTTCACATGCGAGCCCTAGATTGATATATGCCCCGACAAAATCCGGCTTGATCAAAATTGCCTTGCGAAAATTTTCGATCGCCTCATCCAGATTGCCTTGCGACTGCAGGGCAATTCCCAAATCGAAGCAATGTTGCGCACGTCCCGGCGGATTGGCGCCGGGGCCGACCCTGATGTCCACCTCATACGATCCCGGTCGGTAGGTGCGGCTCCTTCCCCAAAGACCGGTTTTGCCCGGGCCCGCCGCATATTTGCCAATGCAGCATTTCCCATATTCTTTGCCACTGCCGCATGGGCAGAGTAACTTGTTGTCAGTTGCAGTCATTCAAATATTCCGGGGGTTGAGCTTCATCGAACATCGAGAGGCGAATGTTAGCATCAACTACTGCTCGGTATAAACTTAGCGAATCATCTGTCAACTCTGATTTCTCACGCGCAATTGCAACAAGACATATCATTTGTTCCATTTTCCCCAACAAACTGTTTCGCTTGCACTAGCCTGCCATGTCATTTAGAATTTTTGGAGTAATATATAATAGCTTTTGTGAAGAGTTGCTTTCGTGAAAGTCAACTATCTATAGTCAATCGGTTAAACCAAAGTGATCCCAGCAATCGACCATTTACCGCCTTCAGGAATCACCGCATTTCATCGCGTTATCTAATTATGCCTGAGATTCGTCGGTTCTCCATTTCATTCAAACGGCCGCACTCTCGAACGTTTGCTGGAACAAAGGCCGCAACCTTTCAATCCGATTAACACTGCCTGCCTTAAGGAAACCCGGTAAATGACAAAACTCCATGCATCGTGCGTAACGCTTCAGACAAAATGGGTCGGAATTTTGCGCAACACTCCCACACTGTTGTTATATTTGTTGCTGGTCAGTGCGACGTCTGCGTTCTCTGCCCCGGAAAATGCGTACAATGAACATCCGGTATTGAGAACCGGCGAAATAAAACCGGAATTGATATTTCGCAAGTCCTGCTCGGTCTGCCACGGTGATCGCGGAAATGGTCGCGGGCGTGCCAGCGTCAATCTGAACCCGCAGCCTCGTGATTTCACTCAATCCTCCAATCTGACCCGCGATGCAATGATTAACGCAGTCACCTACGGCAGACCAGGTACTGCGATGATGCCATGGAGGACTCGCTATACGGAAAAACAAATTGAAGCTGTCGTTGACTACATACGTAATCGCTTCATGCTGGTCGCGCTTGACCCGCGCATCGAAATGGGACGTGGTGTGTATGGACACTTCTGCCAGATATGCCACGCGGACCGGGCCCAAGGCGCTGTCGGCATCAGCAAGCGTGATACTCCGCCGGACCTCACAACGGCCCAAGCACAGAACGGGCTGACCCGAGAGCGCATGATAGCGTCCGTGACTCGCGGGAAACATGGCAGCACGCCCGCCGGATTCAGCGACCGTTTGAAGCCCGACAATATCGAAGCCGTGGTTGATTACATGCGCTGGGTATTGCTTCCGGAACTGGCTCAACGTTACAAGGACAAGCCGCTGACCTCTATGTCCGACAAACCCATGGACGTGCCTCCTCCTCCTGCCGCCAGTGCGGGCGTTACCACTTCTGCCGCCCCAACAACACCCGCAACAGCCCCGGCAAATCCGGCTGCTGCAGCCCCACCCGCTGCATCAACCAGGCAAGCCGACATGAGCCTGCCCTTCCCGAAAGGCTTGGTCGGAAATGTCAAGCTTGGCAGGAGGTTTTTCCTGGGGAATTGTTCGACCTGTCACGGAAAGCTTGGCAATGGAGAAGGGCCAAGGGCATTCTTTCTGAATCCCAAACCACGCAATTTCCACGATGAATATTCTCACACCAATCTGAATCGGCCGACACTCTTCGCGGCAATAACCATGGGAAAGCCGGGCACGGTGATGCCGGCATGGGGCAAGGTGCTCTCCGATCAGGAGATCGCCAACGTGGGTGAATTCGTTTTCGAAACCTTCATTCAGGAAAAGGCCGGGGCAACACCAGACAAGAAGCGATGAAACAATTCTATATGGCAGCGGTGTTCTGCGCCGCTGTCATGGTCTTTTCCGGAACCTTTTCGGCATATGCAACCGATGCTGTTGGCGCATCAACAGCAGCACTCGAAGCGGGACGGAAAATTTACAATTTCCGGTGCTATTTCTGCCACGGCTATTCCGGCAATGCCCAGACAGTTGCTGCGACCTTCCTCTCCCCCCCACCGCTTGACTTTACCCATGCCGACGCGGGTCGTCTTACACAGGCGCGAATTATATCCACGCTCAAGAATGGCAAGCCCGGCACCGCCATGCAATCGTTCCGCAATGTGCTCGGTGCTGCGGAGATGGAGCAGCTGGCCGCTTTTGTAATGGATGAGTTCGTACGAAAGAAGGCGCCAAACACCAAGTATCACACTCCTGAAAACGGCTGGCCCAACCATGAGCGTTATCGCATCGCGTTTCCTTTTGCAACAGGCCAAATTCCAATCAATCGCCCGTGGCGGGAACTGACCGAAGAGCAGGCTCGCGGGAAGCGCTTGTTCATGTCCAGTTGCGTCACTTGCCACGACCGTGGTCGTGCTGCGCCTGGCAGTGCAAAATGGGAATCAAGCCCGCTAACCTATCCGCGCAACAATTATTCCAATTCTTCACCCGCTCCGTCTCCGGATAAGCTAGATGCGATGGCCAGCGCAAGTCCTTATCTCCTGCACGAGATTCCGCCCAAGGTTGACGGCATGAACTTACTGGAACGCAAAGGGGAAAAGCTGTTCCAGAGCAACTGCGCCTTTTGCCATGGTGCCGACGGTACCGGAAAGAACTGGATCGGCAGTTTTCTGGAACCCCATCCGCGGAATTTGCGTGACCCCGCATTCATGAAAACCATGACCCAGGCGCGGCTGAGAAGAACCATAATTGAGGGGCTGCCGGGTACCTCGATGCCGGCATGGAAGTCAGTTCTTGGACGGGATGAAATTGATGCGATAGTCGCCTACGTGTCAAAGGCGCTGTATTCCCTGCCAGAATAATGACCGGCATGCCGATATCCAGAGATTTCCCCCAATCCCACCCTGTCCAACCCCACAATGAACATCAAACGCAACGGCCTCCATGTTGAATTCCTGGCCGTGGCTGCCCTTATTCTGACATTTTTTGGATATTTTTCGGTCAAGATATCGGACATAGATTTTTGGTGGCATCTTGCCGCCGGCAGAGAAATGGTCGCAACTGGCGCAATCCCGAACCAGGACCCTTTCGGAGTATACGATGCCGCCAACAACTGGGGGCAAACCGTTCTAAAGAGCCAATGGCTGGGACAGGTGTTGCTGTACTGGGTTTACCGTTTTCTCGGGCTCGATGGGATCATTTATTTCCGTGCCGCGATGCTCACTGCCTGCCTTGCCATTGTATATTGGCGCTGTCGCATCGCCAGTGCGGGGCTGACACCCACCATGCTAATCCTGGCATTATCCGGAATCGTAATTTCAACCCACACGGGTGAGCGGCCCCAACTTTTTTCCTTTGTCTATCTGTCACTTGCGTTTCTTCTGCTTGACCTGTACCGGCACACATTCAGAGCTTGGCCTGCGTACCTCTTGCCGCCGCTGTTTCTGCTGTGGGCGAACAGTCACGGCGGGGTGGTTTATGGTGAAGCAATGTTGGTCCTATTTGTTGCGGCATATTTGCTCGAAAGGAGGCTGAACACAGGGAATGCAACCTTGGGCCAGGGCAAGATACTGCTGGCGACGGGCCTATGTATTGCAGCTTTGCTAGCCGCGCCAAACGGGCTGACCACGCTGAAATATATCGCTTTCCCTGAGAATCAGCTGATACGAGACCGCATGTCGGAATATATGAGTCCCTGGTCGTTGTGGCCTGCGACAAAGTATTACTGGCTCTATTTCAGCATAGCCATGCTTTCTCTGCCGGGGTTCTTCAACAAGACTCATCTGAAGCAAGGCATGCTTGTCATCTCGGCTGCGCTGATCAGTCTGACGGCATATCGGTACATTCCCCTGTTCATTTTTCTCACAGCTCCTTATGTCGCTGCAAGCCTGGGCCGAATTTCTCGGCGCTATCAATTGCCCGGCCTAGCCGTAAATCTGTCCGTGATTGTTATCTCGGTGCTGTTCCTGGCTTATGGATACATGCAAAATCGCATATTCCAGCACGGCGTATTGGAGAGGCAGTTTCCAGTTGCGGCGACAGAATTGATCAAGGCAAACCATTTGACAGGGCGAATGTTCAACACCATGAATTGGGGGGGATATCTTGGCTGGAACCTGTCACCCGCGGTCACGGTGTTTCTCGACGGCAGGGTACTCGACCCGAGAAGAATCGAGGCCTACACAAACATATTATGGATGACGCCGACCGGACGTAAATTCCTCGATCAGGGAAACTTTGACCTGGTGCTGATCCCTCCCGGGAATGCTTATACCGGTGAACGCTATCCGTTGGTCGGCTACCTCCTCAACAACCCGGAATGGAAAAGCGTCTATCGAAGCGACTCCGGATATCTTTTTGCCAGGAAGCATATTTTCTGATTCGTATCGAAAGGTCGCACATTGATTACCGCGGCTCATCGCATAAAACTGCTGGCTATTTCAGGTACAATCTTCACCGAACCGGAATCAATCCCCAGGAATCGAATGACGATGAACACGCTGAGAATCATTTTTGCTGCCTCGATATTGTTGTTGTCCGGATGCGCCAGCCAGGTATGGATACCCGACTGGAAGGAAACATCCCATATCAACATTCCGCGGGCAGGCACAGCCTCGGTCTTGGTCGGGGACAAGATCTACCTGATTGGCGGCGTGGACGGAAAGGATTTTCTCAACACGACCGAGTATGCGCAAATCCAGGATGACGGCACGCTCGGGCCGTGGCAGTTTGGGCACGAATTGAATGAGGCGCGCGGATTCACCGATGCGGTCGTGCACGGCAACTTCGTTTACGTTGTCGGCGGCGGCAACGGGCCATTTGGCCACCACCTGCTGCACTCGGTTGAGCGGGCTCGTATCCAGGCAGATGGCACGCTTGGGCCATGGGAAAAGGAAAAAAATGAAATGGTTGTTGCCCGGCGTTGCAGCCATATCATTGCTACAGACAAGGCCTTGTATTCATTCGGCGGATTCGGCGGTGTATTGCTGGACAGTGTCGAGTACGCCGAAATACAACCTGATGGGAGCCTCGGGGAATGGCGACTGGACCCGAAAGTGATGACCATGCCACGCTATGTCGGCACTGTGAGAAATGATGGCGATACGTTCTTTGTGATTGGCGGCCACGATCAGTCAAAAGGCATTGGCATTACCGATGTTGAGTGGTCACGTCCCACGGCCGACGAAACCCTGCAAACTTGGCAGGCCACGTCGCCCCTGCAGCAAGGCCGCTACGCCTTGTCTTCGGCATCCTACGGCAACTATATCTACGCAATGGGGGGCATTTCCGGGGCGGAATACCTTGACAGCATCGAGCGTACCGCTGTCACCAAGGACGGACAGCTTGAAGCATGGCAGACAGTCGCCCATCTTGACCAACCACGCGCCAACTTCAGCACAATTGATTATGACGACGTCCTATATGTTTTGGCCGGCACCAACCGTGACGGTTACCTCTCCAGTGTGATTTTTGCCAATCGAAACGCCAACGGCGACATTGGGTACTGGGGCAGCAAAGAAGAAGCTGAAGCCGCAAAGGCACGAACCATCGAACGAGAATACAGAAAATCGCAACTTCCCTATACAGGCGTCGTTCAGGAAGTATTGCAGACTCAAGGCTACACCTATGCCAGAGTACTCAGCAATAAGGATGGGGACGTCTGGCTGGCCGGCCCGAAAATTGCCGATCTCAAGACGGGAGACAATTTAGGGTATAGCGAGGGAGTAAGCATGCCAAATTTCTTCAGCAAGGAACTGCAGAGAAATTTTGAACTGGTAATATTTGTCGGTCAAGTTCAGAAGAAATGACCTGTCCTGCCTTGGAAGACGAGGAATCAGCGACTGCTCAGCACTTGCTGATGCCTGGCTAACCACTCGTCGGTCAACCTTTCCGCTTCCTTGATTTGTTCCGGCGTCATTTTGGTCACCGCGAAATTTCCGTCCTTGACGGCCTGCTCGTGCCTTGATTTGGAAATGATCACCGCCAGATTAATCCATTTAAGGGCTTGCACCCAGTCCTGCTTCACACCCAGTCCGTTGCCATACAAGAGTGCCAGGTTGTGCTGTGCAATCTCATTTCCTTGTTCGGCGGCTTTTCTGTACCAGTCAGCGGCTTGTTTGTAGTCGACGGGGACACCTTCGCCATTGTCATACATATATCCGACATACATCTGGGCAGTTGCATTTCCCCTTGCAGCCAACGGTCTTAACTCCTTCATCGCCGCTGAGAAATCACCCCTCTTGTAGGCATCGGCCCCCTGTATCAACTGATCAGAATCAGAGCATCCTACGCAGACCAGAATGAGAACTGACAAAAAAATACACTTGCCAAAATTGCCGAACATGCTCGACGATGCAGGAATTGCCCGCCTTCCCTTGCGCCCTTCAATTTGCTGGTCGCAAGTAGGCAACCCCACCATAGCTTCCTATCCATTTGCCGCCACCTGAAGTCGTATCCATGGCAAAGACATTGTCCGCCAACAAACCATCAGCACGGGTCAGCACCTTGAACCTGTCGCCTTGCAGCAAAGCCAGCCCCTTGTTGGTGCCTATCCAGATCTTTCCGTCCAGGTCTTTGTGTAACATGAATACATGATTGCCCGGCAGGCCTTCATTTGTTGTATATGTCTTCCAGTTCTTGCCATCAAAGCGTGATAAGCCGCCACCCCAGGTTCCGGCCCAAACTTGACCATCATTTCCTACCGCCAGAGAAATGATGTAGTTCGGATTATAGGAAATATCAACCCCCTCCAGTCCCATGTCTTTCTTTTGCTGGGCATGATGTTCCGATAATCTGCCGGGGTCATTCTTGAAGGTAATGGCGCTCTTGACCTTTTCATATGGCGCGCCAATTCCCGTCTCATGATTCCAGTTGCTCCACTTTCCGTTGGCAAAGCGGGCAACGCCGCCCTCTGTTGCAAACCATATTTCGCCATTCTTCCCTTCGGCCAAACCATATACCCAATCGTTCGGCAGTCCTCCATGGGTATTTTCCACCGTGAAGAGATCCCATTTTTCAGGATCGTCCAGCGCGCCGCCGCGAACACGATTGACACCTGACCATGTGGCAACCCAGACGTCACCATTTTTGGCTTCTATCGCACCATATACGAACGGGTCACCTACACCTTGTGGAATGTTGTAGTTCTTCCAGGTTACCCCGTCAGCCTGGAGTAACGACATCCCGCCGCCATAAGTACCGACGGCGATGTGCCCCTTGATCTTTCCCACAAAAAAGGCGCCATTGGAAAGCAGTCCATTGGTGTTGTCGGTGACCTTGAATGAGTCATTGCTGGTGTCATAGCGAATTACTCCGCCGCCCGAGGTTCCTATCCAGACTGTCTTGCCATCCGCATAAATGGCCTTAACATTCATATCGCCAACGCGATAGTGCGTAAACTGCTGCTTGGGATCCACCTTAACCTTGCCTTCGCGAGGTGCTGCCGTAACCGGGGGCGTGGTCGCCGGAGCTGTGGTTGCTTGGGGTGAATCTGCCTGAGGCGAAGATTTTGGGGCAGGCGCTGGACTGGCGCCATTGTTGCCCTTGTCGCATCCCGCAACTGCAAATCCCAGTATCAGGGCAGAAATCAACGCCGTTTTTTTGCCAATTTGCATATATCTTCCTATCATTAAATCGCAAGTATCAGTCATAGCGTTAATTGCCAATACCAATCTTTGCTACACCGCGCCTGGTTCCAACCCAAACGACCCCGCTGGATATGGGGGCAATTGAATAGACCGCATCATCGAGCAAGCCATTCGCTTTTCCAATCTTGCTCCATGATTTACCATCGTAACGCGTCACGCCGTTATTCGTTCCGAACCAGTACACACCGTCGGCATCTTGTGCAATCGAGTAAACCATGTTTCCAGAGAGGCCGTCCTTGACAGTGAAATTACGCCATGACTTGCCATCGAATCTGGATACTCCACCGCCCCATGTTCCAGCCCAAACTGTGCCGTCCTTTGCGACAATAAGAGCAAGAACGTAACTTGGATTGTAGCTCATAGACCCGTCAACACTCGCATCCAGATTATGCCTCTGGCGGGTTCCCAAACCCGTATTGGGGCTGGCTGGCAAACCTTTGGCATTGGGCGCTCCCAAGCCGTCCTGATGAGACCATGACTTCCATGTTTTACCGTCGAACATGGACACTCCGCCTTCCGTGCCGAACCAGGCACGCCCCTTATCATCCACATCGATTCCGTATACCCACTCGTTCACCAACTCCCTTACATAATTCGTGAACTTCTTGGTTCTTAAGTCGAAATGGCTGGCTCCCGCCCAGGTGCCTATCCAAAGGTTTCCCTGCTTATCGTTAGCAAAGGAATATACCCAGTAATCCGCCAGTCCATGCATAGGAAAGTAGGTTTTCCAGTTTCCGTCCTTGTAGCTTGAAGCACCGCCTGCGTTGGTGCCGAACCACTTGTAACCTTTCGAGTCTATACCGATGGCAAAGACATATTCGTTTGCCAACCCCTGAGCTCTGGTGAAAGTATTGCGGGGCTTGTTAGTTCCCAGGTCAACTTCGATTACACCGGTGGAAGTACCAACCCACAATGTGTTGCTGGACTTTTCAAATTTCAGCGCGCGCACAAAGACATCTGGCCCGACATCAAATGTCTCCAGAACTCGCTCATTCGAGGCACCTGCCGTGGCTGCGGAAGCATCGTTAAAAACCAGCAAGGTTGAAGCCACAATTATCGCCGCACATTTAATTACATTAAGCATCAGTTTAAAGTCCTTAGAAAACTTACGACGTCGAGGATTTCATCTTCATTGAGTACTCCGATATATGGCGGCATCATGCCGCCTCCAGATTGTATGATTTCTATCAAGTCCTGGTCTGATTTCTCCACCATGTCAAAGCGGGCAAGATTAGGTGCTTCATCCATGACGCTGATCCCATGTTCCCCATGACAACCCGCGCAGTTATCCATGTACAGCAATTGTCCATTGGCTACGTCTTCAGCAAATGCTTCCAGCGGAACTGATAAAATGACACCGAAACAGCCTGCCAGCACACTTGCAGCAATACGATTAACCGCATTCATTTCTCACGCTCCTTGACGGTAAGAGGTGGCCAGGCTTAGGGAAAGAACCCCGAAAAATTTCCATCCCTTCATGACCAGCTGAACAGAACGGCGAAAGCTGGTTATTATACCTCCCCGTCCCTTTGCCACAAGCCGCAACGCATAGTCGAAGCACTATCAGGACAATGGCTATAGGCGTTTCTTGCGCGCTTTCTTCTTTTCCCTTTCCTTTACACCAAATGCTTTATTCGCTTTCGCGTCCCACTCGTCAGCCAATTTCTTGTCGACTGCCAGCCCATATTTACCTTTGCGATATGCTGTCGCCAATATTTGCATAGACGTACCAGTGCCTAATTCTGCCGATTTCCTGACCCATTTCAGCACCTCTGCATCAGTTCGCTCTGCGTCGGCCAAGCCCAGCCCACCGCTTGCATATATTGAAGCGGCCAAATTAATTGCATCGGGGTAGTCTTGTTCGGCCGCCATCATTAGCCACTTGCGCGCCTCAACCTCATTAACTTTCGAATCGATATTCTTCCAATCATAATTCCCCAAATCCAAATACATTGCTGCCAGGTTGAATTGCGCCTCAGGATCACCCAGTTCGGCCGCCTGACGGTATGAGGCATACGCATCCTTCATAAATCCAGCACGGCTCAAAATGTCTGCATACTTGACCATCGCACCCGTGTGCCCCCTCTTGGCCGCGCGTTCGAACATCCCCTGCGCCTCGACGATTTCCCCCCTGTCATATGCGATTTGGCCTGCCAGATAGTCTTCTTCAGCAGTGGCCGTTCTATTGAGCAATTGCGCTGAGGTCATCTTATACATCTGTTTAAGGGTTAAGGGCTTTTGCTGTTTTGAATCAGCATCAGTGGCACCAACGCCAGCCGATGACCAAGACAATAGCGCCATCAAGCAGATTCCAAGTCTAAATCCTCGCATCATGATTTCCTCCAAATATTCCGCTTACCGTACTAAAGCCCGCATCCGGGTTGAGTCAATACAAAGTTAACACCTTTTTCGCATATTCTCCTGCTTTTTGCACATACGCGTGTTTCGTTCATCACCCCACCCCCAGTTCCTCAAGCTTGCGATAGAGACTGGAAAGTCCGATACCAAGCCTTTGCGCCGTAATCTTTCGGTCTCCTCCCGTTTCTCCAAGTACCTTGGCAATAATTTCGGCTTCAGCCTGCCTTAATTGTTCCCGCAAGTCGCCAGTCTTGGCGGAAAACGATGACGTATCTTCATGGGTAAGGGTATTTTTTGAAATTTCGGGCGACAAATCGACCAATGTAATTCGGCCGCCATCAGCCAAAATATACGCACGATTGATCACATTTTCCAATTGCCTCACATTGCCGGGCCAGCTGTATGATTGAAGCAGCTCTTCCGCCGCCTGATCGATTTCCAGCTTTACTCCGGAAGAAGCACTGGCGATATTATCCAGGACGTGCCTGATCAATCCACTAATATCCTGATGTCGATCGCGCAATGGGGGCAAATAGATATGAAACATGCTTATTCTGAAAAACAGATCCTCACGAAAATTCCCCTCCTTCACCATTTCTTCCAGATTCCGGTTGGTGGCGGCGATAATACGCACATCCACATTGCGCATCTGCTCACTTCCAAGCGGACGTATTTGCTTGTCTTCGATCACGTGAAGCAATTTTGTTTGAAGATGCAGCGGCAACTCTCCAATTTCATCGAGAAAAATCGTGCCGCGATCCGCTTCCGTGAATAGGCCCTTGCGTGCCTTGTCGGCGCCGGTAAATGCGCCTTTGGTGTGGCCAAAGAACTCGCTCTCCAGCAGGTTTTCGGGGATCGCCGCGCAATTCACCGGGATAAACGGGAAGTCTGATCTCAGGCTTAGTTCGTGTATTCCCCGCGCTAGAACCCCCTTACCAGTACCGCTTTCGCCGGTAATCAATACATTGCTGTTTGTGGACGCCACCTTGCTGGCCATCCGATCAACCTGTTGCATGCATGGAGAAGTGAAGCGGTAAAGTCCGCGCTTTCCGGAAACGAGACTGCGCAATGCCTTATTTTCAGCACGCAGACCGGATATCGCCTCGATTTGCGACAGCCTGTGCAGCAAATCCTCGTTATGCACAGGCTTCACAATATAATCGGTAGCTCCCGCTCGCAAAGCCTCGACTGCCGTCTCCATCGAAGCGAATGCAGTTACCATGATGAATTGCGTCTCTATTCCCGTTCCCGGAGCCTTGAACCCGCGCACAAGCTCTATCCCGTCGCCATCCGGCAGCCTTACGTCACACAGGGCAACATCCACATCGCCGCGAACGAGTTTAGCGGTTGCTTCGGCAGCGGTCGCTGCAGTATCAACGGAATAGCCCGCCCGACTGACCAGAGCGGCAAGTATTTGCCTGAGAGCGACTTCATCGTCAATAACTAGGACATGCATCTATATCATGCCTCCCTCGGCCCTTCCCGATAAACCGGAAGCAAAACAGTCACCGTCGTACCAATTCCCAATTCGGAGTCGATTGAAATTGTTCCACCGCCCGATTCGACCATTGATTTCGAAACCGACATGCCTATGCCGCTCCCCTTGCCCAGGGGTTTGGTAGTGAAATACTCCTCGAATACCCGTTCAATCGTGGTAACGTCCATCCCGGTTCCATTGTCAGTAACCTTTATCTCCACTTTATTGTCACGGCTGCACGTCGAAATTGTTATGCGTGGCTTGGGGTCGATTCTGCCTTCCGCCGCATCTGCGGAATTGATAAGAAGATTCATCACCACCTGGGTAATATGATCTCCGACGGCATATATGGCGGGAAGGTTCGGGTCAAGATTCAGCACCATCTCGATATAACTGAAGCGTCTGTCAAAACTGATGAACTTTACCGTACTGCGAATCAGCGCATTCAAATCAAGCAATTCAGGCTCGGCAGACTGCGGCATGGAAAACTCGGATATCTGACGCGTGATATTCATTACCCTCTTGGCTTGCGCCAAGATTACTTCAGCTTGATGGATGTATTCACTATTTCCCGCCGTATTTGAATCTCCAAGTCGTGACATCGATTGCGCCGCTCCCACGATAGCTGAAAGCGGATTGTTGATTTCATGCGCCACAACCGAAGCAAGCGAGCCTACCGCCGCCATTTTTTCCTTGTGAAAGCGTTGCTGTCGAATTAGTTCCATTTGCATCTCGTGTTCCCGCAACTCGAGTTGCATCCTGTTGACGGCCTCCATCAGCGCGCCAATTTCATCATAACGGGAAACAACCAGTGGCTTGCCGCGGTAGCCTTCCACAATCGCCAACGCGCGATCCTGTACCCGCCTGATATCCCATGCGAGTTGAGACACAAAGAACATAATCATCCCGCCCAAGAATACCACGCCTATCGCAGCGGTGACTGACCACACAACAGACAGCCTGTCAAAAGTTTGATGATACCTGCCAATCAAGGTTTCCTTTTGGCTCTGCATCAAAATAGTAACCTGGTCCAAGCCAAGCACAAGCTTGTGCAAATTATTGCGCACATCAGAAATGATTGCCCTGCTTGGGGACTTGGTTGTCAAATCATGCAGATTTTCCCGAAGCGCGACAACATCATCGGTGAGAAGCGGGTACGACTGCGCCATCTTGGTCAAGCTGTCAAGCACAGCCTCCACTTGGACTGCGACACTGCGTACGGCAGTATTGATTCCAGTCGACGAATCCAGTGAACCGGAGAAATAATTCTCATTCGCTATCAATATTGCACGCGTCACCAACATGTTCAGCCCCAACTGAAGTTCCTCATCCACGTGGATCAGTTCCAGTTGCTGGAGATTGGAATACAGCGTATTCCGCTCTCTGCTCATGAGATAACCTGCCGTCAGGGTGTATGCCAGGAAAATGGCCATGACCCAAACCCCCTTGGTTCTCAGGGACAGCCGGTTTAACAAGGTCGGCTGTTTCTTCCCCGTTGCAGCCGGCCGCGCATGCTCATCCAGATCAACCAGCTCGCGCTGCGGGACAATGTTTAGTCGTTCGTTTAATGATGCATTCATACCTTTATCTCAGATGTCTTTCCATGAGAAGGTGCGCGGCTAATCCATTCCGCCAGCAAGCTCAGGCAATACAATCAAGCCGTCCGGATTCTTCTTATTTTCAGCAAGCGTTCGATTTCCTCAATAGCTTGGGGTTCCACCCAATCTCGCTCACCGGCAACGACACGGGCAATGGTGCGATTCACGGTAAGTATATAGGTCATCGGAAAACCCGCTATCCTCAGGATTCCATTTGATAATCTCATGTCCTTATCAGATAGCATCGGAAACGTCAGGCCATACTGCAATATGAATTCGCGGGCCAAATTGACGTCGCTGTCAACGTTAACCCCCACAATCAGCAGCTGGTCGGGACTGAATAGCTTACTCAACTCTTGCAGGCCGGGCATCTCGTGGCGGCAGGGTTCACACCAACTCGCCCAAAAATTCAATAACAGCGAAGCGCCCGAAAAGGCAGACAGTGTGACGGCTTCTCCTTCCATGTTAACCAACTTGACTTCCGGAAATCGGTCTCCCTGTTCCAACGCCGATGGCGACTTTCCCGTGCAAGCAGCAACCAGGCCGATAACGGCACCTATTCCCAACAGCCCCAGCAATTGCCTTCTGTTTACGCTGACCGTCATGCTTCTTCACGGAAAATCAATTTGCAGTCTATTGACATTGCTCGAGCTACTTGACTTCTGTGTTTATGACAACCTTGACATTCTTTTCACCGACTTTCACGGGCAGCGAAGTTCCCTGCAAATCCCCGGGTTGCGGCGCTGCATTTCCGGATTTTGAAATGCGCGCACCAATTATGACATTGGAAGCTGAGGACAATTTGAAAGCGGGCATGATCGAATTGGAATTATCCATCACGAAATTTAGCGGCAAATCGCCAACCGTCTTTCGCAGCATTGCCAATGGGGGACGTTGTGCATCGGCATCTCTGGCAAAGATAAAAACCGTGTCAGTATTTGCGACTCGGGATCTGTATGCCGCATCCATGCTTACCTTCCCGCTGACGGAACTTCCGGCGCCTGATGGCGCCGCCTGATCTGAAGAATTCTGCGTTGCGGCCAACGGCTGCCCCGCCAATCCCTGCACCTGGCTTATATTCGCGTTTACCGATCGCGCGATCGGGGAATCCGCCGGAACCAGCTTGAGTATTCCTTGCCACAATTCGACGGCCCGGCTGTAATCCTTGCGCTGAAAAGCCGCCGTGGCAGCCAATGCAAGCGCCTTGACATTGTTTGGTTCAATTTCCAACGCGCGCAAGACCAGTTCTTCCGGCTGTCCGACCACGTTCCGTCCGTTGGTCATGGCCAGCACGTCGGCGTAGTCAATCAATAATTTGGCATTATTCGGCGCCAGTTCAGCGGCTCGCGCATAGGCATCCTTGGAATCTCCAAAGCGGCGCAATGTGGCATATGATCGGCCCAGCATTTCCCATCCCTGTGCATCATCCGGTTTATCTTTGAGTTTCTGCGCCAGTTTCGCCACCATCTCCTCGATTTGTGCCTGCGTCACATCCGGGCCCACTGGTTTGTTCTGTGCATTCACCCCATCCGGCTTGCCCAGCAACAGATAGATTGAAATGGCCAGCAATGGCACCGCTACAACAGCCGCAACAATGATCCATCGCCCGCTGGATGGGGCCGCCGCCGCTCCCTCCTCAGAGAATGTGTTATCAAGCACGCGCTTTTCCAGATCATTCCTGGCTTTCTGGTACTGAGCCTCGCTAAGCGTGTTAGCAGCCAAGTCCGCATCCAGTTCACGCATCTGGTCACGGAAAATGTCCAGATTGACCTCGGAACGCTTGGCCGAGGCATGCTTCTTGTTTGCCCGAAACAGAGGGATTGCTATGAACATCAACGCTACAGCAATCAGCATCCCGGCCACAGTCCAAAACATCGTCACGTTATATCCCCTTGTCAGTTTCGGAAAGCAGCAATTCAGCCTGCTCGTGCTCTCTTGAGCTCAGTGAAGCTTCCTGTTGCAATGCCATGTGTCGCTGGCGCAATTTGAATACGAGTACGGCTATAGACAATACCAGCAGCACCAGAGGCCCGAACCAAAGTACCCAGGTGCTCGACTTGACCAAGGGGCGGTAAAGCACAAAATCTCCATAACGCTTGACCATATAGTCAACAATTTCGTCTCTCGACTTTCCCTCTTTCAACATATTGCGAACCTGATTCCTTAGATCGATCGCGAGGGGGGCTTGGGAGTCGGCTATGGTCTGGTTTTGGCAAACCAGGCAGCGCAATTCATTGGTAACGGCGATGACGCGTTTTTCAAGCGCAACATCCTGTGCAACTGGTTTTGCCTCATTTCCATAAGCCGGAATCAATACTAAAGCAAGCAGGAGTTGCGCAAGCAGCCTTTCAAACACAGTCGATCCTTAAAAATACGCGAATGGGAAGCAAGCCCTTTAGTTTGAGACCGGAGCCGATGACACTATTATCGGCGCCGCCCGCCGACTTTGCGCAGGAAGTCGATAGCGCCGATCGCTCACGGCCAACATCCCACCGAGGGCCATCAGCAAGCAGCCAAACCATATCCAGTCGACCATAGGTTTGATCTGAATACGCACTATCAGATCATCTTTTCCCAATACCTGACCCATCGCAACATAAAGATCGCGAAACAATCCAGTGTTGATGGCCGCTTCTGTCATCGGCATGGTTTGCACGTTGTAGACCCTTTTTTCCGGATAGAGGGTCGTCACTTTGGCACCATTTTTCGTAACGTCCAGCGTGGCCCGTATTGCCTTGTAGTTTGGGCCCTTCACTTCCTGCGTGCCCTCGAGCTGAAACACATAGCCGCCGATCGCAGCCGTGTCATTCGTCCTCATCCGAACTTCACTTGTCGCCTCGTAGCCTTTGGCAAATGTCACTCCAAGAATGAATATCCCGATGCCTGCATGCGCCAGCAGCATGCCGTAGGTTGAGCGGGACACACCTTGAAAACTATATCTGGTTCCGCCGGCACTCTTTTCCCTGACCCTTTCGAGCAGGTAAGCGAATGTAGCAAGCAGCGACCAGAAGCCCAGGGCGCATCCTGCGACAATCGCAGCAGACCATTGATCCATGGCAAACATGACAAGTATTGCCAACGCAATGCTTGCGCCAAGCCAGCTTGCCAGTTGCCTCAGCATCGCTCGCAGATCTGCCTGCTTCCAGCGCGCGAATGGGCCTGCGCCCATCAGAAACGCCGCCCCAGCCATGATTGGGGCGAACACCGAATCAAAATAGGGCGGGCCCACGGATATCTTGCCAAATCCCAGAGCATCCATGAACAGCGGATACAATGTCCCCAGAAACACGGAAGCCGCCGCCACGGTCAACAGAACGTTGTTCAGCAACAGCATGGATTCGCGGGAAATCAACGCAAAGCCGCCGCCCAGGCCAACCTTTGGCGCACGCCAGGCAAACAATGTGAGCGAACTCCCGATCACCGCTCCGAGAAAAACCAATATGAATACACCCCGCCTGGGATCGGTTGCAAAAGCATGCACCGAGGTCAGCACACCCGAGCGCACCAGGAATGTCCCCAGCAAGCTCAGGGAAAACGCAATGATTGCCAGGAGCACAGTCCAATTCTTGAACGCATCACGCTTTTCCGTTACCGCCAGCGAATGGATCAGCGCGGTCGTAACCAGCCAGGGCATGAATGAAGCGTTCTCCACCGGATCCCAGAACCACCATCCACCCCAGCCCAATTCATAATAAGACCACCAGCTGCCCAGCATGATCCCCAGAGTCAGGAATATCCACGCCACCGTTGTCCACGGGCGAGACCAGCGCGCCCAGGTCGCGTCCAGTCTTCCACCCAGCAGGGCAGCAATGGCAAAAGCAAAAGCGATCGAAGTGCCCACATAACCCATATACAACATCGGAGGATGAATTACCAACCCGGGATCCTGTAGCAAGGGAGTCAAGTCACGCCCGTCTGCTGCGGCAGGAATCAGCCGCTCGAAAGGATTGGAGGTAAACAACATGAATAACAGGAACCCGACGGCAACAAGCCCCATGACGCCAACCACGCGCGCCACCATTTCATCGGGAAGATGCCGGCTGAACAAAGTCACTGCTACTGTCCAGATAGTCAGGATAAACGTCCATAGCAGCAATGATCCTTCGTGCCCCCCCCAAATTGCCGCAAAGCGATAGTGCAAAGGAAGCTGCGAGTTGGAATGCTCGGCCACGTAGAGAACGGAAAAATCATTGTTTAGAAATGACTGCGCCAGGCACCCGAAAGCGATTGCCACGAAGAAGAAATGGCCCAGTGCGGCAGGGCGAGCCATCCCCATCAGCATCGAATTCCCCCGCACAGCGCCTGCTATTGGTAATACCCCTTGCAGCAACGCCATGGCAAGTGCGAGAATTAATGCAAAGTGGCCAATCTCAGGAATCATTCACGGCTCCTAGTAAGTCATTGCACCGGGTTTTATGTAATCTCGCCATACCAAGTGATGATTCGGCTTCACTACACCCCCCGAATTATTTGCCTGCCCTAAGTCATGTGTACTCGGGGCTCAAGGCTATAAACAATTTAATTTTTCATTGTACCAGAACAAAATCTGCAATGGACTACAACAAGCAGACGCGATCCGTAACCATAGAGAAAATAAGACAAATCAGGCTGCGCGCAAGTTCAATTCGGCTTGATGCAAAACTGTCCTTTCAACCTCGGCAGTTCTTAACTAGAATCCAAGATTGATTGCAACCAGCAGGAGGCCTTTATGCCCAGCAAGAAGATAATTCAAACCCCCGACGCTCCAGCCGCAATCGGCACCTATTCGCAGGCAGTAGGGGTGGACGGCACGGTATATATTTCCGGCCAAATCGGCCTCGATCCCACGACCATGCAATTGGCTGAAAGCACCGAG
This sequence comes from uncultured beta proteobacterium, assembly GCA_963782385.1. Taxonomy (GTDB): domain Bacteria; phylum Pseudomonadota; class Gammaproteobacteria; order Burkholderiales; family Gallionellaceae; genus CAVXFS01. The sequence goes on from CAWAJO010000001.1 coordinate 121,108, forward strand.
GCGCAGATTCATCGGGTATTCCAGAATATGCGCGCAGTCGCTACAGCTGCCGGCGGCAGCATGGAGGAGATGGTGAAACTGAACATCTACCTGACTGACCTGTCACACTTCGCCAAGGTAAACGAGATCATGGCAACCTACTTTCGCCAACCCTATCCTGCGCGCGCGGTGGTCGGCGTCGCGTCGCTACCGCGTAACGCCATGATAGAGGCCGACGGCATCATGTCTCTTCAGGATTAGCCACGTAACGTCGTGCCGCTCTCGCTTCCCGTCGGCCTGTCCAAAGCTGCGCTGGCCAGGTTAGCCAAACTGGGCATCCAAAGCCGCTTTGACCTGGTTCTGCACCTGCCGCTGCGCTATGAGGATGAAACGCAGTTGCGGCAGATCGCGGCGCTCGTCCCCGGAATGGATGCACAGGTAGAAGGCAGGATCATCCACAGCGAAGTAATTTACCGGCCACGCCGAACGTTGGCTTGCGAGGTGCAGGACGACAGTGGCAAGTTGCATCTGCGTTTCCTGAATTTCTACCCGAGCCTGCAGAAACTGCTTTCCATAGGCAAGACGATCCGCGCGCTTGGCGAAACGCGCGTGGGATATTTCGGCCTGGAGATGGTGCATCCCAGGTGCCGCGCCGCTGGCGAGAACACCCCGCTGAAACAGGCGCTTACCCCAGTGTACCCCACCACCGCGGGATTGTCACAGGCAACTTTGTCGAAGCAGATTCAGGGCGCGCTGAGCGAACTGGAATTGACGGACACTGTACCGCAAGCCCTGCTTGACCGGCTCAAGCTTCCCGGCTTCGCCGCCAGCGTTAAGCTGCTGCACAATCCACCGCCGCGCATCGATGAGGATGCGCTGGCCAGACGTGCGCATCCGGCATGGCTGCGTATCAAGTTCGACGAACTTCTGGCGCAGCAGCTTTCCCTGCGCTTGCATCACCGCAAGCGACGCAGTTGCCATGCGCCAAAACTTTCTGCGCGCAACCTGTACACGCGGCAATTGTTGGAGTCATTGCCGTTTACCCTGACCGCCGCCCAGCAAAGATCATTGGATGAAATCAGCCGCGACCTGGAGCATCCGCACCCGATGCAACGCCTGCTGCAAGGTGACGTGGGTAGCGGAAAGACAGTCGTCGCGGCTCTTGCCGCCTTGCAGGCCATCGAAAATGGCTACCAGGTGGCACTGATGTCACCCACCGAAATCCTTGCCGAACAGCATTACCTCAAGCTGCGCGATTGGCTGGAACCTCTTGGCATCACCCCGATCTGGCTGTACGGCAGCCAGAAAAAGAAAGACAAGCAACTCGCCACCGAACGAATCGCGCAAGGTGAGACGCAACTCGCCATCGGCACCCACGCCCTGTTCCAGCAGCAGGTGGAATTTCAACGACTGGGATTGATCATCGTGGACGAACAACAGAAGTTCGGCGTGCAGCAGCGCCTTGCGCTGCACGCCAAGGGCACTGAGCCGCACCAGTTGATGATGAGCGCCACACCGATACCCAGGACATTGGCGATGAGCTATTACGCTGACCTCGACGTTTCAGTGATAGATGAGCTTCCGCCGGGGCGCACTCCGGTGGTTACCAAACTGGTCAGCGACGCGCGGCGCGAAGAAGTATTCGAGCGCGTGCGCCGCGCCTGCCTTGAGGGGAGCCAGGCTTACTGGGTATGTCCGCTGGTCGACGAATCCGAAGCACTGGATTTGCAGACCGCGATTGATACCCATGAAACTTTGCGCAGCACGTTTCCCGAACTCAGCGTCGGGCTGGTGCACGGCAGGCTGCCGCCCGCGGAAAAGGCAAGGATCATGGCGGCATTCAAGTCCGGCGAGGTGCAACTGCTGGTTGCCACCACGGTAATCGAGGTGGGCGTGGACGTACCCAATGCCAGCCTGATGGTAATCGACCACTCCGAGCGCATGGGCCTGGCGCAACTGCATCAGTTGCGCGGACGGGTTGGACGCGGCGCTTCAGAAAGCATGTGCGTATTGTTGTACCAACAGCCATTATCCGAGACAGCCCGGGCGCGGCTGAAAACAATTTATGAAAACAACGACGGGTTTGAGATCGCGCAGCACGACCTGCGCCTGCGCGGACCCGGCGAACTGCTGGGTTCCCGGCAAAGCGGTGTTCCCATGCTGCGCTTTGCCGATATCAGCCAGGACGCAGCCCTGCTTGGCAGTGCGCGCGCTATCGCCGATGTAATGCTGCGCGATTATCCCGAATCCGCCCAGGCTCACTTGCAGCGCTGGATGGCAAACCGGCATGATTACCTGCATGTCTGACCATTTCTGGAATGGCATGGCGCCCGTCAGAAATCGATACTCGCTATGGCTGCGCGACCACGGCTCGCTTACCTTGCGCATCCAGCAGCGTTGCACGAGGTTCGTTGTGCGCAATATGCGCAGTTGCCTGGCGCCTGCGGCGTACGACGAGACCGGTCTGCTCGGCCTGCCTCCGCAACAGAAAGTCTACACGCGCGAAGTATTTCTTTATGCCGATGAACGGCCGGTGGTATTTGCGCACAGCATCACTGCACCGCAACACTTGCGCGGCGCCTGGCACACCTTGCGGCGCCTGTCCATTCGTCCGCTGGGTGCGCTGCTGTTTGCGCACCCGCTGGTGCAGCGCATGCCGCTTCATTACCAGGCACTCAGACCAAATCATCCGCTGTACCGCCGCGCCGCCAGCAGGCTCGATACTCCCCCGCCGGTTCTGTGGGCGCGGCGTTCGCTCTTCATCCTGCACGGTGCACCGCTACTGGTGACGGAGGCATTCTTGCCGGACATCCTGAGATTGCCCAAATGAATTTCGTCGCGCGCCTCAAACTGTATTACCGATTGACGCGGCTCAACCGCCCGATTGGAATCCTGCTATTGCTATGGCCCACATTATGGGCTGTATGGATCGCCGGCAACGGCCACCCGGATTGGCGTATCGTGGTAATCTTTTCGGTGGGGACGGTGTTGATGCGGTCAGCCGGTTGCGCCGTGAATGACTATGCGGACCGTGAATTCGACAAACACGTGAAACGCACCCAGGATCGCCCGATAACCAGCGGTCAAATCGCTCCCGGCGAGGCGTTGTGGCTGGCTGCGGGACTTTCCTTTCTTGCGCTGTTGTTGATCCTGCCTCTGAACTCGCTTACATTGCTGCTTTCAATTCCCGCAGTTTTTCTTGCCTCCAGTTATCCATTCACCAAGCGATTCTTTGCAATCCCACAGGCCTATCTTGGCATTGCATTCGGTTTTGGCATCCCAATGGCGTTTGCCGCGCAGTCAAACACGGTCCCCGAGGTTGCATGGTGGCTGCTGCTGGCGAATATATTCTGGTGTATCGCATATGACACTGAATACGCGATGGTGGACCGCGACGACGACATCCATCTCGGAATTCATTCTTCTGCTTTGCTGTTCGGCCGTTACGACGTGCTGGCTGTTGTGATCTGCTATATCGGCGCCCTCGGCATACTCGCCGGCATCGGATCCGAGCAGCAATTCGGGACCCTATATTACCTTGGATTGCTGGGCGCGGCCGGGATTGCTGCCTATCACTACTCCCTGATCCGGCAGCGCGAGCGCGAGCGTTGCTTCAGGGCATTTCTTCACAACAACTGGTTCGGCGCAAGCATATTTGCCGGAATCGCGTTGGGATATGCAATCTAGCGGGAAATTTTTATATGCTGCGGAAACCGGACATTTCCGGGGCCAGGTCTTCAGCCCTTTCCGCGCGCCAGTGACATGCGGGCGAGGATGTTATCCTTGAGAATGAATTGATGCTGCAGCGCTGCCGCTACATGCAACCCGACAACCACTATCAGGAAGTTTGCCAGAAACCCATGCACATCGTGTGAAGTGAATTTCTCGAAATCCTTCGGCAACGTGCCGCTATGGCTGAACAGGATGGGAAACAAATCTGCCGTAAAGGCCAGCACCAGGCCCGCCGCAATGACCAGCACGGTCAAGGTGTACAAGAGATGGTGCACACCGGTAGCCAGCTTGTCGTTCAACGGCTTGCCAGTCACGATTGGAGCCGGCCTTGGCCTTTTTACCCGGATGCCCAAACGGACCATCGTAAGCACAAGGATCGCTATTCCGCCAATGATGTGCAATTGCATCAACCCCACCACTTTGGGATCAGTGTTTTCCATGTCGTCCAGCACAAAAGAACCCAGCGCGAACATCCCCAATATGGCCAGCGCAAGGAACCAGTGCAGAACAACCATGGCCGGATGGTAGCGTTTGACTTCAGACATTGAGGCTCCTCTTGAAATTGCTCAGAAATATTGCGGTAGTTGAATGTAGAATCGGCGTCCACGCCAGCGAGCCGCTGCACGATACTTATGGTGCACGATACTTATGGCAGGCAGATCGCTTGCTCCCAGTAACATGACGCAGTCGTCTCAATCTAGATCATTTCGCTTTTGCAGCCATCAGTTTTTCATATTTTATCTGCAATTGCTCCTTGCTTTCGACCCGATCCGGATTTATCGGAATGCAATCCACCGGGCAGACTTCCACACACTGCGGGGTGTCGTAGTGGCCGACGCACTCTGTGCACTTGTCCGGATTGATTTCGTAAATGCTATCTCCCTGCGATATGGCGTCATTCGGGCATTCCGGCTCACATACATCGCAGTTGATACATTCATCAGTAATCATCAGCGCCATACTCTTCTCCTAGTCAATCAACCTGCTTTTTTGCCATTAATTTTTCAGCCACCAGCGGCGACACAAATTTGCTCACATCACCACCAAAGCGCGCAACCTCGCGCACCATGCTGGCCGATATGAACATGTATTGCTCTGCAGGCGTCAAAAACAGGGTTTCCACATCTGCAAGCAGGCTGCGGTTCATTCCCGCCATCTGGAATTCATATTCGAAATCCGACACTGCGCGCAAACCACGCAACACCACACGCGCATCCCGCATCCGCAAATAATCCATCAACAAACAATCGAAACCTTCAACACTCACGTTATCAAAATCTGCGAACGCTTCCCGGGACATGGAAATGCGTTCATCCAGGGTGAACATGGTTGCGCTTCGGCTGGCCGCGACCGCCACTACGACTTCATCGAACAAACCGGAAGCTCTCCTCACCACATCTTCATGGCCGCGCGTTATCGGGTCAAATGTGCCTGGATATATCACCTTAATCATGATTTGGCTCGCTCCGCTGCAGCAATTGATAATGCACATTACCCGCCTTGGCGCGCTTTAGTGTCTGCCATGCCGCATCGGGATTGAACGGTTCTCCGGTTTCCAGATAGACCTGCCCGCCTTCGGCCAGCCTGCCGGCCAGCAATGGCAACACCAGGCGGGGATAGTCACTCTTGAACGGTGGATCCAGAAATACGACATCATAAAGCCTGCCGCGCCGCCGAACAAATTCCAGACCATCGTCACAAAGCAGGGTCACATTGGCGCAGCCCAATTTTCGGCAATTCTCCTGCAGGGCCCGAAACACGGATTTGTCGCTTTCCACCATCACGACTTCGGCAGCTCCTCGCGAAGCTGCCTCGAAACCCAGGGCTCCGCTGCCGGCAAACAGGTCCAGGCAATGCCTGCCCGTCAAGTCCTGCCCCAGCCAGTTGAACAATGTTTCCCGCACACGATCAGGGGAGGGACGTAACCCTTCCACCGCAGGAAACGCAATGAGACGCCGGCGATATTGACCACCGATAATTCGAACCCGGTTTATTTCCCCGCCTCCGCGCCCGCGTCCGGTGCCTTGCCGTCCGGCGCACCGACCACCACCGTGGCCATCACATCCGGATTGATGTGCCGCTTGAAGGCAGCGCGAATCTGTGCGACCGTAACTTTGTCGACCTTGCCGACAAAATCGTCCAGATAGGTCAACGGCAGATGATAGAACCCGATCACGCTGAGGTAACCCAGGATTTTCGAGTTGCTGTCAATGCGCAGCGGAAATCCGCCGATTATGTTCTGCTTTGCCGCTTCCAATTCTTTTTCCGTCGGCCCGTTATCGATGAATTTTCGCAGTGTGTCACGTACCAGTTGCAAGGCCTCGTCTGCCTGCTCCTTCTTGGTTTGTAGCCCGATCTGAAAAGCTCCCGTTTGCTGCATCGGAATAAAATAACTGTATACGCTATATGCCAGGCCGCGCTTCTCCCGCACTTCCTCGGTCAATCGCGAGACAAAGCCGCCTCCGCCCAATATGTAGTTGCCGACATAAAGCGTGAAGTAGTCCGGATCGGTGCGCGACATTCCTGGTGCACCAATCAGAATGTGGCTTTGCGTGGCCGGGTGCGGGATGCGCAATTCACTCGCCTCGACCAGTGATGAAACAGGGGGGATGCCGTCTGGCTTGCCCGCGGAAGGCAACTGGGCAGTGAGCTGCTGCGCAATATTCTCGGCCTGCGCCTGCGTCACGTCCCCCATGATGGCCACCACGGCCCCATCGGCCAGATAATGAGCGCGGTAGAATGCCTCGACATCCGGGCGCTGAATGCCTTCCACGGTGTTCACTTCCCCGGATAAGGGCAAGCCGTAAGAGTGTTTCCCGAAAACCGCCTTGTTGAAAGCCTTCTCGGCAATTTCCTCCGGCTTGGTATCGGCCTCCTTCAAGGCATCAATCAAATGATTCTTTTCGCGCGCCAGCACTGCGTCCGGAAACAGCGGGTGCTGCAGCACATTGGCAAGAATGTTCAACGCCCTGTCGCGCTCGGCCTCACTGCTCAAGGTGCGCAGTGACAAACTGGCCCGATCCGCATCGAAACTTCCCCCCATCACGGCCCCGATATCGGCAAGATCGCGAGAGATATCATCTTCGCTCATGCCCTCCGCCCCGAGGTCGAGCAAGCCCTGAGTCAGTCCGGCAAGACCCGATTTCTCGGGACTGTCATAGGCACTGCCCGCGGCAAAGTTTACTTCCACGTCCAGCATGGGCAGATCATGATTCTCCACAAAATACACTTGTGCGCCGCTGGCTGACTGCCAATGCTGGATCTGCGGCGTGGCCAGCGCTAACGGAATGCCGGACAGGTATACCAGGGCAACCACAATAAATTTCTTAGCGTATGTCACGAAACGCTCCTCCTCCGAAAGACCTGCGCTTGCCGGAAAGTGGTTGCGGGTCCAGAACCGCAACACTCAAGTTATCATCCTGAAAAAATTCGCGTGCCACATCCTGCACCTGCTGGGCCGTCACCTCCTGAATTTTTTTCAGCATCAATGGAATGGCCGCGTAACCCAACCCGATACTTTCCAGTTGCCCGATTTGCATGGCCTGATAAAACAGCGAGTCGCGTTTGTAGACCTCGGCCGCCGTGACCTGCGCCTTGACTCGCTTGAGTTCGTCTTCACTCACGCCGTCTGTCGCCAATTTTGAAATCTGATCGCGCAGCCCGCTCTCCAGATCGGTCACGCTTTTGCCGGCACTGGGCGTGCCTTCCAGAATGAACATGCCGGGCCCGCGTGAGGTCGAATCAAATCCTGCCCCCACGCTGCTGGCAAGCTGCTGTTCGCGCACCAGTGCCTTGTTCAACCGTGCGGAATCATTGCCATCCAGAATGCCTGCCAGCACCTCCAGCGCATACGGCTTCCAATCCTGCTCGATATCACGCAGCACCGGCGCATGATAAGCCATCACCAGATAGGGTAACTCGGCGGGTGCCTTGACGACGATGCGTTTTGTCCCGATTTGCTGCGGCTCACTCAATTTTTTTCTTTCCGGCAGTTTGCGCGCGGGAATGGAACCATAGTAGCGCTGAGCCAGTGCGAATACGTCATTCGCCTTGACATCACCTGCCACCACCAACGTCGCATTGTTGGGCGCATACCATTCCTTGTACCAATTCCTGACGTCACCCACATCCATCCCGAGCAGATCATCCATCCAGCCGATCGTCGGATGCCGGTAGGGATGCTCCTGATAGGCGACAGCCATCAATTTTTCGTACAGCAGCGCGCGCGGCTCATCATCAGTACGCATGCGCCGCTCTTCCATCACCACCCTTATCTCTTTGTTGAACTCATTCTTGTCGAGGGATAGATTTCGCATCCGGTCCGATTCGAGCTGCATCGCCAGCGGCAACTTTGATTTTTGCAGTTGCTGGAAGTACGCTGTGTAATCGTCGCTGGTGAATGCATTTTCCCGTCCTCCCGCAGCGGCAATGCGTTTCGAGAATTCGCCCGCCGGAACCCTCTTGGTCCCCTTGAACATCATATGTTCAAGTGCATGGGCAACGCCTGTAACGCCAGTGCTCTCATCCATGCTTCCGGCGCGGTACCAGACCTCCTGCACCACCACAGGAGCACGATGGTCTTCCTTCACGACCACTTTGAGCCCATTGCTCAGTGTCTTCTCACGCACGTCGGCACGAGCCAATGCCGGCAACGCCAATGCATTGAACAGAACAATGGATAACAGGCAATTCAGCAAACTATTTCGCATCTCATTCAATCCTTATTTTGTAGCCCGAAGCATGCAATCAGAATAAAATCACGGTTGCGGCAAAGACCGTGACGAAAAGCGCGTATTATGCGCCATTTTGCATCTCTCAGACTATCCATGCCATGTTTGGTTTCCTGAAAAAAGACCCTTCCGACAACCAGCCCAATCAGTCTGCCGCAGACAAACGCGGTTGGTTCGATCGCCTGAAAACCGGGCTGGCGCGCACTGGCGACCAGTTATCCGAACTTTTCGGGCGGGGCGGAAGAATTGATGACGACCTGTATGAAGAACTTGAAACCGTTCTGATCACCGCCGATGTCGGCATGGATGCGACGCTTTATCTGCTCGCTGAGTTGCGCCACCAGGTCAGGGAAAATCGGCTGACCGAAGCGAGCCAACTCAAGGAATCGCTGTATTCCTGCCTGCTCAAACTGCTCACACCTCTGGCACAACCGCTGCACACCGGCTCCCACCAACCATTTGTCATCATGCTGGCCGGAGTCAATGGCGCGGGCAAGACCACTTCCATCGGCAAACTGGCAAAATATTTTCAGGACCAGGGGAAATCAGTTCTACTGGCAGCGGGCGATACCTTCAGGGCCGCTGCGCGCGAGCAGTTGATGGAATGGGGCGCGCGCAACAATGTCACCGTCATCGCGCAACAGGGTGGAGATGCCGCGGCAGTGATATTCGATGCGGTACAGGCTGCCCAGGCGCGCGGCATCGATATCGTCCTGGCCGACACCGCAGGACGCCTGACCACACAACTGCACCTGATGGATGAGATCAGGAAGATCAAGCGCGTCATTGCCAAGGCGCTGCCCGGCGCCCCGCATGAAGTATTGCTGGTACTGGATGCCAATACCGGGCAGAACGCGCTTTCTCAGGTGAAGGCTTTCGACGATGCGCTGGGCGTGACCGGACTGGTGGTCACCAAGCTCGACGGCACGGCCAAGGGAGGCGTGATCGCCGCCATAGCCAAGGCACACCCGACAGCCGTACGCTTTATCGGCGTCGGCGAAGGACTGGACGATCTGCGGCCATTTGTGGCGGAGGATTATGTCGCGGCCCTGCTGGGCAAGACTGAACACAAAGAACAAATCCATGCCAATGAGCGCCCTTGATTTGCGCCACAGCGCTCCATATGTCTGTGCGAGCCATATGGCTTGAACGAAATGATTACTTTCAACCAGGTTCATAAACGCTATCCCGGCGGTTATGAGGCCTTGAAGAGCATCAGTTTTGAAATTGGCGAAGGCGAAATGGTGCTGCTTGCAGGCCATTCCGGTGCCGGGAAAAGCACACTGCTCAAACTCATCCCCGCGATCGAGCGCCCGAATGCTGGAAGCATCCTGGTCATGGGGCAGAATACAGCTTCACTCAAGAGCGGTGCGTTACCCTACCTCAGGCGCAATATCGGTCTGGTGTTCCAGGATCACAAATTGCTGTTTGACCGCAGCGTATTCGATAACGTAATGCTGCCTTTGAACATCTGCGGATTTTCTCCCGGCGCAAGCGCCAGCAGAGTGCGTGCCGCGCTCGACAAGGTCGGACTGCTGTCGCGCGAAAAAGCCAATCCCATCACTTTGTCTGGCGGCGAGCAGCAGCGACTATGCATTGCCCGGGCAATCGTCAATCGGCCTTCCATTATCCTGGCTGATGAACCAACCGGAAATCTCGACGCTGAATATGCCAGCGACATCATGTCCATTCTGGCATCCTTCCACCGCGTCGGCGTCACCCTGATCATCGCGACTCACGACGAAGCGGTTCTGCGCCAATCCGGGGCGCGCACACTGTCCCTGAAACACGGGGAGCTGCAACCGTGAGAAGCTGGCTTGCGCAGCACATCCGGGTGTTGTTATTCACCTGGCGGCGCCAGTTCGCCAACCCGATTGTCAGTTTGCTGAATGTTCTGGTGATAGGAATCGCGCTCAGCCTGCCATCCGGTGTTTATGTACTGCTGCAGAACGTGCAATATCTTGCGGCAAGAGTTCTCGGCGCTCCGCAAATCAGCATTTTCCTGGAACGTGACAGCAGCAAGAGCGACGTCGAGCACATTGCACAACAGTTGAAACAGCGGAACCCTGAAATAGACCACAGCGAATTCGTACCACGCGAACGAGCGCTGGAACAACTCAAGCACACCACGGGATTAGCCGACGTAATTGGCGGACTGGCGCAAAACCCCCTGCCGGATGCCTATGTGATTTATCCGAAACGATCCGACCCCCAATCGCTGGAAACATTGCGCGATGAAATGTCGAAATGGCCGAGCGTCGAACACGTGCAACTGGATTCCGCCTGGGCGCGCAAACTGGAGGCTCTGCTCAAATTCGGCAGGATGGCGATCCTGATCCTTGCCCTGCTGCTCAGTTTCGCCCTGGTTGCCGTGACCTTCAATACGATACGACTGCAAATTCTCACCTTGCGCGACGAGATCGAGGTCTCCAAACTGATTGGCGCGACCAATAGCTTCATTCGCCGCCCGTTTCTTTATTTTGGAATGCTGCAGGGCCTGCTCGGCGGAGCGGCCGCATGGATCATCGTTTCAGCCAGCGTAATGGCGCTCAACCAAAGCCTGGTTGACGTGGCGCAACAATACGCCAGCGGTTTCATGCTGCAACCGCTTTCGGCAAGCGACGGATTGTCCCTGCTGATATTCTCGGCCTATCTCGGGTGGTTGGGCGCATGGCTCTCGGTTGCGCAACATCTTTGGCGCATCGACCCTCGTTGACATCCGCCCTGGCGCAGCAGGGCGTCCAGCCTACTCGCGCCTCTGCCGGGCCGGAATCTGCGGCGGATGCAGCTTGCGCCACTGCCACGGCCTGACCGGATTGGCTTGCGCCCACAAACCCCGTCCTGCTTTCAGTGCCTCGTCCTGCAAGGCCATATAGCGAGGGTTGCGGAAATAATGTGAATACTGCCACGCCATGCCACGACGAACCTGCTCCTCGTTCACGTCTAGCCCGTCAACCGATAATTGCGCCACGATGCGGCCATACTTATCCACCGCCCGCGTTGAAACGCGCAGCTGTTTGCCCAGCACCATTTCAGTCAGCGAACGACGCGACGCCATGCCGAAATCCTGGCCCCTTTCCGGTGCATCGATGTCGGCAAGGCGAATCTTCAGCGGGTGCCCGGCGCGCAGAACCAGCACGGTGTCGCCATCGATTACTGCGATGGCCTTGGCGGAAAAGGCCTTCGCGGAAAAGCCGTCGCAGTGAGGAAAACCACAGGATTCTTCAGCGTGCGCCTCACTCAGCACACAGGTAAACAGCAGCAATAGTCCGCGCCGTATCATCCCAACTCAAGCAGGCTTTTGACCAGTGCCAGGCACAGCAACGTATACCCGGCCGCCAGCATGTCATCAAACATGACTCCGAGTCCTCCGTGCCAGTGCATATCGTAATAGCGGATAGGCGGCGGCTTGATGATGTCGAAAAAACGAAACAGCGAAAAGGCGAGCAAACCCCACAGGAAACCCGGCGGCGTAAAGAACAGCACGAGCAGGAAGGCGACGATCTCGTCCCACACGATGCCGCCAAAATCTGTTGCGCCCAATTCACGGCCGGTCTTATCGCAAACCAGCACGCCCAGAGAAAACGCCCATACCAGCGAGATAAGATAGGACTGCGAATTCATGTACGGCGCCACCAACCAGTAAATCGGGAAAGCCACCAGCGTTCCCGCGGTGCCGGGAGAACGCGGGAACAGACCGCTGCCGAACCCGAATGAAATGAAATGCGCAGGATGGCTCAGGACAAAGCGCAATGATGGCTGTACCCGCAGTTCACTCGAAATGGTCATAACCTTTTTGCCCGATTGTTATGATGCCGCCATCCGCCGCGAGCACCTTGCAGACATTGCCCGCAACAATAGCGCCGATGCGGGCCAACGGCAAACCTGTCAGTCTGGATATATCCTCCACCTCGGTGCGGCGTGCAGCCGGCGCGGTAAAGCACAGCTCGTAATCGTCTCCGCCTGCCAGCACGCAGTGCTTGCCCAGAGCCGACTCAGGCATCGACCGCAGAATGTGCGAAACCGGCAGGGCATCGAAGCGAATTTCCGCACCCACCCCTGAACTTTCCAGTATGTGTCCGAGGTCCGCCAGCAGACCATCGGAAATATCGATGGCGCTATGTGCCACGCCGCGCAACAACTGGCCCAACGCAATGCGTGGCTCCGGGCGATGCAGCGCGGCGGCGCACCGGGAATATTCGTCCGCGCACAACTGAACCTTGCCCTGCGAGTGTGCCAAAGCCAGTGAAGCGTCGCCCAATGTTCCCGACACCCACACGTCATCACCAGTTTGCGCAGCGTCGCGCCGCAAAGCCCCGCCCTGCGGCAACACGCCCATGATGGTTACGCACAGGTTGAGCGGTCCGCGCGTGGTGTCGCCGCCGATAAGTTCCACGCCATGGCGTTGTGCAAGCGCAAACAATCCCGCGCTGAATTCCTGCAGCCATGCCGCATCAGCCTGTGGCAACGACAGCGCCAGCGTCGCCCAGCGCGGTTGCGCACCCATCGCCGCCATGTCCGAAAGATTCACCGCCAATGTCTTGTGGCCCAGAAGAAATGGATCCGCGTCCGGCAGAAAATGCGTGCCGCATACCAGCATGTCCGTGGAAACCGCCAGATCCATGCCGCTTTCCAGCCGCACAATGGCAGCATCGTCGCCCACGCCCAACTCCGCCCCGGGTGAGGCGCGGGTGAAATAGCGTTTGATCAGGTCGAACTCGGACATGGAGCAGTCGTTAGTAGGTAGTCGTTGGTCGCTAGTTGGTCTTGTCCGCTGCGCGGGTTTTGCTTTAGGAACCTCTGATCAAGTACCACATGGCCGCGCATTCGGTTTTGCGGGATGGGATTCAAGGAAGGCGACAACGCGAATGGTCGCGACCATGACCCGGTGCGCGGAGCGGCAGGTGCGGGAATGGTCGCCAGCGGTCGCTCCCGCAAACGTCTGCTGTGCAGTAACGTGTCGCGACCGCGCCTTCGCTGGGAGCCTGACGCCGAAGACCGCCCGCAAACTGCCGTTCCACGGTAACGTGTCGCGGCGAGGTTCCCGTTTTTGTCAGCAACGCGGTTCATGGCGGACTTGATCAGAGGTTCCTTTAACTAACGACTAGCGCCTAACGACTGTCGCCTCCAACAAACTCGATCGTGCGCACCTGTGCGGCCAGCTTGTCCAGCACGCCGTTGACGTATTTGTAGCCGTCGGTTCCGCCATACGACTTGGCGAGTTCCACCGCTTCGTTGATCACCACCCGATAGGGAATCTGCGGCAAATGCATCAACTCGTACGCGGCAAGCAGCAGCACGGAATATTCTATCGGGCTGAGCTCATCCACTGGCCGGTCAAGATACGGCGCCACCGCAGCCAGCAGCTCTGTGGACTCCGCCAGCACACCGTGCAGCAATTCGGCATAGAACCCCGTATCATAACGCCCCAGCCCTTTTTCCTCGGCTATCTGTTTTGCGATCTGTTCAGCCAGATTGCCGCTCAGGCGCCACTGATAGATGCCCTGCAGAGCCAGCTCGCGCGCACGGTGCCGCGCACTTTTTGCAGGCGGCTTGGTGCTCAAGGTTTTCCCGCTCACGCCAGTTCCTTCAGAAGATTCACCATCTCGATCGCCACCAGCGCCGCCTCCGCACCCTTTACGGTCATGCGCGCCTCGGCCTGCTCATCCGTGTCGGTGGTCAAAATCGCATTGGCTACCGGCATGCCGCAGACCAGTTGCACCTCGCTGACGCCGCGCGCGGATTCGTTGGAGACGACTTCGAAATGATAGGTATCGCCGCGTATCACCGCGCCCAGCGCGATAAGCGCATCAAATTTCCTGCTCTGCGCCATCTGCTGCAGCACCAGCGGAATCTCCAGCGCCCCCGGCACCGATGCCAGCGTGATGTCCGTATCCTCAACACCCTGTTTATGCAGTTGCGCACGACATGACGCCAGTAGACCTTCGCCTACAACCCTATTGAAGCGCGCCTGCACGATGCCGATGCGCATCCCCTCGCCGTTCAGGTTTCTCTCGATCTCCTTCATTTCAAATCCTTAGCCTGACAGTAACCGACGATCTCCAGGCCGAACCCGGCCATGCTCGGCAGCTTGCGCGGCGTACCGAGCAGACACATCTTGCCGACGTTGAGGTCGCGCAGGATTTGCGCGCCGATGCCGTAGCTGCGCGGGTCCCACTGCGACGCATGAAGCGCATCCGGCAATACGGCAGCACGCGCCAGCAAATCCTGGGAAGTTTCGTTGCTATGCATCAGCACCAACACCCCGGCATCCGACTGGCGGATCTTCAGCAGCGCATCATGCACGCTGATGGACTTCGGATAACTCACCTGTTCGAGAAAGTCCAGCGCCGAAAATGGTTCATGCACCCGTACCAGCGTTTCAAATTGCGGCTGGATGTCGCCCTTTGCCAGGGCCAGATGCGTGCGCTGCGTCGTTTTTTCGCGATAGGTCACCAGTTCAAATGGGCCGTATGCAGTCTGCACCGCACGATTGCCCACGCGCTCAACCAGTTTCTCCTGCTGGCTGCGGTATTCGATCAAGTCGGAGATCGCGCCGATTTTCAGGCCATGTTGCTTTGCAAATCCGACCAGATCAGGCAGCCGCGCCATCTCACCATCCTCCTTGAGAATTTCGCAGATCACCGAAGCCGGCGTCAGGCCGGCCAGCTGCGCCAGATCGCAGCCGGCTTCGGTATGTCCGGCACGAACCAGCACGCCGCCAGGCTGCGCGCGCAGCGGAAAGATGTGACCGGGCTGCACGATGTCGCCGGGCCTGGCATTCTTGCTCGCCGCAACCTGTATCGTGCGTGCCCGATCGGCCGCAGAGATGCCGGTTGTCACGCCCGTTGCGGCCTCGATCGAAACCGTGAAATTGGTCGCCAGAGACAGACCATTGTCGCGCACCATCAATGGCAGGTTGAGCTGCTTGCAGTGCGCCTCCGTCAGCGTCAGACAGATCAGTCCTCGCCCATGCCGGGCCATGAAGTTGATCTTTTCCGGCGTCGTAAACTCGGCGGCGAAAACCAGGTCACCCTCGTTCTCGCGGTCTTCCTCATCCACCAGAACCACCGTGTGCCCGGCGCGGATTTCAGCGAGAATGTCGTGTATTGGTGCAATATCGGTCATGCGGTAAACCTTATAACATGGCAAGCACTTGCGGACTGCCAGACAAGTGCGCCCAGGGTTCGGGAATTCTACCATTTCCACATGCGGCCCAGCCTGGGCTCGAAATGGATCACGGGGAATGACACAGCGAACGACATCCGGAAATTGGTCGGCCAGCGTGACCCGCCAGAGTTTTGCCCTCGAACTGGAAGCAGGCGTGTTCACCTGGCACGACCCGAAGCGCATCGCACGGTCACTGAAGCGGTCGGCAGATACCAGCACACGCCGCAAGGCGCCGCCGTTCCGCTCCGCGATGTCGATGCTGGTGTTCTATATCAATCGTGCAGGCAAGAAACTGGACGCAAACCAGAAGCGCATCCTGGAGCAGGCCAAGGACGAATTGCGCATGCTCTACGGAAAGAATGGTGCGAATTGAGTGGTGTGCGCGAAACAATCCTGATGCCTCCTGTCCCGCCTGCGTTATCTCCGCCAGATTAAAGGGCCTGGCGCAATTAGTATGGTGCCGTCGGCGTCATTGGCGAAAATCAGGGCCCTATGAATTCCGGCCCTTTTTCCTGCTTTTAATCCCCTTGTTGACGATATATGTTTCTAATGCCTATATTGTAAAAGTGCGCTGCCGTTCCGTAACCGGTTCACTTTCCGAACACGGCAGACGGCCGGATTAGCGATACCGGATATTTGGCTTTAGGAGGAAAATAAAATGCGTATGCTCATGCAGGTTAAATTGCCCCACCAGGAATTCAATGCCGCCCTGCGGGATGGCAGTTTAAGGAAGAAGCTGGATGCCATTCTTGCAGCGACTAAGCCCGAAGCCGTCTATTTCACCAATTACGACGGACGGCGTGGCGCGATCATGATTGTGGACATGAAGGATGCGTCAAGCGTTCCGGCGTTTGCAGAACCGTGGTTTCTTCACTTTAGCGCCGACGTGGATTTTCATGTGGTCATGACACCGGACGACCTCGGTCGTGCCGGCCTGGAAGAATTGGGGAAACAGTGGGGTTGACGCGGCCGGTTTCGTGATGCGGCAGGCAGTTTGTCCGCCGCCCGTTGCCTGCGGGTATTCGGTCTAAACCTTGTCCGCCGCCAGCATGCGTTCCACGTAGCGCGCGATCAGGTCGATCTCCAGATTCACTTTCGCCCCGGTGCGCAGTTCCGAGAGCGTCGTCACCGACAACGTGTGAGGGATCAGGTTTACCTGAAATTCGCTGCCCGCGACATGGTTTACGGTCAGGCTGACGCCGTTGATGGTGATCGAGCCTTTCAATGCAATGTATTTCGCCAGTGACTGTGGCGCGCGCACAACCAGCCGCCAGCTTTCGCCGGTGTCGTTGAACGCCACCACCTCGCCCACCCCATCAACGTGGCCGCTGACCAAGTGGCCGCCCAGCCTGTCCGACAGACGCAGCGCTTTTTCCAGGTTGACCAAGGCGCCCTGCCGATCCAGTCCGACCGTGCAATCCAGCGTCTCGCGCGACACATCCACGGTAAATTCCTTGCGGCCTTTTTTCAACACGGTGAGGCACACGCCGTTCACCGCGATGCTGTCGCCCAACTGCACATCGTCCATACCGAGCGCGCGCGATTCAACGGACAAGCGCAGGCCACCCCCGCGGTCTTCGGCGCGAGTGATGGTGCCTATATCTGCGATGATGCCGCTGAACATTCTTTCCACCCCTGGTTCTTCCCGATTAACCGGAAAAAACGACCTTATTTCTTTACCCTCGCGACGATGCGCAAATCCTTGCCGACGTGGCGCACGTCCTGCCATTCCAGTTCGACGCGCTGATCAAGGCTGGTCAGTTCGCCCAGGTGCGCGATGCCGCGCGCCGCATCGCCGAGCAATTGCGGCGCCAGATATAACACCAGTTCGTCCACCAGTCCGGCCTGCACAAGAGAACCGTTCAGTGCGCTGCCCGCCTCAACCAGCACTTCGTTGCAGCCCTGGGCGGCAAGATCGCGCAGCGCGGCAGGCAAATCTACGCGCCTTTCCGCGTCCGGCAGCATGGTGACGCGCGCGCCCGCCTGCTCCACCGCGGCGATTTTGTTTGGGTCGTGCGTGGCAGTGTAGACCACCACGTTGCTCCCGCCCAGAATGCGCGCGCCGGGCGATATGCGCAGGTAGCTGTCCACCACCACGCGCAGCGGCTGGCGGGAATACCCGGCACCTCGCACGTTGAGTTGCGGGTCGTCCGCCAGCACGGTACCGATACCAGTCAGCACGGCGCAGGAACGTGCGCGCCAGTGCTGTACATCCTGCCGCGCTTCCGCACCGGTGATCCATTTGCTCTGGCCATTGCCGAGTGCGGTTCTCCCGTCCAGGCTTGCCGCAATCTTGCTGCGCACCCAAGGCATGCCGCGCGTCATGCGCGCGAAAAATCCGATGTTCAATTCGCGCGCCGCCGCTTCCATCAGCCCGACTTCGACTTCGATTCCCGCTGACTTCAATCGGAAATTGCCCTGACCCGCGACCAGCGGATTCGGATCCTGCACCGCCACCACCACACGCGCCACTTGCGCCGCAATCAGCGCATCGGCGCAGGGCGGCGTGCGCCCATGATGGCTACATGGTTCCAGCGTCACGTAGGCGGTGGCGCCATGTGCCGCGTCGCCGGCCACACGCAGGGCATGGACTTCGGCATGGGGCTCTCCCGCGCGTTCGTGCCAGCCTTCGCCAATAATTTTGCCGTCGCGCACCAGCACACACCCGACACGCGGGTTCGGGCTGGCGGTATTTAGGCCGCGCTCCGCCAGTCGCAGCGCGCGCGCCATCCACTGACTGTCCTGCGGCGTAAGCATCAGCCGGCCGGGGGTTTGCGCCGTCTCGCAGGTGATTTGCGCACCGCCTCCACTGCCTCGGCGAAATCACCCACGTCCTGAAAGCTCTTGTATACCGAGGCAAAGCGAATATAGGCAACCTTGTCCAGTTTCAGCAATTCCTTCATCACCATCTCGCCGATCTGGCGCGAGCCGATCTCGCGTTCGCCGAGCTCGAATATCTTCTGTATGACACGGTCTATCGCAGCGTCGACCAGTTCCGTGGGGACCGGCCGCTTGTGCAGCGCCCGGGTGAAACTGGTGCGCAGCTTTTCCTCTTCGAATTCGCTGCGCGTGCCATTCTGCTTGACGACCTGCGGCATGCGTAATTCCACCATCTCGTAGGTGGTAAAGCGCTTGTCGCATGACAGGCAACGCCGGCGGCGGCGGATGCTGTCGCCTTCCTCGCTATCGCGCGTATCCACCACCTGGGTGTCCGGATGTTTGCAGAAAGGACATTTCATGGCAGCAGTCGTTGGTCGTTGGTCGTTAGTCGCCAGTTAGAGGCCGCCGCGTAGCGGCGACATGACCAACCAACGCCTGGCGGCTGGTGTCTTCCAACTAATCTCCATACACCGGAAACTTCGCACACAATTGCTTCACCTCACCCGCCACGCGCACGATGACGCTTTCGTCGCCGGGTTCGTCGAGCACATCGGCGATCAGGTTGGCAAGCTTTTCAGCCTCCAGTTCCCGGAAGCCGCGCGTCGTCATCGCCGGACTTCCGACGCGGATGCCACTGGTTACAAAGGGTTTCTGCGGATCGTTGGGGATGGCGTTCTTGTTGACCGTAATGTGGGCGCGGCCCAGTGCGGCTTCGGCATCCTTGCCGGTAAGGTTCTTGGCTCGCAGGTCGACCAGGAACAGGTGGCTGTCGGTGCGTCCGGAGACGATACGCATGCCGCGTTCCTGTAACACCTTTGCCATCACGCGGGCATTGTCCACCACTTGCCGCTGGTACACCTTGAATTCCTTGCTCATTGCTTCCTTGAGCGCCACTGCCTTGGCCGCGATTACATGCATCAATGGCCCGCCCTGCAGACAAGGGAAAATGGCGGAATTCAGCGCTTTCTCGTGCTCAGGTTTCGCCAGGATCAATCCGCCGCGCGGCCCGCGCAGGGTCTTGTGGGTCGTGGTGGTGATGAAATCGGCAATGCCCACCGGGGACGGATAGTAGCCGGCCGCGATCAGCCCCGCATAATGCGCCATGTCCACAAACAGGTAGGCGCCGACGCTGTCGGCAATCGCGCGGAAACGTTTCCAGTCGATGACCAGCGCATAGGCGGAAGCGCCCGCCACAATCATCCTCGGCTTGTGCTCGTCGGCCAGTTTCTGCACCTGCTCGTAGTCGATCACTTCCTTGTCATTCAGCCCATAGGTGATGGCGTTGTACAGCTTGCCGCTGATGTTCACCGATGCGCCATGGGTCAGGTGGCCGCCGTGTGCCAGGCTCATGCCGAGCAGTGTATCCCCCGGCTTGAGCACCGAAACATACACCGCCTGATTCGCCTGCGAACCGGAGTGGGGCTGCACATTGGCATATTCCGCGCCGAACAGCGCCTTGGCGCGGTCAATGGCCAGCTGCTCGGCGATGTCCACGTATTCGCAACCGCCGTAATAGCGTTTGCCAGGATAGCCTTCGGCGTACTTGTTGGTAAGTCTGCTGCCCTGCGCCTCCATCACGGCCGGACTGGCGTAGTTTTCCGAGGCGATCAACTCGATGTGATCTTCCTGGCGCCGGTTTTCATTCCGTATTGCCGCCCACAGATCAGGATCGGTGACTGCGATGGTATTTTTATTGGAAAACATTGAGTCGCCTTCTTGATTTATGAAAAATTAAACCCATATTTTATCATGTGGGCAGCAATAACAACCAATCCGGCGAATTGCATCCGATTTCCCTTTTATTAGCGACGATGCATTGTTAAAATATGTATGCCAAATGGCTTTTCGCTTCAATCAACAAAAAAGGAAAATATCATGATCACGAACGAATCAACGACAAGTGTCAATACCGATAAACTGATGGCCGACCTGAAAGTGGTGGTGGCGGATGCGGAGGAGTTGCTGAGAGCGACTGCCAGCCAGACCGGCGACCGGATCGTGGCCGCAAGGGCCAAGGCGGAGGAGTCCCTGAAAGTAGCCAAAGTCAGGCTGGCGGATGCGCAGTCGGCGGCTGGTGAAAGGGTCAAGGCCACGGCCAGGGCAACGGATGAATATGTCCACGAAAATCCCTGGAAAGTGATTGGCGGCGTGGCCGTAGTGGGTCTGTTGCTCGGCGCCCTGATCTCGCGGCATTGATCAATCCGATGTCCTCCGAGACCGACGACAGTGATTCCGGCAAAAGTGGCGGGCTGTTCAGTTCCCTGCTGACGATGGCAAGCACGCTGCTCGCCATGGTGGAGACGCGGATGGAACTGGTGTCCACCGAACTCGAGGAAGAACGCATCCGGCTGACCTCGATGCTGATATGGATGCTGGTTACGTTGTTCTGTGCCGAGCTGGCTATCATATCTCTCAGCGTGCTGCTGGTGCTGGCGCTGTGGGACAAGAGTCCTTTGCTTGCGATCGGCATCCCGGCAGCGGCGTTCTCGCTCGCGACTCTGTATGGCTGGCAGGTTGTGCTCGGCAAGGTACGCAGCAAGCCGCGCCTGCTCGGATCCACGCTGGCGGAGCTGTCCCGGGATCACGACCATCTCACCCGGCGATCATGAATGAGAGGGCGAGCGTGCTGGCCGAACGCCGCGCCGCATTGATAGCGCGGGTCGCGAATCAGCGTAATGAGATGGCCCGTGCTGCAGGCCCCCTGCGCGCCGCATGTTCTGCGGCAGACCGGGGCATGGCGATGGCCGGTTACCTCAAACAGCGCCCACTGCTGCTGGCTGGCGGAATCGCGGCGCTCGTGCTGTTGCGTCCCGCGTTCTTATGGAAATGGTTGAAGCGCGGCCTGCTGGCATGGCGTCTTTCGCTCTCTATTAAACGCATGCTTTCCAATCAGCAATCTCCCAAACCGGCTGCTTAATTTTGCTCCGCCGGTTTGGGTTCCACCAGCAAGGTATGGAGTCTGCGGCTGTCGGCGCGCAACACGGTGATGTTGAAGTCGCCGATGGCGATGCGGTCGCCGCGCTTGGGTAGCTGCCCGGCCGCCTTCAGCACCAGGCCGCCGATGGTGTCACATTCTTCGTCGCTGAAGTGCGCTCCGACCGTTTGGTTGAAATCCTCGACCTCGGTTGCGGCCTTGACGCGCCAGTTGCCTTTCCCGTCCGGGATCAGATTGTCCTCATCCTCGTCGAAATCATATTCGTCCTCGATCTCGCCGACGATCTGTTCCAGTACGTCCTCTATGGTGACCATGCCGCAGACACCCCCATACTCATCGACCACCAGTGCCATATGGTTGCGGTTGCCGCGAAATTCACGCAGCAGCACGTTGAGGCGCTTGGCTTCGGGCACGAACACGGCGGGGCGCAGCATGTCCCGCACATCGAACTCTTCGCCCGCGTAATAGCGCAACAGGTCCTTTGCCAGCAGAATGCCGACGATGTTGTCCTTGTCGCCATCTATCACGGGGAAACGGGAATGCGCGGTCTCGATGATGAAAGGGATGAATTGGTCCGGCGGCTGGCTGATGTCGATGACATCCATCTGGGCGCGCGGGATCATGACTTCACGCACCTGCCGCTCCGACACCTGCATTACGCCCTCCATCATGGATAGCGCGTCGGCATCCAGCAGGTTCCGCTCGTAGGCGGAGTGCAACAAGGTGATCAGTTGCTCGCGATCTTCCGGCTCTCGCAACAGCAGCGTGGAAAGCCGTTCCAGCAGCCCGGGTTTGTGGTTCCCGGGCTTGTTACTCTCGTATTCGTCCATCATTAGTTGCTTGTTATTTCCCCGTAGGGATCAGCATACCCTAATTTCATCATGATTGCAGTCTCTCGCGCTTCCATTGCAGCCGCATCTGTTTCATTTTCGTGATCATAGCCTTGCAGATGCAAGGTCGCGTGAACGGCGAGGTGCGCGTAGTGCGCCAGCAAATTCCGGCGTTGCTCGCATGCCTCGCGCTCCGCCACCGGCGCACAGACCACCACGTCGCCGGACAGCGGATCGATGTCGTCATAAACAAAAGTCAGCACATTGGTGGCATTGTGTTTGCCGCGATATTTTCTGTTCAATGCGCGCCCCTCGCTTCCATCCACGATGCGCAGCGTGATTTGCGCGTCGCGTTCGAGCGCGGCCCTGATCCAGCGCCGAAACTGGGGACGCGTAGGTAACCCGCGCGCGTCGACCGCATACTGCACGGACAGGGACAGCTGACGCACGCTCATTGCTGCGGCTTGTTCCTCTGTTCATGCCGTTCATAGGCCGCAACGATCTTCTGCACCAGCGGGTGGCGTACGACGTCCTCGGCCAGAAAATCCTGAAAGGCAAGTCCACGCACATCCTTCAGCACGCCGCGCGTCTCGATCAATCCGCTCTTCTGCCCGCGCGCCAGGTCGATCTGGGTCACATCGCCGGTGATGACCGCCTTGCTGCCGAAGCCGATACGGGTCAGGAACATCTTCATCTGCTCCGGTGTGGTGTTCTGCGCCTCGTCGAGGATGATGAACGAATGGTTGAGCGTGCGACCGCGCATGTAGGCCAGAGGCGCGATCTCGATCACGCCGCGCTCGAACGCCTTGGCCACTTTGTCCAGTCCCATCAAGTCGTAAAGCGCGTCGTACAGCGGACGCAGGTAAGGGTCAACTTTCTGCGCCAGGTCGCCGGGCAGAAAACCGAGGCGCTCCCCTGCTTCAACCGCCGGGCGCACCAGCACCAGCCGCTTCACAGTTTCGCGCTGCAGAGCATCCACCGCGCAGGCCACGGCGAGATAGGTCTTGCCAGTCCCGGCGGGGCCGATGCCAAAGGTGATGTCGTGCTGCTGGATGGCTTGCAGGTAATCGTTCTGGCGCGGTGTGCGGCCACGCACCTCGGCCTTGCGCGTCATCAGCAGTGGCACGAACTCGGTCTGCGTCTCCGGTTCGCCGTCGTTGCGCATCGCCTCAATCAGCCCGAGTTGCAGCTTTTCCAGGCTGATGTCGTGCTTCGCGTCCTGATAGAAATCCTGCAACACCTGGCGCGCCAAATCGGCCCTGTGAACTTCACCCTGCACGCTGAAGATTTCGCCGCGACGCGAGATGACCACCTCCAGCGCGGTCTCGATCTGGCGCAGGTTTTCGTCGAACGCTCCACACAGGTTGGCGAGGCGCGAATTGTCCACCGGCTCCAGCGAGAATTGAATGGAGGGGGCATTCATGGACGAAAGAAGATGCAATCAGCCACAGCGTTCACATAGGACAAACAGATGAGGCGGTTTCCGCATATTATCCGGCGCCTCCAAATGGGCGCAGGCGAGCTTTGCGGTTAGCGGTCGTTTTTCCTCTGTAACCTCTACGCCCTCTGTGGCTTCAGGTCTTCCCCGCATCAAGACGTCGCCAGGCATTATCCTCATGGCTTTGTCGCCGCCTCGCCGCGCAGCGTGTGTATCGATACGGCGCGTATGCACACGTCCACGAAGCGGCCTATCATGCCGGGCGCGCCGGCGAAGTTTACGATGCGGTTGTTGTCGGTGCGCCCGGCCAGTTCCTGCGCATTCTTTTTTGACATGCCCTCGACCACGACGCGCTGCACGCTGCCGACCATTGCCTGGCTGATCGCCTGCTCCTGCCGCGCGATACTCGCTTGCAGTCGCTGCAGTCGCGCCAGCTTGACTTCATGTGCGACCTCGTCCGCCATCTCGGCAGCCGGCGTGCCGGGTCGGGGACTGTATACGAAGCTGAAACTGGCGTCGAAGCCGATATCGTCGATAAGCCTCATGGTCGCCTCGAAATCATGCTCGGTCTCGCCGGGAAATCCGACAATGAAATCGGAAGAGACCGAAATGCCGGGACGTGCTGCGCGCAGCCTGCGGATGATCGATTTGTATTCCAGCACCGTATAACCGCGTTTCATCGCCGCAAGAACACGATCGGAACCGGCCTGCACGGGCAGGTGCAGATGACTCACCAGCTTGGGCGTGTCGGCATAGACATCGATCACACGCTGCGTCATTTCCTTCGGATGCGATGTGGTGAAGCGCAGGCGCTGCAGTCCTTCCAGAGCCGCGACAGCACGCAGCAGAAAGGCAAAGTCGGCCGTATCGCCGTCGTCCATCTCGCCGCACCAGGCGTTGACGTTCTGGCCCAGCAGCGTGATCTCGCCCACGCCCAGCGCCACCAGTGTCTCCACTTCGCGCATCACGTCTGCCAACGGGCGCGACACCTCCTCGCCGCGCGTGTACGGCACGACGCAAAACGAGCAGTATTTGCTGCAGCCTTCCATGATCGACACGTAAGCGGCTCCGGCCGCAGTCTGTGCCCCTTCGACATGGCTCAGGGCAGGCTGCGGCAAATGATCGAACTTCTCAATCTCGGGGAAGCTGATGTCCACCTGCGCGCGCCCGCTGGCGCGCCGTGCGGCGATAAGTTGCGGCAGCCGGTGCAGCGTCTGCGGCCCGAACACCACGTCCACATAGGGCGCGCGGCGCACGATCGCCTCGCCTTCCTGGCTTGCGACACAGCCTCCCACGCCGATGATGAGGTCGGGTCGCGCGTCCTTCAATGAGCGCACCCGCCCCAAATCGGAGAACACCTTTTCCTCCGCTTTCTCGCGTATTGAGCAGGTGTTGAACAGGATCACGTCCGCATCATACGGCTGGTCGGTCTGCTCCATGCCTTCGCAGGCGCGCAACACATCCGCCATCTTGTCCGAGTCGTACTCGTTCATCTGGCAGCCGAAAGTCTTGATGTGGAATTTTCTGGTCACGCTAGGGCAATTTGGGATAGGGTCAATTGGATCATCAGGCGCAAACTGCGCCAGTGCGTGATCTTTGCAGGTCGATTCCGACAGACACTTGCAAATATGCCAACATTAAGGGCGGCAAGACCACGCCTGAGGCCTCAATTCTACCAAAGAAGCTCAACGCCGTTCTTCCAAGTGCGGGCTGTTGCTCTCTGGGTGCCGTGCATACAATTCAAAAATCCGCTGTGTGATATTGATCATGAAGGGGCGACGGTCAGTCACTTGCAGGGGCGATCCCTGAAGTGCAGGTCAGGGATCGCGGCCGTCCCTGACGGAGTTCCAGCGTGCGCACCGGCACAGGTGTCAGCCCTGCGCGCAAACCTGGTGCTCGTCGAACCCCGTGACGAAGCGCTCCATCTAATTGTAGGTCCAAACCAGATGCTTGGCAGACGCATTCGGCGTCTGGATATCCGACGAAACTGGCACCAGTGGCTCGCTTCCATTGGTCGTGATTCTATATCTGTCCTGTACCGTGCTGATCAGCGCCTGATCCTTATCGTAGATTTTTGTGGTCAGATTGACAATGGCGCTGTCGGCTGTGTCTGCCTCTATGACGTAGCTGATATCCTTCTGACCGCTGCTGACAGCTTTGTTATCGTCCGGATACAGCCATTCCGTGCCAACCATCCCGGCATCGCCCACTATGGCTGAAACCGGCAGGAATGGGGACGTACCGGATACTCCATAATAGCCGTCGCTGTGTCCCAGCGGGGTGTAATTTAAATCATAGTAACTAGTGTATGTGCTGTCTGATGAGTCCGGTGTGCAGTTGGTGAAAAACTGGTGAATTATTCCAACAGCAGAATACCCAGCCACCCCTTCAAACGTCGCGACTGTTGCGGCCGGAGCGTCCGTTCTGTCACCCGTCCCGCTACAGTTGCCGGAAATCGAAAAACTCCCGACGCTTCCAAGGAACACCATAGTCTTGTACGCACTTTGCACCGGGAATGACAATGTCGACACGACGGGTGCTGACGAGGAATCACCCCCTCCACCGCCTCCCAGACATCCCGAAAGACAAGCTATTAAACAAGACGTAACGACATGTTGAAGCGCACCTGATTTCATAGAGCTCCCATTTTGTTTGTTTCCATGCCACGCTTCCAGGCACTCAACATCCTCCTTCGCCTGTCGGATGCCGAGCATCACTATTCCGGAAATTCAATTGATCCCGATCTTCGAGCAGCCGGATCGATCAACGCTCGATTCCGGCACGACAAGCCCGCGCTTCAAGCTCAGTGCACCGTCACCGTCTGCGTGGTCGCCCGCGTATTATTGGTTTCGACGATTTCTGGCTCGACGTTCGGCGTATCGACAATCGCGCCAATGTAATAGGTGCCGGGCGCCACGGAGGTCGGTATGGTTATGGTCCTGCTTACGGTAGCGGTTGCCCCCGCCCCCAGACCGGATATGCCGCCCGAACCGATAAATTGGTCCGCCGTCGTAATTACATTGTCCGCCGACAGGTAGAAGGACACCGGAATCGTCGTCGCCGTGGTCGCCGTGAAACCCGTGTTCAATATCCAGGCAGTCAGGGTCATTGAATCTCCTCTGTTCACGTCGCCAAGCACCGAGCTGGTCAACGCGCTGACCGTCAGGTCGACATTGCTCGGCAACACGTTGATGGTTCCGGCCGTCGCCCTCGAGTTATTGTTTTCGACGGTTTCAGGCTGGGCGTTGGGCGCATCAACAATCGCACCAATGTAATAGTGGCCGGGCGCCAGCGTGGTCGGGATATTTAGCGTCTTGGTCAGGGTCGTGCTCCCCCCGGCTGCGAGCTGGGAAAGCACACCGCTGGAGCCGATGAATTTGTCTGCGGTCGTGATTACATTGTCCGTCGACAGGTAGAAGGACACCGGAATCGTGGTCGCCGTGGTCGCCGTGCTTCCTCCGTTCGCTACCGTAGCGCTGATCGTGATCGAGCCCCCTCTATCGACGTTGCCGCCAATGGCCGGACTGCTCAACGCGCTCACTGTCAGGTCGACATTGTTCCCAAACAGGTAAAAGCTGTGGGCCGTCGCCGTTGCATTGTTGTTCTCGTTGGATTCAGGTTGGGCATTGGGCGTATCGACAATCGCGCCGATGTAATAGGTGCCGGGTGCCAGTGTGGCCGGGATGCTTAGCGTCTTGGTCAGGTTCGCGCTTCCCCCTGCCGCGAGTTGGGAAAGCACACCGCTCGAACCGATAAATGTATCCGCCGGCGTAATCACAACGTCCGTCGACAGGTAGAAGGACAACGAAATCGTATTCGCCGTGGTGGCGGTGGAGCCTCCGTTCGCGATCGTCGCATTGATCGTGATCGAATCCCCTCTATTCAAGAATTGTTGTTCTGCGCTACTGGTCAATGCGCTCACCGTCAGGTCGACATCGCGCACCACGGTAAAGGAGCTGGCCGCTGCCTTCGAGTTATTGCTCTTGTTGATTTCAACCTGAACATTCGGGGTATCGACAATCGCACCGATGTAATAGGTGCCGGGCTGCAGTGGCGCCGGGAGATTTACCGTGACGGATGTGCTGCCGCTTCGGCCTGCCGGCAGTCTGTATAATCCGCTCGAACCGATGAACCGGTCCTCCGTGGTAATCACGTTGTCCGTCGACAGGTAGTAGGACACCGGAATCGTCATGTAGTCGGATACCGGCAGCGAAGTCGTCGTGGTGCCCCAGTTCTTGACCGTTGCGCTGATGGTGATCGATTGACCAGCGACCACGTTGCTGAGTCCATCCGCCGTACTGCTCACCGCTTCCACCCTCAGGTCGACGTTGCGCACCAGGGTGAAGGAGCTGACCGTCGCCCTCGTGTTATTGGTTTCATTGGTTTCATGATGGTAGTTTGCCGGGTCGACAATCGCACCGATGTAATAGGTGCCCGGCGCCAGATTCGACGGCAGGGTTACGGTCGTAATCATGGTGCTGTGTCCGCCTGCCCCCAGACTGAGTATGCCGCGACCACTCAGCAGCCGGTCCGACATCGTGATCACCTGGTCCGTCGACACGTAGTAAAAAACCGGGATGCCCAGCCCTGGCGTGGTGTCCGAAGTGCCGATGTTCGATATGGTGGAAGTGATCGTGATCGGATCACCGACATTCACGCTGCCGCCATCCGCCGTACTGCTCAACGCGCTCACCGTCAGGTCAACACCTGTGCTGGCTCCAGCGCCGGCTCCAATAGTGAGGTCCAGCGCCACCGCCTGTGCGGTATTGTAGCTGGCATTGCCTTCCTGTTCCGCAACGATCGTGCAGGTGCCGTTCGTCACGGCACTCACGGTGCTGCCGTTCACGCCGCCGGTCGTGCAGACACCCGGCGTGATACTTGAAAAAGTGACCGGGTTGCCGGAAGCCCCTCCGCTGGCGCTGACTGTCCCGCTACCGCCCGCCACCAGCGTCGGCGCCGGGTCAAATGTTATGATCTGGCTAAGCTTTTGCGCATCAAAATAGTCAAATAACCGCCCGCCGCGAACCAGCCGAACGTAGTCGAGATTTGCCTTGTTCTGATGGGTAGTACTGCCATTGCTGAAACCGATGACCCACGCGTCGGCTGGAACCGGGACATGCGGTGAACCCGACCAGAAGCCCAACGCAGGCGTGGCCGGAAATTCGGTCTTGTTTATCGCAGGGTCGTAGCCGCAAGACTCGACGATGGATTCGAGCTCCTTGATGTTCGGCAGACGCCAGTCGGAATAGCCCGCATAGGTTGAGTTTTGGGCCTGCATGAGTGCGTTGGCCCAGGTGAAGGTCGTCGCGTTGCCGGTACAAATTGAACCGTTCCAGGTCTGACCTTCCGCACAGCGTTTCCACATCAGGCCGGTCAGGTTATGGGTAACGGTGCCATCGCCATTGTCGGTGAACGCACTGGTCGGCGTTGTTTCGGCAACACTTATGGTGTTCGGGTTGCCGGCCGTGCACAAGGTGACCGCATGGGCCTGCAAGCTGGCCCCCAGCGCGGCAAGCAGGGCGGCGAAGACGAATAGTTTGCGGTGCATGTTGACTCCTTAAATAGGATGCATTCGTGAAGCAACGGCGTTTTTGCAGGTCGGCAAGTGAGCGCAGCGGGCCATGATGACAAGAGAGCAGAAGGACCTAAAATTGGCCACCGCGAACCAGCCGGACGTAGCTGTCGTACGACTTGCTGCTGCCGCCGGTGTCGCCACCGTAGAAATCGACGCTCCACGCGTCGGACGGAAGCGGGACATACGACGAACCCGACCAGAAGCCAAGTGCCGGCGTGTTGGGGAAATACGTCGAGTCTATGGCCGGACTTGATCCATCGGCATCGACCAGCGTACTGAGTTCACGCTGGGTGGGCAGGCGCCAGTCGGTCGCGTTGCACAGACCGGCAGTATTAACCGCGTTGACGTACGCCTCAGTGTTGCAATGGTTGCCGGGCAAGGTGCCATTGCAGGTATTGACGCCCGTGACACCTGCGTTACCGCCGTTGTTGTTGCCATCGCTGATAAACCAGGTGTAGGTGTTGTTGTTGGAGCGCAGGCCACTGGTGGTTTTGACTTCCCAGGTCAGGCCGGTGATGTTGTCGCGCGTGCAAGCCCAGGCACCCGCAGCACTTCCCAACGCGGCGCCGGCGCCAAGCACCGCGCCGTCGTTGGCGATCTTGGTGTAGTCGAAGCCATGGGCACCGGCCCCGGTCTTGGTCAGCGCACCCGCCGCCGCCGCGGCATCATGTCCATAACGGCAATCCTGGCGCGGATGGGTGCCGGCGTCGCGGGCGATGCTGGCCGGGTCAGAGGCGAACACGCTATCGGCTACAGTATCGTCGTAGCAGGTGTCCTGTCCGGTGTCGGGCAGGCCGGCGGCATGCGCAGGCGCGACAATCACGAACGCCAGTGCGAACATCAGAATAAGCGGAAATCGGATCATGGTTGAGCCTCCGTGGATCGAGAACAATGGCCGCAATGTGGCATATCCGGTTGTACAAGGAAAACCGGCGCATTGAAAAGACGGATGATGAATGAACGCATGGCAATTACCCTTGAGATTTTGGAATCCTATCAAACACTCGGCCATACGAATCCAGGGTAAGCCAAAGCCCTCGAATTCAATGCTGCCGAAGAAATTTCTGGGGCTACAAGTGCTTGAATTATGCTCCCGATTTCCCCGAGATTGCAAGAGACATGAATCGTTCGGGCGGACAACAAAAACCCGCAAGGCCTTGATGCGTGCGGGCTTCGTAAATTTCTTCGGACTGCCTTGGAGGAGTTTTGGTGGTGATAGGTGGACTTGAACCACCGACCCCAGCGTTATGAGTGCTGTGCTCTAACCAGCTGAGCTATATCACCAGTGTGTTGAAGAGGGCGGCATTTTCCAGATTTCGCCGCCGCTTGTCAATTGGCGTTGGCGGAGGAGCAAGGAACAACTTTCAGGTCACTGTCGGCGAACTGCTTCTGCAATGACGACATCTTCTCGGTCAGGGCCGGATCCAGGTTCTTCAGATCGAACACCGTAAACTTGAGCGTGCCGTCGCGTTTGCCCATCACGGCGCTGTGCACGCCTTTCGCCTTCATCCTGTCCAGAAACAGTCGTGCCGCATCTTCGGTCTTGAATATCCCCAGAGATATGGCGTTGAGCCATTGTGTCGCATCCTGCACGACGAAGTAATCCGTCACACCCAGCGCTTTGAGTTGCCGGATCTTCTTGTCGACATCCGCGCGGCTGCTCAGCGGCGGCATGTACACCCAATAGCCCGCATCATGCTCGGCCTGGTGTTGGACAATTCTGTCGCCCAGATTCATCGCGGCCAGCGCTTCCGTCGCCCGACTCAGGTCGTTGCCGGAGAATTCGCCCCATTCCATGCAAACCGACGTTTGGGCAGTGGCTGCAGAAACGCCAGGCTCCGTTTCAACGGGCTGTTTCATGGCCGTATCAGGCAATGCAGCCGGCGCATTCAGCAGTTTGATCTTTTCCGCGTTGAACTGTGACTGGGATTGCGCGACGCCGTCTTCTCCCGTCACGTCTGCGCCCCATTGTATGGTGGCAAGCAGTATCAGATTGGTCGCGAGCAACAGGCCAAGTATCCACTTCAACGTATTCATGTTCCCTGTCCGATAAACTGCAATCCCCTCAACACCAGGTCCTCCACCCGCAGCAACGGCAGGTCGAGATGTGGTTCTACTTGATCCGCGGCGCCGCCCGCCAGCAAGCAGTGCGCGCCGTGAACTCCAAGTGCCTGGTACTGGCGGCAGATCGCGCCGGCCGTGGCACACACCGCACCGCTATAGATCGCGTCTGGCGTATTTGACGGAAACTCGCGCCATGCGCCCGTTGTCGCGCCCGGCAGCAGCGTGCCAACTGCCAGGCTACGGCGCATCATTTGCACGCCCGGCAGAATCAATCCACCCAGGAATTCGCCCGTTGCCGACAGAGCGTCCACCGTCGTTGCTGTCCCACAGTTGACGACCAGGCAGGCAGCATCTTCCTGCTGCCAAGCCGCTATCAACGCCGCCCAGCGGTCGCTTCCCAGCTGCTCGGGGTGCTCATATGCGTTGCGCACACCGCACTGTTCGGCTTGGGCGCTGACGAATTCAATCGGACAGCGCCACGCGGCGCAAGCCGAACGTATCCGCTGCGCCGCATCATCGCCACCAACATTGGAAACGAGAATCCGGTGCGGCTGCGGCAATTCGGAAAATGCTTGCCGCAATGCATCCTCACCGTGTTCCGCCGTGCCGCGCCGCAGCCATCCGGCGGATTCCCAGATGCCCCACTTGATGCGGCTGTTGCCCGCATCAATCAGCAGCATGATCATATTTGGCCTCGCAAGCTGATTTCTCCCGAATTGAATCCCCGCAATCCCTGCCCGGTTTCCAGTTCCAGGGCGCCGTCCGCCGTTACGCCGCGCGCAACGCCGTTTACGCTGCCGCCGTCAGGCAGCAGCAATTGCACCGGGCAATCTTGCCATGCATGATAGCGCTGCCATTCCGCGCGCAAGGCGGCGAAACCCGGCGCGGGGAATTCATTCAATACGCCATGCAATTCACGCAATAATACCGCAAGCAAATAATTGCGATCCGGCAGCTTGCCCATCATATCCGCCAGAGCCGTCACCGGCTGGCCGATTTGCCGCAACACCGATCGTGACAAGGACAAGTTGAGGCCAATGCCGATCACCACTGCGGATGGCCCCAGCATGTCGCCCTGGGCTTCGACCAGGATGCCGGCCAGTTTGCCTTGCGATTCCCTCTCCCCGGCCCCCTGCATGAAACAACCAGCCGTTCGACCAGGCCGCCCAAGACTGCTGCCAATTCGCCGGTTAACCCGCAAGCGGGCAGGGGGGACAAGGTCTCGCTGCGTGAGCGTCGTCTCACCCAACACATCGTTTGGCCACTTCAATGCCGCACTTTCCACGCCGAATTCGCGCAGCGCCCGCATCAGCGCCACCCCGGTCGCGAGACTTAATCCCGACAGCCGCGACAGGCCGCAGTCGAAACGCCGCAGCACCGAAAATGTCAGCGCGTCGCCAAGGCCGGAATACCACGATCGCCCCAGCCGTCCGCGCCCCCCGCTTTGCCATTCCACCGCCAACACGCTGCCGCTGGCCGCTCCCTGCATGGCCCGCTGCAGCAGCAGGGTGTTGCTGGATGGCGCGCTGTCGAGAACTTGGATGACGTAATGCTTGCCCAACCGTCCCAGACCCGCAGCGACCAGGTCGGCATCCAGCCACTGGGTCGGCCGGGCCAGGCGATAGCCGCGGCCGCGCACACGGTATAACTCGATTCCGTAGCCGTCCACATTGCATAGTGCATTGTGAACGCTGGCGCGCGATATACCCAACTGCCGCGCCAGCACCTGGCCGGAATGAAACTCGCCATCCGCCAGCAACCGCAGCAAGGCAAACGTGAGAGGCCTGGGGTTGGGCGTGGGCATCATTGCGGAAAATCGACTTTTGGAGGCACGGGCTGCTGCCCGAAGAAGCTCAGTATCTCCTCCCTGCGGTTCATTGCGTCCTGATAACCCAGGTCGATCAATGCGCGGCAGAAATTCCTTTCGAACAACAGGTAGCTGACCAGATTCGTTCCCCTGCCCTGTCTGGCCCCGACAAAACGCAACAGTAGGCGTATGGTCCATGGCAAGTTCTTGACATATCTTTCGGCGATCTTCTCGGTGGACTGGCTGGGCTCCATCACCAGCACATCAACAGTGCGCAGATTGACTCCCTGCCGCAGTTCTTCCGGAATCAGGCTGATGGTGCGGTTGATGCGCTGCAAGCGCTCCAGATCCACCTCCAGACTGTCCAGGAATATGCTGTCGAGGGCATGGCCGGCGATGTGCGCAAGCGATGGGTATTCGCCGACGTTGTCGCGCGGATGTTCGTTTTCTGCCTTCCCCACCCCGATTACCAGCACGCTGTTCGCCCCCAGATTGATGACGGAGCTGATGGGTGCGATCTGGCGCATGGAGCCGTCGCCGAAATATTCGCGGTTGATGTGCACGGCGGGGAACAGAAACGGCATTGCGGACGATGCAAGCAAGTGCCTGACCTCGATCCTGGCCGGAATACCCAGACGGCGCACCCGCTTCCATGGCTGCAGGCTCTTCACGCCCTGATAGAACGTGACCGACTGTCCCGAGCCGTAGCCGGAAGCCGTGATTCCCAGCGCACAAAGCATTCCTTGATCGATACTTTCCTGGATCTTGTCAAATGGCAGATTATTCTCCAGGAACGATGACAACGGGGAATTATCCAGCAATGACACCGGGTTCACTTTAGGGTTGCCCAGACTGCCCAGCAGCAACCCGCCGAACCAGCGGCCACTGTTGCTGATCACCCCCAGCAGGTCGGTACGGTAAATTTCCTCAACCCGGGAATTTCTCCAGATGCCAAGCAGATGGCGCACTCCGGTGCGGAAATGGCTTGCATTCACTGCCAGCGTCACCGCATTGAGCGCACCCGCCGAAGTGCCGCAAATCACCGAAAACGGATTTCGTGCGCGGCGCGGCAGCAGTTCGGCAATCGCTTTCAGTATCCCGACCTGGTAGGCGGCACGCGCCCCGCCCCCGGTCAACATCAAGCCTATCTTGCGTTCCATACGCATTCCATTTCTTGTCAGGAGGAGGCCTGCCTTCTTGTGAAAACGGGATCGGGATCAAGTCATCCGCTTACAGGTCGCCCTTGCCGGGCGTTGCATTCACGCTTTCCAGCGCATCGCGCAAAGTTTCCTCGGACAGACTGCTCACCAGTTCGGACAACATTCTGGCTGGCTCCGCCGCTTCAAATGGCAGATCGCGCCCGTCGGTATTCGCCACCAGCACCGCCGCAGCGCCGGCCACTTTAAGCAGCTTGGTGCGTTCGACCATCAGCATTTCCATCTCTTCGCGCAGCATGCCAAGTTCCTGCTTGTTCATTTGTTCCGTCATTCAATTCCTCCGGTCTGTGCCCATCAATGTATCTTAACTCCCGCCACCGCAAGCGCGCTCATGTTCACGATGCGGCGCACCGTCGCGCTGGGCGTCATGATATGGACGGATTTTGCCGCGCCCAGCAGCACAGGCCCTATGGTGGGTCCTTCGCCCGCAATCATCTTGAGTAAATTGAAAGAGATATTCGCCGCATCAAGGTTCGGCATGATGAGTAAATTGGCTTCGCCTTTCAAGCGCGAATGCGGAAATATCTGCAAGCGCAATTGCTCCGAGAGTGCCGCATCGCCGTTCATCTCCCCTTCCACTTCCAACTCGGGCGCCTGCTGTTCAAGCAACTCGCGCGCCTGGCCCATTTTTCGCGCGGAAGCATCGTCGAAGCTGCCGAAACTGGAATGCGACAGCAAGGCCACCTTGGGGACGATGCCGAAGCGGCGTACTTCGTCTGCCGCCAGCAGCGTAATTTCCGCCACTTGCTCGGCGGTCGGATCGAAATTGACGTGCGTGTCGCAAACGAACAGGGTGCGACTGGGCAACAGCAGGATATTCATGCACGCAAATACCGTGGCCCCCGGACGCAGGCCGGTCACCTCGCGGACGTAATGCAGATGATCCTGTGTGCGTGAGTAGGTACCGCACAGCATCGCGTCCGCCGCCCCCATGCGGATCAGCATCGCGCCAATCAGCGTGTTGCTGCGGCGCATCTCGCGCCGGGCAAGCTCCTGCGTCACGCCGTTGCGTTGCATCAGGCGGTGGTACTCGGTCCAGTAGATACGATAACGCGGGTCGTTTTCCGGATTGACCACCTCGAATTGTTCGCCCGCATGAATGCGCAGCCCCAGCCGGTCGATGCGATGTTCGATGACAGCCGGGCGCCCGACCAGGATGGGCTGCGCCAGCCCTTCGTCCACCACCATCTGCACGGCATGCAGCACGCGCTCGTCCTCGCCCTCGGCATACACCAGCCGTTTCGGGTTCTTCTTCGCCAGGCTGAACACCGGCTTCATGAACAGACTGGACTGGTAGATGAAATTCGACAATTGTTCACGGTAAGCGTCCATGTCGGTGATCGGCCTGGAAGCCACGCCACTGTCCATCGCCGCCTGTGCCACGGCCGGCGCGATGCGCGTAATCAGGCGCGGGTCGAAAGGTTTGGGAATCAGATATTCTGCGCCGAAGCTCAGGCTTTCCTCGCCATATACCGCAGCCACCGCATCGGATTGCTCGGCCTCGGCCAGTTCGGCGATCGCGCGCACGGCCGCCAGCTTCATCGCCTCGTTGATGGCCGTGGCGCCCACATCCAGCGCGCCGCGGAACAGGTAGGGAAAGCACAGCGCGTTGTTCACCTGGTTCGGATAATCGGAACGCCCGGTCGCCAGGATCGCGTCCGGGCGCACTTCCCGGACGACCTGCGGCAATATTTCCGGGATCGGGTTGGCCAGCGCAAAGATCAGCGGCCGTTGCGCCATCAGGCTGACCATCTCCGGCTTCAGCACGCCGCCCGCGGACAAGCCCAGAAACACATCCGCCCCGGCCATCACCTGGGCCAGCGTGCGCGCGGTAGTCTCCACCGCATAACGCACCTTGTTGTCGTCCATCTCTTCGCTGCGCCCGCGATACACCACGCCCTTGAGGTCGGTGACGACGACGTTGTCCTTGCGCACACCGAGACTGACCAGCATGTCGAGGCAAGCCAGCGCCGCAGCACCCGCACCCGACGCCACCAGCCGGATATCCGCGATATCCTTGCCGACCACCTTCAGCCCGTTCAGCAAAGCCGCGCCGACGATAATCGCGGTGCCGTGCTGGTCGTCATGAAATACCGGGATCTGCATGCGCTCGCGCAGCTTGCGCTCGATGTAGAAACATTCCGGCGCCTTGATGTCTTCCAGGTTGATGCCGCCGAAAGTCGGCTCCAGCGCGGCGATGATGTCCACCAGCTTGTCCGGGTCATGCTCGGCGATCTCCAGGTCGAACACATCTATTCCGGCGAACTTCTTGAACAGGATGCCCTTGCCCTCCATCACCGGTTTGCTCGCAAGCGGCCCGATGTTGCCCAGTCCCAGCACCGCCGTGCCATTGGTGATCACCGCCACCAGATTGCCGCGCGCAGTCAGGTTTCGCGCCTCGTTTGAATCGGCAACGATGGCTTCGCACGCCGCCGCCACGCCAGGCGAATAGGCCAGCGCCAGGTCGCGCTGCGAGATCATCGGCTTGCTCGCAATCACGGAAATCTTGCCCGGCCTGGGCAGGCGGTGGTATTGCAGCGCGTCCTCGCGTAATTGGCTGTCCATGTTTTCCTCGATATTCATTCGCGACGGATTATACCGTAGGCCATGCATCGACCTGCCGCGTGCTGCGGCAACTGTGCGAAACTTGTCACCAGGTGCTTGATGTTCAATAATCCACCGACCACCCAAAATGGAGAATCCGATGAAACTGCTTGGCACCGACACCAGTCCCTATGTGCGCAAAGCGCGCCTGGTCCTGCTCGAGAAGAAGATTCCACACACCTATATGATCGATCCGCCACGCGAACCGGGCAGCCAGGTGGCGCGCGTCAATCCGCTCGGACGCATCCCGGCGCTGCTACTCGACGACGACACCTGCGTGTTCGATTCGCCGGTGATCGCCGAATACGCCGATAGCCTGAACGACGCCCCGATACTGATTCCGCGCGACGATGCGCTGGCGCGCATGCGCGTCAAGCGCTGGGAAGCGCTGGCCGATGGCATCATCGATTCTGCGGTGGCAGTGCGCATCGAGACGCTGCGCCCGGCCGACAAGCGGGATCCAGCCTTCATGCAGCGGCACAACGACGCCATCACCCGCGGCTTGGCTTTTGCCGCCGCACAACTGGGGCGGCGCGAGTGGTGCGAAGGCACGGCGATCACGCTGGCCGACCTGGCGCTGGCCAGCGCCCTGGTCTATATGGATCTGCGCCAGACCGAGCGTGACTGGCGCGGCGCGCATCCCGACATGGCTGCATGGTTCGCGCGCATCAGCCAACGCGAGAGCATTCGCACCACGCTTGCATAACGTACGTTCAAAAGCCCGATAGGATGTGTTGAGCCTGCGAACCGCATCAATCGCGAACGACGCGGTTCCTTCGCCGCCGCATCCTGCCCGCGCATGATCAATGGGTCAGACTTGATCGATTTATTGACCGGAGTTGATTTTGGGAACGTCATTCACATCGCCGCCATAATCTTTTGCAACCGCTTCGCCGACACGATTACCGGTGTCTTCAGTTCCTGGGCGAACAGGGACACGCGCAGTTCCTGCAACAGCCAGCCGAAATCCTCCAGGCGGGCATCGCGCTCGCCCTGCTGCGCTGCCAGCTTGCGCTGCCATTGCTGCTGAAGAGGCAACAGTTGCGCCAGCTGCTGCCCGTCGCGCACGGGATTGGCGCGCAATTTTTCCAGGCGCACCGAGATCGCCTTCAGGTAGCGCGGCAGGTGCTGTAGACGCTCGTAGGTGGTGCGCGCAATCCACTCCCTGCCCAGCAGCCATTCGAGTTGTTCCCGGATATCCTGCAGCGCGTGTATATGAGCCTTCGACTCGTTGCCGGTGAAGCCGGCCGTCTGGGGAAGATGGCGCGGCGCGGCTACTCTTGCAGCCTTCGGCTCCGCCGCACCTTGTCGTGGCCGCGCCTTGAAGCCGGGCAAATTCTTTTGCAATGCATGGTAATCGGTAAGCACCGCGCCGACCAGCCCCGCAATCGCCTGCGCCACCAGGGTCAGGCGGCTTTTCGCATCGTTGCAGCGCACCGCAAATTCCCGTTCGCTCGCCGGCCATGGCTCGTGCAGGCAACTGCGCTCGAATGCCACCGCCAGGATCTGGCGCAGCAAGTCCTGCTGGCTGCCGAAAGGCAGGAATTGCAACGCCATCGCCTGCAGGCCGGGCAGGTTCTTTTCCAGGAACTTCACCTGCTCTTTCAGCGCCAGCATGAACAGCCGGGCCAGCCCCTGTCGATGCGCGGCCTGCGCCTCGTCGCGCGTGTCGAAGGTGCCAAGCGTCACGTAATCCCCCCCGTCCACCAGCGCGTTGAATACCGTCACCGTCTGCCCGGCGCGCTGTTCTTCGCGGCTCGGCCTGAAATCGCCGAAGTCCCAGCCGGTGTGAAGTACTGCCGCCTTGTCTGCGCTTCCTGTCTCACCTCGGGACAGGGCGCCTGCCGGCTGCGCGCTTTGCTTTGGCGCCCACTCGCTGCGCAACTGCGCAAAATTGCGCGACATGCCCAATTGCCTGCCGTGCTCATCCATCACGCGGTAATTCATCAGCAGATGCGGCGGCAGCTGCTCCAGTCGGAAAGCATCCGGCGGCGTGTCGAATTGCCTCTGATCACGAATATAACGCGCCAGCGCCTGCAACAGCGGAGTATCCGAGGGCAGCACATCGCGACAGAAGGCGGCGGCGAATTCCGGCAGCGGCACCAGGTGGCGGCGCAGTTTCTGCGGCAGCGTCTTCAGAAGTTGCGCGACCTTTTCCGCGAGCAGGCCAGGCACCAGGTACTCGCACCGAGCCGCCGACGCCTGGTTGATCAACGCCCGCGGCACGGTCAGCGTCACGCCGTCGTCGCCCTTGCCCGGCGCGAAGTGATAGCTCAGCGCATAGCTGACATTGTTCATCTGCAAATGCGGCGGGAACTGGTCGGTGGTAATGCCGGCCGCTTCGTGGCGCATCAGGTCATCGCGCCGCAGAAACAGCAATTCATGATCATTGCGCTCGGCTTGCTTGCGCCAGTGCTCAAACGCGGCCCCAGTGTGGATTCCCGCCGGAATGCGTGCATCATAGAACGCGAAGATCAGTTCATCGTCCACCAGCACGTCCGGGCGGCGCGCCTTGTGCTCGAGCGCTTCGATGTCGCGGACCAGTTTCCGATTGTGTGAGAAGAACGCTGCGCGCGTGTCGAACTCGCCCGACACCAGCGCCTGGCGGATGAACACTTCGCGCGACTCGGCCGGGTTCATTGGGCCGTAATGCACGCGCTTCTTCGGATTGATGATTAGGCCATACAGCGTGCTGCGTTCCCATGCCGCCACCTGCGCCGCTTTTTTCTCCCAGTGCGGATCGTAGTAGTGGCGCTTGATCACGTGCGCGCCGACCTCCTCCAGCCACTGCGGTTCGATGCGCGCAATGCAGCGCGCATATAGCCTGGTGGTCTCGGTCAGTTCTGCCGCCATCACCCATTTCGCGCCCTTCTTCGCCAGCACCGAATTCGGCGCAAGGAAGAACTTGATACCGCGCGCGCCGAGGTAATGCATTTCCTCCACGCTCTTCATGCCGATGTTGCCGAGCAGGCCGGTGAGCAGCGCCTTGTGGATCGCTTCGAAGCTGGCGGGCTGCTCGTTCAGGCGCAGGCCCATCTCGCTCACCTGCGCATGCAATTGCTGGTGCAGTTCGTGCCATTCGCGCAGGCGCAATGCAGACAGGAAATTGGTCCGGCACAATTCCGCCAGCTGGCGGTTGGATTTCTTGTGCTGCAGCGCCTGCCGGAACCAGGCCCAGATCTTCAGGTAGGCGAGGAAGTCCGAGCGCTCGTCGTTGAAGCGCTGGTGCGCGGCATCCGCCGCCTCGCGCCGCTCGGCCGGGCGGTCGCGCGGATCCTGCAGCGATAGCGCACTGGCGATGATCAGGATTTCCGCCAGGCACTGATATTGGCGCCCGGCCAGCAACAGGCGCGAGATCTTCGGATCGAGCGGCAGGCGCGCGAGTTCGCGCCCAATCGAGGTCAGCGTGCGCTGCTCGTCCATCGCGCCCAGCTCCTGCAGTAACTGGTAGCCATCGGCGATCGAACGCGAACCAGGCGGTTCGATGAACGGGAACTGTTCCACTTCGCCCAGGTTCAGCGCGGCCATGCGC
Source organism: uncultured beta proteobacterium (assembly GCA_963782385.1). Taxonomy (GTDB): domain Bacteria; phylum Pseudomonadota; class Gammaproteobacteria; order Burkholderiales; family Gallionellaceae; genus CAVXFS01. The sequence goes on from CAWAJO010000001.1 coordinate 161,601, forward strand.
AGGATCACGGTCGCCAGCGACACGCGGAAGATCTCCGCATCGGTGAATTCGGCGCGCGCCTGGAAATCCGCCTCCTGGTACAGGCGCACGCAGATGCCGCTCATCACCCGGCCGCAGCGGCCGGCGCGCTGGCTGGCCGAGGCGCGGGAGATTTTTTCCACGCGCAGCTGCTCCACTTTCTGGCGGATGCTGTAGCGGTTGATGCGCGCCAGGCCGGAATCGATCACGTAGCCGATGTTGGGCACGGTCAGCGAGGTCTCGGCGACGTTGGTGGCCAGCACCACGCGGCGCACACCGGATACCGGCTTGAACACGCGATCCTGTTCGGCGGCGGACAGGCGGGAGAACAACGGAAGGATTTCCACCCCTTTCGGATGATGCTTGCGCAATGCCTCCGCCGTATCGCGTATCTCGCGCTCGCCGGGCAGGAACACCAGCACATCGCCCTTGAGTCCACCGCTGGAAAGTTCATCCAGCGCCGCACACACCGCCTGTGGTGTGTCCAGCTGCTCGCCTTCGTCGTCCTGTTGCGGGGGACGGTAGCGCACCTCGACCGGATAGCTGCGGCCGGACACCTGGATGACCGGGGCGCCCGAGAAGTGTCTGGAGAACCGCTCCGCATCCAGTGTGGCGGAAGTGATGATCAGCTTCAGATCCGGTCGGCGCGGCAACAACTGCCTGAAGTAGCCAAGCAGGAAGTCGATGTTGAGCGAGCGCTCGTGCGCCTCGTCGAGGATAATGGTGTCGTACTTCTTCAGCAGCGCATCGCCCTGAATTTCCGCCAGCAGGATGCCGTCGGTCATCAGTTTGATACAGGTGAAATCCGACACCTTGTCATTGAAGCGGATCTTGAAGCCGACCACGCCCCCCAATTCCGTCTTCAGCTCGTGCGCGATGCGGCTCGCCACCGAGCGCGCCGCCACACGGCGCGGCTGAGTGTGCGCAATCATGCCCTGGATGCCGCGGCCCATACCCAGACAGATCTTCGGCAATTGCGTGGTCTTGCCCGAACCGGTCTCGCCGCAAACAATGATTACCTGGTGCTGTGCGATGGATTGCGCCAGCACCTCGCGTCTGGCCACCACCGGCAAATCGGCCGGATATTCTATCGATGCCAGCTGGTTGATGCGCGCGATACGGCGTTCCTGGACAGAGCCGGGTGCTCCGGAATCGGATGGAATGGTCATGGCTGCTGATTTTACCCGCTGGCTGTTCCATCCGCATGAGCGCGCGTGGAATGCGGAGCCGCCCTATCAGACTCGACAGCTAGTAGCGGATTTGCCGGCTTGCAAGAATGGGCTGCATCGAGCGAGCCGCGTCACATACCTGAACGCCGGTTCAGCCAGGCAGAAATTCGGCAAGTTGGTCGCGGCATCATTTCTTTTAAATGGAGGCAATCGTGGAAACCAGGCAAACAGGCTTCACCCTGATCGAAATCGCAATCGTGCTGGTGATTATCGGGCTGCTGCTCGCTGGCGTGCTGAAAGGGCAGGAACTGATAGACAGCGCGAAGGTGAAGAACCTGGTCACCGATTTCAAGAACATCCCGGTATTCATTTATGGTTACCAGGATAAATACAAGGCGCTGCCGGGCGACGATGCCGGCGTCACCACCCATTTGTCCGGGGCTGTCGCATGCACACCGAATGCGGCAAATCTTTGCGCTACGGGGAACGGAGTGCTCGACGGTGCATGGGACGCCGCCAACGATGCAACCAGCGAAAGCAATGTGTTCTGGCAACACGTGCGGCTGGCCGGATTCGCAACGGGCTCGACCACCATCGGCGATGCAAGCTACCCGCAAACCAATGCGGTCGGCGGAAGGATCGGCATCCAGAGCAACAATGCCAATTTCACCACGATCACTTCGAATGCAGCAGGAACTGCCCAGACCGGCATGACCGGGACTTATGTGATCTGCTCTGCCGGCATACTGGGAAAGTTTGCCAAGCAACTGGACACGGCCCTTGACAATGGCGATGCCGATTCCGGTGCGGTCAGGGTTTCCGATCCGGCGAATGCCGGCAAGTCGATCGTCATGAGCAATATTCTGGAAGGGGATTCCTACACGGTGTGCATGGGCGTCTGAGCCGGATTAGCCGGCAACACGGGAGGGTAAATCAGCGTGTCATCACGCCGTACGTATGCGCCTTTCAGCGGCAACCAGCGGTTCCGGCTGGCCGAACAGCACCAGCACATCACCGGCCTGCATGACCATGTCCCCGGCCGGCTGGTTGCCGTGAACGTTGTGGCGGCGCACCGCATTCACTTCCACATCCAGTTCGGCCAGATTCAATTCGCTCAACATCTTGCCCACTGCCGCATCGCGTTCACCCAGCAACACATTCAGGAAACGCTGCTGGGTGTTTTCCATCGCTTCCGCGGAAGTATCCTCGGGGATGCGGAAGAATCCGCTGAACACGCTGTAGCGCCGCGCGCGGTTCTCCTGAATGCGGCGAATGACCTTGTTGAGCGGCACGCCTGACAACAGCATGGCCTGCGACGCAAGCATGACACTGCCCTCCAGCACCTCGGCTACCACCTCGGCTGCACCCGCCTGTTTCAGTGCTTCGATATGCGTATCGTCGGCCGTGCGCACAACTACCGGCAGGTCGGGACGGATTTCATTCACGTGCTGCAGGATGCGCAGCGCGGAATGCTTGTCGTCATAGGTGACCACCAGCGTCTTGGCCCGAATCAATCCTGCAGCCAGCAATACTTCCCGTTTCGCGGCATCGCCGTATACGACTCTCTTGCCGGCGCCGGCCGCTTCCTGCACGCGGCGCGGATCCAGGTCCAGCGCAATGAATTGAACGTTTTCCTGCTCCAGAAAACGCGCCAGCGCCTGTCCGCTGCGTCCATAACCGCAGATGATGATGTGCGTATGCGCTGCCATCGTCTGCACCGCGATATGGTGCAGCAGCAAGGCACGGTTCATCCATTCGGAGGGAAAGATGCGGCGCACAATGGCCTCCGTGTACTGGATCATGAAAGGGGCGGCCAGCATCGAGATCAGCATCGCCGCCAGCACATTCTGCAACACCGGCTGCGCCAACAGATTGTTCTGGCCGGTCAGCGTCAACAGCACGAACCCGAATTCCCCGGCCTGCGCCAGTCCCAGGCCGCTGCGCACCGCCGCCCCCAGATCACCGGTGATCCAGCGCGCGAGGATTGCGACTACCGCCGCCTTGAATGGCAGCAGGATCAGCAGCACCAGCAACACCCAGCCGAATCCTGCGATCACGCTGCCCGCATCCAGCAACATGCCGATCGTCACGAAGAACAGGCCAAGCAACACGTCGCGGAACGGTTTGATGTCCTCTTCCACCTGGTAGCGGTATTCGGTTTCGGAGATCAGCATGCCCGCCACGAACGCACCCAGCGCCAGGGAAAGGCCGGCCAGTTGAGTGATCCAGGCCAGCCCCAGCGTGAACAGCAGCACGTTGAGCATGAACAACTCGGATGATTTCTGGCGCGCCACCAGGTGGAACCACGGGCGCAGCAGGCGTTGCCCGAATACCAGCAGGGCCGCGAGCACCACCGTGGCATTCAGCAGGGCCAGGCCGAGGGTGACATACAGCGTCTTTCCACTGCTGTCCAGCGCGGGAATGATGATCAGCAGCGGCACCACAGCCAGGTCCTGGAACAACAGCACACCCATCATGTTCTGGCCGTGCGCCGAGTTCAATTCGGCGCGCTCGACCAGCAGCTTGCTGACGATCGCGGTGGAAGACATCGCCAGCACACCCCCCAGCGCCAGCCCGGCGCGCCAGTCGAGCCCGAAAAAATATGAGGCCAGCATGACCAGCAGCATGGTCGCCACCACCTGCGCGGTGCCCAACCCGAACACCAGCCGCTGCATGGCGCGCAGCCGTGTCAGGCTGAACTCGAGGCCGATGCTGAACATCAGGAACACCACGCCGAATTCTGCCAGGTGACGCGTCTCCGGTGCTTCCGGTATCCAGGCCAGCGCATGCGGCCCGATCAGGATGCCGACGAAAAGATAACCCAGCATGACCGGGAGGCGGAAAATACGGCACAACACCACCACGCCAACGGCGACAGCCAGCAGGATCAGCACGAGTTGCAGGGAGGTAGGCATGGCGCTTCTAATTCCGGACTCTAACGCATAACCGGATAATGCCCTAAGTCAGGCGCCGTTTCAAAATATCACTGATCCCGGCCGTCAATTCAAGCATCGAACTGCGCAACATAAAACTGCTCCATCTGGCGCAGTGCCGTTTCCACGCCGAAGATGGAATCGCTGTTTGCGGAAATGTGCCGCGCGACTTGTTTGCGCCACGCGCGGTCGGTGCCAAGCCTGACGGCTATCTCGACATAGTCATCCTGGTCTTTTGCGATGAGTTCATCGAGTCCCATGAGTTTCAGCATGCCGTAGCTTTGCCGGCCGCGCATGAATTCGCCCGGCAGGGTTACGACCGGCAAGCTGCATGCGATCGCATCCAGCGAGGTGTTGCCACCGGACCAATGCAGGGTATCCAGCATGACGTCACACAGCATGTTGATGCAAAGATAATCATCATGCGTAACGGTGGGCAGGATGACGCCGCGATTTTGCGGATCGAGTCCCCGTTCGCGCAATGCATGAGTCAAACGATGAAATAATGTATTGGTAACGTTGGGGTGCCGGCCGGCAAACAGCACAAGCACGCCATCCGGATCGCGCTCGAGAACACGCGCCAGCAATGCATCATTGTCCGGATGGATCTTGAACAATGATTGCGGACAAAGGTACAACGTCTTTCCCTCGGGCAGCGCAAAATCGGCTCGCCGTTTTGCGGCAGGGATGGCAGGCTTGCCGTAATGGGTGCCGATACCGTCAAGCAATAACAGTCTCTCCGAATAGTGCGCCGCGGCGTTCTCGGGTTCCATCGAGGCACTGGAGAAATAATAGTCTATGTTGGCATGGCCACTGGTAACCGGATGTCCCCAGCCAGCGCATTGCAGCGGTGCCAGGCGCATGGCAGCGAGCAGGAAACTGCCGGTATCCATGCCGAGTTCCGGGTAGATCAGGATATCGAGCTTATCCTGCAGAACCCTTGTCGCCACATTGGGAGGCAGCGAATTGCTGCCAACCAGATGCTGAAAGTGGTCACTGGCATCGGCTATTCCGCGGGTCACCTGGTCATGTTCCGGTCGGGTGTGGTAAACAAACGTCTCGAACCGGCCACGATCCATGTGCGTGATCCAGCTGCAAAAATACATCCCTACCGTACTCCTCCTGAAAAAGCTCGACACAAAGCCAATCCGCAGCCGCCTTCCGGCCGCAGGTCTTTTCGCAAGCGGCTGCATGAACTGCGGTGCGATTTTTTCCAGCATGTCGGCTGCGAAACGCGCGTAATCGACTTGCAGCAATTTATCGTCGAGCCCTTGATAGGCCAGGTAGAAATTGCTCCAGCGCAAATCGTCCAGCACCTTTTCCGGCCGATTGTGCGCAATGTATGCAGGAATATTTTCATGCAGGGCCTGCAGCCCGGCGGAATATCGCTCACGCACTGCCAATACTTCGCCCTGGCTGTGATACACCGCCGGCAACAAAAGCATGGAACCAAGGGCCGCCTTCAACTCGTATGGAGACAGGGTTTGCGCTTGACGGTAAGCGGCGATAGCCTGATCGGTTCGTCCCTGCTCCCATAACACCTTGGCCAGACTGTTAAGCTCGGCCCCATTGTTCCCGGTTTTCATCTGCGCGGCACGGGTAAAGCTGGCTTGCGCCTCGTCCAGCTTGCCCAGCAGTCGCTGAACATGCCCAAGGTTATTGCATGCCTCAACATTGTCCGGTTTCAGGCCGAGTGCACGGTTAAAACTGTCCTCGGCCAGGCCGAGCTGTCCCAAATCCAGACAATTGGCGCCAAGGTTAAAATACGCCCGCGTATAACCAGGATCCAGACGGACTGCCTGCTCAAACTGGAGCTGCGCGCCGGACAAGTCGCCCAGCGATCGCAATGAAGTCCCCAGGTTGTTGTAAGCCCGCGCATAGTCCGGCTTGCAACGAACGGCGTGCTGGAACCTGACAACAGCCTCTTTGAATCGCTTCTGGTCATGCAAAACGATGCCCAGATTATTCCAGGCTTCCGCGTAATCCGGATCGAGTCGAAGCGCATCTTGCAGACTGGCGATAGCCTCATCTGGCCGCTGCAAGTCCTCCAGCGTGAGGGCGCGCATATAGTGATTGCGCGGATCCTGCGGACTCATGCCAATTGCCTGGTCAATGAAATCCAGCGCTTTCCCCAGGTCACCCGCCCGCCGCGCCGAGTTGAAGGCTTGATGGAGTGAATTGATATCCCGCCTCTTGCCATCCCTCACTGGCTTTTCTTCCTTGCAAGCGGCGGCGCAGATTGTTTTCGTTGATTGATCAGCAACTGCAGGTTCGACTGGACATCGATATCGTTCGGATCCAGCAACAGCGCGCGACGATAGGCCGCTTCAGCCGCATTCGTATCGCCCTGTTTATGATAGGCGACTCCCAGATTGAAATAGGCTACGGACTGATCGGGGTGGGTCGTGATAGCCTGCTGCAGGGCAGAGATGGCTTCGCGCAATCGTCCGCCCCTGGACAAGGATTGGCCAAGGCCATTCAACGCATCGAAATGTGCGGGTTTGAGTTGAAGCGCCCGATTGAAACTGCGGGTTGCCTGCTCGACATGGCCCAGTTTCAAATGCAGATTGCCTACCGCAAGGCAGGCATCAAAATAAGCCGGACTGGCCTGAGTGGCGCGCTGCAATGGTTCGAGGCCCTCAACCTCCCGACCGGTCTGCTCCAACAACCTGCCAATCAGGTACAGGGCTGCGGCATGATCCGGCTGGCTTGCCAGCACCTTCTGATAAAGCTCTTCTGCCTCGGTCAATTGCCCGGCCTGGTGCAGGCGTACCGCCTGCTGAAACAGTGCTCTGGTCTCGTCATTGGAACCTCCCTCCTTGAACTGGAACCGGTTGATGGCCATGCGATATGCATCTTCCAGATGGCGCGTGTAGGCATCCATATCGACCAGAGACGAGCTGTCCATGGCAGCTCGAATCTGATCAGAAACCGCATCCCGCCAGCCATTATCGAGAGCCAGACGAACTGCAATGTCCACGAACTCGGCTTCACTATGCGCGATGGTTCCGGTTACGCCAAGAGTCATCAGGATGCTGTAGGACGTTCGCTCGCTATGGCGCTGTCCGCACAGCGTGACGACCGGCACGCCCATATCGAGCGCGGCCAGCGTGGTGTCGCCGCCGCTGTATGGAAAGGTGTCCAGCACGATGTCCACCAATTCATAGCGTGCGCGATTAAACCTCTCATCCTTTGCCGCCGGAACGAAAATGATGCGGCCCGGTGCGACGCCGGCAGCGGCAACCTGGCGCAGTATGCTGGCTTTATCGTTGTCCCTGAGCGGCGAGAACGCCAGCACCGCATGCGGCACCCGCTGCATAATGGCGGCCCAGGTTTGCAGGCAGCGCGGACTGAGTTTCATGATGTTGACGAACACGCCGAACACGTTTGCATCTCCGGCGATACCCAGCGCTGACCGATCGAACTGTGCGCAGTCATCGGGTGCCACGTGATGAAACGGGAAAATGCAGCCTTCCATCGGCAGCAGTTTCTCCAGCAGATATGCGCCGTTTTCCGGCACATCAGCATAGCGGTCGGTCAGCTTGTAATCCACCGTATCAAGGCCGATGCCTCCATGCAAGCCAAGATGCGTAATCTGTATCCGCGCAGGCTTGTATGCCAGGATCAGCGGATTGGCGCCGGACGTGTGGTTGCAAAGGTCAACCAGAATATCGAGATCGTCCTGCGCGATTGTCATGGCCGCCTGCGGCGCCGGCAATGCGCTCAGCTGGACAAACTTGTCGCTGAGAGTGCGGAATTGCCCCGTAATCTCGTCCTCCTGTGTCGCCAGTGAATACAGATGTAATTCAAACTGGTTGCGGTCGTGCGCGGACAGGACTTCGAGCATCAGCTTGCCCATGACGTGTACCCGGAAATCTGCCGACAGGTAGCCGATACGCAGTCTTGGCCGTTGCGAGCGATACGCCGGCACCAATGGAAACTCGGCGAAATACTGTTTCTTTGCCGCTTCGTTATATGCCTGGTACACGCGCAGCAATTCGGATTGCGGCAGGTCGAAATACTGGATCTTGCCGAGAAGATCGGCAATCACTTCCACTTCGCCGTCGTTAAGGGAATGCGCCTGCATGGCTTGCAGATATTTTTTCTCGCGTTCGAAATCGCCCAGAAAGCGGCAGGCGGAAAGCCCGAATACAAAGTACCAGTCCGGCTTGTTGGGCAGGCTTTCATATTTCCCGAATACCGCCAGCCATTCTTCTATGCGTCCGAGTTTCTTGAGCAGCAGGAATAGATTTTCCAGCGCCTCCTCATAGTCCGGCTCGATAACCAGCGCCGCCTGAAAATGCTCGACCGCGATGCTGAAGCGGCTCTGCTTTTTCAGCACCAGACCCAGGTTGAATTCCGCTTGCGCCATTGCGGGGTTGATCCCCAGGGCATGTTCGTATGCCTGGCTTGCCTCATCCAGCCGTCCCTGCTTCTGAAGAATGTTGCCCAGATTGTTATGGGCTTCGGCAAACCGCGGCTTGAGTTCAATGGCGCGGCGGTATCCGGCGATTGCGGCATCGTTCTGATTCAGGCCCTGCAATGCCAGCGCCATGTTGTAATGGCATTCTGCATTGTTCGGTTGCCGCGCCAGCACCCTGCGGTAAGCGATCACAGCATCGATCAGACGTCCCGCCTGATGGTGTTGCATTGCTTGCTGGAACCAGTTTTCCGGCTTATTCATAGGCATTCGAAGCTCACTGGTTCTGGCTGTAGTCCAGCAGCCTCTGCTTCAAGGTCTGCTGCCAGCGCACCGGCACCATGCGATACAACCGGCGGCCAGGCGGGGTATAGCGAAACCGCAATGCAAGGTGCAAGAGCTTCAGCATCAAGCGCTGGCTGGCGGATAGCGGCTTAAGTTCATTTCCCAATGCCGCCCGTATCGCGTTGTACATGTTTCTCTTTGATATTGGCGCATGCAACATGCGGCGCTGGCTCATTGTCACTTGCCGATAAACCTGCTCGGTGGCGCCGGTCATGTCCGCCACTGACGCTGCGGCAACTGTACGTGCCTGATGTTGCCTGCGCACAAAATCTGCCTGATTTTCCGGCCGCAGGATAGAAATGATGTCATCCAGGATCGCATCCACATTCTGCCAGTCGTGCATTATCCAGCCCGCGTCGCTCATCGTCACTCGTTCATGCAACGCACCGATCGGCGGAACCAGGGCAGGCCGTCCAGCCGCCCATGCTTCCGTGAGCGTATAGCAATAGGTTTCGGGTCCGGCTGACGGGAATACTACCAAGCCGATACGATAATGGTCGAGCAGTGCGCCCACATGTTGGGGTTCATAAGCGCCATGCACCGTGAATACTGCATCGGAACTCTGGTACGGCTGAAACTGCCGATCCAGATAGCCAACCACGACCCAGCGCAGCGCCAGGTTGCGTTCGCGGCTGCGCGCCACCAGTTGTTCCAGTTTTCTTGCGCCCTTGACCGGACTAATCGCACCCAACACACCGATGCTTCGGCATTCATCCCTGGGCAACAAAAAAGCCGATGGCAATGCATCCGAATTTCCGGCGGCTGGATCGACGCCATGCGGGACAACATGTATATGCTTCCAGTGATAGTAGCGCGCAAACATGTCGGCAGACCAATTGCTGGGAGCAATCAGAAATTCCGCGTTTTCGATGAAACCGGCATGGGTCGCGCGCCATGTCGCGATATCGATATTTCTAAAATCCGCCTGCCCATTGAGGCACGCTTGACAGCGCAGCAAGTCAGTTTCGCCATTACAATAGATCCCGGCGGCATTCAGCAAATTAATGGTCGGACACACCAGATGAAAGTCGTGCACGCTGAAGCCATAGGGAATATCCAGCGAACGAAATGCTTCCAGCAATCCCAACCGGCATCCGGACAGATGATGCACATGGCATAACTTGATATGAAAGCTGGCGCAAATGCTGCCCAGAAAATCCACCCACAACTGGTCGGGCTTCCGCTTGAAACGGTAAGTCACCAGCGCACCGCCATTGCCATCCTTGAGTTGCCAGACATCCTCGCCGGTGACAAGCATGTAATGGCGATAGCTTTGTTCGCTGCGCATCAGACCAAGAATGTGTTGCTCGGTGCCGCCGCCGCGCGCGTGGGTCACATGCAGGACTCCAGGTTCGGCCCCGGCCGGACCGGCAAGCGCCAGGAAGGATGACGCCAGCTGGCGGATCGGCTTGACAGGATCGGCCGCGATAAACGCAATCACCTGCCGCATGTAATCCGGGTGCTTGGCCAGAAGCCGCGGCATATTTTCTTCGGCCAGCGCCTGCTTCTTGGTATCAAAGGAGCGACTGCCGGTGTGCAGGATGAATGTGTCGTCACACAGCACGTTACGCCATCCGGCCGCAACTGCGCGCATGCAAAAATCGTTTTCCTCACCATAGCCGTGGCGGAAGGTGTCGGCATCGAACAAGCCGATCTTGTTGATCAGCTCGCGCCGGATGAACATGCAATATCCCACCGCAGTGGGAATGTCGGGGTAAATGGGGACAGCCGCTGCCTCGATTGCACGATTCACGTCTTCTGCATCCATGCCATGCGGCAGCGGATTGTCCTCGCAGAAATTCGGGAAAGAACAAATCTCGGCATTATTCGAAAACGGCGTGATGGTGCCGATGCGCGCGTCGGAATCGGCGCAGCGGCAAAGTTTTTCCAGCCAGCCGGTGGTCACTACAGTGTCGGAATTGAGCAGCACCACATCCTTCCGGCTCTGCGCCATGCCCCGGTTGACGGTACCCACAAATCCCAGGTTGGAATCATTACGCAGCAACAGCAGCCGCGCATCGGCAACGTTGCCCAACTCGGCAAAATAGTCCGCAATGCGACGGTCCGGTGAACCATCGTCAATCAGAATCACACGATGTTCCGGCGCGACGGTGCGCAGCACACTGTTCAGGCAGAGCTGCAAATCATCGTATGCGTTGTAAACCGGGATAATGACGTCAACGGAGTGCTGCATGGTATTTGAGCTTGATGATATGGTTTGTGTGTGGAAGGATGCCGTGGTTGACTCACATCACATCTGCAAATCCCTTGCGGCTCTTCTGGAACCATAATAGCCCGCCCCAGGCGATTGCAGTCGCACCCATGAAATACATCACTAGGCCGGTCCAATCCGGCATTCGTCCCCAAACCATTACGTCGCGTGTTTGCTCGATAAAGAATGTGAGCGGATTCAGATAAATCCAGAACTGGTAGGCTGGGGGCAGGACGGAAACCGGGTAAAACACCGGCGACAAGAACAAGAGAATGGTTGTAACAAGCCCGGTAGTCTGGGCGATGTCACGCACGAACACACCCGTCGCGGCAAGAAACCAGGCCAGCCCCATGGTACCAACGATCAGAGGCAGGATTACCAAAGGCAGGAAGACCAGCGTTGCCGGAATCGCAACCTGCAGCAGCAGCATGGATGCAAGCAGAATGGCCAGGCTGATGGCTGTGTGAAACAGGGTGGAGCACATGGCAACCATAGGAAGAACCTCCAATGGAAACACCACCTTTTTTACAAAATTGACATTGGAAAGTATGAGGCCCGGCGCCCGGTTGACGCACTCGGCAAACAGGCCATGGATGATCATGCCGACGAACAGCACGATCGCAAAATTTACCTTGCTTTCATCGCCGCTCCCACCCCAGCGCGACTTGAACACCACGCTGAATACAAAGGTGTATACCGCAAGCATGAGAACCGGGTTGAAGAATGACCACGCGAGTCCCATCAGTGAGCCGCGATACCGGCCCACCACGTCACGTTTTGTCATTTGCCAGACGAGACGGCGATTGCGCCATAAGCCGGAAAGCATATCCGGGAAATTGTTATTGCCTGGAAGTTGCGCCATGATTAGTCAGATCTCCCGACCAATCGGCCCAGCCAACGAAGCGGTGCAGTAAAGCGCCATGACCTGGAGCCATAAATTTCTTGCAGCAAATTCTGTTGCCGCGCCAGATCGGCAGAAAGGTCGTTCGATCGTGTGGTTTCCTGTGCCAGGTCTGCACGCAACTGCAATACCTCGCTTGCCTGTTGTTCCAACTGCTGGCCAAGGCGCTTCAGCTCCTGCGCCTGCTGCTCCAGCTCCTGCGCCTGCTGCTCCAGTTGGGCATGGCGCAACTTCCCCTCCTCCTCGCGCCCGTTCAATCGCTCAGCAAGCAGCTTGATCTCCTGATCGCGGGCTTCCAGTATTCTGCTCAGCTCGGACAGCGCCTGATGCTGTTCCAGCAGGTCGCGCTGCCGTCTTTCATCGCCGGCCTGGGAAATAGTTTGCGCCGCGCATTCGGCTCCTTCAAAAGTGATTGGATTTGCCGGTACCTCATCGAGACAAAGCACATCGTAGAACTCCGGAGCGTATTCGTTCAAAGATTTACCCGTCAGACGGATAATGCCAGCGGAGGTGGAGAGACGAAAAAAGTTGATTTCGCACTCCCCGGAGGATTGCCCCGGATCGGCTGGATTGTTTATCAGCCCGGTGGCTTTCGAGACCTTGCGCGCCTTGCTGCAGCCGACTGCCACCGTATCGCCGGCAATGAATTCCAGTCCACGGGTGTAGCCGCCAGTCTCCCATGTGGCCTTCCCCAGACAGGTGATGCTGCCCCGCACCGACTCACAGTAATACAACTCACCGCCCCACGCCTTGACTGAGTGGGGTTGATACAGGTTTTCTGCCAAGCAAGTGTTTTGTGTCAAATTGAACAGGTAACCGTTGCTTGCCGTACTCCAGGTTTGCCCGCTCTTGGGACCAAAGGCGGACATCACCATATCCCCATGCCAGAGCGCCAAACCATTAATGTGGTGCGTATCGGCGCGGCTGCCCGCCACACGCCAGAATATGTCAGGATCATTCATACCCGCTTGCCCTAACCTGTAGCTGATAATCGCATCGTTTCCAGTGGAAGCGATATACAGGCGCCCGCCGTTGACCAGAATCGAGTGCCCATCAATGATTTCCGGCAGGTGCTGGAAGAACAAGGGTTTCAAGTCTCCGGTGCGCAAGGCCGCCAAATGGAATTTACCTTCAGCGTCGGCGCATAGCACGTACACTCGCGTGTCGTCGCGCGCCAGACCGGTGCAGGTCTTGATGGGTATTGTCGCGCCAAGATTGACAGCAGAAACCTCCAGCGTGTCCACATCCAGTTGCAGCACCGCCGTATCACTCGCGACTGGCAGATTGCACAGAGATACGAGCAATTTAGGCACGCTGATCACCATGCATTTCCGTCAGCTCGGCACTGATGCAAAAATCCACCTTTTCAGTTGCAATCGAATGCTTGAGTCCCATCACCTTGAACATTACGGCATCCACATGGCGGTCGAGAAATACCACCTGGTCGTCGGCAAGCCCCAAAACACCGGCGTTCGTGAAGTAGGTTCCGGGCAATAGCAGGCAGTGAAAAGTGAACGCCATTTCCAATTCAGCGCCTTCTGCAACGAAGGGTATGGCTTCACCATCCACGGGCCATTTCGCCCCTCCCAGTTCTACACCATTCAATGTCTTGAGCAGCATCCCGAATTGAACCCGGTAAACATCGCGATCAAATTTTACGCGGTAAGTGAAGACATATTTCTCGCGCACTGCCAACCCGTTCACCTGGCGCCCGTCGCGAGTCAGAATGCGTGTGTCGGAGATATGTGCGCCCCTCGTCGCATAGTAAACCGTGTTCTCCGGTTTCATTGCCGCACTGAAGAACTCGTTGTCCTGCTCCGAAGGGGCAACGGATTCGGCCGCCGCAGCCATCTGCACCACGCTTCCGACCCGATCATCGGCGGTACCCGTCTTCAGCGCCTGGCGCAGTTCGTCCGCCTTGTCGGCTGCGGCATACACCAGCTTGTGATAGCTTGCGACAACATGTTTCGGTTCGCCATCCATCAGCATTTCGCCTCGATCCAGCAGAATCGCCCGGTTGCAGAGTTCCACAATTGCTGCCGCCGAATGCGATACGAATAACAGGGTTCCCCCATTGCGCTGAAACGATTCAATTCGGGAAAAACATTTGCGCTGGAACGCCTCATCTCCGACTGCCAATGCTTCGTCCACGATCAGGATATCGGCATCGACATGGATTGCCACCGCGAACGCCAGCCTCAGGACCATCCCGCTTGAATACGTATTGATCGGCTGGTCGATAAAGTCGCCAATACCGGCGAAGGCAGCGATCTTGTCATAGCGGTGCTCTATTTCCGCCTGCGTTAACCCAAGAATGGCCGCGTTAAGGAACACATTTTCGCGCCCGCTGAAGTCCGGATTGAAGCCGCTCCCCAACTCCAACAAAGCTGCTACCCTGCCGAGGACCTGGACGCTGCCGATGGTTGGCGTCAGTATGCCGGCGATGATCTGCAGCAGTGTGCTTTTGCCGGATCCATTCGTGCCGATGATGCCGACCGTTTCCCCCCTGTTGATGGTCACGGAAACATCCCGCAATGCCCAGAACTCGCTGAAGAACCGGCGCCGACCTTGCCACAGGAATTGTTTCAGACGATCCTGTGGAGAACGATAGACGTGGTAGCTCTTGCCCAATTGGCTGGCGCAAATGACGACCGGGTCTGCAGTTACGATTGATGCGGGCAAGTTGAGGGCGGCCTTAAGGTTTCAATAAATTGGGGAATTTTATCATTACGGCAACTTGATATCTGCCAAAGGCGCAATTATGTTCAGATGAATCATCTGAATCGTCGCCGGTTTGCGATTCGCCCCTAATTATTGAAAGGTGACTTGCGGTAGGTGCGTCTTTGCGGCAATTGTCGCCCGCAAGAGTCTGGGCTCGAATCCTGCAAGGAATCGGTTGAACGTGGGCCGCACGAGATGTGGATCAGCGCCGAGCTCAGGATGCACGAATTGGCCGCACGCATGAATCCATGGCAATTGCCGCGACAACCCGGTGGCTGAGAACTGCTTCAAACCGCCCTTGCATGAACGACTCGCGCGTATGAGTCAAATCGACCGCAGGAAAGGCGGGCGGGGTGGGTGACATTCAGACAAGCTGGACTCGCGGCGATCTTGCCGGAACCCGCATTGCACAATTGTTGCGCAATGCGGCAGGGCTCTATTTCGTCTGTTCGAATCGGGGTGGTTCCGGCAGGTTGGTCTTGTAGCGGTCAACCGCCTCGGTATTCAGCTTCAAGTCTGGATCGGACACTATCTTGCCGACAATATCCTTGCGGAAATCCATGACATATTTATCCTTCAATTCCTGCACGATTTGGGCCTTTACGTCCTCGAACGGGCGCAGCTTGGCCGGCTCCTTTTCGTGAAACTGGATCAGATGGTATCCATACTCCGTTCTGACCGGCTCGCTGATCTCTTCCGGCTTGCTCATCGAAAACGCGGCTTTGGAAAAAGGCGGAACCATGTTCCGGGCCTCGAAGAAACCCAGGTCACCCTTTGTTGGTCTTGTTCCTGCGTCTTCGGAGTATTCCTTGACCAATTGATCAAACGGCTTGCCGGCAATCGCCTCTGCCCGAATTTTCTGGATTAGTTGCAAAGCGTCGGCTGCTGACCGGTTCTGGTTTACCTCGATCAGCAGATGGGATGCATGCACCTTTTCCGGCGTGGTATAGGTTTTCGGATTGATAAGATACAGCTCTTTCGCCCTGGCATCAAAATCCGGATAAGTGATCCGTGCGATGTCACGATTGAGCAACTCCTGCGCCAGGAACTTGTCCGAATTGAGTTGCAATTGCCGGCTGATTATCGGCTCACGGTCTATGCCTGCCGCGCGCGCGCGCGCTGCCATGGTTTTTTCTATCAATAGGCCTTCCAGCAATTTCTGGATACGATCCCGGCTGGCCAGCACTTCCGTCCGATCCTTCTCCGGAATTGCAGCGATCCTCGCCTCGAAATCCCGATCCGTTATCTTGGCCTCCTTGCTTTCCAGCAAGACCTGCTCATCGCCGAATGCTGCTGTTGCGCAACAAACCACCAAAACAATTGCGGCCATTTTTCCAAAGAACACGTTCAATTGCGACCCCTGTCATTTTTCTATTTTAAGAATACAAAAAATCTCCCCCTTGTTGCAAGGGGGAGATTTGAACGAACGAACAACACCAACTGCCTAACTATTTACCATGCAAGGTAATAGGTGCAAGCCTGACCTGCCGCACAGGTTTCCGCCCCAGTGCGAGTCGAGGCATTCTTGACGTTGAAGTAATAGGTCTTCCCGGGCGTCAGCGAGCAAATGCCATTCGCGACTGTGTTCGATACGTTCCACAGTATTGGATTATGGTTGCTTGCTTGTGCAGCGCAAGAGACTGCTGCCGGCGCTGTCGAGAAGTCGCAAGGCGTTTCGGAGATGGTTATGTACTTGTCTACCGTCGAATAGTTTATCGACGACATGACATAAGTGCGCGAAGGGAAATTAGCTATCTTGAACGCGTACATCTGCCCGTTCCCCATGTTCTGCAACGGCGTAGTGTGCAAGTCCAAGCCAGATGGCCAGTTTAAGTCCTTGACCGTGCAGCCATCAGCCGGTGGAGGCGGTGCAACACTGCCCTGGATGTTTACGGTTTCTTGTCCGTTCGACACGTTCGCTGACCCAGTGTTTGCGTTGGAAGACAGCTTTAATTTTACGGTATTCGTACTGCTGTGGCCATTGTCAATTGTCGCAAACTGAACTGACTTGGACGTTGTGTCGCCATCGGTAAAATCTACCGTAGCTGTCGTAAACGAGTAATCTGTTGCTTGTGCAGTCCCCCCCGTCGCAACAGATATATCTGCGCTGGTCGCCCCATTCGAACCACCCGTACGCGCAACGGTAATGTTTACGGTTCCGCCTTCGGTCACGGTTACGGATGTGGGAGAAAAGCTCAGCGTACCCGGGCCGCTAACGGGAACTCCGCCAGAGCAATTAATCGTCAGGTTACCGTTAGTATCGGCACTGAAGTCTGTATATGAACATCCACTCGTACCATTGTTAATGGTCACCGTGGAAGCCATGGCTGGGGCACTGACAAGTGCCATGCACATTGCCACTACCTTTAGTGAGTGCATCAGTTTTGAAATCATGTCTCCCTCCATTTTCACTTGCGAATCATTCAGATCAGGAACGCCAAAAACCGGTTATCCAGGGTCGTGTTAAGAATAGCATACCTGTAAATAGTTCCGCATCATTTGAGTAATTCGTCGAATTTCCTCGTTTGCCCAGCCAGGTTGAAGTCATTTCGAACTTGTCGCAGGCTTTTCAGCGTGATTCAATTCAACTCGGAGGCCATTGTAGCAAAGTCAATCGCATTGCCGAAGCCCGCTCGTCACCTTCATTCGCAAGTATAGACGGAAATTTACCGTATATCGGACTATACGATTTCCGACCAATGAAAAAAGGCGGGGATTGAACCCCGCCTTGTCAAGCATGTGCTCCCGGTCTCCCGGGAGCGAATAACGCCTGTTATGGATAACCGATGTATGTTGTGTACTTGTGGTTAAAGTTGCCACCGTAGTTGGACAGGACACCATTCAAGTTACCGTTAACATAGTCTTGCACCATGAAACCAACGACCGGCAATCCGTAATAGGTCGTGCTTGAGTTGCCATTGGGCAGTTCATGGCCCGAGCCGCTTAAGCCGATTTGCGCCCAACCATGCTCGAAGTTAACCGGAATGTTTTGGCTGTTTGTGGAGGCCAACACATTGCTATTATTGAATGTCACAACCGTCGTTTCCCAGCACAGCGAATCCACCAAGGACGGTGGAGGTGGCGAGAAGTCCACATTCGAAACATACCGCTCTTCACGATCCCAGTATGACAGGTCTACAGGCTCGCATGCACCGCCGGTCCAGAAATACTTGGTGAAAGGCGGAAGCACGACAGGCGACCCCGTTGCGTCCCCCGCCTGACCTTCGGTGATGCCGTCATTGACACCAACGTAGTAGCGCTTGGTTGGCATGGTTACGACCCAATCCGTACCGGACAGCGTGGCGTTATCCAGCACGTAATCATTGATGATCGAGTCATGCATCAACACTGCGGTTACAGCGTCTGCAGTTCCATTGGTCCAATTGTCATTGACCAAGTTATTGTTTTGCGTATCATAAACATGGCTGATCGCCGGGAATGCGGCACGCAGATCCGGTTGAATCGTGCCCGGAGCAAACCAGATGTTGGCAACGCTGAAGTTGGCCAGCACGGTCGGGTCATAGCCATATTCGGTACCCTCAGCCACATTTATCAGCGTTGCACGACCGGCCAGTCCACCAGTTGGACCAGACGCGGCATGGGCGCCGCCGCCGCCAGCACTCGCATTAAAGTTGGTTGCCTGTACAACCGTGCAATCACCCGGGATGCCCGCGGTGTGCAGGATGGCAGCCTGATCGTCCGTGTTGGTGATTGTGCCCATTTCGATTATTTCAAAATAACCTTCGCGGGTGCGATCCAGACCTTGTGACTCGCCATCACCGCCAGAGTCAACGATACCTTCAACGGTAGCACCGGCGTAACCAAAGTTCACAAAATCAGTACCGGCCGCCGGAATTGCAGGAGAGGTGCAGGACAAGTCCGACGTAATCAGCTTGGCACCGGTGGACGTGGCGACAACCGCGCCGGTCCACATGTCAAATGGAGACAGATACAGGTTAAAGTCTTTCACTTCACGGCTATTCTTGCCTTCGGTGAAACGCACCTTGACCGCCTTGTAGTCATTGTTCGTGTTTGTCACTGACAGGTAGGTATCCGTTCCGCCACGCACAGTGTAGTAAGGATAAATCAGGACCTGCCCGAGGCCGTCCCCATTGATGTTTACCGCACTGGCACTACCCGCTACGCCCACAACACCAAGACTTGCCGCCAGCGCCAAGTACAGTGATTTCTTTTTTAATTTATTCATGCTTTGATTGCTCCTTTAGTTCTTTAACAATTGTTAAGATCAAGATACTTCTTCTAGAAGTTGCTACCGTTACCACACTTTAAATTTTATAACATACTCGTTTCATCTTACAAGTGATTTCTTACGTGCATACCCCCTCCCTTGAATCTGCTACACGAGTTAATTGCGCGGAACATACCACCACTTCCCGCCTTCTTGCAACCAATCCTCAAATAACGGGGTTTGTATCGACTTCATTTCCCTAAAACTGTGCTCGATGATCATCGTTACCTTGCACAAATCCTTGTCACATGAAACCGAATCAACTGTTGCTTTCTTCCAACTGCCTGTCCGGATCTTTGCCTTGTATGCATCCAGCGACAAGGTGCTTCGTACGCCGGGGCTCAAGTATTCATAGGCTTTAGCAAGATCCCCCTGGATCAGGGCACCCCAGCGTGCGGACGCCAGAGCCGCAACCTCATCCTTTGCTTCAAGGCTGGGCGCTTCAACTTTTGCCTGATGCCCAAATCCGGTACATCCTGTCATTCCCGCAATCAACAATGCCAATGCTGTGTATCGTTTCAATGCTTCATCCATTCAAAATCCCATTCGAAATACACAACATAACGCCTAGATTCAAAGGCTATTGGATAATCAATCTTGCGTCAAGAAACTACCCTGAAATACTGCCTGATAACCGTATCATTTATGCAACAGTCCTGCCGAATCCGCCTCATTCATCGATCTTCTTTCAGCATGGACGAACCGGTTTGTCGCGCCGCGATGGTTCGAAAGTCCGCCTTGACCGCAGTCCAGAGTTTGTCGGGCTTGTCGATGATCGCGCATGATTTCCAATTGTGCGCGGGGTTTCGATGAGCCTCAGAGCGTGCCAAGTCCATATAATATCCCTGCCGAAGTCGCAACCAAATGCTCGCATTTTGTCATGACAAAATCATGACAGGCGCAACATGGTCAAGGGGTGGAAACGAAGCGGGTCAGCACCTGGGTAAGCTTGCCCCCGTCCGAATCGGTAATCGTCATCTTGCACGGAAAGTTGGCGTGCTCTGTCGCCAGCCAGATTTCCGTTTTACTTGCGCCCGCCTCCGGCACGCTGACGACGTACAGCGTTTTGAAGGTTCCCAGCGGAACCGTGACGCTTGGTCCGGGGCTGACCAGGTAATTGTATATATCCACCTTGCTGCCGTTGGTCATATGGAAATCCAGCCGGGCGGCGTCCTTCAATGACAGGAACAGGAACTGGTACATCGCGCTCAGCCGGTCCTGGGTATCTGCCGGCAACGGCAACGTGCGTTTCCCGTTGCGGTCGGTCAGCGTAATGCTATTCGCCGCCCAATCAAATTCGGCGCGCGTATCCCGCGCGACATCGATTTTGCGCTTACTTGAAAAGACGGACGGGCGCAATCCGGTTTCGTTAATTATGCCTTCACTGGTGAGCCGTATGGTTTCCGGCTTGAACACGGCGAGCAACCCGACCGCATCGCTCACGCTCTCAATCGAGTAATGATCCTGTGTCCTGGCAAAGGTCTCCGCAATCGTCGCAATCTTCAGGCTGCCCTTGTACACGTCATAGCCGACCTCGAGCCGTGAGGGAGCTGTCGCGGCCTGCACAGATTGCGCGACAACGCAAAGCAGCAGGCACAAAACCCGTTGCGCAAACCGGCGCATAGCTTAGTCCAGCCCCGGCGAAACGAGCGCGGCGCCGGGTTGCTCAAAGCGGCTTAGCAAGACTGTCCCGCTTTCCGACAGGCTCAGACGGCCGCTGCAAAACCAGCGAACCGCCTGCGGATAGATCCGGTGTTCCTCACGCAGCACCCTTGCGGCCAGGGTTTCCGGCGTATCGCTCATCAGTACCGCGACGGCCGACTGGATGATGACGGGTCCGAGATCAAGGTCGTTGGTGACAAAATGCACGGTGCAACCGTGAATCTTCACGCCGTCCTGCAGCGCGCGTGCGTGCGTATCCAGCCCGCCATAGGCCGGAAGCAGCGACGGATGAATATTGATCAGCCTGCCCCGGTAACGCGACACAAATTCCGGGGTCAGGACGCGCATGAATCCGGCCAGCGCGATCAAGTCGGGCCGATAGCGGTCGATTACCACGGCAAGCGCCGTGTCAAAGGACAGGCGATCAGGATAGTCACGGTGAGCCACGACATGCGTGTCGATACCATGGCGTTCGGCAATCGCCAACCCCGGCGCATCGGCACGATTACTGATGACCGCAGCGATACGACCGCGTGGCAGTTCCGCCTCCAGCAGCGCCTGCATGTTGCTGCCGCGCCCTGAAATCAGGACAACGACGGTTCTTTGCGGCGAATTATTCGACCCGGGTTTGCGCTTCATCGCCGGTCCTTGCCTGAATGGAGCCAATAACCCATGCGGTTTCTCCCGCGGCCTGGAGTTGATTGAGCGCAGCAGGGGTATCAGCCGCCGACACGATCACCGCCATGCCGACGCCACAATTGAAAGTGCGGTACATCTCCTGTTGCGCCACGTTGCCCTGTTCACGCAACCAGACGAACAGTTTCGGCATCTCCCATGACTCCCGGTCCAGAACGGCAACGGCATTATCCGGCAACACGCGCGGCACATTCTCCAGCAAACCGCCGCCGGTGATGTGCGCCATTCCTTTTACCCTGATTTTCTGCATCAATGCCAGCAGCGGTTTCACGTAAATGCGCGTGGGTGCCATGATGCAATCAGCCAGCGTGTGCCCGTCGTCGAATGGTGCATCGAGATCGGGCTTGCAGCGTTCGATGATCTTGCGCACCAGCGAATAGCCATTGGAATGTGCCCCGCTGGACGCCAGGCCCAGAACCACGTCGCCGGGACAAATATCGGCGCCGGTGATGATTTCCGACTTTTCCGCCACGCCCACCGCAAACCCTGCAAGATCGTATTCTCCGGCAGCGTACATGCCGGGCATCTCGGCAGTCTCGCCGCCGATCAGCGCGCAGCCGGCCTGTTCGCAGCCTGCCGCGATGCCCTTGATGACCTCGGTAGCGGCGTCCACATCCAGTTTGCCGCAGGCAAAATAATCGAGAAAGAACAGCGGCTCCGCGCCCTGAACCAGAATGTCGTTCACGCTCATCGCCACCAGGTCGATGCCGACCGTATCGTGGCGATTCAATTCGAATGCCAGCTTCAGCTTGGTACCGACGCCGTCGGTGCCGGATACCAGTACGGGCTCGCGGAATTTCCTGGAAATCTCGACCAGCGCCCCGAATCCGCCGATGCCGCCCAGTACTTCCGGCCGCATCGTTCGCCTGGCGAATGGCTTGATGTTCTCGACCAGACGGTCACCGGCATCGATGTCCACGCCGGCATCGCGGTAGGACAGGGACTTATTCTGACTCAAGTTGAGTTCTCGCTTTCTTCGGGATAAAGTGCAGGCAATTTCTGCCGCAGGATTCTACCTCAAATGTCCATCGAACGCTTTGCCGCACTGCAATGGATAGCGCTTGGCATCGTGCTTTTCTGGCTGCTGCATCTGCTCGGCCCGGTGCTCACACCGTTCGTCGCGGCAGGGATCCTGGCCTATATTTGCAACCCCATGGTGAACCGGTTGTGCGCGTGGCACTGGCCGCGCACGCTTGCCACGGCGACGGTTATGTTTGCCATCATCGTGCTGTTCGGATTGCTGCTGCTGATCATGTTGCCCCTGATGCAGGCGGAGGCAGAACGCCTGGCCGAACGTTTGCCCGACTGGCTGGATGCCTTGCGCAACAGATTGCTGCCGCAATTGCAGCAGCTGCTGGGCATCGACCTGCAATGGGATGCCGCCTCGCTGCGGAACCTGCTGTTCAGCCACTTGCAGGGAGCGGGCGGCGTTGCGGCAAAACTGTTGCCGTGGCTGGGTGGAGGCGGCGCCGCGCTGCTGGCCGTGGTGATGAACCTGGTGCTGATTCCGCTCGCCCTGTTCTACCTGCTGCGCGACTGGAACCTGATGCTGAAACAGGTTGAACAATTCCTGCCGCGCCGCTGGCACCAGAAGGCGCTGGAAATCGCCGGGCAGGTGGATGCCGTGCTGGCCGAATTCCTGCGCGGGCAGATTTCCGTGATGCTGCTGATGAGCACCTATTACGTCATTGCCTTGTCGCTGGCCGGCCTGGAATTCGCATTGCCCATCGGCATTATCACCGGCTTGCTGGTGTTCGTGCCCTATCTGGGCATGATTATCGGGCTGGCACTGGCGACGCTCGCGGCCACGATGCAATTTTCAGGATTCGGCGGACTGCTGCTGGTATGGGCAGCATTCGCCGTCGGACAGGTGCTGGAAGGTATGGCAGTCACGCCATGGCTGGTAGGCGAGCGCATCGGCCTGCATCCGCTGGCCGTGATATTTGCGTTGCTGGCCTTCGGACAACTGTTCGGCTTTTTTGGCGTGTTGCTCGCGCTGCCACTGTCCGCGGCGCTGCTGGTGCTGCTGCGCCATGGGAAGAACTGGTATCTGTCCAGTTCACTTCACCAGGGCTGAACATGACCCAGTTGCTGCTCAATATCGCACCCGACTGGATACCCACACTGGACAATTTCATCGCCGGGCGCAACGTCGAACTGCTGTCTGCCTTGCGCCACGCATTGGCAGGGACGGGCAATGAGCGTTGCTTCTACCTGTGGGGCGAGGCGGGCAGCGGCAAGAGCCACCTGCTGCAAGCGGCGGTGGGCCAGGCACGCACGGCCGGGCAAACCGCGATGTGCCTGTGCGGCGCCGTGCCGGATGCGATGCAGGTGGCCGCGGTGGACGATGTGGAATCACTGGACGCCGCCGCGCAAATCGCGTTGTTCGAGCTTTACAATCAAGTGCGCGAAAGTGGCGGCATGCTGCTGGTCAGCGGTACTGTGGCACCGGCGCAGTTGGATTTGCGCGATGACCTGCGCACCCGGTTAGGCTGGGGCCTGGTATACCAGGTGCATGCATTGAATGAGGCGGAAAAGGCCCGCGCACTGGAAGGTCACGCCCAGGCTCGCGGTTTCCACCTGCCGCAGGAAGTCATTCAATTTTTGCTGCGCCATGGTCGCCGCGATCTGCCCTCGCTGCTGGCCACGCTGGATGCGCTGGACACGCTTTGCCTGCGCCTGCAGCGCCCAGCCTCCGTACCCCTGTTGAAAGAATTGTTGCATTCGTGATTTCTTCTTACAGCTGTCATGCACAATCTGATGGCAGCCCATCCCTGCGGCTTCTTTGAACCCGCCATTGCATGCCGGGATGTTGTCGGTTATCAGGCTTGCGCTTTTTGCACTCAGCAAGAACAGACGGCTCTCATTACATAACCGGCCTGGACATGTTGATCCGCAAACGCCCGATCAGGTGTCTGGCTTGTCTTTCATGTCGGACCCGATGTCAAAATCAATCTCCCCAAGAGGGATGATCCGGTCAGTGGTGGATTCCTGGATTGGAAGATCCACCGTATCGGAATCGACTTCGCGCTTGCGGGTCATCTTGTCGCGAACCGGGAGTTGTTCCCAAAGAATTGTGGCGTCATCCGCTTCCGAATCGTCTGCGGGCTGGTTCGGGTCGGGAAAATAATTGCTCGGTTCTTCTACTGAATCTTGCGAATGCAGAGTTTTTTCGAGCTGCTCGGCGGTAATCACGCCACGCGACACCAGATATTCCCCGATGCTGCCGTCACGCTCCGGATCAAAGTCCGACAGAAGGTTTTCCATCTCCTGCAGGATCAGCCGGGTGCCGGACTCCGACTCCCCGCCTATCCCCTGCTGAAGAATCAATGCCTCGCTCAGCTGTGCGTGGGTGATCATCTTGCGCGAAACCAGATAGCCACCAAAACGGCCATGTTTTTTCGAGTCGAAATCGCGCATGGTATTCATCAGATCCTGCTCAGACAACACGCCCATTTCCACCAGAATATCGCCAACCAATCGCTTCTTGCTCAGCGCGAGTTGCTGCAGGAATTTGGCCGCGACATCAAGGTTCCTGTCCCCTGCATACAGCGGATTATCCCGGTCAAGGGTGCGCCCCAGAGCCTGCATCATTTTCCACGATTCGCTCTGCGGGTTCTTTCTGTAAAAATCGCGCGCCGCCGACTCGAAGTCCTTTGTCTGTCCCAGAGACGAAAGAATGGACATCAATAGCATCCACGCTTCGGTGTAGGTTGGATTTTTCGCGATAATCTCGCGCAATATTTCAATGGCCTTGCTGGAATGGCCGTGAGCGGCGTAGAGCTCTGCCTCTTCCAGCATCGAATCATCTTCAGCCAGTTCTTCCTTGGTCTTTATCGGCTTGGCTGGCTGCGCCGTTTCTTTCGCGGCAGCAAACGCGTCGGATGAAGTGTCGGCGGCATGAAATCCGCGCGGTGCGGAAGGTGAACTGATGACGCGCGGCAAATCAATACCGGACTCTGCATGTTGGTCCGCGGGATGTTTGATGTCCGGCTGCACTTCCTGCTGTGCCTTGCGATTGGCGTGGCGCCGCAGAACCTGCCATAAAAGCAGCACGGCAAGTAAAAAGCCTGCACCTATCAGTAAGCCGAGTTGCGTATTCTGGTCTTCCTGCTCCGTCCCACCAGAAGGTTTCGCAGGCGCACCCTGCCTTTCCCCGGGGCCTGCCGTGCCTTCCGCCTTCACGGGCAGAGTTGAGGGTCCGGACGCAGATGCACCGAGGTCAATTTTCTCAAGCTTGAGTTTGATCAGGCCCAACTCATCCTGCAACCGTTTTACCTGATGCTGCAATTCCAGGTATTTGGCCGTCTGATCATCTGCGTCAAGCAGCTTCTGTTGCGCCAACAACAATTCACGTTCCTCAGGGCTGATCTTGCCGATACGCGATTCGTCAATCGGCTCGCCGGACAGCTTTAACCGGAAGATTGCCTGACCGCCATGTCTGGCTCGCGCAATACGCGAATGGCGCACAACGACTTTCTCACCGGAGGTCCTGGCCTCCTTGCCTGCAGGCTTCGTCCGGGCAGGGAGCGCGGATATGGAAACACCTGCCGGCATCGGTATTGCAACGGGCGGCTTGTTTTCGGCTCGCGCCTGTTCCTTGACCACCGGCACTGATGCAACGGACAGTGGGGCAGGGGAAGTTTCCAGGTCGGGCAATATGGTCAAAATCTTGCTGATATTTGCCACACCGGGGCATTTGATCTGCAACTGCACCCTTGCAAAAAGCTCATCGAACGGCCGGGACGAACTGATGCTCAAATATTGTCGACCACCGTCCAGCGTGATCGCCATTCGCGCGTGGCTAAAATAAGCACGCAGATTCAGTTCATCCGGATCGGGAACGGTCAGGAAGAAACAGGATTCATCCACTTTTTCGCCAACGCCGGTGGTGACCCCGACCTGGAAGCGCAATGGTTCCCCCAACATGCTGTGCATTTCAACTTCGCCTAATCCGATGGCGCGACCCGCGCCAGGGCAGCACACCATAATGGCCAAGGCAAATGCGCAGGCGCGGCAGGATGCGGAAAATAGTCCGAAAGTTTTCAATTTATTTATATGACACGCATTATTCAGGTTGCTGGTTATCCATCTCGCCTTGACCGAGGCAAGTATACCGAATTGACATCGGATGTTGAGCCTATGTGCAGGCAATATGGACCTGCGTCAAATCCGTGATGCCACGAACTACCTTTTCGATGCCGTCCTGCTTCAATGTTCTCATGCCTTCGGCGACACTGGCTTCCTTGTAGTCGCCAACAGACGAATGGCGTCGAATCAAATGCCGCACCCGGGGCGTGGGCCGCAACAACTCGAACAGACCTATGTGCCCCTTGTATCCCCCGCTGCATGATTTGCAGCCAACAGCATGCGACAGATAAAGCTTCCCTTCCTTGCCCCAGGACTGGTGCCAACTGCCAATGATTTCTTCGCGCTCCGAGAGTGAGGGAAGCTTGTCATACGATGACATGTAATATTCGTTGGCAAGTTCTTCCAGATCGTGCATCGATGCTTCTTTGCGCTCCGCACATTCCTGGCACAGCTTGCGCACCAGCCGCTGTGCCAGAATGGCCAACAATGCATCTGACAGCTTATAGGAATCAATTTCCAGATCAACCAGCCTCGCCACCGCTTCCGGGGCAGAGTTGGTATGCAGCGCGGAAAGCACCAGGCTGGTCATTGACGCTTCCAGCGCGATGCCGGCGGTTTCCTGGTCACGCATATCCCCTATCATGATGATATCGGGATCGGCGCGCAGGAAGGAGCCCAATATACTGGCAAAGGTGACGCCCGCCTTGTTGTTGACCTGCACCTGGCACAAGTGGGGCTGCACGATCTCCACCGGATCTTCCGCGGTCCAAATTTTGTTATTGCCGCTATTCAATTCCTTCATCACCGAATGCAGCGTTGTGGTCTTCCCGCTGCCGGTGGGTCCGCACACCAGGATCAATCCGAACGAATGGTCAAACTGTTCACGAAAAACCTGCAGGTCGCGGTCCGCCAGTCCGAGGCCGGTTAGCGGCAACGGCTCGCCGGAAGTCAGGATGCGAATCGTAATGAACTCAACGCCCAGAAAGGTGGGAATGATGGATATGCGCAAGTCGGCATGCTTCTTCCCGTCTGGCAGGTTGAAAGAGATCTTCCCGTCCTGGGGTCGGCGGCGTTCAGTTACATCCAGCCCGGACATGATCTTGATGCGGGACACCACCGCCTGATGATAGGCGCGCGGAAAGCTGGAAAAGTCGTGCAGATGCCCGTCTCGCCTAAATCGGATCTCGCTTTCCGGACTTTCCTGGAACAATTCGATGTGAATATCCGACACGCCTGCGTCAATGGCATCCTGGATCAACTTGTTGACCAGCGTGATGATCGTGGTGTCATTCTCGGATACCTGCGTTTTGGCCAGCACATCTGAAATAGCTTCGATGCCCGGCATCGAATCAAACGTTTTCCGGGCCGGCTCGCGAAACTCTGCCTTGGCGTCCCCGGCCTTTTTGACTACGCCATACATGTTCAGGCGGTTCACGATCTCATGGCGCGGGGCATATACCGGCTCCGCTTTGAGTCCGGTCAACAGGGTCAAGAAGGGCGCCTCCGTGAACCCAAACGGGTCTGCGCAAGCCAGTAGTAATTTGCCATGGTAGTTTGCTACCGGCACAACCAGCATTTCGCGTGCCTTCTCGGCCGGAACAAGATTCAGGACTTCGGACGGGATGGGCAATGACAGTAAATCCACCATGATCACCCCGGTCTGGATGCACAGGGCGCGATCGAGTTCCTGTTGTCCGATGATGCCGATATCTACCAGTATCTGACCGATCGGTTTGTCCGCATGTTCGGCCCGTTCCTGCATACGCGCCACCACGCGCAGTGATTGCTGATCAATCAGCCCATAGTGCATCAGGATCTCACCGATCTGCTTGCCTTGCAGCACGTATATGTTTACGCCCTTGCGAAGGGATTCTGCCGATCCATACAGGTCATGGGAAGTTGACACGAGAGGCCAGATAACCTTGCCACGCATTCCGTCCATCGGCGAACCAGCCTTGTCCTCCTTCATTTCAGTGCCGGAGGGTATAGCCGCCCCTTCCTGGGCACTGTCAGCCTGACTCTTTTGAGCCGGCCGCATTTCGAACTTGATCGGTTCAGCGCCCTGATGCTTCGCCGGAGGCATTATTCCGGTCCCGCTAAATGGGTCAAACGGAGTGGTGTCGAGCGATGGGTATAGAAAATCGTGAACCTGCTTGACCAGCACCAGCTCCCGGATCACCTCCAACGGAAATCCCCGGCGGTCCGTGCGATTTTCCAGCATGAGCGAATCCAGATACTGGATCAGTTCCTTGTTGCCCCACAGAAGCTCGATGCGATCCAGAATACGCGGAACCGATTTCTCCAGAAGGCGGGGGAATTCCGCACCGGTGCCGGCGATTGCCTTGGCAAGTCGCGGATAGGAGGTCTTGTTATTTGCATCCATCGTCAAGTCCGGATTTATGCGATAAATCCTTCATTCCCCCTTGCTCTCCCTGAACAAAACCAACCGCCATAACTTTCGGCGTTTCTCCGGCATCTGGCGACGCCCGGGTTATTGAAGGCATAATTGAGGCATACGCCCTTGAACCCATTATAACTTTTGACGAGAAAATAGTGTGGGCTTTTATTTCGAAGCATGAAACCGAACGGGATATTTTTGTGAATCTGACATTATTTGACCTGGATAATACCCTGTTGAGCGGCGACAGCGATTTCGAATGGGCGCAGTTCCTGATTGAAAAGGGCGTCCTTGACCGCGAATTGTTTGAGGCGAAGAACCAGGCGTTTTACAACCAGTACAAGGCGGGCACCCTGGACATCCGCGAATTCCTGAACTTCCAGTTAACACCCCTGTCACGCCATGCGCGCAAGACCCTGGACGGCTGGCATGAGGAATTCATGCGTGACAGGGTGCATGGCATGATGGGGCGCCCGGCGCGGGACCTGGTGGCGCAGCATCGCACGGCGGGCGACGTCTGCGTCATCATCACTGCCACCAACAGTTTCGTCACCGCACCGATCGCGCGCGCCTTTGCAGTTGACCATCTGATCGCGACCGAGCCTGAGCAGAAGAACGGTGAGTTCACCGGACGCGTGGCGGGTATTCCGTGTTTTCGGGAAGGAAAGATAACGCGCCTGGAAGCGTGGATGAAGCAACGCGGGTGGGGCTGGGACAGCTTCGCCGCAACCATGTTCTTCAGTGACTCACTGAACGACCTGCCGCTGCTGGAGAAAGTCAGGCATCCGGTTGCTGTCGATCCGGATGACACGCTGCGCGCCCATGCAACACGGCATGGTTGGCGCATCATTTCACTGCGCTGAGTAGTGCTTCGACGTGCGATTCCTGCCGGGTCGGCATGCCGGGGATCGACGTCGACGCAAATCCCGGAGCCACTGCCTGACACTCCTATCCGTACTGGCAGGTAGTCAAGGCCCTCCCGCTTTGACAGAATTTCAGCGCGTCAGGGAAGTCACACCTGCACGAAATCCATGTGGAGAATGTCTTGAAAAGCTCAAGCACGACGGATAGGCAAACTGCCGTTGTCTCTGCACGGGAATTACGAATCACCATATCCGGGGAGTCATCATGAACAAATTGATCACGCTGTTTTGCATCGGCACCATGCTGCTTGCTTCATCCACTGCCATCGCAGGCTCGCAGCAGGAAAAAATGAAATCCTGCAACAAGGCGGCAAAGACTAAATCACTCAAGGGTGATGAGCGCAAAGCGTTCATGAAGAGTTGCCTGAGCGGCAAAACGGCTGCCCCCACCGATCCTAAAATCTCTGCCGTGACCAGTGAGAATAATCCACCCCCGCAAAAATGACGGATTTTCGCCCGCCGGACGTCACGCCCGAGCCAATCGTGCGGACCCTCAAACTACCCTGCGCGCGCGTCTGAATATATAATCTGTTATCACGCATTAAGCTTGGGCGCACTACAATGTGCGCCTTTTTATCGCTCCCAAAATGAACCCGCGACAGCTTCTGCTAATGTTGATCCTGACCGCCGCACTCAGTTCGGGACTGGGCCTGGCGAGCGGGTCCCTTCCCTTTGCGCCGGCCGAGATCATTAGCGCCTTGCTCGGACGGGGCGACTCGACGACAACTGAAGTCATCTGGCAATTGCGCCTGCCACGCGTGCTGGCAGCATTTGCCTGCGGTGGCTTGCTGAGCCTGTCCGGGGTACTGCTGCAGGCACTGCTGCGTAATCCGCTGGCAGATCCCTACATTCTGGGCATTTCCGGCGGCGCCGCAGTGGGTGCGCTGGCCGCCATGCTGTTTGGCGCCGGATTGGGTGCCGCGCAGTTCTCCTCGTTCGGGGGTGCGCTGCTGGCTATCGTCGCCGTATTCGGCCTGGGTTTCCGGGGAGGCGAGCGCAACATCTACCGTCTGCTGCTGACCGGCGTGGTGCTGTCCGCCGGTTGCGGCGCGTTGGTCAGCCTGATGCTGACACTGGCACAACTGGAGCAGGTGAAGGGCATGCTGTTCTGGCTGATGGGCGACTTGTCGCATCCGGAAGGATTGCCGCTGGCCTGGCTGGTGCTGCTGGCTGTGGGATTGTGTGCAATACTGTTTGCCAGCGGGCTGGATGTGCTGGCGGGCGGCCTGGACAAGGCGGCAGCGCTGGGCATGGCGGTAACGCACTGGCGGGCGGCGCTGTATTTCTCGGCGGCATTGCTGACGGTCGCGGCGCTGCAACTCGGCGGCAGCATCGGTTTCGTCGGCTTGATGATGCCGCATGCGATAAGGTTGCTGGGCATTACTACCCATCGCTGGCTGGTGCCACTGTCAATGCTGCTGGGCGGCAGTTTTCTGGTAATGGCGGACACGCTGTCGCGCACCCTTTGGTCTCCGCTGCAGCTGCCGGTCGGCATCATTACCGCCATGCTCGGCGTGCCGGTATTGTTGTGGCTGTTGAGCCGTCGGTCATGACATTGCAGGCGCAAAACCTGACGGTGTCCATCGGCGGGAAAGCCATCTGCCGGGAACTGGATTTCACCATCAATCCGGGCGAATGCTGGGGCGTGCTGGGGCAGAACGGTTCGGGCAAGACCACCCTGCTGAGAACAATGGCTGGACTGCGCGCACCTGATTCAGGAACCGTTCGTTTCAACACACTGCCGTTGCAAACCTATGCGCGGCGCCACCTTGCGCGCCAAATCGGGGTTTTGCCGCAAGGCGAGCGCGGCGAATTCTGGGGCAGCGTGCTGGAGTATGTTCTGCTCGGCCGCTTTCCCTATCGTACCGCGCTGTTCGGGTACGGCGCCGATGACGAGGCCATAGCGTTCCAGTCACTGACCCAAATGGAACTGAATGAACTTGCGCCACGCTCGCTCAACACCCTGTCCGGCGGTGAGCACCAACGCGCCGCCATTGCGCAGCTGCTGGCGCAAAAACCGGCATACTGCCTGCTGGACGAGCCATTGCAGCATCTTGATCTGCGCCACCAGCTGCAGGTCATGCAAACATTCAGCCGGCTCCGGGATCAGGGAATCGCGGTGCTGATGGTGCTGCATGACCTGCTGTGGATACAGGGCCACTTCGACCATCTGCTGCTCATGTTTGCGGACGGATCGGTGCAATGCGGTCTGGCGCAGGACTTGCTGACGCGCGAAAAACTTGAAGCGTTGTACCAATGCGCCTTGATCGAACTGACCGTGGACGGGAAACGCTGCCTCATCCCCAGTGTATAATTCCGGCACCCTGAATGCCGCGCTGCATGCGCGGCATCGTAACTATTCGGAAGAAGATGATAAGAAAACTGTTCAAACGAGTATTCGGCAGCTCCGGCCGTCCTCGAGTAGTTGGCAATTGCCGCATCATTCCCCTTGAAGAACATGGCGTCAGCCGCGATGCCATCAGCTATGGCGCACGCAAGGTGACCGATGGCCTGCAGGCGGCGGGCTACACCGCGTTCGTGGTCGGCGGCGCAGTACGCGACCTGCTGCTGCAGCGCCACCCCAAGGATTTCGATGTCGCGACCAATGCGACGCCGGAGGAGGTACGCCGCGTGTTCCGCCGCTCGCGCATCATCGGACGGCGCTTCCGCCTGGTGCATGTGATATTTGGCGAGGATACGGTGGAAGTCTCGACATTCCGCCGCATGATAGAAGCGGAGGACGCCCAGACCGACGAGCACGGGCGCCTGCTGCGCGACAACGAGTTTGGCGACCGCGAACAGGACGCGGCACGGCGCGACTTCACCGCCAACGCGCTGTTCTACGACCCGGCCGCGCAGGAAATCTACGACTACCATGACGGTTATGCGGACATCCGCGCAAACATCCTGCGCATGATCGGCAACCCGGCGGTGCGCTACCGCGAAGACCCGGTGCGCATGCTGCGCGCGGTGCGACTGTCGGCCAAGCTTGGCATCAAACTCGATCCCGCCACCGCTGCCCCGATTGCGGCCATGAAGGACCTGCTCGGCCACGTGCCACAAGCGCGCCTGCTGGACGAGATGCTCAAGCTGCTGCTGTCCGGCCATGCGCTGGAATGCATCAAGAAACTGCGCGCGATGGACCTGCATCACGGCCTGCTGCCTATGCTGGACGTGATCCTGGAACAACCGCAGGGCGAACGCTTCGTGATGCTGGCGTTGCAGAACACCGACCGGCGCATCCGCGAGGACAAGCCGGTGTCGCCGGCTTTCCTGTTCGCGGCCCTGTTGTGGCATGAAGTGCTGGCGGCATGGAAAGCGCGGCAGGCAGCGGGCGAGCGCCCGGTGCCGGCGCTGCACGCGGCGATGGACGAGGTACTGGACCGGCAGCGCGAACAACTGGCGATTCCGCGCCGCTATGATTCAGTGATGAAGGAACTATGGCTGTTGCAACCGCGTTTCGAGCAGCGCGGCGGACAGCGCCCGCTACGCCTGCTGATGCTGCCGCGGTTCCGCGCGGCGTATGATTTCCTGCTGCTGCGATGCGAGAGCGGCGAAGCGGATGCCGAACTCGGCCTGTGGTGGGACGAGTTTCAGGATGCAAACGACGAACGCCGGACCGAGATGCTGCTGCCGGACACCGAAGGCGCGAAAAAGCGCCGCCGTCGGCGCAAGAAACCAGCGGCTGCGACGCAAACCGCCGCAGAAGCACCGGCGGCAACGCCGGCCGAATGAAGAACCAGTCATCCTGCCCGGAATGAATTCGAATGACAGTGCACACGGTTTTCGTCGCTTTGGGCAGCAACCTGTCCGACCCGCGCGCACGGTTGCTGCGGGCGATGCAAGCGCTGGACCGGTTGCCGCACACCAGGGTCCTGGCGCGTTCCTCCCTGTATCGCAGCGCGCCGGTCGGCTTCCTCGATCAACCGGATTTCGTCAACGCGGTGGCGCAACTGCAGACGGAACTGGCCCCCAAGTCCCTGCTGGATGCCCTGCTGGAACTGGAACGGGAATCCGGCCGCACGCGCGAATTCCTGAATGCGCCGCGCACGCTGGACCTGGATGTCCTGCTGTACGATGATCTGCAGCATCACGAACATGGGCTGACCATCCCGCATCCGCAGATGCACAACCGCGCATTCGTGCTCCAGCCGCTGCTGGAAATCGCGCCCGACTGCACGATCCCGGGCATCGGCCCGGCGGCGGAAGCGCTGCGGCAGTGCGCCGGGCAGAAACTTGAACGGATTGAAGATGCTGCTTGATAGATACCGCTATGTCGTTGTGGAAGGCCCGATCGGCGTCGGCAAGACCAGCCTTGCACGCCGCCTGAGCGCGCATATCGGAGCTTCGGTGCTGCTGGAGAAACCGGAGGAAAATCCGTTCCTGCCGCGGTTCTACCAGGACCCCATCCGGCACGCGCTGTCGACGCAGCTGTTTTTCCTGTTCCAGCGCATCAACGAAGTGCGCGAACTGGCGCAGATGGACCTGTTTCGCACGCGCACGGTGGCGGATTACCTGCTCGACAAGGACACGCTGTTCGCCCGCATCAACCTGAGCGACGAGGAGTTCGCGCTGTACCATAACATTTACAACAGCCTTGCGCCGCATGCGCCGGCGCCGGATCTGGTAATTTACCTGCAAGCCCCGCTGGAAACCCTGGTCGAGCGCGTACGCCGCCGCGCCCAGGCCTATGAACGGACCATTTCGGATTTCTACCTGCTGCGCCTGGCGCAGGCGTACAGCGATTTCTTCCATCATTACGATGCCGCTCCGGTGCTGATCGTGAACAGCGAGCACCTGGATTTCGTCGACAATGACGATGACTTCGCGTTGTTGCTGCAGCGTATCGGCGAAATGCGCAGCCAGCGGGAATTCTTCAGCATGGGAGCCTGATCATGAGAACGACACTGACCGATTTGCAGGCGTTGCGCGACAAGGGCGAAAAGATCGCCGTGCTGACGTGTTACGACGCCAGCTTCGCGGTGCTGCTGGAATCCGCCGGCGTGGACATCCTGCTGGTCGGCGATTCACTCGGCATGGTGCTGCAGGGGCATGAGACCACGTTGCCGGTAACGCTGAACGACATGGTTTACCACACAAGCTGCGTCGCACGCGGGTCGAAACGCGCCTTCATCGTCGTGGACATGCCGTTCGGCACCTTTCAGACCAGCGCGGAACAAGCCTTTGCGCACGCAGCAAGGCTGATGGCGGCGGGCGCGCAAATGGTCAAGCTGGAAGGCGGCTTGGCGCTGGCTGATACGATCGCTTTCCTGACTGGCCGCGGCATTCCGGTGTGCGCCCACATCGGACTGACGCCGCAGTCGGTGCATCAACTCGGCGGCTACCGGGTACAGGGCAAGAGCAACGCCGACAAGCAGCGTTTGTTGAACGATGCCGCTGCCGCGGAACAGGCCGGCGCGGGTATGCTGGTGCTGGAATCCATTCCCGCCCTGCTGGCGGCCGAGATCACCGCGCAGCTTTCCATCCCCACCATCGGCATTGGCGCCGGTGCAGCCTGCTGCGGCCAGGTGCTGGTGCTGCACGATATGCTGGATATCTATCCCGGCAAGAAGCCGCGCTTCGTGAAGAACTACATGCAGGGCGCGCAGTCCATCGCCGATGCGGTGGCGCACTATGTAGCGGAAGTGAAGGCAGGCGCATTTCCCGGCGCCGAACACAGCTACTGATGCAGGTCATTAGCACAATTGCCGAGCTTCGCGCCCGCCTGCGCAATGAAGCCTCCATCGCCTTCGTGCCGACCATGGGCAACCTGCACGCAGGTCACCTCTCGCTGGTGCGCATTGCGCGCGAACGGAGCCAGTGTGTGGTCGCCAGCATCTTCGTCAATCCCCTGCAGTTCGGCGCGGAGGAGGATTTCGGCAGCTACCCGCGCACCCTGCAGGCGGATTGCGAAAAGCTGCGGCAGTGCGGCGTCGAGATTGTGTTCGCACCCGCCGAACGCGAGCTGTACCCGGTGCCGCAGCAGGTGACGGTGGCTCCGCCGCGGGCCGACGAATTATGCGGCGCCTTCCGCGCCGGACATTTTCGCGGCGTGGCGACGGTGGTGCTGAAGCTGTTCAACATCGTGCAGCCGCAGGTCGCGGTGTTTGGAAAAAAGGATTACCAGCAGTTGTGGGTGATACGCCAGCTAGTGGAGCAGCTGAACTTGCCGATCGAGATCGTCGCTGGCGAAACGGTGCGGGAAACCGACGGACTGGCGCTTTCTTCGCGCAATCAGTATTTGAGTGCTGCCGAGCGACTCGAGGCCCCCATTCTGCATCAGAACTTGATCGGCATATGGCAGGCCTTGCGGGATGGGGCCAGAGATTTTGCCGCACTGGAACGTAGCGGCACACAGGCACTTGCGGCGCGGGGCTGGCAGGTCGATTACGTCGCGATACGCGAGCCTGCCACGCTTTCGCTGCCATCAAGCGACGCATCCAGTCTGGTCGTCCTGGCGGCTGCACGCCTGGGTCAAACCAGGTTGATCGACAACGCCGAAGTTTGTGTTGGTGACTGAGCGCTATATAATGCGCGTCCGTTTTCAGGAGGACGACTCCATGCAACGCCTGATGCTCAAATCCAAATTGCACCGCGTGCGCGTGACGCGCTCGGAACTGCATTACGAAGGATCCTGTGCAATCGACGAAAATCTGCTCGACGCCGCCGATATCCGCGAGTACCAGCAGATCGAGATCTATAACATTACCAACGGCGAGCGCTTCACCACCTATGCCATCCGCGCACAACGCGGCTCGGGTATCATCTCGGTGAACGGCGCGGCTGCGCACAAGGCCGCTCCCGACGACATCGTCATCATCGCCAGCTATGCGATGTATTCGGAACTGGAATTGCAGAAGTTCCACCCGCAGCTGGTGTACGTCGACGAGCATAATCGCATCATCGCCCAGCGCGACCACATTCCCGCCCAGGCTGCCTGATTCTGCCGCACTCTCTGGAACATGAAATGCCCGCTTAAAGCGGGCATTTTTAATGAGCATCCGGAATTGGTTAATGCAACACTCCTTCTTCTGCTTACGCAGATTCTAGTGTGTCGCAGCGACCGGTTGAATCCGCAGCACGTTACGGTCAGTCAAGAATTCTGTAGCGGACTTTCAACGCTCGCATTACCTGTCGACGAAATCGGTCTTTACCCGCTGTAGCAGATCAAGAGCACGCTGATATCATGCGTATTGTGGTCGAATTGGGACTTCATCGCCCTCCTCCAATCCGTTGCTGACATTCCAGCTTGCGAAAGGAAAATATCGGGATGACCGGGCATCGGGAGATTCTCGCCGACACGACTCTAGACAGGACATTCCGCTATCCAGTGCCTTGCAATATCTTCCCGCCGGCAGATCCACGCCGAGTCATGACCTTGCACATGATCGAGAAAGCGCGCCAGCGCCATGGCGCGTGCCGGATGGCCGCTGATCCGGCCATGCAGGCCGACGCTCATCATCTTCGGATGTTGCGCGCCTTCCTGCCACAGCAAGTCGAACGCGTCCTTGAGTAGCTGAAAGAAGTCGTCCCCGGAAGAATGACTGTTTGGCAGCAGATAGCGGGCGTCATTATTGACCAGCGTGTAAGGGATCACCAGGTGTGGCGGCGGTCCAGCGAGCCAATAGGGCAGATCATCGTTATAGGCGTCTGAGCTATATAGGAGCGCAGCGTCCTCGAGCAACAGGCGGCGGGTATTCTGGCTGACCCGCCCGGTGTACCAGCCGACGGGGCGCTTGCCGCAGATCCGCTCGATGATCTCGAGGGTCAGGCGGATATGTCGCCGCTCTTCGTTTTCGGGAACGTCACGATAGTCCAGCCAACGGTAGCCGTGCCCGGCGACTTCGTGCCCTGCGGCGCTGAGCGCATGACCGATCTCCGGACTAAGTTCCAATGCCCGGCCAACGGCGAAAGCGGTCAGCGGCAGGCCACGGGCATTGAACAGATCCAGGATACGCCACACGCCGGCGCGCGAACCGTATTCAAACATGCTCTCGACGCTCAGGTCCCGCTTTCCCATAAGCGGTGGACGACCCGGCAACTCGTGCAGATAGGCCTCGGACCGGTCATCACCATTGAGGATGCACGACTCCGCGCCCTCCTCGATGTTAAGCACGAATTGAACCGCGACCCGCGCCTCGCCCGGCCAACGCGGATGGGGTGGGCGGCCTCCGTAGCCGATGAGATCGCGTTCAGACATCAGCCCAGTTCGAAGGTTGTGACTCCGAAAATGCGCTCGTGCGCGAGCACGGGCGCAGGACCGAGGTACATCCGCGCGCAACCAAAGACGTCGACCATCCGGTGCCGACGTGCTAGTTCGATCGCATCGAAGTTGTTCTCCGGGACATCGAGAAACAGTGGTCCGCCGGCGGCGAACCCGGCAAGGTTTGTGTAAAGCACTTCGGCGGCCGCGGGATCGTCAGCGAACAGGGGGCCGATTTTGCATCCCTCTCCGCAGCGTCGCACCACGCCATAGCCACGCAACTTTCCACCGCGCTGGTATCCGATAGCGAACGCATCGGGTTGGGATATCCAGCCTTTCAGAAAAGTCGGACGCAAGGCAGGGAAGCAGGCACGATCGTAGTCGAGAAGCTGATCGAACGGAACGGCGCTCAGCAGGACGATGTCCTGGCTGTCGACCGGCGGTGTTGCCTGCTGTTCCTCGATCATGGCGCGAAAACGAATGTCGCGATGGGAGAAGGCGAAGCCACCGCGCGCATAGTAGTCCTGCATCGCGAAGACGCCATCCATACCGATGCTCGCACCCGGACGCAGGCGGCCCAGAAGCAGTTCGCGGCGCGCGTGCCAGAGCGCATTGCCGAAACCCCGGCCACGAAATTCGGGCCGCACGATGAAGAAGCCCATGAAGCCGAACTCGCCGTTATAGGAAGTGATGGCCCCGCCGCCGATCAATTCGTCGTCAGACTCAGCGGCGATGAAGGCCGCAGGGTCCGTGGCCCAGAACAGGTCGGCATCGTGGAGGCCTGGATTCCAGCCCTCGCGCGCGGCCCAGCCGACGAGTTCATCTACTTCGGAGCGGGTCATGTTGCGTATGACAGGATCGTTCGACATCGCGTAGTGCTCCACAATCCGTGCGTCGAGCGTGCGGCCTCCCCCTGGCCCTGGGGAAACGCGCACACCCGAAGATATTTCCGGAGCGCCCAATCGAAAACCAATGCCAGGCACTGGATACCTTATTTAATCAAGAAAAGGGCCAGGCTCAAATTCAAGAAAAGGGCCAGGCTCAAATTGATTGTATACATCATATTATATTGAGCCCCTTTAGTTCTGTTCCACGCGCCACTAGTATGGGTATCGGCCCGGTCGCATTTTTACCCAATGTTCGCATGCGAAGAACGATTACCTGTTTGCAATCAGGAGCCGTAATTGGGAAAAGCATTACGGAAACGCCGATTGATTATTCATTCCGTCACGCCTGAATACCTAGCCCCCGCTCAGGGCCTGGAATATGTAAACAGTCCCTTGATCCTGGACACGATCAGATAGTGTTTTCCTGTCAATCATCAGGGTGTTATTGATACTGATATTCACATGCCGACGCAGCGCCCCATGTTCATCGAGCACGTAATCGGTGAATCCTGGAGCAATCTGGTTGATGGCGTTCAAAACCTCGGCGACCGAGCCGGCCGGCACCGCAATCGTTCGGCTCTTTAACTGCGGAAAGAACCGGTAAAGATGTGGTGTCATTTCAACGGCAGGCATTATATTCAGCCAAATCGCACCGAATAGATCGGCGGGAAATTGTTGCCGAGGCATTGCCAGCTTTCGCCACGGTCTTCTGATATGTAAACATTACCGGTCGTACTGCCAAAACATAAACGATCACCCGCCACATCCAGACCATGCCGCAGCACAATGTCGTAGGAATTTTCCTGCGGCAGGCCGTTGCGAAAGGATTGCCATGATTGTCCCCCATCAGTCGTCCGGGCAACAAACAGGCCGCCATCTATTGCCATGCGCGCCGAATCTGCGCGGGCCGGCACGACCCACGCGGTATGTCCATTGCTCGCGTCGACTGCGACAGGAAAACCGAAATGCACGCCCAGATCCGGCATGCTGACCTTGTTCCAGTTCTGAGCGCCATCATCACTGTAAAACACACCGCAGTGGTTTTGTTGCCAGAGATGGTCCGGCTGCCCGGGGCAGCTTGTCACGAAATGCGGATCGTGGCCCCACGCGGATTCAGGATCCGGAGAATAATCGTTCGTCATGCCGCGATTGCGTCCATTCCAGGTCTGGCCGCCATCGGTGGTTTCGATCACACCGGCTGTAGATACCGCGACATGGATATGATCCGGGTCGCGCGGGTCAACCATAATGGAATGGATGCCGGGTTCGAACACGCCATAGTCAATACTCGCCGGTGTGCCGTGCCATAGGTTCTCGCTCGTCGCATCGCCGGCAAACAGATCGCCGCCGCGACTGTCATGGTTCCAAAGCGGCCGGTTGAGTTCCCAGGCATCACCGCCATCATCGCTAACAAACAAACCACCGGGAATCGTGCCGGCATATAACCTGCCGGGCTGACTGGCATTTCCAAACGCAATATTCCAGATCTTGTACACGGTTGCGTCTTTATATTCAGGCTGAGCAGCCGGTGAGTTCGGGTCGAAATCCGGCGTAGGCAGGTATTTGATGATGTGGCGTGCGCCCTTGGGGTACTTTACGGACGCCACGTCCTCCCAAGTCGCCCCCCCGTCACGCGAACGCGACAGCTTGGGGCCCCAGTGACCATGGTCCAGGGATGCCCATAACGTGCCGTCACGCGGATCACGCGCCGCGTAACAAACAGGAATGCCCGCATGCGAGATGGGACGAGGATGCCAATTGTTATTTACACGGTCAAATATGACGGTGCCCTTGCGAGTACCCAGTAGAATCATGTCGGACATTGATTTACCCCCATAACCTTACGTCGATTCATTTGTTAACAGCGACACATAGCAAGGTTGCAAAGAAATAATTCCAACGCCAGACACTGGATACCTGATTCAAATTCTTCTGGCTAATTCTGCGGCCTTGCCCAGATAGGTACCCGGCGACAGTTGCAGCAGGCGCTGTTTTTCCGCCTCCGGTATCTCAAGCGTCTGGATGAATGTGCGCAGGCTTTCGCGATTGATGCCGCCCTTGCCGCGTGTGAGTTCTTTCAGCTTGTCGTAGGCGTCCGCGATGTTGTAGCGCCGCATCACCATCTGGATCGGCTCGGCCAGCACTTCCCAGCTGTTGTCCAGGTCTTCGGCCAGGCGTTGCGGATTGGCTTCCAGTTTGTGCAATCCCTTGATGCACGATTCATAGGCCAGCAGCGTGTAACCCAGCGCCACGCCCATGTTGCGCAAAACCGTCGAGTCGGTAAGGTCGCGCTGCCAACGCGAGATTGGCAGTTTTTCGGAGAAATGGCGCAGCAACGCATTCGCCAGACCCAGGTTGCCCTCGGAATTCTCGAAGTCGATCGGGTTCACCTTGTGCGGCATGGTGCTGGAGCCTACTTCGCCCGCCACCACCTTCTGCTTGAAATAACCGACCGAGATGTAACCCCAGATATCGCGGTTGAGGTCGATCAGGATGGTATTGGCGCGGGCGAACGCATCGAACAGTTCGGCCATGTAGTCGTGCGGCTCGATCTGGATGGTATAGGGGTTGAAAACCAGGCCGCGCGCCTCGACGAACCTTTTCGCGAAACCTTCCCAGCCCACGCCGGGACAGGCTGCCTGGTGCGCGTTGTAGTTGCCCACTGCGCCGTTGATCTTGCCGAGGATTTCCACCTTTCCCAGACGGTCGCGTGCGCGCTGCAGGCGATATACGACGTTGGCCAGCTCCTTGCCCAGCGTGCTGGGCGTCGCGGACTGGCCATGCGTGCGGCACAACATCGGCAGCTCGGCGAACTGGCGCGCGAGATCGCGCAGGCGTTCGATCAGCACGTCCAATGTGGGCAGCAGCACCTGGTCGCGCCCGGACTTCAACATCAGGGCATGGCTGAGGTTGTTGATGTCTTCCGACGTGCAGGCGAAGTGGATGAATTCCAGCTTGTCCGCCGTTTCCGGGTTGGCCGACAATTTCTCGCGCAGCCAGTATTCGACGGCTTTGACATCATGGTTAGTGCGATGTTCGATGGCCTTGACCTGCTCCGCATCGAGTTCGCTGAATTGCGCAATCACTCGTTCCAATTGCGCAACCGTCGCTGCGGAGAGCGGCGCAATCTCCTCAATTCCCCTTTCCGCAGCCAATGCCTTGAACCATTCAATCTCTATCAACACCCGTTGCCGGATCAGGCCGAATTCGCTGAAGTGTCTGCGCAGCGCCTCGACTTTTCCGTGGTAGCGTCCGTCCAAAGGCGATAGGGCCGTGAGCGTGGTCAATGTCATGTCAATCCGATAGGAG
Source organism: uncultured beta proteobacterium (assembly GCA_963782385.1). GTDB lineage: Bacteria > Pseudomonadota > Gammaproteobacteria > Burkholderiales > Gallionellaceae > CAVXFS01. The sequence continues at coordinate 203,738 of CAWAJO010000001.1, forward strand.
TTTATGATTGTGCCAGACGGCATTTTACGTGAAAGCGCCATGGCCGGATATGCATCAATCGAGGCACACCCCGATTTTTGCGCTGTTATAATCCAGCCCATGAATAAAGCCATTCCTGCCTCTGCCCGCGCACTTGAGCTGGGACGCGAGGTCATCCTGATCGAGGCCGCTGCGGTGCAGGCACTCGCACGACGCCTGGACGGGACCTTTCTGCGCGCGATGGACATCATCATCGGCAGCAAAGGACGCGTGATCGTCAGCGGCATGGGCAAATCCGGGCATATCGCCCGCAAGATCGCGTCCACCCTGTCCAGCACCGGCACGCCCGCTTATTTTGTCCATCCGGCTGAAGCCAGCCATGGCGACCTCGGCATGATCACCAGGGAAGACGTGTTCATCGCGTTGTCGAATTCCGGCGAGAGCGAAGAACTTCTCACTATCGTGCCGGTCATCAAGCGCCAGGGCGCGCACCTGATCTGCCTGACCGGCAATCCGCAGTCACGCCTGGCGCAGGCGGCAGACGTGCATCTTGATACCGCCGTGGAAAAGGAGGCGTGCCCGCTGGGCCTGGCGCCTACTGCCAGCACCACGGCAGCACTGGCCATGGGCGACGCACTCGCCGTAGCGCTGCTGGATGCCAAGGGGTTTGCCGAAAACGATTTTGCCCGTTCCCACCCCGGCGGCAGCCTGGGGCGCCGTCTGCTCACCCACGTGAGCGACATCATGCACACCGGCGAGCGCATTCCCGCGGTTCCGCAGGATGCGTTGCTGTCCGAGGCAGTGCTGGAGATCTCGCGCAAGGGGCTGGGCATGACCGCAATTGTGGATGGGCAGCGCCGCATGCTGGGCATCTTCACCGATGGGGACTTGCGCCGCACGCTGGAAAAAAAGCTGGAATTCACCTCCACGCCGGTCAGCGCGGTGATGACAAGCCGCCCGCGCACCATCGCCGCAAACGCCCTGGCGGCCGAAGCGGTGCAGATCATGGAGCAGTGCAAAATCAGCCAGATGCTGGTAGTGGACGCGGAAAATAGACTGGTTGGCGCCCTGAACATGCATGATTTATTGAACGCTAAAGTCATATAACCTGAAACCCGCCACGGACCACCCTGCTTATGCCTTTGACCCGTGCAAAATCCATACGCCTGATAGCCTTCGACGTGGATGGCGTGATGACCGATGGCGGACTCTACCTGTCCGATTCGGGTGAAGAATTCAAGCGCTTCAACTCGATGGATGGGCACGGCCTGAAAATGCTCCAGGCTTCCGGAATAATCCCGGCCATTATCACCGGCCGCACGTCGCGCTGTGTCGAATTGCGCGCGCAGAACCTGGGTATCGAGCATGTGTTCCAGGGCGTGGAACACAAGCTCGATACCCTGCGCAGGCTGCTGTCGCAACTGGATATCCCGCCGCAGTCTGCCGCCTTCATGGGCGATGATGTGGTCGATCTGCCCGCCATGCTGAATGTCGGACTGGCGATCACCGTACATGGTGCACCGCAGACCATGCTGGATCGTGCGCATTACGTCACCCGGCGCAATGGCGGGCATGGCGCGGTGAGGGAGGCCTGCGAACTGCTGATGTCGGCGCAGGGTACGCTGGATGCACAACTGGAACGCTATCTGAAATGACCTCCGGATATCATTATCGGCTGCGCGAGTGGTCCCCGCTGCTGCCCCTGCTACTGCTGCTGGCCGGCACCTATTGGCTGAGCCTGCAGGTCAAGCCACCTCCCCATAAAGCCGATGACAGCAAACGCCACGATCCTGACTATATTGTCGACAATTTTTCCGCGATCACGCTTGACCAGCAAGGATTGCCGCGTTTCATGATGTCGGCGCGAAAAATGGTGCATTACCCCGACGATGACAGCACTCATCTGGACGAACCTCAATTGAACAGTTTCTATCCGGACCAGCCTGCCATCATCGCCTTTTCCAGAAAGGGCGAAATTTCCAGCAAGGGCAAGGATGTGTTCCTGCGCGACGACGTCAAACTGATTCGCGCCGCCAGCGCCGCTCAAAGCGAGATGTCGCTCAGCACCGATTATTTGCACGTCATTCCGGAGCAGGATATGGCCGACACCGATCGTCCGGTGACGCTGAAGGATGCGCACAATGTCATTCATGCAACAGGATTGAAATTCGACTACAAGGCGCGTGTCGTGACATTACTCTCGCAAGTCAGAAGCCAGCATGAAATTGTCAAATAAGGCAGGCAGCTGCCTGCTCATAATCGTATTGGCGTGGAACCCGTGTTATGCCGAACTCTCCGACCGGGACAAGCCCGTGCATCTGGAAGCGGACCGGGTCAGCATAGACGATGCCCGGCAAACCGCCACCTTTGAAGGCAACGTCCAGCTTGTCCAGGGCACCATGACCATCCACAGCGACAAGCTGGTCGTGGCGCAGTACAAGGATGGAAACACGCACGGCACGGCGACCGGGAATCCGGCCAGCTTCCGGCAGAAACGCGAAGGGACAGACGAGTACGTGGAAGGTTATGGCAATCGCATCGAATATGACACGCGGGACGGCACTGTTGAATTGTTCGGTCAGGCGCGCATGAAGCGCCAGCAGGACGAGGTTCGCGGCGATTACATCATCTACAACTCCAAGACCGAGATATTCCAGGTGCGCGGCGCGCCGGGCACGGACTCCGCAGCGCCGAACAAACCCCTATCGGATCAAGGCAAGGGTCGCGTGCGCGTCATCATCCAGCCCAAACATGTCGCGCCTGATCATGCGCCGGCTCCGCTGACCATCCGGCCGGACGACTCCCTGAGTAACCCCGAAGAAAATCGATGAGTGAACTGCGCGCCGCATCGCTGAAGAAGACCTACCGTTCCCGCACCGTAGTGCATGATGTTTCGCTGTCATTGCAAAGCGGCGAGGTTGTCGGGCTGCTGGGGCCCAACGGTGCGGGCAAGACAACCTGCTTCTACATGATAGTCGGGCTGGCCGCCGTGGATGGGGGAAACATATTCGTTGACGACAAGAATATCACGCACTTGCCCATCCATCGGCGTGCTCAACTGGGTCTGGGCTACTTGCCGCAGGAGGCTTCGATCTTCCGCCGCCTTACCGTGTCGCAAAACATCGTCGCGGTGCTTGAATTGCAGGGCTTTGGCGAAGAAGAGATCGATGAGCGGCTGGAGGAATTGCTGGGAGACCTGCACATTACCCATATCCGCGACAATGCGGCCATCAGTCTGTCCGGAGGCGAGCGTCGGCGCGTGGAAATCGCCCGCGCCCTGGCTACGAATCCGAGCTTTATCCTGCTCGACGAACCGTTTGCAGGTGTGGATCCGATAGCGGTTCTGGATATCCAGAAGATCATCCGCTTCCTCAAGGAACGCGACATCGGCGTGCTGATCACCGACCATAATGTCCGCGAGACGCTGGGCATTTGCGACCGCGCCTATATCATTAATGCCGGCTCGGTAATGGCAGAGGGCAAACCTGACGAAATCATCTATAATGAGGGCGTGAGGAAGGTCTATCTCGGCGAGCACTTCAGACTGTAGGGCACCTCAAGTGCTATAGAGTTCGCCCAGATGCGTAGCGCGGGAAAAGGGGTAAGCCGGCAAGCTGCATTGCGGACGGTCGGAAGGGATTTCGCCGCGCCGCATATTTTTGACATGCAAGCAGGATGCTCTTTCCGTGACCCGGCGGTTGGGATGAAGTGGTTCAGGTTGGCAATCCGCGGAGCGGATGCCGGCAATTGTGAATTTTTTGAGGTGTCCTATAAGGCGCGATGCGCTATCTCTGTTACTAAATCCAAGGTAATGAAACCCGCATTACAGCTCAAACAATCCCAGCAATTGACGCTGACACCGCAGTTGCAGCAGTCAATCAAGTTATTGCAGCTCTCCACGCTTGAGATGAATCAGGAAGTGGCGCGTCTGCTGGAAGAAAATCCTCTGCTGGAACGGGAGGACGATTCCGGCACCTATTCATACGAAGCAGCGGCCGCCCCCTCTTCGCCCGCCACAGAAACCGAAGCAAGTACCGACGAAAAGCCGCAACCTTCCGGCGAGGACTGGGGCGAGCCGTCTTTTTCCGGCACCAGCTCGCCGGATGATGAAGAGGAACCGCACGCGGAAATCATCGCCTCCAGTCCCAGCCTGCGTGAACACCTGATCCAGCAACTCAACCTTAACCAGCTTTATCAACGAGACAAGAGGATAGTCGGCCTGCTGATCGATGCACTGGACGAAAATGGATATCTGGCGCAACCGCTTGATGAGATCGCCGAGCTTTTGCCCGATGAACTGAATATTTCCCTTGACGATCTGGAAACCGCGCTGGTGCAATTGCAGAATCTGGGTGAACCCGGCATCGGCGCGCGCAATCTTGGCGAATGTCTGGCGTTGCAGCTCAAGGCATTGCCGGAGGATACCCCAGGCCGGGAAGCGGCTTTGCAGATCGTAACGGCCCATCTCGACAAGTTGGCGGCCCACGATTTCGCCAGCCTCAAAAAGGTGCTGCACTGCAGCGATGACATGCTGCGTATTGCGCAATCCTTGATCGTAAGTCTCAATCCGAAACCGGGCGCGGAATTCGAAGATCGAACATCCGATTATGTCATCCCGGATGTGGTGGTTGAGCGCCACAAGGGTGTCTGGCGCGCACGACTCAACCTGGAAGCCATGCCGCGCCTGCGCGTCAACCAGATGTACGCCAGCATTCTGCAGCAGCGGGGCGAGAAGAATGTGCAACAGCTTGCCGGACAATTGCAGGAGGCACGCTGGTTCATCAAGAACCTGCAACAGCGTTTCGACACCATCCTGCGCGTGTCGCAGGCCATCGTCGAGCGCCAGCGCCACTTTTTCGAACATGGCGAAATCGCGATGAAGCCCCTGGTATTGCGAGAGATCGCCGACCAGCTTGACCTCCACGAATCCACCATCTCGCGTGTCACCACGCAAAAATTCATGCTTACCCCGCGTGGAATATATGAACTCAAGTATTTTTTTGGCAGCTGGGTCTCCACCGAGGCCGGCGGCACCTGTTCAGCCACTGCCATCCGCGCGCTTATCAAGCAGATGGTCGGCGAGGAGGACGCGAGGCATCCCCTTTCTGACAGCCGCATGTCCGAAATCCTGGCACAGCAGGGCATACTGGTTGCCCGGCGTACCGTGGCAAAATACCGGGAGTTGCTGCACATTCTTCCGGTCAATCTTCGTAAGACACTTTAACCAAAAGGAGCAAGCCATGAACCTCAACCTCAGCGGACATCACCTGGAAATCACCCCCGCCATCCGCGATCATGTGCTAAGCAAAATCAACAAGGTGAAGCGCCATTTTGACAATGTGATAGACGTAAACGTGATTCTTTCAGTGGACAAGCTGAAACAGAAAGCCGAGGCGAATGTGCACCTGAGCGGGAAGACCATCTATGTCGAGTCCGATGATGCGAATCTTTATGTCGCCATCGACAGCCTGGTCGAAAAACTGGACCGCCAGATTCTCAAACACAAGGAGAAACACACGGCGCGCCGCCACGATGATTCCAACAGGCTCCCCGCGACAGAATAGCAACAACTTGGCGGCCCGGAGATGCTCGAGCATTACATCCTCCCCTTTGATGTGGCAACCAGCCATTCGACCGGGCTATCAGAAGACGGTAGTCAGGTCGTTGTCTTCCCCCACGTTTCTCCTTGGGAAGCACGCGCAATCGCCCCATATCTTCGGATATGAGAACATATACAAGGTTGCCGTTCTTCCTCCTGTTTCCGGATTAAGGTCAACGATGAGCCTGATTAGTCAAATCCTGCCTGTTGAAAATGTCATTCTGGATAGCGAGTCCACCAGCAAGAAGCGCGTATTCGAGCGAGTGGGAATACTGTTCGAAAACAACCGGCAAATCGCGCGCAGCCAGGTGTTTGACAGCCTGTTTGCGCGGGAAAAGCTCGGCTCCACCGGCCTCGGCCAGGGTGTGGCCATCCCGCACGGGCGCATCAAGAATCTGCGCGAAGCGGTGGCTGCTTTCGTCAAGACCGAGTCCCCCATCCCGTTTGATGCCCCGGATGGACAACCGGTCAATCTCATTTTTGTGCTGCTGGTGCCGGAACGCGCGACCGATGCCCATCTGCAGTTGCTTGGTGAACTGGCACAAATGTTCAGCGACAAGAATTTCCGCGAGCAACTGCAGGCCCGCAGCGATCCCGCCGTCATTCACCAGATGTTTACCGAATGGAAGGCATAGGTTGCGCAGATGCCTCCAAGAATGAAAACTTCCAGGTCGGGCAAAGCGCGCGTGAAGAATCGCAGCGCCGCATATGTGGCAATATGTAGTAAGGATCTTCCGCATGCAACGCAGCAGGAAGAAGAAACTTTGGATTTTGCGAGGCATATGTAATGGCGCAGGTCAACATCCAGCAACTGTTCCAGGATAAGCAGGAACGGCTGGCGTTGAGCTGGGTTGCGGGTACCGGCGGCGGCGCCAAGATACTCGACAGCGAACGGGTCAGCGCCTCGAACAAGGGACTGATCGGTCACCTCAATCTGATCCACCCGAACTGGGTGCAGGTGATGAGCGACACCGAGTTCGAGTATCTGCGCTCACTTTCTCCCGCCGCCTTTGAAGATGCACTGGCACAACTTGAAGGCGGAGGTTCGCTGTGCCTGGTCGTGGCCGGCAATGCGGAAATTCCGCCGGAATTTATTGCCTACGCCGACCGCACGCATACCCCGCTATTTCGTTCGCCGCAGCCCAGCGTGCACTTGATGTGGCTGATGCGCCATTACATCGTGAAGGCGCTGGCGCAGACCACCACCCTGCACGGCGTTTTCCTCGACGTGCTGGGCGTCGGCGTGCTGATCACCGGCGAAAGCGGTGTGGGCAAAAGCGAACTGGGGCTGGAACTCATCACGCGCGGCAATGGCCTGGTGGCAGACGACATCACCGAAGTGTTCCGCGTCTCGCCGGAAACGCTGGAAGGGCGCTGCCCGGAACTGCTGCGCAACTTCCTCGAGGTGCGCGGACTCGGCGTGCTGAATATCCGCACCATGTTCGGCGAGACTGCAGTGCGCCGCAAGAAAGGACTGAAACTCATCGTTCACCTGCACCGTCCGCCCGACGGCGACGTATCGCAGCTGGAGCGTCTTCCGCTCAATGCCAGCCACCAGGATATTCTTGGCGTGCAAATCAGTACCGTCAGCATACCGGTAGTGGCCGGACGCAACCTCGCGGTGCTGGTTGAAGCCGCCGCGCGCAACTTCGTGCTGCAACAGCGCGGCATAGACACCATGCAGGAATTTGTCAGCCGCCACGACCAATTCATGCAGGACCAGTAAAGCGTGCAGCTCTTTCTCATCAGCGGCCTCTCCGGCTCCGGCAAAAGTGTGGCGCTCCGGATGCTGGAGGATAGCGGCTACTACTGCGTGGACAACCTGCCTGCCGAACTGCTGCCCGCACTGATGGACAACCTGCGCCGTGCAGGCACCGGGCACGTCGCCGTCAGCATAGACGTGCGCAGCGGCGGCAGCGTGCAGCTGCTGCCCCAGCTTATCGAGGAATTCAAGCAGCGCGGCATGGACGTGCATCTGTTGTTCCTCGACGCGCAGACCGACACGCTGGTGAAGCGCTATTCCGAAACGCGCCGCCGCCACCCGTTGAGCGATGACAAGTTGACGCTGCCGGAATGCGTTCAGCGCGAACGTGAACTGCTCGCCGAAATCAGCGGCATCGGCCACCACATTGACACCAGCGAACTCGGCGCCAACGCGTTGCGCGCCTGGGTCAAGGATTTCATCCAGCTTGACCGCGCGCGCCTGACCCTGCTGTTCCAGTCGTTCGGCTTCAAGAACGGCATTCCGCTCGACGCGGATTTCGTGTTCGACGTGCGCTGCCTGCCCAATCCGCACTATGATCCCAAACTGCGCCCGCTCTCCGGACGCGACGCGGCGGTGGCTGAATTTCTCGAGCGCACGCCGTCCACCCAAAAAATGTATGAAGACATCCGCGGCTTCGTGCAGGAATGGCTGCCCAGCTTCATCGCCGACAACCGCAGTTACCTAACGGTGGCGATCGGCTGCACCGGTGGACAACACCGCTCGGTCTATTTTGTGGAAAGGCTGGCGCAGCATTTTGGCACGCAACAGCAAGTGCTGCTGCGCCACCGCGAGTTGATTGCCTGATGAGTCCTGACCTGCCCATCATGCATATCCGGCCCGGCGACTGGCTCACCCTGCTGTGCGGTGCCCTGCTCACCACATTCCTCGCCCTCACCTTCTGGCAAGGTGGTGCTGCGGACAAGGCGGTCATTCGTAGCGGCGGCAAGATATTCCGCGAAGTGCCGCTGTCGCGCGACCAGGTCATCGAAGTGCCCGGCCCGCTTGGTTTCAGCCGCATCGCCATCCATGGCAGACAGGCACGCATCGCCACCGACCCCAGCCCGCGCCAGTACTGCGTGCGCCAAGGCTGGCTGAAACAGGCGGGAGAAGTCGCCATCTGCCTGCCGAACCAGGTGAGCCTGGAACTGAGCGGAGGAAAGAAACACTATGACAGCCTCAACTACTGATCAGGAATCAGGAATCAGGAATCAGCAATCAGAACCTGTCGATCCTGGTTCCTTTATTCTGCTCAGCACCACCGCCGAAGATCACCACATCGCGCGCATGGCCGCGCTCGCGCTCGGCCTGTCGGTGCTGGAAGCCGCGATTCCTTCGCCGCTGCCGGGGGTGAAGCCGGGACTGGCCAACATCGTCACGCTGATCGTGCTGGCGCGCTACGGCTGGCGCGCTGCAGCCTGGGTGTCGCTGCTGCGAGTGGTGGCTGGCAGCCTGTTGTTCGGCAATTTTCTCGCCCCCGGATTTTTCCTGAGCTTCAGCGGCGCGCTGTGCAGTCTCGCGCTGCTGGCCGCATGCCAGCACTTGCCGCGACGCTGGTTCGGCCCGGTCACGCACAGCATACTGGCCGCCTTCGCGCATATCGCCGGGCAACTGCTGGTGGTGTATTTCTGGCTGATTCCCAATGCCGGCGTCGCCTACCTGTTCCCGATCTTCGCCACCGCCGCACTGGTTTTCGGCACCGTTAACGGCCTGATTGCCGCCCATTTTTTAGGCACAAGCCAGGAACCATTGAATAACCGTCGCGAGCAGGTCAAGATGCAAGGCGCCGCGCAGTGAGCGACGAGACATAGCAATCAAGATAGGCGAGGAGCGAACGAGCATGCAACGCAGCAGGTTGACCGCACAGCAGGTTATTACCCTCGCCCTCACCGGTGCGTCCGGCCTGCCTTATGCGATGCGCCTGCTCGAATGCCTGCTGCAAAGCGGCCAGCGCGTGCACCTCGTGTATTCGCAGGCAGCGCAGATCGTCGCCAAACAGGAGCTGGATTTCACGCTGCCCAACCGCCCGCAGGACGCGGAGAAATTGCTCGCCCAACGCATCGGCACCTTCAGCGGCGAACTGCGCGTGTATGGCCGTGACGACTGGTACGCCCCGATGGCCTCCGGCTCCAATCCCGGCGACGCGATGGTGATCTGCCCCTGCACGATGGGGACGCTTGGCAAGATAGCGAGCGGCATCAGCGATGACCTGATCACCCGCGCGGCGGACGTCATGCTCAAGGAGAAGCGCGCGCTGATCCTGGTGCCGCGCGAGACGCCGTTTTCAGCGATTCATCTGGAGAACATGCTGCGTTTGTCTCACGCAGGCGCGGTCATCCTGCCGCCTAATCCCGGGTTTTATCATCATCCACAGAGTGTGGAGGATATTGTGGATTTTGTTGTCGCACGGCTACTGGATCATCTGGGGGTGGTGCATGAGTTGGTGAAGAGGTGGGGTGAAGAGTAGTCATTGCGCAATGCGCCAAGCTTTTGAAAATCAGATTCGCCGGGGGTTACTTTTCTTGGCAAGACAAGAAAAGTGACTGGCCGCCGGGCCATTCCCGGCGAATTTGTCTATTGCTATACATAAAAGCGGAGACGAGTCTCCGCACCCCAAATCACTGCCCCGCCACCATCATCCCCTCAACCAGTATTGACCCGCACTGCCTCGACCCCTGCACCAGCACATCATTTCCGACCGCCGCAATATTCCGGTACATGTCTTTCAGATTCCCTGCGATGGTGATTTCTTCGACCGGATACTGGATTTCGCCGTGCTCCACCCAGAAGCCCGCCGCGCCTCTGGAATAGTCGCCGGTGACGTGGTTGACGCCCTGGCCGAGCAACTCGGTTACGACCAGTCCGCGGTTCATTTGTTTCAGCAGGCCTTCGAAGTCCAGTTGGCCGGACCGCACGATCAGGTTGTGATTGCCGCCGGCGTTGCCCGTGGTCTTCATGCCAAGCTTGCGCGCGGAGTAGGTGCCGAGGAAATAGCCGTGCAGCACGCCCTGGTCGACGATGGCGCGGCGCTGCGTTCTTACACCCTCGTTGTCGAATGCGCTGCTCGCCAGTCCTCTCGGGATATCCGGAATGTCGTCGATGCGGATGTTTTTCGAGAAGACCGGCTGGCCAAGCTGGTCGAGCAGGAAGGAGGATTTTCGGTACAGGCTGCCGCCGCTGACCGCGTTGACGAAATGGCCGAGCAGGCTGGCGGCAACCGGCGCCTCGTACAGCACCGGCGCCTGCACGGTGCCGAGCTTGCGCGACTTGAGGCGGCGCAGGGCGCGTTCCGCCGCAATGCGTCCAACCTCGTCCACCCTGAGCATTTCGGCTGCATTGCGCGCCTCGCTGTACCAGTAATCGCGCTGCATGCCTGTGCCCTTGCCGGCGATCACGGCGCAACCGATGCTGTGGCGCGAGGAGGGGAAGCCGCCGCTAAACCCGAGGCTGTTGGCATACACGAACTGTGACTCATGCACATTGACGGTGGCGCCCTCCGAATTGCTGATGCGCCTGTCGCGCGCTAACGCGGCCTGCTCGCATTCGCGCGCCAGATCGATGGCCTGCTCCACATCGAGCAGCCACGGATGGTACAGATCGAGGTCGGGGTATTCGGTGGCCAGCATGTCCATGTCCGGCAGGCCGGCACAGTCGTCGCTGGCGGTGTAGCGCGCGATGGCCAGCGCGGCATCCACCGTTTCGCGCACAGCCCGCGCCGAAAAATCCGAGGTATTGGCATTGCCGCGCCGCTGGCCGATGTAGACACTGACGCTGAGTCCCTTGTCGCGGTTATATTCGATGGTTTCCACTTCGCCGCGGCGCACCGTAACAGCTTGGCCAAAACCGTCGGACGCTTCCGCCGCGCAGGCGGTGGCGCCTTGCTGCCTGGCGTACCGCAGCATGTCGCGTGCGATCTGACGCAGCGTATCGGGTGATTGGGAAAACCTGTGTTCGGATGAGACAAGAGAGTTCATAAGGTTGAATTTCATCGAAATGGATTGGTGGAAGGCGCTATCATAGCAACATCCGATTACTATTTCGTCACCATGCAACACCCCAACCAACATCGCGATGGGCACGAAGAGCATATCGCGCCGCCAAGCAAGACCAGGGTCAAACAACAGATGCACGACCTGCAGCAAATCGGCGAGCAGCTGGTGGCGCTGAATGCCGGCCAGCTGCTCGAGCTGAACCTGCCGGAACGCCTGCTCGATGCCATCCGCGAGATCAAGCGCATCAACAAGTTCGGCGCACGACGGCGGCAAATTCAGTTCATCGGCAAGCTGATGCGCGAAGTGGACACCGCTCCCATCATGGCCAGGCTGGACGCCTGGCAGGGCACCTCGCGCCAGCACACATCCCATCTGCATCAACTGGAACAATGGCGCGAGCGTCTGCTGGAAAGCGACGCCGCATTGACCGAACTGCTCGCCGCCCATCCCGGTGCCGACGCCCAGCATTTGCGTGCGCTGATCCGCAACGCACACAAGGAAAAAGAACTCAACAAGCCGCCCAGGAGTTACCGCGAGATCTTCCAGGCGCTGCGCGAAATCCTGCCTGAGAATTGATTGAAGTTGCTTCCCCATATCAGTCTCGAAACCGGCAAGTCCCCGCAGCACAGCATCATCTGGCTGCACGGGCTCGGTGCAGATGGCGCCGACTTCGTTCCGGTCGCAGAGGAAATGCAACTGCCGGTTGCGGTGCGCTATATCTTCCCGCATGCCCCGATGCAGCCAGTCACCATCAACGGCGGTTACGTGATGCGTGCCTGGTATGACATCGTCGCGAACGATATCGGCGCGCAGCAGGACGCAGCTGGCATCCGCAAATCGCAGGCGGAGATCGAGAAATTGATTGCACAGGAAAACCAGCGCGGCGTTGCGGCCGAGAATGTTTTCCTTGCCGGATTCTCGCAAGGCGGCGCCATCGTGCTGCATGCCGGTTTGCGCCATGCGCGAAAACTGGGCGGGATACTTGCGCTGTCAGCTTACCTGCCTCTGGCGGACAGCCTTGCGCATGAAGCAAATGCGGCCGCGCAGGACACCCCGATTTTCATGGCGCACGGGGACAGCGATCCGATCGTGCCGTTTGCGCTCGGGAAAAAAACCGCGGAAAGATTGAGCAGCCTTGGATATGCGCTTGAGTGGCACGAATACGCGATGGCGCACTCCGTGTGCATCGAAGAAGTTCGCGACATCGAGGTGTGGCTGACGCGTTGCCTGAATGCAAAGATGCACGCGCCTTCTGCTCCGGACTAGTCTGTTTCCTGCTCCACTATCCTGTAGCGTGCAAGCTCGTAATCATCGGTCTCTTCCAGCAGCGCCAGGGGAGTCAGCAGAGCCGTTTTTTCACCCATCCGCGCGCGCCAGGTGCGCCGATTGGAAAAGGCATGTCGCTGCAGCAGGAGACTGGCCTCGCCTGAATCTTCCCCGTCAAACCACAGGGCACGTTGTCCCTCGCCCTCAATGTCGCTGTTGGACCCGCGCAGCCGGATGTATTGGACCCGATTGGAGAGCAACGCCACTCCGACGTGCAGATTGAGCTGTTTATCACGGCTCAGTCGGCGCACGATGCCCACCCCCCAGTGATTGACATTTTCCGGCTGTACGCCGATCAACGACCCAACCTCCAGCCCCTTGGCGTCTTGCGGAACCAATACCGCACGGAACCCGCCGCCGCTGATGTCGTCTGCCTCCCAAATAGCGCTCCCGCCGATGCCCGAATCGCCGCTGTAGCCGACCTTCTCCAGCACGTTGGAAAACCCGGTCACCACCTTGAGATTCACCTTGACCTTGACCCGCGCGTTGCGTCGCGCCTGCTGCGGCAGAGTCCAATTGACGGACAGCCGATGCAGCACATTGCGCACCAGATCCGCATCATAGTTCCCACCCAGATTGAATTCTTCCGGCACGAGGTTCTTTTCCAGTGATTTGAAGCAGGCTTCAATGCTTTCCTGCACGCCTTCCACGACGATGAACAACCTGCCTGTTTGCGGTGATCTGGGGGAACTGATGCGCACTGGAGGTGCGGGTTGCAGCACATCAAATTCGAAAAGGCTCTTCGGGCCGCAATTCGTATCCGCCGTAAAGCATGCGCGCAGGTGCATCGCCAACCGATGCGCAAGATGACTGTCCAGTCGGGTGACAGTGCCAGCACAGGAGGCGTACCATACCAGTACGGCGGCAAATTCTCGGCGCACCGAAGAATTCACATTCGGGGCTTCCTGTACGGGAACCGGTACATCCAGATATTGCAACGACTCCGCAACCGAATAGAACTCTGCCAGTTGCTGCCAAACCGCAGGCTCAACCGGTGCATAACGGGCCACGGCAAATTTCAGTCTGCCCGCTAGTGCACCGATGCCGCGCACAGTAATCAACGGCAGCTCGGGTTTGATTGCGGCAGCTCCTTTATCGCCGTTGGTGTAACGCTTCAAAAGCGCGAGACACGCCAGGGAAACCTGCCGGTAATATTCATTCATTGCATGCCACAAGCGATTTTCCATTAACCGCTGCGGCGCGATTACCGTAAAGTATTCTTGGGACAACCTGATTTCATGGGTTCGCGCGGCTTGGTCCAGCAAACGCAAAAGAGAGAGTTGATAATCGGAATGGAAGTCCGATTCGGCCGTGACAGATTCAATCCAGGAAGTCAGTTCCAGAAGTGCCTTTAATGGGTCATTTTTCGGTATCTCGTCTATCAGCCTGTGTGCAGACTTGATGTCCGCCATCGAGTGATCTGGTTTCTTTTCAAACAGTGCCAACACAACCCCCTTATTTCTCGTCGATGTGCCTAATGTAATCACAAATCCATCATCTTGGCTATATTTCAAGAAACACCTGTAAACTTGCCAGCCATGATTGTCTTCCTGCAGGATGATAGCCCATTTCCACCGGCCGAACTTGCGCAGCAGACGCCCAACGGTTTGCTTGCAGCAGGCGGCAGCCTTGCGCCCGCGCGTTTGCTGGATGCCTACCGCCGGGGAATCTTCCCCTGGTTCAGCGTGGATGATCCTATCCTGTGGTGGAGTCCAGATCCGCGTATGGTGCTGTTTCCGCAGGAGTTCAGGATTTCGCATTCGCTGCGCAAGACCTTGCGCAGCAGGATTTTCGAAATCCGCACCGACACCGCGTTCGAACAAGTGATGCGCCAGTGCGCCGCTCCCCGCGCAGGACAGTCAGGGACCTGGATACACGAAGACATGATCGCAGCCTATATCGAACTGCACCGGATGGGTCATGCTCACTCAGTGGAAGCATGGAAGGATGGGGAATTGGTTGGCGGCCTGTACGGCGTGGCCATCGGGCGCATGTTCTTTGGCGAATCCATGTTCAGCCGCTACAAGAATGCGTCCAAGGTCGCGCTTGCCCATCTTTCGGCACAATTGCTGCGCTGGAACTTCGGCACGATAGATTGTCAGATGAACACAGCCCATCTGGCTTCGCTCGGCGCCCGCGAAATTCCTCGTGCGGAATTTCTCCAGCACCTGCAGGAATTGGTAAACTACCCGGACATTGTTTCGCCCTGGCATTTCGACAATCATGAATTTGTTGCATGACATCCCGTTATCGGCACTCCAGTTCTATCTGACTGCCCCGTATCCGTGCAGTTACCTGCCGGATCATATGGCGCGCTCGCAGGTTGCCACGCCCAGTTTTCTGATCGATACCCAGGTCTACTCTGAATTGGTGCGGCGCGGTTTCCGGCGCAGCGGCTCATTCACCTACCGCCCGCGCTGTGACGCCTGCCGCGCCTGCGTTCCGGTGCGTATCCCAGTGGCTGGCTTCGTCCCCAATCGCTCGCAACGGCGCGCTGAAAAACGCCACCGCAACCTGGAAATAGCCATGCGCTCATTGAACGAAGGCAATGAACATTTTGACCTGTACCAGCGCTATCAGGCGGCGCGCCATCGAGACGACAACATGGAAAGCGACAGCCCGGAGCAATACCGCAACTTCCTGCTGCAAAGCCATGTGAATTCCACGCTGGTCGAATTCCGTGACAGCGGTGGACTGCGCATGGTAAGCCTGATCGACATTCTCGACGACGGACTCTCCTCGGTGTACACCTTCTATGATCCCGATGTGGCGAAAGCCAGTTTCGGCACCTACAACGTACTGTGGCAGATCGAACAGTGCTGCAAACTCGATCTGAAATATCTCTACCTTGGTTACTGGATCAGGGAAAGTTCCAAGATGGCTTACAAGGCCAATTTCCGCCCGCTGCAGGGATTGGTGGAGGGCGAGTGGAAAACGATTATGGACAACAATACTTGATGTACCCGCTGCTGCGCCCCCTGCTGTTCACCCTCGACCCGGAAACCGCCCACAACGCCGCGCTGGATGCGCTCAAATCCTCACACAATCTCGGCCTGCTGTGTGTCATCAAGCAGCCGGCTGACATCCCGCGCACGGTGATGGGCCTGACCTTCCCCAACCCGGTCGGGCTGGCAGCCGGGATGGACAAGAACGGCGCCTACATCGATGCGCTGGCGGCGCTGGGTTTCGGCTTCATTGAAATCGGCACCGTCACCCCGCGCCCGCAACCGGGCAATCCCAGGCCGCGCATGTTCCGGTTGCCCGAGGCAAACGGCATCATCAATCGTCTGGGCTTCAACAACGTCGGCGTGGATGCACTGATCGAAAACGTGAAGCGCGCGAAGTATCGCGGAATCCTCGGCATCAACATCGGCAAGAACGCCGACACGCCGATAGAGCACGCCGCCAATGATTACCTGACCTGTTTGCGCAAGGCTTATACCCACGCCAGCTACATCACCGTCAACATCTCTTCACCCAACACCCGGAACCTGCGCCAGCTGCAGGGCGGCGACGAACTGCATGCGCTGCTCGAGCAATTGAAAGCGGAGCAGGAAACGCTGGCCAACCTGCATGGGAAATACGTGCCGCTGGCGGTCAAGATCGCGCCGGACCTGGAGAGCGAACAGGTCAGGCAGATTGCCGATCGGTTGATCAGGCACCGCATCGACGGCGTGATCGCCACCAACAGCACGCTGTCGCGGGAGGGTGTTGCGAACCTGCCGCATGCCAATGAGGCAGGCGGCCTGTCCGGCGCGCCGCTGCGCGAGAAATCCACCGCCGTCATCCGCGAACTCGCTACAGCGCTCAATGGCGCGTTGCCGGTCATCGGTGTCGGCGGCATCCTCAGCGGCGCCGATGCCGCGGAAAAAGTGCGGGCCGGCGCATCCCTGGTGCAGATTTACAGCGGCTTGATCTATCGCGGGCCGCAGTTGGTCGGCGAAGTTGTCAATGCGTTAAGCGCAAAGATGTAGCCATGCGCATCGGCGTGCCCAGGGAAACCAAGGACCACGAATTCCGCGTCGGCGTCACGCCGCAAGGCGTGCGTGAGTTGTGCAGCAGCGGGCATGAGGTGCTCGTCGAAACCCGTGCCGGTGCTGCCGTCGGTTATTCAGATGCAATGTATGCCGGATCGGGCGCGTCCGTCGCCGCCTCGCCGCGGGAGGTCTGGGCCTGCGACATGGTGATCAAGGTCAAGGAACCGCAGCCTGCGGAAATCCCGTTGATGCGCGAGGGCCAGCTGCTGTTCTGCTTCCTGCACCTGGCCATCGCTCGCGAACTTGTCGATCAGCTGATGCGCCGCAAGATCATCGCCATCGCCTACGAAACGGTGCGCGATGCGCAAGGCGGCCTGCCGCTGCTGGCGCCGATGTCGCAGGTGGCGGGACGATTGTCGGTACAAATGGGCGCCTGGGCACTGACCATGGCCAACGGCGGCAGCGGCGTCCTGCTTTCTGGCGTGCCGGGCGTGGCGCCTGGCAAGGTCACCGTCCTCGGGGCCGGCGTGGTGGGTTCCAATGCCGCACGCATCGCCATCGGCATGGGCGCGGATGTCACCCTGCTGGAACAGAATCCGGCGCGCCTGCTCACTCTGGAAGAAATGTTCGGCGCAAGTTTGAAAATACGCCACTCCGCCCCGGACGCCATCGAACAGTGCGTGCGCGAGGCAGACCTGGTCATCGGCGCAGTGCTGGTGCCGGGTAAGCACGCGCCCAAACTGATCAGCCGGGAAATGGTCAAAACCATGCGCCGCGGCTCTGTGATCGTGGATGTTTCGATAGACCAGGGCGGCTGCGCCGAAACCTCGCGCCCGACCACGCATAGTCAGCCGATCTATGTCGAGGACGGCGTAGTGCACTACTGTGTCGCCAACCTTCCCGCCGCCAGCGCATTCACCGCGACACACGCGCTCACTCGCGCCAGCCTGCCCTACGCGCTGGCTCTCGCCGGCAAGGGGGTGGTGCGCGCCCTGCAGGATGATGCGGGACTCAGGAACGGCCTCAACCTGTGCGCCGGACACATCACGCTGGGCAGCCTCGCGCAAGAATTCGGCTACCCGGTTGTCGCGCCGGAGCAAGCGCTGGCAACAGTCTGAATCGCCGGAGCGCGTCGCTTTCCTCTGAAGCACGCACTTGAAGTTGCGATCAGTTGTCCAGCCACGCAATGTGACAGCAAGAATCCCGAATCACCAGACCCCCTTCTTGATCTGTTCCATCTCGCGCCTGTCCTTCTTGGTCGGCCGCCCTTTCTGGTCCGTCGGCTGAGGTTGCGCCTTCAGTTCCAGGGCGAGTGCAGCGCGGCGTGTGCGGCTTTCCTCCGTCTCCCGGTAGAGTTTCTGCGCCTCGCTGGCGGGACCGCGCTTGCCGGACAGCGCCAGCACTTCCAGCACATGCTGGTACGGCCCGAGGCGGATGGAGAGGGTGTCGCCCGTGGCAAGCGCCTTGGCCGGCTTGGCACGCGCGCCATTGACCTGAACCTTGCCGGTCTCCACTGCATCGGCGGCAAGGGAGCGGGTCTTGAAGAAACGCGCGGCCCACAGCCATTTGTCGATGCGAAGTTTTTCCTGTCCGAGTTTGTTGTCCATTTGTTCAGGTTAATCAATAGCTATAAACAAGCCACCGAAAACACGGAGAGAAAGCGGGTTACACATATTTCTTGGCCGCACCTGATAAACGGATTAAGCACTTCGGGCAACCAATAGTTTCTCCTCTGTGTTCTCTGTGGCCAATTGTTTTTGATAATTATCGCAGTGTCAGAAGAAAAATATTTTCATGCAAACGGGTCAGGCCGCGTTGCTGGAAGCGCGGGTTTTGCGGCAGCACGTCCAGCTGCGCCAGCAGGCGCACTTCGGCGTATTCGCGGTAGAGCGCTGCCACTTCGTTCGCGGAAACGGCGAACGGCGGCCCTGGCATTTCCTGCTGCGGATAGTCAAAGGTGATCAACAGAATCCGGGTCGCGGGCGGCAGAATGGTCGCCAGGTGGCGGGCGTAGCGTTCGCGCATTTCCGGCGGCAACGCGACCAGCGAGGCGCGGTCGTATACGGCGCTCACCCCTGCCAGGTCCCGCTTGCGCAGATCGAAGAAGTCGCCGCACAGGATGCGGATGCCGTCCGCTTCGCAACTATCGAATCTTGCGTCGGCGGCATGTCGCGGAATGTGTCCGTTTTCCTCGAAGAACGCATGCACGGCAAGCGGACTCAATTCCACGCCGAGCACCGGATGCCCCTGCTCGCGCAACCACAGCATGTCGCGGCTCTTGCCGCACAGCGGAACGAACACCGTGCCATTGCGCGCGGCATGCAGTTCCTGCCAGTATTGCCGCAGGTAAGGGTTGACCTCGTCCTGATGAAAGCCGATCTCCTGGCGTTCCCAGCGTTCCAGCCAAAATTCTTTCTTCATTTTGGAAACCGCAGAATCAGTCCGAAGATAACTGAGGCACGAAAGAGTTTCTCATTTTTCCTGCAGCGAATTCCCGATATTCCCGGATGGGAAAGATGAGGCCGATGATAGACGATTTTCCCTGTGAACCCTGCGTTCCCTGAAGCTATTTTTTCAGGCGCACGCAGGCCTAGCACGGATCTACGAATATCTCCTGAATCGACGCCCCTGCCAGGTAAGTTTCCTGCTGGGCCGCCTTCACCATGTCCGGATTGCCGCACAGGAACACGCGCCAGCCGGAAAGGTCCGGGTTGGCTGCCAGCGCGACATCGAGCACCATGCCGCCCAGGCACCCTTCCGGCGCCGTACCATCGGAAACGCAGGGCGCATAGCTGAAGTTGGGATACTCCTGCGCCAGATTGCGCAATTCCTTCACCAGATAAAGTCCTCCGGTGTCGCAACTGCCGTGATACAGGCAAATCCTCCCTTGATGGCCATGCAACAGCGCATCGCGCACAATCCCATAAAGTGGGGCCAGGCCGCAGCCGGTAGCGATCAGCAAGACGTCCTGTTGCGGCTTGCCCGCCACATAGAAGCAGTCGCCATGGGCTTCCGAGATGGTGATGGTGTCACCCGGCCGCAGGTGATTGAATATCCAGCCGCTCACCAAGCCTCCGGGGACTTTCCTGACATGCAGGAAAAGCTCATCGTCAAGCGTCGGTACGCTCGCCAGCGAATAGCAGCGTGAGGTCGTCTTGTCCTTGAACAGGCTGATGAACTGCCCGGCCCGGTATTCGAGCGGACGCGAAGGCTTGATCTTCACGCCCAGGATATCCGGGCCCAGGTTCTCGACGCCCGTGACGCTGGCATCGAGCGTAGTCAGCCCCTGCTCCGGAAGGACGATCTCCACGTCCTCCTGCGGGATGCAGGTACAGGCCAGGAAATAATTCTGTGCGGCGAGCGTGGATTTCAAACCCGACTTGGCTTTCTGCGGCACTTCACCCGAGACCGCCCGCATCATGCAGGTCTGGCAAACGCCGGAACGGCAGGAGGAGGGAATCGGGACACCGTGGGCAGTCAGACAATCGAGAACGGATTGGTCTTCGCATTCGTATGACTGCCCGCCATATTTCACTTTCGGCATGGGTATCAGGCGTTATCTGCCTAAAACATCGTTTCTGGTACTTTCCGCAATGGCTGCAACCTGCGCAATCAGGTTGTCCGACACATTCAGCTCCTTAAGTGTCGCACCCAGATCTTCCACTACGGCATCGAAGTGCGAATCATTGAGGCCCCTCGCCACGAGGTGAGCATGGCCCTTGCGCATATCTTCGCCGGTATAGTTGTTCGGGCCGCCGAAAGCCATCGTCAGGAATGCCTTTTGCTTGGCCGCTTGCCTGGCCATATCGACATCATCAAAAAAGCGTTTGATGCGATCATCCTTCAGCACCTTGCGATAAAAAATATCCACTGCTGCGTTTACGGCGGGTTCTCCGCCAATTTCTTCGTACAGACTCATTGCCTTTTCCTTTCGATTGTTTTTTTCCAGAAGAACCGGATTCCCTTGCAGTCAAAATACTATCCGGAAATTGTGTGCTGCTTGCTTAGAATGTATATTTGATCGCCTCGGAGTGCGTAAACTGTTAATATTCATTCCTGATACATCTTATATTTCGCCCTTATCCATGTCAAGGACTGATCAATAGAAAAAGGCATAACATGCGCTTGACCCTGTATACCGATTATTCACTGAGAGTTTTGATCTATCTTGCCCTGGAGAAAGATGAACTGGTAACGATCAGTGAATTGGCCGACTTCTACAACATTTCGCGCAACCATCTGGTCAAGGTTGTGCACAACCTGGGACTCAGCGGTTTCATCGTGACGACCCGCGGTAAACATGGCGGCATCAGGCTTGCACGTTCTCCGCATGATATCCTCATCGGCGAAGTCGTCAGGGAAACCGAGCCGGACATGGACCTGCTGGAATGTTTCAACCCGGCGGAAGACAAATGTGTGATCACCCGCACATGCGGCCTGAAATCGGTACTGCTCGATGCCCGCAACACTTTCATCGGGACACTGGACCAATACACGCTTGCCGATATCATCAAGGCCACGGAAAAACCCTCGACCGCCTTCAAGGCTATCCCTATCGTCCATGACTGATCTCGCCGCCGTGATGCATTTCGATTGACTGCTGAACGCTCGCGCCCCGACCAGCATGTTTCCGCCACCACGAATCAATGCCGTCATCCCGGCCATTGCTTCGGTGGCCACGTAATGAATCCCTTCCTGTGCGCATGGTCTGGCGTAACGTTATATCAATATAACCAGCCCGTTATTGAAGCTGCATGCGAATCGGTGGATAATCCCTGCCTTAATTTGTTAAGGCTATAAATGACCGAATATTTGCTCATTCTGGTCGGCACGGTGTTCGTCAATAACATCGTGATGGTGAAGATCCTCGGACTGTGCCCGTTCATGGGAGTCTCCAAAAAACTGGAGACCGCCATCGGCATGGGCGCCGCCACCACGTTCGTGCTGACATTGGCTTCCGGCGCCAGTTACCTGATCAACCATTACCTGCTCGGTCCCGACCTTGCCTACCTGACCACGCTGTCGTTCATCGTGGTAATCGCCGGCATCGTGCAATTCACCGAAATGGTGATCCAGAAGACCAGCCCGATGCTGCACCAGGTGCTGGGCATCTACCTGCCGCTGATCACCACCAACTGCGCGGTGCTCGGCATCCCGCTGCTGAACGTGCAGGCCAAGCACAATTTCATGGAGTCGCTGTTCTTCGGCCTGGGCGGCGCACTCGGCTTCACCATGGTGATGATCCTGTTCGCCGGCATCCGCGAACGGCTGGAAGGCGCCGACGTGCCGGCGATCTTCCAGGGCTCTGCCATCGCCATGGTCACTGCCGGATTGATGAGCCTGTCATTCATGGGATTCTCCGGGTTGGTCAAGTAATGCTCACCGCGCTTGTGGTAATGGCCGGCATCGCCGTCGTGCTCGGTGCGGTGCTGGGATTCTCCGCCATGAAGTTCAGGGTGGAAGGGAATCCGCTGGTCGAGAAGATCGATGCCATCCTGCCGCAGACGCAATGCGGCCAGTGCGGCTATCCCGGCTGCAAGCCGTATGCCACCGCCATCGCCGGCGGCGAGGCGGACATCAACCAGTGCCCGCCCGGCGGCGAGGAGGGCATCCACAAACTGGCCGACCTGCTGGGCGTCGAATTCAAACCGTACGGCGAAGGCGTCGCCCCCAAGCCCAAGGCGGTGGCCTTTATCGACGAAGACATCTGCATCGGCTGCACCCTGTGCCTGCAAGCCTGCCCGGTCGATGCGATAGTCGGCGCCGCCAAACAGATGCACACCATCATCGTCCCCGAATGCACCGGCTGCGAGTTGTGCGTCGCGCCCTGCCCGGTCGATTGCATCAGCATGGAACCCCTGCCGCAGGGCATCCATAGCTGGAAATGGCAATATCCGGTGTACCAGCTGGTGGCGGCAAAATGAGGGCGCTGCATCATTTCCACGGCGGCGTGCTTCCGCCGGAGCACAAGCTGGAATCATCCGAGCTGCCGAGTATGCGCGCGCCGGTGCCGCGGCATCTTGCCGTGACGCTGCAGCAACACATCGGCGCCAAGGCCAAGCCCGTGGTGCAGGTGGGTGACAAGGTGCTGAAGGGCCAGATGCTGGCAAGCGCCGACGGCACCTTGAGCGCCGCCATCCACGCGCCCACCTCGGGGACGGTACGGTCCGTGGATTTCCACCCGGTACCGCATCCGTCCGGCCTGCCCGACCTGTGCATTACGCTGGAGGCGGACGGCGAAGACTGCTGGATCGAGCATGCACCCTTTGATCACCGCGCCATGCCGAAAGATGAATTGCTCACCAGGTTGCGCGACGGCGGCATCGTCGGGCTCGGCGGCGCCACCTTCCCCACCCATGTGAAGTTCTCGGCGCAATCCGTGCAGACACTGGTGCTCAACGGCGCCGAGTGCGAGCCGTGGATCACCACCGACGATTGCCTGATGCGCGAACGCGCCGCAGAGATCGTGCAGGGCGCCGAGATCCTGCGCCACCTGATCGATGCGGCCGAGACCGTGGTCGGCATCGAGGACAACAAGCCGCAGGCCATCGCCGCCATGCAACAGGCCAGCGCCGGCAGCGGCATCGAAGTGGTCACCGTGCCGACGCTGTATCCGAGCGGCGGCGAAAAACAACTGGTCAAGATCCTGACCGGCAAGGAAGTGCCGACCGGCGGCCGACCGCGGAACATCGGCGTGGTCTGCTGCAACGTGGCGACCGCCTATGCCGTGCACCGACTGGTCAACCACGGCGAACCGATGATCTCGCGCCTGGTCACCGTCACCGGCAATGTGAAGACGCCGCGCAATTTCGAGGCACTGCTGGGCACACCGCTTGATGAATTAGTGCAATGTGCGGACGGCGCCTTGCCGGGTTCCGACGGCTACATCATCGGCGGCCCGATGATGGGACTGCATGTCGATAATGGCCAGCTGCCGATCGTCAAGAGCACCAACTGCATCATCGTCAAGTCGCCGCAGCTGTTCCCGGCCCCCGCGCCGGCGCTGCCCTGCATCCGCTGCACGCGCTGCGCAGAAGTTTGCCCCGCCGACCTGCAGCCGCAGGAACTGTACTGGTTCGCCCGCGCGAAAAATTTCGGCAAGACGCAGGAATACCACCTGTTCGACTGCATCGAATGCGGCGCCTGCAGCTACGTCTGCCCAAGCAATATCCCGCTGGTGCAATACTATCGCTTCGCCAAAAGCGAGATCTGGGTACGCGAGAAAGAAAAGGCCGCCGCCGACGCGGCGCGCGAACGGCACGAACTGCGCCTCGAGCGCATCGAACGCGACAAGCGCGAGAAAGCCGAGAAGCTGGCGCAGAAGGAAAAAGCCGCTGCCGCCGCCAAGGCTGCGGCGCCGGCAAGCGCGCAGGCAACCGGGCCCGCCGTGAATGCAATGCCACATTCGGCGGCGACCGATCCGGCGCAGGTGCTGATCCAGGCCGCCATCGAACGCGCCAAACAGCAGACCGCCGCGGTCAAGCCGAAGAACACCGAGAACCTGACCCCGCAGCAACGGGCCGAGATCGCCGCAATCGAGGCGCGCCGCGCCAATATCCGCAAGATGGCGCGGCCAAACATCGAATCGCCCAAGGAATAAGCCCATGCTGTCATCCCCGTTCATCACCAAGTCCGACAGCGTGGCGCGCATCATGCTCACGGTGCTGCTGGCACTGGTGCCCGGCATCGCGCTGTACGTGTGGTTTTACGGCGCGGCGGTGATGGTCACGCTGCTGCTGGCCAGCCTGACCGCGCTGGCGACCGAAGCCGCCATGCTCAAGCTGCGCGACCGGCCGGTCAAACCGTTCCTGATGGACAACAGCGCGTTGCTCACCGCCTGGCTGCTGGCGCTGTCGATCCCGCCGCTGGCTCCATGGTGGCTGATCGTGGTCGGTACGGCGTTCGCCATTTCTGTCGCCAAGCACCTGTACGGCGGCCTCGGCAACAACCCGTTCAATCCGGCGATGGTCGGCTACGCGGTGCTGATCATTTCCTTCCCGTTGCAGATGACACACTGGATCGCGCCGCACGGCCTCGGCCAGACCGGACTCGGCTTCGCCGAGCAGATGGCGTACATGTTTGGCGGCCATCTGCCGGGCGGCGTCGAACTGGACGCCATCACCATGTCCACGCCGCTGGACACGCTGAAGACACAGCTGCATCTCGAACGCCCGGTAGCGATGATTTTCGCGATGCCGATCTTCGGCGAACTGGCCGGCAAGGGCGGTGAGATGGTGGCACTGGGATTCCTCGTCGGCGGTGCCTGGCTTCTGTTCCGGCGCATCATCACCTGGCACATCCCGGTCACCTTCCTCGGCACGCTGTTCGTCATGGCAGGCATCTTCCACCTGGTCGACCCGGCGCATTACGTCACACCCTTGTTTCACCTGACTGCAGGCGCATCGATGCTGGGCGCATTCTTCATCCTCACCGACCCGGTCACCGGACCCACCACGCCGAAAGGAAAATATATCTTCGCCATGGGCGCGGGCATCCTTACTTACCTGATCCGTATGTTCGGCGGTTATCCGGAAGGCGTCGCGTTCGCCACGCTGCTGATGAACATCTGCGTGCCGATCATCGACGCCTACACCCAGCCCAGGGTATTCGGCCACAAGGATGGCGAAAGATGAAACTGTCGCCCGCCAAGGCTTCGCTGCTGACCGCGCTCAACCTTCTGTTCTTCACCGTGATCGGCACCCTCATCCTGGCATTCACTTTCAGCCAGACCCGGGAGGACATCGCGCATAGCGAAGAACAGGAACGGCTCAAGCTGATCTCGCAGATCGTGCCGCCGGAGCTGGCCGACAACGACATCATCCACGACACGTTCACCATCGCGCCCGACCCGCTGCTCGGCACTGACGACAAAACCACCGCCTACCGCGCCAGCCTCAAGGGCAAACCCACTGCCGTGGTGCTGGAAGCCATCGCGCCCGATGGCTATGGCGGCAGGATAATGTTGATCCTGGCGATACGCGACAACGGCGAGGTCGCCGGCGTGCGCGTCGTGTCGCACAACGAAACGCCGGGACTGGGCGATTACATCGAACTGCCGAAAAGCGCGTGGATCAAGGGATTTGACGGTAGTTCGCGCGAGCGTTATAAAGATGACGAATGGCAAGTGAAGAAGGATGGCGGCCAGTTCGACTACATGGCGGGCGCCACCATCACGCCGCGCGCGGTGATCAAGGCCGTGCACAAGGCGCTGCAGTATTTTGAGGCGAACCGGGACAAGCTGCTGGCACTGGCGACGCCACCTGCTGCTGACAGCGCTAAGCCGAACAACGCCGGGGAGATGCAAAAATGAACTTGAATGAATCCAGGGATATCCTGCGCAACGGCCTGTGGAAGCAGAACACCGGCATGGTGCAATTGCTCGGTTTGTGCCCGTTGCTCGCGGTCAGCAGCACGGTGGTCAACGCCGTCAGCCTCGGCCTCGCCACCACGCTGGTGATGACGCTGAGCAGCGTCACCATCGCGCCGATCCGCAATATCATCCCGAACGAAGTGCGCATCCCGGTGTATGTGTTGGTGATCGCGGTGCTGGTCACCGTGGTGCAGCTCGGCATGAATGCCTACATGCACGGACTGTACCTGGTGCTGGGCATCTTCATCCCGCTGATCGTCACCAACTGCATCGTGCTGGCGCGCATCGAATCGTTCGCCTCGAAGAACCCGCCGCTGGCCGCAGCACTGGACGGGTTCGCCATGGGACTGGGTCTGACCGCAGTACTGGCCGTCCTCGGCGGCATGCGCGAGATCATCGGCAAGGGCACCCTGTTCTCCGGCCTCGATCTGGCGCTGGGGGAATCGGCCAAGGCCTGGGTGATCCACGTCATCCCCGACTACCACGGCTTCCTGCTAGCGATCCTGCCGCCCGGCGCATTCATCGGGCTGGGGTTGCTGATCGCCGTCAGGAACTGGATCAACCTGCGCGCAGAACGCAAATCCAGCGACAACATCGCGCCGATCGATGGCGGTTTTTCTCCGGCCGTACATCACGGATGAACCCCGCCAGGCGCCGCGAGATCTTCACGCGTCTGCGTGCCGCCAATCCGCACCCGGCCACCGAGCTGGAATATGCCACGCCATTCGAATTGCTGGTCGCGGTGATCCTGTCGGCGCAGGCCACCGACATCAGCGTCAACGCTGCAACGCGGTATTTGTTTCCGGCCGCCAACACGCCGCAGGCGATGCTCGAGCTCGGCGAGGAAAAACTGCGCGAATATGTGCAGCGCATCGGCCTGTACCAGACCAAGTCGAAACATATCATCCAGATGTGCCGTCTGCTGCTGGATAGATTCGGCGGGCAGGTGCCGCAGACGCGCGCGGAACTGGAAGCGCTGCCCGGCGTCGGCCGCAAGACCGCGAACGTGATTCTCAATACCGCCTTCGGCCAGCCCACCATCGCGGTCGACACGCACATCTTCCGCGTGTCGAACCGCACCGGCATCGCGCCCGGCCGTGACGTGCTCGAAGTCGAGAAAAAACTGATGAAATTCGTGCCGGACGAATTCAAGCATGACGCGCACCATTGGCTGATCCTGCATGGACGCTATACCTGCCAGGCGCGCAAGCCGAAATGCACGCAATGCCTGATCGCGGATCTGTGCGAGTACAAGGGAAAGGCGGCATGATGTTCAATCCCAGCCGCGACGAGGCAAGGAATTTCCTGTTCGAGACCTGGCGCAAGCGGCGCGAGGGATCGCTGCTGACGCCGCTGGAAGACCTCGCCGCGCAGCTGATCGAGAAACATGCGGAATATCACGAACTGCTGTCCAGCCCGGAAAACTGCCAGGACAAGGACTACCTGCCGGAACACGGCGAGATCAACCCGTTCCTGCACCTGATGATGCACCTGTCAGCATCGAGGAGCAGATCTCGATCGACCAGCCGCCCGGCATCCGCGCCCAGTTTGTGCGGCTGACGCACAAATACGCATCCGAACACAATGCGCAGCATGCGATGATGGAATGCCTGGGCGAGATGCTGTGGCAGGCCCAGCGCTACAACGCCACGCCGGATGCGGCAATCTATCTATCCTGTCTGGAGCGACAATAATGGCGAACCGTTTGAGCAAGATCGCAACGCGCACCGGCGACGATGGCAGCACCGGCCTGGCTGACGGCAGCCGCGTGGCGAAAGACAGTGTGCGCATAGTCGCCATCGGCGACGTGGACGAACTGAACAGCCAGCTTGGCGTGTTGCTGGCCGAAGCCCTGCCGCCGGAAATATTCAAGTTGCTGCGGCAGGTGCAGAACGACCTGTTCGACCTCGGCGGTGCGCTCGCCTGGCCTGCTGCACCGTTTGGTGAGGACAAACTGGCACGACTGGACGATGCGATCGCACACCACAATGCCGATCTGCCGCCGCTTAAGGAATTCATCCTGCCCGGCGGCAGCCTCAGCGCGGCGCTGTGCCATGTCGCGCGCTGCGTGGCCCGCCGGGCCGAGCGTGACCTGGTGGCTCTGGCTCGAATCGAGGCGGTACCGCCAGCCGGACTGCCTTATCTCAATCGCCTCTCTGATCTGTTGTTCGTCCTGTGCCGCGTTCTGAATCGCGCGACGCAGCAAGGGGAGATCCTTTGGGACAGGAATCCTGCCGACTGAGCAATCTCAACTCAATTTGAATCGCGCCAACACTTCGTAGCGGATACCCCGCTCCCCTTGCACTGACTGCAGCAGCACAAACTCCTTCGCCTGCCATGCCACCGGTTGCAACGGCGGCAAGGGTGCATCACGCCACTGCGCGTTGCGCAGCAAGGTTGCGTGCGGCTGGTATGGGCGTTGATCGAAATGGAAGCGGTGTCTGGCCAGGTTTTTTTCCAGTTCCCGTACCAGCGCCGACAGCGGCTGCGGGATGGCGATCGGCGCGGCGTACACGATGTGATTGTGTCCCCAGTAACTCGCCACCTCCAGTTCCAGCCGGAACGCTGTTCCCGTAACTTCCTGCGCCGCCAGCTTCAGGGCCTCCATGCGCTGCAGCGCCATATTGCCGACGAACACCAGCGTGACATGCAAGGTGTCGGCGCGCATGCTGCGCCCGCCGCACAATCGATGCAGCGGCGGCTGCCATGCCGCCAGCGCGCCACGCTCGGCAGTATCCGGCCACAATGCGAAAAATACGCGGGCGTGTTTTGCAGGGTCGTCCATCGTTGCGATGGTAAGGCATTTGGCGGCCGTGCCCAATAACCCTGTTCCATACATGTCGAGGGCCGTTGCGCATTACGGTAGAATGCGCACCTTGGTTTATTCCTGCGTGCGCCATGACCGCCCGTTTAAGAGAGATCCCCTACAACTACACCTCGTTCTCGGACCGCGAGATAACCATCCGCATTCTCGGACACGAGGCTTGGGACATCATCAACGGCCTGCGCGACGAGCGCCGCACCGGGCGTTCCGCGCGCATGCTGTATGAAGTGCTGGGCGATATCTGGGTGGTGCAGCGCAACCCGTACCTGCAGGACGACCTGCTGAACAATCCCGCGCGGCGCGGCGCCCTGGTCAACGCGCTGCGCCATCGCCTGCATGCGATCGAGGAGCGCCGCCAGGATACCGAAGGTGCGGTGGAGGCTAACATCGGCGAAGACGATGTCAAGCACAGCGGCCAGAACCACAGCGAGGAAGTCAAGCGCCTGCTGCAACTGGCGCACCATGCGGTTAACCAGTTTTCCGCCGACTTCGAGCACACGCTGCAGCAACGGCGGCGCGCACTGCGCGCGCTGTCTCGGCACACCCGCCGCGACAATATCCAGTTCGACGGCCTGGCGCGCGTATCGCATGTAACCGACGCCACCGACTGGCGCGTGGAATACCCGTTCGTGGTGCTGTCGCCGGATTCGGAACAGGAGGTTGCGCAACTGGTTCGCTCCTGCATCGCGCTCAAGCTCACGCTGATTCCGCGCGGAGGCGGTACCGGCTACACCGGCGGCGCGGTGCCGCTGGACAAGTTCTCTGCCGTGATCAACACCGAAAAGCTGGATACGCTGTCCACTGTGGAATCGCGGCAGATGCCCGGGCTGGACCGGCCCACCGCCACGATACATTGCGGCGCAGGCGTGGTGACGCGGCGCGTGATGGAGGCGGCCGAAGCCGCGGGCCTGGTGTTTGCGGTGGATCCGACCTCCGCCGACGCATCATGCATCGGTGGCAATGTGGCGATGAACGCGGGCGGCAAGAAAGCCGTTCTGTGGGGCACCGCACTGGATAACCTGGCGTCATGGCGGATGGTCACGCCGGACGGGCTGTGGATGGAAGTGGAGCGCCTCGACCACAACCTCGGCAAGATCCACGACGTGGCCATGGCGCGTTTCCGCATCAGCCGCTTCGAGCTGGATGGCAGGACCGCGCACGGCGAGCCCGAGGTGCTGGAGATCCCCGGCGCCAAGTTCCGCAAGGCCGGGCTGGGCAAGGACGTGACCGACAAGTTCCTGTCCGGCCTGCCCGGCATCCAGAAGGAAGGCTGTGACGGCATCATCACCTCGGCGCGTTTCATCCTGCACCGCGCCCATGCGCACACGCGCACGGTGTGCCTGGAATTCTTCGGCCAGGTGAGCGAGGCCGTGCCCGCCATCGTTGAGATCAAGGATTACCTGGATGCGCATCAGCAGGCCGAACTCGCCGGCCTGGAACACCTGGACGAACGCTACCTGAAAGCCGTGGGTTATGCCACCAAATCCAGGCGCGGCACGCGGCCCAGGATGGTGCTGCTGGCCGATGTGGCAAGCGATGACGAGCGCGCTGCGGGTGAAGCCGCCTCGGAGATCGTGCGCCTGGCCAACCTTCGCCACGGTGAAGGTTTCATCGCAGTGTCCGCCGAAGCACGCAAGAAATTCTGGCTAGATCGCGCACGCACCGCCGCGATCGCAAAACATACCAATGCATTCAAGATCAACGAGGATGTGGTGATCCCGCTGCCGCGCATGGGCGATTACTGCGACGGAGTGGATCGCATCAACATCGAGTTGTCGCTTGGCAACAAGCTGAAACTGCTGGAAGCGCTGGCAGAATTCCTTTCCGGCGAACTGCCGTTGTACTACCAGGATGACCGCCAACTCGGCCCCACCGAACTGCTTGGCAATCGCCCCCAGCAGGCACGCGACCTGCTCGCCGACGTGGGCAAGCGCTGGCAGTGGATGCGGGATAATCTGGATAGAAGCAGTTCCGAGCTGGAAGACGTAAGACTTGAGCAAAACCCAACTAACAACTTGCGTCTTACGTCTTACGACTCGACGATCTTCCGCGCCCTGCAGGCCCACATCATCCGCGCCTCATGGAAATCCGAAGTGCTCGAGCCGCTGCAGCATATTTTCAGCGGCCGCACCTATCAGACCATACTGGCGCAATGCGAGGCGATCCATGCGCGCGTGCTGAAGAGCCGCGTGTTCGTCGCGCTGCACATGCATGCGGGCGACGGCAACGTGCACACCAACATTCCGGTCAATTCCGACGACTACACCATGCTGCAACAGGCCTATGCCGTGGTGGAACGCATTATGCGCCTGGCCCGGGATCTTGGCGGGGTGATCTCCGGAGAGCACGGCATCGGCATCACCAAGTACGATTTCCTCGAACCGCAGGAACTTGCCGAGTTCACCGCCTACAAGAACCGTATCGATCCGGATGGCCACTTCAACAAGGGCAAGCTGCTGACCGGCGGCAACCTGGATCGCGCTTACACGCCCAGCTTCAACCTGATGGAACTGGAGAGTCTGATCCTGGAGAAAAGCGAACTCGGGCAGATTTCCGATTCGATCAAGGATTGCCTGCGCTGCGGCAAGTGCAAGCCGGTTTGCAACACACACGTGCCGCGCGCGAACCTGCTTTATTCACCGCGCAACAAGATACTCGGCGCATCATTGCTGATCGAGGCGTTCCTGTATGAAGAGCAGACACGGCGCGGCATCTCCACCGCGCATTTCGATGAGTTCGGCGACGTAGCAGACCACTGTACGGTATGCCACAAATGCAAGAACCCGTGCCCGGTGGACATCGATTTTGGCGACGTATCGATTGCCATGCGCAATTTCCTGCGCAAGCAGGGCAAAAGGAAGTTCAATCCCGGCACGGCGGCGGGCATGCTGTTCCTGAACGCGACCGATCCGGCCACCATCAAGGCGGTCAGGAAAGTGATGATCGAATGGGGCTACAAGGTGCAGCGCCTCGGCCACCGCATCGGCAAACGCTTCGGTCTGATAGGCGCCCAGACTGCGCACCCGCCCGCCACGCTGGGACGCCCACCGCTCAAGGCGCAGGTGATCCACTTCATCAACAAGCCGATGCCCGGCAATTTGCCGAAGAAGACTTCGCGCGCACTGCTCGACATCGAGGATGACACCATCGTGCCCGTTATCCGCAATCCGCTGACGGTCAATGAGGATTCCGAAGCAGTGTTCTATTTTCCCGGCTGCGGATCGGAACGGCTATTCTCGCAAATCGGTCTGGCCACCCAGGCGATGCTGTATGAAACCGGTGCCATTACCGTATTGCCACCGGGCTATTTGTGCTGCGGCTATCCGCAGACTTCCTCGGGAGAGGAAGACCGCGGCAACCACATAACCATGGACAACCGTGTGCTGTTTCACCGCGTCGCCAACACCCTCAACTACCTCGACATCAAGACGGTGCTGGTGTCATGCGGCACCTGCATGGACCAGTTGCTGCGATACCAGTTCGACAAGATATTCCCCGGCTGCCGCCTGCTGGACATCCATGAATACCTGCTGGAGAAGGGCGTAAAGCTTGCCGGCGTCGAAGGCGTGCGCTACATGTACCACGACCCCTGCCACACGCCGATGAAGACCTACCAGCCGCAGAAAGTGGTGAATGAACTGATGGGGGTCAATGTACCGCTGAACGACCGCTGCTGCGGCGAATCCGGTACGTTTGCCGCCAGCCGCCCGGATATTGCCACCCAGGTGCGATTCCGCAAGGAGGAAGAAATGCGCAAGGGTGCGCAAGCCTTGCGTACCGGCGTCGATGGGGAAGTGAAAATACTGACATCCTGTCCTTCTTGCCTGCAGGGGCTTTCGCGTTACAATGACGATTCGGATACCACGGCGGACTACATTGTGGTTGAAATGGCCAGGCTGCTTCTGGGTGAAGAATGGCTGACAGGCTATGTTGACAAGGTGAACAACGGCGGCATTGAAAGGGTATTGTTATAAGACTTTCAGTCTCTCTATTAACCTTAATGGAAAGCAAGATCCCAAGAACTTGATATGCTGACCCTGCCGCCAGAACAACAGGACGAACACGCCAACCCGGCGTTCAAGGATGCCGCAAGCTGCGAGAAGTGGCTGGGTCAGCTGCAGCTGACCAATTTGCACCAGGTGCATGGCGTGTTGCGTGCGCAGCTGGATGAGCTGAATCGTTTCCGGCTGCCCGGCCAGGAACGCCTGCATATCCTGGAGTTATTGCGTGAAACGGTGTCATTTGTCCAGACCGATTACGCCAAGAAACTAATCGCCAAAAAGCTGCCGTTAAGCGAGGATGAATTAACCATTTTCGCCTCCATAGTCAGCCTGTGGCAGGGAATGATCAATGGGTACCTGCACTGCCTTCATGCATACATGGCAGGCGACCAGCAACTTGAATCCAGCGGGGCATTGTTGTGCCAGCGCTCAATGACCTACAGCGGCCTGCAGATCTTTGAGCACCTGCGGACCGGTTACGAATTCAACAGCAAGCTGTGGAAACAATTGCACGCGCTGTATGCCTTCGCCGAGAAGCACGATTTACACCTGACTGAATGCCGTGATGAATTTAGCGGCACTCAGGCCATCACCTGCCAGGCCGCCTATATCAAGACCCTGCTTGCCTGCCATGCCCGTCCGGCTGAATTGACGCGCCGCCAACTGCAGTTGATGGACAACTGGTTGACGAATTGGAGCTCAATGGTCACCGTCTCCGACCATGGCAACATAAGCATGGGGGAAGCGTCGCCGTTGCTGGTCAACCTCGACGGTTCGCAAGGGTTGCAATCGTTGATCCAGGTTGCTCCGTCGCACAGTATCCGTTATCTGTCATTGATGCCGCTGAGCAAACTGTTGCGCGTTAAAATTATCCTGCTGCAGCAAGGTCAATCTCCCGGCCAACTCGAGCTGGGTGAAGGCAGCAATAGCGAGGATTGCAACGAGCTGCTCAATTTCCTGCATCAGTGCTGGTGTGAAGAACGCAGTGACCGCATGGCTCAGCGCCGCAAGACCTTGCTGCATGCCCAGACATGCTATGGGATCGAGTCGATATTTGCACAAATTTCCGGCAAACCATTCAAGCGTCCCGGCCGGAAATCCGGCGTCGATACCGTGTCACGCAGACAGATCGAGACATTTGGCCGGGTATTGCCAAAGGATGGTCCCCAGGACCTTGCGGCCATGGGTTACCTGCTGGAATACTGGCAAATCGAAAACTTCAGTATTCTCGGCGCCAGACTCCTGCGCGAGGAAACCAAAGGAGAGCGGTTGGGAATCCAGGAACTTGTGGCAGTCAGACCTGTCGTCGACCAGGCCTTTATCCTCGGCAAGATCGTCTGGAACCTTGTTACCCGCACCGGCCAGCTTCAGGTAGGCATACATTACCTGCCCGGTGTACCGCAAACCGTTGTGCTGAATGTTTCCGCCGCCAATCTCACGATCTCGGACAAATTCATCGCCGCACTAATGCTGCCGTCGGTAACCGAGATGAAAACACCGGCCAGCCTGATCATTCCCCGCAACCTGTTCCAGCTCGACCGCATCGTCGAAATCGTATTCCCGGACCAGAGCAAGAAGAATATAAAAATGAAAGTCAGCGTCGAGCAAGGGCTGGATTACGAGCGGATCGGCTTCAGCGAAGTCTGAAGCAGCGTCGAAGTTCTATTCCAGTGTGCATCCTGGTCGAGCAGCTGGCCACTCCGCGCAAGATATCCCCACATGTCTTCAGCGCCCGACAGCGTACTAAAGCACTTGGGCTGCGTCTTCGCGCGACGTCATCGGCAAGCGGCGTTTTTCCGGAAACACGATGCTGAACGTGCTGCCCTTTCCTTCTTCACTGACAACCTCGAACTGCGCCTGATGGCGGCTGGCCACATGCTTGACGATGGCGAGGCCGAGACCGGTTCCGCCGGTGTCCCGCGATCGGCTGTTA
Organism: uncultured beta proteobacterium; assembly: GCA_963782385.1. Lineage (GTDB taxonomy): Bacteria > Pseudomonadota > Gammaproteobacteria > Burkholderiales > Gallionellaceae > CAVXFS01. The sequence goes on from CAWAJO010000001.1 coordinate 238,501, forward strand.
TCCACCCGGTAGAAACGCTCGGTCAGGCGGGGAATGTGCTGCGAAGCGATGCCAATCCCGCTGTCCTGAACGCTGAACACTGGCGGCCCGTTCCTCTCCTGCCAGCGCAGCACGATTTCGCCGCCTTGCGGGGTATAACGTATGGCATTGGAGATCAAGTTGCCGAATGCGCTGCGCAACTCCCCCGCATTTGCCAACAAGCCGCATCCGCTGTCCAGTTGAAGCCGAAGATGATGGCGTCCGGCGCTAATTGAAAGCCCCTCCTGGTGCAAGGTTTCCAGCAGCGCGGGCATTTCCACGCTTTCCTCCTGCAGCATGTTGAGTGCATTGTCCAGTTTGGACAAGGTAAGCAGATCGTCGACCAGATGCGCCATACGCTGCGTCTGCTCGCCCATCAGCGTGAGCCCGCGCCGCGCCATATCGTTCTCCAGGTTGGGCATATCGCGCAGCGTCTCCACAAAACCGTTCACCACCGTCAACGGGGTACGCAGCTCGTGCGACACGTTGGCAACGAAATCGCGCCGAACGGTTTCGATACTTTCGAATCGGGTGATATCGCGGCTGATCAGCAGTTTCTTGTCGCCGCCGTAGGGAATCAGCTTTATGGATAGGATCAGGCTTTCCTGGCGCGCGCCATGCAGTACCAGGGGGTCGGCAAAATCTCGCGCGGCGAGATACTGCACAAACTCGGGTTGGCGAACCAGGTAGGTTACTTGCTGGCCAATATCGCGCGAACTGTCCAGGCCAAAATGCTGTTCGGCCAGTGGATTGCACCACTCCACGCGATCCGCTTCGTCCAGGATGGCGACGCCTTCCGGCAAGGCAGATGTAGCCTGCTCCATCTGCCGCAACGCCGCACGATGCTGTTCGCGTTCCGTGTGCTGCAGGCGCACCATTTTTTTCAGGCGCGCGAACACTTCTTCCCACAACCCTCGGCCTTCAGGTGCCTCGCGCCCCTCGGGATCTTCCAGCCAATGTTCGAGCGCGGCCAGCTGGTGCAAATGAAACATCACCCACATCAGCAAGGAAAACGCAAAGACCAGTACGGCGATCACCTTTCCCGCAACTGCCCATACCAGCATGCTGGAGATCAACAGCCCTGAAGGAACGATCAATGAACGCCGCCAGAATTCAGACACGGTAATGATCCATGTAATTACGCCGCAACATTATACGGCGTGGCGGTATCGATCCTGCGTCAGTTGCAGGAAAAACGGTAGCCGCTACCGCGCACTGTCTGGATCAGACTATCCTGCCCGGACGGCTCCAGAGCCTGGCGCAAGCGGCGTATGTGTACGTCCACTGTGCGCTCTTCCACAAATACGTGATCACCCCAAACCTGGTCCAGCAACTGCGAGCGACTGTAAACGCGCTCGGGATGCGTCATGAAGAAATGCAGCAAGCGAAACTCCGTCGGGCCCAGATCCACCATCACACCCTTGGCGCTTACGCGGTGAGTGGCCGGTGACAGTTCCAGCCCGCCGGCAGTTACGGTCTCGTCGCTCATCTGGGGCGCCCGGCGCCGCAATACGGCGCGAATGCGCGCCATCAATTCGCGCGGCGAAAAAGGCTTGGTGATATAGTCGTCCGCGCCGGACTCCAGCCCCAGGATCTTGTCCCGCTCATCGGTGCGCGCAGTGAGCATGATTATGGGAACGTTGCGCGTGCGCTGATCCGCACGCAAGCGGCGTGCCAATTCCACGCCGCTGCCGCCCGGCAACATCCAGTCCAGCAAGATAATGTCCGGCAGCACGCGGCTGATATGCACCATTGCATCAGTGACATCAAACGCCTGAATTGCATGGTAACCGCACTGCGCGACATTGAATGCCAACAACTCCTGTAGCGCCGGTTCGTCTTCCACCAGCAATATGTTCGCCGTCATCTTCTTCTCCATCGTATCGATTGCACGCGGTTTGCGATGTTATGAAAGAATTGTGACAAAAACGTGACAACCCACAACTGCCCCAATCGTGATCCCCGCAGAGATTCGTCTTCCTCACGGCCTGCCTGAATTCATGAAGCCGGCTTATTTGTTGTCTCCGGGATGTGACGGATGGTGGCGCAGGTGCTCTGCGACATGCCCGGTATGACCGGCCGCCTGATGGCGCAGGGCGGCATGTGCATCTTCTTGCGGTAACGTCTTGCCCAGAACATCGGGTAGCAGGGATCCAGCCACCATGCCGGCAGCGCTGGCGAACAGGCCGGCAAATTGCGCCGGCACCAAGGGGTCATCAGATCCGAATCTCGCCAAGCTCAACCATACCACCAAGCCGCAGAAGATTGATACCAGTGCGCCCTGATTGTTGGCTCGTTTCCAGTAGACACCGGCGGCCAGCGGTACGAAAGCCATGACCAGCGTGACCTGATATGCATTTTCTACCATCTCGAAAATGCTGGAATCAGAATTCATCGCATACAGCGTGACCAGCACAGTGAACACCATCGTCACGATGCGCATGGCGCGCAACAGTTTTTTGTCGGATAAGCGGTGACCCAGCATCGGCTTGAGGATATTCTCGGTAAAGGTGACCGAAGGTGCCAGCAGGGTTGCCGAGGCGCAGCTCTTGATCGCCGACAACAGCGCGCCGAAGAACATCACCTTGGCGATCATGGGTACTTCCGGCCGAAGCACCAGCGTTGGCAGGATCATTTGCGGGTCTTCGTCTATCAGTCCCGACACCATTTTGGGATCGATCAATGTGGCCGAATAGGCGAGAAACATCGGTACGAAGGCAAACATGAAATATAAACAGCCGCCCAGAACGGATGCCCAGATAGCGATCTTCTCGGTCTTCGACGATTGCACGCGCTGGAACACGTCCTGCTGCGGAATCGAGCCGAACATCATGGTCACCCAGGCGGCGGCGAAGGCGATGATCGCCTTGAGGTCGAGCGCGGGCCAGAACTCGAATTTGCCGGCCTGTCTCGCATGTTCCACTACCACACCGACGCCACCGACCTGGCTGCTTATCTCGTTGCCGATGAACAGCATGCCAATGACGATGATTATCATCTGGATGAAGTCAGTGATGGCCACTGCCCACATGCCACCGAAAAAGGTGTAGATCAGGATGGTGCCCGAGCCGATCCACATCCCGGCCAGTTTGCTGATCTCGCCGCCGGATACCACGTTGAATACCAGGCCAAGCGCGGTGATCTGCGCGCCGACCCAGCCGAGGTAGGAGATCACGATGGCGATGGTGGTCATCACCTCGACACCACGGCCATATTTCTTCTTGTAAAAATCGCCGATGGTCAGCAGGTTCATGCGGTACAGCGGCGCCGCAAAGAACAGTCCGACCAGGATAAGGCACGTCGATGCGCCGAACGGATCGGCCACCACACCGCTCAATCCTTCCTGCAGGAATGTGGCGGGAATACCGAGCACCGTCTCAGAGCCGAACCAGGTTGCGAACACGGTAGCCGTCACCATGTAGAACGGCAGATGACGGCCGGCAATGGCGAAATCCTTGGTGTTATGGACTCGCAGGGCGGCGTACAAACCGATGGCGACGGAAATGATCCAGTAGATGATGACGAACCAGAGCAGCATGGCGGCCCCCTTGCCACTGTGAAATTAACCGGCGGAAATTGTAGCAGCCATTGCAGCAGCGGGCACAGGCAACCATGCTGCAGGCGGCATCCCCGTCAGGCAGAATCCTTGCGGCTTGCGGCCAGGTTTTGCAGCGCACATTTCAGCGGGGAATCGGGCAATTGCCGGACAGCATCCAGCAGACTTCGGCGAGCCGCCTCACTCAGCCCTGCGGGAGCATCGGCACGATCGGCGGGGGTGGGAGAAACTTGCACGCGCACCCGAATTCCAGTAACCTCGCAACCCCTGTTTTGGAGCAGGCGGGTCAATTCCGGAACGAGTTGGCGCAATTTTGCAGCAACTGCGCCATTGTCTGCAGCGAGTGTCAGGATCTTTCCATCCATTTGCTGTACGCGGCTGGCCTGTTTCAGGGAAGCTGGAACAACCTGCTCATAATGTCGTTGCACAGCCTGAAGCATATCGACCTGGCGGGCAAGCTGACGCAGTTCCGGGCTGGCTCCGAAATAAGAATTCAACCGTTGCGACGCCATATCACGTATAACCTACCTTAATGGGAGGGACATGAATATTATTCTAGTTTCCAATCGCTTTGCAAAAACCCGAAGTATTACCCTGAATGCCAGCCATCTGCTATTGACAGCACTTCTCGCCTTCTGCCTGCTGCTCGCTGCGGTGCTTTCTGCTCAATATGCCATCATCCGTTTTCAACCCGATGTTATAGGATCTGAAATGCGCGGCTGGCTGGCCAACGTGCAATCCGACGACCAGCAACAGCAGCAATCCTATTTCCGCGATGGACTGGACGCCATGGCCAAGCGCCTGGGGCAAATGCAGGCGCAATTGTTGCGGCTGGATACGCTAGGCGCCCGGCTGGCCAAGCTGAACGGGATTAAGTCACAGGAAATTGATTTCAATCCGTATCCCGGTCAGGGCGGACCATATATTCCTGTTGCCCAGCAAGAAGTCACCATGGACAGCATACGGCAGCAGATGGAGGATTTATCGACACTGCTGAACGACCGCAGCGACAAGCTGGCCACACTGGAAACCCTGCAATTGAAGAACCGTCTGGACCAGAAAATGTTCCCCTCAAAGCTGCCGATTATCGGCGCGGAAATATCTTCGGGCTTTGGCTGGCGCATCGATCCGTTCACCGGCAAACAGGCGCTGCATGAAGGTCTGGATTTCATCGCGCCGCAGGGAACATCCATATTGGCATCCGCCGGCGGCATCGTGGTATATGCGGGAATGAACACCGAATATGGTAACATGGTCGAGATTGATCACGGCAATAATATTGTCACCCGCTACGGCCACGCTTCCAAACTGCTGGTCCGGGTCGGTCAAATGGTGCGACGCGGACAGAAGATCGCCGAGGTTGGCAGCACCGGACGCTCCACTGGCAGTCATTTGCACTTCGAAGTCAGATACAAGGGTATAGCCCAAAACCCCCGGCGTTTTCTGGAGATCGCTGCGGGTTGACGCGTTCATGCTTGCAACAGGGTGAGGTGTGATGCCTCACCTTTTTTCTTTCTGTAGCCCCGAAGGGGTTTCGGCTCATATATTGATTTGAAGAAACTAAAACGATGATTTCAAATTTGCTGAAAAGTGTTTTCGGTAGCCGCAATGACCGCCTGCTTAAACAATACCGCCAGACAGTGGAAAGGATTAATGCTTTAGAAGCCGAAACGACAAATTTGTCTGATGCCGAATTGCATGGCAAGACCAAAATATTCAGGCAACGCGTTGCGCAAGGGGAGCCGCTGGACATGTTGCTGCCGGAAGCCTTTGCCGTGGTGCGCGAAGCCGGGCGGCGCACACTGCAAATGCGCCACTTTGATGTCCAATTGATCGGCGGCATGGCGCTGCACCAGGGCAAGATATCAGAAATGCGCACCGGCGAAGGCAAGACCTTGATGGCGACGATGCCAGCCTACCTCAACACGCTGTCGGGCAAGGGTGTGCATGTGGTGACCGTAAATGACTACCTGGCAAGCCGGGATGCAGAGTGGATGGGCAAGTTGTATCGTTTCCTCGGTCTGTCCGTGGGCGTGATCCTGTCGCAGATGGATCCTCTCGGTAAACAGGCAGCCTATGCCGCCGACATTACCTACGGCACCAACAATGAATTCGGCTTCGACTATTTGCGCGACAACATGGCGTCCAAGGCCGATGAACGCTTTCAGCGCGGCCTCAATTTCGCCATCGTGGACGAGGTGGACTCCATTCTGATCGATGAAGCGCGCACACCGCTGATCATTTCCGGGCAGGCCGAAGACAATATTGACATATACGTGCGCATCAACAAACTGGCCCCCAGCCTGGTTCGCCAGCAGGAGGAGAACGGCCCTGGCGACTACAGCGTTGACGAAAAGAACCATCAGGTACTGTTGACCGAAGACGGACATGAACATGCTGAACAGTTGTTATCAAATGCCGGCCTGCTTCCTGCGGGTGGCAGCCTGTACGATCCGGCCAATATCACCCTGATCCATCACCTGTACGCCGCATTGCGCGCCCACGAGTTGTATCACCGCGACCAACAGTATGTGGTACAGGATGGAGAAGTGGTCATCGTCGACGAATTTACCGGTCGCCTGATGGCCGGACGGCGCTGGTCGGAGGGACTGCACCAGGCTGTTGAGGCCAAGGAAGGCGTACCCATCCAGAAGGAAAACCAGACGCTGGCCTCCATTACCTTTCAGAACTATTTCCGCATGTATAACAAGCTGTCCGGCATGACCGGCACGGCGGATACCGAAGCTTACGAGTTCCAGCAGATTTACAATCTGGAGACCGTGATTGTTCCGCCGCACCGTCCAACCATTCGCAAGGACATGATGGACAAGGTGTACCTCACCACGAACGAAAAATACATGGCGGTAATCGCGGATATCAAGGATTGCTACCAGCGCGGCCAGCCGGTACTGGTCGGCACCACCTCAATCGAGAATTCCGAGATACTTTCCAAACTGCTGGACAAAGACAAGCTTCCGCACCAGGTTCTGAATGCCAAGCAGCACGCACGCGAAGCCGAGATCGTGGCGCAGGCCGGAAGCCCCAAGATGGTCACCATCGCCACCAATATGGCCGGGCGCGGCACCGACATCGTGCTGGGCGGAAACGTCGAGAAACATATCGACCTGGTGCGCGCCGATAAGAGCCTGGACGATGCCGCCAAGGAACAGCGCATTGCACAGATGAGAACCGAATGGCAGCAGTTGCATGAAAAGGTGCTGGCTGCTGGCGGACTTCACATCATCGGTACCGAGCGCCACGAGTCGCGGCGCGTGGACAACCAGTTGCGCGGACGTTCCGGTCGCCAGGGCGACCCCGGTTCCAGCCGATTTTACCTGTCGCTGGAAGACCCGCTTTTGCGCATCTTTGCATCCGATCGTGTTGCCGCGATCATGAACAAGTTCAAGCTTCCGGAAGGCGAGGCGATAGAACATAACTGGGTGACACGCGCCATCGAGAACGCACAACGCAAAGTCGAAGCGCGCAACTTTGACATGCGCAAACAGATACTGGAATATGACGATGTCGCCAATGACCAGCGCAAGGTGATTTACCAGCAGCGCAACGAACTGCTGGAAAGCCAGGACATTTCCGAGACCATCTCAGCGATGCGCGAGAGTGTTCTGATGGAGATGGTTAGCGAGCATATTTCGCCACAAAGCATGGAAGAACAATGGGATGTGCCGGCATTGGAAAAAGCGCTGGCTGCCGAACTTCAGCTGGACCTGCCGTTGGCTAAATGGCTGGAACAAGACAAACAACTGGACGAGAATGGGTTGCGCGAGCGCATAGTGCAGTCTGCGCAGCAACATTACCAGGCAAAAGTCGAAATGGTCGGCGCTGAGATCATGCACCAGTATGAGCGCATCGTCATGTTGAGCAATCTTGATCATCACTGGCGCGAACATTTGGCCGCTCTGGACCATTTGCGCCAGGGCATCCATCTGCGCGGCTATGCGCAGAAGGATCCCAAGCAGGAATACAAGCGCGAAGCATTTGAATTATTCTCCACCATGCTGGAAGCCATCAAGCGCGACGTCATTCAGATGCTGATGAATGTGCAGATCCGCAGCGAGCAGGACATCGAAGCGGTGGAAACCCCACAATCGCCCGAAAATGTACAATACCACCATGCCGACTACGACGAGGCGCTTGGACAAACTGAAGCCAGTGAACCGGAACATCTGCCGTTTGTCAGAAGCGGAGAAAAAATCGGACGCAATGATCCTTGCCCTTGCGGTTCCGGAAAGAAATACAAACAATGCCACGGCAAGCTGGCCTGATTGCCTTTGCTCTGGGAGATTATGCGATGACAACCGACGAATTGATTTTGCAGGCCTTGCGCAATTCCAGCCTTACGGAAGAATTGCGTGACTCGGAAATTGAGCTGTTGGCAAGCTTCATCACTGTGCGCGATTACAAGGCCGGGGAAACGATACTGAAACCTGGTGATTCGGAACTGAAGGACACGCTGCTGATTCTGGGCAGCGGTGATGTGGAAGCCACGGCCACCACGGGCGGGGAACAGATGACGCTGCACTTGCTCAAGCCCGGTGATCTCGCAGGCATCATCGGATTTGTCGGCGGCAACGTTATGCAGATAAGTGCAACGGTAGTCGCCAAGACAGACAGCAAGGTGCTGTTGCTGGACCGCGTTCGCTTCGAGTCATTGCTTAACGTGCAGCCGGCCATCGTCTACTACGTGATGCGCGGCATCGTGCGCAATGTGCATGGCATCGTGCGACGCATGAACATGCAATCGATGGAAATGAGCAACTACGTGTTTCGGCAGGGCGGCCGCTACTGATGGGCAGCCCCAAAAATCCGGATGTGCCAGCATCCGCTGCGCAGATTGCCCGCGTACCCCGCTTCATTCCGACTGCTGCGCTGCGGAACGAATCTGATATCAGCCAACCTGAAGATTTCCCTGCACCAGAACTTCGTTTTCCTGCTTGCCCGTTTCAACATGTGGTGCCGGGAAATTTTTGTTCCGGCTAACGCAAGAATTCCCCTTCATGCAGACTTTGCCTTCCCGCGCCTTGCTGACGATTCCGCACGGGCCGTTTTTGCCCGTAGCGGATCGGCGTCCCCTTGGGTGGCATTTGGACCAACTCTGAATTTCTAGAGACCTCCATGCCAGTTAATCTACAAGCCCCATCCGCCGGCGAACTGTTTCCAATCAACGGCGTGCTGCTCGGCATTGCGGAGGCCAACATCCAGCGGGCAAGGCGCAAGGATCTATTGGTCATCAGTCTGGACGAAGGCGCGGCTGTTGCTGGCGTGTTTACCACCAATCGCTTTTGCGCGGCGCCGGTAACGATGGCGCGCGACCACCTTGCGACGGGCAAACATGTTCGCGCCCTGGTGGTGAACACCGGCAATGCCAATGCCGGCACCGGCGAGCGGGGCATTGCGGCGGCTCGAACCATCTGTACCGAGACCGCAAGGCTGCTGGGATGCGAGCCGGAACAGGTCCTGCCCTATTCGACCGGCGTCATTATGGAGCCGCTGCCTGTCGAGAAGATCCTGGCGGGATTGCCGCAGGCGATCGCTGACCTGAACGCCGGCAATTGGTACGATGCTGCCCACGCCATCATGACCACCGACATCGTCGCCAAGGGGGTGTCGAGACAAGTCAGCATCGCCGGCAAGAACGTCACCGTTACCGGCATCGCCAAGGGCTCCGGCATGATCCACCCCAACATGGCGACCATGCTGGGTTTCATCGCCACCGATGCCTGCGTGCCACAGCCCATATTGCAGCAAATGGTGAAGCAGGCGGCAGACGTCTCCTTCAATTGCATCACCGTGGATGGCGACACTTCCACCAACGACGCGCTGATGCTGATCGCCACGGGCAAGAGCGGTGCCGTCATAAGCGACGCAAACCGCGCCCAGCTTCAGTCAGCAGTGGCTGATGTTGCCACCCTGCTGGCGCAAGCCATCGTGCGTGACGGAGAAGGTGCAACCAAATTCATAACCGTCCAGGTGGAAGGTGGCGAAAGCACGGCGGAATGCAAGCAGATAGCCTATGCCGTGGCACGCTCCCCTCTGGTCAAGACCGCGTTCTTCGCATCCGACCCCAATCTCGGGCGCATTCTTGCCGCCATCGGTTATGCCGGAATTGCCGATCTGGACGTGCGGCAGCTCAGGCTTTATCTTGACGACGTTCTGGTTGCGGAGCACGGCGGGCGTGCGGCCAGTTACCGCGAGGCAGACGGCCAGCGCGTGATGCAGCAGAGCGACATCACCATCCGCGTGGCACTCGATCGCGGTACGGAATCCACCACGGTGTGGACCTGCGATTTTTCATATGATTACGTGAAGATCAACGCCAGCTACCGCAGCTAGGCGATGGCTAGTTGCTGCGCGCGGCCCCCGAGTCCGTCTGGCTTGGCGCAATTTTGGGGTAAAATGCGCGACGCAAATAGATCGTGGGTTGCAAGATCTTAATTTAACTGAGGACAACATGAGCAACAAACCCCTGAGATTGTTATACAGGCTGAGCGTGGTTTCGGTCTTGCTGCTGATCTCCGTCGGCTGCTCCGACCACAAGAAGGAAAATGCGGACGCCTTTAGGCAAGGGGTCGCCGCCTTTAGCAAAGGGGATTATGGCGTCGCACTGGAAAAGTTCAAGACACTGGCCGATAAAGGCAATCCGGAAGCCCAGTACAACCTTGGCGTAATGTACAGGCAGGGGAAAGGGGTGCCTGCGGATGACCAGAAGGCAATAGAGCTTTGGACCAAGGCTGCGGACCAGGGAAATAATGCCGCGGCGCAATTCAGCCTGGGGTTGTTGTATCGTCAGGGCAAAGGTGTGCCTGCGGATGACAAACAGGCAGCTTCATACTGGAGCAAGGCTGCCGAACAAGGCCACAACACGGCTCAAATGTACTTGGGCATTATGTATGCCCAGGGGGCGGGAATCGCGCAAGACAAGGTGCAGGCATACAAATGGTTCAGCATCGCCGCGGAAAATGGCAATCGCGGAGCTTTGCAAAACCTGGGTACCGTCTCCATGCATATGGAGCCCGGGCAAATTGAACAAGGAAAGTCATTGGCTCAGAAATGGCTGGCGGATCATCCCAAGAAATGACCCCGAGATAGCTGTAGCAACAGTGATAACGCCACTGAGATCATTCAATGGATAAACTGGAAATCCTGCTGGCGCGAGCCTGCAGCACGCTTGAACGATTGGATGCCTCATTGTCGCAAGCATCGCAGGCAGCGCCCGACTGGAATTCCGCCCATGCGTTTCGCTGGCAGCGGCGCAACGGGCGCGGCGAATTGCGCTCGCTGCATCACCTGCATCAAATCACCCTGTCCGACCTTTGTGGCATAGACCTGCAGAAGGCGCGCGTGCAGCAGAATACGCGCCAGTTCGTGCAAGGACGTGCGGCCAACAACGTCCTGCTCACCGGCGCGCGCGGCACCGGAAAATCCTCTCTGGTCAAGGCGCTGCTCAACGAATACGCCGCGCAGGGATTGCGCGTGATCGAACTTGGCAAGGACGTGCTGGCGGACCTGCCGGATATTGTGGATCGCGTAGCGGGCCGCCCCGAGCGCTTCATCCTGTATTGCGATGACCTCTCGTTCAGCGCCGACGAACCGGGCTACCCCGCGCTCAAGGCCACGCTTGACGGCTCGCTCACCGTGCTGTCCGATAACCTGCTGATCTATGCCACCTCCAACCGCCGCCACTTGATGCCGGAATACATGGAAGAGAACCTCGCCACACGGCGCCATGGCGAAGAAATCCATCCGGCGGAAAGCGTGGAGGAAAAGATCTCCCTGTCCGAACGCTTCGGCTTGTGGGTGTCGTTCTATCCGTTCACGCAGGATGAATATCTGGCTATTGCGGCTCACTGGTTGCGGAGATTGGGAGTGGCTGGAGAGATGGATGAAGTCACGCGCCAGGCTGCGCTGCAATGGAGCCTCCAGCGCGGCTCGCGCAGCGGCAGGGTAGCCTGGCAATTTGCCAGGGACTGGGCAGGCAGGGAATAGCAGGTATTGGAGCATCCCGGCAAGCACACGCGCAAGACAAGACACATGGGGCTTCATTGGAAAAGTCGATCAACAAAACCCGGCTGGTTGAGGTTGCCGTCGCCGTGCTGCAAGAAGCGGACGGCTCCTTCCTGCTGGCCCGGCGCCCCGCAGGCAAGATGTGGGCCGGCTACTGGGAATTCCCCGGCGGCAAGATAGAGCGCGGTGAGACGCCTTACCACGCGTTGGTACGCGAACTCCGCGAGGAACTGGGCATAACCGTCGAGACAGCTTACCCGTGGCTGACCCGCATTTTCACTTATCCGCATGCCACGGTGCGGCTGAATTTCTTTCGGGTTATTGCGTGGAGCGGTGAGTTGCATCCGCACGAGGGGCAGGAGTTTGCCTGGCAAACTTCCTTCTCCCGCGAGAGGGAAAGTGGACAGATTGACGGAAATATTTCAGTTTCACCTCTATTGCCGGCCAACGCGCCCATCGTGCGCGCGCTGGCGCTCCCCCCTGTGTACGCGATCAGCAATGTGCGGGAGTTGGGCGAGGAAGAATTCATGCATCGCCTCGACGTTGCTCTGCGCAATGGTTTGCGGCTGGTGCAGTTGCGCGAGAAGCATCTGGCGCGCGATGAGTTGCGTGCTTTGACTTTGCGTGTGGTGGCACTGGCACATGCGCATGGCGCCAAGGTGTTGCTCAACGCCAGCGAGGCACTGGCGCTGGAGGCAGGAGCAGACGGCGTGCAACTCACCAGCGCGCAACTGATGGAGTTGCATGAACGTCCTGATGTGGATTGGTGCGCAGCTTCCTGCCACGGAAAAGATGAAGTACGCCGCGCGGAGGCGCTGGGTTGCGATTTTGCATTGCTGAGTCCGGTTCTGCCAACCCAATCGCATCCGGGAAAGCCACATCTGGGTTGGGAAAATTTCGCGAGCAGCGCCGCGGGTTCATCGATTCCGGTTTACGCACTGGGCGGATTGTCTCTTGCCGACATGGAAACAGCATGGCGCCACGGCGCACATGGTGTGGCATTGTTACGTCAGGCCTGGCTTGAGGGATCGTCGCCCGACCGATGATCGGAAAGCGGCTCGGTATCCGGGATGCCGTAGCCTTCGTTGGCCCATTGGCCAAGGTCGATCAGCTTGCAGCGCTCGCTGCAGAACGGGCGATAGCGGTTTTCGCGTTTCCACACCACTTCTTTGCCGCATATCGGGCAGATGACTGTAATTGATTTTTTCATTTCAGAATAGTAATTGACGCGGTCGCAGCTGCGAATTCATCCCGAACAGACTGGCTGCCACAGGCAGCAGCGGGTTGCTGCCATCGCTTACAGTGAACAGAAGGTGAGCTCAAATGCCACATCTTGGTCATACAGAGCATTCTTGGCGGTGTAGTTGGGAGCGACGAAGCGGATGTTGAGCACGTACTTGTTGGCACTGACTTCTGGAATGCACGGCAGGTTGCCACTCAGAGAAACACGCAACATTTGCGCCACGCGCCCGCCTTGCATCTGCTGAAAGTTTCCCTGGTGCGCCGTGAAACGATGCGCCTTGCCGCTTTCGCGCAACAACCTGAGTATTATGTCAACCGCATCGGAGATGGGCAGCATTGGTGCAAGCCATGCCTTGATATAGTTGCGCCGGAATACGGCATCCTGGTTCAACCAGTAGTGATACGAAGGCAAATCGAATTCACAGGTTCCGCCGGGAATGTTGGCTCGCTGCTTGATGCCCATCAGCCACTCGTTTTCGCGCAAATGCTGGCCAATCTTGCCATTCAAGGCAAACAGGGCGCTGCTGACGTTCTCTATTTCACTGAGTATTGCATCCAGTGCTTTTTCCGAAATTTCGGGATTGCTGCGCAAGGCGGAAAGATGGCGCTTCTGCCTTTCCAGTTCCTGCAACAGGTCGGACTTCAGGTCGGCGCGGCTGGCAACTTCGAGGATTTCAAACATCGCACCGAGCGCGGCCTGGTGATCATTTGAGGTCGATTTTTCGGTGAAATAGAACGTCTTGGCATATATATCTTCCAGGCGCAACAGAGTTCGCAGACGCTCATTAAGGGGGAAGTCGTAGATAATCACGTCGCCAAATTGGGATAAAAATTCGTTAGGATTCAGGCAATACTATGGCGAACCACCGCCCATCGTCAATGTCTACTTTTGGAAATATCCAGATATTTTCGATGCATCTGCTTAACTTGCAGCCGCAGGCTCTCCACATCCGCATCATTCCGGATGATGTCATCTGCGCACTTCAATCGATCCTCGCGCGATATCTGCCCGGCCATAATGGCATGCACTTCCTGCTTGATCATTCCACTGCGCCGCATGGTGCGGGCAAGCTGTGTCTCTTCTTCGCAATCAACGACCAGGATGCGCTGGACCAGATCATGGTAATTGTCTGTCTCCAGCAACAAAGGAATTACCAGCAGCAAATAGGGATCCGCCGAATTCACCTGAACCTGCTCCAGCATCTTCTGACGTATTGTCGGATGCAGGATTGCCTCCAGTCGCTTTCTGGAGCGCGCATCGGAAAACGCCAAATGGCGCATTTTGGAGCGATCCAGCGCCCCATTGCCATCAATGAATTCATCGCCAAACTCTGCGCGGATCGCCGCAATGCATTCGCCGCCGGCACGGGTTAGCTGGTGCGATATTTCATCGCTATCCACTACGGTGACACCGCATTCCTTGAACAGGATTGCAACCGTGCTCTTGCCACTCCCGATGCCGCCGGTAAGTCCAATCAGATAGCTCATGGGGCAAGCAGCTGCAGATAGTTCTGAGTAAGCGACTGGCCCCAGAACAAGGCAATCAGTCCCCCTCCAGCCAGATAAGGACCAAACGGAATGGGGGTGTTGCGGCCACGACCCGCCGCGACGATCAACACGATGCCTACCACCGCGCCCACCAGCGATGAGAGCAGGATGACCAGCGGCAACATTTTCCAGCCCAGCCACGCGCCGACTGCAGCCAGCAACTTGAAGTCGCCATAGCCCATGCCCTCCTTGCCGGTGGCAAACTTGAACAGCCAGTAGACTGCCCACAACAACAGGTATCCGGCAATCGCACCAATGACGGCGTCTTGCAGGCTGACGAACAGATCGGACAGGTTGAACAGCAGTCCCAGCCACAACAGCGGCAGCGTGATCATGTCCGGCAGCATCTGGGTATCGAAATCGATGAAGGTCAACGCAATGAGCGCCCAGACGTATAGCAGTGCCGCGACAGCCGCAGCGCCAAAGCCAAAATGCCACGCGGAATATGCACACAGCAATCCGCTGACTGATTCGACAATCGGATACCGCAGGGAGATATGCGCATTGCACTCCTTGCATTTGCCGCGAAGGATCAGATAGCTGATGACCGGAATGTTCTCCAGCGCGCCAATCCGGTGACCGCAGTGCGGACAGGCGGAACTCGGCACGATCAAGTTATAGCGAGGCGCGTCTTCCACTTCCATGCCGTTGAGCTCTGCGCACTGGGCTTTCCACTCCCGTTCGAGCATTTTTGGAACGCGGTGGATGACGACATTCAAGAAGCTGCCAACCAGCAGGCCTGCCACGCCGCACAAGACGATGAAGAGGAGCGGCGAGCTTTGCAATAATTGGATAAGCGGACTCACGTAACCCTATTCGAAAGACACGAGGTTCTCACACCCGCTGCTGATATGCAGAATGAAATGGCTAGCCAACCACGGATCCCATCTTGAAGATCGGCAAGTACATCGCAATCACCATGCCGCCTATCAATACACCCAGCACCACCATGATCATTGGCTCCATCAGGCTGGACAATGCTTCCACGGCATCATCCACCTCGCCCTCATAGAAATCTGCCACCTTGCTCAACATGCTGTCCAGCGAACCTGCCTCCTCACCGATGGCGACCATTTGCAACACCATGCTGGGGAATACCTCGGTGTTCTGCATTGATACCGTCAGCGTGCCACCCTGGCTGACCTCACGCTGGATCTTTTTGGTTGCGTCAGAGTAGATGATGTTGCCGGCAGCGCCCGCCACGGAATCGAATGCCTCTACCAGTGGCACGCCGGCTGCAAACATGGTGGCCAGGGTACGCGACCAGCGCGCGATGGTGGCTTTGCGAATCAGTTCACCGAATACCGGTATTCTCAGAATCAACCGATCGACCACATGCTGTAATTTCCTATTTCGTTTCAGAAAATAGAAGAATGCGTAGAGCCCGCCGCCTAGACCGCCAAAAATCAGCCACCAATAAGCTACAAAGAAATCCGAAACCGACATCAGAAACAGCGTGGGGCCCGGCAAATCTGCGCCAAAGCTGGAGAAAAGGGACTTGAACGCAGGAACCACAAAGACCATGATTACCGCTGTAATGATGAACGCCACGGCGATAACCGCCGTTGGATAAAACATTGCGCCCTTGATTTTGCTCTTGATGGCTAGAATCTTTTCCTTGTAGGTCGCCAATCGGTCGAGAACGGTATCCAGAATACCGGCAGCCTCACCGGCTCCAATCAGGTTGCAATACAAATCATCGAAATAAAGCGGGAACTTGCGGAATGATTGCTCCAGGCTGCTTCCGGTCTCGACGTCCAGTTTGATGTCGTTCAGCAGTCTCGAGACTGAGGGATTATTGTGCCCCTTGCTCACGATATCGAAAGACTGCAACAGCGGCACGCCGGATTTAAGCATGGTCGCAAGCTGGCGCGTAAAAAGCGTGATGTCCCTGTCCTTGATTCTCTTGCCGCCGCCGCTGCGTTTCTTGACTTTGGTGGCATTGATGCCCTGACGGCGAAGATGAGCGGAAACACTGGCCTCCCCGGCAGCACGCATTTCGCCCTTGATGATCTTGCCCGACTTATCCTTGCCCTCCCAAAGATATAGGGCTTCCTTCACTTGTTGAGCTCTTCTTGCCGCTACCATAGTGTTCCCTTATCGAAAATCAGCGCCATCATGCCGAGCTTTGTCGGCATTGTAAAGCAACCATGAACCAACCCGACTCATTGCCCGAAGTACGTTCAACCCTTGCCGGAACCGCATCAGGCATTTGTCTGACGCAGGGCCGGAAAAATCTTCACCGCCTTCACCACCCTGTCCTGCGTCTGAATAATTTCAATCGGATGTCCGGCGATTTTGAGGCTGGTGCCGGCTTCCGGAATATCTTGCAGATGTTCCAGTATCAAGCCATTCATCGTTTTGGCCCCATCCAGTGGAAAATGCATGCCCAGCTTGCGGTTCAAGTCACGCAATGGGGTGCTGCCTTCAACCAGAATGCTGCCATCTTCCTGGCGCTGGAAGCTACCGGTTTGTATCGGCGATTGAGTGGTAAAGTCACCGACGATTTCCTCCAGAATATTCTCCAGCGTCACCAGCCCCAGCAATTCGCCATATTCATCCACCACCAGGCCCAAGCGGATATGGCGCTCCTGAAATTGCTGCATTTGTGACAGCAACGCCGTATCGGACGGAATAAAATAAGGCTCATGCATCAATGCGCGCAGTTCGTCGCGGCCGAAAGTCTCTTGTTGCATCAAGGCCAGTGTGCGCCGCACATGCAATATACCGACAACATTGTCCAATACGCCCTCATACACCGGAAGCAGTGTATGGTGACAGGTCGCCAGCTGCTCGCGCAACAACCTGGCATCCGCATCCAGATCCAGTGCCTCAATCTGGTTGCGCGGCACCATGACGTCATCCACCGCAGTGCGCCCGATATCCACCAGATTGAGCAGCATTTTATGGTGCTTGCGCGGCAGGAAATTTTCCGCTTCCAGCACCAGCATGCGCAGTTCCTCCATACTCAACTTGTGTTTGCTCTGGTCGGTCTGCACCTTGATCCGGAACAAACGAAAGATCTGGTGGACAATTGCCGTGGCAACCGACACCACCGGATGGAACAACTTGATAAATACCGTCAGAGCGTAACTCGAGAACAATGCCACTCGCTCCGGATGGCTGGACGCGATGATCTTCGGCATGATCTCGCTGATCACCAGGATCAGGAACGTTACCCCCAGCGTCCCGGCCAGCACCCACCATTCGTTTTCACCGAACAAGCGCAGGATGATGATCTGGGTAACCGCGGCAGCCGTCACGTTGAGCAGGGTATTGCCGAACAGGATGGAACCCAGCAGCTTGTCCGTTTGCGCCAGCAATTTTGCGGTGAGCTTGGCGCTCCTGTTACCCTTGCGCACCAGATGGCTTAACCGGTGCCGGTTCAACGCCATCATGCTGGTTTCAGCCGATGAAAAAAACCCTGAGCAGATCAAAATGAGGGCCAAACATAACAGCAACGTTCCCAGCGATAAATCGTCCAAGACACAACCTTAACTAATACGACCAGCCAAGTATCTGCGAGGCCAGTGGAGGTGTCAACTTCGCCCCTCGCCCTCAAGTTCGGACAATGGATAAATTCCACTCGCTTTTGACCGTCGCAGGGTCCCGGATCGCACCTTCACTGCACCAACTCACGCCAGGAGAAGCGCTTCACTGCTCCTCCTCCGGGCGAAGGCGGGGGCGGTATATTGACGTGACACGTTGCATCCGTGGTGCAGATGATGTTCACCCCCTGCAATCCCCCGGGCGTCTGTATATACACAAAATTCATACCCGCCACCAAGGCATTTTCAGGATCCCTGGACCCGACCGTCTGATCGGTGACCGTAGATGGATATGACCCGGTCTTGAAATCAAAGTAGTACAGATAGGCATATCCTCCGACATTGCATGCATCGTTGCTGGGAACGTTGCTGGCGACGGTCAGCAGTCCGAGGTTCAATTGCACGTCGATGTTGACCCTTTCGCCCGGAGACACATTGGACGGATTCAGATCCACGTACCAGCCTGCCTTGGCCGCCCAGTCCACCGGATTATTCGTTACCGTGCGCACCTCCTGTCCGTTGGCTCCGGTGGTGCTGGTCAGAGTCTGCTCAACCAGCGTGCCGGGCGTCCTGACCAGACCCAGGCTGGTAGCACCCAGATCGTCCTTGATCGCATACACTGATTGTTGGCTGGCATCTGACAAATCCGTCAGCCCCAGATATTCGCCGGTTCCGAATTCCACTACATTATATTTTGACCCGCCATAGGACACCGTCGTCACGTCGGGCTTGGTTGTAATCGGCTGATTCCCGGCACCATTGGTTTGCCCAACCTGGGCCAACAGGAAAGCCGTTCCGGCGGTCGAAACCGGGCTTGCCGGCGGCGTACCGTCGTCCAATGTGAAACGCCAGAGATTACCGGACAAGTCGCCTCCATAGAAACGCTTTGCGGTCTTGTCGGTGGAGTCATCCAGCCAGACATTGATCTTCGCCAGGCCGCTGGGTGTGCTGGTGCTGCCGACCCCCGTGCCGATCTTTTCCAGCAACTCGCCCGTATAGGCGTTCAGGACATAAAGGTAACCCTGACCGTCCCCGGGGGAAACGTTGTTGTACCCGGAAGTCACCACGGCCACCCAGGTTCCGTCCAAGCGTTTGGCAATGATCGGGTTGCCATAGGTATAGCCCAGATCGCTGTCGTCTGCGGAAGAGAAATTCCATAACGCTTTGGGCGCCGCCGGGTCAGTAATGTCCAGCGCATAATAGCCCCGGCCACCGTTATTCAAGCCGCCCACCAAAATGGTTTTCCACTCGCTGCCGGAACAAGCTGACGACGGCGCATTCGGGCAAACGTCCCCGGCAACCGGCGAACCATCGACAAAGAAACGGTGGTTCGCGGCATAAGTATTTTCCGCCAGACGGTACAGATTACCCATTATCATCGGCGGAATGTAGGCCCAGCTTTCCTGCCCGGTTTCTGCAGCAAACGCATGCAGCATCCCATCGTTGCCTGCCTCATAGACCATCGGGGTACGATTCAACTGTGCGCTGCGGTAGTCGGAATAACCGCCATCCACATAGCTGTATGGCGGCGCTTTAACATACTGCGGCTGCGAATTCACCATGTCGCCCAACACATGAACGCGTGCCCGATATAGCGTTCCCGCATTGCCTCTTTGTCCACGCAGATAATTTACCAGGTTCGCGCCGGAAGCTGCTGCCTGATCGGCTGCACTCAGTGTCGAGCATTGCGACAACAGGGCAGTCGGAGAACATATATTGTTGAAATAGGCCTGTTCGCTGCCGCTGAGGTTGGCCCACAGGAACGGTTTCAGCCCATTGGATGCGGTACTGTCGTAGGTGTAGATGGAGCGGGTATCGCTGCTGGCGGATACCGTGCTGTCCACCAACGATTGGGCAGACCAGATCGGGGTGGCGCCAATATTTCCGGTTGTCGTGTCTATGCTCTTGGCTTGCAGGTCTCCGGTCCAGCTTCCCGTTACGAAACTGGCGATGAACAGGTAATTGTCGCCTGCGACCGGTTCCAGGCTGCTGGTGGCGGCAGCGGCTGACGACCCCAGGCGCGCCGTCACCCCGGCCAATGCATTGCTCAGTCCTGTTACCAGCGTGGCGGAATTTTTCGCGCTATAGTACACACCGCGCCCGTCAACGGCCGCATGCCACAGGTCATCGATCCTCTCCGGGCAGTCGTCTTGAGTTCTGTTGCAATTCTGTCCAACGGAATTTGGATTCGCGTATGGATCCGGCCAGTTGTCCGGACCATTCGTAATCGCGTTGAAATCCGCGGAGCCGCCGGACTGATAATCGGGCGAATAGGCCACTGCACCATCTGCCCCGAGACCCAGCGTGAAGGTCGTCATATGCTGCTGCGCATTGACATCCGAACCCGCTCCGGGAACATTGTTCTGGCATACATCCGCTCCCAGCGCCCCCGTGCAGTTTCCCAGGGCAGATGTGCGCAAATCGGTTCTCCAGTAATACTCGGCAACATCCGCCAGCGAGTCGGAGGATCCACCGCTATAAACTGGTGCGCTGCATGTCGTCGTGGTCCAGTTATTGGACGCGCTGGGCGACGCCGCCGTACAGGAAGATACCGTGGTCGGGCCGGTGGTGACCGTGCTGCAACTCGTGGTCGTGTAATTGTTCCCGGCACTCGGGGAAACGGGGGTGCAGGATGCCACCGGCGTCGCCGGCTGGATGGTCGTCGTGCTGCAAGCGGTGGTGGTCCAGTTATTGCCGCTGCTGGCGGACTGCGCCGTGCAGGATGCCACGAAGGTCGGGCCGGTGACGACAGGCCCCTGGCAGGTCACAGTCTGTCCGCCGGAAGAACTGGCGGTACAGGAACTCGCCCCGACCCAGCCGGTGTCGGTGGTCTGGCATTGGGTTGCCGTGCCGACCGTGTAGCCCGGACCGGGAGATTGAGCCAGCGGCGTGCACGAACTGGTGTTGGACCACGCGCTCCAGCCGGTGTATTGGCACTGATTGGTGTAGCCGCTGCCATCCGGTGTCGTTGTCGGTGTGCAGGAAGTGACGTTCGCGTAGGACGACGTCACGGCCGTCTGGCATTCGCGTGCGGTAGCCACCGTATAGGGCGAACTGGGCGACGCGGAAACCGGGGTACAAGTGCTCGTGCCGACCCAGGCCGTCGGAGTGGAGTACTGGCATTGCGTGGTGCTCGAACTGGTACAGCTTGCGGCATTGGCCCAACTCGACCAGGTACCGGTCTGGCATTCCCTTTGGTTGCTGCCGAAATGGTCCTCGGTACAGGAGCCCACTTGTACCGGGTACCAGGCGGTCCAGGTGCTGCCGTAGTTGCTGGATGTTCTCTGTTGCTCAGGACTCTGGCATTGAGTCTGGTAACGGCCGCTCGTGTCCTCGGTACATGAAGACGTACTGTACCAAGCCGTCCAGGAGCTCCCGTAGTTGCTGGAATCCCGTTGTTCCAGCCCGCCCTGGCATTCATGCTGGACACGGCCGCTGGTATCCGGCGTACACGACGACACGTCATACCAGGGTCCGAACGAGGCGCCATAATTCGTCGAATCCCGCCGCTGAAGCGGATTTCCGGTGCTCATGCCCGTGCTTTTTTGCAACGTACTCGTTCTGGTCTGCAATTGGGAAATCTGCTTTTGCAGGTTGCTGGTGCTGCGCTGAATCTGCGTCGTGCGCTTCTGCAATTGGCTGGTGGTCATGGATATCCGGGCCTGGCTTTGCCGGATCTGGCTGGTGCTCTTGGTATAGTGGGCGCCACCGCCGTCGTACATGGGACGTGCTTCGTCTGCATCCTGCTGGCCGACATTGGTCGTGTTGTCGATCTTATACGGACCGTATTTTGGACTGGAGGTACTTTCGCTGCCCGTGTTCCAGTAGCCGTCGGTGGATAACAGGGTGAAGTTCTGTTGACAGGAATATTGCATCGGATCATTCGCGCCGGTCAGCAGTTGCCCGGCATACATGCGTCCGGCCTTGGACAGGGCGCCGCGCAACGGCGTGCTGGAATTGCCGGTCGCCGCATACAGCTTGTTATACCAGTTGGTTTTCTGGGGGCTGTCGAAATCGGCGATCTTGAGGAAAGTGGAACTGGTTGAGCTTACCCCGGTATCGCTGATCGTGGTAAAACCGACGCGGAAGCGGTTATCAACATTCTTGAATGCCAGCCCCACCGCGGATTTCATCATCAACATGCGGGTACGGTAGTAGGTGTACCAGTTGGCGAAATTCTGTTGCTCACCGGCACCGACCACTACCTTGGTGTAACTGCCATCGGAATAGCAGGTACCGGTAACTGGCGTGGCGGGGGAGCTGCCGGTATAATTGTAATAGTAGGCAGCCTGGCCGCTGCTGTCATTCCCCGCCCGGAACGAGGAGCTCAGGTTCGTCGTGGACGTGCCGATGAAGCCATCGTCCTGTGCAGCGGTAAAACTGGAGGCAGGGTAGCTGACTCCGGCCGCATCGACCGGCAGGGCGTAGGTGATGCCGGGATTATAGTAAACCCCATTGTATGCGTTGTTCCGGTAGCAGTGCTTGTTGTCGTCATTGCTCACGGAATCGGGCATGTATTCAGAGCGCATGCTCCCGGAATTGTCCAGTATGAAAAACAGGTTGGGCTTGACCGAGGTAAAGCCGGAGGAGGCCAGCGGCGAGTTGGCGATGTCGGTCAATGCGGCATGTCCATTCGCGCTGGCGAGGACTGCGGCGAGCAACAGCGCCCTGGTTACGAACTTGAAAAAGGTATTCATCTTGCCCTCCTGCTAGTAATGGACAATCGTTTCGACATAACTGACGGTGTTGCGCGGCCCCTTGATGCGCGAAGTGATGCGATAGTATTCCACCCAGGTTCCGGTCTCGGGTGGCGGCTGATATTTGTCGTCTCCCTGGCTGAGGCCCGGAATGTTTGAATAGATGGTCGGACAATTGCCCTGTATGCCGGGTCCCTGGCCCGCATTTAGGCAGAGGCGGTCAATGATGTACTGAACCGTGTTGCCCGAACCCGCATTGAGTGCCGCCGGCGCCGGACTCAGGCAGTGGCTGGCGGTGACACCTGTCCCATCGCAGGCATTGGCATCCCAATCCACCACATATCGATTCGGGTCGGTGCCGTTTCCGGTCATGTCGACGTCAAGGCCGGTCGCATAGTAACCATTGGCCGCATCGTTATTGTAGGATGACGGCGTACCGGCCCTGGTATTCAGCCAGGCTGCAGCCGCTTCGGTTCCGGCGTCCCCGGCCTGGGTCGCTCCTTGCTTGAAGGCCAGATTGCCCACGATCACGTTGCTCGTGTCCACCGAACGAACCAGCGCGATCGTGGCGAGCGTCATGGCGATCAGAACGATGAGCGTAATGATCAGCACGACGCCTTGCTGGCGCCTGGGGCTGACGGCTCTCGATGAGAAGTTGAAATTGGAAGCGCGCATGGGATCACCAGATGAGATTGCGAAGCGGGATGACCGTCTCAAATGTTTTATAGCGGTAACATTGCCAGTCGGGGTTAGCGCTGCCGTCCGTGTTCTTGCTGATGTCTATCGTGCCGCCCGCCCAAGTTGGGTTGGCGCTGGTGATATTGCAGGTTCCATCGGCCTGGGGCTTTTCCTTCAACCCGCTGCGCGCGGCCAGAACAAGACGTACGGCATACATGCGACGGATATCGCCTATATCACCGGTCGTGCCACTGCCGTCCGCATCCACCATGACATCGCTCCAGGTGTCGACGTCGACCGAGGTTCGCGGATCGGCATGCGTATCGAACCCGTACTGCGCCTTCAGGTTGACGATGTCTGTGGCAATGGTTTGCGCGCCCGCAGTATTGTCCGCCGCCGGACAGGCGCTATCGCCATTGTTGGCCGCGCAATAGCTGGTGAATACCAGGTTGCCGTTGTCATCAAGCCCATAGCTGTGTCCGGCGAGACTGCCGAGATCCATCAGCTGCGCCGTGCTGGTATAGGTAGGCGACCCGGCAATCGCTCCGTTCCAGTTGCCCGCGTCATGCACGATAAAAGGATTCGTCGGAACGGTCGAATCCACACTGTTCACCTGGAACAAGGTGCAAACGGTGTTTTGGTAGGCGAGCATAATATCGCCCGCCGTGATCCCAACCGTGGAGGTGACGCCTATGGTGTTGGCGGGAGCGAACTGGGGCGGCGTAGCCGGCGGAATGGGCAAATAGCGGACGGGCACGCTCCAGCTTGACTTGTTGCTGGAAAGCAGGGTGATAACGTCCGGCAGGCCGGCCGTCTTGTCTATCCTGACCGGCACCAGCAAGGCATTGCTGAAAGGCGCGGGCACGGCTTGCGCAGTTTGCAGCGTGCAGCCCACGGATGCGCCGAATCCATATCCGGCCATGCGGATATCGCGTTCCATCGAGAAAAGTCCGAGTCCGCCATTTGTTTGCGCATCAGCGCCGCCGGTCGTGCTGCGTTTTTGCCCCTCAAAAGTGGTGAATACCTGCATCACGATCAGCATACTGATCAGGCCGATGGCAAGGCCAACCATGATTTCAACAATGCTGAAACCTTGATTGCGGAATCTGTGTTGTTTGGTTGCGCACATGATAGCTACTCTATTGCATTGTTTATCACGGCCGTCGCCGCGTACTGGTGCGCAGCCGATTCGCCGGCCTGGCGCCAGAACACGGTAACGGTGACGGTATTGCCAGTGCCGCCGCCGGCAAAGGTTACGGTCGGCCGATACAAGGGGGAAAGCGCAACCCCCGGCATGGTTTGAGCGACAGAACTGGCCCAAGCCAGATAGTTGGCACCACCCGGGCTGGCGAAATTCGTGGCTAGATTGGCATTGTCGCCCACCCACATTTGCCCGATGACTTGATTGGCCAGCAAACTGGCCTCGGTACGATATCTGGCGGCAGCAGAATTACTGACCGAAGCGGCCTGCAGACCGATGATGGCCAGTATCCCGATGGAAAAGATCAGGATGGCGATCAAAGCCTCCAATATCACAGAACCCTGCTGGTATTTCGAGATTGCCGCTTTCATGGGGTTACTCCACATCCTTGCGGATTAACTGATAACGAAAGCGCCGGGTCGCACATGCGCGCTTGTCCGCCCGCAGTCAGCATGACGACCATGCGCCGCGCGTCCGAATTGTTCACATGGGAGACGTCAACCCAGGTTATATCAGTACCGATATTGGCGGCGGGCACCCGGCCTAATCCATCAAACGTAATGCCTGCCGGCAGTCCGCTGCCTGCGCCAAGCGCGGCGCTGAATTCGCTGGAAAGAACAGGCGAAGACAGCGCGGTCGTACTGACCCCGACACGGGCTGCGCCGCCGGCCTCTGCTGCGCTGCGCCTCTGTACCGTAGCCGGACAATCGGCCGTGACATTTACGCATCCTACGTTCCACGCCACATTGCCAGACCCATCGGTAAGCGTAAAACGAACGAGGGAATTCCGGCGCACCGCCTCGGTCCGGGCGATCTGCATTCCGTTCAGCACGGACTCCGCAGCCGTACGGATTTGCGAATTCTGTATCCAGTCGCTGAAAGAAGGTACCCCCAGCATAAGCAGAATGCCGACGATCACCAGACCGACGACAAGTTCGATCAGGCTGAAACCCCGCTGATTGTAAAGGCTGATCAGCACCCTCCCCCCTGCTTGAGGATCCAGCAAGAAGTGCTGCTGCTTATCCAACCGGACGGCGCCGGCGATACGATGGAAGATGTCTTGGCGTTATCCTGGTCTACGGTGTAGGTAAACCCGGACATGGAGCCCTTGCCTGTAGCCTGAATCGTGTAGGATCTGATGTCTGCCGCGACCGGACATGAGAAGGTAAAGTACTGGCTGGTTGAATTGTCGGTATCACATGCCGGTGCTCCGGCATACGTGCGGTTGTCCTGATAATATTGCTCCATCTGCACGCGCCTGGCCGCAAGATTGGAAAGCGCGTCGGGAACCTTCCCACGGTATATGTAGTTCTGGTAGGAAGGCACCACAATGACCGTCAAAATGCCGATAATTGCGACCACCGTCAGTATCTCGATCAGGGTAAAGCCTTTTTGGAATCGCATTTCTGTCGCTCCGGTTTTCATCACGGCGCTAACGATAAACATAATCAGGCGAGAGAGTTAGCACTACCCGACAAAAGGGCGGATTACCGGAACCGGCGGCCTGCGTTGCTGACGACGTGTCTCGAAAGCTGGCCAGGTCCGGTCTTCACCCCCTGTCTTTCGGAAGTTCCCCCACGTGGCGCAGCATCGGCGCCATCGTCAGTCCCTGTGCAAAGATCGAGAACGCGACGACGGCGAATGCCACGGTGACGATTTCGTCATGGTGCGGCATGCTGTCCGGCAGGCCCAGCGCCAATGCCAGTCCCAGCGCGCCGCGCAGCCCCCCCCACACCAGCACATGCTGGTGGCGCGCGGCCACCCGCAGCCGACTGCCGGAAAACAGCCAGCAGGTCGGGTAGATCGCCACTGCGCGACCGATCATCACCAGCATGATGGCGATGGCGATGGCTGCGCCGACTGCGGAAAAATTCTGCTGTTCCTCACGAATGCCGATGAGCAGAAAGATCAGCGAGTTCGCGACGAATGCGACGTACTCCCAGAACGCCTCCACTGCTTCGCGGCCGCGCGCCGAGATCGCCCCCATCGGACCGGTATTGCCCATCATCAGGCCGGTGGTGAGCGTGGCGAGAACGCCGGACGCATGAAAATGTTCCGCCAGCAGGAATGAGCCGTAGGCGGCAATCGTGGTGAAGGTGATTTCCACCAGGTGATCCTTGGCGCGCCCGGCGAGGAACAGCAGCGCCGATGCCACCAGTGCGCCGCATATAATGCCGCCGCCCACGGTCCTCGCCAGCTCCAGACCGACGAAGTCGGGCGTGACCTCCTCGCCCGCAAAGATGGCGATGGCGACAGCAAACAGAACGGCCGCCGCGCCATCGTTGAACAGGCTTTCCGCTTCCACCAGAATGCGCAGCCGGCCCTGCACGCCGCTTTCCTTGAAGGTGGCGATCACCGAAACGGGATCGGTGGCGGCAATCAGCACGCCAAACACCAACGCGCCCATCCATTCCCATCCGGCGAGGAAATGCATGCCCGTCGCGGTAACGACTGCTGACAGCACGACGCCAACGAAGGCCAGCGTGGCAATCAGCCAGAAATCGCGGCGCAGTTCCTGCCAGTGCAGGAAAAAAGCGGCCTCGAAGATCAGCGGCGGGAGCAGCGTGGAAAAGATCAGCTCCCTGGTGAGCGAGATCTTCAGCGGCAGCGAGAACAGCGCGAGAACGATGCCGGTGGCGACCAGCCCGACGCTGTAGGGAACATGCAACCTGCGTGTCAGCATGGCCACAAGCGCGGCGATCAACAACAACAGTTGCAGGTTTTCGATGCCTATTGTCATCTTATTGCCGCTCTTAATTACTGGCGCGGCTGCCGGTTTGCCCACACCATCATGATGATTCCCGACAGCACCATCGGCAGGCTCAGCCACTGGCCCATGCTAACGCCGAAGGTCATCAGGCCAAAGATGCCGTCGTCCGGGTTGCGGGTGAATTCGGCGAGAAAACGGAAGCTGCCGTAACCGATCAGGAACAGGCCGGATACCGCACCGACAGGACGCGGTTTATTCGAATATAACCAGAGCAGCGCGAATAGCGCGATACCTTCCAGCGCGAATTCATACAATTGGGAGGGATGGCGTGGGACATTATCCACTTGCGGGAACACCATGCCCCAAGGCATGCTGGTCGGTCGGCCCCAAAGTTCGCCGTTGATGAAGTTGCCAATGCGTCCGGCACCCAGGCCCAGCGGCACCAGCGGCGCGATGAAGTCCATTACCTGCAGCCAGCGGAGCTTTCTCAGGCGTGCGAACCAGGCAATCGCCAGCATCACCCCGATGAAGCCGCCATGAAACGACATACCACCTTCCCACACTGCAAATATCTTCAGCGGGTGGCTGAAATAATAGCCCGGATTGTAGAACAGCACCTCACCCATGCGACCGCCCAGCACCACGCCAAGCACGCCGTAGAACAGCAGATCGTCCAGCATCTTCTCGTCCCAGCCAGGACGGCCCAATGCGCGCATGCGCTTTCGTCCGAGCCACAGGAACAGCATGAAACCAAGCAAATACATAAGTCCATACCAGTGCACGGCAATCGGGCCGAGGTGGATAGCGACCGGGTCAAATTGTGGATGGATAAGCATCGGGGCAACATAAATCGGTTAGAATTTGCGCAGGATTATACTTTGCCACGAACACTCGCTTTATGTTTTGAAAGTACATCATGCCTGTATACCGTTCCCGCACTACCACTCACGGACGCAACATGGCCGGTGCGCGTGCCTTGTGGCGCGCGACCGGCATGAAAGACGGCGACTTCGACAAGCCGATCATCGCCATAGCCAATTCGTTCACCCAGTTCGTTCCAGGGCATGTGCATCTTAAGGACATGGGGCAACTGGTGGCGCGAGAGGTCGAAAGGGCTGGCGGCGTGGCCAAGGAATTCAATACCATTGCGGTGGATGACGGTATCGCCATGGGCCATGGAGGCATGCTGTATTCGCTGCCTTCCCGCGATTTGATCGCTGACTCGGTCGAATACATGGTCAATGCGCATTGCGCCGATGCACTGGTGTGCATCTCCAACTGCGACAAGATCACACCCGGCATGCTGATGGCCGCGCTGCGTCTCGACATCCCGGTCGTATTCGTGTCCGGTGGGCCGATGGAAGCGGGCAAGGTGCAATGGCACGGCGTGTCACGCAAAGTGGACCTGGTTGATGCCATGGTCGAGGCCGCCAACAGCCACAACAGCGACCAGGAAGTGGCTGAAATGGAACGCTCGGCCTGCCCCACCTGCGGCTCTTGTTCCGGCATGTTCACCGCAAACTCGATGAACTGCCTGGTCGAGGCACTGGGGCTCGCGCTGCCCGGCAACGGCTCGCTGCTGGCGACGCATGCCGACCGCAAGGAACTGTTCCTGCGGGCCGGGCGCACTGTCGTAGATTTGGCACGGCGTTATTACGAACAGGACGACATTAGGGTATTGCCGCGCAGCATCGCCACTTTCGATGCGTTTCAGAACGCCATGAGCCTGGACGTGGCGATGGGTGGATCGACCAACACCGTACTGCACCTGCTCGCTGCCGCACATGAGGCCGGAGTGGACTTCACGATGGCAGATATCGACCAGGTGTCGCGGCGCGTGCCCTGCCTGTGCAAGGTGGCACCCTCCACGCAGAAATTCCACATGGAGGACGTGCACCGTGCCGGAGGCGTCATGGGCATCCTGGGCGAACTGGGTCGCGCCGGATTGCTGCACCTTGATCTGCCGACCGTGCATGCACCCAGCATGGGCGGGGCGCTGGAGAAATGGGATGTGATTCGCAGCCAGGACCCCGCCGTGAAAGATTTCTATCGCGCGGCACCGGGTGGTATTCCCACCACGATCGCCTTTTCACAGTCGATGCGTTTCCCCAATCTGGATGTAGACCGTGTAGACGGTTGCATTCGCGACAAGGCACATGCTTATAGCCAGGATGGCGGGCTGGCGGTGCTGCACGGCAATATCGCGCTGGACGGCTGCATTGTTAAGACTGCGGGCGTGGACGGCAGCATCCTCAAGTTCGGCGGACGGGCGCGCGTGTTCGAAAGCCAGGATAGCGCGGTGGAAGCCATTCTCGGCGACCAGATCATCGCAGGCGATGTGGTGGTGATCTGCTACGAGGGACCGCGCGGCGGACCGGGCATGCAGGAGATGCTGTATCCAACCAGTTACCTGAAATCCAAGGGAATGGGCAAGGTCTGCGCACTGCTCACCGATGGGCGATTCTCCGGCGGCACTTCAGGACTCTCCATCGGCCACGTTTCTCCGGAAGCCGCGGAAGGTGGCGCGATCGGACTGGTGGAGGAAGGTGACACCATTGAAATTGACATTCCCAATCGCCGTATCCATCTCGCGGTATCGGTCGAGGAGCTCGAGCGCCGCCGCGAAATTATGGAGGCAAAGGGTAGCGCCGCGTGGAAACCAGTGACCCGCGTGCGTCCGGTTTCCGCTGCGCTCCGCGCCTATGCCGCGATGACGACCAGCGCCGCCAAAGGAGCAGTGCGCGACGTAACGCAAGTGGAAAAATGATTGCAAATTAGCCATTGATGTCTTAGAGAACTCCGTGTTCTGTTTTATCGGCGGCTGATCGTTCTGTCATTCACCTCAAAGAGAGATACCATGAAAGCCATCCTGATAGCCAATCCAAAAGGTGGAAGCGGCAAAACCACGCTTTCAACCAACATCGCGGGCTATTTGGCCGCGCGGGGCCAGCATGTGGCGATGCTGGATCTTGACCGGCAGAAATCCGCCACCCTTTGGCTGGCGCAGCGCAGCAATGAATTGCCGGCCATTCGGTCACTGCAAAGCGAGGAGGGAAAACAGGCGGGAGTGGCGGACTGGCTGGTAATAGACTCGCCCGCAGCGCTGCACGGCAAGAATCTGGAGCACGCGCTGAAGCTGGTGCACCGCGTCGTGGTGCCGATCGCCCCTTCTTTGTACGACATCCAGGCCAGCTATGATTTCCTGCAGGCTTTGAGCGATATGAAGGCGGCGCGCAAGGGCCGGATCCAGATCGGGGTGGTCGGCATGCGCATGGCGCCGCGTACCCGTGCGGCGGTAACGCTGGAACAGTTCCTGGCACAACTTGACATGCCGGTGCTGGCCTACCTGCGAGAGACGCAGGTGTACGTCAACGCGGCGTTCGAAGGCAAGAGCATTTTCGACCTTCCTCCCTATCAGTCCGCGCATGATGTTGAGCAATGGGCAACACTGCTGGGCTGGCTGGAAGCAGGAACCGATTGATTGCGATGCCCGCAAATCAACTCATCCACCAAACCTCGCCCTATCTGCTGCAACATGCCGAAAACCCAGTCGACTGGTACCCGTGGGGAGAGCAGGCGCTGCGGTTGGCGCGCGAGCAGAACAAACCCATCCTGCTGTCCATTGGCTATTCTGCATGCCACTGGTGCCACGTAATGGCGCATGAATCGTTCGAGGATGCCGAGGTGGCGGCATTGATGAACAAACATTTCATTAATATCAAGGTGGATCGTGAAGAGCGCCCCGATCTCGACCACATCTACCAAGCCGCGCACTCGATGTTGACCGGTCGGCACGGCGGTTGGCCACTGACCATGTTTCTGACCCCGCAACAGAAGCCATTTTTTGGTGGCACCTATTTTCCAAAACAAGCGCAATACAACCTGCCAGGATTCGCGGATCTGTTGCCGCGCGTGGCCGCGTTCTACCGGGAGCATGCTGACGATATAGACCGCCAGAGTGCAGAGCTGGCCAAGGCATTTATCCGCAATCAGCCGACCGCCAAGGGGGGCGAGATTGGCGCGTTGCCGCTGGCTGCCGCAATGCGCGACCTCGAGGCTGCCTTCGATCCGCAGTACGGCGGTTTTGGCGGTGCGCCAAAATTCCCGCACCCGGCCGAACTCGAGCTGTGCCTGCGCGAAGCGGCACGCAGCGGGGACGAAAGCCTGGCGCAGATGGCGCTGCACTCGCTTAGGTGCATGGCGCAAGGCGGATTATATGACCAGTTGGGCGGTGGATTCTTCCGCTACAGCGTCGACGAGCGCTGGGAGATCCCGCATTTCGAGAAAATGCTCTATGACAACGCGCAACTGCTGCCGCTTTACGTCGATGCCTGGACCCTGACGCGCGATCCCTTGTTCAAGCGCGTGGTGGAGGAAACCGTGGTCTGGGCAATTCGAGAGATGCAAGCGCCGTCCGGCGGCTATTACGCCACACTGGACGCCGACTCGGAGCACGAAGAAGGGAAATTCTACGCGTGGACACGCGAGGAAATGCTCGAACTGCTGTCCGCGCCCGAATACGCGGTTTGCCAGTCGCACTTTGGACTGGATCGCGCGCCCAACTTCGAGGGGCATTGGCATTTGCGCGTTGCGCAGTCGTTGGAGAAAGTGGCGCAACAACACGGCCATACACTGGAAGCATGTGGGAAACTGCTGGAAAGCAGTCGCGCCAAACTCTTCATCGCGCGCGAACGGCGCGTGCATCCTGGGCGGGACGAAAAGATACTGACCTCATGGAACGGGTTGATGATCAAGGGCATGGCACATGCCGCGCGCGCTTTTGACCGCACGGACTGGCTACGCTTGGCACGCAATGCGGCTGACTTCGTGCGTAAGAATATGTGGCGCGACGGGCGGTTGCTGGCCGCATTCAAGAATGGGAAGGCGCGGTTCGATGCCTATCTGGACGATTATGCCTTCCTGCTGGAAGCCCTGCTGGAACTGCTTCAGGCTGAATTCCTGGCATCCGATTTCGTGCTGGCCCGCAATCTTGCCGACGTAATATTGGCGCAATTTCGGGATGACAAACAGGGTGATTACTTTTTCACAGCGGCGGATCACGAAGAGTTGATCCATCGACCCAAGGCCGTGCATGACAACGCCACACCCAGCGGCATTGCCGTTGCGGCCCGGGCGCTGCAACGGCTGGGCTGTCTAATCGGTGAGCCACGCTATACGGAATCAGCCGAGCAGGTGTTGCGCGTTTATTATTCGGCCATGGGCGAATATCCCGCTGGTTTCGCCTCTCTGTTCATGGCGTTGCAGGAATATGTCACGCCATTGCGGTTACTGGTCTTGCGTGGCCCCAAAAATGATCTTTCGCCCTGGATGACGATATTGCGCGAAGCCTGCAATTATGGGTTGATAATGGTAGCGCCGGCAGAAAATGAACCTAACCTGCCGGAAACTCTGGATAAACCTTGCACGCAATACGTGACGGCATGGCTGTGCCAAGGCGCGCATTGCCTGCCTGCAGTAGTTGACCCGCATGAGTTGGGAATTTTGTTGAGGAAAAATGTCAACGTCTAGCAAACTGCATGCGTTAGAACATAGCTGCCGGAATATATGCTTTCATCGAGGGGAAAAAACTGAATAATTGTGAAGGCAAGACCGGCAGAAACTTTGCCATAACCATAAACACAAAATGGAGAAACAAACATGAAATCTTTCGTTTTAGGCGTAGCGAGTGCAGCAGCAGGCATGATGGTTGCGGGCAGTGCAATGTCCGTAGATATGCCCCCATTGGCAAAAAAGATGGGTTGCACTTCCTGCCACGCCGTCGACCACAAAGTGGTCGGCCCTGCCTGGCAAGATGTAGGCAAGAAATACAAGGGCGCCACGACCTACAAGTATTCGAATAAAGGCTCGAATGCATCTGATGCCAAGGAATATCCTCTGGTGGAAGGACTCATGCACAAGGTATCTCATGGCGGCTCCGGCAACTGGGGCACCATCCCGATGATCGCCAATGATCCAAAAGAAAGAAAACAGGACCAAATCAAGCAATTAGTGGAGTTTGAACTGAGTCTGGGTAAATAATATCTGGCTGGGGTTCGGGTGTGCCTGCGACATATTGGGTAGCGGTCTTATTGAATTTCGATATAAATCGCAAACGGGGCGCCCTGATTAACCGGGCGCAATCGCAATGTTTCTAGTTTGTTAGTATATTTAATCTTCGGAGAACCAAAGAAATGAAATCTTTCATCGTTAGCTTGGCCACAGTTGCAGGTTTGATGGCAGCTGGCAGCGTTCTGGCGGTTGACATGCCGGCTCTGGCAAAGAAAAATGGCTGTACAGCTTGCCACGCCATTGACAAAAAAGTGGTCGGTCCCGCATGGCAAGACGTCGCCGACAAGTACAAGGGCGCAAAGACCTTCAAGTATTCGCCCACCGGCTCGGAATCGCCTGATGCCAAGGAATATCCCCTGCTCGATGGGCTGGTCATGAAAGTGTCCAAAGGTGGTAAGGGCGATTGGACCAAAGTGACCGGCGGCGTGCCGATGATTGCCAATGACCCGAGTGGCGCGAAGAAAGACCAGATCACGGAATTGGTTAAATTCATTCTGGCTCTCGCGAAGTGACGAAGTCGTGGCTCCAAACAGGGCCGGCTTTTGCCTTTACTGCTTTTTTCGGTAAGCCCTATTTGCAAGCATCGCCAAGTCGGCTAGAATTACGCGCCGTGTCCAAACGTTTTCAACGAATAAATGGAGAGTTAAGTCAAATGAAATCTATTATTATTAGTATGATGGTTACAGCTGGTCTGATGGTTGCAGGTAGTGTTCTGGCTGTAGATATGCCGCCTCTGGCAAAGAAGAACGGCTGCACCGCTTGCCACGCCATTGACAAGAAAGTTGTAGGGCCGGCATGGATGGATGTAGCCAACAGATACAAGGGAGCAAAAACGTTCAAGTATTCGCCTAAAGGTGCGGAAGCGCCCGATGCCAAGGAATATCCTCTGGTTGAAGGTCTGATGATGAAGGTCTCCAAGGGCGGCAAGGGCGACTGGACAAAAGTGACTGGTGGTGTGCCGATGATTGCCAACGACCCCGCCGGCAAAAAGCAACCGGAGATCAAGGAATTGGTCGAATTCATCCTTGGACTGGCCAAGTAAGCGCAGTTAAGCATCCGAAAACGGGGCTGGCTTTAGCCAGCCCCGTTTCATTTGGTAATACCCGCTTGCAAATATGGCAAAGTCGTCTAAAATAGCGCGCGCTGTATGTGTCCCAAAGGTCATTAATCAAAAAATGGAGAGCTTAGTTAAATGAAATCAATCATTGTTAGTATGACGGCTGCAGCAGGCCTGATGGTTGCAGGTAGTGCTGTGGCTGTAGACATGCCTGACCTGGCTAAGAAGAATGGTTGCACCGCTTGCCACGCCATTGACCACAAAGTGGTCGGCCCTGCATGGCAAGACGTGGCCAACAAGTACAAGGGAGCAAAGACGTTCTCGTTCGGTGGCAAGGACTATCCCCTGGAAGAAGGCCTGATGATGAAGGTTTCCAAAGGCGGCTCCGGAAATTGGGGTTCCGTACCGATGATCGCGAATGACCCGAGTGGCGCCAAACAAGCTGCCATCAAAGAATTGGTGGAATTTGTGCTCGGCCTGGCAAAATAGATTGGCTTGGTGATTTTTCGAGGCGGGGCCGACAAGTGTCGGCCCCGCTTTTTATTATACTTCGAAAATAGCCACCCTTGAATTGACAAGCATGCAGGGGCTACGGATAATTCAGACAAGTACTCTCCCTCATCCATCTTCAATTCCGCCCATGAATAAGAGGTCAATTTTCTTTCTCGCCGTATTGAGCGCTACCTTGCTTGCCGCCTGTGGGAAGCCGGAGACACCGGCGTCCAGCCCCGCCGCAAGCACGGCAGAGTTCCAGCCCATGGTGGTAAAGATAGGCGCATCCGCCCCGCTTACCGGACCGCAGGCGCACATCGGCAAGGATAACGAAGACGGTACGCGCATGGCGATCGAGGATGCCAACGCCAGGGGTGTAACCATCGGCGGTAGAAGAGTGACTTTTGAACTGGTCAGCGAGGATGACCAGGCCGACCCGAAGACTGCGACCATCGTGGCGCAAGAGCTGGTGGATGACAAGGTCAACGGTGTCATCGGCCATTTGAATTCCGGCACATCCATTCCCGCTTCCCGCATCTACAGCGACAACGGTATTCCGCAAATTTCCCCTTCCGCAACGGCCGTGGCGTATACCGCGCAGGGCTTCAAGACGGCCTTCCGCGTGATGGCAAACGACGGGCAACAGGGCAAGGTGCTGGGCGAGTTCGCCGCGAAGAACCTGGCCGCAAAAAAAATCGCGGTGATAGATGATCGTACTGCCTACGGACAGGGACTGGCCGATGAATTCGCCAAATCCGCCGAAAGAAGTGGCGCGCAAATCGTGGCTCGCGAATATACGACCGATAAGGCAGTGGACTTCACCGCCGTGCTGACCTCCATCAAGGGAAAGAAACCGGACCTGGTCTTCTTCGGCGGAATGGACCCGCAAGGCGTACCTTTGGTCAGGCAGTTGAAATCCCTCGGCGTGCCTGCCAAATTCATGATGGGCGACGGTGGCTATACGCCCAAGTTGATTGAACTGGCTGGTGCCGCAGCGGATGGCATGTATGCCTCTTTGCCCGGTGTGCCCCTGGACCAGATGCCGGGCGGCAAGGATTTTTCACAGCGTTACGAGGCGAAATACAAGCAGCCGATCCAGTTGTACGCGCCGTACTGCTATGATGCAGTCAATGTGATGATCGCCGCCATGCAGAAGGCAGGCTCAGCCGACCCGGCAAAATACTTGCCCGAGTTATCCAAGATTAGCTACGACGGTGTGACCGCGAAAATCGCATTTGACGACAAAGGTGACCTGAAGGGCGGAGCGGTCACGCTGTACCAGGTGCAGCAAGGCAAGTGGCAACCATTGCAAACCATGGGCGGAGGCGTGCTTGCGGCCTCGAACTGATGATGCCGTGAAAGGATATAAAGCGACACCTTGTGTGTCGCTTTTTTTTGAAGTTCGGTGGCACACCGCCGCCTTAAAAAACGCAATCGTGCCCGCGCACTCCACCACCCGGTATTCCGATTAAACTAAGCATGGATATATTCCTACAGCAAATTATCAACGGCCTGGTACAAGGCAGTGTCTACGCGCTGGTTGCGCTGGGTTACACCATGGTGTACGGCATCCTTGGCCTGATCAATTTTGCGCACGGCGAAGTGTTGATGGTGGGAGCGATGATCGCGATGTCGGTCGCACACGGACTGGCCGGTTCCGGCCTGCCGCCGCTGCCGATTTTGCTGATCGCGCTGCTGGTTGCGGTCGTGGCGTGCATGGTGCTCGGTTACGGCATCGAGCGCGTCGCATACCGCCGCTTGCGCAATGCCCCGCGCCTTGCGCCCTTGATCACCGCCATCGGCATGTCCATCGTTCTGCAAAACCTGGCCATGATCTTCTGGGGACGCGAATATCACGCCTTCCCGCAATTGCTCCCAAACACTTCTCATCTGCTCGGTGGCGCGGTCATCAATGACGTGCAGGTCACTATCGTGCTGGTCGCACTGGTGATCATGGCCGGGCTGATGCTGCTGGTGCACCGCACGCGACTGGGTCGCGCGATGCGCGCCGTGGCGGAGAATCCGTCCACCGCCGCCCTGATGGGCGTCGACATCAACGGGGTAATTTCGGTGACCTTCATGCTTGGTTCAGCGCTGGCGGCGGTCGCGGGCGTTATGGTCAGCGCGAACTACGGCATCGTGCACTACTACATGGGATTTCTCCTCGGTCTGAAGGCATTTACCGCCGCAGTGCTGGGCGGAATAGGCAACCTGCGCGGCGCGATGCTGGGCGGCCTGTTGCTGGGGCTGATCGAAAGCCTGGGCGCTGGCTACATTGGGGACGTGTCCGGTGGATTCTTCGGTAGCAACTATCAGGACGTATTTGCCTTTTTCGTGCTGATTGCCGTCCTCGTGTTCAGACCTTCCGGCCTGCTGGGCGAACGTTTGGCGGAACGCGCCTGATGATCAGCTCAAAATCCAAATCGCTGCTCGCGGTGCTCGCCATTGTGTTATTGCTGTTGCCTTTCGTCACCGATGCCCTGTTCGGGCGCGGCTGGGTGCGCATCGCCGATTTTGCGCTGCTCTACATCATGCTGGCGCTGGGTCTGAACATCGTCGTCGGTTACGCAGGTCTGCTCGATCTCGGTTACGTCGCGTTCTTTGCTGTCGGCGCCTACAACTATGCGCTGCTATCCTCGCCGCAGTTCGGGCTGCACTGGCCGGTGTGGATAGTGCTGCCGCTGGGTGCGTTTGTAGCCTGCCTGTTCGGCGTACTGCTCGGCGCGCCGACGTTGCGCCTGCGCGGCGATTACCTTGCCATCGTCACGCTGGGCTTCGGCGAGATCATCCGTATCTTCCTCAACAACCTGAATGCGCCGGTGAACATCACCAACGGTCCGCAGGGCATCAGCTTGATAGACCCGGTGCAAAGCGGCGGTTTTTCGCTCGGGGAGACGCAGGAAATTCTTGGCATTTCCCTGCCCTCGGTGCACCTGTATTACTACCTGTTTCTGTTATTTACCTTGCTGGTGATCTTCGTGTCGCGGCGACTGGAGGATTCGCGCGTCGGTCGCGCCTGGATGGCGATCCGCGAGGACGAAGTGGCCGCCGAGGCGATGGGCGTCAATACCCGCAACATCAAGTTGCTGGCGTTTGCAATGGGCGCAACTTTCGGTGGCCTGTCCGGCGGCCTGTTCGCCGGCTTCCAGGGCTTTGTCAGCCCTGAAAGTTTCAGCCTGATGGAATCCATCATGATCCTGTGCATGGTGGTACTGGGCGGCATGGGCAACATCGCAGGCGTGGTGCTGGGCAGCGTGTTGCTGGCGCTGTTGCCAGAGGCGTTCCGCAATGGCGCGGGCCCGGTACAGCAGATGTTATTCGGCAGGATGCTGGTCGATCCGGAAAGTTTGCGCATGTTGCTGTTCGGTCTTGCGCTGATCCTGGTCATGCTGGTGCGTCCTGCCGGCCTGTGGCCTTCGACGCAGCGCCGCCGCGAACTATCCCCCGATGATGACATTGCGCAACAGGAACGGGAGACAGTGTATGACAGCAGACAATGACGTTTTGCTGCAATTGTCCGGCGTGGGCAAGCGCTTCGGGGGACTTGCGGCACTTTCCGATGTGTCGCTGCACGTCAGGCATGGCGAGATCTACGGCCTGATCGGGCCCAACGGCGCGGGCAAGACCACCCTGTTCAACGTAGTCACCGGTCTGTATCAGCTCGATGAAGGGAGGTTCACTTTTAATGGCACAACGTATGCACATGGCACGCCGCATGTGCTGGCAGAAGCTGGCATCGCGCGAACGTTCCAGAACATCCGACTGTTCGCCAACATGAGCGCACTGGAAAACATCATGGTTGGGCGTCATGTGCGCACGCGCGCGGGGATCTGGGGCGCACTCACTCGCAACGCCAACACACGTGCCGAGGAGCGCGCCATCGTGCAACGCGCATGCGAGCTGCTGCGTTACGTCGGCATTGACCGCCCGCATCAGACTCTGGCCAAGCATCTCTCATACGGTGAACAGCGCAGACTGGAAATCGGCCGCGCTTTGGCCACCGAGCCCAGACTGCTGGCGCTGGATGAACCCGCGGCCGGCATGAATGCCACCGAGACCGCAAGCCTGAAAAACTTGCTGCATGCAATACGCAGCGATGGCATCACGGTTTTTCTGATCGAACACGACGTCAAGCTCATCATGGACCTGTGCGACCGCGTAGCGGTGCTCGACTATGGCAGGAAGATCGCCGAAGGCGCCGCAGAAGAAGTGCGCGTTGATCCGGCGGTGATTGCGGCGTATCTGGGACAGGCGGCGGCATGACCCTGGAAAAATACAGTCTACCGAAGAGAACACAGACAAAGTCGCGCGAGGAATCGAAGCCCGGTTCGATCCTGCGGATAATCCGGATAGTCGATGCGTGCGCCCTGTCTGTGCTCTCCGTGCTCTCTGTGGCTTGAAACGGGGTTTCCTGAATGAACCTGCTTGAAGTTAAAGATCTGAAAATCAGCTATGGCGGCATCCAGGCGGTAAAAGGTATTGGCCTTGAAGTCGCACAGGGTGAACTGGTCGCGCTGATCGGCAGCAACGGCGCCGGAAAGACCACCACGCTCAAGGCGCTGGCGGGATTGTTGCATCCCGCTTCTGGGAAAATCTACTACAAGGGAAAATCGCTGCGCAAAGTCCCCGCGCACGACCGCGTGCGCGACGGTCTGGCACTGGTGCCGGAAGGCCGCGGGATATTCGCGCGCCTGACCGTGGAGGAGAATTTGCAGATGGGAGCCTACAGCCGCCGCGACAGGGCGGACATCACACTGGATATGCAGCATATCTATGAACTGTTTCCGCGCCTCGCCGAGCGCCGCACACAACTGGCCGGAACGCTTTCCGGCGGAGAACAGCAGATGGTGGCGATGGGTCGCGCCATGATGAGCCGCCCCAGATTGCTGATGCTGGACGAACCCAGCATGGGCCTTGCACCGATGATGGTGACAAAAATCTTCGAAACCATAGACTCCATATCAGCGCAGGGCGTCTCCATCCTGCTGGTCGAACAGAACGCCAGACTTGCCCTGGAAGTGGCAAACCGCGGTTATGTGCTGGAAAGCGGATTGGTCACCTTGTCCGGCGCTGCCGTGAACCTGCTCGGCAGCGATGAAGTGCGGCGCGCCTATCTCGGCGCCTGATGACGCCGCTCAATTGCCGAGATCACGGACCGCACTGTGACAGAGACTGTGCGCAGCAGCGCCTACTCGCCGCCGCCCTCGTCTTGCCAGTCGAACTGGATGCGGTGCAGTTGCGCGTATACGCCGCCCCTGCCTATCAGCTCATGGTGCGTGCCGGCCTCGACGATCTTACCCTTTTGCAGTACGACAATTCGGTCGGCATTTTCTATGGTCGACAGGCGGTGCGCGATGACCAGCGTGGTGCGTCCGCGCATCAGGGTCTCCAGCGCGGCCTGCACATGGCGCTCTGATTCGCTGTCCAGCGCCGAGGTGGCTTCATCGAGGATCAGGATCGGCGCGTCCTTGAGTATGGCGCGCGCGATGGCGATGCGCTGGCGTTGCCCACCAGACAGGCGCACACCTTTTTCACCGACCAGTGTCTGCAAGCCTTGCGGCATGTCGCGGATGAATTCCATTGCATGCGCGGCCTGGGCGGCGGAGATGATCTCTGCTTCCGGCACCTCGCGCATCTGGCCATAGGCGATATTGGCAGCAAGCGTGTCGTTGAACAGCACCACTTCCTGGCTGACCAGTGCGATATTGGCGCGCAGGCTGGCCAGCGTCAGCTCGGCCAGAACATGCCCATCCAGCAGGATGCGCCCGTCGGTCGGTGAATAGAACCGCGGCACCAGGTTCGCCAGCGTGCTCTTTCCGCTGCCGGATGCACCGACCAGTGCCACCACCTGGCCCGCCGGGATTTCCAGGCAGATATCGCACAACGCCATCCTGCCGTCATCGTGATACGACAGGCTCACATGCTCAAAGTCGATCTTTCCACTGGCGCCACCCAGCACGATCTTGCCGGTGTCGATCTCGCCTGCCGTGTCGAGCAGTTCGAACACGCTTTCGGATGCCGCCAGCCCACGTTGCATGAATTCACTTACGCTGGTCAGCCGTTTCAATGGCGAGGTCAGCATCAGCATGGCTGCGACAAACGAGAGGAATCCGCCCACCGTGGTTTCATTGCTTCGCGATTGGCCGATGGCAATGTAGACAATGATTGCCAATGCCACGGCCGCCACGAGTTGCACGATCGGAACATTGGCCGCGGACGCGGCAGCCTGCTTCATCGCATGGCGGCGCACCCAGTTGGCCTGGTCGCTGAAACGATCGCTTTCATATTGCTGTCCGCCGAACAGCTTCACCACCTTGTGTGCGGTGACGCTTTCTTCGATGACCTGCGTGATGTCGCCCATCGCACGCTGCGCATCGCGGCTGGCGCTGCGCAAACGGATATTGATGGTGCGGATGATGAACGCGATGATCGGCGCCATCACCAGGCTAAGCAGCGTGAGTTTCCAGTCCAGGTAAAACAGCCAGCCCAGCAGGCCGGCGATCATGATGGAATCACGGATGATGATGGTCACCACGCTGGTCGCCGCGGCAGCCACCTGCGTCACGTCAAAGGTCAATTTTGAGATCAGGTTGCCGGTTGCGTGATCGTCATAGAACCGCGTCGGCAACGTCAGCAGCTTGCCGAACATCTCGTCGCGCAGATCCATCACCACCTTGTTGCCGACCCAGTTGATGGTGTAGGTGCCGACGAAACCCGCCGCACCCCGCACCAGGAAGATTACCATGATAAGTAGCGGCGCCCAGCGCAGAATAGTCTCGTCCTTGTGGACGAAAGTCCCGTCCAGCAATGGTTTGAGCAGGGCCGGCAACAAGGGTTCGGTGGCTGCGGCAACCGCCATACCGAGTATGGATACCAGAAAGGCGCGCCAATAGGTTCTGACGTAGGTGAGCAGGCGCAGATAAAGCTGGGTACTGGTCATATTCATGGCGCGAACTGTAGCAGAAAATCACGTCACCAAACAAAAGGGCGGCACCCGTGCCGCCCCTGCTCCTGCAGGAGTTCTGCCCTCTTAGTACCGGCACTCCATTGCGGCAAACAGCGCCCTACCCGCCGTGTTGTAGCCGTGCGCCAGCATGTAACTGCGGTCAAACAGATTGTCGATCTTCATTGAAAAACCAAGGTGGCGGTCGAATGCGTATCGCGCAGAGAGGTCAATCACACCGTAACCTGCCAGTGTCGTGCGCGCGAACGTGTTGATGTCGATGTCGTCACGTGGCCCGCTGAACTGGATCTCACCGCCCAGACGCCAGGCTCCGGCACTGCGGCTTGCGGCGAGGTTGCCATAGCGCTTGGCGCGACGTAACAGGGCCCAGCCGGAAATTACATCGCGCGGGTCCTGCAATGTCAATGCGGCCTTGATGCCGGTACCGCCAAATCTTCCCGCATAGGAGAATTCAAATCCGTTGCTGCGTGCCTGGTCGAGATTGACCGTGGTATTTGCCGGCAGGCCGTTGCTCGATATCATATCGCTGATGCGGCCGTCGAAGTATGCCACGTCCAGTAGCTGCCCAGGAGATGTGTAGTGCGCCCCCAGTTCCAGGTTGCGGGAACGCTCCGGCTTCAGCCCCGGATTTCCCTGATAAGAAAAGCCACCGCCATAATCGGTGTAGGGATAGTACAGATCGTTGATAGTCGGCGCTTTGAATGCAGTGCCCGCAGCGATAGATAAACGCAATGCATCGCTTAGGGC
Organism: uncultured beta proteobacterium; assembly: GCA_963782385.1. Classification (GTDB taxonomy): domain Bacteria; phylum Pseudomonadota; class Gammaproteobacteria; order Burkholderiales; family Gallionellaceae; genus CAVXFS01. The sequence goes on from CAWAJO010000001.1 coordinate 281,050, forward strand.
AAAACCGTAACCCAGCATACCTGTGCCGGATACACCGAAATCCGAATAGCGATCCTGGCGCACATCGAGTTGCCAGTTGTGAAGTCCGTTACTGCCGCTGTATCCCGCAAACATGCTGTTTACGCGGCGCCTGTTGGCTGAGAATCTGGTGCTGCTGGTTACTTGCTGCACCAGGGTTTCCACACCAATGTTCAGCGAATGATGCTCATCCAGCCGCAATTCATTCTGCCACGAGAGTTGGATGTTGGTGGTTCTGAACAGCGCTCCGAACACCTCATCCGGCGCGCCATTCAGGAAATTCTGCATGTCGTCCATTCCCTGTGACCATTGCAGCTTGCTGTGCCAGATTTTGCCGATGCTATGGTCCGACATGAGGGCCAGTTTGCGGATGTGCGAACGGCTGCTGTTCACATCGGACGGCAACCCGAACGAGTTATCAGTCTGTGCCGCTCCGTGACTATCGAACAGCGAAGCGGATAAGCTGTGGTCGTTGTTGAAAGCATAGCCTAAATTGGCGGACAGGCTGGTATTGTCATATCCGTCGCTGTCCGGATTGACCATCGGAACGATGCGCGGATTGATGGCCGACACACCAGCCGTCCTGAATCTGGATATCAGTACATTGAATATCGTATTATCCGCAGCGCCGCCAAAATCGGCCGACGCTCGCGTGGTATCTTGTGTCCCGGCACCGCCACTTGCGTTGAAGGAAGGCTCGCCTTTGCCGCGTCTGGTAAAGATTTGTATTACTCCGCCGACGGCCTCTGACCCATACAGGCTGCTGACATTGCCGCGCACCACTTCGATGCGCTCGACCTGATCCAGCATCAATTGATCTATTTCGGTCGTACCGGTGGTGGCCGAATTGATGCGCACGCCGTCGAGCAGCACCAGCACATGGCTGGAATTTGTGCCGCGCACAAACAAGCTGGCTTGCTGCCCGATGCCACCGGACCGGTAGAACTCGACGCCGGCAAGGTCTTTCAACAGCCCCGCGACATCCACTGCCTGCGAATCCAGAATATCCTGCCGGTCGATCACCGTGGTGTGGGTAAGCGACTGGCTTAAGGGTTGTTCAATGCGGGAGGCAGTAACCACGACCTCGCCAAGAAGATTGTCCGCTGCACAAAAGCCGATTGCGGGCATGGCATACAGCAATGCCGCCACGATTCTGGCTATTTGGGTTTTCATGAGGATTTCCGGAGTGTGTCCCAAGGTTCCCCGTTGGGGCGTTACACATCCAGGAAATACAGCAGAACTGCACCATTACGCCTTCATGCGCCGCCCGCTGCATTGCCCGACCAAGGACTCCAATCAACAAAGCGTCAGAAAGGAGCCGGACTCAAGGCCGGTATCCGGGCTTGCAAGTCTTGATTCGCGGCCTTCCCATGATTGCTCACAGTGGCATCGAAGCGAATCCACACTTGCTAACCGTTGCGGGGGCAGCACAGGACTGGATGCCATATGGCATTTCACCTGTTTCCCGTTTAACCGGATGCACACAAACATCCGGCACCTCGAGGTAGCGCTTATTGTACCGCACATCAAAATCATAGTGCTATAAACAGCTTTCAATACGCGATGTTATTTTTTGACTTTTCAAGCTTTTATAAGATATAGTTTGCAATATGCAAGTTCAATTAAGTGCTCTGGAGACCAAACTGGCTCAGTTGTTGCAGCTGACCCAGCGATTGCGCGAAGAAAATCTCCAATTGCGCCAGGATTTGGCAACTGCCCTGAGCCAAGGCCGCATATCTGACGATAAGATTACAGTCGCACGCATGCGACTGGAAAATCTGCTGGCCAAACTTCCCGAAGAACTGACCTATGACGACCAACAACAAGGTTAATGCATTTGACGTCACCATTCTGGACAGGGAATTCCGTGTTGCCTGTCCCGAAGAAGAACAGGAAAAATTGCTGGAGGCGGTTGCCTATCTTGACAGGAACATGCGTGAAATACGCGATACTGGAAAAATAACTTCGGTGGAACGCATCGCCATCATGGCGGCACTGAACATTACCAATGAACTTCTGACTACCCGTATTGGTGGAGGCTTTGATATGGGCGAGTTTAAGCGTAGAATGAGTTCAATGCAGGCATCCATAGAAACAATGCTTGAAAAACAGGATGATCTGTTTTAACTGGATTGAGGTTATAGGGGTTGTCCCCTGCGGTGTTCGTCAGGATCATTAATTCTTTGAGCCAATACGCGATGCGTGAGGTTGCTGACTATCGTTACTGTTGTGCGCGTCCTCGCAGGATGTACCTGATGTAACCTGAAAGCGACCTGAACTTGGACCCTAGGTTCAAGATGCTGATCCAACGGCACAGGTGGGGGACTCTTATTCGACATGCGGCTTCGGCCGCATTTTTTCTGCCATGCGCGCGACCACGGCCAAACCATCAACCGAGGCATATTGCGGTGCACGTTGTTGCGTGAATCATTTCCTCCACGCAGAGAAATGTCCGGAATCACGAAATTGCCGTCCCTTATGCAGGCACCGGCGTAAACAGAAATCACGACGCCTGGAAGCGGAATCACACAACTTACTGGAGACCCAAGTGCGATACTGGCTGATGAAATCCGAACCTTCCGATTGCGGCATAGACGACCTTGCCAGCCTGCCGAACCAGACCGTGGCATGGTATGGCGTGCGCAACTACCAGGCACGAAACTTCATGCGCGACCAGATGAAAATTGGCGACGGCGTGCTGTTCTACCATTCCGGTTGCGCTGAACCGGGCATTGCGGGCATTGCCAAAGTCAGCAGCACCGCCTATCCCGATGCTACGCAGTTCCAGCGCAACAGCAAATATTTCGACCCCAAGGCCATTCTGGAAACGCCACGCTGGTTCAACGTGGATGTACAACTCGTCAGAAAGATCGGGCTGATCCCACTGGCCGAATTGCGCCAGCATCCCGAACTCGCGCGCATGCGCATCCTGCAACGCGGCAACCGTCTTTCCATCACACCGCTCGATCCGGCCGAATGGAAATTCATTACGGCCCGGCTTGCACACGATTGACATGGAATGGCTGCTGGCCTATCTTTTTTTGGGCGCCACGGTAGGATTTCTTGGTGGACTGTTTGGTATCGGCGGCGGAACAATTCTTGTGCCAACGTTGCTTTTCCTGTTTGAGGCGCAACGATTCCCTGCGGCAAATCTGATGCATATGGCATTGGGCACTTCGATGGCGACCATTCTGTTCACCTCGGTTGCCAGCACGGTCAAGCATCACCAGCATGGTGCTGTAAATTGGCGCGTGGTTCGCAACATCACCCCCGGCATCCTGATCGGCACCAGCCTGGGCGCGCTGTTTGCTGCCAATGTCTCCCCGCGATTCCTGGGCATATTCTTTTCCTTGTTCGTGTATTTCGCCGCCGTGCAAATGCTGCTCGATGCCAAGCCCAAAGCCTCACGCCCATTGCCGGGGGCAACGGGCATGACATTGGTCGGGATATTTACCGGTTGGCTGAGCACTCTGGTTTCCATCGGCGGCGGCACCGTAGTAGTTCCCTTCCTGATCTGGTCCAATGTTGCGGTGCGCAATGCCATCGGCACATCCGCCGCCATCGGCTTCCCGGTGGCAGTCGGCGGCTCTCTGGGGTATATCGTCACCGGATTTTCTCGCGCAGGTTTGCCGCCGCCCAGCCTGGGTTATGTTTATCTGCCTGCCCTGCTGTGGGTCGCCTTGGCCAGCGTGATCACCGCACCACTTGGCGCACTGACCGCACACCGCATAGAGGTTGGATTGCTGCGCAAATGTTTCGCCGTAGTCCTGATAGCCCTGGCCACGGAATTGCTGCTAAAAATGATGTGAACGTACTATGCCGATCAGCTTATTGCGGTGATAGCGAACAGTCTCCAAAATCAAGTTCCGCCCATTTCTCCAACATCCACTCATTAATTTCTTTAGAATGCCCGTGAATTGAAAGCGCAGACATGACCGAAAACGGCGAATCTCATTACACGGAAAACGTACAGGAGCATCTCCAGCAGATCCAGCACCTGCTGGACAAGCACGCCCTGTTGGAAACAGTGGTACATCAGCAGGAAATACCGCGCGCTGACCGTCATGAACTGGTAGACAAGCTGTTGCAAAAGCAGCACCTTGCCGAGTTGCGCGACAAGTTGGCTGGCCTGCATTCTGCCGACATCGCCTTTATTCTTGAAGCGCTGCCCATCGATCAGCGCTTGCTGGTCTGGGAACAGGTCAGGGCTGACCGTGACGGCGATATCCTGATCGAGGTTTCCGACGCGGTGCGCGAATCGCTGATCTCCACCATGAGCCGCGAGGAATTGCGCGAGGCAGCGGAACAGCTCGATACTGACGAGATCGCCGACCTGGCGCCGGACTTGCCGCAGGCGGTAATGCGCGATCTGTTCAAGTCATTGTCCGCCGAGGAACGCGAGCAATTACGCGAGGCGATGTCCTATCCGGAGGATTCAGTCGGCGCACTGATGGACTTCGACATGGTGACCATTCGCGACGATGTAACCCTTGAAGTGGTTTCGCGCTATCTGCGCCGTTTCGACGAACTGCCTGATCATACCGACCAACTGTTCGTGGTTGATCGCGACGACGTCTTCAAGGGCGTGTTACCGCTCCACGCGTTGTTGGTAAACGAACCGGACATGGATGTCGCGCCACTCGTCATCCACGAGACCATCAAACTTCACCCGGATGACAAGGCAGAACAGGCGGCGCAGGCTTTTGAACGTTACGACCTGGTTTCCGCGCCGGTGGTGGACGAAGAAGACGGCACGCTCGTGGGACGTGTGACGGTGAACACTGTGGTGGACTTTATTCGTGCCGAATCGGAAAGCGACGTGTTGAATCTGGCCGGACTACGCGAAGAAGAGGACATTTTTGCATCCGTATGGAAGAGTGCGCAGAACCGCTGGACGTGGCTGTCGCTGAACCTGTGTACTGCATTCTTCGCTTCGCGCGTAATCGGCGCATTCGAAGGCACGATCCAGAAATATGTCGCACTTGCCACGCTGATGCCCATCGTCGCGGGCATCGCGGGCAACTCCGCAAACCAGACCACCACCATCATCATCCGCTCGTTGGCGCTGGGGCAGGTCAGCCCTTCCAATGCGCGCCGCCTGCTGAGCAAGGAGTTGGCAATCAGCGCACTGAACGGGATAGTATGGGGCGGCGTGGCGGGACTGTTCGCATATTATCTGTACAAGGATACATTGCTCGGCGTGGTAATGACTGGTGCGATGTTGCTCAACCTGCTGCTTGGCGCCGTCGTCGGCCTGCTGATTCCGCTTGTCATGCACAAGATGGGGCGCGATCCGGCACTCGGATCAAGCGTCATGATCACAGCGATCACGGACAGCGGCGGATTCTTCATATTCCTGGGAATGGCTTCCCTGTTTCTGATTCGCTGATTTTACGGCGTGAAATTCGGAGGCAATCAAGCAACCCCGGGGAAGGGCCAAGAACTCCAGCGGCTCGCTGAGAATATTCAACAAGCTATTTGACGAAGTGAAAAGGAACCGACTTGCCGCAAAGGCAAACCCACAAGCAAGAAAAAGGGCGGAAATGCAACTCGACACCCGCCCCCCATCAAGGAGCGATCAGGCGCCGAGTATGCCCTTGCCAACAGCTGGCTTCTTGGTAGCGGCCTTCTTTGCTGCCGGTTTCTTGGCAACCGCCTTTTTCGCTGCAGGCTTCTTAGCTGCAGCCTTCTTAGCTGAAGATTTCTTGGCTGCCGGCTTCTTTCCGGCCGCTTTCTTTGCGGCAGGTTTCTTGGCAACAGCTTTTTTCGCTGCCGGTTTCTTGGCAACTGCTCTTTTTAGCTGCGGGCTTTTTAGCTGCGGACTTCTTGGCTGCCGGCTTTTTTGCGGCCGCTTTTTTCGCTGCCGGTTTCTTGGCAACAGCTTTTTTCGCTGCCGGTTTCTTGGCAACTGTCTTTTTCGCTGCGGGCTTTTTAGCTACGGACTTCTTGGCTGCCGGCTTTTTTGCGGCCACTTTCTTTGCGGCAGGTTTCTTTGTGGTGCTGCTTTTCGCTTTGCTCTTTGTTGTAGCCATTTTCATTCCTTGTAAAAAAATAGACTCGAAACATGCACTGCTTTGCGTGCTACCACTGCACTCCCAACACTGGATTTACTCCGCAACCCGTTTGGTGTGCGCATTCTATGCATGATTAAAATTTCAGTGCAACAAATTTTTTCAATTTATCGCAAAAAAGTCTTCTCGCCGGAAAACAGGGATGCCACAGTTTCCCGCTCACGAACGAGCTGCATGTCCGTTCCGGACACCATCACTTCCGCTGCACGGGGACGTGAATTGTAATTGGAGCTCATACTCATTCCGTATGCACCTGCCGACATGACGGCCAGCAAGTCGCCCTGTTCGATTGACAAAGCGCGTGCCCTACCAAGGAAGTCGCCGGTTTCGCACACCGGCCCCACCACCTCATATTCCTGCGTGGACACATCGCGTACCTGCAGCGGCCGGATATCATGCCAGGCATCATAGAGCGCCGGGCGCATCAAATCATTCATCGCCGCATCGACGACGGCAAAATTCTTGTCCTCGCCATGCTTCAGATATTCCACGCGCGTCAGCAGTACGCCGGCATTGCCAACCAGTGATCGCCCCGGCTCGATGATGATGCGCTCTTTGCGCCCGTGCGTGGTGGCAAGCAACGCGCCGATATACTCGACTATCGAGGGCGGAATTTCATCGTCGTAGCGTATGCCCAGCCCGCCGCCGAAATCGATATGGTCGAGCCGAATGCCCTCCTCCGACAGCCTGTCCACCAGCGCCAATATCCTCTCAGCCGCCGCAATGATCGGGCTGGTTTCGGTAAGCTGGGACCCGATATGGCAATCCATTCCAACCACGCGCAAGTTTTTCATTCCGCCGGCCTTGCGATACATCGCCAGGGCCTCGCTGTATCCAACGCCGAATTTGTTTTGCTTCAACCCGGTGGATATATAGGGATGCGTCAGGGGATCCACATCCGGGTTAACACGCAAGCTTATCGGCGCGATACATCGCATCTGGCCGGCGACATGATTCAGGCGCAGCAACTCTGCGTCCGATTCGACGTTGAAACACAATATTCCTGCCTCCAAACCCTGGCGCATTTCTGACTCGGTTTTGCCCACACCGGAAAAGACTACCTTGTCCGCCGCTCCGCCGGCAGTCAGGACGCGCTGCAATTCTCCCCCTGATACAATATCGAAGCCCGCGCCCATGCGTGCAAACAGATCGAGGATGGCAAGGTTCGGATTGGCCTTCACCGCATAACAGATCAAGTGCTCCCGTCCGGCGAATGCAGTTTCATACTGACGATAACATTCGGTCAGCCCCGCAAGTGAATACACATAGCAAGGTGTCCCGAACTGCCGTGCAATATCGGCAAGCGCCATTTGGTCGACGCAGAGCCGGCCGTTCCGATAGTTGAAATTGTCGGGCATGGTTATTGACCTTTGCTGGATTGCTGCGATGTGGGTTGCGGTTGTGGCATTAAGAGTGGTCCTTTGTGGCCGCAGGCTTGCAGCAACAACGCCAATAGCAACATAATGCCGGCTGTACGCATGGTCGCCCCCATAAATTTGAACACGCGGGATTATATGACGGAATACGAATACAACGAGTTGGCCGATGCAATTTTCGCGCGCATTCAGCAAACTGTGGACGCCAGCGGCCTCGACATCGAATGCAACTTGAATGGCCCGGTACTTGAACTGGAATTCGAGAACGGTTCAAAGATCATCATCAATCGCCATGCGCCCAACCAGGAAATCTGGCTGGCAGCGAAAACAGGCGGTTTCCATTATGCATTCCAGGACGGCGGCTGGACTAGCCGGCGCGACGGCAGCGAATTATTCGGGAAGCTGAGTAATTTGATCGAGATGGAAAGCGACTCAACACTCATGTTTTGAACTGCCGAATGCATATCGAAAATCACCCGCTAAGATACTCCTGACAATCGATTAAAAGGGGAAAACCAAATGCAAAACTCCATATCTCGTGCTTGCCTGATTTTGCCGGTACTTGCGGCCACGCTCATCGCCGGTTGTGAAACCATGAGCAAAGAGGAATGCGTCAGCGCTGACTGGTACCAGGTCGGCTACAAGGCAGGGCAGGAAGGCCGTGAGCGCTCTCATATCGAGTACGTGGCCGAGTCATGCGCCAAGGCCGGGATCATTCCGGATCGCGAACTCTATTTTGCCGGACGCGATGAAGGGTTGCGGGAATACTGCTCTCCCAGCCATGCATTCTCCCTGGGCATCAATGGAGGTTACTACAACGCCGTTTGTCCTCCCGAAACATCCCGCGCGTTTGAATCCTATTACGACGAGGGACGACAGATCTACGATGCACGCCAGTATGTGAATAATCTGGAAGCGGAACGCCACAATCTGGAACACCAGTTGGATGACGCACGCAGCGACGAAGACAAGAGAAAGATACGTGACCGGCTGGAAACCCTGGATGAGCGCCTCCATTCCGCCAGAGACAAACTCAGATTCATCGAAAATGAGTCGCGCACCTATAACAACGCCCGTTGACCGGATACCGCCCCAAGCGCAGCCAATATGCCGCGCATGATGAATCTGGCAATGCCCTTGTTTCTCTTCACGCCTGAACCCTCGGAGCAATAAAAAACTGCCACAGGGCAGAAGCCGGGACATGGACTCGTTGTTCGCAATTCTCGATATCGATCAATTCTTATAGAATTCTGCGGGCAACGCGTTTTGCATCGTCTTGCGGAATTCGCATATTCGTATCCACACCCAAATAGCGTATAGATGTTGTGGTCATCTGTCAGCGGTGGCACGTCGTCATAGTCCCGCTTGTCCACGCGCCGTCCGCTATCCAGCGCCGCATGCACCGCTTCCTTCAGGAATCCGGGCGCGGTCTCTTCAATGGTGACAGCGCCAAGCTCGCCACCGGATGCAACCAGAATGGCATCGCGTACAATATCTTTGACGACACATCCTGAAAATAATTCACGTTGCCAAATGCGCTGTTCACCGTCGAGAGAATGGCATGGCGGACCTGCGGAGACTGCGGGTCATCTACCATGTTCATTTCCATTACGCCTTTCGGCGTCATGCACCTGTTCGGCTGCCGAAAGAATTCCCGGATAAGCAAATAATCCGGTTTGCCGTCACCCTGGAACATATCGAACACAACGGCATCGAAACGCCTCGAGCAAGCATTGACGAATGTTCTCGCATCCTGAACATGCATTTTGCGGCCCGCCTCATCAAACCCGAAATACCTTCGGGGGCCATCAACCGAGTCAGGATTGATCTCGACTACCTCGGTTTGGTATTTGGAAGGGGAAAATTGTTTGGAACCACGCCTGCGGCCAGTCCCAGGAAGAGAATATTTTGCGCCGCGGGCGCATATTGCTTCAGCAATATTTCCAGAATATAGGCAAACATTACTACACTCCGGCCCTTTCCTCCCACTACGTGCTGAAACAGGCCATCGTTCAATATAGAACCGAACCGGATCATGCTGCTGCCCTCCCCGCGATCGACAACTTTGACCGCAGCAAAAATGGAATGGCGTTCATCGCGCAGTTTCCAGACCTCACCCTGCCAGTCAACAAAGCGGGTTTGCGGGAAGGCTATTTCAGCCACCAGCGATCCAATGCTGCACTGCGCCGCGATCGCGGCCAGGATCATTGCTTTGCGCTGCTGCCGGTCTTGCAATTGTACGAAGGCTGCAACCAATGATAACAATCGGGTGAACAGCGCGATCAGCAGCAGCCCGACCGCGTTGCTCATGAATGGAATTGAATTGAATGGAATGATCGCCACGCCGGCGACCGACCCCAAGGTACTGGTGAAAGAAACCAGGCCCGCACCCGCGTCGCCCGCGAGCGAGCCGTCCGTCCTGCCTTGCCAGGCCCATCACGATGGGATTCAAGGCTGACATCAGCACCAGAGGCACCACCATCAGTATGACACTGCCGAGCAGGCTGCCCGGCACCAGCGGCGACTTCATCAGCGCTGGGAAAATAAATGGGTAAAGAAATGCGGCAAGGCTTACGGCAATTGATACCACGCTGACAAAACGAGTTGAATGAGCAACGCACACCCTCGATATCCTTTTTCCGGGTCAGTACCCCACCATAACAATATCCGAAGGCCATGCAAACCAGCGTAACGCTTAGACTACTCGCCCGGATTTAGAGACTGACACCGAAGTACGGCGTCAATATCCGTGAGGACAATACCTCGATGCCGAGTATGACGCCGCCAGTCAATGCGATTGCGGCGAAATAGAACACTGCGACTCCAGGCAGGTAATGCGGCAGACCTCAATGCAAACCTCGAAGCATGCCAAGGCCTTAATGAAGGTCGCAGCCCCGCCAGTTCAACATGGATGCTGCCTCAGTTCTGCACGACGCCTTGCATAGTCCGGGCAAACCGACTTCACCACTTGCCAGAACGCGGCCGAGTGATTCAGTTCGACAAGGTGCGCAAGTTCATGCACCACAACATAATCGATCAGGCGTAGCGGCAACCTGACCAGCCGCCAGTTCAGGCGCACGTTGCCATGTGCAGTGCAGCAACCCCACTGGGTGCGTGCCGACGACAATTTTACTGCGCGGGGCGAAACGTTCATCAGGGTTGAAAAATACGCCACTCTCTGCGTGAACAGCATTTCCGCCTGTTGCTGTTGCCACTGTGCCACCAAATGCTCGACTACAACCTGGTTGGTGCAATCTGTGACATGCAGGAACAGCCGCCTGCCCTGCAACAGCGGCGGCGCATCAAACAAGCTGGCCACCACTCGCAGGGATAGCGATTCTCCGACGAACTGGATGATTTCTCCGTCAAGCCAGCGTGGGGCGCTCGGCTTTTTTTCCCGCCATCCCTCGAGCATTTCAACTATCCATTGCGCCTTCTCGCGCAATACACCGAGCAACCATTTTTCAGAGGCCCGCATCGGCATGGTCACGGTAAGTCCGCGGTCATCAATGCTCAACCCTATGCTGTTCCTCCGGCTGGTGCGCTTGAGCGTGTACGCGACCAATGTGCCTGCCAGTTCCAGCGTGCGCTGCTCAACTGATGGGGGGGTGACCAGCCGTTGCAGGTTCTTCAACATCAGGGCAGCCTTGCAACTTCGGATTCAATCCATTCTTCCGCACGACGGTTGATCTCGTCAGCCTTGAGTCCATTAGGCAGAATCGCCCTCCCTATGCTCATGGTAATCACGCCCGGACGCTTGATGAAGGCCTTGCGGCCCCACAGTTTCCCCGCGTTGTGCGCCACCGGCACTGTCGGCGCACCACTGGAAGCGGCCAGCATCGCGCCGCCGATCTTGTACTTGCCGCGCTGGCCATAGGGAATGCGCGTCCCCTCCGGAAAGATCACCACACAGAACCCGCGCGCCAGTCGATCCTTGCCTTGCTTGAGCAATTGTTTAATCGCTTCCTTGCCGCTGCTGCGATCAATCGCAATCGGACTGGTCATTGCCAGTCCCCAGCCGAAAAAAGGCAACCACAGCAATTCGCGCTTGAGTACCCAGACCTGGGGCGGAAACACTTTCTGCAATGCCATGGTCTCCCAGGCGGATTGATGCTTGCACAGTACGATGCACGGTTGCTTCGGGATATTTTCAACCCCGCGCACTTCCATACGGATGCCGCATAGCACACGCACCAGCCACAGCATGATGTTGGCCCAGCCGGAAATGATGCGATAGCGCACCAGCGGCGGAAATGGAAAGGTGAGTATTGCGAGCACCGCGTACAGCGGCGTAATGACAATCTGCAGCACGAAGAATACCAGCGAGCGGATGAAGACCATGTCAAACAAGCATCGCCACCGCCGCCGCGAGATCGGGATAGACCAGCGTCCCTTCCGGCAAGCCGCCCTTGGTCTGCGTCTTGGTGCCCTTGCCGGTCAGCACCAGGATCGGTTGCGCACCCAAATGCGCCACGGATTCCAGGTCGCGCAGCGAATCGCCGACTGCCGGCACCCGTTCCAGGTTCATGTTGTATCGCGCGGCGATTTCCTCGATCATGCCGCTTTTCGGTTTCCGGCAATTGCAATTCACCTCCGCCGTGTGCGGACAGAAAAACACCGCGTCGATGCGGCCGCCGACCTGGGCCAGAGCCTTGTGCATCTTGTCATGGATCGCATTCAGCATGGACATGTCGAACAGCCCGCGCCCCACACCCGATTGATTGGTTGCCACCACCACTCGGTAACCCTCCTGGCACAGCCGGGCAATAGCCTCGAGGCTGCCGGGGATGGGCTTCCATTCCTCCGGATTCTTGATGAACTGCCTGGAGTCGTAATTGATGACGCCGTCACGGTCGAGGATGATGAGTTTCATTGGAAGCAGTCAATAGCCGTTAGTCACGAGTCGTCAGCTAGAAGCCCTCTTGCTCACGTCGCCAGTCTTGAGAGATCGGCGACACGATTCATCGCTCGGTGCAACTGCGCGAGCAAGTTCAGGCGATTGGCGCGCAGCTTTTCGTCCTCGACATTCACCATCACGTTGTCAAAGAACACATCCACCGGTTCGCGCAACGCGGCGAGCGCCTGCAATGAAGCGGTATAATCGCCGGAGGCAAATGCCGCATTGGCCTTGGGAACTATCCGCTCCAGCGCCTGATGCAGCGACTGTTCGGCGGGTTCCTGCAGCAAATTCACGCTCACCTCAACCCCTTCGCCCTCAGCTTGTCCAAGGACTGCATCTCCTTCTGCCTTCTTGAGGATGTTGCCTACGCGTTTGTTGGCCGCGGCCAGTGCAGCGGCTTCGGGCAAATCAGCAAAGTCGCGCACCGCCGCAAGGCATTTAGTTACCTCCGTAAGGCGTTGCGGTCGCAGTGAAAGCACAGCATCGACTTCCTGGCTGCTGTAACTTTTCTCCCTTAAGAATCCATGCAATCGCTCATAGATAAAATTCAGCACCAGATCCGGGGTGTCTTTTTGCAGGCCATAAGCGCCTTTTGCGTTTGGCGCGAGAACGACTTCAACTGATGTCATTGACAAGTAACTATCTCGAACCAGCGTATCAATCGGCAGATTCAGCGCATTCTCGATCAGTATCCGAATTATTCCCAGTGCATGCCGCCGCAATGCAAACGGATCCTTGTCGCCAGTCGGCGTTTCGCCGATGCCGAACATGCCGACCAGGGTTTCCAGCTTGTCGGCCAGCGCCACACAGATACCAACCTTGTTGCGCGGCAGTTCGTCGCCGGAAAAGCGTGGCTTGTAGTGGTCCTCAATGGCGAACGCAATGTCGTCACTCAGTCCGTCGTGCCGTGCGTAGTAACGCCCCATGATGCCTTGCAACTCCGGGAACTCGCCCACCATGTCGGTGAGCAGATCGGCCTTGGCCAGCAGGGCTGCCTGTTCGGCTTTGAGCGCCAATGCCTCTCCGCCCAACTGCTGACCGATGCTCTTGGCGATTTCGCAAACCCGCTGCACTCGATCTCCCTGCGTGCCGAGCTTGTTGTGATAGACCACCTTGTCCAAGCTGAGCACACGTGATTCCAGCGTCTTCTTGCGATCCTGGTCAAAGAAGAATTTTGCGTCGGCCAGGCGCGGTCTCACCACGCGCTCATTGCCGCCGATCACCGCCGACGCATCATCGGGACGGATGTTGGAGACAACGAGGAACTTGTTGGTAAGCTTGCCGATACCATCCAGCAGCGGGAAATATTTCTGGTTCGCCTTCATCGTGAGGATCAGGCATTCCTGGGGCACCTCAAGGAACTGTGTATCGAACTGGCACGGCAGCACATTGGGACGTTCGACCAGCGCGGTCACTTCGTCGAGCAAGGCATCGTCCTCGATCGGTTTTACTCCGCCGCCCGCCTTGGCCGCAGCTTCTGCCAACTGGCGCTTGATCTCGATGCGGCGTTTATCAAAACTCGGGATCACCGCACCCTCGTTTTCCATCTGTGCTTCATAGCTGTCAGACTCGCTGATTTCCAGCCGTGCGCTGGCTGCCTCGAAACGGTGGCCTTGTGTGATACGACCGGCCTGCAGGCCGAGTATCGAGACCGGCACAACGTCGGCGCCATGCAACGCTACCAAACGATGCGCAGGACGCACGAACTGCACGGTGTTCCACCCGTCGCCAAGTTGGTAGGTCATCACCTTCGGAATCGGCAATTTCTCCAGTGCTTCCTGCAGCGCCTTTTGCAGACCTTCCGCCAATGTCGAACCGGATTGACTGCTGTCATACACTAGCGATTCGGCCTTGCCCACGCCTTCGCGGCGCAACTGCGGCACGACTTCCGCCCCCACACCCAGCGCGCCGAGTTTTTTCAGTAGCGCGAGCGTTGCCTGGCCGGACGCATCCAGCCCAACGCTTACGGGCATCAACTTCTGCGACACGGGCTTGTCCGCGGCCTTCGCCGGCACATCATTCACGCGCACCGCCAGACGACGCGGCGAAGCAAAAGCCGTCACGGCTCCCGTCGCAAGACCTTGAGCTTTGAGGTTTTCCGACAATATTGTGGCGAAACTCTCGCCCAGTTTTTTCAATGCCTTCGGCGGCAACTCCTCGACGAACAATTCAACCAGCAAATTCCTTGTCGTCATGACAGTGTCACCTCATTGCAACTTATCCTCACATCAATTTTCCTGTTTCGGTGACTCACGTCATTCGCGGACGGTCGCATCCCCGCCACACGGGGACCCTGCTTCCCACTCATGCCGCCACCTTCTTTTCCAGTTGCCCCAGCACCTCATCCGCCCAAGCGCGTGGCGCCATCGGGAAGCCAAGACGGGCACGGCTGTCGAGGTAGCTCTGGGCCACACTTCTGGCGAGATTGCGGATGCGGCCGATGTAGGCGGCGCGCTCGGTGACCGAGATCGCGCCACGCGCATCCAGCAGATTGAAGGTATGCGCGGCTTTCAGGATCTGCTCGTAAGCGGGCAGCGCGAGTTGTTGCTCCATCAGGTGCTTCGCCTGCTTTTCATGGGCAGAGAATGCGCTGAGCAGGAATTCCACGTCACTGTGCTCGAAGTTATAGGCGGACTGCTCGACTTCGTTCTGGTGATACACATCGCGGTAAGTCAGCCCCTCGGCCCAGGTCAGGTCGAACACGTTGTCCACGCCTTGCAGATACATGGCAAGACGTTCCAGTCCGTAAGTGATCTCGCCGGTGATCGGCTTGCAATTGATGCCGCCGACCTGCTGAAAATAGGTGAACTGCGTGACTTCCATGCCGTTCAGCCAAACTTCCCATCCCAGCCCCCACGCGCCGAGCGTGGGGTTCTCCCAGTCATCCTCGACGAAGCGGATGTCGTTCTTCCTGAGATCGAAGCCGAGCGCCTCGAGCGAACCGAGATACAACTCCAGGATATCTTCCGGCGCCGGTTTGAGCACCACCTGGTACTGATAATAATGCTGCAAGCGATTGGGATTCTCGCCATAGCGACCGTCCTTGGGTCGGCGCGAAGGTTGTACGTAAGCGGCCTTCCATGGTTCCGGACCGATGGCGCGCAGGAAAGTTGCCGTGTGCGAGGTACCCGCGCCAACTTCCATGTCATAGGGTTGCAGCAGCGCACAGCCTTGCCTGTCCCAGAAATCCTGCAGCGTCAGGATGATTTGCTGAAAGGTCAACATTGTTCGGTTTGGCTCGTTTGCAAAGCGCGCATTTTACCGGTTTTCGCCTACTGCCGCTGAGCGAATCCGCCCATCGGAGCGTTATCCGTATAACGATTCACATTTTCTCCGAAATGTGCTTCAAGCAGCAGGATGCGTGAAACTTGCCGCAACCAAGGCCAATTTTTTGGCACGTGACATACGCTTGATCTTGATCTCGCGCTTCAGCGCCGACGGTTTATCGGCGCAGCGCTCGCTGTAGGCCAGTTTGACGGGAATGCGTCCGCGCGTGTATTTGGCTCCCGCGCCTGCATTGTGCACGGCGAGACGCCTGTCCAGGTCATTGGTGACGCCACAGTACAAGGTGCCGTCAGCACAACGCAGGACATAGCACGTCCATTTCATTCGGCACGCCACCGCCAGGCCACTGCCAGCATCAGTGCAAGCAGCGCAAGTACCAGCGTATTGCCCCAGCGCACATAGGGCGTGCTGCCTGCATAGCCCTGCACCATGGCGGTTAGCACGCCAGCCTGATGCTGCGGCAATGCTAATTGAATATAGCCATCCGGACTGATCACCGACGTAACGCCGGAGTTGGTGGCGCGCAGCATCATGCGCCCGGTTTCCAGGGCGCGCATCTGCGACATCTGGTTATGCTGGATTGCCGCGTTCGATGTGCCATACCACGCGTCGTTGCTAACGTTCACCAGCAGCGTCGCTGCGGGCAATGCCCGGATGATCTCCTCGCCGAACACATCCTCGTAGCAGATGTTCATCGCAACGCGTTGACCGGCAACTTCAAGCGGGCGCTGTGTTTTGCCGCCGCGGGTCAAGTCCCCCATCGGGATATCCAGCACATCATTGACGAACCAGCCCAACATCGACCGTGCCGGTATGAACTCGCCGAACGGTACCAGGTGGTTCTTGCGATAATGCTGGCTTGGCGCCGTTCCAAGCGAAAACACGCTGTTGAAATAGGCATCGCGCTCATGTTCAAAAGCACCGATCAGAATGTCGCCATTATTCTGGCGCATGTGATCACTCAGGATAGTGGAGTAGCTATCGGGTATTTCTCTGCGCATGACCGGAAATGCGGTTTCCGGCAACACGACCAGTCTCGCATCGCTCTGCAGCACCAGCTTGGCATATTTACTGAAAGTATCGGACATCGCATCATCGCGAAACTTCATGTCCTGTGACACGTTTCCCTGAATCAGGCTAACTTTGAGTGGTTCGCCTTCGGGCTGTGTCCATTCCACTGCGCGCAAGGCGACACCTAAGATCCAGAGCATGAACAATACGGCCCATGCTATCTTGCCCTGTCTGCCCCAGCGCACAAGCCATAGCAGGGCAAATGACCCCGCACTTGCAGCGACCAGCAGCGACACCCCATACCCCCCGATCACGGGCGCATAACCCACCAGCGGACTCTGGGGTACTTGTGAATAACCGAAGGACAGCCAGGGGAATCCGGTAAATGTCAAACCGCGCAGCCATTCCAGCAACACCCACATTGCCGGCATCACCAGCGTCAAGCGTATCCAGGCAGGACCGCGAAACTTTGCCTGCAGGTAACCCGCAAACATCGGAAACAATGTCAGTACCGAAGCGAACATTGCCGTGGCAAGTAACGCCAGCAGAAAATGCATGTTGCCGTAGTCATGCAAGGCAACATATATCCATCCCACCCCTGCGCCGAACAGGCCGAAGCCAAACGCGAATCCAAGCTTGGCCGCATCGAGCGCATTTTCCGTGCGATGCCAGAGAATAAACAGCAGCGTCAGGGAAAGTATCGGCAGCGGGAATATCGAGTAGGGTGCGAACCCGAGAACCGCAAGCAGTCCCGCGCAAAAGGCCAGAAATGTATGATTCAAGCGCAAAAATTTCACTTTTGTGCACCGGCAAGGTAGTAGCCGAGATTATACGGCAAGGACATGATGCTCAAGGCAGGGGACAAATCAGGCCTATAACGCGATTACCGTATTGATTGAAGCAAATAAAAAAGCCCAACACGGGGTTGGGCTTTCTTATTGATAAGGAGTCTGGCGCCTGTCCTGAGCCAGTCGAAGGGATGACCTACTTTGGCTACCCCGTAACTTGCTGTGCAAGTTAGTGTCCGCCGCAACAAGCCGCTGCGCGGCGTGTTGTCACCCCGTTCAAGCAGGTCATCCCTCAGCATTCCGAGCCAATAAAAAAGCCCAACACAAGGCTGGGCTTTTCTATTGGTAAGGAGTCTGACGATGACCTACTTTGGCTACCCCGTAACTTGCTGTGCAAGTTAGTGTCCGCCGCAACAAGCCGCTGCGCGGCGTGTTGTCACCCCGTTCAAGCAGGTCATCCCTCAGCATTCCGAGCCAATAAAAAAGCCCAACACAAGGCTGGGCTTTTCTATTGGTAAGGAGTCTGACGATGACCTACTTTGGCTACCCCGTAACTTGCTGTGCAAGTTAGTGTCCGCCGCAACAAGCCGCTGCGCGGCGTGTTGTCACCCCGTTCAAGCAGGTCATCCCTCAGCATTCCGAGCCAATAAAAAAGCCCAACACAAGGCTGGGCTTTTCTATTGGTAAGGAGTCTGACGATGACCTACTTTCACATACGCATGCACACTATCATCGGCGCTAAGTCGTTTCACTGTCCTGTTCGGGATGGGAAGGAGTGGGGCCAACTCGCTATGGTCGTCAGACATAACAGAGGACAGAAGACAGAGGTCAGAAGACAGATTAAACCGTCCTTCGCCCAAGCTGCTGTCGCGATTCGGAAGAAGTAAATGGATTTCGATTGCTGCGAGCACTTCAAGACTCGGACTGTACGACAGGACCGGAAACAACTGCGCGGCGAAGCCGCGCATCTCTTCTGTCCTCTGTCTTCTGTCCTCTGTCTTCTGAACAACTTAATGTTATAGGGTCAAGCCTCACGGGCAATTAGTACTGGTTAGCTTAACGCATTGCTGCGCTTCCACACCCAGCCTATCAACGTCCTGGTCTCGAACGACCCTTCAGGGGGATCTAGTCCCCAGGGAAGTCTCATCTTGAGGCGAGTTTCCCGCTTAGATGCTTTCAGCGGTTATCTCTTCCGTATATAGCTACCCGGCGATACGACTGGCGTCATAACCGGTACACCAGAGATACGTCCACTCCGGTCCTCTCGTACTAGGAGCAGGTCCCCTCAAACTTCCAGCGCCCACGGCAGATAGGGACCAAACTGTCTCACGACGTTTTAAACCCAGCTCACGTACCACTTTAAATGGCGAACAGCCATACCCTTGGGACCGGCTACAGCCCCAGGATGTGATGAGCCGACATCGAGGTGCCAAACTCCCCCGTCGATATGAACTCTTGGGAGGAATCAGCCTGTTATCCCCAGAGTACCTTTTATCCGTTGAGCGATGGCCCTTCCATTCAGAACCACCGGATCACTATGACCTGCTTTCGCACCTGCTCGACTTGTCAGTCTCGCAGTCAAGCATCCTTTTGCCATTGCACTATCAGTACGATGTCCGACCGTACCTAGGATACCTTCGTACTCCTCCGTTACACTTTGGGAGGAGACCGCCCCAGTCAAACTGCCTACCATGCACGGTCCCCAGTCCGGATTACGGACCCAGGTTAGAACCTCAAACACATCAGGGTGGTATTTCAACGTCGGCTCCTCGAGAACTGGCGTCCCCGTCTCACAGCCTCCCACCTATCCTACACAGATCCGTTCAAAGTCCAATGCAAAGCTACAGTAAAGGTTCATGGGGTCTTTCCGTCTAGCCGCGGGGAGATTGCATCTTCACAAACATTTCAACTTCGCTGAGTCCCGGGTGGAGACAGTGTGGCCATCGTTACGCCATTCGTGCAGGTCGGAACTTACCCGACAAGGAATTTCGCTACCTTAGGACCGTTATAGTTACGGCCGCCGTTTACTGGGGCTTCGATCAAGAGCTTGCACCCCATCACTTAACCTTCCAGCACCGGGCAGGCGTCACACTCTATACGTCCACTTTCGTGTTTGCAGAGTGCTGTGTTTTTAATAAACAGTCGCAGCCACCTTTTCACTGCAACCCCATCAGCCTTCACGCGCGAAGCGCTACAACTTACCGGGGCGCACCTTCTCCCGAAGTTACGGTGCTAATTTGCCGAGTTCCTTCACCCGAGTTCTCTCAAGCGCCTTAGAATTCTCATCCTGCCCACCTGTGTCGGTTTGCGGTACGGGCCCAATACAACTGAAGCTTAGTGGCTTTTCCTGGAAGCTTGGTATCAGCAACTTCAGCACCTAAGTGCCTCGTCATCACGCCTCAACATTGACCCTCCGGATTTGCCTAAAGGATCTGTCTACACGCTTAAACCAGGACATCCAACACCTGGCCTGCCTAACCTTCTCCGTCCCCACATCGCATTGCATTGAGGTACAGGAATATTAACCTGTTTCCCATCGACTACGCATTTCTGCCTCGCCTTAGGGGCCGACTCACCCTGCGCCGATGAACGTTGCGCAGGAAACCTTGGGCTTTCGGCGAGGGCGCCTTTCACGCCCTTTATCGCTACTCATGTCAGCATTCGCACTTCTGATACCTCCAGCATCCCTCACGAGACACCTTCGCAGGCCTACAGAACGCTCTCCTACCACCAGAGGACAGAAGACAGAGGACAGAGGACAGCAAAAACCGCCCTCTCTCACTATTTCTCCTGTCATTTCCAACTATTCGCCAACCCTTGCAACATCCTGGCAACTTCCTGATATTCATCACGCCAGGATTGCCATTGAGATTGGTCAATATAGCCTAGATCCAAACAGTAGCGTATCCATACCCGCATCTCGTCGGCTGAACCAACCGAGATTTGAATGTAGCGCTTGAACTCGGCGGTTGATTGACTTTGCTTACCAAAGCCTTCCGCCAAATTTGCGCATATGGATTTACTGGCCCGCCGAATCTGATCGGCCAGCCCGTATTGCTCTATTTGAGGAAATTTGAGACTGATGCGATGGACTTCCAAAGAAACACAGTACGCCCGCTTGAATACCTCCAGGTCTTCAAACGTGCTAATCGGTTTGCCTTTTCTGTCTTCTGTCATCTGTCTTCTGTCCTCTGATCCCTAGCTTCGGTGCACAGTTTGAGCCCCGTTACATCTTCCGCGCAGGACGACTCGATCAGTGAGCTATTACGCTTTCTTTAAAGGATGGCTGCTTCTAAGCCAACCTCCTGACTGTCTTAGCCTTCCCACTTCGTTTCCCACTTAACTGTGTCTTGGGGACCTTAGCTGAGGGTCTGGGTTGTTTCCCTTTCGACACCGGACGTTAGCACCCGATGTCTGTCTCCCATGCTCGCACTTCACGGTATTCGGAGTTTGCAATGGTTTGGTAATCAGCAATAGACCCCTAGCCATAACAGTGCTCTACCCCCGTGAGTGATACATGAGGCACTACCTAAATAGTTTTCGGAGAGAACCAGCTATTTCCGGATTTGTTTAGCCTTTCACCCCTATCCACAGCTCATCCCCTAGTTTTTCAACACTAGTGGGTTCGGACCTCCAGTGAGTGTTACCCCACCTTCATCCTGGCCATGAATAGATCATCCGGTTTCGGGTCTACACCCAGCAACTATCGCCCTTATCAGACTCGCTTTCGCTGCGCCTCCCCTATGCGGTTAAGCTCGCTACTGAATGTAAGTCGCTGACCCATTATACAAAAGGTACGCAGTCACCCGGTGCTTCAAAAGCTCTGCTTCGAGCGCAAAGCGCTTGAAGCACCAGGCTCCCACTGTTTGTATGCATGCGGTTTCAGGATCTATTTCACTCCCCTTCCGGGGTTCTTTTCGCCTTTCCCTCACGGTACTGGTTCACTATCGGTCGATTACGAGTATTTAGCCTTGGAGGATGGTCCCCCCATGTTCAGACAGG
>CAWAJO010000001.1:307500-1510000 GCA_963782385.1 uncultured beta proteobacterium
TGGACATCATCTTTCTGCGCGAACTCAAGGTCAAAACGCTCATTGGCGTGTATGAATGGGAAAGACGCGTGCCGCAAACGCTGGAACTCGACATTGAGATCGCCCTGCCCAGCAGTCGCGCCGGCCAGTCCGACGACATCAAGGACGCCCTAAACTACGCCAACATCGCGCACCACATCCAGAGCGTGCTGGGCAGCCGCCAATTCAACCTGCTTGAAGCGCTCGCCGAACATATCGCAGAAATCATGCTCAACGACTTCAAGGCGCCCTGGGTCAGGATCAACGTGGCCAAGCTGAATGCGATACGCGGCAGCAGGATGGTGGGGATCAGCATTGAGCGGGGACAGATTAAGTAGGCCGTGCGTCCGGCTACTCCGTTTGCCTCACAAAAACAAAACCGCCGGGCCACTCCCGACGACTTTGTCGTTCATGCTTCGACTTCGC
This sequence comes from uncultured beta proteobacterium, assembly GCA_963782385.1. Lineage (GTDB taxonomy): Bacteria > Pseudomonadota > Gammaproteobacteria > Burkholderiales > Gallionellaceae > CAVXFS01. The sequence goes on from CAWAJO010000001.1 coordinate 307,945, forward strand.
TGCGCTATGCTCAGCACGAACGAAATAAATAGTTACCCCCTCGGATGATGCTGAGAATGCAGCTGCTTCAGGCGCTCCCTTGCTACATGGGTATAAATCTGCGTAGTGGAAATATCCGCATGGCCCAACAACATCTGCACCACTCGCAAGTCCGCGCCATGATTGAGCAGATGGGTGGCGAAGGCATGACGCAGGGTATGCGGCGAGAGCGGTTGGTGCAGGCCGCCGTGCTTCGCGTGCTTCTTGATCAGGTACCAGAACATCTGCCGGGTCATGCCGCTGCCGCGATGCGTGACAAACAGCGCATCGCATAATTTTCCAGCCAGCAGCACCGGGCGGCCTTCCGCGAGGTAGCGCTTGATCCAGTCCAGGGCTTCTTCGCCCAAAGGCACCAGGCGTTCCTTGCTTCCTTTTCCCATAACTCTAACCACCCCCATGTCGAGACTGACTTGAGCGACACTGAGCGTGACCAGTTCTGAAACCCGCAGTCCGGAGGCGTACAGCACTTCCAGCATCGTACGGTCGCGCAAACCCAGCGGCGCCTGCACGTCCGGGGCATTCAGCAGCATCTCGACATCCTGTTCGGTAAGACTTTTTGGCAGGGTGCGCGGCAGCTTGGGTGCAGCGATCTGCAGGGTAGGATCGGCGTTTATCTTGTTCTGCCGCAACAAATATCGGAACAGGCGTTTCAGGCTCGAAATGGCGCGTGATGTTGAGGAGGCCCTGGCCTTTTCTTCGCTGACCAGATGTGCGAGGAATCCCTGGATATCGGCGTGCGCGGTTTCCAGTATCTGTACGCCGCGGAGCCGTTCCAGCCATGCAGCGAATTTGTTCAGGTCGCGCCGATAACTTTCCAGCGTGTTGCGCGACAGGCCATCCTCCAGCCACAGGCTGTCGCAGAATTCGTCAAGCAGGTCGGTGTTGCTCATTTCCCTCCTTCAGCGGGAAGGGAAAGCTTGCTCATGCTCCAGCAGCCAGCGCTTGATGTGCAGCGGGTGTCCGCCGCCGTGGTGCATGAAGCCACCCATGCCTGACTTGCCGACTACGCGATGACAGGGAATGACGATGGGAAGGGGATTGTTGCCGCAAGCCTGGCCAACTGCGCGCGCGCTGGATCCCAGTTGCGCAGCAAGGTCGCCGTAGGTTCGCACTTGGCCGCGCGGGATGGCGCGCATCGTTTGCCACACCTTGTTCTGGTGCTCGGTGCCGCCTGGCTGACACGGAATGTCGAAACGGAAGTCGGGATCGGCGATGTAGGCGGACAGCTGCTCGCATACCCTGCGTGCAATCGCACTGCGCGGAGGTTGCGGCTTCGTGTTTGATGCGAAGAATTCGACGCCGGTCAATGCGTCGTCAGTGCAGCGAATTCCGACCACACCAAATGGCGTTTCAAACTTTGCCTGGTAGTCCATTCATTCCTCCAATGGTTTCCAATCTCCCACAGAGGGCAGAACGGAAGAGTTGGTGAAGTGCAGAATGATAGCGCAATAGAAAACGGGAGGCACCGCCTCCCGTTTTTCGCGACCACGCGCAAGTCCTATTCCACTGCCTTGCGGGCGGCGAGCTTTTCCTTGATACGTGCTGACTTGCCGGAGCGGTCGCGCAGGTAATACAGCTTGGCGCGGCGCACGTCGCCATGGCGTTTGACTTCGATGCTGGCGATGCTCGGAGAGTAGGTCTGGAAGGTACGTTCCACGCCTTCGCCGGCGGAGATCTTGCGCACGATGAAGGATGAATTCAGCCCCTTGTTGCGCTTGGCGATGACCACACCTTCGTAGGCCTGAACGCGCTTGCGCGTGCCCTCAACCACATTCACACCAACTACCACTGTATCGCCGGGGGCGAAATCGGGAAGGGTCTTGCCCAGACGGGCGATTTCTTCCTGCTCCAGTTTTGCGATCAGATTCATTTTGTTTCCTCTTCTTTTACGGAAGCTTGTTCCTGCTGGTACTCTGCCAGCAGCCGAGCCTCCTGTTTTGTCAACCGGCGCTTTGCCAGCAAATCAGGGCGTCTTTCCCAGGTGCGTCCCAGCGCCTGTTTCAATCGCCACTTCTCTATCTCGGCGTGGTGCCCGGACATCAATACTTCCGGAACCTCCTCGCCGCCATAAACCTCGGGCCGCGTGTAGTGCGGACAATCGAGCAATCCCTGCACGAAGGAATCCTGCTCTGCCGACGCGTCATCGCCCAACACACCGGGCAACTGCCTAACCAGACTGTCGATCAGCACCATCGCCGCCAACTCTCCGCCGGACAATACATAGTCGCCGATGGAAATCTCTTCATCCACCCGCTGGCGCAACAGGCGCTCATCCACGCCCTCGTAACGGCTTGCCAGCAAGATCATTCCTTCGTCCCTTGCCAGCAGTTCCTTCACCACTTCATGGGTGAGCGGCCGGCCTTGCGGCGACAGGTGAATCACGCAACTCTTCACCACTTCGCTCGCGGCCTGCGCGGCTTTTGCTGCGCTTATCGCCAGTTCCAGCGGCTCCGCCAGCATCACCATCCCGGGCCCGCCACCGTACGGGCGGTCATCCACGGTGCGGTAGTTGTCACCCGTGAAATCGCGCGGATTCCACATATGCAACTGAAACCTGGCCTGTTCCGCCGCACGCCGCGTCACGCCATATTGCGTAATCGCCCCGAACATTTCGGGAAACAGCGTGATGACATCAAACCTCATTTGAGGTAATCCGCCTGCCAGTCCACATGGATCACGTTCCCCGCCAGGTCAACCTGCTTGACGGCCGACTCGATAAATGGAATCAATATCTCCCCATGCTCGCCCGCGACGCACAGCACCTGATTGGCACCGGTATCCTGCAAGGTTTCCACCACGCCCAGGCGTTCACCTTCAACGTTGACCACTCCGAGCCCGACCAGGTCAGACCAGTAATATTCGTTCTCTTCTGCTTTGGGCAGATGGCTGCGCGGTATCGCCACCATCAGTCCCCGGTATTTTTCGGCAGTCGTGCGGTCATGGCAACCCATCAACTGCGCGATCACGCACCGGCCATGCAGGTTGCTTTGCAGCACATCCAGTTCGCGCCAACCCTGCTGCTCGTTGCCCAGCCACCAGGTGCGATACTCCTCAAGGTTGCCGGGCTCCGACGTGTAAGGCTGCACCTTGACCCAACCTTGTATGCCCTGTGCTGCAGCCACCCGCCCCATGATCACCATGGGGTTCTTCTCATCACGCCTTGGCAGCGGCACCAGCGCGCTTGACCAGCTTGGCAACAGCGTCGCTCAATTGCGCACCCTTTTCCTGCCAGTGCGCTATGCGATCCAACTCGATACGCATGCCATCCGGACCATCCGGGGCAATCGGATTGTAAAAGCCGACGCGTTCGATAAAGCGGCCGTCGCGGCGATTGCGCGAATCCGCGACCACCACGTTGAAAAACGGGCGATGCTTGGAACCGCCACGTGAAAATCGAATGACAACCATAATAAAGCCTATCTTCAGTTAGCAAAGCCCCGTGGCGAATACCAAGGGGGCGCGATTCTACGACATTTTATGCGGTTGTGGCAAACAAGCGCTCTTTGCCCGCCGCACAGATGGATCAGGCAAGGGTGCCGACTTAGCGCCTTTCGGCCAGCGTTAGCGCACCGCGCCGTACCAGAGCGCCGATCGCATAGACAGCGATGAACGGATCAAGAAGATAATCCCAGAGGTTGGTGGACTCATACCAGCCCACTGTCCAGGCCAGCACAGCCATCGGAACAACTGCAGCCGGCAACCACAGTTGCCGCATATAAGTCGCGATTGCCACGATCGCAAGCGCACCGAGGAACCAATGGTTGCCGTAACCGAGGCGATAAGGATCGTAGGTGCCCAAGCCCAAAGCCATTGGATAGAAAAGGATGGCAGAAAGTGCTAACAGCAATAGTAATACGGATATGCCATTCCCGCCCCAGGCCTCCCATTCTTGCGTCGCTGTACCCGCTTCAGTGGCTTTGCAACCATGGCCTGCCCCTTGCGGGTAGCGGGAGGAGTTGGTGGAGAGTTTTCCGATTGACGTTCCGCTGCATGGCGGGCAAAGAATCGCCCCAAACAGCAACACCAGGGAGGCGATACTCAGATCGCCGGTCACGGCCCGTACATATGCAGCCAGCGGCAGGCCGCCGAACGGGACCAGCATGACGACAGCAACGGCACACGCCAGCCCGATACGATAGGGCGCAGGGATACGTGCCACACCGGACAGCATGACTGCACCAGCAGCCATCGCGATGGCACTGCTTGCCAAGCCTGTCATGTCGGTAAATGGCATCATTTCGCTGTATTCGACTGCTGATCCAGCCAGCCCTGGTTGAATGTGACGTGTTTGATGAAACTGCGGTTCCAGGTATAGACCAAATGAAAATCTCCGCGCCGTGTACGGATCAGGTAGGGGTAGGAAAACTCGAAGCGGCAACTGTGATCCGCGCATTTCTGCAGTTTCGCCGAGTCTGCATAGACGCCGGGAGACTTTGCGGCCTTCGCATCCGTTTCCATCGCCAACATAGCGGCCGTTTTAAGAAAGTTTGCCACGTCCGTTGCCTGACCTTGCTCGCCTTCCAGACGGTATACGGTATTCCATGTGTTGCCGCCGTCAGAAGAAGTCAGCAGTGACAAGGTATCGCGTCCCTGCTCCTGATCGTTCAGCACCGCCAGGATGCGCCCGTCATCCAGCGCCACCGCCGACAGCGCGGCATCGGGGTTCGACAATGCGGTCTTCACCGGCGCCGTCCAATGCCGCCCGGCATCGCCGGTGGAAACACTAAGTACACGATGCGGCGCTTCGGCGCCGGCATAGCGCATCAACACCAGCGCATCAATTGCATTCTTCGCCAGCAGCACTGGCTGCAAGCCATGATCCCTGCCCGCGCTCAGTCGCTGCTTGTCGATCAGTGCGCCCTGGCCGTCGAAGCGCAGCAACTCCCCAAATTTGGCGATGAATTCATGATAGACCGGCAGTCCGATGCTGCCGTCGCTATACAGAAATGGCGATCCCTTGACCAGCGTACTGATGTTGATGAACGGCGAAGTGACCAGGCGGCGCGGCGCACTCCAGTTCGCGCCATCATCGTCGGAACTCATCGCCGTGATCGAGCTGCCTGCCCAGCCGCCGATCGATACCGTCACATAATACAGCCACAACTTTCCGTCTGCGGCGCGCCCCGCCACCGGATTGCCCAGCTTGCTGACGTAGCGCTGCAGCGACGCTTCTGTCACTTCCCGCGTCACGATCGTTTGCTCGGTGCCCCATTGTTCCGATGCAGGATCGAACACCGCGCTGCGTATATTGACGTCCTTCGCGCCTTCGCGGCTGCCGGCGAACCAGAAAGCGCGCACGCGGCCATCGCGCAATTCCACCAGGGAAGCGGCGTGGGTCTGAACATGTTGCGCGGAAGAAGCGAAATCGCTGCGAAAGAATGGCGCCTCACCTGTCTGCTCCGCCCGTGCCGGGGCGGCAAACGTCGCGACCGGTGGATGTCGGTCTGACTTCAGGAACCCGGCCGCGAATGCGATTAGCATGAAACCGAACAGCAAGCGCTTCATCAACGGCATCCTTCTTCGACCGACCATGGCATTCTGTCGACCGGCATTTCCGGCATCTCGACCAGCAGCTCTTTGACGAACAGATGGCGGAACACATCGCCATGCAGCAGCATTTCCTTCAGTTCGTCCTCGTTCTGGCGGCTGCGGATATCCAACCGCTGGCCGAGAATCCTGCAACGCGCGCACCCCGGGTCGTCCAGTGGCACCTGTACTGCAAACAGGTGGAAGTTCGCCGATAGTGCCGACACACCGGGGTAGGTTTCCTCCCGATATCCATGCACCCGCGCGCCCGGCAGAATGAAGCGGTAACCCTCCGCCTTGGCCCGGAAATTACACGGCACCCAGACGTTCCTGCCGTGCATGGTGCGCTGTACCTCATTGCTGTAGTTTCCCGGCGCGCCGTCAAACGGACGCAAAAATGCTGCAAAGCACAGCAGCACCAGAAGCGCGGCGACATTGACCGCCGGCCGGGTGAAATCAGCGACGAACAATGCACCCAATGTCAGCACCGCCGTAGCAGAAAGCAAAAACCAGTAAATCGTCGAATACAATTGCACTCCGGTCATTTCCTGCTGCAGCCGGAACGACAGAAAAGCGAACAATGCGAGTGTGCCAGCCATCGGCAGTAGACTGAAGACAAAGGCCGTGCGGCCGATTCGCTGCCAGTTAAGTGCGCACAATACGGCCAGTCCAGGCATGGCTTCAAGCAGGTAACGTGCAGAACGCTGGTTGGGCAGGCAGAACATGATGAACAGGGCCACCATCCAGATCCACAACATTTTTTCCTCGTCGCTCAGCGAGGCATGCCTCCTGAACGCTATGAAGAATACTGCCACGACAGGAACAGCCAGCAGACCGGCATTCATTGGGTAACCAATGACCAATGCCCACACGCTGCTGCCGCCCCACAACAAGTTCGCCAGGTAACTTCCATGCGCGTCGAACTTGCCGGCATTCTCGCCGACAACGAATTCACGCCATACTGCCTGCGGGTCCGGGTCGAGCACGAACCACATGCCGAACAGCGCCAGCGCCAGCAATACCGTGATCGCGATCTTCCCCGCATCCTTGCGCAGGAAAGTGAGCAGGTGGTAGTCGCGAAGATGCAGATACCACCAGGCCAGGCACAAGCCGACCGGCGCGATCAGTGCAAAGGACTTGTACAGCAGCCCGATGCCGACCTCGACGCCGAGCAACAGCGGTACTTTCCAGCGCGAATCGAACGTCGCCGGCCGCCAGTACAGCAGCGTGAAGAACGGCAGAAAGAACCAGAAGACTTCAGGCGGATTGATCAGAAACGGCCGGCCATAGCGGTAAGTGCTGAAGAACGCGAGATAGGCCAGCATCGCGATGAACCCGGTCTCCATCTGTCGAGACAATTTCCAGCCCAACAGAAAGGTCATCATGGCCGTGAGCAAAGTGTAGATTACGCTCGGATAACGCAGTTTCCACAGCGTCCAGTCGCGTCCCCAGCGGGTGGAGACGATGCCCTGCCAGAAGACCAGCGGCGGCTTGGTATTGCGCATGTTGTCCAATTGCGACTGCAGCGGCAGCAAATGGCCTGACGCCGCCGTCAGGCGCGTGATGTGCTCGTAGGGATACTCGTCGCCGTTCTTGGGAACGTGCTGACTGTCGAGCCCGTAGAAATAGGTGAACCCCGCCAGCAGCACGGCAAACACGTACCACAGGAAGCGCAAACGTGTCATGCCGCACAGGGAATTCATGGCGGATCACCGGATGATCCGCTTTTGTATCTGGAACCATCGAGCAATTTTAGACGGCCGAACGTCCAGATGTCGTTGAGCAGGAAATTCAGTACGCTGGTGACCACGATCGCAATCAGGTTGGCGATCAGATAGTAGAGGTGCGGTGCCAGCAAATTGGTGAACAGCACCTGCAGCGCGATGCTGACGCCGCAGGACAGCGTGTATTGCCCGAACTGGATCAAGATCGGCCGGTCGTAGTGATACCTGCGATCGGCCCAGGTCCACAACCGGTTCCAGAAGAAATTATTCAGCGTGGCAAAGAATATCGCCAGTGCGAGCGAAAGGTTGAGGCGCAGCCAGTCGACTTCTCCGGTGGCCGATACCGCATTGAACAAATGTTCCCGTGCCAGATAGAGTACGCCCTGATTGACCACGATCCCCGACGCGCCGACCGTGCCGAACTTCAGGAAGCGCATTGAAAATATCCGCCGCAACAACGAGGCAATGGACAGGTGGATGTTCAGCATCATGCCGTTTCGTGCATTGCAGCAGTTGCCAGCAGATCGCGCGCCCTGGCCAGCACCTGCGCCGGCGCTATCTGCTTCAGGCACTGGTTATCTCCGTCGCAAGGAGAAGCGCGGTGATTGTAGGCGGTAAGGCACGGCGAACAGGAGTAGTCCAGGTACATGCAATGGATATTGTCGGCCAGCGGACTATACAGGGCGGGTGTTTCCGGGCCGAACAATACCAGTGCCGGGATCCGGGTCAGGGCCGCGAACTGTCCAGGCCCGCCGTCGTTGGTGATCAGCAGGGATGCATGGTTGAACAGGACCAGCAAGTGGCGTATGGACCGGGTGTAGCCGGTCAGGTCTACGCAACCGGGATGCTGGCAATGCGCGAGTATGTCCTGCGCCAATGCCTTGTCTTCATTCAAACCGATCACCCCGATCGCGCAACCTTCCTCAAGCAGCGCGGTGCATAGTTGCATGTAGTATGCCGCCGGCCAGGCGCGTATCGGCAATATCCCGCCACCCGGATAGACCAGCACCAGGCGCTTGCCCTTCACCTCGGGAAAATCAGAATGCAGTTGATCCAGCGCCTCACGCAATTCAGATTGTGGAAAATCCAGCGCTGGCGGCGCGGGAATCTTCGCCACAGGAGCATTCTTGGCTTTCGGCACGGTATCGGACTCGATCGCCGCGACAAGCACGAGCATCTGTTGGGATAAATGGCGGTAGGGGTTGTACAGCACCGGCCGATTGATGAACGAGCCGCGATACAGCCCTTCCTGTGTATGTGGGTGAAATCCGACCCGCACCGGCGCGCCGGACAGATAGGAAAAGATGCTGCTGATGCGGGAGAACAACTCGCAGTCAATCACCACGTCGAACCTGAGCGCACGCATGGTCCTGATCGCCTTGATACTGTCGCGGGCCAGGGCCATCACGGATTTGTCGCTGAGGGTGAGCACATCTTCCCGGGGCATCACTTCCATCAGGTCCAGCACCTCGCGGTTCTTGCCGAACATCAGGATATGGAGCGAGGCGCCTGGATACTTCTGGCGGATGCGCATGAACATCGGATGCGCAAGCACCAGGCTGCCCATTTCGGAAAGCAGAATGATCAATATCCGCTGTGGACGGCCAGCGCGCGCTGACAACCCCAGTGCATGCCGCAGTCGCTCAATCATCGATAGCAATAGGCAAATCGGCACGCCAATCAATCGGTCAACGGCACGCTGGAATTTAATATTCAATGGAAATCCGGATGTAAAAGTGAGGCTCGCGGCATTATGTCAGGCTGGCTACATTCCGCCAATAGCAATGATTTCAGAGCAATGCGTGACGAAGCAGCTCGGAAGCGATGCGGGCGACACAAACGCGAAAAAACATGACCTACCGTTTTGAAATGTTTGGGCGATGGAATATATTAAGAATAATCGTGATGCACGTTCGGCTATTGCAAGCCGCAATATATCAGCCGTGGTTGAGAACTTACTTCGCGAACATCCCGGGCCATCGTTCTGCATCGATGGCAGCTTCGTACTCGAACGCACACCCTTTGGCACATAACCATATTCAGTGCAGAGCCAGAACAACGGCCCGAATCCTGTTATGGCTTGCTCAGTCCGGAACGCACATTCCAATCCAGCAGACCCAAAAATGCCCGATCCTCGGCATCTTCCTTCGCATCGAATCGGCAAGTGGCATCAGCCTTCTTTTGGACTGGTGTGCAAGTAAAAGAAGCCGGGTTGCCTAACATCCACTCGCCCCTGGCATCGCGTACGGGGCCGTAATAACTCAATATAAGCGGCAAATTGAGGGCCGAATTCTCCTTAGCGGCAGGATCGGCCAACAGATTGCGGCCGGTATTGACGTAACCGCTATCCACTCCGACCAACGGGAACAATGTGGGAAACATGTCGCGGTGACTGGCCGGCAGTTCGAGTTGATGTCCGCAGTCTATGCCGTCACCCCAGATGATAAAAGGAACCTGGTGTTCAAGATACCTTCTCTCCGACGTGGCATACCGGCCGAAGCTGCGCCCATTGTGGTCTCCGGTCGCAGCAATTACCGTGTCGGAACCCAATGGCCCCGAAAGCACTTCCTGTACAAATCCACCCAGCAAGTCTGTTGCATAGCGGTAAGTATCCAGGTTCGGTTTTAGGGAATCGAAGACCCGTTCGCCGCCCCACTTTTCCATGTTAAGTTTGGGAGGCTGGTAATCCGCCGGCAAATCATAAGGCGGATGGTTGGTGGAGGTCAGCGCAAAAACAAACAGCGGTTTATCTCCCTGAGGTTTGTTCAGGTGTTCGGACAGATACCTGAAAAGATAGCCGTCCCATGCTCCCCATATCCCAAGTTCCGCATCCGGATAGGCGGCTTTCAGGTCGTTCGCATCGATGACTTCATCGAATCCCTGGACCTTGAGTACACGATCCAGATCACGCCAGCCTGAACGTGCCGACGTGGCGAACACGGTGTGATAGCCGGCGCGCTTGAAGACCAGCGCGGTTGCCCAGGGAATCGGTACCTTGCCCCGCAGCCCGAGTGTCAACGGAGTGATCGGCGTGGAAAATAACAAGGCTTCGAGCGTGGGGTGGGTGCCAGGCTGTGCTGAATCAAAATTGGAGAAATGACATGCATGCGACAGCGTCGGCTCAAGCCGGCCGAGCACATCGAAGTCGCTGGCCTGGTAAAGAAACGGCTCTGCGCCCATGGATTCCATCAGGAAAAAGAACAGATTCTTTTTATGGCTATTGTTCTGTTGCGGACCATTGGCTATCAACGCAGCGTGAAGCGCATTCTCATCAGTAGCCTCTATGCCCAGAATGCGCGCTGCTTCCATCGGCGAGTTGAACCCCAACCGCTTCAGGCCCTGCAGGGGGTCACTGATATCCTGCGAATCGCTGCGGTCGTCCCAGGCAAATTTGAGCGCGATAACGCCGTTGGGAACCATATCGTTGAGGAACTGCGAAGTGGTCACTGAAGTGTTCTGCCGCCCAAGTGCCATGGCGCGAAGCGTACCTTTGATTGTAAGAACCAGCATTAGCACAGCCAGCAATACGGACAGCAGCGTAGCCCAGACGGGGACACGCTGGTAGTTGAGCCGGACACTCAGGAAACCGTAAAGCCGCGTGCGCGCTACGATAGCCACCGCGCTGAGCACCAGCAAAACCAGCAAGGTTTGCACCACCGGAAAATCGCTCCAGATAGTCTGGATGATGGCCTTGGTATCGTCCTCGAAAAACCCGAAGATGATCGGGTCGATTGGCACTTTGTAAAACACGATGTAGTGCAGGTTGATCAGCGACAGGAAGGTGAATATCACCGTCACGGTACCGGCGATCCAGCCATGCAATCGGGACGGCAGGATAAACAGCAATGGCGACAATAGCACTACCGCAGCAGCGCAAACTTTTAGATCGAAACGGGCGCCCTGGAACAGCACGGTAAGGATGTCGGACAGCTTCGCCTCAAAACCGCTGGGCCAGAGCCAGGCCAATTGCAGGATGCGGACCGCGGACAAGGCTGCTGCCACGCACAGCACAATAACCCACGCTTGCAGAACAGCGGTGGCAACGTTACCTAGAATTTTCCGCCCGGACATGCGTGGCATATTGTTATTCATCAGGTTCCTCAAGGCATGGAAGTGTCAGTCCTTTGCAATACAGACTCATGGCGTAGCATACAGTGACGTCCACGCCACTTCTAGTCTCTTCGTAATCTTGAAAAGCCTTTAGTGAGATGGGAAGCAGACCATTGATTAACCGATTCTTGGCCAGGCAGCTCTGGCGCAGCGAACGAAGGGAATTCAACAAGGCCTGGCGGTATGTTGAGCCCTGATCGATGCCGCCGCCCGAGTTATCATGCGCATGCTGCGACCGTTATTAACCTCAGGCAGTTGAAAGACGATGTCGTCCTCTTTTATTGTTACGAAGCTGATCAGCGCGTTCCTGCTCCCTCCTTTCAGCTTGCTGCTGCTCGCCTTGGCGGGCTTGATACTGATGCGCTCCCGACCTCGGCTTGGGCGGAGATTGCTCATCGTTTCAATCGTGTTGACGTGGCTTTGCTCGACACCGCTTGTGGCGGAAAGTGCCTTGCATCTTCTCGAAGGCGAACCCCAAGCAGTCGATGTCAGGTCCGGTCGCGCCGGCGCCATTGTGGTGCTGGGCGGCGGCACCTATTTCAATGCGCCGGAATACGGTACTGACACGGTCGGCGAACCCACGCTCGTGCGTCTGCGTTATGCGGCAAAGCTGCAGCGTCAAACCGGCAAGCCGGTTCTGCTGACCGCCGGCAAGCCCTTGGGCAACGACCTTTCAGAAGCGCAGCAAATGAAGTCTGTGCTCGAACAGGAATTCGGTATCCCGGTGCGCTGGACCGAAGACGCGTCCGACAACACCTGGCAAAGTGCCGGCTACAGTTTTCCGATACTGCAGCAGGCCGGTATCAAGCGCATATATCTGGTCACGCATGCCTGGCATATGCTGCGGGCGGTCATGGCATTTCAGCATGCCGGTTTTGAGGTCGTGCCTGCGCCAACGGCTTTCACCACTCGATACCAGAAAGGCTTGCCAGGTTTCATTCCGAGTGCCGGGGCCATGGTCGACAGCAGAATCTTCGTGCACGAAATCATCGGCATAGTATGGTATCGTTTAAAGATGGAATTGTAGAAGGCAAACAATGAAAGCGCGCATCAAATGGGTGGAACAGGTTTCGTTTCTAGGTGAATCGGAAAGCGGCCATGCCGTGCTGATGGATGGCGCGCGGGAGGCGGGTGGCCGCAACCTGGGGCTGCGGCCAATGGAGATGCTGCTGTTGGGCGCGGGGGGCTGCACCAGTTTCGATGTAATTACGATTCTGAAGAAGAGTCGCCAGGCGGTTTCGGATTGTTACGTCGAGCTGGCGGCGGAGCGCGCCGCGGAAGACCCCAAGGTGTTCACCAAGATTCACATGCATTTTGTGGTGACGGGCAAGGACCTCAAGCCCGATGTGGTCGAACGCGCGATCAGGCTTTCCGCCGAAAAATACTGCTCGGCTTCCATCATGCTGGGCAAGACGGCGGCCATCACGCACGATTTTGAGGTAGTGCGGGAGTAAGCGTCGTCGTCTGCCGGCGAGCCAGGATCACCGCTCAAATCCAGTATGTTGTGCGGGTCATTACCTTGGAGCTTGCCTTCATGGCCAGCGTCACCGGCAGCGGCAAATCTGCCCCACCCAGCTGAGTCGCCATTTCAGAATGACCGGTCTCGTCCCTGTACATCTGCTGGACCACGGCGCGGCTCTTGGCATCCTGCTGCGGCAAGCGATCAAAATGGCTGTGCAAATGATCGCCAACCTGGCGCTCGGTCTCGGCCAGGAAGCCCAGATTCCACTTGTCTCCAAGCAGTCCGGCAACCGCGCCCAAAGCCAGCGAACCCGTATACCAGACCGGGTTGAGCAGACTCAAATGGCCGCCCAGTTCATGTACCCGTTTCGAGGTCCATGCCAGATGTTCCGTCTCCTCCTGCGCGGCGCGCAGCAGTTTTGCCTGCACCGCAGGATCGCGCGCTGTCAGCGCCTGGCCTTGATACAGGGCCTGGGCGCAGATTTCGCCGCTGTGATTGACGCGCATCAGTGCGGCAGCATGTTTCTTCTCGCTCTCAATCATTTCGGCTTCCGGTAAACCCGCATCCGGATACGGGCGTACGGTGTGTGCCCTGGCAAACAGCGTGCGCAGGCCTTTGTCGAATTCAACAATCAGATGCTCCAGAGTCAGCATGGCAATTCTCCCGCAAAACGCCGTGGGTTACCCGCTATTGCGCAGTCCCGCCGCGATGCCGTTGATGGTTATCTGTAGCGCGCGCTTCACTTTCGCGTCATTGTCACCCGCGCGGTGGCGATGCAGCAATGATACCTGCAGGTGATTGAGCGGGTCTATGTAGGGCGTGCGCGTGGTCAGGCTGCGCGCCATGGTGGGATTATCCTGCAATAGCGCTGTCGCGCGGGTAATGGCGAACAACACTTCTATGGTATCTTTCCATTCCGTTTCAATGGCGCCGAAGATGCGGTCGCGCAATGCTTCATCCTGCACCAGTTCAGCATAGCTTGAGGCAATGCCCATATCGGTCTTGGCCAGCACCATATCCATGTTTGAAAGCAAGCCGCGGAAGAATGCCCAGTTCTTGTACATTACCTGCAACTGTGGAAGCCCGGACTTCCCTTCCCGCACCAGGAACTGTTTTGCCGCACTGCCAAAGCCAAACCAGCCCGGCAAAATGATTCGGTTCAGGCTCCAACTGAATACCCAGGGAATGGCACGCAGGTCTTCGATCTTGTCGGTTGCCTTGCGCGATGCGGGACGGCTGCCAATATTGAGTTCGGCAATCTCGCGGATCGGTGTGGCAGTAAAGAAGAAATCCGTGAAGCCCGGCGTCTCATACACCAGCTTGCGATAGGCGGCAAAGGCATCCCGGCTCAGCGTTTCCATGATGCGGTGATATTCCGGCATGGTGCTGTCGTCCCCGTGGTGGTGCAGCAGCGTGGCCTCCATGGTGGCTGCAATAAGGGTTTCCAGGTTGCGGCGGCCGATTTCCGGATTGGAATACTTGCTGCCAATGACCTCCCCCTGTTCGGTAATGCGGATCTGCGCATTCACGCTGCCCGGCGGTTGCGCCAGGATCGCCTGATAACTCGGGCCGCCACCGCGACCAACCGTGCCGCCGCGGCCGTGAAACAGGCGCAGGTCTACGCCGTGTCTTTCAAACACCCTCACCAGTTCGAGTTCGGCCTTGTAAAGTTCCCAACTTGCCGTGAGATAGCCGCCATCCTTGTTGCTGTCGGAATAGCCCAGCATCACTTCCTGGGTGTTGCCGCGGCTCTTTAGCAGATCGCGATACCACGAAATGGAGAACAATTCGTCCATGATGACGCCGCAGCCACGCAGGTCATTGATTGTTTCGAATAACGGAATGATGTTGAGGTGCAGCGCACCCGGCTCCAGCAGCCCGGCCTGTTGCAGCATCAATGCGACTTCCAGCATGTCCGACACGGCGTCGGTCTTGGAAATGATGTAGTTGGGCAACGCTGCCCTGCCAAAGCGGCGATGAATTTCCGCCGCTGCCAGCATGATGCGCAATTCCCCCTGGGCTGTCTGGGAGAATTTGTCCAGATCTTCCACCAGATGCCTGTCGATTTCCAGTGTCGACAACAGCACCGAGCGGCGCGCTGCTTCATCGAGTTCAGCATAATTGACATCGCCGCTTACAGCCAGCAGCTCGCACACCACCTGTTCATGGATTGCGCTGTGCTGGCGCATATCCAGCGGAGCGAGATGAAATCCGAACACTTCTGCGGCACGGCGCAGATTGGCCAGTCTGCCGCGTGACAAATAGATGGCTCCATGCTGCTCCAGCGAGTGGATGAGTATTTCGATCTCGCTGATGAATTCCTGAGCATCGGCATAGGGGTGCGCATCTGCATCGACCGGCCGCAAATGTTGCACGCGATGGCCCAGGTGTCTGGCTGTCGAGGTCAGGCGCGAATAGATCGCGATCAACGCTCGGCGGTATGGCTCGTCCTGACGATGCACAGCCTCGTCCGGCGATCGCGCAGCAAACTCGGCAAGTTCGTCACTGATCTCGACCAGGCGGGTGGACAGAGATAGGCGCGTGCCGAGTACATGTGTCTCCGCAAGATAATGCTCCAGAATCAGCGAGGAGTGCATCTCGGCGGCGCCTAGCATGACATCATAAGTCACATATGGATTGCCGTCGCGGTCTCCGCCGATCCAGCTGCCTATGCGCAGGAACGACGGAATGGGAAAGTGCTTGCCATAACGTTGATGCAATTGCTTTTCCAGGCTCGCATAAATCTTCGGGATTTCCTCAAGAAAGGTATAGCCGTAGTATGTCAGCCCGTTCTTGATTTCATCGTTTACCGTGAGTTTGGAGATGCGCAACATGCGCGTACTCCACAGGATCAACACGAATCGACGCAGGGCATTTTCGTTCGCCTCCAGTTCGTCCGGCGTCATGTCGAGTCGGTCGCGCTCATCCATTATGTTGAAGAGGATCATCTGGCAATCCAGTATGCTCTTGCGCTGCACCTCGGTGGGATGGGCAGTCAGCACCGGCGATATCAATGCCTTGTCGAAGAACTCCTGAATATCGTCTGCGCTGATTCCCGCATCCTCAACCCGGTCAAGCGTAAGCAGCACGCTTCCTTCCTGTGGCGATGACTCCGCCTTGAGGTACGCGCGACGTCGGCGGATATGATGCAGGTCTTCGGCGATATTCGACAGCTGCGAGAAATAGCTGAATGCGCGCACAACAGACAGCGTTTCCAGCGGCGTAAGTCCATCAAGAATCTTTTCCAGATCATGCAAATCCCGTTCATCCTGTGTCTTGCGAAAACGCACGGCTGCACGCCGGACATTTTCCACCAGGTCAAACGTTTCCTGGCCTTCCTGTTCCCGCAGCGTGTCGCCTAGGATGCGCCCAAGCAAGCGGATGTCCTCGCGCAAAGGAATATCCTTGCTCGAAATGTCAGCGGGCGCGGCAAGAAAATTCATCACTTTTGTTCTTCCATCACATCACCGGGGTGCAACGCGCGCGCAATCACCTCATGCTAGAATTGCGGCGCAAACAGCATTATTTAACTGACCTTCAGGAAAACCAATGAATCAGACACCTCACGCGCAATCTGCTCCAGCCAGAATAGTCATTGCCTCGCGCGAAAGCGCATTGGCAATGTGGCAAGCAGAATTCATCAGGGATCGGTTGCGTGCATTATACCCACAAACTGACGTAAGCATATTGGGCATGACCACTCAAGGCGACCAGATTCTCGACGTTACCTTGTCAAAAATCGGCGGCAAGGGGCTGTTCGTGAAGGAATTGGAAACTGCGCTGGAAGATGGGCGCGCCGACATCGCCGTTCATTCGCTCAAGGACGTTCCGATGCACTTGCCTGACGGATTCATACTGGCCTGCATAGGCGAGCGCGAGGATCCGCGCGATGCATTCGTCTCCAATCAGCATGAAAATTTGCACGCCTTGCCTGCCGGCTCCGTGGTGGGAACCTCCAGCCTGCGCCGTGAGAGCCAATTGCGCGCGCGCTTCCCGCACCTGAAAATCGAACCGTTGCGCGGAAACGTCCAAACCCGCCTGCGCAAGCTGGATGAAGGCAAGTATGCCGCCATCATCCTGGCTGCCGCGGGCTTGAAGCGTCTGGGCCTGGGCGCACGCATCCGCAACACCATTCCTAGCGAAGAAAGCCTGCCCGCGGTGGGACAGGGGGCGCTCGGCATCGAATGCCTTGCTGATCGCACCGACCTGGTTGCAGCGCTGGCTCCCCTGCATCACGCTGATACAGCCACCTGCGTGCTGGCAGAACGAGCCATGAGCCGCGCACTGTCCGGCAGCTGCCAGGTACCGCTTGGAGGATTCGCCGAAGTTATAGGCGACAAACTGCGCATGCGCGGCTTTGTCGCGACTCCCGATGGAACGCGTCTGCTGCGCGGTGAACAGACAGGCAATGCCGGCGAACCGGAAATACTGGGTAATGCGGTGGCCAAAGACCTGCTGGCACAAGGTGCGGATGAGATCCTTGCAGCATTGGCTCTGTAATCCGGGCATAATCAGGACACGCAGCACACAGAGTTGAAAACCTCGACCAACAACGGAAAAATCTTCTTCGTGGTCTCGGCAGCAACTGAATCATGACCTCCACTTTGCCCCTTTCCGGATTGAAAATCGTGGTTACCCGACCATATGATCAAGCCGCAAACCTGGCGCAGCGCCTCGCCCAGGCCGGGGGCAATGCCATTTTGTTTCCGTTGCTGGAAATTGGCCCGGCAGCCGATCCCCGACCCTTGAACGCGCTCATCTCACGCCTGCATGAATTCGACCTCGCGATTTTTATCAGCCCCAACGCGGTACGCTATGGCATGGATGCCATCCATGCAGCCGGTGCGTTTCCTTCATCCTTGCGGGTTGCTGCGGTCGGCCAGGGAAGCGCCCGGGCATTGCGCGATCTGAACCTGCGGGAAGTCATCGCGCCGCAGGACCACTACGATAGCGAGGCCTTGCTTGCCTTGCCGGCGCTGCAAAACGTGGCCGGATGGCGCGTGGTGATTTTCCGCGGCGACGGCGGGCGCGAATTGCTGGGCGACACTCTGAAAGCGCGCGGCGCGTCCGTGGACTATGCAGAGTGCTACCGGCGCAGCAAACCGCGACAGAAAGCTGCTGCAATGCTTGTCGCCAAACCGGATGCCATTACCATCACCAGCAGCGAGGCACTGCGACACCTGTGGGACATGTCGGATAGCCGCGAGCGCGAACAGCTTGCCACGCTGCCGCTGTTCGTGCCGCATGCGCGCATTGCGGAGGCCGCGCAATGGCTGGGTTGGCGCAGCGTGACGACAACCGCAAGCGGGGATGACGGGGTACTTTCAGGTTTGATAGCATGGGCTGGCGAGAGAACTGCAAACAGGATACAACAACCAGATAACACATGACCGAACAACCGCCATCGCAGGAGCAACCCCGGTCGGCCGCAGCAGAAACCGCGCCCCCCGCTGCCGCGCATCACAATCCGGTGGCGCGCTCCATTTCGCGCATGAGCGTTACGCACATGACGCTGGTTGTGGTCATGGCGGTTTTCCTCTGGCAATGGTTCGATGCACATCGCCAGATAGACGACATGCGCCAGGAACTGGCAAAGCGCCTGGCGGAAGTAGACGGAGACAACAAGGCCAATTTCGCATTGCTGAAACAGGAACAGGAAACAATACGCGAATTTGCCGCCAAGCAATCGCTGCTGGAAGCCCGTTATGCCGAATCGCAGAGCCAGCGCACTGCACTGGAAACCTTGTACCAGGAACTGTCCGGCAGCCGCGACGAAACCACACTTTCCGATGTTGAACAGCTGCTGCTTATCGCCGGGCAGCAGTTGCAACTCTCGGCCAATGTCAAGGCAGCATTGATCGCCATGCAGCAGGCCGACGAGTACCTCGGGCGCATGAATCACGCCAACCTTAACAGCTTGAGAACGATCATCAGCCAGGACATCGACAAATTGCGCGCGTTGCCGGGCCTGGACATCCCGGATATCAATTCCAGGATCGACAACCTTGTCGCCCAGGTGGACACACTGCCTCTGGCATATGAATTTCGGACGCAGCAGGAAAGTCGGTCGCCGCCATCCGCGCCGCCCAATGAGACCGCAGGACAAAGGCTGATTCGGGAAATCTGGGCGGATGCCCGGCACATGTTGCGCATAGAAAATATCCAGCAACACCAGCTGCCCCTGATCTCTCCCACGCAATCATTCTTTTTGCGCGAGAACCTGAAGCTGCGGCTGCTGACAGCCCGCCTGGCCCTACTCGAGCACGATGAGACCAGTTTCAGGCACGATCTTCAATCCGCGCAGTCGTGGATATCGCAGTATTTCGATCCAGCCTCCGGTGACAGCGCATCCGCCATCGCCACTTTGCAACGGCTGCGTAAATCCGACATCAGGATCGAATTGCCGGATATCAGCGACAGTCTGGATGCAGTGCGCAGGTACCGCCTTGCCCACTCGAAATCCACCCCATGAAATTCCTGTTCTGGCTACTGGGATTATTTGTGCTGGCCGTGGCCCTGACGCTGGCCACGCACAACCCGGGTTACGTATTGCTGTTCTTTCCGCCATACCGTGCCGAAATGCCGCTTTCACTTTTCGTGGTTGCTTTGCTGCTGCTGTTCGCGCTTGTCTACCTGGCATTGCGCCTGATATTCGCAACCGTGCGCCTGCCGGAATACGTGCGTACCTTTCGCACTGAACGGGCGCGAGAAAAAGGCCGCAAAGCTTTGCTGCAAGCGCTTACCGCTTTTTTCGAAGAGCGCTACGCCAGCGCCGAGCAGTCTGCAGTGCAGGCCAGGAAACTGGGGGAGGATTCCGGCCTCAGCCTTATTGTCGCTGCGCGTGCCGCGCACGAAATACATGATTACGGCACGCGCGATACCTATCTGGAGGAGGCGAATGGCGGAACTGCGGCTAGCGCCACCATGCGCCTGATTGCTACGGTCAAATTCAACCTGGACGAAAATCAGCCGCAGGCGGCGCTGGAAACACTGAAGCAATTGCGCAATTCCGGCGTGCACAGCCACACTGGCGCCCTGAGCCTGGAATTGCAGGCGCAGCAGCAGGCGCACAACTGGGACGCGGTGCTGGACATATTAAGCCAGCTGGAAGCACGCAATGGCATCGATACGACCATAGCTGGACAGCGGCGCCAGCAAGTCTGGCTGGAAAAAATCCGCTCAGTCTCACAGAATCGTCCGGCGCTCAAGCAGGCGTGGAAGAACGTACCCCGAGAATTCCGGCTGCAGAGCGCAATCAGCCATGCGGCTGCCGGCGCATTCATTCAATTGGGCGACCATGCACTTGCCCGCGAAATCATCACCGACAGCCTGAAGGTACAATGGGACAGCGACCTGTCGCTGCTGTATGGGGATTGCATCTCCGAAGATGTAGTCAGCCAAATCGAACAGGCTGAAAGCTGGCTGCAGTCCCATCCCAACGATGCCGGATTGCTGCTGGCACTGGGAAGATTATGCCTGCGCCAACAACTTTGGGACAAAGCACAAGATTATCTGGATGAGAGTCTCAGCATCAATCCTTGCCGGCAGAACTATATGGAACTTGGAAGACTGGCAGACATATTGCAAAAACCAGACGAAGCCTTGGGTTATTTCCGCCAAGCGATGGAATTCGAAGATATTTAATGAGCTCTTAGGATTGTGACCGGGCGTCAGTTCTTGGGCACAAAAGTAAACGCATCCGAGAAAAACTCCTCTTCCGGCAATTTGCGCAGCGTGGTGTAATCCCGATGCGCGGCCTCCACCACCACCGGTGCGCCGCAGGCATAGACCTGATAGCCAGATAGATCCCCGTAATCCTCCAGCACCGCCTGATGCACGAAACCGTTGCGTCCCGGCCACGGCTCATCCGATACGACCGGCGTGAATTCGATACCCTGTTCTTCCCATTTCTGCACCCTGTCCAGCATGTAAAGGTCTGAATGCCTGCGCACCCCCCAATAAAGATGCATGGGACGCTTGATTCCGATTTGCAGCGCATGCTCGACGATGGCCTTGATCGGCGCAAAGCCGGTGCCGCTGGCGACAAACAAGACCGGTTTATCCGAATCCTCACGCAAATAAAACGTACCCAACGGTCCCTTTACACGCAGGATGTCTCTTTCTTTCATTTCATGGAAGACGTGCTGGGTAAACGCCCCGCCGGGTATGTTGCGGACATGCAGTTGCAGAAACTCGTCGTCGTGTGGCGCATTCGCCAGGGAAAAGCTGCGCGGCTTGTCATCCTTCATCAACACATCAATGTATTGCCCTGCGAGAAATTGCATCCGTTCGTTGGCAGGCAATCTCAGATAGAGCACCATCACATCCTGTGCCAGCCGCTCCATCTTCTGCACTCTGCAGGGTAATGTCTTCACGATAATGTCCTTGACTGCACTAACTTCGCGGCACTCGATAATCAGGTCGGATTGCGGCGTGGCAGAACAGAATAGTGCCATTCCGGCCAATCTTTCTGGATCGCTCAATGCGCTGATCTGCCTCTTGCCGTAATCAACCGAGCCTTGCAACAGCTTGCCCTTGCAGGCTCCGCATACGCCATCGCGGCAGCCATAGGGTATGGTATAGCCGTGTTTGAGCCCGGCCTCAAGTATGGTTTCGTCCGCTTCGATGGAAAAATTGTGATCGCTTGGCTTGATAATGATATTGAATGTCATCAGAGCTATTCATTTCGCGAGGTCGGCGATTTTAACGCATAATCGCCACATGAACAGGGTTCTGATCATCGGATGCGGCGATATCGCCATGCGGGTTGCGCCGCTTCTTCGCCCGCGCTATCGATTGTACGGGCTGGTGCGCAAGCCCACGCGCCATCAGGCGTTGCGCGATGCCGGCATCATACCACTGCCAGGCGATCTGGACGATGCACGCAGCCTGCGGAGGCTGGCCGGACTGGCGCACGTGGTGCTGCACTTCGCCCCTCCCGCTAATGCCGGGATCAAGGATCTGCGCACCCGCAACCTGCTCGCGACACTGTCGCGCGGCCTTCTGCCCAGGCGTTTGATCTACATCAGTACCAGCGGCGTATACGGCGATTGCAATGGTGCCCTCGTCAGCGAGATCGATGCCGCTCACCCACAGTCGTTGCGAGCACAACGGCGACTGGATGCGGAAAACCAGATCAGGAATTGGGTCAAGCGCAAAAAAGTGCATGCCAGCATTCTGCGCGTTCCCGGCATCTATGCCGCTGACCGGCTGCCGCTCGACCGGCTACGCGCCGGCATTCCAGCCATAGTTGCGGATGAAGACAGCTATACCAATCACATTCATGCCGATGACCTGGCGAGCATCGTGGTGCGCTGCCTGCGTCACGCCGGTCCCAACCGCATCTACAATGCCAGTGACGACAGTGCCTTGAAGATGGGGGAATATTTTGATGCCGTAGCAGATGCGTTCGACTTGCCACACCCGCGGCGCCTGCCGCGCCTGGAGGTTGAGCGTGTTGTATCCCCGTCGCTTTGGTCGTTCATGCAGGAGTCACGACGATTGACCAACGAGCGAATCAAACGGGAATTGAAGGTAATCTTGCGTTACCCATTAGCAGTTGACGCCCTGGCCTCGATGAAAGCCCGCGCCTCGTCAATTTAGCCTTGCTCCATGCGGCATTGATCGTACAGGGTCGGCACAACGCCTGCTCCTGCCACACTCCGGGCGGAGCCCGTATCAGGCCAGACTTGAAACGCGCCCGTGCAATTTTCACTGCGGCCCGAGATTGTTCCCAATTCGAAGTTGGACAAATTTCAAGATATTTCATCCCTGAGCAAAGGGAAAGCAGTCATCCGCCCATCCCGCCTATTGCCCGCTTTGGTGAAAACTCGTGCTAAAATGCAAAAAGAGCAAATTTAGTCGTAACAGATTGAAAAAAGTGGATTTCACAACTTGCGTCTTTGTGCTTCGAGTTTTCCTTTAAACCCGGGATCGATGACTATGTCATTCATGGACCAAATGCCGCTTCCTCGTCTGTATCCAATCACTTGGCACCATGGCATTCCACTTCTGTTGCCACTATAATCCCGCGTTAGCAATTATTTCATGAGCTCAAATATGCAGTTATTTGCATTTGGCATCAACCATCAGACCGCGCCCCTCAATGTGCGCGAGCAGATTGCGTTTGATGTCGAGACGATGGAGCCGGCGTTGCACAACCTGGTCGAGCATGGCTCTGCCAAGGAGGCGACTATCCTGTCCACCTGTAATCGAACCGAGGTTTATTGCAGCACCCAGGACCCCGACCGCATAGTCAGCTGGTTGGCCCATTATCATCAGATGGAATCCCAGGAAATAGAACCCTATCTTTACACTTTGCCGCGCGAACGTGCCGTCAAGCATGCATTCCGCGTTGCCAGTGGACTGGACTCGATGGTATTGGGTGAACCGCAAATCCTGGGACAAATGAAGCAGGCAGTCCGTTATGCAGAAAAGGCCGGAACGTTGGGGTTTATGCTGCACAAGCTATTCCAGCGCACCTTCTCGGTGGCCAAGGATGTGCGCACGCAAACCGAGATCGGCGCCAATCTGATTTCCATGGCTGCGGCGGCAGTAAAGCTGGCTGAGCGGATTTTTCCAAGCATCTCGGAACAAAATGTCCTGTTCATCGGCGCGGGCGAGATGATCGAGCTGAACGCCGTGCATTTCGCGGCGCGCTCCCCTAGGCGCATCACGGTTGCTAACCGCACACTTGAACGCGCCCAAGTCCTTGCGCGACGCGTCAATGGGCTCGCCATCTTGCTGAACGAACTACCAGATCAGTTGGCCCACCACGATATTATCGTGACCTGCACTGCCAGTCCGCTTCCGATTCTGGGCAAGGGAATGGTTGAACGTGCGCTCAAGTTGCGCAAGCATCGCCCCCTGTTTATTGTGGATCTGGCTGTCCCGCGCGACGTGGAAGCCGAGGTCGCCGAACTGGATGACGTATTTCTGTACTCGGTGGATGATTTGGCAGAAGTGGTGCGTGACGGCCTGGATTCCAGGCAAGGTGCGGTAAAGGAAGCCGAGGTCATAATCGATTCCAGTGTGGCCAATTTCATTCAGTGGATGGAATCGCGCCAAGTGGTGCCTACCATCCGTGCTTTGCGCGACCATGCCGAACGCCACCGCCGTCACGAAATGGAAAAAGCTTTGCGCCTGCTGGCCAAGGGTGAGGATATGTCAGTGGTGCTGGAGTCGCTGAGCAGCAGCCTGACCAACAAATTTCTGCATGCCCCGACGCATGCTCTGAACCAGGTACAAGCCAGCGAGCGCGATGCCTTCCTCGATATGGTGCACCGCATCTACCACCTGCCCTCCTCCGAATGAACCGCAGCATCGTCTCCAAACTCGCCCAGCTGTGCGAACGTCTGGACGAGGTCGGGCACCTATTGAGCAGCCAAGACGCCACCCGGGACATGCACATGTTCCGGAAACTCAGTCGCGAGCGCGCCGAATTGGTGCCAGTTGTAGATAGTTACAATGCCTACCTGGCCTGCGAAGCCGATATCGCCACCGCTCAGGAAATGGCAAACGATCCAGACATGCGCGAATTTGCGGACGAAGAGGTTAAGGCCGGACGCACGCGCCTGGAACAACTTGAAGTTGAGTTGCAGAAGCTGCTGCTGCCAAGAGACCCCAACGACGAACGCAACGTGTTTCTGGAAATTCGAGCTGGCACCGGCGGCGACGAAGCCGCTCTGTTCGCAGGCGACCTCTTCCGCATGTATTCCCGCTTCGCAGAACGCAACCGCTGGGAGGTGGAAGTCATCTCGGAAAGCCCTGGCGAAGTTGGCGGCTACAAGGAAATCATTACGCGCATCGCGGGTCAGGGTGCCTACTCGATGCTCAAGTTTGAATCTGGTGCGCACCGAGTGCAGCGCGTGCCTGCCACCGAGGCACAGGGCCGAATCCACACTTCAGCCTGCACCGTCGCTGTGCTGCCGGAAGCGGATCAAGTCAGCGAGGTGGTGCTTAACCCCGCCGACTTGCGGATAGACACTTTCCGGGCTTCCGGTGCGGGCGGCCAGCACATCAACAAGACCGATTCCGCCGTGCGCATCACCCACATCCCCACCGGCACCGTGGTTGAATGTCAGGATGGTCGTTCGCAGCACCAGAACAAGGCACAGGCGATGCGTGTGCTGGCAGCACGCATCAAGGACAAGGAGGAACGCGACGCCCACAGCAAGCTGGCGGCGGAACGCAAATCGATGGTGGGAAGCGGTGACCGATCCGAGCGCATTCGCACCTACAATTTTCCGCAAGGGCGTGTCACCGATCACCGCATCAACCTCACGCTTTACAAGATGGATCAGATCATGGACGGCGATATCAGCGAACTGACCCGCGCGCTGGTCGCGGAATATCAGGCGGAGCAGCTTGCCGCCCTGGCAGATGAAAGCTGACGTGTTGGCGCAGAGTATCCAGCAATTATTGATACGGGATTCCGCAAAGCTGGCTACAGCACTTGAACTTGAAGCCGATTCCGCTCGAATCGAAGTGCAAAGCCTGTTGCAGCATGTGCTTGAAGTGTCCCGAGCGTATCTGCTGACATATCCGGAGCGCACTCTGGCCGATCATGAGCGAGCCCGATATGAAGAGCTGATGCAGCGTCGCCAGCAAGGAGAGCCGCTCGCCTATATTCTCGCCGAGCGCGAATTCTACGGATTGACGTTCAAGGTTACTCCCGACACTCTGATTCCCCGTCCCGAAACCGAATTGTTGGTGGATCTGGCTTTGCAACGCATCCCCTCTTCCCTCGTCGCCCCGACAGGACCACTGGCCCTGAGACTTGACGCTAATGCGGCAAAGTCGCGGGGTATTCCGCAAGTGGCCGAAGTTGACCATCATGCCGGTACAGGATGTAATTTTCGGGTGCTGGATCTGGGAACGGGCTGCGGGGCAATCGCCCTGTCCATCGCCCGCGCCCGGCCGGGTGCCGAGGTTGTGGCGGTGGATGCTTCTGCGGCGGCGCTGGTCGTAGCAGGCGAGAACGCGGAATGCCTGCTGGCATCCCCCCCCTTCACAAACAGCTTACAAGGGCGTGCAGCCGATGTGGCGAACCTGCGCCTGATTCAGAGCAACTGGTTCGAAAAGCTGGCCGCACAGCGCTTCGACCTTATCGTCTCGAACCCGCCCTATGTCGCAGCGGATGACCTGCATTTGCAACAGGGCGATTTGCGATTCGAGCCGGCTTCTGCCCTGGCTTCCGGTGATGAAGGACTGGGCGATATCCGGCAAATCATAAGCACTGCACCCGCGCATCTGAGTCCCGGCGGCTGGTTGATGCTTGAACATGGCTATGACCAGGCCGCGTCGGTACGAAGACTGCTGCAAGAAGGTGGATTCATGCAGGTGTTTTCAGCATTCGATTTGGCGGGAATCGAACGGGTCAGTGGCGGACAATTGGCTTGACCCCGCAGGACGCGCACGGATAAAATACCCAACTTGCTTAGTCAACAAATAGAGGCCAAAATGCTTGCGCAAGAACTTATCAAACAGCAGATTACCGGGCACCCCGTGGTGCTCTACATGAAGGGCACACCACAGTTTCCGCAATGCGGCTTTTCCGCGAATGTGGTGCGCATACTGCATTCCCTTGGCGTAGAAGATTTTTTCAGTGTGGATGTACTGGCGAACCCTGAAATACGCCAAGGTATCAAGGAATACGCCAACTGGCCGACGATTCCTCAGTTGTATGTCAACAGCGCATTCATCGGAGGTTCCGACATAGTAAGCGAGATGTATCAGAGTGGTGAACTTGGAGAATTGCTGAAAGGATAGGTAATACTCAAGCGCCCACAATTATCTAGTCCATTTGCCGTAATTATCTAGGCCGTTTGGCATATATGAATTTATCAAAGCTGACGTTATAGTCGGCTCGGGTGTTGGAACGCCGGGTTGAAATAGCCCGTTTTTTCATACTCTCCTCCTTTTAGGGCGATCTCCAGATCGCCCTGTTTTTTTATCTGGACAAATATTTTCGGGCACGATCCATCGCTGCCGTCACCTGTTCCGGGGCAGTGCCCCCTATGTGGTTGCGGGACGCCAACGATCCTTCCAGAGTGAGCACTGCGTAGATGTCATCTTCAATGAGGCTGGAAAATTGCTGCAGTTCGGCGATTTCCAGATTACTCAAATCGCGTCCGTGCTGTTCGGCAAAGCATACCGCCTGTGCCACCGCTTCGTGCGCATCCCGGAATGGCAACCCCTTCTTTACCAGATAATCAGCCAGGTCAGTAGCTGTCGCATAACCCTGCAACGCCGCAAAACGCATGGCCTCAGGCTTGACAGAAATGCCGCCCAACATTTCGGCATAGATGCGCAACGTCTGGGTGAGCGTGTCCACACTATCAAACAACGGCTGTTTGTCCTCCTGGTTGTCCTTGTTGTAGGCCAAAGGCTGCGATTTCATCAGCGTCAACAGCGCGACCAGGTGACCATTGACGCGACCTGTCTTGCCGCGCACCAGTTCCGGAACATCGGGATTCTTTTTCTGCGGCATAATGGAGGAACCGGTGCAAAAGCGGTCAGCGATATCGATGAAGCCAAAGCGCGGACTCATCCACAAGATCAGTTCTTCCGATAATCGTGACAGGTGTGTCATGACAAGTGCAGCACAAGCTGTAAATTCAATGGCGAAATCGCGATCGGATACGGCGTCCAGCGAATTCTCGCATACGCCATCAAAATCCAGCAGCTCCGCGACATA
Source organism: uncultured beta proteobacterium (assembly GCA_963782385.1). Classification (GTDB taxonomy): domain Bacteria; phylum Pseudomonadota; class Gammaproteobacteria; order Burkholderiales; family Gallionellaceae; genus CAVXFS01. Next base: position 335,504 of record CAWAJO010000001.1, read on the forward strand.
TTCCCGCTTGATCGGAAAGCTGGTGCCGGCCAGGGCAGCCGCCCCCAGCGGCAGCCGATTGACGCGTTTGCGGCAATCGGCGAGGCGTTCTGCATCGCGCTTGAGCATTTCGAAATATGCCATCAAATGGTGTGCAAAGCTTACCGGCTGGGCCACCTGTAAATGGGTGAAACCGGGCATGATGGTATGAACATGGTCCGACGCAAGTTCTACAAGGGCAGTCTGCAACCCGTGGATCAAGCTACCCAGCTCGTCAATCGAATGCCGCAGATACAGACGCATATCGGTCGCAACCTGGTCGTTACGCGAGCGGCCCGTATGCAAACGCTTGCCGGCATCGCCCACCAGCGCAATGAGCCGCTTCTCGATATTTAGATGCACGTCTTCCAAATCGATTGACCAGTGAAATTCACCGCTGATGATTTCATTCTCGATTCTTGCCAAACCGTGACGTATGTCGATCAGGTCCTGCGCGCTGATGATGTCGCACGCAGCAAGCATTTGGGCATGTGCCAGTGAGGCCTGGATATCGAACAGCGCCAACCGCTGATCGAATTCAACGGATGCGGTGTACCTTTTCACCGAATCCACCACCGGTTCCCTAAAACGGCCCGACCAGATTTGATTATCTTGCATCGTCATCGTCTCTTGTCCAGAATATACGGCAAACGGGGTTAATGAAATGACGCAGAGTATAAATCAAAACCGCAGTTTCCATATGTTGCCGAATTTTCGCAGCATGGGAGTTGTGCTGCGTATCGTGTTGGCGGTGAATGGCATGGCGCTTGTTGCGGCGTTGGCGGAAGCATCGTCATGGCGGGACGTACTGCAGCAGGTACTGGACATCTCCACTTTGTTGCAGCCTGCATTGCTAATGAGTCTGTTGTTGTTGTTTTCGTTCAGCACCGTGTTGTCGCGGCTGCCATATTGGTATGGAAACGCTGCAGTTTCGCTGCTCGGGATCTTTGCCACGCTATTCATGTTTTACCTTGAAGTACCGCTGAACAAGTCTTTGGAGGGATCGGCGGCCTTTAATTTGTTGCGATACATTATTTTGAGCGCCGCCGCTTCCGTATTGCTTCTAGCCTACTTCCGGAACCGGAGAACCGCACTTTCTCCTGCCATAGACGAAGCACGCCTTCAAGCCTTGCAGGCCCGGATACGCCCTCACTTCTTGTTTAACACCCTCAACGCCGTGCTTGGTATTGTTCGTTCGGATCCAAAACGCGCGGAAACCGCCCTGGAAGATATGTCCGACCTGTTTCGCATGGCCATGTCGCAAAATACGGACCTGGTTCCTGTCCATCATGAAATAGAACTTGCACGCCAGTATTTGGCTTTGGAGCAATTGCGTCTTGGGGATCGCCTGAGGGTCACCTGGCAGACTGAAGGTGCTCCTGGTGACGCGTTAATGCCACCTCTGATACTTCAGCCGCTGCTGGAAAATGCTGTTTATCACGGCATAGAGCCTTCGGTAGAAGGCGGAAATATTGAGATAAAATTGTATCGGAGCGAAAATGAGCTTCATCTAGAGATGCTCAATCCACGTCAGGAACACGGCAGAAGCAAAATGGGAAACAAGATGGCGCTGGCAAATATCCGCGAGAGGCTGGCATTGCAGTTTGATATCGAGGCGCGCTACGACGTAAAGGCCAGCCAGAACTCTTATGAAGTACATATCGTGCTGCCATATTTGAAATATACATTGTCCCGTGGAGAAACTGGATGAGCATCTTTGAACTTCCCCTTACCGTATTCATTGTGGACGATGAGATTCCCGCACGAAACCGGCTCAAGGAACTGTTGGTGGATTGCTCTGGGCAGCTGCCTTTGGAGATCGTAGGAGAGGCGGGCAGCGGCTACGAGGCACTGGATAAGCTGGCCGAAATCGAGGTTATTCACGTTGATGTCGTATTATTGGATATCCGAATGCCGCAAATGGACGGGATTGAATTGGCTCGGCATCTGATCAAACTGCCCAAACCGCCAGCCATAATCTTTACGACAGCCTATGATGTCTATGCCCTGAAGGCCTTCGAGCTGCACGCAATTGACTATCTCTTAAAGCCTATCCGGCTGGGGCGCCTGTTTGATGCGCTGACTCACGCCCGGGATATGGTTCCCTTGCGAACCGAGGTCCTGCAGGAACTCACTCCCGAGTCTCGCAAAAACCTTTCAATTCATGAAAGAGGCAAGATATTCCTGATTCCCGTTGAAACCATCCTGTATTTGCGGGCTGAATTGAAGTATGTGACCGTCCGCACGCTGGAGCGCGAGTTTCTGATAGATGAACCACTTACCGCGCTGGAAAAGGAATTCGCCGCGCGCTTCATCCGCATTCACCGTAATTGCCTGGTGGCCAGGGATGAGATCGAAGGGTTTGAAAAAGTCATGGATGACGAAGGGGGAGACTCGCGCTGGGTTGCAAAGATCAAGGGACTCGATGAAATGCTTCCGATCAGCCGCAGGCAACAATATATTGTCAAGGAATTGGGCTGAAGGCGTAGTGACCTTAGCTCCTAGTAGATTGATTTGTCATAAAAAATAGAACAAAAGCGACCTCTCAGTATCAGAGATCTTTATGTACAGGGATTGGATATTGGCAGAAGCAACACCTCGTTGTCTTGTTGCGTAAAAACAACAAACGTTCACGGTTTGTTGCATCCCTAATTACGGCTCTGCGAAAATGGAGCCTGACTTCTCACAGGTCTCGTTGCGACTTGAGGGGTTTTTTATGGGGAGACCCGTTTGATAATTTTAAAATAATTCTTAGGAGAATCTGCATGAAAAAGAGTTTAATCGCTTTGGCAGTTGCCGGCACATTCGCAGCCCCGGTTGCAATGGCTGATACCACGATTTACGGTGCAGCTAACGTTTCCATAGACTTTGTGGATAGTGGATCCAGTGGCAACAGTGCCTCCCAGATTTCGAGCAATGCTTCTGCCATCGGCTTCAAGGGTTCCGAAGACCTGGGCGGCGGCACTTCCGCTATCTGGCAAATCGAAAGCAATGTCAACCTGGACAACAGCGGAAACGGTGCCGCCGGAGGTGTAAGTCTAGGTGGTAACGCCAGCTACGCCGGTTTGACTGGCTCCGACTGGGGCACGATCGCATTGGGTCAACTTGCCAGCCCATATAAGATGGCAACCCGTGGCCTGGACGTATTCGCTGACACGATCGCGGATAACCGCGGCCTGACTGGGCCGCTGGATTTGTCAAATTGGGGTTACCTCCCCGATACCATCGCATATATGAGCCCGAATATGAGCGGCGTATCCGTAGCCGCTGCAATTGTTGCCGGTGCTGAAACTCCGATTTCCGGCGCAACCAAGGGTTCCGCCTATTCGCTGAATGTCATGTACGGCGCTGGTCCAATCAATGCGGCGTTTGCCTACCAATCAGTAACTTTGGGATCTTCTGGTACGGGTGATTTTGGATCAGCGACTCCGGATGACAAACTGACCGCGTGGACACTGGGTGGCGGCTACACCATGGATCCTATTCAGGTGAACCTAAGCTATGAAAGGCGCACTTACGACCCGAATGTCGGCTCCTCTGCTGATCAAAACGACTGGTATCTGGCTGGAAAATATATGATGGGTGGCGATGCCTTGAAACTGGCTTACACCAGCGTCGGCAAATGGAATAGCCAAGATGGCACCGATGCCAATCAAATTTCCGTTGGCTATGACCACAGTCTGAGCAAGAACACCACAGTGTATGCCTTGTATACCGTGGTAAACAATAAAGACAATGCTTCTTATGGATTGGGTAATTACGACGGCATTACCGGCACGGTTGGTGCGGCAGCGCCCGGCTCCGATCCGCATGCCTGGTCGCTCGGCATGAAGCACAGCTTCTAATAACAATACCTCCCCTCCAAGGGGACGTCGGAAGCTAATCGGGCGCCTTCGGGCGCCCATTTTTTTAGGGCTGCAAGAATTTCCAGTTGATGCGGAAGGCATTGTCACTGAAAGCGATCAGGAACGAACAACCTTGCCAGTTCGGCTCCGGGATCGGCTGCACGCATGAACGCCTCACCAACCAGAAAGGTGTGCACTTGATGGGAACGCATCAAGGCAACATCTGCCGCTTCAAGAATCCCGCTCTCGGTCACCACTATGCGTCCAGGCACGATGCGCGGCAACAAATCCAGCGTCGTTAAAAGGCTGGTTGCGAACGTACGCAGGTTGCGGTTGTTAATGCCGATCAGCGGCGTGTCGAGCTGAAGGGCCAAATCAAGTTCGTTGCCGTCATGCACTTCAACCAGTACATCCATGCCCAGACCCCGGGCCAATGACTCGAACTCCCTCATCTGTTCCAGATCCAGCGCAGCAACGATCAACAGGATGGCATCCGCGCCCATGGCCCGGGCCTGATACACCTGATAGGCATCTATCATGAAGTCCTTGCGCAGCACCGGCAGGGCGCAGGCCGATCGCGCCTGCCTCAGATATTCGGCGCTGCCCTGGAAGAACTGTTCGTCGGTCAGCACCGACAAGCAGGCGGCACCATGCTGCGCGTAGCTCGCCGCGATCTCGGCTGGGCGGAAGTTCGTGCGCAAAACCCCCTTGCTCGGGCTGGCCTTTTTGATTTCGGCGATGACTGCCGGCCGCCCCGCTGATATCTTGTTTCGAATTGCCCCCACGAAGTCCCGGGTTGGCGCGGAATGCTCCGCCTCGTCGCGGATCTGCGCGAGCGGCAAGGCGGCTTGTGCAGCCGAGACTTCGCGTGCCTTGGTCACAAGGATTTGATTTAGTATATCGGACACACGCTTGCCCATTCAAACAAGGCGCGCATTTTACCACTCCGCTTGCGGTAAAATGCACGACCGGTTTCATTAATGCGTATTAGGGCGCCTCTAAAAATTCAGAGTTTGCCCAAATGCAAGGCGCGAAAGAAATTTTGCAGCGCCGCATATAAATGATATGTAAGCAAGAAAACGAAGATTCAGCGACGGGTAACCTTCAGGTTAGCCGGAACTAAATTTCTTGCGCAGCGCTGCAGTTGGGATGAAAGATGCATTTTTTGAGGCGCCCTATAGACATCATGGAAGACATCAAGGCATACATGCAACAACTCGGACGACGAGCTCGCACTGCTTCGCGCAGCATGGCTCTGGCCGACACGGCCGCGAAGAACCGCGCCCTGGAAGCCATCTCCCAATCCATTGTCGAAAGCAGCGCCACGCTTATCGCCGAAAATGCCAAGGACCTATCCTCCGCGCGCGAACATGGCTTGGAAGATGCCTCGATAGACAGGCTGACGCTGACCGAGAAGACGATATCTGGGATGGCCGAAGGGCTGCAGCAGATCGCGCAATTGCCTGACCCGATCGGCGAGATCGACGACATGAAATACCGCCCCTCCGGCATTCAGGTTGGAAGAATGCGTGTGCCATTGGGGGTCATCGGCATCATCTACGAGTCCCGTCCCAACGTTACCGCGGACGCCGCAGGTTTATGCCTGAAGTCGGGCAATGCAGCGATCCTTCGCGGCGGCTCGGAAGCGATCCATTCAAACCAGGCGATCGCAGCTTGCGTGCAGCAGGGACTGAAGATCGCCGGCCTGCCGGAAAGCGCAGTGCAGGTCATCGCAACGACCGACCGTGCCGCTGTCAGCGAACTGCTCACCATGAAGGAGTTCGTCGACGTAATCGTGCCGCGCGGCGGCAAGGGATTGATCGAACGTGTTTCAAATGAGGCGCGCATACCCGTGATCAAGCATCTGCATGGCGTTTGTCATGTCTACATCGACCATGAAGCCGACTTGGACATGGCGATCCGCATCGCAGATAACGCCAAGACGCACCGCTACGGCGTATGCAATGCGATGGAGACCTTGCTGGTCGCGCAAGGCATCGCGGCGAAAGTGTTGCCGCCGCTGTGCAGGATCTATCTCGACAAGGGGGTGGAGTTGCGCGGCGATGATGCGGCACGCGCCATCGTCACGCAGATGAAGGCCGCGACCGAGGACGACTGGTTTACAGAGTATCTGTCGCCGATACTTGCAGTGCGCGTGGTTGCCGACATGGATGAGGCCATCGCGCATATCGGCACCTATGGTTCACAACACACTGACAGTATCGTGACCGAGAATTACACCAGGGCGATGCGGTTCCTGCGCGAGGTGGATTCTAGCAGTGTCATGGTAAATGCTTCGACCCGTCTTGCCGACGGATTCGAATACGGTCTGGGCGCGGAGATAGGAATATCCACTGACAAGATACATGCACGCGGCCCGGTGGGCCTGGAAGGCCTGACCTCGCAGAAATTCATCGTACTCGGCAGCGGGCAAGTCAGAACCTGAACCACTGGCCAGTATGGCCTAAGGAAAATGGATTAGCGGAAAGAATGAATATGAGCCAGACCACCGAAATCAAAGTGCCGGACATAGGCGATTTCAAGGATGTCCCCATCATCGAAGTCATGGTGAAGGCAGGTGACACGGTTGAAGCAGAGCAATCCCTGATTACGCTGGAAACCGACAAGGCGACCATGGACGTGCCTTCGCCGGCCGCGGGCACAGTGACGGAGTTGAAGGTTAAGATTGGCGACAAGGTCAGCGAAGGCAGCGTGATCCTGATACTGGAAACTCGAAGTGCGGACAAAGCGGTGCAAGCAGAGGCAGTTCCAGCTGATAAACCGGCACCAACTGCGCCTCCTGCCACCCAGACGGCGGCACCGGCTCCCGCGGCCGCCGTGGCTAAGGGTGACCTACACGCAGAAGTCGTTGTTCTTGGTGCCGGGCCCGGCGGCTATACCGCGGCATTCCGCGCCGCAGACCTGGGCAAGCAGGTTGTACTGATAGAAAAATACGCCGCCCTCGGCGGTGTCTGCCTGAACGTCGGGTGCATCCCTTCGAAGGCATTGCTGCATGTGGCCAGGGTCATTGCCGAGGCGGAAGAGGTATCGCGACACGGCGTGACCTTCGACAAGCTGAAGATCGACATCGACCAGATCCGCTCGTGGAAGGAAAGTGTCGTTGCCAAACTGACCGGCGGCCTCGGCGGCCTCGCCAAGCAGCGCAAGGTGCAGGTGGTGCGCGGCACAGCGAAGTTCACTTCGTCGAACAGCCTGGCGGTGGACACTGCGGACGGTGCGAAGATTGTCACCTTTGACCATGCTATCGTCGCAGCGGGGTCCAGCGTGGTGCGCATTCCCGGCTTCCCCTATGATGATCCGCGCATCATCGATTCTACCGGCGCCCTGGCCTTGGCCGATATACCCGGGCGCATGCTCATTATCGGCGGCGGCATCATCGGCCTGGAGATGGCTACCGTATACGACGCACTCGGCTCGAAGATATCCGTGGTGGAACTGATGGATCAGCTCATGCCGGGCGCGGACAAGGATATGGTCAAGCCGTTGCACACGCGCATCGCGAAGCGCTACGAGGCGATCTACCTGAAGACAAAGGTTACTCGCATTGAGGCGCAGAAGAAGGGCCTCAAAGTCACTTTCGAAGGCGAGCACGCGCCCGAGCCGCAACTCTACGACCGCGTGCTGATGGCTGTCGGGCGGCGTCCGAATGGCCGCGAGATCAGCGCCGAAGCCGCCGGGATAATCGTGAACGAGCGCGGCTTCATACCGGTGGACAAGCAGATGCGCACCAATGTACCGCAAATCTTTGCCATCGGCGACATCGTGGGAGATCCCATGCTGGCACACAAGGCGACACACGAGGGCAAGGTGGCCGCCGAAGTCATCAGTGGGCACAAGGCGTTCTTTGAGCCGATGACAATTCCGTCTGTGGCTTACACCGATCCGGAAATCGCCTGGATGGGACTGACCGAGACCCAGGCCAAGGCACAGGGTATTAGTTATGAGAAAGCCAGTTTTCCCTGGGCGGCATCCGGTCGTGCACTGTCCGTTGGGCGGGACGATGGCGCAACAAAAGTGTTGCTCGACCCGGCGACACGCCGAATCCTTGGCATGTCCATTGTGGGCGTGAATGCCGGGGAACTGATCGCCGAAGCAGTCCTCGCACTGGAAATGGGTGCAGATATGGAAGATATCGGTCTTTCCATTCATCCGCATCCGACGCTGTCGGAAACTCTATGTTTTGCCGCCGAGATGGCGGAAGGAACGATTACCGACTTGCTTGTACCAAGGAAGAGGCATTGATTTCTGCCGACCTGCCGTGGAACATCAGAGTCGCGTGCATGCTAGTCGAGCCATCTCCCCGTTTTTGCGGTTCCCTGCAGATTCAATTGTCTGGCCCTGCGCGAACGCCTGGCAGGCAATCTATCTCGCCTGGATCGAGACAAGTCGCGTCAAAACCAAGACATTCACTGGTTGCACCTGAAGTCCTTGCACACATACTTGCCCATGAACTTCACAATTGGCATTGATTCCAGCTTGCCATCGATAACCTCATTCTTGTATCCGGTCATGCGGCCGACAAGCAAAAACGGTTGGTCGTCCGGAATGGTCTCCCTTTTGGGAATATCTGTGACGATCAGAGTCAAGGTTCCAAAATTTCTCCAAATCTTGGCAAATATCATGTCGAAAGATATTCTTCTGCGGAATCTCGCATCCAGCATGATGACCTTATTCTTGAATTCGGGGAAGTTCTTGACAAAATAGAAGACATCAACCTTTTCTGCCTCGGGAAATTTTTCCAGGAAGGATATATATTCTGAAGTTGGCTTCACCGGAACCGGCGGGGGATCGTTTACTTGGGCAGACACAACCTGAAATCCGCTAACCAGCAGCGTTGCCACGGTCACCCTGGCTCCCCACTCCACAAATTTGCTCGATTGCATCTCACGTCCCCCATGCGGCTTCTTTGAATCACAATGAAAAGCGCAATATCGTTATTTCATTTTAGAGACTGCGACCAATTCTGTCGATAGGAAGGCAACGAAATATCCCGCAACAGGTGCAGTCCCCATGCAACGCCAAAGCCCGTTACATCTGTCGAAATCATGCCCAGCCCCCCCTCGCAGCGGCTGGCCGACAGATCCATATGCAGCCAGGGTATCCCATTGACGAAACGTTTGAGAAAGCGGGTGGCGAGAATGTGGTCAGCCTCACCGTCCAGCGTGCATTGCTTGATATCAGCCACTTTGGATTCCAGCGCTGCCTCGTAGTCATCGTCCATTGGGAAAGCGCAGAGGCGTTCGCCGCATTGCTTGCCCACACTGACGGCAAGTTGCACAAGCTGATCGCGATTGCCCAGCACGCCGCTATAGCGCGCACCCAACGCCATTGCCATGCTGCCGGTAAGGGTGGCGAAATCCATCATCAGATCCGGCTTGGCGCGCGCGGCCAGGGTCAGCGTGTCAGCCAGCACCATGCGCCCCTCGGCATCGGTATGCATGATCTCGATGCTGGTGCCGTTGAGCGCCTTTACGATGTCGTTCTGCTTGTATGCCTTTGGGCTGATATGGTTTTGCGCGAGCGCCAGCCAGCAATCGATGTTGACCGGCGCTTTGCTCTGCGACGCGGCAAGCAGAATACCCAGCGCGACTGCGGACCCGTTCATATCCTCATGCATGTTGTGCATGTAACGCGAGGGCTTGAGGTTATGCCCGCCGGTGTCGAAGCAGATGCCCTTGCCGACCAGCGCCACGGTCCGGGTAGCCTTGGGATGCCGGTAACCCAGGTGCACGATGGCGGCATCGTCCGGGTCGCTGCCCTGTGCCACGGCGACGAAGGCACCCGCGCCCATTTTGCGCAGGGTCTTCAGGTCGAATTCTTCACGCTGCCAGCCGTGCTGCCGTGCAAGCGTGGCGATGCGCTTGCGATACAGCCCCGGCGTGAGTTCGTTCGGCGGCAGCACAGTCAATTCACGGCACAGCAGGTTTCCCGCAGCCATCGCCCTGATGCTGTCAAATGCCTGTTTGTCGGCATAGCCGTACAGCTCGATCTTTTTCAGCGGCTTGCGCGCGTCCTTTTTCTTATGCACCGGCAACGGTGTGCCGTTCACCCATGCGCCGTACACCGCCAGGTCGGCAGCAAGTTTGCGTTGCGCCTCATTGCCGAGCACCGCGATGCTCAATCCCCTGGGGTTTTCCTGAAGCAGCGAAGTCAATGCCTTGCGCACCTGGGTCTGCAGGGCAAACGGGTCTTTCTCGAAATCCAGCATCGCCCATGTCACCAGCGCGCCGTCTCTGGTATTGGCAGTGACCGGCGATTTGGCCAGCTCCGCGATTTTCATGCCGCGTCGCTTGAGCACGCTGGCAAGCAGATCGCCCTGCGGCACGCCCTTGACCAGCGCCGCTGCCTTGGGCAGCAATACCAGCAGATGCGTGGCAAGCGGACGAGCGGGCAAAGACTGGGAAAGCATGAGTTGTGCTAGCATTGCGTCCTTGAATTCTGATATGTGCTGGATTATACAGACAGTGCCGCCAATTCACTTCGTGTTGAAAATCAGGCCGGATCAATAAGCGGAAAAGACGATGATTAACAATTTTGGGCGCTACGAAATCGTCAGGGAACTGGGGCGCGGCGCCATGGGCGTTATCTATGAAGCGAAAGACCCCTTGATCGACCGCATGGTCGCGATAAAAACCATCAACCTCCAGAGTCTTGACCCAAACGACAAAAAGGAATACGAGGCGCGCTTTTACCAGGAAGCCCGGGCCGCCGGACGCCTGAACCACCCCAACATCGTCACCATCCATGACCTGGGTGAAAGCGACGGCATGGCTTACATCGCCATGGAGCTTCTGCATGGAACCGAACTGAATCAGCTGCTCAAGGACGGACAACACTTGCCGATCGAGGAAACGCTGAACATAGTGGTCCAGATAGCGACCGGACTGGCCTACGCCCATGAGCATGGCATCGTGCATCGCGACATCAAGCCCTCGAACATCATGGTGCTCAGCGGCAACAAGATCAAGATCGCCGACTTCGGCATCGCGAGAATGACCGCCTCGCTGTTGAACACGGAAACCGGCAAGGTGATGGGGTCGCCGCTGTACATGTCACCCGAGCAGGTGTTGAACCGCCCGCTTGATTCCCGTTCGGATATCTTTTCAGTTGGCACCATGCTGTATCGAATGCTGACCGGACAGACGCCATTCTCGGGCGAGAACGCCCATGCCGTGATGTACCAGATCGTGCATGAAGACCCGCAGAAACCCAGTTCGTTGAATTCCGAAGTTCCGGATGCTCTCGATGCCATCGTCTCCAAGTGCCTGTCCAAGGATCCCGACGATCGCTACCAGGATGCCCAACTGTTGGCGAAAGATCTGGCCGCTTGCTGCAAAAATTCAGACAGACCTGATCAAACCAGCTTGGCGGCAGTAGGCAAGGTGAGCAAATGGAAACTGGTGGCATTGGCCGTGGTAATAATAATAGTATTCGAATTGATCGAACGATTCCTGCTTCCTTGAGTTGATGCGCGCTTATCTTGATTTAATGAAACATGTGCTCGAACACGGCACGAAAAAATCTGACCGCACCGGCACTGGGACGCTCAGCGTGTTCGGCTACCAGATGCGCTTCAACCTTGAAGATGGTTTTCCGCTGGTCACCACCAAGAAATGCCACCTGCGCTCGATCATCCACGAATTGCTGTGGTTCCTGCAGGGCGACACCAATATCAGATATCTCAAGGATAACGGTGTTTCCATCTGGGACGAATGGGCGGACGAGCATGGCAATCTCGGCCCGGTCTACGGCAAGCAGTGGCGCTCCTGGCAAACCGTGGACGGCCGCGTGGTGGACCAGATCAGCGAAGTCATTGCGCAGATCAGGCGCAATCCCGATTCGCGCCGCCTGATCGTATCCGCCTGGAACGTCGGAGAATTGAACCAGATGGCGCTGGCACCCTGTCATGCCTTTTTCCAGTTTTACGTGGCGGATGGCAAGCTGTCCTGCCAGTTGTATCAGCGTAGCGCCGACATCTTCCTCGGCGTGCCGTTCAATATCGCCAGCTACGCGCTGCTGACGCTGATGATGGTGCAGGTGTGCGGCCTCAAGCCCGGCGACTTCGTGCACACCTTCGGCGATGCACACCTTTATCTCAACCATCTGGAGCAGACGCGGCTGCAACTGTCGCGCGAACCGCGCCCGCCGCCGACCATGCGCATCAACCCTGAAGTGCAGAATATCCTTGATTTCAAGTTCGAGGATTTCACGCTGGAAGGCTATGACCCGCATCCGGCGATAAAGGCGCCGGTGGCGGTATGACCCAGGCGCGCCTGTCGATACTTGTCGCGATGGCAAGCAACCGCACCATCGGCGTAAACAATTCCCTGCCCTGGCGCTGTCCAGAGGATATCAAGCGCTTCAAGGCACTCACCATGGGTCACCACATGATCATGGGGCGCAAGACTTTCGACTCGATCGGCAAACCCCTGCCCGGGCGCACGACAGTCGTGGTGACGCACAACCGAGAAATCAAGATTGATGGCTGCATCATCGCCCACTCGCTGCAGGATGCCATCGCCGCATGCGCGGGAGATGAGAATCCATTCATCGTCGGCGGCGCGGAACTGTATGCGCAGGCTCTGCCGCTGGCGGATACGCTCTACATCACCGAGATTCACCAAGACATCTCTGGAGATGCGCACTTTCCGGAATTCAACCGGTCAGAGTGGCAAGAAGTGTCGCGCGAAGCGCGGCAACAGGAGCTTCCGCAACCGCTGATATTCGATTTTGTCACTTATCGGCGCACTCAAGCATGATCAGGGCCCGCCTGCTGTTTGCAACGCTTGCACTGCCTGTAGTGGTCTGTGGATGCGGCAGATCGGGTTCGCCGTCCCCAAGCCCGGATCTGGCCGGAGACGGAGATCAGTTGTGCGCGGCAATAAATCTAACCGGCCTTGTCCAGAAATGTTTGATCAGCGAGCGCGATAACATGGTTGATGTCGTGGTTGATACCGGCGATGACGAGAAGGCAAGAAGAGCTTGTGCCGGCCTTGCCAAAAAAGTGACGAAAGTCGCGGAAGAATTATCCGCGCAGGGAATGAAAATGAGAATCTATTCTCCTTTTCGCAGCGACAAGGCACTTGCCACTTGTTCCCTGAATGCTGCGGACGGCTCGGTTCCGTACTGAACAATTTCAACGGCGCGATTTGCGCCGCACTGCTCAGCGTTATTCGGATTCGACCTGTTTCCGTGAGTCTGGCGGCGCAGGATTCTCCGCCAACCAGTCGCATCCTTGCCTGTCTGTCCCTTGCCCTGAATTGAACCAAACCGACTCAGTCCCGCATTACGCAATCCACACAGTATTGGCGCTCACCGTTCATCTCCTCGACCAGACCATGGATGTCGGTTTCGAAGCCGGGAAACTTGTGATTGAAGTCGCGCGCGAACTTGAGGTATTCCACTATGGTCTTGTTGAAACGCTCGCCGGGGATCAGCAGCGGGATACCGGGCGGATAAGGGGTTAGCAGCACGGCGGTGACGCGCCCCTCCAGGTCGTCTATCGGCACGCGGTCAATCTCATCGTGAGCCATGCGAGCGAATGCATCGGAGGGCTTGGTCGCGGGCTGCATGTCCGACAGATACATCTCGGTGGTCATGCGCGCCACATTGTGCGTCTTGTACATGTCGTGAATCTGCTGGCACAGGTCGTGCAGACCAACCCGCTCGTAACGCGGATGCGCAACGGCAAATTCCGGCAGGATGCGCCAGATCGGCGAATTTTTGTCATAGTCGTCCTTGAACTGCTGCAATGCGGCGAGCAGCGTGTTCCAGCGTCCCTTGGTGATACCAATTGTAAACATGATGAAGAACGAGTACAGGCCACACTTCTCCACGATCACGCCGTGCTCGGCCAGATACTTGGTCACCATCGCGGCCGGGATGCCGCCCTCGTCGAAATTGCCGTTGAGATTCAGGCCCGGCGTGATAATGGTGGCCTTGATCGGATCCAGCATGTTGAAGCCTGAAACCAGCTTGCCGAAACCGTGCCATTTGTCACCGGTGCGCAGCATCCAGTCATCGCGCGAGCCGATGCCTTCTTCGGCGATCTTGTCCGGTCCCCACACCTTGAACCACCAATCCTTGCCGAATTCGGCGTCGACCTTGCGCATGGCGCGGCGGAAATCCAGCGCCTCGGCAATGCTCTCCTCCACCAGCGCCGTGCCGCCCGGCGGCTCCATCATCGCCGCCGCCACGTCGCAGGAGGCGATGATCGCGTACTGCGGGCTGGTCGAGGTATGCATCAGGTAGGCCTCGTTGAACATGTGGCTGTTCAGCCTGCGCGACTCCGGCTCGCGCACCAGGATCTGCGAGGCCTGACTCAGACCCGCCAGCAATTTGTGCGTGGACTGGGTGGCGAAGATCATCGACTCCTTGGCGCGCGGGCGGTTGCGGCCGATGGCATGCATGTTCTTGTAGAAATCGTGGAAGGTCGCGTGCGGCAACCAGGCTTCATCGAAATGCAGCGAGTCGATCTCGCCGTCCAGCATCTGCTTGATGGTTTCCACGTTGTACATCACGCCATCATAGGTGCTCTGGGTGATGGTCAGGATGCGCGGCTTCACGGTCTTGTCCTTGATGAAAGGATTGGCGTCGATCTTCTTCTGGATGTTTTCCATCTCGAATTCTGATTTCGGGATCGGCCCGATGATGCCGTAGTGGTTCCGCGTCGGCCTCAGGAACACCGGCACGGCGCCGGTCATCATGATCGCGTGCAGGATGGACTTGTGGCAGTTGCGATCCACCACCACGATGTCGTCAGGGGCGACGGTCGAATGCCACACGATCTTGTTCGAAGTCGAGGTGCCGTTGGTGACGAAGAACAGGTGGTCGGCGTTGAAGATGCGCGCCGCGTTGCGCTCCGATGCCGCGACTGGCCCGGTATGGTCCAGCAGCTGGCCGAGCTCGTCCACCGCGTTGCACACGTCGGCGCGCAGCATGTTCTCGCCGAAGAACTGGTGGAACATCTGCCCAACCGGCGACTTCAGGAACGCCACACCGCCGGAATGCCCCGGGCAGTGCCAGGAATAGGAACCGTCCTGCGCATAATGGGTCAGCGCGCGGAAAAACGGCGGCGCCAGCGAATCAAGATAGGATCGCGCCTCGCGGATGATGTGGCGCGCCACGAATTCCGGCGTGTCCTCGTGCATGTGGATGAAGCCGTGCAGTTCGCGCAGGACATCATTCGGGATGTGGCGCGAGGTGCGTGTCTCGCCGTACAGGTAGATCGGGATATCGGCGTTGCGGAAACGGATCTCGGCCACAAAAGCACGCAGGTTTTTCAGCGCGGCCTCGGTTTCTTCCTTGCTGCCGCCGCCGAATTCCTCGTCGTCTATGGACAGCAGGAACGCCGAAGCGCGGCTTTGCTGCTGCGCGAACGAAGTCAGGTCGCCGTAACTGGTGACGCCCAGGACTTCCATGCCTTCCTCCTGGATGGCTGCGGCCAGCGAGCGTATGCCCAAACCACTGGCGTTCTCCGTGCGAAAATCTTCGTCGATAATGATGATTGGGAACCTGAATTTCATGGCTTAGTCCCGTAGTGTAAAAACTGGCGCGGATTGTCGCAGATTTAAGACATAAAGTATAAGGTGTTTCATGGCGGGCAGTCGCGTTAACACTGCGGCGCCCTCGGAACCGTCGCGGGCAGGTCAGCATGCAAGGCGCAGCGGAGCGCGCAAAGCCGCAGACTGGCCGCATAGCAGGTTCTGTCAGATTTTCGGAAGGGTCACGCCAACCTGCCCTTGATACTTGCCGCCACGATCCTTGTAGGAGGTTTCGCATACCTCGTCGCTCTCGAAAAACAGCACCTGGGCTACGCCTTCGTTGGCGTAGATCTTGGCCGGCAACGGTGTGGTATTGGAAAATTCCAGCGTCACAAAACCTTCCCATTCCGGCTCGAACGGCGTGACGTTGACAATGATGCCGCATCGCGCGTAGGTACTCTTGCCGAGACAGATGGTCAGCACGTTGCGCGGGATGCGGAAGTATTCCACGGTGCGCGCGAGTGCAAAGGAGTTGGGCGGGATGACGCAGTAATCCGCTTCCACCTTGACGAACGAGTTTGGATCGAAGTTTTTCGGATCGACGATGGTGCTGTTGATGTTGGTGAACAGCTTGAATTCACGCGAGCAGCGGATGTCGTAACCATACGATGAGGTGCCATAGGACACGATCTTCTTGCCGTCAACTTCTTTCACCTGGGTTGGCGAGAACGGCTCTATCATGCCGTGCTCCGCCGCCATGCGGCGTATCCACTTATCTGACTTGATGCTCATTCGTTAAATTACCTCCAACTTAACCGGGATTCTATAGGGTGAAGACCTTGCAGATAAAACCTGAGCTAACAAAGGCGGCTGGTTTTCGCTCCTTCCCCCTTTAAGGGGGAAGGCTGGGATGGGGGTAGGACGGTGGATATGCCAAGTCTCGACCCCTACCCTAACCCTCCCCCTGCAAGGAGGAGGGGACGCTAAAGGGGATTTACCTGATCGATTAAGTATTCTGCACCACGATCTTCGGAAATGCCGCGCTGTGATCCTGCGCCATGTCTGCGATCTTCACTGCCAGGCGGCGAGCAATCTGTTTATATGACCTGGCGATTGCGCCATCCGGGTCATGCACCACGGTGGGGTAGCCGGAATCGGTCTGTTCGCGGATGTTGATATCCAGCGGCAACCCCCCCAGAAATTCCACGCCGTATTCACTGCACATCCTTTCTCCGCCGCCGGAACCGAAGATATGCTCTTCATGCCCGCATTGGGAACAAATGTGGGTGCTCATGTTTTCCACGATGCCGATGATCTTGATGTCCACCTTCTTGAACATCTGCAAGCCTTTTTTCGCATCCAGCAACGCGATATCCTGTGGCGTCGTGACGATGATCGCGCCGGTCACCGGCACTTTCTGCGCCAGCGTCAACTGGATGTCGCCGGTGCCCGGCGGCAGGTCCACCAGCAGGTAATCGAGATTGTCCCAGCGGGTCTGATGCAACAGTTGGTCCAGCGCCTGCGTTGCCATCGGCCCGCGCCATACCATTGGCACATCATCGCCCTCTATCATGAAGCCAATCGACATGGCCTGCAGGCCGTGCCCTTCCATCGGCTCGATGGATTGCCCGTCCCGGGATGTCGGCTTGCCGTTGATGCCGAGCATGGTCGGAATGGATGGGCCGTAGATGTCGGCATCCAGCACCCCCACGCGAGCACCCTCCGCCGCGAGCGCCAGCGCCAGGTTGGCGGTTGTCGTGGATTTGCCGACGCCGCCCTTGCCGCTCGCCACCGCGATGATGTTCTTCACTCCGTCAACCAGCTTCACGCCTCGCTGCACCGCATGCTGCACCACTTTGCTGCTGACGTTAACGCTGACTTTTGCTGCATCCGGCAAGGCATTGCGCAAATGACTTTCCACCATGGTGCGAATTTCTTCCAGCACGCTTTTGGCCGGATAGCCGAGCAGGATATCGAGGGATACATCGTTACCGCTGACCTTGACGTTCTTGACCGACTTGCCGCTGACGAAATCCTTTTTTGTATTCGGGTCTGTCAGCTGTTTCAGTGCCGACTGCACATCTGCTTCGGTAAAACTCATGGGACTGCTCCAGACTAAAATTCGATTCGGGTCGAGCATTCTACCCGTGATTCCACCTCACGCCTATAGCCCGAGTTTGCTACAATTGCCCCACTTCCGAGAAAGGTTTCCCGTCCATGCCGCGCAAGATTCTGGTCACTTCCGCATTGCCTTATGCCAACGGCAGCATCCATCTCGGCCACCTGGTCGAATACATCCAGACTGACATCTGGGTGCGCTTCCAGAAGATGCGGGGAAACGAATGTCATTACGTCTGCGCCGACGACACCCACGGCACGCCCATCATGCTGCGCGCGGAAGCAGAAGGCATCACCCCCAAGGCCCTGATTGACCGCGTGTGGCAGGAGCACAAGGCCGACTTCGATTCATTCCACGTCGAATTCGACAATTATGGTTCGACCGACTCGGTCGAGACGCGCGACTTCGCCTATGAGATCTACGGCAAGCTGAGAAATGCGGGGCTGATCGAATCGCGCAGCATCGAGCAATTCTTTGACCCGGTGAAGCAGATGTTCCTGCCGGATCGATTCATCAAGGGCGAATGCCCCAAGTGCGGCGCCAAGGACCAGTATGGCGACAACTGCGAAGAATGTGGTGCAGCCTACGCTCCGACCGAGTTGAAAAACCCCTATTCCGCCGTTTCCGGCGTCGCGCCGGAACTGCGCCAATCCGAACATTTCTTCTTCAGGCTGTCCGACCCGCGCTGCCAGGCATTCCTGCGCGACTGGACGACCAAGGGCACGCTGCAACCCGAGGCCGCCAACAAGATGCAGGAGTGGCTGGGCGATGATGCAGATAACAAGCTGACGGACTGGGACATCTCGCGCGACGCGCCCTACTTCGGCTTCGAGATTCCCGATGCGCCGGGCAAGTATTTCTACGTCTGGCTGGATGCGCCGGTCGGCTACATGGGCAGCTTTCGGCAACTGTGCGATCAGAAGACGGGGGACAGAGGACAGAGGACAGAAGTTTCCTCGCCCCTTGCGGGAGAGGAGTCGCCTATTGATTTCGATGAATTCTGGGACAAGGATAAAGCAATGCAAGCCGGCACTGAGTTGTACCATTTCATCGGCAAGGATATTCTCTACTTCCACGCGTTGTTCTGGCCGGCCATGCTGCAACACACGGGTTTCCGCACGCCGACCAAACTGTTCGCGCACGGCTTCCTCACTGTCAATGGTGAAAAGATGTCGAAGTCGCGCGGCACCTTCATCACTGCCGAAAGCTACGAAGAACATGTGAAGAATACCGAATACCTGCGCTATTACTATGCGTCCAAGCTGAATGGCACGATGGAGGACATCGACCTCAATCTCGAAGACTTTGTCTCGAAAGTAAACTCGGATTTGGTGGGCAAATACATCAACATTGCGAGCCGTGCATCCGGAATTCTGCACAAACACTTTCAGGGGAAAATCGGAAAAATGGTGTTGGGACACCTCGTTCAGGGAGCTGGATCTTCAGATGAGAAGACTAGCGAATACAGGGATGTGATTTTAGAGGACGCGGTCCTGCACGCCGACTCAATTTCACGTGCCTATGAACAACGTCAATACAGCACGGTGATCCGCCTAGTTATGCGGATAGCGGATAGTGCTAATGAATGGTGGAACGAACGCACACCATGGGAACTTTCAAAAAATTTCCGCAACCCAAAAAGCCCAACCGATCCGGAACTCTTGCATCGTGTTTGTTCTGTGATTATTGAATGGTTCAGATTATTGACACTGTATATCAAACCCGTCCTGCCAGAACTAGCTAAAAATGCGGAGGAATTCTTGGGGCTTGAATACGAGCTTATGTTCAAAGATGTAACTCGTCACCTTCCAGAAGGCCACCAAATCAATACCTACAGACACCTGATGACCCGCCTCGACCCGATACATATCGAAGCCATGGTCGAGGCCAACAAGGAAAGCCTGCAACCGGTGGCGGAATCCCGCCAGCGCCATGCTGCTCACCAGCAACACACTGCGAGCAAGGAAGTCGCGCTCGCAGAAAAGGATTCCCAAATACTCATCAGTATTGATGAATTCGAAAAGGTGGACTTGCGTGTGGCGAAAATCGTAAATGCCGAGCATGTCGAAGGCGCGGAGAAACTGCTGCGGCTGACGCTGGATATCGGCGAGGGAACACCACGCAATGTGTTTGCGGGCATCAAATCAGCTTATGCGCCGGAAGAACTGGTCGGGCGGTTGACGGTGATGGTTGCCAATCTTGCACCGCGCAAGATGAAATTCGGCCTGTCGGACGGCATGGTACTGGCCGCCTCCGGAGAAGCATCGAATCTGTTTATTCTCTCGCCGGATGCGGGCGCGCAACCCGGCATGCGGATCAAATAGCGACAGCGCAATCATTCGCAATGAATCATGAAGAATTGATAGAGGTCTCCGGTGTTTGATCGTTTAGGAATATTGCCCATCGACGTTGCGATGGGTGTCGTGGTGGCATGGCTGCTGCTCGGCATCGGCAGCATGCTGCTGCGGCATGCATCGCATATCCGGCAATATGTCTTTACGACCGGGGCTTTTTGTTCCCTGCTGCTGGCAGCCGCCGGACTGGGTGGGCTGGTTGAAACGAGCGTCGCTGTGCTGCCGCTCGGCTTGCCGGATCTGCCGTTCCATTTGCGCATGGATGCTCTCTCTTCCTTCTTTCTGGTGCTGCTGGGTAGCACCAGCATGGGCATATCGATATTCTCCGTCGGCTATTTCCGCAAGATGTCCGTCGGCACACTGTCGTTGCTCAGCCTTGAATATCACCTGTTCATGGCTTCCATGGCGCTGGTATTAATGGCCGACGATGCCTACCTGTTCATGGTGGCATGGGAGAGCATGGCCCTGTCTTCCTACTTTCTGGTCACCACCGAGCATCATCTACCGGAAGTGCGCCGCGCCGGTTTTCTCTATCTGCTGATCGCGCACGTCGGCGCCATCGCCATCCTGATGAGCTTTGGCGTGATGCAGGGCGGGCACGGCGACTACACCTTCGATTCGATACGCAACTCCCAGTTGACTTCATTCTGGGCCAGCGTCACCTTCCTGCTGGCGCTGTTCGGCTTCGGCGCGAAGGCCGGTATTCTGCCGCTGCATGCCTGGCTGCCGGAAGCCCATCCCGCCGCGCCTTCGCCGGTGTCCGCCATGATGAGCGGCATCATGCTGAAGACCGCCATCTATGGCATCTTGCGTGTCAGCTTTGATCTGCTCGGCACGCAGATCTGGTGGTGGGGCGTATTTGCGCTCGTTCTGGGCATTCTCACCGCCTTGTTCGGCGTGATTTTTGCCGCCGTTCAGGTAGATATGAAACGGCTGCTGGCCTACTCCTCGATCGAGAATGTCGGGCTGATTCTGGTCGGAATCGGCCTGACGCTCATATTCCACAATTTCAACAATGATGCGCTCGCGGCACTGGCGCTGGCTGCGACGCTGTACCACTGCATCAACCATGCCTTCATGAAAGGCCTGCTGTTTCTCGGCACCGGCTCGGTATTGCACGCGACCGGGGAGCGGCGGCTGGGCAAACTTGGCGGGCTGATCCACAAGATGCCCAGACTCGCGCTGCTGATGCTGGTGGGATCGCTGGCGATCGCCGGCCTGCCGCCGTTGAATGGTTTCGTTTCGGAATGGCTGCTGCTGCAGGCGTTCCTGTTTTCCCCGACCCTGCAGCATGCCTATATCAACATGCTGGTCCCCATCGCATCGGCTACCGTGGCATTGACGGCCGCGCTGTCCGGCTATGTGATGGTCAAATTTTATGGTGTGATATTTCTCGGGCAGCCACGGGAAGAAAGACTCGAACAGGCTCACGATGCTGGCATATGGGAGCGCACCGGCATGACCTGGATGGCATTATGCTGCGTGTTCCTCGGTGTATTTCCGGTATTGGTAATTCTGTACCTGGATAACGTGACCCAGATGCTGGTGCATCAGACGCTGGGCAGCAACGCGGCGCAAAGCTACTGGTTGCTGCTCACGCCTATCCATGCCGAGCGCGCCAGCTACGGCCCGCTGATCCTGCTGCTTTGCATCATCGTCGGTGTGGCGCTGACTGTGCGCGTGGTGAAGAAATATTATCATGGTCGCTTGCGCCGCGGAGCGCCATGGAATTGCGGCTTCCCTGACCACACTGCGCGCATGCAGGACACCGCCGAGGGCTTTGGCCAGCCGATCCGCCAAATCTTCGAGTGGTTCGTCGAGGTGGTGCGCAATGTTCCCACGCCGTTCGACCTGCATCCGCATTACCACGCAGAGACGCGCGACCGCTTATGGGACCTGTGCTACATGCCGATCAAACGCCTCAATGAGAAAGTTTCCACGCAAGTGGGCAAGCTGCAGCATGGGCGCATCCACGCCTACCTGCTATATAGCTTCGTAACCCTGCTCGCTTTGCTGATGTTCGTCAAATGAACCTGCCTGCCCTGCTCCATCAATTGTTCCAGAACGTGCTGGTACTTTTGCTCGCCCCGCTGCTGCTCGGCTGGATCAATCAGTGCCGCGCCTGGCTGCAGAACCGCAGCGGCGCCGGCCTGTTGCAGCCGTTCCGCAACCTGGTGAAGCTGTTCCACAAGGATGCGGTGCTGGCGCAAGACGCCTCCCAACTGTTTCTGTTCACTCCTTATATCCTTTTCGCCTGCATGTGGCTGGCTGCCGCGCTGGTGCCGGTGGTTGCCACCGACATGCCGCTGTCGCCGGCGGTGGACGTGATCGCGCTGGTGGGTATTTTCGCGCTGGCACGCGTCTTCATTTCTTTGGCGGCAATGGATATCGGCACCGCGTTCGGCTCCATGGGTGCACGGCGCGAGATGCTGGTCGGTTTTCTTGCCGAGCCGGCACTGCTTATGGTGCTGTTCACCGCCTCCACCATCAGCCAGTCCACTTCGCTGATCACCATCGTCGAAACGCTGGCCCACAAGCAGTTCGTGCTGTATCCGAGCATGGCCTTCGCCACCGTCGCCTTCGTCATGGTGCTGCTCGCGGAAAATGCGCGCATCCCGGTGGACAACCCGGCAACGCACCTTGAATTGACCATGATCCACGAGGCCATGATCCTGGAATATTCCGCGCGTCACCTGGCCCTGGTGGAATGGGCCAGTTCGCTGAAGTTGCTGGCCTATGTGACCATCGGCATCGCCCTGTTCCTGCCCTGGGGCATCGCCGGCATCGGAGAATGGAGCGGCCTGCCGCTGGCGTTGTTGCTGCTGTTTGTCAAACTGGCGCTGGCCGGCGCTGGCCTGGCGTTGCTGGAAACATTGACCGCCAAGTTGCGCATCTTCCGCGTGCCGGAGTTCATGGGCACGGCCTTCCTGCTGGCGGTGCTGGGGCTGTTGACCCATTTCCTGCTGGAATCCGGAGCCGCTGCATGAATATCCCTTTTTCCGGGCAACTGATCAACATGTGCGCAGCGCTGCTGCTGCTCATCGCTTTTTCCATGTTATCGCAGCGCCGCATCCTGTCGCTGATCAACCTGTTTGCAGCCCAGGGGCTGGTGCTCAGCATCAACACGGCCATCGTCGCTTCCTACTCCGGCCAATTCCATCTGTACTATTCGGCAGTTCTGACGCTACTGCTAAAAGTGATCGTGCTGCCGTGGATACTGCACAGGTTGATCCGCAGGCTGGATGTGAAGTGGGACGTGGAAACCATGTTCAACATTCCCACCATCATGCTGGTCGGCATCGCGCTGGTGGTGTTCGCCTTCAATCTCGCCGCGCCAATCTCGCAGATGGCCGGCACCGTGACGCGCAGCACGCTGGGCATCGCCATGGCCAGCGTACTGCTTTCGTTCCTGATGATGATCACGCGCAGCAAGGCGATCCCGCAAGTGGTAGGGTTCCTCGCCATGGAGAATGGCCTGTTCTTTGCCGCCACCTCTACCACATACGGCATGCCGATGGTGGTGGAGCTCGGCATCGCGCTCGACCTGCTGGTGGCAATGTTCATTCTGGGTATCTTCTTCTTCCAGATCCGTGAGACGTTCGACAGCCTGGATCTCAATCACATGGAAAAGCTGAAAGAAGACTGACGTGCAAATTCTGCTGGTACTGATCACTCCCTTGCTTGGCGGATTGCTGCTGGCATTGTTCGGGACGCGCAAGGACGCGCCCGAGATTAACTCGGCGATGAGTTTTGGCACGTTGGTCGCCGCCGCCGCGCTTACCGTGCGGGTGATTTCCAGCGGTTCGTTCAGCGCCTGGGACGAGCAGTTTTTCGTGGACCCGCTCAACGTATTTCTGGTCGCGCTCACCGCGTTTGTCGGTTTTACCACCTCACTGTTCTCGCGCCCATACATGCGCATCGAGCAGCATCACGGCAAGGTGACGGTGAACATGCTGCGCCTGTACTTCAGCATGTACCAGCTTTTCACTTTCACCATGCTGCTGGCGCTGCTCACCAACAACATGGGCATCCTGTGGGTGGCGATGGAAGCGGCTACGCTGACCACAGTATTGCTGGTTTCGCTGTATCGCACGCCCGCTTCGCTGGAAGCGGCTTGGAAATATTTCATCCTGTGCGGTGTCGGTATCGCGCAGGCGCTATTTGGCACCATCCTGCTGTATTTCGCTGCCGAAAAAATCCTCGGTGCCGGCGGCAATGCGCTGCTGTGGACGCATCTCAACGAGGTGAAGGCGCAGATCGAACCCACGGTGCTGTCGCTCGCCTTCGTGTTCCTGCTGGTGGGCTATGGCACCAAGGTCGGCCTGGCGCCGTTGCACAACTGGCTGCCGGACGCCCACGCTGAAGGTCCGACGCCCGTATCGGCAGTGCTTTCCGGCCTGCTGCTGAACGTTGCGCTATACGCGGTGGTGCGCTCCAAGGTGCTGGTGGACGGCGCGCTCGGTTCGCACCTGGCGGGAAATTTGATGATGGGCTTCGGCCTGCTAAGCGTGGTGATGGCGGCGTTCTTTCTGTCGCGGCAGAAAGACGTGAAACGCATGTTCGCCTATTCCTCTATAGAACATATGGGCCTGATGACCTTCGCATTCGGCATGGGGGGGCCGGTCGCCACCTTCGCCGGCTTGCTGCACATGACCGTGCATAGCATGACCAAGTCGGCGATCTTCTTCGCCGTCGGCCACGCCTCGCAGAAATCCGGCACGCAGTTGATGGATGGCATTCGCGGCCTGATCAGGACCAATCCCACCATCGGCTGGGGATTGGCATTGGGCACGCTGGCAATACTCGGCATGCCGCCGTTCGGCGTGTTCACCAGCGAGTTCATGATTCTCACCACCGCCATGCACAGCTATCCGTGGACCATGCCTTTTCTGCTCATCGCGTTGGGCGTGGCGTTTGCCGCGATCTTCGGCCGAGTGCAGCGGATGGTGTTCGGCGAGACCAGCGGCCGGCGCCTGCCGCACCCGCCCGCACTGATCCCGGTATTCGTGCACCTCGGATTGGTACTGATGCTGGGGGTGTATATCCCTCCTGCTTTGGCCGAATGGTATCGGCAGGCTGCGGCTTTTATCGGATAGGCCATGAGACTGGACGATTTCACCTCAACCTTCCCCAGGTTACCCGGCGCCATGCCGGTATGGCGCGGCATCGTTAACGCGGCAGACCTGCGCGCACTGTGCGAACAGGTGCAGCACGGGGGCGGCAAACTGATTGCACTTTGGGGCAGCGATGAAATGCCCGGAGACGGAATTTCCGCAGAGCACGGCCATTATGCGCTGCATGTGGCACTGGTCAGTGCGCCGGGAATGCTGGTGCTCACGCTGCCGGTGGATCATGAAAAACCCGCCTTCCCCGACCTCAGCGACCTGTTCCCGTCGGCGGACCGCATGCAGCGTACAACCAGCGACTTGCTCGGCCTGCATCCCGTCGGCGGCAACGATCACCGCAAGTGGCTGCGTCACGGTGCATGGCCGGGAGGCACGCATCCGTTGCGCAAATCCTTCGACGGCACCAGCACCTTCCCGGCTGAACCGGACAACTATGCCTTCGTTCCAGTGACCGGCAACGGCGTGCACGAGATTCCGGTTGGCCCGGTGCATGCCGGAATTATCGAGCCGGGACACTTCCGCTTTTCCGTCGTTGGCGAGCGCGTGCTGCGGCTGGAACAACGGCTCGGCTACAAACACAAGGGCGTGGAAAAGCGCTTCGAAGCCATGACGCTGGAACAGGGCGCGAAGCTCGCCGGACGCATCTCCGGCGATTCGACCGTGGCCTATGCCTGGGCCTATGCGCAGGCGGTTGAAAGCGTCAGCGCCACCACGCCACCCCTGCGCGCATTGTGGTTGCGCGCCTTGTTGCTGGAACTGGAACGCATCCACAATCACCTTGGCGATCTTGGCTATCTTGGCAATGATGTGGCGCTGAGCGCCGGTTTTGCGCAATTCTGGATACTCAAGGAAGATTTGCTGCGCATGAATGGCGAACTGTTCGGACATCGCTACTTGATGGATTGCATCGTTCCCGGCGGGATGTCCCGTGACATTGACGACGCCGGCCTGCTGCGCATTGCCGAAACCCTGCACCAGATCGAACATGAAGTCGCAATTCTGAAAAATATCTACGACGAACATGCCGGTATGCAGGATCGCTTCATGGATACCGGCAGGGTCGCGCCCGAACTTGCCGCACAACTCGGGCTGACCGGCCTGGCCGGGCGCGCCAGCAGCCAGGCATGGGATGCGCGGGTGCAATTTCCCTGCACACCCTACGATGAGTTGGACGTGCAGATGGTCACGCACCGCAACGGCGATGTGGCGGCGCGCGTCACCGTGCGGTTCGAAGAGATCGCTGAATCTATTCGCATCCTGCGTTTGATTCTGGAGCAATTGCCCGTAGGCGAAGTGATTACGCAGCCTGGCGCGGTCCTGGCAGGAAACCTCGGCATCGGCTGGGTTGAAGGCTGGCGCGGGGAGGTGTTGTTTGCGCTGCATACGGGAGCAGATGACCGCATCCATCGGGTGCATGTGCACGACCCGTCGTGGCAGAACTGGCCAGTGCTGGAGCATGCGATCATCGGCAACATCGTGCCGGATTTCCCGTTGATCAACAAATCCTTCAATCTAAGTTACAGCGGAGTGGACTTGTAATATGGGCGCCGTTGAAACATCCAAATTTCATCCCAATCGCGGTGTTGCTCAAAATTTACTTGCTTGCATACCAATCGTATGCAGCGCGGCGCAAATTTTTTCGCGCCTTGCGTTTGGGCAAACATTGCATTTTTAAAGGTACCCATATGTACCAGATGATCAGACAGATACTGCGCACCGGGATCAAGACCGAAACACCGCCGCAACCGGACTTTTCGCTGCTGCGCGAGGCGCAGCAGATCAACGAGCAGATCCTGCACC
The DNA here is from genome assembly GCA_963782385.1 of uncultured beta proteobacterium. Taxonomy (GTDB): domain Bacteria; phylum Pseudomonadota; class Gammaproteobacteria; order Burkholderiales; family Gallionellaceae; genus CAVXFS01. The sequence goes on from CAWAJO010000001.1 coordinate 362,270, forward strand.
ATATCGGGCGCGCGCTGGCGATCCGCCACGTGGATGCCGGATCCTGCAACGGCTGCGAACTGGAAATCCACAGCCTCAATAATGCCTACTACAACCTCGAAGGACTCGGCATGCATTTTGTCGCCAGCCCGCGCCACGCCGATATGCTGCTGGTTACCGGCCCGGTGTCGCGGCACATGGAATTCGCTCTGAAACGGACCTATGATGCCACGCCTGATCCCAAGCTGGTGGTCGCCATCGGAGACTGCGGCTGTGACGGCGGGATATTCGGCGAGAGCTATGCGAGTTGCGGCAGGATCAGCAATGTGATCCCGGTGGACGTCGCCGTGCCTGGCTGCCCGCCTGCTCCGATCGCAATTCTGCAAGGGATACTGACCGCCGTCAGCAATCGCCAAACAACCTGAATTGCTGTAATTCATGCGTGAGCCAACTGGCAATTTGATGTCCAAGCCTCGAAACGGGCTAACGGGTAAATCAGGAATCGTCACTCCTGACTTGCATCAGGTTGCTGGATAGCCTGCTCCCGCCAGGTAAACCCCGGCCCGGGCACGTATGTCACCCACAGCGGTTTCGCCATCAATGCGTTATGGGTTGGAATGGCCAGTTATTTTGGCGTCAGCTTGGCAAGCGCCTCATTCACCCACTCGTCTGGCATAGCCTCAACACCTTTGCGCAGGCGATCCTGCCACCATTCCGGCAAATGCTGAAGGTCCTCGCGCTGGAATCGATGCTGGACAATATCGTAGGAGTCGCGTTTGTAGAGTACAACGTCAATCGGAAAATCAACATCAACTGCACTGATGCGCGTCGAATCAAATGCGAGATAGGCCACCTTGAGCGCCACTTCCATCGAAGATTCGTAGCGCAATACCCGGTCGATGATCGGCTTCCCATAGCTCGACTCGCCAATCAGGAAGTAAGGGGATCCGGGCGGGACCTCGACCCAGTTCCCTTCCGGGTAGAGCATGTAAAGCTTGTGCTCCTTGTCTTTCTCCAATTGTCCGCCGACGATCGAGAACAGGTTGAAATTCAGCCCGCTGTTCTTGAGTGCTTCCTTGTCTTCCTCGGCGACGCGGCGCAATTGAGCTGCGAAAGCATTCACCGCCTTGTACAACTTGTCGAAATGGGTGTCTTGCTCCTCCAGCGCTTCCTCGAAGTAGGTCAGTGCCTTGTCGCGTACCGAGCGCAGTCCGGAAGTCATCAGGAACAGGGAGTGCTTGCCATGCTGATGCACGGTCACCTTGCGCGCGGTAGTACGTACCGAGCCTGACGTGATGCGGGTGTCGGAGACGCCGATAAGGCCGTCCTTGATCTTGATTGCAGCGCAGAATGTCATGGTCTTTTATCAAGCTTGTGATTGTTGTTGGCCACCGATGCCGGTCAATGGACGCAGCGTAAAAAAAGTCTCGAAAACGGCATCGTCGATCCGGTTCAGCCCGGTTTGCAGTCCATCGAGAAATTCGTGCAACCCGCCCTGAATTATCTCGTCGATTTGCGTGAAGTTCAATTCCGCAAGCAGCCGTCCCAACTGTTGCTCGGCAGTGTTGTTAAACGCATCCAGCGAAGAACCGGTGATGGCATGCAGCGAGTGTGCCGCGCGCGCCAGGCAGGAATGCACCGAGCGCGGAAAATCGCGGTTCAGGATCAGGAAATCGGCCACCTTGAACGGGTCGATCTGCTTGGAGTGCTTGCGGTACATTTCCAGCGCGCTTGCCGACTTCAGCAGCGCCGCCCACTGGATGTTGTCGATGGCCGTGCCGGCATGCTGCACATCCGGCAACAGAATAAAATATTTCACGTCCAGTATGCGCGACGTCTTGTCGGCGCGTTCCAGCAATTCTCCCACCTGCAGAAAATGCCATGCCTCGCCATGGGACATCGTGGCCTCGGTGATGCCGTCGAACAGGTGGCTCGCCATTTTCACGGCAGTATAGAATTCGTTGGGATTCTCGACTGCGGATTTGCTCCTGGCAGCTTCCTTGACCAGCAGGTAGAAACGGTTTGCCTGTTCCCACATTTCCGACGAAATGACCTCCCGCACCGAGCGCGCGTTTTCGCGCGCATAGCGCACGCAGCTCAGAATCGAATTCGGGTTGTCCCGATCGAAAGTGAGAAAGTGCATGACGTTTTCGCGCGTCGGAACGCGATACCGCTGGGCAAACGGTTCGTGGTCGCCGGTAATGTTCACCAGTGGCGACCACTGCTCGCCGAATTCTTCCGGCAGGTCCAGAATGAGGTTGAGGTTGACATCGACGAAACGCGCGACATTTTCCGCCCGCTCCAGGTAGCGGCTCATCCAGTAGATCGAATTGGCGACGCGGCTCAGCATGCTGGACTGATTCCTATCATTTTCATTTCCCGGATGTTCATTCGCTCAGCACCCAGGTGTCCTTGCTGCCCCCGCCCTGGGAAGAATTGACCACCAGCGAACCCTTTTTCAGGGCAACCCGGGTCAAGCCGCCGGGCATAACGTAGATGTCCTTGCCATAGAGTATGTAGGGGCGCAGGTCGATATGCCGACCCTCGAAATGATCTCCCATCAGGACCGGCGCGCGCGACAGCGCGAGGGTCGGCTGTGCGATGTAGTTGCGCGGATTGTTGCGGATGAGTCCATCAAATTCGGCGCGCTGTTCCGGCGTGGAGTGCGGTCCCACCAGCATGCCATAGCCGCCGGATTCATTGGTGGCCTTGACCACCAGTTTGTCCAGGTTAGCCAGCACGAACTCCCGCTCCTTATTGTCCGCGCAGACATAGGTGGGCACGTTGGGAAGAATCATCTCTTCATCCAGGTAATACTTGACGATCCTGGGCAGGTAGGCATACACCGCCTTGTCGTCTGCAATGCCGGTGCCGGGCGCATTGGCGAGCGCGATCCGGCCATGGCGGTATACATCGATCAAGCCGGGCACGCCCAGCACAGAATCGGCACGGAATATTTTGGGGTCGATGAAATCGTCGTCAATCCTGCGGTAGATCACGTCCACGCGCTGAAAGCCCCTTGTGGTGCGCATCTGGACGAAACCGTCCATCACCACCAGATCGCTGCCTTCCACCAACTCCACCCCCATTTGCTGCGCAAGGAACGAATGCTCGAAGTAGGCCGAGTTGTACATGCCCGGCGTCAGCACCACAACGGTGGGAGAGGACACATGATCAGGCGCAAGATACTGGAGCGTTTCCAGCAGGCGCGCAGGATAATCGTCCACCGGCAGCACCCGCGAGGCTTCGAATGCAATCGGGAATGTCCGCTTGAGCACCTGACGATTTTCCAGCACATAAGATACGCCTGACGGGCAACGCAGGTTGTCCTCCAGCACGTAATGTTGTCCGTCCCGATCACGCACCAGATCGGTGCCGGTGATGTGGCACCAGATTTTGTGCGGCACATCGAGTCCGATGCATTGCGGACGGAACGAGGTGGCAGACCGGATGATGTCCTCCGGTATGGCCTTGTCCTTCAGGATCTTCTGGTCATGGTAGATGTCGTCCAGGAACAGATTGAGCGCATGGATGCGCTGTTTCAGGCCGCGCTCCATATAGGACCAGTCATCGGCTTCCACAATGCGCGGAATGATGTCGAAGGGAAAAATCTTCTCGGTCCCTTCTTCGCTGCCGTAAACGGTAAAGGTCACTCCCATGTTGAACATGGCAGCTTCTGCGGCTTTCTGGCGCCCGAGGATATTGCCGTCCTGCAGCGCTTCGATCCGCTCAATCAGTATCCTGGCACCAGGTCGCGGGACGCCGGGGGACAGAATTAGTTCGTCGTAAAAACCTTCCGTATTGTATGAATTGAAATCCAGGGACATTTGATCACGCTCTCGCTTATATGCCATACATTATATAGCAACACGAAAACCCGCTTTTTGAACCGGAAGATCAAATTCCGCAGAAATGATTTCATTGTGCAAGTTGCCCGCAACCTGTGACGCCGAATATTCCTGGCAATTGACACCAATTGAATCCCGGGCAGGCATCAGGCATGCGTCCGTTGCTGGAGGCTTGTCACGGCGGCTTAGCCGAACGAATGAATACGGCCAATCGATCTGTGCCTTCGCGCTGTTTGCCGTGCGCGATGAACGTTACATGCGCGGATGCGGCCTGATCCACCCGACAAACAGATCGCCCGACGAGTCAAGGCAAACAGTCCCTCACAGTCGCGCCATCCTGGAAAGGTCCGAGATCGTCCTCAGGCAGGAAGCCAGGGACGCACCGCGTTCTCCGTCCATTTCCACAGGCGTTGCGCCAACGGTTGATCTTGCGCCATCGGGGCGGGCGCAACCGCGACACAGCTTTCGAAATATTTCCCGGAAACCCCATTGACCTCGGGCGCTGCGGCGAGAAAGACCGGGGTGCGCGCGCCCGCCGTGACCGGAGAGCCCATTGCGCTGAACCCGGCGTGCAGCAGCTTGGTGTCGATCACGCCCGGATGCAGGCTGTTGGCGGCGAGCCACGGTTCGCGCCGTGCCAGTTCGATGGCAAACAGGGCATTGGCGAGTTTGGAATTGGCATAAGCTTGATAGGAATCGAAGTGGCGTTCGCCATTCATGTTGTCGAATTCGATGCGGCCTCGCCTGTGGGCGATTGAGGAGACCATGATTACGCGCGCGTCGTCCGATCGCTTGAGCAGCGGAAGCAGCAACACAGCAAGCAGGAAATGTGCGATGTGATTCACCGCCAGGGTCATTTCGAAGCCATCTTTGGACAGCCTGCGTTCGTTCATGTAAACGCCGGCATTGTTGACCAGAACATCGAGCCGGGGCAGTGTTGCCCCAAGTGCCGCGGCCATGCGCGCCACCGAACCAAGATCTGCGAGGTCCGCAAAGATGCCATGCAGTCTGGCATCGGGCGTTGTGCGCCGGATCAAATCGCATGCGCGCAGAGCCTTTACCTCGTTGCGCCCATGCAGCACCAGTTCATGCCCGTTCCGGGCAAGTTGCTGTGCGGTCTCCAGACCAATGCCATCCGTCGCACCGGTGATGAATATCATCCGGTGTCACCCGATCCGTCAATGCGCCGTCATCCGCTTATTGCATCTGCTCGTACATGTGGCGCATTTCGTGGCGCGCTTCCTTCATCACATCCCGCTGGTCTGGCGTAAGGACGTCTTCAATATGATTTTGTGCTTCCAGATAGGTTTCGATCATCTTGCGCTTCAGGTCGAACACCTTCTGGTATTCCTTGCCGATGGCAGCGGGGTCGCGCTTGTCGGCCTCGTACAGGTCACGCAGTTTTGCCGTTTCATCGTTGAGCAGACCCTGCGTCGCCCAATTGTCATGCCTCAGCTTATCGGCAACCTTGTTGATCTTCGCCTGCTGTTCCTGGCTGAGATCCAGTTCCTCGAGCAACCGCATGTCCGGTCCCATCAACATTCCGGTCCCCATGCCGCCCATCATCCCGTATCCCGGGCCACCCATCCCGCGTCCGGCAAAGCCGCCCATCATGCCCATGCCCGAGTGGTCGCGCATGCCATATCCGTGATGTCTCCGATGGTCATGCTGCGAATCGCAATCATCCTCATTCATGCCCCACATATGGCGACCGCCCTTGTCGTGCCAGGAGTCGCAATCGTCATCGTCATCTTTCATGCCCATTACCCGATGATCCCCCATGCCATGCTCAGCGGAATCGCAATCGCCTTTCTGGTCGGCAAGTGGATGCCCATGCATATCTCCCGGCGCCATCATGCGGGGAGGGAGACATGATGTCAGCCATGGATGGGGGATCATCTTTGGCAAAGGCTGACACCGAAAAAACCGTGGAGAATAACGCGGCTGCTAGAATCTTGTTCATGGTCGTATTCCTTGAATTATGTTGAGTACAAATGGGTTCGGCTTGATTTGCCGGTAAAGTGCAGTGTATCACCATCAAACCTGGTTCAAACAGTGATGAATCCTCTGGCAACATGGCTTCGACCGCCGAAATAGTGCCGACGTTCCGTGTCGCAGGAAACTTTTTTGTCAATTTGTCGTAGTCCGGGCCGCATGCCAAATGGTCCTTCCCCATCAATCGAGTGCTTTGACCATCCTTGCCGTGCGATAAACCTGAATGACTGTCATGGACAACTCAGGCCGCGTAGCTGATCCGCACATTCTGCACACCCAACAATTTGTTCAACCCGTCCATCAAATCATCGTGCAGGGTGACACACCACTCCTCGCCCAGCTTTAATTGGGTGCTGCCGATCGCATTGCTGTAGTGCATCACCACCGGGCATTTCCCGTCCCGGTAGGGCATCAACAATTCCCGCAACTGAACAGCGCGTATCTTCTTCCTGGAATCAATCTCCAATACCAGTCGCCGGGCAAAATTTGACCGCGCAGAGGCGAAGTCGTACAACTTGTCCGCGGATATCCGCATGTTGCCGGAATAACTGTCGAGGCTGGCCTTGCCTTCCACCACCAGCAATTCATCCTCGCGTATCCACGGGCGACTTTCCTCGAAGATTTCGTTGTATACGGTCATCTCGACCTGAGCGCTGCCGTCGTCCAGCGTGACCACGCCCATGCGTCCGCGCCGAGTCTGCTGGATGCGCACATCGGAGACCATGCCGGCCAGTACCAATTGCACCGCGCTGCGGCGGCCATTTGCGCTGCCATTAATGCCGGCTGGCTGCACCATGCCCGGCGTCACTTCGGCGAGCTTGTATTTGATGAAGTTCGCCAGTTCCGCGGCATATTCCTGATAAGGATGGCCGCTCAGGTAAAAACCCAGCGCGAGTTTCTCGTTTTGCAATTGTTCCCGCATGCTCCAGCGTGGCACGGCAGCCAACAGCGCCGATTTGGCCACCTCTTCATCGTCGTCGAACAGGCTGTTCTGGTTTGCCGCACGCGCCTGCTGCTCGGCGCTGCCCAGCGCCGCATCAAGCGAAGCCAGCAATTGGTGGCGGTGATCCGAGATCGAATCGAACGCGCCGCCACGGATCAGCGCCTCGATGGCGCGCCGATTGACGATGCGCTTGTCGACGCGGCGGCAGAACTCAAACAGGTCCTTGAACAGGCCTTGTTTGCGTGCCGCAACGATGTTCTCAATCGCCGCCTCACCGGTGCCCTTGATCGCGCCCAGGCCGTAAGTGATGGTCATTTCATCCGCCGGCGCAAAGCGGTACCCGGAAGAGTTGATGTCCGGCGGCAGGATGTGTATGCCCTGCTGCAGGGTGTCCTGATAGAAGAAACTGACCTTGTCGGTGTTGTCCATTTCCGACGTAAGCGTTGCGGCCATGAATGCGGCCGGATGGTGGCATTTCAGGTAGGCCGTCTGGTAGGCGACGACCGAGTAGGCGGCAGCATGCGATTTGTTGAAACCGTAGCCGGCGAATTTTTCCATCATGTCGAAGATTTCGTTCGCCAGTTTCGCGCCGATGCCGTTCCTTGCCGCGCCCGCAACAAAGATCTCCCGCTGCTGCGCCATTTCTTCCGCCTTCTTCTTGCCCATTGCCCGGCGCAGCAAATCGGCGCCGCCCAGGCTGTAGCCTGCGACAACCTGTGCCGCCTGCATCACCTGCTCCTGGTAGATCATGATGCCGTAGGTGGTCGCGAGGACTTGCTGCAGACTCGGGTGTGGCATGACCACGCTCTCGCGGCCATGCTTGCGGCCGATGAAATTCGGAATGAAATCCATCGGACCCGGGCGGTAAAGGGCGTTCAATGCAATCAGGTCTTCCAGGCAGTCGGGCCTGGCCTTTACCAGCGTGTCCTTCATGCCGCGCGATTCGAACTGAAACACCGCCGTGGTGTTCGCGGTCTTGAAGATGCGGTCGTAGGTGGCCTTGTCGTCGAGCGGGATGCTCTCGATGCTGAAGGATTCCTGCAGCGGCAACTGACGGACATATTTCACCGCCCAGTCGATGATGGTCAGCGTACGCAGTCCCAGAAAGTCAAACTTCACCAGACCAACCGATTCCACGTCATCCTTGTCAAGCTGGCTCACCACGCTGTCGCTGCCTTCCGCGCAATAAAGCGGGCAAAAATCGGTGAGCTTGCCCGGCGCGATCAGCACCCCCCCTGCGTGCATGCCGACGTTGCGCGTCAAGTCTTCCAGCCGCTCGCCCAGTTCGAGCAGTTCTTCCACCCCTTCCTCGCTGTTGATGATCGCGTTGAATTCCGGCTCAAGTTCACGCGCCCTTTTCAGCGATACCGGCTTAACGCCCTCCAGCGGCACCAGTTTGGACAATCGGTCGCACAGGCCGTAAGGAAAATCCAGCACACGCCCGACGTCGCGGATCACCGCCTTGGATGCCATCGTGCCGAAAGTGGCGATCTGCGACACGTTTTGCGCACCGTACTTATTCCGCACGTATTCGATCACGCGCTCGCGGCCATCCTGGCAGAAGTCCACATCGAAGTCGGGCATGGATACGCGCTCCGGATTGAGGAAGCGCTCGAACAGCAGCGAATAGCGCAGGGGGTCCAGATCAGTGATGCCGAGGCTGTAGGCCACCAGCGAGCCTGCACCGGAACCGCGTCCCGGCCCTACCGGCACACCGTGACTTTTCGCCCAGCGTATGAAATCGGCCACGATCAGAAAGTAGCCAGGAAAGCCCATCTTGATGATGGTCTCGATCTCGAATGCAAGACGCTCTGAATATTCCCTGATCTTCGACTTGCGCTGGACCTCGTCCGGAAACAATTGTGCCATGCGCAGTTGCAGTCCGCTCTCGGCTTCCGTGCGCAGAAAATCTTCAAGGCTCTCGCCGTTGGGAGTCGGAAAATCCGGAAGGTGCGGCTTGTCCAGGTTAAGCGAAAGACTGCAGCGCTTGGCAATCTCAATACTGTTCTGCAATGCTTCCGGCAGGTCGGCGAACAACGCTGCCATCTCTGCCTGCGACTTGAAATACTGCTGTGCAGTAAAGCGCCGCTTGCGGCGATTGTCGTTCAGCACATAGCCTTCAGCAATGCACACGCGCGCTTCGTGCGCCTTGAAATCATCTATGGTTAGAAATTGCACCGGGTGCGTGGCCACCACCGGCAACCCCAGTTCCGACGCGAGCTGTACCGTGTCGCGCAGGTGTGTTTCCTCGCGCGCGCAGCCGCTGCGCTGCACTTCCAGATAGAAGCGTGCGGGAAACAACCCGGCGTATTCCCGCGCGACCCGGCGCGCAGCGCCCCTGTTGTCGTTCAACAGTGATGCGCCAACCTCGCCGAGATGCGCGCCGGACAGGGCAATCAGCCCGTCCGTGCCGTTGTGGAACCATTGCCTGTTGATCTCCGGACGGCCCCGGTACTGGTTCTCCCGGTAGGCCTGCGTAAGCAGGTCGCACAGGTGCAAATAGCCCGCATTGGATTGACATAACAACAGCAGGCGAAACGGTTGTTCGCGCTCGAGCGGATTGCTGATGTATACGTCGCAGCCGATAACAGGTTTGACACCGCTCGCGCGCGCCGCCTGATAGAACTTGACCAGGCCAAACACGTTGCTGAGGTCGGTAAGCGCCAGCGCAGGCATCGCATCCCGTTTGGCGGCAGCGACCGCTTCCGGGATGCGCACGATGCCGTCAGCGATTGAATACTCGCTATGCAAGCGCAAATGGACAAAAACGGGGTCAGGCATGGCGGGGAGGTGTAAATTCGTGGTGAAATTTTACCACTGCATGCACACCATCAAACCCGAGAATTGTTAAAGTTTGCGTCGAAGACCTCCTGACCCGGGAACTGCCCTGCAAGCCAATGTGTTGACAGCCGTGCCAGAAAGATCAGGACTTTATGACCGTTGCAGCTGTCACCAATGAGGGCAACCGGCATCGGCCTCTGCTCGGTCGGAAAGATATGCGGCAGATTGGCATGAGGGAATCAAAGTCCGTGCGCACCCAGGCTTTGCTCTATGGTATCGCGCAGATTCTTCATGCAGGTGGATAATTTTCCGGCTTCCACCGGGTTTATCTTCTTATTGAACCGAAACACGTCAGGAACGCCATTTTCGTTCTTGACGTAAGCGACCAGAAAGCTGCTATTTGGAATGGCGCTTAACAGCTCCATGGTGCTGGCAAATTCCATGGATGTCATGTAACCATCTGCGTGCGATGATTCGCCATTCTTGTAATTGACGGGTTGAATTCCGGAATCGGTACGTATCCAGGCTTTGTGTATCTTGCCAATGCTTGAGTAGGAGAGCTTGCCGTTCTTCAATACCGGCTCTCCGCCTTCCATGTCGACCCTGTTGGCAACCACCTTGAGCATGCCGAAAGTGACTCCGGGTTCCTTGATGAACACATCGACCAGCACATTGAGCCAAATGTCATCGCTGGTTGACCCGGTGGCGCGCAGTCCACATCCTGATTGCACTCCATTCTTGGCGTAACTGACTGCGACCAGATTCTGGTTTAACGGGACAATCGGCGTAATGGTGCCGGCGCTGGCGGGGCCAATGTTATTCGTCCAGATGACTAAAGCCGAAATTAAGAATAAATAAGGAAACCTCATGAATTTCTGTTCGTAATATTGCCGGAATATTTGGATGGTCGAATTGTAAGTAATATAGCGGCGGGTTGATAGGGTAAACTGGTTCTTGTTGCCCCTCTAAGCCATGAGATCAAGTAAGGTTACTTGAGCCAGATAATGCTTGGGATGAGCGCTTATAGAAGTCGTGCCCGCAAGAAGCGGACATGCATCACGAATTGATTGGTGGCTCGGGGCGGAATCGAACCACCGACACAAGGATTTTCAGTCCTAAGCAAATCCGTAATAAATTAATTTGCTGAAAATGAGGCCTTCTACAAACACACAATTAAAGTTAGCCTACATACTTGCCAATCTTGGTTCTTAGTTGGAATTGTAGATGAATTACAAAAGGCCAAAGTATTGGTAGTGGTAAAATGGTAATCAGACAGCAGACAATAATTGCTGGGAAGGAAGAAAGTGAAAGATATCAGATGTAATTAGGTGCTATCAATGGTATTACCATTCGTCCTAAGGACGAATGGTAATACCATTGAGCCACAAAGTCAAGAGTGATGGCAAAATTCCAAGGAATTACGGGTTGTGATTTGTTAGGGTGTGAGGTATAATCTACGTCCTCAGGACGTAGATTATACCTCACAGGTTGGAAAAGAAAATTACACTAGTCAAAGCACTGGCCAACGAACTTGCTCACATACCACAGCCAGTAATTACGTCCTATCAATTGGGGCGGCTCATTTTCGATGCATATATTGCCAATGCTATTGGCAGTGAGAAGCTAAGCCTCAAAAAAGATATCCCAGATAAGCAACAATATAATGATGCGTTAAACGCGTTGTTAGAGACGGGAGTTTTGTCGAGAGTTTCTGGTTTGTCTGGAAATTTTTTCAAAGTGCTTGGCAAGTCGGATGCTAGTCCTGATGAGATTATCTGTTCAATTGATCCGTTTTGTTATATCTCACATTTAAGCGCGATGGAATATCACGGAATAACCGATCGCATACCAAGGACAACATTCGTATCGTCCCCCCCCACTCTGGAATGGAGGGCGCATGCCATTGAGTTAATGACTCGAGATCTGAAGGATCAATATGCCCAGTATGTCAAGAAAGGGTTTCCTCAATTGACTCGTCCAAGACCAAAAAAAATTGCGGGAAAATTAATCGAGTTTAAGAGCAGCTCACACTTAGGAGCATATAAGAATGTCCAGGGGCGTGCATTGAGGGTGGCTACCATTGGGCGAACATTTCTAGATATGCTTAGGGCTCCGGACCTTTGTGGTGGAATTCAGCATGTTATAGATGTTTATAGGGAATATGGACAACAATATCTTCGTCTCATCATTGATGAAATCGATGCGCATGGCAATGGCATTGAAAAAGCACGTGCAGGATATATTCTCGAAACCCAAGTTTGTATTACTGATCCAAAGTTAGATGTATGGCAAACGACCGCCCAAAGAGGCGGCTCAAGAAGGCTTGATCCTAGTGCTGAATATAGTCCGTTCTTTTCGGAACGCTGGGCACTGTCACTGAATGTTCCATCAGTGAATTCAAATGCAGATTGATTGGGAAAGATGGATAGAAAATGGCGGGGATATCGAGCATCGGCCACTTCGGCAAGCTGTGCATATTGTCCTGTTATCGATATCAAAGTGTGACAGCTTAAAATCAACCATGCAGCTTAAAGGCGGGATGTTAATGGCGCTTTGCTATGACAGCTCAAGGTATACAAGAGATATTGATTTCTCGCAGAGGAATAGATACCAGGAGGGCGATGAAGATCTGTTAGTTAACGAGCTTGCCAGAGCGTTGCAGGAAACTGTGGAAGAGGTGAATTATGGGTTGGATTGCAAAGTCCAATCTAAACAATTGAAGCCGCCCAGCAAGAACAACCCGACGTTCCCAACACTCAGCGTTAAAGTTGGATACGCGTATAAACATGAACATGCGAAGCATAAGCGACTTCTTAAAGGTCATGCGCTAGCTGTTGTTGAGATTGATTTTAGCTTCAATGAAACGACCAAATCTGCTGATGAATTCAGAATTTCAGAGAACAGAACACTTTTAAGGTATAGCCTAATTGACTTGATTGCCGAAAAATTTCGTGCCTTACTTCAACAGGAAGATCGCAACAGATACCGACGTCAGGATATTTATGATTTGCACTATTTGATAAGAAGGATATCAGGCGAATTAGAAAGTTTTAAGCCACAAATATTGCAGGCGCTAATCGCATCGGCATCATCTAAACAGTTAAATGTTAACAAGACTTCAATGGATGATGGAAATATCAAATCTCGAACAAAGCGCGAATATGATCTTTTGAGCCGGGAAATTTCTACTGGCCAACTTCCAGATTTCAATGAGGCATATGAAACGGTGATGCGGTTCTATATGTCTCTTCCTTGGGAAAGTGTGTAGCATTATTTAATGAAATAATTCGACGATAATGGCGATCAGAAATAGATTGTTTAGTTGGTATTGAGAATTTGGGAATTCTTTACGTATATTCATTGGATGTAAGCTTATGTCCACTAAGAATTGCTGAAATCCCCTTCCCACGCTATCGTGGCAATATTTTCCTAAGAGGCCGACGATGTCAACCAAATCCACCACCAACTCAGAAGAAACCGAACCCTCCCCTTCCTTTCTTCGAAAAGTTGAGAATGCTTCGATGAATACTGTATCTAATATTCTCGATATTCCTACTGGTAGGCCAAGAGATCAGGTGCTTGCGAAACTCACCCCTAAACAGGAGGCACAGTTAAAAGAGATTGAGAACAATGCCATCGCGGACTTTAAAGGCGATCTAACTCAACTGGAAAACGCGCTAGGCATGTTGCGTTTGGGACATCACCTTGGCTGGAAGACACTTTACCTAATCCACAGTAAAAAGACTGTTTGCAAGTATGAGGATATTTTGGGAATCCGCATTCGTGATGTATTCCCCGAACTTGGCTCAGCAGTTACCGCTCCATAGGGTTGAACCTGGCCCTTCGTTTTTCCAACTTTTGGAAAGTCGTCGGTGGAGAGACCAAAATTCCCAAAAAGAAAGATGCCATATAAGGGGACTTGACGTTTCCCTATTTCCCTGTATTATGCAAAGGAGACTTCACATTTCCTTTGCATGGACTCATTACCTCAACAATCTGAACCACGCTTGGCTGACGGCTCTTTTACCGCCTCCCTAGAAGCGCATACGCCCGCCCTTCTGGGCGGCGAATGCGCTTCGGGTGGCGGAACTCCCCGTATGGTAATACGGGGGAAAGTATAGAAGGAATTAATGAATTCCCTGATAGCGGGAAAGATATGAGCTAGTTACTAGAGGTGGCCGTACTTACGTAATTTCGCATCCCTTGCCACTTCCTGAGGGTATTTCTTATGCAGCTATAACAGATTGGCTAAATTGCACATTTCCATTCAATCCGAAGGAGCTTCCATTAGAGGAATTTTTTCCACTCGTTTTTGAATGTCTTGGAAGCTATTTCTCCCCTGCCGTAGGCCGCAACAAAGGCTTGCATGGGTATACACACTCTTTCAGTTTAGGACGCTCTGGCGCTTTGTTTGCCTATGGTGGTCAAGAGTGTACTGGTTTTCTGACACTTCCCGGTAACTCATGCAATCTTGTTAGTAATTGGGAGGCCATCGTTCACCTATTTGGGGATAAGTTAGGTGGACATATAACTCGATGGGATGGGGCGGTTGATGACTATGCGGGAGTGCATAGCGTTGACTTAGCGGTGGAGTTTCATAATAACGGAAGATTCAACGCCGGAGGTAGGGAGCCTAGACGTCGGGTAGCAGGTGACTGGCCACCGTCTGATGGATCAGGTCGTACTTTGTATATTGGAAGTAGGAAGAGCGGCAAACTCCTTCGCGTATACGAAAAAGGGATGCAGTTGGGAGGTCAATGGCATCCTTGGGTTCGCTGGGAAGTCGAATTACATAATGTTGATCGTGTTATTCCTTGGGAAGTTCTGCTTGAACCCGGAAAATACGTCGTCGGTGCTTATCCAAATGCGCTAGGTTGGATTCAGGAGGAAATGGAGCGTATTCGCACCATCCAGAAGTCAGAGAAATTAAAATATGATCACCTAATAGGTGCGGCCTCGATTGCTTACGGGAAACTCATTAGTGTTATGTTGGCCGTCGAGGGGTCTCCAGAAAAGGTAGTCGAAAAACTTATCCGCGATGGAGTTCCATCACGATTAGATACCCCTTCCCTGACTCTACGGAATAGTTAACCATGCTATTCCTAACTTCATCAGAGCTTATAGAGCTTACCGAATGTAAACGCAAATCAAATCAGATTGCTTGGTTGTCAGCCAATCATTTTCCGTTTGCTGTCGGAGCAAATGGAACGCCTAGAGTATTCCGAGAATACGTTCTTGCTCGATTGAGTGGCAATGTTTCATCTCAAGCTACGAAATCGCCAGAGCCCAACTGGAGTGCTTTCTAATGGGTCGTCGGCGAACAAAGAATTTTGACTTGCCTCGACGAATGCACCTGAAGGGTAAGGTGTATTACTACGTTACAACCGATAAACCAAGAAAATGGCGGAAGCTGGATTCCGATCTTGCGATTGCCAAGAGAATGTGGGCGGAAATCGAGGGGGAGCAGGTTAATCCCTTGGACTATACCTTTCACGGTGTCGCATTGCGCTACAGGAAGCTCGTACTCCCAGCCAAGGCACCGCAGACACAGAAAGACAACGAGAAAGAACTGCAGCGGCTGGAAGGGAAGCTGTGTTTGGCTTGATGCCAATAGATGCCATTAAACCGAACCATATTAGACGCTATCTAGATGAACGAGGCAAAACAGCCAAAGTGAGAGCAAACAGGGAGAAAGATTTATTCAGTCATATTTTCAACTTCGCCAGAGAACACGGCCTTACGGATGCAACTAATCCATGTGCAGGTGTTAAAGGCCACAGGGAAACAGGGCGGGATAGGTATATCGAGGACAGCGAGTTTTTGGCTGTTTGGAAGAAGGCGCATTACACCGTTCAGGATGCGATGGATTTGGCCTATCTGACCGGACAACGTCCGCCGATCTGCTCAAGCTCGACCGCGGAGATATTCGGGACGGAATGCTGTGGTTTACTCAAAACAAGACCGGTAAGAAACTGCGTATTGAGATCGTAGGGGAGTTGATGGAACTATTAGACCGCATACTGTCCCGTGAACATTTCAAGATTGGTGGTGATGCACTTCTGCAGGATGGTAACGGGCAGCGCCTTACTTCTGGTGCGTTACGTTCCCGCTTCGACAAGGCCAGAGAAGGTGCAAGAGTGGATTTCCAGTTCAGGGATATACGTGCGAAAGCTGCGACAGATACCGAAGACCTAGCACGTGCCCAGAAGCTTCTGGGACACAAGACCCGCAGCATGACGGAGCACTACACCAGAAACAGGCGAGGGGATAAGGTAAGCCCCCTCAAATGAACACTTGGAACTACGATTTATGTTTAGTTTTATCGACCAAAGTATAGTCCTGCCCACTTTTGGGTGTTGGAGGCAAAGGCTCACCTTTAGTAACTGTTACTTCATTCTTGGTTTGATTATTCCGGTATTGCCCTGAGGTTGGAGCTATAGTACCTGGAGGAAGATTTTTTGTTCCTTTAGCCATGCATTTCTCCTTATCCTTGTAAAAAAGTAAAAGTTTTTCTACTCCTATTTTTTTAGATAATCAATAGGGAAATTGTAGAAATAGTCATGGAATTGTAGAAAACAAAAAAGCCTGCATCTCTGCAAGCTTATGTTTATATGGTGGCTCGGGGCGGAATCGAACCACCGACACAAGGATTTTCAGTCCTCTGCTCTACCAACTGAGCTACCGAGCCATTCTTGACAACATTCGCCGCAACAACAAGGATTTTGGCTGCGACATAACCTGAAGGTTAGTCTTCGCCGCAACAAGTCACGCAAGCGAGACTTGTTGTCAGTCCTCTGCTCTACCAACTGAGCTACCGAGCCATTCTTGACACCATACGCCGCAACAACAAGGATTTTGGCTGCGACATAACCTGAAGGTTAGTCTTCGCTGCACCAAATTCAATGTCATGCGAAACTTGGCGGCTCACGCGAGGGTGCGCATTATAGCCACAATCAGGATTAAAGAAAACCGGGTTAATCTTGAAATCATCCGCGTCCCAACCAGGCAAATTGATGACCAGCCGGAAGCAAATTTCCCGGCTCAAACATCTGGCGCGCAAAAGCAATATATATATCATCCCGGCCAAGGCGCCGTAGCGGTGCGAAGCGGTCACCACATGAGCCCCTATAAGTTGTTCCGTACTCGCTGCGGGGCCATAGTGATATTCCAATGCCAGTTTTATCGCAATCAGAATCAATCCGGCCAGGCAAAGAGATCGTGGTCGGGTTAGATCGAGCCAGGCCAAAAAGGTGCGTGGTCGGGAATTGAGCGCGGACGTCAAACCATATAACGCGCACCCTGCCCACAACCCGTGCAAAATACCCGACAGGCCTGCGTACCATTCCAGTTCCGGACATAACCACCATAGCGCCAAGCTGATCCCCATCCCGGAAAAACCAATCAGGCCGAAACCGTGGCGCAGGGGCATTGTTCCCCATTGCAATTCGCAGATAATAGCCATGCCGAACAGGTTGAAAAACAAGTGGTACGCGTTCAGGTGTACGAGATGTGCGCTGAATATACGCCAGACCTCCCAGCTTGCCAGGCCAAGACGATCATAGCGCAACCGTTCCAAACCATCGGGCCATGCAGTCGCTGTCACGGCCAGACAAGAAACCAGCAGGCACAGCATCCACCTGTCTTCAAAATATCGAAGCAATGGACGCTGCAGGATGCTGGTTTGCCGGGAATTCATCATTCCGGTCGAGTCCGTGTTGGCTGGCGACCCCAAATACGCAGTCCAATCGCAAGCAGTGCGAGTGCTGCCAGGACTTCGCCATCAAGGCTGCCGCCGCCGCCATTACCTCCGCCGGATGGCGTCACATTTGTTCCAGCTGTCACTGTAATGTTTACCGTGCCTTGAGCGCTGTCCGCATAGTCGTCGCTGGCATAATATGTCAGCGTATGACTGCCAACCGGCATCGCGCCTGGCCAGGTGAAATTGCCGGTGGCACCGAGTGTCGCGCCAGATGGCAGCGTCAACGCATGGTAGATTGGAATGTCGCCATCAATATCCGTGGCACCAACCGAAAAATTCAGCGTTTGTCCCACGGCAACCATTTGCGCTGGAACGGCAATCAATACCGGAGGCGAGTTGACCCGAATCACTGCGGTGGCGCTACCGGATTGTCCGCCGTTGTCGACAGCTGTCAGCATCAAGGAATAGGTGCCGGTTTGCGGGGCGATAAAATTGGCGCTGGCCGAATTGGACTTGTTGATGTTGAGCGGATAAGGGCCCGACTGCTGTGTCCAGCCATAGGACACGATGGTTCGTCCGTCACCAGCAATCGCGCTGCCGGAAAGCATTACCGTATCGTCAGGCGCGACAACCCCGGGAACATCGCCCAGAGTAACCGTTGGCGGGGGGGCAGTCACTGCGTTCAATGCCTGCGCGGCATCAAGCAATCCGGTGCCACACAAGCCGGAATGCCGTGTGCAAAATGTTCCGGAAGGGTGCGGGCGCGCAGATGACTGCAAATATGATTTGATTTGTGCCGGAGAAAGCAGAGGATCTAACGACAACATCAGCGCGGCAACGCCCGCAACATGGGGAGCAGCCATGCTTGTCCCGTAGTAGACTGTGTAACTGTCATTCGCCGGAACTGTAGTACCCGCATTAAAGAGCGAGTACACGCCGGGGCTATTTGCATGGGTGCAGGCGTGATTCAGCGAAGTGATCGTTCCACAACCTCCGCCCGGTGCGCTGACGGCAACCTCCGGGCCGATATTTGCGTAATCAGCATTGTCGCCATCTTTGGCATGAGCCGTGACGGCGATTACGCCAGTACAATTTGCAGGTTCGCTTGTCGAAGCGACACCATCGCTGCCTGCCGCGGCTACAATCGTCTTGTTGAGCTTGATTATATCCGCCACGGCGCTCTGGAATGTTGCGGAACATGAACCGCTGGCTCCAAGACTCATGTTAAGCACCAGGGCCGGATAAGGGTTTGCCGGCACACCGGTTACGGGAATTCCGGCGGCCCATCGCATCGCGTCAACGATGTCTGACGTATACCCTCCGCATTTACCCAGCACGCGCACCGGCAATAAATGCACATTTGGCGCA
The DNA here is from genome assembly GCA_963782385.1 of uncultured beta proteobacterium. Taxonomy (GTDB): domain Bacteria; phylum Pseudomonadota; class Gammaproteobacteria; order Burkholderiales; family Gallionellaceae; genus CAVXFS01. The sequence goes on from CAWAJO010000001.1 coordinate 380,883, forward strand.
ACCCCGGCTACGCCAATGTTGTTATTAATCAGGGCAGCAATCGTGCCGGCCACATGCGTGCCATGCCAATCAGAAGATTCTGCAGGAGTATTCGTGGCGCACTCGTTAGCCAGAGTCCAGTCACCGGGATCCTGGGCATCGGAATCACGCCCGTCTCCATCGTTCGCCATCTGAACATCACTGATAAAATCATAGCCCGGCAAAACCTCGCCGAGATCTGCATGCTGGCGATAGCCCGTATCCAGCACGGCGACGGTAACCGAAGGATTGCCCTCTGTAATGCTCCATGCATCTGGCAGGTTGGCACCCCCCTGATTGGAAGGCGAAGGTACCATAGAGTGCCACTGGTTAACGTAAAGAGGGTCATTCGGGGTCACGGCGGCAACGTGCAAGATACGATCCGGCTCCGCCAGTTCCACATTGCTGTCGCGCATCAGCTGCGCTGCAATAACACGCGCTTCGGACAATGTCACCGGCTGGTTCAATTCGATAACGTGGGCACCCCCGGACATCGGACGGAACGCGGTCACGGGCACGCGGGCGAATTTTGACAATGCACCGGCATCTTGCGCACGCAGCGCGCCGGCGAGCTTGTTGCCGGGCTGACCGCGGGGTTTCACGATCAGACGCGACACCATTTCATGCTGCGGATATCCGACAGGTTGACGTGCAAGCACTTTCTGCGGCCACGTTTGAGCTGTCTGTGCTGCCACGCTCAAATCCGGGATCAGGCACAAGACGATTGCAGCGGTAAATAGAACATAGCGGATAGTATGGGCGGCCATCATGCAAGCCGCGATCAGGTTTGCATTGTTCCGTGAGGCAGTTCCAGTCATTTCTGCATCAGTGCCTTCATTTTCCTGTCCTCCTCCAGCCACTCGACCACCGGTTGTTGTCTGAGTATCTCCTGGCCCTGCAACAAACTTCCCGGACTATCGGCATCCAGCTGTATTACACATGCACCGCCGGACATGGAACGAACGAATTCGATCGCAACGCGCGACGCAGAAGATAGTTTTGCAATTCCATCTGCATCGCATTGCGTGGTACCGGATTTCAGTTTGATGATCAGCCGTTGGGAATCGACATCGGCTGAATTTACTGGCTGAGGAGGCGCGGCGGCAAGTGCAACCGAACAGCAGCCGTTGGCGCTGATGATTCCCAGCGCGCTGCAGAATATGAACAGCATGCTCTGTTTAAACGCGGAGTTCATGCACACTTGGACAATTGCATAGAAGGTGTTGCATAAGCATACAAGACATCATTGATTAGCCTACCACATAACCGGGTTTTCGCGCCTTGCACTGCCCCCGCCTCGTTTGTCCGGAAGGACGGGCACACCGAGCACAGGCAAGCTCCTGTATAATCGGGCGCCATATATTTCATCCGCCATATATTTCATCAATCTGGGCTTCAGGCATCCCTGGGCAGCCTGCTACTACAGTCTGCCGGAACTCTGAAAGATGCAGAATCACAGTATGCGGCGTCCGCTCCGGCATCACGAACTCTTTTTCCCTTCTCCAACCTAAGACATGGATATCACGTTACTGCTTAAAGCCGCCATACTCGGCGTTATCGAAGGCCTCACCGAATTCCTCCCCATCTCCAGTACCGGGCACCTGATCCTGGCGGGCGATCTGCTCGACTTCAATGACGAGAAGGGCAAGGTGTTCGAAATCGTGATCCAGTTCGCGGCGATTCTGGCGGTATGTTGGGAATACCGCGCGAAGATTCTGTCGGTGGTCTGTGGGCTGCCCCAGCAACAGGCTGCCCGGCGCTTTGCGGCCAATCTGTTCATCGCTTTCCTGCCCGCCGCCGTACTGGGACTCCTTTTCGCCAGCAAGATCAAGCAATACCTGTTCGCGCCGGTGCCGGTGGCGCTGGCATTTATCCTGGGCGGCTTGTTCATCCTGTGGGCAGAGAAACGCGACCACAGGATTGCCGTCCAGGCAGTTGAAGATATGGGATGGAAGGATGCATTAAAAGTGGGCTGTGCGCAGGCATTGGCGTTGATTCCGGGCACGTCGCGCTCTGGCGCCACCATTATCGGCGGCTTGTTCTTCGGGCTGTCACGCAAGGCGGCAACGGAATTTTCCTTCTTCCTTGCCATCCCCACCCTGTTCGCTGCAACTGTCTATGAAATGGTGAAATATCGTGACATGTTCCATGCGCAAGATGTCGACATGTTTGCAGCGGGCAGTGTCACTTCGTTCATCAGTGCGTTCCTGTGCGTACGCTGGCTGTTGCGCTACATCAGCCGCCACGACTTTTCGGCGTTTGCATGGTACCGCATCGTCTTCGGGTTGGTTGTGCTGGGAACGGCATACAGCGGTGTGGTGAACTGGTCGGCGCCTTGAATTCCGGATTGCGCGGCAGGTCAACCTTGCTTCCAGGGTAGGCCGGCATGGCGCCATCCCTCTTTGGTATTGCGATGCTCTTCGGCATCCCTGTCGCCCTCGAACCCCTCCAGAATATTGTAGCAATCCGTGTAGCCGGCATGCGTCGCCAGCGCAGCTGCATGATGTGAACGCACCCCGCTACGGCAAATGAACATGACCAGCCCTTCCTTTTCGACCTGCTGTTCAAGCTGCGCCATGAAATTCGGATTGGCTTTCATGCCCGGATAAACCTGCCATTCGATCTCGACTGCATCCGGTATGCGCCCCACCCAGTCCAGTTCGGCGCGTGTCCGCACGTCCACCAGTTTGGCACCGGGAGCGGACTCCATCAAGCGGTATGCTTCGTCCGGGGTCAGTGCGCCCTCGTACGGCAAGTTCATTTCCCTGGCGCGCTGTTGTGCCGTGCTGAGGATGTCAGTAATCGTACCCATGTTATAAATGCTTGTCTTTTAGCAACTACGCGCAAGTGTTATGCTGTGCGTGAGCGCCACATACTATCGCATTCGCAATGAAAAATCACCCACACCTCCAGGGCCATGACAAGTCTGCGGCCTTTGAACCCGCACATCCGGCGCGCTTCGCAGCCGCTCGCAAAAGCACCTGGATCAGCATTCTAATCAATCTGTTGCTGACCTTGCTGCAAGTGCTGGCGGGTTATTTCGGGCGGTCCCAATCGCTGATGGCGGATGGTCTGCATTCGTTGTCCGATCTGCTTGCCGATATCATGGTGCTGTTCGCCAACCGCCATGGTAATCGCCATGCCGACGCCAACCACCCCTACGGCCATGCGCGCATAGAAACAGCTGCCACGATGATACTTGGCGTGGCGTTGGCAGTGCTGGGCATCGCGTTGCTGGTCACGGCCGGAATTCGCTTGCAGCATCCGGAACTGATACAACCGGTGCATTCGCTTACGCTGTGGGTTGCGTTCATCGCCCTGGCGGCGAAAGAGGGCATGTTTCGCTACATGCTGGCGGTGGCCAAGCGCGTGCGCTCGCAAATGCTGGTTGCCAATGCCTGGCATGCGCGTTCGGACGCTGCTTCCTCTCTGGTGGTGATTGTGGGCATCAGTGGCAATTTGCTGGGCTACACCTTTCTCGACCTGGTCGCCGCCGCGGTGGTGGGGGTGATGATCGCGCGCATGGGCGCCAAGTTCGCGTTGGAGGCAATGGCCGAACTGATAGACACCGGCCTGGCCAGCGACGAAGTGGAGGCCATCCGAGCCACCCTGCTCGCCACGCCGGGCGTGTTTGGACTGCATGAGTTGCGCACCCGCAAGATGGCCGACCAGGCGTTGGTGGACGCTCACATTCTGGTCGACCCAAGAATCAGCGTGTCCGAAGGTCATTACATCGCAGAAACAGCGCGGCAGGCAGTCTTGCGCAACCACCACGTGCTGGACGTGATGGTGCACATTGACCCGGAAGATGATTCCAAGTCCCTGCCAAACACCCGTCTGCCGAGCCGGGAGATTTTGCTCCGGCATCTGTCCGAACGTCTGGGCGGCAATCTCCTTCTCAGCGATCACGTCTTGTTGCATTACCTGGACGGCAAAGTTGATGCGGAGCTGATTCTCGAATCCCCGCAATGCCAAGATCCAGATTCACTCGAGACGTTGTGCCAGCGTTGCGCCGAAATCACGCGGGACGATCCTTATTTTCGCAACATTCGAATGTACCGCAACTGCGCACAAGAATAGTGCGCCAATGGCCAAGCTGCCCACATTTGGGGCGTAATATTTTGCCCATTTACCGAGTTGAGTATGGCAGAATGCGCGTTCCGGCGCTTCACGGCCATGGCATGTTCCGTGCTAATAGTTTGCCAGGTTTGCCGAGACTGGTTTGCTTACTGTTTTCTAATTTGTCATTCGTAATATATTTGGGAGAGAATTATGTCGAAGTCGGCAGCAGATATTCTGAAGTTAATCAAGGAAAATGAAGTCAAGTTCGTCGACCTGCGCTTTACCGATACTCGGGGAAAAGAACAGCACGTATCCGTGCCCTCCACCGCATTTGGTGCGGAAAAATTTGAAGAAGGGCATGCATTCGACGGCTCGTCGATCGCCGGCTGGAAGGGAATTCAAGCTTCAGACATGTTACTGATGCCGGAACCGGTCACCGCGTTTATTGACCCATTCATGGATGAGAGCACACTGGTTATTTCATGCGACGTTGTGGAACCTTCGGATGGCAAGGGCTATGATCGGGATCCACGTTCCCTGGCCAAACGCGCGGAATCCTACCTCAAGAGCAGTGGACTGGGCGATACCGCCTATTTCGGCCCTGAACCGGAATTCTTTGTGTTTGATTCTGTGAACTGGGAAGTAGACATGTCCGGAAGTTCCTGCAAGGTGCATTCGGAGGAGGCAGCCTGGGCTTCTGCCGAAAAGTTCGAGGGCGGCAACATCGGTCACCGCCCGAGAGTAAAAGGCGGCTATTTCCCGGTTCCACCGGTTGATTCGCTGCAGGATATCCGTTCCGCCATGTGCCTGGCGATGGAGGCCATGGGGGTGGAAGTTGAAGTACACCACCACGAAGTGGGAACTGCCGGACAGTGCGAGATCGGCACCAAATTCAACTCCCTGGTGCGCCGTGCCGACTGGACCCAAGTGCTGAAATATGCGGTACACAATGTTGCCCACCAGTACGGCAAGACCGCCACCTTCATGCCCAAGCCGATTGTTGGCGACAATGGTTCCGGCATGCACGTGCACCAATCGATCTGGAAGGACGGCAAGAACCTGTTTGCCGGCAATGGCTATGCCGGGCTGTCCGAGTTCGCGTTGTTCTACATCGGCGGCGTCATCAAGCATGCGCGCGCGCTGAACGCCATCACCAATCCGGGCACCAATTCCTACAAGCGTCTGGTGCCCGGCTTTGAAGCACCGGTAAAGCTGGCTTACTCGGCGCGCAACCGCTCGGCCTCGATCCGCATCCCGTTTGTGCAGTCCGACAAGGCGCGCCGAATAGAGGTGCGCTTCCCGGATCCTGGCGCCAATCCGTATCTGGCATTCTCAGCCATGCTGATGGCCGGGCTGGACGGCATTCAGAACAAGATTCACCCCGGAGATCCCTCTGACAAGAACTTGTACGACCTTCCTCCGGAAGAAGAGGCCAAGATCCCGACCGTATGCGCCAGTCTCGAGCAGGCGCTGGAAACACTGGATCAGGATCGCGAGTTCCTGACCCGTGGCGGCGTCTTCTCTAACGACTTCATCGACGCCTACATCGACCTGAAGATGGAAGAAGTCACACGATTCCGCATGACCACACATCCGGTTGAATTCGACATGTACTACAGCATCTAGAACCGACACAACACAGTTGACCAGGAACGGGGCCTCGAGGCCCCGTTTTTTTGTCTCTTTAGTTTGTCACTTTGCCGGCCTTTAACCTATACTTTGCGTGTTTCTCAATCACGACGGTGCGTTATCAATGAAACTTCGCTATTTGTTCATATTGTCGTGCGCCATGCAAATCAGCTGGGCACAAGCCGAGATTTACAAATACACCGACCCTGACGGACATGTGACTTATTCCAGTACGCCGATCAAGGGCGCCAAGAAACTTGATCTTGAATCTGCGGCACCAAACCCATCTCCCTCGCATTCGCGCAGCAATGAAGAAGAGATCAGCCCGGCCAGCTTCCCGAAAGTTGACAGTGACACGCAAAAGAACCGCGATGAGACGCGGCGCAAGATACTCGAAGACGAATTGTCCAATGAAGCCAAGCTGCTTGCCGAGGCGCGCCAGAACCTGAAGGATGGCAGGGAGAACCCGGAGGTATTCCGCACCAAAGACGGAAAAATTTACCGCAATGTTGCAAAGTTCAATGAGAAAATCAGTCGGCTGGAGAATGAAGTGACGCTGCACGAAAAGAACATTGATGCGCTTCGGACTGAACTTGCCAACCTCAGGTAATTCCTGCCAGTCCGTGAAGTTCGGCTGAATCATTCTGGCATGCTCCCTGCTTAACAACATTCATGCAGGATAACTTTCACCCCACCCTTGAGCACCTTGCCACTGCTGTCATCCTGCTCGATGACCAGTCGCGCATTGTTTATCTCAACCCAGCAGCGGAAAACGTGTTTGCGCTGAGCAGCAAGAACCTTATCGGACACGCGATACAAAATGCTTTGACTCATACCGAACAGCTGGCCGCTGCAATGCATCAGGCGTTGAACAATAATGCCAGCTTTATCGAACATGATCTAACGCTTGGGACTCTAAATGGAAAATTGCACTTTCGCTGTACCGTCACTCCGTTGCAGCCAGGTGAAAGTTATCTGATGCTTGAGTTTCACCCAATGGATCGGCCTTTGAAGCTGGCGCGGGAAGAGCAAATGTACGACCAGACCCAGGCCAACCGCATGTTATTGCGAAATTTGGCGCATGAGATCAAGAATCCCCTGGGTGGAATTCGCGGTGCGGCGCAATTACTTGAGCAGGAACTGGAGAAACCAAGCCTGCGCGAATACACCCAGGTGGTCATCCAGGAAGCAGACCGCCTGCGATCATTAATGGAAAAGCTGTTGGCCCCGCAGCACGCGCCCCACTTCAACACTCTCAATATCCACGAAGTACTGGAGCGGGTGAGCAGCCTGGTGCTTGCCGAATTCCCGTCAGGACTCAGTATTCAGCGCGACTACGATACCAGCGTCCCTGCGGTGTTTGGCGACAAGGAACAGCTGATTCAGGTGATGCTGAATATAGTGCGAAATGCGGCGCAGGCCATGCAAGGCCATGGAATCATCGTGCTGCGCACGCGCATTGCCCGCCAGGTCACGCTTATGAAGAAACTGCACCGTCTCGCCGCAATGGTGCAGATCATAGACAATGGCCCGGGCGTGCCCGAGCAGTTGCACGGCAAGATATTCTACCCGCTGGTATCCGGCCGTCCGGATGGCCACGGCCTCGGTTTGACTCTGGCGCAGGATTTCGTCAGTCAGCATCAGGGCAGTATCGAATTCGACAGCGAACCAGGATGCACCTGCTTTACCGTACTGCTTCCGCTACAATGATTTTAGGGACGTAACCAAATGAAACCTGTCTGGATCATTGACGATGACCGCTCCATCCGTTGGGTACTGGAAAAAGCCCTGACACGCGAGGATATTGAATTCAGAAGCTTCGCCACCGCGGACGAGGCGATGCAAGCGCTTGCACAAAGCGCGCCACAGATGGTCATTAGCGACATCCGCATGCCCGGCAGCTCCGGACTGGAACTGCTGCAAGACTTGCGCGAACGCTATCCCAACCTGCCGGTAATCATCATGACCGCATACTCGGACCTGGAAAGTGCAGTTTCCGCCTTTCAGGGCGGGGCATTCGAGTATTTGCCCAAGCCTTTTGACATCAATCACGCTGTCGAATTGATCCGCCGCGCATTGGAACAGAGTTTCAGGAAAAATACGTTTCCCGAAGATACGCTTGCGGCGCCCGACATACTGGGTCAGGCACCCGCCATGCAGGAGGTATTTCGCGCCATCGGCCGGTTGAGCCAGAGCCACGCTACCGTGCTGATTAACGGTGAATCGGGGACGGGCAAGGAACTGGTGGCCCATGCCCTGCACCGCCACAGCCCGCGCAAAGATGCGCCGTTTGTTGCCATCAATACTGCCGCCATACCGAAAGATCTGCTTGAATCCGAATTGTTCGGCCACGAGCGCGGCGCTTTCACCGGAGCTACCACAACACGACGCGGCCGTTTCGAGCAGGCTGAAGGAGGTACGCTGTTCCTTGATGAAATCGGCGATATGCCCGCCGAATTGCAGACGCGGCTGCTGCGCGTTTTATCCGACGGCAACTATTACCGGGTCGGCGGGCATCAACCGATCAAGGCCAATGTTCGCATTATCGCCGCCACCCATCAAAATCTGGATGAGCGCGTGAAACAGGGATTGTTTCGTGAGGATCTGTTTCATCGTCTCAACGTCATTCGTTTGCGCCTGCCACCGCTGCGAGAACGCCGGGAAGATATTCCTTTGCTGGCAAAGTTCTTTCTGCAAAGGAGCGCACGTGAACTCTCGGTGGAACAGAAGACGCTGAGCGATGCCACGATTCAATACCTGATGGCACATGATTTTCCCGGCAACGTGCGGCAACTGGAGAATCTGTGCCACTGGCTCACCGTGATGACGCCATCTCAGCAGGTGGAGATTGCCGATCTGCCTCTGGAATGGCGTGAAACCGCTCGCGAAACCGTTCCTGCAAGCAACTGGCGGGCATCCCTCGCGCAGCAGGTCACCATTGCATTGAAACAGGGCGATCAGGGCATACTCGACAATTTGAGCCGTCAATTCGAGCAAACCCTGATTACTCAGGCATTGCTGCACACCGGTGGCAAACGCATTGAAGCCGCCACCCTGCTGGGCATGGGGCGCAATACTCTGACGCGAAAGATTCAGGAGTTGGGACTTGATGAGGGAAACGAGTGAACGGCCGGCCCTAATTCAAGGACGCAGTCTTCTTGCGCTTTGCCAACCATTCCTGCGCCTGCGCCCGCCCTTGCTTAATCATGTCGGGAGCCATCAGTTTTTCGATTTGCAGCGCATTCTCCCTGGCCGAGTCGCGGCCGGAGTCGGCAGCGAGGCGAAACCATTTATACGCCTCGACCAAACCGACAAGCACACCATAGCCATACAGGTACATTTTTGCCAAGCTTTCTTGCGCGGGAGCATATCCCTGCTCCGCCGCCTTGCGAAACCACGCGGCAGCCTCCCTCGGATCCTTTGGAATGCCGCCGCGACCGGCGTAAAACAGCAATCCGAGGTCATACTGTGCTGGCGCATATCCATTATTCGCGGCCTTGAAATACCATGTTCCGGCTTCCTTGTCGCTGAGTGTGGTGCTGGTACCCATCTGGAGCACCCACCCCAAGTTGGTTTGGGCGGGAGCATATCCCAGCTTGGCGGCCCTGAGGTACCATTCCTTCGCTTTGGTGTAATCCTGTTTAACGCCCTCCCCGTTGTCAAACAGCAAGCCGACGTAAAACATCGCTTCCGGAACACCCCGGTTAACCAGTGGCCGCAGTTCCCGTAACAGGACTCGATAATTCTTTTTCGCGTAAGCATCCCTCGCTTCCTGCAAGCCCGCGTGCGCTCCCGTGCTGACCAGCACGAGGATGGCAAGCGCGATAATACTGGCTGGAACTGCTCTCATAGCATTACCTGGTAAATTACTTATGTTCTAACCTTAGCATACTTGTAACCTAAGCTCGATGTTACTCCGGCTGGCGCCGGCAAATTGCAATTCAATGCAACCGCAACGAATCAGAGTCTATTCAGCCCCCTGCCCAGATTCCTCCAATAGACCTCTCCGCAGCAGTATTCCCCACGTAGGGCAGCCCATACATTGCTTCCAGGGTGCGGAGAATGCTGTAGTGGTTGATTTGCTGTCCACTGACACCCGGCGTAACCATAGGGCCAACGAAGATTGTAACAATCCGATTGTCAGCAGACCCATCATCTTCGTCCCAAGTGATAATCAGCAGGCTGTTATGCGCCATCGCCCACTTCACATAGGGTTCGATGTTTCTGGACAGCCAGGCATCGCCTTGCGCCACGCTGCCGTCATGCATGTCGTTGTGCTGATTCGGTATAAGCAACGCGACCGTAGGCAGTTTCCCCGGATCCTGCGGAAATGCGGTGAACGCCAGGTTAAGCTGGCTCAGTCCATTCCAGTTTGCCACCGGGTTGTGCTTGCGAACATACGGGCCGGATGCGCATCCCGCAAAACCAGAATAGGGCAGGGACTCTGCATAGCTTGCAAAACTCCTCCCCTTCCTGGCCAGTTCCGTGGCAAGGTTATTCCCGCTTAACGTCAATGGGCAGATATCACTGCTAATTCCATGGGAAGAACCCGAGAACAGCGCCAAATAATTTGGCTGACTGGGATGCGTTATCCCATAGGATGCAGTGAACAAAACTCCGCGGTTCGCCAATTCATTAATATAGGGCGCAGACGGGTTTCCTATGATCTTCGTGAACGGCTTATTCTCTTCTACAACAATAACGACATGTTCGGGACGCGGCAATAACGGCTGCGCGCAGACTGCCACCGCACACCATCCCACAAAAAAAGCCAGCACGCGCAATATCATGATGGTGCCAAACAGTCAAATTCAACCATACTAAAAACAGACGCGCCGTGACAAGCACGGCGCAAAAGTGCACTTGCAATCCGCTTGCGGATTACAACCCGGAAACATATTCTGCTACTGCATCTATTTCCTCGTCGGATAACTTCTTGGCAATATTGCCCATCATTCCCGCAGGATCATTATGGCGATCGCCGCTACGCAAGTCTTTTAACTGCTTGGTAATGTAGTCCTTGGTTTGTCCGCCGATCACCGGAAAGACGTTATTGATTTCCGATTTCCCTTTTCCATTCTCACCGTGGCAGTTTGCGCACGCATACAATCCGGTATCCGGATTGCCTTCGTGAAAGATTATTTTCCCTTTTGCGGCCAGGTCCCGGTTGGTGGAGGCTGAGCCGTCCATACGCTTGCGCGTAGCAAAATATGCAGCGATATCTTTTGCGTCCTGAATTTCCGTAATCATCGCCGCCATGCCGCTCATGATGGGGTCAACGCGCTTTTCTTTTTGAAAATCCCGGATCTGTTTTTCGATATATTTTGGAAACTGCCCGGCCAGATTGGGACACATCGGATTGACACTGATACCATCTTCGCCGTGGCAACCCTGGCAAACTGCTGATTTATCCTTCCCGTCCGCAGGATTACCCACCAGTTCAGCCGCCTGCCCAATCCCCACCCCAGCAAGAAAGGAAGCCAGCAGTATGCGAACACCGAAGTGAATTCCGTTAGTCATAAACTTCCCCATTTATTAGAATAATCAAAGAGGACATATTGTTTATCATAACCTTTTCTCAGTCAACGTCATTTTAGGTAACCACCGCCATCACGGCTATTGTCGCCTGTCGCGGTTCGAGCCTGCACTGCAACGAAGTCAGCTGGCGCCGATTAGACGTCCGTTAACTCCGCGACCACCGGAGCATGATCGGAAGGCCGTTCCAGTTTGCGCGGGGAGCGGTCTACGGTGCATGCCGTGCAGGACACCGCCAGCGCGGAACTCAGCAGGATGTGATCGATGCGCAACCCCATGTTGCGTCGAAACGCCATCGTGCGGTAATCCCACCATGTGTAGGAACTCTCAGGCTGCCCAAACAGGCGGAAGCTGTCGTGCAAGCCCAGCTGCAACAATCCTTTGAACGCTGTACGCTCTGGTGCGCTTACCAGGACATTGCCGTCCCACGCCTGCGGGTCATATACATCACGGTCTTCCGGGGCCACGTTAAAATCACCGAGCAGCGCCAATTTGGGGAAATGCGATAATTCCCTCTTGAGCCACGCTTGCAACGCAGACAGCCACGCCAGTTTGTAATGATATTTATCCGAATCGACGCTCTGTCCATTTGGCGCATACATGCAGACCACCCGTATGCCATCGATCGATGCGACTATCACGCGCTTCTGCTCATCTGGAAAGTCCGGCAGGCCATATGCGGTTTCCGTGGCTGCAACCTTGCTGATTATTGCAACGCCATTGTAGGTCTTCTGCCCGCTGAAAACCGCCTCATATCCGGCCTCTCTGAATTCCGCAACGGGAAACCGGCTGTCTTCCAGCTTGGTTTCCTGCACGCACAGCACGTCCGGCTGGCGGCCAGCCAGCCAATCCAGAACATGTGGAAGCCGCACTTTCAGTGAATTGACATTCCAGGTAGCCAGCTTCATTGGTCAACTGCAGGCGCTTCCACCGCAGGAGTTTCAACATCCGGCGTTTCAGCCGCAGGTTCCTCTGCGGCCGGTTCTTCTGTCACCGGTTCATTCGTTGGCTGTTCTGCTGTTGCCGGTGGATTTCTGTACGGCGACGTCTTGGGATAACCGGCAATATCAAGTTCGCTGTTCCATTGCTCAACCTGAAATCCCCTGATCCAGCTTTTCCCCACCGAAATCGTGGGCACGATTTCCCCGCCGGACAAGGTTTTGAAAGCATCGATTTCCTGTTTGGTGCTTAATGTTTTCTCTGAAAACGGAATACCTCGCTTGTCCAACATCTCGCGGGCATCGGCACACATATTTCCGCAATTGTCAGAAACATACAATACCACCGGAAACTTCTCGCTGGCACGGCGCGTCTCGTACGGCATTTCCCCGTCCGCCACCGGCTTATCGCCCAGCTTCTTTTTTTCGACCTGCACCGAGTCCTGGACAGGCGTATCGCCGTAGTAGACCTTTCCCGACTTGTCTTCCCAGCGGTACACCCCATCTGCCCTTGCGCCCGCCACGACCAGCAGTGCGCCCACCAAAACAAAGTATGCTTTCATGATCCTCCCGATAATCGCAGAACTCATCCGACTCGCTTCTCGTCCAACAGGCCGTTATGCCTCAACAATGCATCAATCGAAGGTTCACGTCCGCGAAACGCAACGAACGACTCCATCGCTTGCCGGCTGCCACCCATCGCCAGGATTTCATTGCGGAACTGATTACCCACGGATGGATTCAACACGCCGCTCTCTTCAAACAGGCTGTACGCATCTGCAGACAAAACCTCCGCCCATTTGTAACTATAATATCCCGCCGCATATCCACCGGCAAAGATATGGGAAAAGCCGTTGGCAAAACGGTTGAAGTCCGGCGGCGTCATTACCGCCACTTCCTGGCGCACCGCATCCAGCATCTGCTGGACCGTCTGCCCGCCCGCCACCGGATCGTTCATGTGCAAGCGCATGTCGAACATGGCAAACTCGATCTGGCGCAGCGTCTGCAGACCGCTGTGGAAATTCTTGGCTGCCAGCATCTTGTCGAACAGTTTTCGCGGCAATCTTTCGCCATTGTCCACGTGCTGCGTCATGCTTTGCAGCACGTCCGATTCCCAGCAGAAATTTTCCATAAACTGGCTGGGCAGTTCCACCGCGTCCCATTCCACCCCGTTGATGCCGGATACGCCCAGATCTTCAACCTGAGTCAACAGATGATGCAGGCCGTGACCAAATTCGTGGAACAGCGTAATGACTTCATCGTGAGTAAACAGCGCCGGCTTCCCGCCAACGGGCGACGCAAAGTTGCAATTCAGGTAGGCCACTGGCGTCTGGATGCCGTAAGCAGTGCGCCGCCGCGTGATGGCATCATCCATCCATGCCCCACCGCGTTTGCTGCTGCGCGCGTAGAGATCGAGATAGAATTGCCCGACCAGCGTTTCCCCGTCGTAAATGCTGAAAAAGCGCACATCGTCGTGCCATACAGGGGCACTCGTGGGGCGCACCGAAAAACCATACAAGGATTCCACCAGGCGGAACATGCCTTCCAGCACCGCGGACTCGGGAAAATACTGCTTCACCTCCTGCTCTGAGAAAGCGAAGCGCTGCTGACGCAGCTGCTCACCGGCAAAACTTGCATCCCACGCCTGCAGATCGGCAATCTTGAGCTGCGTTCTGGCAAATTCGCGCAATTCGGCCAGGTCACGCTCGGCAAAGGGTCGCGCGCGCCGCGCCAGCTGGCTCAAAAACTCCATCACCTGCTGCGGCGTGTTTGCCATCTTGCTCTCCAGAGACAGTTCGGCATAGTTGGCAAATCCCAACAATCGCGCCTGTTCCGTGCGCAATCTGAGGATGTCCGTCATCAGAGGGGTATTGTCCCAATGAGCACCGTCAAATTCGCTGGCACGCGTGCTGTAGGCGCGGTACATCCGCTCGCGCAGCTCGCGGCTACCGGCATATTGCATGACCGGCATGTACGACGGCGCTTTCAGCGAAAACAGCCAGCCCTCCTTGCCGGCGGCGCGGGCCGCTTCCTCGGCGGCCTGCAGGTCATCAGCGGGAATGCCGGACAGTTCCGCCTTATTTTCGATTAGCAAGGTGAAGGCGTTGGTGGCATCCAGCAGGTTGTCGGAGAATTTTGCACACAATGCGGCCAGTTCTTCCTGGATGGCAAGAAAGCGCGCCTTCATCTCGTCAGGCAGTTCCGCGCCGCCCAAACGAAAGTCGCGCAGCTCGTTTTCGATGATCTTCTTCCGGGCCGCGCTCAGGCCGGTGAATTCCGCGCTGTGGCGCAGTGTCCTAACCCTGTTGAACAGGCCCAGATTCTGTCCCAACTCGGCGTAATACTGGGTGATCCTGGGCAAATTGGCGTTATACACCTCGCGCAATTCTGGACTGTTCATCACCGCGTTCAGGTGGCCCACCTGGCTCCAGGCGCGCGACAGGCGCTCGTTGGCGTCATCCAATGGCTGCATGAAATTGTCCCACGTGGCAATTGAAGCATCGGACAGCAGACGTGCCACCAGCGCCCGATTCTCCTGCAACAATTGCTCTACGGCGGGCGACACATGTTCAGGCTTCACTTCCGAAAAGCGCGGCAGCCCGGAAAAGTCCAGCAGGGGATTGTTGGCGTTGGCAGTCTTATTCATGATAAATGAGTTATTCCATATTTGACTTGCAGTGCAGCCTAAGTTGCAGCGCGATTTATGGCAAACGGAAAATATGGCGAGCGATAATTCAAATGATTGGTATTCATAGTCTGTTGGTGGTGCACAAACCTGCCCGGATTGCGGTGCAGACTGAATTGCATAGCACGTTGATTCGAAGCCGAAATCCAATAAGGGTTCATCAGATCAAGGACAATCAATCGGATGAAAAGACAATCTGGCCGTTTACCAGCGTGTAGCGTACTTTGCCGCGCAATTCCATGCCGAGGAATGGCGTGTTCTTGCCTTGGCTCTTCAGCGCCGCAGACTCGATTTTCCAGAAATGTTCCGGGTCGAACAGGCAGATATCTGCAGCCGCGCCCACTGACAAGTGGCCTGCGTCCAGTCCCAGAATGCGCGCAGGTGCCGTCGTCACCTTGGCCAGCGCATCGCCCAACGCGATCCCGTCCCGCTCTGCCCACTTGAGCACCAGCGGCAGCAGCAATTCCACGCCGGTCGCGCCCACTTCCGCTTCGGCAAATGGAAGTTGTTTGGCATCGTCATCCACCGGCGAATGGTTGGAGCACATGGCGTCGATGGTGCCATCGGACAGGCCGGCGCACAACGCCTCACGGTCGCGCTGGCTACGCAACGGCGGCATCAGGTGGCAGTTGGAGTC
This sequence comes from uncultured beta proteobacterium, assembly GCA_963782385.1. GTDB lineage: Bacteria > Pseudomonadota > Gammaproteobacteria > Burkholderiales > Gallionellaceae > CAVXFS01. Next base: position 396,388 of record CAWAJO010000001.1, read on the forward strand.
AAAAAATCCGATGTCCATTTCAGACAGGTGGGAGTGGTTCATCGACACGTCACAGGTCAGCGGTAAACCCTGCTGTTTGGCGGCGCGCACCATCGCTACCGCGTCCGCGCTGGAAATGCGGCAGACGTGCAGGCGTGCGCCGGTCTCGCGGGCCAGTTGCAGCATAGTGGACAATGCGATGGTCTCGGCACAAACCGGTATCGCCGGTAGCCCAAGGCGCGTGGCCACTTCGCCATCGTGTGCCACCCCGTCACGAGCCAGAAAACTGTCCTGCGGACGCAGCCAGACGCTGAAGCCGAAAGTGGCGGCGTACTGCATGGCGCGCATCAGCACGCGAGTATCGGTGAGCGGTGCATCAGCCTGGCTGAACGCCATGCAACCGGCATCGGCCAGCTCCGCCATCTCGGTGAGTTCCGCACCCTTCAGGCCTTGTGTGAGCGCGCCCACCGGATACAGGTGTGCCTGGTTGAGTGATTTTGCCCGATGCTTGAGCATCTCCACCAGTCCCGGCTCGTCCAGCGGCGGGTCCGTATCCGGTGGGCACGCCAGCGAAGTTATGCCGCCCGCCACCGCTGCATCCATCTCCGATTCCAGCGTGGCCCGGTATTCGTAACCCGGCTCGCGCAGACGCACGGCCAGATCGATCAGCCCCGGCATCACCACCAGATCGCTTGCATTGACTACCTTGTCAGCCTTGAAGCCATCCGGTGCCGCTCCGACGGCCACCACCCGGCCCGCGGCAACAAACAAATCCTGCTGAGCATCTATCCGGTTCTTCGGATCGATCAGGCGTCCGTTCTTGATCTGGATATTCATCATTTTCCCGCCAACATGCTCATCACCGCCATGCGTACCGCGATCCCGAAAGTGACCTGCGGCAAAATAACCGAATGGCTGCCGTCGGCCACGCTGGAGTCGATCTCCACACCCCGGTTCATCGGTCCCGGGTGCATCACGATGGCATCCGGCTTTGCCAGCGCCAGCCTGCTTTGGGTTAGCCCATAGTACTTGAAGAACTCCTGCGCGCTGGGCAGCAATGCTCCCTGCATCCGTTCATTCTGCAGACGCAGCATCATCACGACATCGACATCGCGCAGGCCCTGCGCCATGTCGTGATAGACGTGCACGCCGAGTTTCTCGACATGCCTGGGCAACAGCGTCTTGGGCGCGATCACGCGCACTTCCGGCACGCCCAGCGTGGTCAGCGCATGAATTTGCGAGCGTGCCACACGCGAATGCAGAACATCTCCGACCACAGCAACACTCAGGTTGTGGAATTCCTTCTTGTAGTGGCGGACGGTGAACATATCGAGCAACGCTTGTGTCGGATGAGCGTGTCTTCCGTCGCCTGCATTGATGACGTGTATTCGTGGCGCAACGTGCCTGGCTATAAGGTGGGCCGCACCCGACTGTGAGTGGCGCACAATGAACATGTCGGCGTGCATTGCACATAAATTGTCCACGGTGTCGAGCAGGGTCTCGCCCTTGCTGGTACTGGAGGAACCGATGTTGAGGTTGACGACGTCCGCCGACAATCGTTTGGCGGCAATCTCGAATGTGGTGCGGGTACGCGTGCTGTTTTCGAAAAACAGGTTGAATACCGATTTGCCGTGCAGCAGCGGGATCTTCCTGATTTCGGCTTCATCGGCGCTGCTTATGAACTCCGTCGCACGATCCAGAATGTTGCGCATGATGGGCGCGGGCAGACCTTCGGTGGTAAGCAGGTGCTGCAATTCGCCATTCCTGTTCAGCTGGGGGTTGTTCATGCGCAAATTCCTGCTCCGGGTTCATCGAAATACGCTTGCAATATCTGCTGCGCGGCAGCCTGGTCAAGTAACGGCTTCTGCTTGATGCCGCGCACGCCCCTTTCGGCCAATTGCGAGCTTGCGGCGGCGGAAGTATAGCGCTCATCAACCAGAATCACAGGCAAATCAAAGCGTCCCTTGAGCCGATTGGCGAAGCGGCGGCACAATTGCGTCATTTCGTGTGGCGAACCGTCATCGTTGCAAGGCAGCCCCACCACCAGTGCCGCCGGCTGCCAGTCAGCTATCAGGGATCCGATCAACGCAAATCGCTGCTCGGTTCTTTCGCTGCAAACTGTCGTCAGGGGCCGGGCACAGCACGATATTGAATTGCCTACCGCCACGCCGATACGCTTTGTGCCAAAATCAAACGCAAGAAAATTGCCGGAAGGTGCCAATGCCGGTTTCGGGTTATGCTCTTTGTCCAATGTTTAGTGTGATGCACGCACAATAAGCGCAGCATCCGGAATGTGCTTAACCGGAAGCACAAGGCAGAGTCGGGCGCATATCAGGCATGTCCCGCCTCCTCCGACAAATTGGCATAATCCACCCCGAGCAGAGCCATCGCTGCTGGAAGCCGTTCTTCGGGAGATAGTTCGAACAGGATACGCTCTGATGCGCCCACACTGAGCCAGGCATTTTGCGACAGTTCATGTTCCAGCTGACCCTCGGCCCACCCGGCATAGCCCAGCGTCACCAGCAGATTGTGCGGTTCATGGCCCTCGCCTACTGCCTCAAGAATATCCTTGGACGTGGTCAACCCTACCTTGTCAGTGATGTTCAGCGTCGATTGCCACTTGCCCATCGGTGCATGCAAGACAAATCCTCGATCGGTCTGCACCGGACCGCCAAAATATACCGGCGACTTCTTCAACTCTTCCCGGTTTATCGGGACATGGATTTGTTCAAACAGCTCTCCCAGGGTGAGACTGGTCGTTCGATTCACCACTATTCCCAGCGCACCCCGCTCGTTATGCTCGCATATGTAGGTAAGTGACCTGGAAAATATGGAATCTTCCATGGTGGGCATGGGAATCAGGAAATGGTTGCTAAGATCGAAATGTGGCATGGTGCATATTGTAATCCCGGAAAACGGGTATCACAATTTTGAGTTGCGCATTCCCATAATCAGTGCTGTGTCTTGGTCAGCGGTGCATATTGCGCAATTTTCTGCAGCAAATCGTCTTCCTGGTAGGGCTTGCCCAGATATTCATTCACACCCAGTTCCTTGGCATAATCGCGATGCTTATCCGCGATGCGGGAAGTGATCATGATGATTGGAAGTTTTCTTGTCTTTTCACTGTTGTGCAATATCCTGGTCAGTTCAAAACCATCCATGCGCGGCATCTCGATATCCATCAGAATTACGCCCGGCGTCACCTCGTTCAGTTTTTCCAGCGCATCCACGCCATCCTCGGCAGTCTGAACCTGATAGCCTGCGCGGGTCAGCATGCGACTCGTGATTTTCCGCACAGTCAGCGAGTCGTCCACCACCATCACCAGCGGATTTGCGGAAATCGGGCTGCCCGTCACTTCCTTGAAGACCTTGTGCACACCCTGCCCCAGGCGCTGTTTCAACTGCACCGGATTCAGTATCAGCAATACGCTGCCATTGCCCAGCACGGTCGCGCCGGCGATACCGGGCAGGCGCGACAGCTGCGGCCCGATGTTCTTCACAACGACTTCCTGAATCCCGATGAGCGCATCCACATGCACTGCAATCCGCTGATCGCCGCTGCGCAACAGGAGCAGCGGATTGTATGTCTGAATTTCCGGCCTTTCCTTTTCATCTCCGAGCAAGTGCAGCAGGTAATGCAGCGGAAAACGGGCTTCCTGCCACTCGATAAACCCATTTTCGTAAGCCGCTTCCATGGCGGCCGGCTTGAGTTGTTGCACCTGCTCAACCATGCTCGAAGGCACGGCATAGATCGTTTCTCCTACCTGCATCATCAACGTATGCGACACCAGCAGAGTGAGCGGCAGATGGATGATGAAACGAGTGCCTTTCTCAGGGACGGTGAATACATCAATACGCCCACCGAGCGCGGTAATTTCACTGCGCACCACGTCCATGCCTACGCCGCGACCGGAAATCGCCGTTACCGACTCCGCGGTGGAAAGGCCTGGTGCAAACACCAGTTGCATGGCTTGTTCATCGCTCACCTCTTCGCCGGCCTGGAAAATGCCCCGCTCATAGCCCTTTTGGCGCAGGCGGACCAGATCGAGCCCGCCGCCGTCATCGCTGAACTCGAACGCCACCTCGTTGCCTTCCTGCCGCAACGATAAGCGCACGTCACCGATTGGCGGCTTGTCCCGAAGCGCGCGCTGCTCCGCGCTTTCCAGGCCATGCGCGATTGCATTGCGCAGCAAATGCTCAAAAGGCGCCGTCATTTTTTCCAGCACACTGCGATCCAGTTCCACCTCGGTCCCGTACAACTCCAGGTTGGCTTTCTTGTTCAGTTCCTTGCAGGTCTGCCGCACGATGCGATACAGGCGTTCGCTGATACTCGAGAATGGCACCATGCGAATAGCCAGCAGATTCTGCTGTAGTGCGCGGTTGATTTGATTTTGGGCGGAAAGTGCAGCGGCGGTTTCGTCGAGATTTTTCAACAACCCCTGTTGCACCGTTTGCACGTCATGCACACTTTCGTTCATGAAACGCGTCAGTTCCTGGAAACGGGTGAAACGGTCGAATTCCAGCGGGTCGAAATGTTCCATATCGCCGGCAACTGACACATGGGCCTGCATCTGCCCTTCGGCCTGGATCTCGATTTCGCGCAATTGCTGGCGCAGACGAACCACACTGTGCAGCAGTTCATGCATCCCCGCCTTTACACCTCTCAATTCGGCCTCAACTCGCGAGCGCGTCACGCTGATTTCGCCGGCTTCATTCACCAGATAGTCGAGGGTATCGGAGCGAACGCGCAACATGGTGGCGGGAACATTGCGCTCCATGGCGGCTGCCTGCTTGGGATGAACAGGCTTTTCAGCTTCCTGAAGCAGTTTCACTTCCGGAACCGCTTCCGTCTTTGCCTCCGCCTTTGCTTCAACCTTGAGTTCTGATTTCCCTTGCGCCGGCGCTTCCGGTGTGGCCTCCGGTTTTTCAACAGCTTCGGCCTGTTTGCTGGCAAGCAGTCTTTCTATGGAAGAGTTCGTCCGGTCGAAATAGCTTTCCAGTTCGCCAAACAATGTCGTCTCATGCAGTTCCTCCACCATGCCGTCAATGACCTGGCTTTCCATACGGTGGATCAGTTCACCCAAACGCATGGCACCCGCCATGCGTGCGCCGCCTTTCAGGGTGTGCAGGTCGCGCTGCAGCTTGCGACTTATCGTGTTGTCATCCGGATCCTGTTTCCAGGCCTTGATGGAATCGCCGATCTGCGGCAACAGGTCGTTGGCTTCTTCAAGGAATATGGGCAGCAGCTGCTCGTCGACATCATCCTTGATCACGCGTCCCGTGTCTGCCGGTTGCTCCTCCGGCTGGGCGACCGGCGCTTCCTGCACCTTGAGCTTTTGAGTTCCCGGCTTGGCCTCGGTGATTGTAGTTGTCAATTCTCCGCCGCGTAACCGTTCCAGCGTATTGCCGATGCTGTCAAACAGGCTCTCCAGCTCGTCCAATGCCGCCGCATGATCTTGCGGGTTGGACACCGCTTGCACCACGCAGCTTTCCATTAGGTGGGCCTGCTCGCCGAGTCGCATGGCGCCCGCCATTCGCGCCCCGCCCTTCAGGGTATGCAGGCTGCGCTGCAAGGTATTTGCAAGGGACTTGTCATCCGGATGCGCGCGCCACGCACGCAGGCTTTCGCCAATCTTCGGGAACAATTCATTGGCTTCCTCCATGAAGATCGGCAACATTTCCTGATCCACATCATCGTTAACTTTCTTGGCCTCCAGGGCGCTCTTCAGTTTTTGAGTCGTGGTTTCCGGCTTCAGCTTCTGGGTGGTGGTCTCCAGTTTCTGGGTGGTGGTTTCCGGCTTCAGCTTCTGGGTGGTGGTCTCCAGTTTCTGGGTGGTGGTTTCCGGCTTCAGCTTCTGGGTGGTGGCCTCCAGCTTCTGCGTGGTATCCTCCGAAGACATGTCCTGCACTACAGGAATTTTTTCGGTTAATTGGACAGACGCTTCTGCTTCTTCGTCTGCACCATGCTTGTCAGCCTGCAACTGTGAGACAAGATCCGGGTGTCCCTGAGGTTCCTGCTGCTTGTATACTGCATTGCTCATTTCATCGAGCGCAGCGATCGCAGCCTCAATCACGGATATTTGCGTGTCCTGAATGTCAACAGTCCGATCCATGCGCGCAACCAGCCAGAGTTCAAGCGCCGATGCCAGATCTGCAATCTGCGGAAAGCCCATGATGCGGTTGACGCCCGCCAAAGTATGCGCTGCACGCATGAAATCATCGCTTATGGGAGTACGCTCGGAGCGCAATTGCTTCAAACAACGCGACATTTCTGATATATGCTGCGCCGCTTCTTCGGTCGCTATCGCGAACAGGGCGGGAGACAGTTTCACAGAGCCAATCACGATCAACTCAGCGGGAGGTGCGGCAGGCGGAGATGTCTTGTTCTCGGGCTTGATCATCCCGCTGACTGGAGCCGGCTGAACTTCGGCATCCATTTCAGCCGCAATCAGGTCTGAAGGAGTTGGCGTTGTAAGGGCGATCCTTTGCGCAGTGGCCACCAGATCGTCTGCCTCGATGCGGGCTCCTCCCGTGGAGCGCAGGGAATCTACCCATCCTCGGAAATCCGCTTCTGCTTCACCAACAAATTTGAACAATTCGGGCGTGGCGGGTTGCTCACTCTGCAGCCATTTGTTCATGGCTCCCTCAACCGCAGCCGCGACCTCGCCCAGCTCCGTCAACCCTACCATGCGCCCGCTGCCTTTCAGGGTATGACAGCCACGACGGATAATGAGCAAGGCCTCCCGGTTGTCCGGTTGCTGACGAATGATTTCCAGGTTGCTGCGAATTCTCTCCAGCACTGTCTGGGCTTCTTCGAGGAACACATCAAGCAGTTCGTTGCGCTCCGATTGTGCATCCGCTGCCTCCGGTTGGATTTCTGCCTGTGCAGCTGGCGCCCCGACTGGCGGTACCGACTCCGTTGTGGCGCCGGCGATTCTTTGCGCCCTGCTCACCAGGTCGACCGCCTCGATTTTCACAGTCCCCCTGGCAAGCAGCGAATCAACCCATCCGTGGAAAGCCGCTTCTGCCTCCCGGATGAATTCGCACAGTTCAGGCGTTGCAGGCAGCTCACTCTGCAGCCATCTATTCATCGCTCCCTCAGCCTCAGCTGCAACATCGCCCAGTTCTGTCAGACCAACCATGCGCCCGCTTCCCTTCAGCGTGTGAAAACCGCGGCGGACAGTCAGCAGCGCTTCCCGGTTGTCGGGTTGGCGACTGATGAGCTCAAGATTGCTGCCTATTCTCTCCAACACTCCCTGGGCCTCTTCCAGGAATATGTCGAGCAACTCGTTTGCTTCCGTTTGCGCATCCACCGCTTGCTGCTGCAGCGCCGCTTCAGGGGCAGCAGACACTGCCGGAGTTCCCGCCGACTGTTGCAAAGCCTGCATTGGCTGCAATGCGCTTAGCAAAGGTGCAATATCAGACTGTTGACCTTGAGACAATTCATGCGCATAGGTTCTCAATGCTTTCAGCGCAATGGCAACCGCTTTCTTCTCATCCAGCCCTGGAACAATGCCGTCGACATATCGTTCCACGGCTTGCTGCAAGGTAATCAGCAGCCTCTCAGCCTGGTCAAGCGAAAGAATATGCAGCAGGCACTTTGCCTGTTTCAGTAGTAAAGCGGGATGTTCCAAGGTAGAACGCTTGTTTGAATCTTGAAAGAAATCACCCAGCCCCTGTTCCATCTGACGAAAATTATCCAGCATTTCAACTGCCAGCAACGGCAACATATCGCGTGCCGCCACCCGCCGATACATCTCGATGAGTTTAGCCAGCTCGCTCCCGCTTTGTTCTTCGTCAGAAAGTTCACCCGCCAAGCCGGACTTCAGTCGTTTCCCCAGAATTCGCGTTTGCCTGTGGAAATCGTCGCCCAGGCTGCGGTAATGCTCTATACCGCTGTCCAGCAGCAACAGGGCGATCGCCATATCTAGTTTTATGGAGTGAACCTGTTCCGGGTTGCGTGCCTTCTCCACCGCGGTCTGGATCAGCGAGCACAGGTATTGCAGCGTATTGCGATCCAGTTGATCCGCCAAAGATGACAACTGCTGCTGCTGCCTGGTGAACTCGGGTGAAACAACCCCCAAGTATGCGCTCCGTTCCCATCCCTCTTGCGCCATTCCAAGTTGAGCGCGCATTGCCTCCAGAACGGGGTCGGTCTTGCTCGCCGGCAAGGACAATACCTTGGGAAAGTAGCTGTCCAACTCGTAAACCTGTTTGACCTGACTGATCGTATCGCTGACAGCGTGGCTGCATGCCACCAGGTACAGCAATTCAGTCATGCCACTGGCGGTATCGACATCTCGTCCTTCTGCCAGCGCTTTCATCTGCAAATCGATCCGGCTGTCGCCCAATGGGTGACGCTCGATGGATAGTGCCTCAGCCATAGCCTTCATCTGCAAATCGATCCGGCTCAGCAGCTTCATTGTGGTCATCACAGCCGTGCTGTCATCTGAAATCAGGCAATCCAGCATGGCGGACGCCACCCACCAGTAAGCTCTCTGCTGGTTCTGGGGCAAGCACTTCATGACTCCCAGCACTGCATTGCGCATTCCCAGCAAGTCATCTGCCGCAAACCCCTGGCGCAGCCATTTGAGCAGGGACGCCTGGTACTTGCTGCGTTCCGCCCTGATGCGTTCCCGCGAAGAATCTTCCACCGGTAGCTGCATGACCGACGGCGGCAATTCCACCTGCAAATCCGGAAAGAATAACTCCACTTCGAATGTCTGCCCGGCACCTCGCGCCTGCTTCAAGTCCTTGTACGCGGTGAACAGGCCCAAAGCCGAATTCTTGGAGCCGTCAACCAGCGTATCCAGATACTGAATCAAGGCATCCAGTGCTTGCTTGAGGGTGTCCTGCAACTTGAAAGACGGTGACAGCGTTCCCGCTTCAACCGCCTGCAACAGTGTCTCGATTTCCGTGCAGAAAACGACGGCGCCATGCAGCGAAAGGGACTGCATTAGCGCGCCGGCATTGCGAAACTCCACAAGCGCATCCTGCAGCAAAGCCTGCTCACCCGCGGAACTTCGGAAGAATTTTTCCAAGTCTTGCGCCACCCGAGCCAGCGAGCTTTCAAGGCCTTGTTTAGCCGCGGCCAATGGCTTGGATTCGTGTTGCGCTGTAGAAGTTATCATGCCAGTCCAGGCTATCCGCTACACCTTAAAGTCGGAAACAGAGCCTTTCAATTCGGCAGCCAAATTCGAAAGTTCTGAAACAGACGCATTGGTAAGCTTCGTGTCGGCAGTTGTCTTTTGGGTGATATTCAGGATTTCTTTCATGGAAGTCGCCACCTCGTTCGCCATGTCGGTCTGAACCTGGGTCGATACCGAGATACTGTTTATCAGCCTTGCCAGTTCCTGTGACACACTTTCGATTTCCTGCAATGACTGGCCAGCCAGATCGGACAACTTTGCCCCGCTAACCACACCTTCCGTGCTCTTTTCCATCGCCGCCACAGCATCCTGGGTATCGCTCTGAATCGTCTTGACCAATGCGCCAATTTGCTTGGTAGCCTCTGCGGAACGTTCTGCCAGCCGCTGCACCTCTTCCGCCACCACTGAGAACCCGCGTCCGGCATCGCCCGCAGACGCGGCCTGGATTGCCGCATTCAGTGCCAGCACGTTGGTTTGCTCGGTAATGTCGGAGATCAGGTCAACGATCTCCCCGATTTCCTGTGAGCTTTCGCCCAATCGTTTGATACGCTTGGAAGTCTCCTGAATCTGCTCGCGGATACTGTTCATGCCTTCGATGGAATTCTTCACGGAAGTTGCTCCCGATGCCGTCACTTCCAAGGTGCGCTTTGCGACGTTCGCGGATTGCGCAGCACTTCCATCAACCTCCTGGATAGACTGCGTTATTAACTGCACCGCATCGCCAGCACCGGAAATCTCCTGGCTTTGTTTTTCCGCTGCCGCCAGCAGGCCCGTGGAAATATCTGACGCCTTCCCCGCTGCTTTAGTCACCTGATCGGATGCGGTGGTAATTCCTACAACCAGCGTGCGCAGTTCATCAACGGTGAAATTCACGGCTTCCGCGATCGGACCCGTAACATCTTCCGCCACTGTCGCCTTAACCGTCAGATCACCTTCCGCCAGCGCATTCAATTCATTCTTGAGCCGCAGGATGGATTCCTGGATGATGCGACTGTTATATTCAGCCAGCTGAGCCCGGTGACGTGTATCGTCCAGGTATATCTTCACCACCAGGATCAACAGCAGCAGCACAAGCACACCAGAAACCATCATGACGGTGACAGCAGGATGTTTGGCAGCGAGGTATGCTGAAACCAGGGTATGTGAAAAGTCCATCAACATGTCGCTGTTCTGGACCATCAAGGCTGCGCCCTCCAGTGCATCCTGAAAGGCTTTCTCATTGTCGATTACTGAATGGGCAACAACCAGATATTCCTTCGATTGGCTATTGATCTTCGCTCCAAGTGGCCCGCTGGCTGCGATAGCCTTCAACAGCGATTCAGCGTCAGCAGTGTCTTTTTTGACGCTTGCAACCGTATCCGAATTTCCTCCACTATCGCCGGTGGATTTGAATGTCATTACGTCATCCGCGATTCTTTCCAGCAACATGCTTAAGGTTATCGCGCTGTCGTGCTGAGCGCCGGATGCCAGTTGGGACAGGGCTTTGCGCAAATCGGCCGAGTTGCCATTGATGGTATCAAAGCTTGCTGCCAACCCTTCAAGTACTGCTCTCGCTGCCTGTATATTGGTTACCGCTGTCTTGATGTCCCCGGTACGCCCCCTCATGGCCTCCAGTACGACACGTGTATCTCCCGTGGTAGCAGGCAAATTTGCGTCGCCGTTTTCCAGAAGTGTCAGGATGGAATCGAATGATTCCCAGCTGTCGTTCAAGTCATCAAACGCATCTGTGTTGCCGGACACGGTGAGTTGCGCGTTCTTGGCCATTCGTTGCGACAACATCAGCAATTTGCCAGTCTCGGACACATAGGTCTCATCGTGGCCGACCGCGACTTTATCGACATAGGCCGCAATCACCGTGACCAAAATCAGCAGCACCAAGGCGCCGCCAACGATCTGAAGCTGACTGCCCACTGACAGGCGTCCGAAACCCGGAATGAAACGCAGAAAGCTCTTTCCTATCTCGGCCGGCTGACTACGCGCCGCGGCAGACTTGGACGCTTGCTCCGTATCCTCTTGTCGTTTGAGTTCTGATTGCTCGTTTGCCATTCTTCCCCCCATCTACCAATAGAGCACTACATTCCTATGACCAAAAATTCAGATTGCCCGACCAGGCCGGATATATCCAATTTATGCCAAACCTGCCCATCTTCATCTTCGTACTGAATCTTGCCATTCGCTTCATTCTGCTTCCATGAGCGGATATTGCGCAGTCCAAGCACGCGAGTAACCAGCAACCCGGCATTAATCTCAAATCTGTGCGAAAGCAGCAGTACCCGATTTAGCCCGTCGCGCAATTCCTCTTGCAGGCCCAGGAACAGCGGCAGATCAATTATGCTGAACAAATTGCCCCGCACGTTTGCGAGGCCGCTGTACCACGGTTTGGTGAGTGGAACCGGAACCATTGGCGGCACTGGCAATACTTCGCTGATATCGCTCATCTCCACCAGCCAATAGTCATGCCCGACCATCACACCCAGCGTCGTCGCCTGGTCTCCTTCCAAGCTGCTGGCCTGCAAGCGCTCGCTTAGATTTTTTTGAAATTCACGAAGATTAAATCGTTTGGACATGTTAACCCAGTTCGCCGATCTTGCTCATCAAATCATTTGCGTCGACCGGCTTGACCACATAATTCTTGGCACCCTGACGCATGCCCCATATCTTGTCGGTCTCCAGCCCCTTGGTCGTACATATTATTACCGGAATATGGCTGGTTTCGGGATCGTGGGTAATGGCATGCGTTGCCTGGAAGCCATTCATGCCTGGCATGACGATGTCCATCATGATGAGGTCGGGTTTCTCGGATTTCGCTTTTGCCACGCCGGATTCGCCATCTTCGGCAAATACTACGGCCATACCATTGCTGGTCAATATTTCACCCAGTTCATGACGTTCAGTAGCCGAGTCATCTACCACCAATACTTTTTGTATGCTCACAACTCACTCCCTTCTGTTTTGCTCAGAATATGCTTGGAAATCGCATCTACCAGACTTTTTTTGTTGAACGGCTTGACCAGATACTCATCCGCCCCCATCAGCTTGCCGCGAGTGCGGTCAAAAAGGCTATCCTTGCTGGTCAACATTATGACGGGCGTAGAGTTGAATCCGGGGTTGTTTTTTATCAGCGCACAAGTTTGATACCCGTCCAGTCGGGGCATCATGACATCAAGCAGGATGACATCAGGATGTTGCTCAACCACCTTGGACAATCCATCAAACCCATCCACAGCAAGTATCACTTGAAACCCCGCCTGCGTCAGGAATATTTCCCCGCTGCGGCGTATGGTGTTGCTGTCATCAATCAGCGCCACCCTGATACCCGACAATGATGTGTTATTACCCAAGTTAGCATTTCCTCCTACCGTCCAGGCGAACGGAACAGCGTCCCAATCCAGACATGCAGAGATGCCCAGGAATCGACTTTGCGGATAATACAGTAAATTATCTCATCGTTGCCAAAATCGTGGTGTAAATATGATCATCAGGGTGAATATTTCCAGGCGCCCAGCCAACATTGCCACGATGCACACCCAGTCCTGGAACACCGACAACCCTGAATAATTTTCGGCGGGACCGACCAGTCCCAGTCCCGGACCGGCATTATTGATGCAGGCGACGACCGCGGAAAGAGAAGAAATAAGATCCAGGCCGCTGATCAGCAGCACGAAAACCAGGGTGGCAACGGTCATGAAATACAGAAAGATGAAACCCAGCACTGCGAACACGATGTTGTTGGGCACCACTTGTCCGCCGATTTTCATCGGGTTCACCGCCGCCGGATGAATAAGCCTGAGGAATTCGCGTCCCGCCTGCTTGGTCAGCACCAGCGTGCGTATCATTTTGATGCCGCCGCCGGTGGAACCCGAACTGACCGCAATGCAACTGAGAAACAGCATCCACATAGGGGCAAAGATTGGCCATTGGCCGAAGTCCGTACTTTCAAAACCACTATCGGTCGCCATGGATACCACGTTGAAACTGGCGTGGCGCAGGGCGATCACAAAATTCGGGTACGTTCCCTTCCACCACAGGAACAGCGCAATACCCACGCAACTTGAGAGGATCACCCCGATCATGGCTGCGGCCTCGGCATCGAGCAGATAGAGCTTGAGACTTCTTGTACGCCATGCCAGGAAATGGGTGGCGAAATTTACTCCCGCCAGCAACATGAACACGATCAGCACCAGTTCTATTGCGGGGGAATTGAAATAACCAATACTGGCATCGTGGGTGGAAAATCCACCGGTGCTCATCGTTGCGAAAGCATGGCAGACCGCGTCCAGCCAACTCATGCCGAGGGCTTTCAGGGAAAGCAAGCAGGCCACGGTTATGCTGAAATAAACCAACCACAGATTGCGCGCCGTTTCGGCGATGCGCGGCGTCAGCGCGGCATCCTTCATCGGGCCGGGCGTTTCCGCCTTGAACAATTGCCTTCCGCCGACGCCCAGCAGCGGCAACACGGCAACCGCCAGCACGATGATGCCCATGCCGCCCAGCCACTGCAATTCATGGCGCCAGACATTTATGGCGGGCGGCAGCGTGTCCAGCCCGGTCAGCACCGTCGCACCGGTCGTGGTGATGCCGGACATCGCCTCGAAATAGGCGTCGGTAAACGACAGGCCGTCAATCACCATGAGCAGCGGCAGGGTCGCCACGGCGGGCATCGCCGTCCACATGCCGACCACCAGCAGGTAGCCGTGACGGATTGATAGTTCCCCCTTGTGGCGCCGCGTCAGCAGCCACATCAGCGTCCCGGCGGCGGCGGTCATCACCATGGCCAGCGCGAAATCGATCAGCGTGCCGTCATGGTATATCCACGACGCAGCGATCGGCATCAGATAGGCCGCGCTGAACACCACCAGCAGCAGGCCCAGCGAGTGAAAAACGGTAAACACGCGATGCATCTAGAAAAACCCGATTCCCACCTGGAACAGCTTTTCGACTTTTCGCACCATTTTCTTGTTCACGACGAACACAATCACATGGTCTTCCGCCTCAATCATCTCGTCATGGTGACCCATGATGACCCGATCGCCCCGCACGATAGCACCGATGGTTGCTCCCTTGGGCAGATCTATCTCGTCGATGCGGCGTCCAACCACCCGCGAGGACTGGCGATCGCCGTGCGCTATAACCTCAAGCGCTTCGGCCGCACCGCGCCGCAATGAATGGACCACTGCCACATCACCGCGCCTTACGTAGGCAAGCAATGATCCGATCGTCACATGAGCCGGCGACAGTGCAATGTCTATCTTTCCGCCCTGCACCAGGTCAACGTATGCGCTGCGATTGATCAGTGCAATCACCTTGCGCGCGCCTCCCTGCTTGGCCAGCAATGCAGACATGATGTTGTTTTCGTCGTCATTGGTCAGCGCGCAGAACACATCCGTTTCTGCGATATGCTCCTGCTGCATCAATTTCTCATCGGTGCCATCGCCATTCAGCACCAGGGTGCCCGTCAGTTCCCCGGCCAGAACTTCGCAGGCTTTCTTGTTGTACTCGATCAACTTGACCTGATAGTTCCGCTCCAGCGCCCGAGACAGCCGACGACCGATATTGCCTCCGCCGACTATCATCACGCGCTTGCAGGGTTTATCCATGCGGCGCATTTCATTCAGCACCCGCCGGATGTTGTCGGTCGCCGCAATGAAAAATATCTCGTCGCCATCCTGGATTACCGTATTGCCCTCGGGAATGATCGGTCCGTCCTGCCGGAAGATCGCTGCAACGCGCGTTTCCACGTTTGGCAGATTGGTGCCTAGGGAATGCAGCGGCTTGCCCACCAGCGGCCCGCCTTCGAAAGCGCGCACCGCAACCAAAGACGCCTTACCTTGTGAAAAGCGCTGAACCTGCAATGCTTCGGGAAATTCGATCAGCTTGACGATGTAATCCGTAAGAATCTGCTCCGGGCAAATCGAAAAGTTCACGCAGAAATTGTCTTCGCTGAATACCTCCTTCCGGTTAAGGTATTCGGATGCGCGAATGCGGGCAATTCGTGTTGGCGTGTTGTACAGGCTGGCTGCCAGCTTGCAGGCCACCAGGTTGACCTCGTCGCTCTGCGTCACGGCCAGCAGCATGTCGGTATCGGCGATACCCGCCTGTTCCAGCACCGATGGATGCGCAGCGTTGCCGGTCAACGTTCGCAGATCCAGCCTGTCCCGCAGTTGGCGCAGCTTCTCCCCATCGGAATCAACGACCGTGATGTCGTTCGCCTCGCTGACCAGGCTTTCCGCCACCGTCGAACCCACTTGTCCCGCACCAAGTATCAATATTTTCACGGCAATCGCCTATAATGCCGACCGGACAGCTGCTACTGCTGCGCCCGCACCCATGTTTTCCATTCGTCAAACAGCTTCAGATCCCGGGCCGCAATGACCGACCGTTGCCAGATGCCGCCTTGCGCAAAATCATCACTCTCGATGCAACATGCATACCCGCCCGCCTCCCACAAAATCAACGTGCCGGCCGCATAATCCCATATCTTTTGCCCGCCATGAAGGTAGACATCATAACGGCCGGCGGCCGTGTAACACCAGTCGAGAGCACTGGCTCCGAGATTTCTTTGCGATCTGTAAGGCGGGTGGGTCGCCAGTTGCGCAACCAGATTGGTGCTCAGGCGTTTCAAGTCGACACTGGCGAGTGCCTGATTCAGTGTATCCACCGTTTCGCGTCCAACCAGCCGTTCTCCGTTCAGAAAGGTGCCCTTGCCTTGTTCTGCTGCAAAAGCCTCATCTGCCACCGGGTCATACACTACGCCCATCACGCTTTTTCCGTCCCGCAGTAACGCCACGGATACGGCAAAATAGGGCAGTCCGTGTACAAAATTTGATGTGCCGTCAATCGGATCTATGCACCATAATCCTTCGCCGCCCGATTGCCAAATGATCTCCTGCTCATCCGCCGGCATTTCTTCGCCCAGAACCGGTATGTTGAATATTGATTGCAGCTTCTTGGTCAATACTTGCTGGGACACCGTGTCGGCTTCCGTGCACAGACTGCCATCGCTCTTGCGCTGATGCGCAACTTTCAGGTAACGCGGCATGATCTCTTCCGCCGCCACCAATTTGACCGCCGCCACCACCGCCTTCAGCGTGGCGCTCATGGATTTGCGTTGCTTCACGCGGCGCCTTTCCATTTTATGGAACAACCGATGCTGGCGATTTGCTCCAGCGGACCTTTCCCCGTCTGCGCTACCTGCACCATCGCATTGAAAAGCTCACGCGGCGCACCCGCCGCGGCCTCCTTTCGCGAAGCATCCAGTCTGCCTCTATACTGCAATTCAAGAGCGGAATTGAACCCGAAGAAATCCGGTGTGCACACCGCGCCGTAATCCTTGGCGACCTGTTGCGTCTCGTCCCACACATAGGGGAAGGGATAACCATATTCCTCCGCCACTTTCTTCATGCCGTCGAACGAATCCTCGGGATACTCGGCGGGATCATTCGACATGATGGCGATACTGTTGATGCCGTATTGCTGCAGTTCCCTGGCATCGCGGATGATGCGTTCCCGGACCGATTTCACGTAAGGGCAATGGTTGCAGATAAACATCACCAGCAGGCCGTTCCTGCCGCAGGTACTTTTCAGCGTGTGGCGTTTCCCGTCCACTCCTGGCAAGTCAAACTCGCGAGCCTTCCAGCCAAACTCGCAAACGGGAGGTTGTAAACTGACCATTTTTTGCTCCTGAGCCACATCATCCAATTGGAACGTTATATTATCATGCAGCCCCTTTCCTACTACGCATAAACCATGTCAGCGGCGCGATTTTATTGCCCTTCTCCGTTTCTGGAAGGCACCCGCCTCGAGTTATCAAAGCCGGCAGCACACCACGCCCACCGCGTGCTGCGCCTGCGCATGAACGACGCGGTGCAGATATTCGATGGTGCGGGCAACGCCTATGATGCCAAGATATTCGAGATCAACGGCAAACGTGTGGTGCTGCACGAGTTGCAGGCCTGTCTGCAAGAAACCGAATCACCGTTGCGCATCACTCTGGCGCAGGCGATGAGCAGCAGCGAAAAAATGGACTGGGTCGTGCAGAAAACCACTGAACTCGGCATTGCGGAAATTCAACCGGTGCAAACGCAGCGCAGCATGGCAAGGCTAACCAGCGAACGAGCTGAAAGACGCACCGCTCACTGGCGCAGCATCGCAATATCGGCCTGCGAACAGTGTGGTCGCAATATTTTGCCGGTCATCCATGCGCCTCAGGAATTCAGCACATGGCTGGCGGCGATTCGCAGCATCACCTGCGCCAAATACATTTTGCAGCCGGAAGGATCGGTTGCGCTGCAAAAACAGGCTGCACCAAGTGGCAAGGTCATATTGCTGGTGGGTCCCGAAGGCGGCTTCAGCGAGGACGAAGGCAAAATCGCCCACCTTGCCGGATTCATACCGGTCCGCCTGGGCAAGCGCGTGCTTCGCACCGAAACAGCCGCAATGGCCGGAATTGCCGCATTGCAAACTCTGTGGGGAGATTTCAGCTAGGCGGTTCACGCCGCCTGCCGCAACAACGGTTCATGTTTCAGGTGCGAAACACTACTTCCACCACCGCCTGACGCGAATATGAGAGGGAACTTCGGCTGCTTCGAACACCGACGACGGGGGAAGTCGGCCAGTTGCCTCAACCAACCGACCGTCAGCCCGGAAACCCTTGCCTAACCAATACCTATATGGTAGAAAGCCAAGCCCAGTCTTAACACCGCAAACAGCGGCGCATATATAATATCCATCTACCATTGTTGACATCACGCGCTTGTGGCCGGAGCAAACCACCTAACAGAATAGACCCCTTTTTGGAGAACAGTTGATGACCAGTATCAATGACGTTTGCGATGAAGTTATTAGCATTGTTGATGGCGCGCTGGGGTGCGCGGTTGTCGACCTGAACACCGGGCTGCTTCTGGGAGTTGCACATAAAGTCCCTTACTTTACCCATTCGTTTCTGGATGCGGCCGCGGCAGCGGCAGTCGACATGTTCCGGGGAAGGACCGTAACGGCCATTGAACAATTGCTGTCTTCCACGCGGGGTTCGAAAGTCGAAAATTCGATAAAGGAAATTCAACTGACCACGGACAAAACCTACCATTTCATGGTCGTTCTCAAAGACAAACCGGATTGCCTTGTTCTTCTGATTACCAATAACACAACCAATCTTGGGATGGGATGGAACGCACTGCGCATCAATCTGCCCTCCATAGCTGCGTTATGTCCCTGAAGATCAGGAGCAGCCTCTCCTCTTGCAATGGCTTTGTATCCCGCGCAAAGCGGCCAGGCTAAATGATTTGCAACATTTCATGCACGCTCTGCAGGCAGCGCACCGATGGTTCGGCAGGAGAACTGGCCGATTCGATGTACGATTTGCCGTTCTTCATCTGGACAAGCAGGATATCGGCTCCGACAATATCGCCTGCCAACTCCGGTGGTAACCGTGTCCTGAATACGCGAAACGGAATTTCCGCGGTCGTCAGTCGAATGGATTCTGGAGTATGCAATAGCGGAAGCAACCGGCTAAAGGCATAGACTATGGCTTCACCATTGGATCACCCTTCCCCAACACCCGGCACCCGTTCTGCGCTGGACGAAACACAGCCCGGCGGCAAGGGAAAGGCCGCCCCAAACCATCCCGTTCATGAGCGGACCCATCCCACGCTGAACGATCAGACCCAGCCCAACAGCACGGTCAACATCCGCATAAATGCCGCACCTGAAGCGACACATAAATTTGCCGTCGAGGGAAAAGACAAGCCGGAAATTACCCAAGCAAATGCGGACGCGATTGCGCAGAATAGGAAAAACGTTGAAGTCAGACGCGGACAATTATTAAAGTCGTCCTTTGAGGAAGATGATCTGCGCAGCACCCTGGACGCATTGGGATACCGCGTAATCTCATATCTGGCAAGCGGCGGGTCGGCGGACATATTGCTGGCGGAACAGAAGCAGAACAATGAAAGGGTCGTGATCAAGATCATGGATCACACACAAAGTACCGACCGCAACTCAACAAAATTGTTGATTCAGGAATTCACTTTGATGTCGCGTCTTGATACGCCCCATGTGATTAGAACGATTGATCGCGGCTATACACTGAACACGACCTTCATCACCATGGAGTATCTGGCAGGCGGGACCTTAACCGCGCGCGTCAAGAAAGGCGTCCCTGTGGCTGCCGCCATCTCTTACCTGCTGCAAATCGCCACGGGTCTATCCGTTATTCACAGGGCAAGAATAATCCATCGGGATATCAAGCCCGACAACATTCTGTTTCGGCTGGATGATACTGCGGTCATCACGGATTTTGGTATCGCAAAACTTGAAGGCGCCTCTGCGGGTTTGACGTTTTCCGGCCACATCGTCGGAACACCTTCCTATCTGGCGCCGGAACTGTTAAGCGGCAATAGCCCCTCCGCACAAAGTGATCTCTATAGCATGGGCATTATGCTATTTGAAATGCTTTCCGGCAAAAGGCCATTCCGGGGAGCGAATTTTCAGGAAATCTTTGATGCCCATGTCAACAATCCAATACCTGAACTGCCCTCTGGCGTGGCTGCATTCCAGCCCATCGTCAACAGACTGTTGGCAAAACAACCCGGTGACCGATACCCGGATTGCGGGGAATTGATCAGTGAACTCAAAAGCATTCATCTGATATGACAAATTCAATTTATGTAATTTATGCAAATATCGTCAGTACTGCCTTGCTGCAGGAGAATTCGGACGATCCGCATACACAGCAAGTCATGTCTTCCATGCAGCGGCAAATGACCGCCACAGCCGAGGCCTGCAACGGGCTTGTCGTAAAGTCGGATGGCGACGAATTTATGTGCCATTTTTCCGATGTTGACAACGCCTTGAACGGCGCAGCGGCCATTATGTGGGCAGTCGAATCCGGAACCTTTCCGGAAGCTTGGCAGTTCAGTGTAAAAGGCGGATTATGCACCAGTGAAGAAATGCTTCTATTCGACAGCTGGTCACAGCTGGCCAACCTGGCCAGGCCGCACCAGATCCTTATCACATCGGACATCGCAAAAGGGATAACAGCTCCATCCCCATTCAAGGTGAGGGAACTGCCCGCTGTGCGGATCAATGTGCAATCATCCCCGGTTTGGGAATTCCGCTGGAGAGAATCCGAGTTTCAAACATCCGCTTCACAAACCCCGGAATTGGATATATCGCCGAAAAATTATCCCGCCCTGATCGTACAATTTGACGGCTCCAAACGGATAATCCAGCGTGAGGGGGACACTATTTCCATAGGCCGTGCTGCAGCCAACGACATTGTGATCAGCAAGAGTATCGTTTCGCGCCACCATGTTCACATTGCCATGCACAATGGAAAGCCTGTCTTGTCGGATCAATCCACCAATGGGACCTATGTTTTCCCTGCCAATGGCAAACCGATGCTGCTGCTGCAGGAACAGACCGTATTGAGCGGCAACGGAAGAATTTCATTTGAATATGCCAACGGGATCCTGATTGGAAGTGTTCTTGAATATGTGGTGCTGCTTGAACAATAACCCGGCCACACAGAGTTTCCCCGCATCCCGGTAATCAATCCTTGACACATTCTGTTGTGGCCGCACGACCCGACCTCGCTTTCGGCCTGATATGCATGAATGTCCTGGGCTCCTTCAATATCCGGGAAACCCGCAGTCCCCAACAATCCGTGCCTGCGGTGAGGCCCCGCGTTGCTATATCGAACGCCTGAATCGATACACTGCCATTCCGCCGAGGAGGTTGGGCATTACGCTCACTTCACTGCCACCGGTCATCACACGGCGCTCGAGAACGTGCACCTGCTGCGCATTGCAGAACGTCTCAAAGTCGTGCAGCGTGCAAAGATGGACGTTCGGCGTGTCATACCATTGGTAAGGCAACTCATCCGACACCGGCATGTTGCCGCGCAGGATATTGAGCCGGTTCTTCCAGTAACCGAAGTTGGGAAAGCTGACGACCCCTTCCCGTCCCACGCGCAGGATTTCCTTCATCAGCGCTTCGGTGTGGCGCATGGCCTGCAAAGTCTGCGACAGGATAACGAAGTCGAACGAATTGGTCTCGAACCCGGACAGGCCGGATTCCAGGTTTCCCTGGATGACATTCACGCCGTTCCTGATGCAGGCGACGATGTTGGCATCGCTGATTTCCACGCCGTAGCCGCGCGCCCTGCGAGTGTCCTTCAGGAAGCGTAGCAGGCTGCCGTCGCCGCAGCCGAGATCAAGCACTGACGCGCCCTGCGGAATCCATGCTGCGATGGCGGCAAAATCCGGCCGGGCTGCGGCAAGTTCGACAGGATCGTGCGCGCTCATGCTGTCGCCTCCCTTACGGGCCGGCGATGAATTTCAACTCCCCCACGTCGGCGTCCGTCGGCAATCGCGGACGGTCGCATCCCCGCCGTGCGGGGCCCCTGCTCCCTGCTCATGCCGACACCTCCTCTACTGGCTGATGATCAAACTCAATTCCGCCATGTCGGCGTCCGTCGGCAATCGCGGACGGTCGCATCCCCGCCATGCGGGGCCCCTGCTCCCTGCTCATGCCGACACCTCCTCTACTGGCTGATGATCAAACTCAATTCCGCCATGTCGGCGTCCGTCGGCAATCGCGGACGGTCGCATCCCCGCCATGCGGGGCCCCTGCTCCCTGCTCATGCCGACACCTCCTCTACTGGCTGATGATCAAACTCAATTCCGCCATGTCGGCGTCCGTCGGCAATCGCGGACGGTCGCATCCCCGCCATGCGGGGCCCCTGCTCCCTGCTCATGCCGACACCTCATTTCCGATCCTGTCAAAGTAGGCGCGCATCAGATCGTGGTAATGCGCATGCTGCATCAGGAAGGAGTCGTGCCCGTGGGTTGAAGTGATCTCGCCATAGCTGACATTGCAACTGTTATGCAGCAGCGCCTTGACGATGGCGCGTGACCGCTCCGGCGCAAAGCGCCAGTCGGTGGTGAACGACAGTACCAGGAAATTTGCGCGCGCGGCGGCAAACGCCTTGTTCAGGTCGTCGTCGTACTGGCGCGCAGGGTCAAAATAATCCAGCGCCTTGGTCATCAGCAAATAGGTGTTGGCGTCGAAATAGGCGGCAAATTTGTCGCCCTGATAGCGCAGGTAGGATTCGATCTCGAACTCGATATCGTAGGTATAGCCGAGCTTGCCAGAGCGCAGGCTGCGCCCGAACTTGTCGGCCATCGCGTCGTCGGACAGATAGGTGATGTGACCCAGCATGCGCGCCAAGCGCAGGCCGCGCTTGGGCACCACATTGTGCTCATAATAGTTGCCGCCGTGAAAGTCCGGGTCGGTCAGGATGGCGTTGCGCGCCACGTCATTGAACGCGATGTTTTCCGCCGTCAGGCGCGGCGCGGCGGCGATCACCAGCGCATGGCGGATACGCCCCGGGAAGGACAGCGACCATTGCAGCGCCTGCATGCCGCCCAGGCTGCCACCCATCACGGCCGCGAATCGTTCGATGCCGAGCAGGTCGGCGAGGCGCGCCTGCGCGGTCACCCAGTCTTCCACCGTCACCACCGGGAAACTCGCGCCGTAGGGCTTGCCGGTTTCCGGATCGATGCTGGCCGGCCCGGTGGAGCCGTGGCAGCCGCCCAGATTGTTCACGCCGATGACGAAGAACCTGTTGGTGTCCACCGGCTTGCCCGGCCCGATCATGTTGTCCCACCAGCCGACGTTCTTCGGATTGTCGGCGTAATGGCCTGCCACATGGTGGTGCCCGGACAGTGCATGACATACCAGCACAGCGTTGGATTTGTCGGCATTCAACGCCCCGTATGTCTCATACACCAGCTCGTAGCGCGGCAGCACCGCGCCACTGCTGAAGGTAAGCGGGGTGTCAAATATTGCGCGCTGGGCGCTGACGATTCCTACCGAGTCACTCATAAATCCGTCTTGCGGGCAAATCGCTGTGTCGCGTGCTCGCTCAATCCCCTCTTGCCAACCCGGCATGTTTCGTCATTCACTGCGCGGCTCCCTGCGCTTCGTCCTGCAAAGCACAAATTCATTCCGTGATAAAAAAATAAAACCCGTCCAGCTTGCGCCAAAACGGGTTGAACGCTTTAGCTGGTATGTTTTACGTGCCCCGCAAGCTGAGATCAAATCGGCACCGGATGAAGTTTCCGGGTTTTGCCGGATTATGTCAATCGGCGCGGCGACGGGGCACGCATTGTGCAATACAATTGTTGCCAAGGTTTTTCGAGGACACCGGAACAACCAGTCATGACCCTTGCCGAGCTGCGTTATATCGTCGCCCTGGCCAGGGAACGCCATTTTGGCCGCGCCGCCGAAAGCTGCTTTGTGTCACAGCCGACGCTGTCGGTGGCGATCAAGAAACTGGAGGAAGAACTCGGTGTAGCGATCTTCGAGCGCAGCAGCGGCGACATCCGCATCACGCCCACCGGCCAACTGATCATCGCGCAGGCCGAATGCGTACTGGCCGAAGTCGAACGCATCAGGCAGATTGCCGCGCAAGGCAAGGACCCGCTGGCCGGAACCTTGCGCCTCGGCGTGATCCATACCATTGGCCCCTATTTGTTGCCCCGGCTGATCCCGCAGCTGACTGAGCGGGCGCCCCACCTGCAGGTGACCTTTCAGGAAAATTTCACCGACCGCCTGCTGCATGACCTGCGCAACGGCGAGCTGGACGTGATCATCATCGTCCAGCCGCCCACGGAACCCGGAATGGTCGCATTGCCCGTATATGAAGAGCCATTCCGCGCAGTGGCGCCTGCCGGGCACGCCTGGGCCAAGTTTGCCGGCCACCGAATTGGCGACCGCCGCCGGATTGCAGGTCAATCACGGCATAATGGTGGATGATTACCTGCGCAGTTCCGCAACGGATATCTTTGCCCTGGGCGATTGTGCCGAAGTGCAGGGACAAGTGCTGCCTTTCGTCCAGCCCATACTCCGTGCGGCGCGGGCACTGGCGAGATCCCTGGGCGGTGACAGGACTGCGCTGCATTATCCGGTGATGCCGGTCGTGGCAAAGGCTTCAGCCTGCCCGACTGTGGTGTGCCCGCCGCCACAGGAACCGGAAGACCATTGGCGGGAAGACATTTTCTTCCAACGGCATGCGGGCGCCGTTTCTTGCTGCTTCGGGACGGCTGCTGGGTTTTGCGCTGGCCGGAGCGGCTACCATCAAGGAACGGACACTATTGGCAGGCCAGGTTGCGATGAGTTGAATTTGTCGGCGGCAAGGTAGAATATTGGTGTATTTTCGACCAGCCCGGGTCTGAACCGGTTTTGAATATCGGGTGCACCAGCCTTTGGTGCCGGCTCACTTTTAGAAAACCTGCCCCAAACCGAGGAGTTCACTATGACCGCAAAGAACACCGCGAAGCGCAAGACGATCCTGTCAAAACCAGCCGTTGCCGTGCACAAACCCGCAGCCGTCAAGAGCGCCGCGGCAAAGCCTGGGAAGAAAAGCAAGAAGACAAAGAAGACAGCAACCAAGGTGAAGGTCGTGCGCGACAGTTTCACCATGCCGCAGGATGATTACGCGAAAATCGCCGAACTCAAACAGGCCTGTCTCAAGGCCGGCGTGCATGTGAAAAAAAGTGAGCTTCTGCGTGCCGGGCTGCTTACCCTGACCAAACTCAGTGTGGCACAACTGAAGCAAACAATCGCGCAGGTAGAACAGGTCAAGACCGGACGACCAAAAAAGGGTGCCTGATAACCGTCTGGCCGCATATTTCTTCAGCCTTGGAGGAGCATTTATCGGGGAATCCGGATCATCTGAATTCGATGCTGTGCATACACAAAATTGTCTTCATGCTTGCTTCGAAAATCAGGAGAATCCGGCATAATTCGTCTTGTGCGGCCGATTACTTCATGCGATCAATCTCAAACGTATCCCGGTACCAAATGAATACCTTTCGACTGATTCTTCCAGCAATGTTCCTTTTTATCAATTGCAACGCCTTTGCCGCCACAGACCCGGAAGCCGTAGCAGCCAGTGCGCTGCATATGGCTCAACCATCCGCTGGTTCGATCATTCAGGATTGTCCGCAGTGCCCTGAAATGGTCGTCATGCCGGCTGGCAGTTTTGATATGGGCTCGAACCACAAGAAAGAGCAGCCCATTCATCGAGTGTTGATCAGCAGACCATTTGCGATGGGCAAAACGGAAGTCACACAAGGCCAGTGGAAAGCCGTCATGGGCAATGCTCCAAGCCATTTTTCAGTATGCGGGGCCGAATGCCCTGTAGAGCAAGTAAGCTGGGATGATGCCTGGCAGTTCATTGACAAGCTCAACGCCAGGACCGGAAAGCAATACCGTCTACCGAGCGAGGCGGAATGGGAGTTCGCCTGCCGCGCAGGGGGACATCAGGAATATTGCGGCAGCGACGATCTTGGCAACGTGGCCTGGTATCGCACGTTTACGGATGGGGATACGACGCATCCGGTCGCAACCAGGCAAGCCAATGCATTCGGACTATATGACATGAGCGGCAACGTCTGGGAATGGGTTGAAGACAGCTATCACAAGAACTACGACGGCGCCCCGACGGATGGCAGCGCATGGCCGGGAGGGGGCGAGATGCACGTGCTTCGCGGTGGGGCCTGGAACGGCACACCGAAGAGCGAGCGGGCGTCCGCTCGTGTCATGAGCGCAGCGACCAACCGCCTCAAAATCTGCGGATTTCGCCTGGCCAGGGCGCTTCCATAGGGCACAGAAGAAAGATCATCGAGGCAAACCATGGGGCGACCGACTTCTGACAAATTGTTCAGCCACCGGTTGCCAAACGTTGTGATCATCCGTTTGAGTCGCAGGCGCACTTCGCCAATTGCAGGCCTAAGACAAATAACGAAAGTCGGCGGGATCACGACCGATGGCTGGCCGCCCGATGGGCTGACTACATCGCGGAAGCGACCTTTTTCTTCGCAGTCGAGGCTGCTTTCTTGGCAGACTTTTCCAGGCTTTTCGTGGTCGATGCGACATTTTTTGCGGCCTTGCCCACTTTCTTCTTGGCCGTCGCGACCGCCTTTTTGGCGGCTTTTTCCACATTCCTTGTAGTTGAAGCCAAACTTCTTTCGGCCCTTCCAACCTTTCTTTTCGCCGTCGCGACCGCTTTCTTGGCGGCTTTCTCTACCTTCCTCTTCGCAGTCACAGCCGCCTTTTGAGCTACTTTTTCCACATCTTTCGTAGTCAAGACAGTTCTTTTGGCGGCTTTCTTTACCTTTTTCTTCGCGCTCAAGGCTGCCTTTTTGGCGGTCATTTCGGCACTCCTCGTTGTTGAAGCCACACTTTTTGCAGCCTTGCCTATTTTACGTTCGGTATTCTTTACGCCTCTCTCGACTTTTTTCAATACTTCCATGGTGTCCTCCGATAACAAGTGTTGATGCCTGACGTGATTCAATTGATCCTGCAGCTGCTTTCAAACGAAACGCGCTAAACCTTGTAGCACAATGCGCCTTACCAGCCCCATGGTCAATATTCTGAACTGAATTGCCCCTGATCCACCAGCCATTTTCCAGCCTTTCACAAGTGGCCATCCTTGGCATCGGATCGAACCGCGTGATGCGATTCGGCCTGCCCGATGGCCGCAATTTGTCACCCGCCTCGGCTTTGCCGAAGCATGGAGTGAAATCAGCCACTGCGTGTCAGATCAGGCTGCATGCTCTGCACTCCCTTTCAAATGCCTGACTTCACCAGCGCGCCACAATCGAGACCATGCGCACTACCGCAATGTTCAACCTTGCTTGACCGGCAGCCCTGCCAATTCCTGCAGCAGCAGGGATTGCGCGCATTTGTGTGGTGCTCGGTGCCTGGTCTTGCGGCGGTAGTGGCCGTCCGCATCCATGTCCCATGCCTGGCAGTTGTCCTGCGTGTAGATCTTCAGCCCCTCCTCGATGACGCGCTTCTTCAGTTTCTTGTCGAGCACCGGGAAGCACACTTCGATACGGCGGAAGAAGTTGCGATCCATCCAGTCGGCGCTGGCGAGGTAGACATTGTGCGCGAGGTTGTTGCGGAAATAGAAGATGCGTGTGTGCTCGAGAAAGCGTCCGATCACCGAGCGCACCCGGATATTATCGGACAGCCCCGACACACCCGGACGCAGCGCGCACACACCGCGCACGACGAGGTCCACTTTGACCCCGGCCTGGGACGCCTCGTACAGCGCCATGATGATTTCAGGCTCGAGCAGGGCATTCATTTTGGCGATGATGTGCGCGGACTTGCCCGCCTTGGCGAGCGTGGTTTCGTTGCGGATCGCATTCAGGACCAGGCTGTGCAGCGTGAACGGCGATTGCCAAAGATGGCGCAGCTTGCCTGCCTTGCCCAGGCTGGTGAGCTGGCTGAATACTTCGTTGGCGTCAGCACAGATTTCCTCGTTTGCGGTGAACAGGCCGAAGTCGGTGTAGAGCCGTGCGGTGCGCGGGTGGTAGTTGCCGGTGCCGAGGTGCACGTAGCGGCGCAGCTTGCCGTTCTCGCGCCGCACCACCATCAGCATCTTGGCATGGGTCTTGTGGCCGACCACACCATAGACCACGTGCGCGCCGACCTCTTCCAGCTTGCTGGCCCAGTTGATATTGGCCTCCTCGTCGAAGCGCGCCAGCAATTCCACCACCACGGTCACCTCCTTGCCCAGGCGGGTGGCCTCTATCAGTGCGTCCATCAGCGCCGAATCCACGCCGGTGCGGTACACCGTCTGCTTGATGGCGACCACATCAGGGTCGGTGGAAGCCTGCTGAATGAAATCGATGACCGGCTTGAATGACTGGAACGGGTGATGCAGCAGCACGTCGCCCTTGCGGACTACCTTGAACATGTCCGCGCCCTTCTTTTGCAGCACGCCAGGCACACCCGGCACAAACTCCGGGAATTTCAGGTCATCGCGCGCCACCTGGTTGGGGATTCCCATCAGGCGCACCAGGTTGACCGGCCCGTCCACATGGTACAGGTCGTCCCGGCTTAAGTTGAATTGCTGCAGCAGGAACTCCGCCACCTGGGGCGCGCAGTTGTCGGTAACTTCCAGCCGCACCGCGTTGCCAAAGTGACGCTGCGGCAATTCGCCCTGCAGGCTGGTGCGCAGGTTCTTCACTTCCTCGTCGTCGACGAACAGGTTGCTGTTGCGCGTGACGCGGAACTGATGGCAGCTCAATACCTCCATGCCACTGAACAATTCACCGACATGCGCATGCAGGATCGAGGACAGAAACACAAAGCCGTGCGTGCAGCCGCTGATTTCCGGCGGCAGCGGGATGGTGCGCGGCAGCACGCGCGGCGCCTGCACGATGGCCTTGGCGGTATTGCGCCCGAACGCATCCTTGCCCTGCAACTCCACGGCAAAATTCAGGCTCTTGTTGAGCACGCGCGGAAACGGATGCGCGGGGTCGAGCCCGATTGGCGTCAGCACCGGCATCACTTCGTTAAAGAAGAATTGCTTCACCCAGGTGCGTTGTGCCTCGGTCCATTTGGTGCGGCGCAGAAAGCGGATTCCCTCCTTGTCGAAGGCGGGCAGAATGTCGTCGTTGAGAACCAGGTATTGCCGCGTGATGATCTGGTGCGCCTGCTCGCGCACCAGCTTCAGCGTCTGCCGGGCATCCATGCCGTCCGGACCCGCTGGAACACCGGAAAGATTGATCTGTTCCTTCAGGCCGGCAACGCGAATCTCGAAAAACTCATCCAGGTTGCTGCTGACGATGCACAGGTATTTCAGCCGCTCCAGCAGCGGAACACCGGCATCTTCCGCCTGCGCCAGCACGCGCCGGTTGAATTCCAGCTGTCCCAGTTCGCGATTGAGGAAATTTTGCGGGGGAAAATTCTTACCCAAGATGCACGACCATTATTTGCTCTGCGGCACATATCCGGGCGGCATCTGCGATCCATCGCCAAAGAAATAATTTTCCATCTGCCCGGCCAGATATTTTCTCGCACTTGCATCGGCGAGATTGAGACGGTTCTCGTTGACCAGCATGGTCTGGAAACGAATCCAGCCTTGCCATGCCTCCTTCGAGACATTCTGAAATATTCTCTGTCCAAGTTCGCCAGGATAAGGCGGGCGATCCAGTCCTTCTGCCTCACGCCCGAGTTTTACGCACTGCACCATTCTTGCCATCTCGCGATTCTCCATCAATATCACTTAATAATTATTGCAAACGCAGCGTCATTTCAGTTCTCTCAGGAAAACCTTGGAACGCCGCTGATAGTTATACAGGTATTTCTTTTGCACCGGCAATTGGGCGACATCGATCTCCTTGAAACCGCGCTCGATGAACCAGTGTGCAGTGCGCGTGGTCAGCACGAAGAGTTTGCGCAGCCGCTGCGCCCTGGCTGAAGCGATGATGTGCTCCATCAATGCCTCGCCATAGCCCTGATTGCGGTAGCCGGGATGCACCGCGAGGCCTGCAAGTTCCGCAGCACCCTCTCCGGCGAACGGGTACAACGCGGCGCAGCCGATGATGCGCCGGTCGTGCTTCATCACCACAAAGCGGGAGATCTCGCGCTCCAGCAGTTCCCGACTGCGCCGCACCAGTACGCCTTCCCTCTCGAGCGGCTGCAGCAACTGCAGGATGCCGCCGACATCGTTAATGGTGGCATTGTGCAGGGTGTACAGCGTGCTTTCCACGATCATGCTGCCGATGCCGTCATCGCTGAACAATTCATGCAGGATGGCGCCGTCGATATGCCGGCTGATCAGGTGCGTGCGCGCCACGCCCGCCTCGCAAGCGCGCACCGCGCACGGCAGGAACAGCCCGACATCGTCCGGCAGCTTGCGCCGGGAAGACAATACCTTGTTCGCCTCGGCGACCGTCAGTTCCGAAATCAATGCGCCTTTCCTGTCCATCACGCCATCCGTGTCCATCAGGAATATCAGCTTGTCGGCGTCCAGCGCGATCGCGGTCTGCGTAGCGACATCTTCCAGGGTCAGGTTGAACGCCTCGCCTGTCGGCGAATAACCCAGCGGCGACAGCAATACGACTTCATTGAATGCAAGCCGATCCTTGATGGCGGCAACATCCACCTTGCGCACACCGCCGGTGTGCAACAGGTCGATGCCATTGATCACGCCCATCGGCTGCGCCGTGATGAAATTTCCGCCTGCCACACGGATATCGGCATTCGCCATTGGCGAGTTCGCCAGACCCATTGAAAGCAGCGCCTCGATCTCGACTCGCACCCGGCCCACCGCTTCCTTCACGCACATCATGGTTTCCACGTCGGTACGGCGGATACCTTGATGGTAATAATCCTCGATGTTGTTGCGCGACAGGTGTTGCTCAATCTGCGGGCGCGCACCATGCACCAGCACCAGCCGCACACCGAGGCTGGCGAGCAGGTTGAGGTCATGGGTCAGTTCAAGGAACTTCCCGTCCGCAACCACTTCGCCGCCGAACGCCACCACGAAGGTGCGCCCGCGGAAAGCATTGATGTAGGGAGCAACGGAACGAAACCACGCGACGAAATCTGGTGATGAAAGGGACGGGGCGGCTGGCATGATATTCGGGGCGGTTCTCAGTTCGTTTGAGAGGATTGCGTATTATATTCCAACCGTTGCAAATGTATCTGGATGCCGAACCTTCCAGTCGGGAGTTGGCGCTATTCCAGACAATGCTGCAAATAGTGTTGCTGCGCCCCGCTCCTGAATACATTGCGCTGTTCAAGCAGCATCACACAACGCAGCGCCAGGTCGATGGAGCCATAGCAGTAGTGGACGATCAGTGCCAGATGCTTGAGCTGCTCGTTCGACATCATGTCGGGACGCGAAAAATCCCGCACATAGACCATATCGGCTTCAAGCAGTTGCCTCAAGGGTTCGCGCGGATCGCCCTTGATGACACAGGGCGCGATCGGCCACAGCTTGACCGAGTCAAAGCAGTGCGGCATGAACCCCTGCCGGCGCAATTCCAGGTCAATATCCCCCAGGCACGGCTGGTTCTTGTACAGCGGTACGAACGAAACCTCGGTCTGGATCGCCACCGCCTGCGCAAGCCTTGCGGCGCCGGACTGGAATACCGCCAATTCGCCGCCCTGGATATCGATCTTGAGACAATCCACAACAGATATTTCGGCGATGTCGTCCAGCCTCACTGTCTGGACCGGAATACGGCTGGCGATGCCACCCAGCGGCTTGAGGTACTCAAACAACTCCAGTGTCTGCGCGTCGGGTTCCAGCAGGCTGGTCATTCCCGATGCCCGGCAGATATTCAGTGTGTGCATATTCCCGTCACCCACCGCATAAGGCAGATATCGCGCGTTGGGCGCTGGTGCTCTCTGCAATTCAAGCAGGGCTTCCGGTTGCGGTTCAAGCCCGGTCACGCGGCATAATCCTGCATCCAGCATCGGCTTGTAGGGAGGATCGCCGTCAACCGGGTTGGCGCCGACATCCACGAACTCGGTAAGCCGCTCCGGCGACAACAGCTCAAAGAAGGATGTGTTCATGGTTCAGGCCGCTATCTGGCTTCTTTGTTGTCGGATCCATCGTGACGAAAGTCATTCTTCCTGATCCAGCAATTTCCCTGCAATTGCCCACTTATCGTCAGGCAGTTCGTCGAAGGCGATGTAAGTGTAGGACCTGGGCTTGAGCGCCACTCGCTCGAGTGTTTCGGTGATCTCTTCCGCAATCTTCGCGCGCTGTTCGCGGCTGAGTGTCCCGGCGATGCGAATGTTCACATAGGGCATGATAGTCTCCTTGGCATGTAAAGGTGGCTGGTGTGGTGGTCGACATTTTCGCCGCTTGCTTCAATCCCCTTGGCGAGATGCAATTCCGGTGAGTGCTAGTCTCCGCCCAGCACATCCGCCCCCTCGGGCGGCACGAAGTTGAACAGTTGCGGCGACAATTGTGGATTGCGCTGCATGTTGGAAAAGCGCAGCACGGTGTCATGGCCGAAGGAATCGCGCAGTTCCATCGCGACCAATTCGGATTGCGCGTTGAACGCCATGCGGATGCTTTCAAAGCTGGTGTCCCGTGATTTTGGCGTCGCCTCCAGCCAGTCCAGGCCTGCGCTCTCGCCATCGTCCTTTAACGCAAAACCACGCTCGATCTCGTTGCTGCCCGCAAGCAGTGCCGCCGGACTGCTGCCCAGCGCCGCATCCAGCTTCCGCACCGTGACCTGGTTCAGGTCCACGTCGTACAGCCAGAATTTCACGCCGTCGCCGACAATGTACTGTTCATAGGGCTTCCGGTAGACCCAGCGGAACTTTCCGGGACGCACGAACTGCATGGTGCCGGATGCCGACTGGATCTTCTTGCCATTCTTGTCGAGCACGGTCTGAGTGAAATCCGCCTGGGCCGAATGAGTGGAGGCGATAAAGGCTTTCAGTTTTTCAGGGGCGCCGGCATGGGCGGCAAGTGGCAAGGCAAGAAGAAACCAGACTAAAAGCTTTCGCATTTGGGATGTCCGAGGTCATTCCGCCCGCGCAGGCGCGATTACTTCGCGGTTGCCGTTGCTCTGCATCGCCGTCACCACGCCGGCGCGCTCCATCTGTTCCACCAGGCGCGCGGCGCGGTTATAGCCGATGCGCAAATGGCGCTGCACCAGCGAAATGGAGGCACGACGCGACCTCAGCACAATCTCCACCGCCTGGTCATACAACGGATCGGCTTCGCCATTGACGCCGCTATCTGCGCTCTCTCCCTCCTGTTCCTCCGGCGAAACCAGCACGCCGTCGATGTAATTCGGCTCGCCATGCTCCTTGAGATATTTCACCACGTGATGCACTTCCTGGTCGGACACGAAGGCACCGTGCACGCGCTGCGGGTAGCCACTGCCCGGGGGCAGATACAGCATATCGCCCTGGCCCAGCAGCGCTTCCGCCCCCATCTGGTCGAGAATGGTGCGGGAGTCAATTTTGCTCGACACCTGGAAGGCGACTCGCGTCGGCACATTGGCCTTGATCAGCCCCGTGATCACATCTACCGAGGGACGCTGCGTCGCCAGCACCAGATGAATGCCGGAAGCACGCGCCTTCTGCGCCAGCCGCGCAATCAGTTCTTCGACCTTCTTGCCGACCACCATCATCAGGTCGGCCAACTCGTCAATGAACAGCACGATGAAATACATCTCGTCCAGCACTTCCGGATTGTCCGGCGTCAGGGTAAACGGGTTGGTCAGCGGTTTGCCAGCCTTGGCCTCTTCACGCAGCTTCTGGTTGAAACCGGCAATATTGCGCACGCCGAAGTGAGACATCAGACGATAGCGCCTCTCCATTTCCTGCACGCACCAGTTCAGAGCCGATGCGGCCTGGCGCATGTCGGTGACCACCGGCGCCAACAAATGCGGAATACCCTCATACACCGATAGTTCCAGCATCTTGGGATCAACCAGCAGCAGGCGCACCTGCCGTGGCGTGGTCTTGTACAGCAGGCTGAGTATCATCGCATTGAGCGCCACCGACTTGCCGGAACCGGTGGTGCCCGCCACCAGCACGTGCGGCATCTTGGCCAGATCGGCCACCACCGGCTTGCCCGAGATGTCCTTGCCCATCGCCATGGTGAGCGGCGAGCCCATATCCGCATAGGCCTGCGAACTGAGAATCTCGGAAAGCTTTACCACCTGCCGTTTCGGATTAGGCAGTTCGAGTGCCATGTAGGCCTTGCCTGGTATGGTTTCGACCACCCGGATGCTGACTACCGACAGCGCGCGCGCCAGGTCTTTCACCAGGTTGACGATCTGGCTGCCTTTCACGCCAACGGCGGGATCGATCTCATAACGCGTAATGACCGGGCCGGGATAAGCTGCCACCACCTGCACCTCCACGCCGAAATCCATCAGCTTGCGCTCGATCAGGCGCGAGGTAAATTCCAGTGTCTCAGCAGATAGCACCTCGACTTCCCGCGCCGGCTGGTCCAGCAGGTGCAACGGCGGCAACGGCGAATTCGGCAGGTCGGCGAACAGCGGCGCCTGCTTTTCCCGTATCACGCGCGAGGACTGCGGCACTTCCAGCAGCGGCGGCTCGATGACGATGGGCAGGTGTTCTTCCACACGCCTCTTTTCCACCTCCACCACCGCCTCGCGCTCGCTCAGCGCATGCGTACCGATGCGCTTGTCCTGCCAGGTTTGCCAGATATTCTTGATTCGATAATATGCGGCCTCGATCATCCCCCCCAGCCAGTCGATGAAGCGCAGCCAGGACAAGCCCGTGAACAGACTGAAGCCGGCCGCAATCAGCGCCAGCAGGAACAGGGTGGATCCGGTAAATCCCAGCAGGTGAGCCAATGCATTGCCGAGCACCTCGCCCAGCATGCCACCGGGCGCCAGCGGCAATTCGACCTTCAGGCTGTACAAGCGCATGGCCTCCAATGTGCTCGAAGACAACAGCAGGATCAGGAAGCCGACCGACGCCACCCATAGACTGCGGCGGTCAAACAGGCTGTCAGGGACTGTTACGCGGTAACCTGCCCACACGCGCTGAACCAGGAATACCTCCCACCACCAAGCGGAAAAACCAAATACATACAGCAGCATATCCGCCAGCCATGCGCCGAAAACCCCACCCGAATTATGTATGTCGGCGTTGCCGGTACTGTGCGACCAGCCCGGATCGCTGCGATCGTAACCGTACAGGATGAGGAAGATATATGCCGCCAGGGCAAGCAGCAGCAACAGGCGGGACTCACGCAACAGTGCGATCACCTTGGCCGGCAAAGGCGGGGTCTTGTCGGAGGCACCGCTCAGCAACATGGCGTGTTTCGGAGAAGACAAGATGTGATCACGAGTTTAATTTACTCTCGGAAATCAGGCCCAGGCGCATGCCGGCATTTACCGCATCGATCCGTCTGTTGACGTTCAAACAGGAAAAAATTGCGGCCACATGGATCTTGACCGTCCCTTCAGCCAGATGTATGGCCTGGGCGATATCCTTGTTCGACATACCCCGTGCCAGGAGTTGCAGCACTTCCATCTGTCGCGCCGTCAGACCAAATCCGTTGCTGCGCCAGCTGCGTTTTTCTTCATTCAACTTCAATGTGTGGTCGAGCATTTGCGGCGGCGAATAGATGCCGCCATCCAGAACCACCTGCAGGGCATGCACCATGGCCTCCCCGGTCGACTGTTTGCAAATGAATCCCATTGCGCCGTTCTTCATGGTTTTTTCAATATCATCCCGCTGCTCGGTGCCGCTCACCACAACTATCGGTATCGCCGGATGGCGAATATGAAACAGTTTGACCGAAGCCGCACCCTCACTGCCCGGCATGTTCAGGTCCAGCAGTGCCAGGTCAAGATCCTTGTTCTCGGACGCAATTGTCAGTGCGTCCTGAAAATTGCTGGCGTCCAGAATGTCCGCCTCGGTATCCAGTTTGCCCAGCACATAATGCATTCCTTCGCGAAACAATGCATGGTCATCCACCAGCAATATCTTCATTATTCTCTCCCTGCAATTTCCCGAACATGATACAGCAAGCAGTGCCAGCCATTTCGATTCAATGCACGGTTTTCAACAGCAATTTTATATCTTCCGCCAGATAATCGGAACGCTGTTGATAAGGCGAAATCCAGATAATCCGTCCCGCTCCCCCGATCAGATAAGTCCAGTCGGAATGATCCAGCGTATAGCTGCCGTCCTTCTCGAAATGCTTTTCGTAATTTACCCCGAAAGTATTGGCTGCCTGGGCAGTGGCTTGTGCATCGCCGTACAGGCCCAGGAATAAATCGCTGAATGCCGGCAGGAACTTGGCCAGCACTTGCGGCGTATCGCGCTCCGGGTCGAGCGTAACGAAAACCACTTGCACCCTGGCGGCATCGGGACCAAGCTTGCGCATCACCTGCGCCAGATCGGCCAGCGTAGTGGGGCACACTTCCGGGCAATGTGTGTAACCAAAGAATACGGCCACTACCTTGTCCCTGAAATCGGACAGTCGGCGCGTTTTTCCGCCGCTGTCGGTGAGCTGAAAATCCACCGCCTGCTGATAACGCCAGCTGATATCGGTCGCATGAATCGGGGCCGGTGCCTCCACCTTGCCGCATGACACCAGAAATACCGCAAACAGCAACAAGACATTACGCATCATTCATCTCCGGTACGATTCAGCACCCCGACATCCAGCTGTGCGGCGGCAATCCCTGCATCCGGCAGATGCTGGAAGCCGGTCACACCCAGCAACGGCGCCTGTAGGCGTTGCCGCAGCGTCAAGATATTTTCGTGCAGTGCCGGCATCGCGGGATCCGGCACGTTTGCCACCCAGGCTGCCAGCTCCAGACCGCTGGCCTTGATGGCTGCAGCGGTCAGCAGGGCATGATTCAGACAACCCAGACGCATGCCCACCACCATGATCATCGGCAAGCCCAGTTGCGCTGCCATATCGGCGCCATCCTGCAGATCATTGATCGGCACCCGGTATCCGCCCACGCCTTCCACGATCACGACATCGGCCTGGGCCGCCAGAAAGCGGTAGGCACTCAGGATGGTCCCGAATTCAATGCGCCGTCCGGCGTATTGCGCAGCGATGTGGGGAGCGATCGGTGGAGCGAAATCATACGGATTGACCTGCCTGCGGTTCGCATCGACGTTTCCGGCCGCGCACAATTTTTCCACGTCTTCATGGTGCCCGTCCTTGTCGCAGCCGCAGGCCACCGGTTTCATGCCGACCACGCGCTTGCCCTGCGCGGCAAACGCATGCAACAGGGCGCAACTGACCAGCGTCTTGCCGACGCCGGTATCGGTTCCGGTGACAAAATAACTCATCCCGGGATAACCCCGCCGCAGGAGCGCCCGGGCGAAACGGGATGACAGGCCACGCCAGCTTGCCGCAGGGCAGGCAACCCCTGTCGATTCGATCCTGAGCAAAAAGCGCGGCGCGCCCTGTGTCCGCCAAGACAATACCTGCATTTCATAGTTTGAAATCTGTCTTCATAATCGCCCGTCCGTCGTGCGTCTGCTTCGGTTGCGCCTTCCACGCATGGCCGTATACGATCTCGAAGGTTGCCGGCAGTTTGCCGGCCCGACGCTGGCTTTCATAGTTATCCAGCACGTGTCGCCAGGCAGCCTTGCCCATCATGCCGTGGCCGCGTCCAAGCATGGAATTGTGCGCGCCGATGCTGCGCAGGTCCTGCATCACGGCTTTTACGTTGTCATAGGTAAGGGTAATGATTTCCATTTCCATCACCGGTTCAGCGAACCCGCTGTGCATCAGCATATCCCCCAAATCGTGCATGTCGATGAAATGGCTGACATGAATGTGCCCATCCACGCCATGAAATGCGCTGCGCAATTCCTTCAGTGTATCGGGCCCAAAGGTGCTGAACATCAGCAGCCCTCCGGCGCTCAGGACGTGATGCAATCCGCGAAATGTGGCGGGCAGGTCGTTGCACCATTGCAATGTAAGGTTCGACCATACCATTTTCATGCTGTTCGCGGAGAGCGGAAGCAGTTCGACATCGGCGCAAACCGGAAAATCCCGCCTGCCGGAGAACAGTTTGCGCCACCAGCCGGAGCGGTCGCGTCCCACGTCCAGCATGCCCTTTGCGATATCAAGCGCGACCACCTGTGCCTCTGGATAGCGCTGCGCCAGCTGGCGGGTTCCCCAGCCCGTGCCACAGCCTGCGTCCAGCAGCCGGGCAGGCTGTAACCGGATGTAATCCAGCCGCTCCAGCATGCGCTGGCACACTTCGCGTTGCAATACGGCTGAAGCATCGTAATTCGGCGCCGCGCGGTTGAAGGCACGCCGGACCGCATGTTTATCGATCAAAAATTCATCCATGCAAAAAATTAGTCACGCCTTCCAGAAAAAGTTCCGGGTGCGACAGGAACGGAACATGTGAAGCGCCCTTGACGTTGAGCAATCGCGCTCTTGCCAGCGCCTGAACCAGGCAGGCAGACGCCGCTGGCGGCGTCAGTTGGTCGCGGTCACCGGCAATAACCAGAACTTCCTGGTCCAGGCCGGGCAGGATCGCGCGCAGGTCGGTATCGCGCAGGATTTTCAGGCCGTCGCGCAACGCATCAAGGTCCGGCTTGCCGCGGCTGAACATGCGCGCGCGCAGGCTGGCCAGGATCTCGCGCGCATGCTCGCTGCCGCGCAGCTGCAGCGCCAGGAACCGCTTCAGCGTCAGCTCGGGGTTTTCCATCAGCGCTGCCGCAAATTCCTGCAGCACGCCGCTCTCCAGCGCGTGGTCCCATCCTTCGCGCCGCACGAAACAAGGAGTGGTGGCGACCAGTACCAGCCTGTCAATCTGTGCTGGACGCAATGCTGCCCAGCGCATGCCAATCTGTCCCCCCAGCGACCAGCCGCAGATGTTCACGGTCTCGTCGAATCGCGCCGCAACCTGTTCCACCGCGCCATCCAGATCAAATGTTGCGCTGTGGCCGCTCGCACCATGCCCCGGCAAATCCACCTTATGCACCCGAAACTGTTGCGCCAGCGGTACTGCAACATTATCCCAGATACCGCCATGCATGCCCCAGCCATGCAGCAACACCAGCGGGGCACCGCTGCCGATACTGTCAATGTGCAAGCTCACGCAAGGTCCCGATCAATTGCTCCACACCCTGCGCGCCATGCGCCGCCGAAAGCGAGATACGCAGGCGCGCGCTCCCGTCCGGCACGGTGGGCGGGCGTATCGCCGGCACCCAGATGCCGCGCAGGCGCAAGCCTTCACTCAATTCCATGGCCGCCTCATTGCTGCCGACCAGCAAGGGCTGGATCGGCGTAGTAGAAGGCATCAGAATCCACGGCAAGTCCTCCAGGCCCGCGCGCAGTTGCCTGATCAATCCCTGCAGATGAGTGCGCCGCCACTCTTCCTCGCTTAACAGCGCCAGGCTTGCCTGGAGCGCGCTGGCCAGCGCGGGCGGGCTGGCGGTGGTGTAGATATAGCTGCGAGCATGCTGCACCAATGTATCGATCACCACCTGCTCGGCCGCGACGAATGCGCCGGACACGCCTGCCGCCTTGCCCAGTGTGGCCATATAGATGATGCGCGGCGACTCGAGGCCGAAATGTGCCAGCGCACCCCGCCCCTGCTCCCCTATCACACCGAAACCATGCGCGTCGTCCACCAGCAGCCAGGCATCATGCTGTTCGCACAGTTCCAGTAATTCAGGCAACGATGCGATGTCACCGCCCATGCTGAACACCGCATCGGTGATCACCAGCTTGCGCCCCTTTCTGTTGCCAGCAAGCAATGCAGCCAGCTGC
The DNA here is from genome assembly GCA_963782385.1 of uncultured beta proteobacterium. Lineage (GTDB taxonomy): Bacteria > Pseudomonadota > Gammaproteobacteria > Burkholderiales > Gallionellaceae > CAVXFS01. The sequence goes on from CAWAJO010000001.1 coordinate 435,592, forward strand.
GTCATATCGTTGTGCCGGTAGCGCTTGATCCCGGCACGCGACAGCAACATGGCATCGTTCAGTGAAGCATGGTTCAGCTTGTCGGCAAACACCGTGTCGCCGCGACCAATCAATGCCTGCACCACGCCGAGGTTGGCCAGGTAGCCGGTGGAGAACAACAATGCAGCTGGCTTTCCGACAAAATCCGCCAGCGCCAGTTCCAGTTCGTGGTGTTCAGCAAGGTGGCCGCTGGTCACGTGCGATGCGCCGGCGCCGGCACCATTTTCCAGCGCGCCCTGCCGTAACGCGGCGATCAGTTGCGGATGATTGGCCAAGCCAAGGTAGTCGTTGCTGCCGAACGAAAGGCAGGGCTGGCCATCGACGATGACATGCACGCCCTGCGGCGAATCCAGTATGCGACGACGACGGCGCAATCCACGTGCCGACAGTTCATTGAGGTCGCTCTGCAGATCAGTAAAAGGCATGGGGATATTGTAGGTTGGGTTAGCGCAGCGTAACCCGACATTGCGCATTGTCGGGTTAAGGCGCAAAACCGCGCCTGACCCGACCTACATTTTTTCCGATAAAGGATACATGCCCAACTTGTCAAGCAAGTTGCGATCGCGCTCCACTTCCGGATTGCCGGTGGTCAACAGGCGTTCGCCGTAGAAGATGGAATTGGCGCCAGCGAGGAAACACAGTGCCTGCACCGCATCCGACATCTGCTGGCGTCCGGCGGACAGGCGCACGCGGGCACGCGGCATGGTGATGCGCGCCACCGCGATGGTGCGCACGAAATCCAGGGCATCAAGTTCGTCCACGTTTTCCAGCGGCGTTCCTTCCACTCTGACCAGGTTGTTGATCGGCACGCTTTCGGGATAAGGATCCAGATTAGCCAGTTGCGCGATCAGCCCGGCGCGATGGGTGAGGCTCTCGCCCATCCCGACGATGCCGCCGCTGCACACCTTGATGTCGGCTTGACGCACCCGCTCGAGAGTATCGAGACGATCCTGATAATCGCGCGTGGTAATGATCTCGCCGTAGAATTCCGGTGCGGTATCGAGGTTGTGGTTGTAGTAATCCAGCCCGGCTTCACGCAATTGTTCGACATGCGTATCGTTCAGCATGCCCAGTGTCGCGCACGTCTCCATACCCAGTTCGCGCACTGCCTTGATCATTTCAACTACACTTTGCAAATCCGCGTCGTTCGGTTCGCGCCATGCCGCACCCATGCAGAATCGGCCCGCGCCATTTTTCTGCGCAATGCGAGCGGCCTCGACCACAGTCTCAACATCGAGCATTTTCCCGTTTTCCACGCCGGTATCGTGAAACGCAGACTGCGGGCAATAGCCGCAGTCCTCGGAGCAGCCGCCGGTCTTGATGGACAACAGGGAGGAAAGCTGTACTGCGTTGGGGTCGAAATGCTCACGGCTCGTCTGTTGCGCGCGATACATAAGATCTGCGAACGACAGCTTGAACAGCGCCTCGATTTCTGCCACGCTCCAGCGCGATTCGGTAGCACGTTTCCGGCGGCGCGGGAACTGTATTGTCTGAATTTGCATATAAGCTCAACAAGAGTATGTTTGATCCGGCAACATCCGCACGCCGGTTGCATAACTGATATCGAAACCTGTTCAGGTATGTTCGCGACAGTTAACGGATCCTGAGTCGGAGCCCGCCAGATGAAACATCCATGTCCATATTACCACGCCGGATATTGAACATCAGCACAAAACTTGCGCAGGCATTGCCGGCCCAGCCCTGTTTGTTGTGCGGCTCGCTCAATCGCCTCGGGGCATGGTGTGCGGCCTGCGATGCTGCCCTGCCCTATCTTCACGAGCCGCGTTGCCCGATATGCGCATTGCCCACACCGGGCGGCTCACTTTGTGGTCGTTGTTTGAAATGCATACCTCAATTCGACCGCACAGCCGCCGTGTTTGCCTATGCCCATCCGCTGGACAAGCTGGTTCAGGCGTTGAAATATGGTGAACGCTTGTCATTGGCAAACAGCCTGGCGGACAGCCTGGCGCGACGCGTTTTGCGATCACCGGATTATGTTATCCCGATGCCGTTACATCCCCTCCGGCTAAGGGAACGCGGTTTCAACCAGTCGCTGGAGCTGGCGCGGCGCATCGCAGGAAGGCTGGGTATTCCCATTTTGCCCGACGCCTGCCGGCGTGTGCGTGACACCCCGCCACAATCGGCGCTAGCCTGGAAAGAACGGGGCAGCAATGTGCGCCGCGCATTCGATTGTGAAAGTGACTTGTCGGGAAAACATATCGCGGTGGTAGACGACGTGATGACCAGTGGCGCCACCTTGAATGAGGTCGCAATTGCGCTGCGAAAAGCCGGTGCAAGCGAGGTAAGTGCCTGGGTTGTAGCCAGGACCGTACCAAATTGGTGAAAATGGAAAACCCCCCGGAAACCGGGGGGCTGGTTCAATCGGTTATTTCTTTTCTCCCCGGGTAAGGTTGCCGTCATCCATAATGACAATCAGGCCGGGAAGCAAGACTATTGCGAGTAAAATCCATTCCGTTGCGCCCATCATCTACCTCCTCCAGTATCGTGTCGTAAATATCCAGGGAATGCATAGCACCTCCGTTGCCAGATAAGGGGAAGCCAATTTCGTGCGAATTGACGTTCGAGATTCCTCTTATCAGAAACGATCCAAAGAGATTTGCAAGCACTCCCTCTGCCTTTGTTGCATTAACACAACCAGGGGAAAGAATCTCCTCATTATCTTGCAGGGTTTCAATTTCCGGTAGCTGCGTGAAGTGAAATATAAACCTATTTTTTGGATGGGTATACATTTTTTAGTGCGTCCTGTTTACATAATCATGGAATTTTGGCCGGAATTCATCGATTCAATGGGCCAATTCCTGCAGACGGCGCGTCACGAAGGACTTTAAATCCGGGTTCAGCATATGGGAATCGATTGCTTGCCTGTAGGCTGCACGAGCTGCATCTTCGCGCTTCTCGGCTTGCAGGGAAATGCCTAAACCCATTAGCCAGACTCCCGAGTTAGGTGATAGCCTCAGGGCGGTTTGATAGTGTTCGATAGCTTGTTTATGACGATCGAGACGCTGCAGGATTGCAGCAATTAAGGCCTGATAATCGGCCTGCTGCTCGGCGTAAGGCAGGGTGGTTTGCAGGGTTTCCAGTGCCTGTGGCAACGCATTCCTTTCCACTTGCAGGCGCGCCAGCATCATGGCGAAACCGCTTTGTTTTGGGTTGTAGTCAAGACCTTCCTGCAGCACCCGTTCCGCGTCGGTGTTGCGCTTGCTTTCCAGAAGCAGGCCGACCATGGCCTGGCGCGCTGCCTCATGGCCGGCATCCAGTTGCAGTGCGGAACGGTACCCGGCGATCGCCTCTTCGCTGCGCCCTTGTTGCATCAGACCATTCGCCTTGCGAAATTCGCTCTCGGCTCGCTGCTGCACGGTGGCCTGCCTGACCTGTTTGTCAATTCCTGGCGCCGACATCTGCTTGGGATTGGGACCGTTCGGCACCGGCACGGCGGGCTTGGCTGAATCTATTCCGGCCGCGGCAGCAATGACTTGCGGGCCGGGGTCGTCGGCCATGGAAACTGTCGGTCTTGCCGTCTCGATCTCTTGCTGGGAGGTAAGTGCTTGCGCCGCCCTCGTTTGCACTGACTGCCGGCCAGGCAAGACGGTTGGCCGGGGAACGCTGCTCAATTCACGGCTCATCTGCATCTGGAATTGCTTCTTTCCGCCGTGTTGCTTGCCGGCTGGATTCAAACCAACCTCGTCGCGCTTGGCGTGAATCTGAGTTGCCGGGACCTGCGCAACGGAGGTCTGTCCGGTGTCTTCATTCGGCATGTCAGGGTATGCAGAAGCGGGCGGCGGGGGCCTGTCCCGAAGACCGGCCCACATCCCTGCAATACCAGCCAGCAGCAGGACAAGCAACGTCGCAATAATTACTTTATGGCGCCGGTTAGCGACATGCACCGCTCGCACGGTTACCCCATCCGTGCGCGTAGTGGCCCCGCGCCTTTCAAGATCGGTCAACACCCGATTGATCAAACTCATCGCATCAGCAACCAGATTGAGACTGCCGACAGCAAGGCCATTACGATGGCCATCACCCATATCCACCAGCCCCAATCGCGGCGGGATTCCGGAGTGTCGTTCGCGGCGGCACGAACATGGCGGGGCAGAACCTGCTGCCGTCCTTCACCATATGCCAGCATCAGTGACTTGTGTGCGATGATGTTGATCAGTCGCGGCGTGCCATGGCTGACGCGATGCATCACGTTGACCGCGCCTGCGTTGAACAGGGTTTCCCCGGCATATCCCGCCACGCCCAGACGATGGCGCAAATAGCGTTCCAGTTCATCCGGTTTCAACCCCTTCAGATCGTACTGAAAGCTGATGCGCTGGCGCAACTGGCGCACCGAATTCTGTTTCAGGCGCTCGTCCAGTTCCGGCTGTCCGAACAGCACCACCTGCATCAGCTTGCGCTTTTCTGTTTCAAGGTTCGTCAACAATCGCAGGACTTCCAGGCTTTCCAATGGCATCGCCTGCGCTTCGTCCAGACAGACCAGCACCCGCTTGTTTTCGTGCGCAAAATCAAGCAAAGCCCGGGTAAGGCCCTTTAGCAACAGGTGCTGGTCAACATTCTGATCGATCTCGATGCGGAATTCGTCAGCCAATGCGAGCAACAGGCTGCGCGGCTCCATGTAGGGATTGGGTATATAGGCAGAGACAAACCGCGTGGCGATATGGCGCGAAGCGTTGTGGTCCTGGGTGCCGATGGCTGTCGTCGCACCGGTTTCGCCGCTATTCAGCGTAGCGAGAAATTTTCGGCACAACATGGTTTTGCCGTTGCCCACTTCACCCACGATCTTGATGAAACCCTCGCCGTTGCGGGCAGCCACCAGCAATGTGTTGAGTGCCTCCTGATAAGTCGAGCACGCAAAGAAGAAACTGGTGTCCGGTGTCAGCCCGAACGGAAATTCACGCAGGCCAAAATGCTCAAGGTACATACTCGAAAGACGGAAGGCAGCACACGGGGAAAGGCGGATTTGTCGCGGCAGTAACGCGCAAACTTCTGCAGCGTATCAGGCACGCCAATGTCCGTCCCCAGTCTGCTGCCTTCCGAATCACGGACGCGCGCCCGTAGAATTCATCATGCCGTCAATGCTGTCACGGCTGCGCGTAATGTCATCCGACCAATCCTTGTCACTGTTGATTACCGTGGGCTTTATCAAAATGACCAGTTCGCGCTTTTCAGTGTGCTTGCTCGTCTGCCCGAACAGTCGCTTGGACATTCCAGGCAAACCGGACTGGTCATCTACCGTGGTCTGGCGCATCAATCCGCCGATCGCCACGATCTGGCCGTCGCGGGCGCGCACGATGCTGTCCGTCTCGGAAATGGAGCTCGAGGCCAGCGGCAGGTTGAGCGTGCCGCCGGTTCCAGTATCCACTGTCTTGTTGACGGTGGATACCAGGCTGACCGAGGGATGAACATGCAATATGATCTCGCCGTCCGCGTCAATGCGCGGCGTGACATCCAGCGCGATGCCTGAGAAGAACGGCTGCAGCGTTACGGTAGGAGTTGTCGTTGTGCCGGAAACGTTATTGACATTTGTATTGGTGACGTTGGTCACAAAGAACTCGTCAGTTCCCACTTTCAGCACCGCCTTCTGGTTGTTCAGGGTGGCAATGCGCGGACTGGACAGTACGTGCACGCTGCCCTGCGATTCAAGAAAATTCAGCAACGCGGCGAAATTGTCGGTCTGGAATGACAGCCCGAACAGGGAACCCGCAACGCCTGCGGCAGATGATGATGCGGCCAGGCTGGTTCCGGGTGTCGAGGACAATATTGTGTTGCTGATGGCCTGACTCACGCCTCCGGCGGCATCTGGCGCCAGCGCCGCCTCGGGCGCCAGCACGCCGAATGATCCGCGGCTGGTCGGGCTGCTTCTGAGGTTGCCAAAACCCGCCCAGTTGACGCCGGACTGGAAGCTGTCATTGAGCTGCACCTCTATGATTTTCGCTTCCAGTATCACCTGACGATCCACCGAGAGTTGCGAGGCCTTGAGGTAGGCCGCCACATTGTTCAATTCGTCCGGCATGGCGCGCACCACGATCACCCCAGACATCGGGCTGATGACTACACTGCGCCCCCTGTCGTCCTTGGCCGAAGATCGGTCAACGCCAATTATCATTTTGAGTGCTTGTTCGAGCTCGGGCCAGAAATCTGTACTCGACTTCGTATCCACGCGGCTGCTATCCAGCCCCCTGGACTGGGACTGATCTGTCGAGTTCCCATCATTCGTTGACGAAGCAATATTCGACCGGTTGCTGCTGGATCCATTGGAGAGCGAACCGGAAGTTACGCGCAACGAAGACGTGCCATCACGCTCCCCGGTCAGGTAGTTCACCTGGAACAGCCGGGTTTGCAGCGAAGCGGGCAGGATATAGATACGCGTTCCATCCACCTTGTATTCGTAACCATACAGGTCGTGGATTGCCTCCAGCGCGTCGAACACGGTCACATCCTTCAGGCTGAGGGAAATATCCCCCGTAAGGTCGGGCGGCACCAGCATGCTGTAGCGGGTGCCGGACACGATAGCCATGAATACCTGGCTGGCGGGAGTGTGATTGACGGTCAGATCGAAGCGGGTTTCAAGCGGTTTGTTGTCGACATGGGGCATCTGCACGGTGAGTGGCGGCAACAGGGCATTGTCCACGGCTTCGGAACTGCCTGGCGTCACATTTTCCTGCGAAGCATTGTCCAATTCATGGCGTATGGCATCTGCAGTCGTATTGCGTCCTCCCGGCGCGGCGCAGGCCGACAGGCCGGCCAGCAATACGATCATCCATGGTATTCGCCTCATATCCCATCCCCCTGATTGCTTCCCGGCGGTTTCACCTGGCGAGCATGCTTTCCGGCCGGCTTGTTCTTCTTCAAAGACTTCTTGTGTTTCATTTTCGGCGCCGCAGCGTCAGCTGCCAGTGGAGGAAGCGCATGTTTTCTCTTCTCGACGCCCTCGAACATGGACAATACCTGTTTGCCCTCAGCGCTGCGCAATACCACATAACTCTCGTTGACTTCCACCAATTTGGCATCGCCCAGCATGCCGTTCAGTTCCACCGTCTGGCCGTTGATGATCGCAGCGCGCCGGGTGGGAGATATGAAGATTGATTGCAGCCCGCTATTCCTTGGCGCCTGCTGGTCGTCTGGAGAGAATATCGAGTCGGGCGGCCTGGTTGGGTCCGGCAATGCCTGGGCAAGCGCAGCGACAGGAACTACGCACATCAGCAGTATCGCAACACTGTTCCGGCACGGACTCCTCGCGACGGTCATATCTGCATCCATGTCTTGTCCAGACTCAGAGTATAGAGTGTCAGCGTCAACACGACATCAGGATATTTCTCGACCTTCATGTCAGCCATGCCCCAGAACATCTTGACCGGCAAGCGTTCAAGTTCGGTGAGATATTGCAGCAAGGCCGCGTAACTTCCGCTCACGGCAAATCTTACTCCGTGCTTGAACACCTGTTTTTCCGGTTCGGCAACAGTTGCCGCTGACGCGGCGTCGGGCTCTTTTCCGTCACCCTTTGCCGGCCTTTCGACCAATGGTGTGGCCGGCAGAGTTTTCAGGCTGATCAGTCGCAGCTGGCTATTTTTCCGCAACACGCGTTGCAGCAAATCGGCCATCTCATCCGGCTGCACCAGCCGCTGGCTGTTGCTTTGCAACCAGGCATCACCCTCCGCCAGTTGTTGTTTCGCTTCCCTCAGCCGCTGGTGCAAAGGCGAACTCTTGTTCTCCTGCTGCGCCAGCAACAGCGCCCCGATCTCCGCCTGCTTTTCCTTGATCTTCTCTTGCTGCTGTATGACCTGGTCGGACAAATTCTTTTGCTGCACCAACAGTGGGTCCAAAAACAAAGCATTTACCAGGGCAATCAGCACGAAGGCCGCCGCCAAGAAAATCAGCACGCGTTCGCGCAGGGACATGCTGTCTATCCTGGCGGCAAGTTTTCCCCATTGCTGTTTCATTATTTGGCGGCCCCGCCAGAATCAACGGAATGCAGCGTAAACACGACATAGCGCTGGGGCTTCCCGTCTTGCTTCCTGGGCTGCTGGATCTGCAAGGACGCAAATGACTTGCCGTGCATCACCGACTCCCGGCCCAGCTTCTGTACATATGCCGGAATCAGGTTGGGAGATTCTGACATCACGGCGCCGCTCATGCTCAACTGCGCAGCATCTCCGGTGATGTTGAAACCCGTCAGCCACAGTCCTTTGACAGCCTGGCGTGCAAAAGCACGCATATAGCCTGAATAGCCGGCGGTATTGCCGATCGCGCCGCTCTTCAGCATATTAATCACCTCCTGCTGCGCAAACACCCTGGTCTCTGCGGCCTTGAGTTGATTTTCCAACAATTGCCGCGTCTTTTCGGGAGAATATTGCGCCTTGTAGGTGTCCAGTCTGGCTTGTTCTGCGGCGTAGCGTCTGCTGGTTTCCTCGGATTGTTTGGCAAGTTGCTTGACCTGATGTGCCGCATAGGCATAGAAAATGGCCGAACCCACGGCAATCAGCAACAACGCCTGCAACATCGCAATGACAGAGAAATATTTCTTCTGCTTCAGGAATATCGGGTTGAACAGGTTGATCTGCTGACTCACAACACCCGCCTTTCGCTGCGCAATGCTGCTCCGAGTGCATGAAATACGTGCGCCGCAAATTCGCTGTCGGCAAGTTCCGGCACGGCACTGATATCCAGCACCTGTGACAGTTCCAGTTTCTCCACCGGCCAATCCAGATCGGGCGACAAACGTTCGATCAGCCCCACCCGGTCAGGAGCGGAGACCAACAAACGGTTTACCGGGATATGATGGAACTGGCGGCTGAAATAATCCATCGAACGCTGCAATTCCAGCTCCAGGCGCTCCAGGTGTTGTGCGCGCAGATTTTCATCCGCATCCTGCAGCTGTCCCAGGGATATTTCAATACGACGCGCCAGGTACAGTTCTCCGCCGGCTGTAAAGCTGAGCATCCCGCCGCTATCATCAAAAGCCAGCAACGCCAGACCATACCCATCTTCTTCAAACAGCTCGGCGATATTGCGCTGTGCCATTTCGGAAATATCGATTACACCGAGATCTATCCTGGCTTTCTCGAACAGTTCGATGCGCTTCTGTATGGTACTGTTAGGCGCTGCGATTGCATACAGAGATTGCGGCCGCTCCCCCGCATACTTCCCGGAAGGGATTTGCAGTACGTCCACAGTGGCATCATCTATGTGATAATTCAGTGAATCCTTGATGCGCCAACGGATTGCGGTCTTGAGTTCGTCCACCGGCACGTTCGGCGCCTCCACCAGCATCATCTGATACTCGCCCGGAGACAGCAGGGTCATGAACTGGAAATCGCCAATCTGCTCATCCTTGCGCAGTTTCTCCAGAACGGCCGGTGTAACTTCACTGGCCGGGTGAAATGAACAGACCACCACTTGTGGCATCGCTGCACCGCGTTTCACCTGCGAAAGATAGATTCCATTGCTATTGAAACAGATGGCAAATCCACCTGCCTGCTTGCGGGCTTGAGGGAATAGACTGGATAAGATCGGGATTTGCATGCGTAGCACGAAGATAATCGAATAACCCTTTGTTGTCAATAAGTTTATGCCTCGATCACATTGCATTTGGGGTGTATTTTCAGGCAGTTATGGCGCAACTGGAATGCGTTTTGCGGATTGCTTTACCACATATGGCGACCCCCTCGCATATCACTCTTCGTAATTTGCGACCCACACAAATTACTTACACCGGGTCCTGGATCGATGAGATCCACCCAACGATCATGCTGCGCATGTCGGTCGTCACCAGACCGTGGAGCGGTTCTGCAATCACGACGTTCAATAGCTTTCACGTTGATAGATGAAGTTGGAGTTGCCCTGCTGATATACGCCGAATGTCGCCCGTCCGGCAATGGGGGGCAAATATGGCGGCGCGTTGATCGTGATATCCGCGCTGCCAGCCTTTCCGGGTTTGTTCAGCGAAAAGCCTCTCACCCCACCGATCACCATGACCGGACCAGCGTTAGCCACGCTGATATCTGTGACCCCAAGTGGTCCTTGCACGATACTCTTGCCGATGTTGGTTGCCGTATTGAACGAGGTTGCGTCATCCGTCGTGCTGGTCACCCAATTGCAGATGCCGCTGCTGACCGTAATGCAATACTGCACCGTCGCCAACAATGGCAACGGCAACAGTTCTGAACCGTAAGCGTTGGAAACCTTGATTCGCCCACTGACAACCTTGACCCCGCCTTCAACCGAAGAAGCGCCGCGCAACGAAGTCACATTATCAGTATCCTCGGCCCGCACATAAACGTCGCTCGGGGGGGTAGTTGCTGATGCAAAGCTGTAACTTGGTGTATTCGTTGTAGCCACTCCTGCGGTAAAAGAGGTAGCGGGAAGCACATTGCTGTTCAGCATATCGGCGCCGGATGGCGGATCCTGGACCGTGGTACTGCCTTTTGCATCCCATGCACTCAGCGTCACCGACTTGGATAGCCCCAGCGAGTTATCGTAATTCACGGTTGGATTGCCCGCAGCGTTACGTGCATAGACGGTGACGGTGAACGGTTCTCCGGAATAGATGAATCCCTGGTCGTTCGCACTGGTTAAGGTGGGACACGTCAGTCCTGTAGGACAGGACATGCCGGGTGTCACTACCGTATCGAAGTGATCCGGAACGAAGCGGCCAAATACAATCGAGTTGGGCAGCAGGCCAAAAATGCAGCCATATTTTCCGTTCGCATCCTTGGTATTCGAATAACTGTTTGCCACGCAGTCACCCTTGCTGCTGATGCTGTCAACCCCGGTCCAGGTAGCTGTCCTGAGCGCATCACACTGTGCTGTGGTCAGCCCGGGCGTCGTGCACTCATCCACTGTGGCAACCCCGTCATATACGCTGCGTTTCGTCGTCGTATCCGTCGCCGGATCGTAGCCGGGCAAAGTGAAGCCGCCAACTTCGTTATAGGTAAACGCAGTACCGGTGGCTGTTGACGACGGTGTACCCGGTGTTGCCGCCGGGAACGTGCCAGACACAATTCCCTTCACAGTGGCGGGGCTGGCGGGCTGTACGACCGTATTATTGATCTTGATCACGCCGTTATACCCGCTGGGGTTGCCTGAAACCCCGGTCGTCGTTGCGGTCAGCGAAAAATTGCCGCTTCCCGCCTTGAATGTCGGTGTGCCGCCGGTGGTTGAATTGGTGGCGTTGCTCGAGGTGACCGAGGCAATGCTCAGGGGCCGCACTGAGAACGAGTCAGTTGAGCACGCAGTGGTTGAACTGTCGCTGATGACCGCCACCAACTTGCTGTAGGCGGTATTGATGGTGAAGTTGGACGACTGCTTCTGGCCCTTGTCGGACGACGTGAATGACATGGTCTGTGTGCCGCCCGTTACGGCTGTTTTGGTGGTACAAGCGCTGCTACAGTAGTTCGCCTGACTGCTATCGAGGACACACGCAGCGTCACTGTTGTCGACCAACTTCACGGTCACCGTCTTGCTGCCGGAAACGACATAACCGGTGACAATCTGGTTGTTGGACAGTGCCGCCACGTTGAGCTTGAAAGGCGTGCCCACCAGCTTGGTGTAGATATGGCCGCTCAAGTAATTCTGCACCGGTAAAAAGTTCGAGGATGAAGGCGTACCATAGGCCTCATCGATGGCATTAAATCCGCTTGCCGTACCTCCGCTCGGCGGGAGTACGCTCTGGGCGCAGATCCGCATGTTGCCGATTTCGTGGACATTGGTGGCACCCCCGGTGGAACCGGTAAAAGAGATCTGCCAGAAATCCGGCACGATCTGCGGGATCCAGCCCTGTCCCAGGGCATAGTTGGCCTCGGTATAGGCATTGAACGGTCCGAACAGGGACGTGTAGCTGGTGCCATCCTTGGCCGTGGAATCGCGGTTGACGCTGACGTCGACGGTTCCCGATGAAGAATTGCGGGCATCGACGATCACCTGGTACATGTAGCCGGGCGCCGGCGTGGTGGACCCGCGATTGTCGATGGACAGTCCTCCCGGACTGCCTCCCGTGCCCCCCATCCAGCGATAGCCATTGGCGCCGTTGCCGGGACCGCGCACCCCGACGGATTGAGCGATGGCACCAGGTCCGAGGATGCGGCCCTCCGTGGGATTCTGGTAATTGCCGTACTCATCCAGGGCAACCCCGATCCAGCCGCCGGCAAAGCCCGGACAGCCGCCCACCACGCCGCAGGATGCCTGGTTTTTTTGCGCATAGCCAAGTGAGCCACCGAATGCACCTGGCACTGCGGGAACCGAATAATCAGACAGCGTGACCGCGATCCCGTCAGCGCCGGAACCATTGAACGCAAAGTGCTGGAACTCCACCGAGATATAGTTGCCGGCGGCAGGGAAGATGCTCGGAACCGTGGCAGCCTTGGCATTATTCCCGGTGTTCTCGGTCAACCGCAGGTGGCCCGTGGAGGCGTTGATATACGGCACAACACCTGTGGTATCGCTGGTGGACACTACCCAGTTGCCGCCGAAAATGGTGGAGGGATTGAGGCTGGCACGGCCGAACTGATCGCATACGCAGCTTACCGATACCCCCGCCGGAATATTGGACGGCGCAGAACAGAATGCCGAAACGGTATAGACCTGTCCGGTGAAATTGCCGTTGCCCGCCCCGGATCCGCCCAGTGGAACGCTTGATGCATTGATGATCGAGTCGTCATCCACCAGGTTCAGCCCTAGCGTGCCACCGCCCGATCCGGTATTGGCATTGACCGTCCAGGTCGTGCCACTGCCTGTCACCGAAGTGATGCTGGCACCGCTCACGCCGCCCGCTTGCACCAGCACAAAATCACCTGTGTCAACGCCGGTGACACTCTGGTTGAACAACACCGTCCACGATACGGCGGTGGCCGGTGAAGTCGGGTTGGGGCTGACCCGGCTGATCGAAGTCACGACAGGCAACGGGCAAGCCGAAGTGGTAAAGGTCAGATCACTGCCATTCGAGGTCCCTGCCGTGTTCACGCCCTTGACGCGAAAATGATAGAGCGTACCGCAGGTCAGGCCGGTTATGGCCGCAGAGACAGCAGAGCCGCTGGCCCCGGCAGCCAACGGACTTTGCGCGGCCGTTGCCGAACTGCCATATGCAACAGAGGTGCCATAGTCGAAGGTCACCGTGGTACTCGCACCGTTGCTGCTGACCGTGCCGTTCAGCGTGGCGCCCGTGGTGGTCAAAGAGGTTGCCGCGTTGGTCGTCACGGTGGGCGCCGCGCAAGCAGTCGTAGTGAAGGTCAGGTCGCCGCCATTGGTCGTGCCGACAGAGTTCACCCCCTTGACGCGAAAATGATAGAGCGTGCCGCAGGTCAATCCGGTCACGACGGCGGATACCGCCGTGGCATTTGCCGAGCCGGACACGCCCGCCACCGGGCTCTGCGCGGCAGTGGCCGAACTGCCATAGGCCACGGTCGTCCCATAGTCGAAGGTTACCGTGGTGCTTGCGCCGTTGCTGCTGACCGTGCCGTTCAGCGTTGCGCCATTGGTGTTCAGTGACGTGGCCGCATTGGTCGTTGCAGTGGGCACGCAAGCCGAGGTGGTAAAGGTCAGGTCGCTGCCATTGCTCGTGCCGGCAGAATTCACGCCCTTGACGCGAAAGTGATAGAGGGTGTTGCAGGTCAGGCCGGAAATGGTGGCGGAAACCGCCGCGCCGCTGGCCCCTGCAGCCAGCGGACTTTGCACTGCAGTGGCTGAACTGCCATAGGCCACGGTCGTCCCATAGTCGAAGGTCACTGTGGTGCTCGCGCCATTGCTGCTGACCGTTCCGTTCAGCGTGGCGCCCGTGGCGGCCAATGAGGTGGCCGCGTTGGTGGTGACGGTAGGCGCCAATGAAATCGTATAAGTGATGACCACCATGCCGTCACCGCCATCGCCACCACTCCGGTTGGTGTTGTTTTCCGCACAGGCTCCGCCGCCACCCCCCCCGGCAACACTGCCCGAATTGCCGGTGCCACTGTTGTTCCTTCCTGCGCCACCATCTCCGCCGCCGGTCGCCGTGCCCGTGCCGGCGGTATTCCCCGATGCGCTGCCGCCCGTGCCGCCACTACCCGCGCCACCGCCGCCGGCTCCCCCGTTGTTGCAACTTCCGCCTGCAGAACCATCCGACCCGTCGCCGCCTGCAAAGACAGTCGTACCTATACCTCCCGCAGTGGAGCCGGTGCCTGCCGCTCCGCCACTGCGGTTCGCCGCTGCCCCGGCTCCACCAGCCCCGCCCTTGGCAACCACATTCGTTCCGTTAAAAGTGGAGTCACCGCCGGCGGTGCCGTTTCCAGTCGATCCCGAACCACCTGCGCCGACAACGACCGCGTAATTATTTCCTGGCGTGACTGTCACCACCTTGACGGCATACTGCCCGCCCGCGCCTCCGCCGCCTTTGGCAGGATTGCCTGTTGCACCACCGCCCGCGCCGCCGCCGCCCCACGCTTCCACCGTGGCTGAAGTCACGCCGGCCGGTGCCGTCCAGGTGCCGGAAGAATTATAAGTAACCGTCGTTGCCTGCGCCGAAAAGACACTGAGCAGCAGCATGAACACAGCGACTGCCCTTGCCGCGCTAGATCGCAAAGATTGCCTTGCAGCAGTCATTTTTCTTGCAATCATGGCCAGCCCTTTCATTCGCCTGAAACGGCCAGTGAACCTTGCCCAAACGAATCTCACCATTCTCATCGACCCATTCTAACTTTTATCACGCGCTCGACATAGTTGGCATTTCCCGGATTGGCGCCGTTCACGCCGGTGGCAGTCGAAGTTATATCGTAAATGAAGATCGTGTTTGTGCCTTCCGTAAACGGCAGCGAGGTACAGGTCACCACTACTTTGAAAGGCGACAGAGTTCCCCCTAACGTACTCGCCGTGTTAGGAGTAAATGTCGTTGCCGGGGGGCTTGATGTACATCCCGCCCACAGCGTCCCGGCTGGCGTTTGCGAAACGCCGTACGCCGCCCATTCGACTCCTGTACGCGCTGCCTGATAGGCGCGCGAACCGAGCACGTCCTTGGCCGAACTTTGCTGCTGCGCGGTAAAGAACGTCACCATCATTGTTCCCAGGCCCGCCAGCACCACCAGCAGAAAAATGGCCGTGACCAGGCTGAAGCCAGATTCTGATTTCCGCTTCCGGGATTGCAGCCTGCAGATTGTCGTTTGCGTTTTCACGTGCCTGCCATGACCTTGCTAAGGAATATTGTTGACGTGTATCTCGTGATAGAGACGAATGCTTTCCCCGCCGCGGGTAATGCCCAATGTGATTGCTACCAGTCCGCTGCGCGCGTTATAGGTGTCATACACGATGTCGCAAACGCTTACATTATTTGCGAGGAGCGCGGGTGTTACGCCCAATGACGCAGGTGCAACTTGCGCAACTTTGAACCCATAGTTCCAGTAGCGAAGGAGCGTACCAGTTCCTTCTCCGTTTACGGTATTGACGTTCTCGCAGGAATAAGTCACCGCCTGCTGGTCGCCGGGCACGATGTCAAAGCGCTGTCCTGGCAATTCTGCGAAAGCGGGAAACTGGACGGCCGGAATTTGAATCGAGGCTTGTGGTGAACCGGTAGTGCCGCTATAGGCCCGGAGCACGCCGGTCGCAGTATTGTCATAGGGCGGATTTCCGTCGGATTGAGTACTGCCCACCACGATCTGGTCGCCTGCAGCAAACGTCAATGGCGGACCAACGATCTCAAAACAGGTATCCGGCTGCAGAAAATGAAAGCGCATCATCGTCCACGTTCGAGGGAACAGCCGCACATCCGCCACTACCGCCGGTTGGATCGGCCCGGTATCTTCCGCCGTCCCGGGTCGGCAAGAATTCGATATAGGCTGAACCTGCGGGAGCGGGAATGCGCACGCTGTTCGGCACCGCGGTGCGCAAATCGCGACCCATACGGCGCAGGGCGGTATCAGCGATGTCGGTCATTTCGGCGCGGCGCGCGCTGTCCATATAACCTTCCACCGGCACCCTGAGAAATATCGCAACCACTCCGGCCAGGATGCCGGTGATGACGATCACGACGATCATCTCGACCAGCGTAAATCCGGAAAGGGTTCTTTGGCGGGGCCGCATCAGTACGCCGTCCTGTAGCCGTCTATCACGGTTTGACTTAGCGGGTCACCTGCCGGCAGCGTAGAGTTGGAGACCGTCACCGTAATCTGTACCGCACTTGCTATCGTCCCCAACGTCGTGTCGGTGACCGACACCGCCAGGCTGTAATTTTCCAGTCCGGGAACGGGCACATTGTCCGGCGTGTAGATGCCGGTCGTGGTAAACCCGTCGTAGTCTTTCACGATATGGTAAGCCGTGGCACGATTTAAGGCAGTGACCGGCGAGTTGGCCGAGGCGGGAATGAAATCCTGAAGTTCGATCTCCTCCAGCATGGATTCGGCAGACGCGATTTCCTGTTTGAGGATCAGCGGATCGGCGCTATGCGTGGTCACCTTGTTCATCACCAGCAGGATGCCCGCGATGGCGATACTGATGATAACGATGAACACGACCAGTTCGATCAGGCTAATGCCGCGTTCAGAGGGCAGAGGACAGAAGACAGAGGATCGAACTTTGTCGCTTCTGAAGCGCGGAAGAAGACCCGTCTTCTGTCTTCTATCCCCTGTCTCCTGGTTAATGCACATAACCCGTCTCCGCTTCAACGGTTATCGGCGTCGCGAAGCCGCTGACAGTGATGTTCTGCGCAGGAAAGGGGCGGCCTAGCGCATCGAAATAGAAATTGCTGTAGCCGCTTAAGATCACGCCATGTGTATTGTTGATGCTGTAACTTGCATCTCCCGTCGGGCTGGCGAGATTCCTTGATCCCGGACAACTCGCAGCAGGATGTGACGCCGGATCGGGGGAGACAGGGTCCAGTGAGAGCGCAACGCTGCTACTGGTGAATCCGATACAGACATAGTGGTGCTGTGCGATCGCCTCTTTCTGCGCATAGCGCAAGGTGGAAATTACCTGATCGTGGAAGCCGCGGCTGTCGAATGTGCCGCGGTCGAAAAAGCGCGGCACGGCAACAGCAGCAAGAATGCCCATAATAACCATGATCGCAATCAACTCGACTATGGTAAAACCATGCATTGGTCGCATCGGCCGCCCTACTCAGAATAGAACCGCAAGCAGGAAAAAAATGGGCAGTGCGAACACTGCCCATCCATACTCAAACATAGATTGCGGTTAGCAATCAGATTTGAAGACTGTGCCATTGATTACAGGATTAGCTCCGCCGACAGACTCCGTATAGCTTGCACCACATGCATTTGATGCCCCACCCGGAACGGCTGCGATAACCGGATTCCCAGGTACAATGGTGTAGTCACCCGAGGAAATATTCGCCGCACTCAAAATACCGGTCGTATCGGCAGTTGGAAAGCCCGCCGACATGGTGATCGTTGATCCGCCCATGGTCACACTGACATTTGATGCAACCCCCGCAACCAACTGAGCTGAATGGGCCAGAGCCGCCGCGGAGGCCATTGCACCCCTGGCACCATTCGCCGATGCTGCACGCGCATCCCTTTGAAGATCGACAAATTTTGGCAGCGCCGTTGCTGCCAGAATGCCGAGAATTACAATAACCACGATCAATTCGATTAAAGTAAAGCCTTGTTGTTGTTTCATCGTTCATCTCTCCTCAATGTTGTTTGAAACTTGGCCTCATTTGCCAAACTACTCTATCCAGATGCGCTTCAACTATCTTGAAAGCGACGAATTCAGCAATCAGGATGGGCGCAGTGTAGCAAAATCATATAATTGCGCAACTCCGTTCATCCAATTAATCAACCTCTCATCCGCTACGACGTCCACAGGTTCGGCTCCACCTGATCGAACAGAGCTCCAACAAACTCCTTTGTATCCAGCGGCTTGCTTGTAGGGTTGTGGTCCAGGTCATACCTTAATGAAACCCGGTAACGAATCCATTTGTATCCATCGTTCCCGGGCGCTACATGGCTTGTCGACGAGGGAATATAGATTAGTTCACGCGACTTGAGATCGAACACCCAGTTTCCTGAGCGCACCGAAGTCGGCGTCGGCGCAAAGAATTCACCGGCGTAATTGGCTGGCCTTTTCAGCAGCCAGTTCATCGGATTTTCGACCGCGAGTGCGGGAATCTCAGCTTCGCGGTGATGAATCATTAATTGCCCGTATTGCAGCACCAGGGCAGTCTGAATGGCGGCGGCCACTTCGACCATGGCGGTCCTCTCCGCCTGTTCCTGGTAATACAGCACGCGATTGAGAAGGGTGGCGGCAAGTACGGAGATGATGACTATCACCACTATCAGTTCAAACAAGGTAAAGCCGGATTGCGAAGTTCTTGCCGGTGATATTTGCAAGTCGTTATTCATCTGTGAAGTGCCGCCTTACCCAAATCCCATATAGGCAGGAAGACACCGAGCGCCAGAATCAACACCAGTATGCCGAGTCCAATGATCAGGATAGGTTCGATCTGCTGGCTCAAGGTCTTTACCTCGTATTCGACCTCGCGCTCATACATGCCGGCGATTTCGAACATCAGCCCATCCATGTCACCAGTCTCCTCGCCTACCGCGATCATTTGCAGTACGGTCGCATTGAACACTCCGGCGGCATGGGCGGTGCGCAATATGCTTTCGCCGCGCTCAACGCCGTCGCGCATCTGTTCGACACGTGCACGCATGAACTCGTTGTCTACCACCATGCCGACGACCGTCAGGCCCTGCACGATCGGGATTCCGCTCCTGAAGGCCAAGGCGAGACTGCGGGCAAAACGCGCCATGGTGGCCTTGAGTATGATTTTCCCGGCAATCGGTATGTGCAACTTGAATTTATCCCAGTTATATCTGCCATCCGTGGTATTGATGTAGGCACGGAATGCGATCATCGCGCCAGCGACTATCGAAAGTAGGACCAACCAATAATGCACCATGAAATTGGAAAAACCGATAAGTACCCTGGTAAGGAACGGCAGTTCTGCGTGGAATCCGGCGAATACCTTGGCGAATGCCGGGATTACAAAAATGTTGATGATGACAATAGCAACCGCCATCGCCACCCCGACAAATATCGGATAGCGGACGGCGGAGCGTATGCTTTCTCTCATCTGCTTTTCAAATTCAAGGTGCTCAAACAGGCGGATGAATGTCTCATCCAGCATCCCGGTCATCTCACCCACCTGTACCATGCTGATATAAAAAGGCGAGAAGATTTTGGGATGGCGACGCATGGCGAAACTGAGTTCGCGCCCGCTGTCCAGGCTCTCGCGCAAGTCTTGCAGGATTGCGGCAAATGCCGCATTCTGGGATGACTCCTGCAGGCCCGCAAGGGCGCGCATGATGGGCACCCCGGCCTTGAGCAGGGTGTACATCTGTCGGCTGAACAGCAACAACTCCAGCGACCCGGGCTTCTTAGCGGTCAGGGAACGCAGCGCCCGCATGCCGGAAGACGTGGCGGAGCGTATGTCTCCGGACACCTCGATCTCCAGGGGGGTGACGCCGGTGTTGATAAGCTGGTTGGCCACTGCGCCAGAGTCCGGGCCTTCCAGTGTGCCTTGTACCAGATCACCTTTTGCGCTTCTTCCCTTGTAGGCAAATATGGCCATTAATCTTCTACTTGATTACTGATGCGGATCAGTTCGAACACCGATGTATGCCCCAGCAGGACCTGCTCCAGCGCATAATCCATCAGCGTCCGCCCGCGCGTGGCCTCATGCGCGGCGTGCATGAATTCAAGCGCATCGCGATGCGCTGCGGCTTCCACCAGCGGCTGGGTCAACTCCAGCATTTCATAAACGCCCAGGCGGCCTCGATAGCCCGTGCCATTGCAATGCGAACAGCCGCGCCCGTGCTTTAATGTGCCATATTTGTCCTGGGCGACGCCTTCGTGCCGGAGCCATTCGGTTTCCTGCGGCGATGGCTGGTGGGGTTCAATGCAACTGTCGCAGATACGCCGCAACAGGCGTTGCGCGATCACCACCTGGATCGAAGATGCCACCATGTATTTGGGAACGCCCATGTCGACCAGCCGGAACAATGTGCTGGCCGCGTCGCGCGTATGCAGGGTAGAGAACACCAAGTGACCGGTCATTGCCGCACGCAGGCCGATCTGCGCAGTTTCCGCATCGCGGATTTCGCCAACCAGGATGACATCCGGGTCCTGGCGCAATGCCGAACGCAATATGCGTGAGAAGCTGAAATCGATCTTTTCATTCACCTGCACCTGATTGATGCCGCGCAGCCGATATTCCACCGGATCTTCCACCGTGATGATCTTCTGTTCCATGGTATTGATCTCGGTCAGCGTGGCATACAGGGTAGTGGTCTTGCCGCTGCCGGTCGGGCCGGTGACCAGCACCATGCCGCTGCTGCGCCGGATGATTTCACGATAGCGCTTCAGCATGGCCGGCTGCATGCCCAGCTTGTCCAGCGTGAGCATGCTGGCGTCCTGGCCAAGCAGCCGCATCACCACGGATTCACCATATTGAGTGGGCAGCGCGGAAATACGCACGTCTATCGACTGGTCGCGCACCCTGATGCTGAAGCGTCCGTCCTGCGGCATGCGCTTCTCGGAGATGTCCAGGCGGGACATCAATTTAAGGCGCAACACCAAGGCGGGCGCAATGTTGGAGTCGGCCTCGGTCTGCAGGTGCAACATGCCGTCGATGCGGAAGCGGATCTGCAGGCGACCTTCCTGCGGTTCGATATGGATATCGGATGCGTGAACCTGCACGGCATCGTTGAATACGGTTTGCAGCAGCCTGACCACCGGCGCTTCTTCGACTCCCACGGAATCGGCCATCAGGCCAAAATCGATCTGGACATCGCCCATCTCGTCCGAGAGTTCCTTGGCCAGTCCCAGGATTTCGTCAGTGCGGCGATAGACGCGGTCTATCGTTTCCAGCAATTGCCCTTCGGTGACCACCGCCTGCCGGATGTCGCACATCAGGATGCGCGTCAGTTCGTCATAGGCAAACAAATCCGTCGGGTCAGCCATGCCGATCAGCAACGCACCATTGCGCTCTTCCAGCACCAGTGCGCGGAACCGCCGGGCCTGACTTTCAGTCAGGCGCCGGATCAGTTCAAGGTTGACGTTGTAGAATTTGAGGTTGATGTAAGGGATGCCGAGCTGCTTGCCGAGTGCTTCCGATATCTGTTCTTCGCTGACGATGCCGTTGTCCACCAGTACCCGGCCAAGTTTGCGGCCGTTGCGCTTCTGTTCGCTCAGCGCGAATGCAATCTGTTCGTTGGAGACCAGCTTCTGGCCGACCAGCAAGTCGCCTAGGCGGAATTTTTCCGGACGCGCCATAATGCCTTCCCTGAATATCGTTGTGTCAGCAATAACAATCGTACTAAAGCAGTCTGAACTTAGCCTGTTTTCGCCCCCATTACAAGACCCAAAGGAACCTCAGATTGAGTCCTCCATGAACCGCGTTGCCGACAAAAACAGGATCCTCGCCGCGACACGCTACCGCAAGGCCGCAGATTGCGGGAGCGGCGAGGGAGCATCGTCTCCGCACCAGCGCTTTGCGCACCGTGCCATGCCCGCCACCATTCGCATCGTCGCCTTTCTTGCACCCCATCCTGCGCAGCCGAGTACGCGCTCATGTGGAACTTGATCAGAGGTTCCCTAAATGTTCAATGTGATCCTGTTCCAGCCTGAAATCCCGCCCAATACCGGGAATATCATCCGGTTGTGCGCCAACACCGGCACACGGTTGCATCTGGTGCGCCCGCTGGGCTTCGAGCTTGACGACAGGCAGTTGCGTCGCGCGGGGCTGGATTACCACGAATATGCCAATTTGCGCGTCCACGACGATCTGCAAGACTGTCTGTCAACCATGGACGGCAGCCGCGTGTTTGCGTTCACCACCAAGGCCCGGCTGTCATTCAGCGATGTACGATATCAGGCGGGAGACGCACTGTTGTTCGGTCCGGAGAGCCGCGGTTTGCCGACAGAAGTGCTGGCATCCCTGGCGCCGGATCGGCGTTTGCGCCTGCCGATGCTGCCACATAGTCGCAGCCTCAATCTGTCCAATACCGTCGCTATCGCGGTGTTCGAGGCATGGCGCCAATGCGGCTTCAAGACTGGCTGAATTCGCTGTTGGGGGCGCGATTGAGCAAATCCTCGACGGCGTTCGCTGCCGGGACATGCTCGTACAATACCCGATAGACAGCGGCACAGATCGGCATATCCACCTCCAGCCGCCGTGCCAGGACATGCACTTCGCGTACGGTGTAAACGCCTTCGGCCACGTGCCCGAGATCCCGCAATATCTCCGCCAGCGGCCGCCCTTGTCCCAGTAGTATGCCGACACTGCGGTTGCGGGACAGGTCTCCGGTGCACGTCAGAATCAAGTCGCCCGCGCCGGACAGGCCGAACAGGGTCTCCGCGTTGCCGCCCAGTTTGAGTCCCAGCCGCGTCATCTCAGCCAGGCCGCGCGATATCAATGCCGCCCGTGCGTTGTGCCCAAAACCCATGCCATCAGAGATGCCTGCGGCGATGGCCAGCACATTCTTGACGGCGCCGCCTACCTCTACGCCGACCACGTCCGTGCTTGAGTAGATGCGCAGCCGGGCATGATGCAAATCGTGCGCCGCCAGGCGGGCGAATTCACCGTCTTCGGATGCCAGCGTCAACGCGGTCGGCAAACCGCGTGCCACTTCTTCGGCGAAACTGGGGCCAGACAGGACACCACGCGACACCTGGGCGGGCAGAATATCTGCCGCGATTTGATGCGGCAACTGCGAGGAATTCGCCTCGAATCCCTTGCACGCCCAGATCACGGGGGCCACAGCATGTAAATTCACGATGCTCTCGAGGATGCCGCGCAGCCCTGAAACTGGAACGGCAACCAGTATGAGTTCGGCACCGGCCAGCGCCACATCCATTCCCGAAACTAGGTGCAATCTCGGCGGAAGCGAAACTTCCGACAAGTAACGTTGATTGCGGCGTCCGCTGGACATTGCTTCGATTTGTGCCGTATCTCGCGCCCACAGGGTGACCCGATGCCGGGCCGAAATGCTGATGGCGAGCGCCGTGCCCCAGGCACCGGCGCCGAGAATCACGATATTCATGCTGTTATGCCGTCGCTCAAGTGCAGCCATCCTAGAAACCCGGTGGGCAGTGAAACAGGCGCGAGTTCATTCGCCCGGCGTCGGCAGTTCTGCGCACTGAACCAGCCCAGCTTGCCGCGAAGTGCTCTCCCCGGCTTAGTTACCCCACACATCGGTGGACTTGACATAGCCGACCGCACCATCGGGAATGGTTATCTTGAGCCATCCCACCCCGGCGTCTTCGAGCAATTCCAGCACTACCTGAGACTTTGCCTGCGCGACGACGCCAGTACTTTCATTGGCAGCCTGATGCACGTCGGCAAGAGGTGCAGTTACCACCACGAAGCGCTTGCTGCTCAAGGCGCGCTTTTCAATCCAGGCCAGCGTGCCTGAACTATCGCGCACTTTCACCCAGCTGCTCAGGTTGACCACTTCTTCCAGCGGCGTATAACGGCTGATCACATAGATCTTCTTCGCCTTGAGCGAAGGTGCGTCGTACAGGATGGCGGAGTCGTCGGCAACGGACAAATAATCCATGGCCAGCGCCGATCCACTCGCCATGGACAGGGCGAACAAATACAGCACAAGAGAAACATGGATCCGGATCCCGGACAATAGCCGGACTGAACTGGGCCACAGGCAACACATATCAAGTGGTAACGGATTCCGCTCCTGATTGCTGGAGTTTCTGTTGCTGGTATAAAACCTCGAAGTTGACCGGGTTCAGCAACACCGGTGAAAAACCCGCGCGCACCGACATGTCCGATACAACTTCCCTGAGGAAGGGATAGAGGACATTGGGACAAACTATCGCCAACACCTGCTCGAGCTCTTGCGGCGGCATGTTACGCACCACGAAAACGCCGGCCTGCTTAATCTCGATCAGGAACGCCACGAGATCCTTTTCCGGCAGCTTGGCGGTCACGGTGACGGTAACCGTCACTTCATACACGCCATCCTCGACCCTGGCCGCCTGGCTGCTCAATTGCAGGTCTATCTGCGGTTGCGCTTGCTCCAGATAGATGCCTGGCGAGTGCGGGATTTCCAGCGACAGGTCCTTGACATACAATTTTTCAATATTGAACAAGGGTTGGCTTTGCTGGGCGGCGTTTTCGTCAGTCATCGTTTATCCTCTGGGGGTTTTGTCAATTTAATAGTTTGGTGAGTTCACCGCTATGTTCCAGCGCCGCCAGTTCATCATAGCCCCCGATATGGCGGTTCCCGATATATATTTGTGGAACCGAGCGCAATCCCGTCTGTTTCATCATTGCGATGCGCAGTTCAGGCTGCAAATCCACACGAATCTTCTCGATCTCCAGCACGCCCTTGGCGCGCAACAGTCGCTCGGCCATCACGCAATAAGGACATATTTCCGTGCAATACATCTGGACACGGGGCACGTTACTTCTCCACCGGCATCCCGGCTTTCTGCCAGGCTAGCATCCCACCGGCAAGATTATACGCCTGTCCGAACTCCCTGTTGCCCAGCAACGCGCATGCCGTTGCGGAACGATTTCCGCTGCGGCACACGACCACGATCGGTCGCTCGCGATAACGTTCCAATTCACCGATCCGTTCCTTGAGCCTGAGCAGCGGAATCAGCTTGGCATCCAGGATATGGCCGCCGCTGTATTCGTTTTCTTCGCGCACATCCAGAACCAGCGCGTTCTTGTGATTGATCAATTGCATGGCTGCAGGAATATCCACATCCTTTATGCCGCGCAGGCGATTACCCAAAATCGACCATAGCAGCATCAGGCCGCTGCCTGCCGCCACCAATACCATCCAGATGTTGTCCCGCAGAAACTGCCCCACGTTACGGCTCCTTGATTTCCACAGTCGCGAATTTTAGCAGAGCATCAAAGTGGGTGGGGTCTTTCCGGGCCAGGTCGCGCAAATTTTCCAGGGCGCGAGGAAACTCACCGGGAAAGGACCAGGCGGCGAGCTGCATTTGTTGCTCTGCCTCGCCCTGTTTCCCGGATAACGCCAATAACAGCGCTTCCCGATACACCACGTCATTGGCGGGTACAAAGTGCATCACGCGCTCATTCAGAGCCAGCTTTTCGGCCAGGTAGTCTTCATTTACATCGATCAGGCTGCTCAGGAACAGCTCACCGTACGGCCGCAGCAGCGACTGTTGCTGCACTTCCACAAAACCATCGCGCATCCTGTTGACATAGCCCACGTCGTTTTCCGATGCTGGACGCAACGCCAGCAAGGTTTCCAGTTTGCGGTAGCCATGCGCTAGCTGAGACAGGGACAGCATACCAAGCAACAAAACAACGGCTACTGACAGGCGCCCCAGGTTACGCAATTTCAGGGAGTAATTGCTGACGTCCAGCATGCCCAGGGTTACCGCCGCGATGCCCAGGAAATAGGCATACCACAATGGATATTCCAGCAGGCTGTGCACCCCGAGCACTGCCAGCAGACCACAACCCCACCACAGGTGGGGAGTTCGCGGGGCCTTGCCTATCTGCCAGACAAGCGGTGACAAGGTTGCTGCGAAGATGACCAGCCCCGACAGTCCGGTCTCGGCAGCGAGTTGCATTACCAGGTTGTGCGCGTTGTTGTACATGCCGGTGAAATGCACGCTGCTCAGCGACGGCCCGAGCACAAAATGGTGCCAGGCAAATTGACCAAATCCGATACCCAGCAGCGGAAATTGAGCCAGCATCAGTCCGGCTTCACGCCAGATCTTGAGCCGGATGGCATTGTCCCCGCCCGTCCCGAATGCCACGCCGTTGCCGGTCAATCGATCGATGGAAGTAATGCTGCTGCCAGGCGCCGCCAGCCACGGAATTTGCACCACCAGATGCATCAAGCCAAATCCGAACAGCAACAGCAGGCTGTAATAAAACAACGGACGGCAGGAAGACTCGTGCCGCTGCCACAGGAATGCCAGTCCCGCCAGGCACAGCAGATATAACCAGGGGGCGCGCGCGCCGCTCAATACCAGAACGAACAACAGCGGCATCGCCAGCAATAGCGTTTGCCAGATACGCAACCTGCGGTCGGAAACGAGCAGCCCGAGGGAAACCAGTCCCAGGGTCACGTAATCTGCGAAATGGTTGGGTTGCCCGAGGTTACCAAAGACGGCTGCCGATTTTTTGGCTGCAATTGCCGCGTCCAGGAATGTATGCAGGCGGTATTGCTGCAGCACGCCGGCCGCAGCGCTCAATTCCGCTCCCGCGAGCAGAAAACAGGCCAGGGTCACGGCCATCATCGGCAGGCCCAATTCAGCGCGCAAATGCCGGCCCAGCATGACCAGCAATGCTGCCCACAACAGATACAGCGTGTACAGCAGTGCCTGATCAAAATAATAGATCTTGCCCAGTGCAAATTGCACCAGAACAAGCAACATCATCCCTATCGGCAGCAACACGATGCGCGGGACTTCAGGTTGGCGCCAATAATCCGTGGTCAGCAACAATGTGATGGCGCACAAGCCCAGTGCGGTCGCCCACCATTCCTGGTAAAACGCAGTGATCGGATAACGGTGGATGTTGTGCAGGAACGGCCAAACCCACATCAGGCCGACCAGATACAGGCTGATATGGCTGAGCGACAGGCCGGGGAAAAACCTTCCTTTTCGACGACTGGATAACGGCATGTCCGATATGCGGGATGAAAATGCAAGGGAGCGCAGTTTACACCGGGTCACGCTGCCGTCCGGATTCATTGTCGTCGCGCCGCACGATCCGCAATCAGGCAGCCGCCACGTAGTTGCCTGAGGCCGATTATGCCGGCTTAAATTCAGCCACCTTGATTGCAACCGTTCTTGACACCCAGCCTGGCAAGAACGCTGTCCAGCGGGCAGAAACGGGTAAAGCCGCTCTGCAGCAGGTTCAGCCCGACAAATACGGTAAACAGCAGGAAATATTTGCTGACGAATACGGGGCTGGCTTCCAGTCCCAGAGCCAGCGAAAGCAGGACAAAGGAGCCTGCGACTATACGGACGATGCGTTCTGCATTCATTACTTTTCTCCTGTAAGAAAGACTAGGGATGTTTTCTGTATAACGTGGCGTAATACAGCACCGGGATCACCACCAGTGTCAGCACGGTGGAAACCAGGATGCCGAAGATTAGCGCGATGGCCAGCCCGTTGAAGATCGGGTCATCGAGGATGAACAATGCACCGAGCATGGCGGCCAGACCGGTCAACAGGATAGGCTTCGCGCGCGCGGCGGCCGCGTTGATGACCGCGTTCTGCAGATCCGCTCCTGACACGTTACCGATGGAACTACTAGCCATTCGACTAGGCGAGCCAACTACGCTCGCCAAGTCGCTGGTTACGGCGAAGCCGCCCGATTGCGGGAGTGCCGCCTGGCCATCGCGCAGCTGCAGGTTGATGAAATCCACCAGCAGGATCGAATTGCGCACTATGATGCCCGCCAGCGCGATCATGCCGATCATCGAGGTGGCGGTGAACTGGCTGCCGAGCAGCGCGTGGCCTGGCATCACGCCGATGATGGTCAACGGGATCGGCGCCATGATGATCAGCGGCGTAAGGTAGCTCTTGAACTGCGCCACCACCAGCAGGTAGATCAGCAGCAGTCCGACCGCGTAGGCGATGCCCATGTCACGGAAGGTCTCGAACGTCACCTGCCATTCGCCGTCCCACTTCAACGCATAACCCGCATACGGATTGGATGGCTGTCCGAAGAAATACGGCTCAAGCGTTCCACCCTGCTCGAGTTGCTCGCCGGCTACCTTGCCGTTGATGTCAAACATTCCGTACAGCGGACTGTCCAGCTTGCCGGCCATGTCGCCGGTCACATACACGACCGGCAGCAGGTCCTTGTGGTAGATCGGGTAATCGCGCTGCACTTCGCGTATCTGCACCAATTCGGACAACGGCACCAGCGCACCGTCGCGGGCGCGCACCTTGAGTTTGAGCACATCGTCCATGCGACTGCGCTTCTCCGCCGGCAGGCCGAGGCGCAGCGGAGGTGCATATTTGGCCGCTGGGTCATGCAGCGATGTCACATCCTGCCCGGCCAGCGCGACATGGATCGCATCGACGATGTCGCTGGGCGTCACTCCCAGCAACGCCGCCTTGCTTTGCAGCACGTGCAGCACCAGCTTGGGCGCGGCTTCTGTCAGGCTGTCGTCGATGCCGACAATGTCCGCAGTCCGGGCGAACTCGTCGCGAACGCTGCCCGCGACTCGGCGCGCACCGTCATAGTCCGGCCCATAGATCTCGGCCACAATCGGCGACAATACCGGCGGACCCGGCGGCACTTCCACGATCTTCACTTTCGCGGCCCACTTCTTCGCAATCGCTTCGATCGGCTCGCGCACGCTGCCGGCAATCTCGTGGCTGCTGCGGCTGCGCAGGTGCTTGTCCTCCAGGTTGACCTGGATATCGCCCTGTTCCGGCGCACTGCGCAGGTAATACTGGCGCACCAGCCCGTTGAAGTTGATCGGCGAGGCGGTGCCAGCATACGCCTCGTAATCGGTCACTTCCGGCACCGTGGCAAGGTAGGCGCCGATCTGGTGCATCACCGCGCCGGTTTGCTCCAGCGCCGTGCCGGTGGGCATGTCCACCACCACCTGGAATTCGGACTTGTTGTCGAACGGCAGCATCTTCAGCACCACCAGCTTGACCACGCCGAGCGATACTGCCAGTACCAGCCCAGCCAGGATGCCCAACCACAATTTGCGCCGCGCCGGCTTGCCGTGCACGCCGTTCAGGAAAGGCGACAGGCGCGCGCGAAAAAACTTCGTCCATTTGCTGTCAGTTTCATTCTTCACCACCGCATGGTGCGGACCGGCGAAACGCAAGGCCAGCCAGGGCGTGATGACGAATGCCACTGCCAGCGAGATCAGCATGCCCATGCTGGCGTTGATCGGGATCGGGCTCATGTACGGTCCCATCAGTCCGGTGACGAAAGCCATCGGCAACAGCGCCGCGATCACCGTAAAGGTCGCAAGTATGGTCGGGCTGCCGACCTCATCCACTGCTTCCGGGATGATTTCAAATAACGGTTCGTCCTGCGCCAGTTCACGCCTGCGGTGAATGTTGTGGCTCTGGCCGTCCGACAAGTCGGACTTAACGTTCGCCTCGCTCACATTAGCCTCCGCCGAAACATTCATTGCCAGGCTGCGCCGGCGATGAATGTTTTCAACCACGACAATGGCGTCATCCACCAATATCCCGATCGAGAAGATCAGCGCGAACAGCGACACGCGATTCAGCGTGAAACCGTAAGCCCAGGAAGCGAAGAGCGTCGCCGCCAGTGTCAACAGCACGGCGACGCCAACGATGAAGGCCTCGCGCCGGCCCAACGCGATCCATACCAGCGCGACGACCGCAGCGGTGGCGAAGATCAACTTGTGGATCAGCTTCATCGCCTTGTCGTTGGCGGTCTCGCCATAGTTGCGCGTGGTGGTGACCTGCACGTCGGACGGGATCACGCTGCCTTTCAACTCGTCCACGCGCCGTATCAACTGGTTCGCGATATCCACCGCATTCTCGCCAGGCTTCTTGGTCACCGCCACGGTCACGGCAGTGAATTCTCCATGCGCGCCGATGCCCTTGTCGCCCGCCGCTTTGCCCGTGCCCAGCCACACATAGCTGGACGGCTGGTCGGCGCCGTCGCGGATAGCGGCGACATCGCGCAGGAACACCGGCTTGCCATCGGCCACCCCCACCACCAGCTGGCTGACATCGTTCGCATCGCTGAGGAAATTGCCGGTCTGCACCAGCACCTCGCGGTTGCCCTGCGCCAGGCTGCCCGCATCCTGCGACACGTTCGCCGCCTGCAGGGCGCCGCGCACGTCCTGCACCGTGAGCTGATGCGCATTCAGCGCTTCCGGATCGAGGAGCACGCGTACCATGCGCTGCGTCGCGCCCAGCGTGGTGACCTCGCGTGTGCCCTTGACGCGCTTCAGTTCGGCTTCGATGGCGTGCGCCACCTGGGTCAGCGCCAGGCCGCCGCCGGCAGACTGGTCGCGCCACAAGGTGAAAGCCACGACCGGCACATCGTCTATACCCTTGGCCTTGATGATCGGTTTGGCCACACCCAGCGTGGGGGGCAGCCAGTCGGCATGGGAATTGATAACGTCGTAGAGTTTGACCAGCGAGGGCACATGCAGCTCACCCACCTTGAACTGCACGGTGAGTATCGACATGCCGGGTTGCGACACGGAATAGACATGATCCACACCTGAGATCTGCGACAGCACTTGTTCGGCCGGCGTGGACACGGTGTTCGCCACGTCCTGCGCGGATGCGCCGGGATAGGCGATCAGCACGTTCGCCATCGTGACGTTGATCTGCGGTTCCTCCTCGCGCGGCGTCACCAGCACCGCGAACGTACCCAGCAGCACGGCCACCAGCGCTAGCAGCGGCGTCATCTGGGAATTCAGGAAAGCCCTGGCAATGCGCCCCGAGATGCCCATCAGGATGCCTCAGCGGTTACACGGGTCATCATTTCGCATGCTGCGTCATGCCGGCCTTGACCGGTTCCAGTGCGACCTTTTCGCCAGGATTCAGGCCGGCCAGCACTTCGATCTCGTCCTGCCCACTGACCTCGCCCACGCGCACCTGGCGCAACCTCACCTCCCCATTTTCATCCACCACGTACACCGCCACCACTTCGCCGCGCCGCACCACGGCGCTGGAGGGGATCAGCAGCTTGTTCACTTTGCCCACGGTGAAGTGGACGCGCGCAAACATGCCGGGGTACACCTCCGGCACGGTGCGCGCAGGCGTCTGCTGCGCGAGGTGGCGTCCTGCGGCTGCTCCCGCAGACGGCTGTTGCGCAGTAAGGTCTTGCAGCCGCACACCCGCCTCATCGGCGGGCAGGTATGCGCGCACCCGGATGGTGTGCGTGCGCGCATCCGCGGTGGGCAATACTTCCACCGAAACGGCCCGCACGCGGCGATTGAGGGAGGGAAACTCGATCACGGCCTGCGGATGCGCGCCGATGTCGGCCAGCCGGTATTCCGGAACGTCTGCGATCACGCGCATCTGCGCGGGATCGAATCCGCTCATCAGCGGTGTGCCCACCGTCACCATCTCGCCTACCTCGACCAGGCGCGAAGCCACAATCCCGCTGTAGGGCGCGACCACGGCGGTATAGCCCTGCGCCAGGGCCGACTGTTCGGCTCCGGCTTTGCTCGCCGCCGCCTGCGCCAGCGCCATCCTGTAATCGGCCTGCGCCTTGTCCAGCGCCGCCTGACTGATGAATTTCTGCGCGTACAACTGGCGTGCGCGCTCATAGTCCGATTTGGCCTGTTGCATAGCGGCCTGCGACTGCATCACCTGCGCCTGACTGCCTGCCACCGCTTGCGCGGCCTCGCGCTCGTCGATGCGCAGGATGACCTGGCCCTTTTTCACCGTGTCGCCCACGTCAAATAGAATCTGTTTCACGCGTCCGGCAATTTGCGCCGAAACGGTGGATTGCCGTGCTGCCTCCACCACACCGTCGGCGCCATAGCTTTGCGCCACTCTTCGGTATTGCACCGGCGCAACAGCAAGCTGCTGCGCCGCCTGCGCTGCGGTTGGCAAGAACAAGGCCAACAGAAATAATGCGTGCTGCTTCATGAATAATTTCCATGCGGAATATTTATTATATTATAATATCCTAATATACTAATACATGCAACCGGGACAAGTCAGTGTACTAGCGCCTTTCTGAGATGGGCCGGTTGGCGGTTGAGGCAACTGACGCCGCTGGAATTCGGGTGGCGGTCGGCGGTTTTGGCGCAACCGGGAAAAAACGCTTTGAATTGATGCCGGCACGGCAGGATCAGTTTCATCGGTCGCGGAGGTTTCGCCTGTCCCACGCAATCCGCAAATTCTCGGGCGAAAATATTCCCGCGCTAACCATCGCAAAAGACCTCACGCATCATTCCGACCAGTTTGAGGGTGCGGGGATCGCCGATGCGGTAATACACCCTGTTTGCATCCTTGCGTGTGCTCAACACGCCTTTGTCGCGCAGGATGGCAAGGTGCTGCGAGATGTTGCTCTGCGAGGTGCCCACGTCGGCCACGATATCCTGCACACTGACCTCCTCGTCTCCCAGTACGCACAGTATTTTGAGGCGCAACGGATGGGCGATTGCCTTCATTGCGAGTGAGGCCTGCATAATGTCTTCGTCCTTGTCTATTATTTTTGTCATGTTTCACCGTTAACCTGCCGGTTGCCCGGCATCGTGTGGAGTTTGGAAATCGGCTAAAATACGCCTTAAATTAGTGCACGCTTATATTTTGATACTTTGATACCCGAAAAGTCCAGCATGAAAGTTACTCCTGTCCTCTTGCTTATCCTTGACGGCTTCGGCTATAGCGAAGACCCCGACCATAACGCCATCGCCCACGCACGCAAGCCGAACTGGGACCGCTTGTGGAGCAGGTATCCTCATACGCTCATCAATACCTCCGAATTATCGGTCGGGCTGCCCAAAGGGCAGATGGGAAATTCCGAAGTCGGCCACCTGAACATCGGCGCCGGGCGCGTGGTGTATCAGGATCTCACCCGCGTGGACGTTGCGATCCGGGATGGCACTTTCTACACCAATCCAGTATTTACCCAGGCGGTCGCGCAGGCAAAGGCTAACGGCACGGCGCTGCACATCATGGGGCTGCTGTCGCCCGGCGGGGTGCACAGCCACGAAGACCATATCCACGCCCTGCTTGAACTGGCGGCGCGTTCGGGGCTGCGCAAAATATACATCCACGCCTTCCTCGACGGGCGCGATACGCCGCCGCGCAGTGCAAAGGATTCGCTTCAGCGTATGCAGGACAAGTGCACCGCACTCGGGGTCGGGCACATCGCCTCCATCGTCGGGCGCTACTATGCGATGGACCGCGACAACCGCTGGGAACGGGTGCAGCCGGCCTATGACCTGCTGACCCAGGGCAAGGCCGAATTCAGCGCGGCCACGGCGATAGAGGGTCTGCTGCAGGCCTACGCACGTGATGAGAACGACGAGTTCGTCAAGGCCACGGTCATCGGCGAACCGGTCACCATGCAGGACGGCGACGTGGCGGTGTTCATGAATTTCCGCGCCGACCGCGCACGCGAGATCAGCCGCGCGCTGACCGATGCGGCATTCGACAAATTTGCACGTGCGCGCTTTCCCAGGCTGGCCAGCTTCGTCACGCTGAGCAGCTACGGCGACGACTTCAGCCACTTACCCACGGCCTTCGCGCCGTCTTCCATTCACCGCGGCTTTGGTGAATACGTGTCCGGGCTGGGACTCAGGCAATTGCGCATCGCCGAGACGGAAAAATATGCACACGTCACCTATTTTTTTAACGGCGGCAATGAACAGCCCTATCCGGGCGAAGACCGCATTCTGGTACCCTCGCCCAAGGTGGCGACCTATGACCTGAAGCCGGAAATGAGCGCGTTCGAGGTCACCGACAAACTCGAGCAGGCGATCCGCAGCGGTCAATATCAGGCGATCATCTGCAATTACGCCAACGGCGACATGGTCGGACACACCGGTATCCTGCAGGCAGCGGTCAAGGCTGTCGAGGCGCTGGATACCTGCATCGGCCGTGTGGTGCAAGCGATGCAGGAATGCGGCGGCGAAGTACTGATCACGGCCGACCACGGCAACGCCGAACAGATGATCGACCACACGACTCGGCAAGCGCACACAGCGCATACCTTGAATCCGGTGCCATTCCTGTATATCGGCCGAAAGGCCGGCATGATGGAGGGCGGCGCGTTGCAGGATGTTGCGCCTACCCTGCTTGCGATGATGGGACTGCCGCAACCTGCGGAAATGACCGGGCGAAGCCTGATCAAATTTGAAGGGTACGATAAGCCTGCCCTGAGCGGAGTCGAAGGACACAGCACAATGCACCAATGAGACGCCCGTTCGGCAGCGCAAACTTGTCTAACCCGTACGGGGTTGGAAAGTTGCCTGCCGTTGGCGCAATGTCGAAGCGTATTTGCGTCCTGCGCATACTGTTGGCCTGCCTCCTGCTGCTGGCAAACAGTGCATATGCTTCGCAACAGGACGATCTTAACAGCCTGCGCAAGCGCATCGCCCGTTTGCAGGAGGATGTGGAGAAGACCAGCGCATCCAAAACCGAAGCAGCGGACGCATTGCGTGAATCAGAGCGTGCCATCAGCGACAGCAATCGCCGGCTGGCCGAATTGGTGCAACAGCAGCGGGAAGCCGGGCTAACCCTGAAACAATTGCAACAGCGGCGACATCAACTGGAGCAAGACATTCAGGCACAGCAGGCACTGCTGGGCAAACTGCTCTACCAGCAATATCTCGGCGGGCGGCAGGAATATCTGATGCTGTTGCTGAACAACCACGACCCTAACCAGATCGCGCGGGAATTGCAGTATTACGAGTACATCGCGCGTGGCCGCGCTGCCTGGCTCAAGACCCTGCGCACCAATCTTACGCAGCTGGAACAGGTCACTACCCAGGTCACGCAAAAGAGCGCGGAGATCGCTTCAATGCAGGCGGAACAGCAGTCGCAGAAGCAGACGCTGGAAAAGGAACAGCGCGTGCGCCGCCAGGTACTGTCCAAAGTCGCGCTGCAGCTCCGGCAGCAACGCAGGGAAATCGGCCGACTGCAGCGCGATGAGAACCGGCTGGCGCTGCTGGTGGCAAAACTTTCCGGCATGTTAAGTCGGCCCGGCGGTGGCTTGCTTAGAAATGAAAAATTGCCCGACGACCGATTCGATGGCAGTCCGTTCGAGGAACTCAAGGGCAAGCTGATACTGCCGGTGAGGGGCGTCGTCAGCAATATCTACGGCGACCCGCGACCGGACAGCACGGTATTGTGGAAGGGGCTGTTCCTGCGCGCCTCTCCCAAACAACCGGTCAAGGTTGTCGCGGCAGGGCGAGTCGTGTTTGCCGACTGGTTTCGCGGCTTCGGGAACTTAATGATAGTAGACCATGGCAAAGGCTACATGAGTCTGTACGGCAACAATGAGACGCTGTACAAGCAGGTGGGTGATGTACTGCGCGGCGGCGATACGATCGCCGCTGTCGGCAATAGCGGCGGGAACGAGGAATCCGGTTTATACTTCGAACTTCGTCACGAGGGGGAAACCATGGATCCCATGCAATGGGTCTCCCGCTAGGCATTATGCAACGCAAATTTAACGAGGATACACATGCGTAGCCGTATTGAAAAAATTGGATTGATCGGGCTGGGACTGCTGGTCGGCGTATTCGTCAGCCTGCATTTTTCCGCAGTTGCGGACAAGGACAAGGAACCGGAAACGCCCTTGCCAATCACGGAGCTGCGAACTTTTTCCGAAGTGTTCGGCCGCATCAAGAGCGATTACGTGGAACCGGTTTCCGACAAGGATCTGCTCACCGGGGCGATCAACGGCATGCTGAGCAGCCTTGATCCGCATTCCGCCTACCTGGATGCCGATGATTTCAAGGAACTGCAGGTTGGCACGCAGGGCGAGTTCGGCGGTCTGGGCATAGAGGTCGGCATGGAGGATGGCCTGGTGAAAGTTGTTTCGCCGATTGAGGACACGCCCGCCTATGAAGCCGGCATCCAGACCGGTGACCTGATAATCAAGCTGGATGACACACTGGTCAAGGGCCTGACGCTGAACGACGCGGTCAAGCACATGCGCGGCAAGCCGGGCACAAAAATTGTCCTGACCATCGTACGCAAGAACGAACCGAAGCCGCTGGTTATCACCCTGACCCGCGCAGTCATCAAGGTGAAAAGCGTCAAGCCAAAACTGCTCGAGCCCGGATATGGTTTCATTCGTATCACCCAGTTCCAGGAACACACCGGAGAAAACCTTGCAACGGCGCTGACCGACATGGTCAAGGAAAACAAGGGAGACCTGAAAGGTCTGGTACTGGATTTGCGCAATGATCCGGGTGGATTGCTCAGTGCGGCAGTGGGCGTATCCGCCGCCTTCTTGCCCAAGGACTCGCTGGTGGTCTACACCGAAGGCCGTATCGAAGATGCCAAAATGCGCCTGAGTGCATCGCCGCAGGATTACCTGCGCGGCGACAACAAGATCGATTATCTGAAGTCCCTCCCTCCGTCCATCAAGGATGTGCCCATGGTGGTACTGGTAAATGGCGGATCTGCATCAGCGTCCGAAATCGTTTCCGGCGCACTGCAGGATCACCAGCGTGCCGTGATCATGGGAACACAGACGTTCGGAAAAGGCTCGGTGCAGACGATATTGCCGCTGAGCGAAAATTCTGCGATCAAACTGACCACCGCGCGGTATTACACCCCGGGCGGCCGTTCCATCCAGGCCAAAGGCATTGTCCCCGACATCGTGGTCGACGACCCTTCCAGCGCGATGACAAACGCATTCCATCTGCGCGAGGCGGATCTGGAGCGCCATTTGGTGAATGATCGCCAGCCTGATAATGGCGCGGACAAGAAGAGCAAGAAGCCGACGGATACTGAAGACAACAAGCTGCAGGATGCGCCAAATTCAGACCAGTCGGAGAAACTGAAGCCCACGGAATTCGGCGGCAAGGACGATTACCAGTTGAATCAGGCCTTGAATTTGCTGAAGGGACTGAATATCCTGAGCAAGAATAATCGTGCGGAGGCGCTGGCAAAATAACAGCCCGCCCGCGTTCAGGTGCAAGGCACGGGAAAGGGTACGCTGCCAATCCGCGTGGCGGATGGTCGCAAATGAGGACGTATTGAGATGCCCGTAAGCGCTCGTATCGGTCAGGGAGAACAATATGCTTGATCCCTTTGAAAATCAAAAGCGACATGAGTTGTTTTTTTCTGATGACCCCCCCGGCCAGGCTGAGCGCGCGTTTCAGCTGCTCAAGGGACTCGATGGGCTGCAGGTTGAGCCGGGTTCACAGGCAAATAGCCTGATCATCCATTACAACCTGCTCGACTACTCGATGGAAGGGTTGGAAACAGCTCTGGTCAAGGAAGGCTTTCATCTCGATTCTTCGATACTGCACGGGATTGGCAGGACGCTGGTTCATTATTGCGAAGAAATGCAGTACCACAACATGAGCACGCCGGAGCGGCAAACCAAATCCCGCAGCAAGGAAATTTTCGTCAAGGCCTATGATAATCATCCGCATGGTGATCATGACGACACGCCTGAAGAATTGCGCGAATACAAATAGTCCCCTCGCATGAATGATCAACAATTGCTGCGCTACAGCAGGCATGTCCTGTTGCCGGAAATCGGCGTCGAAGGCCAGCAAACGTTGCTCGCTGCGCATGCATTGGTGGTGGGTGCGGGCGGACTGGGATCTCCGGCCGCGATGTTTCTCGCCGCCAGCGGCGTGGGAACGCTGACCATCTGCGATGGTGATACGGTGGACCTGACCAACCTGCAACGCCAGCTGTTGCACCGCACTTCATCCATAGGCAGGACCAAGGTGGAATCCGCAGCAATGACGCTGGCCGACATGAATCCTGAAGTGCAAGTATTCGCATTGAATCAACGGGTGGATGAAGCACGTCTGCTGGAACTTGCCGCGACTGCTGATATTGTGCTCGACTGCAGCGACAACTTTGCAACTCGCTATGCCATCAATCGCGCGTGTGAAAGACTGCACATGCCGCTGGTATCCGGTGCCGCCACGCGCTTCGAGGGGCAGGTGACGGTATTCGACCTGCGCCAGGCGCGCAGTCCCTGCTACAACTGCCTGTACCCCGAGCAGGCGGAAAACGAAGAAACACGCTGTGCCGTGATGGGCGTATTCGCGCCGCTGGTCGGGGTAATCGGCAGCTTGCAGGCAGCCGAGGCAATCAAGTCGTTATTGAACACAGGCGAGTCGCTGTGCGGGAAGCTGCTGTTGATCGACGCACTGAACATGGAACTGCGCATGGTCAATTTGCACAAGGATCCGGCCTGTCCGGTATGCAATCATGCGTAGTCGTTTCCGCCATTGGCTGACCGTTGTCATGATCCGCTGAATTCCTATGGAAAAAATCCGCCTCTCCAAACTGATGTCGGACCAAGGCCTGTGTTCGCGCCGCGAGGCGGACAGCTACATCGAGCGCGGCTGGGTGCTGGTGGACGGTCAGCCGGTCACCGAACTCGGTACGAAGATCCTGCCCACGCAACGCATCGCCCTTAATCGGGCCGCGCAAAGCCGGCAACAAACGCGGGTCACCATCCTGCTGAACAAGCCGGTCGGGATCGTTTCGGGACAGGCTGAGGATAATCACCGGCCTGCGGTCGCACTCATCAGTGCAGCGTCGCATTCGTCCGCCGATAAATCTCCACAGCGTTTCAGCCCCGCTCACCTGCGCGGTCTCGCGCCGGCAGGCCGTCTGGACATCGATTCGCAGGGATTGCTGGTGCTGACCCAGGATGGCCGCATCGCCAGGCAGCTGATCGGCGACGATTCCACCATTGAAAAGGAATATCTGGTGCGGGTGCAGGGCAGAATCGCCGGCAACGGGTTGCAGATGCTGAACCACGGCTTGAAGCTGGACGGCGAAGCGCTGAGGCCGGCAAAAGTCAGCTGGCTGAACGACGATCAATTGCGATTTGTCCTGAGGGAAGGCAGGAAGCGCCAGATCCGCCGCATGTGTGAAATGGTCGGCCTGAAAGTCACCGGACTGAAACGCGTGCGTATCGGCAAGGTCAAGCTGGGCGACCTGCCCACCGGGCAATGGCGCTATCTGCGCGAGGACGAAAAGTTCTAGCCCCTATCGTCGCAATTTTATGTTGAAAGTCTCCGCTATCGCATCAACATATTCCGGACTATCCCACTCACGCGCCCCGCGAACCTTTTCCAGCACCTTGCCATTCGCATCCACCAGAATTGTCATGGGAATGGTGTTTGCGCCCAGCATATTTTCCAGGAACACCTTGCTATCCAGGTAATTGACGAATGATAACTTCGACTTCCTGACGAACAATTCAGCCGCGTCGGTATAGTCGTCGGTCGAGATTCCGATGATATTGAATTGCTTCCCGCCATAGCGGCGCGCCAGCCGGTTCAGCGAATCCATCTCTTCCCTGCACGGTGTGCACCAACTGGCCCATACATTGATGATCAGCGGTTTCCCGCGGTAGTCGGAAAACTTCTTTGTATTCTTGTAAAACCCATGCAGCGTCGCCTCGCGCAGGTATTCGCCGACCTTGACCTCGCCGGGCGTATCTGCAAACGCGTTCGTGGATACCCCCAATGCATACAAGAACACCAAAAGCATTACTTTCATCCAGACCATTCCTGTTTGCTGAATAGATGGAGTCCATCATGCGCACATCGCACTGCGACTGGGAAGAGGCAGGCGTGCTTCTGATGGATGATTAGGGTTGAAGCACCGCACCCAACGTACTCCTGCCAAAGGCATATTTTATCATCCACACTTGCCGCTCACTGCTATTTTAGAAGTGGATGATCCCTGGGCAATTGCTTTGCATACCAGAGGGCGAGCTTGTGCCGCAGGGACTTCTCGGCAACCTGATCTTCCGGCAATGGCTGAATCACCTTGTCGTGAACCAGCAAGCGGTAAATGTATAAAAGCTTCTCACTTGCCGAATCGGTCGGCTCAAACTCGACCACTCCGCGCCCCTCAGCATACTTCACTCCCGCAAGCAGCGCTTCCTTGAACAATGCGGATTCATTCTTCAATTTCTTCATGGCGAACTCCGCCGTTATTCTATGCCATCGAAGGGCGCGGCGCGACCAGGGCTGTGCAAGAATTCATTCAGCATGCAATTGCCGGCCGTTCTTCGTGCACCGGTGCGGCAACCACCATGGAAGCGGGCAAAAACATCAAACGAATCATTCGGGGCGGATGCCGGAGCCAAATATGGTCCCGGCGGAATATCCTGACGACCATATCGGTGATGGCAATCCAGTCCAGGTTGCGGAGGTGCTGGTCAACCGGCTTGATTTGGCAGAACCTCGCTCCGGCGATGCCGTGCCTGCGTCGACAGGCCGTCCCGGCTTCCCGCCATCACACCGTTGACGGCGAACATGTGCATCGACGCCCGCAGCCCCCAAACCCTCGATCCTGCACGATCAAGGCTCAATGCCGGATCAATCTTCTCCTGCGCTTGCCAACCCGCCCAATATCCCCAACAATCCGCATCAGCCTTGCGCCATCGCCATCAGGAAATCGTCGGTGAATGGAAATCCACGACTCCATGCGCTGGCGACAACAAATCGTCTTGGCGAGGAATGAAACTGGTGAATCAGTCGCACGTGAATTGATGTTCGGTACCAGGGCAGAAGCCGTCGGTTCAATTGCTGCATCTCGCGCGTCAGGCCGGTGAGCGTGTCGCGCACCCGTAATATCGAAAGGAGTCATTATGGCATTTGAAAACATTTCAAAGAGACGGCTGGTTTTTGCCCCGAAGCACATTGTGCTCAGGGACGACCAGGAGGACCTCCGGATTCACACGCACAAAACGAACTACCTTCATACTGAAAGCATTTCTGCGCCATCCAAAATGATATTCGTGATGAGCGAGGGAAATCGAGAAATGTTCGAAAAACTGCCCGAATTGACGCAAATTGATGGCAGCCTGTCATTGGCGGCAGAAGTCACTTTAATCGTGGCGAAACTGCAGAAGATCAATGGCGATCTTCATGTTCTAGGTGGCGCGCGCTTATACGCGCCGATGCTTGAAGAGGTGACCGGCTACACGTATTTGGAAAATGGAGCCACCGTGAACGCTCCAAAGATCGAACATTTATTTGCCAACGATGACGCGACCCGGATCGAACAGCAGGCCGATAACTGGCTTGAAAATATGTAATCGGCTCCGCCATGATGCGCAACGCCAGCAT
Organism: uncultured beta proteobacterium; assembly: GCA_963782385.1. Lineage (GTDB taxonomy): Bacteria > Pseudomonadota > Gammaproteobacteria > Burkholderiales > Gallionellaceae > CAVXFS01. The sequence continues at coordinate 476,362 of CAWAJO010000001.1, forward strand.
ATCCGGGCCGATTGTTCTTTCGGTTTCCCGAATCAATCACCGATTAAACTGAGCGGGGCTTGCAGGCGAGGCGGAGCAACGCGGCGCCTTGCCGCATGCCTGACCGGCAGGTCATTCCGGGAACCCGGCCCGGATTCCTGGCATGTGCAACCCGAGTACCTGCCGAAGCAGAAGCCTCTCGCAGACGCCATTGATGCAAGACGACAGGCATCTTCGCAAAATAGAAATTGCCTGACAGGCTTGAGCAGTCTTTGCGTACGAAGATCTCCAGCGGAACAGGGTCATTTTCTCGCCTCATGCAAATGTCCATTCTCGGACACTCGAGAACTGCTGTTAAGAGATTTCAATCAGGCATTGCGTCTGCAAGCAGCCTGCGCACCGGCTTCGGTATTGCGGCGCGCAATGCTTCCCCAACATCCAGCCAGATCCACCCTGACTCATTCATCTGCATGGGCTTGCACCTGACCTGAATCAGCAGCGGCACGATATGCAATTTGAAATGAGTGAAGGTGTGCGGAAATTCCGGCAATGTTCTTACCTGCACCGCGTCCACGCCGAAATGCTGCATGCAATACGCAGAAATGTTTTCTGCTGTTTCCATTTGCGGTGGACACCACAGGCCGCCCCAGATGCCGCTGCCGGGACGCTTTTCCAGCAGGATGTCGTGGCCATGCCTGAGAAGCAGGAAGGTGCTACGTCTTTCAGGCAGCGCCTTGCGCGGGCGCGGCGTGGGCAATTGCGCAACTCTGCCATTCCGATAGGAAGCGCAGTCTTCGCGCGCCGGGCAAATGTCGCAGCCCGGTTTCGAGCGCGTGCAGATGGTCGCCCCGAGGTCCATCAGGCCCTGGGTGTAGGTGGCGATCGAGTCATTTGATCCACCCCTCTCCCTGAACCTGCTGGAACTACCGGCCATTCGACCGGGCTGTCCGACAACGACCGCCAAGTTGCCGGCTATTTCGCCTGCGGGGAGACGGGATGGGGCAGGCAGCAATGCCTCGGCCTGTTGCCAGAGCTGCGTCTCGATCTTCCGGCCACCTGTGTGCCCTTCGATCGCGCAGTAGCGCGCCAGCACGCGCTTGACGTTGCCGTCGAGGATCGCGCGGTGTTGATGGAATGCGAGCGCGCCGATGGCGGCGGCAGTGGAGCGGCCGATGCCGGGCAGGGCGATGATGTCCTCGAATTCGCGCGGAAATATTCCATCATGCCGTTGCATGATGAGCCGTGCCGCGCGCTGCAGGTTGCGCGCGCGCGCGTAGTAGCCCAGTCCGCTCCAGTGTGCCAGCACGGCATCCTCGCTCGCGGCCGCCAGCGCGGCAATATCAGGAAAGCTGCCTACAAAACGCTGGTAATAGGGAATGACGGTGGCGACCTGGGTCTGTTGCAGCATGATCTCGGACAGCCATACGCCGTAGGCATCTGCTGCCTGCCAAGGGAGATCGTGGCGGCCATGCAGGCGCTGCCAGGCGATGATGCGCTGCGCGAATGACGACATCGGACCCTTACGGGAGCAGCCCTTTCAGGCCGCCCTTGAGTTGATTCAGCAACTTGCTCTCCACCTCTTCCGTCTGTTCCTCGATCTTCTGTCTGGCCGCTTGCCTGGCCATCTCGCCAAGATCCAGCGTGTACTTGAGGTTCGTGAATGGCCCGCTCAGGCGCACCGGTGCCGTGCTGCCGGCAATCCTGTCGCCCGATCCCCCGGGCATCGTGACCAGCGTTGCCTTGGCCAGGTAGTCGATGCGGTCATGGCCGATGTCCATGTCGCCGCTGCCGGACAGGCGCAGCAGCGACGATTTAAGCGAGACATCGTCGTTGTGTGCCACGCCGTCATTCACCCGGAAACTGGCCCTGAGCTCGCCTAAGCCGGTCTCTTCCTGTTTGTTGGCCGCCTGCACCTGCGTGCCGCTGTGGTTGCCGAAACTGCGCAGCACGCCGGCGAGGTCAATGCCCTTGATCGCGCCATCCGTCAGGCTCAGCGCTGCGCTGCCATGCAACGACTGCTTGAGCGCAGCCACGGTATCGCCGTGGGTGTCGAGGTTGAGCGTGACATTGCCCCGGCCCATCAGCGCATCAAAGTTGGCGGCATCCTCGAGCAGCGGCGCGATGCTGATGTCGCCAAGGCGCTGGTCAATGGCAAACGCCGGCTTGGCCGGCGTCACGTTTACCGTGATGCTGCCGTTCATGCCGCCCTGGTACAGGTTGCCGGACATGGGCTTGAGCTTGAGCACGCCGTTGTGCGCCTTGATGTCGATGCGCAATGCCGAAGTCTTGATGTTGGCCAGCTTGAGGGTGCCGACGCGCAGGCTGCCTTCCAGGTCAAGTTTTCTCAGGGCGGATAGATCGAACGGCTGTACCGTGGCGGCAGCACCGGACTTGGCAGAGCCGGCTTCGGTTTTTTTTGGCAGGTACAGGTCGGCATCGACCTGGTCCACGTCAATATCGAAACGAATAGCCGGATCTGAGAAACCGTTCACCGCCACCTTGGCATTGACCTGGCTTTGCAGCAGGCCACCCGCGAGGTCGAGCTGCAGGTTCTCGCGCGCGGCGTCGAGTTGCAGGCTTCCCTTCGCCTCGCTGCTGACCGATTTGTGCGGCAGCCTGTCGCCGCCGGCCGTCACCGCAACGACGAGCTCGGGCAGGCTGAATTGTTGCGACTCGAAATCGCCGCGGACCGGCGAGGTGAATGTGACCTTGAATTCCTGTTGCGGCTGCTTGATGCCGAATGCCAGCGTCAGCGCGCTGCTGTTGAACGACTGTGCGTCGCCTGTCAGGTCGGCAGTGGCGACATGTGCGGAGAGATTGCTGATACCGGGCAGCGTTCCCGTGGCCTGCAAATCCAGCCCTGCCAGCCGGTAGGAAGGATTTCCGAGCTCGAGCGTGAGCGTGGTCTTCACTTGCGCCGCGATATCGAACCTGGGCTGAGCAGATTGCAGGGTCGCGGATGCTTCGATCTGTGCCGGCGTACCGGATGCAATGCGCCCGGCCTTCAGCATGATGTTTTTCAGCGCATACTGCGCGCCGGAGGATTCGTCGAGGTAGTCCAGTTCGGATCTTTCCACGCGCACGGCGGCGATGTCGAGCTTCACTGGCAGGCCGCCGGCGGATGCGCCGGCGGAACCATTCGCGGCCTTGCTCTCATCCTTGCCCAGCAGGTCGTCGATGTTGGTCCTGCCGTCCCTGAATTTCACCAACGCAACCTTCAGGCCCCTGACCGACACCTCGTCCACCGCGGCCTGCCCGGAAAACAAAGGCCACAGCGCGAGTGTGACGTGCGCGCCATCCAGCGCGGCAAACTCCTGGTCGCTGTTCGGTTCAGACAGGGATACCCGGCTGATGTCGGCGCCAATGTCGGGGAAGAATGCCAGCTTGATGTCGCCGTCCAGCCTGAGGGTGCGTTGCGTCCTGTCCTGCACCAGCCGGATGATCTGCGCCTTGTAATCGTTCGGATCGAAGCTCGCGGCGATGTAGGCCACGCCGCCGGCTGCGACCAGAAGCGCGCCACCGAGTGCCAGCAATCCGTATTTGAGGAATCCGTTCATGCGTCAAGTGTCGCTGGAAGCAACTGCACCATTATAAGGGACGTACCGGTCGGCTGCCCCGGCGAGTACCTACTGCGGATCGGGCAGGGTGATCTTGTTGTCGGTGCTGAACTGATAGTCCTTGAACACGTGCTCCGCGCTGAGCAGTTGGTAGGTACCGTCCGCCAGCTTGCGCGTGGTATCTTTAAGGCGATAGGTATTGTGCCCGCAGGTCCAGCATTTAAAGTTGCGCATGTGGGTGCACAAACAGGTCTTGTCCATCACGCAGATCTTCTTTGCCTCGGGGTGCGCCGCGACTTCGCGGTTGTATGCGTCGATGTAGGAACAGTTGCCATTCGAATCGAGCAGGTAGCCGTAGGATTCGCAGCCGGGGCGGATACCGGAGCCGATCGCCGGGCTGTTCTTCAGCATGCGCATCGGATAGCCGGTAGGAGAAATCGTGTTGACTTCGATGTCCTCCTCGCTGGCGCGGAAATATTCCTGAATCACATCGCGCGGCAAACCGCATTCCATGCTACCGGTAAACCGCGTCGCCACCTGCACCGCGGCCGCTCCTTCCTCCAGGTACGACACGGCATCGCTGCCGGTAAAGATGCCGCCAGCCGGAAACAGCGGGATATCCAGACGCTCGCCTTTCAGGTATTGGTGGATTTCATTGACGATAGTGCGCAAATCATATTTCGACCAGTCCATGCCGAAGCCAAGATGGCCGCCCGCCAGCGGGCCTTCCACCACGATGTAATCAGGCAGGCGGTTGGTGCGGATATTCTTGCGCAGGAACAGTTGCAGCGCGCGCAGGCTGGACACGATGATGCCGAGTTTGGCGTCGCGGAAGCGCGGATGGTCTTCCATCAGCGTAAACGAACCCAGGTGCAGTCCGGCCGCGAGCGTGATGCCGTCTATGCCCGCATCCAGCGCGGAATGCAATCGCACTCGCAGTGTGTCGCGCGGTGAATTCATGGTGAGTTTTTCCATGCAGTTGATGAACAGCATGCCGTCGCCGCGCTTGCGCTGCATGGTGTGCTCGACGTGCAGGCGGGTCGCTTCGGCAAGTTGCGCAAGGTTGAACTTCACTGCCGACTTGTCGGAGTTGTCGATGTTGTATTTGAATTGCTGGAGTTTATCCTTGACGAAATCCGTGTCGTAACGGCGGTCGCTTACGGTCGGCAGCATGGCGTCGGAGATGTGCCCGATACCGCCCAGGCGGGCGGCTTCCAGCGCGAGGTCGGACGTTGAAATATCCACTCCCATCCCGCCGATTACAATCGGCACCAATTCCCGCTTGCCAAAGCGCAAGCGGAAATCATCAACGCACTTCATAAACTTTCTCCCAGAGTTCGTGGCTGCCGGTCCTGGCGGGACGGACTGATAACCGGACGCGCTATATTACCTTGGAATAGCGCGCATGTTCCTGGCGTGTGCGCAGATACTTGTCGAAAACCATGCAAATATTGCGGATCAGCATGCGGCCTTTGGGAGTAACGCGGATCCACACCGGCTCCTGCGTGAGCAATCCTTCGCGCTCGTATTCGCGCAGTTCGCCGAGTTCAATGGCGAAGTAGCTGTCGAAATCGATCTGGAACCGGGTGTCAAAAGCCTCCTTGGAAATCTCGAAATGACACATCAGCCCCTGGATGATCTCGCGCCGCAGCAGGTCGTCTGCATCCAGTTCCATACCGCGCATGATGGGCAATTCATTGCGGTCAAGCGCGGCATAGTATTCTTCTTCCTCGCGGAAATTCTGGCTGTAGGTCGGGCCGATCTTGCCGATGGAACTGATGCCGATCGCGACCAGGTCGCAGTCGGCATGGGTCGAATATCCCTGGAAATTGCGGTGCAGCCGGCGCTGGCGTTGTGCCACGGCCAGTTCGTCATCAGGCTTGGCGAAATGGTCCATACCGATATAAACATAGCCCGCATCGGTCAGTGTGCTCACTGCCAGTTTCATGATATCCAGCTTGGCTTGCGGCTCGGGCAGGTCTTCCTCGTGGATGCGGCGTTGCGGCTTGAAAACAGTCGGCAGGTGCGCATAGTTGTAGATTGACAGGCGATCCGGGTTGGCGGCGATCACCTTGTGCAGTGTAACCTTGAACCCTGCCGTGGTCTGTTTGGGCAAGCCGTAGATGAGGTCAATGCTGACCGACTTGAAGCCGTTGCCACGTGCTGCGCGAATCACCCGCAGGGTCTCTTCTTCGCTCTGGATTCGGTTCACCGCCTTTTGCACATCCGCGTCAAAGTCCTGCACACCGAGACTGATGCGATTGAATCCGAGCTGGCCGAGCAGGGCGATGGTTTCATCCTGCACCTTGCGCGGGTCGATCTCGATGGAATATTCGCCCTCTTTTACGAGCGTGAAATTCCTCTTGATCGCGCCCATCAGGGTGCGCATCTGGTCGTTACTCAGGAATGTCGGCGTGCCGCCGCCAAGGTGCAACTGTTCCAACCTGCGCTTGCCCGGCATCAGCGCGACCTGCATCTCCATCTCCTTGACCAAGTAATCCACATAGCGGGCGGAGCGGGTCTTGTCCTTGGTGATGATCTTGTTGCAGCCGCAGTAAAAACACAGGGTGTTGCAGAACGGGATATGCACATACAGCGACAATGGTTGCGAGGGATCGCTCCTGCCGATCCAGTGCCGGTATCTGTCTATGCCAAAAGCATTGGTGAATCGGTCGGCAGTCGGATAAGAAGTGTAACGCGGGCCGTTCTTGTCCAGTCGGCGAATCAGTTCCAGGTCGACTTCCAGTTCGGGCGATGCATTTTGACTTTTCGACATGGTGCCTCAATTTGCTCGGTTAATCGTTCAGATAAATTATAAGCCCGCAGGTGCATCTTATGCCGGGTCTACAGCGCCGCTGCTTTGTCCGTGTTTTGGCTACGACACGCCGCTTTGCGGCTTACCATCGCAAGCGATGTCAGTGGTTTCGGCATAACCTGAAGGTTAGTCTTCGCCGCAAGAAGGTGCTACGCACCGTCTTGTCTTCGCCCGAATAAAGATGAGCACACCTTCGGTGTGTGGATTATATGCTACGCCTACAATCCAGCATCGGCACGCAGTGCCGCTGCCTTATCTGTATTCTCCCACGTGAAACCGGGTTCTTCGCGGCCAAAGTGCCCATATGCAGCAGTGCTCTGGTAAATCGGGCGCAGCAGATCGAGCATCTGCACGATACCTTTCGGACGCAGGTCAAAGTGTTTTTTTACCAGTTCCGCGATCTTCTCATCTGATACCTTGCCCGTACCGTAAGTGGTGACCATCACGCTGGTGGGCTGGGCCACACCGATCGCATAGGAAATCTGAATCTGGCATTTATCCGCCAAGCCGGCGGCAACGATGTTTTTCGCCACGTAGCGTCCGGCATAAGCAGCCGAGCGGTCAACTTTCGATGGATCCTTGCCGGAGAACGCGCCCCCGCCATGCGGCGCCGAACCGCCATAGGTATCGACTATGATCTTGCGCCCGGTCAGGCCGCAATCCCCTTGCGGACCCCCGACGACAAAGCGCCCCGTTGGATTGACCAGATATTTGATCTCGCCCTTGATGAGTTCTTTCGGCAGAATTGGCTTGATGATTTCCTCGATGGCCGCTTCCCGAATCTGCTCAAGCGTCATTTCCGGCGCGTGCTGCGTGGATAGGACCACGGTGTCAATGGAGTATGGCTTGTCATCAACATATTTGATGGTGACCTGCGATTTTGCGTCCGGGCGCAACCAGTTCAGTCGCCCATCGTGACGCAACTGCGACTGGCGCTCGACAATGCGATGCGCCAGGTAGATCGGCAACGGCATCAGCGTATCGGTCTCGGAACAGGCATAACCAAACATCAAACCCTGGTCACCCGCGCCCTGCCCCAGCTCGTCGTCATAGGCCTTGTTCACGCCCTGTGCTATGTCGGGACTTTGCTTGTCATAGGCGACCAGCACCGCACAGCCTTTGTAATCTATGCCGTACTCGGTGTTATCGTAGCCGATGCGCTTGATGGTTTCACGGGCCACCTGAATGTAGTCGACATTGGCGCTGGTGGTAATCTCTCCCGCCAGTACGACCAGACCGGTATTGCACAGCGTTTCGGCTGCAATGCGAGAATGCTTGTCCTGCGCTAGAATGGCATCAACAATGGCATCGGATATTTGATCCGAGACCTTGTCCGGATGTCCTTCGGACACAGATTCAGATGTGAACAAGAATTCTTTCATGGCGCTCGCATATATTCAGTTAAAGAACGCCATTATAGCAAAACCCGACAACTCCAACCCATGCGCTCTTTCCTGGTCGTCAGCCTGTTTGATCTGTTTGCCCACCTGCCTCTAGGCCTCCTGCATCGCATTGGTGCCGCATTTGGGTGGCTGGTTTACCTGTTTTCCGGCAACTATGCGGCGCAGATGCGGGAAAATCTGGATAATTTCTGCAAACGCCAATCCCAAAGCAATTTTCGGGACTTGCTGCATGCCAACGTGGCAGAAGCGGGGAAGAGCATCGCCGAATTGCCCTGGGTGTGGCGCCGGCCGCTGGACCAGGTTCTGGGCAGCGTCAGAACCAGCCAGGGCTGGAACCATGTTGAATCTGCGCTGGCTGCAGGCAAGGGATTGATTGTGCTGACGCCTCACCTGGGATGTTTCGAAGTCATGGGGCTGTTCGTTGCGGCACGGGTTCCGATGACCTCCATGTACCGGGTTCCAAAACTGGCCTGGCTGGACGAGGTGACCCGCAGCGGACGCCAGCGCGGCCACCTGCGTATGGTACGCGCCGACGTGAGCGGCGTACGGGCCATGTACAAGGCGCTCAAGCGCGGTGAAACCATCGGTGTGCTCCCCGACCAGGTCCCGGGAAACGGCGAGGGAGAGTGGGCGGATTTCTTCGGCCATCCGGCCTATACCATGTCACTCATCGGCCGTCTGCTGGAATCCAGCGGCGCCGGCGTGGTCATGACGTTTGCCGAGCGACTGCCCAAGGGAAAAGGCTATGCCATCCACATCGAACCGCTGCTCATCGATATGTCCATTCCGGTCACCGGCCAGATCAATGCCGCCCTCGAGAAAGCCATCAGCGCCTGTCCAGCACAATACTTGTGGAGCTATAACCGCTACAAGATACCCGCCGGGGCTGAGCCGCTGGCCAAGCCAGCGAAAAGGCGGGTTTGATGGCACGCGTGGGCGTTTTCATTTTGTGGCTTGCGCATCTCCTGCCATTTCGGCTATTGGCCTGGTTGGGAAACATGCTGGGCCTGTTGCTTCATCTTTTTGCCCGTGAACGCCGCAAGGTTGCCTCGATTAATCTGCGGCTATGCTTTCCCGAAATGAGCGAACAGGAGCGCGCCGATCTGGTGCGCCGAAATTTCATGGCGTTCGGACGCAGCTTTCTTGAGCGCAGTATCTTGTGGTGGTCAAGCAACGAACGGATTCTGGGCCTTATTCATGTGGAAGGACTGGAGCATTTCAACGCCGTGCAAGGCAAACCCTACATCGGGTTGCTGCCGCATTTTGTGGCGCTGGATGTTGCCGGCGCCTGGCTATCCATGCACACCCGTGGCGTCAGCGTCTATTCGAACCAGAAGAATGCCTACCTGAACAAGCTGCTGATTGAAAAACGCACACGCTTCGGCGACCAGCGCATCTTTTCGCGCCAGCAGGGTCTGCGTCCAATCGTGAAGGCGATGCGCGAAGGCTACCCCTTGCTGTATCTGCCGGACCAGGATTTTGCCGCCAGGGATGCGATGTTCATCCCATTTTTCGGCGTGCCCGCCTCGACCCTGACCAGTGTTTCGCGCCTGGCTCAAATGACCGGCTCGCGGCTGTTGCCCTGTATTCCGCGTGTATTGCCCGATGGACAGGGCTATGAGTTACGCTTCTACCCGGCATGGGAAGATTATCCTACCGATGATCCGGAAGCCGACGCCCGCCGTGTGAATGAATTCATCGAACAACGCGTGCTGGAAATGCCGGAACAATATTTCTGGCTGCACAAGCGGTTCAAGACGAGGCCGGAAGGCGAGCCAAAATTCTATTGACGTCGGGGAAATATTTGCAATGAAATATCACGACCTGCGAGACTTCATCGAACAACTGGAAAAGCTCGGCGAGCTCCGGCGTGTTGCCGCGCCGGTGTCGACGCACCTGGAGATGACCGAGATCTGCGACCGCGTGCTGCGTGCGCAGGGGCCGGCGATCCTGTTCAAGCATCCTGTCGGGCACAATATGCCGGTATTGGCGAACTTGTTCGGCACGCCGCGCCGCGTGGCGCTGGGTATGGGGGTAGAGTCCACCGCAGCGTTGCGTGAAGTAGGCAAGCTACTGGCCTTTCTCAAGGAACCGGAACCGCCCAAGGGACTGAAAGACGCGTGGGAGAAATGGCCTGTGCTGAAGCAGGCGCTCGCCATGACACCCAAACTGGTCGCTTCGGCTCCCTGCCAGGAGATCGTGTGGGAAGGCGCGGGTGTCGATCTGTCCAGGCTGCCGGTCCAGACCTGCTGGCCGGGCGACGCGGCGCCTCTTGTCACCTGGGGCATGGTAGTAACCAAAGGCCCGCACAAGGCGCGCCAGAATCTCGGCATCTACCGCCAGCAGGTGATCGCGCCAAACAAGCTCATCATGCGCTGGCTGGCGCAGCGCGGCGGCGCGCTGGACTTCCGCGACCACTGCCAAAAACACCCCGGCCAGCCGTTTCCGCTCGCGGTCGTAATCGGCGCCGATCCGGCGACGATCCTCGGCGCGGTGACCCCAGTCCCGGACGCACTTTCCGAATACCAGTTTGCCGGCTTGTTGCGCGGCAGCAAGACCGAATTGGTGAAATGTCTGGGCAGCGACCTGCAAGTGCCCGCTTCGAGCGAGATCGTGCTGGAAGGCAACATTCGCCCGGAAGAGACCGCGCTCGAAGGCCCCTTCGGTGACCACACCGGCTACTACAACGAGCAGGAAACATTCCCGGTGTTCACCATAGAGCGCATCACCATGCGCGCCAACCCGATCTACCATTCCACCTACACCGGGAAACCGCCCGATGAACCGGCGATGCTGGGCGCGGCGCTGAACGAGGTATTCGTGCCGCTGCTGCAAAAGCAGTTTCCCGAGATCACGGATTTCTACCTGCCGCCGGAAGGCTGCAGCTACCGCATGGCGGTGGCTAGCATGAAGAAACAATACCCGGGACATGCCAAGCGTGTCATGTTCGGCATCTGGTCCTTCCTGCGCCAGTTCATGTACACCAAGTTTATCATCGTGGTCGACGACGACATCGATGTGCGCGACTGGAAGCAAGTCATCTGGGCCATCACCACGCGCGTCGACCCGGTGCGCGACACGCTGCTGGTGGAGAACACGCCGATCGATTATCTCGATTTCGCCAGCCCGGTGTCCGGCCTGGGCGGCAAGATGGGTCTGGATGCCACCAACAAGTGGCCGGGAGAAACCCGGCGCGCATGGGGCACGCCCATCGTCATGGATGCGGCAGTGAAGGCGAAGGTGGATGCTATGTGGAGCGAGTTGGGGCTGTAATTCTTACCAGCGTTCCTGCAACCATTCGATCAGCGCATCCTGCGCGGCCTGTCCATTCCTCGCATTGGGATCGCCAATGAAGAACGCCACGACCCATTCCCGGCCGGAGCGCGAGCGCACGTAGCCCGCTACCGTCTTCACGCCTTCCAGTGTGCCGGTCTTGAGGTGGGCATGACTGGCAGCAGAACTCCCCCTGAGGCGTTTTTTTACCGTGCCGTCCACGCCAAGAATCGGCAATGAGGCTTGCAGTTCGGCGCTGAACGGATGATTGGCGGCGCTTTGCAGCAGTAGTACCATGCTGCGCGGGCTGATACGCTCGATGCGTGACAGGCCAGCACCGTTTTCCAGAACCAGTTCAGGAAAGTCGAGCCGCTGCCGGTGCAGCCAGTCGCGCATGGCCTGGATGCTGCGTGCGGGGCTCATGGGTTGCTGTTCGCTCATGTCCCCCGCAGCGGGAGATTCCTGATCCTTGTGCGTATCATCCTCTCGCTCTGCCGGCAAAGGGGAAAGATCGGAAGTTCCCAGCGTCAGGAACACCTGGCGCGCCATGACGTTATTGCTGTACTTGTTGATGTCGCGGATGACCACGCTCAACGGTTCGGAACGGTGGGTCGAAAAGAGTTGCGCGGTTTCGCTCACCACCCCCTCGCGCAACTTGCCGTTCAAGGTTCCGCCCAACTCTTGCCACAGCGCGCGGAACACCGTTTCGACATAGCGTGTATGCGACATCACGTTGAGATTATGTTCGCGCTCGCCGCAGCCGCTCGGATAATCCCCCTGCAGAATGACGCTGTCGCCGCCCGGCTGCACGCGGATGCCATCATCCCAGTTGTCACAATCCTGTTTCGACGGCAGCGGCGCGAGCTGGTTGTCCAGCTTCACGCCATCCAGCGGCGGTTCACTCACCACGTTCAGCGCATCGCCCTGCGGCAGATAGCGCAGGCGCAAGGTATTGAAATTCAGCAGCAGCGCGTCAGGGCCGACGTTGTAGGCGCGCATCGGGTCGTTGTCGAAGGCGGCGGGGTCATAGGCGGGGAGGTTGAAATAGCTGCGGTCCAGCACCAGATCGCCGCGTATCTCGCGCAGGCCACGCGCGCGCAGCTCGCTCAGCCATAGCCAGAATTGCTCGATGGTGAGCTTCGGATCGCCGTAGCCTTTCAGTATCAGGTCGCCCTGCAGCACACCGTCCTGCAACGGGCCATCGAGGTACGCTTCGGTCTTCCAGGTATAGGCGGGACCGAGCATGTCCAGCGCGGCATAAGTGGTGAGCAGTTTCATGGTGGAAGCCGGGTTCATTCCGCGCCTGGCGTTGATGCTGATCAGCGGCTTGTGCGCACTGATCCCGCGCACTTCGATGCCGATGCTGGACAACGGGATATGCGCCTGGCGCAAGGCATGGCGCACGGCGGACGGCAGGGAAGCCGCGCCAGCACTGCCGATCAGGCTGAAACCAAGCAACAGGACGCAGATCATTTTCATGCAACCACCTCGATAGCTTCCAAAGTGCGCGCAACCAGCAACTGCATCTCCACTTCGTTGATGACATAGGGAGGCATGAAGTATACCGTGTTGCCTATCGGACGCAGCAGCAGTTCCCGCTGCAGGGCGGCCGAGAAACAGCGGGAAGCGAAATCAGCGTGCGGCGTATCCACCTCAAAAGCCCAGATCATGCCGGTATTGCGAAAGTTCCGCACCCTGGGATGATCGCGCAATGGCCGGACGATGCCGTTGAGATAACCGGCCCTGGCGTGATTGGCTTCGAGCACGCCGTCCTGAGTGAAGATGTCCAGTACCGCCAGCGCGGCGCGACAAGCCAGCGGATTGCCCGTGTAGGAATGCGAATGCAGGAATCCGCGCGCCAGTTCATCGGCATAGAACGCCCGATAGATTGCATCCGTGGTCATCACCACGGACAATGGCAGGTAACCGCCGGTGATGCCCTTGGAAAGAAGCAGGAAGTCGGGGCGGATGTCGGCCTGCTCACAGGCAAACATCGTCCCGGTTCGGCCCATACCGACCGCGATCTCATCTGCCACAAGATGTACCCGGTATTGCTCGCACAAAGCCCGCGCGTGCCGCAAATAAGCCGGGTGATACATCGCCATGCCCGCCGCGCCCTGCACCAGAGGCTCGACTATGAAGGCGGCGATGTGTCCATGCTGTTGCTGCAAGTGGATTTCCAGCTGCGCCGCACAGCGCAATGCGAACTCCTCCGCGCATTCACCCGATCGCGCATTGCGCCAATCCGGGCTGGGCACTGTCGCGTTCTGCTGCACCAGTTCGCCGTAGGCGTCCTTGAACAGCGGCATGTCGGTAACCGACAGCGCGCCCAGCGTTTCTCCGTGGTAGCTGTTCTGCAGGCTGATGAACTGCGTCTTGTGCGGCTGGCCTTCGTTGCGCCAGTAATGCGCGCTCATCTTCAGCGCTACTTCGGTGGCTGAGGCTCCGTCCGAAGCATAAAAGCAGTGTCCCAACCCAGGCGGGGCCAAATTGCGCAACTGCTCTGACAACCTTACGACCGGCTCATGCGTAAAGCCCGCCAGCATCACGTGGTCCAGCATTTCCAATTGGTCATTAATGGCGGCATTGATATGGGGGTTGCAATGCCCGAACAGGTTCACCCACCACGAACTCACGGCATCCAGATATCGCTTGCCCCCGAAATCATATAGCCACACACCTTTAGCGCGCGCCACCGGAACCAACGGATAACTCTCGTGCCGTTTCATCTGCGTACAAGGATGCCATACGGCATCGAGTGAACGGTTTAGCAAATCAGAATTGGACATATCGGATGCAGAATATCGGAGCGGACTTTGTACACATTGAAGTGACTTAGGGCAAACAGTTAAGGCTCACGCGACAATTGTACTTATGGCACGCATATCTTTCACGTTTGTAGAATCCCGGCCATGATAAAGCATGGTTACGGCAGAGTGTCCGCGGGCCCGTGTGAATGAGCGCGGAATTCGGCCATGGCGTCAAAGCCGCATACACGCAACGGGCGGCATTCCGAAATATATCTGAACCTTAGCGTCAACACCTGCCAAAACGCGGATTTTCTGCCGGGGGAAGGCGCATGGGAGCGCACCTGCTCCTCAACCAATTGCGAGGTGCTGCCGCCCGATCCGGGGCCTGCGCCAAACGCGAAACGCGCTTTGCGGTTGCCGCATAAAACGACAGGGATTTAAGCGCGGCCAGCACAATCGGCTAGAAATCCGCTAAGATTCATCCCCTAAACAGGATAATAACTAATCATGCCGGAAATCGATGAGGTCGCCAAAGTAATCCTTGCAGCCAGGCGAAAGCATTTTTTCTTCAGCCGCCCGGTCTTCAAACAATCTTCGTCCGTTTCGGAAGCCGAGTTATTTCACTTGGCGACAGGGCTTGGATTCAAGTTCATCGTCGATTTGTCACGATGGCTGCTTTTGGCGGGTTATGGCGTCATTGACGGGGTTCTCACTTTTCAGGAAGACAGATTTTCAATAGTCGACTGGGAGCCGCTGAACGGGTTTGCAACATTCGCCGATGACAATTTCGGCCATCAATTTGCCTTCAACCCGAACGACGGCAGTATTTATGCGATATTTCCATCAAGCCACACCTTTGTACGCATCGCAGACAATTTCCCGGCATTTCTGCAAGAACTTATCCGCCGTGACTACAGATTGAAAGAATGGATGGATTCCCGTACTTACTCTAAACCAGATGCCGTGTAATCATCTTTCTCCCGTCACGGAAGCAATTTGTGATCGGCTAGCCGCCGCCTTGCGCAATTGCGTAACAGAAATGTTGTAATATCCGCCAGACGAAATTGGGGCCAGGCAAATACAGAGTGAAGATATTGATTCCCATTGATGGTTCCGCCAGCGCCGAGCGTGCGCTCGATCACGTAATAGCCATGCGGGCATGGTTAAGGGACGTACCCGAGATATTCCTTCTCAACGTGCAGTGGAATCTTGCATCCGGCAACGTCAAGTTATTCATCAATCAGGAAACGATTAACGACTATTATCGGGAACAGGGTCTGGCCGCGCTTGCTTCGGCACGTGAAAAGCTGGACAGGTCCAACTTGGCCTACACTTACCACGTCAGCATAGGCTCACCGGCTGAAGCCATAGCGGAATACACCCGACAACAGAAGATCGATCAAATCGTAATGGGAAGGCAGGGGCAAGGTTCTTTATCCGCCCTGTTGCTGGGTTCAGTGGTAAACAAACTGCTGCTTGTGACTGAAGTACCTGTGCTTCTGATCAAGTAACGCGCCGTTTGTTGAACTTGGTAAGGAAACCTCGCTGGCAAGAGCGCTAGCCGCAATCAGCCAACCCCTGCTTGTGGCCCTGAGATGCAGTGGTAACTTGTATTCATGACAGCCGCCAGATTATATTATGTGTGGTAAGCTATTGTAATTTAGGAAGGTGATAATCTATTTTGCGCTGTGGTTAGCACGCAGGGATTTTTATGGAAATACAGGAAGCGCTTCAAATTGTCAGCCAGACCCATCCCGGCATGGTACGGTCACATAATGAAGATAGTGTCGCTTATGACGCATCATGTGGGCTGGTGGTATTAGCAGACGGAATGGGTGGCTATAACGCGGGAGAAGTCGCAAGTGGCATCGTCATTTCGGTGGTTTCGGCTGATATCAAGCACCAACTGGAAAACGTACGACCGGATAAAAAAGGGGTAAATGGCGAGGATATCGGGGCGGCCCTGTTAAGAGAAAGCATACAAAAAGCAAATTCTGCCGTCTACAATGCATCCCACAATCAGCAGGAATATGCCGGAATGGGGACTACAGTTGTATCCGGCCTGTTCTATGACAACCGGATAGCTGTTGCACATATCGGGGATTCCCGCATGTACCGACTGCGCGGTGACGATTTTGGAGCCATTACTCGCGACCATTCATTACTGCAGGAGCAAATCGATAGTGGCATAATTAGTAAAGAGAATGCGCGCTTGTCCAAAAACAAGAACCTGGTAACGCGCGCGGTTGGGATTGACTCGGACGTTGCAGCTGACGTGAATGTCTACCAGGTACAGACCGGGGATGTTTATTTGCTGTGCTCGGACGGTCTGAATGACATGGTGGAGGATGAAGATATCGGATCCACGCTGCAGATGCTGCAGGCCAATCTGCCTTTGGCGGCAAACCAGTTGATTGAAATGGCAAATGATAATGGCGGACGGGACAACGTATCTGTCATACTGATCAAAGTAAATGGTGACTTTGCTGCGCCGCGCGGTTGGCTGGCAAAATTGTTTTCCTGGTTCAGATAGAATTTAGGTTAAGGATCGACGAAATGGCAGCGAAACTGATACTCAGCATGGATGGCTCGGTGTTGAATGAATGCTCCCTGAATAAGGAGCGCATAACCATCGGGCGCAAGCCGCACAACGATATCGTGATCGACAATCTTGCCGTCAGCGGCGAGCATGCAGCGGTCATTACCATCCTCAATGACTCCTTTCTGGAAGACCTGGACAGCACAAATGGGGTGATGGTAAACGGAAGCCCTGTAAAAAAACACTTCCTGCAAAACAACGACATCATTGAAATCGGCAAATACAAGCTGAAATACATGAATGACCAGCAAGGTTCAGTAACTGAAGCCGATTTTGAAAAAACCATGATGATGCGGCCCTCGGCGAGCACATCTCAGCCAGCGGAGCAAGCGCGCCCGGCAGGAACACCAGGGCAGGATATGGTTCGCACACAAATAAACCCTTTGTCTTCCACGCAACGGGATGCGCTAAAAAGAGCCGCCGCGCCTCCCGCTTATGCGCCCCCTCCTGCCACCGAACCGCTGCAGAAAGCTGCCAGTGTTGTTGCGGCAGCCGCAATTCAAATATTGACTGGCCCAAATGCCGGCAGAGAGCTCGACCTGGTAAAGAACCTTACCACGCTTGGCAAACCCAGCGTGCAGGTGGCGGTCCTGACTCGCCGCCCACAGGGATTCTTCATAACCCACGTGGAAGGAGCCAATTTCCCTCGGGTCAATGGCAAATTGCTTGATGAACAGCCGCACAAGCTAAGTGACCACGATATTATCGAGCTGGCAGGCATCAAGATGGAATTTTTCTTTAAGGGATAGCACAGCCAGATCCACGATCGGCCATGCCAAGAAATAGCAACCGTGCCTAATGAAGAACAAGTTGTACTGGATTTTTTTTCGCTGCCTGAAAATCTCCCCCTTGCATTGATCGCCGCCGAACACCTGGATGGCATCCGGTTGCGCCTGAATAACGAGTTCTGGACCACAATGCGCGCGCAGATTGACAGATTGCTCGAACAACATGCGCTTGCATGGGACAGCAATCTGACTGAAGACCGCAACAATGACCAATGCCTGGTCGGGCTGCATATGCAACCGCATTCTGAACAGGGCATCTTCCTGCGACCCTTCATGGAACAGCAATTCATGGGCGACAGCTATCGTATTTACCACGGCCTGATGTGGAGCACCGCTCCGAATCCCGCACAAAAGACGCTTGCTTCCGTTGAAACTCTGCGCAAAACCCTGCACCAAGCCGGATTCAAGGAAAGCGACAGTTTTCTTGCCTGGCAATGGCTCCCTTGGCACCCCCGCCGAAAAGAATTTCTGGTACGCTTCGCCAATCACCGCGACAACCTGATGGAAGAAGCGGAAGACATCTGGACTCGCTTGTTGCTCACCTACAATGAAGAATTGCACCTGGCAAACGTCGCCTTGAAGGCAGCTCCCCGCGATATCACTGTATCCGTTGAGCAATTGCGCAGCAAGTTGAAATAGCCGGCAGCTTCTTCAAGTCGTCTTTGCAAATCCGGCGTCAAAAAGCGCTATACCGGCACGTCCATGTCGAAATACCTGTGTTGCAGTCCCAGTCGGGTCGCGAGATATTCTCCGAGCGCCTGCACTCCGTAGCGCTCTGTGGCGTGGTGCCCGGCGGCAATGAATGCAACGCCGTTCTCTTCGGCGACATGCACATTATGTTCGGATATTTCCCCGGTGAGAAAGGCATCCACACCCAGATCGACGGCTTGCTGAAAATAGCTCTGCCCGGCACCGCTGCACCAGGCAACACGGCACACGATTCGCGTCAAGTCTCCTATTACTTGTGGCTCGCGTTGCAAGGTGTCGGCTATGGTGCGGACAAATTGCCCGAGTGTCCTGCGGCGGCCCAGTTCTCCGTAACTGGCAATGTATTGTTCTCCGAAACGCCCCTGCTCGCTCATGCCCAATAACTTTGCAAGCTGGGAATTGTTACCAAGTTCGACATGCGCGTCCAGCGGCAGATGATAGGCAAGCAAGCTGATTTCCCGCTCGAGCAAGAACGCCACGCGCCGTTTCTTGATGCCGGTAATTGAAGGGTCCTCGCCGCGCCAGAAATAGCCGTGATGCACCAGAATTGCGTCCGCACCCCAGGCCGCCGCGGCTTCAAGCAGCCGCTGCGATGCCGTAACGCCGGTAGCAATTTTCTCCACCTGCTCGCGCCCTTCGATGTGCAGGCCGTTTGGGCAGTAATCATGAAATTTCGTTGTTTCCAGCAGGCTTCCGATATAATCCCGCAATTCATTCAGCAACATTTTGGCCTCGTCGTCTTTTGGTGGCTTCATCATATCATGCGTAAATTCTGGCTTCTGTTTGCCCAAACTACAACCATCGGATTGGCAATAATGTTTGTTGTTCATACGCTAAAGCCGGAACTGTTGCCCAGTGCTCCGCGCAGTGGAGTAGTAACACTGTACGAAAACACATCGAAAAGCGGCAGCAGGATCCCCGCCGAAGGGTTTCGTGTTGCGGCAAAAAGGGTGATGCCAGCCGTGGTAAACATTTATACGACCAGCACTATAAAGGTGCCCAACAATCCCTTTATGGATGACCCGAGATTTCGTTTTTTCTTCGGCGACCAATTTGGCGGCGAAATGACCCGGCAAAGCTCGAGCCTTGGCTCCGGGGTGATCGTCAGCCATGACGGCTACATCCTCACCAACCATCATGTCATCGAAGCGGCTGACCAGATTGAAGTGGCGCTGGCCGATGGACGCACAGCCAAAGGGCACGTTGTGGGTTCTGATCCCGAAACTGATCTGGCGGTCATCAAGATTGAATTGCCTGGCGGCAACTTGCCCGCCATCACTTTCGCGCGTCCCGATCAAGCGCAGGTCGGCGACATTGTGCTTGCGGTTGGTAATCCGTTTGGCGTCGGACAAACTGTGACCATGGGCATAGTCAGCGCGTTGAAACGCAACCACCTCGGCTTGAATACATTCGAGAACTTCATTCAGACAGACGCCGCAATCAATCCGGGCAATTCCGGCGGCGCGTTGGCGGATACCGATGGCAACCTGATAGGCATCAACAGTGCAATCTATTCTCCCAGCGGCGGGTCGCTCGGCATCGGCTTTGCCATCCCGGTCAGCACTGCCAAGAAGATCATGGAACAGATCATCCAGAATGGCTCTGTCACGCGCGGCTGGATAGGCGTGGCAGTTCAGGAACTTACGCCTGAATTGGCTGAATCATTCAAGCTGGGAAATATCCAGGGTGTGCTGATTTCCGAAGTAGTTCGCGGCAGCCCGGCAAGTCAATCCGGCATCAAGGCGGGTGATATTCTGGTAGCGATAGACAATAAACCCTTGACCGATTCCAGTGCCATGCTGGAAACCATATCTGCCTTCCCCCCTGGCAAGGTGGTGATTCTCAAGCTGTTGCGCAATGAACATGAGGTTGTGGTTCAGGTCAAGATCGGCAAACGTCCGCTGCCAAAACCGCAGGAATAACCACAGTGTGCTACCCCGCATCGCCGCAACAACTGCTGCCGCCTTGGTTCCATTCCTCCGGAATGGCTCCTTGCAGGCGTGTTCAGGCGTTGCAACCTGCGGCTTGGCTGATGATTTTCGTCCCGCCGGCAGAGATCAGGTCTTGATCTTTGTCCAGCCTGCGACAAGGATTCCTGCTTCGTACAGGAGCCATAGCGGCATAGCCAGCAAAAATTGCGAAACCACGTCTGGTGGAGTGAATATTGCACCAACTACAAATGCGCCGACGATGATGTATGGGCGCAGTTCCCTGAGTTTGGCGGTGGTCACCACACCCATGCGCACCAATACGACCACCGCCACCGGCACTTGGAACGTTACACCGAAAGCGATGAACATGGTCAGCACGAAGCTCAGATACTTATCGATGTCCGTCATTACCGCCACGCCTTGCGGCGCGCTGGCGGTCACAAACCCGAATACCAGCGGGAACACTGCAAAATACGCAAACGCCATGCCACAAAAGAACAGCGCAGAGCTTGTGATGATAAGTGGAACCACCAGACGCTTCTCATGTGCATACAGTCCCGGCGCAACAAATCGCCATAGCTGATACATAATGTAGGGCAATGCGATCAGGAAAGCCGCCATCAGTGATACCTTCAGCGGAACCAGAAACGGAGTGGTGACTTCGGTAGCGATCATCTGCCCGCCTTTGGGCAGCTTCGCAAGAAGCGGTTGCGCAAGCAGCGAATACAATTTGCGGGAAAATGGAACCAGGCACAAAAAAACCAGGAGCACCGCTACTATGGAATTCAGCAAGCGTTTGCGCAATTCGACCAGATGGGCAATAAAGCTTTCGCTGGTACTCATCAATCAACGGGGAAATTCTTCTGGTCTTCGGGTGGCGGCAACTTGGTTGTTTGCGCCGGTTTCTTGTCGGTCTTGTCAGCCATGGCAGCATCGTTGATTTCTTGCACCTGCTGATTGACTGTTTGCGAGGCCTGCTTCAGTGTCTGTTCCACACTCAAGGCTTCTTGCTGCACCTTCTGCTGCAATTGGCGAAGGTCTTCAATCGAAAAATCGCGTGCTATGTCAGCCTTGACCCCATTGACATAGCGTTGTGCTCGCGCCCACAGATGTCCAAGAGTGCGGGCGACCTTGGGCAGTCGCTCGGGTCCGATGACGATGAGGGCGATCACCAGAATTATCATCAACTCGGAAAAATCCACGCCAAACATGTGCCCGCCCCGTCTATGCCCCGGAATTGGTTCTGTCCTTCACTTCGCCTTCAATAGTCTGACCTTTCTCCTCAATCTGGCTATTTTCCGTTTCCTCGCTCTTCATTCCTTCCTTGAATCCCTTTACCGCCCCGCCCAAGTCACTGCCAATATTGCGCAATTTTTTTGTGCCAAATATCAACACAATAACCAGCAACACGATCAGCCAATGCCAGATACTCATGGAACCCATGTCAACCTCCTATTCAATCTCGTTTGACCATAGGTGGAATTTTCCCTCCGCCTATAATATGAATGTGCAGGTGGAAAACCTCCTGTCCGCCGCCTTCGCCCGTATTGATAACCGTGCGAAAGCCATTGCGCAATCCCTGTTCCAGCGCCAGCCTGGGAGCCAGCAGCAACATTCTGCCGAGCAACGCGGCGTGTGCGTCGCCCGCATCCGCCAGAGATGCCAGGTGCAATTTTGGAATCAGCATGAAATGCACCGGTGCAACTGGATGAATGTCATGAAAAGCGAAGAGTTCGTCATTTTCATATACTTTGTTGCTCGGTATATCGCCGCGCACGATCTTGCAGAATAAGCAGTTTTCGTTCATTCCCGGCTCGCCTTCTCTTGGATTCCCGACATGCCCTCGCGCCGCGCCAGTTCGCGCAGCACGTCGTCTGCGCTCAGGCCATGTTGCGCCAGCACCAGCATGCAATGGAACCACAAATCGGCCGTTTCATAAACCAGATGCGTTTTGTCGCCACCTTTTGCCGCCAGCACCATCTCTACCGCTTCCTCGCCAACCTTTTTCAGGATGGCGTCTTCGCCCTTGCTAAACAGCCTGGCCACATACGACGCAGAAGGTTCCGCCTGTTTGCGTTCCGCAATAGTCTCGGTCAAACGTTGCAGAATGTCGTTGCTCATTTATTGTATATCTCTTCCGGTGGTCTAAGCACCGCGTCGGTTTCCACCCATTCCCCATTTTCGAGGCGGCTGAAGAAGCAGCTCACGCGGCCGGTATGGCAGGCTATCCCGCCTTGCTGCTCGACCTGCAACAACACCACGTCCCGGTCGCAGTCGATTCGAATTTCCTTCACTCGCTGCACATGCCCCGACTCCTCGCCCTTATGCCACAGTTTCTTGCGCGAGCGGGACCAGTATACCGCCTCACCAGACTCGGCTGTGCGCTTTAGCGCTTCACGGTCCATCCAGGCAACCATCAGTACGCGCCCGGACGTTGCGTCCTGCGCAATGGCAGGAACCAGGCCATCCTCCGACCAGTTCACCTTGTTTAACCAGGTTTCACTCATAAAGATTCCAGATCAGCCAGAGAACACAGTGATCATGAATTGCGGGGTTCAACAGACTTCCTCACTGTGGCCATCGCTGTTCAAGTTCATAACCTGACTTCTATCCCCTGCTGCGCCATGAAATGCTTCGCCTGCTGCACGGAATATTCACCATAGTGGAAGATGCTCGCCGCAAGAACCGCATCGGCGCCGCCAATTTTCACGCCATCAACCAGGTGTTGCAGGTTGCCCACCCCGCCGCTGGCGATCACCGGTATCTCCAGCGCGTCTGTCACCGCGTGGGTCAACGGCAGATCGAAACCCGTCTTCTGCCCATCGCGATCCATGCTGGTCAGCAGAATCTCACCCGCACCCAGGTCCTGCATCTGTCTTGCCCATTCTATCGCGTCCAGCCCGGTGGGTTTGCGACCGCCATGGGTGAACACTTCCCATCGCCCTGACGCCACCTGCTTGGCATCGATAGCCACCACGATACATTGCGAGCCGTAGCGACCCGCAGCATCTGCCACCAGTTGCCTATTGAGCACGGCGGAGGTATTGATACTGACCTTATCGGCGCCTGCATTGAGCAAGTCGCGCACGTCCTGTACCTCGCGCACCCCGCCACCCACGGTCAGCGGAATGAACACCTGTGCTGCCACCTGCTCGATGATACGAAAGATGATGGCCCGCTCGTCGGAACTGGCGGTGATGTCGAGGAAGGTCAACTCGTCCGCGCCCTGTTCGTTGTAGCTGCGCGCAATCTCCACTGGGTCGCCTGCATCGCGCAGTTCGACAAAACTGACGCCTTTGACCACGCGGCCCGCGGTAACATCGAGGCAGGGAATGATGCGTTTGGCCAGCATTGCGGTCAGAGTAACGGCTCGGAAAGTTCGTCAGCCAACGCCTGCGCCGCAACGAACTCCAGCGTACCTTCGTATATGGCTCGGCCGGTGATGGCGCCGCTGATGCCCTCACTCTCAACCTCGCACAAGGCGCGCACATCGTCGAGATTGGTGATTCCCCCGCTGGCGATTACGGGCACGGTAAGTTCGCGCGCCAGCTCCACTGTGGCAGGAATATTTACACCGGACAACATTCCATCGCGGCCAATATCGGTGTAGATGATCGCTTCCACGCCATAACCCTCGAATCGCTTGGCCAGATCGAGAACGTCATGCCCGGTCAGCTTGGACCAGCCATTCACCGCCACCTTGCCACCCCTGGCATCCAATCCGACCATGATGTTGCCGGGAAAGGCATCGCAGGCTTCATGCAAAAAGCCCGGCGTCTTGACTGCCGCCGTCCCGACGATGATGTAGGTCACGCCGATATCGAGGTAGCGCTCGATGGTTTCCAGATCGCGGATGCCCCCGCCGAGTTGCACTGGCACATCCAGGCCAACTGCATCCACGATATCGCGGATGGCTGCCTCGTTTTTCGGTTTGCCGGCAAATGCTCCGTTCAGGTCCACCAGATGCAGTCGGCGCGCGCCCTGTTCCAGCCAGTGACGCGCCATCGCAGCAGGATCTTCGGAAAACACCGTGGCGTCTTCCATTAAACCCTGGCGCAGGCGAACACAATGGCCGTCCTTCAAATCAATCGCGGGAATTATCAACATGGCAGTAAATTAAGTCGAACAAGGGTTACACGGGGTTCCAATCAACAAAATTCCGCAACAGCGCCAACCCATCACGCGAACTCTTTTCCGGGTGAAACTGCACGGCAAACAAGTTATCTCGAGCCACGGCACAAACAAAAGGTTGCGGATAATTGCTGGTCCCCTGCACCAGCGAATCGTCGCGGGGTTGTACATAGTAGCTGTGCACAAAATAAAATCGCGCATCCTGGCCGATGCCATCCCATAATGCATGCTCATCATGCGTAACCTGATTCCAGCCCATGTGTGGCACTTTGAGTCTTTCGCCCGTCACATCGTGCAGATTGTGGGCGAAGCGCACGACTTTCCCCCGTAATACACCCAGCCCGGCAACATCGCCTTCAGTGCTGCGCTCGAACAACATCTGCAATCCGATACAGATGCCGAGAAAAGGCTTGTTGCGCGCCGCCTGCAGCACCGCCTCACGCAAGCCATGCGTATTCATTTCGCGCATGCAGTCCGGCATTGCGCCCTGTCCGGGGAATACCACGCGCGAAGCCCTAATCACTTCTCCCGGATCGCCGGTAACCGTAATGGAGGCCCCCGGTGCCACGGTGCGCAACGCCTGATGTACGGAGCGCAGGTTACCCATGCCGTAATCAACTACCGCGATATCCGCCATGTTTATCCTGAATTTTCCGAAAAACAGATCCCGAATTCATCGAAGGAATGAGGTTACGATGCTATAACGCTCCCTTGGTGGAAGGAAGTTTGCCCGCCATGCGCGGGTCGGTTTCCAAAGCCATGCGCATGGCGCGACCGAAAGCCTTGAATACCGTTTCCGCCTGATGATGCGCATTGTCTCCTGCCAGATTGTCTATGTGCAGTGTCACCAAAGCGTGGTTTACGAAACCCTGAAAAAACTCATGGATCAGGTCGACCTCGAATTCACCGATATTGGAGCGAACAAAATCCACATTGAAAACCAGGCCGGGCCGGCCGGAAATATCGATCACCACGCGGCTGAGCGCCTCATCCAGGGGTATGTAAGCATGGCCATAGCGGCGCAACCCCTTTTTGTCGCCGACTGCCTGGCTGAAAGCCTGGCCGAAGGTAATACCGATGTCCTCTACGGTATGGTGCGCGTCGATATGCAAATCGCCCTTTGCCATGATTTCCAGATCGATCATTCCATGGCGGGCAACCTGATCGAGCATGTGTTCCAGAAATGGCAAGCCGGTGCTGAACTTGGCCTCGCCGCTGCCATTCAGATCCAGCGTGATGTTGATCCTGGTTTCAAGTGTGTTGCGGGTTACTTGCGCGCTACGCATGATTCGTCCCAGATGGATTGATGAATACCTGATTCTGATTCCGATATTGGTTGAAGACCGGTTCCCAACAAAATTCGCTACCCATGTTGCAAGCATTCTTGCAGTGCCACAATAAACCGCTCGTTTTGGTTCCGGCCTAACCTGAAGGTTAGTCTCCACCGAAACTCGCTTATATCGTATGTAAGCTTTCTTTCAATGCGGTCATAAATCGCTCGTTTTGGTTCCGACCTAACCTGAAGGTTAGTCTCCACCGAAACTCGCTTATATCGTATGTAAGCTTTCTTCAATGCGGTCATAAATCGCTCGTTTTGGTTCCGACCTAACCTGAAGGTTACTCTCCACCGAAACTCGCTTATATCGTATGTAAGCTTTCCTTCAATGCGGTCATAAATCGCTCGTTTTGGTTCCGACCTAACCTGAAGGTTACTCTCCACCGAAACTCGCTTATATCGTATGTAAGCTTTCTTTCAATGCGGTCATAAATCGCTCGTTTTGGTTCCGACCTAACCTGAAGGTTACTCTCCACCGAAACTCGCTTATATCGTATGTAAGCTTTCTTTCAATGCGGTCATAAATCGCTCGTTTTCAATCTGCGTTCCGACGGTAACGCGCAGACAATCCTCCAGCGCCGGATGCGAGCCATGCAAGTTCTTGATCAGGATACCGCGTTGTTTCAGTCCGTCAAACACTCTGTTCGCATGGTTCACACGGAACAGGATGAAATTTGCCTCGCTCGGGTAAGCGCGCACATCTACCGTACCTACCAAGCGCCCATATAGCCAGTCGCGATCATCCCTGATTTGTCCGGCCTGCTGCAGCAAGACATCATGATGCTGCAGCAACGTTTCCGCAATCAGTTGCGTCAGGATGCCGACATTATACGGTAACCGCAGTTTTTCCAGCTGTTCCAGCCATAGTGCTCCGCCCGCCAGGAAGCCCAGTCGCAAACCGGCCATGCCGAGCTTGGAGAACGTGCGCATGATCAGCAGGTTGGAATAACGTCCGAGCAAGTGAATAAGGCTGGCACTGGCGAACGCATAATAAGCTTCATCGACCACCATCAGCCCTGGGGCGGCTTCGATGACTTGCACCATGGCATCCGCATCAAACAGGTTACCCGTGGGATTGTTCGGGTAGGCCAGGAACACCAGCGCCGGCTGATGACGCTTGATGGCATCCAGCATGGCGGGCAGGTGCAGCGCGAAATTTTCCGCCAGCGGCACGCCGATGTAATTCAGTCCGGTAGATGCCGCGATGATCCTGTACATCACGAACGACGGTTCCACACTCAGCAGCGCGGCGCCGGGTTTGGCCACCGCCATGGCGAGCAGCTGGATTAACTCGTCCGATCCGTTGCCGAGCAGCACATTCATATCGTGCGGCAAGCCGGTGACGGCGCGGATTTTTTCTTTCAGCTTGTGCGCACCCGCATCGGGATAGCGGTTGAAGGCGGCATCCGCCGCGAGGCGAGCGATTTCGCTGCGCAATTCCTGTGGCAGGGAATACGGGTTTTCCATCGCGTCCAGCTTGACCATGCCGTTGCCGGACGGCGCATGATAGGCCTGGAGAGACACTATTTCCCGTCGAAACAACTGATCCGGTCCTGCGGCAGGCATTTTGGAAGGTATGTGCTATTGACACTCTGAATACAGACATTTTACCGTATCCTGAACAAACTGGCGGTGTGATCAGATTCCGCCTGACAACAAAGCATCACAATCAGTGGCATTGGCATTCCTCAAGCCGGATGTGTCGCTTAAATACCCGCTGCATGGCGACAAGAGGCAATACAATAGCCGCATCGATCCGATGATCAGGCGCCAAAGATTATTTGGCCGTACCAGGCCCGGCTCAAATGTGACAAATAGCGGAGAATGAAATGGCAATAGAAGTGCTGGTAGTCGACGATCATGCACTGATCCGCAAGGGACTCAAGCAGATTCTCGATGATACCAGTGATATTCGGGTAACCGGAGAAGCCGAAACCGGTATGCAGGCCATCAGCTTGGTCAGGGATCACGACTATGGCATTGTGTTGCTGGACATTACGCTTCCGGATAAATACGGCATAGATGTCCTCAAGCAATTGAAGGCGCAACGTCCGGGCTTGCCGATTTTGGTATTAAGCATCCATCCGGAAGTCGAGTATGCCATGCGATCGATCAAGGCTGGCGCCGCGGGCTATATGAGCAAACAAAGCGCTCCCTCGCAGTTGGTGTCGGCCATACGCCAGGTGGCCAACGGAAGAAAATACATCAGCAGTACCCTCGCAGAGCAGTTGGCTAACGAACTGATCAAACCTGGCAACCAGGCGCATCCCCACCAGGTTTTGTCCAACCGTGAACACCAGACGCTATGCCTGATGGCATCCGGCAAGAGTCTAAGCGAAATGGCGGATATCATGTCGCTGAGTGCCAAGACGGTTAGCGTGTACCGTGCGCGCATGATGGAAAAGATGGGATTCAGGAACAATGCCGACGCGGTCCGATATGCCGTCAACAATCATCTGATCGAATAGCACAGGCGGAGTATGCGAACTGACTGGCATTGATTCCGATCGCGAACGCGGTTGACAACCAGCACTTGGCCGCGATGCCGCGATCTGCAAAGGAACGGGCACAGGTGGAATATTCTCCGGGTTGAGTTGTCATGGTTTCAGAGGGAGGTAACTCATGGATCTAATACTGTGGCGCCATGCCGAGGCTGAGGACGGCATGCCCGACGGCGCCCGTGCACTTACCGCCAAGGGTGAAAAGCAGGCCGCCAGAATGGCAAAATTCCTGCATCCCCGAATACCCGCCGACACTCTTATTCTTGTCAGCCCGGCCAGACGAGCGCAACAGACTGCATTCGCACTAGCCAAACATTTTGAAACCGTGCCGGCCGTTGCACCCGGGGCCTCACCTTCGTCGTTGCTTAATGCATGCGGTTGGCCGAACCATGACGGCTGCGTGCTGGTCGTCGGACACCAGCCCACGCTCGGAGAAGTTGCGGCACATCTGCTGGGCGGTGCGCCCTCCAGTTTCAGCATAAAGAAGGGGGCCGTCTGGTGGCTGAGGTACCGGCAAGGCGATGAAACTTGCGAGGCCGATGTACGTTTGGTTGTGGCGCCTGATCTATTGTAGGAGGCGCCTGTGGGCACTTCAAAAAATTCACCACTTTTCGTCCGAACTGCGGGTTCTTGAGGTACCCATCTGTTTGAACCAGCCAAGTTTGGGCACCAGATTGCCAAGAAGACCTATGGCGCCGAAGTGCCCGTGCTTCGGGAAGCGCTCCTTGATGCGCAATTTGACCTGGGCAAGACGAAGCGTTTCGAGATCATTATCCTGGTTGGCGGACTGGATGGCGCAGGGCGCGGAGAAGCGGTCAGTTTGCCCAATGCATGGCTATGCCCGCGGTTCATCCAGACTCGCGCCATGGGGTGACCCATCTGATGAAGAGATCGAACGGCCGATGATGTGGCGCTTCTGGCGCCATATCCCGCGGCGCGGCCATGTCATGATCTTCGACCGCTCCTGGTATCGGCGCGTACTGGTGGAGCGGGTGGAAGAATTCTGTTCGGAAACGGACTGGATACATGTTTACGGCAAGATCAACGATTTGGAATCGCAGCTTGCTCGCCGCCATATCCTGATCGTCAAACTGCGGCTTGCCGATTGGCAAGGACGAACCATTGCGCCGCTTTGAAGATGGCGAAAGGCTTGGCTTCAAGCGTTTCAGGATTACCGAGCAAGCTTGGCGCAATCGCGAAAAGTGGGGCGAACGCGAACAGGAGGTCCGCAATATGGTCGATCGCACCAGCACAGAGATTGTGCCATGGACTGGTGCAGGCCAAAGACAAGAATTTTGCGCACATCAAGTTCTTGAAGACCCTGTGCCAGCGGATCGAAGCAGCGATCAGGAAGAAACACGAGCGCCCGGCGCCATGGCAATTCCTGCCGGGCAGGGTTGTCACCGGTTGCGGAAGCGTACGGCAATAACTACCTGCCGGGCCACGCATTGCTGATCTGGATCAACTGTTCAAGTTTGTTTCTGGCCGCGCCGCCAGCTATCGCCCCACGGGCCAGCCTGACCCCCTCGGACAATGATGCACTCAAGCCCGCCACATAAATGGCGGCCCCGGCGTTCAGGCATACGATATCGCGCGCGGCGCCGGGCTGGTCATCCATTACCGCCAGCAGCATAGTCATCGCTGCGTTCGCATCTGCTACGCGGATGGAGTCAAGCGGAGACGTTTTTAAGCCGAAATCGGCAGGCTGAACTGCATATTCACTGATCCTACCGTCCTTCAGTTCCGCAACATGGGTTGCTCCGCCGATCGAGATTTCATCCATGCCGTCCACTCCATGAACCACCAGTACATGATGGCTGCCCAGCTGCCTCAGCACATTCGCAATCTTGCCGGTGAGATCATGGCGAAACACGCCGACCACCTGGTTGTGCGCATTCGCCGGGTTTGTCAGCGGCCCCAGCAGATTAAACAGCGTGCGTACGCCAAGTTCACGCCGCACCGGGGCGGCATGTCGCATCGCACCGTGATAATTGGGTGCGAACATGAAGCCAATGCCGATGCTGTCCACGCAGTTCGCAACCTGCTCCGGCGCAAGATTGACATTGACGCCAAGTTTTTCCAGGACGTCCGCACTGCCGCAAGTGCTCGACACTGAACGCCCGCCATGCTTGGCAACGCTCGCTCCGGCAGCGGCGGCAACCAGCGCGGAGGCAGTGGAAACGTTGAAGGTCTGCGCGCCGTCACCGCCGGTGCCACAGGTATCGATCAGATGACGGTCATCCTTTATGCTGACCTTGATCGATAGCGCACGCATCACCTCTGCCGCAGCCGCAATCTCGTCAACGGTTTCACCCTTGATCCGCAATGCGACCAGTACGCCCGCTATCTGCGAGGACGTTAGTCGTCCTCCCATGATGTCCTGCATCAGTTCCCGCATCGCCGCGTGAGAAAAATCGCGCTGGTCAAGCAGCTGAGCGAGGGTTTCGGAATAGTTCATTTTCGCTTCCTTCAAATAGTCCGTCAGTGGTTTTGCAAGCACTTCGCCGATTGGTGCGAAACGATGCAGCTCCATCATTCTGGTGTCCGCGGATGACCCGCGATGCTTAATTGACTCCGTTCAAGAAATTTCCCAACATGGCGTGCCCATGTTCGGTCAGGATGGATTCGGGATGGAATTGGACGCCATGCACGGACAAAGTCTTGTGGCGTACACCCATGATTTCGCCGTCATCGGCCCATGCCGTAATTTCCAGGCAATCCGGCAAGCTAGACCGCTCGATCACCAGAGAATGGTAGCGCGTGGCCGTGAACGGATTGTCCAGGCCAGTGAACACGCTGGTATTGTTGTGGTGGATCATCGACGTCTTGCCATGCATCAGTTGCCTTGCGTGAACGATGTGCCCGCCAAAAGCCTGGCCTATGCTTTGATGACCAAGGCACACTCCCAGAATGGGAAATCTTCCGGCAAAAGTCTTGATAACAGGAACCGATATACCGGCTTCATTCGGCGTGCAGGGGCCCGGAGAGATTACGATATATTGCGGCTGCAACGCTTCGATTTGTTCCAGGGTGATCTGGTCATTGCGATGCACGGCAACGTCCGCGCCGAGTTCGGCAAAATACTGCACCAGGTTATAGGTAAATGAGTCGTAGTTGTCGATCATCAGCAGCATACTTGACGCCTCCTATTGACTAGACATGTTATTCGTTGCAGCATTGACGATGGAAACAGGCGCTGCCTGGAGTACATTTCAATGCAAGGCCGACTGATCCCAGCGGACAAATCCCGGCGTGACAGGAAATGCATGAATGCAATAACTGGAATGATGAACCGTAACGTCATATTTTTGCTGATCGCATTGCTATGCAGTTGCACCACCCCCAATGCGGCACAAAAAGAATCCTTCATCCAAAGCATGAATAAATGGATCGGGCGTTCTGCCGACGATCTGGTGGCAACCAACGGCGCTCCCTCCAATGTATACCAGCAGGGTTCGGGTGGCCGCATATTCGAATATATTCGCGTCCTGACGTTATCGGAGGCGGAGGCAGAGAGGCTGCACAAGTATTTATCATTTCATTCATTTCATCGGCAACAACACCTATATGTACCCGATACCAGAACGCCTTCAAAAACCAGATCTGGCGGCCTTAGCAGGCGTGTGCTTGGCGCCGGGCGAACCTGCAAACTCCTGTTCGATATCAGTGCCGGCAACATTGTCAACAATTGGACCATAGATGAAGGAACTTGCTACTAATCTCCGTTTTCCGCATCCAGTCCCTTCATCACCAATTCCGCAGCGCGCAGCACCGCCCGCGCCTTGTTCCGGGTTTCCGTCCACTCGCTCTGCGGCACGGAATCGGCGACGATTCCTGCTCCGGCCTGGACGAACAGATTGCCATTCATGATCACCGCAGTTCTCAAGGCGATGGCCAAATCCATGTTGCCATTGAAGTCGAGATAACCGACCGCACCCGCGTAAATTCCGCGCTTGCTGGGCTCCAGCTCGTCAATGATCTCCATCGCACGCACCTTGGGTGCGCCGCTTACCGTTCCGGCAGGGAAAGTGGCCTTCAGCACGTCTATCGCATCCAGCCCGGGCTTGAGCGTACCCTCGACGTTGGAAACTATGTGCATCACGTGCGAGTAGCGCTCGATCACCATCTTCTCGGTCAGCTTCACCGTGCCGTACTTCGCCACACGTCCGACGTCGTTGCGTCCCAGATCGATCAGCATGAGGTGCTCGGCCAGTTCCTTCGGATCGGACAGCAGCTCTTCCGCCAAAATGGAATCCTGTTGCGGGGTATCGCCCCGTGGGCGGGTTCCGGCGATCGGGCGCACGGTGACGCTCTCGCTTTCCAGCCGCACCAGTATTTCCGGAGATGCGCCGACCACATGGTGGTCGCCCATGTCGTAATAGAACATGTAGGGCGAAGGATTGACACTGCGCAGAGCGCGGTACAGCGACAGAGGCGAGGCAGGGAAAGGCTGGACCATTCGTTGCGCAAGCACCACCTGCATGATGTCGCCATCGAAGATATAGCGTTTGGCTTGTTCCACTGCGCGCTTGAAGTCCTCTTCGCCAAATTCGGATTTTGCCTCATAGCCATGGAGCTGCGGCGCATGCGGGATCGGCACCGGCTGGCGCAGCGCGTGCTGCAATTGCACCAGCCGCTGCCGTGCCAAGCCGTAGGCGTCGCCATGCTCCGGGTTGGCGTAGACGATGAGTATGAGTTTGCCTGACAGGTTGTCGATCACCGCAAGCTGTTCGGAAAGCATCAGCAGGATGTCCGGCGTTCCGAGCACATCCGGCTTGCTGACGTTGGCCAGACGCGGTTCGATGAAGCGCACCGTGTCGTAACCAAAGTAGCCTGCCAATCCGCCGGTGAAACGCGGCAGTCCCGGCAGCTGCGCCACGCGGAAGCGCGACTGGTATTCCTTGATGAAGTCCAGCGGGTTGTCTGGCTGGTGGGTGCTCTCGCTGGTCGGGTGCGTCAATGTCACCTGTTTGCCGCGCACCGTAAGGCGCGATTCGGCGGGCAGCCCGATAAAGGAATAGCGCCCGAAGCGTTCGCCGCCCTGCACCGATTCCAGCAGATAGGAATATGGCTTGTTCGCAAGCTTCAGATACAGCGACAGCGGTGTATCTAGGTCGGCAAAGGTCTCCACCACCAGCGGGATGCGGTTGTAGCCCTGTTCGGCCAGTTGGTTGAACTCTTGTTCGGAAATCGGTGACAGCATGACAACTCCTCAATTCTTGCGGAAGAAAACGGCGCCGAAGCGCGCGCCACAGCGGCTGAGCATGACGGCTACCACCATCGCCAGCTTGCGGGTTTTCTCCAGAATTCGAGGTTGCAGAGTGTCATGGAATCAAGCGCATTTGATCAGTTGCAATGCTGTGGGCAGGTCGTCGATCACTGCATCGAGATCCAGACCGTCCACCGGTTCGCCGTGATTATAACCGTAAGGCACGCAGAATACCGGGCAACCTGCGGCGCGCGCTGCGATCGTGTCGTTGAGAGAATCGCCGATCAGCAGCAACCGCTCCACCGGCACGCCGAAAAATTTTGCAGCATGCAGCAGCGGCAGCGGATGCGGTTTTTTCTCCGGCAGGCTGTCGCCGGACAGCACGATGTCGAAGTAAGCGGCCAAGCCAAGGCCCTGCAGCAGTGGCTCGGTGTAGCGCGCCAGTTTGTTGGTGATGCAACCCAGGCGGCAGCCTTTCGCCTTCATCGCGTCCAGCCCCTCGATCACACCGTCGAACGGCTTGCTCTGCAGCAGCAGTTTGGCGTAATGTTTCTCGAATATCGGCAATCCTCGCTCATACAGCGCACGATCCGGCTCCGCATGCATATCGCCGGTCAAAGCACGCTTGACCAGCCACGAAATGCCGTTGCCGATGTAGCTCATCAGCAGATCTTGCGACACGGCGGAGCGACTCATGTCATGCAGCATGCGGTTGGCAGATTCGGCCAACTCCGGTGCGGTGTGCAGCAGCGTACCGTCGAGGTCGATGACGATGGCGGATATCGCCAGCGGGAATTGCCTACAACCCATTACTTGCCGGCTTTCGCCAATTCTGCACGCAGGCTGGCGACTACAGTGTCATAGCGGTGCTTGTCGCCGTCCTTGCCCGCGCTGAAGATGGCAGAGCCGGCTACAAAAGTGTCCACGCCCGCTTCTGCGACTTCCCTGATGTTGGCAGGACCCACGCCGCCATCGATCTCCAGCCGGCAGTCGTAGCTTCCGGCCTTGATCATCGCACGTACCTTGCGTGCCTTGTCCAGCACGTAGCGAATGAATTTCTGCCCTCCAAAACCGGGGTTCACCGACATCAGCAATACCATGTCCAGCTTGGGCAATACCCAATCCAGCGCATCGAGCGGCGTAGCCGGGTTGAACACCAGGCCGGCCTTGCAGCCACTGTCCTTGATCAGACCGATGGTGCGATCGATGTGCTCGGATGCTTCCGGATGGAACGTGATGTAGCTGGCGCCAGCCTTGGCAAAATCGGGAATGATGCGGTCAACCGGCTTGACCATCAGATGCACATCGATCGGCGCGGTCACGCCATGCTTGCGCAGTGCTTCGCACACCAGCGGGCCGATGGTTAGATTGGGTACGTAATGATTGTCCATTACGTCAAAGTGGACGATATCGGCACCGGACGCGAGCACGTTGTCGACTTCCTCGCCAAGCCTGGCGAAATTTGCGGAAAGGATACTGGGTGCGATCATGTACATGGAAATGCCCTTCCATTGGATTGAATTTGAAGCGAGCATTCTACTCGAAACCTTAGCCCCAAAGAACCGCCTTTCCCCGTCGCGCATAAGCCATTGCATTCCTTGCCTTCGCTCCCAAAATAAGGTGAAATACCAACATGGATACAAGCAATGAACCCCACATCGACGTCAGCGCCAAAGTGAACTATTTGACCGAACAGTCAGATGAAGCCAATAACCGCTACGTATTCGCCTATACCATCACTCTTACCAATACCAGCGACACCACGGTCAGGCTGGTCAGCCGCCACTGGATCATCACCGACGCGAATAACTACGTGCAGGAAGTGCGGGGGCAGGGCGTGGTGGGCGAGCAACCGGTGCTCAAGCCCAGGCAAAGTTTTGAATACAGCAGCGGTACGGTGCTCGCCACCCAGGTTGGCACCATGCAAGGCAGTTACCGGATGGTTACCGAAGACGGAACCGAATTCGACGCACCCATTCCGCAATTTGTATTAAGTATCCCGCGCGTATTGCATTAGCAGATCCCGCCGCCAGGTTTGCGCCCAGCCATGCCCAGCCCAGAGCCCAGCAATGTTGCTGTCGCTGCCCAGACCGATTTGTGACGAGGTTTCAAGGCATGTCGCTAAAGACCAGTTATCATTTCATCGCCCCATTCTACGACGCCCTTCTCGAGCGCGCCTCGACGCGCGCCCGCCGCAGCAGCCTGGAAAAACTGTCGCTGCATGAACGCAGGCACATATTGATAAGCGGCGCCGGCACGGGACTGGATTTTCCCTTCCTCGCAGCTCAGCATGATTACACGGCTCTGGACCTGACTTCCTCCATGCTCGCCAGATCTCGCAACAGGGCGGCGAGTTTGCGCATGACCTGGGTACAGGGTGACAGCATGTCACTGCCGTTTGCCGACAAGTCGTTCGATTGCGTAGTATTACACCTGATCACCGCCGTTGTTCCCGAACCGCGCCGCTGTCTTGCCGAAGCGGCGCGCGTGCTGCAGCCGGATGGCCGCATCCTGCTATTTGACAAGTTCCTTCGGCAGGGTCAGTTCGCACCGTTACGCCGGGCGCTGAGCCCGCTGGCTGCGCAGCTGGCAACCCGGCTGGATGTAGTATTCGAGGATGTTTTGCAGCATGTGCCGCAACTGCAAAAATTGTCCGATGAACCGATACTGGCCAATGGCTGGTTTCGCTTGATTGAACTGAAGAAAATTGACCATGAAAGGCGATAACCTGAAGTCGCTGCTGTGCTGGACCATCCCGGTGTTGCTGGCAGCCTGCGCCGTGCCCAAACCCGCGATCATTGTTGCGCCGCCGGCAATCCCGTCGCTTGTCGCGCCTGCTCCGCCCTTTGCGGTCAGCAAATGGGAAATGCTGCCGGACTGGACCACGCTGGATCTGACTCCGGCATGGCCGGCATTTTTGCAGAGCTGCCAGGCTTTGGAGACCAGGATCCAGTGGCAGCAGGTTTGTGACCAGGCCAACCAGCTTGACCAGGCCAGCAACAGCGATGAACTGAGAAGATTTTTCGAAAATTGGTTCGTGCCCTACCAAGTATTCAACCCGGATGGCAGCGAGCAGGGAATGATTACCGGCTACTACGAGCCCCGTTTGTTTGGCAGCCGCAGCAGAACCGATCGTTTCCGCTTCCCGCTTTATGCCGTGCCGGATGATCTGCTCACGATCGACATGGCCGATGAATATCCGCAGCTCAAGGGAATGCGTCTGCGTGGCCGGTTGGAGGGCAAGCGCGTCATTCCCTATTACAGTCGCAAGGAAATTGATGACGGAAGCGCATCAGTTGGAGGACGAGTGCTGTTCTGGGTGGACAATGCGGTCGAACTGTTCTTTCTGCAAATTCAGGGATCAGGACGCATCGAACTTCCGGACGGCAGCCTGGTGAGAGTCGGCTATGCCGACCAGAACGGACACCCCTACGTTTCGATCGGCAGGATACTGGTCGACTCCGGTGAGTTGAAGCTGGAAGAGGCTTCGATGCAAGGCATCAAACAATGGGCGGAAAAGAATCCCCGCAAGCTTGCCGATTTGCTGCAACAGAATCCCAGTTATGTATTCTTCCGTGAACTGCCGGACGGATTGTCCGCTCCGCTTGGGGCGCTGGGTGTTCCGCTTACCGCAGAATACAGTCTCGCGGTGGACGCGCGCACCATCCCGCTCGGTGCGCCGGTGCTGCTGGCCACGACCGAACCCGGGAGCGACACACCGCTGAATCGCCTGATGCTGGCTCAGGATACGGGCGGCGCCATCAAGGGACCCGTCCGCGCCGACTTCTTCTGGGGCTTCGGCGAAAACGCAGCAATGCAGGCCGGGCGCATGAAACAACAAGGGAGAATGTGGGTGCTGTTCCCGAAGGGCGCAGAGCCTGCGCTATAGCGCCGACCACCCGTCACTTCGCGGCCGGCTTGGCGGGCTCATCCAATGCTTTCTCGAGTTCTTCTGCCGGCAAATATCCAGGATTGAGTTGCCCGCTGGCAAATATCAGGGTCGGGGTGCCGGTCACGTTCATTTTTCTGCCCAAATCCACCACCTTCTCTGTCCGGCCTGCATCGTCGCAAGTCGCGGAAGCGGGTTGCACGGCATTGGTCATCCAGTCTTCCCACGTTCTGGACGGGTCTTTGCTGCACAGGATGTTGCGCACCTTTTCATCCGATCCCGGAAATATGGGATACAAGAAACGATATAGCGTGACGTTGTCCACTTGCAACAGCTCGTGCTCCAGTTTCTTGCAGTAACCGCAATTTGGATCGGCAAAATATGCCAGCTTGCGCTTGCCATCGCCTTTCACCTCTGTTACCGCCAGGTCAAGGGGAAGCGCATTGAAGTCAACCGCAAACAATACCCTGGCACGCTCGTCGGTCAAATTGCGCATGCTCTTCAAATCGAAAATACTCCCGTTGATAAGGTATTGCGCCTTGTCATCGGTATAAAACAGATGTCCATCCGACACGACCTCATACAGGCCAAGGATATTCGCCTTCTGGACTTTATCAATCTTGCCCATTTGCGGATAGTTGGTTTCCAGAATCTTCCGCACCTTGGCCTCGCTGGCCTGGGCGCAGGTAAATACCAGAAGTGCGAACAAGAACAAAAACGATCTGATCATGGTCAAGTCCTGAAAGTTAATTTAGCGCATGCCGTATCAGCACCTTCTTCAGTGGTGCGATTCGATTGGTGGCAGCTAGACCGAAATTGCGGGCGCCGCGCAACAGCGGATTATCATTGTTGAACAATTTCTTCAGCATATCCGTTACGGCCTGCATCGAAAATATATCTTCCTGCCGCGCGCGCTCATAGCGGCGCAGCAAATGTATGTCACCGCAATCCGTTTGCGGCCCGCGTTCCAACAACACACTGGCCAGTTGGCGCGCATCGCGGAACCCCAAATTTACGCCCTGTCCGGCCAGCGGATGGATGTTGTGCGCGGCATCGCCCACCAGTGCCAATCGCGGCTTGACAATTTGCGGCAGGTGCAGCAGCCGCAGCGGGAAAGCAGCGGGCGGCGTAACCAGCTGCATTTCTCCAAGTATGCCGTGCGACGCAGTCGAGACCCGTTCGCATAATTCTTCGCGCCCAAGCTGCATCAACATATCCGATGTATCCGGGCTGACCGACCATACCATCGACACCATCTGCTGCGGCAACGGCAGCAGCGCCAGTATGCCGTCCGTCTGAAACCATTGGAACGCTGTGCCACGATGTGGTTCCCCGGCAAGGAAGTTGGCCACCACTCCATTCTGGCGGTATAGCGTCGGGGGTTCAATGATTCCCGCCTGCCTGCGCACCCAGGAATCCCTTCCGTCGGCCCCCACGATCAGTCTTGACCTGATCTCGCGTCCGTCTTCAAGGCTGAGGATGGCACAGTCTTCATGCCACACAAGATCGACGCAGTGCGCCGGAATGAACAGCTTCAGGCCATCCTGATGCCGCAGGATTTCCCATAGCGACCACTGCAACCGGCAACTTTCCATGATGAAGGCCAATTCCGGCGCTCCGATCTGATAAGAGGAAAAATCCAGCTCGGCGCGTTCATCGCCGAATATGCGCATCCGCTCGACCTGTTGCACGCGGGACATGTCCAGTCCCTGCCACACGCCGCATTCGGCAAGGAAAGATGCGCTGCCAGGACTGATTGCGTAGATGCGGCTGTCCCATCCTTCCGCCTGCGGGAACTCCGACTGCGCTTCCACCAGCGCCACCGATAATCCGCTG
This sequence comes from uncultured beta proteobacterium, assembly GCA_963782385.1. Lineage (GTDB taxonomy): Bacteria > Pseudomonadota > Gammaproteobacteria > Burkholderiales > Gallionellaceae > CAVXFS01. The sequence continues at coordinate 515,067 of CAWAJO010000001.1, forward strand.
GACCTGAGTGCGGCGGCAAGAGCCGCGCCGACGAGCCCACCGCCGATAATCAGTACATCAAAAATCATCGCACTAAAGAAAATTTAACTTTTAATGTCTGCGATGATAGCACGATGCGGATGATTAATTTATAATCACCGCCCCTTATGGAAAACGTCATGCAAATCGGTCCCTACAAACTCAAAAACAACCTCATCGTTGCCCCCATGGCCGGCGTGACTGATCGTCCCTTCCGCATGTTATGCAAACGCATGGGTGCAGCCATGGCGGTAAGCGAAATGGTCGCTTCCAACTCATTGCTATACGGCTCGGACAAAACCAAACGACGCGCTAACCACGAAGGCGAGGCTGACCCGATCTCGGTACAGATAGTCGGCGCCGACCCCAGGATGCTGGCTCAGGCTGCGCGCTACAACGTGGATCAGGGCGCACAGATCATAGACATCAACATGGGATGCCCGGCAAAAAAAATCTGTAACGTGATGGCCGGTTCCGCGTTGCTGCAAAATGAAAAACTGGTTGCGGAGATACTCGAAGCTGTGGTCGGCGCGGTGGACGTGCCGGTCACCCTGAAGATACGCACGGGCTGGGACAAATATAACCGCAATGCGGTTCGCGTCGCGCAAGTCGCCGAATCCTGCGGCATTCAGGCGCTCGCCATCCATGGTCGCACGCGTGCCTGCGCCTACACCGGCGATGCGGAATACGACACTATCGCCGCGGTAAAAGACACGGCCAGGATACCAGTCATCGCCAACGGCGACATCACGACACCGGAGAAAGCCAAACTGGTTCTGGATCATACTGGCGCCGACGCCGTGATGATCGGGCGCGCCGCGCAGGGACGGCCCTGGATATTCCGCGAGATCGATCATTTCCTGAAAACCGGAAAACGGTTGCCTGCCCCTCAGGTGGCGGAAATTCACGGCATTCTGGTCGCCCATGTGCGTGACCTGTACCATTTCTATGGTGAACATACCGGGGTGCGCGTGGCGCGCAAGCATATTTCCTGGTATACGCGGGGACTGGCCGGCTCGGCCCAGTTCCGCCAGTACATGAACCAACTTGAGAACTGTTCAGAACAGTTACTCGCAGTGGGAGATTTTTTTGACGGCCAGTCTTTGCGCGGGGAGCGCCTGCACTACGAAGAACTGATTGCTGCTTGAGTTTCAAAGGGGGAAGTGAGTTGAACGAGAACGATATTGCGCGCTATGTGCGCAAGGCGATGGCTGAATATTTCAAGGATCTGGATGGGGAAGAACCCTCCTGCGCGGTTTACGACATGGTGATTAATTGTGTGGAAAAACCGCTGATCGAAACCGTATTGCACCATACTTCCGGCAATCAGACTCGCGCGGCGGAATTGCTAGGAATGAACCGCAATACTTTGCGGAAAAAAATCCAGGCGCACCGCATAAAGAATTGACCCCCACCTCAAGACTGACATGACCGCCATCAAACAGGCACTGATCAGTGTCTCCGACAAAGCCGGCATAGTGGAATTTGCACGAGGATTACAACAGCTGGGCATCAGTATCCTTTCCACTGGCGGCACTGCCAGATTGCTCGCCGAAAATGGAGTAGCCTGTACAGAAGTAGCCGATTACACCGGGTTCCCGGAAATGCTCGATGGCCGCGTAAAAACACTGCAACCGAAAGTCCATGCTGGCATCCTGGCGCGGCGCAATCTGCCGGCGCATGTCGCCACACTGGAACAACATGGCATCCCGACCATCGATCTGGTGGTGGTGAATCTGTATCCGTTTGCCGCAACCGTCGCCAAACCCGATTGTTTGCTGGAGGATGCCATCGAGAACATCGACATCGGCGGCCCGACCATGGTGCGCGCGGCGGCAAAGAACTACGCGCACGTCGCCATCGTGACCGACCCGACTGACTATCCCGACGTGCTTGCCGAAATTCAGACCAACGCCGGCGCGGTTTCCGGCGCCACCCGCTTCGAACTGGCGCAGAAGGCCTTTTCGCACACCGCTGCTTATGATTCTGCAATCAGCAACTACCTTACCGCGATCGATGCGGACGGCGCCAAACATGCGTTCCCGGAGCAGATCAATTTCAATTTCGCCAAAGCGCAGGACATGCGCTACGGCGAAAACCCGCACCAGAGTGCTGCGTTCTACCGTGACCTCGATCCGGTCCCGGGCGGCATCGCCGGCTACATCCAGTTGCAGGGCAAGGAGCTTTCCTATAACAACGTTGGCGACGCCGATGCGGCATGGGAACTGGTCAAGACTTTCGAGCAACCAGCCTGTGTCATCGTCAAACATGCCAACCCGTGCGGCGTGGCGATCGCCGACTGCGCACTGGATGCCTACCGGCTGGCCTACGCCACCGACACGACTTCCGCATTCGGCGGCATCATCGCCTTCAATCGTGAACTGGATGCCGAGACGGCAAAGCTGATCACTGCCAACCAGTTCGTCGAACTCATCATCGCGCCGTCCACCTCTGAACAGGCGCTCAAGGTGACCGCTGCGAAGCAGAACGTGCGCGTGCTCGGCGTGCCGCTGTCCAGTGCGCACAACCTGTACGACTTCAAGCGCGTGAGCGGGGGACTGCTGGTGCAGACACCGGACACGCTGAACGTGCAGGCGGCACAGCTCAAGGCGGTGACCAGGACACAGCCCAGCACGGAGCAATTGCAGGACCTGCTATTCGCATGGCGCGTGGCGAAGTACGTGAAATCCAATGCCATCGTGTTCTGCAAACACGGCCAGACCCTGGGTGTGGGCGCCGGACAGATGAGCCGCGTCGACAGCACCCGCATCGCAAGCATGAAGGCGCAGAATGCAGGGCTGACCCTGGCCGGCTCGGCTGTCGCTTCCGATGCCTTCTTTCCATTCCGGGACGGCATCGATGTGCTGGCGGCAGCGGGCGCAAAAGCGGTGATCCAGCCGGGCGGCTCGATGCGCGACGCAGAAGTGATTGCGGCGGCGGATGAACATGGGCTGGCGATGGTGTTTACCGGCTTCCGTCATTTCAGGCATTAAGCCTGCTGCGCTCGGCATAACTGTGTTGCTCAAGGGCTCGAAATGCTCATTTACGATCTAGTAAACTCCGCTTTCTCGCCCTTTCGCGTCTTGTTCTGCCTGCGCTCGCGACGGCCTAATCGAACTCGCGTAACTCATATGGGTGGGTACGCGCACAGCGCCTTATCCACCCTACGTTGAGGCTGCCATGAAAATTCTGGTCATCGGTTCCGGCGGACGCGAGCATGCGCTGGCTTGGCGTCTGGCGCAGGGCAGGCGGGTGCAGAAAGTCTATGTCGCACCGGGCAATGCGGGTACGGCGCTTGAGGACGGCGTGGAGAACGTCCCGATCACCGCCATTCCCACCCTGATCGCTTTCGCGAAGAGGAAATCTATCCAGTTCACCGTGGTCGGCCCGGAAGGCCCGCTGGCGGCAGGCATCGTGGACGCCTTTCGCGCTGCGGGACTGAATATCTTCGGGCCGACCAGAGCTGCTGCCCAACTTGAATCTTCCAAGGATTTTGCCAAGCGTTTCATGGCCCGCCACAACATACGGACTGCGTTCTTCGAGACCTTCAGCGATATCAGTGCCGCGCGCGCCTACGTCGAGAAGCATGGCGCACCAATCGTCGTCAAGGCCGACGGCCTGGCGGCAGGCAAAGGTGTGGTCGTCGCGATGAGCAAGGACGAAGCGTGCGCCGCGATAGACATGATGCTGTCCGGCAACAAGCTGGGCGATGCCGGCGCGCGCGTGGTGATCGAGGAATTCCTGCCGGGCGAGGAGGCCAGCTTCATTGTCATGGTGGATGGCAAACACGTGCTGCCGTTGGCCAGCAGCCAGGATCACAAACGCCTCAGGGACGGCGACCGGGGCCCAAACACCGGCGGCATGGGCGCCTATTCTCCGGCGCCGATCGTCACGCCGCAGCTTCATGCACGCGTGCTGCGCGAGGTCATAAACCCCGTGGTGCAGGGGATGGATAAGGAAGGAAACGTCTTCACCGGTTTTCTGTACGCCGGTCTGATGATTGACCCGCAGGGCAATGCCAAGGTGCTCGAATTCAATTGCCGTATGGGCGACCCCGAAACCCAGCCCATCATGCTGCGCCTGAAGAGCGATTTCGCTGAAATCATCGAGCACGCCATCAACGGCACACTCGACAAGGTGGAAGCGGAATGGGATCGCCGCACCGCGCTCGGCGTGGTGCTGGCTGCCGCCAATTATCCCGATGTGCCGCGCACAGGCGACACCATCACTGGTCTGCCGAAGCGGATGGAAGACGCTCATGTGTTCCACGCCGGCACAAAACTGCAGGACGGCGAGGTGGTGACCAGCGGCGGGCGGGTGCTGTGCGTCACTGCGCTGGGCGACATGGTCAGAGTGGCGCAAAAGCGGGCTTACGAAATCGCCGACGGAATTCATTTCGACGGCTGCCAGATGAGGCGCGACATCGGCTGGCGCGCAACGGCAAACAAGAATAATTCGCCAAGTCACCCCCTCCCCCGCGGCAGCTAGGGAGGCGGAGTATCTTTCTCAGAGGTGCGCTTGTATCATCCTGCCACACCTATCCGCAGCATAGCAGCGCACCTTGCGCGTGGCGGCCTGATCGCCTACCCCACCGAATTCTGTTATGGACTGGGGTGCGATCCGCGCAACCGAAATGCGGTTCTACGTTTGCTGGAGCTCAAGCAGCGCCCCCAGCGCAAGGGACTGATCCTTGTCGCGGGCAGATTTTCCCAGCTTGCGCCTTACCTGAAGCCGCTTGCTCCAACCGGGCAGAAGAAATTGCAGCAAGATGGCGCGCAGGCGATCACCTGGCTGATGCCCGCAAAGGCGGGATGTCCACGCTGGCTGCGCGGCGCGCATGACACCCTTGCGGTACGCATTACCGCGCATCGCGACACCGCGGCATTATGCAACGCGCTGAACATGGCACTGGTTTCCACCAGTGCCAACCGCAGCGGTGCAAGACCCGCACGCAGTTTCGCGCAATGCCGGCGCCTATTCGGAAAGAAAGTGTGGGTTTTGCCTGGCAGGGTGGGCAAACGCAAGAAGCCATCCACTATAATCGCCTGGCGGAATGGTAGTATCGTGCGCTGACCTGCAGGACACAGTTTCGACTGCGCGAATTAGCAGGATGCCGCGACACATACACCCGCAGGGGTACACCACAAGGGTAGGCAAATCCGTTTCCCGTCAAACACTGCACGGAATTTGCACCGGCGTGGTGGCGTTAAAGGCAGGCAATTTGCTACTCTGTGGATCGAGTGGAAGTTGGCACAGCTCCAGCAACTCACGCCCGCTGCACTCCATATGGAGAATCCATGAACAGCAATGAAGTCAAAGAATATCTGCTTGAATTGCAGGACCTGATCGTCACCCGTCTGGAACAGGTGGATGGCGGCAAATTTCTGCGCGACAAGTGGGAACGCGCCACCGGCAGCGGCGGCATCGACAAGGGGAAGGGCATCAGCTGCATCATTGAGCAAGGCAACGTGCTGGAACGCGGCGGCGTGGCCTTTTCGCATGTGCAGGGCGACAACATGCCCGCCTCGGCGACTGCCCACCGTCCGGAACTGGCCGGATGCAGTTGGGAAGCGCTGGGGGTATCGCTGGTGATCCACCCGCGCAACCCCTATGCACCGACCTCCCATGCCAATGTGCGCATGTTCATGGCAAACAAGGCGGACGGCGATGCCGTGTTCTGGTTTGGCGGCGGCATGGACCTCACGCCCTATTACGGCTTTGAGGAAGACGCCGTGCATTTCCACCAGACCTGCAAGAATGCGCTGGATCCATTCGGTGCCGAGTACCATCCGAAATTCAAGACATGGTGTGACGACTATTTCTTCATCAAGCACCGCAACGAGCCGCGCGGCATCGGCGGAATCTTCTTCGACGACCTGAGCGATCCTGACTTCGAAACCGTTTTCGGCATCCAGCAAAGCGTCGGCGACCATTACCTTTCGGCCTACGTTCCCCTGCTCGAGCGCCGCATGAACACGCCGTACGGTGACCGCGAGCGGGACTTCCAGCTGTATCGCAGAGGAAGATACGTCGAGTTCAACCTGGTAATTGACCGCGGCACGATCTTCGGCCTGCAATCGAATGGCCGCACCGAATCTATCCTGCTGTCGATGCCGCCGCTGGTAAAGTGGCGCTATGACTGGACTCCGGAGAAAGACACGCCGGAAGCAAAGCTGTATGACGAGTTCCTGGTGCCCAGGGATTGGGTATAACCCTACAGGCGGCTGCAGACGACGCGGAACCCATGAGCGTAACCAGCAGAAATGATCCTTGTCCTTGCGGCAGCGGGGAAAAATACAAGAACTGCTGCATGCCAAAGAACGCGGCAGCCGCAAATGCGTCCAGGCATAAGGCGCAATTCCGGGGCCATGCGCCCGCCACCAGGCCATGGACGGAGGCCGTCTCCCTGTATCAAGCCGGCAGGTTGAACGAGGCGAGGGCCGCCTGCCAGGCGCTGCTCGGAAGCAAGCCCATCGACGGCGACGCACTGCATAAACTCGGATTGGTCGCATTTCACAGTGGCGGTCTCGAGGATGCGTCACGCCTGATCGAACGGGCGATCGAACTCAAGCCGGATGTTGCCGCATACCGTTTCGATCTTGGCAGCGTGCATCTGCACCTTGGCCAATTCAATGCTGCCATCGATGCCTACCGGGAGGCGGTACGGCTGGATCCGAAACATGCCGCCGCGCACAATTACCTGGGCGGAGCGCTGCAGAGCCGGGGCAGGCTGGATGAGGCGGTTGTTTATCTGCAGAAAGCCATCGCGCTGCAGCCGGATTATGCCGAGGCACACTACAATCTCGCGAACACACTTAAGGACCTGGGTAAGCCGGAAGATGCCGTAGTCAGCTACCGCAAGGCAGTCTCGGCCAGGCCGGATTATGCCGAGGCACACTACAATCTCGGAAATACCCTTAAAGCCCAGGGCAAGCAGGATGAAGCCATTGCCTGTTACCGCAACGTGCTATCGCTCGAACCGGGTTTTGTGGAAGCGCACATCAATTTGGGATTTGCACTCCAGCATCAGCGCAGACTGGATGAAGCCATGGCCTGCTACCGCAACGCGCTCACGCACGATCCAGGCAATGCCCGGGCACACTACAATCTGGGAATTGTACTTTCCGACCAGGGCAAGCCGGAGGAAGCCATGGCCTGCCTGCACAAGGCTCTCGCGCTCGAGCCGGATTACGCCGAAGCATACAATGGCATTGGAGGTGCGCTCCTGGCGCTGGCAAGGCCTGACCAGGCTGTCGTCAGCTATCACAAGGCCCTTGCGCTCAAGCCGGATTTTGCCGAGGCCCATTGCAATCTGGGAACTGCCCTGGAAGTCCTGGGCAAGCTCGATGCGGCTGCCGACCACCACCATATTGCACTCTCGCTCAAGCCGGATTTTGCCGAGGCACATATTGGTCTGGCTGCAATATTCATGGATAGAGGGCAATTTGAGGAGGCTCAGGATGCATTACTCAAGGCGCTCGATGTCCATAAGGAACTTCCCGTCGCCTGGGCAATGCTGATCGGGATACGGAAGATGACCCTGGGGGATGAGGGCTTGTTGAACACCGCCCTCAGGCTGGCACTCAAGCCAACTTTGTCCGACAAGGAAAAGTGCACATTACAGTTTGCGATAGGCAAATACTACGACGATACCCGGCAATACGATCTTGCATTTTCCGCCTACCAGCAGGCGAATGCATTGCAGCGACGAATAGGGGGCCGTTTTGATCGCGCCAAACTCTCCCGGCTAATCGACACCCTGATTGCCACCTACAGCGCAGATTTTTTAAACCAGCAACACGAAGGGGCCAGTCAATCGCAACGGCCGGTTCTGATTGTTGGCATGCCGCGATCCGGCACTTCGTTAACCGAGCAGATCATCGCATCCCACCCGAAAGCATTCGGCGCCGGGGAACTGCCCTTCTGGGAGGCGCTCGCCTCATCGAATCCGGCGGCCGCACTGTTTGGAAAGGTTGACGCAGCATTCATTGCCCGAGTCGCGGCGGAGTATGAGCAGCTCCTGCAGCAGTATTCGACCGAAGCCACCCGCGTAGTAGACAAGATGCCCATCAATTTCTTCAGCCTCGGATTGGTGCACGCGATCTTCCCGCAGGCAAGGATCGTGCATATGCAACGCAATCCGGTTGATACATGTTTGTCGATATATTTCCAGCACCTCAATGTCGCCAACTTCTATGGAACCGATCTTGATGATCTGGGTTTTTTCTACCGGGAATACGCCAGGCTGATGCGTCATTGGCGAACAGTATTGCCGGGAAAATGTCTTCTCGAGGTACCTTATGAAGCGCTGACAGAAGATCAGGCCGAATGGAGCCGGCGGATCATCGAGTTTATCAATCTGGACTGGGATGAGCGTTGTCTGGATTTCCACAAGACGGAACGCAAAGTGGGAACATCAAGCAACTGGCAGGTGAAGCAGAAAATCTACCAGTCATCCCGGGAACGCTGGCGCCATTATGAATCACATTTGGGACCGTTGCTCGACGCGCTGGGCGAAGAAAACCCATACCGGAAGATATAGTGCCCGAGCAGGGAAATGGCCGCGGCACAACAATCTGGCAACCGGCCGATGCGCAGGCAACAGGATCTCATCTGGAGAGGGTTACCCGCAACCGGATAAAGCTGCAGCCGGGATTCCACAGCAGCAAGTCTTTGCAGCAAGCGCATCTCACTCCGCAAGATCAAACGCCGCATCTCCCTCGCCCACTGCATCACCCGGCTTCAGGCTCACAAAATCAAACAGGCTGCCATCCAGCAGGTGCGATGGCACGACATTATGCATCGCGGTGAAGATGCTCTGCGTGCGTCCCGGATACTGGCGTTCCCACTGTTGCAGCATTTCCTTGATGTTCTGCCGTTGCAGGTTCTCCTGCGAGCCGCACAGGTTGCAGGGGATGATCGGGAATTCCGATCCGCGCGCATAGCGCGTGATGTCTTTCTCGGCGCAGTATGCCAGCGGCCGGATCACGATGTGGTCGCCCTTGTCGGTGACCAGCTTGGGCGGCATGGCTTTCAGCGTGCCGCCGAAGAACATGTTGAGGAACAGCGTTTCGATCATGTCGTCGCGGTGGTGCCCGAGCGCGATCTTGTTGGCGCCGATCTCGCCGGCCACGCGGTAGATGACGCCGCGGCGCAAGCGTGAGCACAGCGAGCAGGTGGTTTTGCCTTCGGGAATCTTCTGTTTGACGATGGAGTAGGTGTCCTGAGTCTCGATGTGATATTCCATGCCGATGGACGCCAGATAGTTCGGCAATACGTGCGACGGGAAGCCCGGCTGCTTCTGGTCCAGGTTCATGGCGACCAATCTGAACCTGATCGGTGCGCGCTTTTGCAGTGTGCGCAGGATGTCGAGCAGCGTGTAGGAATCCTTGCCGCCCGACAGGCACACCATTACGGTGTCGCCGTCCTCGATCATGTTGAAATCGGCGATGGCCTTCCCCACCTGGTGTTCCAGCCGCCCCCTGAGGCGGTTGAAATTGGTCGATCGGTGTTCGAAATGCACGGGTTGGAAATCGTTCATGGGGCAGCAGTTCAGTCAGCCGTTTGGAACACAGAGTGGACGGGGCAGGAGCCATGAGTTGCCGCAGGCATTCGCTCATGGATCAGGTTGGGCGCAACACTAAGCGGAACTCTGGACATTTCTGTCTCCTCTGCGGCTTATATCTGGTATTCGGGTTCAAAGATTGATGCTGCGTCCGCCATCCACCGCGATTACCTGGCCGGTGATGTAAGGTGCATCTCTCAACAGGAATTTCACCGTGCGCGCGATGTCGTCCGGTTCGCCTTCGCGCTTGAGCAGGGTGTGCGCGACGATTTTGCGGCGCTGCTGCTCGTCCTCCCATATTTTGGTTTCCGGCCAGAGGATAACCCCGGGAGCGACGGCATTGACGCGCACCTGTGGCGCCATTTCCTGCGCCAGGCATTTGGTCAGTGCCGCCAGGCCGGCCTTCGCCACACTGTACAGCACGTATCCGTGCAACGGGCGCTCGGCGTGGATGTCAACGATATTCACGATCGAACCGTGACAGCGGCGCAACTCGGCATGCGCCGCCTGGGACAGGAACAGCGGCGCCTTCAGATTGGTGCCGAGCAGGTCCTGCCATTGCTGTTCATCTATTGCGTTCAGCGGCGTGGCATAGAAGCTGGAGGCATTGTTGACCAGCCCATCCAGACGGCCGAAATGGCCGACCACCTTTTCCACCATCCCGGGCAGCCCCGCCATATCCAGCAGATCGGCCTGCACGTTCAGCACCGATTTTTCGCGTTGTGCATTAAGCTCTGACTGCAATGCCTGCGCTTCCCGCACGGAAGAACGGTAATGCAAGGCAATGTTCGCACCGGCCGCATGCAGTCTGCGGCAAATAGCCGCTCCCACGCGCTTCGCCCCGCCGGTCACCAATACGACTTTGCCTTGCACGGCTTCCTCCACTAAACTGTCACCTGCAATTTACCACAGCCGTCATGTCTACTCTACCGACACCCTCCGCCGATGCACTGGCCCACAGCAACCGGTTGCGCGAAATTATCCTGCAGGATGTCAGCATGCAGGGCGGCTGGATCCCGTTCTCGCGCTTCATGGAACTGAGCCTGTATGCCCCCGGCCTCGGTTATTACACGGCCGGGTCGCGCAAATTCGGCGCCTCGGGTGATTTTGTCACGGCGCCGGAACTCTCTTCCCTGTTCGGCCGGACTTTGGCGCGCCAAGTCGCCGAGGTTATGCAGCGCAGTGCCCCGCAGATTCTCGAACTTGGCGCGGGGGGCGGCAAGCTGGCTGCCGATATCCTGCTCGAACTGGAACGGATGACGTGTCTTCCGCAGCGCTATTCCATCCTGGAAATCAGCGCCGATTTGCGGGAAAGGCAGCAACAATATCTGGAAACGCACGCGCCTCATCTCGCACAGCGGGTACATTGGCTGGACTCGCTGCCCGACCGCATTTCAGGTGCAGTCATCGCTAACGAAGTGCTGGATGCGTTGCCGGTACACCTGGTTTACTGGGCAAGCGATCAGATTCTCGAGCGCGGTGTATCAAGCGAAGGCGATATCTTTGTCTGGCAATTGCGCCAACCCGTGCACGGGGAATTGATGCATGCCGCGCGCCAAATCGATGTGCCGGAACAATACCTGAGCGAGATTTCGCTTGCCGCGCGCGGTCTGGTTGCCAGCCTGTGCGATCGTCTGCAGCAAGGCGTGATGCTGTTTATTGATTACGGATTCGGCGCCGGCGAATACTACCACCCGCAGCGCAGCAACGGGACGTTGATGTGCCACTATCGCCACCATGTGCACGACGACCCGTTCTTCCTGACCGGCTTGCAGGACATCAGCGCGCACGTCGACTTCAGCGCAATCGCCGAAAGCGCGATCATCAATGACGCGCACCTGCTCGGTTACACGACACAGGCAAATTTCCTGGTCAACTGCGGCATCACTGATTTCCTCAGTGATGTTTCACCGGAAAACCTGAGCAGCTATTTGCCGCTTTCCGCGCAGCTGCAAAAGCTCACCAGCCCGGCAGAGATGGGCGAGCTGTTCAAGGTTATCGCGCTTGGCAAGGGGATTGACACATTGTTGAGCGGTTTTCGATCCGGCGACAAGTCGCGCAGCCTGTGACGCCATCGCGTGCCGCCCGGAACATGGCACACATCCGCTGTTTCATGCCGGCCGGCAATGCAGGTGCAAAGGTGTTGATTCTCGGCAGCATGCCCGGAAAGAAATCACTGGAGCTCAACCAGTACTATGGCAACCCGCTGAACAGCTTCTGGAAAATCATGGGTGAACTGGTCGGCGCTCACCCCTACCTTCCCTATGAGGAAAGGCTACGCGCCCTCAAAGCTTCCGGCATCGCATTGTGGGATGTGCTTGCCTCCTGCACGCGTGAATCCAGCCAGGATGCGCACATCCGGCAGGAATCCGCGAACGATTTCACATCATTCTTCGCGAGTCATGCGCAAATCACCCAGGTATTTTTCAACGGCGGCAAGGCGGAGCAATGCTTCAGGCGATTCGTGCAGGATAAGCAGGCATTGCCACCGCTTGATCTGCATCGCCTGCCGTCGACCAGTCCAGCCCATGCCGGAATGCGCTATGCTGACAAATTGCAGGCTTGGCGTGCAGTCAACCGTTATTGTCCGTGACGGCGCGCTAACCGGGAATCAGCGAGAAACGCGGGGGCGGAGAGGAATTTGCGTTCCGCGACCCGCGGAGGAATCTGCACATTCATTGCACGCGAGGTGAGTGTTCATTTTTTCTCCTCCAGCCACCGTTCAAACATTTCCCGGTAAGCGTCTTCCAGATTCCTGGCCAGACCTTCGGCATCGCACAAGGGACTGCTGGCCATGCGTTCACGCTGGACTGAGCGCAGCGCCTTGCGCTGCTGCACGTCCCGGGCAAGCGTGACAACCTTCTGAACGTATTCTTGGTCAGAGCGGGCAATCCATTGCGGATGCCCAATGGCATCCAGCATTGACGCGGTCATGCGCGAGGTGGTGCGGTCTCCCAAGGCGTGGATGACCGGCACGCCCATCCACAACGCGTCGCATGTGGTGGTGTAGCCCCCATGGCCTCCGACCGGATCAAGCGCGATGTCCAGACGATTGTATTGAGCAATGTAATCTGCCCATTCCGAATCACGCTGGAGTTCGATGCGCTCCGCTGAAATCCCGAGACTGCCCATGGCATCCAGAATGCGCTGCCGGTTGCCGACATCGGCCAGATTCCTGGTCTTGAGCAGCAATCGGGCTTCTGGCAAGGCATGCATCACGCTTGCCCACAAAGCCATTGTTTTCGCGTTGAGTTTACCCAGATCGTTGAAACTCCCCAGCCAAATCGAACCATCGCTGGCAGGACGCCAATCCGGTTCAGGCACATCGGCTATGGTTTTATAGGAGACCGATATCCGCGGCAGCCGCCACACCCGTTCGCTGAAGTGGTAATCGCTTTCGGGCGGGGTCAAAACTTTGTCGCCGATGTAGTAATCCATCTCGCTCAATCCGGTGCTTGCGAAGAAGCCCACATAATGCACTTGCACCGGCGCAGCACGGCGGGCAAACACACCTATGCGACTATGTGCGGTATGGCCGGACAGGTCGACCAGAATATCGATACCGTCCGCCTCGATGCGGTCACGGATATCCGATTCAGACATTCCGGCAACCGGTACCCAGTATTCCACCATGGCTTGCAGGCGGTCGGTGACGGAATCGTGGACGCTTGCGGTGGAGTAGGCGGATAGCTCGATTTTCGCGCGGTCATGGTGTGCGAATACTTGTTCGATAAAATAGGTCACCGCATGGTGGCGGAAGTCGCCCGAGACATAGCCGACCCGCAGCCGTCTTCCGCCCAGCTCAGAACGCCGGAATGTCCGGATGCGCGCAGCATTCCTGTCTGGTGCCGGCACACAGGCGAGTTCCCAGCCGCGAGCCTCGGACAGGTATTCTTGCGGCTCAAGGGAGGCGTGGTAGGCGTGTATGAACAGCAGGTTGCTATATGCCTGGGCAAAATCCGGTCTGAGCGCGAGGGCCGTGCGGAAGCTGCCTATTGCTTCGTCCAGCTTGCCCTGGTCGAGCAGGGCAGTCCCAAGATTGGCATGCGCCTCCACAAATTCGGGCCTGATAGACAACGCATTGCGCAGGTACTTGACCGCTTCGTCCAGTTTGCCCTGGTTCTTGAGGAGCGTACCCAGATTATTGCAGGCCTCGGCATAATCGAATTTGAGCTCGATCGCCTTATGGTAGTTGGCAATCGCTTCATCCTGCTTGCCTTGCTCATTGAGCGCGTTGCCCATCAGAAAATGCGCCTCTGCCAGGTCCGGCCTTAGCACCGACGCCTGGCGATAATTGTCTACGGCCTCTTCAAGCTTGCCTTGAGCGTGGAGCGCTCTGCCCAGGTTCATCTGCGCATCAACATATTCTGGTTTGATGGCAAGCGCTTTGCGGTAGCAGGCTATGGCTTCGTTCAGTCTGCCTTGTTCGCGGTACGTCAGCCCGAGATTATTCTGCGCCTCGACATATTCCGGTTTGAGCGCAAGCGCCTTTTGATAACTGGCTATTGCCTCTCCCAGATTGCCTTGCTTGCTCAGCAGTATCCCGAGATTGTTATGAGTCTCGGCCAAATCCGGCCTGGCAGAAAGCACCGTGCGCAGGCAAGTTGCCGCTTCCTCCAGCCTGCCTTGCCGGTGCAAGGCGATCCCCATGTTGCTCAGCGCTTCGATGTTCCCCGGCCGGATCGCGAGTGCCTTCCGGTAGCTGGCGATCGCGTCCTCCAGATTTCCCTGCCCGAGCAAGAGGTTTCCCAGACTGCGATGCGCTTCGGCATAGTCAGCCTTGATTGCAAGCGCACGCCGGTAACTTGCCATCGCGTCCGGCGCCCGTCCCAAATCCTGATAGGCAACCCCCAGGTTAAAATGCACTTCCGCGATATCCGGCTTGATCGACAACGCCCTGAGGAAACTCTTGACCGCTTCTTCCAGCTTGCCCTGCGCCCTGAAGGCAAGCCCCAGGTTGCTGTAATACACCGGATTCAAGGGATTCACTTCGATCGCCTTCCCAATCAGCGTGACGGCAATTCCGCTCTGCCTCTTCTGGTGCGCGATCAACCCGGACAAATGCAGGGCATCCGCATGATCCGGATGGCTCTCGAGTATTTGCCGGTAGAGCACCTCTGCTTCCGTCAGGCGGCCTGACTGATGCTGCTGCAGCGCAAGCCGCAACAGTTGCTCCGCACTCTGTCCCGAAAGCTCCGTCATATATCCCGTCATGAACCCAGTTGCATTACCCGCAGAACATACAGCCGGCATGCAAGCGCATGCGTTTGATCAACGCTCGCATCGAAGCCGCGGTGCCACCATCGGGGACGAATCAATTCGTATCCACGAGGATGCCCCACTGGGTTTTATAGGTGAGGCTGTTGTTCTTCCCGCCCGGTGAATAAACGTCGTCGCCGCCGGTATCAAAAAGCAATCCGAAACTGCCCAGGTCGCGCGCAGGCTCGAAATTGCCCCGGCCCTGGCCGGAACTCTTCAGATAATATTCGTCGTCTCCGCCGTTGTCCGAAAGCACACCGATGCCGTTGTCGTTGCTGGCGCCCTGGGCGATGGCACCGGAGACATAGCGGTCATTGCCGCCGTTGTCCAGCAGAATGCCGATGCCGAAGTCATGGCCGCATCCCTGGGAAACGCCGAGACTGGCGAGATAATTGTCGTCCCCTTCGTCGTCGATCAATACGCCGGCGGACATATGAATCCCGGCACCCTGCGAATATCGTCCCGAAATATAACGGTCGTGGCCCTTGCGGTCGTCAAGGATGCCCAGCGAAAACCAGTAACTGGCTCCCTGCGCGAAATAGTCGGCCACATACGTGTCGTTCCCCTCTGCCTCGGCAATGATGCCGATTCCGCCCGAGGCACCGGCGAAGGATTGCGCCGGGCGGATGCCGTAACCGAACCCCTGGGACATTGATTGGTAGGATTTTCCGGGCGCCCGAAAATCCTCGAACAAACCGCCGGCAAAATAATTGTCGTTGCCTGCAGCCTCGATGATCGCGCCAAACCCCTTGATGAATCCGAATCCCTGGACGAAGCGGTTGCCAAAATAGGTATCGTCGCCCCCTCCTTCGGCCAGCATGCCGACGCCAAAACTTGCCGCTCCCTGTGAGGACGCAACTGCACTGTACTGATCGCTGCCGCCCAGATCCGCCAATATTCCGACGCCCAGCATACCGGCACCCTGCGAATAGTTCTTTGCCGTATAGCGGTCATTACCCTCAAGGTCAACCAGGAAGCCTCCTCCAAGCAACCCGGCACCCTGGGCAAAATCGTCTGTTGCGGAATAAACATCGTCGCCGGACAAATCGATGACGACGGAGAACGGGTTTAACCGCGTACTGCCGCCGGCTTGATTGAGGTATTTGTCGTTGCCGCCGAAGTCGAGAATCAGTGCGGCATCCTCG
Source organism: uncultured beta proteobacterium (assembly GCA_963782385.1). Lineage (GTDB taxonomy): Bacteria > Pseudomonadota > Gammaproteobacteria > Burkholderiales > Gallionellaceae > CAVXFS01. Next base: position 531,054 of record CAWAJO010000001.1, read on the forward strand.
CTATAGATGTTGTCCTTCGTGCCGCCGAGCAACACCCGACCTGCCGGGGTATCGATGACTGTAAGGTTATCCTCCTCATGCACGCGCCAATCGGACGGATAACGTTCAAGCTTGACCGCCTGCCTGTCCAGGGATGCGAGCGTCTCCAGGTCCAGAGCCCGCGCTATCTCCGCAGCGGCATTCAGCAACCGCGGCAAATCCAGTTTCAGCACGATTTGAAAGAATCTTAGCAAACGTGTTTCATCTTCCCGCTCGTCCTTTTCGGATTTTTCCCGCTTTGCAGCGTCCCGGCTCTCTTCGAGCAGTGTCGGCGCGGTGGCAAACAGGAAATCGATGTCCTCGGTGTCGAGAACGGACAGGACTGCCGCGCGCTCAGAATCCGCGTGCTGGATAGCATTGACCAGCCGCTGGACATACTCGGTAAAATCGGCTGGCGGCTTGGTTCCGGCGGGACCCGCCGGAATATACGCCATGTCCAGTTCGTCCATCGCCGCCCGCAGCAGGGCCGCGAGGTCATGGTGGGTTTGCTCGAAATCCCCCTGCAGACTATCGGTAATTTCGCGTGCCACGCCGGGCAAATCCAGCGGGTTGTTCATTACGTAATTCACTTCATGCAGCCGGAAGGGATTGAAACCGGCTCGGCGAATCAACGGACTGACTACCTTATCTGTCTCGTTGTGGAACTGCTCGAGGAGCCGCACAAATTCGTCCGTCAGGCCCTCTTTTTCCAATACTTCATGCAACATTGAATTGTCATGATCTACCACTTTCTTTTCCAGCTTGGGATGTGGTTTCAATACCGCTCTGACCAGGGGAAATGGGGCGATCGTTGCCTCCGGTTCCAGCACATCCACGCCGCGCAGGATGCGCAGCGTCACTTTCTCGCCAGGATGTTTTCTTGAAATCGCCATTCGGAAAGCGAGCAACTTCTTGTCATCCTTGGTCTCGATAGTTTCGCCATCGAGGCCAACGATCAGATCGCCTTCGTGCAAACCCGCAGCTTCCGCCCCGGAGTCGGGCATGACCCGGGCCACCTCAATGGCTTGCAGGGTATGCCCGCTGCCTGGATCGCGCGGCAACTGGTTCGGGAGCTTCATGGCAATTCCCAGCCAGCCTTTCTTCTCCTCCTCCTCTTCATGCTGTTTTCGCAACGTGTCCCAATCGGCGGCTGACCCGAATAGACGGCTAAGACGCGACATGTCAGCGTTGACCTCTGCGCCGTATCCTTGCATTCCCCTGTCCTTGAACTCGTAGACCTTGTCAATTGCGTGCGGCCGTTCGGGCGGCTCCGCCCACGCCGGATTGAGAAGGCAGGGAACGATTAGCGCGAACAGCAACCGGCAATTGATAATTGAATGAAGCCTTATCACCATGTCTTCTTCTGGGGCGCGTTGCCAAATTTGGTCAGTCATTACATAGGTTGCCAGTCCGGGACAAGCATCCTACCGGAATAACCGGGCCAAGACGAGCAGGCGGCGTGTGGAAAAGCACGGGCAGAGAGTGCAGGGCGAGACGCGTCAAAGCGTGCGAGAATGGAGATGAGATGAAAAGCGATACGCAATTCCGCATCCGGAACCATCCAGCAAATCAGGCATGCCAGGCGCGGCAGTATTACAAAATCGGGCTACCGCTTGCGTTGCAGCCGCAGCAAGGTCAGCACAACTTCCCTGACTACCTGTTTGTGTTCTGTGGTGAGCAAGTTAATATTGCTCAACAGCTCGATATCCGGAGAGTTATAGAGCGCCCGCTCCGACTGGGCCAGATGCTTGGCCGAACTTGCTGCATCGCCAAACCGCAGCCATTCCGCTGAAACGCCAAGCCATGCGGCCAGCAGTCTGAGCTTGTCCTGCATCGGAATGGACTCCCCCATCAACCATTTCCTTACCGCGTGGATGCTGACTGCTTTGCCTGCATAGCGGCGGTTGAATTCGCGGGCAAAACCTGTAGGACTGCTGACATCCACCTTTGCATCCTTGAGTGCCGTGGTTAGCCGCTGACTAAACGCTTCCCTCTCAGAAATACTTTTCATGCGTTCAAGCTACCAACCGCTATTGTTACTATCAGTTGTTATTATTATTAACCGATAGTAGCATTTGCCTGACAGCTGTTTGGCGCTTGCAGTCAACAATGAAGGGTCAGCTTCTGTGTAACAGCGAAACGAGCCTTGGCTGCATCGTCACGTGCCGGGGAGCGATCAACCCTTCAATCATCCCGGGGTAGACGGACATGGAAAATTTTGACAAACGTATGGCAATGGACACCATCGAGGATGCGCTTGCGAATATCGGCATCGGCCATGGCCGCGGTGTGGCAACCGGGCTGTGCGGCGCATTCTATATGTGCGGCCTGCTAACCACGGAAGAATGGGAAGCCTGCCTGAAGCGCATCCCGCAAGAATCAGATTGTGCGGATGGCGACGGAATTCGCGCGGCCACCATGACGGCAACCAGGGCTCGCAACCGGATGCCGAGCTGACGCATTCGTGGCACGGCAATCGTCTCGTGCGATAAGACTATTCCCCGATTGCACGCTCCACCGCGACGATGCGCGCTTCGCGCACTTTTTCGGCAATCAGGTTATGGTCCTCGCACTGCTGTGCGATCTCGCCGGCATTCACTGTCTGCGCCGCATGCAGGGCGCGCAACAGATAATCGGCCTGCGGATACGCATCATCTTCGTGCCCGGTACGCCCATGCGCATCGCTCGCGCAGGCCTGCAGCATCAAACGGAACCGTTCCGGCTTGCGCCAGGCATCGCAGCTCTGGAATAAACTTACGATGGTGTCCGGGCGCAACTCCTTGGCACGGTGGACGTCACCGTGATAGCGCGCAACCAGCAATCCCAGATTTCGGCATTCGCCGGGAACCCGCAGCCGCTCGCACAATGCGCGCAACAGATCAACGCTGCGCTTCTCGTGTCCGATGTGGCGCGGCAGGATATCTCTGGGGGTATTGCCTTTGCCAAGATCATGGGTCAGCGCGGAAAAGCGCACTTCCAGCGCGTAATTGTGGCGAGCCGCCTGGTCCACCACCATCATGGTGTGCACGCCGCAGTCAATTTCAGGATGGTATTGCGCCGGCTGCGGAACGCCGAACAACGCGTCGACCTCCGGCAGGATCTTCGTCAATGCGCCGCACTCACGCAATGTCATGAAGAACCGTGACGGGAATCTTTCCATCAGTCCGCGTGCCAGTTCCTGCCAGACGCGCTCCGCAACCAGCGCATCGACCTCGCCGTTGCTTACCATCCCGCGCATCAGGTCCTGCGTCTCCGGTGCGATGGCAAAACCGAAGCGCGCAACGAAACGCGCCGCGCGCAATATGCGCACCGGATCCTCGCTGAACGCCGAACTCACGTGCCGCAGGATACCGGCGCGCAGGTCGGCTTCGCCGCCATAGGGATCTATCAGGTTGCCGTCGGCGTCCTGCGCCATCGCGTTGATGGTGAAATCGCGCCGCAGCAGGTCCTGTTCCAGCGTTACGTCTGGTGCCGCATGCACGTCAAAGCCCTTGTAGCCGCGGGCGATCTTGCGTTCGGTGCGTGCAAGCGCATATTCCTCATGCGTTTGCGGATGCAGGAACACAGGGAAATCCTTGCCTACCGGCTGGAAACCCCGGGCGGTCATGGCTTCCGGCGTTCCGCCCACGACCACCCAATCATGGTCCTGCACCGCCAGCCCCAGCAACCGATCGCGCACTGCTCCGCCCACACAATAAAACTTCAATTCATCTTTCATCCGGGACCGGCAATCGATTCGCCGTGTCCTTGACGGCGACCACACCGAGCCGTTCCTTCAGCGACCGCGCCGGCTTGCCAAACAATTCAGCATAGTACTCGGTGTTGCTCATCACTTTCTTGACGTAACCCCTCGTTTCGTCGAACGGAATATTCTCAATATATATCGCGCCCTCCAGCGGCATCTCGCTGCGCCACTGGCGCGCACGCGTCGGACCCGCGTTATAGGCAGCGGTGGCCAGCACCGGGCTGTTATCGAATCGGCTGAGCATCCACTTCATATAGAACGTGCCCAGTGTGAAGTTGGTATCCATCTGATGAATCGACGAGTTGCGGTAGTTTCGCATGCCCAGTTGACGGGCCGCCCAACGTGCAGTCGCAGGCATGATCTGCATCAGGCCGCGCGCGCCCGCGTCCGATTTCGCCACCGTCACGAAGCGGCTTTCCTGGCGCATTAGTCCATACACCCATTCTTCGTCCAGGTCGTTCTGCCGAATATGCGTCTGCAACTCATCCCGATAGGGCGCAAGATAGCGCAGGTTGAAATCATGCAATTCCACGGTGCGCTCCGCAGTATTGATCGCACGGTCGTACATCCCATTGCGGCGGGCGATTTCTGCTGCCGTAAGCAGTTGCTGGTCATCGAAATTGCGCACCGCCCAGGACCATTCCTTGAAAGCTTCGGTGCGCAAATTCATGCGGTACAATGCCAGTGCACGCTGCACGGCAGGACGTTCCAGCATCGCTTCAAGCTCTTTCTTGTTCGGCAGATAACTGACCAGCATGATACCTTCCGTGGGCGCCGTGCCCAGCTCCTCCGCAGCCAACTGCCCATAGAAATTGTATTGTCTGCTCAACAGGGAAAACAGCGCCACCGCCTCATCGCCCCTGCCCAGCGCCCGCAGCGCCCGTGCCTTCCAGTAGCACCAGGCATCTTCCTGCTGCTGCAGCGGGGCCATCTTCTCGATGCCGGCCAATACCTCACGCCAGTCCTGGACAAGCAGAGCGGCACGCACACGCCACGCCGACTGTTTGTCGGCAAGCGGTGTGTCCCCGGCATCCCTGAACCACTCCAGTGCGCGCGAATCGTGATGCCGCGCCGCTTCATAGCCCAGCATGGCATAGAAACGTCCTTCTTCTGCGCCATTGAAATTGGTTGCTATTCTCTCCCACTGGTCAAATGCAAGCTGTGGCGTTTCTGCGGCCAGTCGCTGCAAAGCAAACAGCGCGAGTTCACGCTGGTCCTCATCGGATGGTTTCAATTTGACTGTTTTAAGATAACCGCGCGGATTGGTCGCTGCATAATGCAGGGTCTTTGCGGACACCTTGCGCCTTGCTGACAGCCTTGGCGCCAATGACCTCGCCAACGACACATCATCTGCCCGCAGGGCCATGCGCACACGCTGCCAAACGTCCGCCTCGCTGATCACGCCTGCGGTTGATGCCATATCGAACAAAGTGGCACAGCTACCCGGCGGATCGCTGAGATCGGACAACCAGAGTTGGCGTGTCTGCTCCAGCACTGCGGCTTTTTGCGAACGAAGGCGCGACTGCATGTCATAGCAGGACAATTCTGTATCGCCGTTCAAAAGGTGCGGATATTCCGCGTCAAAGACATCCCATTTCTGGTTCTTGCCAAGCGACTTGAGCCATTCACCACGCAGCCGGTCAATTACCGGCGTTTCATCGGGACGCGCAAGGAATGCCTTTATGATCGCGGCATCTTCCGTCTCCAGATGCATGCGCAAACGGTAATAGGCAATATAGGGCTCCAGCGGGCTAGCGACCAGGTTTGCCGCGTGGCGCTCGAATTGCGCGGCATCGCCAACTCGAAAAGCCTCTCGTGCCGCAAGGAAGTCTTCGTCGGCAGCCTGCGCGGCTGCGCTGACCTCTGTTGCGAAAGGGACATTGGCATCCGTTTCCGCCATGGCGGCAGCGGAAACCAATGACAGCATGAGAAGAAGAAACTTCATCCGGGTGCTCACCTGATCAACTTTCGAAGAGGATAACACATGACCGCGCCATACGTTCATACCGTGCGGGGCAAAAAGCGAACGTACCGTCCGTGGACAGGGCAAACATCATGCCGTAATCGGCTGGCCGCCCTGCACAGGCCCCCACGCCTGGTGCAACCGGCATGATTGTGTGCGCGCCATATTGCCTGACTTGGTCAGAGACACAGCATCGTTCAAGTTGCAACCTGCGGCTGGCTCATGAGCGGCCAGACCACGATCCCTAGTTGTTCTTCGCGCCCTGGTCTATCCATCTCTTGAGCAGGTCGATCTTGTCCTTGGACAGGCTGCCATTGATGCCATACGGCATCTTGATGGAAGGATCGGCGCGGCCTTCAACCAGCATGATCAGGGTGCTGGCAAAACTGTCTCCGGCCTTGATGACAGCCCCGAATCGGGTGCCTTTAATCAGGCTTTCGTAGGTGCGCATGTCGAGACCGCTTCTCTCATAGCCCTTGCCACCCGGCTGGTGGCAACTCAAGCAATAGTCATTGAGTATCGGGCGAATATCCGCGCTGTAACTGACCTCTTTCCTATTTTGCCCCAGGACGGGAAACGAAAGGACGGCAAGGATTGTTCCCCCCAGCAGAATTTCTGTTTTCATGATTTCTCTATCCCTATGATGAAGGCCGGCCCGGAACGATAGCGCAAACTACTTGCGGCTTATCCATCTCGGTTTCCGGGTCGAACGCGAGTACCACAACAGTCCCACGGTCAGCACCGTTGCGAACGAGGTCCAAAACCAGGGGAAGTCACCCATTCTCGCGTCGGTAAGCGGTATTACCAACAGAATTGACCACATGCATATGACCATTACCGCCATTGTGATGCCGACCCAGCCGACCATTACCCCCACGGGAGAACCACCGGTTATGCGCATCGCCCCGCATGACGGGCAGCTGACATCATCGGACTTGATCGCTGCACCACAAATTGGACATTGCATGATATTCCCTCCAGCTACAGCTCTAAGTGGCGCGCCCGGCGGGAGTCGAACCCACGACCCTTGGCTTCGGAAACCAATACTCTATCCAACTGAGCTACGGGCGCAATTTGATGCGCAGTATAGCGCCTTTTACCCCTGCCTCCCACGCACCATAAGGCAGAAAAATGCTATCGTTCGAGCTATGACATTTGCCAACCCCAGTAGTGCCGAGATTTGCGATCTATTGCGCAGCGTTCACACTATCGCGGTCGTCGGCCTGTCCCCCAATCCGGCGCGCCCCAGCTTCCGCGTCGCAAGCGCCATGCGGTCCCGCGGCTTCCGCATCGTGCCCGTGCGCCCGCTGGTGCGGGAGGTGCTGGGAGAACCGGCTTACAAGGACCTGGAAAGCATCCCGTTTTCGGTAGACATGGTAGACGTGTTCCGTGCGCCACGGCATGTGCCCGCGATTGTCGAAAGCTGCATCAAGCTCGGGATTCCGCGTTTGTGGTTGCAGGACGGCGTAGTCGACGAAGCGGCGGTGCGACTTGCGAGGAAAGCCGGCATTACCACGGTGATGGATCGCTGCATGTGGCGCGACTATTCCCAGCTATGTTCATGATGAACAAACCGCGCTGCGCCTGGACGGGCAATGATCCCGTGTACTGCACCTACCACGACAGGGAGTGGGGCGTGCCGTTGCACGACGACCGCGTGTTGTTCGAGTTCCTGATTCTGGAAGGTGCCCAGGCTGGCTTGAGCTGGATCACCATTCTGCGCAAGCGCGAGAATTACCGGGCTGCCTTCGACAATTTCGACCCGGCGCGCATCGCCCGCTATGACGCGGATAAAATGGAATCGCTGCTGCAAAATCCGGGTATCGTGCGCAACCGGTTGAAACTGGAGGCGGCGGTCAACAATGCGCGGAAGTTTCTCGACGTGCAGGAAACATACGGCAGTTTCGATGCCTTCGTGTGGCAGTTTGTGGGCGGCAGACCTAGACAAAATCGTTGGCGCGGACTTGCCGAAATCCCGGCCAGTACACCGGAATCGGAGGCAATGAGCAAGGAACTGAAACGTCGCGGCTTCAAATTTGTCGGTTCCACCATCTGCTACGCGCACATGCAGGCCACCGGCATGGTAAACGATCACACGGTGGATTGTTTCCGACATAAAGAGCTTGCGGAATGAGATTGAAATTTACCAAGATGCATGGTGCGGGCAACGACTTTGTCGTGCTCGACGGCGTACGCCAGCAAATTCGGCTTGCGCCGGAGCAACTGCGCCTGCTGGCCGACCGGCATTTCGGCGTGGGCTGCGACCAGATCCTGCTGGTGGAGACCGCGCAGCATCCGGAAGCGGATTTCCGCTACCGCATCTTCAACGCCGACGGCGGCGAAGTGGAACAGTGCGGCAATGGGGCGCGCTGCTTCGTGCGCTTCGTGCTTGACCAGGGACTCACGCATCAGCGCGAGATCACGGTGGAAACCAGGGGTGGCCTGATTTCGCCCCGCCTGGAACAGGACGGCCGCGTCACGGTGGATATGGGCCCTCCGATTTTCGAGGCGGCGCGCATTCCGTTCGATACCGACAGCGATGCGGTAATCCAGCCGCTGGAGGTGGGCGGCGAGACGGTGCAAATCAGCGCGCTGTCCATGGGTAACCCGCATGCGATACAGGTAGTGGAAGACGTGGAACAGGCACCGGTCGCCACGCAGGGCAAGCTGATCGAAAGACACCCGCGCTTCCCGAACCGGGTCAATGCCGGATTCATGCAGGTGCTGGATCGCGGCCACATCAGGCTGCGCGTCCATGAACGCGGCGCGGGCGAGACACTGTCTTGCGGCACCGGCGCCTGCGCTGCCGTGGTGGCAGGCATCCGGCGCGGCCTGCTCGACAACTGCGTGCAGGTCGCCACCCGTGGCGGCATGCTTGACATCGCCTGGGCTGGAGACAATGCGCCGGTAATGATGACCGGCCCGGCCATCACTGTTTTCGAAGGCGAAATGGACATCTAAGGGAAACGACATGAAAGCCGAAGACATTGCGCAGTACTTGCAGGACCACCCGCAGTTTTTCGAGGACTACGCCGAAATGCTGGCCGAAATCAACATGCCGCATCCCTACGGCGGGCGCACCATTTCGCTGAGCGAACGACAGATGTTGACGCTGCGCGAGAAAAACAAGGAACTGGAAAAAAAGCTGCATGAGCTGCTGGAGTTCGCCAGGGATAACGAAGCCCTGCACCAGAAAGTGCACCAGTTTACTGGCACGCTGTTCGGCGCGCACGATCTGATGAGCCTGCAGGAAATCGTGATACGCAATCTGTGCGAAATCTTCGAGGTGCCGCACGCCGCGTTGCGTGTCTGGAAAGGGATGCCCCCCAGCGCCGAAGTATTGAGCTTCAGTGACCAGCAACAACAGCCGGTATGTACTCACCACGCGCTGCACGATACTGATGAATGGTTTGGAGAAACGGCATCGCACCTGCGTTCTTTCGCCTACCTGGCCTTGCGCAGCAGTGAACACTCGATCGGTCTGCTCGTGCTTGCCAGCGAGGATACACAGCGCTTCTATCCCGGGATGGGCACCCTGTTTCTGCAGCACATTGCGGAAGCCATCAGCCACGCGCTGCAGCCACACTTGTAATAGCCGCATTAATTCTGGCGGGAGGTACGAATGATTCGGCATGACCCGGAAAAATTTGCGAATCGTGCCATCGCCGCCATGGGAACATGCGGGTCAAAACCGGAGTTGCGCTAAACATGCCCGAAGCCGCCATAAATCACAAAGCAGAAACCTTGCCGGGTTTCATTGCCTACCTGCGCAACGAGCGCCGCTATTCCGCCCTCACCCTCGAAAACTACTCTCGCGATCTGTGCAGACTGTTCCAGCTTGCCGACTCAACGCCACTTTCCGGGCTGCGCGGCTACCATATCCGCCGCTATATGGCGCAACTGCATGGTCAGGGACTGGGGGGGCGCACGCTGGCACGCATGCTCTCCGCCTGGCGCAGCTTCTTCAACTATCTGATGCGCGAATACCAGCTCAAGGGCAATCCTTGCATCGGCCTACGCGCGCCAAAATCACCCCGGCTGCTGCCGCAGACGTTGTCGCCGGACGAGGCTGTGAAGCTGGTGGAACTGACTGCCGAAACCGTGCTCGACGTGCGCGACAAGGCGATGTTCGAGCTGCTGTATTCTTCCGGCCTGCGCCTGGCCGAACTGGTCAGCCTTGATCTTGAGGCAATGCGGGACAACACCAGCGCGGGCGAAGTACGGGTCACCGGCAAGGGCAGCAAGACACGCATCGTGCCGATGGGCAGCCACGCCATTGCCGCCTTGCGGGCGTGGATGGCCGTGCGCAGGCAGATTGCCAGGCCGGACGAAACCGCATTGTTCACTGCCAGGAGCGGCAAGCGCATCAGTCCCCGCAGCGTGCAACTGCGCTTGCGGCAATGGGGCATCAGGCAAGGTATCAGCAGCGGCGTGCATCCGCACTTGCTGCGCCACTCCTTCGCCACCCATGTGCTGCAATCCTCCGGCGACCTGCGCGCAGTGCAGGAAATGCTCGGCCACGCCAGCATTTCCACCACGCAGGTCTACACCCACTTGAATTTTCAGTATCTCGCGAAGATCTACGACGGCGCACACCCGCGCGCGAAAGAAGAAGAAGTAATGTCCGCTGTCGACGGGTTGCGCTTATGTATGTCTGGCTAGCTTCAGAAACTGTCGGGCCATCCCCGACAGCCAGTCAACACTCTTAATGCTCGCTCACGATCGGCTTGAACCCCAGCTGCCCCTGCAACCTCTCGGCCACTGCGCGCGCTTCGTCCTTTGTGGGATAAGGGCCATAGTGGACGCGCACTAGACCATCCTTTTCGAACAGGACCAGTTGTTTTCCGGCGTCACCCAGTTCATTGCGCATCTTGGCCAGAAAATTTTCGGCACCCTGCCTGAACCTGAATGCGCCGAGCTGCAGATACACGTTGCCACTTGCCGCGAGCGCAGTTGAAATTGTCGAACTCGAGGGTGCCGCATTGGCTGCGGACGCCCCTGCAGACGCCGCGGTCATTGCCACCGCAGCAACGACAGAAGGCGGGCTCGGTTGCAGGGTCGTGCTGCTGAGCGGAGTGGCTGCAGCGACCGGCGCCGTCTGCGCTGCATCTGTCGCGATACTTTCGACTTCCACTTCGGCGCTCCCGTCATTGACGATGCCCAGCTTGTAGGCGGCGGCATAGGAAAGGTCGATGATGCGGTCATGCAGGAACGGCCCGCGATCGTTGATGCGCACCACCACCGATTTCCCGTTGCCCAAGTTGGTGACGCGCGCGTAGCTGGGGATGGGCAGCGTCGGGTGCGCGGCAGTCATGGCATACATGTCGTATGTCTCGCCGCTGGAAGTGCGCTGGCCATGGAATTTCTTTCCGTACCAGGAAGCGATGCCGCGTTCCTTGTAGTTGCCCGCCGCCGTCAGCGGAATATACAACTTGCCGAGAGCGGCATACTGGCGATTGGCATAGGGATGCAGCGGCTCGCTGTGCGGCACGGCATCGGGGATGTCATCAATGTTGACGGGTGCGCTGGCACCGGGGCCATCGCCAGGCAGGTATCCGCCGCTTCCAGGCTTGGCCGTGGTGGTTTGCGACTCCACTACCGCAACCGGCGCCTGCGTCTCCACCTTGCGTGGCGTCGTGCCGCACGCCACAACAAGCAGCGCACCGCAAATCGCCAATCCTGCCGTTGAAAACTTCATTTTTCCCTCCCGCTTGTTAGCGTTGCTGACCCGGTGCCGAAAACGCAGCGAGCGATGACAGAACAAGGCACGAAAACGCAAGTTCAGTGTAGGCTCAAGTTCGTTACAAGCCAAAGTGACGCCGAAACCGAAAGGCGAAAAGACGCAGTTTGCATAAGGGCAAATCACCATTTCGCGCCTTCTGGCGGAGCCATCACACCGAGCGCAGCCGGTTTCCGTCTTGTCAGGTTTGCACCAGCGTCTTGTGCGTATGTATGCTCATCAGCATACCAAAACCCAGCAGCAGGGTCAGCATCGATGTGCCGCCGTAGCTGATCAATGGCAACGGTACGCCCACCACCGGCAGTATGCCGGCCACCATGCCCATGTTCACGAAGGTATAGGTGAAAAAAGTCAGCGTGATGCTGCCCGCCATCAGGCGGGTGAAATAGGTCGAGGCATCGGCGGTGATGACGAAACCGCGGCCGATCACGAACATGAACATGCCCAACAGGATGATGTTGCCGATCAAGCCGAATTCCTCCGAATAGACCGCGAAGATGAAATCGGTGGCGCGCTCCGGCAGGAAATCGAGATGCGTCTGCGAACCATTGAAAAATCCCTTGCCCAACACACCCCCGGAGCCGACGGCGATCATGCTCTGGATCGTGTGGTAACCCTTGCCCAGCGCGTCCTGCGAGGGGTCGAACAGCATCTCGATGCGGTGCCGCTGATAGTCATGCAGCATGTTCCACAGGAACGGTGCGCCGGCTGCCGCCGCAACGAACAGCCCGCCCATGACGCGCCAGGACAATCCTGCGAGAAACAGCACATAGAAACCGCTTGCCGAGATCAGCACGGAAGTGCCCAGGTCCGGCTGGCGCGCGATCAGTCCCACCGGCAACAGCAGCAGCAAGGCGGCGATGAAATAATTCTTCAGGGTCAGCGTTGCCTCATGCCTTTCGAAATACCAGGCCATCATCAGCGGCACCGCGATTTTCATCAGTTCCGAAGGCTGGATGGTCGCCACTCCGATATTCAGCCAGCGCCTGGCGCCATGGCTGATGTCACCGAACAAGGCAACGGCAATCAGCAGGAGCATGCCGAACAGGTACAACGGCAAGGCAATGCGCATCAGGTAATGCAGCGGTGTGTTGGCCATCAGCCACAAGACGACAAGTGCCACGGCGATATTCGCCACCTGGGCCAACACGCGATCCCAGTTGCCGTCGGTGGCGCTGAATAGCACCACCAGTCCCAGCAGCAGCAGCAAGCCTATTGCTGCCAGCAATATCGGGTCGAGCTGCAGAGTGAGCCGTCGCTTGAAGCGCGGCCACAGGTTGCGCTTAATCATGTTCCGTCCCGGTATCTTCCACGTTGGTCAAAGGTTGCGGCTCCGTGCCGAGCAGATAATAATCGAATACCTTGCGCGCAATCGGTGCCGCCGTTGCGCCCCCATGCCCGCCATTTTCCACCAGTACTGCCAACGCAATTTTAGGCTTCTCGGCGGGCGCAAAGGCGATGAACCAGGCATGGTCGCGATGGCGCTCCTGCAATTTTCCGGCATTATATTTCTCACCCTGCTTGATACCCACCACCTGCGCCGTGCCGGTCTTGCCGGCGAAGGTGTAAGGCGCCCCGGCACTGGCCGCCGCCGCAGTACCCCCGGGTTGCGTCACCGCCACCATGGCCCGCTTGACCAGCGCAAGATAATCCGGATTGACGTCTACGGTAAACCCGGGCTTAGTCACTACATCCCGTATGTCATTGCTGCCGCTGCGCCGCATGCCGCGCACCACGTGGGGGCGGAATGCCACGCCATTGTTTGCCAGCACCGCTGTGGCAAATGCCAGTTGCAGCGGCGTGACCAGATCGTAACCCTGGCCAATGCCTGCCGAAACGGTGTCGCCGGCATACCACTTCTGCTTGTAGCGCGCCTGTTTCCATTTCTGCGACGGTATCAATCCACTTTGTTCGCCTTCCATGTCTATGCCGGTCTTCTTGCCGAAGCCGAATTTGGACAGGAAGCTATGCATGTTGTCTATCCCGAGTTCGTTGGCCAGCCCGTAGAAATATGTGTCGCAGGACTCGACAATGGCCTTGAACATATCCACCTTGCCATGGCCGCCCGGCTTCCAGTCACGATAATGATGGCTGCTGCCCGGCAGAGTGTAATAGCCGGGATCGCTGATGGTGTAGCTGGCGGTTCGCTTGCCGTAATACAGACCGGCCAGTGCCATGAATGGCTTGATGGTGGAACCGGGCGGATACTGGCCGCGCATCACGCGATTATTGAGCGGCAGATCGGGTGAATTGTTGAGCGCATCCCAGCTGTCGGTGTCGATGCCATCTATGAAAAGGTTGGGGTCGTAACCCGGCTTGCTGACATAGGCCAGGATCTCGCCATTGCTCGGGTCGATCGCCACCAGCGCACCGCGATAATTCCCGAACGATTTTTCGGCGATCTGCTGCAATTTGGAATCTATGGTCAGGATCAGGTCGTTTCCGGACACCGGGGGGATGCGCGACAATACGCGAACACCTCTTCCCCCGGCATCCACTTCCATCTGCTCGATGCCGGTCGTGCCGTGCAACTCGCTTTCATAACTCTGCTCGATGCCGATCTTGCCGATGTAATCCGAACCGCGGTAATTGGCAAGGTTGTCATCCGCTTCCAGTCGGTCGATATCGCTGTCCGTAATGCGCCCGATATAGCCGATAAGATGCGAAGTGTCCTCATCGAATGGATATTTCCGGAACAGGCGCGCCTTGATTTCCACGCCGGGGAAGCGGTAGCTTTGCGCGGCGAAACGCGCCACTTCCGCGTCACTCAGGCGGTTGCGGATCGGCAGACTTTCGAAGTTGTGGTTTTCCGCCAGCAGCTTCTTGAAACGATTGCGATCCCTGGCCTGAATATCCACCAGCGTGGCAAGCTCGCTGATGGTTGTTTCCAGGTCGTTCACTTTGCTGGGCGTGATTTCCAGCGTGTAGCCCGAGTAGTTGTGCGCCAGCACCACGCCATTGCGGTCCAGGATCAAGCCGCGGTTTGGCACGATGGGCACAACCGAAATGCGATTGTTCTCCGCCAGCGTTTGGTAGTGACTGTATTGCATCACCTGCAAATAAACGAAACGCGACAGCAAGACAGACAGCAGCACGAGGACAAAACCGATTGCCACCGCCAGACGCAAACGAAAGTAATAGATTTCGCGCTGTGTATTCTTGAACTCGACGCGACGCTTGTTGCCCTGATTCATAACTGTTCGGGGTCAGGGCGCGGGCGGCGCAAGATCTGCAGCAGCAGGCTCAATGGCGCCCACAGCAGGCTTGAAGTAATGCTGCCCAGAAAATACGTCCATGAGACGTAGCCCTGTATCTGCCAATGCACCGCGGAATACGCCAGGTATGCCAGCAGCAGCACGGGAAAGATTTGCAGCGTCTGGTGGCGCAGATCAAACATCTGCATCCGGCGGTGCAGCACGATGCCGCCGAAGGCGAGCACGGCGTAAGCCATTGCATGCTGCCCAAACAGGCTGGCATCGGCAATGTCGGTGAATAGCCCAACCAACCAGGCTATTCCGATGCCGACTCGGTATGGCTTGTGGGTGCACCAGTAAAGCAGCGTGAGTGCAACGAAATCCGGGTAAAGTGCGAGCAAGATGCCGCTGCGCGGAACCCAGTTCAGCAACAGCGCGGCGAACAGGCTCAACACGATGAACAGGTTGCTGGCTGGCAATAGAAATTCCTGATTTCTGCTGGTGCCGGTCATGGTTTCCTGCGTCCACTCTTCCTGGATTTCCCGGCTGAAGGTCCCGCTGCGGACTCCGGACGTTCCGGCAATTTCGGCAGCCCTTGCAGGATAAGCAGTTGGCGCTGCCGGTCAACACCGGCCACTGGCGAACATATCACCCGCGCGAACGGGTAGGCCGGATCCCGCTCTATGTGGCCGATAACGGCCACCGGCAGCCCGGGAGGATAAGTGCCATCTATGCCGGAGGTGACCAGCAAGTCGCCCTCCTGCAAATCCGCACTGACCGGCATATAACGCAACGCGAGGTCGCTGGTGTCGCCGGAACCGAATACCACGGCATGCAGGCCGTTGCGCAGTATCTGCACCGGCACCGCGTGATCCTTGTCGGTGATCAATGTGACTTCGGAAAGCCAGGGATAGACCCGGGTCACTTGCCCGACCACGCCGCTGTCATCCATGACCACCTGTCCCGGCTGCACATTGGCCTCGCTGCCCTTGTCAAGGAACAGCTTGCGCTTGAAAATATCACGTTCAGTGTAGGCAATCTCCGCCAGCTGCATCGGGTAATCGGCATGTTGCTGCACGTCCAGCAATTTGCGCAGATGTTCATTCTCTGCCTGCAAAGCCTGAAGCCGCAGCAGCCGTTCCTGGTCGATCGTATGTTGCTGGCGCAACTGTGTGTTGTCGCGAATCAGATTGCTGTGAAGTGTGAAATAGTCATCGGCCAGTTGCCACAGTTCTCCAGGCGCCGCCGCGATGCGCTGAAATGGGTAGACCACGACAGAGAGACCGCTGCGCAGCGATTCCAGATACTTGTACCGGGCATCGACGAACATCAGCAACAAAGACAGCAGCAGGAAGAAAACCAGGCGAACTGCGGGACTGGGGCCGCGGTTGAAAAACTTGAATGACTGCGTATTTTGTTCCATGTTCAGGAATCAGACATCAGGTGCCGGGTATCAGTGGCTGATGCAAGCTTTTACCGGTTCCTGACACCTGACTCCTGATCCCAGGTTCAATCGCTGGTAAAGATGCTGCTGAATTTGTCCATGCGGTCGAGCGCCTTGCCGGACCCGCGTACCACGCAAGTCAGCGGGTCGTCCGCCACCAGCACCGGCAGTCCGGTCTCTTCCATCAACAGGCGGTCGATGTCCCGCAACAGCGCGCCGCCGCCGGTCAGCACCATGCCCTTGCTGGCGATGTCCGCGCCCAGTTCGGGCGGTGTCTGCTCCAGCGCGGTTTTCACCGCGCTGACGATACTGTTGAGCGGATCGGTCAGGGCTTCGAGGATTTCATTGCTGGAAATGGTGAAACTGCGCGGCACCCCTTCCGCCAAATTGCGCCCCTTTACCTCCATTTCGCGCACCTCGGATCCGGGAAACGCGGAGCCGATTTGCTTCTTGATCATCTCGGCGGTGGTCTCGCCGATCAGCATGCCATAGTTGCGGCGGATGTAATTGATGATGGCCTCATCAAACTTGTCACCGCCAACGCGCACCGATCCGGAATATACGGCGCCACCCAGCGAAATCACGCCAACTTCCGTGGTGCCGCCACCGATATCCACCACCATCGAACCGGTCGCTTCCTCCACCGGCAAGTCGGCACCGATCGCTGCGGCCATCGGTTCTTCGATCAGTTCCACGCGGCGCGCACCGGCACCGTAAGCCGATTCGCGGATGGCGCGGCGCTCCACCTGGGTGGAGCCGCACGGCACGCAGATTACGATGCGCGGGCTGGGAGTGAAGATACCGGACTTATGCACGCGGCGAATGAATTGCTTGAGCATCTGCTCGGTGACGGTGAAGTCGGCGATCACGCCGTCCTTCATCGGCCGGATGGCAGTGATGTTGCCAGGCGTACGGCCCAGCATCTGTTTAGCCGCCAAACCGACCTGCTGGATCACCTTCTTGCCGTTCGGGCCACCCTCCTGGCGAATCGCAACGACCGAAGGTTCGTCCAGCACAATGCCCTGCCCGCGCGCCCAGATCAGCGTATTCGCCGTGCCCAGATCAATCGCCAGATCATTGGAGAAATAGCCGTTCAAAAAACTAAACATGTTCATGTCCCAAATCGTCAACAAATAGGCGCCAAGGTGTGCGCCCTTAAAGTTGTTTATGATACCCTATTAGGCTAGTTTCAATAAGGCCTATCTGATTATGTCCCTGAGCACGGACGACGTAAAAAAAGTCGCACAGCTGGCACGGCTGGCGCTGACCGAACAGGAAGCGCAGATCGCGCATGCCCAGCTATCCGGCATCTTCGGCTTGATTGCCGAAATGCAGGCGGTGGACACCTCCGGCATCGAGCCGATGTCCCATGCCCAGGAAGTGACTCAGCGGCTGCGCGAAGACCAGGTCACGGAAGGAAACCAGCGCGAACTGCTCCAGTCGGTTGCGCCGCAAGTCGAGAACGGCCTGTACCTGGTGCCGCAGGTAATCGAATGACCGTTCCCCCGTCCGCAAGCGGGTGGGGGCAGCGGAGAGGGTGCTGTTCCGCATGACGAACCAACAAACATGATCAACATTTCGCTCAAACAACTCTCCGCCGATCTGGCCGGGAAAAAAATCTCCAGCGTCGAGCTCACGCAACTCTATCTCGACCGCATTGCACAGTTCAACCCGCTGCTCAATGCCTACATCACGGTAAACCCGGAAACCAGCCTGGCACAGGCGCGCGCGGCCGATGCTCGCCTCGCCTCCGGCCAGGCCGAAATACTGACCGGCATCCCGATCGCGCAGAAGGATATTTTCTGCGCCAAGGGCTGGCTCACCACCTGCGGCTCGCAGATGCTGCACAACTTCGTCTCGCCCTACGATGCGCACGTCATTACCCAATTCAATAACGCGGGCGCGGTGAATCTGGGAAAGACCAACATGGACGAATTTGCCATGGGTTCGTCGAACGAGACCTCGCACTTTGGCGCAGTCAAGAATCCGTGGGACACGGCGCGCGTGCCCGGCGGCTCTTCGGGCGGCACGGCTGCCGCGGTCGCGGCGCGCTTATGCGCGGCGGCCACCGGCACCGACACCGGCGGCTCGATCCGCCAGCCCGCCGCATTGTGCGGTATCTCAGGTCTGAAACCCACCTACGGCGTGTGTTCGCGCTACGGCATGATCGCCTTCGCCTCCAGCCTGGATCAGGCGGGGCCGGTGGCGCGCAATGCGGAGGATTTGGCTCTGCTGCTCAATACCATGGCCGGATTCGACGCGCGCGATTCGACTTCCCTGCAACGCGAAAAGGAAGACTATACGCGCGACCTGGCCAGGCCGCTGAACGGCCTGCGCATCGGCCTGCCACGGGAGTTTTTCGCCGAGGGACTGGATCGTGATGTCGGCCGGGCCGTCGAATCGGCGATTGCCGAGTACGTGAAACTCGGCGCGAATGTCAGCGAGATCGGCCTGCCGAATTCCCGGCTGTCGGTTCCGGTGTATTACGTGCTCGCGCCGGCGGAGGCGTCGAGCAATCTGTCGCGTTTCGACGGTGTGCGCTACGGCTACCGCGCGCCTGACTACGGCGATCTTGCCGACATGTACGAAAAAACCCGCGCCCAGGGCTTCGGCGCGGAGGTGAAGCGCCGCATCATGATCGGCACCTACGTTTTGTCGCACGGCTACTACGACGCCTACTATCTTCAGGCACAGAAAATACGCCGCCTGATCGCGCAGGATTTCACCGACGCATTCAGGCAGTGCGACGTGATCATGGGGCCAACTTCGCCTTCCACCGCGTTCAAGCTCGGGGAGAAGGGCGACGACCCGGTGCAGATGTACCTGTCCGACATCTACACCATCGCCGTGAACCTGGCAGGCCTGCCCGGCATGTCCATCCCCTGCGGATTCGGCCCAAACGGAATGCCGGTCGGCCTGCAGATTATCGGCAACTATTTCGACGAGGCGCGGATGCTTAACGTGGCCCACCAATATCAACGGGCAACCGACTGGCATACGAGGCAGCCGAATGGGATTTAGAAAATCAAGAGCCACAGAGATCACAGGGAACACAGAGAAGAACATCTGCGGATTCTCTGCGTTGTTTGCGGCAAAAAAGGATTAGAACCATGCAATGGGAAATCGTCATCGGGCTGGAAGTGCACGCGCAGCTCTCGACCCGCAGCAAGATTTTCTGCGGCGCTTCTACTGCGTTCGGCGCTGAGCCGAACACGCAGGCGGACGCGGTTAGCCTGGCGCTGCCCGGCGTGCTGCCGGTGCTGAACAAGGGTGCGGTGGAGCGCGCAATCCGGTTCGGTCTCGCCACCGGCGCGCATATCGCACCGCGTTCGGTGTTTGCTCGCAAGAATTATTTCTACCCCGACCTGCCCAAGGGCTACCAGATCAGCCAGTTCGACTTGCCGGTGGTCGGCAATGGCCAATTGACCATTCAGGTGCCGGCCTCAGGCAAAATGGGGGCTTACGAAAAGACCGTGCGCATCACCCGCGCCCATCTGGAAGAGGACGCGGGCAAGTCGCTGCACGAGGATTTCCACGGCATGACCGGCATCGACCTCAACCGCGCGGGCACGCCGCTGCTGGAGATCGTGTCCGAGCCGGATATGCGTTCCGCCGCCGAGGCGGTGGCCTATGCCAGGGAGTTGCACACGCTGGTGCAGTGGATCGGCATCTGCGACGGCAACATGCAGGAAGGCTCTTTCCGCTGCGACGTCAACGTGTCGGTGCGCCGCCCCGGCGCCGAACTCGGCACGCGCCGCGAGATCAAGAATCTCAATTCGTTCAAATTCATGCAGCAGGCCATCGACTACGAAGTGCAATGGCAGATCGACACGATCGAAAATGGCGGCAGCATTCATCAAGCCACCGTGCTGTTCAATCCCGACACGGGTGAGACACGTTCCATGCGCAGCAAGGAAGAGGCGCACGACTACCGCTATTTCCCCGACCCCGACCTGCTGCCGCTGGAGATCACGCCGCAGTGGATAGAGGACGTACGCGCGACGCTGCCAGAATTGCCACATACAAGGCATGCTCGCTATGTAAATGATTTCGGACTCTCCGACTACGACGCGAATTTACTAACCTCCAGTCTTGGGACTTCGATTTACTTTGAAGAACTTTTGGCTTCTCTTGAGAAAAAGGGGGCCGCTAAATCAGACAGCGTAAAACTCACTGTAAGCTGGATAAATGGTGAGTTGGCAACTGCGCTTAACGCTCAACAAGTCTCTATTGAGGATTCCTGTCTGTCTTCCTCATGGTTAGCTTCGCTACTGATTCGAGTGTTAGATGGCACGATTTCACGAAGTGCAGCCAAAGCCATATTCCCCGGAATGACTGCAGTCGCCCAAAAGCTTCGCAATGGGGAATCAATTGAGGAATTTTCAATTGATTCCATGATTGATGAACTTGGACTGAAGCAGGTCTCCGATGCGGGCGCGATCGAAACCATCGTGGACGAAATCATCGCCGCCAATCCGGGGCAGGTGGCCGAATACCGCGGCGGCAAGGAAAAGGTGTTTGGCTTCTTTGTCGGCCTTGCCATGAAAGCCAGCAAAGGCAAGGCGAACCCGGCGCAACTCAACGAGATCCTGAAGAAGAAGCTGGCGGGTTAAATCTTCTGGCGCGGCTTGCGTGGTGCGCGCGCGAACAATCGGTCATACAGCCAGTTTGGCAACAGCTTGAGCACCCTGCCGACCGGCCCCATGGGCCATGGAACAACAGCGAATGACTTGCCGCTCTCGATTACCCGCGCGATGCGCCGCGCGGCAGTGTCGGCTTCAAGCAAGAATGGCATTGGATAGGGATTGAGGTCAGTCATTGGTGTCTTGATGTAACCGGGACTCACGGTGATAACATCCACGCCGCTGCCATGCAGTTCGACGCGCAGACTTTCCAGATAGGAGATCAGGGCGGCCTTGGATGCCGAATATGCGCCCGCTCCCGGCAGGCCGCGAAAACCCGCCACACTGGCAATGCCTACCAGCTTGCCTCGCCGCGCTTCCCGCATTGCTGCAAGGAACGGCTGGAAGGTTTGCACTGTGCCCAGCACATTGATATCCATCACCTGGCGAAACACTTCGAGGTCTTCGGCGTAGTCGGTCAGGGTGCCGACGCTCACCCCCGCGTTGGCGATCACGATATCCGGTACACCGACGCGCCCGAGAAAGTCCTGCGCCGCCGCATGCAGGGCTGCCGCATCGCGCACGTCCAGAGCGTAGGCATGAACCTGGTCAGGAAATTGTTCGGACAGGGATTGCAGCAGTTCGGCGCGGCGTGCGATCGCTCCGACCATCGTGCCTTGTTCAAGGTAATATCGCGCCAGCGCACGCCCAAGGCCGCTGGATGCCCCGGTGATGACCACCGACTTGGTCGGCGCTGCTTGACGGCTTAGTCGGATGGCCATGTGGCACTGACCACCGACTTAGTCGGCGCTGCTTGACGGCTTAGTCGGATGGCCATGTGGCACTGACCACCGACTTGGTCGGCGTTTCTTGACGGCTTAGTCGGATGGCCATGTGGCACTGACCACCGACTTAGTCGGCGCTGCTTGACGGCTTAGTCGGATGGCCATGTGGCACTGACCACCGACTTAGTCGGCGCTGCTTGACGGCTTGGTCGGATGGCCATGTGGCACTGACCAGCAACTTGACTTGCGTCCTTTGCATGTTTAGTCGACTGGCCGCGGAAGATTGGCGATTATCAGCAACTCAGCATGCGGCTTATGCATGTTCAATCGAAGGGCCTGGCGCCCGGATGGCCGTGTGCCGACCTAATTCTTGGCCATATGCTCCTTGCGCACCTTGGCCAGCACTTTATCCAGCAACTTCATGATCTCATCGGGTCCAATACCGGAAATGACATACTTGCCGTCCACCACCAATGTCGGCGTGCCGCGGATGCCGTAAATCTGGCCCATTTGTTTGGCGCGCGACACCTGGCTCTGCATCGAGAACGAGTTATACGCATCCTTGAACTTCTTGGCATCCACTCCGTGTTTGGATACGAAATCAGTCACACTGGCTTCATCCACCAGGTCCAGGCCATTGCTCCATGCGTTAAACAGGGCGTCATGCAATTGCTCTCTCTGCCCCAGCGCTTCCAGTGCGTAGAATGTGCGGGCCATGGCTTCCCAGGCCGGATTGAAGATGGCCGGCACAAAGCTGAACTGGACATCCTTGGGCATTTTCTTTTCCCACGCACTGATATAGGGATGCAGCTTGAAGCAGTGGGAACAACCGTAGAAAAAAAACTCCAGCACTTCGATCTTGTTGCCACTATGGGTCGGCTGTGGCGGACTGAGCGTGCTCAAGCCTTTTTCGTCCATGGACTGGGCGAAAACCTGGGTTGCAAACAACAAGGCGAGTATCACAATTAAATGCTTGATGAATTTCACGTTTTCCTCCTTCAGGGTTTTAAGGATTATTCAGCTTCCAGGAAATGCCTAACGCACTCCAGTTCTGGCGTCATTGCGCACGGGTTGGAGTGGCTTCTATTCCGTTTTGTTTCAACATCGCCAGCATCTTTTTCAACTCATCCTCGTCCTTGTATGGCCCTAGGCGCACGCGATGAATGGTCTTGTCCGCCATGTTAGCATCCTGCACGGTAGCTTCCATGCCCAACATTGCCAATCTTGCTTTCAGCTTGTCCGCCTCTTCCGCGTTGGAAAATGCCCCTGCCTGCAGGAAGTATGCTTCGCGGTTGACAGCCTTGTTCGCGCCTTTGGAGTTGGCAGGGGCGGGCGCGGGTATCGTTGCATCCTGTTTGTCGGTTAACACCTTGTAAAACTCGAAGCGCGGCTTGTCCTCGCGTGTATTTCCTGCTCCCGGACCTGGCTGCGGCGCAGATTTTCCCGCCAGCGCGGGCGCAGTTTTCTCTATATCCGGCGCCGCCTTCATTGTTTCGTGCGGAACATTGTTCACGAAAGAACCGGGCGTCTTCAAGATATACCACGCCATGGCCGCCGCTATGATCAATCCCAGCGCCATGCCGATCAGTATGCCCGCCAGCAACGACATGTTCCTGCCGGGTGGTGCGGATCGCGAATTGATGTTTCTGTTCATTCCTTCAACCTTTACATTTTTTGCGGTGCGCTGACACCCAGCAGCGCCAAACCGTTGCGCATCACCTGTGCCACTGCCGTGATCAATGCCAGGCGGGACAAGCGGATAGTTTCATCCTCGACCAGAAAACGCGAAGCATTATAGTAGCAGTGAAAATCCGCGGCCAAATCTTTCAGGTAGAACGCGACCAGGTGCGGTGCGAGGTCGGCCGCCGCGCTCTCGATCACCTGCGGGTAGTCTATCAGGCGCTGCAGCAGGGTCTTTTCATATTCGCCGTCCAGCGCGCTGACATCGGCGTCCAGCAAGGCCTGCGGTTCGCCCCCCCATTGTTCCAGCACGCTATGCACGCGGGCATGGGCATATTGTATGTAATACACCGGATTCTCGTTGCTCTGCGATTTCGCGAGATCCATGTCGAAGTCCAGATGCTGGTCGCTCTTGCGCAGCACGTAGAAGAAGCGCGTCGCATCGTTGCCGACCTCATTGCGCAACTCGCGCAGGGTGACAAATTCTCCGCTGCGTGTGGACATTGAAGCTTTCTTTCCGTTGCGGTAAAGCACGGCAAACTGCACCAGAGCGATGGTGAGTTTGTCGCTGTCGAGTCCCAGCGCCTCCATTGCACCGCTGACGCGTGCAACATAACCGTGGTGATCCGCCCCCCAGATGTTGATAATGCGGTCGAAACCGCGCTCGAACTTGTTCAGATGGTAGGCGATGTCGGAAGCGAAGTAGGTGTAAAGTCCGTTCTCGCGCTGCAGCACCCGGTCCTTTTCGTCGCCAAGCGCGGTGGAACGAAACCACAGTGCGCCATCCTGCTGGTACAGATGTCCTGCCTGCCTGAGTGTTTCCACTGCGCGTGCGACCATGCCGCTGTCGAACAGTGACTGTTCGGAAAACCACTCATCAAATTGCACGCCGAATTCAGCCAGGTCGTTGCGGCAATCGCCGAGCTGTTCGGTCAGCACGAAATTATGGATATAGGCATAATCCTCACCCAGCAAGCGCTTGGCATTGGCAATCAGCGCATCCAGATAGGCATCGGGCTCGTTACTCGCCGTCAACAGATCAGCTGTCAGTTCCGCGTTCATCGTTTCCATCATCGTGTGCACGAATTTCGCACCGTGCGCCACGCTGATCTGCAGCGCCATGCCGCCCACATAATCGCCCTGATAGGCATTCGACGGGAAAGGAACATATACCCCGTGCAAGCCCAGATAGCGCAGCCAGGTGGACAGCGCCAGGATATCCATCTGCCGCCCGGCATCGTTCACATAATATTCGCGCGTTACCCTGAATCCCGCCGCATTGAGAACGTTGCACAGACTCGCACCATAGGCCGCACCGCGACCGTGTCCGACATGCAGCGGCCCGGTGGGATTGGCGGAGACAAATTCGACCTGCACTTTCAGGCTATTGCCCGGCTTGGCACGCCCATACTCCGCCCCTGACTGCAGGACACCGCGCACCACGCTCTGCTTGGACGCCGCCGTAAGGAACACATTGATGAAACCCGCTCCCGCAATCTCCGCTTTCTCCACCGCGTCCGAGGGTGGAAGCGCGGCAAGCAGCGCCTGTGCGATATCGCGCGGGCTGCGCTGCAGGGACTTGGCCAGTTGCATCGCAAGGCTGCAGGCGTAGTCGCCGTGTTGCGCCTGCCGGGGACGTTCCAGCACGATGGCAACGTTCTGTTCCGGAGCAATGTCATGCAATGCCTGGGCAAACAACGATTCGATATGCGATTTGAAATTCAATGCAGCAGGCATCGTACCGTGAACTAAAAAGGGTCGCGGATTATAACATCCGCTGGCGCTTGCCCGGCCAGTTGAAACGTGCCGCTCCAGCCCGAGCCAAACCCGGGCTATTGACCAAGTTGAGACTTGATCTTGCCAACCATGGTTTTTGCCCAGTCCTTGGTGGGCAGCCGACTGCCCGGCTGGCTGATGCTTGCCAGCTCAACCGAGTATTCG
This sequence comes from uncultured beta proteobacterium, assembly GCA_963782385.1. Classification (GTDB taxonomy): domain Bacteria; phylum Pseudomonadota; class Gammaproteobacteria; order Burkholderiales; family Gallionellaceae; genus CAVXFS01. The sequence continues at coordinate 556,186 of CAWAJO010000001.1, forward strand.
GCGGCACCACTGTGCGCCGGCCGAATGGAAAATTTAACTACGTCTCCCCATGGCCCCATCAGCACTCCCTTTGTGGCTTTCAAGGAACCCGACAACTTGTTCCTGTCGACAATGGTAAGGGTCTGTCCTGCAACCCGCTCTATTGCCGACCATATTTCATCATAGGTCCGGTCATGAACAGCAAATTTGATATCGCTTGATCCCGCGCCTGCGGAAACCGTATTTGCGCTGCACGCGATAAACATGAATACAGCCCATAGCATGCTTCGGATTTTCATAATTTTACCTCCTGTGACGTCAACTTCCGGCTCGCCGCTCAAACCACCTTGCCTGGGTTCATCAGGTTCAATGGATCAAGCAGCTGCTTGATATCACGCATCAATTCCAGTTCCAGCGCGCTCTTGTAATGAGAGATTTCATTGCGCTTGAGTTGGCCGAGGCCATGCTCCGCGCTGATACTGCCATTAAGATCATGAACGATACCGTACACGATGCGGTTGACCTGTTCGCCCATCTCGATGAATTGCATGTTCTGTTTCGGATCGGGCATGGAGGTGTTGTAGTGGAGGTTGCCGTCGCCCATATGCCCAAAGGCAACGATTCGCACCCCCCTGAATGCAGCGCGCAACGCAGCATCCGCCCGGCTGATGAATTCCGCCACGCGGCTGACCGGTACCGCAATGTCGTGCTTGATGCTGATGCCTTCGCGTTTCTGCGCTTCGCTGATGTTCTTGCGCAGCTTCCACCAGGCTTCTGCCCGCACTTCATCTGCGGTTGCTTCGAATTCGATGATCCCGTCCCCGAAATCGGTCAGGGCATCGCGCAATTCTCGATCCAGCGGCGTTTTCAACATATCCGACAACTGAACGATGACGACCCATTCGTGGCTGGCGGAAAACGGTTCCCTGGCATCCGGAATGTGCTGGAACACCAGGTCGAGGCTGGAACGCGAGATGATCTCGAAAGCGCTGATCCTGTCGCCGCATACCGCGCGCAGCTGCGCCAGCAGCGCAACTGCCGATGCGGGGTCGCGCAGCGCGATGCAGGCAGTCGCCATCGATTGCGGGCGCGGGAACAGCTTCAGCACGGCGGCGGTGATGATGCCCAGCGTGCCTTCCGCGCCGATGAACAAATGCTTGAGGTCGTAGCCGGTATTGTCCTTGCGCAAACCGCGCAGGCCGTTCCAGATCCGCCCGTCCGGCAGCACCACTTCCAGTCCGAGCACCAGGTCACGCGCATTGCCGTAGCGCAGCACACCTATGCCGCCTGCGTTGGTCGACAGGTTTCCGCCGATTTCACATTGCGGCGCAATCGCGGTGAGGCCAAGCGGAAACAGGCGATTGGCCTGCTCCGCCGCCTGGTACAGGCTGGCCAGCTTGCAGCCCGCCTCAACTACCATGGTGTAATCGGTGGCATCCACGTACCGGATGCGGTTCATGCGCGACAGATTAATGATGATTTGCGGACTGCCGTTTGCCACCGGCACCGACGCTCCGCACAAACTCGTATTTCCTCCCTGGGGTACGATGGAGACGCCATTCTCCGCGCAAAGCCTCACCATTGCGCTTACCTGCTGCGTATCTCCAGGCAACACCACGGCCACAGCCTCGCCCGAGTAACGCCCGCGCCAGTCGGTGCAGTAAGCCTCGGCAGCTTCACCGGTCAATACATGTTCCGTACCGATGATGGCAGCGGCGGCATTAAGAAAGGTCGTTGTCATGCATGAATGTTCACTGAAAGCCAGGACAACAGCATAAATAAAGTGATCAAGAGATCACGTTTGCTGCGCCCAGAAACCTTTATACACGCATGGAAGTAATATGTGAAAGTTTACCAGCGGGATGTAGTGCAGCCAGGTCGCACAAGACGAGCCCCCGATGATTGCTGAAAATCGACCGGGGGTTCCTTTATGCGATTATTTTGACAAACCCGCAATATATTCCGCCATGGCCTTGATCTCGGCATCGCTTGCGCCCATGCCTTTCGGCGGCATTGCCATCGGCATATTCCAGCCAAACTTGCCGCCTTTGGCAATGTTGGCTTCCAATTTGCTGACAGCGTCCTTGTCGCCCTTGTATTTCCCCGCGACATCCATGAATGAAGGACCCATGCCCTTCTTGTCGAGGGCGTGGCATCCACCACACTTGGCTTTACCCGCCGCCGGCATATCTGCCGCCATTGATGCACCTGTAAAAATGATGCTTGCTGCCACCACCATGCTTGCCAAAATAGATTTCATGATTCCTCCGTAAATATATAACCTCGATTGAACAAACAAACATTACCTTCTGTTTAATACGCTACCAACAGGTTGCTGCACTTTCAGAGCTTTTTATCTTCCACAAGTTCTGAATAATCCGGGTAACTCGTACAATAATTTCAGCTGACCCGCGCATCCGCTTGCCGTGGAAGATGGGCGCGCAAGCGATTCAGTGTTTCTGCCAAAGCGGAATACCGTTCAAAGAAATCCTTGGTAAGCTTCATATCCTCTTCTGTACTGTGAGTTTCATCGCCTCCAACCTTGAGCATTGCCTCGCGCAAGATGGCGGTCATCTGATCGTGGAATCTGGAAACTTCCTCATCGGAGGCAAATGCCAGCATTTTATTTTTTGAATCGTATTTCATGATCATGAATACCAGGTTAATGTTGTGCGGCCACGCTGGATCGTATGTCTATCCAATTTGCTCTAGTGCCCACCATCCTTCACCCGTTCATAGTCGGCACTTTTCATTCCTCTTGGCAGAGGAGGCGGTGATTCCGGTTGAAGCGGGTTGAATCTTTCTATTTGCACGGTATGCGGGTTATGACATTCAGTGCATACCCACCATCTCTTCTTGCCGCCCGTTGCCCATGAACCTATTCGTTTGCCGTGTATTCCTGCCCGCCAGTCGATGTAATTTTCGCCATGGCAACTGCCGCATAATTTTTGTGGTTGGTTGAAACTGAATTCGTTTCCCTCGCGATCGACCAGTTTGTTGCGGTGCGTTGCGCTGTGGCAATCGAGACACCACATGGCTCCGCGCCCGTGCATCAGCTCGAGCGAGTTATTGACTATGTCCTGGTGCATCCCGATCAACCTTGGCTTCTTGTTTTTTGGGTACGGCACGATCTTGCCGTCATGACAGGTCTCGCATCCATTAGGCCCCATATTGAAATAAATCAACTGGGGTTCTCTTGGCTTCACAACGGCATTGGCAAAATCGCCGCGCGTCTTGTCGTTTATGCTCGGCATTTCACCCATCGGTATGGTCCCGTCGAAAGGATCCCCATACCATAAAACTGCGTCAGTTTTTTGCGAGCATTTGACATTTGGATAGCCATACTCCGGATCGACATTTTCGACCCTGGTAACGGAAGAGAAACCTGCCCTGCTCTCAAAGCAATTCGTTGCCGGCTGCGCACTCTGTGTTTCTGCCTGATTTTCCTCTGCGGAATATGCGACGCCAGCAGTACTCAGGCCAACCATACCCAATGCGCCAGCCAGTAGACTGTACAAGGCCAGTGCAGCTACTTTTGCCGATCTATGCCGGGAATCCATTTCACATTTCTCCTCAAATCGTACTGGGAGGTGACGTTTTGTCATGCCTCACTTCGCCGGTCAAAATGCCGATTGCGCCTTTCAAAATGAGCGTCAGCGACATGAATCCAACAGCCCAGACAAACAACACGTTGAAAAACTCGATCAGGGTGACGTGGTATTCCGTATATTCTCCCAGCGGGGAAGGGCTGAACGAGGGAAACACAAGTATCATCGGCTTCTCTATCAGGATCGCGAAGAACACCACGGAACACACCAGGGGAAGCAGGCGGTCATAGCTATGTCTGACCTTGCGGAATAGAAGCGCAACAAAGCTGACCACTAACGCCCCTATCGTCCCCCAGAACCAGGGCACGTACATATTCAGTCCGTTGTGGCCGAACATGTTGTATATCAGCGAGTCGGCGTGCTCGGTGCGCGGATATAGCAGCGTAAAGAACTCGGCGGCAAATACCAGCATCAAAATGCCGAGGCTCCATGCAATGATGTCGGTCATCAAGTCGATGACGGGATTACCGATCTCCAGATTGGTAAATTTCCGGGCAAGCAGGAAGATCAAAACGACCAATGCCGGTCCCGACGCGCCCGCCATGGTCAGAAAGGCAAAGGGCAGGACCGCGGTCGACCACATGCCTACCCTGGCATTGCTGGCGAGCACGAAAGCCGTGACGATGTGGATAAGCGGTCCCCAGGCAATAGCCAGAAAAACGATAGGCTTGAACCATATTGCCAGCTGCTTCTCATGAAACGTGCCGGTATATTTCTTGAACAGGATGTAAGTCACACCGATCATGTTGAGCAGCAGGTAGACATTCAGAACGATCGTATCGAACGAGAGCATGGAATTGGGAAAGTTGAGGAACCCGATACCCGGGACCATATGCCAGATTCTGTCAGGCCTGCCCATGTGAAATATGATGAAGGTGATGCCGGTCGCAACAAAGACCATTGCAATGATCTCGCCAATCACGGCAAGCTCCTTCATGTCCTTGCGATGATAAAAATAGCCGGGTGCAACGACCAGGACTGCCGCTGCCGCGACATGTGCCGTAAAGACGAAGTTGGCAAAAAACGCTTCCAGCGTGACCTGGTCAGTCGCCCCGGTCACGATCAGGCCCTGGGTCAACTGGATGTATCCAGTGTAGGTGCCGACCAGGATGAAAAACGCCAGGAACAGCAGCCATGCGTAGTACATGGCGCCACCTTTAATGGCAAATGAACCGAAGTCCCTTGCAAAAGAAAGTGCTGTTTTCATCTCGTGACCTCAGCCTATGTAGTAAAAAAATTTTGGATAGGTGCCGAATTCTTCCTTGAACCGGAAGACCCGCTTGGTGGCCAGCACTTTCCTGACATCGCTTTCAGGATCGAGAAGGTTGCCGAATTTTCTTGCACCCACCGGGCAGGCTTCAAGACAGGCGGGATTCCTGCCCTCCCGGGTTCGCTGCACGCAGAAAGTGCATTTTTCCATCACCCCCCGCATGCGCGGCCGGTTGCCAAAGTAGTGGGTCTTGGGGTTCATCTCTTCGGCGGGAAGGTTGGGCTCACCCCAGTTGAAGCGCCGGGCATGGTAAGGACAGGCAAGCTGGCACATGCGGCAGCCGATGCACCAGTTGTAATCGATCAGTACCACACCTGCGTGATCCCTGAATGTCGCCCTCACGGGGCAAGCCTTGACGCAGGGCGGCTTTTCACACTGCTGGCACTGGACAGGCATATAAAAAAAGTCCTTGTCCGGCACGGCGGCATCCTGATAATAATTTTGCGCATCTTCGGTGGACAGTCCGGCAGTTTTATAGGCATTACCGCCAACCTGAACACCGTAATCGCCGAACTCGCTCTTTTCCGGATAACCCTTGTCCAACTGATCCACAGAGAACGAAATGTTGCCTTTCGGCATTTTCATCACCTGTATCCATTGAATTTCCGGGTCATGGCGTGACTGGTTGTTCTCCTTCACACAGGCATGCACGCAGCGTCTGCAACCGATGCATTTCGAGATATCGAGGGCATATCCGAACAGCACGCCATCCGGCGCCTCCGTATTGGAAACCGTCGTTTTCTTCCCGTATTGTGCGGAATAACGCTTTTCCAGCCGCGCAATGGCCTTCTGCTTTTCCTCATCAGACATCAGCAAGAAATGACCCTGGAAATATTCCGCGACGGTTTTGTCGGCATCCGGATTGGCAGCATCGTCAGCGGCCTCCGTTGACGCAGTCGCCGCCACAAGCGCCGCTACGCTCGAAGTACACACATGCTTCAAGAATTCACGGCGGCCCTGTTTCACATCGTTCGCCTGTTTCAATTCCTCGATTTTTTCTTCTGACATCACTGCCTCCAACAACAAATGGTACGAGATACTATGCAATCTCCTGGTAATGACAATTCAACAGTTCATCGAGCCGCCGTTCTTTCTCATCGTCCGTCATAAGGATCAGCTGATTCCCCGTCACTGCCTTTTCCTGCAATGCAACATCGGCTGCATACTTTGTGCTTGCGCCGTCGTCCGATGCGGAGGACGCAGATATCAAGGTCTTCGTGTAGCCAGCCGCTGCAATCACCCCCACTGCCGCCGCCGCTTTCCTGAAAAATGAACGTCTGGAACTATCAACCATGATCGAGCGCCTCCAATTGTTTCGTTATTCTTTCTGCCGGTCTTCAAGCTTGTTCACTGAAGACTGGCTTGATCCCATTCCGATATCACTTCGCGAACCTGCATGAACTGAAACGACTTGTCGAAAAAATAATCCGCTTTCGCGCGCTTGCATGCGTCCACGTAGAATTCGTCGCTGTAGTTGGTCAGCACGATGACCTTGATTTCGGGAATGTGCTTTTTGACATTCTTCAACACCGTCACACCCGATCCGGTTTGCAGGTTGAGATCCAGTATCACGACATCGGGCTGTAAAGCATTGATGCGTTCTATGGCTCCTGCTTCATCGACTGCATAACCAACTATTTCAACATTGCGGAAATCGGAAAGCATAGATCGCAGGCTTTCCCGCATCACTTCCGAATCCTCCACAATGAACACATTCATCATTTCACCTTCACGCCTGATGGTTGTTGCAACCTGGTGTGAATTATGTTTCCGCGCCCCTGCAGCCGGTAGCGCTGTCTGTCTGATAATTTTGTAGTCGGGGGCGAGGCGAGCGTGTCAGTGTTTGTCTGACATGGGCATCCGGTTCAGGGGAGCAATGAGAATATCGAACCACGCCCGGAGTAACTTCGACGGGTTACCAGATAATGCGTCCAGAAAATCTAATCGAAATGTCAGAGGAAAAAGTGGAGGGCAGGTAGTCGGCGAGGCTGTGTAAAAACTCAAAATGTAATCGCCCGCCCGGCAGGTTTGTGATTTCTGAATTTCCTGGCTGATCGTTGACAGGAAATTAGCGAACAGGATACATCACGTCTGCATCGCTGCAATCAATTCCTTTACTCCCATTATCTGCATGACCCGCTTCATGTTGTATGCCAGGACATGCAAGCTCATCTCTGTGCTGACCCGCCCTAATGTCCGGGTCAGAAAGTGCCGGGCGCCCATCCAGAACTTGATCGTCCCGAACGGATGCTCCACCGTTTGCCTGCGAAGCTTCATGGCCTCCGGCCTTATGTCCAGCCGTCTTTGCATCGCCTCCAGACTAGCCTCATGCTCCCAGCGACTGACCCGGCGCTGCTGGCTGGGTGTGCATCTTTCCTTGATCGGGCAGCGCGGGCAGTCCGAACTCCAGTAGCGATGGATCAGATGATTTCCCTCCACTCTGGCAAAGCGCCAGATCAGCCGGCTGCCAGCCGGACAGCGGTATTCATTGGCCTCGGGATCGTACACAAAGTCAGCTTTGTCGAAGCGGCCTTCGGCCTTGGCCTCCGAGGTCATCGGTTTTGATACGTAGGGCGTGATCCCGGCTTGTTCGCAGGCTAGTATCTCGTCGCCGTTGAAGTAGCCGCGATCCGCAATGACATTTAGGTCCGAGACCTCCATCGTTTCCCTGGCATGTTTCGCCATCCTGGAAAGTTGTCGGCGATCCGAACCCGAGTTGGTGACCTCGTGGGCGACGATCAGGTGGTGCTTCACGTCCACCGCCGTCTGCACGTTGTATCCCACCAGTCCCCGGCTGGTGCTGGTCGCCATGGCTCGCGCATCGGGATCGGTCAGCGACACCTGTCCGGAAGGTGATTCATTCAGCTTTACCTCAATCTCCCGCAACTCCACCATGTCCTGCTTCAGAGTGGCAATCTTCTCGCGCAGCCTGGATGCCCGCATCTCGGTCACATCAGACTGCTGCCGGTCAGCCGTGTCCATCTCGGCCAGGTAACGTTCGATGCACTGGTCGATCTGCTGCATGCGCTTGTCCAGCTTGGCACGGGTAAAGTTGCGGTCATGGGCATTCACCGCCTTGAACTTGCTGCCATCGATCGCCACGATCGCCTGCGAGAACAGATCCAGCTTGCGGCACAACAAGGTAAATTCCCGGCACACGTTGCGGATCGGTGCGCCATTATCGCGGCGGAAGTCGGCGATCGTCTTGAAGTCAGGCGCGAGCTTGCCAACCAGCCACATCAGCTCGACGTTGCGCTGGCATTCACGTTCCAGCCTGCGGCTCGACTGGATGCGATTCAGGTAACCATACAGGTACAGTTTCAGAATATCCGAAGGGTGATAGGAAGGTCGTCCTGTCGCGGCTGGTTCCGCGCCGGCGAAACCCAAAACCAGCATGTCCAACTCATCGGTGAATGCCTCGATGGCACGAACAGGGTTGTCTTCTGCGATATAGTCGTCAAGGCATTCTGGCAACAGCGTGGCTTGCTTCCGGCTTTCGCCTTCGATGAATCGCTTCATCATTTCCCCTCCCTGTGGACGTTGCTATATCAACGCACGCGAGGGATCATGGTGGACAAAAGGGAAAGAGTTTCCACACAGCCTCGCCGAATTGGAGACTGCCCGGAAATCGCAGGCCATTCCGGACCTTGGCGATTTTCTGAAAATCCTATTGGTTAAGCAGTTAGGAAGGTCCGCTTCCGTTATTTTTTCGAACCTTAACTTTCGAACAGACATAGCAATTTCCAACATTGGACAACGATGGTTTGAGGAGATTTCACGGAGCGGTAAGGTAGCAAAAGCCCCTCTCAAAGCAAATGTTAAACGCCGACTTTTTGTCTATTCTCTAAATGCTTCGCCGGCAATATATGTATCAAAGAATTCATGAAATTTTGTTATCTTGCCAGCCTTTATGGTGACTAGGTGGACAAAGTCTGATTCGTACATTTTACCTGTTGGAATAGCTCGACACTTCATGTATCCCACAACAGCAACTGAGTCATCATCTGTCAGCATCTTTTTCGGCTCCAATACCAATATGTCTTCTGCTTGCCGTCCGATGTTGATCCACTCTAAAAAACCTTGATGGCCATGTCTGATGCCTCCTGCCGGATTGAATGGATTTTCTGGTTCTCCCCATTCGACATCAGAATTGAGCAATCCAACAATTGTATTAATATCTCGTTTGGCAAATGCTGAATATAATTGCTGAACAATTTTTATATTCTCCTCATGAATTTTCATTATCTCCTCTATTAATGTTTTTACTATCGCATAACGTTAGAGGTGAGCGACCGCCTCCAGAAACGGTGAGGCGAAAGGGGCACCTGTGAACTGTCGCCCCACGCTGAGCCTAGAGGCGGGGCCGCGTTTCGTCACCAACGATTTGTTAAGGTGTGGGCTCATCCAAACGAAACCCGGGCCTCCAACCCAGCGCGTCAACGGCTTTATTGATGGAGACTGTACCATCTTCTTCCGCGATATTATAAGCACCGGTTTCTCCTCGAGTAAGCGCGCGTCGTGCTGCATCGGCCGCGTCATCGACGTGCAGTGGCCCATCGCTTGGCGGTAGATCGAAACCTGTCCCCGGGCCATACAGTTTTCCGTATCGTAGAACGATTCCCGGAAAGGACGCGCTCAGCACTTGCTGCTCAAGACTGGCAACAGCTCGGGCGGTGGCACCAAACGCCGGATCGTCCAAGCATAACGGTGACTCCTCACGGTAAGGCTTAGGACCAGGGGCGTAGACGAAAGCGAGGCTTTGAGCCACCATGCGCTTCGCACCTACGGCGGCGGCGGCAGCTACCAAGTTGCGCGTGCCGATTTCTCGGAGGCGCGCATTTCGGACTAGCGCTTCAGCCATTTTCGCAGGGTCGAGCGCAGGCGGAAGGTCGGTTAGCTGATGAACAACGATCTCAGGCTCCGCTTTGCGGATTGTTTCCAAGAAAAGTGGTTCATTGAATACGTCCACGATAGCTGGCTCAACGCCCATATCACGAAGCCCTTGGGCCTTTTCCGGCGAACGGGTCGTGCCAACAACAGACCAACCGTCATTAACCAGCAACCGACAGAGCTTGCGGCCGATGGCTCCGCTCGCTCCTGCAACAAAGACATTTCTATTCGTGTTCGTATTCATTCTTCATTCATTCACAAGTGCTCACCTCAACACAATGCAGCCAGCCATGCTTCTACAGAATGAAATTAACGTCAAAAGTCAGCCGTCGTCATAGACGGTCGGTTGGAATGGTTAATTGGGCGAGAGGTAGCGCACGGTTCATACCTCAACCCACAGTGTCTTTCGGATTCCCTCACGGTATGTCGTCGGTCGTAAGTTAAAAGTGGATTCAATTTTGCTGCTATCAAAGCGGTAGTCATAATCAAATTGGTACATCATTTCCTCGTTTTCACGAAGCACTGGTATAAAGATGCCCATAAGCCTAAGCATCCAATGAGGTGCAACTTGCAGTTTGTAAGGTTGCCCCGCCAATTCGCACGCCAGCTTTACGAAGTCTGCCCCTGTCATCGGCTCTTTTGTGGTTGGCAAATGCCAAGTTTGGCCGTAGGCCTCCAGTGACTTTCCCAACAATGCGACTGCATGGCCCGAATCTGGCGTAAAAGTAAAGTTGTGGATGGTATTCGGGTTCCCTATCCATTGGGGGATTTTCCCAGCTTTGAGGCGCTCAAAAACAGTCGCATGGGGAAAGCTTTGTACGGCGCCGGGTCCGTAAAAATCAGCCGAACGAACGATCATGGCCTGCAAGTTACTACTCCGCATTTCTTCAAGCAGCATCGTCGCAATCTTTGCTCGGACCTCGCCCTTCTTACTGTTTGGGTTAAACGGCGTATCCTCCGTCATCATGCCTTGTACCCGACCATAGGCATAAACGTTATCGAAGAATACAAGTCTTACGTTATATTTCTTGCAGGCATCAATAGCGTTTCGCATCACACGCGGCCATTGTTCTTGCCAAGCAGACGCACTGTATTTCAAACCTGCTACTAGGTATACCACTTCGCTACCGGCTACTGCATTGTCAGTTTCCAGAAAGTCCAAGAGGTTGGCGACTCGAGTTTCGTCGCTCGGATTTACCTGGCGAGGATTCCGACTCACCTGACGGATGTTCGACGTATAAGCAGACAACGAACGCGACAGCTCACGAGCGATGACGCCATTAGCACCAAGAATCGTATGCATATGTTTCAAACTCTTTTCTGAGTATGCCTAAATAATATTACGTGCAAGAGCGGAAGTCACCTTCTGGCACGGCGTAAACATTCATCTTTGCAAATCGCTTGCCGGAAAGCTGCCATTTGGCACAAAAGAATTTGAACCGCCACAAAGCTGCCGTTCGCCAACCATCACTAACGACACATTACGGACATGCCGGCAATATCTAGACTGGCAGCTGTGAGTCCTACGCTAATGGCAGGTTTAACCTTGGCGGCAAAAGGTGGGACGTGAGCATAGGCTGAATCGCACGCTCAGCGAGGCACATTGGCCTCGAGCCAGCGCACAAAGCTTTCCATGAATTCCTTGATAAACGCGCGTGTACTGTCGTTTTTCAGATTTCCCGCATCATCGAAGAGGGCCGCTGCGCCGCCAATGTAAGCTTCCGGCTGCTGCATCGCCGGCATGTTCAGGAACACCAGCGACTGGCGCAGATGATGGTTGGCGCCGAAGCCACCGATGGCCCCAGGCGATACGCTCAAAATCGCGGCCGGTTTGCCGCTCCAAATGCTCTTGCCATACGGGCGTGAGCCAACGTCGATCGCGTTCTTCAGCACCGCCGGCACCGAGCGGTTGTACTCCGGCGTGACGAACATCACCCCGTCGAACTGACGCATTCGCTCCCGAAACGCGACCCATTCCGCAGGGGGTCGGCCTTCGTCGTCACCATCCTGGTTGTACAACGGCAACTGGCCGATCTCAACAAACTCGCAACTGATCGTGGGCGGCGCCGCGGACATCAGTGACTTCGCCATCTTGCGGTTGAACGACTCCTTGCGCAAACTGCCAACGATAACTGCAATCTTTCTAGCTGCCATGGTTCCTCCTTCTGCAGTCGCGACTGCAAAGCGTGATGCGTTGTTGTGTTGTATAGGTTACTGAGGCAAGTCGTGCGTAGCAATCGGCGCGGCGGTATTGCACAAGGCTGAGTGCACGGCGCAACATCAGCTAGTGGGACGAGCGAGACAATTATAATTCTATCGCACCAGGTCGGCTATGGCCGAAAAGCAACCCTAACTGAAAACTCCGCCTTACCGTTTTACCTCTCAGGATTAGGTCGATTTCATTGCGCAAGATGGTTGTCGATGGCGTAGCGCATCAGTTCAGCATTGTTGCTCAGACGCATTTTTTCCAGGACACGGCTGCGGTAGGTGCTGACGGTTTTCACGCTCAGGGCCAGCGAATCGGCGATCTCCGAAACAGTCTTCGCCGAGGCCAGCATCAGGAATATCTGGTATTCGCGGTCGGACAAGAGCTGGTGCGGGAGCTTTTCTTCCGGTGCGCCAAGTTCGTTGGCAAGCAACTCGGCCACGGCCGGGTTGATATATTTCTTGCCGCCGGCCACGCGCAGCAATGCCTTGACCACTTCCGCTGGCGCGCTTTCCTTGGTCATGTATCCGGCGGCGCCGGCCTTGATCAGGCGCATGGCGTATTGGTCCTCTGGGTAGGCGCTCAGGATCAATATCGGCAACTGCGGTTTCTCCGCATGGATCTGCTTGAGCACATCGACACCGCTCATGTCCGGCAGGGAGATGTCGAGCAGCACCGCATCGCAGGTGATCTCGCGCATCTTGCGCATCGCTTCGACGCCGCTTTCGGCCTCGGCCACCACCTGCATTTGGCCGTCTTCTTCAATGATCTGTTTAAGCCCGTGGCGCACGATGGCGTGATCGTCAGCTATCAGGATGCGTATCATGCGGCGTCCTCCCTGCCCTGGCCGCCAGAAAGCGGCACATTCACCGTTACGCGCAGACCTCCGCCGGACGGTTTGTCGAACCTGATCTCGCCCCCCAGTTCCGCGACACGCTCACGCATGCCGCGCACGCCATACGATTTCTGGGCGATGACGTGTCCATCCAGCAGTCCGCGACCATTGTCGCCGATGCATAGAATGACCTCTTCCTCGTCCTGGTGGAATTCGACATGTACCTGGGTTGCGCCGGAATGCCGGGACACATTGGTCAGCGCTTCCTGGGCAATGCGGAACAGGTTGATCGCGATGGTCTTGTCCAGCTTCTGTTCTTCGTCCCTGTCTTCCGCGCAAATGACCTTGCATGCAATGCCGGTCCGCTTGTGGAACTGAGCGCACTGCCATTCCAGCGCCGCCACCAGTCCGAGATCATCCAGTATGCTCGGATGCAGATCGCTGATGACGCGCCGCGTGACGCCCACGGCGTTATCGATCAGCTGTGTCATGGACTCGACCTGTTCGAGCAACGGCGTCGTGTGATCGTTGCCGGACAGCTTGCCTGCCAGCCGGTACGTCTCCATTTTAAGTGCCGTCAGCGTGCCCCCCAGATCGTCGTGGATTTCACGTGCGATCCGGGTTTTTTCCTCCTCGCGCGCGGTCTGGATATGCGCGGTGAGTTTGCGCAATTGTTCCTCGCCGGCCTTGCGCTCGGAAATATCCGAGAAGATACCGACATAGTTGGTCACTTGCCCATCGGTTCCGAGCACCGCGGTAATGGTCAACCATTCCGGATAGATTTCGCCTTTCTTGTTGCGGTTCCAGACTTCGCCACACCAGAACCTGTCCCGTGCCAGGACTTTCCACATGTTGCGGTAGAACTCCTTGTCATGGCGGCCCGATTGGAGCATCGCTGGCGTTTTGCCGATGGCCTCTTCGTTGGTGTATCCAGTTATATCAGTGAATGACTGATTGACCCTGAGGATTTCGCCGTTGGCATCGGTCACGGTGACGCCTTCGCGGGATTCGAAAGTGACAGCGGTGATGCTCAGTTCGTTATATTGTTGCCGGAGTATTTCCTGTTGCCTTTCCAGCGGCCTCACTGCCAATACATATATCCAGGGCGTGACGATAAGAATAAGCAATAGCGGGTCGAGAAATTCCCAGAAGACCACCGAAATATTCGAGCCATAGGCTGGTCTTAAAACAACCTCAATCACCACCATGATCAGGAATTCTGCCAACATGATCAGCAAGGCGATCAAGTACATCGCCCCGCGGGGAGAGTTGAGGAAATCCTTCAGATGATGTTTACCCATACGATTCCGGAATCAAGAGATATGGATAAGTGACCCGGTCCTGCATGGATTATGGGTCAGGCGATTAGGGTTCTTTCCGGTCACTGTCTATTTTCTTGATCATTCGAACAGCCCGGTCTCGATTCTGGCGGGCAGGCAGCCTTCTCCCTGTCATGCGCCTATTCCAGGTCGGCTTCCCACGCATTGCCGTACGTTTTCCCGTTGCGCGACATGATCAGCATCTGGTACATGCTGGTGAACCACATGAAGGTGGATGCGACGCTGTAACCGAAACCGCCGATGATGGTAAGCCAGGCAAAATTGGGATTCCACTTGGTCAGCCACCAGGACAGGACGTCGACAATCAGGAAGGCGAACGGTGTAAGGATGGCGAGCATCTTCAGCCACCTCGGCACGCCGACCGCAAAGCTGAAGATGAACCCCATGAAGAAGAAAATGAAGCTGATGCCGAACAGGTGAATGTGCGACACCCGGGTCAGCGTCTGGATGCTCTCGCCCATGTTGACTCCGGCCACCTTCTTGACCTCATCATATTTGGTGAAATCGGGAATTCCCGGGACCGTACTGTGGCACGGTACGCAGTACTGCTCGAACACACCCTTGAAGTGGGCATCCCAGTCCGCCTGCAGCGCACCGGCGCGTACCCACTTGATGATGTCAAGCCTGACTTCAGGAGGCGCATTATCTTTCATCGATCCGTTGAGTTTTGCTTCAATCGTGCTGCCAGTGCGGTTCCCGTAATAGCTGTAAACAATGTCGTCCACGGAAAGTCCCGGTTTGCCGTCCGCCATTCCATGCGTCAGCATGATTTGCAGGCCGGCCATGCACAGTCCCAGACCAACCACGAGCAGATACCCGATGAAGAGCGCCTTGAAGGATGTCGGCAGGTTGGGCAGGTTGAGCCAGGTCATATGGGAAGGTGTCGGTTTCATCATTGGTGCCTTTTGACAAGTTGTGTTTTCTTATGTGTTCCGGATCTGCGTCGCCGTCCCGACCCGTGCGTCCATGGGGAAGAACAGAATATTGGCGGACAGGACAGCGCATGCGCACTCTAAAACTCCAGCGGGTCGATGTCCAGCGACCAGCGAAATTTTCGAGCAGGCAGCGCATCCAGCAATGGTTTCCAGGCACGCAGAAATTGCTGCAACAGTTTGCGCGATGCACATTGCACCAATATTTGCGCGCGGGTGTGGTTGGCGCGGCGCGGCATGGCAGCCGGCACAACGCCATAAACCTCGACCGGCATCGACAGGGCGACGGCCGCTTCGCGCGCCTGGCGCAGGAAGGAATGCACGTCCGCTTCACGCTTGCCTTCTGCCCGCAGCATTGCTTGGTAAACGAAGGGGGGAAATCCGGCCGCCTTGCGCTCTGCGAGCAGGCTTTTTGCCCAGGTATCGAAATCATGCGCGCTAAGCGCACGAAATAGAGGATGGTCGGGAAAGGCAGTCTGGATCAGCACTTCGCCCGGCTTGTCAGCACGCCCGGCGCGCCCGGCCACCTGCGCGAGCTGTGCGTACAATTTTTCCGAGGCGCGGAAGTCGCTGCTGTACAGCGCGCTGTCCGCATTGAGTACCCCAACCAAGGTGAGATTGGGGAAGTCATGCCCCTTCGCCAGTATCTGTGTGCCCACCAGCATGTCCACCGTCTCATCGTGTATCTGCCGGCGCATCGCGTTCCACACGCCCTTGTTGCGCGTGCTGTCGCGATCCACCCGCAGGATGCGCGCCTGCGGAAAGTGTTCCTGCAGCACGCTTTCCACGCGCTGCGTGCCGATACCGACCGGTTGCAGATCGGCGTTACCGCACGACGGGCAGGCAGGTGGCACACGCGTCTGATGGCCGCAATGGTGGCAGCGCAAACGCCTGTCCTGCAGATGCAGTACCAGGTTACCCGCGCAATGTGGGCACCCGGAAAGCCAACCGCAGGCGGTGCACATCAGCACCGGCGCATAGCCGCGCCGATTGATAAACACCAGGCTTTGCTCGCCGCGCTGCAAACACGCCATCAGCGCGCTGAGCAGGTACTCACTGATGCCGTGATGCAGCAAAGTGCTGCTGGTATCGATGCAGCGCAGCGCGGGCAATTGCGCCTGTACTGCTGCGCGTTCGTTGAGTCGCAGTAACTGGTAACGGCCGCATTGCGCGTTGTGGTAGCTCTCCAGCGAGGGCGTGGCCGAACCCAGCACGATCGGCACGCCGCGCTGGCTGGCGCGGAAGATCGCCACATCACGCGCCGAGTAGCGCAAACCATCCTGCTGCTTGTACGAAGCGTCATGCTCCTCGTCCACAATCACCAACGCCAAGTGCGGCAACGGCGTGAAAACCGCCAGCCGCGTGCCAAGCACGATGCGCGCCTGCCCGGATTGCGCCTTCAGCCAGTTCTGCGCACGCAAGCCTTCCGCCAAGCCGCTGTGCAATGTGGCCAGTTCGACCTCGGGGAATCGGCTACGGAAATAACTCTCCAGTTGCGGGGTGAGGTTGATCTCCGGCACCAGCAGCAGCACCTGCCCGCCCTCCCGCCGACCAGACTCGGGACAGGGCTGCAACATGCGATGCATCAAGTGCACATAGACCTCGGTCTTGCCGCTGCCGGTGATGCCGAGCAGCAGGAAACAAGCATAGCCCTGAGATTGCATCACCGCATCCACTGCCTGCTGCTGCGCCACGGACAACTTATGGGCATTGCTGAGGCCAACTTCCGCAGGCTCGACGGCGGCGGCACGTATTTGCACCCACCCAGCCTGCAACAACACCTTGAGGGCAGCGGGCGCGCCCGGTGAGACGGCGCGCAATTTTGCGCCGCTTGCCGGTCCTGCCTGCAAAACGGCGAGGATGCGCTGCTGCGCCGCTTTGCGTCGGGGAAACAGATCCAGGTCGAGCGAGCGCCCACTGGCGCTGAGTTCATACGGCAACGCTTCCCGGATATTGACCGGTTCGCAGGAACGCAGCCGCGCCGGCAGGGCGGACATGATCGTTGCGCCGAGCGGATGCTGGTAATAGTCGCTGCAAAAACGCAACAGCGCGAGCGTCTCGGCAGGCAGAGGCGGAATTTCTTCCAGCACCCGCACCACGGGCTTGATCTTCTCCGTCGCCACTTCGGAAACCACCACGCATTCCATCACCACACCGACCTGTTTTTTGCGCCCGAGCGGCACGACCACGCGCTGTCCCGGCGCGACCGCGATGTCGTCCGCCAATGCGTAATCGAAAAGTGTTGACAACGGCAGATCCAGCGCGACGCGCACTATTGGCATTTACTGATTCTTTCTCCCGAAAATTCTGCAAAGCTGCGCCAAGCAGTTTGACTCGTTTACATATTCTTCGTTGTCCACACAAGCTGTGGATAATGATGTGAATAACCCCACAACAACGTTATTAAGTATAAATTATATATACGGTTTTATTCGCTCGCTCATTTCGTAATCACAATATAATCCATTTAAAAACAAATCGTTGTGAACAATGCAACTATTCACTTACGAACCTCCACATCGGTCTCGCTGCGACTGGAAGCTGTGCAAAACCCGTGAACGGCAAGCATTGATTGAAATCATTTTTCACACTGTTCTGGGCGCAAAACGGGCATCGCGGAGTTTGAGATTTTGCGTTCAAAGTGAGTGTGATTCATCCGCAATCAACCAAAAAGACAAAAGCCGCAGGCAAAGCTGCGGCTTATGCGCCAGCCCGGACACTGAGTTGAAAACATGGAGCAGGCCGGCGCCGGCACGCTATGGTGATGCCTGTCGATTCCGGGCCGGGCAAACCCAAATGCGCAAGCGCAGAACTTCTCAACCCGCGCCTAGTGATACTTGCGGCTCAGTTCATGCACCGCTTCCACCAGCGCCGCCGCATTGTGCGGGTCAGTGAACTGGGATATACCGTGACCCAGGTTGAACACGTGACCACTGCCGTAGCCATAACTCGCGAGCACCTTCTCGGTTTCCGCGCGGATGACTTCCGGCGTGGTAAACAGTATGGCCGGGTCGAGATTGCCTTGCAGCGCCACCCTGTCGCCGACCTGCTGGCGCGCCACACCAATGTCCATGGTCCAATCCAGGCCCACTGCGTCGCAACCGATGCCGGCGATGTCTCTTATCCACAGGCCGCCGCCCTTGGTGAATACGATGTTCGGAATCCTGACGCCGTCCTTGTCCTTGATCAAACCGGCCACGATGCGCCGCATGTAGGGCAGGGAGAACTCGTGGTAAGCGGCATGCGACAACGCGCCACCCCAGGAATCGAAAATCATCACGGACTGCGCCCCGGCCTCGATCTGGGCATTGAGGTATGCGGTCACGGACTGCGCCGTCACCTCGAGAATGTGGTGCATCAGCTTTGGCTCTTTGTACAGAAGGGTCTTTACCGTGACGTAGTCGTCGCTGCCGCCGCCTTCCACCATGTAGCAGGAAAGCGTCCAAGGGCTGCCGGAAAATCCGATCAGTGGAACGCGACCGTCCAATGCCTTGCGAATCTGCGATACGGCATCGGTCACGTATTTCAGCTCGCTGCCGATGTCCGGCACGCGCAGCGCCATGATTGCCGCCTCGTCACGCAGCGGGCGCTCGAATTTCGGTCCTTCACCCTCGGCGAAATACAGGCCGAGACCCATCGCGTCTGGCACGGTCAGGATGTCCGAGAACAAAATGGCCGCGTCCAGCGGAAAACGATCCAGCGGCTGCAGCGTCACCTCCGTTGCCATGTCCGGACTCTTGCACAAATTCAGGAAGCTGCCCGCGCGCTTGCGCGTGGCGCAGTACTCCGGCAGGTAACGGCCAGCTTGGCGCATCATCCACAGCGGCGTATAGGCGGTCGGCTGGCGCAGCAGTGCTCGCAGAAAGGTGTCGTTTTTCAGTTTGAAGTTCATGTAGATGTCATTAAATCAATTTTTTACCGGAAAAGTCGGTGATTTCTTGGGTATTCCCATCAAAGAAACTCATAATTCCGTGAGTTGTCCATGGCGGCTGGTTTTGCTCCTTCCCGCTTGCACCCCGCAAGGGTTAGGGAAGTGGTTTAACGCGGTAGCACCGAACTGCCCATCAGGTACTCGTCCACCGCGCGCGCAGCCTGGCGGCCTTCGCGTATCGCCCACACCACCAGCGACTGGCCGCGGCGCATGTCGCCTGCCGCGAACACCTTGTCCGCATTGGTCTGGTAGCAACCCGCGCCGTCGGTCGACGCCTTCACATTGCCGCGCGCGTCCTTGTCCACGCCAAATGCATCCAGCACCTGCTGCAACGGATTGGTGAAGCCCATCGCAAATAGAACCAGGTCGGCCTTGATCTCGAATTCGCTGCCCGGCATCTCCTCCATCCTGCCATCCTTGAATTCGACGCGCACCGCCCTGAGCCCGGTGACCTTGCCGTCCCTGCCCAGGAATTCCCGGGTCGCGATCGCCCAGTCGCGCTCACATCCTTCCTCATGTGAACTGGAAGTACGCAGCTTGAGCGGCCAGTATGGCCAGATCATGGGCTTGTTCTCATGCTCCGGCGCGCGCGGCATAACTTCTATCTGCGTGATCGAGGCAGCGGCGTGACGGTTTGATGTTCCGACACAGTCGGAGCCGGTATCGCCGCCGCCGATGATGACGACATGCTTGCCCTTCGCACTGATCGGGTTCCTGCCCTCGCCCGCTATCTCCTTGTTCTGCGGAATCAGAAACTCCAGCGCGAAATGCACGCCTGCCAGTTCGCGTCCGGGCACCGGCAGGTCGCGCGGTTGTTCCGCGCCGCCTGCCAGAATTACGGCATCGAATTTATTCAGCAGTTCTTTTGGCGCAATCGTCCGCGTCGCATCGTTGGCGATTCCCTTGCCCGGCGCATCATTGCCGACGAAGATTCCGGTCTGGAATTTCACACCTTCCGCTTCCAGTTGCGCCATGCGCCAGTCGATCAGGCGCTTGTCCAGCTTGAAGTCGGGGATGCCGTAGCGCAGCAATCCGCCAATGCGGTTGTTCTTCTCGAACACCGTCACGCCGTGGCCGACGCGCGCCAATTGCTGCGCTGCCGCCAGGCCTGCGGGACCGGAACCGACCACGGCGACCTTCTTGCCGGTCTTGTGCGGAGCCGGTTGCGGCACGACCCAGCCGTTCTCGCCGCCCTTGTCTATGATCGCGTGCTCGATGGACTTGATGCCCACCGCATCATCATTGATGTTCAGCGTGCAGGCTTCTTCGCACGGCGCAGGACAGATGCGGCCGGTGACCTCGGGAAAATTGTTGGTGGAATGCAGCACTTCCAGCGCCTGCTTCCAGCTGCCGCGATATACCAGATCGTTCCAGTCCGGAATGATGTTGTTGACCGGGCAGCCGCTGGTGCAGAACGGGATACCGCAATCCATGCAGCGCGCGCCCTGCACCTTGGCCTGTTCGTCATCCAGATGCCGCACAAACTCCTGATAGCTCCTTACACGCTTCGCAACCGGCAGATATTCCTCACCCTGGCGCTTGAATTCCATGAATCCGGTCGGTTTGCCCATTATGCGGCCTCCAATTGCCTGGCTTTTTGTTGCGCGGCGATTTCGAGCAGGGCGCGGCGATACTCGGTTGGCATAACCTTGACAAACTTCGGCAGGTAAGAGGCCCAATTATCCAGGATGTACTTGGCACGGGTGCTGCCAGTGTAGCGCAGATGTTTCTCGATCTTGCCGCGCAATGCCGCCTCGTCGGCCTTGCCCAGATGGTTCAGGTGTACGCGGCCATGTCCTTCGACCTCTCCGGTTTCACTGGCGGCCGCTTCCTCCGGGATTGCTTCCAATTGCACCATCGACATGTTGCAGCGCTTGCCGAAGCTGCCGTCTTCGTCCAGCACATAGGCCACGCCACCGGACATGCCCGCGGCGAAGTTGCGACCGGTCTGCCCCAGTACCACCACCATGCCGCCGGTCATGTATTCGCAACCGTGGTCGCCCAGCCCTTCCACCACCGCAATCGCGCCGGAATTGCGCACCGCAAAGCGCTCACCGGCCACGCCACGGAAATAGCATTCCCCTTCGGTCGCGCCATACAGCACGGTGTTGCCGATGATGATGTTGTCCTCGGCCACGATGGTGCATTCCACAGGCGGCGTTACCACAATGCGCCCGCCGCACAATCCCTTGCCGACGTAGTCGTTGCCTTCACCACTGAGTTCCAGCGTGATGCCGTGCGCGAGGAACGCGCCGAAACTTTGTCCCGCCGTGCCCTTCAGCTTCACGGTAATCGTGTCATCGGGCAGGCCGGCATGCCCATAGCGCTTCACCACCTGGTGTGACAGCAGGGTTCCGACTGTGCGGTTGACGTTGTATATCGCGCTTTCAATCACCACCGGCTGGCGCTTCTCCAGCGCGGCTGCGGCATGGGCGATCAGCTTGTTATCCAGCGCCTTGCCGAGCGCGTGGTCCTGTTGCTCGGCATGGCGGCGCGCCACATCGGCGGACACTTCCAGTTGGTGAAATACCCTGGAAAAATCCAGGCCGCGCGCTTTCCAGTGTTCGATGCCATGCCTGGTATCGAGCAGGTCACTGCGGCCGACCAGGTCGTCAAACTTGCGGATGCCGATCTGCGCCATGTACTCGCGTACTTCCTCGGCGACAAAGAAGAAGTAGTTCACCACATGTTCCGGCTCGCCGGTGAATTTCCTGCGCAGCTTCGGGTCTTGCGTGGCGATGCCGACCGGACAGGTGTTCAGGTGGCACTTGCGCATCATGATGCAGCCCTCCACCACCAGTGGCGCCGTGGAAAAGCCGAATTCGTCAGCGCCCAGCAGGGCGCCAATCAGCACGTCGCGTCCGGTCTTGAGCTGGCCATCCACTTGCAGGCCAATGCGCCCGCGCAACTTGTTCAGCACCAGCGTTTGCTGCGCTTCAGACAGCCCGAGTTCCCACGGCGTGCCTGCGTGCTTGATCGAGGACAGGGGCGATGCGCCGGTGCCGCCGTCATGCCCGGCGATCACGATGTGGTCTGCCTTGGCCTTGGACACGCCCGCCGCCACTGTGCCGACACCGATTTCCGACACCAGCTTCACGGATATGGAGGCGGATGGGTTGGCGCTTTTCAAATCATGGATCAGCTGCGCCAGGTCTTCGATGGAATAGATGTCGTGATGCGGCGGCGGCGAGATCAGCCCGACCCCCGGCACCGAGAAGCGCAGCATGCCGATATATTCGGACACCTTGCCACCTGGCAGTTGTCCGCCTTCGCCGGGCTTCGCGCCCTGCGCCATCTTGATCTGAATCTGGTCGGCACTGGCTAGGTATTCCGCCGTCACGCCAAAGCGCCCGGAGGCGACCTGCTTGATCGCGGAGCGCAACGAGTCGCCTTCCTTCATTACGCGGTCGACTTCGATGCGATTGCTGCCGATGATGTCGGACAGTTTTTCGCCCCCCTTCAGTTTGCGATAACGATTGGCGTCCTCGCCGCCCTCCCCGGTATTGGACTTGCCGCCGATTCGGTTCATTGCGATCGCCAGCGCAGTGTGCACCTCGGTGGAAATCGAACCGAGCGACATCGCGCCGGTGGCGAAGCGCTTGACGATTTCCTTTGCCGGTTCGACCTCTTCCAGTGGCACCGGCTTGCCTGCCGGCTTGACTTCGAACAGGCCGCGCAACGTCTTCAATTTCTGGCTCTGGTCGTTGATGAGCCTGGCGTAATCCTTGTAAGTCTGGTAATTGTTGGCGCGCGCCGCATGCTGCAGTTTGGCGATGGAATCCGGCGTCCACATGTGTTCCTCGCCGCGCACCCGCCAGGCATAATCGCCGCCGGCATCCAGTGCATCCGCCAGCACCGGGTCGCTGCCAAACGCGGCCTGATGAATGCGCACTGCTTCCTCGGCCACTTCGCGCAGGCCAATGCCCTCAATCTGTGTGGGCGTCCCGGTGAAATATTTGTTCACGAACGCCGCATTGAGGCCGATCGCCTCGAATATCTGTGCGCCACAATAGGATTGGTAGGTGGAGATGCCCATCTTGGACATCACCTTGAGCAAGCCCTTGTTGACGGCTTTGATGAAACGCTTCCTGGTCTCCTTTGGATCGATGATGCCGGGCAACTGGCCGGATATCGAAGCAAGCGTGTCAAAGGCGAGCCATGGACAAACCGCTTCCGCGCCATAACCTGCAAGCAGCGCAAAGTGATGGGTTTCGCGCGCGGATCCGGTATCGATGACCAGGCCGGTGCTGGTGCGCAGACCTGCGCTGACCAGATGGTGGTGCACACCCGCGCAAGCCAGCAACGCCGGAATCGCAACCCGTTTTGCCGACACCCCGCGGTCGGACAGAATCAGCACATTGCAGCCTTCGGCCACCGCTTTGTCGGCAGCCTTGAACAGGTCTTGCAGCGCCGCTTCACAGCCGGCCGCGCCTTTGCTCGCGGAATAGGTGATGTCGAGCACCAATGACCGGTATTTGTTCTTCGTCAGCTTGCCGATACCGCGCAACTTCGCCATATCTTCATTGGTCAGCACCGGCTGGTGCGTTTCCAGCCGGAGCGGCGGCGTGGTTTCATCGATGCCCAGCAGATTCGGCTTGGGACCGATGAACGAGGTCAGCGACATGACGATCTCTTCGCGAATCGGGTCGATCGGCGGGTTCGTCACCTGCGCGAACAACTGCTTGAAATAGTTGTAGAACACCTTGCTTTTGTCGGACAGGACCGGGAGCGCGGCGTCGTTGCCCATGGAGCCGGTCGCTTCTTCGCCGGCAGATGCCATCGGCATGAGCAGAAACCTGATGTCTTCCTGTGTGTAGCCAAAGGCTTGTTGCGTATCCAGCAGGGATACATCCGAGCCCGGTTTACCCGCACTCTTGCCGGTTGCCTCGGGCAGGTCGCCGAGATAGTAGCGCGACTGTTCGATCCACTTGCGGTAGGGCTTGGCCGTGGCCAGTTCACGCTTCAATTCGCCATCGTCCACGATGCGTCCGGCCTGCATGTCGATAAGGAACATCTTGCCCGGTTGCAGACGCCACTTCTTGACGATCTTGTTCTGCGGAATTTCCAGAACGCCCATTTCAGACGCCATCAGCACGATGTCGTCATCCGTGACCAGATAGCGCGCGGGACGCAACCCATTGCGGTCCAGCGTCGCGCCTATCATGCGTCCGTCGGTGAACGCCACGGCGGCCGGGCCGTCCCACGGCTCCATCAGCGCGGCATAGTATTCGTAGAAGGCGCGGCGTTCCTCGTCCATCAGCGGATTGCCGGCCCAGGCTTCCGGGATCAGCAACATCATCGCGTGCGGCAGCGAATAGCCGCCTGCCACCAGCAGTTCCAGCGCATTGTCGAAACAGGCCGAGTCGGACTGGCCTTCCGTGATCAACGGCCACAACTTTTCCAGATCTTCGCCCAGCAGTTTCGACGACATCGTCGCATGGCGCGCCGCCATCCAGTTCACGTTGCCGCGCACGGTGTTGATCTCGCCGTTGTGCGCAATCATGCGAAACGGGTGCGCCAGGTCCCAGGTCGGGAAGGTGTTGGTGGAGAAACGCTGATGCACCAACGCCAGGGCGCTCGTCAACAACGGGTCCTGCAGGTCGAGATAATATTTGCCGACCTGATTGGCCAGCAACATGCCTTTGTAGACGATGGTGCGCGAGGACAGCGAGGAGATGTAGAAGCCTTGCACATCTGGCAATGCTGACACCGCAAGTTCAGCGGTCTTGCGGATGACGAACAGCTTGCGTTCGAATGCGTCCTGGTCGGCGCAGCCTTCGCCGCGCGCAATAAACACCTGGCGCATCACGGGTTCCACGGCCTTGACGCTCTCGCCGAGGATCGCGCTGTCCACCGGTACATCGCGCCAGCCCAGCAACTTTTGCCCCTCGAGCGAAATCCTGCCTTCAACCGCCCTCTCGCAAGCGTCGCGCGCCGCCTCTGCGCGCGGCAGGAACAGCATGCCCACGCCATATTCGCCCTCTGCGGGCAGTGTCAATCCTTGCGCGGCGCACTTCGCGCGCAGGAAGTCATGCGGCACCTGCAACAAGATGCCCGCGCCGTCGCCGACCAGCGGATCGGCGCCGACCGCGCCGCGGTGTGTCAGGTTCACCAGTATGCGCAATCCCTCGAGCACCCGGTCGTGACTCTTGATTCCCTTGATGTGGGCGACAAATCCCACACCACACGCATCGCGCTCCTGGCGCGGATCGTACAAACCCTGTTGTACAGGCAAGGATCGATGGCTCACGTTGCACCTCGTCTAAACGTTTCTTGAAGGCTCACATTGCAGGCGATGACACCGCCGCTACCCTCTAACAAATCAAAACCGAAAGGGCGGGAATGTTACCCTGTCTCGACGCACAGGGCAAATGTGACGGGTAAAAAAGTCAGATCTGGAAAGACCCGGGTGTTAAGTCGAGTTTGGCCAAATGATCCGGTTATGGGCGGCTCTCCGACCCGCATCAACTTAGATGCCGGTTCGGGGCCAAAGTTTGATTCTGGTGCACCGGAACAGATGGATTCGGCACCGGGCAACCCGTCGTCCATTGTCTTGGCCGGCCAGTTTCTGCAGGGCCGATGGCAATTCTCACATGAGGCCATCACGCCCTTCGAAATCAGGTTCTTCCCCCGGCACTCAATCAACTTTCAAATTCACCGGCGCTCCAGGCTTCAGTGTTCCCAGCCCGCGCGGTACACCGGGTTCATTTAATTCAGCGCCTGAATATGGTGGCTCCATCGACGTTCCCGACGTAGTTCCAGCCTTGTGCGGTTTCGGAGTTAAGCACCTCCTCCAGATGCTGCGGACTGCCTATTTGGACAACCTTGTACACTACTCCTAACTGGGCGTACGCTGGGTTGCCAGCGGTAAACATGAATACGCATGTTGCAATTCCGGCTCCGACTGCGATCAAGGTCACCCGTTCAATCATTTTTTTCATTGCTCTCTCTCCTTGAGTGCCACGAACAAAGGGTTCAATCATGCGAGCGTGGCCGCGACATGCTTGAGCTATGACTACTATACAAACATCTGACTTGCCAATCGGCTGCCCGCTTGCGGGCAATCGTTGCTGAACGTTGAGCCGGCGGTTCCACATGAGATTCGACGTACGAGTCAATGAGCTTCCGAATCACGCGCTGCCGCCGCGCGTGATGCTTTGACGCTTCATTCTTGAACAACTCGACGCTTTTCCTGCTCGGAGCGATAGTTGTCTTGACGCCTTCTTCCCGGAACGCAAGTTCCTCCGGTGGGGCAAGAAAAGCCTGAACAACCTTAGCCTCAGTGGGCGGTTTGGTGCGCTTATTTTTAGCGTAACTGGCCTTACTCGTTTTTTGCACGCATAGAACAAAGGCGCCAGGGTCATCATCGAGTATCGTGCTTTTTATCTTCACCGCCACAGGCAATTCACATTACTGAGCTAGCCCCCTTTAATTCTTGGCTATCCAGCCCTCCGCTTGCTCTGTTCATTCAACTCGAAAGACAGACCAATGCTGTTGCGTATCGCACTTGTGGCCAAACCTCGTAACCAAACCTTTGTTGCCGAAATGCCAAAGATGAATTTCGTCTTCCTCTTGAACTGATCCGCCGGTAGACTTGACCACGCACGCTGCATCATTCAGGGAAACATGCAGGTATCCGCTCTCCAATAGCATCTTCGGCTGAAAACTCTTGAACTTAACTGCCCCCCAAGACTTCAAACGATCCTGGCATTGCTGCACGACCTTTTCGTTTTTGGAACCACGGCACACCATTGTCCACCATTCCATATTCCCACTCCATATCTTCATGTAAATGGCTCAGAATGGCAGGAATGTCACCCCTGCCAAATGCCGCGTAGGTGTTTTGAACCATTTAATTGTTGATTGCTCATGATCGTCATCCCTTGCCTTTTTTTATCCCGGACGGACAAGACCGCCCGATCAGCTGGCTAACTTCTGAATTTTCGGGACTGCCCGGCGTTTTTACGCGCAGGTCCGGTGGAATGATGGGTTTGGCATGTGATTGACGTCGACTGCACACCAAGGTTTCCTGCTCGATAGCCAGTAAATTCCAAGTGAGCGGGGAGCTTACGCGCTTATCGCCAATTCTGGCCGCAATTTCTAATAACGTCTCGGGAGTGCCCGCCGCGCGGTTACTCATTTCACCCGGAAGACACCTCTGACAAACCGGATCTGGCCCTCCTCAAGGCTGCGCCGCGCGTTCCCCGCCTTTTCGGCGAGATTGTCGACGAACACTGACAAGCCCAGTTGCACCGGCGCGGTGACGTCGGGAGTCCGGCCCACGGGAGGCCCGTTCAATATACTGTTACTGATATCTTCGAAGACGTCGGCGATGAATCCACTCTCGCCGAGAAGCGCCTGCATCTTTTCGGCAGAAATAAGGAAGTTATCGGCAGGGTCGGTGGCCCACGGAAGCGGAAAATAGGACGTAGCGGTTTCCCCGGCGGTCATCTCCTGGAAGGCGAACCGGCCGTTCGGCTTGAGGACCCGGCAGAACTCGGCATAAAGTTTTCGCTTGTCCGCGATGTTCATGCCGACATTCTGCATCCAGACGGCATCAAACGAATCGTCGGGGAAGGGCAGGTCAAGCGCGCTGCCCTTGTGCACATCGATTCGGTCGTCGAGGCCGGTCAGCCGATTCAGCAGTACCGCGCCGGCGCAGTAATCGGGTGACATTTCGATGCAATCGACGCGGCAGCCGGGTGAGGAAGCTAACATCCGGGCGGCGCCGGCCAGACCAGCTCCAATATCGAGAACGCGATCTTCGGCGCGAATCTGCGCCAGCTCCAGCAAGTCGAGTGAAGCGCGGAATCCGCCCGTATGGAAATGGTCAAGCGCCCCCAACTCCTCTGGCGTCAGGCGTTGCTCGGGATTCAATCCGGCTGCGCGGAGGGCCGCCAGGATTCGCCCCTCGATGTCGCGGGCCGAATAGTGTGCTTCCAGACTAGCCATAAACATACCCTCCTCAATATCCGCCGTGTTCGGCACGCGCCGATTGCCTGCCACAGAGCCAACGTAAAGTTAAGGGGCGCCTGATCTTTCATCAGGACAGGTGGATAAACCGTATTCAGA
Source organism: uncultured beta proteobacterium (assembly GCA_963782385.1). Taxonomy (GTDB): domain Bacteria; phylum Pseudomonadota; class Gammaproteobacteria; order Burkholderiales; family Gallionellaceae; genus CAVXFS01. Next base: position 584,249 of record CAWAJO010000001.1, read on the forward strand.
CTAGTGATATGTTTTCATATCAATCGGATATATATTTTCATCGCACCACTCTTCCGAATATTGAAATCGGCAAATACACCTTGGTCTCACGACAGGAATCTATCAGCATGGAACCTTACCCCGCAAGCAGAAAAAGTATCGATGCATTTTCCGGGTGGGATGGCTTGTGCAAGGAATTCGGCATTTCAAAAAGGAATAGCCGCGAGTTTCGCGGCTATTTTGCTTCGAGGTTAAGGTAAATGCGTCAATCCTTGATCGCTTCAATCTCGAAAACCAGTTTGACGTCGTCGCCTATGGCCGGCAGCCCGAACTTCATGCCGAAATCCGATCGCTTGATCTGTGCGCTGGCGGCGGCGCCGCATTCGTCCTTCTTGTTAAATGGATTTGTGCCGCAGTTGAACGCGTCAACCGTGAACGTCACCGGTTTCGTCATGCCCGCGATGGTGAGTTCACCGTCAACACTGCTTGGCTTGTCGCCGTTGAAATTGATGGAATTCGACTTGTACGTGATCGTGGGGAATTCGGCCACGTTGAAGAAATCGGGTGAACGCAGGTCATCGTCGCGCTTGGCGAAACCGGTGCTGATCGAGCCGGCATTGATCGTGATGTCGATTGAGCCCTGCTTGGCGGCCCGATCCAGGGTGACTTTCCCGCTGGTCTTGTCAAAGCGCCCCTGCATGGTCGAAAAACCGAGGTGGTTGATCATGAAGCGCGGGAAAGTGTGGGGCGGGTCGATGGTGTAGGAATCGGCAGCCATGGCGGCCATCGGCAAACTTGCGGCAAGAAGAACGGCAATCATTTTTTGTTTCAGCATGTATTTCTCCTTCAGGTTAACGGGCATTGCGAATTTCACATTAAAGCGGCGGGGCACCCGCCACACGCCAGGTCAAATAAACAGCGGCAGCGGCACACGCCATGGGCACGACGGACAACAGAATGGCTTGCAGCCACAGCGCTCGTGTGTCAAACATCCGTATCCCGGCTGCCAGCGGAATCACGCCCAGCACCGGCAAGACATACCACGGCAGTTGTGCCGACAGCACCGCGAGGCATCCGGTCATCCCGGCAACCAGCGCCAGCGGCAGGGTGTAACTGCGGCCGCATGGAAGATGCCTGTTGCTGAGCATCTGGATCAACAGGTAAGCGCCGGCAGCCGCGCCAAGCGCCAGGCCAAATTGCCCAAGCAATGCGGATGCGCCGAACAGTGCCGCCGCACCGGTACCCAGCCCAAGCGCGAGGCCCGCGCTGCCTGCTCGCACCGGCGCATCGCGCAGACCATCCATCCAGAAGACCACCCAGCCCACATACAGCGCGCAGCCGGCGCCCCAGCTAACCATGCGCACGGCATCCTGCTGTTGCAGGATACGCCACACCATCCATAGTGCGATCCCGCCAGCTGCAACGGTCAGCGCGGTTCGCATCCAGCGCGGGTTGTACAGCAGCATTATCAGCGCGAGCAGCGCGGAAAGCAGGCCGGCCAGCACGATCTTGCGCGAAGCAGTGAGCGGGTCAAACGCGAGTCCGCCGATCAGATATGCCGTAAGCGTGAATCCGGCAATGAGCGCAAGGCCGCTCAGGCGCATACGCTGAAGCAACTCCGCCACGATCAGCGCGACAACAAAAGGCGCAAGTCCGCCTTGCACGGCAGGGTGGTTCAACAACTCACGCATGCTGGATGCAGGCGATAAGCATTAATCGGATATGCGCAGGACATCAAAGTTCCTTAAGGGTTGCATCGCAGAATGGCGCACTTTTGGTCGCTTTGTGGCCGCAAGGACATCATGTCTGCGTCCGGGCACCACTAAATTCCACCGGTTCGAGCCCGGTTCCGGAATGGGAACCGTCACAAAACGGCTGCTTTCTTGGGCGGCCAAAGGCCCACCAGTAATAGTCGCCGGGTTCAGCCTCGGCTGCAAACGGGCTCTTGTGGACGGGTAATGGTTCGGTCATGTCTGCTCAATGGTGCGAAACAATCGGTTATTTGGTATTGGCAGCAGAAAATACTTCCCGCAAGCGGCTGAGCACGGACTTCATTTGGTCAAGTTCAGGCTGTGACAGGGCAGTGAAAGCGCGGTCGACATGGCTCACATGAGCCGGGAATACCCGCTTGAAGAATGACTCACCCTTGCGCGTCAGTTGCACGATCTGGCTGCGTCCATCGCTCGGCGAAGCGATGCGCCGCACCAGGTTCCTGGCCTGCAAGCGGTCCACGACGCCGGTCAGCGTGCCTTTGGTGATCAAGGTCCTCTCGCCCAGTTGCTTGAAGCTCATGCCATCCGTGTTGCCGAGCGTGGCAACGATGTCGAACTGCGAAGGAGTGAGTCCGAGCGTGCGGATATGCGTCGCCGAGTAGGCCTCGAATGCCTGATACGCGCGGGCAAGCTCGCGCACGACTGCGATGAATGATTTCTCCGGCATGGCTGTTCAATAATGTTCTAGCTAGTACATTGTAGTTCTAACTAGAACTAGTGTCAAGACGCGGCCGCAACTTCTCTTCCGGCATGCGCCCCAGCGCACCGCTTGCCCACGGATGCCTTGAAAATCCCCGGCGCTGTCCCCACTTGAGGGCCGGCATTCGGCCAATAGTAGACTGCCCCCCAATTCCTGATTTGATGGAGACATATTCATGAAACGGATTTTTCTGTTTATCCTGACCAACATGGCGGTATTGTTCGTCATCAACATCACGCTGCGCCTGCTGGGCGTGGATCGGGTATTGAACGAAAGCGGCGGAATCAATTTCAATGCGCTGCTGGTTCTTTCCGCGGTGATCGGTTTCTCCGGCTCGATCATCTCGCTGCTGATGTCCAAATGGTCGGCCAAGCGCATGGTGGGCGCGCGGGTAATCGATAATCCGACCGATCCGACCGAGCGCTGGCTGGTGGACACGGTGCGCCGGCAGGCGGCCGCGGCCGGCATTGGGATGCCGGAATTGGCGACCTATGATGCGCCCGACGTGAACGCCTTCGCCACCGGCTGGAATCGCAATGCCGCGCTGGTTGCAGTAAGCACCGGCTTACTGCGCAATATGAGCAGAGACGAGGCGGAGGCGGTTCTGGGCCACGAGATCACGCATGTCTCCAATGGCGACATGGTCACGCTCGCGCTGATCCAGGGCGTGGTTAATACCTTCGTGATTTTCTTTGCCAAACTGTTCGGCATCCTGGTAGATCGCATACTGCTGAAGAATGACGAACGGCGCGGGCCCGGTATCGGTGCGTTCGTCGCCGAAATCGTCGCGCAACTGGTATTGGGTGTGCTGGCCAGCATCATCGTCATGTGGTTCTCGCGCCAGCGCGAGTTCCGGGCAGATGCGGGTGGCGCCAGCCTGGCCGGCCGCCAAAAAATGATCGCTGCACTGGAGCGGCTTAAGATGAATCACGAACAGGCCATGTTGCCGGAAAAGATGGCTGCCTTCGGCATTTCCGGAGGCAAGGGGTTTTCCCGGCTGTTCATGACCCATCCTCCACTGGATGAGCGAATCGAAGCATTGCGCGCCGCAGGCTGATGGTTACAGGCCCTCCGGGGTCTGGCACGGCCTGCTTTGGCGAGCCAGCTTGAACACACCCGTCAGCGCCTCCCGCCATCCGGTGAAACCGACATCCGTAAGACCTAAGCGCATTGCTAGTTATTCGTCCGAACAAGCGTCCGCGTTGCTTACGGAATATGCGGCGGCGGCGCGCCGGGCTGATTTCCGCTGGACGGTGCCTTTTCTGGCGGCTCATCGTCATATTCTTCATCGTCGTACTTTTTGCGCGGCGGATTGCCGTCATACACGCGATTCAGGCGGTATTGCAGGTAAGAATCACGAATAAAGGAGTAGCGGTCTATCATCGCCTCACCCAGTACGCTTTCCTTGTCCAGCAATCGGGCGCGAGTGTCCAGCATATCGCCAGCCAGCAACTGGTTGCGCGCCACAACGTCATCGACATTTTTTGACGGCCCCAGGTAGCTGTCTGCATAGTCGCCAATACCGTCACGCACCGTGCTCGGACCAAGAATGGGCAACACCAGATAGGGACCATTCCCGACGCCCCAGTAACCCAGCGTCTGCCCGAAATCCTCATTATGCTTTTTCAGCCCCACCCTCGAAGCCACATCGACCAGTCCGTACAAACCCGCCGTGGAATTCACGACAATGCGGCCGACGTCGGCAATCGCCCGAACGACCTTGAGCTGCAGCAAATCATTGGCTGCGACAACGACGTCATCCAGATTGGAAAAGAAATTGGATACCATCATTCTTCCCGGAGCGGGAAACAAGGTGTTATAGGTCCTGGCCACTGGTTTGACCACCGCCTTGTCCACTACATCATTGAATTGAAATACGCCGCGATTGAACGCTTCAAACGGATCCTGCGGATTGTGGCTGGCGGAAGCGCACCCGCCCAAAACCAAACTGGCAAGCAACAGGAAAAGGCGAAAGCTGGAGGTCGGCATCTGTCATGCATTCAGATTGAACTAAGGCGATTATAGGGGGAATAGCAACTGCCGCAACTATTGTTTGCTCGGAAGACGATACGTGCAATCGGTGTAATGCGCATGCAGCGTGAAGACGGAATGATTGACGCAATAGCACATCAGATATTGCTTGTGCTACCGACTGCGAGCCACAACGTCGATAGCTGCATCTTCTGTCGGTCAGCGCATGGGCGCCATCAAATCTCCCGCATGGAATTGAAAATTGTTTGATTCGCGGTCGGCAAAAAAATGCCGCAAAGTGAAGGAGACCGGACGAAATGCCAGTTCGTCCCAGGGAATGTTGCGCTCTTCAACCAGTTTGACTTCCAGGCTCTCCTGGCCCGGGAAAAAATCCAGATCGAGCAACCTCGCGCGGAACAGCAAATGCACCTGGTTGATATAGGGCAGGTTGTACAGCGAATAAAGCTCACCAACCGCTATTCGGGCATTTGCCTCTTCCAGCGTTTCACGGGCGGCAGCCTCGGCCGTCGTCTCGCCATTTTCCATGAACCCCGCAGGCAGGGTCCAAAACCCATGGCGCGGCTCTATCGCGCGACGGCACAATAAGATGCGGCCATCCTCCCATTCGGGAATGGCGCCGATCACCAGTTTGGGATTCTGGTAGTGGATGGCGGCGCAAGTGGTGCAAACATAGCGCGGACGGTTATCGTCAGCCGGCTGTTTCCACTCAACCGCTGCACCGCATTCGCTGCAGAACTTCATTTCCAGAACTGCCACCAGCGCCGCCCTTGCGATGCGGGATTTCCGGCTGCCGGTTTGAGCTGATCCTTGGGTGTGTTGGCATTCAGCACACGTTGCGCGTCATCACGCAAGTCCTTCATGTCCATCGCATCGTAAGCCTGCACCATTATCTGCAAGGCAGTGCGCGTTGACGGTGTGTTCGGATATTCGGTGAGCACATCCTTGGCGCGATTCAACGCTGCCACATAAGCGCCCCGGCGCAAATAGAAATTTGCCACATGGATCTCATAGCGCGCCAGCGTATCCACCAGGTATTGCATGCGCAACCTGGAATCGGACGCATACTGGCTGCTCGGAAAGCGTGTCACCAGTTCCTTGAACGAGGCGAACGATTCTCGGGCCGCCCTGGGGTCTCGCTCGGACAGGTCCTGATTAACTACCCCGCCAAGCAGGCCAAGGTCGGCGTTGAAATTGACCAAGCCCTTCAGGTAATAGGCATAGTCCACGTGCAAGTTGTTGGGATATTGCTTGATGAAGCGATCCGCTGCCGCTATCGCCGCTTCCGGTTCTTTCTGCTTGAAATTGGCATAGGCAATTTCCAGTTGCGCCTGCTGCGCATAACGGCCGTAAGGATAATGCGATTGCAATGTCTCGAAGGCCGTCACGGCTTTGTCATAATTCAGGCCTTCCATTTCGTCCATGGCATCGGCATAAAGCTTCTCGACGGGGGCTGTATTCGTTTCGGATTTTTCGTCAGGCGAAGAAAGCAGGCCGCAAGCGGTTAACGTGAACAGCAGAAATAAGGCTAAACTATGACGCATGGTTGAACCCGAAGAAATGTCCGGCGATTATAGCAAAGTCGAACGCCCCCAAAGCGCAAACCCTGCGGCCGTTGTCCAGAAGACATACATTGTGCCGGCCGAGCTGGCGGGCATGCGTCTTGATCAGGTACTGGCGAAATTGATGCCGGAATATTCCCGCAGTCGTCTGCAGGACTGGATTGCGCAGGGCGTAGTCCGCGTGGGCGGTTCCGCCGTTGCACCCAAACAGAAAGTCTGGAGCGGAGATCCCATCGAAGTTACCCCCGTGGTTCACCCTGCCGAACAGCCCTATCGTGCCGAAAATATCACCCTCGATGCAATTTACGAGGATGAAAGTATCCTGGTCATCAACAAGCCTGCCGGTCTGGTTGTGCATCCGGGCAGGGGTAACTGGGAGGGTACGCTGCTGAATGCCTTGCTGTATCACTCGCCGCAGCTGGCAGAAATTCCCCGCGCTGGCATCGTGCATCGTCTGGACAAGGACACCAGCGGCGTGCTGGTCGTTGCAAAGACCCTGGCCGCCCAGACTGCGCTGGTGCGCCAGCTTCAGGCGCGCAGTGTGCAACGGGAATATATTGCGCTGGCCTATGGCAGCGTGGCGCGCGATGGCCGGGTCGATGCGCCAATTGGCCGACACCTTACGCAACGCACCAGGATGGCGGTGGCAGAACACGGCAAGCACGCCGTGACGCACTTTTTTGCGGAACAAAGATTTCCCGGTTGCACGCTGTTGCGCTGCAAGCTGGAAACCGGTCGAACCCATCAGATACGCGTGCATCTTGCCTCGATTCACCATCCGCTGGTCGGCGACCGCACCTATCTCGGCAGGCCGCAAAAATGCGCGCCGCAATTGCGCGCCCTGCTGTCCGCTTTCCCGCGCCAGGCGCTGCATGCTGCGCGTCTGGGGCTGGAACACCCGGCGACGGGCGTATACGTGGAATGGGATGCACCCCTGCCCGAAGATATGGCAGACCTGCTGCGATGCATACGGGCCGCTCTTTCTTCGCGGGCCGTTGCGGAATCGGGGCAGGAGACAACGAATGGCCCTGATCGATAACTGCCTCATTCCGGAATGGCCCGCTCCTGACAATGTGAAGGCGTTGCAAACCACGCGCAATGGAGGGGTAAGCGCCGCGCCTTATCACAGCCTGAATCTCGGCAGCCACGTAGGCGATGCGCCACTGGCGGTGGCACACAATCGCCAGTTGCTCTCCACATTGCTGCCGAGTGAGCCTGTGTGGCTGGAGCAGGTGCACGGCATCGTCGTGGCGAACGCGGACACAGCCGACTGCCGCCCGCGGGCGGATGCCTGCATCGCTACACGGGCCGGCACGGTATGTGCGGTGATGACGGCGGACTGCTTGCCGGTGCTGCTATGCGATGTAGACGGCAGCGTAGTTTGTGCCGTGCATGCAGGTTGGCGTGGCCTATGCAACGGCGTTCTGGAACAGGCCGTGCGCTCGATGAATGTAGCGCCGCAAAATCTGCTGGCTTGGCTGGGCCCGGCCATTGGCCCGAAAGCATTTGAAGTGGGGGATGACGTGCATTTGGCTTTCAGCGCCAGACATTCTCAGGCTGCCGCCGCATTCATGCCGAAGCTGCCCGGCAAATGGCTGGCCGATGTTTATCAGCTCGCTCGTTTGCGCCTGGAGTCGCTGAACGTGAAAAATATCTATGGCGGCGGCTGGTGCACCTATAGCGACAGCCAGCGTTTCTATTCTTTCCGGCGCAATGGAAGCACCGGACGAATGGGGACGTTCATCTGGATGGAAAACTGAATATGGAAGCAGCCTGAGAATGCAGCGTGTGAACGCGCTGCTGTCACTAGCGTTCTTGATTGCCTTCAAGCCCGTAGTCTATAAAGTTTCGCCGGCATTCAGAAATGTTTCTCAAACATCCACATGGCTGACTCGATTGCATCCGGCTAACTCTGGGGCAAGGGACTGTTAACGGGCATTGCCTTCCAGAGTTCTTCGACTTCGGGCAGGCGGTGCCCGTTCTGTTTGAACGCTGTGTGCAACTTGTACAGAAACATCAATTCGACCAGTGCCTCATGCGAAAATCCGCGCCTTCCGTCTCGCTTGTCTATCACCAAGTCGAGCATATAGACGTCGAATTCCGGCAAGGCCCAAAACTGCATCAAGCGATTCAATACATGCCTGTAGTCACGCGCAAGAACATGCGGAAATTTGTCCGGCAGATTCTTGTATAGCAAGATTACGCGTGGATTCAGCAAAGGAAATCCGTTTCCAATCGATGTTGGTGATGAGCAAATCCATTCACGGATAGTTGAAAAACATCTGCCATGGATTTATGCTTATCCTCTATTAATTCAGAATTGACCTAGCGGCATCCTTCGATATCCTTCGCATCTTGCCGGAAATCTATAACGTTATAGTGAATACAATATGAACAAATCGAGGATATCGCTGGCTTTAATGTTATTGGCATGTGTGGCTCTGGCTGAGGCCGCCCCCGAAGTCATACTGGGGACGCCCGAAAATTACTGCGTGACGTATTGCTATATCAGAATCCCATTCCAGGTCACCGACTTCGATCCGGCGCACAGAACTGGCCGAATATTCTGTGAATTTGAAGCGGAGGTCAGTGCCAAACTGCCGGTGCATGCGGGAGAGGTCAAAACCAAATACGTGCAGGCATCCCCCATAGGCGTATTTTCCAACAAGGACGGCGCAGGCATCGGTGATGTCGAGATGGACACAGGGATCATAAAAGACTATTTTGTGGACGCCAAGATCAAACACGTTTCTTGCCACCTTTAGCAAACCTTTCAATCACCAGCAGCCTGTACCAAGAAAAACGCCCCGGCATCAAGCCGGGGCGAGGTCAAGTGTGCACTGATACCGCCGTTAGAAGTTGTAGGGTGAACTCAACTTGCAGATTGGCGAAACATCCGTCTGAAGCGCTGCCAACGGGAATATGACCTGACTGACGGCTTCCGAACCCTGTACCAGTGTTTTGGCGCGTATCCGGTCAACCGTCCAGATCGCGCTGGTCTTGGGATAGGTCAGGACGAATGAGGCCAACCCATTATCATCAGTGGTAACCGATGCCGGCACCGATCCTGCCGCGGAATTGGTCGGAGTGAGCAGGCCATCCAGCGTACCGGGCGACGTCGCATCTACTCCAGGAGATCCACTGTAATAGTAATGCCTGTATCCATCCTCTCCCGGTTCCAGGAATAAGTTCTCATTCGTATCCTCGTTACTAAACGTACCTGCAAAGTATGACAATGGACCAAACGGAACACCCGGGTCGCTGTCCGCATCAACCGCACAAGGAGTGTCATAGCCTGTGCTCCACGCGATCGGCCAGACGCTGAGGTTGACCACGGTACCCGAGGGCGCGGGATTGCCATTCGAATCGGTCACAAGAACGGACATGTTCAGCGTATAGGCAGTCTGATCCGGCGTCACGCCCAGCGACGTTGCCTGGCCGAAGGCAATGGAACCCGCCGTTCCGCCAATCACGATCGTCGCATCGTTGCTTGACGGTGAGGTGTTGGTGACTACCGAAGTACCCAACACTTTGGCCCGAACCTGAATGCCGGAGGCGCCTGACGAGAGTGAGCCTGAAGTAAATGTAGTAATAGCCTGCCCCAGTGCAAGACCGGATGTCGCCGTCACAGCAGTCCCTTGCACCACAGGCGATACGCTCTCGCCACCGCCGGTGGGATTGACTATCGAGAACGCAACTTGCGCATTCCCAACCGGTTGGTTGTTAAGGTCGGTTACGGTAGCAATCAAGGTCGAAAACGGGCAAGTCGTCCCGACGCATTTCCCTATCACACTAGGAGACGGTTGCATTGTAATCTTGTATGGTGTCGTCGCCGTCATTGAGACGGTCATGGAGTCGTTTGTCGCAGGATTGTCATCATCGTGGACCTGAATGTTGGCGAGGCCGGCATTGGTTGGTGTTACCAAACTTGCACATGCCTCATTAGCTGCAGTCGTTATAGGGCCGCATACCGTACCTGCGCCGACATTGACGGTAATGGAAGACATGCCGCCAATCACCCAGTTGCCTACGGTCGTAGCAAAGGTCACCTTGGCAATGGGGGCTGGCGCTTTGACCAGCACTTCCAGTTCATCGCCAATCTGCATAGCCGCAACATTGGGATTAAGTATGCCCAATTGAGCTGACACAGAACCCGATGCAGTTGCCGGCACACTTATTTCAAAAGTCGTGCTGTTGGTGATGGAGGAAACCGTAGCGCCGGCAGGGATATAACCCAGACTGAAGATACGCGCGCCTACCGTAATCGAACTGGTATTGGAAGTGGTTACGGTGGTGGATGCGCCGATTGTTGTTACGCACAAACCTTCGACACCGCATGGCGAGGGAGCAGCAGCAGGTGTCAGTATCGTTTCAGATATGCCAAAGGTGGCGCCGACCAGTGTGACGCTGATCGGCGCTGACGCTGTCGCCCCGACTGCCGATGCGGTTACAGTCCCTGAAGCAACGGCAGTACCTGATACGGAGATGACCAGTTGACCGCTTGCATTGGTCGTGCCCGAGGCCGGAGTCAAGGTTACGCCTGCCGGTTTGGTCAGGGTCACCGCCGCACCGGATATCGGACTGCCGCCCGCATCCTTTGCGGTGAAGGTCATGGTCACCGGAGATGAGCCATCGGCCGGAACCGCCGCGCCAGTTGCATTCACGGTCAGCGTCGAACCCACGATCTGAACCGGTAATTGTGCGGTTGTCACTCCTGCGCTGGCGGAAATGGTCGCCGTGCGGTTGGCCTTGCTGGCCGTGCCGGAGGAGAAGGTGAAAGTCGCCTTGCCGCCTGCACCGGTGGTGACTGTCGGAGTACTGACGATACCGGTATCCGCACTCAAATTCACGACCACGCCGGTCACCGCTGCATTCCCGCTATCCAGTGCGGTGACCGTAACCGTCGTGGAGTTAGAGTTGTCGGACTTGACCGTGGTAGGGATCGCGGAAAGCGACAGCGAGGCAACGGGAGCGGTCGTCACGACGGAGAAATTGTACGGACCTGCCGTGACCATATTGGTTGGAGGAAAATTGGGTACCGGGGCTGAGGCAGAGATCGTGGTAGTTCCCGTATCTACCGCAGTCAAGGTTGCCGTTGCATTGCCAAAGGCATCTGTCGTGTCGGTTGCCGTAACCGTTGCAAATAATGTATTGGCAACGGTGAAAGTGACAACGACTCCCGGCATTACGACCCCGGCGCCATCCCTGAGATTGGCGGTCACGATTCCCGGATTGTCGGTCGTAACGGTCGTTGACGACAAGCTGAGCGTCAGGCTTGGCGCGGAAGTGGAAACAGAGAAGGTCAGTGAGCCGCTCAATGGAGTGCCGCTTACCGTTGCAGTTGCCGTGACGCTGGTGGCGCCGGGCGCCTTGGCCGTCAGCGTGACAGATGCCACCCCGTTGCTGTTCGTCAATGCGGTGGTGGCTGGACTGATGCTGGCCAATGCCCCGTTGGCGACACTGAATGTAACGATAATGCCAGGAACTGGCGCACCGGACCCGTCCACGATCGTGACTTTTGCCGTGCCCTGAATACTCGAATTTATCGCGGTGATATCGGCGCCGCCGGAATTGGTGAGTTGCAGAGTCAAAGTAGGCGAAGGTGCTGGACCGCCTCCGCCGCTGCCGGCAACGACCGCAAAACTCGTCTGCCCGGTTGCTGTTACGGGACCTGTCGTTGAATCTACCGAAGCACTGGCTGAAATGGATGTGGCACCGACTGCCCCGGTCCCGTTTGCCGACAGGGTAACCTGCGCAAGCCCGTTTGCATCGGTCAGCGCGGTGTCCTGACTAACCGTAGCCAGCGTGGCATCCGTCACAACAAATGTGACGACTATGCCGGCAACGGGTGCGCCAGTATCGTCGAGCACTACTGCTTTTGCCGTTACAGAGGCTCCTGGAGCAACCGAAGTCGCTACAGCATTTTTCGCATCATAGAGTTGTACGGTAATTGTCGGTGCGGTTCCCGTTGAAGCGGATGTGTCTGGGGTGCCGGGGCCGCATCCCGCAAGCAAGGCAAGGAGGGCCGAAAGAAAAAAGATTAATGAAAAACTGATATTTTTTTGGTTGGAAAAGAAGTTCCTCACACGAGCCCCCCTTGATGTTTGCGCAATCAGGCAATGGAATTAAAACGCTGGTTACCAAGATACAACAATTATATTCTGAACACAATAAGTTAAATGAGATATTTCATGTAGCTTCACCTTGTACGGGGAGGGGCGATGGTTCGCTCGACATTCCTGCATGATTTGCTAGGCGCCGCAGCAGCTTTTCATGGATTCCGCCAAAGTTCCCGTTGCTCATGACCAGAACGTGGTCGCCGGGGAGGGCGGTTGAGGCAATCTCCTCAACCAGGCGTTCAAGGTCATTGTCGACCATGGACTTGTCGCCCAGGGACGCCAGGACAGCCGCCGCATCCCAATCCAGGTCTGCCCCATAACAGAATACGAGGTCGGCCTGCCTGAGGCTGCCGGGCAGGGCATCTTTCATTACGCCCATTCTCATCGTGTTCGAGCGCGGCTCCAGCACGGCAAGTATGCGCGCATTGCCGACCTTGTCCCGCAAACCGGCGATGGTGGTTGCTATCGCCGTCGGATGATGCGCAAAATCATCGTACACGGTTATGCCGTTGACCCTGCCGCGAACCTCCATGCGGCGCTTTACGTTCCTGAATTCAGAAAGGGCTGCCAGGCCTTGTGCGACGGGGACGCCCGCATGGCGCGCGGCGGCAAGCGCGGCAAGTGCATTCATGCGGTTGTGGTCGCCAAGCAAATCCCATTGCAGCATGCCCTGTGCGAAGCCGTTCAAAGTCACCTGGTTCCGATCGTTGATCTGCCAGTCCCACTCTTCGCGACTCATCCCGGCAACCGGGCGGGCGGCGCCGAATGTTTCCACCGGCGTCCAGCAGCCGCGCGCAATCACCCGCTGCAGCGCTTCATCGCAGCCGTTGCACACCACCAGTCCGTTGCCGGGCAGGGTACGCACCAAGTGATGGAACTGGGTCTCGATGGCATCCAGATCGGGAAAAATGTCGGCATGGTCGAATTCAAGATTGTTGAGGATGGTGGTGCGCGGCCGGTAGTGCACGAATTTGGAACGCTTGTCGAAGAAAGCGGTGTCGTATTCATCTGCTTCGATGACGAAGAAACCGACCTCTGTCCCGGCTCCGCGCCCGGCAGAGGGGAGAGAACCCAGCCGTGCCGAGATACCGAAATTCTGCGGCACACCGCCTATCAGGAAACCGGGGTTGAGCCCCGTGTATTCAAGTATCCACGCCAGCATCGAAGCCGTTGTCGTTTTCCCGTGCGTGCCCGCGACGCCGAGCACCCACCTGTCGCACAGTATATTTTTTGCCAGCCATTGCGGCCCGGAGGTGTATTGCAGATTCCGGTTGAGAATTTCTTCCAACAACAGATTGCCGCGCGACACGACGTTGCCGATGACGAATACATCCGGACCGAGCTCGGTCTGCTCCGCGCCAAAGCCTTCGATAAGTTCAATACCCTGTGCTTCAAGCTGGGTGCTCATCGGCGGATAAACGTTCGCATCGCACCCGGTGACGCGGTAGCCCGCCTGCCTGGCGATGGCGGCGATACCGCCCATGAAGGTGCCGCAGATACCGAGAATATGAATGTGTGTTGTCTTGCTCATGCGACGCGTTCGTGCGCGAAGGGATTCGCGGCTACAATACAACACAATATCCGGAGCAAGCGAGGAGTTTTGCTCGCCTGTTTTCCGGGTTCGTTGGGAGCTGCATTCTTGAATCAGGCTTCTTCCGCCACCATTTTGATCGCACCGCATGGGCATTCCGCCACGCAGATGCCGCAGCCCTTGCAGTAGTCGTAGTTGAACTTGAAGCGCTTGCCGGGTCCGAGCTTGATCACGGCATTGTCGGGACAAACGCCGTAGCAGTTGTCGCACTCGAAGCAGTTGCCGCAGGACAGGCAGCGCCGAGCTTCGAACAGGGCGTTGCTCTCGTCCAGCCCGCCCTGCACTTCCTCGAACGTGGTCTGGCGACGGATGATATCCAGCATCGGGCGCACGGTCTTCGGCGCATCGGAGTAATACCAAGGGTTGAGCATGTCGAAGGTAACCGGCTCATGTTTGGGGACAGGCTGATATTCTGTATCGCGCAACCAGGCATCGACGTTGCGCGCGGCCTTCTTGCCATGGCCTACGGCCACCGTCACCGTGCGCTCGGAGGGCACCATGTCGCCGCCCGCAAATATGCCGGGATATCCGGTCATCATGTTGGGTGCAACCTGCACCACACCATCCTTGATCTCCAGTCCGGGCACATCTTCGAGCAGCGACAAATCGACATCCTGGCCCAACGCGAGCACCAGAGAGTCGGCTGCGATGGTTTCCATTTCGCCGGTCGGCTGCGGGAAACCCTGCTCGTCCAGCACCATCTTTTCCACGGTGATACTGCTGTCGCCGGCCTGCTTGATGGTCGACAGCCACTTGATCATCACGCCTTCCTGCAAGGCTTCTTCCACCTCGAAATCGTGTGCGGGCATCTTCTCACGGGTGCGGCGATAGACGATGATGGCCTCGGTCGCGCCCAGCCTCCTGGCGGTTCGCGCCACGTCGATCGCGGTGTTGCCGCCGCCGTACACCACCACGCGGCGGCCCAGCATGGGCTTGTCCTCGCCTTCCATCGAGCGCAGCACTGAGACCGCATCCACAACATGCGCAGCATCACCGGCGGGAATAAAAGCGCGCCTGGCGATGTGCGCGCCGACAGCGAGGAAGGCCGCATCGAATTTGCCGGCCTGCATTGCCTCGCGGATGTCCGCGACCTTGGTGTTGACTTTGAGCGTCACGCCGAGATCGAGAACGCGCTGCACCTCTGCATCGAGCACCTCGCGCGGCAGGCGGTACTTGGGAATGCCGAAGCGCATCATGCCGCCCGCGTACGGTCCCGCTTCATGAATTTCGACAGCGTGTCCCATGCGCACCAGGTGGTAGGCTGCCGATAGACCTGACGGCCCGGCTCCGACGATCAGCACTTTCTTGCCGGAAGACGTAGCAGGGGCATCGAATTTCCAGCCGCGCCTGATCGCTTCGTCGCCGAGGAAACGCTCGACCGAATTGATGCCGACCGCTGCATCCAGCTGGCCGCGATTGCATTTGCTCTCGCACGGGTGATAGCAAACACGGCCCATCACTGCCGGCAACGGGTTGTGCCCCACCAGCACGCGCCATGCCTGTTCGTAATCGCCGGATTCGGCATGGTACAGCCAGCCCTGGATGTCTTCGCCCGCCGGGCAGGCGGCGTTGCACGGCGGCAGGCGATCCAGGTACACCGGACGCATGGTGCGCCAGGTACCGGTTAGATTGGCGAGCGAAGTGCCGGGCTTGAGGGTGATGGCAAATGGCTTCGGCATGTCAGTCTACCCTTGATGGTTCGCCACGCCCGATTTGATAGGGCATCCACTGAACACTTTGCTTCCCCCTGTAAGGGGGTCTAGGGAGGGGGTTAAGACCCAGCACGCCGATTATTATTTCCGCCCCCACCCCCATCCTGACCTTCCCCCTTACAGGGGGAAGGAACTGAAGTGAATGAGTCAAGCGCCTAACGATGTCCATCACATACTCTCCTCATCCAGCAACCGGTACTTGCGGATATTCCGGTCAGCCATCGCCTGGATACGTGCGACCATATCGGGATGCGCGTGCTTGCCGAACAAATGCGCGAAACGCTTCTGCGGCTTGAGATATTCTTCGACCGGAAATTTGTGCCGTATCTTCAGCACGCCGGTGACCTCGCCCTGCTCGGCCTCGAACACCGGGAACAATCCGGTCTCTTTCGCCAGTCGCGCAATGCGGATCGTGTCGTGGGATTCCGTGCCCCAGCCCAGCGGGCACGGCACAAACACATGCAGGTAGCGCGCGCCGTGCATGCTCATCGCGCGCTTCACCTTGTATTCTAGGTCGCGCAGGTCGGCCACTGTTGCCGTCGCGACATAGGGAAGCCCGTGCGCCATCGCAATCTCCGGCACATTCTTGCCCTGGCCGAAGGGATTGCCCGGCTCGGGGCCGACCGCCATCGTGGTCGAGGTGCGCGCCGCTGGCGGTGTGGCGCTGGAGCGCTGCACGCCGGTGTTCATGTAGGCCTCGTTGTCATAGCAGATGTACAGCACGTCGTCATTGCGCTCGAACATGCCGGACAGGCAGCCGAAGCCGATGTCGGTGGTGCCGCCGTCGCCGCCCTGCGCCACCACGCGCACATCGCGCCTGCCTTTCACCTTCATCGCCGCCGCGATGCCGGTGGCGACGGCTGGCGCATTGCCGAACACCGAGTGGATCCACGGCACCTGCCACGACGATTCGGGATAGGGGGTCGAAAACACCTCCAGGCAGCCGGTCGCGTTCGCCGCGATCAGTTGTCCCTTGCTTTCCGCCATTGCCGCGTCCAGTGCATAGCGCGCACCCAGCGCCTCGCCGCAACCCTGGCAGGCGCGGTGGCCGGAGTTGATCGCGTTGCTGCGCTGCTCGCTGGCCTGCACGCTGCTCTCATCAGGCTGAAGCAGGCGGTTGCCGACGGTGTAGGTGCCGGTCTGGTAGAACTTTACAGGCTGAAAACCCATGCTGGCCTCCTTATCCGAATTTCGCCGATACGATGCCCTTGTCGTGCAGCAAGTTCTCTGCGATCGGACCGGAGCGCCGGGTCTGCCGCTCGCGTTCCAGCTGCTTGTTGACCGCGTCCCAGTCCAGGTCGAGAAAGGTGACCGGTTGCAACTCTTCCTGTTGCGCCTGGCGGAACAGCTGGTGCAGCGAGGCCTTGGGGATCGGGCGTCCGCCGAGGCCGGCGATGGCGGTGAAGCCCTTGAGGCCGGAGCCGGTGACGGCCATGCGCACGTCGGTGGCTAGGATGCCGCCCATGCCGACGGCGAGGCCCTTCTCCAGCACGAGGAAACGCTTGCAGTTCACCAGCGCCGCACGCACCTGCGCCAGCGGGAACGGACGGTAGCTGGTGATGCCGAGCACACCGATCTTGTGGCCGTCGGCGCGCATCTCGTCCACCACGTCCTTGATGGTACCGAGCACCGAGCCCATCGCCACGATCATGATCTCCGCATCGTCGGCGCAATAGGTCTGCACCAGGCCGCCGCTGTCGCGTCCGAACACATCCCTGAATTTCGCGCCGAGGTCGGGAATCATTTCCAGCGCCTGCAGTTGCTTGGCATGCGCGAGATAGCGCACTTCCATGAACGCTTCCGGGCCGACCATCGCGCCGATGGAGATCGGCTCTTTGGGATCGAGCACTTGGCGCGGCTCGAACGGCGGCAGGTAGGCATCGACCTGCTCCTGCGCCGGGATATCGACGCGCTCGAAGGCGTGGGTCAGGATGAAGCCGTCCATGCACACCATCACCGGCATCGACAGTTCCTCGCCGAGGCGGAACGCCTGGATGTGCAGGTCGACCGCCGCCTGGTTGTCCTCGGCGAACAGCTGCAGCCAGCCGGAATCGCGCATCGACAGCGCGTCGGAATGGTCGTTCCAGATGTTGATCGGCGCGCCGATGGCGCGGTTGGCGATGGTCATCACGATCGGCAGGCCAAGGCCGGCGGCGTTGTACACGGCCTCGGCCATGAATAGCAGGCCCTGTGAGGCCGTTGCCGTATAGGAGCGCGCCCCCGCCGCCGAAGCCCCGATGGAAACCGACATCGCGGCGAACTCCGATTCGACGTTGATGAATTCGCACGGCGTCAGGCTGCCTTCCTTCACCATCTTGCCCAGCGCCTCGACGATATGCGTCTGCGGGGAAATCGGATAGGCGCAGATCACCTCGGGCCGGCACAGCGCCACACTTTCGGCAACGGCTTTCGAGCCCTCGATCTGTTTAAGCATGTTGCTCTCCTTGTGCAGCTGCCTGCTTCTCCGCCAGCACCAGTTGGTAGGCCTCGGTCGCGGCGTCGACGTTACCTTTCGCCACCTTGCCGGAGAATCTGTCGTTGATCGCCTTGATCACCGATTCCAGCTGGACGATACCGGAGATCGCGGCAAAGCCGCCGAGCAGCGGAACGTTGGGGATCGGGCGGCCGAGGTGCTTGATGCTGATCTCGGTTGCGGGCACCACGCACCAGCGATCGGCGCGACCATCCCTGAGCAGTTCAGCCAATCCCAGTTCGGCGTAGTTCTTGCCGGTATTGATCAGCACGTAGCCATCGTGCCTGAAACCGGCGAACACATCCACCTGATGCAGCAGGGTCGAATCCTGGATGATCAACGCATCCGGCTCCATGATCGGCTCGCGCAGGCGGATATCACGGTCGTCGATACGGCAGAAGGAAACCACGGGGGCGCCGGTGCGCTCGGATCCGAAACTGGGAAAAGCCTGAGCATGACGGCCCTCGCCGAAAGCGGCGACTGACAACATCTCGGCGGCAGTCACCACGCCCTGCCCACCGCGACCATGGATACGCACCTGGATCATTTGCATCCCTTGCATCAAACCTGGTTGAATTCTACTCCAGAGTCTCTAGCGATGCAGACAGCGGGTGTGATTAATGCAACCTGCGCTTGCAAGAACTGCAAACAGCGTTTTATCGCACCCCCAGCAACTCCACGTCGAACAGCAGTGTCGCATTCGGCGGAATCACCCCGCCCGCGCCACGCGCACCATAGCCCATCTCGGGCGGAATGATCAATGTGCGCTGCCCGCCCACCTTCATGCCTTCCACGCCCTGGTCCCAACCCTTGATCACGCGGCCAGCGCCGAGCGGAAATTCGAAAGGCTGGCCGCGGTCGCGCGAGCTGTCAAATTTCCTGCCGCGATGATCGGGCGCGGCGTCATCGTATAGCCAGCCCGTGTAATGCACTGACACATCCTTGCCTGCTATTGCAACGGCACCCTCTCCGAGTTTCACATCGATCATTGTCAATTCAGTCATGTTGCTTGTCTCCATCTTTGGCGCAATTTGCTCAGAGCACGCAGTCGTTGAAAAAATGCCGGCAGCCAACAACAGGACCAACGGTAGTAGGGCAATGCGTTTCATTTTGTTTCTCCTCAATTAATCGACGTTGACGCAGGGTGCAACAGACTCGCAGTTTGCGTCAGGCCGAAATGCCGTAATCCGGTAATTATCCCTTCACGTTAGTCGGGCTGCACGCACAAGGAGCAGGCCGCAGTGGTAAGGGGTTAAGATCCAAACAACACGCGCTCTGCAATAAAGCCGCTATCCGAACCAGTCTATCTCTAATAACTCAACACCGGCGCCAGCCAGCGTTCCGCTTGTTCCTGGGTCCAACCCTTGCGCCTTGCATAGTCCGTGACCTGATCCTTTGCGATTTTGCCGATAGCGAAGTATCTTGCCTGCGGATGCGAGAAATAGAAACCGCTCACCGCCGCGGTCGGCAACATGGCGTAGCTTTCGGTGAGGATGATGTCCGCATTGCGTGGCGCCTGCAGCAATTCGAACAGCGGGCCTTTTTCGGAGTGTTCCGGACAAGCGGGATATCCGGGCGCAGGGCGGATGCCGCGGTATTCCTCGGCGATCAATGCCTCGTTGGCCAGTTGCTCATCCGCCGCATAGCCCCAGAATTCGCGGCGCACTCGCAGATGCAGATGTTCCGCGAAAGCTTCCGCCAACCGGTCGGCCAGCGCTTTCAACATGATGGCATTGTAGTCATCATGCCTCTTCTCAAACTCGTCCACACGCGCATCGATGCCGATGCCGGCAGTGACGGCAAACGCGCCGATGTAATCCTTTACACGCGATTTCCTGGGCGCAATGTAATCGGCCAAACATTGATTCGGCTTGTCATCCGGCCGCAGCATTTGCTGGCGCAGGTTGTGCCAGGTCATCTCTACCTTCTTCCGCTTGTCGTCGGCGTAGATTTCGATGTCGTCGCTGTCCACCGTATTCGCCGGGAACAGGCCGAACACCGCGTTAGCGGTAAGCCATTTTTCCTTGACGATCCTTTTCAGCATCGCCTGCGCATCGGCGAACAGCTTGCGTGCTTCTTCGCCCACCACCTTGTCCTGCAGGATCTTCGGGTAACGCCCGGCCAACTCCCAAGCCTGGAAAAACGGCGTCCAGTCGATGAAATCAACGAGGATGTCGAGCGGATAGTTTTCCAGTTTGTGCACGCCGGGCAGCCGCGGTTTGGGCGGTAAATATTTGCTCCAGTCGGTCTTCAGTCCATGGGCCCGCGCCTCCGCCAGCGCGACATAGACGGCCTTACCCTTCTTGCCTTCGTGCTGTTCGCGCGCTTTTGCATATTCCGCCTTGATGCCGGCGGTGTATGCATCGCGCAAAGTGCTGGAAAGCAGGTTGCTGCACACACCCACCGCGCGCGAGGCATCAGGAACGTAAACCGTCGCTCCGCCCGCATAATTCGGTTCGACCTTTACCGCCGTATGCACGCGCGAGGTCGTCGCGCCACCGATCAGCAGCGGGATCCTGAAGCCCTGCCGCTCCATCTCCTTTGCCACATGCGCCATTTCTTCCAGCGAGGGAGTGATCAGGCCGGACAGCCCGATAATATCGGCGTGGTGTTCGCGCGCGGTGTCGAGTATCTGCTGGCATGGGACCATCACGCCCATGTTGACCACCTCGAAGTTGTTGCACTGCAGCACCACGGTGACGATGTTCTTGCCGATGTCGTGCACGTCGCCCTTCACGGTCGCGATCACGATCTTGCCCTTGGCCTTGTTGTCGCCGGAACGCAACTTTTCCGCCTCGATGTACGGCACCAGGTACGCCACCGCCTGTTTCATCACGCGCGCCGATTTCACCACTTGCGGCAAGAACATCTTGCCCGCGCCGAACAGGTCGCCGACCACGTTCATGCCGGTCATCAGCGGGCCCTCGATCACCTCGACCGGCAACCTTGCCTGCAGGCGCGCTTCCTCAGTGTCCTCAATGATGTAAGACGTGATGCCACGCACCAGTGCATGGGTCAGGCGCTCCTGCACCGTGCCCCTGCGCCATTCCAGGTCTTCGACCTGTTCCTTGCCGCCACCCTTGACGCTTTCGGCCAGATTGACCAGTTTCTCGCCGGCATCGGGGCGGCGATTGAGCACCACGTCTTCGACCGCATCGCGCAGGTCCCGAGGGATCTCCTCGTACACGCCAAGCTGCCCGGCGTTGACGATGCCCATGGTCATGCCGGCCTTGATCGCGTGGTACAGGAATACGGTGTGGATCGCTTCGCGCACCGGTTCGTTGCCACGGAAGCTGAACGACACATTGGAGACGCCGCCGGAAACCTTGGCATGGCGCAGATGCTTCCTGATCCATGCGGTCGCCTCGATGAAGTCCACCGCGTAGTTGTTGTGCTCCTCGATGCCGGTGGCGATGGCGAAGATGTTCGGGTCGAAAATGATGTCCTCGGGCGGGAAGCCGACCTTGTTCACCAGGATGTCGTAGCTGCGCCGACAGATTTCGGTCTTGCGCCGGAAGGTGTCGGCCTGCCCCTGCTCGTCGAACGCCATCACCACCGCCGCCGCGCCATAGCGGCGCACCAGCGTGGCGAAGTGGATGAAATTCTCCTCGCCTTCCTTGAGCGAGATCGAATTGACCACGGACTTGCCCTGTACGCACTTCAACCCGGCCTCGATGATGTTCCACTTGGAGGAGTCGATCATCAAGGGCACCTTGGAGATGTCCGGCTCGGAAGCGATCAGGTTGAGGAACTTCACCATCGCGGCCTCGCCGTCCAGCATCGCCTCGTCCATGTTGACGTCGATCACCTGCGCGCCGGTCTCCACCTGCTGCTTGGCGACTTCCAATGCCTCGTCATAGTTGCCTTCCAGAATCAGGCGCTTGAATTTGGCCGACCCGGTGACGTTGGCGCGTTCGCCGACATTGACGAACAGCGAGTCATCGCCGATATTGAACGGTTCCAGTCCGGACAGGCGGCACTTCTTCTCAATGTCCGGCAGTTTGCGCGGCGGCACATTCTTCAGCGCCTTGGCAATAGCCTTGATGTGCGCGGGCGTGGTACCGCAGCAGCCACCGGCGATATTGAGAAAACCACTGGTGGCGAATTCCTGCACCAGGCGCGCGGTGGTTTCGGGCTGTTCATCGTAACCTGTATCTGACAACGGGTTGGGCAGGCCGGCGTTGGGGTGCGCGCTGACATGACACGTGGCGACGCGCGACATTTCCTCGACATAGGGCCGCATCAATTCCGCACCGAGCGCGCAATTCAGGCCGATCGACAGCGGCCTGGCGTGGACCAGCGAATTGTAGAACGCCTCGGTGGTCTGCCCGGACAGCGTGCGCCCGGAGGCATCGGTGATGGTTCCGGAGATCATGATCGGCACGCGCACGTGGTGCTGTTCGAAGTGGCGCTCGATCGCGAAGAGCGCGGCTTTGGCGTTCAGCGTATCGAAGATGGTCTCCACCATCAGCATGTCCGCGCCGCCGTCCAGCAATCCGCGCACCGCTTCATCATAGCTTTCCACCAGTTCATCGAAAGTGATGTTGCGCGCGCCGGGATCATTCACGTCCGGCGAGATTGAGGCGGTGCGCCCGGTTGGCCCCAGCACGCCCGCGACGAAGCGCGGCTTGTCCGGGGTGGAGAACTCGTTGCAGATGCCGCGCGCCAGTTTTGCGCCGGCCACGTTTAGCCGGTACACCAGGTGCTGCATCCGGTAATCCGCCATCGAGATCGAATTTGAATTGAACGTGCAAGTCTCAATGATGTCCGCACCGGCTTCCGCGTATTGGCGATGGATTCCGGCAATGATGTGCGGCTGGGTCAGGACCAGCAGGTCGTTGTTGCCTTTCAGGTCCACCGGATGATCGGCAAAGGACGCGCGCGCGCCTTCAAAATCGCCATACCGTTTGGTGCCGCGATAATGTGCCTCAGTCAGACTGTGGCGCTGGATCATGGTGCCCATCGCACCGTCCAGGATCAGAATACGCTGTTGCAGCAGGACTTCGATAGGGTGGGGCTTGGTGCTCATAGCGTGCGGCTTGAAAAATGAGCGCGGATTTTATCATGCTCTGGCGCCGATATTTCCTTATGCGTGGGAAGGTCAAGATCGCACAGCGTCACTCTTCCTCGATCGCGAACAGCCGCTTGTGTTCCCTGATGGCGTAACGATCGGTCATGCCGGCAATGTAATCGGAAACTGCGCGCGCGCCGTCATCTTCTGCCTGTCGCTGGTATTGTGGCGGCAATAGCCGGCTGTCTTGCATGAAGGAATTGAACAGGTTGCTGACGATGCGTTGCGCCTTGGCACTCATGCGCATGACCCGGTAGTGGCGGTACAGGTGCGTGCGCAAAAAAATCTTGAGTTCGCCGTTCTGCTCCCGCACCGCCGAGCTGAAAGCGGCCAGCGGCGGTGCCTTGCGCACGTCGTCGAGTTCGCGTATCGCGTGCAGTCTGATGTTGTTTTCGGTTTCGCGAATCAGATCCGTAACCAGCGTATTGATCATGCGCCGAATGGTTTCATGCACCACGCGACGGTCATCGAGATCCGGATGAGCGCCGCGCACGGCGTCGAGGTGGCCCGCGAACAGGCGTACGGAACCAAGTTGTTCCAGGTTGAGCAGGCCGGAGCGCAGGC
This sequence comes from uncultured beta proteobacterium, assembly GCA_963782385.1. GTDB lineage: Bacteria > Pseudomonadota > Gammaproteobacteria > Burkholderiales > Gallionellaceae > CAVXFS01. The sequence goes on from CAWAJO010000001.1 coordinate 607,781, forward strand.
CGTCGTCCACATCGTGGTTGTTATATGCGATCTCGTCGGCAAGGTTGATGATCTGCGCTTCCAGTGTAGGCTGCAGTCCATGCACAAATCGTTCCGCCACTTCACCCAGTTTTACAGCATTATCCTTCGAACAATGCTTGAGTATGCCTTCGCGGGTTTCGAAACACAGGTTGAGCCCGTCGAATGCGGCATAGCGCTCTTCCAGCACGTCCACCACGCGCAAGGATTGCAGGTTGTGCTCAAAGCCGCCGTGATCCTTCATGCAGGCATTTAGCGCGTCCTGGCCGGCATGGCCAAATGGGGTATGGCCGAGATCATGCGCCAGCGCCAGTGCCTCCGTCAGGTCCTCGTTCAGATTGAGCCAGCGCGCGATGGAACGCCCAATCTGCGCCACTTCGATGCTGTGCGTCAAGCGGGTGCGGAACAGGTCGCCTTCATGGTTGACGAAAACTTGGGTCTTGTATTCCAGGCGGCGGAATGCGGCGGAATGAATGATACGATCACGATCGCGCTGGAATTCATTTCTTCCTTCAGGAGGTTGCTCCCGAACGCGGCGTCCACGCGAATTCGCATGGTTGACCGCATAAGCCGCCAGATCAGGGGCCCGCATTGGCTGTCTCCAACGTCAGACGCAGCAACTCAGGTTTCGCTTCGGAAATCACAGCATGGCCGATGGCCTTGAGCAGCACAAAGCGAATCTTCCCTCCCTCGACTTTCTTGTCCAAGCCCATCAACTCCAGGTATTTATCGACGCCAAGCGCAGGCGCGGCAAGCGGCAACTTCGCACGCCAGAGCAGGTTCCCGATTCGCTCTGCATCTTGCTGACTGATCCACCCCATACGGCGTGACAGGTCCACGGCCATCAAGGTGCCAGCCGCAACGGCCGCACCATGCAGCCAGGTACCATAACCCATGCCGTTTTCAATGGCATGCCCGAACGTGTGCCCAAGATTGAGCAGGGCGCGCTCGCCGCTTTCGCGTTCGTCCGCCACCACGACTTCCGCCTTGTTCTGGCAACTTCTTGCGATGGCGTACTGCAGAGATTCCGTGTCCCGCGCCCGCAGTTTCTCGATGTTCTGTTCCAGCCATTCGAAAAACGGCAGGTCGCGAATCAATCCGTATTTGATGACTTCGGCCAACCCCGCACACAATTCTTCGTCCGGCAGGGTATTCAATGTTTCAGTATCCGTTATGACCACCCGCGGCTGGTAGAACGCGCCTATCATGTTCTTGCCCAACGGATGATTAATTCCAGTCTTGCCGCCAACAGAGGAATCCACCTGGGCCAGGAGCGTGGTCGGCATCTGGAAGAACGGGACGCCGCGCAAAAAGGTCGCCGCCGCAAAGCCGGTTATGTCGCCAATGACGCCCCCGCCCAGTGCAATCAGGGGAGTGGTGCGTTCGCACCGGTTCTCGAGCAGCGCGGTGTAGATCTGGTTGAGCGTATCCGAATTCTTGTATTGCTCGCCATCGGGCAGGATTACCGGAATCACATTTACGCCCTGCCCCTCAAGCAAGCCTTGCACCCTGGCAAGATATAACGGCGCAACTGTTGTATTGCTGATGATGACAGCGCGCATTGTTTTTTGGAAATGCGGCAGCAGAAGTTCGGGCTTGTTCAACAGCCCGGGGCCGATATGTATCGGATAACTTCTGGCTTCAAGTTCTAGTGTCAGCGTTTGCATGGTTCCTGTTATCTGGATCTAGGCTCTTGAATATAGGTTAAGTTCCTGCTGCAGCTTCAACACCAGGCTGTGAACACTTTGCCTGCCGGTGGGAATTATCATGTCAGCAATTTGCGAATACAGCGGGTCGCGCTGTTCATACAGGTTATTCAACATGGCTCGCGGATCCGCAGTTTGCAGCAGCGGCCGATTTCGGTCATGCCGTGTACGCCGCCAGAGATCGGACAATGAACTTTTCAAATACACAACGATGCCATTGTTAAGCAAGTCATGACGATTCTGCTCGCTTAGAACGACGCCACCACCTGTTGCCAGAACGATATTATTTCGTTTTACCAATTCCTGAATGACAGTCGATTCGCGGCGCCGAAACCCGGTCTCTCCTTCAATATCGAATATATGGGGGATGGTTACGCCGGTGCGCCGCTGGATTTCTTCGTCGCTGTCGATAAATGTTTTGCCCATATATTGCGCCAGCAATCTGCCAACCGTGGTTTTGCCTGCGCCCATCATGCCTACCAGGAAGATGTTGCCGGAACTTCGCTTCATTCGTTGTAGGTTGTTATCGGCCATGCCAGAATTGTAGCGAATTTCCCGTTTACGCTGCTCTGAAAAACGAAAGCCCGGCTCGCGCCGGGCTATTCCATCGCCAATCATCCAGTCACCTCAGGTTGAGGCTTTCTTTCAAAATCTTTGGCGTAATAAACACCAGCAGTTCTTTCTTGGTATCGGTCTTAATCTGATTCTTGAAGAGCCATCCAAATATGGGAACATCTCCGAGCAGAGGAACCTTGTTGACCGAATCGCTCTGATCCTGTTGATACACCCCCCCAATAACAACTGTTCCGCCATTCTCAACCAGTACCTGTGTACTGACCTGGCTGGTATTTATGCTTGGGACGCCGTTGTATATGGTCCCGACACTGTCCTTGTTGACATTGATTTTCAAGTTGACATTGTCATCCGGCGTAATCTGTGGTGTCACTTTCAGACTCAAAGTGGCCTTTTTGAACGATACGGCGGTCGCCCCGCTGCTGGATGCCTGCTGATAGGGAACTTCAACGCCCTGCTCAATCGTTGCTTCCGTGGCGTCCGCCGTCACGACCCGCGGGCTCGAAATATTCTTAGTTTTCCCATCGACCTCTGATGCGGCCAGTTCCAATGCCAATGTCTTGCTTGCAACGGCATTAAACAGTGAAAGCGTTACCTGGCCGCCAGAGGAACTGTAGCCCGGCAAGTTGACATTTCCGGTTCCGGTGCCAGTAGTAAATCCTCGCGGCACCAACGTCGACGGGCCGCTGAAATTCAGCTTTCCGCCCAGAGTGCGGGTAAATTGGTCACCCGCCTCCACAAACCGGGCCTCAATCATGACCTGGCGCACCGGTATGTCAATTTGTTTGATCAGATTGCGCGCTTCTTCCAGAGCCGTCGGGGTATCCTTGATGAATATCGTGTTGGTTCGAGCATCCACTACCGCACTGCCACGCTTGGATAGAATCCGCTGCTTCTCGTTCGATAGCATGGCAACAACCACACTGCCTGTCTGATAGCTAAGGGGAAAGCTTTCCGTATGCAACTCCTCAAGTTCGGAGATTTCCTGGCTCGCTGACAGTGCAAGCTTTTCTTTTGCCGCCATTTCTTCACGCGGAGCAATCTGAATTACATTCCCGTTCTTGCGCAGATCCAGTCCTTTGCTTTGCAGGATGATGTCCAAAGCCTGATCCCAAGGCACGTCCTTCAAGCGCAGGGTAAGATTGCCGGTCACGGAATCGCTGATCAGCATGTTCATCGGAACATTGGAATCGTTGCTGTTGATAAAATCTGCGATCACATATAATGCCTCGCGCACTGCAATATTCTGGAAATTCAATGTCAGCTTTTCCCCTGAATAACCCGGCTGCGAGCCTTTCACCAGCTTGTTCGGGTCATCGAACACCGGCTTTATTTCCAGAATGAATTTGTTGTCCGTCTGGTAAGCCGAGTGTTCCCAGGACCCCTTGGGCTCAACGATCATGCGCACATTCTCGCCATCCGCAAACGTGTCGATCCCTACCACTGGAGTTGCAAAATCCGAGACATCAAGCTTGCGCTGCAAGTTGCTGGGCAAACTGGTTTTCAGGAAATTGACCACCAGGCTCTTGCCTTGCTGTTTGATATCTATGCCTACATTGGGATCGGACAGATCAACCTGAATCCGACCTTCACCGTTCTTGCCGCGATGGAAATCCACATCCCTCAAACTGTGCATCTTCTCGCCGGGCATGGCCTCAGCAAATCGCGACTGCGCAGTTTCAGAAGGAACAATGGGTGAATGCAGAAATATCAGCAAGTTATTTCCGTCAATCTGAGTATCGTAGGCCATCATCTGATTCAGATTTAATACCAGTCGCGTTCGGTTGCCTGCTTGCACTATGTTGGCGCTGCGCAGGTCGCCCTCGCTGAACTCCTGTGTGGATGTACCCAGGTCGTTTGAGGTATTCGGAAAATCAAACGCAATGCGCGGCGGAGCACTGACCGTGAAACCTGCGGGCGGATTGGCAAGTGGATTCATTAATCCAATTTGAATCATGAGTTTACCGCCGGGCGCCCCCCCTAGTTTGATCGACTGAATACTATTCTCGCCCGCCATGCTTTGCGCATGAGCAGTCAGCGCTGAAACCACCAGTAGTGCCGCGGCGAACCGGACAAGGCCAAAAATTGCAATTCTGAAATATCTCATTTTATATTCCTCATCATTCCACCAATTGCAGACTGCTCACGCGCTCTGACCAGTCTCCTGCGCTATCCTGAATCATTTCTTTTAGCTGGACTTCGGTTTCTGTTATGGACGTAATTTGCCCAAAATTCTGACCCATGTAGTTCCCAACCTTGACCCGGTGTAACTTGCTGTCAGGCGATCTGATAATGGCATAACCCTCTTTGCCCTGATAAAGAAAGCCAACCATTTTCAAGCCATCCAATGGGAAGTCCTCCAACGCCTCCCGGTGCCGGGTCAAGTCCGGCTGATTTAACCCTGCAAGCCCGCTGTTCCTCAATTCGGGTTTTCGCTGCATGAAGGGACTGGGCAAGTTGGAGGAATTGTCATAATTGAAAGGTTCGTACGGCTTGATCTGGGGCGGCGCATCCACTTTGCCGCGCATGTCTGCTCCGGCATTTCTAACAAAATCACGCAAATCCTGGAATTCTTCGCCGCCGCACGCTGTCAGCAAAAACGTGATCAGAAGGATATAGGCGGGCTTCATTTTTTGCCCCCCGACTTGCCTGCCTTCTTGGATCCTTTTGCATTCCGCGCAGCCAATTCTGCTTCATCAAGATAACGATAGGTCTTGGCCGTTGCATTCATGGATAACTGAACATCCGCCGTGGTGGATTTTGAGCCTACCGGAACAATGCTGACGTCGTTGAGAGTGACGATGCGTGGCAATTGGGAAACATCACTGGAGAACCACCCCAAATCATCGTAGCTTCCCGTTACCCTGATGGTAATTGGCTGCACTGCGAACACGCCAGTAACGACTTCCTTTCCCGGCTTAAACAATTCAAACTGCAACCCCCGACCTAGGCCGGCCTGATTGATGTCTGTCAATAATGCATCCATTTCGGATTTGCTGGGCAATTGCTTCAGCAGGGCGCCGAATGACTGCTGGGTTTCAGTAAGCTGCTTTTTAATAATGTCCAGGTTGATCGCCTGCCTCTTCTTGACCAAAAAAGTATCCTTGAGCTTGTCTTCTTCCTGCCTGGCATTACCCAGGGTTTCCCATTGCCCCTGCCAGTCAAGAACTGCCCCGCCAGACACTACGGCTAAAAACATTCCAACCATGACAGTAAGCTTCACGGGCCAAGGCCACTCCCCCGGAGTCCTTGGGTTGATTGTTCTGATTTGTTCCAGCAATTTCATCGGATACCTAGCCTTTCTTGCTGGCAGTGGCTCTAGCTGCAGCCGGGGTTTCCGGTTTCTGCTTGGTCAAATTGAAGTTCAGCGTGAACTGATTTGTGCGCTCCCCTTTGACATTAACGGAATGAATTTCAATCAGTGAAGGCGATGAAAGCCACGGAGAATCTTCTATTGCCCGCATCAAAGTGGAAACTCGAGCGTTCGATTGCGCAAAGCCCACCAGATTAACAACGGAACCGGTTTGCTTGAAGGATTTCAGGTACACGCCATCGGGCAGAATACGCAGCATTTGATCCATCAGGTGCACCACATCCGAGCGAGTCGTCTGCAAGCCTTCGACCACATTCTTGCGATCCATGAGCGCGTCTGTCTGTTCACGCAGCTTCTCTATCTCCGATATTTGCTTGTCAAGTATCTGGGTTTGTTGTTTCAGGTACTCGTTACGGCGCTCCTGATATGATATCTGCGCACTGATTGCCGCATGAACAAACCCCACAACCAGTGCTCCGGCTATCAGGGAGATGACACTGAACGCAATAAATTGGGTTTTTCGCGCCTTCCGCTTTTCTTCACGGTGCGGTAACAAATTAATGCGTATCATGATGGATCAAATCTCCGCATGGCAAGTCCACAAGCTATCATCAGCGCTGGGGCATCTGTCTGTAACTGGCGCGGCTTTATGCGGGTAGATAAGGTCATTTGCGCAAATGGATTTGCTACCAGTGTGTTCACTTGAGTGCGAGTCGCAACCACATCATCAAGTCCTGCCAGCGCTGCAGAACCCCCTGCCAATACGATATAATTTACTTCGTTATACTTGGTTGAGGTGAAGAAAAACTGTATGGCGCGCACAATCTCGCTTGATACACTTTCACGAAATGGAGCCAATACATCGCTCTCGTAATTATCTGGCAGCCCACCATTCCGCTTACCAATATCAGACTCTTCGTAGGACAATCCAAATGCATTTTGTATCTGCTGGGTCAACTGCTCACCCCCGATTTGCTGGTCTCGCGCGTAAACCGATTGGCCGTTTCGCAATACATTTATATTCATTACATTTGCGCCAATATCCACCAGCGCAACACACTGATCTATAGCCCCGCCTGGCAATTGGGAAGAGATCTGATCCAGCGCCATTTCAGCAGCATATGGTTCGACGTCAACGACAACGGCCTTTAATCCGGCCGCCTGAGCTGCTGCAACACGGTCTTCCACATTCACCTTGCGTGATGCAGCGAGCAGCACCTCTATTTCCTCCGGGTTATTGGGGGCGGGGCCGATAACCTGAAAATCCAGGTTAACTTCGTCCATGGCAAAAGGAATATACTGGTTGGCCTCGGCTTCAACCTGGTATTCCAGGTCTTCATCGCTCAACCCGCCAGGAAGAAAAATCTTCTTGGAAATTACCGCCGCCGCTGGCAAAGCCAGACAAGCATTCTTGATACGTCCCCCCATGCGCTTTAAACCTCGATCTATACTTTCCGAAACTGCATCGAGATTGTTGATGTTGCCGTCGACCAATGCGTCCTTGGGAAGCGGCTCTATCGCGTAACGCTCAACGATATAACCATTATTTTTGGGTAGCTCACTGAGTTCCACCAGCTTGACTGAAGACGTGCTGATATCCACCCCAAGCAATGGGGGCATTCCTGTATGGAAGAAATCAATGGGAATATCTAAATTTCCTTTAAGCATTAGGTAGGTTAGCACCTTTCTGTATAAATTGGTTTAAATCCTAGCAATAACTTCATCTGAAGTAAAGCTTCTTTTGCAATATTATTTTTGCACTGGCAATTAATGCGGTCCACCGTCACTAGCCCGATAATGACCACTGGAAGGTATTCCAGGCCTGTCAGTGCCTCCATGAATTACGCCTCGACCGAGTTTAGAGTCCAGTTGCGCACGTAACGCCTCCTTGCGGTATCTGATTCTTCGCTCCTGCTTAAGCATTTCCATGCCTGCACACTACCAAAAATAAGCCTGAAAACCCAAGTCCACCCGACGGCTTCGAAAGAAGCGACAAATGGTGGCTTTTGGGAGCTGGGACCTCGACTCGGAAACGAAGGCTGTGCATTACGAGTGACCACATTCAGGAATGCCGGAAAAACTGGATGGTATACCGCTCTGCGCCAGATCCGGAACTTCAACTTGAATTTCTAATCGATTGACTGCAGGAGGTTCCGATGAAATTCTTTTCATCGTCGCAACTAATCGAAATTTGGTCCAAAGGACGCGGTGAAACAGGCTGACGCCGTGGGCTTGACGCCTATAGTTCAGTAAAGAAGATTTGCGCATAATGCGCTGGCCCCAGGTGTCCTTTTTCATAAACGAATAACCGGGAGGATAATTGATCAGAATATTGGCAATCATCATGTTGGGATCCTTTGGCTGCGCTTTTTATTTTCACCTATAAAAACCGATATAATTCTACATTCGGTTAAATCTCCCTATTTCGCTCACATGACCCAACGCTGGTGGTTCTATCCGGCTCTTGCAGCACTGGCTTGCGTCATCCTGCCGGTGCTATTTCTGGTATTCGCGGCAATGCTAACCTATCCTACGCTGCCTTCGCTAGAGGTTCTGACGGATTATCAGCCCAAAATACCACTAAGAGTTTACAGCGCGGAGGGTACTTTGCTTGGCGAATTTGGGGAAGAGCGCCGCGCTTTGGTCAAAATCGGAGATGTCCCCGATTTGATGAAAAAGGCCATTCTTGCTGCCGAAGATGATCGATTCTATGAGCATGGTGGAGTTGATTATGCGGGCGTGCTGCGTGCTGCCTATTCCAATTTTGTATCCGGTGGTGTCAAACAAGGCGCCAGCACTATCACCATGCAAGTGGCACGTAACTTTTTCCTAACCAAGGATAAGACCTTGTCGCGCAAATTCAATGAAGTTCTGCTGTCCCTCAAAATCGAACATATCCTAACTAAGGATGAGATTCTGCAGCTCTATATAAACCAGATCTATCTGGGGCAGCGAGCATACGGATTTGCAGCCGCTGCTCAGGTCTATTTTGGCAAGAATATTGATCAGCTCAATATTGCAGAGATGGCAATGTTGGCGGGTCTGCCCAAAGCGCCGTCCTCTTACAATCCGGTTGTCAATCCCAATCGAGCAAAACTGCGCCAACTGTATGTCCTGCGGCGTATGCTTGAACTGAATTTCATTACTAGGTCACAATTCGAGGTGGCACAGCAGCGCCCAATAATTGCAAAGCACGGTCACCGCGAATTCACGGTCAAGGCCGATTTTCTGGCAGAAATGGTCAGACAGGAATTATACAACCGCTATCAGGATGACGCCTATATTCAAGGCATTAAGGTCTATACCACGATTCGCCAACGAGACCAGGAAGCAGCTTATGAAGCGGTTCGCAAAGGCGTCCTGGACTATGACCGACGTCATGGTTATCGCGGCCCGGAGGGATATGTTGACCTGAGCATCAAGGATAATAACGAGTATCTGGATGATGCTCTGCAGGACATTAGCGAAAGTGATGACCTAATCCCTGCCATTGTTCAATCCGTCGGGGTCAATTCTGTGCGTGCCTATTGCAAGGGAGGACAAATTGTTGACATCCGAAAAGAGGGTATCAAGTTTGCCCAGCGCGCACTTGAAAACAACATTCCAAAAAACCGGCGCATCCGAAAAGGTTCGATCATTCGCGTGCAGAAGGTTGCTGGTGATTCCTGGCAAATTACCCAATTGCCGCAGGTCGAAGCTGCTTTCGTTTCAGCCAACCCCCGAGATGGCGCCATCTACTCCCTGGTAGGCGGGTTTGATTTCAATCGTAGCCAGTTCAATCATGTCACCCAGGCATGGCGACAACCGGGTTCAAGTTTCAAGCCGTTCATTTATTCTGCCGCACTGGAAAAAGGATTTACGCCGGCGTCCATCATCAATGACGCCCCATTATCATTCAGTGCCGAAGATACGGGTAGCGAGGCATGGCAACCCAAGAATTATGATGGTACATTTGATGGACCGATGCGTATGAGGCAGGCGCTTACCAAGTCCAAGAACCTGGTTTCCATCCGGATCCTGCAAGCGATTACACCTCAATATGCACAGGACTACATCTCCAAATTCGGATTTGATCCAGACAAGCATCCAGCGTATCTCACCATGGCACTGGGTGCTGGGTCCGTCACGCCACTGCAAATGATCACCGGTTATTCTGTTTTTGCCAATGGCGGCTTTCGCGTAACGCCCTATTTCATACAGCGGATTGAAGATGCCAAAGGAAACATCCTGAGTAAAGAGCAGCCAGTAGTAGCGGGAGAAAATGCGGATCGAGTCATCGATGTACGCAATGCCTATACCATGGTCAGCATGATGCAGGACGTGGTACGGCACGGCACGGCAGTTCGTGCCATGCAGCTCGGTCGTCAGGATCTGGCCGGCAAAACGGGAACCACGAGCGACTCGATGGATGCGTGGTTTTGTGGTTTTCAGCCCACAGTCGTTGGAGTCTCCTGGATAGGATTCGACAATCCTCGCAGTCTTGGCGATAAGGAAACCGGCGGGGGCGCTGCTCTTCCCATCTGGATGGATTATATGGCGCGCGTTCTGAAGGGTGTACCGGAAGCGACGTACACGATGCCTGACAAGATGGAAGCGGTATTGATTGACAATGACGGATATCAGTCTCCCGATGGGAAGTTGCTGGAATATTTCTATCAGGAAAATCTGCCGCCGGAAAGACCTGTCTCGAATTTCGAAAAGTCGCAGAGCGAAGCCTTCAGGAATCAATTATTTTAAGGCGCAAATCATGAGCAGGGACAATGTGCGGCGGCGCGACCTGATGCGCGAACAACTCGCCCAACAGGCCGCCAAGCTGATGGCCGAAGGGGGCATCACCGACCACGCCATGGCCAAGCGCAAAGCCGCGCGGCAGCTTGGTGCGTCGGACACGCAACATCTGCCCAGCAATCAGGAAGTGGATGATGCGCTGCACAGCTATCGGGCGCTCTATCAGCAAGACAGCCACCCTGACATCCTGTTTCAGCTACGCGAAGAAGCGCTTGCCGCGATGCGCCTGCTGGAACCATTCCACCCCTACCTCACCGGCTCGGTGTTGAACGGCACAGCGGGCACGCATTCAGATATTAACCTCATGTTGTTCAGCGACGATGCAAAAGCCGTATTGCTGTTCCTGCTCAAACACAAGATCGAATTTGAAGATGGCGAATGGAAGGTACAGCTTGGCGGACATCAGGAAACCGTTCCAAGCTACACCCTGGGGGGCGCATCCGGCACGCAAATTCACATTGTCGTGCTGCCGGAGAATGCACGCTATAGCGGCAGCCGCAAGCCAGATACGCATGCGGACATTGCAGCGGTGCAAGAGTTGCTGCACGGTTGAAAGGTTTGCGGGCACCTGCTGCTATCATGACGCCATTCCTGGCCCAGCGTGGATATTGAGTGCCGGTATTACCGGGATAATAGAAGTCGGCACCAATCCAACGCGCATAAGCAGCGGGCTTCGGGGGTGAACGTGACTATTTCAGCCATCGCGCCGCATCCAGCGCAAAGTAAGTCAAAATCCCGTCCGCTCCGGCGCGCTTGAAGGATAGCAACGCTTCCAGTACACAAGCCTTTTCGTCCAGCCAACCGTTCTGCGCGGCTGCCTTGAGCATCGCGTACTCGCCGCTGACCTGGTAGACAAAAGTTGGCGCCTTGAAATGATCCTTCACGCGACGCACGATATCAAGGTAGGGCATGCCAGGTTTGACCATTACCATGTCTGCGCCTTCCTCCAGGTCCAGCCCGACTTCCCACAAGGATTCGTCTGAATTCGCTGGATCCATCTGATAGGTGTATTTGTTGCCCGATCCCAGATTACCGCTGGTACCGACGGCCTCGCGGAACGGGCCATAGAAACTTGAGGCATATTTGGCGGAGTAGGCCATGATGCGGGTGTGGATCCGGTTTCTGGCGTCGAGTGCCGTGCGCACTGCCCCGATGCGACCATCCATCATGTCTGAAGGGGCGACGATATCGGCCCCGGCGGCGGCGTGAACCTGTGCCTGTTGTACCAGAACGGCGATGGTTTCATCGTTCATCACATAGCCGCTGGCGTCGAGTAACCCGTCCTGACCATGGCTCGTATAGGGATCAAGAGCAATATCGGTCATGATGCCAAGTTCCGGGAAACGCTTCTTCAACTCAGCAACCACGCGAGGAACCAGCCCATCCGGGTTGAATGCTTCACGCGCGTCTTCCGTCTTGATACTGGCATCAATGACCGGAAACAACGCCATGACCGGTATTCCCAGTCTTACGCATTCCTCTGCTTGCCCCAGCAATAAGTCCAAGGAAAGTCGCCTGACACCCGGCATAGAAACAACATTTTCTTCCCGGTTATAGCCTTCGAGCACGAACACCGGATAGATAAAATCTGACGGAGTAAGTACATGCTCACGCATCAGTTCTCGTGAAAAAGCGTCCCGGCGCATACGCCGCATCCGCTTGTGTGGATATTGCCCTCGTGTCTCCATCTTGAATCCTAAAAAATTTGATCTTTGGTGAAACTATTTCAGCATTCGCTTATCCGACTGTTCAGGTAACGCAAGTTATCTCCCGTTTCTCCTCCCTGAGCGGGTAGTCTTAACCCTAAGTTGAGACGCCTTTGCCCCTGGCTTCCCCCTTTAGTCAGGGGCATTTTTTTGGCTATTGCTTTGCTTCATACCAACCGGCGATGACTGTCTCGGCCTCATTCGCGCCAATTTTCTTCAGGCTGGAGAACCACTGCACGGAGCAAAAAGGGAAATGCTCGGCAAGATAGGATTTTACACGATTCACCGTTCGGGTCGCTTGCTGGTGGCTCACTTTGTCCGACTTGGTAAGCAGGATATGCACCGGCTTGCCGGTGGGCGCGAACCAGTCGAGCATCTGCTCGTCCAGCGGTGTAAGGGGATGCCGCACATCCATGATAAGCACCAGTCCGCACAATGCTTCCCGCGTTTGCAGGTACTTACTCAGCAGATCTTCCCAGTGTTGTTTGACTTCAGGCGGCACCTTGGCGTAGCCATAACCGGGCAAATCCACCAGAAACCTGTTATCACCCAAGGAAAAATAATTGATGTGTTGCGTACGTCCCGGCGTCTTGCTGGTAAAGGCCAGTCGCGTATGGTTAGCCAGGGTGTTGATAGCTGATGATTTTCCGGCGTTGGAACGTCCCGCGAACGCGACTTCCCTGCCGCCATGCGCTGGCAGATCGCGGAAATGATTTACCGTGATGAAAAACTGAGCCTTCGAGAACAGCCCCATTACCAGGAATCGAAAACCTTGTCAGCCGCGGTGATCGTCGCATATATGTCGGCGTCGGAATGTGCCGCTGACATGAAGCCGGCTTCGAACGCCGAGGGGGCAAAATAGATGCCTTCATCCAGCATGCCGTGGAAGAAGCGGTTGAACGCGGCTTTGTCGGTGGCCATGACCTCGGCGTAGGAGGTTGGCACTGCTCGGCTGAAATATAACCCGAACATGCTGCCTATGGATTGCGCGCTGAATGGGATGCTGCGCTTCGCTGCGCTTGCGCTGAGCCCGTCGGTCATCTGTCTGGCCAGCCGTGTCAGGTTTTCATAAAATCCCGGCGCCTGTACCAGTTTCAGCGTGGCTAGGCCGGCTGCCACCGCCAACGGATTGCCGGACAGCGTGCCCGCCTGGTAAACGGATCCCAGCGGCGCTAGGCATTGCATGATGTCGCGCCGCCCACCGAAGGCGGCAGCGGGCAGGCCCCCGCCCATTACCTTGCCCAGGGTAATCAGGTCTGGCTTGATGCCATAGTGACCATGCGCTCCCTGCAGACCGACACGAAAACCCGACATCACCTCGTCCAGAATAAGCACCGCGCCGTACTGCGTGCACAAGTTGCGCATCGCGTCGAGGAACTCGCGTTTGGGCAGGATCAGGTTCATGTTGCCTGCCACCGGTTCGACGATCACGGCGGCAATCTCATTGCCGATCTCGGCAAAAGTCCTTTCCAGTCCGGCGGCATCGTTGTAGTCCAGCACCGTGGTCAGCGCAGCGATCTCGGCGGGCACGCCGGATGAACTCGGCTGGCCGAATGTCAACGCGCCGGAACCGGCCTTGACCAGCAGCCCGTCGGAATGGCCGTGGTAGCAGCCCTCGAACTTGATGATGCGTGAGCGTCCGGTGAAGCCGCGCGCCACGCGGATTGCGGACATCGTGGCCTCGGTGCCCGAGCTGACCAGGCGCACCATTTCCAGGCTGGGCAGAATTCTGCACAGTAACTCGGCTATTTCCAGTTCTGCCGCCGTCGGCGCGCCAAAGCCCAGCCCTTCGGCTGCGGCATCCTGTACTGCCTTCACCACCGCAGGATGGCAGTGGCCAGCAATCATCGGACCCCACGAATTGACATAATCAATGTAACGCTTGTCGTCTGCATCCCACACATAGGCGCCCAGCCCGCGTTTGAAGAACAGCGGTGTGCCGCCCACGGACTTGAAGGCGCGCACCGGTGAATTGACTCCGCCGGGGATCACGCGTTGCGACTGTTCAAACAATTCCTGGTTATGTGAAGTCATGGTGCAGAATCCCGATTGAAGAGTTTTGAAAAATCCTGCGCGGCAGCCTGAATATCCGCCGCATCGAATAAGGCTGTGATAACGGCCAGCGCATCTGCGCCGGCATTCACGAGAGTTGCGCCATTCAGCACAGTAATACCGCCAATCGCTACCAACGGCACGTCAAATTCTGCGCTTGCCTGATGCAGCAATTCTGCATCCGCCTTTGCTGCATCAGGCTTTGCGCCGGAAAGGAAGAACGCGCCAAACGCCAGATAGTCCGCTCCGGCCGCAATCGCCTCCCTGGCCAGGGACAGGCGATTATAGCAAGAGACGCCGATTATTTTGTCACTGCCCAGTTCCATGCGCGCAGCTTTCACCGACGAATCTGACCTGCCCAGATGCACGCCGTCGGCGTCTACCTGACGCGCCAGATTTACATCGTCATTCACCACCAATGGAATTCCGAACTCGCGCGTCAATGCGCGCAACACCGTCGCCTGTTCCTGCCGCAATGCGGCCGTTGCCGACTTGTTGCGGTATTGAAGAACATTTGCGCCGCCATTTAATGCCAGCCGGGCTCGCCTCAATAAGTCCGAGGTGTTGGCGCAGTTCGGCGTAATGGCGTACAGGCCATGAACAAACTTTCGAGAAACGCGACAAGAATTGGCGTCTCGCACATTTACCCTCTCTCCAGTCTTCTGATAAGACCCACAGCCATTAGGCTTGACCGCCAACAAACGACGGCAGAGTAGCTGGTTAGCCCGCAAGCCGGAGAGCAAGCAATCGTCCACACCCAGATGCGGGGAGGATTGTATGGCTCCGTCGCTAATGACGTGTGGTTGACCCATCCTGTTCTTCATCTTCATCGCGTGCCCAGAACAGGCGGTCAGGTATATGCTGTCCCATGCCGGGGCGAAATCCGTATTGCAGCGATTGCCACGTGTATTCCTGTGCTTCCCTCACGGCTTCTTCCATGGGCAAACCGTTCGCCAGCAGTGCGGCGATGGCGGAGGCCAGGGTACAGCCCGAGCCGTGATAGATTCCGGGCAGGCGCGGCCAATTATCGCTGCGTATCAGGCCGCTCGCCCCATACAGAATATTAACCACTTTTGGCGTATGCTCATGCGTCCCGGTCACCAGCACAAATTCGCAACCCATTTGAATGATACGCCCGGCGCACTCATCCAATTCCGGATTGTTCTCATCGTTGTCTTCATCCTGGATCAGACGACGTGCTTCTATGCTGTTTGGCGTCAGAATCGTAGTTTGCGACAACAGCAATTCCCTCATCGCATCACGCATATCTTCGTTTGACAATTCATCGCCGCGGCCGGAAGTCAGCACCGGATCGAACACTAAGGGAATATCCGGATAATCCGAAATTACTTCTGCAATTGCCGCTACGTTCTCCACGCTGCCCAGCAAACCGATCTTGAATGCATCAACCGGTATATCTTCGAGCACAGCGCGTGCCTGGTCAGCAACCCATTCGGAGTCGATAGGCAACACATCATCCACGCCACTGGTGTCCTGCACGGTCACCGCGGTCACGACCGACAACGGATGGCAGCCCATGCTGGCGATTGTCAGAATATCCGCCTGCAATCCAGCTCCGCTACTGGGGTCTGTAGCCGCAAATACAAGGACAACGGGAGGGATCTCGGACATGGGGGAGAGTTTCGTCTAAAATATACGCAATTTTGCAATTTTAGCTGAAATTGGTATTCATGACCTCGGGTTCAAACTATAAAACCTATATGTGCCTGATCTGCGGCTGGCTGTATAACGAGGCCACGGGCTCTCCGGAGGACGACATCCCGCCAGGTACACGCTGGGAAGACGTGCCAATGAACTGGACTTGCCCGGAATGCGGAGCACGCAAGGAAGACTTCGAACTGGTGGAAATCTGATGCGGATCTTGCACACCATGCTGCGCGTGGGTGACCTGGAGAAGTCTCTGGTCTTCTATACGGAAGTGCTTGGCATGAGGCTGTTGCGTCGCCACGATTATGCGGAAGGAAAATTCACCCTGGCCTTTGTTGGATATGATGACGAAGCGCACAGTGCGGTCATCGAACTGACGCACAACTGGGGCATCGAGAACTACGAACTCGGCAATGCCTACGGCCACATCGCGATTGAAGTCGAAGACGCTTACGCTGCATGTGAAAAAATAAGATTGCGTGGAGGCAAGGTAGTGCGTGAAGCCGGGCCGATGAGACACGGTTCGACGGTGATTGCATTTGTGGAAGACCCCGATGGATACAAGGTAGAACTGATTCAGAAGAATACCTCTTGATTTGACTTCGGGCTGTCGCGGCGCAACGCAAAACATCACGTATCATTTTCTTGCGAGAAAATTCGCAATTTGCGCAAATTCCGCTACGCCCAGATTTTCCGCCCGCAGTTGCCCAGCTATCCCCAGCTTTTCAAAATCCGCTTCATCCATATAGGCACGCAAGGTATTGCGCAAGACCTTTCGCCGTTGCCCGAACGCGGCGGCAACCAGTTTCGCAAATAATTCTTCATCGAACACCGCCACTTCACCAGCCTGAAGTGGGACCATACGCACGATGGCGGAATTCACATTGGGCATCGGGCGAAAGGCGTTTGGCGGCACGTCTAGGAGTTTTTCCATATGGAAACGGTATTGCAGCATCACCGACAGCCTGCCATATTCCCGCGTGGAAGGCTCGGCCACCATGCGCTCCACCACTTCGTTTTGCAGCATGAAGTGCATGTCGGTGATGCGCTCGGCAAATTTGGAAAGGTGGAACAGCAGCGGCGAGGAAATGTTGTAGGGCAGATTGCCCACTACACGCAACGGCGCTGCCAGCAAAGCAAAATCGAACTTCAATGCATCACCGGCATGGATGAGAATCTGATCCCTTGGGAAATCGCTTTCCAGGCGCGCGATGATGTCGCGGTCTATCTCCACCACGTGCAGATGATTGAGTGTTTTCAACAACGGCCGCGTCAGCGCGCCCAGTCCGGGGCCGATCTCCACCATGTCGTCATCGGCTTCGGGGCGGATGGCGTGGATGATGTCGGCAATGATCTGCTCGTCCACAAGGAAGTTTTGGCCAAAACGTTTACGCGCCTTATGCATTATTACAACACCAGAAATTCATGTCACAGAGTGCACGCGGAACACCTAGGGGAACCGGGCTCCGCGAACTTCCCCGGCACATTTGCCGGGGAAGATGATTATGCTTGGCAGCCAAAGAGTCTTGCTCTGCGAATTCGGTGTTCTCTGTGGCTAATCAGTGCTTCATGATGTTGCCGGCTGCTGATGCCGCACCATGTCCTCCGCCAATTGAATGGCCTCCAGCAGGCTGCCAACATCGGCCTTGCCCGTGCCGGCCAGTTCCAGCGCCGTACCATGATCCACCGAAGTGCGGATAAAAGGCAGGCCCAGTGTCACGTTCACGCCATGCCCGAAGCTCGCGTGTTTCAGAACCGGCAAGCCTTGGTCGTGGTACATCGCCAGCACGCAGTCGCATTCCGATAAACGATGCGGCGTAAACAGCGTATCGGCAGGCAATGGAGCGCTGAGGTTGAAGCCTTGCGCGCGCAGCTTGTCCAGCACCGGAATGATTATCTCGATTTCCTCCCGCCCAAGATGGCCGCCTTCACCGGCATGCGGATTCAATCCGGCCACCAGGATGCGCGGTTGCTCGATGCCGAAGCGAGTTATGAGGCCCTTCCGGACAACACGCAATACACGCTCCAGCAAATCCGCAGAAATCGCAGCCGCCACTTCACTCAGCGGTAAGTGGGTGGTCACCAGAGCTACTCGCATGTGGCCACCCACCAGCATCATCACCACTTGCCTTGCGTGGGTCAGCTCGGCAAGGAATTCAGTGTGGCCGGTAAACGGAATCCCGGCATCATTGATAATGCCTTTATGCACTGGCGCGGTGACCATCGCGCCAAACTCGCCGGATTGACATCCCTGTGCCGCCCGCATCAACAGATCGAGCACATACTGGCTATTGGCTGAATTCAGTTTCCCCGGTTCTGCAGTCTGTGCCAGCGGCAGATGCAGCACACACAATTGTCCCGGCGCTGAACTCAAATCTGCGGTTTTTTCATAGTCGCGCAACCGCACGTCGAGACGGGAAAGTGCGGCCCGCTGTTGCAACAGCATTCTGTCCCCCAGAATGACCAGCGGCAGATCCTGCCGGGCTTGCGATAGTTGCAGACACAGATCCGGGCCTATACCTGCAGGCTCACCAGAGGTAACTGCCAGCGCGTTGTGGTGAATCACCATCAGCTGGTCAGCCGCGGCTGTCGTCGTGCCGGTATTCGACGTAAGCCCGGTCACGCAATTGGCGCAGCCAGTCCTGATAGGCCTCCTCGGATTTGAAGGCATGAATCGCCGCACGTGCCTGCTGTCTTTTTTGTTCCTCGCTGATATCGGCATTGCGGCGCCCCAATACCTGGATCAGATGCCAGCCGAACCCTGTTTGCACTGGTTCGCTGACTTGCCCATCCTTCAGTTCATTCATTGCATTCTCGAATTCCGGCACCGTGTCACCTGGTGAAATCCATCCCAGGTCACCTCCCTGTGAAGCACTGCCATCCTCGGAATAGCGCTTTGCCAATTCGCCAAAATCCTCGCCAGCATCTATCCGCTTCTTGATTTCCACCAGGCGATTCTTTGCTTCGATCTCTGGAACCGCTTCGCTGGTTTTGACGAGAATGTGGCGCACATGGGTCTGCGTAACCACAATCGGCTCATCCTTGCTGCGCTTCTCCAATAATTTGATGATATGAAACCCGTTCGGGCTGCGCAGTACCGGACTCACGTCTCCGGTTTGCATTTTCTGAAGCTCATCCAGAAAAAGCGACGGGATTCTGTCCGTCGTCCTCCAGCCCAGTACGCCGCCCTGCATTGCATCCGCGGCATCGGAATATCCCGCGGCGACTTGCGCGAATTCTGCCCCGCCCTGCAATTGGGCAAGGGCCTGTTCAGCCCGTTCTCGGCTAGCCTGAATTTTTTCCGCACTGGCCTGTTCGGGAACCAGCACCAGAATATGCGCCAGCTGATACTCTGCATTCCTGCCCGGCTGTTTGGCCTGAGTGGCAAGATAATTGTCGATTTCGTTTTCGCTGATCACTATTTTGCTGTCGACTTCCCGGTCGCGCAGGCGAGAAGCAATGATCTGATTGCGGATTTCTTCCCTGAATTTCTTGAAGTCCACGCCTTCCTGTTCTAATTTCGCGCGAAATTCGGCGATGGAAGCAATCTTGTTTTCCTGTGCGATACGCTGCATGGTCTTATCCAGCTGCGTATCATCAACTCGCACCCCAGTCTCGTCGGCGAATTGCAATTGCAACTTATCAATGACCATGCGCTCCAGAATTTGCCTTTCAAGCACTTCACGAGCGGGTAACGAGGTACCCTGCTTCTTGAGTTGTTGCACCACAAGACCAAGTTTGTCATCAAGCTCATGACGGGTAATCACATCGTCGTTTACGACTGCGATGATTTTATCTATCAATTTTGCTTGTTGCTGGGGCACGGCACGTTGCGGGCTGTCTGCCGCAAAAATGCTGGGCAGGTAAAAGATCCAGACCAAGAGCGCCAGCACTGGCTTGCGATTCCAAATCAAATTTCTTATCTTCATCATGTCGCTCCTGACAATATGCCGCCGATTACATTGCCCTCGGCAATTGTGGCTTACGTGGGTTATGGTGCGCCAATGTCACTCCAGGTGCTGCGCCGGGTCATGCAAATTTTGATCATTCAGCTTGGTGTAACCAGGGATGCTCTGACGCAATAAAGCGAGCGAATCCGCGCCAAGCATTACCAGGTCGTTCAACTCCAGCTGAGCAAAGAATCCGGTGGAATACTGCTGAGTCGCGGTGACAAAGCGCTGCGCCACGAGCCTGACCGCCCAGCAGTCCCGATTATACTCAAGCCCGCCCAGCGCCTCCAGAATACGGCTGTCCTGCAGGGAATAATTCAGTTGTGCCACACCCTGCCAATGACTTGACAAGGGCCACTGGGAAGACACCTCAGCTTGCCGCAGGGTATTGCGCGTATAACGATAACCGAAATTCAGCACTTTGCCGCTTTCCGGTTTATAGCGGGTAATGACATTGAATTTCACGCTATGTGCCTGACTTGGGTTGTATTGAAAGGAGCCGTCCAGCGCCCATGCAGCTGTTAACTGGCCTGTTGCATTAAACAGAATATCCGACTTGTTGGTTGTGTTACTGGGCGCAACCAGATTCACCTGCGGTGTCTTCGCACTAAATCGCTGTCCCACGGATATCCGCAACCGCTCTGCACCGCTATCCTCATCAAGCAGGCGCGAGGTAAGGGCGAGGGTAAGCTGATTGGCATCACCGATACGATCGCTGCCGAAAAACCGGTTTTCGGTAAATATCTGGGCAAAATTAAAATCGGACTGGGCTGAATCAAAGTTTGGCAGCAAATTCTGATCACTGAACGGGATATACACATAAAATGCCCTGGGCTCAAGTGTCTGAACATATCTCTGCCCACCCAGATTCCACTCTCGCTCTAGCGTCATCCCGCTATCCAGACTGAAGATGGGCAACGTTCTGGATGTATCGGGCAGATGACTGAAATTATTCCCACCCATCGTGTAATGTGTAGCATGCAACCCGATCTTGGGCGTCAGGTAAAACGCCGGCTCGGCAATGAGCGAGTAACTTACAGTCGGATAGAATACAAGGCGCCGCCCGCTCACCAAAGAAGGATGAGTGAAATCGACATATTCTCCCGACAACCTGAATTCAGCCTTGCCCAGCGTACGAAGCGCGCCGACACTGATCTGCGGCAATCGGCGATAGGGCTCGACCACCGGCGCAGCCGGATCCTGCAAGGTCTGAAAACTTTGTACGCGGGCCGATGCATTCCACCAACCATTCGTATAGGACAACACTCCTTCGCGCGGCAAGTTGGTTTGCGACGTGGCGGTGACTGCATCAGCCAGATCGCGAAAATAGGCATCGTCGGACACCTTGTTTAGATTGATCAATCCTGCAAAACCACGTCCGAAATTCTGGGTGTGGGTCAGCGCGACTCTGGAGCGAGTCTGATTGGCCAGACGATCTCCCGGCAAAATATCCAGATGTGCTTCGCCGGCATAACTTGACTGCAGATAACGAAATTCGTTGTTCAACAGGATACCGCGCTTGGCCATTATGCGCGGTGCAAATGTTGCATCCCGGTTAGCGGCAATATTCCAGTAATAAGGCAAAGTCAGATCAGTGCCACCCTGTCCGGTGCCGCCGAACACCGGTCCAAGAAAGCCAGACTTGCGTTGCCCGTTCAGAGCAAAGTTCATCCAGGGTGAGTACAGAATGGGTATGCCGAAAAACTCAACTCGCGCATTAAGGGCAGTTCCTATCTGGCTATTGCGGTCTATATCCAGATTGCCCATCTTCAGCATCCAGTCATCCTGACCCTCGGGGCAGGTGGTGTACGCAACGTCATTCAGCACATAATTTTCCCGGCCCTGCAATTGCAACACACTGGCGTTCCCTCGCGCATGATTGTCACCCAGTGTGAATTCCGGCTTTTCCATCATGCCGGAGCTGGTTTCAAGATTGAACTCTAAATGCGGGCCTCGAATGACATTGTTATCTTGTTCGATACGCACCGCTTCATCCGCCGTGAGTTCCTTGTCGCGCACCCTATACAGCATACGATCGGCATATATAGCTTGACCGCGCTTGCGCAATTCAACATCTCCCAGGCCTTCGATCTGCTCTCCCTCCTTTCCCGTGATTTGCCTGGCTGCAAAAAAGGTGGGCGTTTCTTCGGGTATCTTTTGCATCTTCGCGAGGCTGCGATCCAGCCTGAGCAACAACCCGCCATCCCCGGCATAAGATGCGGGAACAAGAAAAGAAAGAGCTAAGAAAGTTATTGAACGGAGACAAAAGCGCATGGTGCGGGACAAGCACATTAAGGTGTTAAAATCGCACACATTCAAGATTAAAGCAATCCAGACCTCCTTCGCATGACACGCGAGCTACAACTTACCGACTGGATTATGAGCCTGTATCCCGAGCGGCCTTTCAGCCTCAGCCCGGCTTCAGCCGATGCAAGTTTCCGCCGCTATTTCCGCATCACCTTTACCGATGGCCAAACGCGTATCGTGATGGACGCCCCGCCGCCGCATGAAGATTGCACTCCATTCCTGCACGTTGCCAGACTGTTCGAGGATGCCGGAACGCATGTGCCGCATGTGTACACCCAGGATTTGGCACGGGGCTTCCTGCTGCTGTCCGACCTGGGCAGCACCACGTATCTGCAGGCATTAAATAGCGGCAATGCGCAGGAGCTGTATGCCGCCGCCGCCGATTCCCTGATCCGAATTCAGCTAGCCAGTCGTGACAACGCACTGCCTCATTACGACGAGCCGCTGCTGCGGCGCGAGCTAGATCTGTTTCCCGAGTGGTATGTTGCAAAACATCGCGGCATCCTGCTGAGCGAGAAGCAACATGCCACGCTGCACGCCATATTCCGGCGCATACTCGACAATAACCTGTCCCAGCCGCGCGTATACGTGCACCGCGACTACCACTCGCGCAACTTGATGTATATCGATCCCCTCTCTCCTTGCTCTCTCCCGCATGCGGGAGAGAGTGACGCGGACGCGCTCTGCGAAAGACTCTCCAATCCCGGCATTCTCGATTTTCAGGATGCAGTGTACGGCCCGATCACCTACGACCTCGCTTCGCTGTTCAAGGACGCCTATATCCGCTGGGATGAAGCTCAGGTCATGGACTGGCTGATCCGCTACTGGGAAAAGGCGCGCAAGGCAGGATTGCCGGTGCATGGTGATTTCGGGGCGTTCTACCGCGATTACGAATGGATGGGCGTGCAGCGCCACATCAAGGTGCTGGGAATCTTCGCGCGCCTGTACCACCGCGACGGCAAGGAAGGCTACCTGAAAGACATTCCACTGGTAATGAGCTACCTGCGCGGCGCCTGTGATCGCTACATTGAACTCAGACCGCTGCTCAATCTGCTGGATGAATTGGAGCCGCGCGATGCGAAGATCGGGTACACATTTTGACCACCCTGCGATGCACCTCCCTTTCCCATACTTTCCCCGTGTATGGTTGTTGCCTTTGCGTTGCCTGCCTTGCAACCGGTACCCGCCTGTTGCGAATGCGCAAAGGGGACGGAGCCACGCAAACGTGAAAAGCCTATACCCATGAAAGCCATGCTATTGGCGGCTGGGCGCGGTGAAAGAATGCGGCCGCTCACCGATCACATTCCAAAGCCCTTGCTGGTGGTCGGCGGCAAGCCGCTGATCATGTGGCATATCGAGCGTCTGGTGCGCGCCGGTATTACCGAGCTGGTCATCAACCACTCCCATCTCGGATCGAACATCGAATACTCCCTCGGTAACGGCAGTTCCTGTGGCGCCCGCATCCGCTACTCACCGGAACACCCGAGCGCGCTGGAGGCTGCCGGCGGCATCGCCCACGCTTTGCACCTGCTGGGAAAAGAACCATTCGCTGTCGTCAACGGTGACATCTGGTGCGATTATGATTTCACGCGTTTGCCCCGGCTCGCCCGCGCGATGCAGATCAACAGCGATATGGCGCATCTCATCCTGGTCAACAATCCACCACACCACACAAGCGGCGACTTCCATTTGCTTGACGGGCGCCTCCGGCCAACCAACGATCAAAGACTTACGCCTGAAGAACCGAAACTGACCTTCAGCGGCATTGGAATTTATCGACCCGCGTTGTTTGCGCATATTCCGCGCAACACCAAGCTTCCGCTCGCTCCCCTGTTGCGCGCCCAGATTGCGCTGGGCAAGGTCAGCGGCGAACATTTCGCCGGTCGCTGGATCGACGTAGGTACGCCGCAACGCCTCGAACAACTCGACAATGCCCTGCGCGCATCGCAAAATAGCAGCCATGCCAGATCCTGAAATCCACGCCGAGCGCCGCCGCCGCCTGATGCAGAAAATGCAGCGCGGTATAGCCGTTATCCCGACTGCTGCTGAGGTGTTGCGCAACGGTGACGCGCACTATCCTTACCGGCACGACAGCCATTTCTACTACCTCACCGGTTTCGGCGAACCGGAGGCAGTGCTGGTCCTGATCGCGGGCAATGAGCCGCGGACCATCCTGTTCTGCCGCGAGAAAGACACCGAGCGCGAGATCTGGGACGGCTATCGCTACGGCCCAGAGGCTGCGAAGGAACAATTCGGCTTTGATGTGACCTACTCAATCGGACAACTGGACGATAAGCTGATTGAGTTGATGGGCAACCAACCCGCGCTGTTTTATCCCATCGGCCATGATGCGGCATGGGACGCGCGCCTGCTGAAAATGCGCGGCCGCGTTCAGGAGAAAGTGCGCAGTGGCATCAGTGCTCCGGACGAGATCCGCGACGTCAGGGTCCTGCTGGACGAGATGCGTCTGCTCAAGGAAAACGACGAACTTGCCATCATGCGCCGCGCAGCGACGATTTCCTGCGCCGCACACATGCGTGCCATGCGCGCCACCAGGCCCGGCAGGATGGAATACGAGATCGAGGCGGAACTGCTGTACGAATTTCGCAGGCGCGGTGCACAAGCGCCCGCCTACGCTCCCATCGTGGCGGGCGGCGCAAATGCCTGTGTGCTGCATTACGTCAACAATAATGCGCAACTCGGTGACGGCGACCTGCTGCTGATCGATGCAGCCTGCGAACTGGATGGCTATGCCACAGACATCACACGCACGTTTCCGATCAATGGCAAATTCAGCGCCGCGCAGAAGGATGTATACGAAGTGGTTCTGGCCTCACAGGCTGCGGCTATTGCGGCCGCCCGGCCCGGCAAGCGCTGGAACGATCCGCACGACGACGCGCTGCGGGTGATTGCGCAAGGCTTGATCGACCTCAAGCTATGCGACGGCAGCGTGGATAGCGTGCTGGAAAGTGAGAACTACAAGCGCTACTACATGCATCGCACCAGCCATTGGCTGGGCATGGACGTGCATGACGTCGGCGCATACAAGGTGCAAGGCCAGTGGCGCATGCTGCATCCCGGTATGGTGTTCACCGTGGAGCCGGGCTGCTACATCCGCGCGTCGGACGATGTGCCGCCAGCCTTGCGCAACATTGGCATCCGCATCGAAGACAATGTGGTCATTACCGATCAGGGTTGTGACGTGCTGACTGAAGCGGCACCGAAAACCGTGGCGGCAATTGAAGAACTGATGAAACATGGCGAGCGCGGATCGTGACCTTGCCATTATCGGCGGCGGCCCTGTCGGCGCTTCGCTGGCACTCGCATTGCGCAACAGCCGTTTGAACATCTGCGTACTGGAAGCGCGTCCCCCCAATGCCGCCAGTCACGACGCACGTGCGCTCGCCCTTTCCTACGGCAGCCGCCTGCTGCTGGAACGACTCGGGATCTGGGATGTGTTGCAGCATGTCTCCGTGATCCGCGGCATCCACATTTCGCAACGGCATAGCTTTGGTCGTGCCATATTGCGCGCGGCCGAACTGAATGTGCCAGCACTCGGATACGTGCTGCCATATTCCTCGCTCCAGGGCGTGCTTGACCAGGCATTGCAGCACAGCGACGTCACTACCGTATATGGCGCCAACGTCATTCAACTGCAAGGTGACGTGGACTGCGCCACCATTGGATATCGCCAGGATGGCGCTGAACGCATTCTGCGCGCGCGCCTTGCCGTCGTTGCCGATGGCGGGAAACTGCTGACGCAGAGATTTCCGCCGGCGGTGCGTGACTACGGCCAGAGCGCGCTGATCACCCATATTACCTGCAGCCAGCCGCAGGCCGATATGGCCTTTGAACGGTTTACCGCGCAAGGCCCGGTGGCACTACTGCCATACCAGGATGGTTACGAACTTGTATGGACCGCGCCACATCAACGCGCGCAGGAAATGCTGGGATGGAATGACGCAAAATTTCTGGACGAACTCCAGCGCCACTTCGGCCAACGCGTCGGCGCATTCCTCAGCATCGGCAAGCGCACCTGTTTCCCGCTTGGCCTGAAACGCGCTCCGCAGCAATCCCCCATGCCGCATAGCGTGCTGCTCGGAAATGCCGCTCAGACTCTGCATCCGGTAGCCGGGCAGGGATTCAACATGGGGCTGCGTGATGCGTGGGAACTGGCGCAGGAAATTCTGGATTCCGATCGAGATGCTTTAGGCAGCGATGCAATGCTCGCTGCCTATCGCGCGCAGCGGCGCACCGACCGCGAAGCGGGAATACGATTCACCGATGGTTTGGTGCGACTGTTCTCCAACGATTTACCATTGATCGGCACCGGCCGCGCCGCCGCGCTCAGCGCACTGGATTGTCTGCCATTCGCCAAGCGCTTCCTGGCAAGAAGAATGATGTTCGGAACAAATGGGTAACGCATACGTCAAAATTACGCCTCCTGATGGAAATTCAAGATGGAATTGGTCTGTTACCGCCACACTGAATTGGAACGCGAATCCCGCCTGTTGCCGGCTGCGGTCTATAATTCCGCACATTTGCTGCTGGAACACTCCAGCGATGGCGTGGTATTCGTGCCGATCCGCAGCATGCAATACCTTGCCGTGATCGATCGCGAGGAAATCATCTTTCTGGATGCCGAGCACAAGAGCTGGGTGGAGCTTGCCTGGCAGAACTTTCGCCCGCAACGGCGCGGCTCGCTGAATGAACCGGTCCCGTATGACGCTGTATACTACAATCCGCTCGCCCGAGAAACCATGAAGCGGCTTCAGGCCGAGTTTCCGCCGGCACTCAAGGCATTGGCCGCAAAAAATGCCCCCACCGCCAATGCGCGAATCATCAAGTTTGACCGCAAGCCGCCCGCTTAATCGTCATCGCCCAGTTCCGGATCCCACCCTTTTGCCCTGGCTCGCGCAATCGCTTCCCGGTGAATGCGAAAATAGCGCTCCTGCAATCCCGTTGGAAGCTGACTCGGCAGGTGCGCGTGCTTTTCCCATTGCGCCCAGACCCGTTCATACAGCACCTGCATCTGGCCATCAGTCCAGCCCGCGCAATCCTCCGTATCCGGAATCAGTCCGAATACCCAAGCATCCTTGATCATCTGCCCCCAGTGCGTCATACCGCCGTTTTCGTCGTTGTGCAGCCCTACGTATCGCAGCGGTTCCATGTTGATTACCTCGTTAGTCCGGCATAGAGCAGCGGCAGTTTTTCCGGCAACCGTTCAACATGATCGACCACCATATAGTTCTTGCTGCCAAAAATTCGTGCAACATATTGGTCGGCGCGCGGATCCAGCGTCATGCAAAATGTCGTGATGCCGATTCGCCCCGCATCCTCGACCGCCTTCTTGGTATCGTAGCGCAGATACTGCGGGTCACGCACATCAATGTCTGCCGGCTCACCATCGGTGATCACCAACAGCAATTTCTTGGACGAGCGTTGCCCGCGCAGATAATGTGTGGAGTGGCGAATTGCCGCACCCATGCGGGTGGATAACTGCCCAGTCATGCCAGCCAGTCGCGACTTTGGTGTGTCGTTGTATGGCTGGTCGAAGTCCTTGAAGCGGTAATACTCCACATCGTGGCGGCCATCGGAACAGAAACCATGGATCGCGAACGGATCCCCGATCTTGTGTATTGCATCGGACAACAATACACAGGCTTGGCGCGTCAGATCCAGCACGGTGTGGTCCTGCCCCAGAATTGTTTCATTAGTCGACTCGGATAGATCCAGCAAAACCAGCACCGAAATATCCCGTACCTTGCGCACCGAGCGCATCATGATACGCGGGTCGGGCTGGAAGCCCATGCGCAAATCGATCATGCTGCTGATTGCGGCGTTGATGTCGATCTCGTCGCCGTCTTCAAGTTTGCGGATGCGCTGCACACCCTGCGGCTGCATCGCATCCAGCAGGAATTTCAAGCGCGAAGCGATGCGCTTATTATCCACGGCGATTTGATCTATCAGTTGCATGTCTCCGGCCTTGGGACGCTTTTCCAACACCGTTGTCCAGGCCGGGCGTTCCAGCTGGATCTGGTAATCCCATTCCGCATAGTGATAGGGCTCAGAAATTGGTACCTTGCCCTCCATTTCATTGAAACTCACACCATTGTCTTCATAAGGGAAAAACTTTTCGGACATCACCCAGATTTCCTGGGCATCGTCACCTGCAGTTTCGCAATCCACCTCGTTGGCGAACTCCATCACCGACACGTGTTTGCGAACCTGCTTGACTGTTTCAAAGCCCGCGGCTTGAGACTTGTCGAAATCGAATTCCTCAAACGCCCAAAAATACCGGTTGTCATCGCGATACGGCGCACTCAGGAGATCGGTGCGCGGATTGTACGCAATGTGCTTTTGCTGCAAACCATGCGCCAATGCCACACCGATTTCCCATGAAATCGTGTTGTCCGACATGCGTTCTGCGGCCTGCGCAAACAGCACACGCGCACCGGAAATCCATGCATCTTTATCCCGATAATCGCCATCAAGCAAAGCGCGCGCCAAACGGTTCAAATAATCCCCTATCGTGTCGGCCCGATCCGCTTGTGCAGTATGCAGCTTAGCCCACAATAGCTTGAGACCCGGAAATGCGCGTATTGAAAGTGTTTCGACGCGCGCATCCTCGATCACGCTGATTACCGCTATCTGCAGGGGATTCAATGCTTCGGCAGAAATCGGTTCGCGGGTGTACACCAGGTGCGCAGCGCAATGTGCCGCCGAGGCCCGATATAATTCCCGGCCGGACAATACCCCGGCTTCTCCGGCGACATCGTCAAACGCATCGGGCAGATGCATGAAATAATCTTCGATATAAGGCTTGTAACCTTCACGCGTTTCAAAGTCGCCGCTGGTGGGGCGCATGAAAAAATCGCGGGCCCACAGGGCGCGCAAATACATATTGATACGCCGCTGCACGTCGACAAACAGCGTGCCCTTGCGCTCCTTTTGCAGCATCGCCAGGGATTCCTTGGATTTCAGGCTGAAGTAGCTTGCCTGTTCTTCGAAATTGGTCTTGTGCGCATGCGCACCCCAGGTCGCCCAGCGTCTCAGACCGCCCAGGGTAAGCTGCCCGAGCAAGGCCTCGAGGTTTTCCAGCATCGGGCGCAAACCGCGCGGAACCTGGTTGAGCAGGGTGTTGACCAGCTGCAGGTATTTGCCGAACAAGGCCGCGTCATCCAGGCGCTTGGCGGCAGTCGGTGCGGTGGCCACGATCGCTTCCAGCATGGCGCCGCTGGTTTTTGAAGCCAGCGCCATCACGATATTCAGCAGGTCCACGACCGAGTCCTCGCCGATTTCCTTGGCAATGCTGGGCGCGGTCTGAATGAAGGTTATGACCAACTCGCTTCCACGCCCCAGATTTTTTAGTGCGAGCGCGCCTTGCACGTAGTTTTCCAGTCCCTGCGGGCTGAACACGCGCGCAGCTTCATACCAGGAAGATTGCAATACTTCACTCGCATTAGTGCCCAGTTCCTCGAGCAACTCAGCGTGTTTTTGCAATGATTTGGGCATTTATATTCCAGGTAGGCGATGACGGCCATCCATACGGATGATCAGAAAAACGTGGTGACTGCGGCATCCAGCGCGTCGCGCATATCTGGATCGTCGGTGATCGGCCTGACCAGCGCCACACGGCAGGCGGCTTTTGCCTCCACCCCCTTGACGATCAGGTTGCCCGCATAAACCAGCATTCGCGTCGAAATACCTTCGTCCAGACCATGCCCTTTGAGGTTGCGTGCGCGCTCTGCGATAGACACTAGCTTGCCGGCGATCTCTGTACTGACGCCGGTCTCATGCGCGACGATCTCGGTTTCTACATCGTGTGCCGGATAGCTGAAGTCCAATGCACCGAAGCGCTGTTTGGTGGACTGTTTCAAATCTTTCATCAGGCTCTGGTAACCGGGATTGTAGGAAATGACCAGTTGAAAATCAGCATGTGCATGCACCAGTTCGCCCTTCTTCTCCAGAGGCAGCACACGGCGATTGTCGGTCAGAGGATGGATCACCACAGTAGTGTCCTGACGTGCTTCAACCACTTCATCAAGGTAGCAAATCGCGCCATTGCGCGCGGCAATTGCCAGCGGCCCGTCCTGCCAGCGCGTCCCTTGCGCATCCAGCAAAAAACGTCCCACCAGATCCGACGCGGTCATGTCTTCGTTGCAAGCCACGGTGATCAGCGGCTTGCCCAGTTTCCATGCCATGTATTCAACAAAGCGCGTTTTGCCGCAGCCGGTCGGACCTTTCAGCATCATCGGCATGCGCACCGAGTATGCCGCCTGGTAAAGCTCAACCTCGTCCGCAACCGCGCGATAGTATGGTTCAGTCTCTATATTGTATTGCTTGATAACGTCGCTCATCTCGATTTCCTTCATTGACTTCCCAGAAAAAATCCCCGCCACCTTGCGGCAACGGGGATTCTATTTCGGTTGCCCGCGCGCGATTAAACCGTCTTGCCGCGGTAGATCACCATAGAAGCGCCTTGCGATTGCCTGTAGTTATCATAAGCCAGCAAACGAACATGGTTGTTAGGATTGGCTTTGTGACACGCTTCCGCCTCCTTCAGGACAGCTGAAATATCAGTCTCGCCGAACATCGGCAGCTTCCACATGTACCAGTAGTTGTCCATCAAATGTTCAGGCTCTGTATGTTCTATCGCCGGATTCCATCCTTTTTTGACAATATACTCGACCTGTTTCTTGATCTGGGCTGTGTTCATCGCGGGCAAGTAGGAAAAAGTCTCGAACTTGCGGCTGGATGGATCACTGACACGTGATTTGTAGTCTTGCATTTCACTCATTTTAGTTTCCCTTTTCTGTAGGTTGGGTTAGGCGAAGCCGCAACCCAACATGATCATTTCAATTGTCGGGTTACGGCCATCGGCCTAACCTGATCTACCTCATTACTTGTGGGCTACGTCCAGCTTGTCCACCGTATCGAATTCGAACTTGATCTCTTTCCAGGTTTCCATCGCGATCTTCAGTTCCGGGCTGCTGCTTGCCGCCTTGGTCAGGATGTCTTTGCCCTCTTTTTCCAGTTGACGGCCTTCGTTGCGCGCTTCCACACAGGCTTCCAGCGCAACACGGTTGGCTGCCGCGCCGGCTGCATTGCCCCATGGGTGACCCAAGGTGCCGCCGCCGAACTGCAGAACTGCATCATCACCAAAGATGTTCACCAATGCCGGCATGTGCCAAACGTGGATACCACCGGACGCCACCGCAAATGCCCCGGGCATGGAACCCCACTCCTGGTCGAAGAACAGACCGCGTGAACGGTCTTCCTTGACGAAGGGCTCGCGCAGCAAATCGATCCAGCCCAGTGTGGATTCGCGGTCGCCTTCCAGCTTGCCGACCACGGTACCGGTATGCAGATGGTCGCCGCCGGACAGACGCAGGATCTTGGTCAACACGCGGAAATGGATACCATGGTGCGGATTGCGGTCGACCACGGCGTGCATCGCGCGATGGATGTGCAGCAGCATACCGTTGTCACGGCACCAATTGGCCAGGCCCGTGTTGGCACAGAAACCGCCGGTGATGTAATCATGCATGATGATAGGCGCGCCGATTTCCTTGGCGTAATTTGCGCGCTTGTACATTTCTTCGGGCGTAGGCGCAGTCACGTTCAGGTAATGGCCTTTGCGTTCGCCGGTTTCACGTTCCGCCTTCAGAGTGGCTTCCTGCACGAAATCGAAACGCTGACGCCAGCGCATGAATGGTTGGCTGTTGACGTTCTCGTCGTCCTTGGTGAAGTCCAGACCGCCGCGCAGACATTCATACACAGCGCGACCGTAATTCTTTGCGGACAGGCCGAGTTTGGGTTTGATCGTGCAACCCAGCAGCGGGCGCCCGTATTTGTTCATGATGTCGCGTTCTACCTGAATGCCCAAGGGAGGGCCGCCGCAGGTCTTGACGTAGGCGATCGGGAAGCGCACGTCTTCCAGTCGCAAAGCGCGCAATGCCTTGAATCCGAACACGTTGCCCACCAGCGAGGTGAACACGTTGACCACAGAACCCTCTTCGAACAGATCGATCGGGTAAGCGACGAATGCGTAGAAGCAGGTGTCGTCGCCGGGCACGTCTTCAATACGATAGGCACGGCCCTTGTAGTGATCCATGTCGGTCAACAAGTCGGTCCAGACCGTGGTCCAGGTTCCGGTTGATGATTCCGCCGCTACGGCGGCAGCAATTTCCTCACGATCTACGCCTGCCTGAGGCGTGATCTTGAAGCACGCCAGAAGATCTGTATCCTTGATCTTGTATTCCGGTTCCCAATATGTAGCACGATATTCCTTTACGCCCGCTTTATAGCTTTTGACTGCCATGATTTCACTCCCTCTTGAATTTGCGACGCCATGCGACGCGGTTTAAACGAATGTTGAAAGTACGATATCGTAATGGTTACGATACATAAGAACAATTCAATTGTTTTGATAGTTATGATAAGATTTAGCTTATAGTTAATTTCCCCAGCGGATATCAATGCTACACCTAACCTTGCGCCAATTAAAGGTGTTTGAAGTGGCCGCCACTCATCTTAATTTCTCCGTTGCCGCAAAGCGCCTATACCTTTCTCAGCCTGCTGTGTCGATGCAGATCAAACAACTTGAAGAGAACATCGGCTTGCCGCTGTTCGAGCATATGGGCAAGAAGGTCTTTCTCACCGAAGCGGGGCGCGAACTGTTTCACTACACCCGCAGCATATCTCAGCAACTGTCAGAAATGGAGGCGGTATTCGACGAGATGAAAGGTTTGGGAAAGGGCAAGTTCACCCTGTCGGTAGTGAATACAGCCAATTACTTCATTCCGCAGTTGCTGGCCAGATTCTGCCAGCGTCATCCAAACATCAACGTAATCCTGCAAGTTGCGAATCGGGATGCTGTCCTGAAACAGCTTGCGGATAACAACACCGACCTTTCCATTCTGGGACAACCTCCTGAGGGTCTGGACATCAGTGCTGAATCATTTCTCGACAACCCGCTGGTGGTGATCGCCGCACCCGATCACCCGCTTGCCAAACTGAAGCGCATAAAATTTTCCCAACTTGCAACGGAATCCTTTATGTCGAGGGAATCAGGCTCGGGTACGCGCAGCGCGATGGAACGTGTCTTCGCGCAACACAAGATACAACCTCACATAAGCATGGAAATGGAAACCAACGAGGCCATCAAACAAGCTGTACAGGCTGGCATGGGGCTGGGCATCCTGTCGCTGCACAGCATTGAACTGGAACTGGAGACCAAGCGACTGGCTATGCTCAATGTCGAAGATTTTCCGCTGGTGCGCCATTGGTATGTAGCGCACCGCCAGAATAAACGCCTGTCCGCCGCCGCGCAGGCGTTCAAAGACTTCCTGATAAACGAAGCAGTGAAACTGACATTGACTTGGCAGCGGCCAAAACCCTGAAATGAAAACCAAGAAAGCGGCCCGAAGACCGCTTCATCCGTTGCCTGATGCGTTGATTACTTGACGATCGCGTTTAACTCACCCTTGGCATAACGACCCGCCATCGCTTCCAGCGAGATCGGCCTTACCTTGGCAGCCTGCCCTGCGCACCCGAATGCTTCATAACGCGCCTTGCATATCTCTTTCATCGCCTTGGTTGATACTGCCAGGAATTTGCGCGGGTCGAAGTCTTTCGGATTTTGTGCCAGGTAGCGGCGCACTGCGCCGGTCGAAGCCATACGCAGATCAGTGTCGATATTGATCTTGCGCACACCGTGTTTTATACCTTCGACTATTTCTCCAACCGGTACACCATAGGTCTGACCCATATCGCCGCCGAATTCATTAATGATATTCAGCCAGTCCTGCGGCACTGAAGAAGAACCGTGCATCACCAGATGCGTATTGGGGATGCGCGCATGGATCTCCTTGACGCGACCAATGGCGAGAATATCTCCGGTGGGTGGGCGGGTGAATTTGTACGCGCCATGCGAGGTGCCAATAGCGATGGCCAATGCATCCACGCCGGTTTGGCGCACGAACTGCGCAGCTTCCTCAGGATCGGTCAGCAGCTGGTCATGGGTCAGCACGCCTTCGGCACCATGGCCGTCTTCCTTTTCACCCATCCCGCTTTCCAGCGAGCCCAGACAACCGAGTTCGCCTTCCACCGAAACGCCCACTGCATGCGACATCTCCACCACGCGACGCGTGACATCCACGTTGTATTCAAACGAGGCGGGCGTCTTGGCGTCTTCCTTCAGCGATCCGTCCATCATCACGCTGGAGAAGCCGCTGCGGATCGCGTTGATGCACACCGCCGGCGACGCGCCGTGATCCTGGTGCATGACCACCGGAATGTGGGGGTAGCTTTCCACCGCTGCCGCGATCAGATGACGCAAAAAGGCCTCGCCGGCATATTTGCGCGCGCCTGCGGAACCTTGCATGATAACCGGACTGTTGACTTCATCGGCCGCTTCCATGATCGCCTTGACCTGCTCCAGGTTGTTCACGTTGAATGCGGGCAAGCCGTAGTTGTTTTCTGCTGCGTGGTCCAGCAGTTGACGCATAGATACGAGTGCCATTTTCTTCTCCTGATTAAAAGTATTCGAAATTTGTGTTGGTTAAAGTGTACGCGCAAATCCGGCCTAGCTTCAACCCTTCAGGCGTTGCGGTCGCTTGCGTGCTGATCCCCGACACGCACGATTTTCAACGTGTTGGTATGCCCCGTCTTGCCGATGGAATCTCCAATGGTCAAAACAATCATGTCCCCTTTTGCCACCACCTCCAGCCTTACCAGTTCCTGCTCGGCCTCATGCAGTGTGACCAACGGGTCATGAGATGTCGAGTTGAACGCAATGGGATGGGTGTTGCTGAACAAGGTTACCTTGCTCAAGGTGGCCTCAACCGGAGTGAGCGCGAATATCGGCACGCTTGCATTCAATCGGGACATCCACAGCGCTGTGGAGCCCGACTGGGTCAGCGCTACGATCGCCTTGACCTTGAAATGCGATGCGGCAAACAAGGCAGACATGGCGATGGATTGATCGATGCGCGTAAATTTCTGTTGCACCATGCGGCGTTCCAGCACGTCTCCCTCCAACTCCATTTCGGCCCTGGAGCAGATGCGAGCCACGGCCTGGATCGTTTCAACCGGATAATCACCCACCGCGGTTTCAGCGGACAGCATGACTGCGTCGGTGCCATCCAGAACCGCATTTGCCACATCCGATACTTCTGCGCGAGTAGGTATCGGATGGGTGATCATGGATTCCATCATTTGCGTGGCTGTCACGACCACCTTGTTCTGATTGCGCGCCATCTTGATCATGCGTTTCTGCAAACCGGGCACGGCAGCATCGCCCACTTCAACCGACAGATCACCGCGTGCAACCATGATGGCATCGGACGCACCTATGATTTCATCCAGTACCGGAATGGCCTCGGCGCGTTCAATCTTTGCCATCAACAGGCTTTTGCCCCCGGCCGCATGCATCAATTTTCGCGCCAGCAACATATCATCCGCCGAACGCGGGAAGGATACCGCCAGATAATCGGCATTGATCATGGCGGCCGTTTTGATGTCTTCCTTGTCCTTGTCCGTCAGCGCCGGAGCTGTCAATCCGCCACCCTTGCGGTTGATCCCCTTGTTATTGGACAAGACCCCCCCGCGCACCACGCGGCAATGGATTTCCTTGTCTTTCACCTCGGTTACAACAAATTCCAGCATACCGTCGTTCAGCAACAACACGGATCCCTTGCTGACGTCCCCGGGCAGTTCCTTGTAGTCAAGGCCAACCCGTTCCTGGTTGCCCAGGCCCTCCCATCCTGCGTCAAGAATGAATTTGTCGCTTCGCTCCAGCACGATCTTATCGTTCTCGAACTTGCGCACCCGGATCTTCGGGCCTTGCAAATCAACCAGTATGCCGACCGTCCGCCCACAAGCCTGCGCCGCTG
Organism: uncultured beta proteobacterium; assembly: GCA_963782385.1. Taxonomy (GTDB): domain Bacteria; phylum Pseudomonadota; class Gammaproteobacteria; order Burkholderiales; family Gallionellaceae; genus CAVXFS01. Next base: position 643,760 of record CAWAJO010000001.1, read on the forward strand.
ACCGCACCCGTTCAGCGCGTGCCATGTGATCTTGAGCAGTACCGTGAGAAAAATTCATGCGCACCACATCAACACCGGCACGTATCATTTGTTCAAGTATCTTTTTGTTATTCGAGGCGGGGCCTAGCGTTGCAACAATCTTGGTTCTACGCAGCATGATTTCTCTATTATTTGAATTTTATTTTGAGCGCTGTTCCAGAATTTCCACCGCAGGCAGGGTTTTGCCTTCCAGATATTCAAGGAATGCTCCTCCTGCAGTAGAGATATAGCTGACTTTGTCATAGATGTCGTACTTCTGAATCGCGGCAATGGTGTCGCCACCGCCGGCCAGGGTAAATGCCTTGGTCGCTGCGATAGCCTCGGCAATCTTCCTGGTGCCTGCACCGAACTGGTCGAACTCGAACACGCCGACCGGGCCATTCCACACCACCGTTCCGGCATTCATGATAATGTCAACCAGCGCCTGCGCACTCTTCGGGCCGATGTCGAATATCATGTCATCGTCTGCCACATCATCGGCATCTTTCAGCACTGCGGGTTCGTTGGCGTCAAATTTCTTGCCGACGACCACGTCCACCGCAATCGGAATAGTCGCCCCACGCGCAGTCATTTTACTGATCAGTGCCTGTGCGACAGGGACAAGATCATTTTCGCACAGCGATTTTCCGACGTTCTTTCCGACCGCCTTGAGAAAGGTGTTGGCAATACCGCCGCCCACCACCAATTGCTCGCATTTCTCGGACAATGCTTCCAGCACGGTCAGTTTGGTCGAAACCTTGGAACCTCCGACGATGGCCACCATCGGTCGCGCCGGATTCGCCAGCGCTTTGTCCAGAGCATCCAGTTCCTCGGTCAACAGAATTCCGGCGCAGGCCACCGGCGCATACTTGGCCACGCCGTGCGTGGAAGCCTCGGCGCGATGCGCGGTACCAAAGGCATCCATCACGAAAACATCACACAGCGCCGCATATTTCTTGGCTGTTTCATCGACGTTCTTCTTTTCACCCTTGTTGATGCGGCAGTTTTCCAGCACCACCAAGTCACCGGCGGCGAGGTCAAACCCGCCATCGACCCAATCCTTGATCAGGCGCACCGGCTTGCCCAGGCGGGCTGCGATATTATCCGCAACCGGCTTCAGCGAGTTCTCTTCGGTCCACACTCCTTCTTCCGGGCGTCCAAGATGGGAGGTGACCATGACCTTTGCGCCCGCATTCAGGCAGTGATTAATAGTCGCCATTGAAGCGGTGATGCGGGCATCAGAGGTAACCTTGCCGTCTTTTACGGGAACGTTCAGATCGGCCCGGATCAGGACCCGCTTGCCTGCGAGTTCGACGTCTGTCATGCGGGTAAAACTAGCCATAATATTTCTCCTAAATGTGCGCAAGCAACACGGGCCAGAAATGCCCAAGTGTCACAATTCACATGAGCGAGCGGGCAGCGAGTGCCAGGTAGCTTAAACACGCCGCGCGCGAAGCGCGCACATTGGTGGGCTCCCAGCCAAGGCCAGCTGGCCGGTATTACTTCGCAATGTGCTTCACCATGCGCATCATGTTGCAGGTGTAGCCGTACTCATTGTCGTACCATGCCACCACTTTGACAAAAGTGGGATCCAGCGCGATGCCTGCTTCGGCATCGAATATAGACGGAGTCGTGCAACCGCGAAAATCCGTGGAAACAACCTTTTCATCTGTGTAGCCCAGCACGCCCTTCAAAGAACCTTCGGAGGCAGTCTTCATCGCGGTGCAGATGGCCTCGTAAGTAGCTTCCTTGTTCAACTCCACAGTCAGGTCAACCACGGAAACGTCGGAAGTCGGCACCCGGAAAGCCATACCCGTCAGCTTCTTGTTCAGTTCGGGAATCACCTTGCCTACCGCCTTGGCAGCGCCGGTGGAAGACGGAATGATGTTTTCCAGTATCCCACGGCCACCACGCCAATCCTTGTTTGACGGCCCATCGACGGTCTTCTGGGTAGCGGTTGCAGCGTGCACTGTGGTCATCAGGCCACGTTTGATGCCAAAGGTATCGTTCAGCACCTTGGCGACCGGAGCCAGCGCGTTGGTGGTGCATGAAGCCGCAGAAACTATCGCTTCACCTGAGTACTTGCTCTGGTTCACGCCATACACGAACATCGGCGTATCATCCTTGGAAGGGGCAGATTGAACCACCTTCTTGGCACCTGCGTCGATGTGCTTCTGGCAAGTTGCCTGGGTCAGGAAGAAACCGGTGCATTCAATTACGATGTCCGCGCCTACTTCATTCCACTTCAGGTTGGCTGGATCGCGTTCGGCAGTCAGACGAATCTTCTTGCCGTTCACTACCAGGTCATTGCCCTTAACAGACACGTCACCATTGAAGCGGCCATGCACCGAGTCATATTTCAGCATGTATGCGAGGTAATCCGGTTCCAGCAAGTCATTAATTGCCACGACTTCGATCTCAGGAAAATCCTTGACCGCAGCGCGGAACGCCATGCGACCAATGCGACCGAATCCATTGATGCCAACTTTGATTGTCATATATTTCTCCCCTTGCAGTTTTATAAAGAATCCCTTTTTTATTGAGCGTGCGCTCAATAATTACCGTAACGCGGTTGCCGATTTGCTTCCGCTTCCGATCATCCTTTTTTTCGCTCTCGCAACCATGTTGAAGTCGCGGCCGTTGGCCTATGGACAACATCAACCCGCTCTGAAATATCGATATCTTTTGTTATAAGATACCCTTAACCGTTTTAACGACTTTCTCTGCCGTAAACCCAAAGTGCTTGAAAAGATCGCTGGCCGGAGCGGATTCTCCAAAGCAGTCCATACCGATCACTGCGCCATCAAGTCCGACGTATTTGAACCAGAATCCGGTCACGCCCGCTTCGATGGCGACACGCTTGATACCCTTGGGCAATACACTGTCCTTATAGACCTGGTCCTGGCGGTCGAACACATTGGTTGAGGGCATCGACACCACACGTACGTTGATACCTTCGGCAGCCAGTTCCTGCTGGGACTTGATCGCCAGATCGACTTCTGATCCGGTGGCAATGATAACGACCTGTGGCTTGCCCTTGGGGGCTTCAGACAGGACGTAGCCCCCCTTGCGGATGTTCGCAATCTGCGCCGCATCTCGCTTCTGGAATGCGAGATTCTGGCGGGTGAATATCAGCGAAGTAGGGCCGGTCTTGCGTTCAACTGCGCACACCCAGGACACGATGGATTCCACTGTGTCGCATGGACGCCAGGTATCCATATTGGGGATGTAGCGCAGGGTGGCGGTCTGTTCGACCGGCTGGTGAGTCGGACCGTCTTCACCCAGGCCGATCGAGTCGTGGGTATACACAAAAATCACGCGCTGCTTCATCAGCGCGGCCATGCGCAACGCATTGCGCGCGTATTCCGAGAACATCAGGAAGGTGCCGGCGAACGGCAGCAGGCCGCCATGCAGGGTCATGCCGTTTATGATGGCAGACATGCCGAATTCGCGTACGCCGTAGCTGATGTAGTTGCCAATCTTCTTGCTGTATACATGATGTGCGCCCGTCCAGTTGGTAAGGTTGGAACCAGTAAGGTCGGCGGATCCCCCCAGAAATTCAGGCAATACCGGAACCAGGGCATTGATCGCGTTTTGCGACGCCTTTCGAGTTGCGATGGTCTCGGCCTTTTCGTTGAACTGAGCGATGGCTTTCGCCGCATGTTCCGCCCAGTTGGCCGGCAGATCGCCCCGCGTGCGGCGTTCAAACTCGGCAGCTTCCTTCGGAAACGCCTTGCGATATTCGTCGAATTTGTTATTCCAGAGTTTTTCCAGTCCCTCGCCTTTGGTGCGCGCATCCCATGCCTGATACACATGTGAAGGAACCTCGAACGGAGGATAGTTCCAGCCAATATGCGCACGTGTTGCGGCTATTTCCGCATCGCCCAGTGCGGCGCCATGTACGTCGTGCGTACCTTCCTTATTTGGAGAACCGGCACCGATAATTGTCTTGCAGCAGATCAGCGAAGGCCTGTCGGTGACTGCCTTGGCGGCGATGATGGCCGCATTGATCTGTTCCGGAACATGTCCCTGCACATCAGCAACCACATGCCAGCCATACGCTTCGAAGCGTTTCGCCGTATCGTCGGTAAACCAGCCGCCAACGTGCCCGTCAATCGAAATATCGTTATCGTCCCAGAAAGCGATCAATTTTCCCAAACCCCACGTGCCAGCCAAGGCGCACGCCTCATGCGAAATGCCTTCCATCATGCAGCCATCGCCCATGAATACATAGGTGTGATGGTTGACAATCTCATGGCCGGGACGATTGAATTCATTGGCAAGAATTTTTTCTGCCATGGCCATGCCCACGGCATTGCTGATGCCTTGTCCGAGCGGACCGGTCGTGGTTTCCACACCGGGGGTATAGCCATATTCGGGATGTCCAGGAGTCTTCGAATGCAGTTGGCGGAACCTCTTCAGTTCATCCATCGGTAGGTCATAGCCGGTCAAGTGCAACAGCGCATAAATCAACATCGAGCCATGCCCGTTGGACATCACAAAGCGGTCGCGATCGGCCCATTTGGGATTGGCCGGGTTATGGCGCAGATGGTGGTTCCACAGCACCTCGGAGATCTCCGCCATGCCCATCGGCGCACCGGGATGTCCCGAATTGGCTTTTTGCACCGCATCCATTGCCAAGGCGCGGATTGCACCCGTCGTATCATTAAACTTGGGGGGTGTTACATTTCGCGTCGTAGCCATCTCTCGCATGTCTCCTGAACATTCCTCACGGGTTAAATTTGAGTTTCGCCCAAACAAAGGGGCACAATTATGACGTACCGCCCTGCTTTCGGCAACAGCAGCAATTCCCGTCGCTTCTGGATGGATAAGCATCCCGGCCGTATCCCCTGCATTTTTCCCCAGGACAAAACGACCGCAATTGGACTCGACAAGACTTGCCGTCGACTGAGTACGTTCCTGTGGCAGGAAACGGGATATTTACTTGTCCTCGGAAGTTTTTTTGGAGACCTTGATCCCGAGCTGCTTAAGCTTGCGGTACAAGTGGGTGCGTTCCAGACCGGCTTTCTGTGCTACATGGGTGATATTGCCGTTCTCTCTGAGCATGTGGTAATTCAAGTAAAGCGTATCGAAATAGTCGCGCGCTTCCCGCAACGGGAGATCCAACGGCAACGAGTATGATGACGGCGCCACCTCCGCAGTAGTTTTGCCGCTTGATGGAGAGCTTTCCTGCTGAACAGGTGAAACGCCTTGGCGTATGGCCTTGGCAATGGTTTCGAGCAATCGATGGAGTGCAATGGGCTTTTCCAGAAAGTCGACTGCGCCAATACGTGTCGCTTCCACCGCCGTTTCGATGGTTCCATGACCTGACATCATTATTACCGGAATGGTCAATAAGTCCTGTGATACCCATTCCTTTAAAAGCGCGATGCCATCCGTATCAGGCATCCATATATCCAGCAACACCAGATCCGGTTCCTGCCGAATCCGCAACTCCCTTGCCTGAACTGCATTTTCCGCCAGGAATACCTGATAACCCTCGTCAAACAAGATTTCCGAAAGTAGTTCGCGTATCCCGATTTCATCGTCCACCACGAGAATCTTCTTGGCTGCCATCATGCCACCTCGACTAATAGGGGCAGAATAACACTTACTTGCGTGCCTCCCCTTGCCATATTTTCAATGGAAATTTTCCCGCCGTGTTCTTCCACGATCTTCTTTACGATCGCGAGGCCCAACCCGGTTCCTTTTGACTTGGTTGTCATATATGGCTCAAATGCGCGCGCGATAAGGTGTTCGGGAAATCCGCTGCCGTTGTCCTGGACGATCAATTGAAATGACCCATTCTGGTTCGACGTGGCCAGGGTAATTTCCGGTTGGGCCACATTCTGTAATTCATCCTGGGCATTCTGCAACAGATTGTGTATCACTTGGCGCAAACGTGTCGGATCACCCTTCATCATTGATTGCGTCGCATCAAGATGCAAGGTAATCATGATGTTGTTCGCTTCATATAATCCCAGGACCTCGCGCAACAGTTGATGCACATCCAGTTCCGACAGCTTGGGCGAGGAAGCGCGGGCATAATCCGCAAATTCCATCACCATATTCTTCATCGCTGCCACCTGGCTGACGATGGTGCGCGTGGCCCGCTCCAACAGCTGCATACCCTCCTCGTCAAGTTTGGCGCTCAATTTGTGCTGCAGGCGTTCCGCCGACAACTGAATTGGTGTCAGCGGATTCTTGATCTCGTGCGCCAGTCTGCGTGCCACTTCTCCCCATGCCGCCTGCCGTTCTGCCTGCAATAGATAAGTAATGTCATCGAATACCACCACATGACCATTCTCTACGGCTGTTGCCAATTTGGTACCTCGCACCAGCAGCATCTGATTTCCATTCTTGCTGAGCCGTTCGATCTGGCGTTGCCATTCGTTGCTCGGGCTCTCTTCGAATGCCTGCATCACGTTGGTGCAGAACGGCCTCAACAGGGGATGCTGAACAGCGATTTCTGTCAGCGGTATTCCCTGCATTTCCGGAAGCGGCGCACCCAAGATCTGTATCGCGCTACTGTTGACAGTGCGCAGCCTGAATCTGTCATCTACAACCATCACACCGGAAGACAGGTGCCCCAGCACGCTCTCCAGATATGCCTTGGCATTCTTCACCTGGAGTTGCTGTTTTTCGCTCATGGCCTTCGCCTCGGCCAATTGCGATGTCATCTGGTTGAACAAACCGGTCAGCGCACCCAGTTCGTCGCTGCTCTCCACCGGATGCTGATGCGAAAAATCACCCTGAGCTACTGCGCGTGTTCCTTCTGCCAGCACAGCGAGTGGCGCGCTCAGCCGATTACTGATAAAGAAGGCAGCGGATACCGCGCTCAGCATGACGATAAATAATGACAAGGTCAACGTTAGCCCAAAAAGTCGCTTTAATCCCAGGCGCGATAGAGTTAGCTGCTGGTAATCACGATAGACGTCCTGCACGGTTTCTGCATCCCTGGAAAGTTGTTTCGGCACAGGCTGCACAAACTGCAAAACACCATTTCCGTATCGTTTATTCTTCAATTTGGTCGCGACCAGCACGCGCAATATCAAACTATTGTCGGGCCGAAGGTCGATGATGCTGAATTGTCCCTTGTCGAGGGCTTCGCCCACCATCGAGGCATCTGGAATATCCAATGGTGATTTCCGTTTCCCGCCGGCAAAGGAAAGCAGTTTTCCCTTGTCGCTGAAGAGGGCCGCTTCCTGACTTCCATCATTGGCTATCAAACCATTCAAAGTATGCGGGTATTGGTCAAGGGACTGATCTCCGAGCAGCGAGGCCGTAAACTGCGCTTTCACACCCAATTCATGAAGTCCGCTTTCCAGAGAATTGCGCCCCAAATTCAGGCCGCCCTCCAATGCTTTTTCCACTCTCACGTCGAACCAGGACTCAATACTTTTGCTGAGAAACTGCACCGATACGACATACATCAACAGTCCCGGCAGGATCGCAATCAAGGTAAAAAACACCGCGAGGCGCAGAGTCAGCTTGGCGCCAAAGACCTGGGCCTTTAACTTGCTATATAGTTGCCAAAGCTGATAGCCGACCAGGGCGATTAAACAAAGCGCCAGTATTCCCGCCAACGCTAACAATCCATAATAGTTATGAGAAAAGAGGTCTGTTTTGGCGCTGGCGCTAGACAACAGATAAAGTAACAACCCTCCTATCAATGCGCTGACAAAAATCAGATACTTCATTCCTGAAAGCCCTTAATTATGTTCTGCAGTGTCCGGATATACGATCCAGCGGTACCAATCAGAATCGAAATTCCAGTCATCACTGGCCAACGCATTCACCTGAAGGGGCTTTGGCAATTGGGATATATCCAGGCGCAGGCGAACTGACGCAACATAATTGTCATTTTTCTTGAACAGCTTTTCAGAGATATAGCTGCCGCCGCCTCTGACCAGTTCTGCCGGGATTGGCGCCGCCGTCTGGTGCTCCACGATGCGCAGTGCCTCGTCAAGGCTCGTGAAATTCTGGAACAATGCACCGCGGGCAATACGGTACTGACGCGTGAGAGTGCTGTAGGACAATTTGATGACTTGTTCACTATGCGCAACCACTTCATCAAACCAATACCAGCGGGGATGGGTCAAGGTGAATTCGCTGCTGAAATAGAGCGGGATCCCCTGTTCCAGAGCCTGCTCAATCACAGGATTAAACCGTATGTTGAAATCTGCGGAAAGCTGGTAGATTTCGCCGGAAAAGTGTGCGTCGGCCTTGCGTACCTCGATACCATCGGCGTATGCGGTTGGCGCAACGTAAATAAAACAGGATAACGCGCAGAACACTGCAGCGAGCCCGCGTACGGATAGGCACCGTATGGTGGAAATTATCCGGAACAGTGCAACCATCCATTTTCCTTTTGCCGTATCCTGTCTTGTGTTGTCTATCATCAGGCCTCTGTCACAAACATTTTTGCAGCAGCGCATAAAAGAAACCATCATGCCTTTCATTCGGGAGAAGCTGCCCGGCAATCAAGCCGGGCACGGATAGGGATAAGTGCCGGGCATCGTCATGTTGCCGCAAAAATTCATTGATGAGTTGACCGTTCTCCCATGCAAACACGGAACAAGTCGAGTAAAGCAATTTACCATCTCTCGCCAAGAGCCGCCACAGCGCGCGGAGGATTTGCAATTGCTGTCGTGCAAAACTCTCGATGTCGTCCGGGCGGCGCAACCATTTGATATCCGGGTGGCGCCGCACCACGCCTGAAGCGGAGCATGGCACATCTGCGAGTATTCTCTGGAATGGCTTCTTATCCCACCATGTTTCAGGCTGTGCAGCATCGCCAATCTTCAGTTGGGCGGAAAATTGCAGACGCTGCAAGTTTCCCGCTATGCGCTCCAGTCGCTGCTCATCCTTGTCCAGTGCAAGCAAATCGATTTCCGCCAACTCCAGTAAATGCATCGTTTTGCCGCCTGGAGCTGCGCAAGCATCCAGCACGCGCATCCCGTCATGTACATCGAGCAATACAGCTGCATATTGGGCACCTGCATCCTGAACCGAAACCAGCCCATCAAGAAAACCGGGAAGCTTTTCCACGGGCATGGGGTGGTGCAGTAATACCGCCTCCTGTTCTATCAGGTTGGCCGGAATGTTCTGCTGATCCAGTAGCACCAGGTAATCGGAGGGATTGATGCGGCGCCGATTCACTCGCAGCGTCATGGGTGGGTGCAGGTTGCCGGCCATCAGAATCCCTTCCGACGCTTCACCATACTGCGCCTTGATCGCATCAATCCACCACTGCTGGTATGAGTAGCGTCCTTCTTCGCTGGCGGCGGCCGACGCGTTCAGTGGCCCACTATTGCGCAGGTAATTGCGAAGCACCGCATTTGCTAGCCCGGCCATTGCCGGATTCAGGCTGCGCGCCGCACCTACGGCGTGATCTACCACGGCATAAGGTGGGGATTTGCTGAATTGCAATTGATACAGCGCAACCAGCACCAGGCAGCGCAATCGATCGTCCTGCATCGTCTTGCGCAATAATTCTTGCAGTACAAACGCCAACCTTCCGTAATGCCTTAAGGTACCGTAACACAGGTCCTGCAAAGCTGCCCTGTGTTGCGGAGAAAAATGGGACAAAGATTGCAAGTCACTCAATGCACGGTTCAAATTCTGCCCATCCATCACTTTGCAAATAACCTGGGCTGCGGCAAGTTGAACTGCCTGCATGTCAGCCCAGGGGTCCTAGGCAGACACCCGGACGCAATCTAGAACCATGAATAAATTGGTCTGCATTCAATGCCTTGGAATTTTGTCGTTGCAACACTTCCAGACGCAGCGAACCCTGGCCGCATGCCACAACGATACCGTCTTTGCCAGCCGACAGCACCGTCCCAGGTCTTCCTTTCATACTGCTGACCACTTTGGCTTGCCAGATCTTGATCGCAGTGCCTTCAAACAGGGTTTGGGCAACGGGGTATGGATTGAATGCCCTGACCATGCGCTCTATTCGCGCGGCCTCGTCGTACCAATTGATTTGTGCTTCTGTCTTGCTGAGCTTGGTGGCGTAGGACGCAAGCGCACCGTCCTGTGGTTCATGTTTCAATTTCCCCCGCTCGAGTAATCGCAACGCCTCCACTATCGCTTGCGCTCCCAGTATCGCCAGCTTGTCGTGCAGCGTCCTGGCATTATCTTCAAGGGTGATTTGACAGGATTTCTTGAATAGCATGTCGCCCGTATCCAGGCCTTCGTCCATCTGCATGATGGTAATGCCCGTCTTGCTGTCGCCCGCAAGGATCGCACGCTGAATCGGAGCGGCCCCGCGCCAACGGGGTAGCAGAGAAGCATGGATGTTCAGGCAACCCAGCGGTGGCGCTTGCAGAACCGAGGGCGGAAGAATCAATCCATATGCCGCAACCACCATTACGTCTGCCGCGTAAGCTGTAAGCTGCTTCTGGATGTCTGCATCTTTTAGGGATTGTGGTTGCAGTATGGGCAGGGCATGCCGCAGGGCGATTTGCTTTATCGGTCCAGGCGCAATCCGCATCCCGCGTCCCGCTGCTCGATCGGGTTGAGTCAGTACCGCAACCAGTTCAAATTCACTCAACAGTATTGCTTCGAGTGCAGTAGCTGCAAATTGGGGAGTGCCCGCAAAAATGATCCTCAAGTACTCGCCCTTACAACGTTTCGCGCATGCGTTTTTTCAGCTTCGCGCGTAAGCGCGTCTGTTTGAGGGGAGAAAGATATTCGACAAATACCTTTCCCTGGAGATGATCCATTTCATGCAAAATACACCGGGCCAGCAATCCGTCAGCGTCAAGCAAGAAGAAGTTGCCTTGAGTATCCAATGCCCGCACGGTAATCTGCTCAGCCCGACGAATCTTTTCATAAATACCCGGAACCGACAGACAACCTTCCTCAAGTTCACATTCACCATCACTGAATATGAGTTCAGGGTTGATAAACGTTCGCAGATCGTTACGCGTTTCGGATACATCCGCGACGATGATTTGCAGATGCCGGTCTACTTGAGTTGCCGCCAACCCCACGCCTGGCGCAGCATACATGGTTTCCGCCATGTCTCGGGCCAACTTGCGTATACCCTCATCAACTCGGGCCACTCGCCTCGCGACTGTATACAGTCTTGCATCAGGGTATTGCAATATTTTCAGAATTGCCATAAATACTTGCCAATTTATATGACTGGATGCAGAATCCGAAAATCACGCGCAAAAGCAAAGTATCACCGCAATCTTCCATTTTCTGCTGGAGTTTCCATGCAAAAGTTTATTATATCGCTGATTTGTCTGTTGTTGTCTGCCCTTGCATATGCCGATGGCCCTGAAATTCTTGATAAAGCTCCGGATAAACATGTCGTAGTAAAAGGAGACACGCTTTGGGATATATCCGCGGAATTTTTCAAGGATCCGTGGAAATGGCCGCAAATCTGGGGATTGAACAAGGACACCATCAAGGATCCTCATTGGATATACCCGGGCGATGTGATCATCTTGAATCGCGCGACGAGCACCTTGCAAATTGAAAGTCCCCTGTCGGACATGTCATCGCGTAACCCTAACGTCGTTAAACTATCTCCCACGGTCCAAGTTCTCAAAAGTGAACATGACGCCATTCCAAGCGTTCCGGCCAGCGCAATCGGACCATTTTTGAGCCAGCCACTGGTTCTTGAAAAACAGGATTTGTCAGGCGCGCCCTCTCTGATCGTTGCCACTTTTGAACATCGTGTTCTCCTGGCGACCAATGACATCGCCTACGCGAAAGGGTTGACCGAGGACAAGGGAATATTTTGGCAGATTTACCGCCCAGGAAAGGAACTGATCGATCCTGATACCCATGAGGAACTGGGTCTTGAGGCCATCTATCTCGGGGATGCCCAAGTCGAAAAGTTCGATAAAATTAGCACCGTAAGAATTACCAAGGCCGTTCAGGAAATCAACAAAGGTGATCGTCTGATTCCGGCTTCCGGCGAAATCATCAACAATTTTATCCCGCATGCGACTGATCCCGGGGTTTCCGCTCGTGTCATCTCGATATATGGCGGCGTTTCCCAGGCAGGACAAAACGCTATTGTCACGATAAACAAGGGGCGCCTGGACGGGATGGAAAATGGTCATGTCATGGCGCTCTACCGCAAAGGCGAGGAAGTTAGGGAAGATGGGAAGACTTTCTCGTTGCCGGATGTGCGTTATGGTTTGCTATTCGTATTTCGGATCTTCGACAAGGTATCTTATGCGCTTGTGATGCAAACCACCTTGCCTGTTGAACTGCTGGACCGTGCATTGACCCCCTGAAATATGGACGCAGAACTTGCGTCGTGGATTGCGCTACACCAGATTCCCGGTCTGGGCAATGAAGGCTTGCGTCGATTGCTGCAGACTTTTTCTTCTCCCTCCTTGGTCTTGTCAGCTCCTTTACACGAGCTTAAACAAGTAGTTAAGCCGGCCGTCGCGAACGCAATTGCCCAAGGAGCGAACGAAACTGCTTTAATAGCGATTTCTGAATGGCTGGATGATGCATCCAATAGCATTGTTACGCTAGCCGATACCGATTATCCGCAATCACTGCTGAACATACCTGACCCGCCGTTATTGTTGTATGTCAAGGGAAGACGCGAATTGCTCAATTGTCCAGCGCTGTCCATAGTCGGTAGCCGCCACGCCACGCCGCAAGGACTTAGCAACGCCGAATCTTTTGCGCAGGCGGTCAGTGAGGCGGGGCTGTGTGTCGTAAGCGGCATGGCACAGGGCATTGATACATCAGCACATCACGGTGGGTTGTCCGGGCGAGGCTCCAGCCTCGCGGTAGTCGGTACCGGGTTGGACAAGGTTTACCCGGCAACCAACAGGAAATTGGCGCACAAGCTTGCACAAGCGGGTGTGCTGGTTTCGGAATTCCCGCTTGGCACTCCGCCACTAGCAGCAAACTTCCCACGCCGCAATCGCATCATCAGTGGCATGAGCATGGGTTGCCTGGTGGTGGAAGCCTCGCTGCAAAGTGGATCTTTAATCACCGCGCGGCTGGCCTTGGAACAAGGCCGTGAAGTATTTGCGATTCCCGGATCGATTCACGCTCCACAAGCGAAAGGTTGTCATCATCTGATCAAGCAAGGTGCAAAACTGGTCGAATGCGCACAGGATATACTTGAAGAACTTGGCTACGCTGCTGCTGGAAATCAGACTCTTTCCGGTTCCATGGCGGAGCATCCGCTGTTGGTGCATCTTGGCTACGATCCAACCGACATGGATAGCCTCAGCCAGCGCAGCGGCTTGACGATTGACGCGCTATCCGCCATCCTGTTGAAATTGGAACTGGACGGCTGCATTGCCGCTCTTCCGGGTGGGCTTTATCAACGCATTAATTGAAATCCATTTTTTGGGATGCCATGTTTGATATTTTGGTGTTTTTATTCGAGAGTTATTTCTATGCTGGCAGTTACCCTGATTCCGAAAAACTTTCCCTCAAGCTGAGCGCTGTCGGATTCGATGACGAGGACATTCGCCGCACACTGTCCTGGCTGACGGACTTAAGACAGCTTACCCAGACGGATTATCCCACCACCATCAACGACAGTGGCGCACGGTGCTTCTCGAGCCTTGAGCAGCAACGCATAAGCCCCGAGGCTTTCAGCTTTCTGACATACTGGGAACAAAGCAAAATAATTTCTCCGGTCGAAAGGGAAATGATTCTGGATCGTTCCGTCGCACTTCATCGTGATAATCTGCCGTTGGACCAAGTCAAGCTCATCGCCCTGATGGTATTGTGGAACCAGCACGAAGACCTGGATCCGCTGATCGTTGAGGACCTGCTTACCCCTGACAACACCGAAAATCTGCATTGAAAACTCCATCTCAAATGGTGACCAACCTGCTGGTCGTTGAATCGCCGGCCAAGGCTTCCACTCTGAAAAAATACCTGGGCAAGGACTTTGAAGTCCTGGCGTCCTACGGGCATGTGCGCGACCTCGTTCCCAAGTCCGGCGCGGTGGATCCCAACAACGGCTTTGCCATGCAATATGAAACCATCGCCCGTAACAGCAAGCATGTGGATGCTATCGCGAAAGCCGCCGCACTGGCTGACAACATTTATCTCGCGCCCGACCCGGACCGCGAAGGTGAAGCCATCGCCTGGCATATTGCCGAGATGCTCAAGGGTAAACGGGCCTTGAAGAACAAGAAGATGCAGCGCGTAGTATTCTATGAAATCACCCAGAGCGCGGTCAGGGAAGCTGTCGCACATCCGCGTGAAATCTCCATTCCCCTGGTCAATGCGCAACAAGCGCGGCGTGCACTGGATTATCTGGTGGGTTTCAACTTGTCGCCGCTGTTGTGGCGCAAAATTCGACCGGGCCTTTCTGCTGGCCGTGTGCAAAGCCCTGCCCTGCGCCTGATTGTCGAACGCGAACAGGAGATTGAGGCATTCCGCGTACAGGAATACTGGACCGTGCATCTGGACAGCCACAAGAACCACCAGCCCTTTAGCGCCAGGCTGTTCCAGTACCAGGGCGACAAACTGGAACAACTCAGCATTGGCAGCCAGAATGAATACGATGCGATTTACGCGAGGCTTAGCAATGCCAAGCTGCCACCGAAAGTGGTACGGGTGGAAAAGAAAGCAAAACAGCGCTATGCCGCCGCACCGTTCACTACGTCCACGCTGCAACAGGAAGCCGTGCGCAAGCTTGGCCTGTCTACCGAACGTACCATGCGCATCGCGCAGCAGTTATATGAGGGCGTGGACATCGGCGGACAGACAGTTGGCCTAATTTCCTACATGCGCACCGACTCGGTCGCTTTGGCAAAGGAAGCGGTGCAAGAAATACGCGGTTATATCAGCAACAATTTCGCGCCGGATTATTTGCCCAGATCCGCGCCAGTCTACAAGAACAAGTCCAAGAACGCCCAGGAGTCACATGAGGCCATCCGTCCCACCTCCATAACCCGCACGCCAGATGACTTGCGCGATCACCTCAACGTGGATCAGGCGCGGCTGTACGAGATGATCTGGAAGCGCACCCTGGCCTGCCAGATGACGCCAGCTCGCTTTGACACGGTCAGCCTCGACATCCGACTCGGCGGTGACGATACGCTGTTTCGTGCAAACGGCCAGACATTGGTGTTCCCTGGCTTCATTGCCGTATATCAGGAGAGTACCGACGACAGCGATGAAGAAGAGGGAGGAAAGCTGCCGCCGTTGGAGGAGGGCGAGACCATCCCTCTGGACAAACTCTATGGTGAACAGCACTTCACCCAGCCGCCGCCGCGCTATTCCGAGGCCAGCCTCGTGAAGACACTGGAAGAGCACGGCATCGGCCGCCCCTCCACTTACGCGAGCATAATCTCCACATTGCAAGCGCGCGAGTATGCGGTGCTGGAAAAAAAGCGCTTCCAGCCGACCGATGTGGGGCGAATCGTCAACAAATTTCTTACCGAGCATTTTACGCGCTATGTGGATTACGGTTTCACTGCACAGATGGAAGACGAGCTGGACGAAATCTCCGAAGGCAAGCGCGACTGGATCCCGGTGCTGAACGAGTTCTGGAAAGGCTTTAATACGCTGATCACCGAAAAAAAGGATGTAGAGCGCCCGGGCACAGAAGTGCTGGACGAACCTTGCCCAAAATGTGGCAAGCCATTATCCAAACGACTTGGCAAGCGCGGCAGTTTCATCGGCTGCACCGGGTATCCGGAATGTGATTACACGCGTAATCTCGGTGGCGAAGCGGAGGATCCAAGCGAATTGCGCAAGGAACTCGGCATGCATCCGGAGAACCAGCAAATTGTGCTGCTGCTACGCGGTCCATATGGTCACTACGTTCAGCTAGGCGAAGTTGTAGAGGGTGAAATGACCAAGCCAAAGCGTGTGACTTGGCCCAAGGAATTGCCGCTGGAACAGGCAAACCTCGAGACTGCGCTGAAACTATTATCGTTGCCTCGCGAATTGGGCTTGCATCCTGAGACCGGGAAAAAAGTCATCGTAAACATCGGCCGCTTCGGCCCTTATATCGGGCACGACGGCAAGTTCAAATCCATCCCGCGCAATGACAGCATCTTCGACATTCGGCTGGAACGCGCCGTGGAATTGTTGGCGCAAGCCAAGGCCGGCACTGCAGTATTGCGCATTTTGGGCGGACACCCGGATGACAAAACCCCGATAGAAGTCTGCAGCGGTCGCTATGGCCCCTACGCCCGCCACGGCAAGATCAACGCCACTTTACCCAAGGGCACCAAACCGGAAGACATTACGCTGGAACAAGCCTTGGAGTTGCTCGCAGCCAAAGCCGCAAGAGGCGGGACGGGAAAGGGCACGGTGGCCAGGAAAGGCACCACCAAAGCAAAGACTGCTAAGTCCAAGACGACGGCTAACAAGAAGACAGCGGCCAAGACCGAAAGAACTGTTAAGGCGAAAACCACAAAAAAAGCGGTAAAGGCTGCGACGAACAAGGGTTCCAAGAAATCGACTTAATCTTCGGAATATTTGTGTTATATCGCACCGTCGCTGTTCTCGCGCTTCCTTGGGAATTCATACATCTGGTATTCAGACAATCTGAATTATCCTGCCGCAGTCGCGTTTTTATGGGGGAAGCAAGCCTCTTGGTAGCCAAATATATACAGTAGATATTGCGACCTATCACGTTATATATCCAGATTCTTCACCCCTAGCGCATTCTGTTCTATGAATGTCCGGCGGGGTTCCACCACATCGCCCATCAGGGTCGTAAAGATTTCTTCAGTGGTAATGGCGTCTTCGATGCTCACTTTAAGCAGAATGCGGTTCTTCACGTCCATTGTGGTTTCCCACAGTTGCTCAGGATTCATTTCACCCAACCCTTTGTAGCGCTGGATGTTAACGCCGCGTTTCGCTTCTTCCAGCAGCCATTCGATGGCTTGCTTAAAGTCAACCACGGGCCTGCGCTGTTCGCCGCGTTTGATATATGCCCCTTTGCCCAGCAGTCCGCCTAGAGCTTCTGCAGTCTGCCTGATCTGCTCGAAATCGCCGCTATGCAGGAAGTTCTGGTCTATGTGGCTAACCGAAAAATTGCCATGCAAATGCCTTTCCACGCGCAGGCGGTTTTCATCGGTTGCCGGGTCAACATCGGCTTTGACGACGATGCCTGCGCCGCACACTTTCTGTAATCGTATTGCGCTTTGCGCTGCCTGTTCCGGCGTGTCTAGCCGGATGTTCGGCTTCTTCAGCAGGGCGTGCAACGCCTCTTCCGCGATAAGGCCAGACAGGCGCTCGATCACGGCTTCGGCGAGAAAATATTCTCTGGCCAGGCGTTCCAGCGATTCGGCCTGTAACGGCGCAGCCCCCTGGTCGGCATACAACTCCGCATCCACCAGCGCGTTGCGCAGCATGTAGCTCTTCAATTCGTGCTCATCCTTCAGGTAACGTTCGTCCTTCCCCTGCTTGACCTTGTACAGTGGCGGTTGCGCAATATACACGTGACCGCGTTCAATCAGCTCGGGCATCTGGCGATAAAAAAAGGTAAGCAGCAATGTACGGATGTGCGCGCCGTCCACGTCCGCATCGGTCATGATGATAATCCGGTGGTAGCGCAACTTGTCGGCATTGTATTCATCCTTGCCAATGCCAGTGCCCAACACGGTGATCAGGGTAGCGATTTCCTGCGAAGCGATGAGCTTCTCAAAGCGAGCGCGCTCGACATTCAATATCTTGCCCTTGAGCGGCAGTATTGCCTGGAATTTGCGGTCACGTCCCTGTTTGGCGGAACCACCTGCAGAATCACCTTCTACCAAGTAAAGTTCTGATAATGCGGGGTCTTTCTCTTGGCAGTCGGCCAATTTACCAGGCAGGCCGATGCCGTCCAGCACGCCTTTGCGACGAGTCAGTTCACGCGCTTTGCGGGCAGCTTCGCGGGCGCGGGCGGCATCGATTATCTTGCCGCACAGGATTTTGGCGTCTATCGGATTCTCTTGCAGATATTCGGCCAGCTTCATGCCGACAATCTCCTGCACCACAGTCTGAACTTCGCTCGAGACCAGCTTATCTTTGGTTTGCGAGGAAAACTTGGGCTCGGGTACCTTTACCGATAGCACACAGGTCAGGCCCTCACGCATGTCGTCCCCGGAAGTTTCGACCTTGGCTTTCTTTGCAATCTCAATTTCTTCAATATATTTATTAATTACGCGGGTCATCGCCATGCGCATACCGGTCAGGTGGGTACCACCGTCGCGTTGCGGGATGTTGTTGGTAAAGCATTGCACTATCTCCGAATAGCCGTCATTCCACTGCATGGCGACCTCAACGGTTATGCCGTCTTTTTCTCCGATGGCATGGAACGTCTTGTTATGCAGGATGGTTTTGTTCTTGTTCATGTACTCGACAAATCCCCTGACCCCACCGGCGTGGGAAAAGTTTTCGCTCTTGCCGCTGCGCTGGTCAATGAGCTCAATTTTTACGCCATTGTTGAGGAAAGATAGTTCGCGCAACCGCTTGGCAAGAATTTCATAGTGAAACTCGATATGATCAAAGATTTCGTTGTCCGCGAGGAAATGAACCTCGGTTCCGTTTCTCTTGCTTTCCCCGATCACCCTCAATGGCGAAACCTCAACACCCTTCTGCGTCTCCACCAAGCGGTCTATTACATTACCTCGCCTAAATTCAACGAAGTATTTCTTGCCGTCGCGGCAACTGGTCAGTCTTAGCCATTCTGAGAGGCCATTCACACAACTTACGCCTACACCATGCAACCCACCGGAGACCTTGTAGCTGTTCTGGTTGAATTTGCCCCCCGCATGCAGCACGGTCATGACGATTTCCGCTGCTGAACGTTTGGGCTTGAACTTGTCATCAAATTTGATGCCCACCGGAATACCCCGTCCGTTATCGGTGACCGAAATGGAATTGTCAGCGTGAATAATGACCTTGATGTCATCGCAGTGCCCGGCCAAAGATTCATCTATGGCGTTGTCCACTACTTCGAATACCATGTGATGCAGGCCGGTGCCATCGGAGGTATCCCCGATGTACATGCCGGGGCGCTTGCGCACCGCTTCCAGTCCTTCGAGTTGCTGAATGCTTGATTCGTCGTAGTTGTCGTTCATGGCTATGAATGGACTTTCTGTTTCACGTGAAACAATCAGATGCGCATCGGCATGACGACGTATTTGAAATCGTCATTGCCAGGCACTGTTATCAGAATGCTGCTATTGGGGTCACCGAAGGAAAAGGTTATGGTCTCAGATGTCGTGCTATTCAAACCATCAAGCAAGTAGTTGACATTAAATCCTATATCCAGAGCTTGTTGATGATAGTCGACTTCCATCTCTTCTTGAGCCTCTTCCTGTTCACTGTTACTGCTGATGATGCGCAGATTTCTTTCCGTAAGGACAAAACGAACACCCCGGAATTTTTCATTTGACAGGATTGCGGCTCGCAGCAGCGCCTGCAATATTACTACCCTGTTGAGTACCAGATGATTGGAATATTTAGGGACAACTCTTTCATAATCAGGAAATTTTCCATCTATCACCTTGGAAACAAGAATCACTTCAGAAAACGTTGTCTTGACTTGGTTTTCGCCTAGATCCAGAGTTATCGGGTCCGTCGATTCTTGCAGCAGCTTAACCAGTTCATTCACAGTTTTTCGCGGCAAGATCACCTCCCGCTTTGAATATTTTTTCGCTAACTTTGTTCTGGTAAATGCCAAGCGATGGCCATCAGTCGCAATCAATTTCAGAAACTCATCCTCTACCACCAATAGAACACCATTCAGATAGTAACGAATATCTTGTTGAGCCATGGCAAACTGGACCATACTGAACAATTTTTTTAGTTCTTGTTGTTCTATTTCCACCGTTTCTATCTCCCCCAGTTGCTCTACAACTTTTGGAAAATCTTGTGCCGGCAAGGTTTGCAGACTAAAACGACTCTTGTTCGATTTAAGTTGAATTCGACTATCCTGGATATCCATTGAAATACTGCTTCCCTCTGGCAGAACCCGCAAGATTTCCTGCAGCTTCCTGGCTGCCACGGTAATCGCAGCATCGTTACCGACCAGATTTGCATCCGTAACTTCAGTAGCTATTTGAATTTCCAGATCAGTCGTGGTAAATCGCAGACTTGACTTGTTTTTTTCAATTAGAACGTTGGATAAAATTGGAAGTGGTTGTTTACGCTCAACAATTCCAGAAACCGTTTGAAGCGGTTTAAGAAGGACGTTAGTTTCAATTCTTTCAATAAACATTCTATATGTCCTTAAGATTAATAATTGAGAGGCAAGAGAACTTGCAGAAGCGAACGTTCATTTTTATTTATAGACAGTTATGCCAAGTGTAAATTTGTGGAAATCTCTTCGATGGATTGTTATTTTCTTGGGTGAAATTATTCAGGAAAAAGATTGCCGAGGATTATTCACAATTAACCAACATTCATGCCATAACAATTACTAATTTCTCAACGTTTGATTTAATAGGTTGAAGTCAGCATTAAATGCGGTATCCGAATTTCGAAGATTGTCTATGGTCTTGCAAGCATACAATACGGTGGTATGGTCTCGGTCGCCAAATGCGGACCCAATTTCCGGTAAACTGAGTTGTGTCAGTTCTCTTGCGAGGCTCATCGCAACTTGTCTGGGGCGAGCAATTATCCGTGTTCTTTTTTTGGAAAGCAGATCGGATATCTTAATTCGATAAAAATCTGCGACGGTCTTTTGAATATTCTCAATGGACACCTGTTTATTCTGAGATGCAAGCAAATCTTTAAGCGCTTCCTTCGCAAGCTCAACGGAAATTGGCCGCTTATGAAATCGTGAATATGCGTCAACTCGTTTGAGTGCACCTTCCAATTCACGAATGTTGGAACGAACGTGCTTTGCAATAAAGAATGCAACATCCTCGCTGATACTGTTTCCTGATAAAGCTCCCTTTTGCAACAAAATAGCCACCCGCATTTCCAAGCCAGGCGGTTCTATGGCTACGGTTAAACCCCAGCTGAACCTTGAGGTCAACCTCGGAGTCATTCCGGATATTTCTTTTGGAAAGGTATCGCAGGTGATAACTACTTGTTTGTGTGCATCGATCAGGGAATTAAGGGTATAAAAAAATTCCTGTTGGGTTCCGGGTTTGTCAGCAATAAATTGAATATCATCTATCAACAACATATCCAGAGAATTATAAAATTGTTTGAATTCATCAAATTTCTTTGTCTGAAAAGCCCGAACAACATCCGAAACATAATTTGTCGCATGAACATAACAAACTTTTGCCAGCGTATTTTCAACTTTGATGTGATTGCCTATGGCTTGCAGAAGATGGGTTTTTCCCAAACCAACTCCACCGTAAATGAACAAGGGGTTATAAGCCGTACCCGGGGATTCGGCAACTTGTATAGCGGCGGAGTGCGCTAATTGATTCGCCTTTCCGGTGACGAAATTATCAAATGACAAATTTGGATTGAGTTTGCTTTGATTTTTGTGAACCTTTGGTTCCACAGCGATCTTGTCAGGAGCAGGAATGACAGATTTTCTTGTTGACTGCACCAGCGATTTTTTTCCAATCCGAAATTCAAAACTTGGAGGATTAGACAGAAAATCTTCAGCCCGCTTGGAAATTTCTGATAGAAATCGCTCTTGTACCAGTTTCAGGGTAAAGCTGTTTGGTGCGGTCAAGGTAATATGGCTTCCCTTGATTTCGAAGGCAAGTGGTTTGATCCATGAATTAAATTGCTGCGGAGGCAAGCTATCTTCAAAATAAGAAAGACAGGAATCCCACAAGTTATTGTCCGACATGTTTATTGGCGATGAAGCAATTAATCAACGATGCATTTTACAGGTAAGGCATAAAGTTATCCACAGGAAATAAAAATAAACTTGACATAGTCTCCAGTAAATATTGTAATCGCGGGCTTTCGAGAATCAACAGCGGGGATTTGCAGATGAAGCGAACATATCAACCATCAGTCACCAAGAGAAAACGCACTCACGGCTTCCTGGTTCGCATGAAAACCAAGGGAGGAAGGGCGGTTATAAGTGCCCGACGATCCAAAGGCCGCACGCGACTTGCGGCGTGAAGTTAATTTTTCATTTCCATACTGCCGTCGTATCAGGCAACGGACTGCATTCAATCAAGCGTTCCAGTCAACAAGCCGGGCAAATGAGTGGTTTGTGGTATATGCGATTGAAAATAGATGTAACTTTTCCAGGCTGGGAATTGCAATAAACAAGAAAAGCACGCCAACTGCAACCGCGAGGAATTTCACAAAACGGTTAATCCGGGAATTGTTCAGGCAGAATTTTCCGGCCAGGTGTGCACTCGATGTTGTTGTGCGTGTCAGAAGACAAATAGATCCGCAAAATGCTGTTGAAGGGCGGTTAAGTTTAGTCCAATTACTAAAGGCCATACAGGCATGATGCACCGGTTTCTGATCAAGATTATTCGCGCATATCAGTACTTGATTAGTCCGCTGCATCCACCTACTTGCCGCTTTACCCCGACTTGCTCTCACTATGCCTGTGAAGTTCTCGCAAAACACGGAGCGCTGCGTGGTGGTTGGTTAAGCATAAAGCGCTTGCTGAAGTGTAACCCATGGAATTCTGGCGGTTACGATCCGGCCCCATAGAATTCACTGGAAGCTCACATGGACTATCAAAGGCTGTTCTTGTTTCTGATTTTTTCCCTTTCAGTTTTCATGTTATGGGATAGCTGGGAACGGGCCCAGCATCCGCAAGTACAAGCTAGTTCTTCAGCAACGCTTCCTAATGCAGCCAGTTCACCGGTGCCGGCAGTGACGGCTGAGAACGCTGAAGTTCCGAAAGCAAATGAGGTATTAGCAAAATCAAAACGATTATCCGGTCGACAAATCACAGTCAAAACGGATTGGTTAATTGCTGATATTAGTACAGTGGGCGGAGATTTACGCCGACTGGAACTTGTGCGGCAGCATAGCGCCAAGGACAAGAACAAACCCTTCGTATTGATGCAAGAGAAGGAAGGAACCTATATAGCTCAAAGTGGTTTGTTGGGGACTGGCTTACCTACGCACAATACGATATTTACTGCCGATGCCAATGAATATGAATTGGCGGAAGGACAGGATACTCTGGAGGTTCGGCTACACGCAAACGAGGAGGCCGGCGCCAAAGTGACCAAGGTGTATAAATTTCACCGAGGCAGTTATTTGATTGATGTCGGCTACGAAATCGAGAACCACAGCAAGGATCCCATCGCATCCTCGGCATATTTTCAGCTGGTTCGTGACAAAAATCCGCCAGAAGGAACAACAAAGTTTGTGCCTACTTACACCGGTCCTGCCATTTATACGGATCAGGAAAAATTCAAAAAGATTAGCTTTGCGGACATTGATAAAGGCAAGGCCAAGTATCCTGAAAAATCGGACAATGGATGGATCGGCATGTTGCAGCATTATTTTGTTGCGGCATGGCTACCGCAGGAAAGAGCCCAACATGAGTTTTATATCAAGTCACTGGGAGATGATCTATATTCAGTTGGCACAGTTGTGCCCGTCCCTACCGCAGTTCCAGGCGAGACTGCAACGGTAGATGTTCGGCTTTATGCCGGGCCAGCCAAAAATTCCCTGGAAAAAATCGCGCCGGGACTTGGCTTAACGGTTGATTACGGTTGGCTGACAATACTCTCCGTACCTTTGTTTTGGCTACTTTCATTTCTTGAAGGATGGGTGCATAACTGGGGAATTGCAATTATATTGCTGACCGTCTTGATCAAACTCCTGTTCTTCCCGCTATCGGCCGCCAGTTATCGTTCGATGGCAAAAATGCGGGTGGTTGCGCCCAAGCTGGAGAAGATCAAGACGCAATATGGGGATGATCGCGAGCGCTTGCACAAGGCCATGATGGAACTGTACAAATCGGAAAAAATCAACCCTCTCGGGGGATGTTTGCCGATGGTGATTCAGATTCCGGTATTCATCGCCTTGTATTGGGCAATTCTGTCCAGTGTTGAATTGCGCTACGCACCGTTTTATGGCTGGATCGATGACTTGTCAGCAGCTGATCCATACTACATCTTGCCGCTGATCATGGGTGCGACGATGGTACTTCAAGGTCGCTTGAGTCCACCACCGCCTGATCCAATGCAGGCCAAGGTCATGAAAATGATGCCAGTCATATTCAGCGTGGTATTCTTCTTCTTCCCCGCTGGACTTGTGCTGTATTCGATAGTCAATAGCTCCCTGTCCATTGCCCAGCAGTGGGTAATCACCCGCAACCTGGAGGCGAAGGCTAAAGGTGCGGCCAAAACCTGAAACAATTGCCGCGATCGCTACCGCGCCAGGGCGAGGTGGTGTCGGCATTGTCAGGGTATCTGGACGTAATCTTGCCCCTCTTGCCAAAGTTATCTTGGGCAAGATTCCAGCAGCCCGGTACGCAACGCTCGCCTCATTTCTTGATGGTGATAACCAGGTTATCGATCAGGGCCTCAGCCTCTTCTTTCGCGCGCCACACTCTTATACGGGTGAAGATGTGCTTGAGTTTCATTGTCACGGCGGTATGGCGGTGCAGCAGTTGGTACTGCAGCGCTGCCTCGCATTGGGTGCGCGCATAGCTGAACCCGGGGAATTTACCAAACGAGCGTTTCTTAATAACAAGCTTGACTTGGCACAGGCTGAAAGCGTCGCCGACTTGATTGAAGCGAGTACCAGCCAGGCAGCACGGAGTGCGATGCGTTCGTTGCAAGGCGAATTTTCCCAGGCGATTCGTCATTTGGTGGACGGATTAATCCGTTTGCGAATGCTGGTGGAAGCAATGCTGGATTTTCCCGAAGAGGGCACTGATGTTCTCGACATCTCCTCGCGGGACAAGCAACTTGAAGAATTGTCGAGCGAACTGGACTCTATATTTGGCCTGGCTCAGCAAGGGAGTCTGCTAAGGGAAGGTGCGCACATAGTATTGATCGGCCAGCCCAATGTTGGGAAATCCAGCCTGCTCAATCGCCTGAGCGGTGAAGAGGTAGCCCTGGTCAGCGAGATACCGGGCACGACGCGAGACGTGATTCGCCAGCCAATACAGATTAGCGGAGTGCCGCTGCATATCATCGATACCGCGGGGCTGCATGACTCGCCGGATATGGTGGAGCGCATGGGTATCGCCCGTACTCGGCAAGCCATGCAAAAGGCTGACGCGGCGCTGATCATCATGGATGTCAACCTTGGCATGATTGGGAAGGATCGCGAGATTTCTGAGGAATTGCCTTTGGGGATGGCTCGGTTGTTCATCTTCAATAAGATTGATTTGCATGCGTTACCTGCCCGAATTGAGCATGGGAACGGGAACATCGATATATATTTGTCGGCAAAGACGGGTGAGGGCATAAATCTGCTGCGCGACAAATTGCTGGAGTTAATAGGCTGGCATCAACAGGCGGGAGTATTCATGGCGCGGGAAAGGCATTTGCGGGCGCTGCAACGCGCACGCGAGAATTTGCGTCGCGCCGCCGGGGAAACGCAACGCATGGAACTCTTCGCGGAGGAGTTGCGCGTTGCCCAAGAATCGTTGAACTCGATCACCGGTGAATTTACCGCGGACGACTTGCTGGGCGAGATTTTTGGGCGTTTTTGTATCGGTAAGTAACTACCTTCTTCTGATGTTCCACGTGAAACATTTCGATTTGGCTGCTTTCGACGGGTAGGAAACGGCTGAAATCCAAGCGTGGCCGGACTCTGTCGGTTTTGTCGTGCGCGAATAGGTTGAATCAGGTTGTGCCGCAGGACATGAGGGATCGGGCGGACAGTCAGATTATTGTGGTCAGCCGGAATGATGTATGATGCGTGCCTTTCGTTTGACAGAATAGCCGACGCTTCAGCAGGCCGGACAAAATGAATTTCCCCAAAAATTTCGATGTTATCGTGGTAGGAGGCGGGCATGCCGGAACCGAGGCAGCGCTGGCTAGCGCGCGCAAAGGGTGCGCCACCCTGTTGCTTACGCACAATATCGAAACACTTGGGGCAATGTCCTGCAATCCATCGATAGGCGGGATTGGCAAGGGGCATTTGGTCAAGGAGGTGGATGCCTTGGGCGGTGCGATGGCCGCAGCAACGGATGAGGCCGGCATTCAGTTCCGCATCCTTAATGCCTCCAAAGGTCCGGCCGTACGCGCCACACGAGCACAGGCGGACCGCGTCCTGTATAAGCAGGCGATACGCCGCAGACTTGAGAACCAGCCAAATCTATGGTTGTTTCAGCAGGCCGTGGAGGACTTGCTGGTTGAGTCCGACCGCGTGCGCGGGGTGATGACGCAGGCAGGGGTCCGTTTTGATGCGAAAGCGGTCGTACTCACCACTGGGACATTTCTGTCAGGCCTTATTCATATCGGACAATCCAACTATCAGGCCGGACGCGCCGGCGACCCCCCATCCATCAGTCTTGCCCATCGGCTGCGTGAATTGGCCTTACCGGTGGGGCGTCTGAAAACTGGCACACCGCCGCGCATTGACGGCCGCAGCATTGATTATTCGGTGATGACAGAACAGCATGGCGACACCCCGCTCCCAGTGTTTTCATTTCTTGGCCATGCGCAACAGCACCCGCGACAATTGCCCTGCTGGGTTACCTATACCAACCAGCGCACGCACGAAATCATCCGCAAAGGTTTAGACAGGTCACCTCTATTTACCGGGGTAATAAAGGGAATAGGGCCGCGCTACTGTCCATCCATTGAGGACAAGATTGTGCGTTTTGCCGACAAGGAGTCGCATCAGATTTTCCTGGAGCCTGAAGGCCTGAACACGCACGAGGTGTATCCGAACGGTATATCCACCAGCCTGCCCTTCGATGTTCAGCTTGATCTGGTGCATTCGATCAGTGGACTGGAAAATGCGCACATCACTCGCCCCGGTTATTCGATTGAGTATGACTATTTTGACCCGCGCAACCTGAAGCGATCATTAGAAACGAAATCCATTTCAGGATTGTTCTTTGCCGGCCAGATTAATGGCACCACGGGTTACGAGGAAGCGGCAGCCCAGGGCTTGCTGGCCGGCCTCAACGCCGCTTTGCAGGTGAAAGGCGAGGAAAGTTGGTGTCCACGGCGCGACGAAGCATATCTTGGCGTCTTGGTGGATGACTTGATCACCTGTGGCGTGTCCGAACCGTACCGCATGTTCACCAGCCGCGCTGAATATCGCCTGCAATTGCGGGAGGACAATGCCGATTTGCGCCTGACGGGAATCGGTTACCGACTGGGGGTGATAAATCCTGAAAGATGGCAGGCATTCGAGCGGAAGCGCGAAGCCGTATTGCGCGAACAAGAGCGATTGAATTCTGTCTGGATCAATTCAAAAAACCTGTCGAGGGAAGATGCGGAGCGCGTCCTCGGCAAAACCATCGACCGCGAATATTCCCTCCTTCAATTGTTGTGCCGTCCAGGCGTGAGTTATGCTGAACTGATGAGCCTGCCAGGTGCAGGAATGCCAGTGGATGATGTGGCCGTATCCGGGCAAGTTGAGATTCAGGCCAAATATTCTGGATACATCGAGCGGCAGCGTGAAGAAATCGCGCGACAGGAACACAATGAAAATCTGGGTTTGCCCGCTGTTATGGATTATCGGACAGTGCGTGGATTGTCTGCTGAGGTTCAGCAGAAACTCAATCAGCATAAGCCAGAAACGGTCGGGCAGGCTGCCCGTATCTCGGGCATTACCCCGGCGGCCATCTCCCTGCTACTGGTGCATTTGAAGCGCGGGTTCAGGAACGGAGAACAAGAGAGCCGGCGCACATGACGTTGCTTGCCGAAGAACTTGCGAACGGCATCGAGCAGTTGGGATTGAATGCGACACCAGAAATTCAACAGAAGATGCTGGACTATTTGTCCCTGATGCAAAAATGGAACAAGGTCTACAACCTTACGGCGATTCGACGATCGAAACAGATGGTAAGCAATCACTTACTGGATAGCCTTGCAGTGTTGCCGCACCTGTGGCCGCTAAAGTGGCTGGACGTTGGGTGCGGGGCTGGTCTTCCCGGCATCGTGCTGGCGCTGATGCGACCACAATGGATGTTTACCTTGGTGGACAGCAATAGCAAGAAGACCAGTTTCATAAGGCAAGCAATCATCGAGTTGAGGTTAAGGAACGTAACTGTTGTTTGCGCCCGAGTGGAGGATTGGCAAGCGAAAGAAAAATTTGATGGCATCATCTCCCGGGCCTTTGCGCAGACATCCGATTTCATTGCACTGACGCGACATTTACTTGCCGAAAGGGGGCGATGGGTGGCCATGAAGGGAGCGCCAGAAACCGGATTGAAGCGATTGCCACAGGACATCGAAATTGAAAAAATTATTCCGCTGCAAGTGCCTGAACTGGATGCAGTTCGTACATTGGTCATCTTGAAAGCGACGTGACATGGCCAGGATACTAGCGATCGCCAATCAAAAAGGTGGAGTCGGAAAGACCACCACGGCAGTCAATCTGGCTGCAAGTCTTGCTGCTTTCAAGCAAAACGTCATGCTGGTTGACCTGGACCCGCAGGGTAATGCCACCATGGGTAGCGGCATAGAGAAGCGTGACCTGCCGGTAACCGTCTACCAGTTATTGTTGGGAGACAAGTCGCTGCGTGAGGTTTGCCTTCGTTCTGAAAGCGGGAAATATGACGTGTTGCCTGCCAATCGTGATCTGGCCGGCGCCGAGATCGAATTGGTGGATCTGCCGCAGCGCGAGAACAGGCTCAAGAATGCCCTGCAATCGGTAGCGGGGGAGTATGACTACATATTGATCGATTGTCCGCCGGCCTTGAACCTGCTTACCCTAAATGGCTTGTGTGCGGCACAATCGGTAATGATACCAATGCAATGCGAATACTACGCGCTAGAGGGATTGAGTGATCTGGTGAATACCATCCGCAAGGTGCGAGCAAATCTGAATCCGCAACTGGAGATCGAGGGCCTGCTGCGCACCATGTTCGACCCGCGAAATTCACTGGCACAACAGGTTTCGAACCAGCTACAACAGCATTTTGGCAAAAAAGTATACGGTACCGTCATACCGCGCAACGTAAGGCTCGCCGAGGCGCCCAGCTATGGTCTGCCAGTGTTGTGTCACGACAGATTCTCCAAGGGTTCGCAAGCTTATCTGGCACTGGCCGGAGAATTGCTTCAAAACGCGGAACAGTCCGCGTCAGTTCAATAACAGAGGAAGCAAAATGGTAAAGCCAAACAGGGGATTGGGGCGTGGCTTGGACGCGCTGTTGTCGGGCAATGCCGATGAAACGGAAGATGTGCTGCGAGAATTGAAAATCGGCCAACTCAGGCCTGGCAAGTACCAGCCGCGCAGCCATATGGACGAAGCATCACTCAAGGACTTGGCCGCTTCAATCAAGGAGCAAGGCATCATGCAGCCGATACTTGCTCGTGTGCTAGCGGATGGCAGCTATGAAATCATTGCCGGAGAACGCCGCTGGCGCGCAGCGCAGCTCGCCGGTCTGGGTCAGGTTCCGGTACTGGTGCGCAAGGTGGCGGATAATGCCGCGCTGGCAATGGCTTTGATTGAAAACATCCAGCGCGAAAACCTTAATCCACTGGAAGAAGCAAGCGGCATCCAGCGCCTTATAGGCGAGTTCCACATGACGCATCATGCTGCGGCGGACGCTGTGGGTCGTTCCCGAAGCGCCACGACGAATCTGCTCCGCTTGCTGAGTCTTGCTGCGCCAGTCCAGGAAATGTTGGCACAAGGCAAGATAGACATGGGCCATGGCAGAACATTGCTGGCGCTGGACGCGGCACATCAAGTATTGGCAGCGAACAAGATAGTTTCGGAAGGCCTGTCAGTACGCGGGGTGGAAAAGCTTGTCCAGAAGATGCAGGGACAGAAAAGCAATAGGCGGAAATCGGCGCCAGACCGAGATATCCTGAACACGCAACAACAGTTGTCTGATCAACTGGGCCTCAAGGTACTGGTCAAGCACTCGGGGCGCGGAAAAGGAAGGGTCGAGATTTACTATAATTCGCTGGATGAGTTTGAGGGCATCGTCAAACAGTTAAAAGTTGGAACAAATTAACAAACCAATAAAGTGGGATATTCTGCAAACTTGGTTTGACCAGGCAATTGGCTTGGCTTATACTGCGCGCCGCTTAAATTCGATTTCGCCGAACGTAGAAGGCCTTACTCGACGGCGAAACGAACGGGAATGCGTGACGAAAACCAGGCAAATAAAGCCAGACCACTGTTGATTGGTGTTGGCACCATGCTTACATCGATGATCGCCGCAGGATTCATTTTGGGTTATCTCGTGGACTGGTGGTTTGGAACCATGCCCTGGTTCTTGCTGGGGTTTGGTGTGCTCGGTTTTATCGGTGGCATGCTCAAAGTATATAAGTTGCTGACACATCCGGGGATGTTTTGAATATCGTAGCGCAGCAGGTAGCCGCCAAGGCCAAGCATGTCATGGTGGCCCAGCTAGGGACGACGATTTTGGTAGCCCTTGCGTTCGGCTTGCTGCATGGGGGAAGTTGGTCAGCATTATCAGCATTCAGTGGGGGGCTGATTAGTTTGAGCGTATTGCTGCTGCTTCAGCGCGGTGTGCGTCGGGCGAGTGAAGAAGCCCTGGTTGACCAGAAAAAGAGCATGATGATTCTGTATTTTGGCGCCGTCCAGCGCTTTGTTCTGATTATCATCTTGTTTGCCCTTGGATTGCGTGTGCTTGGACTAGCACCGCTTGAACTGCTTGTGGGATTTGTGGCGGCGCAGGCCAGCAATATCGTCAGCGCTAGGTTGTAGGGAATCAATCTAAGGGGATAGCGTCTTGGCAGCAGAAGCACAATCCGGTGGCGGCACCGTTGAATATATCCAGCATCACCTGACCAATTATTGCGTAGGCAATTGTGATCCGGTAACCCATCAGGCTGCCGGATTTTGGGCGTTGCATTTGGATACCATGTTTTTCAGCCTGCTTTTGGCTGCACTGATCATTGTCGTTTCAATGCGCTTGACCAGCCGCATGACGACAGAGACACCTTCCGGTTTTCAAAATGCCATTGAGGGCATACTCGAATTTGTTCAGGGTCAGGTGAGAGACACCTTTCCCGGACACAACCCCCTGATTGCCCCGCTCGCCCTGACCATCTTCCTGTGGGTATGGCTGATGAACTTCATGGATCTGATACCGGTTGACCTGCTACCGCTGATCGGACGATGGATTGGTATCGAACATTTGAAAGTGGTGCCGACCACCGATCTCAACACGACGCTGGCAATGTCGTCCACCGTTTTTCTGCTGACGATTTTCTACAACCTCAAAATCAAAGGTCCGGTGGGCTATTTGAAGATGTTCCTGTTCCACCCGTTCGGCAAATTCCTGGTGCCGATCAACATCATCATGACAGTGATTGAGGAGATCGCCAAGCCACTCAGTTTGGCACTGCGTCTGTTCGGCAATCTGTTCGCTGGCGAACTGGTGTTTCTGCTGATTGCGTTGCTGGGGGGTGCTGCCGCCGTTGGTGCCGGAATGCTTATCTGGATACCGCTGCAGGTGCTGCTGGATTTTGCCTGGCTGATTTTCCATTTGCTGGTCATAACCTTGCAAGCGTTTATTTTTATGGTGCTGACTATCGTGTATCTGGGTATGGCGAGCACGGACGATCACTAAATAGCCTTAACTTTAATCAATACGTTCTAAGGAGAAAAAACGATGACTGCTGATATGATTGCAATGATCTATGCCTACACCGCGATTGGTGTGGGTGTGATTCTGGCTGCTGCGGGCCTGGGCTCTGCAATTGGCTGGGGCCTGATTTGTGCCAAGACACTTGAGGGTATTGCACGTCAACCGGAAATGCGCCCCGCGCTGATGACCAACATGTTCATCTTTGCCGGCCTGATGGAATCTTTCCCGTTCATCATTTTGGCTTTCGCAATGTGGTTCCTCTTTGCGAATCCGTTTGTCGGCGCCCTGAGTGCTGCTATTGGCGCGATGTAATCCGGGACAGCTAATTAGCGTTGGTTATTAGCCGAATAAGGAAGAGATAATGAACATTACCGTAACATTATTGGCTCAGATGGTCGCCTTTATCCTGTTGATATGGTTTGTCAACAAGGTACTGTGGGGACCGATGTCCACGATGATGGCGGCGCGCCAGAAGCGGATAGCGGACGGCCTGGCAGAAGCCGAACGCGGCAAGCATGAACTGGAACTTGCTGCCAAACGTTCATCAGAAATCCTGCGCGAAGCCAAGGCCAAGGCGGTCGAGATAATTACCCAGAGCGAAAAGCGCTCCAGCGAAATCATCGAGGAAGCGAAGGGACAAGCCAAGGTGGAGCATGATCGTATCGTAGCTGCCGCAAATGCCGAAGTCGAGCAGGAAGTGTTCCGTGCAAAGGAACAATTGCGCGTGGAAGTATCCGCCATTGCATTGGCCGGCGCATCCAAAATTCTGGGCCGGGAAATTGACGCCAGGGCGCATAACGACCTGCTGGAAAAACTCGTAGCGGAAATCTAACACCTATGTCAGAAGCCATTACCGTAGCCCGTCCATATGCCCAAGCCGCCTTCGATTTTGCCAAGCGAAAAGGTGTCTTGAAGTCTTGGTCAGATTTGTTGACGGCCGCAGCCGCAGCGGTTGAAAACGAGCAGGTGAGCACATTGATTGCAAGCCCTCGTGTCAGCCCGGGAAAAATGCATGACTTGATGCTGGCCGTATGTGGTGGGACGGTAGATCAGCCGGGAAGCAATTTTATCCGCTTGTTGATAGACGAGCACCGCCTGTCTGTGTTGCCGGAGATTACAAGCCAATTCGAGAATTTGCGCGCCGACGAAGAGCGATCGGTAGATGTGAAAGTCAGTTCTGCGATCGAACTGGATGAACCTCAGAAGCAGAAGATTGCGGCAGCGCTGAAGACACGTCTGGCCCGCGAGATCAGGCTGCATTGCGAAATTGATGCTGGGTTGCTGGGGGGCATCGTGATACGTGCGGGCGACAAGGTGATAGACGGTTCGGTAAGCACCCGACTGGCCGAAATGTCCACTGCTTTGGCTTGATGACAGAATTATCGAAATAAGGAAAATCAGATGAAGCTCAATCCTTCCGAAATTAGTAACTTGATTCGCAGCCGCATCGAAAATTTCGAAGCGCTGACCCAAGCCCGAACAGAAGGCACAGTCGTCAGCGTGACCGACGGTATCGTGCGCGTACATGGGCTGTCCGACGTGATGCAAGGCGAAATGCTTGAATTCCCCGGCAACACGTTCGGTTTGGCGTTGAATTTGGAGCGCGATTCCGTGGGGTCCGTGATCTTGGGTGAATACGAACACATCACCGAAGGCGACACGGTCAAGTGCACCGGACGTATTCTTGAAGTGCCGATCGGCCCCGAACTGAGAGGGCGCGTGGTGAATGCACTGGGCCAGCCAATCGATGGCAAGGGCCCGGTCAATGCCAAACTATCTGATAAAATCGAGAAAGTCGCACCTGGCGTTATCGCCCGCAAATCCGTATCCCAACCGGTGCAGACAGGCTTGAAGTCGATTGACGCCATGGTGCCCATCGGCCGTGGACAGCGCGAACTGATCATCGGTGATCGCCAGACCGGGAAGACGGCCGTGGCCGTGGATACGATCATCAACCAGCAGGGTCAGGACATGACCTGTATTTACGTGGCCATCGGCCAGAAGGCTTCAACGGTCGCCAATGTGGTGCGCAAACTGGAAGAGCACGGTGCGATGGGATACACCATCGTTGTTGCAGCAACGGCGTCCGACTCCGCTGCAATGCAATTCCTGGCGCCTTATGCTGGCTGCACCATGGGAGAATATTTTCGTGACCGCGGCGAAGACGCACTGATTATCTATGACGACTTGACCAAGCAGGCCTGGGCCTATCGCCAGATCTCCCTGCTGCTGCGTCGTCCGCCCGGACGGGAAGCTTATCCGGGAGACGTGTTTTACCTGCACTCCCGCTTGCTGGAACGTGCGGCGCGCGTAAATGAAGATTATGTGGAAAAATTTACCAATGGCGCAGTTAAGGGCAAGACCGGTTCACTGACCGCGCTGCCGGTGATTGAGACCGCTGCTGGTGACGTGTCCGCATTCGTGCCAACCAACGTGATATCGATTACCGACGGGCAGATCTTCCTGGAGTCCGACTTGTTCAACGCCGGCATTCGTCCCGCAATCAACGCCGGCATTTCCGTATCCCGCGTCGGCGGCGCAGCGCAGACCAAGGTGATCAAGAAGCTGGGTGGCGGTGTGCGTCTAGCCCTGGCGCAATACCGTGAGTTGGCGGCATTCGCGCAGTTTGCTTCCGATCTGGACGAAACCACCCGCAAGCAGCTTGAACGCGGTCGCCTGGTGATGGAACTGATGAAACAACTGCAGTATTCCCCGATGACCATAGCCGAAATGTCGGTGACGCTGTTTGGCGTGAACAAGGGCTATTTTGATGATGTGGAAGTGAAGAGAGTGCTGGCGTTCGAATCTGCGCTACATTCCTTCCTGAAATCCAAACATGCACCAATTATGGATGCGATCGATAGCACCAAGGATTTGTCGGCGGACAACGAGAAAGCATTGTCTGCGGCGATCGAGGAATTCAAGACCACGGGTGTTTATTGATATAACTGCTAACCCCACCAGGTAACCAAAATATGGTCGCCAAGTGGCTGGTTATGAAGCGGAGTGAGTTATGCCAGGCAGCAAGGAAATACGCGCCAAGATCAAAAGTGTAGAAAATACCCGAAAGATCACGCGCGCCATGGAAATGGTGGCCGCATCCAAGATGCGCAAGGCGCAGGAACGCATGCGCGCAGCTCGCCCGTATGCCGAGAAGATCCGCCAGGTTGCCGCGCACCTTTCTCGCGCCAACCCGGAATATAAACATCCATTTCTGGTCAAGCGGGAAACGGTCAAATCGGTAGGTGTGATCACCATTACATCCGACAAGGGGCTGTGCGGCGGGCTGAACTCCAACCTGTTTCGCATAGTAGTAAGCCAGATGAAGTCCTGGGAGAGTGAAGGCAAGAAGATTTCTGCCTGTGCCATCGGCAACAAGGGCTTTGGTTTCATGTCCCGCATCGGCGTAAACGTCAAGTCCCACATGATCGGCCTGGGGGACACACCGCATCTGGACAAACTGGTCGGCGCGGTTAAGGTCATGCTGGACACCTATGTGGCAGGCGAGATCGACGCCATCTACATTGCCTATAACCACTTCGTAAACACCATGAAGCAGGAGCCACGAGTTGAACAGTTGTTGCCCCTGTCAGGCGAACAACTGGGCGCTTCGGAAGGGGTATGGGATTACATCTACGAGCCTGAATCAAAGGTAGTGGTGGATCAGCTTCTGGTACGCTATATCGAATCGCTGGTTTATTCCAGTGTTACCGAGAATATGGCGTCCGAACAAAGTGCGCGCATGGTAGCAATGAAAGCTGCTTCGGATAACGCCAAGGATGTTATTGGTGAACTCAAACTGGTTTATAACAAGGCGCGGCAGGCTGCGATCACCAAAGAAATTTCCGAGATCGTTGGCGGCGCGGCGGCAGTGTGACGAGGTGCCAAAGATCGGGCGAGACTAATATGCGCGCAGCGCATGTTATGGCGAGACCAAATCTTCAAGGCGCGGCGGCAGTGTGACGAGGTGCCAAAGATCGAGCGAGACTAATATGCGCGCAGCGCATGTTATGGCGAGACCAAATCTTCGAGGTGCGGCGGCAGTGTGACGAGGTGCCAAAGATCGAGCGAGACTAATATGCGCGCAGCGCATGTTATGGCGAGACCAAATCTTCGAGGTGCGGCAGATTAAGAATTGAATTAACCGGGGAAGCCTAAAATGAGTCAAGGAAAAATTGTTCAATGTATCGGCGCTGTTGTCGACGTCGAATTTCCACGTGATGCAATGCCCAAGGTCTATAACGCGTTGCTGGTGGAGGACGGTGAGGGTAGCACTGCGGAAAAGGGTCTGACGCTGGAAGTGCAGCAGCAGATCGGTGATGGTGTCGTGCGTACCATTGCGATGGGTTCTTCTGACGGATTGCGCCGCGGCATGGTGGTCACCGATAAAGGAATCCCGATTTCGGTGCCGGTTGGTCATGGCACTCTGGGGCGCATCATGGATGTGCTGGGGCGCCCGATCGACGATGCCGGCGAAATCCAGTGCGACGAGAAGCGTTCGATCCACCAGTCAGCGCCGAAATTCGACGAATTGTCTCCTTCCGTTGATCTGCTGGAAACCGGCATCAAGGTGATCGACCTGGTTTGCCCGTTCGCCAAGGGCGGCAAGGTAGGTCTGTTCGGCGGTGCGGGCGTGGGCAAGACCGTGAATATGATGGAACTCATCAACAATATCGCGAAGCAGCACAGCGGTTTGTCTGTGTTTGCTGGCGTGGGTGAGCGTACCCGAGAAGGCAACGACTTCTATCACGAAATGAAGGAATCCAACGTGCTGGACAAGGTATCCATGGTGTTTGGCCAGATGAACGAGCCTCCCGGTAACCGCCTGCGGGTGGCGCTGACCGGCCTGACCATGGCCGAAAAATTCCGCGACGAAGGCCGTGATATCCTGTTCTTTGTGGACAATATCTACCGTTACACCCTGGCCGGTACGGAAGTGTCTGCGTTATTGGGCCGGATGCCTTCAGCTGTTGGCTATCAGCCAACGCTGGCGGAAGAAATGGGGCGCTTGCAAGAGCGTATTACTTCGACCAAAGTGGGTTCAATCACCTCCATCCAGGCCGTGTACGTGCCCGCGGATGACTTGACCGATCCGTCTCCGGCCACCACGTTCCTGCACCTGGATTCCACGGTCGTGTTGAGCCGTGATATCGCTTCTCTGGGTATCTATCCCGCAGTGGATCCACTCGACTCCACCTCGCGCCAGCTTGACCCACTGGTCGTGGGGGAAGAACACTACAGCGTTGCGCGCGGCGTGCAGCAAACCCTGCAACGCTACAAGGAATTGCGCGACATCATCGCGATTCTCGGCATGGATGAACTGGCGCCGGAAGACAAGCTGGCTGTAGCCCGCGCCCGCAAGATCCAGCGATTCCTGTCGCAGCCGTTCCACGTCGCGGAAGTGTTCACCGGCAGCCCCGGCAAATACGTAACGCTGAAGGATACCATCAAGGGCTTCAAAGGCATTGTCGAGGGGGAATACGACCATCTGCCGGAACAGGCGTTCTACATGGTTGGCGGCATCGAAGAAGCCGTGGAAAAAGCCAAGACGATGCAATAAGGAGGGCTATATGGCCATGACTATTCATGTGGATGTCGTTAGTGCTGAAGAATCCATTTTTTCCGGATTGGCGGAGATGGTAGTGGTGCCGGGCACCGAAGGTGAACTGGGTATCTTTCCGCGTCACGCCCCATTGCTGACCCGGATCAAGCCGGGTTCGATTCGCATCAAGCGGCCCGAGCCGGACAAGGAAGAGTTGATCTATGTCTCGGGTGGCATGCTCGAGATCCAGCCCGGTGTTGTGACTGTTCTCGCAGACACTGCGATTCGCGGCGCAGACCTGGACGAAGCGCGTGCGCTGGAATCCAAGCGGGCTGCGGAAGAAGCGATGAAAAACCAGCTTTCCGATGTCGATTATGCAAAAGCCCAGTCAGAATTGCTTGAGGCAGTCGCCCAGTTGCACGCAATACAGAAAGTGCGCAAGCAAACACACTGATCTGGTGTTGCAACAAACAAAGTGAGCAGCCTCGGCTGCTTTTTTGTTGGCTAACGAGCATGCCGGAAATTGGAAATTTCGAGCCCATGCCGCGGTGCAGGACATCCGCTCGCCAATTCGTGCAAGAAGAGCCGTCTGGCGCTTGCACCCAGAAACAGACCCTCGTCCACAACAGGGCGCGGCGAACACAGAGCTGAAACCTTGTACAGATGAATGCACGTTAAGCGCGCGCTGGCTGTCTGCATTGTTTATAATCCGCCATCTTCAGAAAGCCGGACATGGACTCGTTAAACATCGTCATTCTTGCCGCCGGGAAAGGCACACGGATGTATTCGGACAAACCCAAGGTATTGCATGCCTTGGCAGGTCGCACATTGTTGCAGCATGTGCTAGATACCGCCGTACAACTATCATCTGGCAAAATCTGCGTGGTGTATGGGCATGGCGGAGAAGCCGTACCACGGGCGCTGGCGCAATATGATGCCGAATTCATTTTGCAGGAGCCTCAACTCGGCACTGGCCATGCGCTGCAGCAGGCAATGCCGCTATTGCATGACGACAGCAGGACGCTGGTTTTATATGGCGATGTGCCGCTGACACGGCTCAGCACGCTGCACCGGATGCAGCTGGCCGGAGACGGATTGGTGTTGCTTACAGTCAATCTTGCAAATCCCGCCGGCTACGGCCGCATCGTGCGCAATGCGAAAGGCGGCGTGCGGTCGATCGTGGAGGAAAAGGACGCCACGGTGGAGCAGCGCGAGATCTGTGAAGTGAATACCGGCATCCTGCTGGCGCCGACCGATAGACTGCGTGCATGGCTGGCGAAATTGCAGAACAACAATGCGCAGCGCGAATACTACCTGACCGACATTGTTGCGATGGCGGTGCAGCAAGACTTGGTGGTTCGCACGGTGCAGCCGGCGCAGACGTGGGAAGTCGAGGGTGTCAACGGCATGGCGCAACTGGCGGTGCTGGAACGCATCTGGCAGCGCGAGCAGGCGCAGCAGCTACTCGCGCAGGGGGTCACGCTGGCCGACCCCGCGCGTCTGGATGTGCGCGGCAGCCTGGCGTGCGGCCGCGATGTCGAGATTGATGTTGGCTGCATATTTGAAGGAGAAGTGCATCTGGGCAATGGTGTGCGAGTAGGCGCTCACAGCGTGATCTGCGACAGCCGTATCGCTTCCGGTACCTGCATCGAACCCTACAGCCACATCGTTCAGGCCGAGGTCGGCGAGGACTGCCGCATCGGCCCTTACGCCCGGCTGCGTCCCGGCAGCAAACTGCACAACGACGTGCATATTGGCAATTTTGTCGAAGTGAAAAACAGCCAGATTGCAACGAACAGCAAGGCCAACCATCTGAGCTACATCGGCGACACGACCATAGGCAGCCGCGTCAACATCGGCGCGGGCACGATCACCTGTAACTACGACGGCGCAAACAAGCATCGGACGATTATTGAGGACGATGTGTTCATCGGATCGGATACGCAACTGGTGGCGCCGGTGAAAGTCGGCCGCGGCGCGACCATTGGTGCCGGTTCTACGATCACGCGCGATGCTCCGGAAGGTGAACTCACCCTGTCACGACCGGCACAGGTGACGGTTACCGGATGGACGCGTCCGTTTAAGGAAAAAAACTAGAATGTGCGGAATCATAGGGGCGGTGGCACAGCGCAATGTTGTTCCCATTCTGGTGATGGGCTTGCAGCGACTGGAGTATCGCGGTTACGACTCTGCGGGACTGGTGGTAGTCAATCACAACCGGCTGGATCGGGTGCGCAGCGCCGGACGCGTGGCCGAATTGACGGGAAAAAGCGTGAATACCAGCGGATACCTCGGTATCGCGCACACGCGCTGGGCAACCCACGGTGTGCCCAGCGAACGCAATGCGCATCCGCATATCAGCAACGACCTGATTGCGGTTGCGCACAACGGCATCATCGAAAACTACGAGGAATTGCGCACAATGTTGAGCGCGCAAGGCTACACGTTCGATTCCGACACTGATACTGAGGTCATCGCGCACCTCATTCACAGCCACTATGCGCGCGGCAATAGCCTGCTGGTTGCTACTCAGGCTGCGCTCGCCGAGTTGGTGGGCGCTTACGCAGTCGGCGTGGTCGCGGCAGATAATCCCGGACAACTGATCGGCGCGCGCAAGGGCAGTCCCCTGCTGCTGGGCGTGGGGGAAGCCGAGAATTTCATCGCTTCGGATGCGTCGGCTTTACTGCAGGTCACGAAAAACATGGTGTATCTGGAAGAAGGCGATGTGGCCGAAGTTAATCTACGCGGCTATCGAATTTTCGACGCCAATGGCAATGTGACGCAGCGTCCGGTGCATGTCAGCGAACTGACCAATGACAGCGTGGAACTGGGCGAGTATCGCCATTACATGCAGAAGGAGATTCACGAACAGCCGCAGGCGCTGGCCAACACGCTGGAGTCGGTGTGCAACAGCCAATCGCTGGTTCCCGGCATCTTCGGCGCAGAGGCGTCAGCGATCTTTGCCGACATCGACAGCATTCTGATTCTTGCCTGCGGCACCAGCAACCACGCGGGGCTGGTGGCGCGCTACTGGCTGGAGGAGATCGCGGGCATTCCATGCAATGTGGAAATCGCCAGCGAATATCGCTACCGTGTCAGCGTACCCAACCCGAAAACGCTGGTGGTGACCATCTCGCAATCGGGCGAAACCGCCGACACCCTGGCTGCGCTCAATCATGCCAAAGCAACAGGGCACATGCATACCCTGACGATCTGCAACGTACCGGAAAGCGCGCTTATCCGGCTATCAAGATTGCGTATGTTGACGCGCGCCGGACCCGAAATCGGCGTAGCCTCCACCAAGGCGTTTACCACGCAGCTGGCCGCATTGTTCCTGCTTACCCTTGTTCTTGCCAAACAGCAAGGAAGGTTGAGCAAGGAAGCTGAACAGCAGCACCTGCACGCATTGCGTCACCTGCCGAGTGCGGCGCAAGCCGTGCTGAACCTGGAACCGGAAATCGCGAAACTGGCTGAACGCTTTGCGGACAAACAGCATGCGCTGTTCCTGGGGCGCGGCCGGCATTACCCGATCGCGCTGGAAGGCGCGCTCAAGCTGAAGGAAATTTCATACATTCATGCTGAAGCCTACCCTGCCGGAGAATTGAAACACGGCCCGCTGGCATTGGTGGACAAGGACATGCCGGTCATCGCCGTTGCGCCCAATGACGCGCTTCTGGAAAAGCTCAAATCCAATTTGCAGGAAGTACGCGCTCGAGGCGGCGAATTGTATGTGTTTGCCGATGCCAACACACGCATCCATTCCAGTGATGGCGTGAACCTGATGCAAATGCCTGAACACGCGGGACACCTCAGTCCGATCCTGCATACCATTCCGTTGCAATTGCTGGCCTACCACGTCGCGTTGCAAAAGGGGACGGATGTAGACAAGCCGAGGAACCTTGCAAAATCCGTAACGGTGGAGTAATCACCGAAGTTATTGCGAGGTTCTTCTACTTGCGGCGCAGGCTAACTTGCGTAGCAAGTTAAGGCCCGCAGTCTTGCCAGGTTGGTCAGGATGGGGTAACCCGCGACGGGTTGAAGTGATAAATCGTGGTAATAAGCAGAACCACCACCAAGCCAAGCAACAGCCATACCGCCATTTCCAGCAGGCGATTGCGTTGTTTCTGTTGCGCCACCAGTTGCTGCAACGCCACCTCGATCTTCTCGACCGGATTCTCGTTCAAGCGCTGGTGCAGTAGTCGAGGCAACTCCGGCAGGATGGCGGCGTAGTTCGGCGCTTCCTTGCGCAGCGCTTTCATAAAGCCGCGCCAGCCGATCTGCTCGCTCATCCAGCGCTCCAGCCACGGCTTGGCGGTCTTCCACAGATCCAGTTCCGGATCGAGTTGCAGTCCGAGACCCTCAATGTTGAGCAAGGTTTTTTGCAGCAATACCAGTTGC
Organism: uncultured beta proteobacterium; assembly: GCA_963782385.1. Classification (GTDB taxonomy): domain Bacteria; phylum Pseudomonadota; class Gammaproteobacteria; order Burkholderiales; family Gallionellaceae; genus CAVXFS01. Next base: position 685,279 of record CAWAJO010000001.1, read on the forward strand.
GGCTGGACCTCGATGCCGAAACGTCGCGAAGTCTGGAATAAGCGCAACAGTACGCGCCCGAATGATACCTCGCGCAGCGGCTTGTCGAAGATTGGTTCGCACACCGCGCGGATCGCGGTCTCCAGTTCATCCACGCGTGTTTCTTTTGGTGCCCAGCCGGACTCGATGTGCACCTCGGCCACGCGCTTGTAATCGCGCTGGAAAAAGGCGATGAAATTCTGCGCGAGGTAATGTTTGTCTACATCGGTCAGCGTGCCCATGATTCCAAAGTCCAACGCGATGTAACGACCGTCGCGCGCCACCTGCACATTGCCGGGATGCATGTCGGCATGGAAGAAGCCGTCGCGAAAAACCTGGGTGTAAAAGATCTCCACGCCGTTTTCCGCCAGCTTGGAAATATTCACGCCGGCCGCACGCAATTCATCTATCTGGCTGACCGGAATACCGTCCATGCGCTCCATCACCATCACGTCGCTCGTGCACCAGTCCCAATAGACTTCCGGCACGGTCAGCAGCGAGGAACTGGCGAAATTGCGCTTGAGCTGGCTGGCGTTGGAGGCTTCCTGCATCAGGTCCAGTTCATCGTGCAGATACTTCTTGAATTCGCCCACGACCTCGCGCGGCTTGAGCCGCCTGCCGTCAACCCACCAGCGTTCGATCAGGACGGCGCAAATGTCCAGCAATGCGACATCGTGCGCGATTACCTGCTCGATGCCCGGCCGCAAGATCTTGACCGCGACCTCGCGCTTATCCGGCAACACGGCAAAATGCACCTGCGCCACGGAGGCGCTGGCGATCGGTGTCTCGTCGAAGCTTTGAAACACTTCGTTCAGTTTCTTTTTGTAGATGCGCTCCAGTAATGCGACCGCCTGATCGGAAGGAAACGGCGGTACCTGGTCCTGTAGCCTGGCAAGTTCATCGGCTATGTCGGTCGGCATCAGGTCGCGTCGGGTGGAGAGCACCTGTCCGAACTTGACAAAGATCGGCCCCAGCGCTTCGAGCGCAAGCCGCAACCTTTCGGCGCGTGGCGCCGACGTGTTGCGGAAGAACAGCAGTAGGTTGAGCGGTGCCAGTAGCCAGCGCGTGCGCATGTGGGCCAGCAGGAACTCGTCCAGCCCGAATCGCAATACCACAAAAATAATTTTCAGCAGGCGGAGCAGGCGCATTTTTACTCCCCCCTCCCGCTTGCGGGAGGGGGGCTGGGGGAGAGGGAGTCGATGCGGCTTTCCAGTTTGTCCACCGCTTCGTTGAGCGCGTCCACTTCCTGCGCGAAATCCGATATCTGCTGCGGTTTGGCCAGCAACGGGCGCTCTTCTGTCCAGTATTCCGCCAAGGCCTGCGACAGGTTCAGAGCAGTGTCGCGCGCCAGCTGATGCGTATCTCTGGCAAAGTGCACGATGCGTTCGGCGGCGATATCGCCGGCGAAACGGCTCAGGTCTTCCGCGGCATCCCAGCGCAGGTTGCGGGCAAGAAAAAGTATTTCCTCGATCATTGCACCATCGCCGGAACATTCGATCAAATCGAATGCCGACTCATCCTGCAAGGCCAGGCGCGGCAGCAGAGAAGGCGGAATGATGCAGCTGGCGTCCGCGCTAGCATCGGTCGATGCTTTGTGCAACATGCCGTCATTCTGGATCGTGCAGGCAAGGGAAAACGGCGCGGTATCGAAGCGCGCAGTCATGCCGGCGAAACGGGCCAGACGCTGCGGCGCCCATCCACTCTGGGCGAGCAGGTGATTGAGTACTGCGACGGTGGGCTGGACTAACATGATGGCCTGGAGCAAGCAAGGACACTATCCGCCAAAGCTACATCCGCCGAAGTGATTTGATGCAACACTAGCGGCCGGGGCAGAGTTGAAAGGCATTGAACGCGTCCCATGCATTCCTCGTTGAATGTGAAAAAAACGGGGGCAAGTATAACATCGGCGGCCAGACAGGGCCTGCGCGCCATGCGGGCTATTTAATTCTGGATGGCAACTTGATGGTGTCGCCAGCCACCATGAATACGCCCCTGCCTCGATGATGGATCGTGCGCAGATCTTTCCGGGCATGGATCTGTCCATGCCTTGAGCACTTCAAGAACGAACAGGCAGTATTTCTCCACCATCCGCCCGTCGACGACCTTGCATTCAAGGTTGGCATAGCATTCGGCGATCAGTGGCGCCTTGACATATGACGCGGCCATTGCCGTGAGGCCGAAATTCCTGAACTTGTCCACCATTCTGCCGGAACTGTTGCCGCATCCGACGACCTGTTTGCCAGCTCTACGGTCGGGATATTGATCACGCATTCCTTTGTCGTTTTCAGCGCGTCGAACGAGTAATTGCGATTGCTGATGACACAAGCCACCAGCGGCGGTTCGAATTCGAGCATCGTGTGCCAGGACTGGGTCATGATGTTCGCCCGGCCTTTGCTGGCGGTCGTCACCAGTACGACCGGTCCCGGTTCCAGCAAACCATAGACCTTGGACAGGGGAAAGGGTCTTTTCGCCATCGCTGCATCTCCTTCAACTTACGTCGTTGCAACAGTATCTGCGTCCTGCACGAATTGTCAAAACGGAGGCGGGCTTGCGAAACTCAGCGGTTCACCCAAGAGGGGATGAACAAAATCCAGCAATTGCGCATGCAGCAGCAAACGCTCAGCTACACGGCCGCCATACAGCGCATCACCGATGATCGGATGTCCGATGGCTGCCAGATGCACACGCAACTGGTGGGTGCGGCCGCTTACCGGTTCCAGTTCCACGCGGGTCGCATCGGCCTCATGGCCCAATACCCGATAGCGCGTAAGCGATGCCTTGCCCGATTTATGGTCGATCTTCTGTTGCGGGCGGTTCGGCCAGTCGGCCATCAGCGGCAGGTCGATCTCGCCGGTATCGGGTTCGAGTTTGCCCGCCACCACCGCCACATACCGTTTCTGGAATTCGCGCTCGCGAAACATCCGTGACAATCGGCGCTGCATTTCCTTGCCGCGCGCGAATACGATCAGGCCGGAAGTCGCCATGTCCAGTCGGTGCACGACCAGCGCATCGGCAAATTCATTCCGGATACGGGCAGAGAGGCAGTCCTGCTTGTCCGGCCCGCGCCCCGGCACCGCCAGCAGCCCGGCGGGTTTGTTGACCAGCAGCAGAGAGTCGTCGTGGTAGATCAATTCCATGATTTGTAGGTCGGGTTGGCATAGCGTAACCCGACCTACGATCACTCAGGCCATTTTTACACACTCGGACTTCAGTTGCATCGCGCCGATGCCGTCGATTTTGCAATCAATGTCATGGTCGCCTTCGACCAGGCGGATGTTCTTCACCTTGGTGCTGACCTTGTCGGTCGAAGACGAGCCCTTGACCTTCAGGTCCTTGATCACCGTGACCGAGTCGCCGTCGGCCAGCACGTTGCCAACCGCATCGCGTACGACACGCTGTTGCTCGTCGCCCTCAGCGGGCGCGTCCATGGGCCACTCATGCGCGCATTCTGGACAGACGTACAGGCTCCCGTACTGGTAGGTGTATTCCGAACCGCATTTCGGGTATTTGGGTAAATCGCTCACAATGCCTCCGGAGATTGACGTTCGAATTCCTAGCGCGGATGTGGCGTAGCGGAATCCGGGGAAGGATCATCATCCCGGATTCAATTCCATCCGGGCTACAATTACTCATGGTGTTTCTTTGTCTGCATGGGGGCGTTGGACCAAGTCAGATGGGTTGAGCACAGCAAAGTCCATCGGGAATTCGCGGAAGCGCCGGGCTTCACAGGCTCAGCCCAATTTGCGTTTCCCGCTATAGTTTATACCCCCGATGCACCGCCACCACTCCGCCGGTCAGGTTGAAGTACTCGACGCGCTCCAGCCCGGCATCGATCATCATTTGCTTCAACTCTTCCTGTCCGGGGTGCATGCGGATGGATTCGGCAAGGTAACGGTAGCTGTCCGCGTCGTTGGCGATGAGTTGTCCCATTCTGGGCAAGAGTTTGAAGGAGTAGAGGTCGTAGGCCTTTTCCAGCGGCTTGGCGACCTTGGAGAATTCCAGCACGATGACGCGGCCGCCGGGCTTGAGCACGCGCCGCATCTCGTTCAAGGCGGCTTCCTTATGGGTAACATTGCGCAGGCCGAAGGCGATGCTGACGCAGTCGAAATAGTTGTCGGGGAACGGCAGGTGCTCGGCGTCGCATTGCGTGACCGGCGTGGTCAATCCTTCGTCGAGAAGCCGGTCGCGGCCGACACGCAGCATGGCGTTATTGATATCGGTGAGCACGACCTGGCCGGTTTCACCGACCTGTTTCAGGAACAGCCGCGTCAGGTCCGCGGAGCCGGCGGCAACGTCGAGCACGCGCTGGCCTTTGCGCACGCCGCTGACGCCGACCGCGAAGCGCTTCCACAGGCGGTGCAGGCCAGCCGACATCAGGTCGTTCATGATGTCGTATTTGCCGGCGACCGAAGTGAACACGCCGGCAACGCGTTTGGCCTTTTCTTCCTCGGGAACGGTCTCGAAACCGAAATGCGTATCTGCCATGATTATGCTCCTGTGATAGGACTAACGACTTGCGCCGGATTGTTCCATCTTCTGCAAGTAGTCATGCCACATGGCATCCTGATATTTGCCCAACTCGTACAGATATTCCCAGGTGTACAGGCCGCTGTCATGCCCATCGTCGAACACCAGCTTGAGCGCGTAACTGCCCACCGGTTCCACTTCGATCAGATTCACGTTCTTCTTGCCCACCTGCAGCACTTCCTGCCCCGGCCCGTGGCCGCGTACTTCGGCGGACGGCGAGTAGACGCGCAGGAATTCGGCGGGAAGCTGGTAGCGGACGCCGTCGTCAAAGGCAACTTCCAGGGACCTTGATTGCTGGTGCAGGGTGATTTCAACTGGGGTGGCCATGGTACGTTCGCGAACAAGATGGCGCATTATCGCAAGCCGAGGGGGAATCATCAAACGAAACCAGCAAGCTGACGTCTCGTTGCCGTCAGGTGGGTGTATATCTCCGCCGCTTATGGATCAAAATGGAGGTGAAAATGGAAAAGCTCGACCTGAAGAAGCAGCTCAAACATCTAAATCTGCCTTCCGCCAAACATGTCGTTCGGGTGGAAGTGCCGCCGCTGGATTATTTGATGTTGGATGGGAAGGGCGACCCAAACATCGTCCCTGCTTTCGCGCAAGCGCTCGAGGTGCTGTTTGCGGTTTCCTATACGCTGAAGTTCATGGTCAAGAAGGGAACCATGGCGCTGGACTACGGCGTGATGCCGCTGGAGGCATTGTAATGGGCGGATGACATATCCACGTTCAGCGCCGGGGACAAATCCGATTGGAAATGGACAGCGATGATCATGCAGCCTTCCTTTATCAGTAAACAGATGATGGATGCCGCAATTGCGGAAGTGACCAGGAAGAAGACACCTGCTGCAGTTTCGAGGATACGCTTCGAGGTACTCAACGAGGGTCCAAGTGCACAGACTCTGAATATCGGGCCGCCTTTTGAAGAAGGGCCGACGATAGCGAAGGTGCATCAGTTCATCGAGAAGCAGGGATACAGGCTGCGCGGCAAGCATCACGAGATCTATTTGAGCGACATCCGCAAGGCGGCCCCGTCGAAATGGAAGACCGTCATCCGGCAGCCAATGCAACTTAACCGTATACTGGTCGCAACAAGGCTAAAGCCTGCGGATTTTCTCCAGAAGCGCGCTGGTGGAACGTTCGTGCAGGAAAGGGATACTGTGTACCGCGCCGCCCCAGCTTTGCACTTGCGTCGCACCGACAATGCGATCCGCCGCCCAGTCGCCGCCCTTCACCAATACGTCCGGTCTGCAGGCAAGGATCAGATCAAGCGGCGTATCTTCGTCGAACGGCACGACCAGGCTGACCGATTCGAGAGCAGCAAGCACTGTCATGCGGTCTTCCTGCAAGTTGATCGGGCGGTCGACCCCTTTGCCCTGCCGCTTTACCGAAGCATCGCTGTTGACGCCGACAATCAGCGATGCGCCAAGTGTGCGCGCCTGGGCCAGATAGGTGACATGTCCGCGGTGCAGCACATCGAAGCAGCCGTTGGTGAATACAAGCGGGCGCGGCAATGCGGCGGCGCGCGCCGCAAAATCCGCGCGGGAACACATTTTCTGTTCGAACTGCGGAACGGAATGCATCAATCCAGATATTCGAACACCTTGACCACGCGCTGCACGCCCTTGGTAGTGCTGGCGATGTCAGTGGCGGCATCGGCTTCCTTGTGATAGACCAGGCCCATCAGGTAAACGACGCCATTCTCGGTGACCACCTTGACGTGTTCGGGCTGGAAAACCTTGCCGTTGTCGAGGAAACGCAATTTCACATCGCTGGTGACAAGGGTGTCGCTTCCGCGCGAGGAGAGGCTTGAGAGCCCGGACACAGCCAGCTCATTGCTGATTGATCGCACATTTTGGATCGAGCTAACGATCTGCCCGATACCATTCTTGACTTCCTCGGAAGGCACTTCGCCCGTAATCAGGGCCCGGCGATTAAAACTGGTGACATTTACATGCACGGTATTGCCGTACTTATCGCTGATTTGACCGATTGCCTTGAGTTCAATGCCCTCATCTTCAATATAAGTGCCAGTGGTGCGGCGATCCGAGGCCATTAACGCCCCGGTGCCGACCCCAGTGGCGATGATCGGGAAGCAACCTTGCAATACGCCAAGCACCAAAGCCAGAAACAGATAAGCTAGATAACGCATTTATTCACCTCCTAATACTAAATGGTCGATGGCATCGCACAAACAGTGCAATATGAGTAGATGGACTTCCTGGGTGCGCGCGGTGCTTTCGGTGTGGACGCACAAATGAAAATCGCCGGGATGAAGAATTTCACCAATCGTCCCGCCTTCGCGTCCGGTGAGGGCCACGGTGCGCATATCGCGTTCATGTGCCGCATGGATCGCCTCGACCACATTGATCGAATTGCCGCTGGTGGAAATCGCAATCAGCATGTCTTCCGCCATGCCGAGTGCGCGCACCTGTCTGGAAAAGACCTGGTTGAAATTGTAGTCGTTGGCGATGGAAGTCAGTACCGAACTGTCGGTTGTCAATGCAATGGCCGCCAGTCCGGGACGTTCGATTTCGAAACGGTTGAGTAATTCCGCCGCGAAATGCTGGGAATCGGCGGCGGACCCGCCGTTGCCGCAGATCAGTATCTTGCCATCATTCACCAGGCATGCCACCAGCGCCTTGGCGGCATCGGCAATCGGTTGTGCCAGGGAGTCTGCTGCGTGCAGTTTGGTCTGGGCACTGTCATCGAAATGTTTGCGGATTCTGTTGGTCAAGTCCATGGTGCGGTAACGCGGTTGCAATGAGTGCGGATGTTACCTCAATCAGGTGCCAAAAGCATTCCTGACCCATTCCGGATTGCAGTTATCCAGCGCATCAAACAGCACGACATCGAAGCGACAAGGCGGGGTGCCAGCCAGCGTGCCAAGGTAATGCTGTGCGGTGCGCACCAGCCTTCCCTGCTTGGTTGCAGTGATGCTGGCCGCGGCCCCGACAAAATTGCCTGTTCCGCGCAATCGCACCTCGGCAAACACCAGCGTGGCTCCGTCCTGCAGGATCAAATCAATCTCGCCGAAGCGGCAGCGATAATTCCTTCGCAGCAATTTTAGGCCGCGGTGCTGCAGGAATTCTGCCGCAAGCTGTTCGGCCCGTGCACCGCGATTGATCATGGTGTCCTGGTGGGCGAAACAGCGCTTGCCACTTTGGCAGCAGCCTGTTCTGCCAGCAAGGCGGCCCACTGCTCCGGCGTGAGGCCGCGCCCCTGTTTGAACAGCGCCGGCACGGCTTCGCGCTGAAATTGCCGTCCGCCGTCCAGATCAATACGTCCAGTCACGCCATCCAGCGGCAACTCGGAACCAATGTTGCCATTGAGCACGATTTGCAGCAGGCGAAAGGCATCTATTCCCAGCGCATATAACCGTTCCATATCGGGCGATTTGGCCGAATTCGGGCGTGGATATATCATCACCGCCGGATGGTCGGGCTGCAGCAGCCACGGCATGTCCACGAACCGGACATCATTCAGGTCGAAATTAGTGAGGGTGTCGGTATTTCCATTGAATACCTGGGAAGTGGCATATACCGGCAGGGCTATGTCGAGGTATGGACGAACCATGCGCGCGACCTCGGTATTGGTGGCCAGGAATACCATATGGCCTTCGGTGACAGGTATGCCGGAAAGAACGGAAGGATCACCATCGTAAAAGACTATGGACGGTGAAGTGTGGCCTGAAAATACCCATTCTTCGGCGAAGGCTTCAGATATACGTTGGGACAGGGGCGAATTGGTGCTGATAATCGTTGCGCTCTGCAAGTGAGCCGCTGCCGCCAGTTGGGCGATCTGTCGTGCCTCGGCTTCTACGGACAGGCTGAAGTAGTATAGATTCTTCTCACTGTGGCCCTCGGAGACATTGAGCGCCAATGTCGGCACGTCGATATCGGACATGGACGACAGCACACTCACGCCGTCACGGGTCAACGGCCCGGCTACCGCTTGTGCGCCGTCTGCGATCGCCTGTCGATACAGTGACGCAATGTCCTTGCCCTCGTCGAAACTGCCATATACCCGGATTGGCAAGTCATGCGGCCGCGAATTGGCTGCGGCCAGGAACCCCTGCTCAACCATCGCTGCAGCCTCCCCGAACAACTCCGACTTGAGCGGCAGCAACAAGGCGATGTGGGGAGCATATTCGCCAGCCGACGGGAACGGGAGCACGTCGGTAGCGAATGCATATGAGCTGACGTATAGTGCCGCGACCAGAAGGAAGCGAGAGGGGATACGGTGCATAGTTGGCAAAAGCAGAAACTGGAGTGCGCATTATATGTAGTCGCCACGCCGATTGGAAACCTGCGTGATATTACATTTCGGGCGCTGGATATACTGGCATCTGTTGATGTCGTCGCGGCAGAGGATACTCGGAACACTGCGCACCTGCTATCGCACTACGCAATCTCCGTCAATCGCCTGCTGGCGATGCATCAGCACAATGAGCGCAGCGCTGCGGAAAAAATCGTCATGCTGCTTGGCCAGGGGCAGTCGGTGGCTTTGGTGTCGGATGCGGGAACGCCGGCGGTAAGTGATCCTGGTGCTCTGCTGGTCAATACTGTGCGCGCCGCCGGTTATCGAGTGATACCGATACCAGGAGCAAATGCAGCGCTTTCTGCATTGTCTGCTGCCGGGTTTTCAGATTTGCATTTCCTGTTTTATGGTTTCCTGCCCAGTAAGCACGCGGCACGAATTCGAGAATTGGAGGCGCTGGCCGCGCTTCCCTATTTGTTGGTGTTTTATGAGGCACCGCATCGAATTCTAGAAAGCGTGGCGGACATGCAGAAAGCATTCGGCGGCGAGCGGCGCATTGTCATGGCTCGCGAAATAACCAAGTTGTATGAAAGCATCCATGCCTGCCTGCTGGACCAGGCTCTGAAATGGCTGACTGCCGATGCCAACAATCAGCGAGGTGAATTTGTACTACTCGTATCAGGCGCGCAAGTGGACGCCGGACGAATTAAAGGCGAGGCCACGCGCATATTGGCGATCTTGTTGCACGAGTTGCCGCTCAAGCAGGCGGTGCAGATGGCGGTGACCATCACCGGGGTCAATCGCAATGAACTGTATCAGCTTGCGCTGAACATCAAACAGGTTGGCGCGCGAATTCCCTAGGCAGTGCCAAACTTGGTTTCCACCATGACGCCGATCTCCCTGAGGAAAGGCGTAGGCAGGATGCCTCCGGCACAGACAATTACTGCATCGTTGGGAAGCGCTACGAGCTGTCCGTCATGGTCTAGGTGAACTTTGTCATTTTCTATCAGCATCACGGTTGACTTGAGCATGACACTGATTCGGCCCTGCTCTTCCAGCGTTTGCAGTTGCTCGCGGTTTTTGGCCTTTCCCCGGCCGAATGCTTCGCTACGGTATGAGAGTGCAACGGTGGTTCCGGGCTGGCCGACAAGGGCAATGGCGGCCTCCAGTGCGCTGTCACCTCCGCCCACCACCAGAACTCGCATGTTTCGATATTGTTCCGGGTCTATCAGCCGGTAAACGACCTTGGGTAATTCCTCGCCCGGAACCCCAAGTTTGCGGGGCGTCCCGCGGCGACCGATGGCGAGCAATACGGCCCCGGTTTCGTAGGATTGCTTGTTGGTCTTGACGACAAACCCATCGCCGGTTCGGGTGATTGCCTCCATGCGTTCGTTATAATTTATCTGCATCCCGGTTTGCTTAAGCACGCCATTCCAGAAATCGAGCAATTCCTCCTTGCTGATTTCCCCCAGATTGACATGGCCGATTATCGGCAGTTTGACCGGGGCGGTCATGGCAATCTTGTTTCTCGGATATTGATAGATGGCGCCGCCGAGAGTGGCTTCCTGTTCCAGGACAACATATTTCATTTTCTTATCCATCGCCGCCAAAGCTGCGGCAAAACCGGCGGGCCCGGCGCCGACAATCACGGCGTCCAGCTGGTTGGCTCCTGACTTGAGTTTGCCGATGGTATTCATTGCCTGAGCGCCCTGCTCGGCGGCCTTGCGGATCAAGCCCATTCCGCCCAGTTCGCCCGCAATGAAAATTCCCGGCACATTGGTTTCAAAGTTTGGATCGACCTGGGGTATATCCATCCCCCGCCGTTCCGTGCCGAATACCAGCGTGATGGCATCGTGGGGACAGGCGGCTTTACAGGCGCCATGGCCGATACAGACCGTCGGGTTGATCAATTGAGCCTTGCCATGAATTATCCCGAGCGCACCTTCCGGACAGGCTATGACACAGCTTCCCGATCCCAGGCACTTTCCGGGATCGATCGTCGGGTGAAGCGAGAACGGCTCGATCAGTCCGGTTTCCAGGACGTCTTGGAACTGTGTTATGGAGGCAACTTCTTTTCTGCGCCGGACGCGGAAATAGATCAGCATCACCGTCAATAACAGCAACATGTAGATTTCGAGGCCACTGCCACCCAAATTTGGGAGCTGAATACTATGCAAATCCAGGTTGGACATAAAAATTCCCAGCTTACACGCATGAAGAAACCAAGGTTGGAGCGCCTTCGACTACGTTAGTTCGCACGATTGATACATGCTAAGTGCGGCACGGTCGTGTTACGGATATAATTAAAGGCTTGGGCCAAGAAACTCGTTTAGGCCGAGTCGTTCGAACTGGAATATTAACCGATTGCAGGTTGAAGTCTAAGTTTGGCGTAACTCTAGTTTCAGCGGCCAAGAGCCCGGAAATCAGTCTTCTCGGGATTTGGATCAAGTGGAAATTTGATGGACGCACGAACACAATCATCCGACGCGCAGGTTGAAAGGCGCAAACCCAAGCCAGTATCAAAGAACTATGGTTGGTACGCGTATTTATTGGCGATCTGCGCGCTGCTGGTTATAGGCTATTTCATTTCGCAACAAAAATTCTTTAAGCCCGGGGACAATATTGGTTACAACGTCGGGCTGACCGGCGGCATCATGTTGCTGACGTTACTGTTTTATCCGCTTCGAAAACGGGCCAGGTTTATGAGGCGACTTGGAATCCTGCCGACCTGGTTCAAGTGGCACATGATCTTTGGCATCCTCGGACCAACTGTAATTATCTACCATTCGACATATGTGATCCGGTCTATCAATGCGGGTGTCGCCATGTTTTGCATGTTGCTGGTGGCGGGTAGCGGGGTGTTCGGGCGTTTTTTTTATACCAAAATACACCATGGCCTTTATGGCAGACAGGCTTCATTGCGGGAATTGCAGTCCAAAGTGGAGCAGACCGGCGACCTCCAGTCCGCTCTTGGTTTTGCGCCTGAAATCCAGGAGAAACTTGCTCAATTTCGCAAGCAGACATCTGAAAATATCGTTGAGGGGCGCATCAGGCTGGTTAATTTCATCATGGTCTGGGTCCGTTCGGAATTGCTGTTTCGGGAGTTAACGAGAGATCTGAAGCGAATCATGCGTGAGAAAGCGGGTGTGCGGACTGAATATGCAGCTCAGTCGGAAAGCCTGGAAAGACTGTACACGGAAAATTCAGACCTGATTCATACCTATCTCAAGACGGTCCGGGATGTTTCCCAGTTTCACAGTTATCAGGAATTGTTCTCCTGGTGGCATATCCTTCATATCCCGCTGGTATTCATGCTCGTGTTCAGCGGAATTTTCCACGTAATTTCGGTGCATATGTATTGATTTACTCCATGCGGAAGCTTGTTAGAGCGATTGCACTTGTCTGTCTCTGTTTTGTTTGCGCCGCTCAGGCACATGCGGACACGGTCGGGGATATATTGTTGCCCGGCGACGTGATAAAAGGGCACGCCAAGATTGAAGGACAATGTGAGAAATGCCACAAGAAATTTGACAAGGCGGCGCAGCCCGAACTTTGCAAGGACTGCCACAAGGAAGTTGGCAAGGACTTCAGCGATAAATCCGGTTTCCACGGGCGCATGAAGGAACATGAAGAATGCAAGGAATGCCATACAGAACACAAGGGTCGAGACGCACATATAGTGGTATTTGACCCCAAGAAGCTGGACCACAATACCGAGACCGATTTTCAGCTAAAAGGCGCGCACTTGAACGAAAAAGTGCAGTGCAAGAGCTGCCATCCGCCAGAAAGGAAATTCCGCGATGCGCCGTCCATGTGTATTGGTTGCCATAAGAAGGACGATAAGCACAAGGGCGGTCTGGGCACCGATTGTGCCAAGTGCCATACCGAGAAAGACTGGAAATCAACCGAGTTCGATCATGACAAGACCGACTTCAAGTTGCTTGGCAAGCATGCAGACGTGAAATGCAAGAGCTGCCATATTGACAATAAATTCAAGGATACCCCAAAGAATTGCTATTCATGTCACAAGAAAGACGACAAGCATAAGGGCAAGTTTGGGCCGAACTGCGAGACCTGTCACGCCGAGAAAGGATGGAAGGAGATCCTGTTCGACCATGACAGGAAAACCAAATATCCGTTGTTGTTCAAGCATCGCGAAGTGAAATGCGTCAGCTGTCACAAGGGGGATCTGTACAAGGACAAGCTGAAAATGGAGTGCAACTCGTGCCACGAGAGAGACGACAAGCACAAAGGCAAGTTCGGGCCGAAGTGCGCGACCTGTCACGCCGAGAAAGGATGGAAGGAGATCCTGTTCGACCATGACAAGAGCACCAAGTATAAATTGCTGTTCAAGCACGAGGAAGTAAAGTGCGTCAGCTGTCACAGGGGCGACCTTTACAAGGACAAGCTGAAGACCGAGTGCAACTCCTGCCACGAAAAAGATGACGAGCACAAGGGTAGGTTCGGACCGAAGTGCGAAACCTGCCATATCGAAAGAGGGTGGAAGGAAGTGCTGTTCGATCATGACAAGGACACCAAATACAAATTGCTGTTCAAGCATAAGGAAGTGAAGTGTGTCAGCTGCCACAAAGGCGACGTGTATCAGGACAAGCTGAAAATGGAATGTATTTCCTGTCACGAGAAGGACGACAAGCACAAAGGGCAGGAAGGCAAGAAATGCGAGTCCTGCCACAGGGAAGAGTCATGGACCAAGGCTAAATTTGATCACCGGCAGGCGCAATTTCCCTTGACCGGCAAACATGTCCAGGTGGAGTGCAAGAAATGCCACGAGGCACCCACTTTCAAGGATGCGCAATCAGACTGCTGGTCGTGTCATGAGAAGAAAGATGCCCATAAGCGCAGATTGGGAACGCTGTGTGAAAACTGCCATAACACTCGCGATTGGAGAGTCTGGGACTTTGATCACAACAAGGCTAAATTCAAGCTTGAAGGCGGGCACAAGGGCATTGGATGCTACGAGTGCCACCAGCAGGCAATGGACAAGAAAGTGGTCCTGACCAGCGTTTGCGGCAACTGCCATAGCAATGATGATGTACATGACGGAAATTTTGGGCGGCAATGCGAACGCTGCCATGAGGTGACTTCATGGAAAAACATCAAGGTTGGCGGCAGAACGCTGCAGTAGATTGAAATTCGGCCTGGTGGAGCATTAGATAACTCACATTCCGGTTCAAAACCTGGTTTCGGCGCCGTTCGGTATTACAACATCTTCCATCGCATCCGTGAAGTAAATTGATTCAGCTTTACTGATCTATATCTGCAAGGGCGGCTCGCTTCAGCTTTGGGGACTCAGTTTCTGCCGCTCACTCCACGATCTTGAACGCTCGTCTGATTTATTCACCCGTTTGATTACGCAATGACTAGAGGGCTGAGCGGATTTGGGTGCAATCGTTTTCTTTTGTACCATGCCTCACCCACTGAAACCTTCCTTATGTTTCTTGGCGTTAAGTTTATATTAATGTTAAAGGCCAACAATATAAATTGGAGCAGAGTGATTGGAGCGATGATGCAACAATATCTTTTGAAAGCCCCCGCGGTTGGACGTCATTTCGCCATGTTTTTCGTTATTGGGATGGTCTTACTATTTGTCAATTCTCTTGCTCATGCACAGACCGAACGCTTCTCCAAAAATTTCAATCATTTAAGCACAGGGTTTGCTTTGACTGGCGCGCATGCAAATGCAGACTGTGCTACTTGCCATGTCAACGGAATATTCAAAGGTACTCCAACGAACTGTGCAGGTTGTCACGCTGCCGGAAGCCGGGTTACGGCGACTGCAAAACCACCCAACCACATACCAACAAATGAATCTTGTGATATTTGTCACAGCAGCACCGTCAGTTTTGCCGGGGCGAGGTTTAATCACGCCGGCGTGGCACCAGGCACATGTAACACCTGCCATAACGGTATCATGGCGACTGCAAAATCGACCGGCCACATTCAAACCACTGCTTCCTGCGACACCTGCCACTCCGCCGTTGGAACATTCGCAAATGTGCGGTTTGATCACTCCGGTGTGACACCGGGCTCCTGCAGCACCTGCCACAACAACAGCACGGCGACAGGCAAACCGGCGGGCCACGTGTCGACGACAGCTTCCTGCGATACCTGCCACAACACCTCTACTTTTGCAGGGGCGAAGTTCAACCACTCAGGGGTGACACCGGGCTCGTGCAGCACCTGCCACAACGGCAGCACGGCGACAGGCAAACCGGCGGGCCACGTGTCGACCACGGCATCCTGCGATACCTGCCACAGCAACACGACGAGCTTTGCCGGGGCGAAGTTCAACCACTCAGGGGTGACACCGGGCTCGTGCAGCACCTGCCACAACGGCAGTACGGCGACAGGCAAACCGGCGGGCCACGTGTCGACCACGGCTTCCTGCGATACCTGCCACAACACCTCTACTTTTGCAGGGGCGAAGTTCAACCACTCAGGGGTGACACCGGGCTCGTGCAGCACCTGCCACAACGGCAGCACGGCGACAGGCAAACCGGCGGGCCACGTGTCGACGACGGCTTCCTGCGATACCTGCCACAACACCTCTACTTTTGCAGGGGCGAAGTTCAACCATCAGCGGGGTGACACCGGGCTCGTGCAGCACCTGCCACAACGGCAGCACGGCGACAGGCAAACCGGCGGGCCACGTGTCGACGACAGCTTCCTGCGATACCTGCCACAACACCTCTACTTTTGCAGGGGCGAAGTTCAACCACTCAGGGGTGACACCGGGCTCGTGCAGCACCTGCCACAACGGCAGCACGGCGACAGGCAAACCGGCGGGCCACGTGTCGACGACGGCTTCCTGCGATACCTGCCACAACACCTCTACTTTTGCAGGGGCGAAGTTCAACCATGCGGGGTGACACCGGGCTCGTGCAGCACCTGCCACAACGGCAGTACGGCGACAGGCAAACCGGCGGGCCACGTGTCGACGACGGCTTCCTGCGATACCTGCCACAACACCTCTACTTTTGCAGGGGCGAAGTTCAACCACTCAGGGGTGACACCGGGCTCGTGCAGCACCTGCCACAACGGCAGCACGGCGACAGGCAAACCGGCGGGCCACGTGTCGACGACAGCTTCCTGCGATACCTGCCACAACACCTCTACTTTTGCAGGGGCGAAGTTCAACCACTCAGGGGTGACACCGGGCTCGTGCAGCACCTGCCACAACGGCAGCACGGCGACAGGCAAACCGGCGGGCCACGTGTCGACGACAGCTTCCTGCGATACCTGCCACAGCAACACGACGAGCTTTGCCGGGGCGAAGTTCAACCACTCAGGGGTGACACCGGGCTCCTGCAGCACCTGCCACAACGGCAGCACGGCGACAGGCAAGCCGGCGGGCCACGTGTCGACGACGGCTTCCTGCGATACCTGCCACAGCAACACGACGAGCTTTGCCGGGGCGACAGTTCAACCACTCGGGGTGACACCGGGCTCCTGCAGCACCTGCCACAACGGCAGCACGGCGACAGGCAAACCGGCGGGCCACGTGTCGACGACGGCTTCCTGCGATACCTGCCACAGCAACACGACGAGCTTTGCCGGGGCGACATTCAACCATAGCGGGGTGACACCGGGCTCGTGCAGCACCTGCCACAACGGCAGCACGGCGACAGGCAAACCGGCGGGCCACGTGTCGACGACAGCTTCCTGCGATACCTGCCACAGCAACACGACGAGCTTTGCCGGGGCGAAGTTCAACCACTCAGGGGTGACACCGGGCTCGTGCAGCACCTGCCACAACGGCAGCACGGCGACAGGCAAACCGGCGGGCCACGTGTCGACGACGGCATCCTGCGATACCTGCCACAGCAACACGACGAGCTTTGCCGGGGCGAACATTCAATCATAGCGGGGTGACACCGGGCTCGTGCAGCACCTGCCACAACGGCAGCACGGCGACAGGCAAACCGGCGGGCCACGTGTCGACGACGGCATCCTGCGATACCTGCCACAGCAACACGACGAGCTTTGCGGGGGCAACATTCAATCATAGCGGGGTGACACCGGGCTCCTGCAGCACCTGCCACAACGGCAGCACGGCGACAGGCAAACCGGCCGGCCACGTGTCGACGACAGCGTCCTGCGATACCTGCCACAACACCTCTACTTTTGCAGGGGCGAAGTTCAACCACTCAGGGGTGACACCGGGCTCCTGCAGCACCTGCCACAACGGCAGCACCGCGACAGGCAAACCGGCGGGCCACGTGTCGACGACGGCATCCTGCGATGCGTGTCACAACACCTCCACCTGGTTGGGTGCGACATTCAGCCACTCTGGCGTGACGCCGGGCTCCTGCAACACCTGCCACAACGGCAGCACGGCGACAGGCAAGCCGGCGGGCCACGTGTCAACGACGGCTTCCTGCGACACCTGCCACAATAACACGACGAGTTTTGCCGGGGCGAAGTTCAATCATAGTGGCGTGGCACCGGGTTCGTGCGGCAGTTGCCACAACGGCAGTACAGCAACGGGAATGAATGCGGGCCACATCCCCACGGCGGGTACTACTACCGGGTCTTGTGACGGATGCCACAATACCACCAGTTTTGCCAGCGGCAATATGAATCACAATGTTTCAATACCGGGCAAGTGCGCAACTTGCCATAACGGCGTCTATGCGCGCGGCAAGCCAAAAGGAGAACATCCCTCCACCAGTGCTTCATGCGATCAATGTCATAGCACCAGGACATTTAATAAATAGAATCCCATGCCATTCGGGGTATTTTTTCAATCACGAAATTGTGTGAGGTTGAAGTCGATGGTTATCAATAGATACGGCAAATTTGCAGCCCAATTGTGTCCCGTATTGGCGTTTGCCGGGTTGTTATCCAGCACTGCATCGGCGCAGCTTCTGGACGATATTCTTCTGCATGAAAAAAAAGATGATGTCGAGATTCAGATAAAGCTGACGGACCGGGTCCACTACCTGCGGCATTTTCCCGAGAAACAGGGTCAAACCCTGGATATCTATTATGACCTTTCTCCCGGAGCAACTACTGGAAATGTGGCGGAGGACAATGAGAAACGCCAATCACCACCGTCGGATTCAATCCCGCATTTTACTGTCACCAGCCAGCTTGAGTATGGGGTGCGGGAACTGGTAATCGAATTTGACCGTGAAGTGAGATATAGCGTGCGCCCCAATAAGGATCAACGCAGCTTTCTTATAACAGTCAAAAAAATGACACCCGAGGAGCTGAAGCGGCCTGTCGCAACGGAAAAGCTGCTGGATTTGCCGGAAATTAGAAAAAGACCGGCGACTGCCGCGGCCACACCTGAAGATCAGAATAATGACAAAGCAGAAGTCCTGATGGAAAAAGGCCGGGGTGCCCTGCAAACTGGAAGCTATGCAGCTGCGATTGATGCATTCAATCAGTTGTTGCAACTCCCTTCCAATATCTATACGCAAGATGCCCAGGAATGGGTGGGGGTTGCCAGAGAAAAAATAGGCCAGCCCGACAAGGCCAGGCTGGAGTATGAATTGTATTTAAAACTCTATTCCAGCGGTCCGGGAGTCGCCCGGGTCAAGGAGCGTCTTGCGAGGATGCCTGCCAAGGCTGCTGAGACGATCAAACCACCTGAGGCACTGCTAAAGAAAGCTACTGAAACGACTGCTTATGGCAGTTTGTCAATGTACTATTATCACGGGGCGAGCAGCAATGACTTTACCACCACAGATGTGGTTACCAATCAGCTGACCCAATCGGCCTTCACGGCCACCGATCAATCTTCGCTTATGACCAATGTCGATGCCTCGGAGCGCTTCCGCGGCGATGAGTTCGATAATCGCCTGGTATTTCGGGATTCCTTCACCAAGAACTATCTGGACAATCAGCCAAGCCGGAACAAGCTGTATAACGCTTATTTCGAGCTAAAGAATAGAATATCCGATTATTCAGGGCGCATAGGGCGCCAATCCGCTACAGGTGGCGGCGTAATGGGGAGGTTTGATGGCATTTCGCTGGGCAGTGGTTTCATGTCGAAGTATCGCGGGAACGTCGTTGCAGGCCGGCTTGCAGACACGACTTCGACAATTCGAACCACGCAACCTGTATTTTATGGCGCCAGCCTGGATATGACCGGCTCGACCGAAGGCGGATGGAGTGGATCGGTATATGCAATCAATCAGACCCTGGAAGGCATCGCCGACCGCCGGGCCGTGGGCGCCGAGTTACGGTACTTTGAAATCAAGAAGACCGTCTTTGCACTGTTTGATTACGACACCTCATATAAAGCAGTCAATACTGCACTCGTACAAGGAACGCTGAACACCGAATCGGGAACAATCTACAACTTCTTGGTGGATCATCGCAAGACGCCGTCTCTAAGCACAAGAAATGCGCTGAATGGTGCAATCACCACATCACTCGGCGTTCTGATGCAAGGCATGACTGAAAGCGCCTTGAGGGAATTGGCCAAGGCACGCACGGCCACGGCAAATCTGGTACAGGTCGGCGCAACGCACCCGCTCGACGAAAAGTGGCAGATTGGGGGTGACATAAAACTTTCCAACGTGTCCAGCATGCCGCCAAGCGGGACTTCGGATGTGCAGGGAATCTTGCCCTTTACTCCTGGGACCGGCAATGAATGGACGTTTACCGGCCAATTAATCGGCAGCAATATTTTGACTGGCCGTGACATCTCGGTCTTTGGCCTGAACCGTATAACGAGCGACCTGATCAATGCCCATTCCTTGTTTGTTTCCAATCGCTCGATGGTGTCCCGGTGGACATACGATACGTCACTGAGGCTATACCGGCAAAACAATTTTGGCATGGCAACCACTAGAACCACGCCTTCGATAAAGGTCAGCTATCTGGCAAAAGACAGAATCAACATTGAAGTAGAAGGCAGCCTGGAAAGAACCAATGTTTCAGGCAATGGCACCTCTTCCAGGACGACCCGCAAGTTCTTCTCATTGGGTTTTCGCAGTGATTTCTAGTCTCTTGGGCACATATGTAACGAATTAATCATGGGCAAAACCCGAGAAATCGGGTGACGCAAAGCCTCCGGTCTTCACCATTGGAAAGATAGCGGGGCCGCCATGAAAACCTGTTAGGAGGTTATCATGAACATGTTAACGCTTGGCATCACCGCAACCCAGCTTGCACTCCCGCCGATCGCATCCTTTGCTGATCCTTTGGATGCGAATATGCCATCCGCAATCCAGTCAGCATCGCGTGCGCAATTTGCCATTCCAGCAGCAAAAGAGAGTTCGATGTCGGAAAGTCTGGCGGCGTTTGGCAGGTCATCTGCGGCTCTTATTCCAAACCTGGGCGAAGCGACCCATACGAGGTTGAGAGTCATCTTTGTTCGCGGCAATTCGCTGCGCGGTGAAGTCATCCATAACGGCATGCTGCTTAACAATGACAGCATTCATTCCACTATCTATGTGCCAATGCGAGGAGTCAACAACGCCCTGTCTTTGGTGGGAACGGCTATGCAGTCCAAATTGGCAGACTCCCTGGTTACATTGGTGCAGGCCATGTCGCTAGTAGCCAGACGCCAGGTGAACACGGAGCTTTCGTATACAGTACCCATAAACAGTTATAGCCGGGTCGACTCGGCCATTATCTACAGGCTGCATCTGGATTCCAATTCCGGAAATACAGAAATCATGGCCAGCCTGCGATACACCTCCAGATTCTGATGGGAAGCATTCATGCAGTGTGGCCTGTAAATGGGCAATGCGTTTCCCTGCTCGATGTCTGCCAGGAAGTCCTGACAGAATGGAGATACCCGAAATTCATGATCAAGCAATCCAGTTTCCCGAAAGCCGAACCGGGATGGTTTGGCGGGGAGTGAATGCGGGCTACTCGGTCCCTGCAAAATGAACCGATAAATTAGCTGCGCTGCAGGCCACTGCAGCGTCATTCCAAAGACCCGCAATGCCTTCGGTGGGTCAGCCTGAAAATTCATCGGTCATCTTCCATCGCAGCATCTTCTCCGCACGCAGTGGCACAAGTTCAAATTCTCCAAACTTCATCCTTGCAGGTACTTGCCATTCTTCGCGGCGCAATACGATCTTCTTCAGGTTGCGGGGCAAGCGGTAGTAATCTGCCCCAAAGAAACTGGCAAAAGCTTCCAGCTTGTCCAGCGCTCCCGCTTGTTCGAATGCTTCGGCATAGAGCTCAATGGCGGCATGCGCGGTGTAAATGCCGGCGCAGCCACAGGCGGCTTCCTTGGTATGGATTGCATGCGGCGCGCTATCGGTGCCAAGGAAGAATTTCCTGTTGCCTCCGGTTGCGGCTTCGATCAGCGCTTGCCGGTGCGTTTCACGTTTGAGCACAGGCAGGCAGTAGTAATGCGGGCGGACACCGCCGCTGAACATCGCATTGCGGTTGTATAGCAGATGATGCGCCGTGATGGTGGCGGCGATGCTGTCCGGCGCCTCCTTCACGAACTGCACCGCTTCTCGGGTCGTGATGTGCTCGAATACCACGCGCAACTCGGGCATGTCGCGCACCAGGGGCTGCAGCACGCGTTCGATGAACGCCGCTTCGCGGTCGAAGATGTCCACAGCAGGATCGGTGACTTCGCCGTGCACCAGCAGCGGCATCCCACGGCGCTGCATCTCTTCCAGCGCCGGATAGGTCTTGCGAATATCGGTGACACCCGCATCGGAATGGGTCGTGGCGCCTGCCGGGTAAAGCTTTATTGCATGGATTGCGCCACTTGTTCTGGCAAGCCTTATTTGTTGCGCACTCGTGTTGTCGGTAAGGTATAGCGTCATCAGCGGCTGGAAGTCCGAGCCGGCGGGCAGGGCAGCCAGGATGCGTTCGCGGTAAGCCAATGCCTGGTCGTGGTCAGTAATCGGGGGGCGCAGATTCGGCATGACGATCGCCCGGGCAAACTGGCGGACGGTATCCGGCAACACGGATTGCATCAGGGCGCCATCGCGCAAATGCAGGTGCCAGTCATCAGGGCGGGTAAGCTTTATTTGCATAGAGGTCATTTTATAGGAAGGCGGTTTGCGCGACCAAGTTAATCAGCGCCACCGATTCATTAGGCACTAAATGGCATTCGATAAGCGTGCCGTAATTGCTGCGATGATCTGCATCCAGGATTTGCAGATGCATTTCATGCGGGAGCCGACGGAACTTGCATTTACCCATCCTTTCCATTACCTTGCACATTCTGCTAGGGGTCTTTGCCGTCACCTGGAACATCATGGCAAAGTGAGAATCACCCTTCGAACCTGTACGGATAATGCCGTCGTAGGGAAGCGTCTTCGATGCTCCTTACTTTTTTGGAGCGATACACCATGAATGCCAATCCCAAGTTTCTAAGCCAGACTGCGCACGTCGATGCCGCGGCGATCAAGCCTTTGCCGAATTCGCGCAAGATATATGTCGTGGGTTCACGCCTCGACATCCGCGTGCCGATGCGCGAGATTTCGCAGGCCGACACGCCTGCGGCGATGGGCGCCGAAAAGAACGCGCCGATTCATGTCTACGATTGCTCCGGTCCTTATACCGACCCTGCCGCCCAGATAGACATCCGCTCCGGCCTGCCGGGCATGCGCAGCGGCTGGATCGCCGAGCGCAATGACACCGAGCAGCTCGCCGTACCCAGCTCGCACTATGGCCGGCAAAGGCTGGCCGATGTGGAATTGGCGGAATTGCGCTTCGATCTGCGGCGTGCACCGCGTCGGGCGAAAGTGGGCGCTAACGTCACACAGATGCATTATGCGCGCCGGGGCATCATCACGCCGGAAATGGAATTCATCGCGATCCGCGAGAACCAGAAGACCGAGGGGTTGTCCGAACTGCTGAGATCTCAGCATCACGGCGAAAGCTTCGGCGCGGCCATACCCAAGGCGATCACGCCTGAATTCGTGCGCGACGAAGTCGCCCGCGGTCGCGCCATTATCCCGGCCAACGTCAACCACCCTGAAGTCGAGCCGATGATCATCGGCCGCAACTTTCTGGTGAAGATCAACGCCAATATCGGCAACTCCGCATTGGGGTCGAGCATTCAGGAAGAAGTGGAAAAGATGACTTGGGCGATCCGCTGGGGCGGCGACACGGTAATGGATCTGTCCACCGGCAGACACATCCATGAGACGCGCGAATGGATCATTCGCAACTCGCCGGTGCCGATCGGCACGGTGCCGATCTATCAGGCGCTGGAAAAAGTGGATGGCAAAGCTGAAGACCTTACCTGGGAGATCTATCGCGACACGCTGATCGAGCAGGCCGAGCAGGGAGTCGACTACTTCACGATCCATGCTGGCGTACTGCTGCGCTATGTACCGATGACCGCGAAGCGCCTGACCGGCATCGTATCGCGCGGCGGCTCGATCATGGCGAAATGGTGCCTTTCACACCACAAGGAAAGTTTCCTCTACACCCATTTCGAGGAAATCTGCGAAATCATGAAAGCCTACGACGTGAGCTTCAGCCTCGGGGACGGCTTGCGCCCCGGCTCGATCCACGATGCCAACGACGAAGCGCAGCTTGGGGAACTCAAGACCCTGGGCGAACTGACCCGAATCGCGTGGAAGCACGACGTGCAGACCATGATCGAAGGCCCCGGCCATGTGCCGATGCACATGATCAAGGAAAATATGGACCTGCAACTGAAGTGGTGCCATGAAGCGCCGTTCTATACACTGGGTCCGCTCACTCAAGACATTGCCCCCGGCTACGACCACATCACCTCCGCCATCGGCGCGGCGATGATCGGCTGGTACGGCACCGCGATGTTGTGCTATGTCACGCCGAAAGAGCATCTCGGCCTGCCGGACAAGAACGACGTCAAGGAAGGCATCATCACCTACAAGATCGCGGCCCACGCCGCCGATCTCGCCAAGGGGCATCCCGGCGCGCAGATTCGCGACAACGCGCTGTCCAAAGCGCGCTTCGAATTCCGCTGGGACGACCAGTTCAACCTCGGTCTGGACCCGGACAAGGCGCGCGAGTTCCACGACGAGACACTGCCCAAGGAATCCGCCAAGTTCGCGCATTTCTGCTCGATGTGCGGCCCGCATTTCTGTTCGATGAAGATCACCCAGGACGTGCGTGACTTCGCCGCGAAGCAGGGTATGGACGAACAGACCGCGCTGCAAAAAGGTATGGAACAGAAATCGGTGGAGTTCGTGCAGCAGGGCGGAAGCATCTACCGCAAGGCCTAGGGTGTTGCGGCGAAACAGTGCCGGCTTCAAATGCCCTTGCCGCTCTTTCGTCAGGAGTACCACTGGAAGAACAGCGCCAGCAGCACACTGGCGATAAGGCAGGTGGCCAGCATGATGGGCCCGCCTTTGCTTATCCATGCCCTGAATGATATGGGATAGAAAGTTTTTTCGCTGAGAGACACGATGACTACGTTGGCGGTGCTTCCGATCGGGGTTCCGTTTCCGCCAAAACCGGCACCCATTGCCAGAGCCCACCACAGCGGCTCCGCAGTTATTCCCTGCGATTCAAGGTGTTTGATAATGGGCACCATGGCGATCGTAAAGGGAATGTTGTCGACGATGGCGGAGATCAGGGCTGCAGACCAGAGCATGATAATAGAAGCGAGAAGGAGATCGTCTCTGGCAAGATCCACCAGGCTTTCTCCGATGATCTCAAGTGCCCCCGACCTTTCCACCCCGCCTACCAGCACGAACAGCGCACTGAAGAAAAGCAGCACGCTCCAGTCGATCTTGCCAAGAATTTCGTCAGGGTCGGGCTGTACCCAGGCGAAGGCGGTGGCAAACCCGATGAATGCCACAGTCGAAGCATGCAGGTGCAGTACGCCGTGGAACAGGAACAGGACCATGACTCCGCCGAGTACGATCAGAACCTTTTTCGCTGATGACCAGTCGGTAATGGCATCGGCGGGAATCATGGCCATCAGCTCTTCTGTATGGGGTGATGGTCGCGCCAGTTCCGAGCGGTAAAAGTATTTCACCATATAGAGGGTGACCAGCCAGGCTATCAGGGTGATGGGTGCCAGATGGAGCAGGAAGTCGTTGAAGGTCAAACCGGCGGCCGAGCCGATGATGACGTTCGGCGGATCGCCGATGAGGGTGGCTACGCCGCCGGTATCTGAGAGGAAGGCCTCGGCCATAAGATAGGGGATCGGATTGATGGCGAGGGTTCTGCAGATGGCGATGGTCACAGGAGCAATGACTACCACCGTGGTGACGTTGTCGAGCAGGGTCGATAGCAGCGTCGTGGTGGTTCCCAGAAAGAGCAGGAGTGGCCATTGCCGGCCTCTGGATTTCTGTGCCATGTGGATGGCAAGGTACTGGAGGTAGCCGCTCTTTTCGAGGATGGCCACTGTGAGCATCATCCACAGCAGGAGCAGAATGGTGTTGAAGTCTACCGCACGGAACGCGTCTTCCTGGAAGTAGAAGTGATTGGCCATGCCGAACAGGAGCATGGCTGTGGAAGCCGCAATGGCGACGATGGTGCGGTGGATCCGCTCCATGAATATGGCGATGAATGTGGCAGAGAAAATGCCGAGAGAGACTATCTGAACCCATGTCATGGCTATCTGCTTGGACGATACGAGTTATATCGCTCGTATTTTACAGCAGGGAGCAAGACCGACCGGGATGCGCGCTCGGTTTTGCGCTGCTGCGAACCGCGTCTGTTCCGCGCAACCAGCTCGCTCAATTCAGATGAAATGCGCCAGCGAAAGGCGTCGATATTGCGAAATCTCTTTCAGGCAGGTCAGTGCCGTACGATTTTGCGTCTTGGCTTCTGCCGTGCTTGATATTCGGGTACCACTTGCGAATGGAACCGAAGCCTGCGGAAACCCTTCCAGGCTTTCCCTACTTGTGTGAATATGTGAGCTAGAATCACTCCTTGAACTCCATTCTTTCAAAATCTAACGGCGGGGATAACAACTGATGAAGAGGGCATTAATAACCGGTATCACCGGCCAGGACGGTTCCTATCTGGCTGAGTTCCTGCTTGCCAAAGGCTATGAAGTTCATGGCATCAAGCGCAGGGCATCCTTGTTCAACACCCAGAGAGTAGACCATATTTACCAGGACCGGCATGTAACAAATCCGCGCTTCTTCTTGCACTACGGTGATCTGACCGACACATCAAACCTTATTCGCATTGTCCAGGAAGTGCAGCCGGATGAAGTGTACAACCTGGGTGCGCAATCGCATGTGGCGGTGAGTTTTGAATCCCCGGAATACACAACTGACGTGGATGCCATGGGCACCCTGCGCTTGCTCGAGGCGATCCGGATATTGGGGCTGGGAAACAAGACCCGGTTTTATCAGGCGTCCACTTCAGAGCTGTATGGTCTGGTGCAGGAAATCCCGCAAAAGGAAACCACGCCTTTTTATCCGCGCAGCCCCTACGCCGTGGCCAAGCTTTATGCGTACTGGATCACTGTCAATTACCGGGAGGCATATGGCATGTATGCCTGCAACGGCATCCTGTTCAACCATGAATCGCCGCGCCGCGGCGAGACCTTTGTAACCCGCAAGATCACGCGGGGACTGGCATATATTGGCCAGGGACTGGAGAGGCGCCTGTATCTGGGCAACATGGATGCGTTGCGTGACTGGGGCCATGCCAAGGACTATGTGCGCATGCAATGGATGATGCTGCAGCAGGATCATCCTGTGGATTACGTGATTGCAACCGGAGTGCAGTATTCCGTGCGCGATTTTGTCAAATGGTCGGCAGCCGAACTCGGCATCACGCTGCGTTTTGAGGGCAGCGGGGTGGATGAAAAAGGCATTGTGGATTTGATCGTAGGAGACAACGCGCCGGCGCTGAAAGCGGGAGATATTGTTGTTGAAGTTGATCCCCGCTACTTCCGGCCCACCGAAGTCGAGACCCTGTTGGGGGATCCTTCCAAGGCAAAGGCCGACCTGGGATGGGTGCCGGAAATCACCGTGCAGCAGATGTGTGCCGAGATGGTGGCGGAGGACCTGAAGGTGGCCCGGGGCCATGCGCTGTTGATGTCTCACGGACATGATGTGAATGTCTCGCGGGAAAGCTAGCCGTGGCGTCAGGAGACAACAAAACCATATTTGTGGCCGGGCACCGGGGAATGGTGGGGTCGGCGATCGTCAGGCAACTGGATAAGCGGGGCGCGAATATAGTCACCGCTACCCGGGCGCAGTTGGACCTGACTTCGCAAGCTCAAGTACAGGACTTCTTCGCCGGGCATCGCATCGATCAGGTCTATCTGGCGGCAGCCAGGGTGGGCGGGATCCACGCCAACAGCACCTACGCCGCCGAGTTCATCTACCAGAACCTGATGATCGAGGCCAACATCATCCATGCGGCGCATGGCTGCGGCGTGCAGCAGCTGCTGTTCCTCGGCTCCTCGTGTATCTACCCCAGGCTGGCCGAGCAACCGATGAAAGAAGAGGCACTGCTGACAGGCTTGCTGGAGCCTACCAACGAGCCTTATGCGATTGCCAAGATTGCCGGCATCAAGCTTTGCGAAAGCTATAACCGGCAATATGGCCGCGATTACCGCAGCGTCATGCCCACCAACCTTTATGGCCCCAATGACAATTACCACCCGGAAAACTCGCATGTGATCCCGGCACTGTTGCGCCGCTTCCATGAGGTGAAGATCGCCCAGGGCGATGAAGTCGTCATCTGGGGGAGCGGAAAACCCAAACGCGAATTCCTGCACGTCGATGATATGGCGGCAGCGTGCGTGCATGTAATGGAACTGGATTCGGCAATCTATCAAGCCTATACCCGCCCGATGTTGTCCCATATTAATGTGGGTACCGGCGTGGACTGTACGATTCGTGAGCTGGCGGAGACGGTGGCTCGGGTAACCGGCTTTACCGGCAGGCTGGTATTTGATGCAAGCAAGCCGGACGGCGCGCCGCGCAAGCTGCTTGATGTTTCCCGTTTGGCGACGATGGGCTGGAAGGCATCTATCGGACTCGAGGATGGGCTGCGAGATGCCTATCGATGGTACGTAAAAAATGCGGCCCTTGCTGCACACTGAATCCCGCGTCAAAGTTCACAGTTGCGCCATCGATCTGCCCGGAATTGATCCGCCGCAGCTGGCGGCGAATATAGTCAGCCGGCTACCGAGCCGTTACGTCCTTGTGGTGTTCCGGCTCCCTGGCTGAACTGCTCGTCCTGCTCGACCACCAGATGCGGCATGCGCCTTCGTCCGACACCATGCACGGGCCGATTGGGGTGCGCGGCGTACAGGCCGCGCCATACAATTTGCATTGGTCCGGATAGATCTTTCCGAGCACCACCTGCGCGCAGCCGCAGCCCGGCGGCATTTGTCCGGCAAACTTGCGCGCCGCCGTGGTGAAATCCTCAAACCGGCTGCGCGCATCGTGTCTGGAAAAATGGGTATTGAGCGCAAAACCAGAATCCGGAATAACGCCGATACCGCGCCAGTTCGCATCCACAATATTCATCGCTCGTCCGAGTTGGGCCTGCGCAGCCGGATTGCCGCTCGCGCGCACCGCTTCGGGATAGCAGTTGTCGAGGAATCGCTCGCCTTCCAGCAACTGGCGCAGCACCGAATAGATCGCCGCCAGCAGCGACAGCGGCGTGAAGCCGGCTACCGCTGCCGGCATATCGTGTTGTTCGACCACGAACGCCCATTCCTGCGGCCCCATCACCGTGGCGACATGGCCGGGTGCGACCAGCGCGTCGAAACCGGGCGTATCCGAATCGAGCAGCATTGCCACCGCAGGCCAGGTCAGCCGCCCCGACAGCAGCACCAACAGGTTCTCCGGCACGCCTTCGAGCAGCATCGCGGCCACCGGCGCAGTGGTGGTCTCGAAACCGGCCGCGAAGAACACCACTGGCCGCTGCGGGTTCTGCTGCGCGATCTGCACTGCCTCGCGCGGGCCGGCGATGGCGCGCACGTCGGCGCCTGCGGCCTTGGCTTGCTCCAGCGAGCGCGCTTCGCCCTTGGGCACGTTCACCGGTACGCGCAGCATGTCGCCGAATGCTGCCAGGATCACATCCGCGCGCAGCGCCAGCTGCATTGCCTGGTACACGTCTTCTTCCGGACACACGCATACCGGGCACCCGGGCCCGGGGATCAGTTCGATGGCCGGAGGCAAGGCCGCGCGCAAGCCGGCCATTGTGATCGAGCGTTCATGCCCGCCGCATACGTTCATGATGCGCATGCGGCGAGTGAGCGGCAACGCCTTGATCTTGTCCAGCCAATCTTGAGCAGTGAGGGTCATGGCCTATCCCGTTGCATCCGGCATAGCCGCTTCCAGGGCCAGCATCTCGTCGAACAGTTCCCAGGTCGAACGCGCTTCCTGCTCGGTCATTTTCTGGATCGCATAGCCGACATGCACGATAACGTAGTCGTCAATGGCGAGCGATTCGCCCTGCAGCAGGAACAGGCTGACCTCGCGCAGCACGCCCTTGGCCGTGCAACGCGCGGTGTAACCGTCGATTTCGACGATCTGCATTGGGATACCGAGGCACATAGTTTGTGGCGAATAATGAATTTCGGACTAGTTTACTCCGGCAAGTTCAAAACTGCACGGTTGAAGTTGACACTTCATGGTGCTAGATTGGGCGTGTAGCCTGCTCAAGGAATCCGTGCCATGAGTGACCGCCGCAAGACCCACCGAAAAACTTTGATTCTCGGCATCGGCAATTCCCTGTTGCGCGATGAGGGTGTCGGCATACATGCGGTGCGCATGCTGGTAGATCGCGTGGCGGGACGTGACGATATCGAACTGATGGATGGCGGCACGTTGAGTTTCATCCTTGCCGGTGCAATCGAGGATGCGCAGCAGCTGATCGTCATCGATGCCGCGCAGCTTGATGACGAGCCCGGCACCACCCAGGTATTTGAAGGCGAACAGATGGATGCGTTCGTCGGCGGCAAGCGCAAGTGCAGCGTGCACGAAGTGAACCTGGTTGACCTGCTGACAATCGCGCGCCTCGCCGATCGCTTGCCGCAGCGGCGCGCGCTGATCGGTATCCAGCCGCAGAACATTGACTGGGGCGAAACACCGTCATCCAGTGTCGCAGCGGCCATCCCGCAAGCCTGCGATCACGCTTTGCAACTGGTCGAGGCATGGCAGACATGAATCTGCAAAACATTTCCGCCGGGGTCGAGAGCCTCGAGGACTATTCCATCGGAAGCGTGCGCGCATTGCTGACCGAGATCGCCGCATTGCTGCATGCGCTGGCACACGACGGCACGACCGGCAGCATAGACCTCAACAGCCTGCCGTTCGCGCCGGGCGAATACGAACAGTTGCGCCATTTGCTGGGACAAGGAGAAGTCTCCGCGCACGTTGAGGCCATTGGCCCGAGCGAGGTTGTCGAGACGCGCTATCCCGGCGTGTGGTGGGTGACGCACTTCAACGTCGAGGGCGACATTGTCGCCGACACGCTGGAGATCACGGCAATTCCCACGATCATCAAGAGCCAGCCGGAAGATATTGGCGCCGGGCTGGAATTGTTACGCGCTCAACTCAACGACGAGGTGCAGCAATGAACGAACACGACACATTGGGAGAACGTCTCGCGCAGCAGGGCATCAGCCGCCGCGCATTCCTGAAATTCTGTACCGCCATGGCCTCGCTGATGGCGCTGCCGCCGGGCACGGCGACGGCGATCGCCGAGGCGCTGGTCAAGGCGAAGCGGCCGTCGATGATCTGGCTGTCGTTCCAGGAATGCACCGGCTGCACCGAATCGCTCACACGCTCGCACCAGCCCACGCTGGAGAACATGATCTTCGACATGATCTCGCTTGATTACCACCATACCCTGCAGGCTGCATCCGGATACGGTGCCGAAAAATCGCGCGAGGATGCGATGCGGGATTATTTCGGCAAATACCTGCTGGTGGTGGATGGCTCGATCCCGACCCGGGATGGCGGCATCTATTCCACCATCGCCGGCAGGACTAATCTGGACTTGATCGAGGAAACCGCGAAGGGCGCGGCGGCGATCATCGCAGTCGGCACCTGTGCTGCGTTCGGCGGTATTCCCAATGCGAAACCGAACCCGACCGGTGCGGTGGCGGTATCCGACATCGTCAAGGACAAGCCCATCATCAACATCTCCGGCTGTCCGCCGATTCCTGTCGTCATCACCGGCGTGCTGGCGCATTACCTCACTTTCGGCGAATTGCCGGAACTCGATGACCTGGGCCGACCGAAATCCTTCTTCGGCGAGACCATCCACGACCGCTGCTATCGCCGCCCATTCTACGACCAGGGCAAGTTCGCAAAGAGTTTCGACGATGAAGGCGCGCGCAACGGCTGGTGCCTGTTCGAACTCGGTTGCAAGGGACCGACCACGCACAACGCCTGCGCCACGACCAAATGGAACGGCGGCACCAGTTTCCCGATTGAGTCGGGGCACGGCTGCCTCGGTTGCTCGGAGCCGCACTTCTGGGATGCGGGCAGTTTCTACAGCGCGCTGTCGATGCCGGCCACTCCGTTGAGTTTGGCTACCGACGCGGCCGTCGCGGGCACCGGCGTGGGCATTGCCGTGTCCATCGCCAACCGGGCCAGGAAGAGCGCCGCCCGTTCGGCGCACCAGACGGCCACCATCGCCGACCTGGAGAAATGAAATGGATGAAGTCCTGTTCTTGACCTGGGTGCGCGGCACAGGGCTTGACTTTGCCACCGGCATCTTTGTGCTTGGCACAGTCTGGCGCCTGATCGAGATCTATGCGCTGGGCCGCAGGCCGGACCTCGCCGTGCCACGGCACCGAGCAGGCGCCTCCGGGCTGTACACGATGTTCCGTCGCTCGGTGCCGCCGCCCGGCATGTTCAAGCGTTCGCCGGTGAGCTATGCGGCGGGCTATGTGTTCCATCTCGGCCTGTTCATCGTGGTATTGCTGTTCGCTCCCCACATCAAACTGATCCAGTCGCTGACCGGACTGTCCTGGCCGAGTCTGCCCTCGCAGTACATCGACGCCACGGCGGTGGTGACGCTGGCGACCCTGCTGTTGGTGCTGGTCGATCGCATCAACAACCCGGTGAAGCGCTTCCTTTCCACATTTGGCGATTATGCCGCCTGGGCGCTGACGTTCCTGCCCATATTGACCGGTTATCTTGCGGCCAGGCACCTGTTGCTGCCCTATACGCTGATGCTGGCGCTGCACATTTTGTGCGTGGAACTGCTGCTGGTATTTTTACCCTTCACCAAGCTGATTCATGTCTTCACCTTGTGGGGATCGCGTTGGTATAACGGCGATGCCAATGCCAGGAAAGGAGTGCCGGTATGAGCAGTGAGCAGGGGCCCCGCTTGGCGGGGATGGGAACGTCCGCGAGTGACGGCGGCCACCGACACGCAGCCGTGACCAATCCAATACGGGATGAGGAGGTGGCGGTATGAGCAGTGAGCAGGGGCCCCGCTTGGCGGGGATGGGAACGTCCGCGAGTGACGGCGGCCACCGACACGCAGCCATGACCAATCCAATACGGGATGAGGAGGTGGCGGTATGAGCAGTGAGCAGGGGCCCCGCTTGGCGGGGATGGGAACGTCCGCGAGTGACGGCGGCCACCGACACGCAGCCATGACCAATCCAATACGGGATGAGGAGGTGGCGGTATGAGCAGTGAGCAGGGGCCCCGCTTGGCGGGGATGGGAACGTCCGCGAGTGACGGCGGCCACCGACACGCAGCCGTGACCAATCCAATACGGGATGAGGAGGTGGCGGTATGAGCAGTGAGCAGGGGCCCCGCTTGGCGGGGATGGGAACGTCCGCGAGTGACGGCGGCCACCGACACGCAGCCGTGACCAATCCAATACGGGATGAGGAGGTGGCGGTATGAGCAGTGAGCAGGGGCCCCGCTTGGCGGGGATGGGAACGTCCGCGAGTGACGGCGGCCACCGACACGCAGCCGTGACCAATCCAATACGGGATGAGGAGGTGGCGGTATGAGCAGTGAGCAGGGGCCCCGCTTGGCGGGGATGGGAACGTCCGCGAGTGACGGCGGCCACCGACACGCAGCCGTGACCAATCCAATACGGGATGAGGAGGTGGCGGTATGAGCGCCTCACTCGAAAAAGGCATCAGTGTCCTCAAGGAAGTCATCGACGCGCCGATCGCCAGCTATTTCAGCAGCTGCGTGCATTGCGGCCTGTGCGCCGAGGCGTGCCTGTTCTACACCGAGACCGGCGACCCGAAGTACACGCCGATCCACAAGCTGGAGCCGCTGCGCCGCATATACAAACAGGAATACACGATGCTCGGCAAGCTGGGCAAGATGCTGGGCCTGAGTAAACCGGTGACTGACGATGAACTGGAAGAATGGAAACCTCTGGTCTATGACAGCTGCACGCTATGCGGACGCTGCTCTATGGTGTGTCCGGTGGGCAACGACATCGTCTACATGGTGCGCAAACTGCGCGAAGGCATGGCCGTCTCGGGACACGCACCGGATGGACTGGTCGGCGCGTCCAGGCGCGCGGTGGAGATCGGCAGCCCGATGGGCGTGAAACTGCCCGCGTTGAAGGCACAGATGAAACATGTGCATGAAGATACCGGCATCGAGATCCCGCTCGATGTGGTGGGAGCGGAATACATGGTGCTGATGTCGTCGATGGAGATCATCAACTTTCCCGAATACCTGGGCGCGGTAGCCAGGATAATGAAACAGGCCGGCAAGACCTGGACGCTCTGTTCCGAAGCATTCGAGGCCACTAACAGCGGTATCCAGATCGGCGTATCCGACATTGCCGCGACTCTCGTCCAGCGCATCGTGGACGGCGCGGAAAAACTCAGGGTCAAGATCGTGATCAGCCCGGAATGCGGCCATGCCTATACCGCATTGCGTTGGGAAGGTCCCAATCTGGTGGGCCGCGCGTACAGTTTCGAGGTGTTGCACATCCTGGAAGTGCTGGACGGTTTCAGCAATCAGGGCCTGCTCAAGACATCCGGTTTCGAGGAAGCGCTGCTCACCTTCCACGATCCCTGCCAGCTGGTGCGGCGCGGCGGCGTGCTGGAACAGCCGCGCAAGCTGCTCAAGATGGTGGCGAAGAATTATGTGGAAACCAGCGATCCCGGCAAGATGAACTGGTGCTGCGGCGGCGGCGGTGGCGTGAGCGCGGTCGAGGAGGCGGAAGGATTGCGCCTCACAGCATTCAAGGTCAAAAAGGAACAACTGGAACAGACCGGGGCAAAGACGCTGGTCACCGCCTGCGCCAATTGCCGCATCGTGCTGGAGGAAGGGCTGGAACATTACAAGATGGAGATTCCGGTAGTGGGACTGACCGAAACGATCGCCAATCACCTGGTGCAAGGAGAATGAGGCGATGAACATCAGCAACGATACCGAGTTCAAGGCTGCGCTGGGCGGGCTTTCGAGCATCCGCCAGCGCCAGGTCGCAGCGCGCTTCGCGGAGAACGTGCTTGCGTTATGCAAGGACCACAGATTGAAGGGGGCGATCAATTCTGCCATGCGCACCGATATCACGGATGATGAGCTTGCCATCGCAGTCCAGTCGGCCAATGCAGTCAGCGTTGATAGCTATACCCGGTGCGGCCACGATTGCGACTGGAACACCCAGGCCAGCCACTTCGTCGCACAAGCGGTGCTGGCCGGCTTGAAGCCGTCCGGGCCGGGCGGCAACGCTGCCTGGGATACCGCGATGCATGCGCGCATGGCGCGCACTTGCGCGAGCATCGCCAATGGCGACGGCACCGACAACACCGAAGCCGCAGCACAATACCGCATCCTGACGGAATTTATGGATCTCTGATGAGTCGGCATTAGGGCACTTATAGAAATTCTTTTTGCGGGATGAAGCGCAAGGAGCCGCACAGTGAGCGACGAGACATATCACAAAGATAGGCGAGGAACGAACGAGCACGCGACGCCGAGATTCGCCCGCAAAATGGATTTATAGAGGTGCCCATGACACAAACCATTGTAGTTGATCCCATCACCCGCATCGAAGGCCATCTGCGCATCGAGGCCGAGACCGATGCCGACAACCGCATCACGCGTGCTTCCAGTGCCGGCACCATGGTGCGCGGCATCGAGATCATCCTGCGCGGGCGCGACCCGCGTGATGCCTGGGCGTTCGCGCAGCGCATCTGCGGCGTGTGCACGCTGGTGCATGGCATCGCCTCGGTGCGCGCGGTAGAGGATGCGCTCAAATACGAAGTGCCGCCCAACGCGCAGCTGATCCGCAACCTGATGATCGCGGCGCAATTCGTGCACGACCATGTGATGCATTTCTATCACCTGCATGCGCTCGACTGGGTGGACGTGGTCTCCGCGCTGAAGGCCGATCCCAAGGCGACCTCGACATTGGCGCAAACTGTGAGTCCCAACTATCCGCGATCATCTCCGGGCTATTTTGCCGGCGTGCAGAAGCGCCTCAAGACCTTCGTCGAAGGCGGCCAGCTGGGCATCTTCGCCAACGGTTACTGGGGCCATCCGGCCTACAAGCTGCCGCCGGAAGCCAACCTGATGGCGGTCGCGCATTACCTCGATGCACTGGCATGGCAACGCGATGTGGCGAAACTGCATGCCATCTTCGGCGGCAAGAACCCGCACCCGAATTTTCTGGTCGGCGGCGTGCCCTGCGCGATCAGCATCCATCCGCAACATGAGGGGAAAGGCAACGGCCCGCACTTTCGCGGCGGCGAAGCGGCCACCTCGCTCAACATGACGGGACTGGAGACCGTGCAGAACATCATCCGGCAGATGCGCGATTTCGTGGACCAGGTGTATGTGCCGGACACGCTGGCGATCGCCGGCTTCTATAAGGACTGGAGCCTGCAGGGCGAAGGCGTCGGCAATTTCATGACCTACGGCGACTTCCCGGAAAAGGGTATGAGCGATCCGTCCAGTTACCTGATCCCGTCCGGTGTGATCCTGAATCGCGACCTGTCCGAGATCCATCCGGTCGACCTGAATGCCGAGAACCAGATCGAGGAATTCGTCACCCACTCCTGGTACGACTACAGCGTGGGCAAAGACAAAGGATTGCATCCGTACCGGGGCGAGACCGAGCTGCACTACACCGGACCGAAGCCGCCGTATGCCAACCTCGACACCGACGCCTCCTACTCCTGGCTCAAGTCGCCGCGCTGGCAGGGCAAGCCGATGGAAGTCGGGCCGCTGGCGCGCGTGCTGATGCTGTATGCGAAGGGACATGCGCAGACAAAGGAACTGGTGGGCATGACCTTGAATAAACTCGACCTGCCGGTCACCGCGCTGTATTCGACGCTGGGACGCACCGCCGCGCGCACGCTGGAAACGAAGATTTTCGCGGATGCGATGCAGGGCTGGTACGACCAGCTGATCGCCAAAATCAAGGCGGGTGACGTGAAGACGCACAACGACAAATTGTGGGAACCCTCTACCTGGCCATCGCTCGCCAAAGGCGTGGGCTTCATGGAAGCGCCGCGCGGCGCACTGGCGCACTGGATCGTGATAAAGGACGCGAAGATCGACAATTACCAGGCAGTCGTGCCTTCGACCTGGAATGCCGGCCCGCGCGATGCGCAGGGACTGGAAGGCCCATACGAAGCTGCATTGAGAGGTCACCAGCTATATGATCCAAAACAGCCGATCGAGATACTGCGCACGATCCACAGCTTTGACCCATGCATCGCCTGCGCGGTGCATGTGACCGACCCGAACGGGGAAGAGTTGGTGAAGGTAAAAGTCATGTGAGTGTTTGTCCGCTACGTCGTTCCCGCGCAAGCGGGAATCCAGCGGGTTTAAACAACAGGCATTCTTATCTGGCTGGATTCCCGCTTGCGCGGGAATGACGGCGTGTTTTGAACTGCTCAATTAAGGAGAAACACCATGCGTAACAGGAGTGCAAAGTCTTTGTTGGCCGTCATTCTGCTTCTGGCGAGCAGCGCCGCCTTCGCCCACCCTGGCCACAATGTCTCCGGCTTTGCTGCGGGATTGATGCACCCATTTTCCGGCCTTGACCACTTGCTCGCGATGGTGGCGGTCGGGTTGTGGGCGGCACTGAGCGGCGGAAGACAAATGTGGCTTTTGCCTGCGGTGTTCCTGACCATGCTCGCGTGCGGCGCAGGTATCGCAATGCAATGGCAATCGCTGCCGCTGGTCGAAACGGGTATCGCAACTTCAGTGCTGTCCCTTGGTCTGGTCATCATGTTGTCCCTGCAATTCCCGGCAGCGCTCAGTGTGTGCATCACCGCGCTGTTTGGCCTGCTGCACGGCTATGCGCACGGCTTGGAACTGCCGGATTCCGCCGCCCCGGTGGAGTATGCGCTGGGCTTTCTTGCCGCGACTGCGACGCTGCACCTCATTGGCATCGCGGTGGGCAGGGCCACAGGCAGGCAATACGCGCTACTGTCCCGCTTGCTGGGTGGCGCGATTGCAGTGAGCGGCGTCTGCCTGCTCGCCTCAGCCTGAGATCATGCCGATGTGCGTCGTTTGTCGGCGGCAAAGTAATAGGGGCGTTTCGGTGCGATACCATAAAACTGGTATTCCTGCTGCGTGCCTGACCGGAGGGCCCGCAAGCAGCAAAATCGACGGATGTGATACGGTGAACCATCGGCATGTTGGATTTGAACAGATGCTGCAAGTCCGGTGACGCACGATCAAGGATCTGCGTTCCTGCATCAAATTTAGACTTCGGAACCGGTCACGATCGATGGAAACTGTATAATAAAAAATAATCAAGTTTGCTGCCGTTGTGCTCGGATACGTTAGTCGCACTCCGGAAAGTACGGCAAACAATTATTTTGTCTGTTCCATACATGTATTGATTTTTCTGGAGTAGCTATGGCCGACGTTCAAGCTTTGCAATGTCCGATTCCCGCGAATGAGGCACAGCGCCTGCGGGCCGTCCGTTCCTATGAGATTCTGGACACGCAGCCGGAGGTGGATTTTGATACGCTGACGCGGGTCGCCAGTCACGCATTCAACACGCCCGCGGCAGTCATCGGGTTGATGGACTCGGATCGGCTATGGTTCAAGTCGCGAATCGGCCTGGAAGTGCCACAGCTCGACCGGCAAATTGCATTTTGCGCGCATGCGATCATGCGGCCCAACGAGCCGCTGGTCGTGGATGATCTGCAACAGGACAACCGGTTTCGAGGGAACCCGCTGGTGACGCAGGCGCCTTATCTGCGTTTCTACGCCGGTGCCCCCCTAATCGACCGCAATGGTTATGCACTGGGAACCATCGCCGTGGTGGACACACAGCCACGCAAGTTAAGCGAGGTTCAACGCGCCTTGCTGCATGAGCTGTCTACCCTGGTAATCACCGCAATGGAAAACCGGCAGCGGGCGAACCAGTTAGGCCATCTGGCGATGACCGATCATCTGACCGGACTGGCCAACAGGGCGCAGTTCGAACGAACCCTGAATGCCGAAATAGCCCACGCGCGTCGCACCGGCGAGTCATTCACCGTGTTTTACATGGATCTGGATAACTTCAAGATCGTCAACGACAATTACGGCCACGCTGCAGGTGATGAGGTGTTGCGCGAGGTCGCCGGACGCATGTTGGATCAGGTTCGCGCCGAGGACCTGCTGGTCCGCCTCGGCGGGGACGAGTTTGCCGTATTCATGCGCCATAGCATTGAGAACTCGGCGGAATCGCTGGCCGGGCGCATCGTTGATGCTGTGTCAGTGCCGATTATTCTTTCCTCCGGCGAGAATGTCAGTGTTGGAATTTCAGTCGGGATTGCGACCTATACAAATGCCGTGGACTCCGTCAATACCCTGCTGGCCATGGCGGACCAGACACTTTACGAGGCGAAGCGCAGGAAATGACCGACTTCTGTTGCGGGTCGTAGTGTTATTGCACGGGCAGAGTGCCTGTCGCCTGAAACGTCGATTGATATCTCAATGGCCTTGCACTTCGGGCTGAACGGATTGCCCGGCGTGCGCCTTGTCCCGTAATCGCAAGATGGATATTGTTGGCCGATGTGATGGCGGTCGACTATTGCCTTCCGCGGAATCTTTCTGCGAGAATCAGGGCACTACAATTCGCCCCACATTTTGAGCATCAATACATTCGAAATTTTCCACTCATCCTGGGAACTGCATTATCCGGTATGGCAGAACCGGGTGTGTAACCCTGGAGGTCATAGGCACTCAGTTGTTCCTTTGTCGGAAGCTGTTGAGCGGGAAGATAGCGGGATAACTCGACACCAGCCTTGTCGAAATGCCAGATCAGAAAAGGGTGTGATCCTTGCAGATTGGTTCGATAGTAGGATGTAAACTGCCGGCTCTGAGCCCCCGGTGAAATCTTGACCAAAGCTGCCAAAAATCGTCGATCTTCCGCGTTGCCATGAGGGGGAATGCCAAAGCACCACTCCGGGAATACGGAATGGCATGCCAGCTTGTCAACCAGCAGGCAGCTTGGCCCAACAAAGCCGCCAAAGGTGTGTGCATATACTCCGGCTTTCGGTCCGACCGACTCCCACGTGTCCCGGCAAAGGATGTCGGACGTATTGTGGTCTACGAACCAGCGTCCTGACCAGGCCCATTTCTGATCACCTATAATATTCACCAGGCTTTCAATATGCTCGGGAGCAAACCAGTCATCGTCGTCAAGATAGGCCACATAACGGCTGTTGGCGGCATAGCTCAAAATACTGCGCAACGCCCCGCCGTAGTTAGAGGAATATATGCCGCCGTATTTCTCTGCAGTCGAATAGCCCAGATCAAGTATGGTGATAACCATTCGGTCCGGACATTCGGCGATCAATTGATCGATCCATTGCGGACGGCCCAAGCCCCGGTCAATCCCAATCAGGATCTGGATGGTGCCGGCAAACGTCTGCTCAAACACAGAACGCACCGCCTGCATAAGGGTGTCGCGCATGATGGTCTGGATGACCACCGCGACGTCGACGGGTTTGTCCATCGTATGCATTCTCTGCCCTTGTGCTTGAAAAACGACTAAAATTAAAGCCGACGAAGGATGCCAGTTTACCAACGACAGCGTCGGCCAGATATTTCCAGTTGAAGCAAGTGAGTTTTCTGCCGCAGAGTTTACACCAGCGCATGCAGCTCCTGAAAATGGCGTACATCAATAGCGAATTGATTCCGTAAAACCGCCAGCCAAACAATGCCCAATCTGCCCTCTGTCACACTATGTGCTGTTGACTGCGTCAATCCTGTGCTTGCGCTGCGCGCGCTTGACCTGTGCATGCGGCAGTCCAGTTTCGGTGATGTGCTGTTTCTGTCGGACAGCGCGGCCAAATACCGTTTTGCCGGTTGCCGCATGGTGACCATTCCGCGCATCGATTCGCGTGCCGGTTACTCGCACTTCATGCTCAAGGAACTGGGGTCTTACCTGCGCACGGATCACCTGCTGCTGGTTCAATGGGACGGCTACATCATCAGCCCGCAAAGCTGGCGCCCCGAGTTTCTCGATTTCGACTACATTGGCGCTCCCTGGGGCTGGTATCAGGACGCACAGCGCATCGGGAACGGTGGCTTTTCGCTGCGCTCGCGGCGCCTGTTCGATGCGCTGCAGGATGACGCAATCGTCGATCTCGACCCGGAAGATGAGGCGATCGGGAGGCGCTACCGCCCGCTGCTCGAGTCCAGATACGGTATACGATTTCCGTCGGAAGAAATCGCCGAAGCCTTTGCGTTCGAGACGACCTATCCCAAGGGGCGCCCATTCGGTTTCCATGGCCTGTTCAACATGTGGGCCATCCTGCCGCCGCAGGAATTGGCCGAATTCGTCGGCTCGCTTGCCCCTTCATCCGTTGCCGGTTTGCAGTATCTCCAACTGGGCAAGAACTATCTTGAACTGGGGCGCAAGGAGGAGGCGGCAACAGTTCTGAATAGACGCCTCGAAGTTGTCCCCGGAGATGCCGACGCCGCCAGGATGCTGGCGGCGCTTGCACCTGCACCGGCCGTTGCCCAGACAACCCGGCGCACAGCGGGACGCAATGACCCCTGTCCCTGCGGCAGCGGCAAGCGTTACAAACAGTGCTGCGGCGCGATTGCTGAAACGCGTCCCGCATCGATGGCGCCGCCCACGGCGGAGAAAGCCCATACCCTGCTGCAACAGGCGATGCAGCAGCACCAGGCCGGCCGGCTGCAGGAAGCCGAAGCACAATATCGCAGGATTCTGGAGCGCGAGCCGCAAAATGCCATTGCACTGCAATATCTTGGTGTGCTGTCCATGCAGCGGGGTGATCCGAAACGCGGCGAGCAATTGATCCGCCAGGCGCTAGACATCCGAGACGACATTGCTGACTTCCACAACAATCTCGGCCTGTGCCTGCGCCAGCAGGACAGGTTGCAGGACGCCCAGGATTGTTACCGTCGGGCCATCGCAATCAAGGCAGACTACGCGCCGGCTTACAATAATCTCGGGCTGGATTTGCAGGCCGTCGGCGCAGTGGATGAGGCCATAGCGGCCTATCAGAGCGCCTTGCGAGTGCAACCCCAATTCGCCGAAGCCCACTGGAATCTGGGGCTGGCCTGGCTGCTCAAGGGAAATCTTGCGGCAGGCTGGGAGGAATACGAATGGCGTCTGCGTTGCCAGTCTTTTGTCCAGGACGGACTGGTGCTGGACAATATCAGTCCCTGGCA
This sequence comes from uncultured beta proteobacterium, assembly GCA_963782385.1. GTDB lineage: Bacteria > Pseudomonadota > Gammaproteobacteria > Burkholderiales > Gallionellaceae > CAVXFS01. The sequence continues at coordinate 726,567 of CAWAJO010000001.1, forward strand.
GGGAGAACCCGTTGCCGGCAAGTCCATTCTGGTCAGGCGCGAACAGGGGGCGGGCGATACGCTGCAATTTATCCGCTTCGTTCCACAGTTGCTCCGGCGCGGCGCACGGGTGCTGCTCGATGCTTCACCGGATCTGGCCGAACTCGCGCAAAGCGTCGCACCCAGTGTGGAACTGTGGGATCGGAAAGCGCCGCATCCGACTCCCGATTACTATGTCAATCTGATGAGCCTGCCGCGGCTACTGGGCGTCACGCTGGATAACCTTTCGGCAACGATCCCGTACCTGTCGCCTGACCCGGCCAGGGTCGCCGAATGGCGCGCCAGGCTGCAGGATATTCGCGGCAAAAAGGTCGGCATCGTATGGGCCGGCAACCCGAAACATGCAAATGACCGCAATCGCACCTGTCCGCTCGATTTGTTGTCGCCGCTGTTCGAACTGGATGGACTGGCGTGGTTCAGCCTGCAAAAAGGTGCTGCCACCTCCCAACTCGCCCGGTACCGCACAATCATCACTGATCTCGACGCGGAGTTGCTGTCCTACTCCGACACGGCCGCCGTGCTGAGCGTTCTGGATTTGCTCATTACCGTAGATACCTCGGTCGCACACCTGGCGGGCGCCCTCGGCCGTCCGGCATGGGTGTTGCTCCCCTTCGCGCCGGACTGGCGCTGGATGCTGAACCGCGACGATTCTCCCTGGTATCCCGCTGTGCGTCTGTTCCGGCAAGAGCAGCGGGGTGACTGGAGCAGCGTAGTGCGAGAATTGGCGGCAGCCTTATCCGCACAAGTTCGCTAGAATACGGCGCAAAATTTGTGCCTCAGCCTGGATCCGGATCATCGCTCAAAATACTCGACACTTCTTGAACAGGAGATACATTCAGTGGAATTCACACAAGACTGGTTTTCCCACAATATTCAAAGCTGGATTCGCTGTTTGTCGGAGTTTCGCGACAAACCAGGAATCAGAGCTCTGGAAATCGGCGTATTTGAAGGTCAATCAACATGCTGGCTACTGGAGAATATCCTGACCGGGGTCAATTCATCCGTTGATTGTATCGACACTTTTGCCGGCGGAATGGAACATGTCGGTCTCGACATGAGTACGATTCAGTCTCGGTTTGAATCAAACACCGCACCCTGGCGAGAACGCGTTGATTTGCACGTTGGCCATAGCGCGCAGCTTCTACCAACACTATCCGGCCATTACGACATCATTTACATCGATGGTTCCCATACTGCCTGCGACGTGCTGACTGATGCCGTGCTGGCATGGCGCCTTGCAGGTGACGACGCAGTGATCATCTTCGACGACTACAACTGGCCGAAGTATCTGGATCAGCCTTGGCTGAGGCCACAAATGGCCATCGATGCCTTTCTCCAATGTTTTACTGGATGGTACAAGGTGCTTGAGGTTGGTTACCAAGTGGCCATCCGCAAGTTGGCCACTTATTCTCCGCCACCCCAGAACAGGGATATTCCCACGAGTCAACCAAGTTCTCGAGGAATTCGATATTATTGAGATCGTTCTATAGTTGCTGCGGCTTAACCCAGCGCCATCCGTATTCGACGTTTGTCTACAGCATGCAATCATGCTTCGCGTTTCGAGCCGGGCAACCCGGTTGCCAATCCTGCTCCGCGCAAGCTACAGTTCGGTTACTCCGCAGACAGTGCACTGCAGCTTTTGAAATTCCCGGCATGGCGGCGGATGATCGCGTGTATTCCGGAATCTGCACCTTGGCGACCCATTACATCAGGTTTATCGCATGGACTACGACATCGTCATCATCGGTTCCGGCCCCGCCGGACAGCATGCGGCCTGGCAAGCGGCGCGCATGGGCAAGCGTGCCGCGATCATCGAACGCAAGCCAAAGATCGGCGGCGCCGGCCTGCAAACCGGCACCCTGCCCAGCAAGGCGATGCGCGAGGTGGCCTATCTGGTGTCGCGCTCCGGCTACGGCGGCATGCGCCAGGCGCTGGCGCCGGACGGCCGCGCGCGTCATGGCCTGCTGGCGGACGCGGTGCGGCGCAAGGAAGTGGTGATCTCGCAGCAGGAATCGGTGATCCTGCAACGGCTGATGCAGTCCGGGGTGGCGCTGATCCCGGGCGAGGCCGCGTTCGTCGATGCGCAGACCATTCAGGTCACCGGCAGCGCCGGCAACGTGCGGCGCATATCCGCCGGGGTCTTCGTGCTGGCCGCCGGCTCGCGCCCGCGCCGGCCGGCCGATGTGCCGTTCGACAAGAAGACTGTGCTGGATTCGACCTCGATACTCAACCTGCGCCACCTGCCGGACAGCTTGACGGTCGTGGGTGGCGGCGTGATCGCCTGCGAATTCGTCTCGATCTATGCCGCGCTCGGCGTGCAGGTCAGCGTGGTGGACAGCCATGCGCAATTGCTGACCTATCTGAGCGAGGATGTGGTGGGCGTGCTGGCCGACAGCTTTCTCGGGATGGGGGTTACGTTTTACATGCAGGAGAGCGTCGCCGAGATTCGGCGCGAAGGGAACGGCACGCTCACCGTGCTGGAAAGCGGCAAGCAGATAGCCAGCGATGCGGTGCTGTATGCACAGGGCAGGCAACCCAACAGCGAGAAGCTGCAGGTCGAGCACGCGGGCGTCGTTGTTGAGGATGCCTGGATCGAGGTCAATCAGCATTTCCAGACCAGCGTCCCACATATTTACGCGGTTGGCGACCTGATCGGACGTCCGGCACTGGCCTCGACCGGGATGGAACAGGGGCGCGCGGCAGTGCTGTATGCATTCGAGGGCGAGCGCCATGTCATGGCGGAGAACTTGCCGATGGCGGTGTACACGATTCCTGAAATCTCCTACGTCGGCAAGACCGAATTCGAAGTGCAGCAGCAAGGCATGCCGTATGTGGTCGGGCGCGCCCAGTTCAAGGACAGCGCGCGCGGGCAGATCATCGGCGACGCACAGGGACTGCTCAAGCTGGTGGTCGACACGCGCGATGAAAAACTGCTCGGTGTGCATATTGTCGGCGAACAGGCGAGCGAACTGATCCACATCGGGCAACTCGTGATGAACTTCAACGGCAGCGTGCGTGACCTGGTCAGCAACGTATTCAACTATCCGACGTTGGCCGAGTGCTACAAGATCGCCGCGCTGGATTGCATGCAGCGGTTGAAGCAGGCGAGGATTCCGCCCGCATAACGTGCGATTGTTCAGAGTTCATCATGCCGCTCCATCCAGATGCATTTCCATCCGGCAGCGATTCAATCGAGGCCCGCCGCTGGCTGATGGGCGGGCGCGTCCAGGGCGTGGGCTATCGCGCCTTCGTGTTCAACTTGGCGCAGCGTTTCGGTCTGCGCGGCGTGGTGCAGAATCTGACTGGCGAAGTGCTGGTCGAAGCACAGGGCAACGCGGCAGCACTGGATGCGTTCGCTGCCGCGCTGGTTTCCGCGGCCCCGCCGCTGGCGCGTCCGCAAGTGGTGTCATGCCAGCCGATCGCGCTGCGCGAGGCCGATGGATTCGAGATCCTGCTGAGTGCCAGCTCGCCGCAAGCCAGTATCCACGTTCCGCCGGACAATTTCCTGTGCGACGACTGCCGCCGGGAACTGCTCGATCCGAACGACGTGCGCTACCGTTATCCGTTCATCAACTGCACGCAATGCGGGCCGCGCTATACGCTGATCACGCGCATGCCCTACGACCGCCCCAACACCACGATGGCGGCCTTCCCGCTGTGCGCAAGCTGCCGCGCCGAATACGCGGATCCGGGTGACCGGCGCTTCCACGCGCAGCCGCTGGCTTGTCCGCTGTGCGGGCCGCAGCTGACATTCGTCGCGGCGTACCAACGTGACGAAGCCGAGGCGGCGCTGGCTGCCTGCATCACGGCATTGCGGCGCGGCGACACCGTTGCGGTGAAAGGCATCGGCGGTTATCACCTGATGTGCGACGCGCTGGATCCGGCGGCCATCGGGCGCCTGCGCATCAACAAGCACCGGCCGCACAAGCCGCTGGCCGTGATATTTCCGTGGCAGGGGGACGACGGTTTGCAGCGTGTGCGCGAGGAATTGCAGCTCGATGCGGCGACGGAAATCGAGTTGCGCAGTGCCGCGCGCCCGATCGTGCTGATTCCCCGGCGCGCGGATTCGACATTGCCGGAAACCATCGCGCCGGGTTTGCGCGAGATCGGCGCGATGCTGCCCTACAGTCCGCTGCATCACTTGCTACTCGCGGATTTCGGCGGGCCGCTGGTCGCCACCTCCGGCAATGTCAGCGGCGAGCCGGTGCTGACCGACAATGCCGAGACCGAGGCGCGGCTGGGCAAGGCGGCACAGGCTTTCCTGCACCATAACCGCCCGATTGCGCGTCCGGCGGACGACAGCGTACTGCGCGTGATTGCCAACAAGCCGCGCGTGCTGCGCGCCGGGCGCGGCATTGCGCCGCTGGAATTCGATCTGCCGTTCATGCTGCCGCAGCCACTGCTCGCGGTCGGCGGCCACATGAAGAATTCCGTCGCGCTCGCCTGGGACAGCCGCGTTGTGCTGTCGCCGCACATCGGCGACCTCGACGCGCCGCGCAGCCTGGAAGTCTTCGAGCAGGTGATCTCGGACCTGCAGTTGCTGTATGGTGTATCCGTGCGAGCCATTGCCTGCGATGCGCATCCCGGCTACGCCGGCAGCCGCTGGGCAGCTCGGCAGGCGCTGCCGCTGCAGCGTGTTCAACATCATCATGCGCATGCGGCGGCGCTTGTTTTTGAGTGCGACTTGATTCCAAATAATCCATTGAACGGAACATCCCCTCCCCCTTGCAGGGGGAGGGACAGGGAGGGGGTAGAAACTCTGCATCCCCACTGTTCTACCCCCATCCCACCCTTCCCCCTGCAAGGGGGAAGGAGTAAGCATGGCGCTGGAGTACAGTCCGGATTAAATAGAGCCTGGCTGATCTTTACCTGGGATGGTGTGGGCTTGGGCGAGGATGGCACGCTATGGGGCGGCGAAGCGTTGTTGGGCAGGCCAGGCGCGTGGCGGCGTGTCGCAAGTTTCAAGCCGTTCCGCCTGCCCGGCGGTGAACGCGCGTCACGCGAACCCTGGCGCTCGGCGGCATCGCTGTGCTGGGGAAGCGGTCTCGATTGGGAGTCGGATGCGCGCGATGCGGTGCTGCTGAAAAGTGCGTGGCAACATGGACTGAATGCGCCGCCCACCACGGCGGCGGGGCGCTTGTTTGATGCGGCGGCCAGCCTGCTCGGGTTATGTGATATGGCGAGCTACGAAGGTCAGGGGCCGATGTTGCTGGAAGCTTTGGCACGGGGCGACGCAGAACCAGTGACGTTGCCGCTGCATGAGGACGAAAACGGTTTGCTCGTCGCCGACTGGACGCCGCTGCTGCACGCGTTGCGCAGCGACGCCGTGCCGGTGGCGCAGCGCGCGATGCAGTTCCACCTGAGCCTCGCGCGCAGCATCGTGACACAGGCGCAGCACATCCATGCGTGCACTCCGTTCGATGTCGTGGGTTTGACCGGCGGCGTGTTCCAGAACAAACTGCTGGCGGAACTGGTATTGCAGCAACTGGGCACGGCGGGCTTCGAGGCACATTTGCCGCGACAGGCCCCGTGCAATGACGGCGGTCTGGCGCTGGGGCAAATTATCGAGGCGGGAATCCGTTTCTCGACCGCCATTTGAAATCGGGGTGATTTGGAATAGATGTTCTTTGCGAAGCGCCCCCGCCCTGGACTTCCTCCTCATGGGGAGGAAGCGTGGTGGGTTGGCGAGATCACGATTCCTTCCCCCTACAGGGGGAAGACTAGAATGGGGGTGGAAGCGTTTAACACGACGAGAGGCTGAGTCTCAACCCCCCCAGCCCTCCCCCTGCCAGGGGGAGGGGGCGCAGTCATCTCAGCGCACGTGAGTTCCTTCCCCATGACTGGGGGGGAGAGCGAAGCGAGGGGGCTGTAGGACGGGGGTTGAAGCCTGAGGATACCGAATAATTGATCGCCAGATGACTGGACTTGTTCTACATGGATGACACGCATATCAGTCTCGCCCACGGCAACGGCGGTCACTTCATGCGCGAGTTGATCGAGACTTTGTTTGCGCGCCATCTCGCCAATCCGCTGCTGGATGTGCAGACCGATGCGGCGCGCTTGCCGGGTCTGGATGGTGAACTGATGGTAACCACCGACGGCTTTACCGTACAGCCGCTGGAGTTCCCCGGCGGCACCATCGGCTCGCTCGCGGTGCATGGTACGGTGAACGACCTTGCGGTGTCGGGTGCGACACCGCACTACCTGACGCTGAGTGCGTTCATCGAAGAAGGCTTCGACATCGCGCAACTGGAGCGCATTGTGATCAGCTTGGCCGAGGCTGCGCGCGAATCGAATGTCGCGGTGGTGGCAGGCGACACCAAGGTGGTGCGGCGCGGCGAAGGCGGCGGCCTGTATCTTTCCACCACCGGCATCGGCGCGCGGCCAAGACAGTTGCGGCTCGGACTCGATCAAATCAGTACCGGTGATGCCGTGCTGGTCAGCGGCCCGGTGGGCGACCACGGCATTGCGGTGATGCTGGCGCGCGAGCAGTTTGGCCTGCACGGCGAGTTGTTGTCGGATGCGGCCAGCGTGCTGCCCCTGACGCAGGCGCTGCTGCCGTTGAGCGGACTGCGCTTCATGCGCGACCCGACGCGCGGCGGCGTGGCCACGGTGATGCACGAAATCTGCCGCGCGACGAAATTGCAGGCGCGCTTGCGGCAAGCATTCATCCCGCTGCGCGAGCCGGTGGTGGCGGTGTGCGAGATGCTCGGCTACGACCCGCTGTTCCTCGCCTGCGAGGGACGCGTAGTGGCCGTGGTCGACGCGGCACAGGCAGACGAGGCGCTGGCGCGCTGGCGGGCGCTGCCGTCGGCGCGCGACGCCGCGATCATCGGCAGCATCAACACGGGCCGCGCGCATGTCGTGCTGGAAACCGAACTGGGTGGCGAGCGTGTGCTGGAAGAACTGGAAGACGATCCATTGCCGCGGATTTGCTGACAGCGAGGAAATTCCGACAATGACCGCTTTGCGCAACATCAGCAGACTTCCGCACCCAATGATTGACATTCGCCGTTGCCTCTCGATGAACTCTTGATATTTAGTCGATCTGAGGGCAGGATGCACAAGTATCGACAGATTGTTTGTTGAATCCACTATCCCGAAAATGGAATGCCCTGCCTGGGCACCGGGTTGACTGGCGGCATCGCGGAGCGCTTGCCGCGAAGCCGCCATTCGCGAAGTTTGGCAACGTCTCATTATGGTATTTGATCGATGACGTACCTCCAGGCGTAGATATGGCGCCAGTTGCTTGAACGGAAACGTTCACCTGCCATTCACAGAGGAATGGAATATGAGAATCGGAATCCTTTTATTGCTCGCTTTCATAACCCTTACCGGTTGTAATACGACAACCGTAGGTCAAATTCAAACTGAGCGTCGACTGGAAGAAACGGAGAAGGCTATAGACACAGACGGCCCTTCAACCTTGCCACTTCACGCTGTTTTGTATTATCCATCCGAGATAAGCCTGAAATTTGACGGCTACATAGTTGGAATCGAAAAAAGTCCAAAAGGCAAGATATCAACTCCTTCTGATTTGCAGAAAATTCAGGATGTGGGAGGAAATGAAGCAGGAAGGAAATTTGCAGACGGCAATTCGACTGACAGGAAGCGCCTGTTCGTTTCTCACATTGTCAAAGACTATGCGATCCCCCAACCCGATGGAACCAGACAGAACTGCACTATCTACACTGTCTACAAAGAAGCAACTTCCGACTATCAGCCGCTATCCAAACCTTGTCCGAACGAATCATTGACTTCTTCCGTTGAAACTACCAGTTTTTTCAGGAGCGGCTGGGATGCTCTCGACAAGCTTGGAAGTTCGATTTCAGATCGTATAAAGAACGGCAGCTACACTCATATTTTGGTTATAACGATGGGCTGGAATACCCAACAGGAAGAAGCTGTACGAAATTTCAATTCGATTGTGGGCAACATCAAGGCAGCATCTGCCAAGGACTTCAATCCTCTGGTTATTGGCGTAACCTGGCCAAGCCAATGGGAGAGCAAATGGTTACCGTCTGGCGTAAAACAGACGCTTGGTTTTGGAACAATGGCAAATGATGCGGACGAGCTGGGACAGACCTGGCTGGGAGTACTATTGAATCAAACCATCCCCAAAGCCGACAAAGACTTGCCTGTTGTAGTCATCGGGCACAGCTTTGGCAGTCGTGCCGCAAGTGTCGCAGCTTGTTTTGGGCCAGCCATATACGAGACCGAACCAACGGTATTTCATGCGGACATTGATTTCCTGATCAACTATCAGGGAGCATTTCCGGCAAGCAAATTCCTTAGCGAACAGATCGGCGACGCCAATTTTCTGATCGGCTGCGAAAATGTCAGGAATTTTGTGCTGACATCGTCCATATATGACGATGCTATGAATGGCCGCTTCTTGGGATCAGTTTATGGCGGTGACACTGTAAACTTCGATATATATTGTGGCATTACTGGTTCGATCAATTGCATGAAGGCAGAGGCAAGTGGGCACCTGATTCCCAAAAAATACTCAATAAGCAATGTCATCTATATAGATGCAGACGACCTCATCAGGGAGAATGCATACAATACCAGTGGTGGAGCTCATAGTGATATTTTTCGGAAAGAGCATGGCGTTATGCTTAGTGATCTTCTGACTGGAAACTGGAATCCAGACAATCAGCGCCTGCCGGATAAGCAGTGAAATGCACTTGCCAGCCGAGGTGGTTGGAACGGCGCCGCCGGTGGTAGCTGCTTGTTGCAAATCGCAGCTATCAGGATGACGAAACGTCCGTAGCCGAGAGGGGCGCGCGGATCTGGAGTCTTCAAACAGAATAGCTCGCGAGGGGGTCTCCAATGCGAGCTCGCATAGCGGCAGGTATTGGAGCGGCGACACAGTCTCCGGCACGACATCCGGTTGATTCCATCGCAATCCTAGGATTTGAACAATCCTTTGATCTCCACTGTCGGCGCGCGCAGATATTGTCTCGGCGCGACGACCCGCTGTTCCTCGCCTGCGAGGGACGCGTGGTGGCCGTGGTCGACGCGGCACAGGCAGACGAGGCGCTGGCGCGCTGGCGGGCGCCGCCATCGGCGCGCGATGCCGCGATCATCGGCAGCATCAACACGGGCCGCGCGCATGTCGTGCTGGAAACCGAACTGGGTGGCGAGCGTGTGCTGGAAGAACTGGAAGACGATCCGCTGCCGCGCATCTGTTAAGCTGAAACCTAAAATTGCGCAACACATGGTAGCCTCGATTAAATGGTTTGTTGGTATCTTTGCAATTCGGTTTGCCGCATATGCCTTTCTGCTTATTAAGAGCACGACCTCCATCGGAACCGGCGTCCCCACCTGACGAAGAGGAGGCCTTTTATTCACATTACATAACCGCGACAAGGTCGTGAGCGTGAAACTTCCCCACCGGGTGCCGCAATGAAACCTGCAACCATGAAACTGTTCAGATTGATCCTGTCGCTGATCATCGTTATCGCATCAGTTGTCCTGTGCCAGCAAATCATTTCGAATTCAATTGCCAACCAGCAGAACAAAAACGATTATGCCGAGCTCAACCAGGTCAAATACGGCCTGTTCAGCATTGATGAATGGAAGCGGCAAATCACCGCAATCCTGACCGAGGAAATCAACAAGCTTTATCTGTCAAAAGAGAATGAGCAGGTACTCCGAAAACATATCGAAGTCCTGTTGAATACCCTGATCGATAAAGTCGACAAGAAAATCAGGAAAGAAAACTCCGACACAGCGGGCGGGAAACTCACGCAATCCTTAATCAATATCTTTATCAACCTGGACGATATCAAAAAAGGCATCCCGGAATATGCCGATGCCGTCATTCACGAGCTGAAGAAATCGAAAACCAGGGAACAGATCAAGACAGTGCTGAACGAGCAGCTTGATCAATATGCGAGCCAGACATTTGAAACGCAGGATACGTCCAAACTGAGCAGCATTCTTGCCAAGACCGGTTCCGGGGATATCGAAAGCGCGAGGATCAAGCTGAATGAGGAAATTGCCCTCACGCAGGGCCTGATCGTCAAGCAGGCAGGTTTGTTGATCTTGCTGTCGCTTGTCCTGTTTGTGTTATCAGGATTTAACAAGCAGCCGCTGACTTCCTCGCAGTATGTGTTTCTCGTACTGTCTCTCGGCACCTTGCTGATGGCGGGCGTAACCACGCCGATGATCGACATGGAGGCGACAATCTCGCAGATGCATTTCATGTTGATGGGGCATCCCGTTCATTTCGAGAACCAGGTGCTGTATTTCCAAAGCAAAAGCATACTGGATGTGTTCTGGATCATGATCACCCATCAGGAGATCCAGATGAAACTGGTCGGGATCTTGCTGATCACCTTCAGCATTGTTTTCCCGCTGCTGAAGATCGGCTCTACCCTGGTCTATTATTTCGATTATCGCCACGGCAGGGAAAACCCGGTGATCAGGTTCTTCGTCATCAGTTCCGGGAAATGGTCGATGGCCGATGTCATGGTGGTTGCCATCTTCATGGCCTATATCGGATTTAATGGAATCATTTCCAACCAGCTCGGACTGCTGAACTCGACTGATCAGGAGATGGTCATCCTGACGACGAACAGCACGTCGCTTCAGCCGGGGTATTACCTGTTCCTGACCTACACCCTGCTGGCGCTGTTTTTGTCAGAGATGCTGACCAGAAAACCCCGTGCCTAGGCGGGCAAGCATCCACGGTTTGACTTGATCCCGTCACGAACAACATTCGGGCGTTGCGTCTGAATCATCATGACTTGAACAGGGCCTTGACCCCATGCGGCGGCGCGCGCAGATATTGTTTCGGCGCGACCACTTGCCCACCCAGCGTCGCCGCTGCGTGCCATGGCCAACGCGGGTCATACAGCATGCCACGGGCCAGTGCCACCATGTCCGCCTGTCCCGAAGCGATGATCGTTTCAGCCTGCTCCGGTTCGGTGATCAGGCCCACGGCGATCGTGGTCAAGCCGGTTTCGCGGCGGATTCTTTCGGCGAAGGGAACCTGGTAGCCTGGTTCGACCGGGATCTGTTGCAACGGAGACAACCCGCCGCTCGACACATCGATGAACGCGCACCCGCGGCGCTGCAATTCCTTCGCGAACACCACACTCTGTTCGATGTCCCAGCCACCGGCCGCCCAGTCGGTTGCGGAAATGCGCACGCCCACCGGTTTTTCTGCCGGCGCGGCACTGCGTATCGCATCGAATACTTCGAGCGGGAAGCGCATGCGGTTTTCCAGCGTGCCGCCATACTGGTCATCGCGCGTGTTCGACAGGGGCGACAGGAATTGATGCAATAGATAACCATGCGCCGCGTGGAGTTCTATTGCGTCGATCCCGAGTCGCTGCGCGCGTTGGGCCGCGGCCACGAAGTCGTTGCGTATGCGCTGCAGTCCGGCATCATCCAGTGCGCGTGGTGGAGCATCGTTCGCGGCAAACGGCCGGGCCGAGGGCGCGATCGTTTGCCAGCCGCCGTTCTCCGGCAAAATACTTTGCCCGCCCTCCCACGGCACCCGCGTGGATGCCTTGCGTCCGGCGTGCGCCAGCTGGACGGCGATGGGTATCGGCGAATACTTGCGAACCGCCTTAAGCACGCGCGCCAGTGCCGCTTCGTTCTGGTCGGAGAACAGCCCGAGATCGGCGGGAGAAATGCGCCCCTCCGCCGATACCGCCGTCGCCTCGGTGAACATCAGACCCGCGCCGGACAAGGCAAGATGTCCGAGGTGGATCATATGCCAATCGCTTGCCGAGCCCTGCTCGGCTGAGTACTGGCACATCGGCGAAACGACGATCCGGTTGTTCAGGGGCAGGTTGCCCAGGCTGACAGAGGAAAATAGTTTGCTCAAAATGAAGAGCTCCAGTCTTTAGTTATTATTAACCATCATGCCCGACCAGGCATGGCGGCAAGTTTTACTCCTTCCCCCTTTAAGGGCGAAGGATGGGATGGGGGTAGGACCTTCAGTTAACTTAAACCCTCGCATTACTCGACGCTCCCACCCCCACCCTGGCCCTCCCCTTACAGGGGGAGAGCGAAGCGAGGGGGCAGGACTTTCAGCGCACCCGCTTCAACCGGAACAGACCGTTGATCTCGCTGTCGCTGCTGAAATACAGCGCACCGTCCGGGCCGAATGCAACGCCCGCCGGCCGCGCCCAGCGTTCCCCATCGGACAATTGAAATCCGGTGACCAGATCATCCACGCGCGCCGCCTGCCCATCCTTGAAACGCACCGCCACGATTTTCGGTGGACGGCGCGTAGCAGCGCTGCCAAGAAATCCGCCGCTCGGCTGTGTGGCCCAGGATCCATGCAGCGCGACGATCGCGTCATATTCCAGCCGCTTATCCATTGCACCTTGAGGCACGAATGCCACGCCCAATGGCGCATTGCGCGCCGGGAACGTCGCGGCGGGTTTGTTTACCTCATTGATCGGGCGCGGCGGCGCGCTCGCCACACAATCATCGCGGATCACCTGCTTGCCGTCGAACTGGAACCACGGCATGCCGTGAAACGAACCGGCGGTCAGTTTGCTGAAATATTCCGGCGGCATATCGTAGCCCAGATGATCCGGCCCGTTGTTGCTGGCGTAGAGCACACCGGTCTGCGGTTGCCAGCCAAAGCCGACCGGGTTGCGCAGACCCGACGCAAATGGCTCCCAGCGTGCCTGGCCGGCGCCCTCGTGCAACGCCAGAACCCCCCCGCGGCGGTCATCGAACGAATAGCCCGCACCCAGGTACTGGTCGCTGCAATTGTGCTGGATGCCCAGGCTTACATACACCCGCCCATCCGGGCCGACTCCCACCGTGCGGCTATTGTGGCCGCTCCCGCCCGGCAAGGCCGCCAGCAGCGTCACCGCATCCGGCGCGATCACGGCCTGTCCAGGCCGGTACGGCGCGCGATACAAGCCATCCGTTTGCGCGATCAGGATATCATCCTGGCGGAACGCCACGCTGTGCGGATAATCGCCCGTCTGCACCAGTACTTCCGCTTTGGTATAGGGCGGCGGCAGGCGATACACCCTGCCCGACCTGGAACCGGCGAACAGGTCGCCGTTGGCGCCAAAGGTCAGCATGCGCGGCGCTTCCATGCTGCTCAAGAACTCAAGCCGGTATCCCGCGGGTACGGTCACTGACCTGCTTTTCCCCTCGAGTGTCAGCGTCTGTTCCTCATAGCTCAGCGCATCGGTGCCCGCCTGCGCAGGCGCAAAAACAAGGCACAACAGCGGTAACAGGCCGAGCATTGCGTATCGTCCCACGCGGCCGGACAGCTGCTGCAAGTGATTGTGTTCCATCTCAACGTGCCTCCATGATTGATCTTCCTGCTTGCCCAAAGGAATGCTTTCAAGTCTCAAAACAATTTTACGCGTAAATACCCTTCGCTCCTTCTGCGCTTTCCGCAAAATGGAGGAACATTGGTAGCGCATGCACAACCGAGTTTGGCCCCATCGCTCCGCTATCCTCCATGAGGGGGCTAGGGTGCGGGTGGGCAGTGGATCAAAGTGACTACTTCAATCACACCACCAAGTGCCACGCTTCCACCCCCATCCTGACCTTCCCCATTGCAGGGGAAAGGAACTGGTATTCCCGCCAATAATTTCGATATCATCTCCTCACCCCGATACCGGAGAATCTCATGAAAATCCTCCTCTGCGGTGCAACAGGTTTTGTCGGCAGGCATCTGACCCGCTCCTTGCGTGACGCCGGCCATATCGTGATACGCGCAGTGCGCCGGCCCGGCGAGCCGAATGACGTCGCGGTTGATTTCTGCGATGACACCAGCAAGGAAATCTGGCTGGCGCGTCTCACAGGATTCGACGCCGTCATCAATGCCGTGGGCGTGCTGCGCAACAGCGCGGCCAATCCAATGCAAAAATTGCATTTCGCGACACCGGCCGCGATCTTTGCGGCCGCCGCCGAGGCCAATGTCGGGCGGGTAGTTCATGTATCCGCCCTGGGTGTGGATAGTGGCGTCGATACCGCGTATTTTTCCACGCGCCTGCTGGCCGAGCAGGCGCTGGCGACTGTGTCCGTGCAGACGCGCTGGCTGTGCCTGCGGCCGTCGGTGATCTACGGTGAGGATGGAGCCAGCGCGCGGATGTTCAGGATGCAGGCGAAACTTCCGGTCCACGCGTTGCTAATGGGTGGGCACCAACGGCTGCAGCCGGTGCATATCGACGACATTTGCATGGCAGTCGCACAATGGCTGGCCGACCCGGACGCGGTCAGCCAGATCGTTGCGGCGGTGGGTGCCGCGGCAACGGACATGCGCGGCATGCTCGACAGCTACCGGCAACAGCTGGGGCACGGACCCGCATTGCACATTTCGGTGCCGGCATTATTCGCGACAGCCGCTGCGCGCATCGGTGACCATGTTCCCGCCAGCCCGCTGTGCAGCGACACGCTGGCTATGTTGTCTGCCGGAAATATTGCGGATGCATCCGCATTCACCAGGTTGCTCGGGCGCGCACCAATAAGCTATCGGGAGTTCATTGCCTGAGCACAATCGAGGGGGCTGAGCCCCACATTCAATTTTAATTGGCTATTCCTCCAGCCACCCCCGGCCAACCAATTCAAGATGATCATCGAATCGATAAACAAGGGGCACACCCGGTGGTATCTCGACCTTTTCGATCGCATCCGGTTGGATCTTTTCCAGGTACATGACCAGACTGCGCAGGCTGTTGCCGTGGCTGATCACGAGCAGCCTCAGGTTGGCAGCCATGCGCGGCGCCAAAACCTCATGCCAATATGGCAGCAAGCGGCGCTGGCAGTCGGCCAGACTCTCGCTGCGCGGCAACAGCGCCGGCTCAAGTTCTGCATACAGCGGATCAAATCGCGGATGACGGGGATCGGTCATCTTGACCGGTGGCGGCGCTTCGAAGTAGCCGCGCCACCAGCGGCGCGATCTTTGGTCGCCCCAGATGGCAAAGATCTCCTGCTTGTTCAGACCCTGCAACTGGCCGTAGTGGCGCTCGTTCAAACGCCAGGTCGATTGGCGCGGGATCATCGTCTGGCACGCGGCATCGAGCAGACGGTCAGCCGTCTGCTGCGTGCGCAACAGGACCGAGGTGTGCACTTCGTCAAACATCAGGCCTTCTGCAGCAAGTCGCCGGCCGGCAGCGTCAGCCTGTGCCAGTCCCTGTTCGGTCAGTGGAATATTGGCCCAGCCGGTGAAGCGGCCGCTCAGGTTCCACTCGCTGTTGCCATGTCGAAGCAGGACCAGGTGGTGCGCTGCATCGCTCATTCTGGCGATTCCATCAGTACCTTGGCCAGGTGGTGATGGTCGTCCCATGCCTCCAGGTGCCAGCTCCGGCCATCGAAACAAAACCAGTTAAGGGCGCAGTTGGGTATGACAAAATCGCGGGGGGTATGCAACGGCCGCCCGGTGGCCTTGCGGTAAACGATGTCAAGCACGCCCGCGTGGCTGATGGCGGCGATTGTTTGCCCGCTGTGATGCCTGGTCAGTTCGTGTATCGCTTCGGCGACCCGCATGGCAAAACGGTCCATGCTTTCTCCCGATCCAAAATTGTAGCCGGAATCACGCGCCTTATAGCACGCGTAAGCCTCGGGAAATCGTTGCGCTCCCTCGCCTGGCGTAAGGCCCTGGAATATGCCGTAATGACGCTCGCGCAATAGCGGCTGAATCCTGACTTCAAGCCCGCGCCTTTCCGCGAGCATCTTTGCCGTTTCCCGGGCACGGCTCAAGTCGCTGCTGTAGACGGCGCTGAAATCATGATGGGCAGCGTTGAAGGCCATCGCCAGCGCCTGGCCGAGACCGGTGTCGTTCAGCGGAATGTCGGTTTGACCCTGGATTCGCCTGGCGACGTTCCAGTCGGTCTCGCCGTGGCGAATGAAGCAGATTCGGGCAGGCATGATCGCGGCGGATTATTCTTCAATTATTCAGTCAAAATCAGCTCGAGCAAGGTGCCATAGTGCAATTCAGACTTGACGCAGCGTGCTCAGGCGCGCAAGCCCGAAATGAATGAACACCAGCCCGGTCAGCACCGGCGCCAGGAGGTTCAGCAACGGCACGAATTGCAGCAAGCCGGTGAGCAGCCCGAGTCCCCACCAGGACGACCGGTAATTCGAAAACAGCAGCTGCATTTCCTCCCGGCTCGCGTGCTCCGCCAGCGCATCGTAACGGAACAGGCGCTGGTTCAGATAGGTCGCGGCAATGAATGGCACCACCAGGCCTGCGCCGATCATCCATAATGGCAGCGTGAGCACCCAGATCGCGACAAAGACGCAAAGAGCAAGCAGCGCGTTGAGCAGGCTGCCGGCCATGCTGCCGCCGCTGTCGCGCTTGAGCTGCGGATAATCGCGCACTTCCACCAGACGGATCAGCGCGGGCATCGCAAACAAGGCGGTGATCACCAGCGCGGTGATGAACACCAGCGGCACGAACAGGATCAGGTGCGCCATCGCCTGGATCACGTTTGCGATCCAGCGCGGCTCCACGCCCTGGAGCCAGGATTGAACGCCGATGGCCGTGAGGCCGCTGGCGAACCATACCGAGAAAGTGTCCCAGAATGTCAGACCCAGGATCACCCACAGCAGGGCAGCCGCCAGGATCGGCCAGATCACGATCCACAAGACCTTGAGCTGGAACAGGTCGCGAAAGCCGCGCGATAATGCATCAATTATCGGTGTCATACTCGTACCTTATCAGGATGCAGTGCGGAATTCATTATGCACGCCCGCTTCAGGCGTTCCGCTTCATGCAAGTCATCGATCGTCACCCCGATGGCTGATTATTTGTCATATCTCGAAAGGTTGCCAACATGAACAAGATTTTGTCCGCGATTATTTTCATCTTCGTCGTCGCTATTGCCATTTATGCATACTGGCAGCATATCCAGCCTGAACCTGCCGCCGCGCCGGTGCCAGCGCCAGCCGAGCTGCAACCCAGGCCTGAAGTTCGCCAGATGGTCGAGGCGCCGGCTGCGCCGGTCGCGCTGCCGCAACTGGCGGAGAGCGACCGTTTCATGTTCGATGACCTGGCTGCCCTGATTGGCAATCCGTCGCTGATGAAGCTGTTCCGCACCGAACGGATCATTCACAACATCGTCGCCACCCTGGACAACCTGCCGCGCAGGCATGCACCGATCAACGTGATGCCGGTCAAGCCGGCGCCGGGCGTGTTCATCATCGCCGGGGAAGGCGGCGACCTCACGATCAGCCCGAAGAATGCGGTGCGCTACACGGAATATGTAAAGATTGTCGACGCGATCGATGCCAAACAGCTGGTCGAACTCTATGTTCACCTCTATCCGCTGTTTCAGCAGGCATACGAAGAACTCGGCTACCCGAACAGATATTTCAATGACCGCCTGATTGAGGTGATTGACGACCTGCTGGCTGCCCCGGACACCGGGGAACCTGTCAGGCTGTCACAGCCCGCGGTGCTCTACGTGTATGCCGATCCCGGCCTTGAGCGACGCTCCATAGGCCAGCGCATCCTGCTTCGCACGGGCAGCAGCAATGAAGCGAAAATCAAAGCCCGGTTGCGCGACATCAAACAGGAGTTAATGCTGCACCTGCACGAGCAGAAGGTGGAAAGCGTCAACTGATTGCCTGTCACTTGCGGAATATCCAGAACAGGAGTGACAGCAACAGGGAAACGATGATGCCGGAGGTGATCGGAAAGTAGAAGCTGAACCCCTTGCGTTGAATGAAGATATCTCCGGGCAGGTGGCCGATGCCCAGCCGCGACAGCCAGGGCCAGGCCAGTCCGGCCAGGACCAGAATGATGCCAGGGATGACGAGCCATTTTGCCATGGAGCAACTTCCGGTTGGATGGGGCACGCTGTGCCTTCGCCGCATTCTAAGGGACTTTGCGTGTTTCATGCCAGGCGCCGGACAACTTTAGTTATTCCCGCGTTCGCGGAAATGTCCATAGGGCGCAAATTTTACCCAGGCCGGAAGCGGGTCATCTTTCCATTCCAGACCAAAGCGCAAATGTTGAACAAATCATTCAGGATCGACTCTAATTTTCAGGTTGGTTGAGCAACGCTCGATGACCGTTGATTTAGCGTGGATTTCAGTTTTCGGTTCAGCATGAAAGGAGGATTAAAGTGGATCCTCATCATTATGTAATGATTTCGGTTTTTGTTTTGATGGTCTTCGTCATTCCGACCCTTGCGATCCTGGTGGATGACTCGAACTGGAGCAGGAAACACAATGACTGGGTCAGCAAGACTCCATCAGGCAAGCAGCGGTGGCATTATTGTGTGTCTATCGCATCATCGGGTGGCGGCAGGGGAAAGGGTTGGTTATGGCGTTCTTTGGAATGAATCCAGGTTGCGGCGAAGTCCTGCCGGAACTGGCCGGTCGAGATAAAGCGGGTCTGGCAACCTGCGGCAAGGAACAGGATGCGCATGCCCGCAGTCAGTTCCGCGAAATCCGGCCGGACGACGTGGTGTTTATCAAACAATACGTGCCCCAGACCGGAATGGACGTCACGGCGGTGGGTGTTGTGATGCCGGGCTTGCCGTCAGAAGATTCCGCCGGCGAACATGTGCGCGTGCAATGGGTATGGAATGGAAAGATGCACATTGCCAACCCGGAAGAAGATAATCCGTTGCGTATCGATCCGGTCTACGAGGAATTCGATATTGAGGTGCAACGGGAACTTATCGATTTGATGCCTGAGGTAAAGCAGGACCCTTTCTACATGGTCATGCACGCGACGTCCTGAACGGAAACGCCGGAAGACCGGGCTCGCGCTTGAAGGCGCAGAATCAGCATCCGTCGCCAGGGGAAGTCCCGCGCAGACAATTTCTCAATAGGCTTGTGTAGCCCGGCAGAGGTTCCATGCGGTCTTTGGGAAGTGTCGCCGCCACTTCGCGAATGGGCACGTTGAAGCCCGGCAGAACCAGATCCGGCGCCAGTTCGAACAGCGGGTGCGCGAGAAAGGGCCGCCGGAGAATGTCGGGATCGGGGAGCACGATCTCATCGCCGTCAAGCTTCAGGTTATCGTAGACGATCAAGTCCAGATCGATTGTCCTGGATGCATACTTGTCAGCGGTGCGAACGCGGCCGAGTGCATCCTCGATGGGTCGCAGCAGATCCTGCTTTATGCGTGCCGCAGCCATTGCTGTTTCGATTTCCACCACGCAGTTGTAATAATCCGGCTGTTCGGGACGGTGCAGCGCCTGCGAGCGATAGACCATGGAGATTCCTGCCAGCATGGTTTGCCGGCAGAGCAGGTCAATAGCTTCGCGCACATTTTCCGCCGGATCGATGTTCGAGCCGATGGCGATAAATGCTTGAGCCATGTTTATGGCTGGCGCTCCCGCGTGATTTCTACCGCCACGCTCTTGGCGAAGCGCAGTGCATGCGGTTTGTCCACCCGCACGTCCGCCCGAGCCACTCCGGGCTGATCAAGACACAGTGCCGCAATCGCCTCCGCCAGCGCCTCCTCCAGGTAATATCGGGAATTCTCTGTCATGGCGAGAATGTGTTTCTTCATGGCGCGGTAGTCCACCGAATCCTCCAGCCGGTCGCTTTTGCCGGCGCGGCTCAAGTCGGTGTAGATCGCCAGGTTGATCACCACGTCCTGCTTTTCACGGCGCTCCTCCGGGTTGATGCCCAGAATGCAGCGGATGCGCAGGTCACGGATCAGGATGCGGTCCATTCGTCCCCTCCAAGATGCAACCATCTTCATGCGTCATCACATGCTCATTAATCCGTTTCGGCATCACGGCCCCTGTTGCAGAAGAAAAACCGGCCTGCCGGTCAGCCGTATCCCGATCTGGCTTGCCTGTCGCAGGAATTGCCCCGGCACGATCCGCAGTACAACTCAAGCCGGATTTCACTGTCAATGTTTCTGGCGGTGCCACCACTATACAAGCATTCCTGCGGATAAAAAAAGACTATAGTTATGACCATGGACCGCTCCGCCATAATGCGTGCAATATTGTTGGGCCTGTTGCTGATTGCCGGAATGGGCCGGGCGCTCGCTTCTGCGCCCATGGTTGCCGTGCTCAATGTGAACGGCGCGATCAGCCCCGGAACGGCGGACTATATCGTGCGCGGATTGAAATCGGCCGACGAAGAACATGCGCAACTGGTAATTCTGAAGATGGATACGCCGGGCGGACTGGACACAGCCATGCGCCAGATCATCAAGCAGATCATTGCCTCGCCGGTTCCGGTCGCCGCATTCGTCGCACCCGAAGGCGCGCGCGCCGCAAGTGCAGGCACCTATATTCTGTATGCCAGCCATATTGCCGTCATGGCACCGGCCACCAATCTCGGCGCGGCCACGCCGGTATCGATCGGCATTGGGGGCATCGGCGCGCCGCCCGACTCGGGCGAGCAAGCGAATAAGAAAGGCAAGGCCGGTGCAAAGAAGAACGATGCGAGTTCGGCTGTCGACGAGTCGTCCGCACCGAGTACCGCGATGGAGCGCAAGCAGATCAATGACGCGGCGGCCTATATCCGCAGCCTGGCACAGATGCGCGGCCGCAATGTCGAATGGGCAGAGCAGGCGGTGCGTCAGGCGGTGAGCCTGAGTGCAGACGAGGCCCTGAAACTCAAGGTCATCGATGTAATCGCCCGTGACGTGCCCGATCTGTTGCGGCAACTAGACGGCCGCAAGGTGAATGTACTGGGGGTCGAGCGCACGCTGAACCTGGCGGGCGCGCGCATCGTTGCGCTGGATCCCGGCTGGCGCAGCCGGTTGCTGACGGTCATCGCCGACCCTAGCATTGCTTATCTGCTGTTGCTTGCGGGCATATTCGGCCTGTTCTTCGAATTTTCCAATCCCGGGTTTGTGTTGCCGGGCGTGACCGGGGCAATCTGCCTGTTCCTCGCACTGTTTGCGT
This sequence comes from uncultured beta proteobacterium, assembly GCA_963782385.1. GTDB lineage: Bacteria > Pseudomonadota > Gammaproteobacteria > Burkholderiales > Gallionellaceae > CAVXFS01. Next base: position 747,428 of record CAWAJO010000001.1, read on the forward strand.
TTCAGATGCTGCCTGTCAGTTATGCCGGGCTGGGCCTGATCATTCTGGGGCTCATCTTCATGACCGGCGAAATGTTTGTGCCCAGCTTCGGGGTGCTGGGGATCGGCGGCATTGTCTCGTTCGTGATGGGATCGGTGATGCTGATCGATACCGATATTCCGGGATATGGCATTCCGTGGTCAGTCATCGCGCCGGTTGCCTTAGCCAGCGCACTGTTCATTTTCCTGGTGGCCGGCATGGCGCTGAAGTCGTGGAAGCGGCCGGTGGTAAGCGGCAGCGAGGAAATGATCGGGAGCATCGGCCAGGTGGAAGCCTTCGATGGCAATGAGGGCTCGGCGCAGGTGCACGGCGAGATCTGGCACATCAGAAGCCGGCAACCGCTGGATCGTGGACAGCGCGTCAGGGTCGTGCGCAGGGATGGACTGGTGCTGGAAGTGGAGCCGGAATAATTTCGGGATGAATGAATAGTGTATGGATCTAACCATCATGTTTGAAGTCCGTTCGCCTGCTACGCTCGGCAAACGGCGTCGATTTTTCGCAATGCCGTATCAATAGTCCAATATCGAAGGGAATAAGGAGAACAAAATGTTATGGAATTTCAGCCTTATCAGTGTGTTTTTTGTGGCGCTTCTCGTGCTGGCGTTTTCCAGCCTGCGCATCTTTCGCGAGTATGAGCGCGGCGTCGTTTTCACGCTCGGGCGATTCTGGAAGGTAAAGGGGCCGGGGCTGGTCATCATCATCCCCGGCGTTCAGCAGGCGGTGCGGGTGGATCTTCGCACCGTGGTGCTGGAGGTGCCGACCCAGGATGTCATTTCGCGCGACAACGTATCCGTGAAAGTCAGCGCAGTGGTGTATTTGCGCGTAATAGATGCGCAGAAGGCGATCATCCAGGTGGAGGATTACCTCAATGCCACCAGTCAATTGGCGCAAACCATGCTGCGCTCGGTGCTCGGCAAGCACCAGCTGGACGACATGCTGGCAGAACGGGAGAAGCTGAACAATGACATTCGCGAAGCGCTGGATACACAAACCGACGCATGGGGAATCAAGGTTGCCAACGTCGAGATCAAGCAGGTCGACCTGACCGAATCCATGATACGGGCGATTGCCCGACAGGCCGAGGCGGAACGCGAGCGGCGCGCAAAGGTGATCCATGCCGAGGGAGAATTGCAGGCTTCGGAAAAGCTGTTTCAGGCTGCCAAGATACTTGCGCAGGAACCGAAGGCGATCCAGTTGCGTTATCTGGAAACCCTGACGGTCATCGGTGCAGACAAGAATACAACCGTCGTATTCCCGCTTCCGATGGATCTTGTTTCTGCTTTTCTGGACAAGCAGAAAACTTGAAGTATCCTGCGGGGGAAGTAAACCGGCCAGTGGTTTATTGTTTGGCGCTGCGCTGCATCATTGAGGGGGACAAGCGGTTCCGGTCATACGGCGGGTGGGCGCGATTTCAGACCGCATAAATCAGCAAGACGGCGCGGCTAATCTGCGCTACGCTTAGCCTGCGGGCCATTGCCGAATGCCATTAACTATCCGCCAACGGGGAGGAGACATGAACAAGTTAATTGAAAATATTGCCAACGCCGCAGCCGTGCTGGGTGTTATCTTGATCGTCGGCGCCGGCTTAACGAGGGTCCTGGGCCAGTACTACCTCGGCAGTATCCAGGTGATGACCGTGTACAACGGAGGAATGGGTCTGGCCTTGATCGGCATCCTTGGCAAATTGCACCTGCTCAAGCGCCCCCTCTGAATCGGACGCTGAACGCGTTTAAGGAACACTGCTGAAGAGACATTGATCCCGCAAACGATCGCCTATCGATGCAGGCTGCAGGCATTATCTCTTGTACCTGTTGATCCGGCACGAATAGTTTGAGGCCGTTCGTGTCGAAACCTTTGACAGGCTCAGGCAGAACGGAGTGTATTTTTCTGCTCGCGCCGGATCAATGGTTCGCGCTGGTTGTTGAGCAAAAAATAGAAAAGCCCGGCTAATCTGTAATCCGACCCAGCAGCGACGCGCGAGTTTGAACGGCTTTCTCCGCAATCAGCTTGGTGGCGGCGGAAACTTGTCCCCAGGTATTCCACAGCAAAACGCCGCGCACGCGTCCCTGTTGCAGGTAGTAAATCACTCCCTTGCGAAAGGGCTCTTTCCAGTCTTCCACGATATCGAGGCGGGCATCGATGGTCCCTACCGCTTCATACCCGAGGTCAAACAGGTCGGAATAGAAGTAAGGCTGGTGGCGGTAGGCATCTGATTGGCCCGCCATGTTCCTGCCCGCCATCTCCCCCATGACATTGGCGTTGTCCTCATGCTCGACGCGCATGCGCACTTCCAGAATGGCGCTGTGGAAATTGGCTACGTCGCCGGCGGCATAAATATCGGGATCGCTGGTGCGCAACAGTTCGTTCACCACGATGCCGTTGTCCACCGCGAGCCCGGCCTGCTCGGCCAGCGCTGTGTTGGGCAGGATGCCGAGTCCGGCCACGACGCCATCGGCGGAAATTTCGAGCCCGTTCTCCATTGTCACGATGCTCCTGGATGCGGCCATCCTGACCGATTTGACCGATTCGGCCGCCAGCACGGTGACGCCTTTTTCCCGGTAATAGCCGTTCAGGAATTCCGAGAGCGATTGCGGGTAGACGGGTGAGCCGATCCCGTTCGACGGGAAAATCATGGTAACCCGCTTGCCGTTCATTGCGAGCGCTGCGGCGATTTCCGAACCGATGAAGCCGCCGCCGATCACGACAAACTCCGAGCCGCGCTCATTCAGTTCGCGCAGTTTGCGGTAATCATCAACGGTCCTGAAGTAGATTACGTTTTCGCCGGCCGCGGGCAGGCGCCGCACCGAGCCGCCCGTGGCGAGCAGAAGTTTTTCATAGGTATATGTGTTGCCCGCATCGTCTGTTGCCGTCTTTTGCGCCGGGTCGAGAGCCACCACTTTTTTCCCCAGGTGGACGGCAACATTGAGGTCGTTCATATCGCGCCATATGGATTCGAATGGCTTGTCTTTCCACAAGGACTTGGACAGTGGCGGGCGGTCATACGGGGGATGCAGTTCTTCGCAGATCATGGCGATTGCGCCATGGGGATCTATTTTGCGGATACCGCGAGCGGCTGAATCGGCTGTCATGCCGCCGCCGACGATGACGTATTTATGATGTTTCATGGCGGCTCTCCTTCATTATAAAGATGGATATTTCGATACATGCCCGCGTATCTAAAGATCAATGGCAATTATATTCCTGGCGCCGGGACCCGTCGAAACTGGCGCCCGCAGCGTCGCAAGTGCGGGAAGGCATTCGAGCAAGGCTCCCTTATTTCCGAAAACGTGCATGACCGAATCGATGCCGGCATGCACGCTCGTGGCGATGTCAAAATCCAGCACACAAACCGGCATTGGCACGGCTTGTGCTGCAGGATCGGTTTCATGGCCGGCTGCTGCCGGGAATCCTTCAAAGATATTGCAGATCGCGCGGGATATCAATGTCAGCAAAGATTCCATCATCGTCGATGTTTATCTCCGCGACATCAGATTTATCGCGCTCCAGCAGGCGTCGCGCACCGGTGTCTCCCTGAAGCTGCAGCAATTCATCGCGGTATCTGGAGGCAAACCCGACCGGATGGCCGCGCCTGCCGGCGCGTGAGGGAGCTGCCAGGGCTGCCCCGCCCAGCAATGCATTGCGCACGCCCGCGATCGCTGCCATCGGAACAGCAGGCATATCGGCCAGGCCGATCAGCCAACCGGCGGCATCACGGTTTGCGCGCACGCCGCAGACGAGGCTGGCTGCCATGCCCTGCGCAGCGTTCGCGCATTCGATCCAGCGTATCGGCGCCGGATCGATCGCTTGCAGCGCCGTTTTGATCGCGCCGCAAAATGCTTCCGAGTCCGGCCTGACCACCACGCTGGCGTGCGCGAATGTCTTGATCCACGGCAGCAGGCTGTGCGCGGCAAGCGGCCAGGTCACGCCATGCAGCGTCAGCGGATGCAGCAACTTGTCCGAACCGAAGCGGCGCGAGGCGCCCGCAGCCAGCACGATGGCGGCGATGTCACCCGGATCAGGCAAAGCTTTCCTGGTCGAACGGCATGCGCCGCAGGCGCTTGCCGGTCAGCGCGAACAGCGCGTTGGCCACCGCCGGCGCGATCGGCGGCAGCCCCGGTTCGCCGATGCCGCTGGGCGCCTCGCTGCTTGCCACAATATGCACGTCGACCTGCGGCATTTCGGAAAACCTCAACGGCGTGTAGTCGTGGAAATTGGATTGCACCACGCGGCCGTTTTCCAGCGTGATCGCATCATGCAGGGCAGCGGAGAGTCCGAACACAATCGCGCTTTCGATCTGCTGACGGATGCCGTCCGGGTTGATGACCATGCCGCAATCAACCGCCGCGACCACGCGATGCACGCGGATCTTGCCGTTTTCCAGCGACACTTCGGCGATCTCTGCCACGTAGCTGTCAAACGATTTGTGCACCGCCGCACCGTAAGCATGATTCGCAGGCAACACACTGTGGCCCCAGCCGGCCTTTTCCGCCGCCAGCTGCAGCACGCCCCGGTATCGAGAATCTTGAGGCAGGATATCGATCCGGTAGGCCATCGGGTCCTTGCCGGCGAGCTGCGCCAGTTCGTCGATCATGGTTTCGACCACGAACGCCGTATGCGAGTGGCCGACCGAGCGCCACCACTGCACCGGCACCGCATTCTTCGGGCTGTGCAGTTCGACCTGAAGGTTGGGGATCAGATAGGGCAATGTCGACGCGCCTTCCACCGAGGTGGCGTCAACGCCGTCATGGACGATGAACGATTCGAACGGCGTGTCGGCAACGATGGACTGGCCTACGATGGTGTGTTTCCAGACCAGCGGTTTGCCGTCCTGTGCGATTCCCGCCTCGATGTGGTCGGCCCACATCGGCCGGTAGTAACCGCCGCGCATGTCATCCTCGCGCGTCCACACGACCTTGACCGGTTGGCCGACCGCCATCGCCGCCTGCACCGCCTCGATCACGAAATCGGAGTGCGGATTGGCGCGCCGGCCAAAACCGCCGCCGAGGAAAGTCGTGTTGATCTCCACCTGTTCCGGCTTGAGTCCCGCGGTGCTTGCCGCCATGTTGCGATCCATTGTCTGCGCCTGGGTGCCGGTCCAGATGCTGCAATGGTCGGGCTTCAGGTCCACGACCACATTGAGCGGCTCCATCATCGCATGCGCCAGATAAGGCACTTCATAGTCGGCGCTGACCGTCTTGTGTGCTTCCCTGAAACCCTGCCCGGTATCGCCATCCTTGCGCGCCACGGTGCCCGGTTGTCTGGCCAGCTCGAGATATTCCGCAAACATCTTCGGAGTGGAAAGTTCCGCTCCCGGCCCTTCCTCCCATTCGATATCCAGCAAATCGCGCGCAGTCTTCGCCGGCCAGAAACCGGATGCGGCGACCGCAATTCCGGTTGGCACCTGATAGACGCCGTGTACACCCGAAACCTTGCGCGACTCGGTCGCATCGAAACGCTTGACCTTGCCCCCGAACACCGGGCTGCGCGCGATCAACACCGTCAGCATGCCGGGCAGATAAACGTCAAAGCCAAACTGCGCGCTGCCGTTGATCTTCGCCGGCGTATCGAGACGTTTTGTTGCCTTGCCGATGATCTTGAAATCCCCGGGCGCCTTGAGTTCGACTTTGTCCGGCAGCGGCAGCCTGCCCGCGGCATCGGCCAGCGCACCGTAGCTCGCGCGCTTGCCGCTTGCGGCATGAACGACCTGGCTATTCTCGGCGTGGCATTCGCTTTCAGGCACGCCCCACTGCCCGGCTGCGGCGCGGATCAGCATGATCCTGCCGCTGGCGCCGACCCGCCGCAATTGTTCCCACGATGTCGCGATGCTGGTGCTGCCCCCGGTCATCTGCATGCCCATACCCGGGCGGTTATATACTGCGGCCACCGGTGCCGATACGACGCTGATGCGGCTCCAGTCGGCTTCCAGTTCCTCCGCGATCAACATCGGCAGCGAGGTATAAACACCCTGCCCCATCTCGGACTTGTTGATGACAATCGTGATGCTGTCGTCCGCTGCGATGCGGATAAAAGCGTTGGGCGGATAAACTTCCGGGGGCGGCACTTCGGCGGCATAGGCACGGCCGTTTTTCATCGGCAGGTAGAAGCCGATCACCAGTCCACCGATCAATCCGGCGGAATCCTTGAGGAATTTTCGGCGCGCCGGATTCGGCGCGGCGATGCCTTTCTTCCGGGTTTCTGTTTGGGGTTTCATGCGGCACCTCCGCTCTTTTCTGCTGCGGCCTGAATCGCCGAGCGGATGCGGTTGTAGGTGCCGCAGCGGCACAGGAGGCCATCCATCGCGGCAGTGATCTGTGATTCGCTCGGGTGCGGATTCTCCTGGAGCAGCGCGGCGGCCGCCATGATCTGGCCGGACTGGCAGTATCCGCATTGCGGCACGTCCACTTCCTGCCAGGCCGCCTGCACCGTTTTCCCCAGCGCGCTTTCGGCCAGGCCTTCGATCGTGGTGACCTGCCTGCCGCTTGCCATCGACACCGGCGTCACGCAGGAACGTATCGCGCGCCCATCCAGGTGCACGGTGCAGGCGCCGCACTGCGCGATGCCGCAGCCGTATTTGGTGCCGGTCAACTGCAGGTTGTCGCGCAGCACCCACAGCAGGGGCGTGTTCGGGTCTGCATCGACCCTGGTCTTTTTTCCGTTGATGGTCAGAGTAATCATGAGCATACCTCCTGCTTGCTGGGTTGAGTCTGATTGATGGGTTGATCGAGAACGGCTGCTTCAGCCGGCTGGTTCCGAACCGCGATCAAATGCGCGAGGATCGCCACTGCGATTTCCGGCGGCGTGCGGCTGCCGATGCCCAGGCCTACCGGCCCATGCAGCCGATCGATCTCCCGGGCGGTAAGATCGAACATGGCCAGCCGCTCGCGGCGCTTGGCATTGTTGGCTTTGGAGCCGAGCGCGCCGACATAGAATGCCGGCGATTTCAGCGCCTCCAGCAGCGCCATGTCATCCAGCTTGGGGTCATGTGTCAGCGCGATGATGACGGTCGAGGCATCCGCCTGCAGCGCCAGCACCGCGTCGTCGGGCATTTCGCCGATCAGGTTGGTGTCCGGCACATCCCAGGTCTGGCGCATCTCCGCGCGCGGATCGCAGACGATTACCTGGTAGTCCAGTGCCTGCGCCATGCGTGCGAGATAAGCGGAAGTCTGGCCGGCGCCGATAATCAGCATGCGCCAGCGCGGGCCGTGCACGGTGGTCAGCGTTGCGCCGTCAAACGCGATGTGTTCGCTGCGGCTGGCGTCGCGCAGCTCGACCCGCATCGAATTCAAGTGCAGCGTGCGCCGGACCAGCCGGTGTGCCTGGATCAATTGCAGGACCTGCTCCACCCAATCCTGGCTGCGCGCCGGCTCGATGACCAGCCGTATGACGCCGCCGCACGGCAGCCTGAAACGCCGGGCTTCTTCATGCGTGACACCGTAGGTCAGCACCTCGCAGCGATCGGCCGGCAACTCGCCGCGCTGTGCACGCAGCACCAGGTCGTCTTCGATGCAGCCGCCCGACACCGAACCGACCGCCAGGCCGTCGCCGCGCAGCGCGAGCATCGCACCCGGCGGACGCGGGCTGGAGCCGAAGGTTTCGACCACCGTCACCAGCCACAGCGGCAGGTCTCCCGCCTGCCACTGCTGCACGGTCTTGAGCACAGAAAGATCGACGCTATCCATACCTGCCTCCATGTGCCGATTATACTCCCGCAGTTTCGGGATGGATGCGACTGGCTACAAGCCTTAAGCCCAGGCCAAGGGTAAAATTATTATGTCGGCCCCTTTAAGTCTTTCGAAGCATCCGCAGTTATTGGAGATGAAAAATGCCCATCAAGGTTTCTGTAAACACTCCGTCCCAACAAATGCTGCAACTTCGCGTCACCCTGCAGAATGTCGAACCGGCAGTCTGGCGGCGTGTGCGGGTCAACGCCAACCTGACCTTCCTGCAACTGCATCGTGTGATACAGGCGGCGATGGGATGGGGGGATTACCACCTGCACGAATTCGAAGTCGGACGCCAGCGTATCGGCACAAACTCAAAGGAGGACAGTTTCCTTGGCGGCGAGATGGCCTTACCCGAAAGCAAGCACCATCTGGGCGAAACGCTCGCCAACCGCAAAAAATTCCGCTACTGGTATGACTTCGGCGATGACTGGTGGCATGAGATCACCGTCGAGAAACGCCTCGATGCCAACGCAGACGATTTGCCCGCTCGCCTGCTTGGCGGCGAGAACGCCTGCCCGCCGGAGGATTGCGGTGGGCCGTGGGGCTACGCAGAATTGTGCGCCGCCCTATCCGATCCCGCCCATCCGGAACACGAAGAGATGCTGGAATGGATAGGCGGCGAATTCGATCCCGGGGCGTTCGATCTCGAAGCGAGCGCCAGGGAGGTTTCGCGTTGCGTGCGCGCCCCTGCCGCGAAGAAGCGGGCCAGGGGCGCCTCGTGAATTGACGGGAGTCAATTTGAACCTGGCGCCATATATTGCTTGCGGAGCCTCCGCGCGCCCGCAGGTGGCAGAGAAAAGATCCCCTTCCCCTTGATACCGCATGGGGTAGGCCGTGGTTGCCTCGCAGAGGTTTTGTCCCGAATGGGGATAAAGCCGTTGAGGCAGTAACAACCATGCATCGTGGGCAGGCCGGGCCCTTGTGTACTAGAATGGTTCCTGTCCCGCCGATCTGGATCATTTACAACACAAGGAATTAACGATGTTGAAAGCCCCTGCGTGCACCCTCGCCGCGATTGCGGCGCTATTTTCGTTGAATGCTTACGGCGCCGATCCGGCGACGGAACAAAGCAAGTCTCCGTCTTCGCCCGAATCGAAGGAGGTTGCGGCAGGGGAGGAAATGGCGAGCAATCCCGCCAGGTTTTTGCGCGCCGCAGTCCGGCCCGACGACATGGGGTATCTATTTGCTGTGGTTCAAAATCCAACCAGCGTGGCTGTTGCCAATGTCTTTGTTGTCGTGGTGCACTTCGATGAAAAAACCAGGCAGCCAGACAGGCAAACCGTTCCCTTACTGGTCGCAAAAAGACTGGCGCCCGGGCAAAGCGCTCAGATCCCGCTGCAGGGGTTGCAGGTATTCAAGCAGGCGGAATTCAATCTGTATCGGGCGATCGTGGCCAGGGCGGAGCTGGCCAAAAAATAGCAAGGGACAGAGCCCAATTACCTACCCCCGCCCATGATCGCCGCATGGCAGCAGCGTCGACCCGCCTTCCCAAGTTGTATCGATATCCCGTTCCTGACATGAAATATTTTCCACCAGGCAACACGTTAGAAGTCGAGCGCATCAAGAAACCATCACAGCAAGATGCTGCCGTCTTTACACATTGATTTGCGATGCTTACAGGGCACTGACAATGGTAGTAAACTTTTCCCCATCTCGTGAATCAAACTTTAGATCTTAACTTGTAACTTGTAACCTGGAGAGGGGGATTCATTTATGCTGGACATCAACAAAGCCACCACCACCCGGCACGATCCGGAGGGCAACATGTTCGACCTTGCACATTGGTCGCCATTGTCCGCAAAGCGGCAGGCCGAATCCGAAGGGATATTCCTCACCGAGGATCATTGGGCGATCATCAACTACCTGCGCGAGCGCTACCGCGAGCACGGTGACGCCAGGAGCGCACGCGAGATTCTGCGCGAGTTGGAAGAAAAGTTCACCGATGGACATGGGCGGGGCATCCTGTATCAACTCTTCCCCGGCGGGCCGGTGAGCCAGGCCAGCCGCATCGCGGGCCTGCCGCTGCCGCCCTATTCCAGCGATCCGTCGTTCGGGAGCGTGGAATAGTCAGATGGACTGACAATTCCACCCATCCCCGCGACCGTCATCGGTTCGCCGGACCGATCGAAATGTTGGGCAAGCTTGCCGGGCGTTTCATTCAGGGCAAAGCAGCCTCATAAAATGGAAATATGAATTGAACCAGGCCCTTTGATCATTTGATCTTACTTGCTGAAACCGGGACTTCAGTATCGTCTGCGCTGGCAAACGATTGTTTGATTCGCTGGACGCGCTTCCCTCCTGCCGCTTCATCCAAAGGGTTTGAATGGTATTAGCTTCCTGAGTTTGCGGTACATCAAGAGATAGTCATTGTCCCGGCTCACCCGGTATTGCTGTTTCAGCAAATCGCAGGCTTGCAATATTCGGCGCGTGCGGAAGTCATTGCCAAAGAGTCTCTCATTTATCGGTGCGTCAGAACTTTGATCAAATGCCAAAGTTCTGAAGTGATGTAGTTCAATTAGCGCCGTAGCCATTCTTTCCTGCAGGAAGGTTTTCATCGGCGCCAAATTTGATGTTGAGCCATACGAGGTCAACCGATGTAACTCACCAGAATTTTCCTCCTCATTTTGTTCAACGATTGCAAATAATTTGTTTGCGAGGTCCAGCCACTTCTTCCAATAATCCGGTTTGGCTACCAGGTAATTGCTGAACACGGAAGTACTCGAATCTGTTACCAATGACCGCAAGTTCAGATGCATTCCAGCCATATCGAAAAATGCCTGGGATAGATCCAGCAATCCCGGATGCCATGTCTCGCCTTGTTCAAATTGATTTTGAAAGTAGGCAATTTGAGACCAGGAGTGTGAAAAAAGCATCACATCGCATTGCTTGGCGTGGGCGTCAACGAAACTGACAACCTGTTGCGAGCTGAGGTTTGTTTTCTGTTGAAATTTTGGTGAAAAGAATCCGTACCACGAGTCTTCCTTCAACTGCTGCTTGTTAAGAAAATTGCGAATCACCCAAAACTCATACCAGTCCGGCCTTTGATTCGGGGTGTTATCCAGCGGAATGTAGCCAGGGTCCAGCATTTGCCGGGATGCCCGGTTGTAATAGATCTGATAGATATAGATCTGGTTCTTGGTTGACTTTAGAGGGTTCACGATGGGGCTCACAATCGCACTGGCAAATCCCGCCCGATGCACGCGGGAGGGCTGCGGATACATGAGGAAGCAATCTATCAGCAATGCCTGTATTCTGCCAACGGAAACGAATTCGTCTGACGGCACAGGCCGCGCAACAATCAGGCTTGCCTGAACATGCGCCCAATGCCGGTGCGATCCAGATTTCTTGCGAGCGCTGCCCGGGATGTGCTGCGAGGACGCACCGTCAGACGCCCCCGATATTTTTCGGCAAATCGGGCGCTGTAGTCCCGGTATTCCATTGCGTAGTTTCCCCCGGATTGATGGGCGATCAGGAAATCCTTGCAAACCGCCAGCCGAAATCCTGCCAGAAATGCTGCAAACGTGAAGTCCGTGTCGTAGACATGGAAGCCGTCGAAATTGACTTCGTCAAATTTCACTCGGCTCAGGACCGCTCTCCTGACAGCAAGGAACAGACCGTCCAATGCCTGGATTCCGGGTACTTCGAATACTTTATTGCTGCCCCACAACAGCAGGTTATAGCGGTTGCATGGCCATGCCTCATCGGCGGGATAGGCGATGGCCCCATGCGTGTACGGATCGCCCGCGGCCGCCCATGCACTTTCGATTAAACAGTCGGTACCCGCACAGCCAACCAGGTCGTAGGTTTCAAGGTACTTGCAAAGCGATTGATAAAAGACTGACGAAAGTATCTCAATGTCGTCGTGACAAAATATCACGATGTCACCGCGGCTTTGGGCGACTCCGCGGTTGTAACCCTCGCTCAGGGATTTGGCATCGTGTATGCCTATTATCTCGTATGGGATGGCGCCGAGAACGGCTTTGAAGTTTGCGCTAACCAAAGCAAACTTGTGTGCATCAACACTGCAAATAATGATCGAAATCATTGCTGCAGAAATCTATGAAGTGCGTAAACATGCCGCTTGCGACACATGTTTATTTCCCAATAATTCAAGATTCACAGCACATTATACGGCAAGAAACAGCGGCCGCTTCGAGCCGGTGCGGGTCAGCACACATCCACGGAAAAATAAGTTTGTCGCATGCGCAATGACCGCCGAGATGCATATTCGATGGGCCGGTTTTGACACCGAATGGCTTATTGCTCATGCTGATTGTCTGCCGCAAAACATTCCTCAGATCTTTCTGTCGCTCCAATCTGCCTGGACCACCCCAACCTTGCAAGCAGGCGACAGCCGCAGGCAGTACCCGACCCACTGCGGAAAGTTGGCCTGTTCAGAAGCGGGCGTTCCATGTGGAGGTACTCGGGAGATGCCGGTACAATGTCCCGGGTCATTCCGGCGTACTCACTAACGATGTTGAGACATGAATTCCGAAATCAGGAGCAGCAGAGAGACCCATTTCTTTTGTATTGGCCACAAGCCTCCTTTGTTCGACGTGCCTCGCGATTTTACGATGGTTACACCCCACAAGGGCTTGCATCGCAGCGAACTCTTGGTTCCGGAAGACTACTTGGGCGACAACTTTCACGGCAGTATGCTTTCGGAGTACCTGCAGTTATTTGGACTTGCTGACTACTTGTCCTCTTCGAATGTATCCGGTCCTTCAGTCTTCATATTTCAATACAGGAAATTTTTGTCTTTGCGACAAGGAACAACCCGCGCAACAAACCTGCCGTATTGTTTTGCATCACCGGGGGAAGAAGCGACAAGCCTTTTTATTACGGATGATGAGCTGGATCAGTTGTCACAAACCCTGCTGGTTGGGCCATGCGGCAGAGTCGAACGAAATCTGGCAGATCATTATGGCCGGCATCATTTTGTGGAGGACTTCAGTTGTTTTGTGATGGCGTTGAGAGAAATTGACGGGTTTGACCGGGCCAGGGTCAAGAACTTCATAAATTGTTCGGTGCTGTTCCCCGCACCTTCACTGGGAAAGTTTTCCACAAGCATGTTTCTTTCCCATATGGGCACCCTCAGGACCGCCTGGGAAGTATTTGCATCGCACTACCTGCAAACGCGTCGGGGTTATCAGCGGAGAGTTGGCGGCTTCCTGTTGGAAAGACTTCATAGCTTCTTGTTGTATGAATATTTGGCACCATCGAAAGATGCATGCGTTAAACACGGCAGTCAAATAGTCGTATCGGATACGGCCAACGTAAATTACACGGTTTAGAACCTTGACGTTCATTCTTGCCAGTCTGTCAAGAGGTCGTATTCCGGCGGCCACTCTTCATTCCCAAAGTGGTTGCCGAATGGTGTCGCGATCTGCCTTCCAGTTCTAACCCGTGGAATGGGGCGAGCCGGTCAACCTCTTCCGAGAGGCAAGGGGCAGGAGTCAAGCGGAAGGGTCGCCAAGAATCCTATACGTTGCTTTCTTAGCGGCCGGAACGCCCTGACTTGGTAGAGTTGTACTAGGGAACTAACCGCACTCGCAACACTCATACGTTCAGTTGCGTTCACTGCGCCATGCCGGTTCCGGCAGGCATTTCATGATTAATTCTGAATTTCCTTGCCCTCGCCAAACCGGCGTACAGCGCAACATTGTTATTTGATTCAGAGTCTTTGCAGTACTGGTTATCCATGTGCAATCTTCGATTCAGATAGTTCTGCGGGAATTTATCCGCTTTTTTTAAATAGGAAGTAATCACATGACAGCTGGTACAGTTAAATGGTTTAACGATGCAAAAGGTTTTGGTTTTGTCACTCCCGATGCAGGCGGCGATGATTTGTTCGCCCACTTTTCCGCAATCAACATGAGTGGCTTCAAGACACTCCAAGAGGGCCAGAAGGTCACCTTTGACATCGTTCAAGGACCCAAGGGCAAGCAAGCCGCCAACATCCAGGCGCCTTAACCGGTCCCTGCGTTGGCAAGAAAGCCCGGCATGAAAGTGCCGGGCTTTTTATTTTGCATGACGATTCATTAGCAGCGCGTTCTCAGTAACGCGCTTCAAATGCCTGCGCGCCAAAATTGCCGGGGTGATAAAGGTATTCCCCGTGGTCTGGCGATATGCAGGCCGCAATGCCTTCGCGTTCGCACAGTTGCTGGTAGAAGAAGGTCTTCAATTGCATGTCGCCGGTGTTTCTTTCGGCAAGGCCAGGAAAGTGCCAGCAGAACAAGGCGGAAAGCGCCGCCTGGTCGGGCAGGCCGAGATCATGCCAGAGCAGGTTGTCGCCCATGCTGGCGGCGGCGATCAGATGGGCGATGTTGCGGTGATGCACGTCGGGGCAGGCACGATGGTCCAGCAGCAGCTGCAACAGGCCGGGAAATTCGTGCATAGGGCCGTCCTTGGCGGAAGGCTTGTCTTGCACGGCCAGCCAGCTTTGCGGCGGGACGAAGTGCGGAAAGCGGTTGGCGAGCAGTTCGGCAAAGGCGGCCCGATCCAGCCCGAGTGCGGGGACAAAGGGGCGGGAAAACGGATTGCAGCGGGCCGCGATCACCCATGCATAGGCGCCGCCCAGCAGATCATTGCCGGCAGCGGGGCCAAGCAGGTTCCATACGCCGATATGATCCGCGTCATATTCGGGACGGGGGGTCAAAGCGATGCCGGTGCGTGCGTGCGGCGACGTCTTTTGGCGGAGGTCGGGTTTCGCGGGCGAGTTCGCGTGGGGGGTGCTCCCGGTGCAACTGGCCGCGTGCAGCGCGTTCTTCGCACCGCCGAAGGCACAACCGAGCTGGTTGAACATTTCCTGCAACTTGATACTGAGTTTGTCCACAATAGACCTCTCGAATTTATTGCTACAGTCTATCCTCAGCAAGCACTGTGCCAAACTGGGGGGGGTCTGTAACTGCTTGTTTGTATTTGATAAGGCGTATGAAGCGCGGGAATTTCCTGTGGCGCAAGCGTTTCAACGGTGCTGTCGGCGCGATAGTCAGCACAGGTGTGGTGCATGCCTCGAGTTTGGGGGAGCGAAAACCTGGCATGTCTGCCCGGAATTCGCCGCTGCGAAAACGGGTGGAATTTCACTTCGCCAATCGGGTGCTGTCCGTGAATAATTTGCGCGCAGGCACACGCGAGGTTTCTATCGGCTTGCTTGCAGTGCGAACGGTTCAAGTTTCTCGGCAGATTCATAGTTTGGGCTCTGAAGTTCTTGCCGGCGTGTTTTGTATGGACAGGCCACTAGCCCAGGTATACGATGGCTACGGATTTTGAGTTGAATTGTTGTTGCTGTTTGCGTCGATCTATCACGCTCAGTTTTTTCCGCAGGAACTTCTTTCTTATTCGTCTGGAGTTACAGGTTGAGCAGGACTGCCGGGTTGTGCGTTTTCTGCGCTCGGATTATGGAGGTACATGGTGGCCAAGGGTTATGTTTCAGACTTCACGAATTTCATAGATCAATACCTGAAGGAGCATCCTGCAGTGGTAGAGGATCAACGGCTCTGCGCTGGTGTTCTGGTGCTGGGGGAAACGCGGCCTGATGGCAGCGCAAATAATCCGCCGCGATTGACCATACCAGCCGAGCCGGTCGCGCCGCGCGAACCCAGTAGTTTTTCTAAGAGGCTGCGCGGTTGGCGGGGTAAATGAAGCGCATGGATTTTCATTCCCTGCATCCTGCGGGCGCATAGAGGAGGAGACTTGATCCAGAATTGCCGCGTGCGCGGCAATGTCGGCCGAATGAAATATTGTTGTCAAATCCGAAATTCAATCACCCGCCGGCCAGTCGTTGAACGGGAACGGAACCTCTTCACTCGCGAAGGTCAGGAATTCGACGGTCTGCCGCAGGTAGCGTCCCGTGCTGCGACCGAATGAAATCAAGCGGACATTCGGCCGGCCGTTCAGCAGCGCGATCAGAAATTGAATAACCGTGACGAAGCACACCACGGTCCCGGTCACCTGATAGGCCAGCACCATCAACAGCATGAACAATCCGCGCAGCCAGATATTGCGCGGGTTGGACGTTGCATCAGAGGCGTCATTCATCGCGATACTCCTCTCGAAAACGAATCATCGGCTCGGTTGCGGCGAATCGAAGCAACCCGCGTCAGCGCCGCCTACAAACTCGCCAACACCTTCGCCACCGTTTCGCCCATCGAGGATGGAGTCGGGCAGATGGTGACCCCGAGTTCCTGCAGTATGGCAACCTTTTCGGCGGCGCTCTCCCCCGTCGCCGAAATGATCGCGCCGGCATGGCCCATACGGCGGCCCTGGGGTGCGGTCAGTCCCGCGATGTACGCAACCAGCGGTTTGCTCATGTGTTCCCTGGCAAAGCGGCCGGCCTCGATCTCCTGCTGGCCGCCGATCTCGCCGATCATCAGCACCACCCTGGTTTCGCTGTCGTGCTCGAACAGTTCCAGCACGTCGCGGTGCGAGCTGCCGTTGATCGGGTCGCCACCGATGCCCACCGAGGTGGAGATGCCGATGCCGAGTGCCTTCATCTGGTCGGCGGCTTCATAACCCAGCGTGCCGGAGCGGCCGACGATGCCGACGTTGCCGCGCCTGTAGATGTGGCCCGGCATGATGCCGAGCAGCGATTGTCCGGGACTGATGGTACCGGCGCAGTTGGGGCCCGTCAGCATCATGCGTTCTTCCTTCGGCGCGCGGCGCAGAAAGTTCTTCACCGTCATCATGTCCTGGGTGGGAATGCCGTCGGTGATCGCCACGCAGTAGCGGATGCCGGCGTCGGCGGCCTCCATGATCGAATCGGCGGCAGACGCGGGCGGCACGAATATGATGCTGGCTTCAGCGCCGACCGCCGCCACCGCCTGTTTCACGGTGTTGAACACCGGCAGGCCCAGGTGGCGCTGCCCGCCCTTGCCGGGCGTGATGCCACCGACGACATTGGAGCCATAGTTGATCATGTCCTGCGCGTGGAAGGTGCCGATCTTGCCGGTAAAGCCCTGCACGATGATGCGCGTGGATTCGTCAATCAGGATGGACATTATGCCTTGCCCTCCCGCGCGACCACTTCGTTGCGCGCCTTGACCGCCTTCTCGGCCGCGTCCGCCAGCGTCTCGGCCATGATGATCGGCAGGCCGCTGTCGGCGATGATCTTGCGCCCAGCCTCCACATTGGTGCCGGACAAGCGCACGATCAGCGGGACCTTGAGTTCGATGTTGCGGGCTGCATGCACGACGCCTTCTGCGATCCAGTCGCAGCGGTTGATGCCGGCAAAGATGTTGACCAGCATCGCCTTGACGTTCCCGTCGGCCAGCACCAGGCGGAAGGCCTTTTCGGTGCGCTCCGCGGAAGCGCCGCCACCCACGTCGAGGAAGTTGGCAGGCTCGCCGCCGGCCAGTTTGATCATGTCCATCGTGGCCATCGCCAGGCCCGCGCCGTTGATCATGCAGCCGATGTCGCCGTCCAGCCCGATGTAATTCAGGTCGTGATCCGCGGCCGCCACTTCGCGCGGATCGATCTGGTTCTGGTCGCGCAACTCGAAAATCCTGTGGCGGCGGAACAGGGCGTTGGGATCGAAGTTCATCTTCGCGTCGATTGCGACCAGATGCCCGCTGCGGGTGACCACCAGCGGATTGATCTCAACCATGTTCGCGTCGAGATCGCGCAAGGCGTTATAGCAACCCTTGATGGTCCTGATCGCGTGGTTAAGGTGCGAATTCTCGATGCCGAGCGCGAACGCCATCTTGCGCGCCTGGAAGTCCTGCAGGCCAACCGCGGGCTCTATATAGATCCGTTTGATCACGTCCGGATTGGATTCGACCATATCCTCGATCTCCATCCCGCCTTGGGCGCAACCGACCATGACGATGCGCTCGGCGCCGCGGTCGACCAGGATGCAGAAATACATTTCGCGGGCGATATCCGTGGCCGCTTCGACATACACCTTGGCACAGACCTTGCCGGCCGGGCCGGTCTGTTGCGTGACCAGCGTCTTGCCGAGCAGATCCTCTGCCGCCGCCTCGACGGCATCGTGCGACGTGCACACCTTGATGCCGCCGGCCTTGCCGCGCGCGCCGGAATGGATCTGGGCCTTCACCACCCAGACCTCGCCGCCGATCTCCCTGGCGCGCTGCACCGCCTCCTCGGGGCTATGCGCAAGCCCGCCCTCGGCGATCCTGACGCCATAGTCGGCCAGGATTGCCTTTGCCTGGTATTCATGGATATCCAAACTGCTCCCCCCTTTATTGTGTCCCAGCTAAATCGCAACCCTGAATACTATCGAAAATGGTTCTGCAACAGGAGAAACTTGCCGTGTTTTCATGGCTTGTGAATCGCCATTGTGCGGGTTTGGCCTGCCGTGTCGAGCGCAGCCCGACCTACATACTTCAGAAATCTCAGCCACCGCCCACCCCCACCCCAGCCCTCTCCCTCTGAGGCGGAGGGGACCAAACACCGGCACCACCACGTTCCTTCCCCCTTTAAGGGTAAGGTCAGGATGGGGGTGGAAGCGTGGCACTAACCAAACAACAATTGCACTGACCAAAAATCATTTCTTTGCCGCGATCGCTTCCGCCGCCTTGACCACATTGCTGGCCATCCGCGCCGAAGCTGCATCGATCATGCGGCCGTCCAGCGATGCCGCGCCCCTGCCCTGTGCTGCGGCTTCTTTCAGCGCATTCAGGATGCGCTGCGCCTTGTCCACTTCCTCGGCGGGCGGGGTGAACACTTCGTTGGCGAGCGCGACCTGCGACGGATGGATTGCCCACTTGCCTTCGATTCCGAGCGCGGCGGCACGGCGTGCGGCCAGCATGAATCCGTCCGGGTCCTTGATGTCGCCGAATGGCCCGTCGATCGGGCGCAGGCCGTAGGCGCGGCAGGCGACTGTCATGCGGCTGATCGCGTAATGCCACTGGTCGCCGGGGTAATCGGGGTTGAGTCCGCCGATGTTGATGGTGCGCGCGCGGTTGCTGGCCGCGTAGTCGGCCACGCCGAAATGCAATGCCTCGAGACGTCCGGCAGCACCCTGGCGCGCGATGTCCTCGACGTTGGCCATGCCCAGCGCAGTCTCGATCAGCGCCTCGATGCCGATCTTGTTGTTCAGTCCCTGCTGTGTTTCCAACTGGTTCAGCATCGCCTCCACCATGTACACATCCGCGTGCACGCCGACCTTCGGCACCAGCAGCGTATCGATCTTGCGGCCGGCCTGCTCGACCAGGTCGACCACGTCGCGCACCATGTATTGCGTGTCCAGACCGTTGATGCGTACCGACAGCGTGATGCCGCGCGCTTTCCAGTCCAGATCGTTGATCGCCTGGATCACGTTTCTGCGCGCCTGGATCTTGTCGTCCGGCGCAACGGCGTCTTCCAGGTCGAGAAAGACAAAATCCGCGCCGCTGTTCAGTGCCTTTTCAAACATGCCAGGATTGGAACCCGGGACGGCCAATTCGCAGCGCTGTATGCGCTGCACGGATGCCTGGTAGAGGGTGTGGCTCATGTAGTCCTTCCTGTATGGTTTGCTGTCATGGCCCGTTGGCCGAATATTGGTCGGGTTGGCAGCGGGGTATTCTATAACGGCTGGTGATAAGCGACTATTGCTCACGCCCGATTATGCTTGAATCCTGACCTGAGCTTCTCGCAATGCGTCCGTTCGCCTCAATCCGCCGTTCGTTTTGGGCGCTTCGTTCGTTCTGAGGGCAGCGGACCGAACGGCGTATTCACTTTCACCCTATCAACTCAATAGGAAGTGGTTGCTTCCTGCCCCACACCAGGATGCGGTTGTTGGAAGGCATCGCAATATCCTGCAGCAAGGCCAGTCGGTGCGAGACAGCAAGCGCGTTCACTGCCTCGAAATCGCGCACGCCGCTGTTCGGGTCGCGCGCCTTGAGCCAGACATCGAAGCGGGCATTGCTTTCGGAGGTGAAATTTCCGCCGTAGTTGAACGGCCCGTAGAGACACACGCATCCGCCCGGATCGAGGACGCGGGCGACATGCGCGAACAGGCGCTCGACTTCCGGCCACGAGATGATGTGCACGGTGTTGGCGTTGAAGATCGCGTCGACCGGAGCGACCGGCCAGCGCGCGTCGTTTACGTCGAGCGCCAGCGGCGGCAGCACGTTCGGCAGTTGCGCCTCGTCCAGCCAGGCCTGGATGCCGGCAAGATGCTGCGCCTGTTCGCTGGGTTGCCAGGTCAGGTGCGCCAGTTCGCGGCCGAAATGCACCGCGTGCTGGCCGGTGCCGCTGGCAATTTCCAGCACGCGCGTGCGCGCGGCGAATACCCGTTTCAGCACGGCCAGGATCGGTTCCTTGTTTCTTTCGCAGGATTCGGCGTAGGGTTTCATCGCAATGTTCGCGGATTTCGCGGGTACATTCTAGCAAGCAGATAGAATATGCCGATACCGGTTGGAACCCCATGAACGCCCCTGCACTGAAAATCATCGAGAACCTGGCGGACATTCCCGCAACGCAGTGGGATGCGCTGGCCGGGAAAGACCCGTTTCTATCGCATGCCTATCTGCACGCGCTGCAAGCCAGCGGCTGCACGACACCGCAGTTCGGGTGGCGCGCGCAATTTCTCACGCTGTGGCAGAACGCGCGATTGCTTGGCGCCATGCCGCTTTATCTGAAGATGAATTCATACGGCGAGCACGTGTTCGATTTCGCCTGGGCCGAGGCATACCGGCGGCACGGTCTGCGCTATTACCCGAAGCTGGTTTGCGCGGTGCCGTTTACACCGGTCACCGGGAAGCGGCTGCTGGCTGGGTCGGATGCGGTGCGGCGTATGCTGCTGCAGCATGCGCTGGAATTTGCGCGGGAAGGGGAGGTGCAGTGGGGAAAAGCAGTCTCAACCCCCACCCTGACCCTCCCCCTGCCAGGGGGAGGGGACAAAGCTGGAGAGAATGCCGGCGAATCGGGCGTATCTTCGCTGCATTGCCTGTTTCTCGACGAGGCTGATGCGCGGGAGGCGCAGGCGCAGGGGATGATGTCGCGTCAGGACGTGCAGTTCCATTGGCGCAATCCGGGGTATCGCGATTTCGACGATTTTCTTGCCACGTTGAGCCGCGACAAGCGCAAGCGCATCAAGCAGGAGCGGCGCAAGATCAGGGACGCGGGCATCGAATTGCAATGCGTCACCGGGGAGCACGCCACGGCGGAGCAGTGGGCGTTCTTCGCCTCGTGCTATGCGCACACAAGACAGATGCACTTTTCGCCGCCCGCGCTGAATGATGATTTTTTTCTGCGCATCGGCGCCGCGATGAAACAGAACACCCTATTGGTGATCGCGTCGCGCGAAGGACGGATGATTGCGAGCGCGCTGGATTTATATACCGATGAGGTGCTGTATGGGCGATCGTGGGGCACGTTCGAATTCCACTCCGGGCTGCATTTCGAGGTGTGCTACTACCAGGCGATCGAGTTCTGCATTGAGCGCAACATCAAGACATTTGAAGGCGGCGCCCAGGGCGAGCACAAACTGGCGCGGGGCTTCCTGCCGGTCACCACATGCTCGGCGCACTGGCTCGCACACCCGCAATTTGCGCAAGCGGTGGAAAATTATCTGTTGCAGGAGACCGAGGCAATATCGGAGTATGTGGACGAGCTGAACGAGCGGAGCCCGTTCAAGCATACGTGATAACGTTAGTTCGATAATGATGTTTCGTTCCTTTCCCCTGTAAGAGGGGGGAGAGCGAAGCGAGGGGGCAACCAGGATGGAGGTGGGAGCATGCTGCTTGGTGGTGCGATTGAATGCCTGCTTTCTTCAACCGCTCACCCCCACCGTGCGTGGCTGTTTCCGCTTTAGCGGATATACAGCCACGGCCTACTTCTTGCGGGTGCTAACCCTCCCCCTCATGGGGGAGGAGACATGGTTGTGTCAGCGCTGCCACAATTGCTTACCCTTTCGGAGAGACGTAGTGCCGTAAGATGCGGTGAGCTTGCGAACCGCATCAATCGCCAACTATGCGGTTCTCTGTGATCAGCGCATCCGAACCGGACTTGGTCGTCACTACTTGTTTTGCAGTGCCTGCCACGTCATTCCCGCTTGCGCGGGAATGACGTGGCAGGTATTTGATCGGCCAGATCAATACATCCGGTGCCGGAACAGCCACCCCGCAATGCTGAGCGCGACCACGCCGATCAGTGCCATCGGCCAGAACTGGTTGATCAGCAGATGAAACGGCGTGCCTTCGAGGAACACGCTGCGCAGCACCACCATGAAATAGCGCAGCGGGTCGAGCAGCGTGATGTCCTGCACCAGTTGCGGCATGTTGCGGATCGGCGTGGCGAAGCCGGACAGGATGATCGCCGGCACCAGGAACATGAAGGCGCCGAGCAATCCCTGCTGCTGCGTGGCCGCGAATGACGAGATCATCAACCCGACGCCGACCCCCGACAACAGGAACAGCACGATGCCGGTGTACAGCGTGAGCAGGCTGCCGAGCAATGGCACCTTGAACCAGAATACCGCGGCCAGCATGATCACGCTGGCTTCGCCCAGGCCGATGATGAAACCCGGCAGCGATTTCCCGATCAGGATCTCCACCGGGCGCAGCGGCGTGACCAGCAACTGGTCGAAGGTGCCCTGCTCGCGTTCGCGCGCGACCGACATCGCGGTGACCAGCATGGTCACCAGCAGCGTGATGATGCCGACGATGCCGGGCAGGAAGAACCAGCGGCTTTCCAGGTTGGGGTTGAACCAGGCGCGCGTCACGATGCGCGCAGGCGGCTGGCTGCCGCCGTGCGCGGCCAGCCATGAGCGGTTATAACGGTCGACGATCTCGCGCGCGTCATTGATCGCCAGCATCGCGGTGTTCGAGTTGCGGCCGTCGACGATGACCTGCAACGCGCCGCTGCGTCCGGCCAGCATGTTCGCGCTGAAATTCTGGCCAACGTGCACCACCATCAGCGCATGCCTGCCATCGATCAGCGGCGCGATCTCGCTTTCTTGCGCGATGGTTGCGACACGACTGAAACTGGAAGCGTCGTCGAACGCGGAGAGCAGCTCGCGCGAGGCCGCACCGCGATCTTCGTTGTATACCGCGAACGGCACATTCTTCAGGTCGAAGGTCGCGGCATAGCCGAAAACCACCATCTGGATCAGCGGCGGCGCGATCAGTACGATGCGGCTGCGCTTGTCCTTCAGCAGCGCGAGGAATTCCTTGAGTACCAAGGCTAAGATACGTGCCAGCATGGCGATAATCCATTCAGTAATAAATAATTTTTGCCACAGAGAGCACAGAGTACACAGAGCAATACATAAACCCATTCTTGATATGTGGAAGCACTGGGGCGATCCGGTACGCAGGGTCCGGGTTTGCTTCTCTCTGTGATCTCTGTGTCCTCTGTGGCTGCTTCTGTTTTTTAAAATTCATCGAATCACTCCAGTCGCTTGCGCGATTTGAGCCAGGTCACGCCGAGAAATACCGTCGCCATCGCCACCAGCGCCAGTGCGTTGGGGACGATCACGCTCCAGACGTTGCCGGCGAGGAACACGGTCTGCAGGATGGCGATGTAATAGCGCGCGGCGACGATATGGGTGATGAACTGCACCACCGGCGGCATGCTGCCGATGTCGAAGATGAAGCCGGACAGCAGGAATGCCGGCAGGAAAGTGGTGATCAGCGCCAGCTGGCCGGCAACGAACTGGCTGCGCGCCACGGTGGAGATCAGCAGCCCCATGCCCAGCGCGGTGACCAGGAACAGCGCTGACGTCGCGAACAGCACCCACAGCGAACCGCGCAACGGCACCTCGAACAGGAACAGCGCCATGCTGACGGCCAGCGTCAATCCGCCCATGCCCAATACGAAATACGGCAGCAGCTTGCCGACGATCACCTCGCTCATCGACAGCGGCGTGACCATCAATGCCTCCATCGTGCCGCGCTCCCACTCGCGCGCCATCACCATCGCGGTCAGCAGCGCGCCGATCAGCGTCATGATCAGGGCAACCAGTCCCGGCACCAGGAAGTTGCGGCTGCGCAGCTCGCTGTTGAACCACACGCGCTGCTCCATCTGCACCGGCGCCGAGAATTTCTGCCCGCGCTGTTGCGCGTAGTGCTGTAGCCACGTGCCCCACGCGCCCTGCACGTAGCCTGCGACGAGGCGCGCGCTGTTGGCATCCACGCCGTTGACGACCAGTTGGATCGGCGCACCGTCCAGATCGTACAATCGCTTTGCGAAATCGCTGCGCAGCACCACGATGGCATTGACCTGTCCGGCCATCATCGCCTGTTCCGCGCTGCGGGTGTTCGCATACACCTGCGGATCGAAATAGCGCGACTGGTGGAACGCGGCAGTGAAGTCGGCGGTGTCCGCGCCCACTTGCTCGACCACGATCGCCACCGGCACGTGCTCGGAGTCCAGCGACACGCCGTAGCCGAACAGCAGCAGCAGCAGGATCGGCATCAGGAACGCGATGGCGATGCTGCTCGGGTCGCGCACGATCTGCAGGAACTCCTTGCGCACCAGTCCACGAAGGCGCATGCGGCTACTCATGCCGCCACCTCATTAACCTGATGCGGTGCTTCCAGCCATTCGGTTTCGGTGGCTGACGGCATTACCCGCAGTGTCAATTCCACATGCGACTTGTCGCATAGTGGATTACCTGACTTTGTTGCCGCCGCTTCGCGCACCGTGTTCATACCGTCACCTCATTAACCTGATGCGGTGATTTCAGCCATTCGGTTTCGGTGGCTGGCAGCATTACCCGCAGTGTCAATTCCACATGCGACTTGTCGCATAGTGGATTGCCTGACTTTGTTGCCGCCGCTTCGCGCACCGGGTTCATACCGCCACCTCATTCACTTGATGCGGTGCTTTCAGGCATTCGGTTTCGGTGGCTGGCGGCATTACCCGCACCGCCGCTTCGCGCACCGGGTTCATACCGCCACCTCATTCACTTGATGCGGTGCTTTCGGCCATTCGGTTTCGGTGGCTGGCGGCATTACCCGCAGTGTCAATTCCACATGCGACTTGTCGCATAGTGGATTGCCTGACTTTGTTGCCGCCGCTTCGCGCACCGGGTTCATACCGCCACCTCCTCGTGCGCCCGGATCAATTCGATGAATGCATCTTCCATCGTCGGCGCGGGCAATTGCGGCGAGCGCGCCTGATCCTTGATGCCGGCCGGCGTACCCGTGGTCAGGATCTCCCCCGCCGCCATGATCGCGAGGCGGTCGCAATATTCTGCTTCTTCCATGAAATGGGTGGTGACCATCACGGTCACGCCCTGTGCTGCAAGCGCGTTGATGCGCGCCCAGAACTCGCGCCGCGCCAGCGGGTCGACGCCGGAAGTCGGTTCGTCGAGGAACAGAATCTCAGGTTTGTGCATCAGTGAGCAGGCCAGCGCCAGTCGTTGTTTATAGCCGAGCGACAGGTCGCCGCTGGTGAAGTCGGCGATGTCCGCCAGCTCGAATTCCTGCAGTGCCCAGTCGATGCGGCCGCTTCCGCTCTTGCCGGACAGACCGTAGACGCTGCCGAAAAAGCGCAGGTTCTCCGCCACGCTGAGATTGCCGTAGAGGGAGAATTTCTGCGACATGTAGCCGATGCGCCCGCGCGTCGCATCCGCCGCGAGACGCAGGTCGGCCCCGGCCACACGCAGGGTGCCGCCGCTGGGCGGCAGCAACCCGCACAGCATGCGGAAGGTGGTGGACTTGCCCGCGCCATTCGCACCGAGCAGGCCGAATATCTCGCCCTTGCCCACCGAGAATGTGACGTTGTTCACCGCATAAAAATCGCCGAAGCGGCGTTGCAGGTTGTGGACTTCGATAACAGGGATGCTGGCCACAGCGTCTGAACCACCTGGTTCCTTCCCCCTGTAAGAGGGGGAGAGTGAAGCGAGGGGGCCACTAGGATGGGGGTGGGAGTTATCAACGGAGTGGTGAGGTTGAGTCCCGGCGCCCTCCCCAGCCCTGATGGAACTACTAGCCATTCGACTAGGCTGGCCAACGACGCCAGCCAAGTCGCTGGTTATCCCCCTGCCAGGGTGAGGGGGCGAGTCATTTGATTGTTCCGGAGGCGCATGGGAGATTTCTGCGCTACCGGGCTTCTCTTTGAGCAAGGCGACGAAACGATCCTCAAAGCGCGGTGGCACCCGCTTCATCTCGACGCCGCTCACGCCGGGCAGCAACTTTTCCGCGTCAGGCGGCGCGGTGTCATCCATCACCACGCGCACATGGTCTCCCTGGATCAGCGCGTCCAGTACGCCCGGCGCCTGCGCGATGCGGTTCTGCAATGCGCGCTTGTCGGTGCCGCTTGCGCTGAGTTCATAACTTCGGCCACGCATGGTCTCGCGCAGTTCTGCCGGTGTGCCTTGCGCCAGCACCTTGCCTTCGTGCAGCAGCACGACTTCGTCACAGCGTTCGGCTTCGTCCAGGTAGGCAGTGCTGAGCAACACGCTGGTGCCTTGGTCGCGCACCAACCGGTAGACGATTTCCCACAGTTCGCGGCGCGACAGCGGGTCGACGCCGACGGTTGGTTCGTCCAGCAGCAACAGTGAGGGTTGCCGAACCAGCGCGCAGGCGAGGCCGAGTTTCTGTTTCATGCCGCCGGAAAGTTGCCCCGCCAGCCGCCGCGTGAACGGCGCCAGCCCGGCCATTTGCATCAGTTCGGTGTAGCGCGCAGGTCGCGCAGCCTTGGACACGCCCTGCAGGTCGGCATAGAGGTCGAGGTTCTCCTGCACACTGAGGTCTTCATACAGGCCGAAACGCTGCGGCATGTACCCGATTGCACCTTGTACCTGCAGCGATTGCCGGGCGGCATCCAGTCCGAGCACGCTGATGCTGCCCGTATCGGCTACCAATAGCCCGGCAGCCAGGCGCATCAGCGTGGTCTTGCCGGCGGCATCCGGACCGACCAGGCCGGTGACCAGGCCATGGCGCACATTGAAGCTGACCTGTTGCAGGGCCTGCACATGCCGGATGCCGACCTGGAAAGACTTGGAAATGCCGCTGACTGCGATCGCGATGCTGTCGGGCGGGTTTGCCGCAGGAGGGGCAGCCGTCAGGGGGTCGGCGGCAGTCATCGCAGCCTCAGGGTTGCTGGCAGTGGTTGTCGTCCGGCGCCGCAGTCTGGTCCAGCGCGATGTTCACGGTGGCGGGCATGCCGAGGCGCAGTTCACCCTGCGGGTTGCACACGAAGACACGCGCCTGGTAGACCAGGCTGCTGCGCACCTCGGTAGTTTCTACCGACTTCGGCGTGAACTCGGCGGTCGGCGAGATGTAGCCGACCCAGGCGCGATAGCGCTTGCCGGGAAAGCTGTCAGTGCTTACTTCCGCACGCATGCCCGGTTTGAGCTTGCCGAGGTCCGGTCCCTGGACATAGGCGCGCACCCAGATCGGCTCGGTCAGCGCCAGCGTGTAGACCGGGCGTTGCGGCGATGCCATGTCGCCCGGTTCGAGGATGCGTTCCTGCACGACGCCGTTGTCCGGCGCATACAGCGCGGCATCGGCCAGCGCCTTGCGCGCGATTTCCAGCCCGGCCTGGCTGGCTTGCAATGTCGCCCTGGCGGCCGCGATGTCTTCCTTGCGCGGACCTGACTGGACCAGCTTCAGTGTTTCCTGCAACGCATGATATTTTGCCTCGGCGCCATCGGCTGCGGCACGCGCATCATCAGCCTGCTGCTGCGCCACGAAATCTTTCGCCACCAGCTCCCGCATTCTTTGATACGCATGTTTGGCATTTTCGGCCGCGATGCGCGCGACTTCCACATCGGCCTGCGCCTTGCGTATCTCCTGCGGCCGGCTGCCGGCTTCCAGGCGCAGGACGGCCTGTTGCTGCGCGGCCAGCTGCGCCTGTTGCAGGTCGACATTGTGCGTGAGCCGCGCGGTATCCAGCATCGCCAGCAGCTCGCCTCGTTTGACCGGTTGCCCTTCGCTGGCCTGCATCCGGGCGATCCGCTCCGAACCGTTGAATGCCAGCTGCACCTGGCGGATGTCGACGTTGCCGTACAGCACCAGCTCGGTACTCTCGGTCTCGTGATGATGGGTGAAATACCACGCAGCGGCGCTTGCTGCCAGCAGTGAGCCCGCTACAATGAGGACGGGAAGAAATTTTCGTTGCACGGTATTTGACTTAACGACGAAGTTCATTAGGCATACATGATGACATGATATATAAAAACCAAAGCAAGATACCAGCAATAGGCTGGTTGAGCTTTTCAGGCGAGCAATTGAAAGGATGTAGAATGTTCAAGATGAGAAGTGGAATGGTCGGATCGCTGCAAGTGTTTGGCGTGCTCATTCTGTTGCTGGCGAGCAGCACCTCGTATGCTGCCAAGCCACTTACGGTTGCGGTGGCATCGAACGTGACCTACGCCTTCAATGACCTGGCAGCCGAGTTCAGCAAGAGCACCGGCATCGAGGTGAAAAGCGTGTTCGGCTCTTCCGGCAAGCTCACCGCGCAGATAAAAAGCGGGGCGCCGTTCGACGTGTTCCTCTCCGCCGACATGGGATACCCGGATTCGCTGTTCCAGGACGGGTTGACGGAGGCCGCGCCCAAGGTGTATGCCAACGGCCTGCTGGTGCTGTGGACGATGAATCCGCTGGACCTCGGCAAGGGCATCCAGGTGCTGAACGATCCGGCAGTTAAACGGATCGCGGTGGCCAATCCCAAGCTGGCGCCGTACGGGCGCGAAGCGATGAATGTCCTGGAGCACTTCAAACTGCCTGCCGCCGTCAGGTCGAGGCTGATTTATGGCGAGAGCATCTCGCAGGTCAACCAGTACATCGATTCGAAAACCGCCGATATCGGCTTTACCGCGAAATCGGTGGTGCTGGCGCCGGCAGTCGCCGGCAAGGGGAAGTGGTTTGAATTGCCCCGGGACAGCTACCAGTCGATCAAGCAGGGTGTCGTGATCCTCCGCTTCGGCGTCCTGACCAATCCGGTGGCGTCGCACCGCTTCCTGGAATTCCTGTCGTCCCCTGCGGCGCGCGCCATCCTGGAAAAATACGGCTACATCCTGCCATGAACCGCCTGCATGGACATATCACCGCCATCGAATCCGGCGAGCATCTGTCGCTGGTCGATGTCGCGGTCGGCCAGGACAACTTCACCGCCATGTTGCTGGAAACGCCTCTTGATGCGCTGCATCTGCAGGTGGGCAATGCAGTGGCGGTCCTGTTCAAGGAGACCGAGGTATCGCTGGCGAAGGAGCTTTCGGGAAGACTCAGCCTGCGCAATCGCGTGCCCGGCATCGTGCGGCAGATACGCAGCGGCGAGATTCTGTGCGAAGTCACGCTGGATTGCGCCGGCCAGACACTGACCAGCATCATCACCGCGCGCGCGGTGAAACGCCTGGAACTGCGGGAAGGCGACAAGGTGGAAGCGCTGGTCAAGGCGAATGAGGTTTCGGTGGTGGAAGCAGGAGGTGGGGAGTAGTAAGCAGGAAGTGGGGAATTCGTGACGAAAGTTGCTTCACTGCGTCACTTCCCGCTGTAAGGGGGAAGGTTAGGATGGGGGTGGAGACTATGCCTGACTGCCCGCATTTCCAATGTCTTCCGCACATCATAAGCGAAGAACTTTCTTGATATGGAACGACACCATGAACTACGACTGGCAACCCCTGGCCCTGACCTTCAAGCTGGCAACTGTCACCACCCTGATCCTGTGCCTGATCGGCATCCCGTTCGCATGGTGGCTATCGCAAACCAAAGTCCGCATCAAGCCGGTGCTGGAAACGCTGGTCAGCATGCCGCTGGTGCTGCCGCCTTCGGTACTGGGTTTTTATCTGCTGCTCGCGTTCAGTCCGCAAAGCTGGTTCGGCCATTTCCTCGATCAGGCCGCCGGTTTGAAGCTTGCCTTCAGTTTCGAAGGGCTGGTGCTGGCCTCGGTGATCTTCAGCTTTCCGTTTCTGGTGCACCCGGTGCAATCCGGTTTCCAGAACCTGCCCGCGTCGCTGGCCGAAGCCGCCTACACGCTGGGCAAGACGCGCTGGCAGACATTCCTGCATGTGCTGCTGCCCAACATCAAGCCTTCATTGATCGCCGGCACCGTGCTGGCCTTCGCGCATACCATAGGTGAATTCGGCGTGGTGCTGATGATCGGCGGCAACCTGCCGGGCGAGACCCGCGTCGCCTCGATCGCGATCTACGACGAAGTCGAATCGCTCAACTACGCGACCGCGAACTTTTACTCGGGGGTGCTGTTCGCCGTCTGTTTCGTCATCCTGCTGACGGTGTACCTGGTGAACAAACGCATGGTGCGCAGCGAATGGTGAAAATCATGGTGCGGACGCGTGCCTTGCGGGAAAATGAAATGAATCTCGAAATCCGCAATATGGATGCTTCGACTTCGCTGGCTTTGCCAGCTACGCTTAGCACGAACGGTGGGGGGAGGGTCACCCAATTGGAAAACAATCCATTCGCCCTGACCGCAGCGCATAGCGCGGAGTCGAGAAGTTCCATTGGAGCACAACCCGGGTTGTCAGAATGATCGAGCTGGTCCTCAAGAAGAAGCTGTTTTCCGCTTCCGGCGAATTCATCCTCGACCTGCAATTCAGCTTCGAGCCGGGTGAATTTATCACGCTGTTCGGCCCGTCCGGTGCGGGCAAGACCACCCTGCTGCGCTGCCTGGCGGGACTGGACCAGCCTGACGCCGGACGCATCACGGTCAACAACGAAACCTGGTTCGACAGCGCGTCGCGCCTCAACCTGCCGCCGCAGCAACGCCGGGTCGGCTACATGTTCCAGGACTACGCACTATTCCCCAACATGAGTGTGCGCGCCAACCTCGAATTCGCCCAGCCGCGCGGCGCGGACAAACAGCGCGTGGACCAACTGATCGAACTGATGGCACTGGGCGCAATGCAGAACCGCAAGCCCGCGACGCTGTCCGGTGGCCAACAACAGCGCGTGGCGCTGGCACGCGCACTGGCCGCCGAACCGAAATTGCTGCTGCTCGACGAGCCTTTTTCCGCACTCGATCACGCGACCCGCGTGCGCCTGCATGAAGAAGTGCTGGCAATGCAGCGGCGCTACGGCTTGACCACGCTGATGGTCAGCCATGACGTCGGCGAGGTGTACAGGCTGGCGCAGCGCGTGCTGCTGCTCGAGGCCGGAAGATTGGTGCAGCAAGGCGCGCCCGCCGAGCTGTTCGGCGCGGGCCACGCAGGCGGCAAATTCAGTTTTGCCGGAGAAGTCCTCGCGATCGAAACGGCTGATGTGGTATTCGCCGTCACCCTGCTGGTCGGCAACCAGGTCGTGCGCGTCATCGCCAGCGCCGACGAGGCGCAAGAACTCAAACCCGGCGACCGCGTGATGCTGCTGTCCAAGGCGTTCAATCCGGTGTTGGTGAAATGCTGAAGCCAAAATGGCCAGGCTCAATATTGCCGGGCCGCTCATTTCGTGACCACCTATACTCTCGATATGGCTACTGACGATCCTTTCGATCTGGGGCGCTTTGTGTCGGCGCAAAGCGGCACGTACGATGAAATCGTGTGCGAGTTAAAGTCCGGGCAGAAGGTTACGCACTGGATGTGGTATGTGTTTCCGCAACTCAGCGGTCTGGGTTCCAGCGCAACCGCGAGACATTATGCGATCGGGAGTCTGGACGAGGGGCGCAGCTATCTGGAACATCCGGTTCTTGGCGCGCGGCTTCTGGAATGTACAAGGATAGTCAACGGTCTTCAGGGCCGGACCGTTCTGCAGATTTTTGGAAGGCCGGACAACATGAAATTCTGTTCGTCGATGACGCTGTTCGAACTCATCGCCGCAAAGAATTCAGAGTTTTCGCTTGCCCTGGACAATTACTGTTTTGGCCGAAGAGATGCCGCAACCCTGAAGTTGCTCAAAATGTCCGATAAAAGTGCCTAATGCAAACAGGAATTGCCCGGCGCATTGCTGGCAATCCCGAAATGGAAATGACCCGAGGACACATCAGGGAGTCGCTAGAATCCGGAGCCGGGCTGTTTCAGAAACTCAATCTCATCATCGGTGGATTTCCTGCCCAGGATGCTGTTCCTGTGCGGATAGCGGCCGAACCGTTCGATGATCGTTTTGTGCCTGATCTCGAAATCGAGATTGTTCGGGTTTCCGATCTGCCTGAACAGTTCAACGCCAATCTCGTGAATCTTAATCGATTCACTGTGCATGAACGGCATATAAAGGAAGCTTCGCTCGCTCTGGTTCAATGATTTGTCTGCACCGCTCGAGATGGCTGCCTGGGATAGCGCAAGTGCCAATGAATCATACGCAAAAGACAATGGCGAGCCCCGGAACATGTTTCTCGAGAACTGATCAAGAACGATGATCTCCGCCAATCTACCGTGAGCGGCTGCGCGCCACTCAAACAGCTCGCAGCGGGTTGCGCTGCGATGCAGTGCCGCAAATCTTTCGCTGATAATCCGGTCGAGATTGTCGTCTTTTTTCCACCATTGCGATGGTTCGATTTCTTCGAACCAGAATTTCAACACCTCCTGGTACATGTTCGCGTCCTTTGCACAACATCGCGCGGTCCGATATGGCGTCCCATTCTAGCCCCGTCATTCGCGAATTCGAATTGATAATGATTCCCTGGCGGTATTGTACTTATGTTACGAATACTCTTATGGGGAATGATCGCCTTCACCGTGGCGGCGTGCAGCGACGATTCTAATTAGCAGCGCGCAAATAGTGGCGCGCCTGGGCGGGGCGGTCAATTTCGGCGCCGGAGACAGGATCGATCTGGGCCTGGCGCCGGAACGCATCGCCCTGTTCGACGAGCATCGGAACTGCGCTGCACACAGGCATGAGCGGCGACCCGCGTTGATCGCTCAGCCTGCAGGCGGCCCCTTGAGTTCGACAACATTGCCCTCCGGATCGCTGACATAGACGGAGGGGCCTGTGCCTTCGGCGCCGTAGCGGGATTCGACGGGCCCAACCGCTATCCCGTGTGCGGCAAGCCGGCCGCGAATCGCGGCTTCGTCGAATGGCTCTATGCGCAGGCAGAAGTGTTCGAGGTTGCGGCCTTCCTTCCCGGGCGCTACGCCGCCGGCGCTGCCCAGCGCGCCAGCTACCGGCACGAGGTCAATCAACGAGCGGCCGGCTCGAAGCTGGACCAGGCCGATGGCCTCCTGGTGGCGCTCGACAGTGCAACCGAGTGCTTCACAGTAGAAGCGCAACATGCGGTCCAGGTCTGCAACGCGCAGCACCAGGTGGTCGATTCCGTGGATATGGAACATGGCTGGCAGTCAAATCGATCGAAGTTAAGGCAGGATGCGCCGGGGCATGAAGCACCTTGATCGCGAACGATGTTTCTATTTCGTCGGCATATCCCGCGCGGCCTGATTATGTGCCTTGAGTATTCGCGATGCAAACCGTGAAAGGCAGATGATCAGGCGTCCGCAGTGATTCCGGCCCGAATGCGGGTTGCACTGCAAGGCGCGCGAGCGATGATTCAGGCGGCCTGCAGCAGCAGAACCAGGCCACTCCTGGACCCTATTCAGCTTTGCCTGATTCGGCGTCAGTCATGTTTCAGCATCAGCCTCAATGGCAACATTTCCGACTTCCCGAATCCGTGCCGCTGGTAGAAGCGAATCGCTGCATCGTTGGCATGGTCGGTGAGCAGGGTAACGCGCAGGCAGCCTTGGCTGCGTGCAAGCGTGATCGCGGCTTGCAGCAGTTTGCCGCCGAGTCCTCTTCCGCGCCGCGCAGGATCGACGATCATGTCTTCGAGCACGGCGACTTTGCCGCCGCAGGCGGTGCTGACGGTGAACAGGAGATTGACCATGGCGACCGGGGCGTCGCCTTCGCGCAGCACCAGGATGCATCCGATTTCCGGGTGTTCGATGATCTCGCGCAGCGCGGCGGACTGCTTTTCCGCGTCCGGCTGGAAGTCAGTTTCCTGGGTGAACAGGATGGCGAGCAAGGCGCAGAGCTGCGGAATGTCGCCGCGTGCGGCTTGATGGATCTGGGTCATGGAACGGCTCCGCGGTTGTTCAAACTCTCGTGATCGCTTTCTGATTGCGGGCTGCAACTGCGGCGCCGGCGGCAAGCGGGCCGCGGCCTAGCTGAGTCGTCTGCCGCGTCACCCCATCCCGGCCTCCCCGTGGCAAGGCGAAGCAGCGCAGGCTCTGGCGGGTCACTCGATGGGCCTGCCGGCCTGCCGGGGCGTTCAACCCCGTATATTTCTCTTGCTATATTAACCAAACCAGCGTACAAGGCGGCTTGGCGTTTGATTCAAAGTTTTTGCAGTACTGGTTTTCCATGTGCAATCTTCGATTCAAATAGTTCTGCGGGAGTTTTTCCCGTTTTTTAATAAGGAAGTAATGACATGGCAACTGGTACAGTCAAATGGTTCAACGATGCAAAAGGTTTTGGTTTTGTCACGCCTGATGATGGCAGCGAAGACTTGTTTGCGCACTTTTCCGCAATCAACATGAATGGATTCAAGACCCTCAAGGAAGGCCAGAAGGTCACCTTTGAAGTCACGCAAGGCCCCAAGGGCAAGCAGGCATCCAACATCCAGGCTCCGTAAACGGCTTCTGGACTGACAAAAGGCCCGGCATGAAAATGCCGGGCCTCTTTATTTGGCAATTCAAAACGACTGTCGGTCGAGGTCGGTTTTCGATTCTGTTGCGCTCGCTGCAAAATGCAAAGGAGTCGCATTCCGGGAAGTAGATAATTTTCTTGGCGCACGAACAGGCTTGCGATGACACTCCCAAGATACGCCCCCGCCCGGAATCTTTCGGAACTTTTTTCTTTCCCAAAAAACAAACTTGCGCTGTTTCGAATGTCCTCCCGCGCGGAGGGGTAAAAAGAAGACAATATCTATTGCGGAGCTATCAAAATGAAACTGACTAATTTTCCAAGAGTTATCAAGTTCGGCATTCCCGTTCTGGCCATTGCTGCAATGCTGGCGGGACTCGTCTATGGCGATATTCCCTATGTTGACAAGGCCAGCGCCAATACCGGCGTGGCGTCCCGTTCCTACGAACCGCCGCTGCAGAAGCCCACGATTACGCTGCCAGATTTTGCCGAGATCGCCGCTCAGCAAGGCCCGGCTGTCGTCAATATCAGCGTGACCGGCACGGTGAAGACCGGCATTTC
The DNA here is from genome assembly GCA_963782385.1 of uncultured beta proteobacterium. Taxonomy (GTDB): domain Bacteria; phylum Pseudomonadota; class Gammaproteobacteria; order Burkholderiales; family Gallionellaceae; genus CAVXFS01. The sequence goes on from CAWAJO010000001.1 coordinate 782,166, forward strand.
CGGGGTTCCCCAGATCGATCCGAACGATCCCTTCTTCGAATTCTTCCGCCGCTTTCAGGTGCCGGCCCCGCAAGGCAACACGCCTACACGTGGTTTCGGCTCCGGCTTCATCGTCAGTCCGGACGGCGTGATCCTGACCAATGCCCATGTTGTGGACGATGCGGACGAGGTGACGGTGAAGCTCACCGACAAGCGCGAATTCAAGGCCAAGGTGATGGGGCTCGACAAGGTTTCCGATGTCGCCGTACTCAAGATCAAGGCCGACAATCTCCCAACGGTCAAGATCGGTGATGCGCAGCAATCCCGTGTCGGCGAGTGGGTGATCGCAATCGGCGCGCCCTTTGGTTTCGAGAACACCGTGACGGCAGGGATTATCTCGGCCAAATCCCGCTCCCTCCCGGACGAAGGCTATGTGCCGTTCCTGCAGACCGACGTCGCGGTCAACCCGGGGAACTCCGGCGGGCCGCTGATTAATGCGAACGGAGAAGTGATTGGTATCAATTCGCAGATCTTCAGCCGCAGCGGCGGTTATCAAGGGTTGTCATTCGCCATTCCGATCGAAGTTGCAATGAAAGTGGAGCGGCAGATTCTCGACCATGGCAAGGTCACCCATGGGCGCATCGGTGTCATGATCCAGGAGGTAAACCAGCAGTTGGCGGAGACCTTCGGTCTCGACAAGCCGGAAGGCGCCTTGGTCAGCTCGGTGGAAAAGAACAGCCCGGCCGAAAAAGCGGGCATCGAACCCGGAGATGTGATCCTGAAATTCAATGGCAAGGATATCACCCGCTCCGCGGACCTGCCGCCGCTGGTGTCCGGAATGGTGCCGGGGAGCGAGGCGACCCTGGAACTCTGGCGCAAGGGGCAGTCCCGGAAAATCACCATGAATCTGGGCGAGATGGATGTTGCCGACAACACGATAAAGGTGACCGGACATGGCAACGATGCCGAACTGGGCCTGGCATTGCGCCCGCTGACTTCGGCAGAGCGCAAGCAGGCGGATGTTGATGCGGGGGGCCTGCTGGTGGAAAATGTCAATGGCGGCCCGGCTGCGCAGGCTGGGATCCGGCCTGGCGACATCATCCTGTCGGTAAACGGGGAAAGAACGGCCAGCATCAAGCAACTCAATTCCTTGATCGCCAATAATTCGAAGCATGTGGCGTTGTTGATAATGCGGGGCGAGCAAAAGATGTTCGTGCCAGTCAAGATCGGATGACAACGTGGGAATCCCTGTCAACCGGGATCGATCTTTGTCAGTTATAACACTGATAGGCAGCGGCGCCAATCCCTCACGGCACTCACTTGTGCAAGAGCGATTTTATGCATTCGATGCGGGCACTCCAGTTGGCGCGGCCAGAGACAGGGAGGATGCATGAAGCGGTAACAGGTTCAATCCCAAAACCAAATTTGGAGACCAATGATGAAAAATTTGATATGGCTGGTGTGGATGAGTTTAGTCTGGCTTTCGCCGGTTTTGGCTGAGGCTGCAACCGATTCGCACTATGTAATCAATGGCGGAGAGGTTTACGACAAGGACTCGGATTTAACCTGGCAGCGCTGCAGCGTAGGGCAACGCTGGCAAGACGGGGCAGGCTGCTCGGGCGATATCCAAATCTTTACGTTTCAGGACGCGCAAAGACAATCGGAACGCGACTGGCGCGTGCCCACCAAGGAGGAACTGGCCGAGTTAATCGACCATGATCGCCAGGATTTTCCGACCATCGACCAGGATGCGTTCCCGGGCATGAGTGAAGGCAGGCCGACATATTGGACCAGCACCCCGAACAGCGCCGATCGTTCCTGGGACGTTCGCTTCGAGGATGGCTACGTCACCGATGACGTCAACGTCCGGCGCTTTGCGGTCCGGCTGGTCAGAAGCGGAAAGTGAAAATTGTCTTGTGAATTCCTGCCGGGCAAATTCCCCGAATTGTAACCGGGCGATTGCCGCGAATAATAATCAATAATTGTGGAGTGGAACGATGCGCAAGGTAATCTGGGTAATGTTGCTTTCCATGACAAGCCTGTCGCTGGCATGGGCTGTTCCGCGTTTTGAGATTCGCGGAAATGGAGACGAAGTGTACGACTCGCAGACAAAATTGATCTGGGCTCGCTGCAGTGTCGGGCTGACATGGAAAGATGGCCACTGTACCGGCACCACGGAGAGATTCTCCTTTGCGGATGCCCAGAAGCAGGCCGGAAACGGGTGGCGTGTGCCAACCAAGGATGAACTGTTCTCGCTGGTTGATCCCACTCGCAAAAGCTTTCCGACCACAGACACGACGGCATTCCCGGATATGGATGAACTCTTTCCGTGGTATTGGACCAGCACGCCCAATGGCGAAACGATCGCCTGGTATGTCGATTTCAAGGACGCCTACACCAGCGGTTTCATCAGCATGAGCAGTCCATTTTCGGTCCGGTTGGTACGCGACGCAAATTGATGGCTTGCCGGCTGTGCGCCCGCCCCAGCCACTGCAGCCAGTCATCCATCCCCGCGCCGCTGACCGCAGAAAGGCGGATGATCTCGATGTCCGGGTTGACGCGGCGCGCGTACTCCTCGGCGCGCTGCACCTCGAAATCGAGGTAGGGCAGCAGGTCGCACTTGTTCAGCAGCAGCAACTTTGCGGCACGGAACATGTCGGGATACTTGAGCGGCTTGTCTTCGCCCTCGGTCACGGACAGCACCGCCACCTTGGCTGCCTCGCCCAGGTCGAAGGAGGCCGGACACACCAGGTTGCCGACGTTTTCGATGAACAGCAGCCCGCCGGCCAGCGGAGGTAATTGTTGCAGTGCATGGCGCACCATGCCGGCGTCGAGATGACAGCCTTTGCCGGTGTTGATCTGCACCGCCGCGACGCCGGTGGCGCGGATGCGTTCAGCGTCGTTGTCAGTCTGCTGGTCGCCCTCGATCACGGCGAGCGGAGCAGTCCCATCGAGTGCCTGCAGCGTGCGCACCAGCAGCGTCGTCTTGCCGGAGCCGGGACTGGATACCAGGTTGAGCGCGAGGATATTCAGTGCCGAGAAGCGTGCGCGATTCTGCGCCGCCAGCGCATCGTTCTCTGCCAGCAGGTCGCGCTCGACGCGCACGCGGCGCGTCTCGGTCTGCGTGATCGAGCGGTATTGCACCGCGCCTTTCACGCTGTCGTGTTGTGGTGGTTTGGTCAGGGTGTGGCCGCAGCCGCAGGTTCCGCACATATCGCCTCCTGTTCCGGATTGGCCATGCACAGTCCAACCGGAGTTAAATTGCCCCCGACACATTTGGGCGCTTACAAGGTCAGCCGCTCAAAGGAGCCGGTAAACCCATTGGTCACCTAAAGACGGCAGGGTTTTAACTCCTTCCCCCGTGCAGGGGGAAGGTCGGGATGGGGGTAGAAATTTCAACCAGCGCTTACGTAGAGCTTTTACCCCCATCCTCCCCCTCACGCTGCGAGGCGGAGGGAATGGCATTGCCAAAGTTCAATTAGGCTTGTTAATTAACCGCCGCATAATTCAAACTTATTGAGTCCCACTTCATAGTCAGGTAAATCCTCGACTATATTATTCTACCTCCAAATCCAGCACGCGCATGCGGTCGCCGCCGGTGACGTGCACGCGCCCGCTGCCGCACTGCGGGCACAGCGCCAGCGGTTCGTCCATCTCGACCAGCGCGCCGCAATCGGCGCAGCAACCCTGTCCCGCCGCTTCCACCAGTTCCAGCCGCGCGCCTGCGGCCAGGGTATCGCGCATTACCGCGCTGAAGGCAAAGCGCATGGCCTCCGGTTCCACGGCAGCCAGCTTGCCAATCTCCAGCGTCACGCCGAGCACGCGCCGGAATTGCTGCGCCCGCGCCTCATCCTCGATGATGTTGAGTATGCTTTCGGCCAGCGACATTTCGTGCATGATCATTTCCAGTAATCTATCGAAACGAAATTTCATACCTGGCAGGCTGCTGAAAAACGCAACGAGCGATGACAGGGCAAGGCGCGAGATGGCGAAAAAGCGGCCGCACTGCTAGGGTGAGGCGTCCTCCTCAGGCCAGGGAAGTGCGGCCTGTATCTGTTCCCGCAAGCGGCTTGCTTCGCAAGTAACGTGTCACAGATACGATTTACACATCAGTAAATGAGCATTTTGAGCCATCGAGCAACACAGTCGTGTCGAGCGCAGTCGTTTTCAACATGCTGTTAGCGCAATTTGATCTCGGTCCAGATACGCGACAGCAATCGCCGCTGGTTGCGGTCCAGGTCGCGCAGCATCTCCAGATGCGCCAGATGCTGCGCGTCGGGAAAGATCGCCTGGTCATGCGCAATCTCCGGTTTAATATAGCGCAATGCGTCCTGATTGGGATTGCCGGAGCCGATCAGGTTGGTCAGCTCTGCAGAATTCTTGCCGTCGAGCATGAAGTTGATGAACTGAAGCGCGAGGTCGGGGCGCGGCCCGGACTTGTGCAGCACCATGGAATCCAGCGCCAGCACCGCGCCTTCCTTCGGGATGCTGGCGGCGATGGTGAATTTCCTGCCGGCATGCTGTGCATCGAGGTTGGCCTGGAAAATGTCGCTGGAATAACCGTGCACCAGCCAGATGTTGCCGACGGTCAGTTCCTTGATGTAGCTCGATGCGTTGAACGCAGCCCAATACGGTTTTGCGCGCAGGATCAGGTCGCGCGCCTGCAGCCAGTGTTTCTCATCGGTGTCGTTGACCGAATAGCCGAGGTATTTCAGCGCCGCCGCCATCAGTTCGCGTTGCGAATCCAGCACGGTGACGCGGCCCTTCACCTTCTCCAGGTATTTCGGTTCGAAGATCACCGCCCAGGTGTCGGTGGGCAGGCCCAGTTCGCGCATCTTCTCGACGTTGTAGCCGATCAGGGTGGTGGTGTAGGCATAGGGCACGGAATACTGGTTGCCCGGATCGAACACGGTGTTGAGGTAGGCCGGGTTGATGTTCTTAAGGTTGGGCAACTTGGATTTGTCGAGCGGGCGCAGCGCCTTCTGCTTGATCAACGATTCCAGCGCATTGCCGGTCGGCACGATGATGTCGTAGCCGGTGGCGCCGGCCGCGAGCTTGGCCAGCATCTCCTCGTTGTCTGAATAGTAGTCCTGCTGCACATGGCAGGCGCATTGTTTCTCGAAGCGCGCCACCGTGGCGTCCGAGATATAGTCATTCCAGTTGTACAGGTGCAGCACATCTGCGGCATGCGCATTGAACGGCAACAGCAACAGGAGCCACAGCAACAGGCGTTTCATCATAATTTCCCTTTCAGTGCATCCGGCGCAAAGCGCGAAGCCAGCAAGATCGTCGTCATGGTCAGCAGTATCATCAGCGTGGAGATCGCATTCACCTCCGGCGTGACCGCGATCTTGATCATAGAATAAATGCGCAGCGGCAGGGTGGCAACCCCGACCCCGGCGGTGAAGAAGGTGATGACGAAATCGTCTATCGACAGCGTGAACGCCATCAGCGCGCCGGCCACCACGCCGGGCAGGATCAGCGGGAAAGTGACGTAGCGGAAGGTCTGCCACGGCGTGGCGCCGAGGTCGCGCGCCGCCTCGAACATGCTCTTGTCCATGCCGGCCAGGCGCGCGCGCACCACGACCGCGACGAAGCCGATGGAAAAGGTGATGTGGGCGAGCATGATCGAGGCCAGCCCCAGCGTCAGGTTGAGCACCTGGATGAAGAACAGCAGCAGCGACACGCCGAGCAGGATCTCCGGCATCGCCAGCGGTGTCAGCACCATCAGGTTGAGCACGCGCATGCGGTAGCGGTGCATGGCGATGCCCGCCATGGTGCCGAGCAGGGTGGAGCAGCAGGTGGACACCAGCGCGATGAACAGCGAGTTGCCGGCCGCGGCGAGCATGTCGTCGTCGTGCAGCAGCACGTCGTACCAGTGCCAGGTGAAGCCTACCCATTCGGCGTTGAGACGCGAATCGTTGAACGAGTAGAGGATGACCACCGCCAGCGGCAGGTACAGGAAGGCGTATACCGCGAGCGAGGCGACCCACAATCCCAATCCGGTTCCCTTACGCATGGCGTCCTCCTCCCCAGCGGCGTCCCAGGCGCGCGGTGAGCCAGGCGATTAGCAGCACCACGAGGATCAGCATGATGGACAGCGCGGAGCCGAACGGCCAATCGCGCGTGCCGAGGAACTGGTCCTTGATCAGGTTGCCGACCAGCATGTCTCCGGTGCCGCCGACGATCTCCGGAATGGCGAACACGCCGAGCACCGGGATGAACACCAGCGCGGTGCCGGAAAGGATGCCGGGCAGCGACAGCGGGAAAGTCACGCGCCAGAAGCGCTGCCAGCGATTGGCGCCGAGGTCCTGCGCCGCGTCGAGCAGCACCGGGTCGTGGTTCTCGAGGTTGGCATACAGCGGCAGGATCATGAACGGCAGGTGCACATATACCAGCGCGACCAGCACCGCGAACGGCGAGAACAGCAGGTGCACGGGCGCGATGCCGAGCAGGCCGAGTGCACCGTTGAGCATCTGGCTGAGCGCTGCCTGCGGGCCGAGCAGGATCATCCACGCATACACGCGGATCAGGAAACTGCTGGCGAACGGCAGGATCACCAGCAGCACCATCAGGTCACGCCGCTGCTTCGGGCTGCGCGCGATCAGCAGCGCCAGCGGATAGGCCATCAGCAGGCAGATGAGCGAGGTGAGCAGCGCGATGAACAGGGACTTGGCGAAGATTTCCGCATAGGACACGTCGCCGAAAAAGAAGCGGTAGGTTTCCAGCGTCAGGCCGTGCAGCACGTCGGGGTCGCTGGAGAACAGCGGCGCCAGCCCGCCGAATTCGCCCGGATAGCGGAACGAGGCCAGCACCATGATCGCGCCGGGCGCGGCGAAGAACAGCAGCAGGAAAGCCAGCGGCGGCGCGCTCACCAGCCATTTGGTCAGCCGCTCTGCCGGCGGCAGGCGCGGGCTACTCATGCAGGAACACTCCCGCATCATGGCGCCAGCCCACGGTGACCGCGTCCCCCGCATGGAACAGCTCGGCGCGCCCCGGCGCGGAGTTGGGCAGCATCGCTTCGATCAGCTTGCCGTTTGCCAGGTGCACACGGTATACCGTGACGTCGCCGCAATACAGCAGGTTGTGCACGGTGCCGGGAAAATGATTCTTCAGCTCTGCGACCTCGCCGTGGATGCCGATGCGCACCTGTTCCGGGCGGACGATGAAACAGCCGGCGACGCCGGCCTCCGCGCCTGCAGCGGGCGGCGCAACGACTTCGCCCAGCCCGGCCACTTCGAGGCGCAGGTGTCCAGGCGCAGCTTCCCGCACCTGTACATCGAGCATGTTGATCTGGCCGATGAAATCCGCGACGAATTTGTTGCGCGGAAAACTGTACAGTTTCGACGGCTCGTCCACCTGTTCAACTTTTCCGCGGTTCATCACCGCGATGCGGTGCGACAGCGCCAGCGCCTCGTCCTGCGCATGGGTGACGAACACGAACGTGATGCCGACGTTCTGCTGCAGGCTGATCAATTCGATCTGCATCTCCTCGCGCAGCTTTGCATCGAGCGCGCCGAGCGACTCGTCCAGCAGCAGCAGGCGCGGCCGGTTGACCAGGGCGCGCCCGAGCGCCACGCGCTGCTGCTGCCCGCCTGACAACTCGCGTGGATAGCGTGCTGCCTTGTCGCCCAGGTGCACCAGTTCCAGCGCCTCGCGCGTAAGCTTTTTTATTTCGTCCGGCGTACTGCGCGCCATCTTGAGCGGGAAGGCGATGTTCTGCGCCACTGTCATGTGCGGAAACAGGGCGTAGCTCTGGAATACGGTATGGATCGGGCGCCGCTCCGGCGGCGTGTCGGCGAGATCCTTGTCATCCAGCAGGATATGGCCGGCGTCGGGAAGATCGAATCCTGCGATCATGCGCAGCAGCGTGGTCTTGCCGCTGCCGGAGGGGCCGAGCAAAGTGAAGAACTCGCCCGCCTCGATATTGAGGTTGATGTCATCAACTGCCGCAAATTCACCGAAGCGGCGGGTCACGTTCCTGAGTTCCAGCAAAGCCATAACGAGCCCTTTCAGAAAGGCGGCCATTTTATCGAGAACCAGGCCGCCCGGTAAAAACATATTTCCCGAAAATGATTTTTTGTAACACCAGTTCCTTTAGAATGGCGGAAGCATTCACTTTCCTTCCCTGATTGGGGCAGGGAACTGCCACGGGAGCGTTGCATGTCAGACACAGCAGGGTTCGATATCGCTCAACTGGACGCCATAGTCGCGCGTTATGGGCATGATGCGGCCAACCTGCTGCAGGTCCTGCGCGAGACGCAGGAGCTCTTGGGCCATATTCCACCGGACGCGGTAGATCACCTCGCGGCGCAACTCGCCATCCCCCGCGTAAAAATCCAGGGCATGGCGACGTTCTATTCCTTTCTTCATTTGCAGTCGCACGGCGAATACCGCGTGCTGTTCTCGGACAACATCACCGACCGGATGCTGGGTAGCGAGGCGCTGATGCAGCAGATGTGCCGGCAGTTGTGGGTGGAGCGGGGCCGCATGTCGGAAGACGGTCTGGTGAGCGTGGACGCAACCTCCTGCACCGGCATGTGCGACCAGGGGCCGGCGCTGCTGGTCAACGGGTTTGCCGTCACCAACCTCGATGCGGCGCGCGTGGATAACATCTGCGAACTGATCCGTGGCCGCGTGCCATTGTCCGGCTGGCCTGCGGAATATTTTCAGGTGACCGACAACATCCGGCGCCGCGACGTGCTGCTCAACAGCGAGGCGCCGCCGGGTGCCGCGCTGGCCGCGTTGCAGGCGCTGGGTGTTGCGCCGATGCTGGAGGAAATCAGGATTTCCGGATTGCGCGGACGCGGCGGCGCGGGATTCTCGACCGCCGCCAAGTGGCAGGCCTGCCGCGCGGCGCAGGGTGCGGAACGCTACGTCGTGTGCAACGCGGACGAAGGCGAACCCGGCACGTTCAAGGACCGCGTGCTGCTGGCGCGCTATGCCGACCGGGTGATCGAAGGCATGACGCTGTGTGCGCGCATCATCGGCGCGCGCCAGGGATTCATCTATCTGCGCGGCGAATACCGTTACCTGCTCGAACACCTGAATAACGTGCTGGAGCGGCAGCGCGAACTGCATCTGCTGGGCAGGAATATCCTCGGCAGCGGCGGATTCGATTTCGATATCCGGATCCATGTCGGCGCGGGTGCCTATGTATGCGGCGAAGAATCGGCGCTGATCGAATCGCTGGAAGGCAAGCGCGGCACGCCGCGCAACCGGCCGCCGTTCCCGGTGAGCCACGGTTACCTCGAGCAACCGACGGTGGTGAACAACGTCGAGACCTTTGCCGCCGCCACGCTGATTGCGCTCAATGGCGGCGCATGGCACACGGCCATCGGCACTTTGGCTTCGAGCGGCACCAAGCTGCTGTCGGTGAGCGGCGACTGCGCGCGGCCCGGCATCTACGAATACCCGTTCGGCGTCACGGCGCAGCAGGTGCTGTCCGATTGCGGCGCCGAGGACACCACGCAGGCAGTGCAGGTGGGCGGGCCCGCCGGAACCTGCCTGGCAGCCGATGAGTTCGGCCGGCGTATTGCCTTCGAGGACGTGCCCAGCGCCGGCGCGTTCATGGTGTTCGACCGCAGCCGCGACATGTTCGAGGTGGCGCGCAACTTCGTGCATTTCTTCGCGCATGAGAGCTGCGGTTTCTGCACGCCGTGCCGCGTCGGTACCTCGCTGCTGAAGAACATGATGGACAAGCTCGCGCGCGGCAGCGGTTCTTCCTACGATTTTTCCGAGATCGAGGATCTCAACCAGCTGCTGCGCTCGATGAGCCACTGCGGCCTCGGCCATTCCGCCTGCAATCCGGTGCTGGACACCATCGCCAAGTTTCGCCCCGCCTACGATGCGCGGCTGCTGCACTGCGATTACGTTCCCGCATTCGATCTTGACCATGCGCTGGGCCAGGCGCGCCGCATGACCGGGCGCGACGATGCCGGCGCCCACCTGGGAGAGTGCGAATGAGCAGCTTCACGCTGGATGCCAGGACCATCCCGTTCCAAGAGGGGCAGACCATCATGCAGGCCGTGCTGGCGGCCGGCGCATACATCCCGCGCCTGTGTTACCACCCCGAATTCAAGCCGCACGGTTCGTGCAAGCTGTGCACCGTCAAGGTCAACGGCCGCCATGCCGCATCCTGCACCTACCAGGCGCAGGACGGCCTCGCGGTGGAAAGCGACACCGAGGAACTCAACACCGAGCGGCGCGCGCTGCTGCAGATGCTGTTCGTCGAGGGCAACCACTTCTGCCCCTCGTGCGAGGTCAGCGGCAATTGCCAGCTGCAGGCCACCGCCTACGAATTGCAGATGATGACCGCGCATTACGACCATTTCTATCCGGACCGGCCGCTGGACGCCTCGCATCCGGAATGGCTGCTCGATTTCAACCGCTGCATCCTGTGCTCGCTGTGCGTGCGCGCCAGCCGCGATGTCGATGGCAAGAACGTGTTCGCGCTGGCCGGGCGCGGCATCGGTACCCACCTGATCGTGAATGCAAAGTCGGGGCTGCTGGCCGACACCAGGTTCTCAGGTTCGGACAAGGCCGCGCACGTCTGCCCGGTTGGCGTGATCCTGAAAAAACGCGGCGCCTTCGCCGTGCCGATTGGAAAGCGCACCTATGACTTGCAGCCAATAAGCAAGTTGCCAAAACCGAATGCGGAGAAAGGCTGAAATGGCCGCGCCGCGACGGAAACTGAAAGTCGCCACCACCTCGCTGGCCGGCTGTTTCGGCTGCCACATGTCGCTGCTGGACATCGACGAGCGGCTGTTCGAACTGCTGGAACTGGTGCAGTTCGACCGCTCGCCGCTGACCGACATCAAGCGCTGCGGCGAGTGCGATATCGGTTTCATCGAGGGTGGCGTGTGCAATGCCGAGAACGTGCATGTGCTGCGCGAGTTCCGCGCAAAGTGCAAGGTGCTGATTTCGGTCGGCGCCTGCGCAATCAATGGTGGCCTGCCGGCGCAGCGCAACCACTTGCCGTTGTCGGCAATACTGGACGAGGTATATCGGACAGAGCCGGGGTTGGCGCACGGCCACATACCGAACGACCCGGAACTTCCGCTGCCGCTGGACAAGGTGCACCCGCTGCACGAGGTGGTGAAGATCGACTACTTCCTTCCCGGCTGCCCGCCCTCGGCAGACGCGATATGGAAATTCCTGAACGACCTGATTGCGGGCAGGCCGCCTGAACTGGGCCACGGATTGATCGAATATGACTAGACCAAATATTGCCACAGAGTTCGCAGAGGACGCAGAGGACGCAGAGAAATTCGTTGAACCCTCTGTGATTTCCTCGGCAACAGATCGTGAACTTGGCTATTGAGATGGAAACCGCCGCCCATCCCGAGAACCTGCGCCGCGTGGCGATCGATCCGCTGTCGCGCGTCGAGGGCCACGGCAAGGTGACATTGCTGCTGGACGAGGACAACCATGTGCAGCAGGCGCGCTTGCACATCGTCGAGTTTCGCGGCTTCGAGAAGTTTGTGCAGGGCCGCCCCTATTGGGAAGCGCCGGTGATGGTGCAGCGGTTGTGCGGCATCTGCCCGGTTAGCCACCACATCGCCGCCAGCAAGGCGATGGACATGATCGTCGGCGCCGCACTCACGCCGACGGCGGAGAAGGTGCGGCGGCTGATGCATTACGGCCAGATCCTGCAGTCGCATGCACTGCATTTTTTCCATCTGTGCTCACCCGACCTGTTGTTCGGCTTCGATTCGGATGTGGCCAAACGCAACATCGTCGGCATCGCCGCCGCGTATCCCGAGATCGCGCGGCAGGGTGTGCTGTTGCGCAAGTTCGGGCAGGAGGTAATACGTGTCACGGCCGGCAAGCGCATCCACGGCACCGGCGCGATACCGGGCGGGGTGAACAAGAACGTCAGCATTGAAGAACGCAACTACCTGCTGCAGGACATTGACCAGACCATTGCCTGGAGTCGCGACGCGGTCGGTATCGCACGCCGGTTGTTCGAGCAGAATACCGACTTCTACCACAGCTTCGGCCGCTTCAAGGCGCACACGCTCAGCCTGGTGCGCGAGGACGGCGCAATGGATTTGTACCATGGCGGTTTGCGCGCGCGCGACAGAAGCGGCGACACGCTGTTCGACCATTACGATTACAGGCATTACTGGGATGTGATTTTCGAAGAGGTGAAGCCGTGGTCATACATGAAGTTTCCTTATCTGCGCAGCCTGGGTGCGGAACGAGGCTGGTATCGCGTGGGTCCGTTAACGCGCGTGACGCAATGCGATTTCATTCCAACACCATTGGCCGAACAAGCACGCCGGGAATTCCTCGCCTTCAACGGCGGCTCGGCGGCAGGCGCGACGCTGGGGTTCCACTGGGCGCGCATGATCGAGATGCTGCACGCGGCCGAGCAGATACAGGAACTGCTGCACGACTCCGACCTGCAGGGCAGCGACCTGATCAGCACGGGGCAGCGGCAGCAGCGCGGTGTCGGCGTGATCGAGGCGCCGCGCGGCACGCTGATCCACCACTACAAGGTGGACGAGAATGACCTGATCGTGCGCTGCAACCTGATCGTCTCCACCACCCACAATAACCAGTCGATGAACGAGGCAATTCGCGCCGTGGCGCGGCAGTACCTCGACGGGCGCGAGATCACCGAGGGTCTGCTCAACCACATCGAAGTGGCGATTCGCGCCTTCGATCCGTGCCTGTCGTGTGCCACGCACGCGCTGGGAAAGATGCCGCTGGAGGTGGAGTTGCTGGATGCGGCGGGGGAATGCGTGGATACCCTGGCGCGCTCGGCGGATGGCGTGTTCTGCCATGCGTGAGATGGGCGAGAATATTGGAAGCAAGTGTTGGTGAAATTTTCAACCCCCTGCGCATCCCTCCCCCTGCCCGGGGCAGGGAAACTCTCCCCTTCCCCCTTGCAGGGGGAAGGTTGGGATGGGGGTAGAACATGAGGTACGCCGATAACGCTGGCATAAGTAAACGGGAGGATATTTTATTAACAATCCCGAAAAATCCGGCGGCACCTGTCCGGTCCTGATCCTCGCCATAGGCAACGAATCGCGCGGCGACGATGCGCTGGCGCCACTGTTGTTACGCAAACTTGGTGCATGGCTGTCGTCGCAGGAGAATCGAGAACGCATCGAACTGCTTGAAGATTTCCAGCTGCAAATCGAGCATGCCGCAGACCTGCTGGGACGCGAACTGGTGCTGTTCATCGACGCCGGCATCGACACCCCGCCGCCCTACAGTTTTTACCGCGCACGAGCCGCTGACGGGCATCCGCTGTTCAGTCATGCCCTGGCGCCGGAAGCGGTGCTTGCCACGTACGCGCAGGTGTATCGAGAAGATCCACCCGCGGCATTTGTGCTGTGTTTGCGCGGCGAGCAATTTGAACTCGGCTCCCCGCTGTCGCCCGAGGCCGAACAGCGCATGCAGCTGGCCATGGCATTTGCGCGGGAGCTGCTGGGCGAGCCGAGCCTTCTTGCGTGGGAAAGCCGCTGACACCTTTTTGATTTGGCACCCATGAAAATATCACGACGTTCGTGCTGGGCCTGTCGAAGCATGAACGACATCCAGTCCTGCGACAGGCTCGGGCGCGGAACCGAACAGTAATCCAATGCGCCCGCGCGAGCCGCTATAGCATCTTGACGATCTTCTTGATGCCCGGGTCTTCCTCGCTGGCAGAAATGGTGAATCCGAGTGTCGTGACCAGCTTGAGCATATTGTGGTTGCTTGCCAGCACTTCGCCTTCCATGGTCTGCAATCCCTTGCTGCGCGCCGCGTCGAACAGGCTGCCCATCAGTTTGTGGCCGACTGCCCGGTGCTGCCACTCATCGCTTATCACCAGCGCGAACTCGCATGATTCGCCATCGGGATTGATGGCGTAGCGGCAGACGCCGATCTCCAGTTCCTTGCCGTCCACTTCGGTCACCGCGAGTAGCGCCATTTCACGGTCATAGTCGATCTGGGTGAAGCGCACCAGCATCGATTCGGACAGTTCGTGTACGCTGTTCATGAAGCGGAAATACTTGGTTTCTTCCGACAGGTTGCGCACGAATTCCTGCTCGATGTCGGCGTCCTCCGGCCGGATCGGGCGGATAGTGATGTTGATGCCGTCCGGCAGCTGCCAGTGAGTGACCAGATGGGAAGGGTAGGGATGGATTGCCATGTGGGCGTAGCGGTCGCCGGAGACCGGCGCGTAATCCACCAGCACGCGCGCATCCGCAGCCAGCGCGCCGTGCTCGTCCACGATCAGCGGGTTGATGTCCATCTCCTTCAACCACGGCAGTTCGCATGCCATCTCGGAGACGCGCAGCAGCAGGCTTTCCAGCGCATCCATCTGCACCGGCGGCATGTGGCGGAACTGGCCGAGCAGTTTCGAGATGCGCGTGCCGGCGATCAGCTCACGCGCCAGGAAACGGTTCAGCGGCGGCAGTGCGACGGCGCGATCGCCCATGATCTCCACCGTGATGCCGCCCGCGCCGAAGGTGATCACCGGACCGAACACCGGGTCGGTGGTGATGCCGAGCATCAGTTCGCGGCCATTGGGCTTGACCACCATCGGCTGGATGGCGATGCCGTCCAGGTGTGCATCGGGGCGGTTCTTTGTGACCTCGCCGATGATCTCGTTGTAGGCGGCGCGCACCGCGGCCGCATTGGTCAGGTTGAGCTTGACGCCGCCGGCATCGGACTTGTGCGTGATGTCGGGCGAATTGATCTTCATCGCCACCGGGAAGCCGAGCTGCTGCGCCAGCATCAGCGCTTCGCCCGGCGAACGCGCGACCACGGTGCTGGCGACCGGGATATGGAACGCCGCCAGCAGCGCCTTCGATTCCATCTCCGACAGCACCTTGCGCCGCTCGGCCAGCACGGTCTCGATCAGCATGCGCGCGCCTTCTATGTCCGGTTCTTCCTCATGCGACAGCGGACCCGGAGTTTGGGCCAGCAGGCGCTGGTTGCGGTAAAAAGCAGTGATGTAGGAGAAGGCTTCGATCGCCGCTTCCGGCGTGCGGAATGTCGGGATCTTTGCCTGCGTGAAGGCCTCGCGCGCGCTGCCGATCTGCACATCGCCCATCCAGCAGGTGAGCAACGGCTTGTATAGTTTTTCGGCCAGGTCGATCAGTGATTGCGCCACGGCCAGCGGTTGCGTCATCGCCTGTGGCGTGAGGATCACCAGCACGCCGTCTATGCCCTCATCCTCCATGCAGATCGAGACCGCATCGCGGTAGCGCTCGGCCGGGGCGTCGCCGATGATGTCGACCGGATTGTTGTGCGACCAGGTCGCGGGCAGCGCCGCGTTGAGCCGTTCCATGGTCTTGTCGGACAGGCTGGCGACGGTCACGCCGAGATCGACGGCACGATCGATCGCCATCACGCCGGGGCCGCCGCCGTTGGTGACGATGGCCAGGCGGTTGCCGCTGAACTGGTGCCGTGAAGCGAGCGACTTGGCGGCGGAGAACAAGCCGCCGATGGACAGCACCCGCACCACGCCGGCGCGCCGCAGCGCGGCATCGAACACATCGTCGGAGCCGACCAGCGCGCCGGTGTGGGACATCACCGCCTTCGATCCGGCGGCATGACGACCGACCTTGATCACGAAGATCGGCTTGCTGCGCGCCGCCGCACGCAACGCACTCATGAAGCCGCGCGCCTTGTGGATGCCCTCGACATAGATCAGGATGCTTTGGGTCTGCGCATCGGTGGCCAGGTAATCGAGGATCTCGCCGAAATCCACGTCGGCCGAGGTGCCCATCGAGACCACACTGGAAAAAGCGATGTCATTCGGCGGCGCATAGTCGAGGATGGCGGTGCACAGCGCGCCCGATTGCGACACCAGCGCGAGGTTGCCGGGCTTGACGCTGCCCTTGAAGAAGGTGGCGTTCAGGCCAATGCCGGTGCGCATGATGCCGAGACAGTTGGGGCCGATGATGCGCACGCCATAAGATTTGGCCCGGGCCAGCATGTCGCGCTCGATCGCCGCGCCGTCGCTGCCCACTTCGCTGAATCCGGCGGACAACACTACCGCCGCGCGCACGCCGTGCTTGCCGCAGGCCTCGATGATGTCGGGCACGGTTGCGGCCCTGGTGCAGATTACCGCCAGCTCGACCGCTTCGCCGATCTCCTCGATCGAGGCATACGCGCGCTGTCCCTGGACTTCCTTGCGCGCAGGGTTGATCGCATACAGTGCACCCTTGTAGCCGCCCTCCAGCATGTTCTTGAATACGATGCCGCCCACGGCGTCGATGCGGTCACTGGCACCGATTACGGCGACCGATTTGGGCGAGAAAAGCGTGCTGAGGTAATGTTGTCCCATGGTATTGGCTTCGTTGATTGTTGGGTCAATATAGCACTATCGGGTTGCGCCAGGATGCTGGTGGCTGACAGCTTGTGCGGCAACGGTGAGCGGGGCGAAGAATACGGTTATCGCCGTTTTATACCGGATCGCCGTTCTCGTCGAGATAGAACTCGTTCAACGCGCGTTCCACCTCGGCCATATGGGTGAGCACCGGGCCGCCGCCCATCATGATGGCGACAGCACAAACCTCCATGATCTCTTCCAGCGTCACGCCGACCTGCTTGCATGCGCGGATATGCAGGGCGATGCAATAATGGCATTGCTGGGTCATCGCCATGCCCAATGCCATGCGTTCCTTTTCCTTTCGGTCCAGTACACCCGGCTGCATTGCTTCGGCCATGAATGCCTGCGCCTTGCCCATCAGCTTGGGTTTGTATTCGGAAAGGATTTGCAAGCCGCGATGTGCGTGTTCCAGCACCTTGCGTTCGCTATCCGAACCTTTGGTTTTGTTCGAGGTGGTCATGTCGTCTCCAATTCCGGTCATATCGTGTGAAAATGTAAGAAAAATTTGTGACACTGTCTGCGCTAAAAGTTACACAAGCAATTTTGATTTTGAATGGCAGGGTCTGGTCGGATGCGGCACTGAACCAGTGTTGGCTACCAGGCCGCAACAATTCCTGGCGTGATCGCCAGGCTTCGGCGACTGCTTGCGGGAAATCCCATACGCAGCTCGGGGGCAATCAGGCGCGAATTGCGGACGCTCAGCGTCGCCGGGAACAAGGCAGATGGTTTCGTTCGAGGCTTGGTCGCTACGAAAGAGACGATAAACCTGTCAATCACGCGCTGTATTGAAACGGGCAGTTTGCTTTAGTATGTTTAAAATACTCGGCAGCGGAGTCGCAGTCAATGGATCAGGGAGTGAAGTCGAAATGAATCGAAGATTACGTTTGCTCGCGGTCGCAGCTTTGCTGAATTCACTTTCCGCCCCATCCGGGGCCGAGACAGTCAATTCGACGGCTGATCTGCAAAGCCACTCCAAGACAGCTGTCTATTTGTCCTCGCGCCCGATGATGGTAGCAATGTACCGGCTCGGATTGGCGCAGGACAAGAAGTTCAGCCTGCAACCGGGCTGCATGTCACAGTACCGCGTGAAGCTTGTCGAATCCCTGGTGCTGTCGCCGATAGAATTTCCCGATGACCAGCAGCACCCGACGCAAGGGGCCTGGTTCTTGCGCTACCTGTTCCAGCGTTGCGGAGATTCGAAGCTGTATAACGCGTTGTTTGTTGCCAACGGCAACGAAGCGGCGCCGACGGCCCGGGCATACTATCCCGGTTCCACCGTGGCAAGCCCCGAACTGGTCAATGATGCCATGCCGTCAGTGATTTCCGGCGCGCTGGATCGATCCGGGCTCAGGGATTGCGGTGATATCGATGTGTTTGACATGCGCGTCACGGAACAGATTCACGATGTTGTTGAAGGAGACAAGACGATCAGAGATGTCTGGAATGAGACCTGGACACTCAGCATGTGCGGGCAGATGCACGATGTGGCAGTGACATTCATGCCTGACAGAAATGGCAGCGGGACGAAATTTGCCAGCGGCCCGGTGGCGCCGACAAAGTTGCCGGCCGAATCGACCGCAGGCAAGGAATCACGTAACTATTGAGCATTGCCTATTTCATGACAAATGCCTGCAACAGACGCAATTCACGTTTTGGCAAGAAAGTCGAAATGGCAGGCTTTGCGTACCGGAATATTCATTTCAAGAGCGTCTCCAATGATTGAAAGCTCACTGAACGATGCCAACATGATGCCCTGGATTAATGGCCGGATATCGGCTCGGTCTCCCATTATTGCGAACCAAACAACCAATCCGGAGTCTGATATCCTCTTCCATGACGGGTCTCTGCGTTCTCGCCCGACTTGACCCGGACAGATGTTTATCGTGAAATCATGATGCCGGCCCGGAGTGGCGAGAACTCGCTGCTAGAACTCCAATAATGCGGTCACTACTGATGCGGCCAATCAAATTGATCTTACACAGCCTTGTTACGGGGCTCCTGCTCGGCGCCATCATGCTGGCCGGCTGCACTTCGGTCGGTCCCGATTTCAAGGCGCCGCCGGCACCTTCGGTTACCGGCTATACCCGTGAACCGTTGCAGCAAGCAGAAGCAGCTGAGCCAAAACTGGTCATGGCGCAAACCCTGGAGACCGGCCAGGCCGTGGCGCCTGACTGGTGGAAGGAGTTCGGCTCGGGCAAATTGGATAATCTGGTTGACCAGGCGCTGCAAAACAGCCCGACTCTGGCCGCTGCCGAGGCTGCATTGCGCCAGGCCCAACAGATTCAACAGGCGCAGGCCGGTTCCACGCTTTACCCGACCGTCAGCGGCAAACTCGGCGCCAGCCGCAATCAAACCAACTCGGCCGGCAACGGGCAGCAAGGATCAACACAGAACCTTTACAGCCTGTACAACGCCGGTATCGGCGTCAATTACAGCCTCGACCTGTTCGGCGGCAACCGTCGAGCGCTCGAAGCGCTGGCTGCGCAGGCCGACTATCAGGGCTTTCAACTCGCCGGCGCGCGCCTGGCCCTGGCCGGCAATGTCGCGACCGCGGCATTCGGCCAGGCGCAACTGGGCGAACAGATCTCGGCCACCGAAGCCATTTTGCAGGCCCAGCAAAACCAGCTCGGCATCGCACGCCAGCGACTGCAACTGGGTGCCGTCGCCAAGGCGGATGTGCTGGCGCTGCAATCCGAGGTGGAACAGACCCGCGCCGGTCTGCCGCCGCTGCGCAACAAGCTGGAGCAGGCCGATCATCTGTTGGCCGTGCTGATCGGCCAGGCGCCGGGAGCAGCGGACATGCCGCGGTTTGCGCTGGCCGATTTCACCCTGCCCGCCCGCTTGCCTTTGGTCGTGCCGTCAGAGCTGGTGCGCCGGCGGCCCGACATCCAGGCCTCCGCCGCCTTGCTGCACGCGGCCACCGCGCAGTATGGCATCGCCGTTTCCAACCTCTATCCGCAGATCAATCTCAGCGCCAGCGTTGGCTCGCAGGCATTGACCACCGGCGCGCTGTTCGGCGCCGGTTCGATGATCTGGAATTTGGCCGGACAGCTGGCCCAGCCGCTGTTCAATGCCGGCCTGAGGGCCGGGGCGAACGCGGCCGAAGCCAGCCTGCAGGCGGCCGGCGCCAACTACCGGCAAACCGTGCTGCAGGCGCTGCGCAACGTGGCCGACGTGCTGCGCCAGCTTGACTATGATGCCCAGACTTTGCAGGCGCAGGCTGCGGCCGACAACTCGGCGCAGGAGTCGCTGCATCTGATGCAGCAGCAATACCAGTTGGGTGCGGCGAGCTACGTGCAGCTGCTGACCGCCCAGCAACAGGCGCAGCAAACCCGCATCGGCCTGATTGCGGCGCAGGCCGCGCGCCTGGCCGACAGTGCGGCGCTGTTCCAGGCCATGGGTGGCGGCGTGCTTGAATCGAAAGCTGCGTCTTCCCCGATGCAAGTTCGCGCCGCAGATTAATGTCGCGATGTATAGAGGGCGCTTCTAAAAATACAGAATTCCAAGCAAGACAAGGCGCGAACAAAAAATTTGGACGCGGCATAGGGTTAATATGCAGGGAGCAATTTTTTGCGAGTAACGTAGTATTGGGACGAAGTGTGAATTTTTAGAAGTGCCCTAAAGACAACTGCAAAACGGAGCAAGCAATGACCAAAGGCACAACCAAACGCATGATCATCATGCTTATCATCGCCGGCGTGATCGTGGGTGGAGTCGTCGGATTCCAGGGCTTCAAGAACAAGATGATTGCCCAGGGGATTCGCGGGTCAGCCAATCCGCCGCAAACCGTGTCCACCACCGTGGCGCAGGAAAGCAGCTGGCAGCCGACGGTAGAAGCACTGGGCAGTTTCAGCGCCAGCGAACAGGCGTCCCTGAGCGCCGAGGTCGGCGGACTGGTTACGGCCATTCATTTCGACTCGGGCCAGAAAGTGCACGCCGGCCAGCCGCTGGTTGAACTCAATCCCGCTCCGCTGCAGGCGCAACTGGCCCAGCTCGAGGCGCAGGCCGCACTGGCCGAGGTTAACCTGAAGCGCGACGAATCCCAGCTCAAGATTCAGGCCGTGAGCCAGGCCGTGGTGGACACCGACAAGGCCACGTTCAAGAGCGCACAAGCGCAGGTGGCGGCACAAAAGGCGCTGATTGCGCAGAAGACCATCGTCGCACCGTTTTCCGGCCAACTCGGTATCCGGCAGGTGAACCTGGGCCAGTATCTGGCGGCAGGCACCGCCGTGGTCACGCTGCAAAAGCTCGATCCGATGGAAGTCGATTTCACCGTGCCGCAAAGCCAGATCAACCTGATCCGGGTCGGCATGAAGGCCGAAGCCGACTCCAGCGCCGTTCCGGGCAAAATATTCAAGGCAACAATTACGGCGATTGAACCGCAGCTGGAAACTGCCACGCGCAACCTCAAGGTGCGTGCCCGCGTGCCCAACCCCGAGGGCGAGCTGCTGCCAGGCGTGTTTGCCAACGTGCGCATCACCCAGGGCCAGCCCCGGCAACATATCACCCTGCCCAACGCCGCCGTGGCCTATAACCCTTATGGCGCCACGGTGTTCATCATCAAGGATGGCGGCAAGGATGCCGACGGGAAACCGAAGCTGGAGGCCGAGCAGCGCTTCATCACCGCCGGCCCCACGCGAGGCGACCAGGTGGCCGTGCTCAAGGGCGTGCAAGCCGGCGAGACGGTCGTGACCGCCGGCCAACTCAAGCTGCGCAACGGTTCGCCTGTCCTCGTGAACAACAGCGTGCAGCCCTCGGACAACCCGAGCCCGCAGCTACCCAACCCGTGAAAGCCGCGGACGACGCATGAACAGGAAATTCACCGATCTTTTCATCAAGCGCCCGGTGCTGGCCACCGTGGTCAGCCTGGTGATCCTGATACTGGGGCTGCGCTCGGTGGGTCTGCTGCCGGTGCTGCAGTATCCCTACACGCAAAACGCCGTGGTCACGGTCAGCACCGCTTATCCGGGCGCCAGTGCCAATCTGGTGGCGAGTTTCATCACCGCCCCGCTGGAAAATGCCATCGCGCAGGCCAACGGCATCGACTACATGACATCGAGCAGCGTGCAGGGGATCAGCAGCATCACCGTCAACCTGCGCCTTAACCATGACCCGGACAACGCGCTCACCGAGATCACCGCCAAGGTCAACTCGGTGCTCAACCAGTTGCCGCCGCAATCGCAAAGACCGGTGCTTTCGGTATCCATCGGGCAGACCATCGACGCCATGTACATGGGCTTCAACAGCGACGTGCTGAAGTCGAACCAGATCACCGACTATATCAACCGTTCGGTGCAGCCCAAGCTGCAGGCGATCGAGGGGGTCCAGACCGCGGAGATACTGGGCGCGAAGAACTTTGCACTGCGGGCATGGCTCAATCCGCAGAAACTCGCCGCCCGCGGCCTGACCGCCGCCGACATTTATTCCTCGCTGGCTGCCAACAACTATCTCTCTTCCACCGGCAACGCCAAGGGACAGATGGTGCAGATCAACCTGTCGGCCAGCACCAACCTGACTTCGCTCGATGGCTTCAAGAACCTGGTGGTGAAGTCGGTCAATGGCCAGGTCGTCCGGCTGGATGATGTGGCCGAGGTCTCGCTCGGATACGACGACTATGACTCGGCGGTGGCATTCGATGGCAAGTCATCGGTTTTCGTCGGCATCCAGGTCGCGCCGGCGGCCAACCTGCTCGACGTGATCGCGCGCGTGCGCAAGGCCTTCCCGGAGATCCAGTCGCAGCTGCCCGCGGGATTGAGCGGCGCGATCGTTTACGACTCGACCCGATTCGTGAATTCCTCGATCAACGACGTGATCAAGACCCTGGCCGAGGCAGTCCTGATCGTCACCGCAGTGGTGTTCATCTTCCTCGGTTCGCTGCGCTCGGTGATCATTCCGCTGGTGGCCATTCCACTGTCCATCGTCGGCACCTTCACCGTGATGCTGGCGCTGGGCTATTCGATCAACCTGCTCACGCTGCTGGCCATCGTTCTGGCCATCGGCCTGGTGGTGGACGACGCGATCATCGTGGTGGAAAACGTCAGCCGCCACCTCGAGGGCGGCATGAGCCGCATGGACGCGGCCGTGCGCGCGGCGCGCGAACTGGCCAACCCGATCATCGCGATGACCATCGTGCTGGTCGCGGTGTATGTGCCGATCGGTTTCATGGGCGGGCTGACCGGCGCATTGTTCACGGAGTTCGCCTTCACGCTGGTCGGCACCGTCACGGTGTCGGCGATCATCGCGCTGACGCTGTCGCCGATGATGTGCTCGCGCCTGCTGATGGCACCGAATCCGCAAAGCCACAAGTGGCAGGACCGACTGGTGCTGTTCCTGGACCATAGCTTCGAGCGGTTGCACAATCGCTACGAAGCCATGCTGCAGCGCTCGCTCAGTTTCCTGCCGGTCACGGCAGTGATGGCGGTCATCATTCTCGGCTCGATCTACTACCTGTATGCCACGTCGAAGTCCGAACTGGCGCCGGTCGAAGACCAGGGCGTGCTGATCTCCGTCGCCTACAACAATCCCGCCGCAACGCTCGACCAGCGCCAGCTTTACGCCAACCAGATTTATGACGTATTCAAGGGCTTCCCGGAAAACGACCATGTGTTCCAGATCAATGCGCCGGGGCAGGTGATTGGCGGCATGGTGCTGAAGCCGTGGGACGAGCGCAAAAAAACGGCCATGGATCTGCTGCCTGCCGTACAGAAAGACCTGAACCAGATTGCCGGCTCGCAGATCGCGCTGTTCCAGCCGCCTGCACTGCCGGGCGCCAGGGGGCTGCCGATCCAGTTCGTGATCACCACCAGTGAGTCGGTCGCAAATCTGTATGCGGTATCCCAGCAATTCCTGAAGGAAGCGCTGGGCAGCGGAGAGTTCATCTTCCTGCAGTCCGACCAGCGCATCGACCTGCCGCAAACCAGCATCGAGATCGACCGCGACATGGCCGCACAACTGGGTCTGACCATGCAGGATATTGGTTCGGCCCTGTCGGCGATGCTGGGCGGCGGCTACGTGAATTTCTTCGATCTGGACGGCCGCTCGTACAAGGTCATCCCGCAGGTCGAACAGAACTTCCGCCTCAATCCGGACCAACTCAGGAATTATTTTGTGCGCACTGCAAGCGGCGCCATGGTGCCGCTGTCCACCGTGGCGCACCTGAAAAATTCCGTGCAGCCCGAAACGATCAACCATTTCCAGCAGGCCACTTCGGCCACCGTCCAGGGGGTGCCCTTGCCCTTCATTGCCCAGGGCCAGGCGCTCGACAATCTGAAGCAGCTGGCCCAGCGCACGCTGCCGGCCGGCTATTCCTTCGACTATGCCGGCCCCTCGCGCCAATATATCCAGGAATCGGGCGGACTGGTGCTGACCTTCTTCTTCGCGCTGATCATCATCTTCCTGGCGCTGGCCGCACAGTTCGAGAGTTTCCGCGATCCGATCATCATCCTGGTGTCGGTGCCAATGGCGATCTCGGGCGCGCTGTTGTTCATCAATCTCGGCATCGGCCATGCGACGCTGAACATCTACACCGAAGTGGGCCTGGTCACCCTGATCGGCCTGATTTCCAAGCACGGCATCCTGATCGTGGAGTTCGCCAACAACCTGCAGCGCGAAGGCCAGAGCAAGCTCGATGCAATCAAGCACGCCGCCGGCCTGCGCCTGCGGCCGATCCTGATGACCACCGCCGCCATGGTGTTTGGTGTGATGCCGCTGATTACTGCCAGCGGCGCCGGCGCCGTCAGCCGCTTCAACATGGGCCTGGTGATTGCCACCGGCCTGTCCATCGGCACCCTGTTCACCCTGTTCGTGGTCCCCGCGATGTACATGTTGATCGGCGCGGATCATAGCCATGAGGTTGGGACGCAGGAATTGCACCCTGCAGAAGCCGAGACGCAGTCGAGCGCGGGTTAATTAGTGCCGTTCGCACATGAGCCACGCGTCTCAAGATAAAGCTTCCACTTGTGGGGGCATCAACATGCCGGGTCGAAAATTGCGGTTCGCGTCAATCACGAGCAACGATTCACGAAATTTCGCGGAGCAAACATAGCCATGCAAACCGCCTACATCAGCCATCCCGATTGCCTCAAGCATGAGATGGGGCCGGATCATCCGGAAAGCCCCGCACGGCTCGGTGCGATCGAGGACCAGCTGATCGCCTCCGGCCTGATGCCCTGTTTGCAGCAGCATGAGGCGCCGCTGGCGACCTTCGAGCAGCTGGCATGCGTGCATGCGCCGCAGTACATCGAAAGCATACAGGCGGCAGCGCCTCACCATGGCCTGATCTACCTCGACCCGGACACGGCGATGAACCCGTACACACTGAACGCGGCCCTGCGCGCGGCGGGTGCGGTCATACTGGCAACCGACCTGGTGCTGGATGGCAAGGCAGAAAACGCCTTCTGCGCGATCCGTCCGCCTGGCCACCATGCGGAATCGGCGCGCGCGATGGGCTTCTGCATTTTCAACAACGTTGCGGTCGGTGTCGCACACGCCCTGGAAAAATACGGGTTGCAGCACATCGCCATCGCCGATTTCGATGTGCACCACGGCAACGGCACCGAGCAGATATTCCATGGCGACCCGCGTGTCATGCTTTGTTCCACTTTCCAGCATCCCTACTATCCCTACCGGGGCGCGGACAGCGGCAACGCGCACATCATCAACGTGCCGCTGCCCGCCGGCACCGGCGGTGCGGCGTTTCGCGCAGCGGTGACCAAACACTGGCTGCCCGCGCTGGAACGCTTCAGGCCTGAAATGATTTTTTTCTCCGCCGGTTTCGACGGCCATCGCGATGACGATATGGCGCAGTTCAATTTGCTCGAAGCGGATTACACCTGGGTGACGCAGCAGGTCAAGGATATCGCCGCCAGGCATGCCCGCGGCCGCATCGTGTCGGTGCTGGAGGGCGGCTATGAACTGCATGCGCTGGGGCGGAGCGTGCAGGCGCATCTCAAGGTGCTGAGCGGGCTGTGAGCAATGGGTCCAAAATCAAGGCAAATCGATGGGGTCAGCTCAGCCTGGTCCGTTAACATTATTAGCCTGAGCCCCCTAAGATTTTTCAATAACTGAGGCGAATTCTCATTTTCTAAATCCGGCTGTCCATCCTGCGATATTGCACGGCCTCTGCGATATGTTGCGTCAGGATGTTCTCGCTACCGGCGAGATCGGCAATCGTGCGCGCCACCTTGAGCACGCGGTGATAGGCGCGGGCCGAGAGGCTGAGGCGGTTCATCGCCTGGCGCAGCAGCGATGCACCCTGTTCATCCGGCACACATAACGCGTCAATCTCGGTCACACTAAGCCGGGCATTCGGTTTGTCCTGTCGCAGCAGCGCGCGTTGGCGCGCGGCGTCTACGCGTTTACGGATGTCATTGCTGGTTTCACCGTCGGCCTGTCTGAGCATGTCGTCCTGCGGCACGGCGGCAACCTCGATCTGGATATCGACGCGGTCCAGCAGTGGGCCCGAAATCCTGCCGCGGTAGCGCGCAACCTGATCCGGCGTGCAGCGACATTTGCCGTTGTAATGGCCAAGGTAGCCGCAGGGGCAAGGGTTCATTGCGGCAAGCAACTGGAACTGTGCGCGGAAATCGGCGCGGCGCGCGGCGCGCGAAATGGTGATGCGCCCGCTTTCCAGCGGCTCGCGCAGCACCTCCAGCACGCCGCGATCGAATTCCGGCAGTTCATCCAGGAACAGCACGCCATGCATGGCGACGGAGATTTCGCCGGGGCGCGGATTGCTGCCGCCGCCGACCAGCGCCACCGCGGAAGCCGTGTGGTGCGGCGCGCGAAACGGGCGCTGTTTCCAGCGGGAGACATCGAACATGCCGCCCAGGGATTGCATGGCGGCGCTTTCCAGCGCTTCGGCCTCGCTCATCTGCGGCAGGATGCCGGGGAAGCGAACGGCGAGCATGGACTTGCCGGTGCCCGGCGGCCCGGACATCAGCATGCTGTGGCCGCCGGCGGCGGCGATCTCCAGTGCACGCTTGGCCTGTCCCTGTCCCTTGACCTCGCGCATGTCGGGATAGTCCGGCAAGGCGGGCGTGACCGCCGGAACATGGCGGTTGAGTGCGTCGCGTCCGGCCAGGTGGGCGGCGACCTGCAGCAGCGATTGCGCGGGATAGACGGAAGCTTCCTGCACCAGTGCGGCCTCGGCGGCATTGGCTGCGGGCAGCACGAATGCACGTCCGCAATTTGCCGCATGATAGGTCATCGCCAATGCGCCGCGAATCGGGCGCAGTTCCCCGGTGAGCGCCAGTTCTCCGGCATACTCATATTCAGCCAGCCGTGCGGCCGGGATCTGCCCCGACGCGGCAAGTATGCCCAGTGCGATCGGCAAGTCAAAGCGCCCGCTTTCCTTGGGCAGGTCGGCCGGAGCAAGGTTGACGGTGATGTGCTTGATCGGGAACTCGAACTGGCAATTCATCAGGGCGGCGCGCACCCGATCCCGGCTTTCCTTGACTTCGGCCTCGGGCAAACCGACGATCGTGAAGGAAGGCAGGCCGTTGGAAAGATGGACTTCCACAGTGACCGGCGCGGCATCCATGCCGGAAAGCGCGCGGCTGTAAAGAACCGCCAGGCTCATCTGGTTTGCGGCCCGCAGAATGCAGACGCCACACCATGATTATCCATCCTCACTTTGCTCGAGAGGGCGAAGGAGGACATTGATGTACAGAGGCGGTGATATCCGCGTGCGCGACCTATTGCTTGCTTCGTTGCGCTTCGAGGGCGGCAACGCGCATTTCCAGTTGTTCCACCTTGTGCCGGGTGCGCGACAGCAGCTCGGCCTGGACGTCAAATTCCTCGCGCGTCACCAAGTCGAGTTTGGCGAAGCCCTGCGCGAGCAGCGCGCGCACGTTCTTCTCGACGTCCTTGGCTGGGCTGTTGGCAACCGCCTTGCCCAGTTTCGCAGAAATATCATCCAGAAATTTTGCATTGAACATCTGACACCTCTCGCTGTTTATCGAATGCCGGAAGTTTAGCAAATCCTGCACGGATAAATGGCCGCACCTGATAAGTGCACTAGGGTGTATCCGTTGCCAGCAAATGGTGCATGCGTGCTGGCCAGATTCCGCCGCAAAGCACTAATCAATTGTTTTATTAAAAGTAAATTGCATGGCATGGAACCTGCTAAATCAGCATCGTGGATGGCTTCTATCCCAAAAATATATTTTCTGGGCGGCTGATTGCCCTTAACCATCAAGGAGAATGAAATGAAAATGGTTACTGCCATAATCAAGCCATTCAAGCTCGACGAAGTGCGAGAAGCCTTGTCCGCCATTGGCGTGCAGGGCATTACCGTCACTGAAGTGAAGGGCTTTGGACGGCAGAAGGGGCATACCGAGTTGTATCGTGGCGCTGAATATGTGGTGGACTTCCTGCCCAAGATCAAGCTGGAAGCAGCGGTCAAATCCGACTTGCTGGATCGGGTCATAGAAGCCATCGAGAAATCGGCACAGACCGGCAAGATCGGCGACGGCAAGATCTTTGTCCACGACATTGAACAAGTCATTCGCATCCGCACCGGTGAAACCGGCGCGGAAGCCTTGTAAGGAGCCATGTCATGAAGAAAATATTCATATTTTTAACACTGCTGGCCGTGCTGTGCGGTTCTGCAGCCCCATCGTTCGCGGATGAGGAAGCTGCCCCGGCGGCTGCCACCATGGAAGGTGCCGCGCCCGCCGCTGCGCCTGCTCCCGCACCGGAAGCTGCGCCTGCGCCTGCTGCTGCCGAAGAAGCACCCAAGCTGGATACGGGCGCCACTGCCTGGATGTTGTCTTCGACTGCCCTGGTGCTGCTGATGACGATCCCCGGCCTGGCGTTGTTCTATGGTGGCATGGTCCGGAAGAAGAACGTCCTGGACACGATGATGCAAAGTTTTGCCATCACATCCCTGGTTACCGTGATATGGATGGTGGCAGGCTATAGCATCGCCTTCGATACCACGGGCATGGAAAAGGGGGTTACCAACTTCTATTCCTTTTTCGGCAGCCTGAACAAGCTGTTCCTGTCGGGTGTGGGCAAGGACAGCTTGACGGCCAGTATTCCGGAATCGGTATTCATGACGTTCCAGATGACTTTTGCCATCATCACCCCGGCACTGATCTGCGGTGCCTTTGTAGACCGCATGAAGTTTTCCACGATGCTGGTGTTCATGACCCTGTGGTCTCTGCTGGTCTATTCGCCGATCGCGCACATGGTATGGTCCGGTGACGGCGGCTTCATGTGGGATATGGGCGTGCTGGACTTTGCCGGCGGTACCGTGGTGCATATCAACGCCGGTGTGGCGGGCTTGATCACCGCCCTGATGCTCGGCCCTCGCCTGGGTTACGGCAAGGAACCGATGGCACCGCATAACCTGACGTTGACGATAATGGGTGCGGCGATGCTGTGGGTGGGCTGGTTCGGTTTCAACGCCGGTTCCGCCGTGGCTGCCGACGGCCGTGCCGGTATGGCGATGGCCGTTACCCAGATCGCGACCGGTACGGCAGCGCTTGGCTGGATGTTCGCGGAATGGATGGCCAAGGGCAAGCCCAGCGTTCTGGGTATCGCTTCCGGCGCTGTCGCGGGACTGGTTGCCATTACCCCTGCTTCCGGTTTTGTCGGACCCGTGGGCGCGCTGGTCATCGGTGTTGCAGCCGGCGTGATCTGTTTCTGGGCCGCCACTTCCCTGAAGCGCATGCTGGGTTATGACGACTCGCTGGATGCTTTCGGCGTGCATGCCATCGGCGGTATCGTCGGTGCATTGCTTACCGGCGTCTTTGCGGTGGAGTCCATCGGCGGAACAGCCGGCAGCATGGGACAGCTGATGATCCAGGCCAAGGGTGTTGGGATCACCATCGCCTACACTGCGGTGATGACATACATCATCCTCAAGATACTGGATCTGGTGATGGGCCTGCGTGTAACAGAAGAACAGGAACGCGAAGGTCTGGATATTGCTCTGCACGGTGAGCGTGTGGAATAAACGTCTCCTCCCTACGACCTAATGGCTGGGTTGTAGTTCGGGCGCCGCAAGGCGCCCGTTTTTTTTCCTGATCAGGAATGGATTGAAATTGGCCGGATATTATTTGTGGCGGCACCAGACTGTCATATCATGCAGGATCAACAGTTCAGCCGTAGCGGGGACAAAAGAATGAAGAAACCCATCATCGCAACCTTGTTGCTGTTAACCGTAAGCGGCTGCGGGGACAATTACCCTACGCTGAGCAACCGCGAGAAATATATCTGTTCCCAATGCCATGGCTTGCCGCTTGCGGACCAGCACTCGGCTGCGGAATGGCCTGCCGTCATCGATCGGATGATGGGCCATATCCAGGCCAACAACAAGGCCCGGCCGGACGACAAGGAGCGGGAAGAAATCATCAAGTTCTATCAAGCGAGATCCGGACGCTAGCCGGCGGCGATCGCGGATGTGCCGCTGCATCATCGGAACACGATCGTCTTGTTGCCGCACACCAGCACACGGTCTTCGATGTGGTAGCGCAGGCCGCGTGCCAGCACCGTCTTCTCGATGTCGCGCCCGTAGCGCACCATGTCTTCCACGGCGTCGCCGTGATCGATGCGCACGGTATCCTGCTCGATGATCGGCCCGGCATCCAGGTCTTCGGTGACATAGTGGCAGGTCGCACCGATCAGTTTCACGCCGCGCTGATAGGCCTGGTGATAGGGCCTGGCTCCGGCGAAGGACGGCAGGAAACTGTGATGGATGTTGATCACGCGTCCGGCATAGCGGCGGCACAGCCCGGGCGGCAGGATCTGCATGAAGCGAGCCAGCACCACGGCATCCCCCTGATGCTGCTCGATCAACTCGGCAATCTTCTCAAACGCGACAGGCTTGTCCGCAAAGTCAACATGCCGGAACGGGATGCCGTGCCATTCGACGAAACCGCGCAGGTCCTCGTGGTTGGAAATCACGCAGGGAATATCCACCAGCAACTCGCCGCTGCGCCAGCGATGCAGCAGATCGTTCAGGCAATGATCCTGCTTGCTCACCAGGATCACGATGCGCTTCCTGCGCGCCGAATCACTGATGTGCCAGTCCATGGCGAACTCGCCTGCCAGGCCGGAAAACTTTCCCTCGAACGCCTCCAGGCGGAACGGCAGCGAGTCGGCGAGAATTTCCTGGCGCATGAAGAAGCGTTGCGCTTCCGGGTCGGTGTGGTAGCTGGCCTCGACGATCCAGCCCTGGTGCCGGGCCACGAAGCCGCTGACGGCGGCAATGATGCCGGAGCGATCCGGGCAGGAGATGGTCAGGGTGTAACGGTGGGGGGTGGCCATGCTGCGCTTCTGAGAATATGTTGTGCGGATTTTAACGGATAACGTTTGGTGCGTTTGCAGAAAGTGCGGGCTATGCGGAATGCCGGCCATCGATTGCCAGTTGATTGCCGCCGTGCTTGAATGAGCGCATGACACAGGGCCGGGGTAGCGGGATGCAAAATAAGGCGTTTGCCAGGATGCTGCGGGTAATCAGGGATGAACTCGGTCTGGGCCCGGTGCTGGGCTTCATCGCCGTCCTGCTGGCTGCGCTGGTTCTGCTGTTCGCGCTATGGTGGTTCATCGGCTCCGCGCCGCCCGACACGATCACCCTGATCAGCGGCCCGCAGGACAGCGTGTTCCGGCGCAATGCCGACAGGTATCGCGAGATACTGGCGCGCGATGGCGTGAAGCTGAATGTCGTTGCCTCGCAAGGCTCACTGGAAAACCTGGTGCACCTGAGCGACCCCTCATTCCATATCGACGTTGGCTTGGTGCAGGGCGGGCTGATAGAGGGCGGGCTGATCGCCGGGCTGAATACAGACCAACTGGTTTCTCTGGGCAGCGTCTTCTACGAACCCCTGCTGGTGTTTTACAACGGCAAAGCGGAGGTGACCAGGCTCTCGCAGTTCCGCGGAAAAAGGCTGGCCATCGACCTGCCCGGCAGCGGCACGCATGCCCTGGCTTTGTCCTTGTTCGAGGCCAACGGCATTGAGCGCGGCGGCTCCACCGTGCTGCGGGATCTCTATGCGGAAGATGCTGCGGCCGAACTGTTCGCGGGCAAAATCGATGCCTTGTTCCTGATGGGCGATTCGGCCTCGCTGCAATTGATTCGCAAGCTGCTGCACACGCCGGGAATCCGCCTGATGAGTTTCGCGCAGGCCGATGCCTATTCCCGTCGCTTTGGCTATCTGACCAGGATCGAGTTGCCGGAAGGGTCCATCGACCTTGGCAAAAATATTCCCGCCCACAACGTGTCGCTGGTCGGCCCCACGGTCGAACTGGTGGCCCGCAGCGGCCTGCATCCGGCCTTGTCCGACCTGTTGCTGGAGGCGGCGCACGAGGTCCACGGCGGTGCCAGTCTGCTGCAGCACCAGGGTGAATTCCCCGCGCCGCTGCAACACGAATTCCGCATCAGCGATGATGCCAGCCGTTACTACCACTCGGGCAAGAGTTTCTTGTACCGTTATCTGCCGTTCTGGCTGGCCACATTGCTGAGCCGTATCCTGGTGGTGCTGGTTCCGGTGATGGTGGTGCTGATCCCGGGGCTGCGCATATTGCCGCCGCTCTACCGCTGGCGTATCCGCATGCGCATTGCCAAGTGGTATGGCGCCTTGCTGGAGCTGGAGCACGGCATGCTCGCAACGAGCGGGCCGGTGCAGCAGGCGGGTCTGCTCGAACGGCTGGACGAGATCGAGCGTGCGGTCAACCGGATGAAAGTGCCCAGGCTATACGGCGACCAGTTCTACGTACTGCGCCAGCATATCAACCTGGTGCGCGAGCGGCTCAAGGACAACCCATCCCGATGAGATTCGCCTGAGCGCAAACAGCGCCGAGTCGCCCGGAATGCAGCCGCAAAGGATGACATGGGCATCACGACATTCCGGCGCCGGCCGGAATCGTTTCACACCCGATCGCGCATCGTCACGCAGTCACTTCCTGGCTTTGCAGATACTCCTCGTACGTTCCGTGATAATCGGTGACGCCTCGGGCGGAAATCTCGAAGATGCGCGTGGCCAGAGAGGAAACGAACTCGCGGTCGTGGCTGACGAAGATCAGCGTGCCCTTGAACAGGTCGAGCGCGGTGTTGAGCGACTCGATGGATTCCATGTCCATGTGGTTGGTCGGCTCGTCCATCAGCAGCACGTTGGGTTTTTGCAGCATCAGTTTGCCGAACAGCATGCGGCCCTGCTCGCCGCCGGACAGCACTTTCACGCTCTTCTTTGCGTCGTCACCGGAGAACAGCAGGCGCCCCAGCGTGCCGCGCACCACCTGGTCGTCGTCGGAAGGGCCGCGCCAGTCGGTCATCCACTCCATCATGATCCTGTCATCGGCGAAATCGGCGGCATGGTCCTGCGCATAGTAGCCGAGCCGGGCCTTGTCCGCCCACTTGATGGTGCCGGTATCCGGTGCAATGTCGCCCGCCAGGCAGCGCAGCAGCGTGGTCTTGCCGATGCCGTTGGGGCCGATGATGGCGACCTTCTCGCCGGCGTCGATGCGGAAGTTCACGTTGGAGAACAGCATACGGTCGAATCCCTTGGCCATCTTCTGCACTTCCACCGCAACCCGGTGCAATTTGTCCTTGTCCTCGTATTCGAAACGAATGAACGGATATTGGCGGCTCGACGGCTTGATGTCCTCAACCTTGATCTTGTCGATCTGGCGCGCGCGCGAAGTGGCCTGCCTGGCCTTGGACGCATTGGCCGAGAAACGCGCGACGAATGCCTTCAGCTCGGCGATCTTCTCCTTGGCCTTGGCATTGTTTGCGGCCTGCTGTTCGCGCGCCTGGGTCGAGGCCAGCATGTAATCGTCGTAATTGCCCGGATATACGGTGATCCTGCCGTAATCGAGGTCGGCCATGTGCGTGCATACGCTGTTCAGGAAGTGGCGGTCGTGCGAGATGATGACCATGGTGCTGTTGCGCGCGTTGAGCACGCCTTCCAGCCAGCGGATGGTGTTGATATCGAGGTTGTTGGTCGGCTCGTCCAGCAGCAGGATGTCCGGGTTGGAGAACAGCGCCTGCGCCAGCAGCACGCGCAGCTTGAAGCCGGGCGCCACCGCGCTCATCGGGCCCTGGTGCAGTTCCTGATCGATGCCGACGCCGGACAACAATTCGCCGGCGCGCGCTTCGGCGGTGTAGCCGTCGTATTCCGCGAACACCGCCTCCAGGTCGGCGGCGCGCATGTAGTCTTCTTCCGATGCATCCGGGTCGGCGTAGATCGCGTCGCGTTCCTGCATCGCCGCCCACATCTCGTCGTGGCCCATCATCACGACATCCAGCACGCGGCTGTTTTCGTAGGCGAACTGGTCCTGGCGCAGCTTGCCCAGACGCTCGCCCCGGTCCAGCATGACTTCACCCGAAGTCGGTTCCAGGTCGCCGCCGAGGATCTTCATGAATGTGGATTTGCCGCAGCCGTTGGCGCCGATCAGGCCATAGCGGTTGCCGTCGCCGAACTTTACGCTGACGTTTTCGAACAGGGGCTTGGCCCCGAACTGCATGGTGATGTTTGCGGTGGATAACATGGGATTGCCGTGCGAACATCGGCCAACTCCTGCTGCGGATTGGCCGTGACCGAAAAATCCAAAAGCGCACATTCTACCATTACCGGACAGCAGCATCCGTTGTGCGGCACTATCGGCTAAAATGGCTGTTCCCAGTTACCCGTTACCCGAATACGCCATGGTTCCCCATCTCGCCACCGCACTGACCGGCCCGCTGCTCGATCTCGAACACCGCATGCTCGACATGCAACCCGCCATTGAGCACTGGTTCCGCACGAAGTGGCCGGAACATACGATCCCGTTCTATGCCTCGGTGGACTTGCGCAACGCCGGGTTCAAGCTGGCGCCGGTGGACACCAATCTGTTCCCCGGCGGCTTCAACAACCTTAATCCGGACTTCCTGCCGCTATGCGTGCAGGCGGCGCAGAGCGCGATCGAAAAGATCTGTCCGGAAGCGCGCGGCGTGCTGCTGGTGCCGGAGAACCACACGCGCAACCAGTTCTATCTGCAGAACGTCGCGCAGCTCGCCCTGGTGCTCAGGCAGGCCGGCCTGAATGTGCACATCGGCAGCCTGCTGCCGGAGATTGTCGAGCCAAGGATACTGCACTTGTCCAACGGCGCCACCCTTACGCTGGAACCGTTGCAGCGCATCGGCAACCGTCTGGCCGTGGCCGGTTTCGATCCCTGCGTGGTGCTGCTCAACAACGATCTTTCTGCCGGGGAACCGCCGATATTGCAGAACCTCGAACAGAATGTTCTGCCGCCATTGCACGCGGGCTGGACCAAGCGGCGCAAATCGCACCATTTCGCCGCTTATGACCGGGTTGCCGACGAATTTGCCGCGCTGCTCAATATCGACGCGTGGCTGATCAATCCTTACTTCGCCACCTGCGGCCAGGTGGATTTCCAGCAGCGCAGCGGCGAGGATTGTCTCGCCATGCAGGTGAATGACATGCTGCAAAAGACCCGCGTCAAATATGCCGAATATGGCGTGCAGGAAGCGCCCTTCGTCATCGTCAAGGCCGATGCCGGCACCTATGGCATGGGTATCATGACGGTGAAGGATGCGAGCGAGGTGCGCGACCTGAACCGCAGTCAGCGCAACAAGATGGCCGTGGGCAAGGAAGGTCTGCAGGTGCATGAGGTGCTGGTGCAGGAAGGCGTCTACACATTTGAGCTGATCAACGAGGCGGTGGCCGAGCCGGTGGTCTATATGGTGGATCACTTTGTGGTGGGCGGTTTCTACCGGGTGCACACCGGGCGCGGTGTCGACGAGAACCTGAACGCTCCCGGCATGCACTTCGTGCCGCTGGCCTTTGAGGCCAGTTGCACCCTGCCTAATCCCGCGCGCGCGCCGGACGACGTGCCGAACCGTTTCTATGCGTACGGGGTGGTGGCCAGACTGGCGCTGCTGGCCGCAGCAATGGAGCTGGAGGAAATGGAAGGTAGATGACAGAGGACAGAGAACAGAGAACAGAGGCCTTGTCGCGGCTTCGCCGCGCCTCTAACTATTCTTCCGCGCAGCGAACAAAAATCTG
Source organism: uncultured beta proteobacterium (assembly GCA_963782385.1). Lineage (GTDB taxonomy): Bacteria > Pseudomonadota > Gammaproteobacteria > Burkholderiales > Gallionellaceae > CAVXFS01. The sequence continues at coordinate 817,491 of CAWAJO010000001.1, forward strand.
TCTTCTGATTTCTGTCCTCTGTCTTCTGATAACCGGCTGCGGCAAGAAGGAACTGCCGACCTACCAGGAACAGGGTTACGTGTTCGGCACGCTGGTCGAAGTCAGCGTCTATGGCGAGCAGGAACCCAGGGCGCGCCAGGCGGTAGCCGTGGTGATGCGGGAATTCCAGCGCCTGCACGACCTGTTGCATGCCTGGAAACCTTCCGCGCTGAGCGACCTGAACGCCGCCATCGCCAGGGGCGACAGCCGCGAGGTCACGCCCGAGCTGGCTGCCATCCTGCAGGATGCGGCGCAGCTTTCCGCCCAATCCGGCGGATTGTTCAATCCCGCCATCGGCGGACTGGTGAAGTTGTGGGGATTTCAGGCCGACACATTCAAGGCGGCGCTGCCTGATCAAGAGAAGGTTGCGGCACTGGTCGCGGCGAATCCGCAGATGAGCGACCTGGTATTTCTGCCCACGCCCCCAAGGGGAGAGGGGCCGGGGGAGAGGGGTTCTGTTCGCGCCACAATCCCTTCACTTCCTTCGGCAAGCCCGGGACAGGCCAGCCCCTCCGATAAGACTGCCAGCCATTCGATCCCGCCGCCAGGATACGGCGACCAAGTCGCTGGTTATCCCGGCGGGAGAGGCCAGTTGGTCAGCAGCCGCAACCGCGCCGTGCAGATCGATCTCGGCGGCTATGCCAAGGGCTATGCGCTGGACCGCGCGGCGACATTGCTGAAGCAGCAGGGCATCCACGACGCACTGATCAACATCGGCGGCAATGTGCTGGCAATGGGGGCGCACGGCGACCGTGCCTGGCGCGTCGGTATCCAGCATCCGCGCAAACCCGGGCCGATCGCAACACTGGAACTGCATGATGGCGAGGCAATCGGCACTTCCGGCGATTACCAGCGCTATTTCGAGGTCGGCGGCAGGCGCTATTGCCACCTGATCGACCCGCGCAGCGGCCAGCCGGTGCAGGGAGTGCAGGCGGTCACCATCCTGACCCACGGCGCGCGCGCGGGCACATTGTCGGATGCATCGTCCAAGCCGCTGTTCATCTCCGGCAGCACAGGCTGGCGCAATGCTGCGCGCAAGATGAATATTGAGGAGGCGCTGCTGGTGGATGGGGATGGTGCAGTGCATCTCACCGCGGCAATGCAGAAACGGCTAGAATTCACGGATAAGGATACGGTCCTGAAGACCGAGTGATCAATTTTGGAGGAGACACAATGTGATCGGGATTCTATTAGTGGCGCATAACGGCCTGGGCGACAGCCTGGTCGATTGTGTCAGGCATGTGCTGGGCAGCACACCGCCGAACCTCAGGGTGCTGTCGGTGATGGCCGGCGACGATCCGCAGAGCAAGGAACGTGAGGCGCGCGCCTTGATCGCGCAACTGGACACCGGGGACGGCGTGCTGCTGCTGACCGATCTGTTTGGCTCCACCCCAAGCAATATCGCGCGGCGTTTGCACCAGCCGGGCAAGGTGGAAGGGTTGTCCGGCGTCAACCTGCCGATGCTGCTGCGGGCGGTTAGCAACAGCGGCAGTCCGTTGGCCGAGGTTGCGCAAAAAGCGCTGGAAACCGGACGTGGATGCATTATTGCCGACGGTGTCGATTCGGGGAGCTGCAATATTGCACCAGAACGCGCAAATTATTAACAAGCTGGGATTGCATGCACGCGCATCGGCAAAGTTGACGCAGTTGGCTTCTCGCTATCCGTGCGAAGTCTGGCTGTCGCGCAACGGGCGCAGAGTCAACGCCAAGAGCATCATGGGGGTGATGATGCTGGCTGCCGCCAAGGGCAGCACCATCAGCATAGAGACCAGCGGCGACAAGGAACAGGAAGCGATGAGTGCGATCGTTGATCTGATCAATGATTATTTCGGGGAGGGTGAATGAGCTTCACCCTGCATGGCATTCCGGTTTCGAGCGGCATCGCCATCGGCCATGCCCATCTGGTTTCGCACACCACGCTGGAAGTACCGCATTACGTGCTGCCGAAACACCTGCTGCAAGAGGAACTCAAGCGATTTGACGATGCGCTGGCTGCCACCCGCGATGAATTGAACGCCCTGCGCTCGAACAAGCCGCTGCAGGCAGCGGCGGAATTCGACGCCTTTCTGGACCTGCATCTGATGATCCTCGAGGATGACCATATCAGCCGTGCGCCGCACGACATGATCGCCAAAGAACAATGCAATGCGGAGTGGGCGATCAAGGTGCAAATGGATGATCTGTCCGCCCATTTCGAGGAATTTGACGATGCCTATCTGCGCGAACGCAAGACGGACGTGATCCAGGTTGCCGAGCGCATCATCAAGCAACTGACCGGGCATCCCGGACATGTGCCACCGGCAACCGGCCAGGACGCGAACATGGTCATGGTGGCGCATGACTTGAGCCCGGCCGATCTGCTGCAGCTCAAGTCGCATCAGTTTGCCGCGTTCATCACCGACCTGGGCGGCGCGACCTCGCATACTGCAATCATCGCGCGCGGCCTGAATACGCCGTGCGTCGTGGGCCTGCACCATGCGCGCGAGCTGATGCGCGAAAACGACATGCTGATCGTGGACGGTGCGCAAGGCGTCATCATCGTCAATCCGGACAAGCAGATCCTCGCCGAATACAAATTGCGCCAGAGCCAGATCGGGCTGGAAAGGCAGAAGCTCAGGCGATTGCGCACGGCACGCGCGAACACGCTGGATGGCACCCACGTCGAGCTGCACGCCAACATAGAAAAGCCGTATGACGTAGTGGAAGTGAATGAAAATGGCGCGACCGGCATTGGCCTGTTCCGCAGTGAATTCCTGTTTCTCAATCGTGACACCCTGCCGGATGAGGAGGAGCAGTTCGAAGCCTACCGCAGCGTGGCAGAGAACATGAAGGGATTGCCGGTCACGATACGCACTTTTGATCTGGGCGGGGACAAGCAACTCAACCAGACCAAGCGTGTTGCCAGCAATCCGGCGCTGGGACTTCGCGCCATCCGCTTCAGCCTGGCCGAGCCGCAACTGTTCCGCACCCAGTTGCGGGCTTTGCTGCGTGCTTCGCATTACGGCAACGTGAAGATTCTGGTGCCGATGCTGTCCAGTGCGCAGGAAATCAACCAGACCCTGCAATTCATTGCCAACGTCAGGGAGGAACTGGACGAGGAGGGCATCGCCTACAACCGCAACGTGCCGGTGGGCGGCATGATAGAAATTCCGGCCGCCGCGCTGTCGCTTGGCATGTTCACCAGGAAACTGGATTTTCTTTCCATCGGAACCAACGACCTGATCCAGTACACCCTGGCCATCGACCGCACCGACGAAGAAGTGGCAAACCTGTATGACCCGCTGCACCCGGCGGTGCTGCACCTGCTCGCCCACGTGATTACCGTGGCCAACAAGAGCGGAATCCCGGTTGCCGTATGCGGTGAAATGGCGGGCGAACTGATATACACCCGCCTGTTGCTGGGTTTTGGCCTGCGCCAGTTTTCCATGCATCCGTCCCAATTGCTTGCAATCAAGCAGCGCGTGCTGACCACCAGCCTGCCGGAGATTGCCGTGCTTACGCAGAAGATCCTGCGTTCCGATGATCCGCAGAAGATCCGTGATCTGCTGGCCAAGCTGAACGCGGCATAGCCTGCACGATCCGGTTTGGGCATGGAGGACATGCGCGAAAACCTGTAGAATCCGCAAACTGTGAGCCAATCGCCGCATGGATATCGAATAATTCAAGGGGGACACAATGAGCAAGAGCCTGATCCAATTCATCATAGAAGAACAACGGCATATACCCAACGCAAGCGGTGATTTCACCGGCCTGCTCAGCGATATCGTGTCCGCCTGCAAGCAGATCGCGCACGATGTGAACAAGGGCGCGCTGATCGGCGTGCTGGGCAGCGCCGGCAGCGAAAACGTCCAGGGCGAGACGCAGAAGAAGCTGGACATCATCACCAACGAGGTATTCATCAAGGCCAACGAATGGGGCGGCCACCTGGCGGCCATGGCATCCGAGGAAATGGACGACATCTACCCGATCCCGGCCAAGTATCCCAAGGGCAAGTACCTGATCACCTTCGATCCGCTGGACGGTTCTTCCAACATCGACGTGAACATTTCGGTCGGCACCATCTTTTCCATCCTGCGGTGCCCGGATGGGCTGACCAATCCGACCGCCGCCGATTTCATGCAGCCCGGCACCAGGCAGGTGTGCGCCGGCTACGCGCTGTACGGTCCGGCCACCATGATCGTGATCACCACCGGGCATGGCGTGAACGGTTTCACGCTCGACCGCGACGTGGGCGATTTCTTCCTGACCCATCCCGGCATGAGCATCCCGGCCGATACCAACGAATTCGCGATCAACATGTCCAACCAGCGTCACTGGGAGGCGCCGGTGCAGCGCTATGTGGACGAGTGCATGAAAGGCAAGGACGGCGGCCGCGAAAAGAATTTCAACATGCGCTGGGTCGCCTCCATGGTCGCCGAAGTGCACCGCATCCTGACGCGCGGCGGCATCTTCATGTATCCGTTCGACACCAAGGATGCGGCCATGCCGGGCAAGCTGCGCCTGATGTACGAGGCCAACCCGATGTCCTTCATCGTCGAGCAGGCGGGCGGCGCCAGTTCCACCGGTCGCGAGCGCATCATGGAAATGAAACCCGGCGGATTGCACCAGCGCGTGCCGGTGATTCTCGGCTCGAAGAACGAGGTCGAGCGGGTGGTTGGTTACCACAAGGGGGCGTAAGGCGTGACACGCCCAATTATCAGCCGCGCAATCGGTCTGCGGCACCACCTGCCCGTGGCAGTTGCCGAGGGTTGCAATGAATAAGCCGCTCGTTTCCATCGTCATGGGCAGCAGCAGCGACTGGGACATCATGCAGCAGGCGGCGCAGCAGTTGAAGGACTTCGCTGTAGATTACGATGCCCGGGTGATCTCGGCGCACCGCTCGCCCGACCTGCTGTTCGAATACATTCATCAGATGAGCGATGAGGGCGTGCAGTGCTTCATTGCCGGCGCCGGTGGCGCAGCCCACCTGGCCGGCGTGATCGCAGGCAAGACCACCCTGCCGGTGCTGGGCGTGCCAATCCCGTCGAAGTATCTGAAGGGGTTGGATTCGTTGCTTTCCATCGTGCAGATGCCCAAGGGCATTCCGGTGGCGACCTTTGCCATCGGTGAAGCCGGCGCCGCCAATGCCGGGCTGTTCGCGGTCGCGATGCTTGCGCTCAACGATGCGAATCTGGCCCGTCGGTTGCAGGCCTACCGCGAGCAGCAGGCAGTCGCAATCAAGGCGATCACGTTGCCAACATTATAGTCGGGGCCGGGAAGACAAATATGCGCCAAACCGGGAAAGACAAGCAGACTGCTGGCGCATCGCCGCATGTTCGAAAGATCAAATGGATCGTAATCGCGCTATTGCTCGGCACGGCCGTGTTCGTGGTAATGCATCTGCCGCGCGGATTCAGCGATGACCTGACGCGCATCGGCAAGGGCAAGGTGGCCCTGGTGCTGGTGCGTGACAAGAATGTGACGCAGAGCTTTGACTTGATGAATGTGCTGGACGCTGTGCGCGATCAGTATGCGGGAAAGGTGGAGTTCCTGCTCACCGATTTTGACACCGCGCAGGGCCGGACATTTGTCGCAGCCAATCGTGCTCCGCGGGCGACGGTGGCGATGTTCGATGCAGGCGGAAACCTGATCAAGATTCTGCGTGCGCCGCAAACCGAAGAAAGCATGCGGCAGGAAATCTCCGCCGCGCTCGGGGGAAGTCCATGATTGCTCCGCTGCTGCAGTCCGACATCGAGAGCTTGCCGCTGCTGCATCGCGGCAAGGTGCGCGACATTTATGCGGTGGACGACCAGCATTTGCTGATCGTGCAGACGGATCGCCTGTCCGCATTTGATGTGATCCTGCCCACGCCGGTGCCGGGCAAGGGTGCAGTGCTTACCGCGCTGTCCAACTTCTGGTTCCAGAAACTCAGCCACGTCATACCCAACCATCTTACCGACATCGCGCCGGAAGACGTGGTGAAGACCGACGCGGAGCGTGGCCAGGTGAAGAGCCGTGCTTTTGTGGTCAAGCGCCTGAAACCGCTGCCGGTGGAGGCCATCGTGCGCGGCTACCTGGTCGGCTCCGGCTGGAAGGACTACATGAAAACCGGTGCGGTGTGCGGCATTGAACTGCCTATTGGCATGCAGCAGGCGCAGAAGTTGCCGCGGCCGCTGTTCACGCCATCGACCAAGGCGGCGGTGGGCGACCACGACGAGAACATCTCGTTCGAACAGGCCAGGGAACTGCTGGGCGTGACGCGCGCGACCGAAGTGCGCAATGCCGCACTGGCGCTGTATACCGAAGCCTCCGACTACGCCGCAACCCGGGGCATCATCATTGCCGATACCAAATTCGAGTTCGGCGAGGATGCGGCAGGCAAACTGTACCTGATAGACGAGGCGCTCACGCCAGACTCCTCGCGCTTCTGGCCGGCCGCGGAATACCGCATCGGCACCAGCCAACCCAGCTACGACAAGCAGTTCGTGCGCGACTGGCTGGAATCGACCGGCTGGAACAAACAGCCGCCGGCGCCGCAAATTCCCGCCGACGTGCTGCAGCAAACCTCGGCCAAATATTTCGAAGCGTTGCATCGGCTGAGTGATGCATGACGACACCGCATGAACTGGTCCAGGGCTTTCGGCGTTTCCGCGAGCGGCACTTTACCCGCGACGACGCGCTGTACCGGCAACTGGTGGCACAGGGACAAACCCCCAGAATCCTGGTGGTGGCGTGCTGCGATTCGCGTGTCGACCCGGCCATCGTGCTGGATTGCGCACCGGGCGATCTGTTCGTCATCCGCAATGTCGCCAACCTGGTGCCGCCGTCCGAGAACCACGGCGGGCATCATGGCACCAGTGCCGCGCTGGAGTTCGGCGTGCGCAATCTGGGCGTGCAGCACATCATCGTGCTTGGCCACGCCCACTGCGGCGGCATCCATGCATTGATGAATGCAAGCGGGGAACAGGATTCAGAGTCCTATATCGGCGACTGGATGCGCCTGGTCGCTGGCGCGCGGGCGGGTGTTGAACAGGACATGCCCGACGCATCGCAGGAAGCACGGCTGCGCAGCTGTGAACAGTCCGCCATCCTGGTTTCCCTGAATAACCTGATGACCTTCACATGGGTGCGGGAGCGCGTTGAACGAGGGGTGCTGACGCTGCACGGCTGGTATTTTGACATTGAGCGCGGTCTGCTGCTCAGCCATGATGCACAGACCGGGAAATTCGCGTCGCTGTAAGATGCGGTTACGGTGCTATGGCCGTTTGCCCAGATCGGGCAGGGCGCATCAATTGGCGGTGCCCGTGGTCAGCGCATGAAAACGGGCCTTGTCGGCATCATAGCTTGCCCTGACCGCCGCCGCCTTTTCCCGGGCCTCTTTCAGGTCGATTTCCAGGTTCGACTTTCTCTTCTGGGCGCTGGCAATGTCCGACCGCAATGAATCCGGGATCCCTTTGTTGGCATTCTTCAGGTTGGCCTGTTCCTGGTTGTATCCTTTCAGGCTGTCATTGGCCGTCTTCAATTGCATTTCGATGCTATTGATGCGCGCCTCCACCTGCTGCAGGTTGCGGCCGCGGGCCAGGTCAATTTCCTTTTCGTTGCTGTAGGTATTCAACAATGCCTTATCCTTGCGGCGTTGCTCAATTGCCGCCAACTGTTCCGGGGTCTTTTCTTCAGTTCCGGCATTGGATTTTTTGGTTTTTTCCCTGACCATGAGTTTCTTGGCGTCGAGTTGCGTCTTGTCCCGGTCGGCATATTCAGGCGGCACTACCTCGCCATAATGCGTCTCGCCGTTTTCGTCCACCCACTTATACAGGGTCGTGGCGGCGCCCCTCTTCCCGGAACCCTTCTTCGCGGCGGCCAGGCCAAGTGAGGCGTGCAGCAACAAGCCGATGCCAAGTACGAGGCCAAGGATTTTGATTTTGCTCATATTCATGCTCCGAATTGTTTGCGATAAGATTGCACGGCAAGCAAATTTTGACGCATCTCGGGCGTTTTCTGCAAATATCGCTGCACATCGTCCAGCGTGACAATCGGCACCACCGGGACGCCAAAGCTGTCCTGCACTTCCTGCACGGCCGATGCGCTGCCTTGTCCGCGCTCCATCCGATCCAGCGCGATCACCACGCCGCAGGGTGTCGCGCCGGCTGCACGGATCAGTTCGATCGATTCGCGCACCGAGGTTCCGGCCGATATCACGTCGTCAATGATCAACACGCGGCCCTGCAATGGCGCGCCGATCATTGCCCCGCCTTCGCCGTGATCCTTGGCCTCCTTGCGGTTGAAACAATACGGCACATTGCGTCCCTGTTCGACCAGCGCGATGGCGGTCCCTGCCGCCAGCGGAATGCCCTTGTAGGCCGGGCCGAACAGCATGTCGAAGTTCACCTCAGAGGCGAGAATGGCCTGCGCGTAGAACTGGCACAATTCGCGCAACGTCGCGCCATTGTTGAACAGGCCGGAATTGAAAAAATACGGCGACAGGCGGCCGGCCTTGGTCTGGAACTCGCCGAAGCGCAGCACATTGTGGGCGATGGCGAAATGAATAAAATCCTGGCGAAATGCTGACATGGAGGGAACGGCCGTTAATTGGCGGAGCACCATTATAATGCGCGCATTTCTTCCGTGATGACATATGCGCATAATTACACTCAATCTGAACGGCATCCGTTCCGCGGCCGGCAAGGGATTTTTCCCGTGGATGCTGTCCCAGCAAGCCGACCTCTTCTGCGTGCAGGAACTCAAGGCGCAAGCGGCTGACATGACGGCGGAAATGCTCGCCCCGTGTGGTTATCATGGCTATTTTCACTATGCTGAAAAGAAAGGCTACAGCGGTGTCGCCATCTACACCAGGCGCAAGCCGGATGCGGTGATCGAGGGACTGGGGATCGCGGAATTCGACCGCGAAGGGCGCTACCTGGAAACGCAATTCGGCAAGCTCAGCATCATGTCTGTTTACCTGCCGTCAGGCTCCAGCGGCGAAGAGCGCCAGGCAGTCAAGTTCCGCTTCATGTCCGCCTTCATGCCGCATTTGCTGGAACTCCGAAAGAGTAAACGCGAGATCATCCTGTGCGGCGACTGGAACATCGCCCATACCGAAAAAGACTTGAAGAATTGGCGCGGCAACCGGAAAAATTCCGGATTTCTGCCGGAAGAGCGCGCCTGGCTTACCAGCGTGTTCGATGAAGTCGGCTTCGTGGATGTGTTCCGCAAACTGCAGCCGGAACTGCAAGCCTATACCTGGTGGTCGAACCGGGGGCAGGCATGGGCGAAAGACGTGGGCTGGCGCATCGATTACCAGATTGCAACGCCGGCCATCGCGCAACTGGCGCGGTCAACCGGCATCTACAGGGATCGGCGCTTCAGCGACCATGCGCCGTTGATGGTGGACTACGACATGCCGTTCGAATGAGGCCCCTGCCCTGCATCCGGCAATCAGTAAAATGACGGAATGTTTACGGAATTCATTGTTTCCGCCAGATCTCAAACAGCGCATATTCCAGATTTGACGCGAAGCGGGCACCGTCGAACAGCGGAGAATCCAGCGCCTGTTGCCGCAGCTGCGCCCGCAGTTGCGCCAACCGCTGCTCGTCGCCTGCATGCGCGATGGCGCGGGCCACGAAATCATCCTGATCGGCGGCGATCCAGTCGCCCAGTCCCGCGCAGGAGAGCATGCTCACGCCCTGGCGGCCAACCAGAGTATTGCCCGCCAGCGTCAGCGTGGGCACACCCATCCACAAGGCGTCACAAGTCGTGGTGCCGCCCGGAAACGGGAACGTGTCCAGAACGATATCTACCCCGGCGTAGGCGGCCAGATACGCTTCCCTGGATGCGCTCTGCACCAATGTCACGCGCTCCGGCGCAATACCCAGCTGCGCCATTCGAAGCTGGAATTGTTTGCAGGTCTCCGCGCAATTCATCTGCTTGTTTTGCACCCTCAGTCTGGCGTCCGGCAAGGTGTTGAGCACGCGACTCCACAAGGCAAGCACCTGGTCATTGATCTTCGCGAGTTTCTGGAAACTGCCGAAGGTCAGGTAGCCATTCTGCAGCCTCGGCAAGGATGAAACCGGAAATTGGCTGCTATCGGCGGGCGGCGCAAAACACATGCGCGTGTCGGGCAGGCACCAAATGGTTTCGCTGAAGTGTGCCTGATCCGACTCAGGCACCGATACCTCGTCCGCCAGCAGATAATCGATGGCGGGCACGCCGGTGGATGCCCAATAGCCGAGCCAGCTTACCTGCACCGGGGCGGGCTTCCACGCAAACATCGGCAGGCGATTGTAGCCAGTATGTCCGGCCAGATCGACCAGAACGTGGATGCCATCGGCGTGAATTTTGCGCGCCGCTGCTTCGTCGCCCAGTTGCGCGATGGTCGACCATGCGGCAAAGCGGGGCTTGATGCAAGCGGTAAGCGCGTCCTCATCCGGATTCATTGAGTATGCAAACAGCTCGACCCGGGCAGGATCCAACCGCGCAAGAATATTCTGCAGAAAGAAACCAACGGGATGAGTCCGCAGGTCTCCCGACACCAATCCAACTCTTAACGGGTGTGCTTCACCCTTTGCCGCCGGGACGCGCCACTGTGTGTAAGGTTTGGCCCGCGCGCTCACCGTGCTGCCGAAGCGGCGCGCTTCCGCAAGGTATTCCGACGGCGTGCAAGCGGGATGATGGGTCATCGAAAACAGCAGGTTGCTATGCGCTTCGGCCATATCCGGATTGATCGACAGCGCCTTGCGGAAGCATTCGAGCGCCGCATCCAGATTGCCCTGGAGTTGATGCGCAAACCCAAGATTGTTGTACGCCTTGGCATAACCGGGCCGCAGTGCCAAAGCACGGTGATAGCTGTCGATTGCCTCCTGCAGCTTGCCTTGAGTCCGCAGCGCGGTTCCCAGCCCGTCATGCGCTTCGGCAGAATTCGGATTGATCGAGAGGGCCCTGCGGAAACAGGCAATGGCCTCATCCTGATGGCCAAGCCTGCTTGATGCGATGGCCAATCCGGTAAGCGCTTCGGCAAAGTCCGGCTTGAGAGCCAGCGCCTGCCGATAACAGGCGATGGATTCATCGAGCGCACCCCTGCCGCGCAACGCGCCGCCCAGATTGCAGTGCATTTCAGCAATGTCCGGCCGCAGCGCAAGCGCCTGACGGTAACAATCCGTGGCCTCGTCAAACTTGCCCTGTTGCTGCAATGCCTTGCCAAGATTGCTGCGCGCCTTGACGTAATCCGGCTTCAGGGCGAGCGCCTGCCGATAACAGGCGACGGCTTCGTCCATCCGGCCTTGCTCCTGCAGTGCGTTGCCCAGGTTGCAATGCGCTTCGACATAATCCGGCCTGATCGAGAGTGCCTTGCGGTAACTGGAGGTGGCTTCGTCCAGCTTGCCTTGGGCCTGCAGCGCGCTGCCCAGATTGCAATGCGCCTCGGGGTAACCCGGTTTGAGGGCAAGCGCCTTGCGGTAACTGGAGGCGGCTTCGTCCGGCCTGCCCTGCAGCTGCAACACGTTGCCCAGGTTGTAGTAAGCCTCGAGATAGTCTGCATTGAGCTTGATTGCCCGGCGATAACTGGCCGTTGCCTCGTCCAGTCTTCCCAAATCCTTGAGTACCAGTCCCAGACTGTTGTGGAATACCGGCTCGGATGGCTTGGCCTTGATCGCGCGGCTGATGAAGTCAGCGGCCGCTTGCCTGTTGCCCAACTGCCGGGCGATGGCGCCTGACAGGTGCAATGCGTCCGGCTGGTTCGGGTCGACCTGGAGAATCTGGCGGTAGATCGCTTCCGCCTGGCCCAGGCGCCCGGCCTGATGGTGTCCAAGCGCTGCCTGGATCAGATTGAAAGTCGAAACGGATCCTGTGCTGCGGTTTGCCACCGGGTCTCCCTCGGATCCAGGTCTTACGCCGCAACCTGGGGCAAGTTGGCGAGCGAAACCTGCAACGCGTCTTCCGGATACGCGAAATCCTCCAGTTCTCCCGAGAAATACTTGTCATAGGCTGCCATGTCGAAATGGCCGTGGCCGGAGAGGTTGAAGAACAGCGTTTTCGGCTCGCCGGATTCCCTGCAGCGCAGCGCCTCGTCGATGCAGGCGCAGATTGCGTGGCTGGATTCCGGCGCCGGAATGATGCCCTCGGCGCGGGCAAAGGCCACTCCAGCCTGGAATGTCGCGAGCTGCGGCACCGCCACCGCTTCAATCAGTTTCTCATGGTAAAGCTGCGACACCAGCGCCGAATCACCGTGGTAGCGCAGTCCGCCGGCATGGATACCGGGCGGCATGAAGTCGTGGCCCAGCGTGTACATCTTGAGCAGCGGAGTCAGTTTCGCGGTATCGCCGAAATCATAGGCGTACTGGCCGCGCGTCAGTGTCGGGCAGGACGATGGCTCCACCGCCACCAGCCTCAGTTTCTTGCCGCAGGCCTTGTCGGCGAAGAACGGGAACGCCACTCCGCCGAAATTGGAACCGCCGCCGCAGGACGCGAAGATCATGTCCGGATATTCACCCGCCAGCTCAAACTGTTTTTTCGCCTCCAGCCCGATGATGCTCTGGTGCAGCAGTACATGGTTGAGCACCGAGCCCAGCGCGTAATTGGTGTCGGCGCGGTTGGCGGCATCCTCCACCGCCTCGGAGATGGCCAGCCCAAGGGAGCCGGGATTGCCCGGGTCGGCTGCCAGGGCGGCGCGTCCGGTATTGGTTTCCATCGAAGGACTGGCAAATACTTCCGCGCCCCAGGTATGCATCATCGTACGGCGGAACGGCTTCTGCTGATAACTGATCTTCACCATGTATACGCACACTTCCAGTCCGAACATCTGCCCGGCCAGCGCCATCGCACAACCCCACTGTCCGGCGCCGGTCTCGGTGGCGATGCGCTTGATGCCGGCTTCCTTGTTGAAATACGCCTGCGGGATCGAGGTGTTGACCTTGTGCGAACCGGCCGGCGAAACGCCCTCGTACTTGTAGTAGATCTTCGCCGGCGTGCCCAGCGCCGCCTCCAGGCGATGCGCGCGGAACAGCGGCGTGGGCCGGTACATGGCGTACGCTTCGCGCACCGTATCCGGGAATCGGGATCCAGCGCTCGGCGGACACTTCCTGCATGATCAGGCTCATCGGGAAGATCGGCGCAAGCGCCTCCGGGCCGATCGGTTTGCCGTCCGGCCCCAGCACCGGCGCGGGCGGGTTCGGCATGTCGGCCACCACGTTGTACCAGTGGGTCGGAATATCGCTTTCCTGCAGGATGTATTTGGTTTGCGGCATGAAGGTCTCCTTGTTCAAATCGTTGTCACACAGTATCGGGAACGGAATCGGTGTCCGCGAAGGCGGTTCTGCTCAAGCGTGCTTGATCACGACGCCCTGACCGGTTGGAAGTTCCAGGACGCAGTGGCCGCGTTTGTTCATGAACTCCAGTTCTGCGGTCATTTGATTGACATTGCAGGTCCAGCCAAAATCATCAAAGACGATCATCCCGCCGGGCGTGACCTTGTCGAACAGATGTTCCAGCGCCAGCATTTCGGCTTTTTCGGAGTTCATGTCGATGTGCAGGAATGCAATTTTATCCGGGGCTGCGACGTCGAAGGAATCCGGCACGATCCCGCGCACGACAGTTACATTCCCAAAGCGGGAGAATTTTTCCAGAACCCCGTTATAGATGGCCTTGGAGTCGTACTTGGTATAGTCCCATGCGCGCCGCTCCTGCTCGGTCGATGTCTTCTCGGGCAACCCCTCGAAGGTGTCATACAGATAGGCCTTGCGCGGGATATCCTGAAAGTCGAGATACTTGAACAATACGTTCGAACAGAAGCCCTTGAATACACCGCATTCGACAAAATCGCCCTCGACATTCAATGCATTCCTTCCCGCCCAGGCAAGCGTATGCAAACGCCATATGAGGCTGCGCTCCTGATTGTTTGTGACCGAATCATAGAAACTCGACATGAATTTCTGGTCGTGGCGGAAAGACAGGTTGCGCCCCAGGCATATGACCATGTCGTTGCAGTAGAACTGCCCCTTGTATAAGTCCTCGATGGTAGCCACGGCTTGCTGCAGGTCTTTTTCCCGCCCCGGGGGGATTCCATAGAACACGCTATTCACCTCGCGAAATTATATGTTTTTTGAAAATGAATCTGTCGGTGTACTGGCGCGTACAACCGAATCCATTATGCAACGTCATGCATGCGCCATGTGAAAAAATCAACGCCGGGCGCAATGCGCCGGTCGCTGCGGCAACTGCCTCAGGTCTGTTTTTCTCCGCCGAATGCCGGACTCGCTGAAGTGGAGGGTGGGTCCCGCCACGGTGCAACCTTCAGCAGCAGCAGCATGCCCGGCAGCGCCAAGATGGCGCACAGCAGGAAGAATTCGGTCCATCCCAGCGTTTCCACCAGCCAACCGGTGGCGGCATTGGCGAAAGTGCGCGGCACCGCCATCAGGCTGGTGAACAGCGCGAACTGGGTCGCGGTGTAGGCGGGGTGGGTGGAGCGCGCGATGAAGGCGACAAATGCGACGGTGCCCAGCCCCACGCCGAGGGCTTCGAGGCCGATCACGATGGCGAGCTGGGTGAGTTCGACCGAGGTGATCTCGCTGTGCTGTCCCGCCGATGCCAGCCAGGCAAAGCCGAAGATGGACAGCACCTGCACCACGCCGAACAGCCACAGCGCGCGGTTGATGCCGATTTTCACCATCCACAGGCCGCCGAGCAGGCCGCCGATCACGGCGGGCCACAGCCCGGCGTTCTTCGCGATCAACCCGATCTGGGTCTTGGAGAAACCCATGTCCAGATAGAACGGTGTGGCCAGCGCCGTGCACATGCTGTCACCGAGCTTGTAGAAGAACAGGAAGGCGAGGATCAGCAACGCGCTGTTCCAGCCGCGGCGCGTGATGAATTCATGGAACGGTTCGACCACCGCTTCGCGCAAAGTCCGCGGCGGCGTGGCGCGGTGCGGTTCCTGCACCAGCAGCGTCATCGCCATGCCGGGCAGCATGAACAGCGCGGTGATGAGGAACACCATGTCCCAGGCAAGAAAATCCGCGAGGATCAGCGACAGCGATCCCGGTATCAGGCCGGCAATGCGGTAGGCATTCACGTGCACCGCATTGCCCAGTCCCAGCTCGTAATCCGCCAGCAACTCGCGGCGGTAGGCATCCAGCACGATGTCCTGCGTGGCGGAAAGAAAAGCCAGCAGCGTGGCGATCCAGGCAATCGCGTTCAAATCGCTTTGCGGCGAGAACGCGCCCATCGAGGCGATCACCACCAGCAGGCCGATCTGGGTCAGCAGCATCCAGCCGCGGCGCCGGCCGAAGGCGGGCACCACGTAGCGGTCGAGCAGCGGCGACCACAGGAACTTCCATGTATAGGGGAACTGGATCAGGGCGAACAGGCCGATGGTCTTCAGGTCGACCTGTTCACTGCGCAGCCATGCGGGCACCAGATTGAAAAGCAGGTAGAGCGGCAGGCCGGAAGAGAACCCGGTGAACACGCAGATCAGCATGCGCCGGGTGAACAGTTGTTGCCAGATCATCATGGGCGAGTTGGTGGTTTCGATTTCCAGGTCATTGCTGTATCTGTCGTGGAATTACCCCTGCCTTTTGATGATTCAAAGACAACAATACAAGCCACGGAGAACACAGAGTACACAGAGATATGCTCAGTCCCACATGTTTCCGTGGTTCACCCAAAAGGTTGGTCAATCCCTATTCAACCTTTTGTTTCTGCTCCGTGATCTCTGTGTTATCCGTGGCTAGATGAGCTTTCAGGTTAATGGAAACAAAGGTCAGGAACGCCCATAGCGGTCGTCGAACCGGACGATGTCGTCTTCCCCAAGGTACTCGCCGCTCTGCACTTCGATGATGACCAGATCCAGCACGCCCGGATTGCTCAGGCGGTGATGGTGGCCCGCCGGGATGTAGGTCGATTCGTCGGTGGCGATGAGGAATTCCTTGGCGCCATTCACCACTTTCGCGGTGCCGCTGACCACGATCCAGTGCTCGCTGCGGTGATGATGCATCTGCAGGCTCAGGCTGGCGCCGGGCTTGACCATGATGCGCTTGATCTTGAAGCGCGGGCCCTCCTCCAGCACCGTATAGGTGCCCCAGGGCCGGTGCACGGTCCGATGCAGCTTGTAGCTCTCGTGGCCCAGCGCTTTCAGCCTGGAATACAGGTGTTTCACGTCCTGGGTGCGTGAACGGTCGGCGACGAGCAAGGCATCCGGCGTGTCGATGATCACCAGGTCCTCGACTCCGACTGCGCCGACCATGCGTTCGTCACTCTGGATATAGCAGTTGCGCGTGTCGTGCAGCAGCGCTTCACCCTGGATGTAATTGCCGTCGCTGTCGGACCCGGCCATGTCGCTCAGCGCACTCCACGAGCCGATATCGCTCCAGCCGATGTCGCATGGCACGACGGCAACCCGGTCGGATTTTTCCATCACGGCGTAGTCGATGGAGTTTTCCGGGACCAGGGCGAACTTGTCGGCATCGAGTTCGATCTGCGAAAACCCCTCGCCCGCGGCAGTCCTCGACGCTGCGATGCAGGCGCGCGTGGCGCCGACGATATCCGGACAGTACTGTTCCATGGCTTGCAGCAGCGCGCCTGCGGTAAAACAGAACATGCCGGAATTCCACAGGAAGTTTCCGGATTCCAGGAATTCCCGGGCCTTTTCCGGCGTGGGTTTCTCGATGAAGCGCAGCACCGTGTTGTTGTCCGCTTCGATATAGCCATAGCCGGTTTCGGGCGCACTGGGCCGTATTCCAAAGGTAACCAGCGAACCGTTTTGGGCAAGCTCGCACGCGCGCGCAACGGCACCCCGGAAAGCGTCCTGGTCGGTGATCAGGTGATCGGCGGGCAGCACCAGCATCAGCGCCTCGCTGTCATTTGCGCTGGCCACGTGCAGCGCCGCGGCGGCAATCGCGGCGGCGGTATTCCGGCCGAACGGTTCAAGAATGTACGAGGTGAAGACGCGTGAATCATTGACTGCGCGGAACTCTTCTTCGGTCTTGAAGAATAGTTCGCGGTTGGTCACGGTCAGAATCTCTTCCACTCCGGGCAAGGTGGCGCCGCGCAGAAAGGCCTTCTGCAACAGGCTTTGGCCGTCCGCCAGACGAATGAACGGTTTGGGGTGCAGCTCGCGGGAAACCGGCCACAGTCTTGAACCCGCTCCACCACAAAGTATTACCGGGATTAGTCGCATCGAGATCCGTGTCCTATTTTGAGTTGCTGTTGAGAGATCCATCCACTCCGCGCCGATGGCGGGCTGGAGTGCCGCTTGATGCTGATACCAGGCCAACATCGACAATTGCACCCGCACAAGGAAACGGCTATCGGCAATTATTTGCGGGACGAGAAATTATAGCTTATGAATCGGCGACCACGCTGGAAGCTTGCGCCCGGTCCCCGGATGATCCCGGTTTCGATCCTGGCGACTCCGTACGGGTGCGTTCTGTACAATGCAGCCTTGGTCAAATTTGCCACCTGCAATGTTGCGCCAGCTGGATCGGCAGCGCAGTTGAACCTGCAATAATCAGTTGGCCGCAGAGAGCACAGACTTCACAGAGGAGAAACAATTGGCCGATGAAAATATGCACTCCATCTATCGAGTGAACCGGAAAACTGTGCGAACCAGATTCCTCTCTCTGACTTCTGTGTTCTCTGTCGCTTGAATCAAGGTTCTTTTGGCAAGAATTCGGAATAACCAAAATGGCTGACTTGTTTTCTCCCGCTGTTCCGGCCGCGCCGCTGGCCGAGCGGCTGCGGCCCCGAAACCTGGACGAGGTGATCGGCCAGTCGCATTTGCTTGGCCCGGGCAGGCCGCTGCGCTTGGCGTTCGAATCGGGCAAGCTGCATTCGATGATCCTGTGGGGACCGCCCGGCGTGGGCAAGACCACGCTGGCGCGGCTGATGGCGTCGGCCTTCGACGCCGATTTTGTGCCGTTGTCGGCGGTGCTGTCCGGAGTGAAGGACATCCGCGACGCCATCGCGCAGGCGCAGCTCACGTTGCAGCAGAGCGGCCGCCACACCATCCTGTTCGTGGACGAGGTGCACCGCTTCAACAAGTCGCAGCAGGATGCATTCCTGCCATTCGTGGAACAGGGGCTGGTGACCTTCATCGGCGCGACCACCGAGAATCCTTCGTTCGAAGTGAACAGCGCGCTGTTGTCGCGCGCGCAGGTGTATGTGCTTAAGCCGTTGTCGCAGGCGGAGCTTGGACGCTTATTTGAACGGGCCGTGGCTCAACTGACCAGCGTTCGCCCTGAGCGTGTCGAAGGGCAGGCTGCCTTGATGGACTCGGGGCCGGCTGCGGCAGGCTCAGGGCGAACCGGGATCCTGCAATTTTCCGATGATGCCAGGGAGCGCATCATCGGTTACGCCGACGGCGATGCGCGCCGCCTGCTCAATGCGCTGGAGCAAGTGCAGACCGCCGCGCAAACAGCGAATTTGCACGACATTGATGCGGCGTTACTGGACAACACGCTGGCGCAGAACCTGCGCCGTTTCGACAAGGGCGGCGAGGCGTTCTATGACCAGATCTCCGCGCTGCACAAATCGGTGCGCGGTTCCGACCCGGATGCGGCGCTGTACTGGCTCACGCGCATGCTGGACGGCGGCGCAGATCCGCGCTACCTGGCGCGGCGCATCGTTCGCATGGCATGGGAAGACGTCGGCCTGGCCGACCCGCGCGCTATCGATATTGCACTGGGCGCTGCCGAGACCTATGAGCGGCTCGGCTCACCCGAAGGTGAACTGGCGCTGGCGCAGGCTGTGCTGTACATGGCCGTCGCCGCCAAGTCGAACGCGGGTTATGTCGCGTATAATGCCGCCCGCGCCTTCGTCGCCCAGGACGGCTCGCGCGAAGTGCCGCTGCGCCTGCGCAACGCCCCGACCAGGCTGATGAAGCAGCTCGATTACGGCAAGGACTACCGCTATGCGCACGATGAAGCGGAAGGCTATGCGGCAGGCGAGAATTATTTCCCCGACGACATGCCGGAAGTGAGTTTCTACCAGCCCACCGATCGCGGGCTGGAAGCGAAGATTGCAGAGAAGCTGGCGCATTTGCGCGAGCTGGATAAAAAGCGAAAAAACTAGCCACCGAGAACACAGAGATCACAGAGAAGAATGTGGCAGACCAACTGACAGAGAAAATAATTTCGGCGGCTGTTGAGGTTCATAAAATCTTGGGTCCGGGGCTGTTGGAATCTATTTATGAGGAGGCGCTGTGTTTTGAGCTGGACTTGATGGGAGTTGTCATTCAAAGGCAGGTAGCGATTGGTGTTTTGTACAAAGGCCATGCGATACATGGCCAACGACTTGACTTGCTGGTCGAAAATGAAGTCGTGGTTGAGGTAAAGTCCTTGCGCGCCATTCCTGATTTAGCGACGGCACAGTTGCTGTCGTATCTAAAGGCAACCGGCCTGAAACGCGGGTTACTACTGAACTTTGGTGAGAAGCAAATGGTCACCGGAATCAAACGAATCTCTCTGTGATCTCTGTGTTCTCTGTGGCTAATTTGTTTTTGAGGTTTTCATGCTAGACATACAAGCATTACGCACCGACCTGGCGAACGTCGCCGCACGTTTGGCGACACGCGGCTATGCGTTGGATACGGCGCAGTTTGAGCGGCTTGAGGCCGAGCGCAAGACCATCCAGACCCGCACGCAGGAGCTGCAGGCCAAACGCAACACCACGTCCAGGCAGATCGGCCAGGCCAAGGCCAGGGGCGAGGACGTGTCTGCGATCATGGCCGAAGTGGCGAATCTCGGGGATGAACTCAAGCAACTGGAAGCGCAGCTGGAAAACGTTCTGCACCAGCTGGACGCATTCCTTGCCGTCATTCCCAATATTCCACATGCAGATGTGCCGCATGGAAACTCCGAGACGGACAATGAGGAAGTGCGCAAGGTCGGCAGCATTCCGCAATTTGATTTCGAGGTGAAGGACCACGTCAGCATCGGCGAAGGGCTGGGCGGACTGGATTTCGAGACCGCCGCCAAGATTGCCGGCGCGCGCTTTTCGTTGCTCAAGGGGCCGCTGGCGCGGCTGCACCGCGCGCTGGCGCAATTCATGCTCGACACGCATAGCGAACAGCACGGCTACACCGAGACTTACGTGCCTTACCTGGTGAATGCGGAATCCATGCGGGGCACCGGGCAGTTGCCGAAGTTCGAGGAGGATTTGTTTCGCGTGCCGCGCCAATTGGCCGATCAGGGCGAGACGAATTTTTACCTGATTCCCACCGCCGAAGTGCCCTTAACCAACATCGTGCGCGACGAGATCGTGCCGCTGGAAAAACTGCCGCTGAAATTCGTGGCGCACACTCCCTGCTTCCGCAGCGAGGCCGGATCCTACGGGCGCGACACGCGCGGCATGATCCGCCAGCACCAGTTCGACAAGGTGGAACTGGTGCAGATAATCCATCCGGACAAGTCCTACGAGGGACTGGAAGAATTGCTCGGCCACGCCGAGACCATCCTGAAGAAGCTTGGCCTGCCGTACCGCGTGGTGAAACTGTGCACCGGCGACATGGGATTTTCCGCCGCGATGACTTATGACATCGAGGTGTGGCTTCCCGCGCAGAATGCGTATCGCGAAATCTCCTCCTGCTCCAACTTCGAATCGTTCCAGGCAAGGCGCATGCAGGCGCGCTTCCGCAATGCGCAGGGCAAACCGGAACTGGTGCATACGCTGAACGGCTCGGGTCTCGCGGTGGGGCGAACTCTGGTTGCGGTGCTGGAAAACAATCAGCAGGCGGATGGGAGTGTGCGAATCCCTGACGTGTTGCGACCCTACATGGGTGGACTGGAGACCATCAAGGCGAGCTGAATGTTTGGGCGGAGGCTGACATGAGCGAAGCGAATGTCAAGTGAGCGTTCGCGAACGGCCGCAACCAAAACAATCAGCAGGCGGATGGGAGTGTGCGAATCCCTGACGTGTTGCGGCCTTACATGGGTGGACTGGAGACCATCAAGGCGAGCTGAATGTTTGGGCGGAGGCTGACATGAGCGAAGCGAATGTCAAGTGAGCGTTCGCGAACGGCCGCAACCAAAACAATCAGCAGGCGGATGGGAGTGTGCGAATCCCTGAGGTGTTGCGACCTTCTCCGAGCGGACTGGAAAGCATCAAACACCGCGAATGAATCCGGTTCATTCAACGTTACGACGCTCATGTCGTCATTCCGGCCCCGCGGCACCGGCTTCAATTTTGCGGACCTAAAATGCCGCCACCAATGGGCGTGCTGAAACTTTTCAGGCTTAGTCCTTCCAGGCTCTTGTCGCTCTTGATTTGCAGGTAATAGGGAGAAGTCGTCAGGCGCGGAACGTTCTTCAACGTCAGGAGTTTCAGCAGGTCATAATATTGCCGGACATTTTCAACCAGTACCACCGCTTCTCCGCCGCGCGCATAGCCATGCTTGGCATGTTCAAAATACTCCGGCTGGGCGAGCTTGGGCATTATGGTTCTTACATCCAGCCAGGAATCCGGATTCAATCCCGCGCGTGCGGTCATCACCCGGGCATCTTCCAGGTGCCCCATTCCCTGGTTGTATGCGGCCATGGCCAGCCACGTTCGCTGCCGGTCCGGGATCCTCTGCGGCAGTTGATCCCTGAGCATTTGCAAATAGCGCGCGCCGGCCAGGATGCTCTCGCGCGGATCCAGCCGGTCTTTCACCTGCATGCGATCGGCCGTGTCTCCCGTCAGCATCATCATGCCGCGCACGTTGGTGAATGAAGTGGCCAGCGGATTCCAGTGCGATTCCTGGTAGGCGAGAGCGGCCAGCAATTGCCACTCGATCCCGGTCAACGCCTCCGCTTCCTGAAAAATCTGCCTGAAATTTGGCAGTTCGTTGCGGGCATTGATCAGGAAAGCCGTCGCATCTATCGGTTCCAGCCGGTCGTTGTGCCCGTAGTAGCGGTCTAGCAAGCTGCGCAGGGTGCCATCCTGCTTGATCGTGTTGAAGAATTTTTCCACTTCCTCGATCAAGTCCTTATTGCTGTCCGGGGCGAATGCCCAGGCAAGTTTGGACGGGGCGGCGATATCGAATGCCGCATTCAGACTGGGATGGAGGTTGCGCGCCGTCTCCAGTTGCTCGTTGTTGGCGATCGTGCATTCAAGTTTCCCCTCGGCAACCTCGCCCAGCAGGTCGGATACCGTATTGTCGTGCCGCGAAATCCAATGCAGCGAGCGCGCTCCCTGTTGTGTTTCGCGCAATGCATCTTCCTGTTCGGAGCCGGCCACGACGTCTATCTGCTTGTCAATCAGATCGTCCAGCCGACGCACCCGCACGCCGCACACCACTTGTTCCCGCACGGTCTGATAAGAAGGCCCAAAGTGCAAAACACCGTTGCCATTGTTGCTGCGCAATCCCGCGGCGGCGATATGCGCCTGGTTGGCCATGAGGTAAGGAATGATCTTGTCGGGAGGCAAAGGCACCAGGCGGGTCGTCAGGCCCAGTTGCTTGGCAAACAGTGTAACCAGCTGCAATTCGAATTCCGCGCTCACGCTGCTTCCGAACTGCGACACGGCAATCGTCAGTTCGTCGCGCCATGGCTGCCGCGGAATTTCAGCGGGTCCGCAACCAACCAGTGCTGCTGAGCAAAGGCACCCGGACAGAATCAGTCCGGATATTCGTTTTCCGCGGCGGATAGGCCAGAACCGCCTCGAACAATATGGGGGCGCGCGTTCGTCCATATCGACATTCTGCCTGATTATTGGCATTGCTGGTAAAATGCGCGGCCCCGGAGAGGTGGCAGAGTGGTCGAATGTACCTGACTCGACAACACCTGGCTAACCTTTGGGTTTGCCGAAGCCACAACATTTTAGTTTGTTGCGGCGTAGGCTAACATTCACGCAGTGAATGTTAAGTACCGAAGGTACGGCCGAAGTCAAATCAGGCGTAGTGCAAATCGGCAAGCAGTGATCCGGAGAGGTGGCAGAGTGGTCGAATGTACCTGACTCGAAATCAGGCGTAGGCGCAAGTCTACCGAGGGTTCGAATCCCTCCCTCTCCGCCAACAACAGGAGGCATGCGCCGCGTGTCTCGTGTTGTTGGCTGATATGCATGGGGATGAGAACCCTGGGGGTTCGACCAGCGAGCGCAGCTCGCGCAGGACGCCCGCAGGGCGGTCCCGAGTTCAGCGAGGGACGAGGTGTTCGCGGTTGCAACGCGAAGGCCGAGCAATCCCTCCCTCTCCGCCAGAGATTTTAAGCTGTCGAATTGAGAATAGCCGTATGTTTAAGGGTCTTCTGTCTATATGATGGAAATGATTTGTTGGTATCGTTACCGGAAGAAGTCGAAGTCCTAATGAGACTACTCAACGCCTTGGGTAGACCGTCTTTCAACTGTCACTGTTTTTTCGATCCTTAATACTTCAATTTGTTCAGATTGCCCGGAAGCGGACAGTCGCGACGTTTGGCCTTCGACAATACGACAATAGTTGACGTTCACATATTTTACATGAGCGACCGGTTGCAGTTTTAGGCAATACCTGTCATGGCCAGGCGTCTAGCCCAATCACCTTCGAGCCTACGTCAACATTGTGATTGGCGAACCAGCTCCCCTTCATTTCAAGGCCATAGCGTACCGGCCGGGCGGGGCAATGCAAATCCAGACTATTCGGGCGCATTGCAGCGGTATTCACTACATAGCCTGCCGAATCCATGAATGCTACAGAGAGAGCCATGGCCGTGTCCTTCATCCACATGCAGTAGTTCTCGTTCGGAGGAAATACAAACAGCATGCCGGCATTCTCGTCCAGTTTTTTTCGATGCATCAACCCTTGTTCAAGTTCATGCTCTGTCGATGCCACTTCGACGATAATCCGCTGATTTCCGATAAACAATGAAATCCTGGGCAAACCGTGGCGATTTTTTGGGCGAGCTTTCGTCTCGGTGTTTGCATGATGACCTTGAGAAACTTTAAACGGAGAAGCGACCGGGGCAGCAGATGCGAAAAGAGCGATCGCAGAGCAGAACAATCCGATTAACGGACGAAACAATGGACGTAGTTTGCATCCGGCAGCTTGCCCTTCATTGTCATCACTGCTCATTACACCCTGATTCAGTCAAGCCTGTAGACGGCGCGACTGCAGTGTACACAGTCCGACAAAGGCCAATAAGCCGGCGAGCAGAACCGCACCAAGGTCGGAAAGGGTCGGTATCGGGTTGTTGGTGATAGAAACCGGAACCACTGGATCACTGATGAATCCGAGTGCCGGATTGGAATCGCCATTACCGTTGTCAGTTATGCTGTACGTGAAGCTTTTTCCGTCTGGGCTCAGCACGGCGCCCGAAACGGGAGACCAACTCGAATTCGACGCATTGTATTTATATAGCTTCGTGCCTGGGGGCATGGCCTGAGTGTACGTTATGGTGATGGTGATGGTCGCACCAGCGCCGCAATCGTTGGTGTTGAATTGAAATCCGGCCTGCTCGGGCTTGCCGTTGGAAATGGGCGGCGGGGAGATGAATTGCGCACTTGAGAATGAGCAATTCGGATTGGTTCCACCCTTTATGACAGCCGAGGCGACACTGGCCGGAATGCCAGACAAATCGGGAGTTGGCCCGGTGTAACCCGCATTTTGCAGATTATCGATGACGAAGGAGCTGGCAGAAAACAATGTCCCTTGGGGATCGGTCAATTCAAGCCCGGTCGAACTATTCAGTACAGATATTGAATTATCGAAGTTGACGGTTGCCCCGCCGTTGACCAGGAGTCCGTTCACACAGTTGGTAAACGTGGAATTCGCAATGTCGACCAGTGTGCCGGAAGCGGAAGTATCGATATCCAGGCAGTTCTGTGAAAACTGCGAGATG
Source organism: uncultured beta proteobacterium (assembly GCA_963782385.1). Classification (GTDB taxonomy): domain Bacteria; phylum Pseudomonadota; class Gammaproteobacteria; order Burkholderiales; family Gallionellaceae; genus CAVXFS01. The sequence goes on from CAWAJO010000001.1 coordinate 842,285, forward strand.
TCCAGGTTGTCGATGATGACACTGGAGCCGGAAACAATGCGAACCCCGTTTCGCCCTGTCCCATTGGCACCGTTGATATGCAGGTTCCGTAATATGACGCCGCTGGAACCTGAAGGCACATTTATAACGATCGCGTCTTGCTGGCTGGTCATTACAGTTGCGCTCGTGACATCATTCGGGTCTGCGGGACTCATTGGACCGAGGTCCGCATTGTGTCCCCATCCCCCATCAATCGTGATTGGTTTGGTGATTACCAGAGGAGTATAAGTGTACGTCTTGACGCCACCGGGGTTGGTCACCACAAAATCAAACGCCCCCGGGTCAAGTGCGTCAATTTCACCGCCGGCGGCGGTTTTGGAAATAGCGCCGGCAAAGGTTTGGCACGGAGCTGTTCGGGAGCATGGATTGGCATCGTCACCAACCCCGGAAACCCATGTGCGGGTAGCTTGCGCATTGGCCAGGCCAACCCACATAAGCATCCCAAGCATGGCGAAGCACACACGCACACGTTCGAAAATGCCGGCCCGCGTCATGATGCGACCCCATTCAGGGAATCCGCTCCCCATGCTGAAGGATCGGGCACACGACTGAATATCACGGAGGCCGCGGGACGAAGGACGGCGTAGGTCATGGCGACGGTTCTCAGTTTGAAGACGCCGTGCCAGTGAAGGCACCGTTATTGGTATTTCCTTGGGTTTGGTTATTTCCAAATGAAACAATGCTGGACTGGTTGGTTGCGGAAATGCCGAGGTCATTTCCGAATACAGTGGAGTTGGAAAGCTGGATAAGCGCATTAGAGCCGTTTGCCAGGACTCCAACCCCCGTCTCACCCGCCGTCTTGTTCAACAGAAATCGCGAGCGTTCGACGGAAACCGTTGCGGCCCACGGTGGTGGTGTCGCAGTTGCGGTGGAAGTTACTGACAGCCCATTTGCGCAGTTGGTGGCCACCGAATCGACAATCTGAACCGTGCTTGTTGCTGTCCCTGGGGAGATGTTTATGCAGTTTTGGGTGAATCGGTCGACCCTGACATTCTGGATGCGAAGGGATCTGCCGCCGAGTAACTTAATGCCATCCAAGCCGGTGCCCACACCATTAATCGAAAGATTGCGCAAGATCACGTCGTCCGAAACGCCCGCATTTAGTATGATGCCGTTCGTTCCGGAAACCAGCACGCTGGCGACTTGGCCGGCTGCACCATCCAGCGTAATGGCTTTGGTGATGGTGACAGCACCATAGCCGCCAGGATCTAGGGCGTCGATCTCACCGCCGGCGGCGGTTTTGGAAATTGCGCCGGCAAAGGTTTTACACGGAGCGGTTCGCGAGCATGGATTGGCATCGTCGCCAACCCCGGAAACCCAAGTGCGCGTCGCCTGGGCATGTGCGGTGAATGACACCATAGAGCAAATGAAAACAGGTAAGGTCGCCTTTAGACAACGGGAAATCCACGCACGACAGAAAAAGAAATCCATACCTTCCACCTTTCTTTATTGAATGGCTCGGGCGGCTTAGCTTTGAACCATTGCTCTTTAAACGCACGGTTGATGTCAACAAACAGGCAAATAGCTAAAGTCCATCTGTAATTTGCGACTAAATACCAGCTCGCGGCACACTATCAGATCGATTTCACGTTATCAAGACTACTTTGATCCGGCAATAAATTGCCGAACTCTAGCTGCACACTTTGCCGAACCCTGACAATGACCGTTTAGGAAAAGTCAGAATGTCTGCAACGGGTCGAAAGTGACGATTGACGAACATCTGCTTGAGCGCCAATGATGCAGGCCCGCAATAGCGAGCCTGCAGGTCATACAGTGAGGTTGAATTGATCGGCCATACCCGGCAGCGCGATATCTGGAAGCTTCCGCTTATCAGGTTGACAATACCCTGCAAACTTCATGGCTTGTGCCCTTAAATGAAACGGTACCGTTGCGTTTTGTTACGGAACGTGGTAGTGTGGCCGCACTATGCATGGACTTTCGCCGTACCAATCGTTCGCCCCTTTTTAGGAGTATCGATGATGAAGAACAGAACAGTCGTACTCGCCAATCTTCTCGCTTTAGTCCTCACAATTGCACCCGCAACGTCGGCTCTCGCAAGGGGGTGGCATGACGGCGCCAGTCATGGCGGGAGAGGCTATTACGGCGGTGGACCGATCCCGGGTCTCGTCAATGCCGTGGTCGCTACGGCCGCGGCGATCATCACCGCACCGATCGCCATTCTGGCCGCAGTTGCGCACCCCTTGCTCTACAACGAGCAAGAATACGGGTATGCAGGTGCCTCACTCAATTACGGCGCGCCGCCTGGCGGTCCCGGTTATTACGGGGCGCCTCCCTCTCCCCTCAACTATGGTGCCCAGCAGGCTGCGCCTTATTACGCACCGACGACAAGTCCCGCGTATTACACTCCGCCGGCCGCGACGTATTACGCTCCTCCTCCACCTCCGGTGTATTACGCCCCCCGGCCAGCCGCGGGATATTACGCTCCGCCTGTTGCCGCGCAGTACTATGCGCCGCGCGAGGCTTACTACGTACCGCGTCCGCACTACTATGGTTCCCGCTCCGGCTACTACCCACCGCCGCCTGGCACCTTCCACTACCGACGTTAGGCGCACTCTGGCAACGCGCATTATTCTTTGACCCGCCCGACCCGACCCGCAGGCAATCACAAAGCAGCAACGCGCAAAGCCGACGTTGTCTCGCGCCGTGGCGGTCGCCCGTCCAAGGCCGACGCCGAGCAACTCGCCCATCGTATCGTCGACGCGGGGACCGAACTGTTCTTCACATTGGGCTACGGCGCCACAACTATCGAGGCGGTCGCGCAGCGAGCCCGGATATCGAAGCGAACGTTCTATCACCGCTTCGAGAACAAATCGGCGCTGTTCAGCGCGGTAGTCCATCGCACAATCGAGCGCCTGCGCCCCCCCGCCGATGTGCCGTTGCTTCACGGGGCGACTCTTTCCCAGATCCTGTGCGGCCTGGCGAATCTCATTCTGCGCGCTGCCCTGTCTCCGCCGGCGATCGCCCTGCATCGATTGATCGTGGCGGAATCGAGCCGGTTCCCGGACCTGGCGGCGGTGGTCGCCAACGAAGGTGCGAGCGAAGAAGCTATCCGACTGATCGCGGGTGTGCTCGAGCGCGAAGCGCGCGCGGGAAATCTTACTCTGGACAACTCGACGTTCGCCGCTCAGCAATTCCTGCACATGGTCATCGCGGTTCCGCAGAGTCGCGCCATGGGGCTGGGGGTGCCAATGACTTCTGCCGAGGTGAACGCCTGGGCGCGGAATGTCGTCAACCTGTTTCTAAACGGCTGCCGCGGATGGGAGCGTACGGCAACTCGCCGACGCCTGCCGTTGTGATCTGCAACTGCCGAGCCTTGTCGTATTTGACTCGCCGGGATGGAAAACCAATCCGTTCCTGTTAACCAAGATATGCCCCTACAAATTCCCAGATACGCCCTGTTTTATTCCCTGTTCCGATTCGAGCAAAAAATATTGCAAATGGGCAGAGATTGGCTCTGGACCCGCTTTTTCCATGTGATTGTCCTGGAATAATGCGTCAGAAATTGCGAAATTCCCTGTAAAATTCCCTGGTAATAGGGAGTTCCGGGCTAAGAGTGGTTCGCACCAGACTACGTCCACCGCCAACAAACAGAAGGCATGCGCAGCGTGTCTCGTGTTGTTGGCTGATATGCATGGGGATGAGAACCCTGGGGGTTCGACCAGAGAGCGCAGCTCGCGCAGGGCCCCCGCAAGGCGGTCCCGAGTTCAGCGAGGGACGAGGCCCTTCGCGTTGCAACCGCGAAGGCCGAGCAATCCCTCCCTCTCCGCCAATTTTTCTTGTCCATCATGTCTTCTGTGGCCGCAACAGTTATTCACCCTTCGTATCACCTGCCTCTTGGTTTGATATGTTGTGACGCAAACTGCTGGTTCTGAAATCTCGCAAGAAGTTGCAAGAAGCGCCCAACGATATCGGGTGAATTGAACGAGTTAAAGGAAGCAATCAAAGTTGGAAGAGTAGTCCTGGAGCATGCATATCCGGTTGTCGCCAGGCGCGGAAGTTCAGCAACGAGTTCTGGCTGGCTCGCAGATTTGGACTCGAATCAAGGCATATTTGCATGCCTATTCTTTAGGTAATTTGTCTATCAGTCTCAATGCCTGGCAAATGATCCGGCCTCTCCTGTACCGTTTCCCGATTGTCGCCGGAACTCATATCCGGCATCGATGTCGGACGGACGGGTCATGAGGATGTCGAGGGTCTTGCAACTATTGCACTCGTTCCAGGCTTTGTCTTGATTTTTCTAAAGTTCAATAGTATTTCGGGGTCCATCGATAAGCATGTCCGGTGTAAGTACCAAGCAGATCGTTTTTGCAGCAAGTCTTTGTGCGAGTCTCAGCGCTGAGGTTGCCTGGGGGGAGCTCATGATCCATGTTGCGCCGTCCGCCAATCCACAAACAACCTTGGCCGACCTGAAAAAAGATCCGGACACTTCTGTCACACTTACCGAAGCACTCTCCATACTTAAGGATCCTGCATTGCGTGATGCGGAAGGGGTGCTCAAGGAAAGCATTACCATCCGACTTGACGGGGGCATATACCGACTTGGTGAAACAATCGATATTGATGCCGCCAGCGGCGGCGATGACCATCACCTGGTGACGATTGAAGGCCCCAATGATGCCAGCGCAATTATCTCGGGTGGACGGGCCATCAGCGGCTTCATGCCCGTTAGCGACGGCACCGTTCTTGTGCGGCTTCCCAAGGCAGCACGGTCACAAGTTCTTCAAGCCGACCTTGCCGGGCAAGGCATCTCCGATTACGGCAAGCGTGCGAGCCATGGCTTCGGTGAACCGGATGCTGCATCGGATCTTGAATTATTTTATCGCAACCAACCGATGACACCGGCACGCTGGCCCAGTCAGGGCTGGGCCAAGATCACGGCCACGCCGGATGGTGAGAAGGGTTCCATCTTTACCGTGCAGGGCGCAAACCTGCGCGAATTGAAGAACGAGCCCAATCTGATGGCTACTGGTTATTGGTTCCAGAACTGGGCTGACGCAACGATCCCCATTCGATCGGTCGACGTTCGGACGCAACACATCACACTGGCCGAATCGCCTCCGGTTTATGGACTGCAAACAGGGCAGCCGGTGTTTTTTCAGAATATACTCACCGAGCTCAGCCAGCCGGGAGAATGGTACCTGGATAGAGCCAAAGGCGTGCTCTACTTCTGGCCACCCAAGCCGTTACAGGAAAACGAGGTCGAGGTCTCCCTGCTGGACAATCTTCTGGTAATTGATAACGCGAACGATATCCACATCCGTGGTATCACATTCCAAAGTGCGCGCGGGGATGCCATTACTGTTCGAGGCGGGCACCGGATCTCGATAACCAACTCGGTCATTCGCGACATCGGCAGCCGCGGGGCCGTCATCGGCGGCCAGAACAATGGCCTGTCTAACATGCTTATTGAAAATATCGGCGCGGCCGGAGTAGTACTGCAAGGAGGGGATCGCCAGACACTTACCCCCGGCAACCTCTACGTCGAGGGCAGTACAATCCGGCACTTTGGGCGCATCTCGCGCACTTATCAGCCCGCTGTCCGGTTGACCGGCGTCGGGAACTCTGCCGTGAACAACCAGATCTATGACAGTCCACACACTGGCATTTTGTTTTGGGGCAATGATCACCTGATCTCGCGCAACGATATCCATGATGTGTGCAAAGAAACCGGCGATGCGGGTGCCATTTACACCGGCCTCGACTGGACAGCGCGCGGCACCGTAATTTCAGATAATCATATCCACGACATCGCTCCCAATGTAGCGTTGGGCGGTACCATAGCAGTTTACCTGGACGATCAAGCGAGTGGCATTACCGTGCGCGGAAACCTTATCGAACATGTGTACATAGCGGTCCTCATCGCAAGGTGGGCGGGACAACCTGGTCGAACACAACAAGTTTGTCGATGCCCGTGATCGCGATACAAGCTCAATGCGAGAGGGATAGGGATGGCAAAGGGAATTGACAGACGGCCCGACTGGCATCTTTCGGAAAAGCCTGGCGGCGGTACCTTATGACCAGTCTCCCTATAGTGAGCGCTACCCGCATCTGGCCAATATTCTGGAGGATGATCCGGGTGCGCCGAAATACAACATTGCGCGCCTGAATCGCTTTGACGCCAAGGCAGTAGTCAAGGTCGATAAGAACGCGGAGGCGGGAAACAGCATCGAGGGTTCGCGGCGCAGAACTTCGATCAAGAAACGAAAACGAAAGAGAAGACTTTGAATGGATCACCTGAGCCTCGTGAATACTGAGGAGGAATTGCAGATAGCATCTGGTGTTAATCTTGAACGACTGCTGTGGGTCGGGAGCTACACATCGTGACGTTTTGCTATGTGGCAACCTGAATCACTGAAGCGCGACTGAGTGCTTTCCAGTCGTTACAAGCCGAAACAACTGACGGCGCCAAGGCACAAAATCCATTGCGCGATACCAGCCCAAGCCAGCATGAGTAACATCACTTTTGTAAATGAATCCAAAACCAGTCTGCCAGCAATGTCGAGGTTAATGGTTTTCCACGTTGAGCTTTTGCTTGTGAGAAACTTGAAAGACTGCAACGTGTCGAAAGGGCAGGTCACATCATTATTATGGTCTCCTCCCGGTGCCCAGATCTATCTCTTAGGCGCACCACAATACGCAAAGACTTATTTCTAAAGGCCTGAGGAACCAACCCTGATCTCAAGGAGAATTTAATCATGGAGCTTCGCGGGTTTCTGATAGTAATCTTTCTGGTTCTCACCCTGGTTGTTCCAGCAGTGATCGCCATACGTGTGTTTCGCACAGCATTTTTTTCCGGATCTCGTTCTGGCTCATCCTCAAAAAGCTCGGCGACGACCCAAGGCGATGCGGCAAAAAAGGACCAAGGCAAGAATCAGGCAACATGACGTACGGGTGTGTGTCGGGAGCGCCGATTGACGAAGTGCCGCTCACGGGCGGTCTAATTCGTTAACGTGATCGGAATACGCCAAGTGCACCTTTTTGGCCGCAATTATGGCCGCATGACCTGCCGGGGTGTGCCACAAGGAGGCATTTGACGTATCATGGACACGTCCGTCTGTCCTCCACGTTGCGCTGGATTACGCTTGCGACACCCAATCTCCGAAAGCTTTCCTTGGTACGCCTAAATTTCTCCATTGAGCTGAATTACGAAATCGACCAGCCCGGCTGCGATTTTGTTTTCAGTATTCATGCCGCGCAAACCCGGCACCAAACTGTGGTGAGCGAGTCGCTGGGCATCAGCCAGGACCTGCCTTTCAATCTGCACACCGATGCCGTGACGCACACCCGGTTCCTGCGGCTCAAAGCCTTTGCTGGGCCGCTGATCGTGCATTATGAGGCGACGGTGGACCTTGATCATTACACCGCCCCGCCGGAGCAGATCCACGAGGAGCCGGTGGCCAGCTTGCCGGCGGCGGTGCTGCCCTACATTTATCCAAGCCGCTATTGCCAGTCGGATCGCCTGCACAAACTGGCGGTCAAGGAGTTCGGCTATTTGTGGCAGGGATACAGCCGGGTGCAGGCCATTCGCGACTGGGTGATGCATCGTGTCACGTTCCGCTCCAATTCCTCCACCGGTACCACGACCGCAGTCGATACGCTGGTGGAAGAGGTGGGCGTGTGCCGCGATTTTGCCCACTTGATGATTGCCCTGTGCCGTGCGGTTAACATTCCGGCTCGTTTTGTCACCGGCATAGACTACGGCGCCGATCCGATTCTGGGACCGACCGATTTTCATGCCTATGTCGAGGTCTATCTGGGCGGCCGCTGGTATATCTTTGACCCATCAGGCGTTGCCATTCCAATGGGCTTTGTGCGTATCGGCACCGGGCGCGACGCAGCCGACTCGGCTTTTGCCACCATTTTCGGCGGCGTGCGTGGTTCAGCCCCGGTAATGCACATAGAGGCGATACCCAATGCGCAGGGATTGCTGGTGGTGCCGCAGCTTGTCCCTTATGCGCTATCCACCGATGGGCAATTCGAGTCAAATTGAACTCGGCCCGGTTAAAGTTAAATGAGCCAATAAATGTTTTCTGACATTGCGACAAACGGAACTGTGAAAGGACACGCCTTCCCGGATCTCTCCGGCCACCAGCAAGCGCATTGCCATGGATCTGCGCCTCAGCGGAATCGGCGCCGCGAAAATAGGAAGCTCCTGTTCTTCACTCTCAATGAAAATCCCTCGACTGCGTGACAAGGTTGCCCAGCAGAGGAGTCAGGTCTTTCAGATGTCCTGCAATGAGATGCGCCACCACGCCTTGTCGTTCCAGCACCCCGTAGACCGCCAATAGCCGCGATTCCAGCAACTCCCGCCGCTGCCGCTCGGCGAGGTCGCGCCATACCACGACGTTGATTTGTCCGGTCTCGTCCTCGAGGGTAAGAAAGGTCACCCCGCTTGCTGTTCCGGGACGCTGGCGGCTGATTACCAGTCCGGCCGCGCGCGTGAGCCGCCCGTGGGGAAATGCAAGCAACTCTCCGGCGGTGACCAATCGTTGCCGCCGGAGAATTTTGCGCAGCAGCAGCAGCGGATGCCTGCCCAGCGTGAGTCCCAGACTGGCGTAGTCGGCAGCCAGATTCTGGCCTTCGGTCAGTGGCGGCAGTACGGGTTGGATTTCCTCGAATGGGGCAAGTGCGAGAGGCACGTCCTGCTCGATGCCCGCAACGTTCCAGTAGGCCTGGCGGCGGTGCCCGGCCAGTTCGGCCAGGGCACCTGCCGCAGCCAGGCACTTCAGGTCATGCTTTTCCAGCCTGCAGCGCAAGGCCAGGTCTTCCACACCGTTAAAAGGCCTGTCCGCACGCGCGGCGGTGAGGCGTGCCGCGCCTGCTCGCGAGAGGCCCTTCACCATGCGCAAGCCAAGGCGCAGGGTGGGTTGGATGGCTTTCCCCTCTCCCCTCGAGGGAGAGGGGAATGTGGTGAGAGTGCAATCCCAGTCGCTCGCCATCACGTCCACCGGCAGAACCGGCACACCATGGCGGCGGACGTCCTGCACAATCTGGGCCGGCGCATAAAAACCCATGGGCTGGCTATTCAGCAGGGCACAGGCGAACGCCGCAGGCTCATGGCGCTTGAGCCAGGCCGAAACATAAACCAGCAGCGCAAAACTGGCAGCGTGGGACTCGGGGAAACCGTATTCACCAAAGCCCTGGATCTGCTGGAAGATCTGGCGGGCAAATTCCTCCCGGTAGCCGCGCTCGCGCATGCCCTCGACCAGGCGCCGCTCGAATTGCTCCAGCCCGCCCTTGCGCCGCCACGCCGCCATGGAGCGCCGCACCTGGTCTGCTTCGCCCGGCGTGAACCCGGCCGCCACGACGGCGAGCCGCATCACCTGTTCCTGGAATATCGGAATCCCCAGCGTGCGTTCCAGAATATCCTTCACTGCCTCGCTGGGAAAGGTCACCGGTTCCAGGCCCTGGCGCCGGCTCAGGTAGGGATGCACCATGCCACCCTGGATTGGCCCCGGACGTACGATGGCGACCTCGATCACCAGGTCGTAGAAACAACGCGGCAGCATGCGCGGCAGCATGGACATCTGGGCGCGAGACTCGATCTGGAACACGCCCACCGTATCCGCCTGCCCGATCATGTCGTACACGGCGGGGTCCTCGATTGGAACATCCGCCATCGTGAACGGCTGACCGCGCAACGCGCTCACCTCTTCCAGCGCACGACGGATGGCGGATAGCATGCCCAGCGCCAGCACGTCCACTTTAAGCAGTCCCAAAGCATCGAGATCATCCTTGTCCCACTGGATGATGGTGCGATCCGGCATCGCTGCATTTTCTATCGGCACCAGATGCGAGAGTTTGCCGCGCGCGATCACGAAGCCTCCCACGTGCTGGGACAGATGACGCGGGAAGCCCACCAGCTCGTCGACCAGCCCCATCAGCAGGCGAACCTTCCGGTTGCAGGGATCGAATCCTGCTTGCGCCAGCCGTTGCGGCAGCACCGGTCGACCGTCCCACCACGCCATCGATTTTGCAAGCCGGTCAACCTGGTCCAGGCCAAAGCCGAGTGCCTTGCCCACGTCGCGCATGGCGCTCTTCGGGCGGTAGGTGATTACCGTGGCAGCCAGTGCCGCGCGCGCCCTGCCGTATTTCGCATAGAGGTACTGGATCACCTCCTCGCGCCGCTCGTGCTCGAAATCGACATCGATGTCGGGCGGCTCGTTGCGCTCCCTGGAAATGAAGCGTTCGAACAGCATTTCCATGCACGCCGGGTTCACTTCGGTAATATGCAGCGCGTAGCACACCGCGGAATTGGCCGCCGACCCCCTTCCCTGGCAGAGGATGTTGCGGCTCCGTGCGAAGCGCACGATATCGTGCACGGTAAGAAAATAGGGCTCGTACCTGAGCTCCTCGATAAGTGCCAGTTCATGTTCCACCAATGCGCGCACCTTGTGCGGCACCTCGCCCGGGAAACGCCGCTCGAGGCCCTCTTCAGTCAGTTGCCGCAGATGGGAAATGGGTGTCTCCCCCGGCGGCACAAGTTCTTCGGGAAACTCATAGCGCAGCTCGTCGAGGGAGAAATGGCAACGCGCCGCAACCACAAGGGTTTGCAGCAGCAGGTGCGGCGAATAGAGGCACGCCAGGTCGCCCCGCTCGCGCAGATGGCGCTCTGCATTGGGATGCAGCGCAGCGCCTGCATCAAATACCGGCACGCCGAGGCGGATAGCGGTGAGCGTGTCCTGCAAGGGACGGCGCGACGCGGCATGCATATGCACGTCGCCTGCCGCCAGCAGCGGCAAGCCGGATGCGGCTCCCAGTTCACCCAATGCGGCGAGCCGGTCGGTGTCGTCCGGGGCGCGGAACAGTTCCACCGCCAGCCATGACCGCCCCGGGAAACAGGCCGCGACTTGTTGCGCCTGCGCCAGGGACGGCAGCGGTTCCGGCAGCAGCAGTGCGAGGCAGCCGGGCAGGCCATGTTGAATATCGTTGAGCGCAAGCCTGTAACGGCCCTTGATGTCGTTGCGGCGTCCCTGTGTGATCAATGCCGACAGGTTGCCGTAGCCCGTGCGGTCTGTTGCCAGCAGCACAATGCCCGGACCGTCTGCAAAACGGATCTCGCTGCCGATGATCAGCTTTAATCCGCATGCCTTCGCCGCAACATGGGCACGCACGATACCGGCCAGGGAGCATTCGTCGGTGAGGGCCAGCGCCGCATACCCCAGCTCGCGGGCACGCGCCACCAGTTCTTCCGGATGGGATGCGCCGCGCAGGAAGGTGAAGTTGGAGAGGCAATGCAGCTCGGCGTAGGCACTCATGGCAAACCCGGCGCTTCAGGCGAACAACCCGTGCACGAACCACGCGCCGCTCGCGCGGTCGCAGTAGACCCACAGCCGCGACCCATCTTGATCCTGCGCCACGTAATAGTCGCGTGCTATGTCCATGCCGTCCCACCAGCCGCTCTCGATGCGCTCCGGGCCCGCCTTGAAGCACGAGCCGCCTTTCCCCGCAGGTCAGCGGCCTGGGCAGCAGCCACAGCGGACGATGGAGATTGCCTGATGATCCCGGATCATTTCCGGCCTCGCCATGCCGGCAAGCCTGCTCCGGCCGGTGGTCGGCAACCGGAGCGATGCCGTACACCGCTCCCTTCCCCAGCCGGATGCGCAACCGTTCAAGCAACAAAGTGCCATCTTCTGTTTCTGTCCCATCCTGGAACATATCCGCGTTCGATGCCGGCAGCGGGAGGATGAGCCGGGCATTCAGGCTGATCGTGTGAACCGGGGCAGGCAAGCGGGTGCGGCCCAGGGTTTCTCTCATCAGGAGCAGAATCCGCTCAACATCACGGGTAGGTTTTACGAACCCCGGTTTCAATACGGTGTCAGGAATATTTTTGTGGCGACAGGCAAGTTCCAGTTCCTGCACGCCGGCCTGGCGCAGGCCCAGATAGCCTTCCAGTTCCGGCACCAGGCGGTGAACGGCAAACAGCAGTGCCTCCGCTTCATGCACGGGTGCCGGCAGTTCCAGGCGGCGCTCGAAGCTGGGCGGCGGCACGAAAAAGGCGCGCGCCTCGGGCAGCCTGCCCGTCGCCCGGTCCAACTCATCCAGGAGTGCCTGGCCAAAACGGCGCGCCACACCGGCACGCGGCAAGCGCAGGCAGTCGGCAAAGGTGTGCACCCCGACCATTTCCAGGCTGGTAAAAGTTTCCGGCGGCTGGGCAAGCAGCCTTGCCGGCAGCGCGGCAAGGGCCTGCTCAAGCGGGACCCGTTCGAGTATGGCTGCTTCCGTACCTGCCAGCGCCAGCAACCAGGCACCGTGCGGTGTCGGCGCGCAGGCATGGGTGAAAACGTAGCCCATTTCGTGCAGCCCGCTGCGCACCTTTGCAAGCAGTTGAGTCAGGCCGCAGTGCAGGGCAAGGCAACTGCCGACTTCCAGCAACAGCCCGTTCGGAGGCTGCAGGCTGACAGAGGGAGTGAACCGGCCCGCCCAGGCGGCCAGGCCAGCCAGGGATTCCTGCTCGGCAGCCGGATCGCGCCTGCGAACGATGAGCCCGGCCGCCAGTGCCTGGGCTGCGGAAACCGGCAAGCCGGGACGCACCCCACAGGCGCCGGCTGCTTCATTGCAGGCAGCAACCCGCGAACGGTTGCCCGGTTTTTCGGAAACCGCCAGAGGCTCGGCCGCGGCGGCGCCCCTAGTGAAGACTTCCAGTGGAAGTTTGGGGAAATGCAGGGCTAGCCATAACATGGAAGACATTCACAGCGGGTATTTCTGGAAGGGTCAGCTTCGGGCTGCCTGCCACGGCAACTGCACAACAGGCAGAGGCGGTGCAGACGGGCGCATACGGCGAACGCCATGGGTTTGATGCAGATCCACCACCACCGGTTTGCTCACGTGTCCACCTCTGCGTTTGAGGATATGCACCGACAAACCATCCGCGGTTGCTTCCAGCCGCAGCCGCAGCGCGGCGGGTGAACGTTGCTGGGCGGCACTCGCTGATCTGAACAGGACGCCCCAGGCACGCCCGGTTTCCGCCCCGAGTTGCAGGCGGCGCATGCGCCGCTCATCGGGCATTCCCAGCCATGCCAGCACGGCACTGCATGAGCCGGAACGCAGCGCCTGTTCCGCCGTCCACCAGGCGTCTGCCGCCGATGGCGGATTCACCACCAGCAGTTGTTTCAACCTGATCCCGGCAGCGGCCAGGGCCGGTGCATAGGGCAAATGGGGCGGCGCCACCCAGGCCTGCCATCTGCCTTGCCCGGATATGCCGGCCAGCGCAGGGAGCAGCAAGCGCAATTCACCGATCCCTTCCCGCTCAACCAGGATTTCCGTCAGCGCTCCGCGCGGCCAGCCGCCGCCCGGCAGCAGTTGATCCAGCTCGGCGAATCCGGTCGGCAGCACATTCTCGCCCGTCTGCGCGCACTGGTTGCCGCGCCAGATGCCGGGGTGCTGCAACACCGAATCCAGGGATGCGTTCATAGTTTTTTGCCATGACGGATCACGCCGACACCCAGGCCTTCGATGACGAATTCCTGATGGCGCAAATCTACTACGATGGGTTCGAAGTCAGGGTTTTCGGGGAGGAGTTCCACGACGTGCCCGCGCTTCCTGAAACGCTTTACGGTCACTTCGTCACCAAGCCGGGCAACAACGACCTGGCCTGCTCTCGCCTCGCTGCTGCGATGCACCGCCAGCAAATCGCCATCAAGGATGCCGGCATCCCGCATGCTCATGCCGCGCACCTTGAGCAGATAGTCTGCACGCGGTGCGAACAATGTGGAATCGATCTGGTAATGCGCTTCGATGTGTTCCTGGGCCAGGATCGGGCTGCCTGCCGCAACCCTTCCAACCACCGGCAGGCCGCCGCCGTTCGGCAGGCGGATGCCGCGTGAGGCGCCCGGCTGAAGTTCCAGAACGCCTTTCCTCGCCAGCACCTTGAGGTGCTGCTCGGCGGCGTTGGGCGAACGGAATCCGAATTCCTGGGCAATTTCGGCCCGTGTCGGGGGCAGTCCCGTGGCTTCGATCCTGTCACGGATCAATTGCAGGATTTGTTGCTGGCGGGAAGTGAGATCGCGCATGATTGCTCCTTTGCATATACTGTATATTTATACAGTATATGGCCGGATAATTCAAGGAGCCATGCATATCAAGGCAAATTTTGAATCAGCCCGGGACGATGGAAACTGGAAAGCGCATGAAACCCCGCCGCTGAAACGGCCTGCCTGCTTACTGCCACATCGCTTTCATCCTCGCCATCAAGTCCACGACTTCTTCCCTCGATCGGCCGGCACCATTGGCCGATGTTGTTTCAACCTCCGGCCAGGATTTCATCTCGAACAGATGCAGGAGGCCGGCCGGAATGAAGCGCGTGCGCCCGGCATAGACATGGCGGTCGCCGAATTGGGACTGTTGAGAGACGAAGAAACGCTGCGGCACGACAATCTGCAGATGATCCCTGGCGCGGGTCATGGCCACGTACAACAACCTTCGCTCTTCCTCGATATCCTTTGTGCTGCCGGTAGCCAGGTCGGATGGCAGGCAGCCATCCACGGCGTTCAGCAGGTAGACCGCCGTCCATTCCTGCCCTTTCGCCGAATGGATCGTGGAGAGGATCAGGTAGTCTTCGTCGCGCAGCGGCGCCCCGGCCTCGTCGCTGGTGGCATCGGGCGGGTCCAGCGTGAGTTCGGTCAGGAAGCGCTGCCGCGAGGAATAGGTGGCTGCGATCTTTTCCAACTGGCCGATATCCATCTGGCGAATCTGCGCGTCTTCGTACAGGCGCTCCAGGTGCACCTCGTACCAGCGGCAAATCGTCTCGAATTCCGCCGGCCACGGCATCCTGTGCAGTCTGACGTTTTCCACCAGCGCAAGGAATGCTTGCCAGCCTTCGGTCGCAGCGGGCGGCACGCGGGATTCGCGCAGCCCCATCATGACATCCCGCGCCAGGGCAAGGTTGTCCAGCACCTGCGAGGAAGTCTTCTGGCCGATGCCGGGCACCAGCTGCAGCACCCTGAACCCGGCAACCCGATCGCGCGGATTCTCGATCCAGCGCAGCACCGAGAGCACATCCTTGACATGGGATGATTCCAGAAACTTCAACCCGCCGAACTTGACGAACGGAATGTTGCGCCGCACGAGTTCGACCTCCAGCGCCGCGCTGTGATGCGAGGAGCGGAACAGTACCGACTGCGCCTTGAGGCTGATGCCGGTTTCTCGCCGCGCCAGCACTTGTTCCACGACAAACGCAGCCTGGTCTGTCTCGTCGCGCAGCGTGACCAGTTGCGGCCGTTCGCCCGATGCCCGGTTGCTCCACAGTTCCTTGCCGTAACGCTCGGCGGCCAGCCCGATCACGCCATTGGCCGCGGCCAGGATAGTCTGGGTGGACCGGTAGTTCTGCTCGAGCGTGACGATTTTCGCGGGCGGGGCGAAGTGCGCGGGGAAGTCCAGGATGTTGCGCACGGTCGCGCCCCGGAATGCATAGATCGACTGGGCGTCGTCGCCGACGACCGTGAGTCCCTGTCCATCCGGCTTGATCGCGAGCAGGATCCGCGCCTGCAGTGCATTGGTATCCTGGTATTCATCCACCAGGATGTGGCTGAAGCGCGCGCCGATCTCTTTCGCAAGCAGCGGTTCTTCGACCATCTGCGCCCAGTACAGCAGCAGGTCGTCGTAATCCAGCACGCGCTGTTGTTGTTTCGCCTCCACGTAGGCGAGGAACAGTCGCTTCAGATCGTCCTTCCATTCGGCGCACCACGGGAAGCGGTGTTGCAACACTTCTTCCAGGGGCGACATCGTGTTGAGTGTGGCCGAGTAGATCGCAAGGCAGGTATTCTTCAGCGGAAAGCGCCTGGTCTTTTCGGATAATCCGAGTTCATGCCGCACCAGATTGATGAGGTCGGCCGAGTCCGCGCGGTCGTGGATGGTGAAACCCGGGTCGAGACCGATCCTGCCGGCGCATTCGCGCAGCAGGCGCGCGCCGATGCTGTGGAAGGTGCCGGCCCATGCCAGTTTTGCTGCGGCGTGCCGCGACTGCGTTGTTGCCAGCTGCCGGACAATGCGCTCGGCGCGTCGCACCATCTCGTCTGCCGCGCGACGCGAGAAGGTCAACAGAAGAATCGTCGCGGGATCGGCGCCCCGGGCCACAAGGTGGGCGACGCGATGCGCAAGGGTATTGGTCTTGCCGGACCCTGCGCCGGCAATGACCAGCAGCGGGCCGCTTGCACCTGCATCAGCACCGGTACCGTATTCGACGGCAAGGCGCTGCGCCGGGTTCAGGCGTGCAAGGGGCGCATTCGCCTTCAAGTTTGTGCTGTGTTCGACTTCCAGGTTCATTCTTCGGCGTCCGGCAGGTGAGGCAAGAGAGCCTGGGTCTTGATCGCGATTTGGAGGTAGTCAAACGGAGAACCAGGCTACTGTATTTTTATACAGTAAAGGAGATTTGGCAAGCGAGGACGCAAAAGCGGGTTCCGCGCCGAACTGCACCGCGAGTTTCCGGGCGCATGTTGTTCCGGGCCGGCGCCGATTGCGCGCGCTGCATTAACCCGCTGCCGTGCTATCGGCCGGAGCCAGGCATTCGGCATCATCATTGCGCACATTGTTGACGCGCGTGCTGATCGCGTAGTAGCGCATGCGTTCCGATGGAAACGGCTTCAGCAAATCGTGCGCATCGGGAATGGCGGTATCGAGCCATGCCCCGTAGTCGCCCGGCTGAATGATCAATGGCATCCGGTCATGCAATTCGCCGACCAGTTCATTTGCGCCCACGGTAATGATGGTGCAGGTTTCTACGGTTTCGCCGGCCGGATTCACCCAGTGTTCCCACAGGCCGCCCATGCCGAACAAGTTCTGATCCGCCATGCGGATGCAGTAAGGCTGTTTGCGTCCGTCCACGGCTTTCCATTCATAGAAAGCGTCTGCCGGAACCAGACAACGGCGTCGCCGAAACGCGCTGCGGAAGGATGGCTTCTCCGCGACGGATTCTGCCCGGGCATTGATGAGCTTCATGCCAATGGCGGGGTCCTTGGCCCAGGACGGGATCAGGCCCCACTTTACGAAGGCGAGTTCTCTGCCCTGCGCGCCGGCGCGCGCCACCGGAATCATCTGACTTGGGGCGATGTTGAAATGCGCCGGGACCTCCGGCACCCATAGCAAGTTGAATCGCTCCGCGATGATCGCGGGTGGTGAAGTTAGGGCATAGCGTCCGCACATGACAGGTCGTGGATCAGGCTTGAGCTTGCAGTTAGCATACGCCTATCGCGCGTGAGTTGCGCAAGATGTCTTGTCCCGTTCTGAAGTCCTCGTGCGCCGACATTCCATGCGGCAAGCATGCGGCGACGGCCCGAGCCTGGCTCTGCGATTGAGCTTTGCCGGCGTACCGATCACCCGTCCCGGCACGGCGCTGAATCAATCGCGTCCGGTCCCGATCAAGGGAACGTTGGGCGACGCAAGCAAGTTGGCATTCCAATCGTGTCACCGAGCGCCACCTTTCCACCCCCATCCTGGCCTTCCCCCTTAGAGGGGGAAGGAATGTAGAAAGGCGCAGGATTTTTGTTCCGCTCCCCCATGCACCCGCGGGGAGTAGGCCGTGGTTGTAAAGCTGCTGAAGCGACTACAACCACGCTCAGGGGGAGGGACAGGGTGGGGGTGGGCGGTGGAAGTTAAATGGGCATTAAGACGCATCATGTTGTTTCAAGCTTCCACCCCCATCCAGGCCCCCTCGCTTCGCTCTTCCCCTCTTACAGGGGGAAGGAACGTAGTAAGGCGCAGGAATTTTGTTCCCTCCCCCATGCACCCGCGGGGAGTAGGCCGTGGTTGTAAAGCCGCTGAAGCGACTACAACCTCGCCTCATGAGGGGGAGGGACAGGGTGGGGGTGGGCGGTGGAAGTTAAATGGGCATTGAGACGCATCATGTTGTTTCAAGCTTCCACCCCCATCCTGGCCTTCCCCCTTACAGGGGGAAGGAACGTAGTAAGGCGCAGGGATTTTGTTCCGTCCCGCGTAGAGGCGGAAGGAAGGTAGTAAGGCGCAGGAATTTTGTTCCCTCCCCCATGAGGGGGAGGGACAGGGTGGGGGTGGGCGGTGGAAGTTAAATGGGCATTAAGACGCATCATGTTGTTTCAAGCTTCCACCCCCATCCTGGCCTTCCCCCTTACAGGGGGAAGGAATGTGGTAAGGCGCAGGGATTTTGTCCCGTCCCGCGTAGAGGCGGAAGGAACGTAGTAAGGCGCAGGAATTTTGTTCCGTCCCGCTCAAGGGAGGGAGGGTGGGTGGGCGGTGGAAGTTAAATGGGCATTAAGATCGTGTCATGTTGTTTCACGCTTCCACCCCCATCCTGGCCTTCCCCCTTACAGGGAAGGAATGTGGTAAGGCGCGGGATTTTGTTCCGTCCCGCGTAGAGGCGGAAGGAAGGTAGTAAGGCGCAGGAATTTTGTTCCGTCCCCCTCAAGGGGAGGGACAGGGTGGGGGGGGTGGAATAACAGTGAGCATTCAGGATTCCTGTCAGTTCAACTTCGTTGAGCGGGATGCGCGCACTTTGCTATACTGTTCAGCCGGAAATACACTGATGTCGGCGGGAGCCAGGGAGGATGAAGAACGTGGAACAAGCTCGCTTCAATATGCTGGAGCAACAGATCAGGCCTTGGGATGTGCTGGACTTGCGGGTGCTGGAACTGTTGAACAAGATCAAGCGCGAGCAGTTCGTGCCGCCCGCACTGCGGGAGATGGCCTTTGTGGACATGGAAATTCCGCTGGGTCATGGCGCCTTCATGTGGCAGCCCAAGATTGAAGCGCGCGTACTGCAGTCGCTCAAGGTCAGGCACGGTGGCGATGTCGTGCTCGAAGTCGGTACCGGGAGCGGTTATTTTACGGCCCTGCTGTCGCATCACGCGCAACAAGTGACCAGTGTCGAAATCGTGCCGGAATTGCTCGCAGCCGCAGAAAAGAATCTGGCTGCACATTATGCTGAAAATGTCACGCTGGAATTGGGCGATGCGGCGCGCGGCTGGCCCGGCGCATACGATGTGATCGTGCTGACCGGTTCCGTGCCGGTGTTGCCGGAAATATTCCCGAAGAGCCTCAAGCTGGGCGGCCGATTGTTTGCGATTGTCGGCGACGCACCTGCGATGCAGGCGCGCCTGGTCACCCGCAATCTGTCGGGCAGATTCGAGAGTGTCACGCTGTTTGAAACCTCGGTGGCGCCCTTGCAAAATGCCCTGCAGCCCGAGCGTTTCGTATTTTAAAGCAGCGTTTAGCTTCAATTTTGCGGGTCACGGCAGCGGATCAATCTTGAAGTTCTTCGATCAGCCGTTTAATATTCGCGATTGCTAATATAGATCGGCACACATATCTAATGAAGACCATCAAATCCATGCTGTTTGCGCTGGCAACGAGTATTGCGCTTCCGGCCGGCGCGGCGGACCTGCTGGAGATTTACCATGCGGCGCAAGCGCAGGATGCGGTGTTTGCCGCGGCAAAGTCGACGCTGAAGGCAGACCAGGAAAAATTGCCGCAGGGCCGCTCCCTGCTGCTGCCGAACGTCAACCTGAGCGCCAATTCGACCTTCAACGATACTACTGTCAACTACCAGGGCGGTCTGGCTCCTTTCCCTTCCGGCTCGTACAAATACAACAGCCATGGCTACGGCGTGAGCCTGGTGCAGCCGCTTTACCGCCAGCAGAACTGGCTGGCCTTCAGCGAGGCCGAATTGCAGGTGGCACAAGCCGAGGCGCAGTTCCAGAATGCGCAGCAGGACCTGATCCTGCGCGTGGCGCAGGCCTACTTTGACGTGCTGATCGCGCAGGACACGGCGGAATTGACCGAAGCGCAAAAGACCGCCATCACCGAACAGCTGGGGCAGGCCAAGCGCAACTTCGAGGTGGGCACCGCCACCATCACCGACACCTACGAAGCGCAGGCGCGATTCGACCTGACCAACTCGCAGGGAATCGCGGCACAGAGCGACCTGGAAATCAAGAAACGCACGTTGCAGCAGCTGATCAACGCAGTGCCGGATGAATTGCAGCGCCTGGGCAAGGAACTCAATCTCGAACCGCTGCAGCCGGACGACGTGGAAAAGTGGGTGGCGGATGCGCAACAGCACAGCCTGCAACTGGCCATCGCACAATTGGGTGCGCAACTGGCGGAAAAGGAAGTCAAGCGCAATCAGCGCGGGCATTACCCGACGGTGGACCTGGTCGCCAGCTATAACCGGATGGCGGCGAACGGCAGCAGCTTCGGAGTCGGCAGCGATTCACTCGACACCGCGATCGGGGTGCAGTTGAGCCTGCCGCTGTATCAGGGAGGCGCGATCAGTTCCAAAGTGCGCGAAGCAATCGCCAACCGCGACCGTGCCAAAGACGAACTGGAGAACGCGCGCCGCAACGTCTCGCTGCAAACGCGCCAGGCCTATCTCGGCGTGGTCAACGGCCTGACCCAGGTGCAGGCGCTGCAGCAGGCGCTGAAGTCCAGCGAAAGCCTGCTGGAAGCGAGCAAGCTGGGCCAGGAAGTCGGCGTGCGCACCAATCTGGATGTGCTGAATGCGCAGCAGCAACTGTATTCCACGCGCCGTGACCTGTATCAATCCGAATACAATTACCTGCTGAGTCAACTGCGCCTGAAGGCTGCCGTCGGAATCCTGGCCGAGGATGACCTGGCCAAGATCAATCAATCCCTGCACTGACGCTCCAAGCGTGACGGATGCTCGCCGCAAACAATTAATTCGCACCTGCGGCTATTTTGGGGCGATCAGCTTTTTTACCTGAAGCAATGCCTGTTCCGTCGCACCGCGATGTTCCGCCACGAAGCGCAAGCCGGCTTCGCCCATCCTGGTCCGCCGCTTCGGATCGCCCATCAATTTCTGCAGCATGTCGGCCAGCTCGCGCGCATCCTGCACGCACAACGCCGCACCGCAGCCCTGTGCCAGCTTGCTGACCTGGGCGAAGTTGTAGGTGTGCGGCCCGATCAGCACCGGTTTGCCGACGGCGCAGGGTTCGATCAGGTTCTGGCCGCCGAACGGCAGCAGGCTGCCGCCGACAAAGGCAACGTCGCAAGCGGCGCAATAGGCGAACATCTCCCCCATGCTGTCACCCAGCACCACCTGCGTATCCGCCGCAACGGCATGCAGCTCGCTTCTGCGCTGGAAGCGGATACCGCGCTGCCCGAGCAATGCGGCAACGGCGTCGAAGCGCTGCGGATGGCGCGGCACGATCACCATCAGCATGTGCGGCACGACGATTCGGTTCAGCGCGGCCAGCAGCAAGGCTTCTTCACCGTCCCGCGTGCTGGCGGCAAGAAACACTTTCCGGTCCATGCCGAACATTTCGCGCATCTGCGCGCCAAGTTCCAGCAGATCCGCCGGCGGGTGCATATCGAATTTCAGGTTGCCCATGACCGTTATGTTCCTTGCTCCCAGCGCCTGCAGGCGCGCCGCGTCATCCTCGCTTTGCGCCGCGACGGCGCGCAAACTGCCGAAGGCGTTGCGGGCAAGCCGGGGAAAGCGCGCATAACGTGCACGGGATTGTTCCGACATGCGCGCATTGAGCAGCAGCAACGGAATCTGTTCGGCCTCGCAAGTGTAGATCAGGTTGGGCCAGATCTCGGTTTCCAGCAGGATGCCGATGCGCGGCCTGAAGTGATGCAAGAATTTGCGCACCGCAAATGGGTAGTCATATGGAAGATAGGCTCGCAGCACGGCATTGCCGAACAATTGTCCGCTGGCCGCGCGCCCGGTCGGCGTGGCATGGGTGAGCAGCAGCTGATGATCCGGCCAGGTTTCGATCAAGCGCCGCACCAGGCTGGCAGCGGCATGAGTTTCGCCTACCGATACCGTGTGCAGCCAGATCACCGGCTTGTCGCTGTCGAAGGAATAAGAGCCGAAGCGTTCGGGTATATGTCGAAGGTATTCGGGTTGCTTGCGCGCTCGCCACAGCAGGCGCAAGAAAACGTAAGGCAGCAGCGGCCACAAGCCTGCGCTATACCAGAATCGTGGGTTAATCACGGCGGAGCACCTGTTCCAGCGCAGCGCGGACCGCGTCGACCGACGGCGGCGCGTCTTTTCCGCCCAGGTTGATCGCACCTTCGCCCGCATACAGCCCGGTCAAGCCGGGATCGGTGGCCGTGTAGATGCCCACGGTCGGAACGTTCAATGCCGCGGCGAGATGGCTCAAACCGGTATCCACGCCCACTGCGGCACGGGCGCCGGCCAGCACGGCGGCCGCTTCGTTCAGGTTGGTGCGCGGCGCGAGCACGGCGCCGGAGATGCCGGTGCAGAGCCGTTCGCTGCGTAATCGTTCCGTCTCGTTTCCCCAGGGCAGGACGGCGCGCATGCCCGCTTCCGACAAATGCCTTCCCAATTCCATCCAGTTCGATTCATCCCACAGTTTGTCGTCGCGGCTGGTCGCATGCAGCAGCACGACATAGGGTTCGGGCGGCAGCCAGGACAACGTGAGTTCGGGAGCGCGGACGCCATAGTCGGGCGCGCCCTGCGGTTCATAACCGAGTGCAAGCCCGGCCAGCCGGCGATTGCGCTCCACCGCATGCAGCTTGTTATCGACGCCATGGGTCCGGTCGTAGAACAGGCTGGCCGCAGGCTCGCGCGCGCTGTTCCAGTTATAGCCATGGCTGACGGCCTTGCTGCAGCGCGTGACCAGCGCGCTTTTCAGCAGACCCTGGGTATCCAGCGCCAGGTCGTGCGGATGCGCGGCAAGGTTGCGGCAGGTATTGCGAATCTCTGCGCGCGATTGCCACCATGCCTTGCGCCAGCGCCGGATCGCGACGGGAAATACCTGGTTGACCCTGGGATGCAATGCCGGCAGCTCGGAAAGATCTTCTTCCACCACCCAGTCGATCGAGACTTCCGGGACGTGGCTGCAGATGTCTGTCACGACCGGCAGGTTGTGCAGCACATCGCCCATCGACGACGTCTTGATCAGCAGGATTTTGAGCATGGAGCGGTCAGTGTCATGGAGTCCCCTCCCCCTTTTAGGGGGAGGGTTAGGGTGGGGGTGGAGACTTCGCATTCCCACCGTCCTACCCCCATCCAGGCCTTCCCCCTTAAAGGGGGAAGGAACTGGGTTGTGCAACCTCTTCCTATCATGCAACGGAGAGGCGACGGTTCCAGTCTTGGTGACCAATCCCGGCTGAATGCTTTCTGTATGATAGGCAACAATAATTTCTCAGGTTGTGGAGGCTGCATTATAATTCGACGTCAACCTTGAATGTTGGCTGTGTTGACGCGGTTGCAGGGGATCGAATCAATCCCGGAACGTCTGCACCGCAACCGTATGGCAAGCTGAAACAGAAGAAGTTAAACCCTTGCAATATCGTTCTCCCTCAA
The DNA here is from genome assembly GCA_963782385.1 of uncultured beta proteobacterium. Lineage (GTDB taxonomy): Bacteria > Pseudomonadota > Gammaproteobacteria > Burkholderiales > Gallionellaceae > CAVXFS01. Next base: position 865,608 of record CAWAJO010000001.1, read on the forward strand.
GCGTGAACGAACGTGCAAATGCCAAATCAGCAAGCTCCTTCCCCCTGTAAGAGGGGGAGAGTGAAGCGAGGGGGCTGTGGGATGGGGGTGGGAGCGTAGCGTTCGGTGGTGCGATCGAGATATCCACTTTGATTCACCCCTAACCCTTCCTCTCGTGGGGGAGAGCGAAGCGAGGGGGCCGAACGTAATTGCGACAGCTCAGCAAGCTCCTTCCCCCTGTAAGAGGGGGAGAGTGAAGCGAGGGGGCTGTGGGATGGGGGTGGGAGCGTAGCGTTTGGTGGTGCGATCGAGATATCCACTTTGATTCACCCCTAACCCTCCCGTTCGTGGGGGAGAGCGAAGCGAGGGGGTCGAACGTAATTGCGACAGCTCAGCAAGCTCCTTCCCCCTGTAAGAGGGGGAGAGTGAAGCGAGGGGGCTGTGGGATGGGGGTGGGAGCGTAGCGTTCGGTGGTGCGATCGAGATATCCACTTTGATTCACCCCTAACCCTTCCTCTCGTGGGGGAGAGCGAAGTGAGGGGGTCGAACGTAATTGCGACAGCTCAGCAAGCTCCTTCCCCCTGTAAGAGGGGGAGAGTGAAGCGAGGGGGCTGTGGGATGGGGGAGAGCGAAGCGAGGGGGTCGAACGTAATTGCGACAGCTCAGCAAGCTCCTTCCCCCTGTAAGGGGGAAGGTAGGGTATGGGGGTGGGAGCGTAGCGTTCGGTGGTGCGATCGAGATATCCACTTTGATTCACCCCTAACCCTTCCTCTCGTGGGGGAGAGCGAAGTGAGGGGGCCGAACGTAATTGGGACAACTCAGCATGTTCGTTTCCCCCTGAAGGGAGAAGGAGCGAAAACCAGCCGCCTTGTGCGGCTTGCAGGTAGCAATTTAAATTATCAACGGGTACCTCATGATATTAGTCACAGGCGGCGCCGGTTTTATCGGCGCCAATTTTATTCTGGACTGGCTGGCGCAAGCCGGTGAACCGGTTATCACGCTGGACAAGCTGACCTATGCCGGCAACCCGGAGAACCTGGCCGGGCTGCATGGCGATGCGCGACACATCTTCGTGCAGGGAGACATCGGCGATGTGGATCTGGTCGGCGAGTTGCTTGGCCAACACCGGCCGCGCGCCATAGTCAATTTCGCCGCCGAGAGCCATGTCGATCGTTCGATCAACGGCCCGGGCGAATTCATCCAGACCAACATCGTCGGCAGCTATCGCCTGCTGGAAACGGTGCGCGCCTACTGGCAGCCTTTGCCCGATGAGCAGCGCCAGGCGTTTCGTTTCCTGCACGTTTCCACCGACGAGGTTTACGGCTCGCTCGACGCCGACGCGCCGGCCTTCACCGAAACGCACACCTACGAACCGAACAGTCCCTACTCCGCGTCCAAGGCTGCTTCCGACCACCTGGTTCGCGCCTGGCACCACACCTATGGCCTGCCGGTGCTGACCACCAATTGCTCGAACAATTACGGGCCCTACCAGTTCCCCGAAAAACTGATTCCGCTGATGATCCATCATGCGGTCAGCGGCAAGCCCTTGCCGATCTACGGCGACGGCAAGAATGTGCGCGACTGGCTGTACGTCAGCGACCACTGTTCCGCCATCCGCCGCGTGCTCGAAGCGGGCCGCGTGGGCGAGACCTACAACATCGGCGGCTGGAACGAGATGACCAATCTGGACGTGGTGCACACCTTGTGCGCGATACTCGATGCGGAATCGCCGCGTGAAGATGCGCGTTCCTATCGCGAGCAGATCACTTATATCAAGGACCGGCCGGGCCACGATCGCCGCTACGCCATTGACGCGCACAAGATCGAGCGCGAACTGGGATGGAAGCCTGCGGAAACTTTTGAGACCGGCATCCGCAAGACCGTGCGCTGGTATCTGGAACACCGGGAATGGGTCGCGCACATCGCCAGCGGCGCCTATCGCGACTGGATGAAGCAGCAATATGGCGATTGATATCCTGTTGCTGGGCAAGCGTGGCCAGGTCGGATGGGAACTGCAACGTTCGCTGGCGCCGCTCGGACGGATTATTGCGCTCGGGCTTGAGGAATGTAATCTGGCGAATGCCGATCAGGTGCGCAGCAGCGTGCGCGCGGTCAAACCGGCGCTGATTGTCAATGCCGCCGCTTACACCGCGGTGGACAAGGCGGAGAGCGACCAGGACCTGGCGCGCGCAGTGAACGGCATCGCGCCCGGCATCCTGGCCGAAGAAGCAAAAAAACTCGGCGCATGGCTGGTGCACTATTCCACCGATTACGTGTTCGACGGATCCAAGCCCGAGCCCTATACCGAACAGGATATGCCGGCGCCATTGAGTGTTTATGGCGCGACCAAGCTGGAAGGCGAACGGGCGATCCAGCAGGCAGGATGCCTGCATCTGATCCTGCGCACGAGCTGGGTGTTTGCCGCGCGCGGCGCGAATTTTGTCAGGACCATCCTGCGCCTGGCGCGAGAGCGCGAGGCGCTGAAGATCGTCGGCGACCAATATGGCGCGCCCACATCGGCAGAATTGCTGGCCGATGTCACAGCGCTGTGCATGCGTGACCTGATGAAATCGGGCGGCGCGGCACGGCAAGGGTTATATCACGTGGCGGCGGCCGGGCAGACCAGTTGGCACGGCTACGCCACGTTCGTGCTCGAACAGGCGTTGCAGCTGGGCTATGCGTTGAGATGCCATGCGGACAACATCGAGTCCATCCCGACTGACGGCTATCCGCTGCCTGCGCGGCGGCCCGCCAATTCCGTGATGGACACGACAAAATTGCGCAGCGAGTTTGGCCTCTGCCTTCCGGACTGGACGTATCATGTGGAACGCATGCTGAAGGAATTGTTAGAGAGCAGAGAGTAGGGAGTGGTAAGTGGGGAGCGGGATGGGGAAACCGCATGAGCAATTGGAGGCCTGGAAATTTGCGATGCAATTGGTTAATTTTGTTATGTCATAAGCACAGAACAACATCCCCTTCCCCCTTGCACCCGCAAGGAGCAGGCCGTGGTTGTAATGCCGCTAATAACAAAGTCAGGCAATCCGTTACCAGCCAAAGGCTGGACGGAATTGACACAGCGGCAACAACCACGCTCCAGGGGGAGGGCTAGGTAACCAATGACTTGGCTGTCGTTGTTGGACAGCCTAGTCAGATGGCTAGTAGTTCCATCAGAGGGGGTAGAACCTCAATCATTCCATCGTTCTACCCCCATCCTGACCTTCCCCCTGCAAGGGGGAAGGAACAGGCACAGTTTGATTGAATATTTTTTTGTATTGACTGCGGAATTCCCAGTAGAGGAACGTTATGGACTGGCACAGCAAATGAGGCGGGCTGCAGTATCGATTCCCAGCAATCTTGCCGAGGGGGCTGGCCGCAATGGCGCGAAGGAATTTTTGCACTTCATTGGCATTTCTCGCGGATCATTGGCAGAATTGGATATGCAGATGCAATTGGCAGTCATGCTGGACTTTATCAAGCCCCACCACGCTGCCTTTGACTTGACGGATCGCACCGGAAAATTACTGACCGGCCTACAAAAAAAATGGAACACCCAATGACCCCTTCCCCGCTCCCTACTCCCCGCTCTCCACTTACCAGAAAGGGAATTATCCTCGCTGGCGGATCCGGCAGCCGGCTCTTCCCCGCCACCCTGGCAGTATCAAAGCAGCTGTTGCCGGTGTATGACAAGCCGATGATCTACTATCCGCTGTCGACCTTGATGCTGGGCGGCATCCGCGACATCCTGATCATTTCCACGCCGCAGGACACGCCGCGGTTCGAGCAGTTGCTTGGCGATGGCGGCGCCTGGGGATTGTCGCTCTCGTATGCTGTGCAGCCATCGCCGGACGGGCTGGCCCAGGCTTTCATCATCGGCGAGGACTTCATAGGCGGCAACCCGTCGGCGCTGGTGCTCGGCGACAATATTTTCCATGGCCATGATTTCGGCGAGATTCTGTCACGGGCCAACGAACTTGAGCAGGGCGCCACGATTTTCGCTTATCCGGTGCATGACCCCGAGCGCTACGGCGTCGTCGAGTTCGATGCGGCAGGCAAGGCGCTGAGCCTGGAAGAGAAACCGCAGGCGCCGAAGTCGCGCTATGCGATCACCGGTCTCTATTTCTATGACTCGCAGGTTGTAGACATAGCCAAGAGCATCAAGCCCTCGGCGCGCGGCGAACTGGAAATTACCGACGTCAACCGGCGTTACCTCGAACAGTCCAGCCTGGCCGTCGAAGTCATGGGCAGAGGCTATGCCTGGCTGGATACCGGCACCCATGAATCGCTGCTGGATGCGGCGCAATTCATCCAGACCATCGAGCATCGGCAGGGTCTCAAGATCGCCTCGCCGGAAGAGATCGCCTGGCGGCAGGGCTGGATCAGCGATGCCGACCTTGAACGACAGGCGAAAGTGCTGGCCAAGAACAATTACGGAAAATACCTGCTGGGGCTGCTGAAGGAAAAGGTCTACGGATGAAGCTGGATTTGCGAAGGAATGATGGCGTTCATCATGCATAATTTACTAATTTGGCACAGTGAAGTATCAACCCCGTTCGTGCCGAGTCCTTCGTCGAAGCTCAGGACAGGCGTAGCGGGGATGGCCGGCGAAGCATGTCCTGAGTACCAGCGAACGGCCGAAGCAGCAACTGCCGCCTTTCGACTTCGCTGCGCTGCGCTCAAGGCGAACGGACCGACCGCTGCGACAAGCTCACGACAGGCTTCAAACATGATCAGGCCGCGTCATATAGCATGAAGATAATCCCGACCGCCATTCCCGACGTATTGCTGATCGAGCCGCAGGTGTTCGGTGATGCGCGCGGGTTTTTTTTCGAGAGCTACAACGCGCGCAAATTCCACGAACTTACCGGACTCGAACCAAACTTTGTGCAGGACAATCATTCACGCTCCGAAAAAAACGTCCTGCGCGGACTGCATTATCAGATCAAGCAGCCGCAGGGAAAATTGGTGCGCGTGTGCGCCGGAGCAGTGTTCGATGTAGCGGTCGACCTGCGCAAATACTCGCCCACGCTGGGTCAGTGGGTCGGCATGCACCTGAGTGCCGAGAACAAGCACATGCTGTGGATACCGGAAGGATTCGCCCATGGCTTTGTGGTGCTTTCCGACAGCGCCGAATTCCTGTACAAGACCACCGATTATTGGGCGCCGCAGTTTGAGCGCAGCATCATCTGGAACGATCCCGATCTCGCGATAGACTGGCAGCTTGGCGGCGCGACACCCAACCTGTCGGCCAAGGACCAGGCGGGAAAGGCATTCACGGATGCGGAATTGTTTGAGTGACCTGAGTTCCCTCCCCCTGTAAGGGGGAGGGTTAGGGAGGGGGTGGGAGCGTCGAGTAACGCAAAGGCTTGAGGTGAATTGAAGGTCCTACCCCCATCCCAGCCTTCCCCCTTAAAGGGGGAAGGAGCGAAAACCAGCGGACTTGGGCGGCTTCGGCGGTCATTGAAGAGTGAAGTAAAAACCAAGCGATGTTGCCCCCTCCCCCTCATGGGGGAGGGAACTCTGCTCCTTTCCCTTTGCACCCGCAAGGAGCAGGTCGTGGTCGTAGAGCCGCTAATAACAAAGTCAGGCAATCCGTTACCAGCCAAAGGCTGGACGGAATTGACACAGCGGCAAGGACCAGGCGGGAAAGGCATTCCGCGATGCGGAATTGTTTGAGTGACTGAGTTCCCTCCCCCTGTAAGGGGGAGGGTTAGGGAGGGGGTGGGAGCGTCGAGTAACGCAAAGGCTTGAGGTGAATTGAAGGTCCTACCCCCATCCCAGCCTTCCCCCTGCAAGGGGGAAGGAGCGAAAACCAGCGGACTTGGGCGGCTTCGGCGGTCATTGAAGAGTGAAGTAAGAACCAAGCGATGTTGCCCCCTCCCCCTCATGGGGGAGGGAACTCTGCTCCTTTCCCCTTGCACCCGCAAGGAGCAGGTCGTGGTCGTAGAGCCGCTAATAACAAAGTCAGGCAATCCGTTACCAGCCAAAGGCTGGACGGAATTGACACAGCGGCAAGGACCAGGCGGGAAAGGCATTCACGGATGCGGAATTGTTTGAGTGACCGACTGAGTTCCCTCCCCCTGAAGGGGGAGGGTTAGGGAGGGGGTGGGAGCGTCGAGTAACGCAAAGGCTTGAGGTGAATTGAAGGTCCTACCCCCATCCCAGCCTTCCCCCTTAAAGGGGGAAGGAGCAAAAACCAGCGGACTTGGGCGGCTTCGGCGGTCATTGAAGAGTGAAGTAAAAACCAAGCGATGTTGCCCCCTCCCCCTCATGGGGGAAGGAGCGAAAACCAGCGGACTTGGGCGGCTTCGGCGGTCATTGAAGAGTGAAGTAAAAACCAAGCGATGTTGCCCCCTCCCCCTCATGGGGGAAGGAACGAAAACCAGCGGACTTGGGCGGCTTCGGCGGTCATTGAAGAGTGAAGTAGAAACCAAGCGATGTTGCCCCCTCCCCCTCATGGTGTGAGGGGCTCTGCTCCTTCCCCCTTGCAGGGGGAAGGTTGGGATGGGGGTAGAACTGCGGGATTACCAGCCTTCTTTATCTCACCCGGCAAGCGGAAGCGTTAGCGTGGTGGCAGGATATTGCGGTCAATTGATTATTGAGGTATTAAAATTTATAGCTATCCGTGCATAGGAGCAAATCAATGAGCAACGTAGTCTGGCACCATCATACGGTCAATAAGTCCGACCGCGCGCGGATGAACAGGCAAAGACCCTTTGTCATCTGGTTTACCGGGCTGAGTGGGTCGGGCAAATCAACCTTGGCCGGCGCGCTGGAAAACATCCTGTTTGAAAAGGGCTACCGCAGCTATCTGCTGGATGGCGATAATGTCAGGCACGGATTGAGCAGCAACCTGGGTTTCAGCGACGCGGACCGCGTGGAAAATATTCGCCGTATTGGTGAGGTGTCCAAGCTCATGCTGGATGCGGGGCTGATCGTAATGACCGCATTCATTTCGCCGTTCCGCTCCGACCGCGACATGGTGCGCGCCATGCTGGAGCCTGGAGAATTCATCGAACTCTATCTGGACACGACGCTGGAAATCTGCGAGCAACGCGACCCCAAGGGGATGTACAAGAAGGCCCGCGCCGGCGATATCAAATTCTTCACGGGCATCAGTTCGCCCTATGAACCGCCGCTGAAACCTGAACTCATCATCGATTCTTCCTTGCATACAGTGGAAGAAGAGGCGGCACAGGTGATTGACTATCTGACCAGGCAAGGATACATCAAGGCGCTCGGCGACACATCCGCATAACTGTCGTCAGGCAAGGAAGAATAAAGCGCACTTGCGCCTGCCCGGAAACCAGATGAAACCGCTTGATCCCCGCGATCGGGCGACCGAGATCTGCAACTGTTAATCTGGTCGCTGGAAAACGAAGAAAGGTGCGGGGCACAAATTCAAATTGCAAGACATTTACAGATGTAGTAACGTTGCTACCATTAAATGAAGGGGCGATTATGACTATCACCACATTATCCAGTCGAGAGTTTAACCAGGATGCCAGCGGGGCAAAGAAGGCTGCCCAATCCGGCCCTGTGTTCATTACGGATCGTGGCCGGCCGGCGCATGTGTTGCTGACTATTGAGGAATACCAGAGAGTCACACGCAGCCATACGAGCATCGTTGATCTGTTGGCCATGCCAGATGTTGCAGACATTGATTTCGAACCGCCTCGGTTAGCTGATGACCTTTACCGGACAACAGCGGACTTATCCTGATGTTCTTGCTTGATACCAATATCGTATCCGAATTGCGGAAAGCAAAAGGCGGCAAGGCGGATAAGCATGTCGTGGCCTGGGCGAATAGCGTTTCGGCAACAAGCCTGTTTCTATCTGCCATCACTATTCTGGAACTGGAAACAGGAATACTTCTGATCGAGAGGCGCGATCCAACGCAAGGAGCCATGCTTCGTACCTGGCTCGATGGTCATGTACTTCCGGCGTTCTCTGGCCGTATTCTCGTTGTTGATATTGCCGTTGCTCAGCGATGTGCAAAGCTGCATGTGCCTGACCCACGAGGGCAACGAGACGCGCTGATAGCCGCAACGGCACTGGTTCATGGAATGACGGTTGTAACGCGGAATGTGGCTGATTTCGAATTTGCCGGCGTTGAGATATTCAATCCTTGGGGATCGTAGCGAGTCCTTAAGCAGGATATGGCGGCGTTTTGCCAGCAATTGGCATCTTAAGTCGACAGGCCTCCCTAACCGAGCGTGTCGATATGGGCTTAGTCCAGCCCCTGGACGCACTTCCCTCTTGACCCCTTCCTTGCATACAGTGGAAGAAGAGGCGGAACAAGTGATCGATTACCTGGCCAGGCAGGGCTATATCGAGCCGTTTGACGGCACGGCTGCATGAGACTGCTTTCAGCCGACACATCATCCTAAAAACCGAAGTTGAAATGGTAAAAGACCGCCCATGCTTCGACAGGCCCAGCACGAACGGTTTTTGTGGGGCTCACCAGTTTGGTGAGCGATCCGTTCGCCCTGGGCAACCCGCGCAGCGAGCGTGCCGAAGGGTTGGTAGCCTTCCAACTGAGTCTTTCAGGATCATCGGGGTTACGCTTTAACCATCCTGCTTGTAGTGGAGGGGCTTTAGCTGCTATCGATGTGCCATTGCAATATGGCCGCGAACGTTTTGAGAACCCATACGCTGGACTTACCGCCAAATCCAGGCAGTTCGACAATGCTCCCGAAAGCATGGACAGGACAGAACTTGCTTGCGAACTTTTGGGTCCAGACTTGATAACGCTGTTCATGCGGGGATATGGTTTTCATGCTTGAGTTGCCGGAACCCGTGAATGATTCGGCACTATCGGCTTTACAGATTCCGGTTTTGCGTCGTGCGCCGTGAAGGTGTAAAGTTTACCCAGGTGGCCGGACCTGTGCCGGGAGCAGGATGCGCGCTTCCAGCGTGCAAGCTATGTGTGCCAAAGCACAGACGGCGGCGAAAGTACATCGTATCGTTCAAACATTGAGCCGGCATCCGTGATTTCAGCCCGTGACCATGTGCAATAGGCAAAGAATCGGACCGGAATGGGCGGCAGGACCATTAGCTACGAATAAAACTAATAACAAAAGGTGAACGTCTTGCCTGGTGCGTCTGATCTCACGAGTCTGCTCACGCACGAAATTGTATTCAGGGAACGACTATTGCCATGATTGAATCCACGGTTACACAGCGTACTGCAATTTCTGGCCCAACTCGTACGCAAGGAAAGCCAATGGTTCGCCACAGGCATTCGCGGGGGAAGATTTCCACGACGTGCTGCTGACAGCAATCATGTTGATCGCCGGGGCTGCGAATGCGCTTCGCCGCCAATCGTGTGATCCTCGGAAACATCCAAAACATCCCACTGGCAGCCAGCGCCAACCGAGATACCGCCCAGACCCTGAACAAGCTTCGCCAGCAGGCTTCGCAGCGCGGATCCGCGCGAGTCATCGTCGGGGTGCGCGCCGCCTTCGCCCCGGAAGGAGAAATATCTGTCAGCGACGTGGCGCTGCAGCGCAGCGAGATCGCCGCCGAGCAGTCCGCAGTCTTGAGCAGGGTTGCTTCGCTGCGGCAGAAACCGGGAAAGACCAGGCGCTTTTCCACCATTCCGTTCATGGCGATCGAGGCCGACCCGGCCGAACTGGAAGCATTGGCCAATCTGCCCGACATCACCTCGATCGAGGAAGACAAGCTGCTCGCGCCTACCCTGGCCCAAAGCGTTCCGCTGATCGGGGGCACGACTGCCTGGGCCAGCGGCTACACCGGCGCCGGACAGACCATCGCCATCCTGGACACCGGCGTCGACAAGACCCATCCGTTCCTGGCCGGCAAGGTAGTTTCCGAAGCTTGTTATTCGACCAACGGTTTTGGTTCCACTTCGATCTGTCCGGGCGGGGTGGCATCATCCACGGCGCACCGGTTCCGCCATGCCCTACGGCGGGAGTTGCCCGGCGGGACAGTGCGACCACGGCACCCATGTGGCGGGCATCGCGGCGGGAAAGGCGGTGGCATGACCGGCGTAACCTATTCGGGTGTCGCCAAGGATGCCTCGCTGATCGCGATCCAGATATTTTCCCGGTTCGACACGTAGTGCCGACTGCGGCGGCTCTGCGCCTTGCGTATTGACCTGGACTTCCGATGAAATCTCCGGATTGGAGCGGGTCTATGCGCTGCGCAACACCTACGACATCGCCGCCGTCAACATGAGTATCGGCGGCGGCGCGTATACCAGCCAAAGCACTTGCGACTCGGACAACCCATCTGTCAAGTCCGCCATCGACACGCTGCGTTCGGTGAATATCGCCACCGTGATTGCGTCGGGGAACGACGGTTACTCCGACAGTATTGCCGAGCCGGGCTGCATCTCCAGCGCCGTCAGCGTTGGCGCCACCATTGATTCAGGCTCAAACGTGGACAAGGTCACCAGCTATTCGAATTCCGCGTCCTTCCTCAATCTGCTGGCGCCCGGTTCGGTCATCACTTCCTCCGTCCCCGGCGGAGGCTATTCGACCTGGCAAGGAACATCGATGGCCACGCCGCATGTGGCCGGCGCCTGGGCCATCCTGAAGCAGATGAACACTGACTTGACCGTCAGCGAAGGACTCGACGCCTTGAGTTCGACCGGCGTACCGATTACCGATCCCCGGAACAGCATCGTGACGCCGAGGATACAGATCGATGCCGCCCTCAATGCCATCACGCCCCCATGCAGCTATTCATTGAGTTCGTACAGCTTGTCTACCGGTACGGGTGCATTGCATAGGAAATGTCAACGTTACGGCGGCTTCCGGCTGCGCGTGGACCGCAACAAGCAATGCGGGGTGGATCACCGTAACCTCGGGCACATCCGGAGATGGCAATGGTGCGGTTGGATATTCCGTGGCTGAGAACACCGGGGCCGGTTCGCGCTCTGGCACCCTGACCATTGCCGGGCTGACGTTTACTGTTTACCAGGCTGGAACGGCTGTTGCCGCTGATGTCAATGTTGCGCTGGCCAGTGCGGGCGGGGTGGCATCGGCATCGAGCACGATCAACAGCGCTTACCCGGTTGCGGCACTCATCGACAACCTGCGCAGCGGAGCGAGCCTGGGCAGTGGCGCTGGAACGGCTGGAATGATGGTACGACCAACGTTTATCCGGACTGGGTGCAGATCGATTTCAATGGTTCGAAGACGATCGATCATGTGGTGGTGTACACGGTGCAGGACAACTACACCAGCCCGGTCGAGCCGACCGACGTGATGACGTTCACCAAGTATGGCGTCGTGGACTTCACGGTGCAGGGCTGGAACGGGTCGGCGTGGGTGACGCTGGGGACGGTGACCGGCAACAACCTGGTCAAGCGCACGGTGAACTTTGCGGCGTACACGACCGACCGCATTCGCATCAACATCACCAATGCGCTCGCCAGCTACTCGCGGCTGACCGAGGTCGAAGCCTGGGGCGTTGATGCGGCGCCTCCACCACCGGACACCACCGCGCCCACTGTCCCGACCGGGCTTAATGCCACGGCCTTGAGTTCGTCACAGATCGACCTGTCGTGGACCGCCTCCACGGACAACGTGGGCGTCACGGCCTACCAGGTCTATCGCGACAGCAGCCTGGTTGCGACACTGGGCAACGTGACCAGCTACAGCGATACCGGCCTGATCGCTTCGACTGCCTACAGTTACACGGTAGCGGCTTGCGATGCCGTGCCCAACTGCTCGGCCCAGTCCACCGCGGCTTCGGCAACGACACTGGCGGCAACCGCATCGACCGATGTTGCGCTGGCGAGTGCGGGCGGGGTGGCTTCGGCATCGAGCACGTACAGCAGCGGCTACCCGGTAGCGGCGATCAACGACAATGTGCGCAGCGGAGCGAACCTGGGCAGTGGCGGGACCTGGAATGATGGGACGAGCAACACGTATCCGGACTGGGTGCAGATCGATTTCAGTGGTATCGAAGACGATTGATCATGTGGTGGTGTACACGGTGCAGGACAACTACACCAGCCCGATCGAGCCGACCGACGTGCTGACGTTCACCAAGTATGGCGTCATGGACTTCACGGTGCAGGGCTGGAACGGGTCGGCGTGGGTGACACTGGGGACGGTGACCGGCAACAACCTGGTCAAGCGCACGGTGAACTTTGCGGCGTACCACGACCGACCGCATCCGCATCAACATCACCAATGCGCTCGGCCAGCTACTCGCGGCTGACCGAGGTCGAGGCCTGGGGCGTTGATGCGGCACCTCCACCACCGGACACCACCGCGCCCACTGTTCCGACCGGGCTGAACGCAACAGCCGTGAGTTCGTCACAGATCGACCTGTCGTGGACCGCCTCGACGGACAATGTGGGCGTTACGGCCTACCAGGTGTATCGCGACAGCAGCCTGGTTGCGACACTGGGCAATGTGACCAGCTACAGCGATACCGGGCTGACTGCCTCGACTTTCTACAGTTACACGGTAGCGGCCTGCGATGCGGTGCCCAACTGCTCGGCCCAGTCCGCAGCGGCTTCGGCAACGACACTGGCGGCGAGCATCGACCAATGTTGCGCTGGCGAGTGCGGGCGGGGTGGCTTCGGCATCGAGCACGTACAGCAGCGGCTACCCGGTTGCGGCGATCAACGACAACTTGCGCAGCGGGGCGAACCTGGGCAGTGGCGGGGTCTGGAATGATGGACGAGCATCACGCCTTTCCCGACTGGGTGCAGATCAATTTCAGTGGATCGAAGACGATTGATCATGTGGTGGTGTACACGGTGCAGGACAACTACACCAGCCCGATCGAGCCGACCGACGTGCTGACGTTCACCAAGTATGGCGTCGTGGACTTCACGGTGCAGGGCTGGAACGGGTCGGCGTGGGTGACACTGGGGACGGTGACCGGCAACAACCTGGTCAAGCGCACGGTGAACTTTGCGGCGTACACGACCGACCGCATCCGCATCAACATCACCAATGCGCTGGCCAACTACTCGCGGCTGACCGAGGTCGAGGCTTGGGGATATTAGCAGATATCAGACATGGCACACCTGAGACATACACTCTTTCTTTCACCTTTATCTGATCATGTGCCTGATTATGCTTGTGAAGTCCGTTCGCCTTGAGCGTAGCAAAGCGAAGTCGAAAGATTGGCGGCTGATGTTCGACTTCGCCGGCTATGCCCGCTACGCTCAGCACGAACGGAGTTGATATTTCACCGTGCCGGAACAATAGTTACCTTCGACAAGGCTCCCACCCTGTTTCGCAACATCCGCTGTTGACTCATTCCATATAAAGTGTTCAAATACTGAACGCGTTCAATTATTGAACGAGTTCAGCTATTGAACATGCTAAGCGACGAATACCGATACAAGATATTGAAGCTGCTGGAATCCAATCCGGAGATCAGCCAGCGCAAATTGGCCGGGGAGCTGGGCATCAGCCTGGGCCGGGTGAATTTTTGCATCCAGGCACTGACCGAAAAGGGCCTGATCAAGGCCAAGAACTTCCGCAACAGCAAGAACAAGACCGGCTATGTCTATCTGCTGACGCCGCGCGGCATCGAGGAAAAGATCAAGGTCACGGCATACTTCCTGAAGCGCAAGGTGGCGGAGCACGAAGCGCTGGAAAAGGAAATCGAACAACTGCGCAGCGAAGTCATCAAGGGCGAGCAAACTGGAGCAAGCAAATGAACATCGGAACCGGCTCACGAGGACTTGAAAACAGGCAGCGCTGGTTTGCCGTCTATTGCAAACCGAGGCAGGAACTGGTCGCCCAGCAGAACCTGGAGCGCCAGGGATTTCACACCTACCTGCCGCGTATCCAGATCAGGCGCCATCGTCGCGGCAAATGGGTCGATGCGGTGGAAGTGCTGTTCCCGCGCTACCTGTTCATCCGCGTTGATCCTGCGAGGAACAGCATCGCGCCGGTACGCTCGACACGCGGCGCGGTCGGACTGGTGAAGTTCGGCGGGCAGCCCGCCATCGTCGAAGACGAAGTGATGGAATTATTGTTGCGGCATGAAGATGAAGAATCCGGCCTGCACCGGGATGATCGCCCGGCGTTTAGCGAGGGGGACGCAATCAAGCTGGTGGAAGGACCACTTGCCGGCATGGAAGGCGTGTATTCGCAAGAAGATGGCGAGTTGCGCGTCACCGTGTTGCTGGAATTGTTGGGCAAGGCAAACAGGGTGGCGGTAAACCGGGACTGGGTTGTGAAGGCAGCGTAACCAAATATTCCCTCCCCGTCTCCCTAAATCCCCTCCCCCTTTAAGGGGGAGGGCCAGGGTGGGGGTAGGACGCTGAATCACCAACCGCCTTACCCCCATCCCAACCTTCCCCCTTGAGCGGGTGGAATGCCGCTTTAGCGGCTTTACAACCACGACCTACCCTTGCGGGTGAAGGGGGAAGGAGCGTCGCATACGAAGCTGGTTTGGAAAATTTAATGCCCTGAAATTTACTCGGGGCTTACACGATGCGAGACACAACTGTGTCATGCAGGGCGGTAGCGTGCCTGAACGAGTGTGCAGCAGATGCCGACTTAACTTAACGATGCGACAAATGTGGCATAGGCGGTAGCCATTTCAATACTAATGGCCACTCAATAAGAAAGTAACAACCCAATGGACGAACCACGCATCACCATCTACACTCCTGAATCTTCCCTGGCCAGCCCAGGGAAAATGCTGCGCGACATGTTCAAGGACATCATCGCCAGTCGCGAACTTGCCTGGCGGTTGGCTGTGCGCGACATCCGCGCCCAATATCGCCAAGCCTATCTCGGCATTTTCTGGGCGTTCATTGGTCCGCTGGTCGGCGCCATCACCTGGATTTTCCTAAGCGGCAGCGGCATCATCTCGGTCGGCAAGACGGCGTTGCCATACCCCATTTACGTATTCGCCGGCACAGTGCTTTGGTCCATCCTCACGGATTCACTGAACTCGCCACTGAAGGAAACCACCGCCGGGCGAAGCATGTTGTCAAAACTCAACTTTCCGCGCGAAGCGATCCTCGTCGCTGGCATCTACAAGATCCTGTTCAATTCCGGAATCAAGGTCGCCCTGTTGCTGGTCGCGATAATGCTGTTCGGCATCGTCCCTGGCTGGAACCTGCTTCTGTTCCCGCTTGGCCTGCTCTCGTTAATTCTTGTCGGCTTCACCCTCGGTCTGCTCATCACTCCCATTGGCATGCTCTACACCGACGTCGGACGGATCATTCCGATGGTGATGCCACTACTGATGTACTTGTCCCCTGTGGTATTCCCCATGCCAAAAGCAGGTTGGACTGTCCGCCTGTTTGAGCTAAACCCGATGACGCCGCTCATACTCACCACCCGTGACTGGCTGACCGGCTTCCATCCCGAATACTTTGGCTATTTCCTGGTTGTAAATGTCATCGCGGTTGCCTTGCTGCTGGTGGTCTGGGTGATTTACCGCCTCGCCATGCCCATCCTGATAGAACGCATGAGTTCATAAATGAGTGAAACACTGATCAAAGTCGAAGACGTCTCGAAAAAATTCTGCCGCAGCCTGAAGAAATCCCTCTGGTATGGCATGCAGGATCTCGGCCGGGAAATCACCGGCCGCCGCCATGGCGGCGAAGGTCAACTGCGTCCGGATGAATTCTGGGCAGTGAATGACATCAGCTTCGAATTGAAGCGCGGCGAGTGCATGGGACTGATCGGAGCAAACGGCGCAGGCAAAAGTACATTGCTCAAAATACTCAATGGGCTGATCAAGCCAGACAGAGGCCAGATTACCATTCAAGGGCGAATAGGCGCTTTGATCGAGCTTGGCGCAGGGTTTAATCCGATTCTGACTGGGCGAGAAAATATCTATGTAAATGGCTCAGTGCTGGGGTTCACAAGGCAGGAGATAGATGAAAAATTTGATTCGATTGTCGAGTTTTCAGAAATTGCCGAGTTTCTTGACACGCCGGTACAGAATTACAGCTCCGGCATGAAGGTTCGTTTGGGGTTTGCTGTCGCAGCGCAAATGGAGCCGGATGTACTGTTGATTGATGAAGTGCTGGCAGTTGGAGATACCGGATTTAGAATGAAATGCCTGAATCGCATCCATGAACTGCTTGAAAGTTCAGCCGTGATATTCGTCAGCCACTCCATGCCATATGATTGCGCGTATATGCACTGAAGCAATCGTGATGAAAAAAGGGAGTGAATATTTGCTCTTCATCAGATGTGCCGGAAGCAATCAATATTTATCACAGTGAGTTTAATACTGGTGAACGCGAAGGGTCGTGGGAAGTGGTGACGTTGAGATCAAGCACATATCGATCAATGGCGAGCCGGAAGGTGTCGCAACCAATCATTCCGTTTGGAAGTGGCATGCAATTAAACCTGACCATTGATGTCCTGCCAAACTGTCAAGCAATGGGAGTAAGACTGCAAATCTGGAATCAGGATCAACGGCCAGTGGCTGATGTTGTTAATGAGAATTATCAATCATTCATCTGGGAAAATGGTGCTGGCATTGGTTTCGCTTCTGGTTGAAATACCGCCTTTACACCTTGCGGCAGGCAAGTATGCGATAAATGTTTCTGTAACTGATCCTTAGACAAAAATTCGGTGCCGGATGGATAATGCCGTATCGTTTATCATGGACATCACTCATCAACAGGTGTGAATCATTTATTGCGGCGCGCTGGTCAAATGTATCACCGCAAAAAGACTGATGGCTGATTTACTATGAAGGCGGTGATCCTGCGGTGGTTTGGGCACACGAATCTCCGAAGAAACTCACTTAAAGCCAAAGCCAATGATCGAGACAGGAGGCAAGTCAATCCTTTGGCGCCTAATGAATACCGATTCCTCGCACGGCATAAATGACTTTGTGGTGTGCTGTGGTTAAAGGTTCATCGACATCCATAACAACAAGATCGAGGAATGTTGCGGCAACGTGGAACTATGTCGTGGCGCACTGATTGACATAAATGATCGCAATTTGACTGTTTGCCCCGTTTGAAACGAGTGCCCCGCTGTGTGAAGAAAGAAATGGCGTGTGGCTCCATTCGCGAAGATGAAGTCTCCATTCATAAACAAGGATTTAATTCGTTTGACCTAATATATCCATTGATTGGTGCCCCAACCAAGTGTGCCAGCGCAGGTGCAACCGGGCGTTCTGTTGCCACTTCTCAATTAGGCCATTGAAGAACTTAGTTCGCCTGTCGGATTTAAGGAAAATATGTTTAATAATTTTAAACGTCGCTTGTTCGACCGATACATATTCAATTCCTGCAAGGAATATGTCCTACACTCGATGCATAACGAGTTGCGTAAGCGGCATTTGCTAGTGGCATGCATGCCCAAATCTGGTTCCACATATTTAACAGCCATCCTTTCAGGTCTGGATGGGTTTCGTCAAGCAGTCCTCGTTCCGTCAGATGGTCAACGCGAGCAAGAGTTGGATACGATCGCATTGATGAGTTTTGACAAGCATGACTATGTTGCACAGCATCATGTGCGCAATTCCAAAGAAACGCACAACCTTATGAGGCGGTTCGGAGTTAAACCGGTTGTACTGGTTAGAAATATATTTGATGTAGTGTTAAGTCTGCGCGACCACATGAGAAATGAGTCTGTCGTTGGACCCGCTGCCTATACGTTCCCAAATATGCAGGATTGGTCGGACGAGCAGCTTGAAGAATTCATTGTGGATATGATGATTCCATGGTACTTCAACTTTTTTTTGACATGGCAGGATTGCCAAGACAAGTGCCTGATAACTTATGAAAACCTGCGCACAGACCCTTTCGCGACGATTTATACGATCAATAAACATTTCCAGCTTGATTTAACTCAGCAGGAGATTGGCGCTGCAATTGAGGCAACGAAGGGCAAGCCTACCCGTAAGAATGTTGGTGCGGCAGGAAGAGGGGAACAGCTAAACGACTACTGCAAACAGCGCATTCAACGGATGGCTAACAACTATAGTGGCTTTGACTTTTCTCTTATCGGCATCCATTCAAGCACAAGCAGTGAGACCGGTGAATGACGGTGGCTTTGCGAGTTAAGGTAACGCCGAGGAAGTATTCCGTTCGTGGTGAGCCTGTCGAACCTTGAATGGTTACAGTCCTTCGACAAGCTCAGGCCGAACGGAGTGGCAAATCTGACAGGCTCAGGGCGAACGAACTTATTCAGCTCATCTATAAACGATTATCGCTGAGTTCTCACTTAACTGATGAGGTTAACAGTGCTGGTTATATTTCTGCGCAAACTGGAATTAGCATGTATATTGGAGGTGACATATGAAAGCCGTCATTCTCGCCGGCGGATAGGTACGCGCATCACCGAGGAGTCAGCCATGCGCCAAGCCGATGATCGAGATCGGCGGCAAGCCAATCCTGTGGCACATCATGAAGATCTATTCCGCCCACGGCATCAATGATTTCGTGATTTGCTGCGGCTACAAGGGCTACGTGATCAAGGAATATTTCGCCAACTATTTCCTGCACATGTCGGACGTGACCTTCGACATGGCGAACAACAACATGGAAGTGCATCCAGCAACATGCGGAGCCTGGCGGGTGACGCTGGTCGATACCGGCGAAGACACCATGACCGGCGGGCGGCTGAAGCGGGTGGCGCAGCTATCTCAAGGGCGAAGAGGCATTCTGCTTTACCTACGGCGACGGCGTCGCCGATGTCGACATCGCGCGCGCTGATCGCATTCCATCAAGCACACGGCAAGCTCGCAACGCTGACCGCCGTTCAGCCGCCGGGCCGATACGGCGCGCTTGACATGGACGGGCAACAGGTCACCGGCTTTCATCGAAAAGCCGCAAGGCGATGGCGGCTGGATCAACGGCGGGTTTTTCGTACTGTCGCCCGAAGTCCTCGACCTGATCGACGGCGATGACACGGTCTGGGAAAGCGAGCCGCTGGACAAGCCTGGCAGCGAAGGGCGAACTGATGGCTTATCGCACACGACGGGTTCTGGCAGCCGATGGACACGCTGCGCGACAAGAATCATCTGGAAGAGCTTTGGCAAAGCGGCAAGGCGCCATGGAAGGTGTGGAAGTGAATCCGGATTTCTGGCGCGGCAAGCGGGTCTTCCTGACCGGGCATACCGGCTTCAAGGGCGGCTGGCTGTCGCTGTGGCTTCAGATCAATGGGCGCGGAAGTACATGGTTATGCGCTCGACCCGCCGACGAAACCCAACCTGTTTACCGTGGCGCGAAGTCGGCAAAGGCATGTGAGCGCGTAATTGCGCGACATCCGTGATGCGAGCCAGATTAGACAGGCAATAGTTCGGCCCAGCCGGAGATCGTTTCCATCTGGCAGCCCAACCGCTGGTGCGTTATTCCTATCCAACCGGCGGAGACCTATGAAATCAACGTGATGGGAACGGTGAATCTGCTCGAGGCGGTGCGCGCAACGCCCGGCGTGAAGGCAGTGGTCAACGTCACCACCGACAAGTGCTATGAAAACCAGGAATGGGTATGGGGCTATCGCGAAAACGAAGCGATGGGCGGCTATGATCCCTATTCCAGCAGCAAGGGTTGCGCCGAACTGGTGACCGCCGCCTATCGGGTTCTTTCCTTGCCCGGCAGGCATAGCGCTGGCAAGTGCCAGGGCCGGCAATGTGATCGGCGGCGGCGACTGGGCGGATGACCGGCTTGATTCCGGACATCATGCGTGCCATCGCCCAAGGCAAGCCGGTCAATATCCGCAACCCGCATGCTATCCGTCCCTGGCAGCATGTGCTGGAGCCGTTGTCGGGTTATTTGTTGCTTGCGCAAAAGCTATATGAAGAAGGCGCGGTGTACGCAGAAGCCTGGAATTTCGGGCCAGACGATGAAGATGCCAAGCCGGTACAATGGATTGTGGAGAGGTTGACCGATGCCTGGGCAAAGGGAGCGACTTGGGTATTGGATGGGGGCGATCACCCGCATGAGTCGCATTACCTTAAATTGGATTGCTCCAAAGCAAAAGCACGTTTGGACTGGCATCCAGGATGGCATCTCGAGGACGCATTGGATGCGATCATCGAATGGAACCGCGCATATCAATCGGGCAAAGATATGAGGGTATTTTCGCTGGACCAGATACGGCAATACGTAGAAAAGTGACAGGCAGGTGACGGTAATGAAAGCAGCATCCCAATCTCGGCAGCCAGTAGATGCGCAACTCAAGGAGGTGCTTGCACATTTTCCGAAGATCGTTCTCGCTGTGTTGTTTGGCTCTGTAGCCTTGGGTAGTCAACGCGTGGACAGCGATCTGGATATTGCGGTTGCGGCCAAACAAGCACTGACAACCAATGAAAAAATAGCTCTGATCGCAGCATTAACTGATCGCACCGGACAGGCTATTGATTTGATCGATCTCAATGTGGTGTCAGAGCCATTGCTTGGGCAAATAGTGCGTCATGGCAGAAGAGTACTGGGCAGGGACACCATGTACGGAGAGTTAATAAGTCGGCACCTGTTTGAGCAGGGAGACTTCATGCCATATCGGACAAGACTGCTTGCGGAAAGGCGGACGGCATGGATCGGGAAGTAGTCGAGCAGAAATTGGAATCGTTGCGTCGCTGTTTGCGGCGCATAGAAACAAAATGCCCAACAGACGCCGCCACGCTGAACGCGGATATTGACCTTCAAGATATTGTCTCGCTCAGCCTCAGTCGTGCGGTGCAAATCTCGGTGGACATTGGCGCCCACCTGATTGCTGGCATGGAAGTGCCGCCGCCTGACACAATGGGACAAACTTTCGATTTGCTGGCGCAGGAAGGCGTGTTGAATATCGAGTTGGCAGGAAATCTCAAAAAGGCAGTTGGCTTTCGAAATATCGCTATTCACAACTATGAAAGCATCAACTGGGACATTGTGCATAGTATTGTGAAATATCATCTTGCAGATCTTTCGGAATCTGCCAGAGTGGTCGCAATTAGATTGTGAAAGTGATCGCGCAGCTCTGCCATGCGCAATATAAAAATAATGCGATTTTAGGTAACCCCCCGGCTATGCCGGGAGACTCCATTTGGCTTGACCGTTCCCACGGTCATTAAAGAGCAACGTTAAAGATTGGTTACATCATCCCCTCCCCCACTGCAAAAGGGAAGGAATGCAGACCCGACGCCTTCTAGCGACTCACGGCGTTATTCGGCCCCTTTGAGGGGCCCACTCAACAAGCCCACGGCTTTGCCGGGAGTGATTTAATTATCCATGTCTCGTTTTGATTTTACTCCAATGCCTCTGGCCGGATTACTTCTGGTGCAGCGCAAGGCAATAGAAGACCAGCGCGGCTTCCTGTCGCGCTTCTACTGCGCTGAAGAATTCCGCCTGGCGGGGATCACCAAGCCCATCGCCCAAATCAACCATACGCTCACGCGAAAAAAAGGCGCGGTGCGCGGGCTGCATTTTCAGCATCCGCCGTATGCCGAGACAAAACTGGTGAGCTGTTTAAAAGGAGAGATATGGGATGTGGCGGTGGACCTGCGGCGTGACTCGCCTACCTTTCTGCAGTGGCACGGCGAGATCCTTACGGCAGCCAATCGGAGGAGCCTGCTCATTCCGAAGGCTACGCACACGGATTTCAGGCGCTGACGGAGGATTGCGAGTTGATATATTTGCACACGGCCGCATATCGCCCCGATGCAGAAGGCGCGCATAACGTGGCAGACCCGAGGCTGAATATCTCCTGGCCTTTGCCGGTAGACGATCTTTCCGAGCGCGACCGCAATCATCCATTCATTGGCCGGGAATATCAGGGCATCGATTTATGAAGTGCCGTCATTGCCAGGCGGAGTTGGTGCTGCCGCTGATCGATCTGGGTTCGGCAGCCCCCATCCAATGCATATCTCAACCGGCAGACCTTGCACGCGCCTGAAAAATATTATCCTTGCGGGTGCTGGTATGCACGGAATGCTGGCTGGTGCAAACTGAAGATTATGCCGGAGCAGACGAACTGTTCTCCGCCGATTACGCTTATTTCAGTTCGTTCTCGACTACCTGGCTAAAGCACGCCGAACAATATGTCGCGGACATGGCGCAGCGTTTTGCGCTGGATAAAAATTCGCATATCGTCGAGGTGGCAGCGAATGACGGCTATCTGCTGCAATATGCCAAGGCACGCGGGATCCCTTGCCTGGGGATCGAGCCTACCACCGGCACCGCAGATGCCGCGCGCGCCAAGGGCATCGAAATCGTCGAGGAATTTTTCGGCGTGAAGCTGGCGCAGGCAGCTGCCGCACAAGGCAAGCAGGCCGACCTGACTGCTGCGAATAATGTCCTGGCGCATGTGCCGGACATCAATGATTTTGTGCAAGGCTTTGCTATGCTGTTGAAACCGGCAGGCGTGGCGACTTTTGAATTCCCGCATTTGCTGCGCCTGGTGACTGAAAACCAGTTCGACACCATTTACCACGAGCACTATTCCTACCTGTCCTTGACGGCAGTGAAACGGATTTTTGAGCGCAACGGCCTGAGCGTGTTCGACGTTGAGGAATTGCCAACGCACGGCGGCAGCCTGCGTGTCTATGCACAACGCAAGGACTACGGGTGTGCGTGAGATTAGCCGGAATGTGGCGAAACTATTGGAACGTGAAACAGCGGCAGGCATGAACAGCACGGCGTTCTATGCCGGCTTCCAGGCCAAGGCAAACAAGGTCAAAAATGATCTATTGATGTTTTTGATTGAAGCGCAGCGTGCAGGAAAATCAGTGGCCGGATACGGCGCGGCAGCGAAGGGCAATACCCTGCTGAATTATGCCGGCGTTCGGCCGGATCTGTTGCCTTATGTGGTGGATCGCAATCCCGCCAAGCAAGACAAGTTCCTGCCCGGTTGCCGCATCCCGATCGTTGCCGAAGCACAGCTAAAGCAAACCCGGCCTGATTACGTGCTGATCCTGCCCTGGAATTTGCGCACGGAAGTGGTCGGGCAATTGGCCTACATTCGCGAATGGGGCGGTCAGTTCGTAACGTCAGTACCGGCTTTGGAGGTCAGATGAATTCGCGCATCTATTACACCAAGCCTTCCATTACTGAAAAGGAAGTGGAATACGCTACCGATGCGGCGCGCAATGGTTGGGGAGAACGATGCTACGAATATATCAACCGATTCGAGGAGTTGTTCAAGCAGCACCTGGGCGTCAAGTACGCCATCGCCACTTCCAGTTGTACCGGCGCATTGCATATGGGCCTGGCAGCTTTGGGCGTCGGCCCCGGCGATGAAGTCATTCTTGCTGATACAAATTGGATCGCCAGCGCTGCACCAATCACTTACCTTGGTGCCAAGCCGGTCTTTGTAGATATTCTCCCCGATTCCTGGTGCCTTGATCCGGTGCTGGTTGAACAAGCGATCACGCCGCGCACCAAGGCCATCATAGCTGTACACCTTTATGGCAACCTGTGCGAATTGGAACAACTCTTGGCTATAGGCGAGAAGCACGGCATTCCGGTAATAGAGGATGCAGCTGAAGCCATTGGCTCTATCTACCATGGTAAGCGTGCGGGCTCTATTGGCAAATTCGGGACCTTCTCTTTTCACGGCACCAAGACGCTCACGACTGGCGAAGGTGGTATGTTTGTCACAAACGATCTAGTTATTTACCAACACGTATTGACGTTGAGCAATCACGGCCGTGCCAAAGGACAAAAAAAGCAGTTCTGGCCAGACATGGTTGGATTCAAATACAAGATGTCCAACATACAGGCGGCAATCGGTTGCGGCCAAATGGAACGGATTGATGGGTTAGTCGGGCGAAAGAGAGAAATCTTTGCTTACTATCATAAACATTTGAGCAGCATGTCCGGGATAAGTATGAATCCAGAAAAACCCGGCACAACCAACGGCTACTGGATGCCCACACTGGTTTTCTCGCCAGATACAGGATTAACGCGCGAGCTTTTGCTGGAATTGTTCAAGGCTGAAAATATTGACGGGCGCGTCTTCTTTCATCCCTTGAGTTCACTGCCAATGTTTCAGCCGAAACCCACCAACAGTGTCAGTTACGATCTTCCTACTCGGGCAATCAACCTGCCTAGTTATCATGACTTGACGGATGCCGATCAGGACAGGGTTATAGCAACTATTAAGAAACTGGGCTCTAATTGAAGCCAAGGCCTCCTACCAGCATATGAGCAAAGCAACAGTACCAGTCAAAGTCATGATTGCCGGTGTCGGTGGTGCCTCACTGGGTACCGAGATATGCAAATGTCTATGCCTTCCCGGAAAATATGAAATTTTTGGCTGCGACATTTCACCAAGTGCGTATGGACTTTATGACAAAGGGTTTGCTCAAACTTATCGCGTCGATCGAGAAAACTATATCCACGAAGTGTTGGAGATCTGCCTGCAAGCTGGGGCAAAGTGGCTTATTCCGGGAGGCGAGCAACCAAATGCATTGCTTGGAGCAGCCGCAGAATCATTTTCACGGGAAGGCATTCGAGTAATCACCAATGACGCAGCCATTGTTGGTTTGTTCTCAGACAAGGAAGCGACATTTCGCGAACTCTCCGCATATGGAATCCCCATACCAAAGACGACAGAGTTAACAAATACAGATGATGTGAATACTGTAGGCTTGCCTTGTATTGTTAAACCGGCAACTGGGTCGGGCGGCAGCGCCTCGGTCTTTTTTGCTGTGACTACAGACGAGGCTTTGATTTATGCCGATTTCATCCGGCGTAACGGCAACGTGCCTATTGCACAGGAATATGTGAGGGACGAAGAAGGCGAGTTTACGATTGGTGTACTGTCTTTGCCGGACGGGAAAATCGTCAGTTCGATCGCGATGCGCCGGATGCTGGAAGCAAAGCTTTCTGTCGCTTACCGTGGGCGAGGCGGAGTGGTTTCAAGCGGATATTCCCAGGGATATATCGATTCATTCTCCGACCTGTGTCAACAGGCGGAGCGTATCGCCAGTTTGATTCAAAGTCGTGGGCCGATAAATATTCAGGGGCGGGTGCGCGATGGCGTGTTACTGCCCTTTGAGATCAACCCACGTTTTTCGGCATCCGCCTATCTGCGCGCACTGGCGGGTGTCAATGAGATTGACATGCTTCTCAGCTACCTGATTACTGGTGAGTTGCCAGCATCGAATGTGATTAAGTCAGGATGGTATTTGCGGAGCCTGACGGAAACCTTTGTGGCCAAAGAGGACTTGAAATGACCATACGCTGGATCACTCCGCTTCTGGGTACTGGCTCTGCTTTACTGGTACGTAAAGAAACAGGTGTGAACATCATTGATGTTCGCGACTTGGTGGACAAAGCCGGTAATCGAGACGATGCGGTGCTGCAGAAAATTACTGAAGGCTGCAAGTCCCTTCGCGAGGGTAAAAAAACGGTAGTGTGTTGCGACTATGGCATATCCCGCAGCAATGCAGTTGCCGTTGGAATACTGGCAATGTACGAATCCATCCCGTTCGAAGTGGCAGTGCGCCGTGTATTGGAGACAACTGGTGAGAGAGAGATCAAAGTCGATCCATTGAAATCGGTACGCAGAGCCTTGGGATTGGATCAGAAAAGAATCTCGCAAGAGAAACCCCGCATTCTCGTGACCGGTGGAACGGGAGCCTTGGGAAAACCTACTAGCCTGAAACTTTCGGAAGGATTTGAAGCTATTGTGCCAAGCCGTAAGGAACTGGATCTTCTGCAGGGTGGTACGCAACTTGACCTGACTGCCGGTGAAAATAGAATAGATTGCATTGTTCATCTTGCCAACCCACGCGTCTACACGTCAAATACCGCGATTGGCGATACGCTGACCATGTTGCGCAACGTGCTGGATGTATGCGTAACGCGCGATATCAAATTGATCTATTTGTCCGGATGGGAAGTCTATTCTGGATATCGATCAAACCATTTGAAGGCGGAAGAATCGCTTCCCTTGCATCCCAATGGGCCATATGCAGAGACCAAATATTTGTGTGAAATGCTGATAGAGCACAGCCGGCGCACTCAGGGATTGCGCTGCACGATGCTTCGTTCCAGTCCAGTGTACGGAGTTGGCAGCGATAAACCGAAGTTTATCTATAACTTCATTGACAAGATAAGACGATCCGAGCGCATTGTTACCCATCGCTACAATAATGGATTGCCTGCGCTTGATCTGCTCTACATTGACGATCTTGTGTCGGTACTGGTTAAAACCGTCGAGAGTGATTTCACGGGTAATCTGAATATCGGAACGGGTGTGATTACCACAACGCACAAAGTTGCAGAGATTTTACGGAACCTGCTGGGTGGGCGGAATGAAATCGACACAACCCTGATCGATAGTGACACCGCTTGTATTGCCATGGATACCGGCAAGGCCAAGGAAGTGCTCGGTTGGCAAGCAACGATTGGCATAGTGCAAGGCCTGCAACTCATCTTGTCAAGTTTAAAAAAGAATTAAAGGAGAAAAATTTTGGCCGCGAATAACGAAAAGGAACTTCAGGAGACATTCTCATGGGCCAGATCACAGGTTTTCAGCAGCTATAACCAGGTTTTGGGATACTACCAGGCACAGGAATGTCTCGAGCACGCACGTGGGCATAGCCTGTTGGATATGCCGTGCGGTGATGGCACATTGACGGCTATGCTGGCAGGAAGATTTTCCAGGGTAGTCGGCCTGGACGCATCCGGAAAGCATCTAGAACTGGCAAGAAAAAATTTACCCGCAGCCGAGTTCCATGAAGCACTGATAGAAGACTTTGAAACTCCGGAACGGTTTTCCACAATAACCATGCTCAATATTCTTGAGCATGTGGTGGACCCTGTCGGGGTATTAAATAAAGCCGCCAGCCTGCTCGATGAAGAGGGGGTCTTGTTGGTACACGTTCCAAATGCCTACGCAGTTAATCGGCGCTTGGCTGTGCTGATGGGTACGCTGTCTGAATGCGAAGAGCTGTCGCCCTTTGATATTCAGATAGTAGGGCATCGACGTTCTTACTCACTCAAGACGCTATGTGCTGATGTTGAACAGGCGGGATTGACAGTCGCCAAGACCGGAGGGGTTTTTTATAAGTCGCTTTCCACGCCGCAAATGGACTGGTTTCTGAAGAATGGTTTGTGGGAAGAAGGCGGATTTGGCTGGGGGCGTGTTGGCGGTGAAAAGAAAGATTGGAAAGCAGAATTCTGCCGTGCCTCTTACGAACTTGGCAAACAGCAACCAGAGGACTGCAACATCATCTATGCCTGCGCAACGAAGTAACAAGTGTGGGCGAGATTCGCCATGAGCAAGTGGCAGGCAGGTTTGACCAATTACCAATATTAAGGATTAGGGATGAACCCAATCGAGAATTTTAAAAAAGAAGTTGCTGAAAATATCCACCAACTTGGCGAGGACAAGGATGTGCAAGCACTGTCAAGGATTTGGTCGCGTGAAACCAATCAGCATAGCTACACATATAATTTTAGCTGGCTTGGCCGTCCGATGATCCAGTATCCGCAAGATATAGTTGCCATGCAGGAGATCATCTGGGAGGTAAAACCTGATCTGATTGTTGAAACAGGGATTGCCCATGGTGGCTCGTTGATATTTTATGCGTCCATGCTTGAATTGGTAGCTGTCTGTACGGGCAGTGAGGGAGAGGTGCTCGGTATAGACATAGATATTCGCGCGCACAATCGTAAAGCCATTGAAGATCATCCTATGTTTAAGCGTATCAGCATGATTCAAGGTTCCAGTATTGCGCCCGATGTTATTGCCCAAGTGGTTGAAAAGGCCAAAGGCAAAAAGCGCATACTCGTTATTCTGGATTCAAACCATACCCACGATCATGTGCTTGCCGAACTGAAAGGCGTATGCACCGCTGACAACGGTGAGAAGTTATTGTGTGGTTTTTGACACGTTGATTGATGACATGCCCGAAGCATGTACTAGGCGACCGACCCTGGGGCATGGCGATAGTCCGAAGACAGCCGTGCATGAGTATCTGAAGACTCACCCGGAATTCGAGATTGATAAAAGTATTCAGCACAAGCTGCTGATTACCGTCGCGCCGGATGGGTATTTGAAGCGTCTTGGATAATGTTTGCGATTGTAATAAGTTCAGTTTTGAAACAATTATTGATGCCAGTTCTGAAATGGATTCATATTGCGAACGATCTGGTTTTGGAGGGCGTCAGTTGATTAGACAGATACATCCATTAGTTACTATTGGTATCCCGCTATATAACGAGGAAAGATATATCGAGGAAGCGATCCGTTCTGCCGCATCGCAGTGCGAAAAGGTATGGGTATCTGACAATGCATCGACTGATGGATCTGCGGCAATTTGTGAAAGGCTAAGCCGGGAATATTCCAACATTCATTTTGTGCGGCAGCCTCATAACATGGGAGGGATTACAAATTTCAAGTTCCTATTGGATAAGGCCGAGACCCCCTATTTTATGTGGCTGGGTAGCCACGATGCGCTACCGGATGGTTATGTCAGGAAGCTAACGCAGCTTCTTGATGATTGCCCGGACGCGGTATTGGCTTATGGAGCTTCCCGTCATGTGGATGTCGGAGGGAAGCCAATTGTGGACTACGACTATTTTTATCATGAAATGTTGGCCCATAAGCTTGCCTCTACGCGCGTATTAGGGCTAATACGTCATCTGCATGATTGTTCGCTTATATATGGTGTATTTCGTACGGAAACTTTACGCGCTGTTTGGGATGAATCGGGAATGGATGCATTTCACGGCGCAGATCATGTTCTGTTGACCAGCGCTGCGATCAAAGGGCCGTTCGTATATGCCCCGGAAACCTACCTGATTCGCCGGGACGCTCACCCGGCAGATACGCGGGAGGCTCAACTGAAAAGATTGGATCCGAAGCAGTCCGACAAGGAGCAATTGACCTTTCGTGAAATGCAGCGTCGGCAATATGCGCTGGCAGCTTCAATGTCTGAAGGTACAGGTCTGTCCGGTTTATTATTTCGCTTTAAGGCTCGCTTTTCCTCGGTGAGGCGCTTCGGTGCGTTTGGCGAGTCCCTTATGACGCGTAAGCTGGACTTGTTTCTGGCGAAGCATCGGCAGCGGATTGGAAGATTGCTTGACTGGATTGAGCGGCCATCCCGTATCTAGATGCTGCCAATGGAATTCTCTTGCCAGGGCAAGATTCCCACATGATGATACGAACTCTGCTATCCGAATAACAACCGGCATATCGCGGCACTTGATCATGTTATTTCCAGAAGAATTGTAACTGCCTGAATGGGATACATGGACTTGTAATGCCGTTCCAGTTTCACAACGTATTGGCTAGCACCGCGGCCTTGATTCGGAAGAAGCTCCGTGATTCTTCCAGAAGACAGCGGGAAAGAGCATCCATCAAGAACGCTATCAGGCGGTCTCGCACTAACCTGAAAATTATCGTCGGTTCGGCAGCCACCAAGCAGGACGGATGGATCAGTACAAACTATCCGTTACTGGATTTAACCAACGCCAGCACATTTGCCGCATTATTTGATGCCGGATCGGTCAGCAATATTCTCGCGGAGCATGTTTGGGAACATCTTTCGCTGGAAGATGGAGCCAAGGCATGTCGAAACTGTTTTCAGTATCTGAAACGAGGCGGCGTATTGCGAATTGCCGTACCGGACGGATTTCACCCCGATGCTGCTTACATAGCCCATGTCAGGCCAGGAGGCTGCGGTCCTGGTGCGGACGACCACAAGGTTTTGTATAACTACCAGACGCTGTCGACATTGCTCGAGAAGGCGGGATTTAAGATTCGGATACTTGAGTGGTTTGATGAACAGGGAAGCTTTCACCAGGAAGACTGGAGTACCGAAGGGGGCCTTGTGGTGCGGTCTACGCGGTTTGATCCGAGAAACAAGGTCAATCATACGGCTTACACTTCACTGATTATTGATGCCGGCAAACCATAAATGACCCTCGCACCTATCGTCCTGTTTGTCTATAACCGACCCGCGCATACGCGCCGGACGGTAGAGGCGCTGCAAAAGAATGACCTGGCAACGGATAGTGACTTGATCATCTATTCCGATGCGCCGAAAACCCCAGAGGCCGCAGATGCTGTGCGCGAGGTGCGTGATTACATCAGATCGATCACTGGATTCCGTTCAGTTCGCATTGTCGAGCGCGAAAGGAACTGGGGGCTGGCAAATTCCATCATCGACGGCGTGACATCGGTGGTGAATGAGCACGGGCGCATTGTCGTGCTGGAGGATGATCTGATCACTTCCCCATACTTCTTAAGTTTTATGAATACAGCGCTTGAAACTTATAAATATGACGAGACGGTGATGCATATATCCGGGTATATGTTTCCAATCGACAGTGCAGACTTGCCAGAGTCTTTCTTCTTAAGAACAGCATCATGCTGGGGGTGGGCGACTTGGGACAGAGCCTGGAAATGCTTCGAAAAGTGTCCCAAGAAATTACTTAATGAATTTTCGAAGCAAACAATTTACCGCTTTAACCTGGATGGTGCTTATGACTTTTGGGCGAGGTTGAAAAAAATGAGCGAGGCTTAATAGATACATGGGCAGTGTTTTGGTACGCGTCTGTTTTTCTAAATGACGGATTGTGTTTGCATCCAAGAATGTCCTTGGTAAGAAATATTGGGCACGATAATAGTGGAGTTCATTGTGAAAGTTCGGACGCGTTTGATATTCAATTGGCAAGTGACCGCATAAGAAATTTTGAACGCAATCTCGCGGAAGACGTACGTGCACTAAAAAGGACAAAACTTTCCTATCGCCAACCAAGCGTTCCTATATCTCAAGAGCTGCGCTGGCGCTAAGAAAGCGGATTTTTCAAAGTTGATATTGGTCCGCTTGGTCAACAAATGGATGTTTGATTTCAGTCGATCATTAGAAAATAATTGCCCAATAATATTGTTGTACCATTCACTCAATAAGTTAAGGCAGCAGTTGCGCATCGAGTTTCTTTTAAGGCGCTTCTATAATACTTTTGAGCGTCTGGCTGCCCGAAAAAGACACGCGTTGCTTGGATACAGGACGGGTTTGAAGGTTGTCAAATAGGCGCGGATTCTCTAATTTAAATCGGTGCGATCGGAGGCAACGATACCCACCAGGAGTAATTTACAGATGCGAAATTTTCGCCGTAATATTCTTGCTGCGAATATTAGGCTTCGCCCAATTGCGATTGCAGAAAGGAAATGCGGACGCTAGCTCGGTCCGGAATATTCGGTTAATGCCAATGGTGTTGTATTGGCAAGGTTATTCGGTTGAATGCAGATCAGGCTCACCAGATGGGCGTGTCGTGCTCGGCACGGACTCTGTATTGTCCTGTCGAATTGTCCTGGAGCGAGATCTGGGATCTGTTTCAGTTGGGCATGATAGCTTCATCGGTAATTCACGTATTATTTGTGCGCATCGCATAGACATTGGCAGCAATGTACTCATTTCCTGGGGCTGCACTATTGTTGATCACGATTCCCATTCACTCAATTGGCAGGATCGGGCTGAAGACGTGCGTAAGTGGCGTGAGGGCCTTCTATCTGGTGGGCATTGAAAAAGCGAGTGAATACAAAAGATGGGATGTCGTGGAAATGGCGCCGATCGTGATTGCCGACAAAGTGTGGTTGGGAATGAATGTCACTGTCTTGAAAGGGGTAACTATCGGCGAAGGTTCGGTAGTCGCCGCCGGTTCGATTGTTACTAAAAATGTTCCTCCATGGACATTGGTTGCAGGTAATCCGGCCCGAATTATCAGGGAATTGCCTCGACAATGACCCAATCCACCTGGGAACAGGCTGTTCAATGGCTGCGCAACCAGCCGGATCAGCAGGAACTGGTTCGGGCCTGCTATTATGATGACCCATTGGTTGAGGCCGCCGAGCGTTTTTGGCAAGGCGCCGAGTGGAAAGCGATATCTGCCTTGCTGCCGCCGGCGCACGGCAAGGTGCTGGATCTCGGCGCCGGCCGGGGCATCAGCAGCTACGCCATGGCTCGCGATGGGTGGCACGTTACCGCGTTGGAGCCCGATCCCAGCCAACTGGTTGGCGCAGGCGCGATCCGTTCGCTGGCCGAACAAAGTGGCCTGAAGATCAATGTGGTCACCGAATATTCCGAGAAATTGCCGTTCCCCGATAACAGCTTCGACGCGGTTAACTGCCGCCAGGTGCTTCATCATGCCCGTGACTTGCCGCAGACTTGCCGCGAGATTTATCGGGTGCTCAAGCCGGGAGGCATCATGGTGGCCACGCGTGAGCATGTGATCAGCAAGCGCGAGGATTTGCAGGCGTTTCTCGATTCCCACCCGCTCCATAAGTTTTACGGTGGAGAAAATGCCTACCTTCTCGATGAATATCTGTCCGCCATGCAGCAGGCTGGCTTGAATGTTGGGCGAGTCATGGGGCCGCTGGAGTCACCGATCAATTACTTTCCGATGACTGCAGAACAATATTTTGCGCACTGTACCCGCGGCGTGGCGCCATTCATCGGCTGGCGCATGACCAGGCTTCTGTTCAACCCGCGGCATGCGGTGGGCAGGGTGCTGATGAAGCAGCGCGCTTCGACACTTGATCGTCGAAATCAAACCCCGGGACGTTTGTATTCCTTTGTTGCGCACAAGCCCACGGCCAATGGGTAAATGCGTGCTGGCAAGCCGAACCGGACAAGTCGTGGATGTTTATAAGAATCGTTGAAGTAATAAAGTCGCCAACTTCATGGCAGACTTGATCAGAGGTTCCTAAATATTCTGCGGCAATCGTTCAATCATGATCACAAACAATTCCTGTAAAACCATTCTTGTCATTGGCGTCGCCGGGTTTCTGGGCCGTTACGTGGCCAGGCACTTTCACGAACGGGGCTGCTCGGTCATCGGCATCGACTGCGTCCCTGCGGAGAATGCGCCGTTAGCCAGCCTTGACGCGTATTACAGCATGCTTTTGCCGTCGCGCGAGCTTGCGGAAGCACTCAAGAACGCACACCCCGGACCTTTGTGTGCAGAGTGCCGGAAGGGCATCGGTGGGATTGTCCATCATAGACCCCGCATCCGACTTTGCCGCCGGACCGGTGTTGACCTTCGAGGTGCTGGACGTGCTGCGCCTCCACGCGCCGGAATGTCGACTCCTGTTCTTGTCGAGCGCGGCCGTTTACGGCAACCCGGCATCGCTGCCAGTGAAGGAGTCTCATCCTTGTGAACCCATATCGTCGTACGGCTTCCACAAGTGTGCAGTGCGAGCAGCTGTGTCTGGAGTTTGCCAGGGTTTATGGCTTGAGAACTGCAAGCGTGAGGATATTTTCGGCATACGGCGTCGGCTTGAGGCGCCAGGTCGTCTGGGATATTTGTCAGAAGGCGATTGCCAATGAAAGATTGATTCTCCAGGGCACCGGCAAGGAAAGCCGGGATTTCGTCCATGGCCGCGACATCGCGGCGGCTCTGAACGTGGCAGCAGAAGCCGCACCGCTGCAGGGAGAGGTTTATAACCTCGCGACTGGCCGTGAAGTGACCATCGAGGAACTTGCGCGCATCATTCTGCAGGCGCTTGGCATGAAAATTCTGCCGCAGTTCGATGGAATAATTCCTCGCGGCACACCGCTCAACTGGCGCGCCGATATATCGTCGCTCGTCAGCCTTGGATTTTCACCCTCAGTTACACTCGAGCAGGGGATCCAGTCAGTTGCGAACTGGTGCCGCGAGGAGATATCCGGGATATGAAAGGACCGTTCAGAATCGGCATTATGATGGCGGGGGCACGGGGCTGGATCGGCGGCACCGAGTACATAAAGAACATAATATTTGCCTTAAACGAATACCAAGGCGAAACCGGGGAAAATTTTGAGATTAGCCTGATTGTAAAAGACGGGACCGAGCAAGATCTCATTGACTTGATGCAGCCCTACGTAAAAAGTATCTGCAAGATTTCGGATGCGTACAGCCGACGCGACATCTACGCAAGGCTTGCAGATAAACTTGGTCGAATTATCCTTAAAAAAGATTATCGGCCAGACAAGTATTTAAAAGAGAACTTTGACTTCGTCTTTCCTTACTTAACTACCAATCTCCATATTTTCAATTGTTACGCTTCCTGGATTGAAGATTTCCAGCACAAATATTTACCGGAATTCTTTACGAAGAATGAACTGGCTAGGCGGGATTCGTATTTTGCTCAGAAAGCGCAAACGGCGCCGCTAGTTGTCTTGAGCAGTAATGCTGCCGGTGAGGATTTCAAAAAATTCTTTCCGGAGTTCGTACGCAAGATAAGAATCCTCCGGTTTCTGACCATACCCAAGGCTCAATGGTATGAGGCTGATCCGATAGAAACGCAGAACAAATTTCATCTGCCGGATCGGTTTTTTCTGGTCTGCAATCAATTTTGGCAGCATAAAAACCACCAGGTCATTCTGGATGCGCTGGCAATTTTGGGGAAGAGACAAGTCTACCCGATAGTGGTATGTACCGGTCATATCTACGATCACAGAAAACCCGAGTATTCGGACAGAATGCTGCAAGCCATACACATGGCAGGTTTGGCGGGGCAGTTCATGATGCTCGGCCTCGTTGAAAAAACTGACCAAATTCAGTTGATAAGACGCTCCCTGGCCATCCTTCAACCTTCCTTGTTTGAAGGATGGAGTAGTGTGGTCGAGGATGCTCGTTGTCTCGGGAAGCCGATAATTCTTTCGGATATACCGGTTCATATCGAACAGAACCCGCCCCATGGCAAGTTTTTTGATCCTCACTCACCTGAGTCGCTTGCCTTCGTTTTGGCTGAAGCATGGGAAGAATTTCATGCCGGACCAGACATGGACAAAGAGCAGATTGCACGGAACGACAATGTTCTTGGAAGGCGGTCCTTTGCCAAACAATTTTTGGATATAGCAAAAGGCTGCGCGAAGTTTTCATAGCTCATTTGTGAGTCAAGATTAATGGAAGGGTGAATATGTTGCGGCACATCAAGAAATTATTCGGGTCTCAGAGAACGACCAGGGTAAAGCCAGCGCAGCCTCGCGATGACTCCAAGGATATAAGATAAACCCAACTAAATGACCAAGAAGCTAATATTCATTGATCCCAATTATGGAGTGGACTTCGGGCACTATACCCGAATGGGGAAACTGCTCAGGGACGAGGCGAAGAACTCCGGCATTGAAATGGAGCATTTTGTAAACCTTGATGTGCCCCAACATAAGGCTGACGAGCTTGGCCTGATTCGCAGGTTTGAATACCTGGCCGGACTTCCCTGGCTCGAGGATCCCGATGCGGCACTGAATGATTTTTATACTTCACTGGATGAAATACTCTCTTCTCTCGCCCGGCAAGGGGGAGAGCAGGGCCATGTACTCTTTATGTATACGGCGCACCCTTTGCACCTGCCAGTACTTGCATTACTGTCGAATAAGTATCATCAGAGAATAAAGGGACTATCCGTATACGCATGCCTTTTTTACCTTAACCAGGATTTTTGCCTTCATGAAGCGTATCCAGACGAATATCTTTACATGCTAACGGGGGTGTCATTTCTGGTTGAAATGTGCGATCACGGGAAATTATTGAATATTTGTACCGATTCAGAAAGGACAAAAGATATATACGGCGTCTGTTTTGATAGAGATCTTCGTGTTCTGCCTTTGCCGATCGAAAATATCACGCCACTTAAAAAGCCTGCTCATAAAGTATCTGGCAAAATCACCTTGGGTTATATAGGTCAGACTACCAAGCGAGCAGGTTATGATATCGTTTACGAGTTATATAAAAGGTTCGTGGAGACAGGCAATATTGATAACGTTCATTTCAAGATAAAGCTTACACAAAGAGAGAAGTTGAAAGATTTGCATGATAAATTCAAATTAGAGTCGATAAATATTACTCATGTGGAAGGTTTTCTGGGAAAAGAGGCCTATGAACAATTTTTTTCAGATTGTGATGTTATTTTAATTCCTTATTCCAGAAGGTTCTATCCCAGTCAAACCTCTGGAATAGTTACCGAGGCGCTTTGCATGGAAAAGATAATCGTTGTTCCGGAAAATACCTGGATGTCGGATCAGATCATGGATTATGGTTCGGGCGAGACTTTCATTTCAGATGACCTGGAAAGCCTGGCTGAAGTGGTAAAAAAAATAATTGACAACTTTGAGTATTATTGTGAGCGCAGAGCCAGAAATATAGAAAAATATAGACATCTGCACTCAAGCAGTAATCTACTTAAGGAATTGGCTGTAATAGATAGTGAGAATCCTGACAAGGGTGAAGAAATGCCTAGACCACCTTTGGATAGTGAGGCGAGTTTTGAAAGCTTGGCAAGGAAACAAATATCTTTATTGGTTGCTTTGGAAAAAAGCGGAGAAAAAATCAAGAACAGGGAGATAAAGATCAAAAATAGGGATGATCAGCTTCAGGCTATGGTGGCTTCTCCAAGCTGGAAAATAACCAGGCCGCTAAGGCGGTTGGTAAATTTATTTAATAGAAATAATTGAGAACCTCCTTTGTCGGTGCTGCGTAAATATTTGACAGTGGTATTTGATTTTTGGTGATGGCTCAGCTCGAAATATAAATGAATTTAATGAAAACAAGAAAGTAAGCCTATGGTTACCTTGTCGGGGTTTGGTAATTGTGTAGTATGTACTTCTGATTTTGTTGTTTATGTGCGGGAAATCAGTACTGTAAGGACGAAGAAGAATGTTCCATTGTACTATTGCATGGAATGTGAATCATTCTTTAACCCTTCCGGTTATAAGGAAGATGCCGAGACATTGATGGCTGACTTGAATTGGCACATAAATGCGAAAGAAAGGAATGCTGTCTCTTCTGAAATGTTGATAAAAAGACTAAAGAGAAGTATCCCAAGGCTAATAGCCTGCTGGATATAGGCTGCGGAATGGGGACTTTTTTGAATGTCGCTAAAGATCATTTTCCCAAGGTTACAGGCTATGATACAAATAATTATGCTGTCGATTATGGAAAGCAACACTTTAATCTCGACTTGAGAAATGAGGTTTGGTCGTCAGATAAATCGGAGCAATATGACCTAATAGTTTGCCTCCAGGTTTTAGAGCACCTGGACCAACCAAGGATTCTTTTTAGTCAACTTGCGAATGCGGCTAAAAAGGGTATGGGGCTTGTTATTTCTGTTCCAACGTTGAACCGAAACAGGTGGAAATACTTACTAGATCCTGATCCTCAGAAGGAAGGCACACCATTTTTTGATAATGACGTCCATATAACTCATTTTTCCGGAAAGGGCTTAAGGGAGATTGGTAAACAATTTGGAGCCACAAGTATTAGTAATGAAGTCGCCGGAGATATTCCGGTCGTGATTTATGAATTTAATTCTAAAAAATCTTTGGGCTTTTTTACTAGGCTGAGACGATCCTTATTAAGAAGGTGGATTAAAGTTCGAAGTGCAACAGCTAATGGTGGATTGGTGTAATGCATTTCCACCGAGGGTGTAAGATTTTTTGTTAAACGGTCACTTGGCAGGTGACCTTGTTCCTGAAATCCGCACTTCTTAACTAATCTAAAATTTCCAGTTCAGGTCGGTACTAAATCTAGTGCGGCCCCAGGTCACCGCTGAGCAGTTCGACATCACCTTAAGGCAGTCTGGTTTGTCCGGACTCGCCACCAATAGCCAAGCGAATGCATAAACAGGTTGCTGATCTTGTTTCGGGGCGCAATCGTCTGGTTGCAACGCACTATGATCGTGAACTCGTTGAGCTGGAAAACACCAGGCCCTTCCGACTTGTCTGGCGTAGACTATAAATGCCGTACCAATAAGTTTCTTGAGCACGAGGAGTTTCCGTTGAACATTTTGCTAACCGGCGGCCAGGCTTCATTGGAGGCCACACGGCAGCAGTGCTTGCAAATGCCGGCCTCAATGTCATCCTTTATTACAATTCGGGCAACAGTCAAAGTAATGCGGACCCTTGAAGACATGTGTCGGACCACCTGGCATTTCCAACAGAAGGAAACGCAAAATGAATAAGACGATGGTCCCTTTCCGAATTGCTCGGCCAGTCCGGTTGCCGGATCGAATACCGGGACACCGTGATCTATATGGATCCTTACCTCTCGAATTCGGTGCAGGAGCTGGATGCGCCGGACTTGAGCCGGCTGCTGCCGATACCCTTGCAGCCGGAGGAAGTGACCGATGCCGACTGGGTGCTGATCACGCACGTCCACATCGACCATTGTGATCCGCATACGCTGCCGAAGATCGCCGACGCTTCCGCAAACTGCCAATTTGTCGGGCCGCCGCCGGTGCTGGAAAAGCTGCTGCAATGGGGTATTCCCCAGCAGCGCTGCCATGTCGCGACCGAAAGCTGGCGGCAACTATGCCCGGCTGTCAAGGTGAGGGCGGTCCCTGCCGCGCACCCGGTCGTCCATCGGGATGAAGAGGGCCATCTTTCCACGGTGGGGTATATGCTGGAAATCGAGGAAAGACGAATCTACCTGGCAGGCGATACCAGCGTGACGGCAGAGTTGCTCGATACCCTGCAATCGTTGCGCCCGATCGCTACCGCCATCCTGCCGGTCAATGAACATAATTATTTCCGCGGGCGGCGCGGCATCATCGGCAACATGACAGTCAGGGAAGCATTCCTGCTGGCCGAAGAGATCGGGGCGGGAACGGTGGTGCCGGTGCACTGGGATATGTTCAAGGTCAATTCGGCCGACCCGGATGAGATTCGCGCGATATATCGCCATATGAAGCCAGCCTTCGATCTGCAATTCCAGCCAACTTCACTGACTCTTTCGTCATGATCGTAAGCATCGTTATCCGCACATTGAACGAAGCAAAGCACCTGGACGACCTGCTTTCATCCATCGAAAAGCAGGATGCTGCGGGCATCGAAACCGAGGTCGTGCTGGTGGATTCGGGCTCCAGCGACAGGACGCTGCAGATAGCCGAGTCCCACGGCTGCAAGATCGTCCATATCACGCGGGATCAGTTCTCGTTCGGGCGTTCCCTTAATATGGGGTGTGAAGCCGCCTCGGGCGAGATACTGGTGATGATCAGCGGCCATTGTGTGCCGACCGACAGGCTATGGCTTCATACGTTATGTCAGCCTTTGATCCATGACACGGCAGGTTACGCGTATGGCAGGCAAATGGGCGGACCAAACAGCCGCTACAGCGAATGCCGAATCTTCGCGAAATACTTTCCCGAAGAAAGCCGGATTCCGCAGGACGGTTTTTATTGCAACAATGCCAATTCCGCGGTCAAACGCTCGATATGGGAGAAGTACCGTTTTGACGAGGAGCTTACCGGGCTCGAAGACATGCGGCTCGCGAAACGCGTGGTGGACGACGGCGGCAAGGTGGCCTATGTCGCCGAAGCCTGCGTCTACCATCATCACGAGGAAAATTGGCGCAACGTCAAGCGCCGCTTTGAACGGGAAGCAATTGCGCTGCAGAAGATCATGCCCCAGGTGCATATTCACTTATTTGACCTGGTGCGCTATGTGTTTTCAAGTATCTGGCGGGATTTCAAGCGGGCCAGAAAGGAGCGGAAATTTGCCGAAAAAGCCGTTGAGATCGTTCAATACCGCTTTTGCCAGTACTGGGGCAGTTATGTAGGTCACAACGACCATCGCAAACTCTCGAATGCCCAGAAAGAAGAATATTTTTATCCGGACTAACCAGGAGCAGACATGAAGCACAAAATCGTCGCGCTGTTACCGATGAAAGCCAACAGCGAGCGCGTCAGGGGAAAGAATTTCAGGGATTTTAACGGGAAGCCATTGTTTCGGTGGATGCTGGATTCCCTGCTGGAGGTCGAAGAAATCGACCTGGTTGTGATCAATACCGATGCCCGCCACATCCTGATGGAGAACGGACTGATCGACAGTGAACGGGTCTTGATACGCGATCGCAAACCGGAAATATGCGGCGACCTGGTTTCGATGAATCTTGTCCTCGCCGACGACGTGGCAAATGTCGAAGCCGATATCTACCTGATGACGCACACCACCAATCCGCTGATGAGCGCGGATACAGTGCGCCGCGCACTGGCTGCCTTCGCGGCGGCGCGGGCCGAAGGCAGGGCGGATTCGCTGTTCACCGTCGACAAGGTGCAGACGCGTTTCTACCGGGCCGACTGCAGCGCGGTCAACCACGATCCGGATAACCTGATCCGCACGCAGGACCTCGAACCCTGGTTCGAAGAGAATTCGAACCTGTACATCTTCACCCGGGACAGTTTCGCCAAAACCAATGCGCGCATCGGCAAGAATCCGATGATGTTTGAAACACCGAAGTTCGAATCGATCGACATCGATACCCCCGATGACTGGGATTTTGCGGTCGTGGCAGGCGGCTATTTGCTGCAGAAGAGAATATGATTCGATCAGGTAAGCCCCCGGTTATGCCGGGGGACTAATAAAGTTTGATTTATGCATCGGTCAACACACAAGCCCAATTGAACTTTGGAAATATCATTCGGTCCCCTCGCTCTGTAAACCGTCAGCCGCCCAAATCGGCTGGTTTTTGCTCCTTCCCCCTTGCAGAGGGGGAGAGCGAAGCGAGGGGGCCTTGGGATGGGGGTAGGACGGTTGATATGCCGAGTCTCTACCCCCACCCTGGCCCTCCCCCTGCAAGGGGGAGGGGACAAACACTGACGGTTTACAGATCAAACCGTGAACCGCCCAAATCGGCTGGTTTTTGCTCCTTCCCCCTTGCAGAGGGGGAGAGCGAAGCGAGGGGGCCTTGGGATGGGGGTAGGACGGTTGATATGCCGAGTCTCTACCCCCACCCTGGCCCTCCCCCTGCAAGGGGGAGGGGACAAAACACTGACGGTTTACAGATCAAACCGTGAGTTGGGAACCCCTGAACTTCGTGGCTGATCATTAAAAGGAAAGGCAAGAAATGAAAGTATTGGTAACCTGCCCGCCCATGCTGGGCATGATTGACAGCTTCCGGCCCATCTTTGCGCAGCACGGTGTGGAAGTCACCGCACCGAAGGTCGTGCAAACCCTGTCGGTTGCAGAATTGAAGGAGCTTGTTCCCCGGCACGACGGCTGGATCATCGGGGACGATCCGGCAACGCGGGAAGTGTTCGCCGCCGGCAAGCAGGGGAACCTGAAGGCTGCGGTCAAATGGGGGATCGGCGTGGACAACGTCGATTTCCAGGCGTGCAAGGAACTGGACATTCCGATCATCAACACGCCCAACATGTTTGGCGGCGAAGTTGCCGATATCGCAATGGGCTACGTCATTGCGCTGGCGCGCGAAACGTTTGAGATCGATCGCAGCGTCAGGGAATTTGGCTGGCCCAAGCCGCGCGGAATCTCCCTCTCCGAAAAGACGGCAGCGCTGATCGGCTATGGCGATATCGGGAAAAATGCCGCCAGCACGCATGCTGGCCGCAGGCATGAAGGTGGTTGCCTATGATCCGGCGGCAATACCGTCGGCAGAGACTGGTGCGGTGGAAATTGCGGTCTGGCCGGATCGAATTGATGAAGCCGATTTTATTGTGGTTACCTGTGCCCTGACTCCCTCCAGCCGCCACATGGTGAATGCCGAAGTACTTGCCAGGGCCAGGACCGGAGTAAGGGTGGTCAATGTGGGAAGAGGGCCGGTGATCGACGAGCAGGCGCTGGAAGCGGCGCTGCAAAACGGAAAAGTATATTCCGCCGCGCTGGACGTGTTCGAAACGGAGCCGTTGCCCAGGGATTCCTACCTGCGCACCCATCCGCGCTGTATCTTCGGCTCGCACAATGCATCCAATACCGCAGATGCCGTCGAGCGCACCAGCCGCATCGCCATCGACAAGCTGTTCAAGTTTCTGGGCGTCTGTTGATTCCTGATTCTAATTTTTATGACTGAAGTAGTTGAAGAAGTTCCTGGCACTGGCAAGATCGCCCGGGCGAAGGAGAATTCGTGACGTTGGTTGAACAACCAGGATTGCCACGGAGGGTTGCGATCGTCACGCCATTCTGGGATGGCGATGTGGAGCAGGCGAGGGCGCAGTGGGTATGGATGCATCGCCTGGGGCGGCCTGTGTTCCATCATTACCATCTGTACAAGCTCGGCGCTTCTCGGCTTCCTCACGTGACGTTCGAGCGGGCTATTTGCCTTGATATTGAGCAGGCCTATCCGGAGCTTTGTGAAAGACCGCATCCGGCAGGCACCAATATTTCTTTCTATCATGGTATGCGCCAAATGCATGCTTTAGGTTACACGCATATGTTTTGGCTGGATCCG
The DNA here is from genome assembly GCA_963782385.1 of uncultured beta proteobacterium. Lineage (GTDB taxonomy): Bacteria > Pseudomonadota > Gammaproteobacteria > Burkholderiales > Gallionellaceae > CAVXFS01. The sequence continues at coordinate 907,615 of CAWAJO010000001.1, forward strand.
GACTGTATTCCATTGGATCCGAAATTGGTTGATCGCTATGTTGGGGCACTGGATGAACACCCGGATGCACCGATTATTGGGGGCGGCGGTACACCGCAATGGAAGCATCACTATCCTGGCTGTGTGCTCTATAACCTGAGTTGCATCGCTGCGCTGAATTGGGACGACTTCATCCAGAATCACCTTGAAGAGTCTTTTGACGTCTGGATTTCGATACAGCTTGGGTTCATCCGCCCTCCGGAATCCAAAGATAATAGTCAGGATACGATCTATTTTGGGGGGCACCAATACCAATGGGTGCATATGAACCGAACCGCACCGATGGCGCTGCAGTTATTCGAACACTGGCGACCGCAGAAATTCTTGACTGAGGCAGAACGATCCAGACGAGCAATTTCGGGCAGACACGCCCAGTCATATTCTTATAAGAAGCCCGCTATGGTTGACCAGCTACTGTCGAGTAATCCGCCTTTTGTCAGTATCGTTATATTCAACTATAACTATGGGCGGTTTCTTCGCCAGGCAATTGATTCGGCACTGGATCAAACCTACGCGCATATTGAAGTAATAGTCGTCGACGATGGTTCCAGCGACGAATCAATTGAAATAATTGATAGCTATGGCTCCCGGATCAAAGCACTGAAAATGTCTCACGGGCTGTTCAATCCGAATTATAACCAGCAGCGGTTATTGCATTGCGGATTGCGAGCTTGCAAGGGCAGTATCATATGCCTGCTTGATGCAGATGACACCATGGCGTCCAGCAAGGTTGAGACCATTGCGCCCTTATTCAACGATTACCAGATCGTTGCCGTTCAGCATAGTGTCAACACCATTGATGCGGATGGCAAGATTTTGGGTAAGGGGTACAAGCTATTTGGTGGGGTTACTGAAATCACCCTGGATTTATATCGAAAGACTTTACGAACCGGCTACTTTCAACCAACCAGCGCCTTGGTATTTTCCAGGCATTACCTCGATTTTGCCCTTTCCTTTTGCCGTTTTGACGGATTCTCCAATGTCTGGCTTGATGTTCGTCTGGGGCGGCCGAGTCCGCTGTTTGGGCGCGTTCTATGTGTTGCTGCCGATCTTGGCTCGTGGCGTAAGCATGGTGAGTCTGATTCAAGCAACACATCGGATCTTCTGGAGCGGGTGATGGATCAAGGCGATTGGTTTAATTCAGTCGCCCGCAGGTTCGGGATGGAAATCGACTATTTGAAATCTGATCATCTAAAGAAGATAACCGAGGACCCCAGGCATTCACGGTCGATTACTTTAAGGAACAAGACGGATGAAGAGTGCGCCAAATTCCCGATGGGCTCAGACTTTCAGAGACTAAGGAACATCGAGGGCAGACGCATTGCAATGGTTGCCGGTGTTCAGCCGGGGTTGGCCCGGCTTGGGGAGGCAGAATTGGAGTTCGTTCGCAGTGGAAGGCTGATTGCAGGAAATGCTTCCATCGATTGGCTGCTGGATACCTGCCCGCCGAAATTACATTATTTGGCGCTATTGGACTTCGACCTGGCTGGAGATCAAATTCCCCAGCTTGGCCGGCTGCGCGAAAGATATCCGGAAATAGCCGTGTTGTGCCCCAGCCATTCCAGAGAATGGGCATTGAAAAGTTCAAGTCAACTTCAATGTGACAACATCATGCATGCAACGGACACGTGGTTCTACGAAGAATCTGACAATTCGGGAATCTTTCCTTCCCAAAGCCCGACCATTATGCTCTGCCAGATTGCTGTTGCACTTGGATTCCGGAGCATCTGCGTCCTCTCGGATCCAGTATCGGAAGAAATCATGCCGCGGCAGAAGTTTGCAGCAGATTATCTCCGCCTGCAGGAGATGGCGGGGAATAGGGCCATCATTTTTGCCAAGGACTGGCTAAGTTCGGTCCGGGCTGCCTGGGGCGAGGCGGCATTTTCTGTCGCAGGAAAGGATTGAAAATGGCGCTCAGTTTATGCCGACTTTGCTTGCATGTCCGTTGCAAGACCTGCGCGATAGCGTACCTTTAACCCATGCAAAAGTCAGATGAACCTGTTAAGAGGATCTTATGGGAAATAGTGATGCATCTAAAGAAGGGTCGTTGGCTCGATTAACGCAAGCCTTCGATGCGCTCGATCAGGGCGAAAGGCTGCAGAGGGCTGCGTCAGAGGATCGGAAATGGATGTGGGCGCAACGGGTGCCCGGTCGGGCCGAATACTACGAGACATTTCGCGGGGCCGATGAGATCATTGAATGGATGGAGACGGCGCTCAAGGCTGACCGCGGTGGCTATATTCCGGCATCGATGCGGCGGCCGCTTCTGGATATGAGCCGGGCGTTTGACCAGCGCATCTTTTCGGATCTCGGGCGCGGGATTCCCGATGCGGATTACGACAAGTTTATCGGCCAGTGGAACGCGGACGATTTCATTTACGCGAATGCATATCCGGTGCCCGACCGCCAGAAGGTGACCACACTGCTGGATTTCGGTGCGGGATATGGCCGGCAGCTGAATCTGTGGCACCAGCACGTGCCCGATCTGCGCTACATTGCGGTGGACGTGATCCGCAAGCCGTATCTGTGCCAATGCGCGTATTTCCAGTATTTTGACTTGCCCTGTTCGGATTACGTTCTCGATCCAAAAGAATTTCGCATCGACGCCGCTTCGGGCATCTATCACGTGCCCGGTTGGCGCCTGGATCTGGTCGAGAACGATTCCGTGGACATGGTTCTCGCCATCATGGTCCTGCCCGAACTGCACCCGGACACGCTCTACCGCACGCTCGACACGTTTCAGCGCATCCTCAAGCCCGGCGGCGCATTGTTCGTGCGCGATCATGGCCTGGTCGTCAAATCCGCAAACACGGAAGATGTTGCAGAGGCTCTTCGCCGGCGTGGTTTTGTGCTCGAGTTTCGACCTTATGTGAAGGACCTGGTCGAATTGCGCGGCGTGCCGCGGATCTGGCGCAAGCGTGATCCGGCCATACCCGTGGCCGACGAACCCGACAAAACGATAAAAGGGATAATCCAGGGCTTGCGCAAGGTTTTGGCGAAATGACCATTTTCGATTCATCAACATTGAAACAGATAGCTTCATGACCGTAGTAGCCTATTTCCCAGTTGTTGCCGATGAAGATACGTTGGTTGATATTGTTTCCAGGGCGGCCTGGTTTTTGTCGTTTACTTCGATTGAACGCATATATATTCCCGTCGCCTCTGAAAATCTTGCACTGATGCCGTGGAAGGTGGCGCACGGAATGGATGAGTCCATTGCAGATAACTTTGGGCTGTTGCGGGGCAAGGTCGAATTCGTGACTGTCCGGGACAAAGCCGATCTTGAAGCCTGCCTGCGGCAAGCAGATATCATCCTGCAATGGAAGAAAGATGCGACTCCAAGGTCTTCAGTCTTCAACAGGCTTGCGAGATGGAAAAACGAAAAGTGGAAGAAGGGGAAAAGGATCTTTCAGGTCGATCCGGTTGCCGTGCGCTATGAGGGCTCCTATTACATTGATGTGGGCTTGCATCTGCTTGAGGACCGCGATGCACTGATTCGCGATAACCAGGAAAAATTCAGGCAACTGGTGAACAGGCTCGGCCGGTTTGATCGGGCGTACCTGATGGCAACGGGGCCTTCCGTGTCACGCTACAAGCATTACGATTATGCGGACGCCATTTCCATCGTCTGCAACAGTGTGATCCTGGATGAAGAATTGATGAATCACGTAAAGCCGGAAATCCTGGCATTTGCCGATCCGATCTTTCATTTTGGGCCATCACAATATGCGGCAGAATTCCGCCAGAAGCTGCGTGAGTCGGCAAGGCGCCATGACTTTACGATCTGCATCCCGTTCAAGCATTACCCGATCTTTGTTGCGGCCGTGCCGGAACTGAAGGACCGCACCATCGCGATTCCGTTCGTCAAGGATATCCCGTTCAACTTCGATCTCAGCGATCAATTCCGGGTCAGGACCACGCCCAACATCCTGACCTTGTTGATGACCCCGATTGCGACCACGTTTGCCAATGAAGTGGGGTACATGGGCTGCGACGGGCGGCCGTTGAGTGAAGACAAATATTTCTGGAGCCATAATCCCAAGACACAATTCAACGACAAGATGGCGAATATCCGGGAAGTGCATCCCGGGTTTTTCTCGATTGACTACAACGATTATTACCTGGAGCACTGCGAAACGCTGGAATCGATGTTTCGGGAAGGCGAGAAACTGGGCAAGCATTTTCTCAGCCTGGGCTTTTCGCATATTCCGGCGTTCCAATCGCGTATGGGTTTCGACTTGAATGAGCAGGAGGATGGCAAGGCTGATCCGGGAAGAACTTCAGCAGATCACTCAACGGCTGCCGCGGGTACACCGCTGCAACAGGGAGCCCGGCCGCAGATTTCCGTGATCATGCCTGTGTTCAATGCTGTCCGTTTTCTGCGCGAGGCGATTGATTCAGTGCTGTCGCAGGGCGTTGCCGATCTGGAATTGCTGGTTGTGGACGATGGCAGTACCGACGGATCGCTCAAGATCGCCGCACAAATGGCGCAAGAGGACAGACGCATCCGGATCCTTGAGAACAACAGGAAGAAGGGGGTCTCGGGTGCGCGCAATACCGGTCTTGGGGCGGCGCGAGGGAAATTCATTGCTTTTCTCGACGCCGATGACGCCTATGATCCCGGCGCGCTGTCATGCGAGGCTGAGCGTCCTGGAGGCGAACAGGGATGTATGCCTGGTACACGGCAGCGCACGCTTCGTAAATGAACAGGGGCAGGAACTGGGATTGAGTCTATCAACACCCAGGCGTATTTCGTATTTTGATATGGGCAAGAATGTTGCACACCTGAATTCCATAATGGGACGATCCGACATAATCCGCAAGTTTGGTTTTGATGAGGATTTAAGGAACGGTGAGGATTGGCTTTTCCTGGCGACGCTTCTGCGCAGCGGTATTCGGTCAAGGTTTGTTGAAAACGGCAGCGCAATTTACCGTTTTCATCCCTCTTCAACCGTGATTGGAGACTACGCCAAGCACGAGAAAGGCCTGACTAATATTATTGATTGGCTATATTCTGCTGTGGACGATGGCAACGTGGCGCCGGAATTCAGGAAAGGACTGGTTACGCCGCCGAAGGATGAGGTGCTTTTGCGGCGGCGAATCTTTGTGTTTATATGGGCGCTGTTGGCCGGGGACAAGCAGATCGTGAATGCGCAAAGAGCCGATGCGACGTTCATGCGGTTCCTGCGCAGGGAACCGTACTCCTGGTTCAGGGGCGCAGTCTGTTCTGCCTTGATTCGGCAGTTTCTTCAACCACTGGATGAGTTGCAAAATGAGAATCTGATGCTGCGCGCGAAGATCAAGAGTTTTATCAATGAGGCCAACCTCAAGAACGAGTCGCCAAGCCTTTACCGGGCGCTTTACGATGCCCTGAGACTCGACCAGTCGGGCAGCGAATCTGCAGATCCGGTGCCCGGGAGTGGAGCTGTTGTGGGGCCTTATGCGCGGGAACAAAGGGCGCATTGGGACGAGACCGATGGTATTGCCGCAATGTTTTCTGGATCCCTGTCCGGAGCGCTGATGGTGGATGTCGGCGCACATTATGGATCATCGCTGATTCATTTCCTTGACAAGGACTGGAGGATATTTGCCTTTGAGCCGGACGAAAAGAATCGGCAAAAGTTGCTTGAGCGACTTGCCAAGAATAAGAACAATTCGCTGGTCACCCTGGATACCCGTTGTGTCAGCAACAAGTCCCAGCACGGCGTGTCGTTCTATCGCTCCGAGCAGAGCACCGGGATCAGCGGTCTTTCCGCCTTCCATGAGAGCCATATCAAGGCTCAGCAGGTGGATACCGTTACGCTCACCGAATTCTTTGAGGACAAGCCTCTGCCAACCGTGGATTTTCTCAAGATAGACACGGAGGGGCATGATCTGTTCGTGCTGCAGGGTTTTCCGTGGGATCGCACCAGGCCTGCCGTGATCGAATGCGAATTCGAGGATGCCAAGACCGTTCCGCTCGGTTATACCTTCCACGACATGGCACAGTTCCTGGTCGACAAGGGCTACACGGTCTATGTGAGTGAGTGGCATCCTGTCATTCGCTATGGCATCCGGCATGACTGGAACCGTTTGGCGCGCTACCCTTGCGAGCTTGCTGCTCCAAATGCCTGGGGCAATCTGCTGGCTTTCCGTGATGCCATTGACGAGAAGGAGCTGATTGCGGCGGTGCGCAAGATGTTGACCATGCATGCCGCTGACAAGCGCGGCTGGGTGAGCGGCAGGCTCGCCAGTTTTCTTGGAAAACGCATCAAGAGAGCAAGCATGCCGGCAAATTTGAGGGCCATCGCTCACCCGGCCGAATGGATAAAGGGAAAAAGTCCGAGTCTGTCTCGTACCAGGCAATACATAAGGTTGGGCATGCATCTGTTCATGCGCAGTGGACGGGTGGGATTCTGGGTGACACTTTCAATACTCATCGCCATCCCGATATTCGTTCCTGCACTGGCGGCCTATGCGGGCTATTTCTGGATTGCGGCAGGTCTGCTGACGTTTATTGTCGCGGCAGTACTTGTGAATATCAGGATTCGTGATTTCTACCAGCAAAAGAAGCAAGCCCTGAAAGCGGAATTGTTGCGGGAGTTTCGTCGATCCTATGGGCAGCTTTCAACCAAGGTGGAGGAACTTGCTGCCAATCCGGTGTTTAACATTGGCGATTTCCAGCCGTTCAACCGCCGGCTGAACACGCAGCATGTGGACCTGTTGTTGACGGACTGGTCCGAAAAACTTGGCCTCGAGATGACGCCAAAATCCCTGGCCTATCTTGCGCACCGGATTTGCGTCCTGGAAATGCTGTCAAGAGGTCGCGATGTTACGCCCATTGAGAATGCCGTCCTGCAGGTTCTGGTGGCTGCTGCGGCAAAGGGCGAGAATCTGCGCGTGCTGGAACTCGGCCCATCGTTCGGTATCCGCCTGGCGGCAATTTATGAGTACTGCAAACCGAGATTTGATTCCGTCAAGCTAACGGCTGTCGCCCCGCTGGCGGACGATCATGGAACAGATGTGCGTGATACCTTGACCGGCGAACCCATCAGCGAAGCGACCTTGCGTGCAAATCTTGCAATGGCCGGCGTGCCGGAAGACGACGTTATATTGATCAAGGCGAAGAGCACCGATGCTGCGGCGATTGAAGCCGCTGCCAGGCCGCTGCATGATGTTCTGATCATAAATGGGGATCACGGTTGTGAAAGTATACAAGCGGACTTCGTCAATTATCTGGCCGCAGTGAAACCTGGCGGATATATCATATTCGATGATTATGGCGCGCCGGAATGGCCGGCCGTAAAGAAATGCGTTGATGAACGTGTTTTCGGCAACCCCGATATTGCTTTTGTCGGGGCAAGCTGGCGTTCAGCCGTATTTCAGGTCAAGTAATCGTCATGCATCTGCCGGACGGGATGAAATATGGCGGCCCCATCAGACCGACTCGTTGAGAAGACGAAAAATAAAACGCCCCGATATGAATTCAATAGTGTCCCCTATAGCCAAGACGCGCATACGCATTGCCCACATTGTCCGCCTTCTGCGCTTCAAGCGGTTTTGCCGGCTGCGAAAGTTCAAGGATATCCACAAGGGAGAGAAATGTATCCTGCTTTGCAATGGCCCCAGCCTGAATCAGGTGGACTTTTCCAGGATCGACAAGAGCCGCTTCGTGCTGTTTGGCCTGAACAAGATCTACCTGGGATTCGAGCGGCTCGGCATCCAGCCGAGGTACATCGCCGCCGTCAACCGCAAGGTGGTGCAGCAATCAAAGGATCAATTCAACGAATTGCCGATCACCAAGTTCATCAGCATGTATGCTGCGGGATACTGGATCAGGGAGAGTCCTTATACGTACCTGCTCAACACAACCAGCCTGCCAAAGTTCCCCAGGCGCTTCAGCGAGGATATCTGCGAGTATATCCATGAGGGAAGGACGGTGACTCACGTCGCCTTGCAGATAATCTACTATATGGGATTTTCCGAGGTCTACATCGTCGGCATGGATCACCGGTTCTCGCAACATGTCGTCGGAAAGGAAAACCAGGCATCGGTATTGCACGGCGAGGACAAGGACCATTTTGACCCGGCCTATTTTGGCCACGGCCAGACCTGGGATCTGCCGGATCTCGTCAATAGCGAGATCTCCTACCGGGCCGCGCTGGATGTTTACCGGGCGCATGACCGCAACATATTCGATTGCACGATCGATGGCGCATGCACCATTTTTCCCCGGCTCGATATCGAGTCTATCTATGCGCCTGCGGAACGATGAAATCCCTGCGCTCGGCAAATGACACATATGTGATGGAGGGTTTGACGATCCATGGATAAACGCAAGATTGTTCTGGTCACGGGGTGCAATGGGGGCATCGGCAAGGCGTTGTGTCGCGAATTCAGCGCCGCCGGATACCTGGTATTCGGGACGGATATGCATGCCGAGCGAAATGTTGATTGTGATCGATACCTGAGTTGTGATCTGTCTTCCCTGGCATTTGATACCACTGCGCAACGTCGGTTCCAGGATGCGGTATCAAGCATGGCGGATGAGCAGTCGGCGGCATTGGCTGCGATCATAAATAATGCAGCCGTTCAAATCACGGGATCGCTTGAGGAGTTGTCAGTTGCTGATTTTCAGCTGTGTCAGCAAGTGAATGTGGTCGCCCCTTTTGTCCTCGCAAAGCTGTTTGATGTCCCGCTTCGTCAGGCCAAAGGCACCATGATCAACATTGGCAGCATCCATTCCAGGCTGACCAAGCCGGCCTTTGCCGCCTACTCCACATCAAAGGCCGCACTCTCGGGGCTTACCCGTGCGCTGGCCCTGGAATACTCGGGGGAAGTCACGGTGAATACGATTTCGCCGGCCGCGACAAGAACGGAGATGTTGCTTGCCGGGTTCAAGGGGCAGCCGGAAAAGTACAATGAGCTGGCGTCCTGCCATCCGGTCGGCAGGATAGCGGAACCCGAGGAAATCGCCTACCTCGCGCTGTTCCTCTGTTCCGAGAACGCCCGCTTCATAACCGGTGCGGATTTCCCGATCGATGGCGGCATCGGGGGGCGATTGCATGATCCGGCCTGATTTTCGTGATTCAACCGTTGGCCGGCCTGCATTACCGATTCCATCCCGCGCATACGCACGATCAGGCACCGGCCCGGAGGCTGCGTCCACCTGTCAGGTGAAAGTGCCGCAGCGGCGCGTCGGGGCATAATGCTGGTTTATGTTCACATTCCCAAGAACGCCGGCTCGTCCATGACTGGGATGCTCGAGCGGAATTTTGGAAGGGGATATCACGGCTTCTACACGCAGCGAAAGGGCAAGCTGGTGACTGAAGGCGAGTTCAGAAGCATTCTGCACGACTTGCCGACAACGGCCAAAATTCTTGCCGGCCATGACCTGCGGCCGTATCCGGAAATCTCGGACATGGGTGAGTTGCGTTACATCACGGTGTTGAGAGATCCAATATCACGGGCCATTTCGCTTTACAACTACGAGCGGCTGGTGACACGCGGGCGGGAGGATTTGCCGGCACATCGGTCTTTTGACGAGTATCTTGAGGTCAGGCCTACCTATGACAACGCCATCAGTAATTTCGAGACCTACAATCTGACCGGCGGCGATGATGCAGACGCTGCAAAAAAAATGATCGACCGTTTCTTCGCGTTCGGGATCGTCGAGGAATTCGACCCGTTCCTTTGCCTGCTCCGGCACAGGATGGGCGGAAACCTCGACATCCGCTATTTGCTCGAGAATGAAAGTACGAAAGGAGCAATGCGCCGCGACAAGTTGAGCGTCGACCAGGAGCGGCGTCTGAGGGAAATGAATGCAGCGGATATCGCCCTGTATGAATATGCCCGTGAACGGTTTGCACAGGAGATAGCATCCATTCCGGACTTTGCCGCGACAGTCGAAGAATTCCGCAGGGTCAATGCACCCTACCAGCGTCGCCAGCGAATCATCCGGGCGCCCTACGTCCTGGCCACGAACGTGCTGCGCCGGGCCTGGCATTTCGTCAAGCGGCGTTGAAAGCTATCATTGAGCGGTTCTGTGCGCCGGCACAGGTTGGGCCGAGCCATCCAAGTGGCCGAACCTTGCCGACATCGCCTGGGTATTGCCGGACATCATGACTGCCACTTCCCGCGCCTTCACCGTCGTGACGCCCAACTACAACATGGGCGGCTATCTTGCGCGCACCATCGAGTCGGTGATTCGCAACCTGCGTCCGGGTGACCAGTATTTCATCATCGACGGCGGTTCCACGGACAACAGCGTCGAGATCATCAAGGCATACGAACAGCATCTGGCCGGCTGGGTGAGCGAGCCGGACCGGGGATATGCCGATGCGATCGCCAAGGGGTTCAGCCGCGCCACGGGAGAATACATGTGCTGGATCAATTGCGGGGACCTGCTGCTCGAGGGTGCCCTGGACCAGGCGCGAAAATATCTGGAAACATCCGGCGCCGGCATGATCTATGGCGACACCTACTATATTGACGAGTCGGACAAGGTGATCGTGCAGAATTCGGCTCGCGTGCCATCACTGAAGAACATGATGCTTTTCGGCGGCTGGACGCCAATGCAGGAAGCCTGCTTCTGGAAACGCTCGCTGTTTGAGGAGATTGGCGGCATCAATGCGCGGCTCGAATACGCCGCCGACTACGACCTGTTCCTGCGCATGAGCATGGTCGGGCATTGTGTGTACGTCCCGCTTCTGTTCGGTGCGTTCCGCAAACACGAGGGGCAGAAATCGATCAAGGGAAGGTTGGCCTACAAGCGGGAGCGCATCAATTGCGCCGCAACAGTTCTGCGCGATAGCGGATACTCCTGGTCAAGCCGCGTAACGTTGAAGCCCTGGTACTGGTTGCTGGCGCGGTTGCGCAGCAGGGTCTTCCATGGGCATTACAGGTCGATGCGCCATGCAGGCGAATCAGTGCAGCAGTTGAAGTGTGGTTCATGGGAATGACCGGTTCCCGGGTTCTGCCAACGATACATTCAGCCAGTCTGTTGCCGGCATGACAAGTTCCAAATCTCCCAAGAGTTCCTACCGCCATGACATTGACGGGTTAAGGGCGCTTGCCGTGATTGCGGTGATCGCGCATCACCTTGGCGGCCAGGCGTTCCCCTTCGGCTATTTGGGCGTGGATATCTTCTTCGTGATCTCCGGATATGTTGTCACTCTGTCAATACTGCGGAAACTGAGCCACGGCCCGAAGAACCTTCTGATCGACTTTTACTACCACAGGATACGGCGAATTCTGCCGCTCCTCCTGACTTGCGTTGCGGTGACGATTGCGGCGAGTTTTTTCGTGGTGCCGAATTTTGGCGAATCGATTCGGACCGGGTTAAGCAGCCTGGTGGGGATGTCAAATATCTTCCTGTACCGGAATCAGACCCGGTATGGCGCGCTTGACAGTGACATGAATCTGTTCACCCAGACCTGGTCACTGGGAGTGGAAGAGCAGTTCTACATTGTCGCGCCGCTGATCTTCTTCCTGGTGAGCCTGGCAATAAAGCCAAAAGTGAGCAGGATCCGGATCGTTGCGGCGACCCTGGGCATTCTGGCGCTGATCTCGGCCATCGCGTTTGCCGTGCTGTACAAACACAATCCCAATGCTTCGTTCTATCTCATCACTTCAAGGTTCTGGGAATTGGCGGTCGGTTGTGTACTGGCGCTGTATACCGTCATCAAGTTCGAGGGCCAGGCAGATGGTTCAACGATCGGGCTCGTTGAAAATGCGAATCGCAGGTATTTGTACTATTCGTTTCTTGTTATTGCCTTGTCTGTTCTGCTCATTCCGGCGGGCGGCAATTCGGGCGGATTGAATGCGCTGCGAAACGTTGCCGTCGTCATTGGCACCGCGGGCCTGATTCATTCATTTGACCGAAACAGTATTGCCGGGAAGTTGTTCACGGCGGACATTCCTGTCTATATCGGCAAGATTTCGTTTTCGCTCTATCTCTGGCATTGGGCAATCATTACGCTGTTCCGCTGGTCATTTGGTGTTACAACCGCCAACATCCCGATCATTCTGGCTTTGACCTTCATCTTTTCGGCGATTTCCTATCGCTTCGTGGAAATTCCGTTTCGGTTCAAAAAATCATCGCTTGAAAAATTGCATGTAATAGGAATTGGGGCGGGCGCGACGGCGGTTGTTTTTGTCGTGGTTGGCTTATGCGGGAAATATAACCATGCGATATCCGACACACTGTATATTGGCGACAAGCGCTTTGTCATTGGCGGTGAATTGAACGATCAAAAGGTTGATCTGCCGCAATGCAGTGTTGAAGCCCTGAAGTCCAGGATCAGGTGCCAGGAATCAGCGACGCAATATGCACAACTGTCAGACGCCAATTCCGGACACCCGGAAAATGGCCATCCGAAAATTCTGGTCATTGGGGACTCTCATGCGGAACAGCTCAAATACCCGGTGTCGCGGGTGGTGCCGGCGACCGATACAATCATCGGACTGCGTTATTCGCCGTTTAACCCTGACGACGAGAAAAAGCTGAAAACAATGGATGCAATCGTTGGAAGCGGCGATATCGTGATTGCCGCCACTTCCCCGATTCACATGAGCGCGGCCGCAGGATCGCCATCCCTGAAATTGGAGCTGGTGGCAAGGCTCAGGCATTCCCTGGCGCAGGTTGCAAGAATTGTCGAAGATCGCAACGGCTACCTTCTGCTCGTCAAACCGCCGCCCAATATTTGCTCAAAATACGAATACGCGGCCGAAGGCATTTTCCCCGGCACGTGCAGGACCGATCGAAATTCGGCATGGAATTGGGGAAAGGAAATATCCCGTGCGTATGATGACCTGGCAGGGCGTTCGAGCAGGGTCATTGCGCTGGACGCGTTCGCGGATTTTTGCCCGCCATCGGCTTTATCATGCGGCGCCGAGGATGAAAGCGGTCACTTGCTGTATGCGGATTATGCTTCCCATATAACCCGCTATGGCCAGGAAAAGATCGAGGGCAGGCTCGGCTCGGTGTTAAGGCCCCTGCTGGATTAGCCATGCCGGATATCGTTTTCGCCGGAAATGATCCTGCCTGGGCGCAACAGGAAGGATGCGTGCGCCCCGTTCCCGTCGCGCAAGATTCGGGTCTTCATGGCGCCATGTCCCGGAAAAAAACGCCTGAGGAGCCTTCCGGGGCAGTCCGGCGTGCCGGGTTTGCATGGCGCAAGCAAGTGAGCCGGCCTTGATCATCGGCAACATTATCGGCGGCCTGGGCAACCAGATGTTTCAATATGCGGCAGCGCGCTCGCTGGCGACGGCCAGGAAACAGCCGCTTTATCTCGATTTGAGTGATTTTTCCGGGTATCGGCTGCATCAGGGTTTTGAGTTGGCCAAGGTGTTTTCCGGCACATTCGAGGCGGCTGACGCGCAACAACTTGAGCAGGTGCTTGGGTGGCGGGCGCGTGAGTCGCTGCGCAGGATGTTCAAGCGGCGGCAGATGGCGCTGTTCAGGAATGAGCACTTTGTGGTGGAGCCGCAATTTGATTATTGGCCGGGGTTCTTCAATGTTCCGAACGATTGTTACCTGGTCGGGTACTGGCAATCGGAACGGTACTTCAAGCCTGTCGCGGAGAAGATCCGCAAGGAATTTGCATTCAAGTCAGCGCCGGCGGGGCACAACGAGTACGTGGCTGGACAAATCGCCGGGTGCAATGCGGTCAGCCTGCACGTGCGCCGCGGAGACTATGCCAGCAACGCCAGGACCCGCATGGTGCATGGACTGCTTCCGCTGGACTACTATCGGGATGCGGCAAGCCGTATCGCCGAGCAGGTGCCGTCGCCCGTATTCTTCGTGTTTTCCGATGAACTGGACTGGGCGCGCGAGTACCTGAAATTACCCTTCCCATGCCGCTTCATCGGGCAAAATCAGGGTTCGGAAAGTTACAAGGACATGCAGTTGATGAGCCTGTGCCGGCATCATATTATCGCGAACAGCTCCTTCAGTTGGTGGGGAGCGTGGTTGAATCCGGCTGCGGACAAGATCGTTGTCGCCCCGCGCAGGTGGTTCGCCGATGAACAGGATGTGAGTGATCTGTTTCCCCGGGGCTGGGTGGCATTGTGAACAACGAACGAAACACTTTGGTCATTGGCGGTGCCGGGTACATCGGGTCTCACCTGGTGCCCCTGCTGGTTGCCGGCGGCCGGCGTGTCACGGTGCTGGGCCGGAGAACGGTCCCTGCGCACGCGTTGCCGCCGGGAGTCGAATATGTCAGCGGGGATTTTGGCCAGCGCGATCTGGTCAGAGAATTGCTGGACCGCCATCGCGACGTGATCCAGCTGGCGTATGCCTCGGTGCCGAACACCTCTTTCGAAAATCCGTTGGCGGACTTGCTGCAGAACCTGCCGCCCACGGTGCAGCTGTTTTCCGAGGTGGCCGATCGGGGCGGGAAGCTGGTCCTGGTGTCGTCCGGCGGAACGGTATACGGCGAAGCCGTCCGCTTGCCGATACGCGAGGATCATCCAACCCAGCCGATTTCTCCTTACGGTGTCACCAAGCTGACGCTGGAGAGCTATGCGCACCTGTATGCGGTGACGCATGGCTTGCGTTTTGTCTGTATCCGTCCGGCGAATGCATACGGCGTCGGGCAGCGGCCGTTTGTCGGGCAGGGATTCATTTCTACCGCGCTGGCGCTGGCGTTGCGCGGCCAGCCCATCAGGATATTCGGCCGGCAGGGCACGATCCGCGACTATATATATGTCAGCGACCTGGCAGCCGGCATCGAAAGTGTGCTGGAGCGCGGGCACCTGTCCGAAACCTACAACCTCGGCTCGGGGGTGGGGCATTCCAACCTGCAGGTGGTCGAGGCGATGACCCCCCTGGTGGGCGAGCCGGGCCGCGAGGTCGCGGTGGAACATCTTCCCGAGCGTGCTTTCGACGTGAAGGCCAATGTGCTGGACTCGACCAAGCTGCAGGAGCACACCGGCTGGACGTTGCAGGTCGGGTTTGATGAGGGGTTGCGGCGCACGTGCGAGTGGTTGCGGGGTTTGGGTGGCTGAGCCGGCGCCGGGCAGGGAACAGAAGCAGGCGATGCCGCGGGTGACGGTGGCAATGCCGATCTATAACGCCGGCAAGTATTTGCGGCTGGCTGTGCTCTCGATTGTCGGCCAGACCTTCACGGATTGGGAATTGTTGATCATCGATGACGGGTCAACCGACAATGCATTGCAGAATATTGCGGACATCGACGATGCGCGCATCCGCATTGTGCACGATGGCGCGAATTTGGGATTGGCAGCCAGGCTGAACCAGGCAATCGACCTGGCGCGCGGCCAATATCTGGCGCGCATGGACCAGGACGATGTGTCCTGGCCGCAGCGCTTTGCCCGGCAACTGGCCGCGCTGCAGAATGACCCGGCACTCGATCTGGTCGCGACGCGCGCAATCATGATCGACCGCAACAACACCGTGACCGGATGGTTTCCCTGTGCACTCGCCCACGCTGAAATATGTGCGCGGCCGTGGAGGGGGTTTTACTTCCCGCATCCGACCTGGATGGGCAGGATCGAATGGTTTCGCCAACACCGCTACGCCGTGCCGGGCCCCTACTTTTGCGAGGACCAGGAGCTGTTGCTGCGCAGCTACCGGACAAGCCAATTTGCCACGGTAAACGACGTCCTGTTCGGATATCGGGTCGGCGAGAAGATCAACTGGCGAAAATTGGCGAAGACGCGGCAGACCTTGCTCGGGATTCAGGTGCGCAATTTTGTGGAAGCGGGCGAGTGGCATTGCGTGCTGCTGGCTATATTGACCTATGCGGGGCGCGTACTCGGCGACCTGTTGAAATCAGGCCGGAGAATGTTTGGCCAATCGCAGCCGGTGTATGTCGATGCCGGGATCGCTTCGCAATGGCGCGAAGTGTTGAACCGGGTTCTGACAAGTCAACCTGCCAAGGTGCACGAAAGTTGATTTCCGGCGACAGGAACATGAGGATTGCGCGCATTTCGACGGTCCCCTATTTCATGGTATCCCAGCTTGCCGGACAGATCGAGTGCCTCGTGCGCAGCGGTGCGTCGGTTACGGTAATAACCAGCGATGGACCGGAATTGGGCAAGCTGCGGGAAGACGTGCCTTCGCTGCATTTGATCCCCGTGGAAATTCCCCGCCGAATTTCGCCGGCGCAAGACATGAAGGCGTTGAGGCAGCTGTATGCGATATTCCGCCGCGAGAAATTCAATATTATCCATTCGACTACACCCAAGGCAGGACTGCTGTCGGCCATCGCCGGCAGGCTGGCCGGAGTTCCTGTCAGGCTGCACACTTTCACCGGGCAGCCATGGGTCTACCTGAGCGGTCCGATGCGCTGGTTTGCGCGCCGCAGCGACTGGCTGATCGGCAAGCTGAATACGCGCTGCTATACCGACAGCGCGAGCCAGCGGCAATTCCTGATTCGGCAAGGGATTGTTTCCGCCGATCGATTGTTTGTGATCGGCGCCGGTTCGATTGCCGGCGTGGACCTTGCACGGTTCAGCGCCGCTCGTTTCCCCGACCCGGAACGTGCCGCCCTGAAACGGGCATTGGGCATTCCGCTCGAGGCTGCGGTGTTGCTGTTCGTTGGCCGCATAACTGCCGACAAGGGGATCAACGAGTTGAACCACGCCTTCCGGCGATTGAGGGAATCCGGGCATAACGCGCACCTGCTGCTGGTGGGCCCGTTCGATTCTGATCTGGGCAGCGGCGACGACGGGATCTCGCGGCGCGATTTTGACAACGTTGAGGATACGCATATTGTCGGCTACACCGAGTGCCCTGAACAATACATGGCCATCGCCGATATCCTGTGTTTGCCCAGTTATCGCGAGGGATTCGGCACGGTGGTGATCGAAGCCGCCGCGATGGGTGTGCCGACGGTCGGGACGGATATTTACGGCCTTACGGATGCGGTGGTGCAAGGTGAAACCGGGATTCTGGTGCCGCCGCGTGATGCGTCCGCGCTCGAACATGCGTTGCAACGGCTTCTGGAGGACAATGCGCAGCGCCTGCGCATGGGACAGGCTGCCAGGCGCCGGGCGCAGGAATTATTCGAAGCCGGGCAGGTGAACGAAAAAGTGATCAAGGAGTATGGCCGTCTGCTCGAACCGCGGAAGCCCGCTGATGCATAGGATAGGCATTAGGGTCCGGGGCGATGCAGTTTGGGCGGCGCCGGCGCCGCGCATCTGTTCGTTTTGTCAACATTTCTTCAAGTGAGCGTGACTAGATGGATTCATTGATTTCAGTAACACACGGCGCAGTGCTGGTTACCGGCGGCGCCGGCTATATCGGTTCTCATACTTGCGTGGAACTGCTGCACGCCGGACATGATGTGATCGTGTTCGACAATCTGTGCAACAGCAAAGCCGGCGTGCTGGATCGCATTGCACAGATCACCGGACGCCGGCCCGAATTCATCGAGGGAGACATTCGCGACAGGGCGGCGCTGGATCGGATTTTTGCCACCCGCTCCATCGCCGCAGTGCTGCATTTCGCCGGACTCAAGGCGGTGGGCGAATCCGTGGCGCAGCCGCTGGAGTACTACGACAACAACGTGCATGGCAGCATGGTGCTGTTCGATGCGATGCTCCGGCATGGTGTCAGGACGCTCGTGTTCAGCTCGTCCGCCACCGTGTATGGCGTGCCGGCCACGCTGCCGATACGCGAGGATTTTCCGCTGGAGCCGGCCAATCCCTATGGACGCACGAAAGCCATGGTGGAAGACATATTGCGCGACCTCGCCGTCGCCGACCCGCAGTGGCGCGTCGCGCTGCTGCGCTATTTCAATCCGGTCGGTGCGCACGAGAGCGGCTTGATCGGCGAGAGTCCCAACGGCATCCCGAATAACCTGATGCCCTACGTCAGCCAGGTGGCAGCCGGGAAACTGGAAGCCCTGTCCGTGTTCGGCGACGACTACGCGACCGCAGACGGGACCGGCGTGCGCGATTACATCCATGTGGTGGATCTGGCCAAAGGGCATCTGGCGGCATTGGATTATCTCGGCAAGTCCGCCGGCGTGATCACCGTGAACCTTGGCACCGGTCAGGGATACAGCGTGCTGGACATGGTGCGCGCATTCGAACGGGTGAACGCCAAGAAGATTCCGTACCGCATTGTCGGGCGCCGCGCAGGCGACATCGCGGCGTGTTATACCGATCCGCAGCGTGCACACACGCTGCTGGGCTGGCGCGCGGAGCTGGATCTGGAACGGATGTGCCGCGATACCTGGCGCTGGCAACAATGGGCAGTGATGCATGGACTTGGCTGATTCCGCAGCACAGGCAAGGATAAGGGTCGCGCTGGTCACCGGCGCAAACGGCTTTGTCGGGAGGGCATTGTGCCGCCGTTTGGCGGAAGAGGGCGTCAGCGTGATTGCGGCCGTCAGGAAGTCTGCCGAGGATCCTGCCGCGCGCATCAACCCCGATGGGTCACCAGACTCTTCGTCCCCTCCCCCTGCCGCAGAGGGTTCAGATCCCGCGTCTCTTTTGTCTACCGGAGAGAGTTCAAACCCGACGTCCCCTCCCCCTGCCGCAGAGGGTTCAATTCCCCCGTTCCCTCCCCCTGGCAGGGGGAGGGCTAGGGAGGGGGTTGAGACTCAACTATCCGACAGTCCCAACCCCCATCCTGACCTTCCCCCTGCCAGGGGGAAGGAAGCAAACCCCACGTCCCTTTCTCCTTCCGGAGAGAGTCCAAACCCGACGTCCCCTCCCCCTGCCGCAGAGGGTTCAGATCCCGCGTCCCTTTTGCCTACCGGAGAGAGTTCAAATTCCCCGACGTCCCCTCCCCCTGGTAGGGGGAGGGCTAGGGAGGGGGTTGAGTTTTCGCGTACCCACAGTCCCAACCCCCATCCTGACCTTCCCCCTGCCAGGGGGAAGGAAGCAAACCCCACGTCCCTTTCTCCTTCCGGAGAGAGTCCAGATCCCACGTTCTTTCGCCCTGCCGCAGAGGGTTCAGATCCCGCGTCTCTTTTGTCTACCGGAGAGAGTTCAAACCCGACGTCCCCTCCCCCTGCCGCAGAGGGTTCAATTCCCCCGTTCCCTCCCCCTGGTAGGGGGAGGGCTAGGGAGGGGGTTGAGATTTCACGTACCCACAGTCCCAACCCCCATCCTGACCTTCCCCCTGCCAGTGGGAAGGAACATGGTGATTCGAACGTCGTACCTGATATCAAGCAGGTTATTGTTGGCGATATAAATGGTGCGACAGACTGGTCACAGGCGCTGGCGGGCGTCGATGTGGTGTTCCACCTTGCGGCGCGCGTACACGTGTTGAAGGAAACGGCAGCCGACCCGCTGGCGGAATTTCGCCGAACCAACGTAGCCGGGACCGAACGACTGGCGCGCAGCGCAGCCGCCGCAGGGGCCAGACGCCTGGTGTATGTCAGTTCGATCGGAGTGAACGGCTTGTATACCAGCGACGGCCGGAAATTCTCCGAGGCCGATATTCCGCAGCCTCACAATGACTATGCGTTGTCGAAATGGGAAGCGGAGCAGGCATTGCTTTGCGTCGGCGACGAGACCGGCCTGCAAGTCGTCATCGTGCGGCCACCTCTGGTATATGGACCCGCTGCGCCGGGCAACTTTGCGCAATTGCTGGCGGTGGTCGCGAAGGGTGTTCCGCTGCCGTTCGCTTCCGTGCGCAATCGGCGCAGCCTGGTTTATGTCGGCAATCTGGTTGACGCGCTGGTGGCTTGCGCGATGCATCCTGCCGCCGCGGGACAGACCTATCTGGTGAGTGACGGTGAGGATGTGTCGACGCCGGAATTGTTGCGCCGGATGGCTGGTGCGCTGGGTGTTCCGGCGCGCCTGTTGCCGTGCCCGACTGCGCTGCTGCTGCTGGCGGGGAGATTGACCGGCAGGCACGAGCAGGTGGAACGTTTGCTCGGTTCGCTGCAGGTGGATGATGGTAGAATCCGGCGCGAGCTGAGTTGGCATCCGCGCTATACCCTGGAACAAGGGTTGCAAACCTGCGCCGCATGGCGCCGCAGCAGAAAGTTATGACACATTACGCCCCGATTGTCGCTGTTTTCATCACCATGATGTTGACCACGATCCTGATGTTCAGCAAGGCTGGCAAGGAAATCCAGGACGTCCCAAACGAGCGTTCGCTGCATGAGACACCGGTGCCGCGCATAGGCGGCGTGGGTTTGATGGGCGGCATCTTCTGCGGCTGGGCGCTGATGGTCAAACTGCTGGCGTGGTGGGTAGTGCTGCCGGCGATCATCCTGTTCGCGGTTTCACTGATCGATGATGTGCATGGCCTGCCGGTGCGCCGGCGCCTGCTGGTGCACGTGGCAGCTGCCGCCTTCCTGGTAATCGGTTCCGGCGTACTGTGGCAGGGCGCGTTGCTGGGACTTGTGGTGTTGCTGTACGCGGTATGGATGACCAATCTTTACAATTTCATGGATGGGTCGGATGGTCTGGCGGGCGGCATGACGTTGTTTGGCTTTACCGCGTATGGTGTCGCTGCACTGACGCACGGCGATGATATGCTTGCCATGCTGAATTTTTCGATAGGCGCGGCAGCTTTGGGTTTTCTCTATTTCAATAGTTATCCGGCCAGGGTGTTCATGGGCGATGCGGGTTCCATTCCGCTGGGTTTCCTGTCTGCGGCGATTGGGGTATGGGGCTGGCAGGGCGGCGATTGGCCGGTGTGGTTTCCGCTGCTGGTGTTTTCTCCGTTCGTGGTCGATGCCACCGTCACCTTGCTCAAGCGCGCGTTGCGCGGCGAGAAGGTATGGCGGGCTCACCGTGAGCATTATTATCAAAGGATGGTGCTGATGGGTTATGGGCACCGCAATACCGCATTGCTGGAATATCTGCTGATGTTTGCCGCCGGCGCCTCCGCCATCTGGGGCATCAGCGAGGCGCCTGGACTGGTGTGGCAGTTGTTCCTTGCCTGGGGCGGCATCTATGTCGGGCTGATGCTGGTCCTGGATTGGCGCTGGAGAGTCTACTCGAGGACTCAGCATGTCTAATCTCAGTGCACGCACCGTGTTTGCCATGCTGCATGATTTCGTTGCGGCAGTGCTCGCGTGGGTGCTGGCCTACGAACTGCGCTTCGATTTTGAGTTGCCGCACAATTTTTCAGTCGAAATGTGGGACACGCTGGTCTGGGTAGCGCCGCTGCAAAGCGTGATCTTCTGGGGCTTTGGCCTGTATCGCGGCATGTGGCGCTACGCCAGCGTCACCGACTTGCGCCGCATCGCGCTGGCGGTGCTGTTCGCGGCTGGCATGATCTCGCTGGCATTGTGGATGTTCCGTGTCAATGTGGTGGTGCCGCGCTCCGTGCTGATCATCAGCCCGGTGCTGTTGCTGCTGATGATGGGCGGCAGCCGATTCGTCTATCGCCTGTGGCGCGAGCAGGGCCTGTACCGCAATGTCAAATTAAGGGGTGAACCGGTGCTGGTCATGGGTGCGGGGGACGCGGCGGTCAATCTGTCCAAGGAGCTGGCCCGCAGCAAGGATTGGCGCCAGGTCGGTTTTCTGGATAACGATCCCGCCAAGTTGGGGCATACGCTGAACGGCATCCGTGTGCTGGGCAAGCTGGACACCCTGCCGCAATGGACCAGGGAATTTCAGGTCAAGCAGGTGATCATCGCCATGCCGGAAGCGCCGCACCGCGAGCGCAAACAGGCCATCGAGCTGTGCGGCGAGTCGGGAATCAAGGCGCTGACCGTACCTTCCTTCGATGACTTGCTGAGTGGTCGCGTGGCGGTGTCGCAATTGCGCGCCGTGGAACTGGACGACCTGCTGGGGCGCGATCCGGTGCAGCTGGATGATGCCGGATTGCATGGTCTGCTTACCGGCAATGTGGTGCTGGTGACCGGGGCGGGCGGTTCCATCGGCTCCGAGTTGTGCCGGCAGATCGCCCGCTATGCGCCGCGCACGCTGGTGCTGATGGATGCCGGCGAATTCGCGCTTTACACGATCGAGCAGGAACTGGCGCAGAGCTTCCCGCAACTGCAGATGGCGTTCCTCGCGGGCGACGTGCGCGATGCGGCGCGCGTCGAAGAGTTGCTCGCTGACTGGCAGCCGGCCGTGATATTCCATGCCGCCGCCTACAAGCATGTGCCGCTGATGGAAGTGGGCAATGCCTGGCAGGCAGTGCGCAACAATGTGCTGGGCACCTGGACCGTTGCCGCCGCAGCGCAACGCCACGGGGTGAAAAAGTTCGTGATGATCTCCACCGACAAGGCGGTCAATCCGACCAACGTGATGGGTGCAACCAAGCGACTGGCGGAAATGGTGTGCCAGGGACTGCAACATCAAGAGGGCACGCGTTTCGTGATGGTGCGCTTCGGCAACGTGCTGGGCAGCCATGGCAGCGTCATCCCCAAGTTCCGCGAACAGATCGCCAAGGGCGGCCCGGTCACTGTCACGCATCCGGAAATCAACCGCTATTTCATGTCGATTCCGGAAGCCACGCAACTGGTGCTGCAGGCCGGGCTGATGGGACAGGGCGGTGAAATCTTCGTGCTCGACATGGGCGAACCGGTGAAGATCGTCGACCTGGCACGCGACATGATCCGCCTGTCGGGGTTCAGCGATGATGAAATCCGCATCGAATTCACCGGGCTGCGGCCCGGTGAAAAACTGTATGAAGAGTTGCTCGCCGACAACGAGCACACCCTGCCTACTCCGCATCCGAAGCTGCGCATCGCGCGTGCGCGCGCAGTGGATTCCGCCTGGGTGGCAGAGTTGCAGGAAGTCATCACCTTGCGCGCCACGCTGGATGACGGCGAAGCAAGGAGCCTGCTGCGGCAGTGGGTCCCGGAGTATGCACCGAACGGTCAGCAGAGATAACGGCGGGATGCGGTGAGTCTTTTCCGCTCGCCCTGGGCGCAGGGTGCGTAACACCCGGAGTCGTGACGGTCACCCCCTATGTTAAACTGGGCTTCATCGCATTCAGGATATTTACCGGGTTTAGATCATGTCTGGAAATACCTTCGGCACCCTGTTCACGGTGACCTCATTCGGCGAATCGCACGGCGCGGCGCTCGGTTGCGTGGTGGACGGCTGCCCGCCGGGCATGGAACTGACCGCAGCCGACCTGCAGCATGATCTCGACCGGCGCAAGCCGGGCACCTCGCGCCACGTCACGCAGCGGCGCGAATCGGACACGGTGGAGATTCTCTCCGGTGTGTTCGAGGGAAGGACCACCGGGACGCCGATCGCATTGTTGATCCGCAACGAAGACCAGCGCAGCAAGGACTATGGCACCATGGCCGACACCTTCCGTCCCGGACATGCCGATTACACCTACTGGCAGAAATACGGCATCCGCGATCATCGCGGCGCAGGACGCGCATCGGCGCGTGAAACGGCAGTGCGCGTGGCGGCAGGCGCGATTGCCAAGAAATGGCTGAACCAGAAATATGGCGTGGTGATCCGCGGCCATCTCGCGCAGCTGGGCGAGATCGAGATTCCGTTCAGGAGTTGGGATGATGCCGGCAACAATTCGTTCTTCGCGCCCGACGCGAGCGTGGTGCCGGCGCTGGAAGACTACATGGACGCGCTGCGCAAGTCGGGCGATTCGGTTGGCGCAAAGCTGACCGTCGTGGCGGAGAACGTGCCGGTCGGGCTGGGCGAGCCGGTATTCGACCGCCTCGATGCCGAGATTGCCTACGCACTGATGAGCATCAATGCCGTGAAAGGCGTGGAAATTGGCGCAGGCTTCGGCAGCGTCATGCAGAAAGGCAGCGAGCATGGCGACGAGCTCACGCCGGGCGGGTTCCTGTCGAACAACGCCGGCGGCATTCTCGGCGGCATCTCCACCGGCCAGCACATCATCGCGCACTACGCGGTCAAGCCCACCTCCAGCATCCGTTTGCCGCGCAATTCGATCAACAAGTCCGGCGAGGCGGTCACCGTATCGACCGAAGGCCGCCACGATCCCTGTGTCGGCATCCGCGCCACGCCGATCGGCGAAGCCATGCTGGCGTTGGTTTTGATGGATCATGCGTTGCGCCATCGCGCGCAGAATGCCGATGTGGTGTGTCCGACGCCGAAGCTTCGCTAGTTGACTTTGGGCGGGCAACTTGTTGCCCACCAATTTAAAGGCTAAGTCGCCGGGTGTGGCCTGAGCGGCCAGTTACTTTTCTTGTCTTGCCAAGAAAAGTAACCAAAAGAAGTCGCCCCCGGCTTGCCGCCGCTACGCGGTACCCTCCGTTGCTCGGCAGGTCAGGCCTCCTCATAAACTCGCACGATCCGCTTCGCGGCCACGTGCTCGAACATATTCGTCGGACGGCCCCTGACCAGCCTGTGCTACTCGGCGGCGCACAGGGGAAATGAAAAGCGGTTTTGTGTGCGCTATGCGCACGGATATTTAGTCTTTTCGTTGGATTACGGCTTGTGGCCTATTCAAACTTGCGCACATGGGGTACCACCCTTTCCCCTGTGCGCCGCCGAAGATAGATCGCAAGCAAGCGGGGGTTTGGGCGAGCACTGTTCGAGTCCCGAGCGGCCATGCCGCGAGGTCGAGTTGCGCAGCCCCGCTTGCTTGCGGACTATCGAGGGAACGCCGCAGGCGCGGCAAACCGGGGACGGCTTTTCTTTGGTTCCTTTCTTTGGCCGCACAAAGAAAGGAACTGGCTGCCGGGCCACCCCCGGCGAATGTTGTTTTTTACGGCTCGACGTGGTGCGTTTGCGCACCCTCAACACAGGAGCATGGAAACATTCATGCAAACAACAGTCGAAATTCTGGGCAAACCGGTCAAGGTGGAATCGACCCCATCCGCCGACAAGCAAATGCAAACTCTCACCGAACCGCTGCTGGTCGAGATGGAGCTCTATTTCAGTTGCCTGATCCGCAAAGCTGTGCGCTTCGGGCGGGATGCTCAGGCCGGAAACTTTGCCGAGGCCGGTCCGCACCTGAAAATCGGTTTCCGTCCGGTGATGACCCGGGCCTGCCGGGTAAGCGATGTCGAAGGCGAACCGCCCCTGGAGGATTTCCCCATCGTCAAGCCGCAGGCTTTCGTGCCGAAGCGGCTGAGCATCGACTATGGCCGCGGGAAATGGATCGGCGAGTTCTTCCTGCAATAAGCAACGCAGTACCGTAGGTCGGGTTACGCCCTTCGGCCTGACCCGACCTGCAACTCGCGACTAACGTCTGTCGACTATCCTCCGATACAACCTGAATCTCTCCTCCTTATCGCTGGGACGACCGCCTTCCCAGATCATTTTCCACTCCTTTCCGGTTTCCGAAGTCGCGCTGATGCGGCGGCCCTGCGTCAGCAACAGGTCGCAATTGCGGGTTGCCCTGCGCTGCGTAACGATGTTGCCGAAGTATTGCAGCATGGCGCGCTGCGTGGAACCGATGTTTGCGCCGGCGACGCAGGTGTAATGTGCGGGCAACGCGTGCGCAAGCGATTCGACCATGCCGCGATAACTCTTGCCTCTATCCAGCCAGGGCAGCCACAGGGTCATGGCCAGCACCCAGATCAGCGTGACGCCGCCGGCCCAGTTGACCACGGCGCGGCGCATCGAGCGGCCCACGCGCCACACCAGCACGATCCACAGGAAAGTTGCGGTCAGTGCGATCCAGAATGTCGGGGTGTGCACCGTGGGCTGGAAACCGGGCTGGTATTCCTTCAGCAATTGCGTGATCTTGGCGTGATTGTCGAGCAGCAATCCGGCCCAGCCCCACCACATCAGGATGGCGATCAGGCCGAAGGTCATGATGCCGAACCAGTCGAGCGCGTTGGCCGCGCCGCGGCGCAGGGTCGCCAGCGCTGCCGTGGCAAGCAAGGTGAGCGGCAACAGCAGCGGCAGGGCGTAAATGTCCTTGATGTTGGGCACCAGGCTCAGCGTAACCAGCATGACGATGAAACTGGTGAAGGGCAGCTGGTACTCGATCGTGTGAAACAGCTTCTTGCGCGCCTGCCATACGGCCCACGCCGCCAACGGCAGGGCGGGCCAGGCGAACCACGGCAGGATGCTCACATAGTAGAAGACCTCGTGGTAATCCCCGCCGCGCACATAACCGAACCAGCGGCCGAGGTTCAGCGTCCAGGCCCATTCCGCGAACAGATGCGGAGACCGGAAATATAGCCAGGCGGGCCAGATGACCAACCACGGCAGGGCAACCAATGCGGCGATTCCGAGGCTGGTATAAAACGGGCGGATGCGCCAGTTGCGATAGATCAGCATCGCACCGCTGATCAGCAGGAACAGCATGGGCGCGATGAAGCCCTTGGACATGAATCCGATGCCGAGGCCGATTCCGAGCAGCAATCCGGCGCGCTGTGGACGGCGGTGGCTCAGCGTAAAGCCATATTGCATCATCGCGTATCCGGCAAGCAGCCCAAGGTCGGTGATTAACTGATGGGTATGCACCAGCATGCCGAGGCAGCCGATCAGGATGATGGCGGCCGCCCAGCCGCGCCCGTTGCCAAACAGTTCGCGCGCGGCCAGTCCGGTGAGCAACAGGGTGAACGCGGTATAGAAACCGCTTGCCAGGCGTGCGCCGTCATGCAGGGGGAACAACGGCGAAAACAGTTTCGCGAACAGCGCAGCCGTCATGTAGAACAGGGGCGGCTTGTCCAGGTAGGGTTCGTCCGCCAGTACCGGCACCAGCCAGTCGCCGCTTTGCAGGATGTGATTTACGATGCCGAAACTGTGCGCGTCTTCCGGTTTCCACGGATCGTGCCCGACCAGTCCGGTGAGCAGCCAGATCGTACACAGCAACATCAGGAACAGTGCCTTGGTCCGTGTGATTTGATGCTCGTTGGGGTTCGGATAAGGAAACATGGGAAGCGTCTTCTTGAGGTGCCCTTGAGTTTCTTGGCGTTCCGGCAGGAGTTTAACCCGGTTTGGATAGCCCGGGTGGAAACAAAAAAGGCAGCTTGAGCTGCCTTTTTTGTCGTTGCCGGTTGCGACAGTCCGCTATGCGGCGGTGCCGCTCCCGGACTTGGCATATTTCTGGCGGAACTTTTCGACACGGCCTGCCGTGTCGACGATCTTCTGTGTGCCCGTATAGAACGGATGGCACTCCGAGCAGACTTCAACGTGCAGCGGCTTGCCCAGTGTGGACATGGTCTTGAACGTGTTGCCGCAGCTGCAGTTTACGGTGAGTTCCTGGTATTGAGGGTGGATATCGGCTTTCATGTCTTTTCCTTACTGAAGTGCGCGGCATCGTACGCGCAAGGGCGCGCATTATCCATGAAATGGCGGCGCTGTGCAACCGCGTATTGCGGGAACGGCTGACGATGGCGCGGATGGCACCGCGCAGCATGGATCGCAATGGCAGGTCAAAGCGGATCGCTTGGCAAATGCCTGGCGTCATCCAGCAAGGCAGGCAACCTGTTTGAGCGTCCGATCAGATAGCGGCCAAGATCGTCGAGCAGTGCAGGGCTGATATCTTCCGGCTGCAGCCGGAACGATGTGAGTCCGAATCCTTTCAGATTGTTGCACGCCAGATCGATTTTGCCCTCGCGGTAGTTGCCGTGAAACCGCATTTTCAGCACGAATGCGGGTGCCAGGTAGGCATTGAAGATGTCCTCGCGGCCGCGGTTGCGAAACAGCATGTCCAGGTCATCGACAGTGCGCAGGGCGCAGATGCCCAATTCGTTCTTGAGGGCATCCATCTGGGTCCAGCGGCGCGTAACCGGTACCGGTTCGGGGGCGGTCAAGGTCACGCGGAACAGGACATGGTCGAGCAATGCGGCATCGGAAAGATCCTGTTTGCGGAAATCGGCGAAGGCGTCACTCCATTTCAACGGGGTGAACACCGCTTTGCTGTCCAGGTAATAGGCGCGCTGAATTACGGGCGCAATATCGTTCGTGTGGCGCGAGAACGGCTTGAGAAACTGGAACAACCTGCCCAGGGCCTCATTCAGGCGCGTGGACCGGGACTGATGATCTTCGGCGGCTATTTGTTGCGCCCTGAGTTTGCTGTTTGCTTCTCCGGCCAGTTCGGCGAGAAAACTGGAGCCACCCGGATCGGCGCCGTTCGGTGGGAAAGAGTCCTGGTTCATGCCGTATTATCTGAACGTAGTTGCTTGCGAGGAGGGCAATAATACAGACGAATTTCCCAGCCCACAACGCCGCCTCAACAGCAACGCTTGATGTCGTTCCACTGCTGCTGCTGCCGCAGAGCAAAATATTCTTTCGGCGAAAGGGGTGCGGTGCCGGGGTGGCAGGCGCTGTGGTGCCGCAGGTAGCGCTCATAGGCGTCGTCCCCGCTGAGCTGGCGGGTCGCGCGCCAGCAGCACCGCAGCCAGGCTTTCAATCGCGTTGCCATGCTTCCTCCAGTTGCGTGACCTGATGCGGCGCTTCGGACAACGGCGGCACCGGCTGGTGGTTGAGGTGGCGCAGGCAGATGCGCAGCATGTCGAGCACGATGATCCACAACAGCGCGGCGAAGAACAGCGCCAGCGCGGCATCAAGCTGCAGGTTGAACATCAGGGTCGGCGCGACGGCGGCCTTGTCCGGCGGCAGGGCGCCGGCGGCGAGCTTGTCCGCCAGGCTGTGCGCGGCGGCGAGGAAGCCGATGCCCGCGTCGTCGCTGGAGAGCTTTTCCCATACTGCGCTGCTGGTGACGATCACCAGCCAGGTGAGCGGCAGGCCGGTAATCCATGCGTATCGCAGTTTGCCGGACTTGACCAGGATGCCGGTGGCGACGCACAGCGCGATGGCCGCGAGTATCTGGTTGGAGATGCCGAACAGCGGCCACAGGATGTTGATGCCGCCATTGGGATCGATCACGCCGATGTACAGGAAATATCCCCAGGCCGCAACGACGATGCCGCTGGTAAACAGCACCGACGGATACCAGGAAGTCCTGCCGATTTGCGGCCACAGGTTGCCGAGGATGTCCTGCAGCATGAAACGGCCGACGCGGGTGCCGGCATCGAGCGTGGTGAGAATGAACACCGCCTCGAACATGATGGCGAAGTGGTACCACAGCGCGATCAAGCTTTGCCCGAACGCGCTGCCAAAGATGCTGGCCATGCCTACCGCCAGCGACGGCGCGCCGCCGGTGCGCGCGAACAGCGTGGCTTCACCCATCTGCTGCGCCAGCAGGTTCATCTGCTCGGTGCTGACCGGAAAGCCCCATGAGGAAATCTTTGCCACGGCATCGGCCGCTTCGACGCCGACCACGCCTGCCGGCGAATTGATGGCAAAGAACACGCCGGGATCGAGCACGGTGGCGGCGATCATCGCCATGATGGCGACGAAGGATTCCAGCGCCATGCCGCCGTAACCGATCATGCGGATGTCGCGCTCGTTGCTGAGCAGCTTTGGTGTGGTGCCGGACGCGATCAGCGAATGGAAACCGGAGATCGCGCCGCAGGCGATGACGATGAACGCGAATGGAAACAGTTTTCCGCCGAAGATCGGCCCGCTGCCGTCGGTGAACTGGGTGAGCGCGGGCATTTTCACCGTCGGCTGCAGCCATACGATGGCGATGGCGAGCAGAACCACGGTGCCCAGTTTCATGTAGGTGGACAGGTAATCGCGCGGCGCCAGCAACAGCCACACCGGCAGGATGGCGGCGGCGAAACCGTAGGCGA
The DNA here is from genome assembly GCA_963782385.1 of uncultured beta proteobacterium. Lineage (GTDB taxonomy): Bacteria > Pseudomonadota > Gammaproteobacteria > Burkholderiales > Gallionellaceae > CAVXFS01. The sequence continues at coordinate 937,125 of CAWAJO010000001.1, forward strand.
TCACGCACCAGGCCAGCACCAGGGCGGGCTGGTCAAACCATTCGCGCAACACCGGCTGCTGATCCACCCAGCTGCCGCCCGCCACCGCCAGCAGCAGCAGGATCACGCCGAGCAAGGAACCTTCCAGTACGCGCCCGGGACGGATATTGCGCATGTAGAGGCCGACCAGCATGGCGACGGGTATCGTGGCGGCGATGGTGGACGTGCCCCATGGGCTGTGTTTCATCGCGTTGACCACCACCAGGCCGAGCACGGCAATCAGGATGATCATGATCAGCATGGTGGCAACCAGTGCGGCAATGCCGCCGATCGCGCCCAGTTCATCGCGCGCCATCTGGCCCAGGCTGCGGCCGTTGCGCCGGGTGGAGAAGAACAGCGTCACCATGTCCTGCACGCAGCCGCCCATGACCGCACCGATCAGGATCCACAGAGTGCCCGGCAGGTAGCCGAACTGTGCCGCCAGCGTCGGGCCGACCAGCGGCCCCGGCCCGGCGATGGCGGCAAAATGGTGGCCGAACACGATCCAGCGGTTGGTCGGCACAAAATCGCGGCCGTTGTTCAGGCGCTCTGCGGGCGTCGCGCGCGTGGTGTCGATGCACAGCACCCTTGCGGTGATCCATGCCGCATAGAAACGGTAGGCCAGGGCGTAGGTGCACACGGCGGCGGTGACGAACCACATCGCATTGACCGGTTCGCCGCGGCTCAGCGCGATACCGCCGAGTGCTGCCGCACCGAGCACGGCAACCACGGCCCAGATGAAGATCGAAAGCGCTTTGCTGTTCATTGCGTCAGTCCTTTTATCGGAACGGCCGGTTCATGGCGGATATTTTAACCAAGGATGTCCCCGCAAGGTATGAATATAGCTCAGGGGTAGAACCTGAGAAAGACAGAATCAAGCCACAGAGTACACAGAGTTCACAGAGAAAAATCCCGGGACTGAATCGTTTTTCGCTAGCGTCAGGAGATTCGCCGGGATAGGTTGAGCCTATGTCATCTCTGTGATCTCTGTGTACTCTGTGGCTAAATGCTTTTTCCTGTATATGCGACAATGCGTCACAGAAGTCGTTTGCCTGACCCGCTGTCAAACCGTAAAATCGCCGACTTTTCGGGAATCGTCGTGTGTTTGAATCCATAAAGAAACTGCTTGCGCCGGACATGGCCATCGTGGACAAGGTGATCCGCGATCGCCTGCATTCGGAGGTGGCGCTGGTCAACCAGGTGGGAGAATATATCGTCAACAGCGGCGGCAAGCGTTTGCGTCCTGCACTGGTGATTCTTTCCGCCAGGGCGTTCGGGTATCCGGGTGATCATCATTACACCCTCGCCGCCGTGGTCGAGTTCATCCATACCGCAACATTGCTGCATGACGACGTGGTGGATGAATCCGAAATGCGCCGCGGCCGCGCCACCGCCAGCGCGCTGTTCGGCAATGCGGCCAGCGTGCTGGTCGGGGATTTCCTGTATTCGCGCGCCTTTCAGATGATGGTGGAAGTGAACGACATGCGCGTGATGCAAACGCTGGCGGACGCCACCAACGTGATCGCCGAGGGCGAAGTGCTGCAATTGCTGAATTGCCACGATGCGAACGTGGACGCAGCGAATTATCTGCATGTCATCCACTGCAAGACCGCCAAGCTGTTCGAGGCGGCGATGCGCCTGGGCGCGATCCTGGCGGGGGCGGATGCGACGGCGGAACAGGCGGCGGCGAAATACGGCATGCATCTGGGCACCGCGTTCCAGCTGGTGGACGATGTGCTGGATTATTCCGGCGACGAACATGAGACCGGCAAGAACCTGGGCGACGACCTGGCCGAAGGCAAGCCCACCTTGCCGTTGATATATGCGATGCAGCACGGCGACGCCGGCAACGCCATGCTGGTGCGCGACGTCATCGAAAGCGGTGACATGTCGCGCTTTGCCGAGGTGCTGGAAGTCATCAGGCAGACGGGAGCTTTGGATTACACCCTGCAGCAGGCGCGGCGCGAGTCGCACGCGGCATGTGAGGCTCTGTCCGTCTTGCCGGATTCGAATTATCGGCAATCCCTGCTACAATTGGCGGACTTTGCCGCGTCGCGGCATTATTAGGAACAGTAGACACATGTCGCAGCTTGCTGCGATTCTATTTTGCTGTTCCGTTTTGAAATTCGGGGTGTAGCTCAGCCTGGTAGAGTACTGCGTTCGGGACGCAGGAGTCGGAGGTTCGAATCCTCTCACCCCGACCAATGCTTCAGCTGCCTCCGGGCGGTTTCTGCGGAGTTTGGCACGATGAGTCGCTTGCTGTTTCTCGCTGTTGTTGTCTTTGCCGTTTACTGGCTGCTCAAGTCTTATCGCAAACAATTGCTCAAGAAAGAAGATGTTGCCCCGCCTGTGGAGGATATGGTGCGCTGCGAGTACTGTGGCGTGCATCTGCCCAAGCGCGAAAGCATGCTGGTGGGCGGCAAGTATTTTTGCGGCCAGGAACATCGCCGCCTGTATGCCGAGAGCCAGAACAAGACCTGATGAGCGACAAACCGCCTATCTCATCCTGGAATCCATTTTCTCCCCAAATATATTCCGACCTGGCGGCGGAAAATCTGTGGCGTTCGCTCTACTACTTCAATCTGTACCGGCTGGTGCTGAGCCTGTTGTTCGTGTTCCTGGTGTTGGAGTTCGGCGAATCCCTGCCCCTGGATGCCTATAATCTTCCATTATTTCTCCATACCGCCTATGTTTATGCGGGACTCACACTAGGGTCGCTGCTGGCGATCAAACTGCGCCGTCCGGTGTTCAACTGGCAACTGGCGTTTCAGGTGGGGACGGATATCGCCTGCCTGACGGTGCTGACCTATGCCGGCGGCGGTGTGCAAAGCGGCTTCGGGATGCTGCTGCTGGTATCGCTGGCGGCCGGGGGACTGATCAGCCGCGGCAGGATCACGCTGTTCTTTGCGGCGCTGGCGAGCATCGCCATGCTTCTGCAGCACACGTATGCCATACTGAATGATGATGCCGATGTGGCCCAGTATGTGCAGGCCGGGCTGCTAAGCGTTGCGTTTTTCACCATTGCATGGCTGGCGCATGCATTGGCCCGTTATGTGATTGCCAGCGAAATGCTGGCAGCCCGGCGCGGGGTGGACCTTGCCAACATGGCCGAGGCCAACCGCCTGGTAATGGAGGATGCGCCGGATGGGATATTGGTGGTGGATGCAAGCGGGATGGTCCGACAAAGCAATCCGAGCGCGGAACGTCTGTTGGGATACGCTTTTTCCACGGGGGGTGATGTCCACCTTCAGGAGTGTTCTCCATTGCTGGCGGAACGCTATTCCGCGTGGCTGGCGAATCAGGAGAATGACCAGACACAGCTGCGTTTGGCGGCCACCAATTATCGGGTGCGCGTGCATTTTCTTCCGGTCCGCAACAATGGGTTCTGGGGTGTGGTGTTGTTCCTGCAGGATATCCAGCGTTCCCAGGCGCAGGCGCAGCAGATCAAGCTGGCAGCACTGGGCCGGCTAACCATGAATATTGCCCACGAGGTGCGTAATCCGTTGTCGTCGATCAGTTATGCAACCGAATTGCTGCAGGAGGAACAACACAATCCCGATCAGGAAAAGCTGATCCGGATCATCCTGGACAACATTTCGCGTCTGGATCGCATTGTACGGGACGTGATGCAATTGAACCGGCGTGACCGGGGGAACCTGGAATCGCTGCGGCTGGCCGACATCGTGCCGGCGTTCATCACCGAACTGTGCCAGTCAGAACATGTGGAGCGGAACCTGTTCAATCTGGATGTGGATGCGGCGTGCATGGTCAGCTTTGATCGCGGCCACCTGAACCAGGTGTTGTGGAATATCGGCTGCAACTCGCTGCGCTACTGTCAAAAGCACCCGGGCAGCGTGCAATTGCAGGCGCGGCGTACAACGGAAAGGCTCGTAACGCTGGAAATCACCGATGATGGCCCGGGTGTCGACGCCGATGCGACCCAAAAATTGTTCGAGCCATTCTTTACCACTTCGCCTGGCGGCACCGGTTTGGGCTTATACATTGCACGCGAACTGTGCCAAGCTAATGCGGCCAGACTCGAATATGTCCAGAATAAGTCGGGGGGCGCCTGTTTCCGGATAGTCTTTTTTGGAGAACTGAGTTGAGCAAAGATCAGCAATCGACACCCTGCGCTCTGGTGGTGGACGATGAACCGGACATCCTGGAGTTGATTGAACTTACCCTGGTGCGCATGGGTTTGCAGGTTGAGCGCGCCTCCAATGTGCATGAAGCATTGCAGCAGCTCGACAGCAAGACGTTCGACTTGTGCCTGACGGATATGCGCATGCCTGACGGGGATGGCCTGGCGGTGGTGCGCCACATCGTCGAACGCAACCTGAACGTTCCCGTGGCTGTGATCACTGCGCACGGCAACATGGAGAATGCCATTGCGGTTCTCAAGGCGGGGGCGTTTGACTACCTGTCCAAGCCGGTTGGACTGTATCAATTGCGGGCGCTGGTCAAGTCTGCGCTCAAATTATCGCGGCAACCTGCCGTGGCGCAGGATGGCATACGCCGGCTCATGGGGAGTTCTCCGGCGATGGAGAAAGTGCGCGCCCTGATCATGCGCATGGCGCGCAGCCAGGCGCCGGTGCACATCAGCGGCGAATCCGGCAGCGGCAAGGAACTGGCCGCGAGATTGATCGTCGAGAACAGTGTGCGGCGCGATCAGCCGATCATCGCGGTAAACTGCGGAGCGATTCCCGAGAACCTGATGGAAAGCGAGTTTTTTGGTTACCGCAAGGGTGCATTCACCGGGGCTGAATCGGATCGTGAAGGTTTCTTCCAGGCGGCCAATGGCGGCACCCTGTTCCTGGATGAGGTGGCGGACCTGCCCCTGCACATGCAGGTAAAGCTGCTGCGCGCCATCCAGGAGAAGAGAGTGCGCAAGGTGGGTGCCACCCAGGAGGAGGCCGTGGACGTGCGCATCATCAGTGCGACCCATTGCTCGTTGGCGGAATTGGTGAGCAAGGGCAGTTTCCGCCAGGATCTGTATTACCGCCTGAACGTGATCCCGCTGCAAATGCCGTCGCTGCGGGAAATGCGTTCCGATATCGAGGAGATTGCCAGGAGCCTGCTGGCTTCGCTGAGTCTTGGTGCAGCCGTGGAATTTTCGCCGGCGGCGCTGCAGGCCCTGCGCCACTATGATTTTCCGGGCAACGTGCGTGAGCTCGAGAACATCATAGAGCGAGCCGTGGCGCTGTGTGTTGACGGCACTATCATGCCGGCCGACCTGCAGCTTGCCCGCGACGCCGATCTGGATGAAACGGCCGAAGCCATGGAGGCCAGCGGCAAGCATCCGCTTCCCGACTATCTGGACAAGATCGAGCGCGCGGCGATACTGGATGCGCTGCAGCAGACAGGATTCAACCGCACCGCCGCAGCCAAGCTGCTGGGATTGTCGTTTCGCGCATTGCGCTACCGCATGGAGCGGCTGAACATCACCGACAAGGACGAGTAGGCAGTGCGGATTGGTTCGGACGGCTGGGTCAGCGGGGTGCGCAAGGTGGCTTCGCCCAACTGCGACAAGCGGCCGCCGGGAACCACAACGGAGCTGCTGGTGATTCATAACATCAGCCTGCCGCCGGGCGAATTCGGCGGCGATGCCGTAGAGCGTCTGTTCACCAATGCGCTGCCTGTCGAAGCGCATCCTTATTTTTCCCGGCTTCGCGACCTGAAAGTCTCCGCGCATTTCGTAATCCGCCGCGATGGAGAAATCATTCAGTTCGTTCCGTGCGGCAAGCGCGCATGGCATGCAGGAGTATCGTCATGGCAGGGGAAATCTCGCTGCAACGACTTTTCCATCGGCGTGGAACTCGAAGGCAGCGATGACGTACCGTTCGATGACCGGCAATATGCTTCGCTCGCCCGGTTGACGCGGGTGCTGAAGCGCGGCTTTTCGATTCGGGGTATCGCGGGCCATTCGGATATCGCGCCGGAGCGCAAGACCGATCCCGGCCCCTGCTTCGACTGGGCGCGTTATCTTTCCCTGATCCGGGATTCCCCGCACGAATCACGCCGTCAAAATTGACCGGCCGCAGGCAAGGTGCGCCGGTTTTCATCCGGCCATCCGGCGCCGCGAAAAAAATAATATATTTTTTCCGAAATAGCGCTTGCATAAAATTCAATATGTACTAGAATTAGCGCAAATCTGATAATAAAGCACTAGATGTAGTGGTTTTGGTTTTCTCTGACTGGATTGAATCATCAGTCAGCCTGGGCGATGGGAGGAGGGTGGATGTTGCTTGCTACAGAGAGAGTTGTTCCTAATTCAGATTCAGGGTTCGCCCGCGAAGTTTCCGATTCAGCCGCTTCTCCAAGTTCTCCCTTTGACCAATACAATGTAGTTCGCCGCAATGGCTCCGTCGTTGCTTTCGAGCCGTCGAAAATTTCCATCGCCATGACCAAGGCGTTCATCGCCGTGAACGGTGGCCAGGGGGCGGCGTCCGCACGCGTACGGGAACTGGTGGTAGAAATGACCGAAGCGGTGGTCGGGGCGCTGGTCCGGCGTCATCCGCATGGCGGCACGCTGCATATTGAGGACATTCAGGACCAGGTCGAACTGTCACTCATGCGCTCGGGCGAACACGATGTGGCGCGCGCCTATGTGCTGTACCGCGAAGAGCGTGCCCGTGAGCGGGCCAAGGCGAAGAAGGAACAGCCCGCGCACGTCATCAATATAAAGGTGGCCGGCGAATTGCGTCCACTGGACGTTGCCAGGCTGGAAGAGCGCATCAACGCAGCCTGCGCCGGACTCGGCGACGTGGTGGACGCGGGGCAGATACTCAAGTTCACGCTGAAGGACCTGTATGACGGTGTGCCGATCGAGGAGGTGCGCAAATGCACCGTTCTGTCCGCGCGCTCGCTGATCGAACTGGATCCGGCCTACGGTTTTGTCACGGCGCGCCTGTTGCTGAACAATATTTGCTGCGAGGTGCTGGGCGAGGAAATCGAGCCGTCTGAACTGGCGGGTCGTTATGCCGAATGTTTCCCGATGTTCATCAAGCGCGGTATCGAGGCCGGCTTGCTGGCCGAGGAACTCGGTCGCTTCGACCTGCCGCGCCTGGCCGCTGAACTGGACGCGAAGCGCGACCTGCAGTTCAGCTACCTGGGACTGCAGACCCTGTACGACCGCTACTTCCTCCATGCCGAGGGCCGGCGCATCGAATTGCCGCAGGCATTTTTCATGCGCGTGGCGATGGGCCTGGCGCTCAACGAGATCGAGCGCGAGGCGCGCGCCATCGAGTTCTACAATCTGCTGTCGAGCTTCGACTTCATGAGTTCGACGCCGACCCTGTTCAATTCCGGCACTTGCCGTTCGCAATTGTCATCCTGTTACCTGACCACGGTGAACGACGATCTGGATGCCATCTACGAGGCGGTCAAGGAAAATGCGCTGCTGGCCAAATATGCGGGCGGTTTGGGCAATGACTGGACCAATGTGCGCGCGCTGGGCAGCCACATCAAGGGCACCAACGGCAAATCTCAGGGTGTGGTGCCTTTCCTCAAGGTGGTGAACGACACCGCTGTCGCCGTCAACCAGGGCGGCAAGCGCAAGGGCGCGGTATGCGCCTACCTGGAAACCTGGCACCTGGACGTCGAGGAGTTTCTCGAACTGCGCAAGAACACCGGCGATGACCGCCGCCGCACCCACGACATGAATACCGCGAACTGGGTTCCCGACCTGTTCATGAAGCGCGTAATGGAAGGCGGAGAATGGACACTATTCTCGCCCTCGGACTGCCCCGACCTGCACGACAAGTTTGGCGCCGAATTCGAACGCGCCTATCTCGGTTATGAGGCCAAGGCCGCCAGCGGCGATCTCAAGCTGTTCAAGAAGATCCCGGCGCAGAGCCTGTGGCGCAAGATGCTGACCATGCTGTTCGAGACCGGCCATCCGTGGATCACCTTCAAGGATCCGTGCAATGTCCGTTCGCCGCAACAGCATGCCGGCGTGGTGCACAGTTCCAACCTGTGCACGGAAATTACGCTGAATACCTCGGACTCCGAGATCGCGGTATGCAACCTGGGCTCGGTCAACCTGGTGGCGCACCTGTTTCCGCAAGGACACGAGCGTGCCGGGCAGCTGGATCAGGATAAGCTCAAGCGCACCATCACCACAGCGATGCGCATGCTGGACAATGTGATCGATATCAACTATTACGCCGTCAACAAGGCGCGCAACGCCAATCTCAAGCATCGTCCGGTGGGTCTGGGCATCATGGGCTTCCAGGATTGCCTGCACGCATTGCGCGTGCCCTATGCTTCCGAGGACGCGGTCGAATTTGCCGACCGCTCGATGGAGGCGGTGTGCTATTACGCCTATTGGGCATCCACCGAACTGGCCAGTGAACGCGGCCGTTATCCGAGCTTTCAAGGCAGCCTGTGGGACCAGGGAATTTTGCCGCAGGACACGCTGGGATTGCTGCGCCAGTCGCGTGGCGGCTATGTCGAGGTGGACGATTCCGCCAGCATGGACTGGGATGCCCTGCGTACGCGCATCAAGCAGCACGGCATGCGCAACTCGAACTGCATAGCCATTGCGCCCACCGCAACCATCTCCAACATCATCGGCGTGTCCGCCTGCATCGAGCCGACCTACCAGAACCTGTTCGTCAAATCGAACCTGTCCGGCGAGTTCACCATGATCAACACTTACCTGGTGAACGAACTGAAACGCATGGGGCTGTGGGACGAGGTGATGATCTCTGACCTCAAATATTTCGACGGCAGCCTGGCCAAAATAGACCGCATTCCGCCGGAATTGCGCAGCCTCTATGCCACCGCCTTTGAAATCGAGCCGCAATGGTTGATTGAGGCAGCGTCGCGCCGCCAGAAATGGATCGACCAGGCGCAGTCATTGAATATCTACATGGCCGGCGTATCCGGGCGCAAGCTGGATGAGACCTACAAGCTGGCGTGGCTGCGCGGCCTGAAGACGACGTACTACCTGCGCACGCTGGGGGCGACCTCGGCAGAGAAATCGACGGGCCGCGCCGGCGCGCTGAACGCGGTATCGAATGGCGGGGCAGGGACCGATGCGGGGGAAAACAAGTTTTGCTCGATTGATAACCCGGAGTGCGAGGCCTGCCAATAAGATACGTGTTGCGGACGGCGCACGAAGCAAGAGGGAAAGACAATGCTGACATTCGAAGATGAAGCAAGTACCGGCAGAATGCCGATAGGATTGCGCGCGGCGGCCATTGGGGCGGGCGTAGTCAGGGGCGATGCGGGAGCGGTGGGCGATGAGCTCGATTATACCGTCGCCGTTCCCGGCACGGGCCGTATCCGCGTGGAGGACAAGCGCATCATCAATTGCAGCGCGGACGTGAATCAACTGGTGCCGTTCAAATACAAGTGGGCCTGGGAGAAATACCTGTCCGCTTGCGCCAACCATTGGATGCCGCAGGAAGTGAACATGTCAGCCGACATCGCGCTGTGGAAGAATCCGGACGGCCTGACCGAAGACGAGCGGCGGCTGGTCAAGCGTAATCTGGGTTTCTTTACCACGGCCGACAGCCTTGCCGCCAACAACATTGTGTTGGGAACCTATCGGCATATCAGCAATCCTGAATGCAGGCAATTCCTGTTGCGTCAGGCTTTTGAAGAGGCCATTCATACGCATGCATACCAATATATCGTGGAAAGTCTGGGCCTGGACGAAGGCGAAGTATTCAACGCATATCACGAAATTTCCAGCATCCGCGACAAGGATGAATTCCTGATCCCGTTCATCGATACGTTGACCAATCCGGAATTCAGAACCGGGACGCCGGAGAATGACCAGAAACTGCTGAAGAGCCTGATCGTGTTCGCGTGCATCATGGAGGGGCTGTTCTTTTACGTGGGATTCGTGCAAATACTTGCGCTCGGCCGGCAGAACAAGATGACCGGCGCGGCCGAGCAGTATCAATATATTTTGCGCGACGAATCGATGCACCTCAATTTCGGCGTTGACGTCATCAATCAGATCAAGCTGGAAAACCCGCATCTGTGGACTCCGGAATTTCGCGAGGAAGTTCGCGGGTTGATGCAGAAGGGTGTGGAACTTGAATACGGTTACGCCGAGGATACGATGCCGCGCGGCGTATTGGGTTTGAACGCCGGAATGTTCAAGGAATATCTGCGTTTCATCGCCAACCGTCGCTGCCAGCAGATTGGCGTGGACGTACTGTACCCGGGAGCAAGCAACCCGTTCCCGTGGATGGCGGAAATGATAGATCTGAAAAAAGAAAAGAATTTCTTTGAAACCAGAGTAACTGAATACCAGACAGGTGGCGCTCTGTCCTGGGATTAGGCAGCTTGGGCAAGCTGCCAGGTTTGAGCAAGCATGTCGATCGGCGGTGATGTATTGCCACCGATCAAACGGCCAACGCGGCAATCGTTGGCTAACGGGCTTCGGACACGTTGCATTGCGGCGTGCTGGAGGGTGTAGTTGTAGTTGTTGTTAGTGTTGTATTCCTTAACTTGATACAAGGAGGTTGATATGGTAGCAGCAAAGAAAGCTAAACCCGCGGCGAAGAAGCCGGCAGCCAAGAAGGCCGCAGCGAAGAAGCCGGCAGCCAAGAAGGCTGTAGCAAGGAAGCCGGCAGCCAAGAAGGCCGCAGCGAAGAAGCCGGCAGCCAAGAAGGCTGCAGCGAAGAAGCCGGCAGCCAAGAAGGCCGCAGCGAAGAAGCCGGCAGCCAAGAAGGCTGTAGCGAGGAAGCCGGCAGCCAAGAAGGCTGTAGCGAGGAAGCCGGCAGCCAAGAAGGCCGCAGCGAAGAAGAAGCCGGCAGCCAAGAAGGCTGTAGCGAGGAAGCCGGCAGCCAAGAAGGCCGCAGCGAAGAAGAAGCCGGCAGCCAAGAAGGCTGTAGCGAAGAAGAAGCCGGCAGCCAAGAAGGCTGTAGCGAGGAAGCCGGCAGCCAAGAAGGCCGTAGCGAAGAAGCCGGCAGCCAAAAAGGCCGCAGCGAAGAAGCCGGCAGCCAAAAAGGCCGCAGCGAAGAAGCCGGCAGCCAAAAAGCCTGCCATGGTAAAGCCCGCTCCCGCAGCGGCAGCGCCGGCTCCTTCTGCTCCGGCCCCCGTGCGTCCGGCTACAACTTGGCCTTTTCCTACGCCAGGCATCAGCAAGCCGAACTGATGGGAATGGAGACTGTGGAGACGGCCTCTAGCGCTGGTTAACGGAGGCTGTCCTCAGTTTCGCGGGGTTGTTTTGCTGGGCGCGCTGGGCGGTCCCGGTGCGCTCATTTTTCCAGCAATTTGCTGGAATGAGCTCCTATCCGCTTTCAAATTGCGTCATTGATCAGGACGCTGGAGGGAAGCCATATTGGACAGGAGTGGTTTGTTGTCTGCTGAATAAAGACCCTTAATGCTGTGAAGGAATGGTGCACAGCGCAACCGGAGCAGTGCTGCTCCGGTTCAAAGGCGATCCCTGTGTCCACTCTCGCGTACAATTTCCCAGGCACCTTCAGTATGCCACTGGGCGTGATGCAAGGCACCGTGCGCGCATTGATGCGCCGGTCCGTTGGCCCAGACCTGCCGGTATTCGAATACTTCCGGCATCGAGCGAATGCGATAGATGGCGCTGGAACCGGCTATCATCGCGGTAATCTGGCTGGACTCGGTTGCATTCCGTTCCTCATCTTTCGGAGCCTGGACGCGTTCCTCCTTCAGCACCGGAGGCAGCTTGTGCAAGGTTTCAAGAATTCCTGTTTGGCTGTTAAGCTGCATGTCTTTCCACAAACGGCTGGTTTGGCCAGAACCTGTCATGGCTCCCCTGATTGCAATACCTTGGTCCTGTGGCGCATCCTTGCAGCAGAACAGCCGGCTATTGCCGAAAGTGACCAACGTGTCCGGACCGGCGCCGTTTGAATCCGGCTGCGATAATGGTGGTACGGTCGAATTGGCCTGAAGGGTTTGGCCGAATATTACCGCGATGCTTTACCGTGCTTCTCTCCCCTATAAAACTGATGCCGCCGGCTGTTACGCGGCCATCGCCGATATGCCCTGGGCCGTGTGGCTGGACAGCGCGGGACTGGGTCGCTATGACATCCTGTGCGCGCAACCGGTGGCCACGCTGGTCACGCGCGGCCGTGGCACCGAAATCACCGACGCTTTTGGGGTGCGCCATTCAGGCGACGATCCGTTTGCGTTGGTTCGGCAACTATTGGCGCAGCCCGCTGCAGCCGTGTCCGGCCTGCCATTTGCGGGCGGCGCAATGGGCTACTGGAGCTACGACCTCGCACGCCGCATGATGGCGCTGCCGGAACAGGCCGCGGATGCAGAGCGGCTGCCGGACATGGCGATCGGACTTTACGACTGGGCGATTGTCTTCGACCACCGTCAACAAACCGCGCAGCTGGTTTCACATCTGCGGTTCGCTGAAACAAGCAACCGTTTGCCGGTGATCCTCGAGCGCCTGCAGCGAGCCGCCGCGGCGCCCGCTGCATTCCGCGTGCAGGGGGAGATCACCTCCAATTTCACGCCGGAAAGCTATGCCGCCGCATTCGCGCAGGTACAGGATTATCTGCGGGCGGGAGACTGTTACCAGATCAATCTGGCGCAATGTTTCCGTGCCGCCGCCTCGGGCGATGCATTGTGCGCCTACCTTGTTCTGCGTCGGCTGAGCCCCGCGCCCTACTCCGCTTTTCTCAACCTGCCGCAGGGGCAGGTGCTGTGCGCTTCGCCGGAGCGTTTCCTGGGCGTGCACAGCGGCAGCGTGGTTACCCGGCCGATCAAGGGCACGCGCCCGCGCGGCCGCGATGCGCGGCGGGATCGCCTGCTGGCCGAGGACCTGCGCAACCATCCCAAGGATCGCGCGGAAAACCTGATGATCGTCGACCTGCTGCGCAACGACCTCGGCAAGAGTTGTGCGCCGGGCTCGGTGCGCGTGCCGAGACTATTCGAGGTGGAAAGCTTCGCCAGCGTGCATCACCTGGTCAGCACTGTGGAAGGCAAGCTGGCGCCAGGGCGGGATGCCCTGCACCTGCTGCGTGACTGCTTCCCCGGCGGCTCGGTCACCGGTGCACCCAAGCTGCGTGCGATGCAGATCATCGATCAACTGGAGCCGCACGCGCGCGGCATCTATTGCGGCGTGATAGGCTATGTCGGTTTCGACGGCAACATGGACAGCAACATCGTCATTCGCACCCTGGTCTGTTCGGGCAGTGAAGTGCGATGCTGGGCGGGCGGCGGCATCGTGGCGGATTCCGATGCAGCGGCCGAGTACCAGGAAACGCTGGACAAGGCGCGGGCAATGATCGATCTGATGCAAAAATTCAGGAGCTGAAACAAATGATATCTCTCCGCAAATCTGCCGAGCGCGGCCACGCGCAGCATGGCTGGCTGGAAAGCTGGCACAGCTTTTCGTTTGCCGATTACCGTGATCCGGAGCATGTCCGCTTCGGGCCGCTGCGCGTGATCAACGAGGACATCGTACAGCCCGGCACCGGCTTCGATACGCACGGACATCGCGACATGGAGATCCTCACTTACATCCTGTCCGGTACCCTGCGCCACCGCGACAGCATGGGGCAGGGTGGTGACATCCGCTATGGCGATATCCAATTGATGCGCGCGGGCACCGGGGTGATGCACAGCGAATTCAATCCGTCCGCTGAAGAATCGGTGCACCTGCTGCAGATATGGATCATCCCGGACCGGCAGGACCTGGCGCCGGGTTACTGGCAGAACAGCATTGCGCCGGAGGCCAAGCGCGGGCGCTGGTGCCTGCTGGTCTCGCCCGATGGGGAAGCAGGCTCGTTGCGCATCCACCAGGATGCGCGTGTGTCCGCCGCCTGCCTGGACGGTGCGGCATCTGTGTCCTACACGCTGGCGCCCGGGCGCCGAGCCTACCTGCACATCGCGCGCGGCGGCCTGCAGGCCAACGGTCACCAGCTTTCCGCCGGCGATGCATTGAAATACCAGGACGAAACCCGCGTGGAACTGGATCAGGCACGGGATGCCGAGGCGCTGTTGTTCGATCTGGCCTGAGAGGAAGCGGCAATGCAACACGCCTTGCGCTTCCGGCCGGACCCTGTGATAAAATGCCGTCCCTTCCGAGGGGCGCTGCAGCAGCAATGATCTGTCAGGCTCGGAAGGCTCTCCAACGTTTCAACGGCGCCCATTCCAAGGAACCTCTGATTAAGTCCCCCGTGACCGCGCACTCGGCTTTGCGGGATGGGATGCAAGGAAGGCGACGACGCGAATGGCCACCCCTTCGCTGGGAGCCTGTCACCGCAGACCGCCCGCAAAGACAGTGCCCGATGGGTTGCAACAAAAACGGGCGCTCGCTGTGTTGCGCTCCCTGGCATCGTAGAATACTACGACCAGCGTCGCGCGCCTTGCGATCACCCCGTTCTTGTTTGCAACGCGGTCCATGGTGAACTTAGTCAGAGGTTCCCAACCATGAATGGAGGGAGCATGAACGCTGTTGCCGGTTTTTCCGACTTCAAAGTAGCAGATATCAACCTGGCCGCGTGGGGCCGCAAGGAAATCGCCATCGCCGAGACCGAGATGCCCGGCCTGATGGCGATCCGCGATGAATATTGCCAGGAGCCAGCCGCTCAAGGGCGCGCGCATCACCGGTTCTCTGCACATGACCATCCAGACCGCCGTGCTGATCGAAACCCTGACTGCGCTCGGCGCGCAGGTGCGCTGGGCTTCGTGCAACATTTTCTCGACCCAGGATCACGCGGCCGCCGCCATCGCCGCCGACGGTGTGCCGGTGTTCGCGGTCAAGGGCGAATCGCTGAAGGACTACTGGGATTACACCCACCGCATTTTCGAATGGGCGGACGGCGGCTATACCAACATGATCCTGGACGACGGCGGTGACGCCACGCTGTTGCTGCACCTGGGCGCCAGGGCCGAGCAGGATCAATCCGTGCTGAACCATCCGGGCAGCGAGGAAGAGCGCATCCTGTTCGCCGCAATCAAGGCCAAACTCGCCACCGACAAGGCCTGGTATTCGACGCGCCTCGCGCAGGTCAAGGGCGTGACCGAGGAGACCACCACCGGCGTGCATCGCCTGTACCAGATGCATGAGCGCGGGGACCTGAAGATTCCGGCGATCAACGTCAACGATTCGGTCACCAAGTCCAAGTTCGACAACCTGTACGGGTGCCGCGAATCGCTGGTTGACGGCATCAAGCGGGCCACCGATGTGATGATCGCAGGCAAGGTTGCGCTGGTGTGCGGCTACGGCGACGTCGGCAAGGGCTCGGCGCAGGCACTGCGTGCGCTGTCCGCACAGGTGTGGGTGACCGAGATCGATCCCATCTGTGCGCTGCAGGCTGCGATGGAAGGCTACCGCGTGGTGACCATGGACTATGCCGCCGACAAGGCCGATATCTTCGTCACGGCCACCGGTAACTACCATGTCATCACCCACGAGCACATGCTGAAGATGAAGGACCAGGCCATCGTCTGCAACATCGGCCATTTCGACAACGAGATCGAGGTCGCCGCAATCGAGAACTACCAGTGGGAAGAGATCAAGCCGCAAGTGGACCACGTGATCTTCCCGGACGGCAAGCGCATCATCCTGCTGGCCAAGGGCCGCCTGGTCAACCTCGGCTGTGCGACCGGCCATCCGAGCTACGTGATGTCGTCCAGCTTCGCCAATCAGACCATCGCGCAGATTGAACTATTTACGCGCAACAAGGACTACCCAGTCGGCGTCTATACCTTGCCCAAGCATCTGGATGAGAAAGTCGCCCGCCTGCAACTGAAAAAGCTGAATGCGCAATTGAGCGAACTGACCGATGAGCAGGCTGCCTACATCGGCGTGCCGAAGGAAGGCCCGTACAAGTCGGAGCAATACCGCTACTAAAGCCTGCGCCCTTCTCGCCCTCGCCATCCTGGAGAGGGTGAGGATTGGCGACACAAGGAGATCATCATGCGACTCGTTCTGATCTGGTGCTGCAATGCGCTGGCACTGCTGGGGGTGGCTTACCTGCTGCCGGGCGTGCGCGTGGACGGGTTCGGATATGCGCTGATTGCCGCACTGCTGCTCGGCCTGATCAACACGCTGGTTCGTCCAGTGCTGATCCTGCTCACCCTGCCGGTTACCCTGCTGTCGCTGGGCTTGTTCATTCTGGTCATCAACGGCCTGCTGTTCTGGTTCGCCGGATCGGTGCTGCTCGGCTTTCATGTGAGCGGTTTCTGGGTGGGGCTGATGGGCGCCTTGCTGTACAGCATACTGTCATGGCTGTTATCGCTGCTGATCCCGCAGCGAACATTCCGCCATCCGCCGCAGGACGGGCCGATAACCATAGACCATGACAAACTCTAGATCATTCAGTTTTGAATTCTTTCCGCCGCAGACGCCGGAGGGCGTGGCAAAGCTTGCGGCCACGCGCGGGCAACTGGCGCCGCTCAAGCCGGAATTCTTCTCGGTGACTTTCGGGGCCGGCGGTTCCACGCGCGACCGCACGCTCGAGACCATCCGGCAGATACACGCCGAAGGCCATGTTGCCGCGCCCCACCTGTCGTGCATCGGCGCCACGCGGGAAAGCATCCGTGTGTTGCTGAACAGCTACAAGGACATGGGCATCAGGCGCATCGTGGCGCTCCGGGGCGACATGCCATCCGGCATGGGCAGCATCGGCGAATTTCAGTTTGCCAACGAGCTGGTGGCGTTCATTCGCAGCGAGGCCGGCGACCATTTCCATATCGAGGTGGCAGCCTATCCCGAGTTTCATCCGCAGGCCCGGTCGCCGCGAGATGACCTGCTCAATTTCAGGCGCAAGGTTGTGGCCGGAGCGGATTCCGCCATCACACAATATTTCTACAATAGCGACGGCTATTTCCGCTTCGTCGAGGAATGCGGCAAACTGGGCATCACGATCCCGATCGTGCCCGGCATCATGCCGATCGTGAAGTTCTCGCAGCTGGCACGCTTCTCTGATGCCTGCGGCGCGGAGATTCCGCGCTGGATGCGCAAGACGCTGGAAAGCTATGGCGACGACGGCGCATCGGTGCAGAGTTTCGGGCTGGATGTGGTCACGCAATTGTGCGAAAGATTGCTTGATGGCGGCGCGCCGGGGTTGCATTTCTATACACTGAACCATGCCGCGCCGTCACTGGAGATATGGAAGCGGCTGGGGCTTTGATTGACATGTTGCATGACACCACCGTTCCTTCCCCCTTGCACCCGCAAGGGGCAGGCCGTGGTTGTAAAGCCGCTGAAGCGGCAACAACCACGCTCCAGGGGGAAGGCCAGGATTGGGGTAGAAACGTTGAGTTATGCTTAGCTTCAACCCCCTCCCCAACCCTCCCCCT
The DNA here is from genome assembly GCA_963782385.1 of uncultured beta proteobacterium. Lineage (GTDB taxonomy): Bacteria > Pseudomonadota > Gammaproteobacteria > Burkholderiales > Gallionellaceae > CAVXFS01. Next base: position 954,402 of record CAWAJO010000001.1, read on the forward strand.
GCCAGGGGGAGGGAGCTTGTTTCAGGATTGAATCAATGATGAAAGCACCCGAACTTCTCCTGCCCGCCGGCACGCTGGCCAAGATGCGCACCGCCTACGCCTTTGGCGCGGATGCGGTGTATGCCGGGCAACCGCGCTACAGCTTGCGCGCGCGCAACAACGAATTCAGGCTGGAGGAATTGCGCACCGGCATCCAGGAAGCGCATGCGCTGGGCAGGAAATTGTTCGTGGCCAGCAACCTGATGCCGCACAACGCCAAGGTCAAGACCTACATGGCGGACATGGAGCCGGTCATCGCGATGCAGCCGGACGCGCTGATCATGGCCGACCCGGGCCTGATCGCGATGGTGCGCGAGCGCTGGCCGCAAGTGGACATCCATCTTTCGGTGCAGGCCAACACCGTCAACTACGCTGCGGTGAAATTCTGGCAGTCGCTGGGACTGACGCGCGTGATTCTGTCGCGCGAACTGTCGCTGGACGAGATCGAGGAGATCCGCCAGCAGTGCCCCGACATGGAACTGGAAGTGTTCGTGCACGGCGCGCTGTGCATCGCCTATTCCGGGCGCTGCCTGCTGTCGGGCTACTTCAACCACCGCGATGCCAACCAGGGCACCTGCACGAACTCCTGCCGCTGGGATTACAAGGTTGACGGAGCCTTAGAAAACGGCACCGGCGATATAGAGAAGATCGATTTCGATTTCGACACGGCGCTGAACGCAAGCGCGCTGTCCGATTGCGGCGGACAACCACGGCATGCGCTGGCCGACAGGGTGTACCTGATCTCGCGCCAGGACCACCCGGACGAACTGATGCCGGTGCTGGAAGATGAGCACGGCACCTACATCATGAACTCGAAGGACCTGCGCGCGGTGGAGCACGTGGAGCGGCTGGCAAGGATCGGCATCGATTCGCTGAAGGTCGAAGGCCGCACCAAGTCCATCTACTACGTCGCGCGCACCGCTCAGGTGTATCGCCAGGCGATCGACGATGCGGTCGCCGGTCGCCCGTTCAACCTGGGCCTGCTGGGCGCGCTGGATGCCTTGGCCAACCGCGGCTACACCGACGGTTTCTACGAGCGCCACCATACCCACGAGCAGCAGAACTATCTGCGCGGCCACTCGGAAAGCACGCGCCAGCAGTATGTCGGCGACATCGTCAGCTGTGCCAACGGCATGGCCGAGATCGACGTAAAGAACAAGTTTCAGGTCGGCGATAGACTCGAAATCATCCATCCCTCCGGCAATCACATCATCGAACTCACCGAAATGCGCAACCTGGACGGTGAAGCGCTTACCACCGCGCCCGGCAGCGGGCACCGCGTGCAGATACCGCTGCCGGGCGAACTGGCGAGCGGGATGGTGGCGCGCTTCCTCCACTAACGAATATCCAGCGCAACGTGAGCTTCAGGACCATTGGTGTGGCATTGATCTGGCTGTTGCTGGCGGGCGGCTTGTTCATCTTTTTCAATGCGAAGGTTCATCCGAACACTGCCGACAAGCTGGGCGATGGTCCGCAAGTAACCCTGCAAAGGGATTTAAGCGGGCATTACCGTGCCGAAGCCTTTATCAACGGCGTGAAGACCAGCGTCCTGGTCGATACCGGCGCAACCGATGTCGCCATTTCCAGCAGATTCGCGCAGCAACTGGGGATTCAAAGCAACCGCGCCATCAGAACGCAAACCGCGAACGGCGCGACGGTCGGCTACATGACCCGCCTGCGGAGCGTCAAGCTTGGCGGCATCGAGGCAACCGATGTGGCCGCCACGATCGTGCCCGATCTCGCTACCGACATTCTGCTGGGCATGTCTTTCCTGAACCGGATGGAGGTGCGGCTGTACCGGGGAACGATGACCATCCGCGCCGTCAATGACTGAAAGTCGACAATCATGATCTTTTCTACCCTGTCCCAATCCGGCCGCTACGTCTTGATGCATCCGTTGTTCATTCGCGCCTTCGAATATATCCGCAACACCGACCTAAGCTCGCTCGCGCCGGGTCGGCATCCGATCCTTGGCGAGGACCTGTTCGTCATCGTCGAGCAGGGTCCGGGCCGCACCCGCGAAGCGGCGAAGCTCGAGTGCCACCGACGCTACATCGACATCCAGCTGGTGCTGGAAGGGATCGACGAGATGGGCTGGAAGGCACTGGCGGATTGCCATGACCCGGTGAGCGATTACAGCGCGGAGAAGGATATCCGCTTCTTTCGCGATGCGCCGGCTGCCTGGGTCGCCACGCCGCCCGAAGCGTTCTGCATCTTCTTCCCCGAGGACGCGCATGCGCCGCTGGTAAGCAACAGCTACGTGCGCAAGGTCATCTTCAAGGTTGCGGTTGATGCGGGCGGCTGAGTCGCCGGGCGGCGTGGTGGCGGTCGGCGCTTGCGGGACCTTTTCTTTTTGCCGGGTGCCGGGTGTCTCTGATACGGGCCGGGTCAGGATTCGTGCAACGGAGGACAGGCGATCGCGGCGATTCAGTGCAGCATATCGGCAAGCAACTCGTGGACATCCAGGATCAGCACGATTTTTCCGTTGCTCGACATGGATGCTCCGGCCACACCCTTGGGGCGCAAGGTATCTATCGACTTGAATGCAACTTCGTCCGGCCCGGCGTCGCCATCGACAGCAAGAATAAGATTGCTGTTGTCGAACTGGATATGCACACCGAGTTCAGGCGGCTTCAGCTGTTCCCACCCAATCAGTCTGGACAAGGGCAGTACCGGCAATACCTGGCCCTGAACCAGCATGATGGCCTGTCCGGACACCTGTTGCAGATCCGCATGGGAAATGGGCAATACACCGCGCACCATTGAAGACGGTACGGCGAGCAATTTGTCGTTCAGGCGCAGCTGCCTCACCTGCAGCAGCGCGAGCTTGAGCGGCAGGGTGATGGTGAATTCACTGCCTTTGCCGAACACGGACGCCATTGCGAGGGAGCCGCCAAGGTTCTTGATGGCGGCCTGCGCCATGCTGAGTCCGCCCGCACTCTCGCTATTGGCATGTGGCTGGTTTCTCGCGGCAAAGCCGGGAAGAAATACCAGGTTCAGGCAGGCTTCGGTTCCGAGTCCTTTTGCGGTTTCGGCGTCGAGCAGCCCATGTGCAACGGCCCTGGTGCAGATGGTTTCCGGGCGCATGCCCCTGCCGTCATCGGCTATGGTGATGATGACGCGATTTTCATCCTGCCGTGCGCCAAGGCGCAACAAACCTGTCTCCGGCTTGCCGGCGGCAATGCGCTGATCGGGATCCTCAATGCCATGAGTCAGCGCGTTGCGCAGCAGGTGTGCCAGCGGTTCGCCGAGTTGATCGATGATGGTTGTGTCGATTTCAGTTTCCTCGCCGTCCAGCATCACTTCGGCTTTTTTGTGGAACTGGCGCGACAGATCGTCCGCGACCCGCCTGCAATTGTTGAACATGCTGCCGATGGGCTGCATGCGTGTTCTTACTATGGCTTTCCATAGCCTCTTCGACAATGCGTCGATCTGATTGATGGATTCATCCAGGGCATCCAGCACGGCGGAGTCGGAATGCCTTTCTGTCAGATCAGCATGCAGGTGCAACAGGTTGTTCTTGATTATGGTCATCTCGTCAGACAGGTTGAGGGCCTGATTCAGTCGTTCGGTATCCACCCGTATCGTGCTGTCCTTTTCGGCTGCGGCGTTGCGCGGGGTACTGGCGCTGTTGCGTGTGCCGGCAGCGGCGGATGCCGGCCTGGCCGTCTTGTCGAACTCAGGAGTGGGTGCGGATGGCCGGCTTTTCTCCCGCGCGGAATGAGCATGCCCCGACGATTTGACGGAGCTGGCCGCAGAACTGCCAACGGACTGGTACAGCATATTCCAGTCGGGGCCGGCTGCGTCGGCGGCCGGAGCCGGCGCAGGAGCGGTGGATCGGGTCTGGGGGGATGCGCTTTCGCCTTCCAGCATCGAGTTCAGCGCTTCAACCAATTCTGGCGGGGCTGGGGCAGGTTGAACATTTTCCGACAGTGAGCCAAACATCCTCCGCACTTCTTCCATAACCGTCCGAAACACATCCAGCAGGTCTGCGTCCAGCGCCAATTCATCGTTTCGCAGTTTGTCGAACAGGCTTTCGGCCAGATGGCAAAGCGCAACCAGCTCGGTTGCATTGAGGAATCCTGCTCCTCCCTTGATGGTGTGGAAGTTGCGGAATATGGCATTGAACACGTTGCTGTCGGCCGGAGCGGTTTCCAGGCTCGCCAACATCGATTCCATGTCGGAAAGCAGGCCGGAAGATTCGATCAGGAAGTCCTGCATCAGATCTTCCATGCCTGCAAAATCGTTCACGGCCAGCCTCCGGCGAATTCAGAAACCGAAGCTTTCCAGCAATTCATTCACCTGGTCCCGGCTGCTCGCGGCTTCCGTGCGCGTATCCGGATTGCTCGCCGGGCGGCTCAGTAAATCGGCATACTTGTTGGGGTCGGCGGTGGATGGCGGATTGGCGATCAACACCTCGAGGAGTTGCTTTTCTAGCTGCTGTGTGACCTCTACGACCTGCTGGATGACTTGTCCCGCGATTTCCTGAAAGCCCTGGGCCATCATGATTTCCGTCAGGCAACTGTTGGTTGCTTCAGTTTGCCCGGGTAACGCCACCAGATAATCCCTGGTCCGGGCGGCTAGATTCCTGAACTGATCGGCATCCAGTTTGTTGTCGAACAGTTCTTGCCATTCATGCGCCAGCCGCTGTGATTCAGTCTCGATTTTTTCAACTACGGGCAGTGCGGCCTCTGTTGCATTTAGCACATTCCCTGCGGCCTGCGAGGTCATGAACGCGACATAATGCAAACGATCGAACGCATTGGGTATGATCGCCGTCGATCTTTGCAGGTTTTTGTCGTATCCCAATTCCTGCAGACTGTCATGCAGGGCCCGCGTCAGGCGCCCGATTTGATTGATGAGCAAATCGGAAGAATTGCCGGAGTATGCTTCAGCGACCGCCTTGCGCCCCCTGCTTTCCATGACAATACTGTCAAACAGTTCGTCCAGATCTTCCAGATCCCGGCTTGATACGGATCCATGGTTCATGGTGGTACTCACTTTTGCAAGGATTGAAAAATTTTGTTCAGTTTGGCATCCAGTGTGCCTGCGGTAAAGGGCTTGACGATATAGCCGTTGGCGCCGGCCTGAGCTGCCTCAATGACTTTTTCACGCTTGGCTTCGGTGGTCACCATCAACACCGGGAGGTGGCTGAGCTTTGCGTCGGAACGAATGCACCTGAGCAATTCGATCCCGGTCATGTTGGGCATGTTCCAGTCCGACATCACGAAGTCGAAGCCTCCGTTGTGCAGTTTGTTCAAGGCATCAATGCCGTCAGCCGCCTCATGCACGTTGCTATAACCCAGGTCCCTGAGGAAGTTTCGCATGATATGTCGCATGGTTGGGAAATCATCCACCACCAGGAATTTCGTGTTCAAGTCAATGTAGGCTGCGCTCGTCCCCATATCGGGCGCTATTATAGATGAAGCGACGTCGGCGGCTGAGCGATTCCGCGGAATCGCAGCGGGGTTCAATTGCAGCATTCTGCGGCCGCAATCTTCTTGTTGGTCTTGCCTGCTCGGGAAGGAGGGCGGCAAATGCCGCATACATAATCGGAACACAGGTCGTGGGCGTGCCCCACGAAGTGTCCGCCACACTCGGTGCACTCGGTCATTTGCAGCATCTTGGCATCGAAGAAGCGGACCAGAAACCATGCCCGCGTGATGCTCAGTATCGGCTCGTCTCCGCTGAGCCCGAGCTGTTCCAGGTACAATCGGTAACTCTTGATCAGGGCTTCGACGCCGGTAAGGGCGGCGTTCGAATTCAGGAACTGGTAGATGCCCATGAACAACGAAGAATGGATGTTCGGCGCCCAGCACATGAACCAGTCAGTCGAATAAGGCAGCATCCCCTTGGATGGGGAATTCCCCTTGATTTCCTTGTACAGCTTGAGCAGCCGCTCGCGGCTCAGCGCAGTTTCTTCCTGCAGCAACTGCAGGCGTGCGCCCAACTCGATCAGGTCAACGGACATCCGGATCTGGTAGGCTTCGGTTACTAGACTGGTGTTGCGCATGCGACCTCCCCACGGGTAATCATTCGGTTAGTGCATCATGCGGCCATTGCTTCGACCTGTTGTCCAGCCATCAGAATAGCGGTATGTGCCTGCGGCATCAGCCTGCCCTTGTTGAAGTCCGTGAGCATGTTCAGCAACAATTTTTCGTCAAGACGGAAGCGGCACAACAGCATGTTGGATGCTGCCATCTTGAGCATTTGCGCTGAACTCAGACCGGCTACGAGTTCGGCCATTTCGATGCTCAGGCCAAGGCGGAACATGGCCATTTCCTTGTCTTCAACGATCATCTGCCGCGCCAGCAGCAAATAGGACAGATTGATTTCCTTGATATCTTCATGCAGTTGAGTCGATTTCATGAGCGTTCCCTCGCAACAAGTTGGCATGCGCCTTTCCTCAAGGCGGGTGCATAGTGCTGTGCGGAAGGAAGTAAACAAACCGGAAGTATTCCAATTTGTTTGTAGGAAGACTTCCTATGGGCCGGAAAATGCAACAAATCCGGCCGCAAATTATGACAATCGCTCGATGTGAAAAAGGCCCGCATCGCTGCAAGCCTAGTCCGGTATGGTGGGTCGTGTAGGACTTGAACCTACGACCAAAGGATTATGAGTCCTCTGCTCTAACCAACTGAGCTAACGACCCGATGAATCAGCCTTCGCCATCGAGGAAACTCTTGAGTTTTTCCGAGCGGGATGGGTGGCGAAGTTTGCGCAGGGCCTTGGCTTCGATTTGGCGTATGCGTTCGCGCGTAACATCAAACTGCTTTCCGACTTCTTCCAGCGTGTGATCAGTATTCATCTCGATGCCAAAGCGCATGCGCAATACCTTGGCTTCGCGCGGCGTCAGGCTATCGAGGATGTCGGCGGTTACGTTGCGCAGGCTGTCATACACGGCAGCTTCAACCGGTGCCAGTGTGTTGGCGTCCTCGATGAAGTCGCCCAGGTGCGAGTCGTCATCGTCACCCACCGGGGTTTCCATGGAGATGGGTTCCTTGGCGATCTTCAGTATCTTGCGAATCTTGTCTTCCGGCATTTCCATCTTGACCGCCAGTGTTGCGGCATCCGCCTCCAGACCGGTCTCCTGCAGTATCTGGCGCGAAATGCGGTTCATCTTGTTGATGGTCTCGATCATGTGCACCGGAATGCGGATGGTGCGCGCCTGGTCGGCGATGGAGCGGGTGATCGCCTGACGGATCCACCAGGTGGCGTAAGTCGAAAACTTGTAGCCGCGGCGGTATTCGAACTTGTCTACCGCCTTCATCAGGCCGATGTTCCCTTCCTGGATCAGGTCGAGGAACTGCAGGCCACGATTGGTGTATTTCTTGGCGATGGAAATCACCAGACGCAAGTTCGCCTCGATCATGTCGCGCTTGGCGCGGCGGGCCTTGGCCTCGCCATTGGTCATCTGCTTGTTGATTTCCTTCAGGTCCTTGATCGGGATCCCCACGCGCTGCTGCAGGTCGAGCAATTTCTGCTGCTGTTCGACAATGGCATGCTGGAAACGTGCCAGCGCTTCGCTGTAGGGTCTTTTCGCAGCCACCTCGCGCGCCACCCAGTCGAGGCGTTGCTCATTGCCGGGGAAGGTCTTGATGAAATGCGGACGCGGCATGCGCGATTTGGTCACGCACAGTTGTTGAATGTTGCGCTCATAGCTGCGTACCTCCTCGACCAGATTGCGCATGGAGTCGCAAAGCGCATCCACCTGCTTGGCCGAGAAACGGAATTGCATCAGTTCATTCGATATCTGCTCCTGCAACCTGTCGTATTGCCTGCTGCGGTAGCCATACTTCTCGTAAGCCTTGCCCATTTTGGTGAACAGGTCGGCGATCACGGCGAACCGCTCCAGTGCGTCTTGCCTGAGTTGGGCAAGATTGGCTGCAGCAATTGCATCGGTATCTTCATCTTCGTCATCCATGTCGCCTTCATCCGAAGTGGCCTCTTCGGAGTCGGCTTCCATGGCTGCCTCTTCAGCGCCTTCAGCGTCGATGAATCCGTCAATGACTTCGTCGATGCGCGATTCGTCGCGCGAGACTTTGCCCGCCAGCGTGAGGATTTCAGCGATTGTGGCGGGGCAGGCGGATATTGCCTGAATCATGTGCTTGAGCCCATCCTCAATGCGCTTTGCGATCTCGATTTCGTCTTCCCGCGTAAGCAGCCCTACTGTGCCCATTTCGCGCATGTACATGCGCACCGGGTCGGTGGTACGGCCAAATTCCGAGTCCACGGTCGAAAGCGCCGCTTCTGCCGCTTCTGCCGCATCTTCATCTGCCGCCACCGGAGTAGCTTCCGACATGATCATGGTTTCGGCATCCGGGGCTTCGTCGCACACGGTGATGCCCATGTCGTTGATCATGCTGACGACACCTTCGATTTGCTCGACCTCAAGCATCTCGGGCAGGTGGTCGTTGATCTCGCCGTAGGTCAAGTATCCTCGTTCCTTGCCAAGAACGATCAGAGACTTTAACCGGGTGCGGCGCGCTTCAATATCCTGCTGTTGATCGGCAGCAGGCGCATCCGTCTTGTTGACGGTTGCCTGTTTGTTGCTTGCCGCCTGTCTGGAGCGCGCAGTCCTCTTCTTGCTTTGCAGAGTCGCCATGATCGGTGATTCCCGGAATATAAAAACTTAAGCGGAAAATAGAATATAAGTTCCGCCGAAAAAAGGCAGAGATTATACCCGAATTCTCAAACTGTTTCAGCCTTGCCTGCGCTGGCTGGTCAATTGCAGGTAGAGCGCCTTTTCCTTGTCGTCCAGGCCCTTCAGCCCCATCCCTTTCTGTTCCATTTTTGTCAATAAATCATTAAGTTGACGTTGCCGAAGTATCTTGTTCTGCTCTTCTCGCAACTCTTCAAGCTTGACATGGAATTCTGACTCCACATCAAAATGTTCTCCCCACAATAATATTCCTGCCTCGACTGCGGCCATCAGGGTTTCATGCGGCGTTCCCTGAAATTGCTGGATGATGGCGGCCGTGCTGACGGAATAATCCTGTTCGCGCAGATATCCGAGCAAGGCAGATGCCGTGGGCGCGTAGTTGCCGGACACCTGCCATTCGACTGGAAGCTCGCGGGCCAGTTCCGGCTTTGCCAGCAGGCAACGCAGAAATGCGTGCATGCTCGAGCTTTCATTTTGCGGTGCTCTTTTTATTGGCGCAGGACGCGCAGGCGCCGCAACTGGCCGCATGGCATACAGTCCCTCCAGCTCGGACAGGGTGACGCTTGCGAGAGCCGCCACTTCCTTGCGCAGCAACAAGGAGATTGTAGGGGCCGCGACTGCATTCAATAAGGGTTTGGCGTGTTCCAGCAGGGAACTGCGTCCCTCCTGCGTTTGCAGATCGACCGCGGACGACAGTTCGCGCAACAGGTACACCGACAAGGGCAAGGCACGCTCAAGCAGCCTTTCAAACGCGTCTTTTCCCTGTTCGCGGATGAAACTGTCCGGGTCGTGTTCTGCGGGCAGGAACAGAAAATCGATGCGTTTGCCGTCCACCAATTGAGGCAGGGCGTTTTCCAGTGCTCGCCAGGCAGCGCGCTGCCCGGCCAGGTCGCCGTCGAAACAAAACACGATACGGTCGGTCAGCCGCAGCAGTTTTTGAACATGAAATGGCGTGGTCGCCGTGCCCAGCGTGGCGACGGCATACTCGATCCCGTGCTGGGCCAGCGCCACCACGTCCATGTACCCTTCGACGACCAGCGCCTTGCGGCTGGCTCGGATGGCTTTCTGCGCCTGGAACAGGCCGTATAGTTCGCGTCCCTTTTCGAACAGCGGCGTTTCCGGGGAGTTCAGATATTTGGGCTCTCCCTGGTCGAGAACCCGTCCACCAAAACCGATGGCCTGGCCGCGAGCGTTGATGATTGGGAACATGATGCGATTGCGGAAGCGGTCGTAGCGCTTTCCGTCGTCGCTCGCGATAACCAGGCCGGTTTCCACCAGGCGTGGATCCTGATAATCCGGGAAAGCGCCGCCCAGATTCTGCCAGTTGTCCGGCGCATAGCCGATGCCGAAGCGCGCGGCGATCTCGCCGCTCAGGCCTCTTTGCTTGAGATAGTCGATCGCACGCGGCGATTGCTTGAGCTGATCGCGGTAATAGTGCGTCGCTGCCAGTATCACTTCATATAGATCGGGCTCGGCCTTGGGCCGAGCCTGTGCCGAAGTCTCGCGCGGCACGCTTACGCCGATGCTGCGGGCCAGTTCCTCCACCGCATCCACAAAACCCATGCCAACATGCTCCATGACAAAGCTGATCGCCGTGCCATGCGCGCCGCAGCCGAAGCAATGGTAGAACTGCTTGGTCTGGCTGACGGTGAAGGAGGGAGATTTCTCGTTGTGGAAGGGGCAACAGGCCACATAGTTGGCGCCTGTCTTCTTCAGTGGAATGTAATGCTCGATTACGTCCACGATGTCGATGCGGTTGAGCAAATCCTGAATGAAGCTATTTGGAATCACCCTAGCTATGCTCCCGCGCGTGGGCCGGGAAGGTGCGAACCCCGACGGTTGATGGACTCGAACATGCTGAAATCCCGCTCGGCCTGTGTCGTTGGATTGCGCCCTTCAGTGGTAAGACTGTCGAAGCATGAAGCTGGCACCCAGCCTACGACAAACGTTCCTTCACCAACACCGACACCTTGCCCATGTCCGCGCGTCCCGCCAGCTTGGGCTTGAGCAATGCAATCACTTTGCCCATTTCCTGTGGCGACCTGGCGTCGATGGCGGCAACAGCTTCTTCAACGGCGGCTTTCACCTCGGCCTCAGTCATCGGTTGTGGCATGTATTGTTGCAGCACGCTGATCTCGAATTTCTCGGCATCAACCAGATCCTGCCTTCCGGCAGCCTCAAACTGGTTGATGGAATCGCGCCGCTGTTTGATCATCTTGTCGATGATTGTAACAACGTCAATATCCGAAAGATCGATGCGCTCGTCAACTTCGCGCTGCTTTATTGCAGCGAGAAGCAAGCGGATCGCGCCGAGGCGTGCGCTATCCTTGGCGCGCATCGCTGTTTTCATGTCTTCGGTAATCTGCTGCTTCAGACTCATGAGGGAAGGCCACACGTTAACGTGTAACGGACCACTGGAGATTTTAGTACAGTTTGGGAGGCAGGACTTGGCTGCGCAGGCGCTTGTAGTGGCGTTTCACGGCGGCCGCCAGCTTGCGTTTGCGCTCTGCCGTCGGCTTCTCGTAGAACTCGCGGGCGCGCAACTCGGTTAGCAAACCAGTCTTTTCCACCGAACGCTTGAACCGGCGCATGGCCACTTCAAACGGCTCGTTTTCCTTAACACGTACAGTTGTCATAAAGAAACTACCCTTCAAAAAATTGAGGGCGGAATTCTACCAAAGTATCTCTCTGTTCCACAACCTTAATTTATTGAACCTGCACCCGCCCGAATTTGCGCTTGCCGACCTGGGCTACAACGGTGGAGCCCGCCTGCAGTTGCAGGGTCTTGTCGTCAATGCGCGCGCCATCCAGCTTGACGCCACCCTGCTGGATCATGCGCATGGCATCAGAGGTGCTGCCCACCAGGCCGGCCTGCTTGAGCAACTGGGCAATGCCGATGACGCCATTGGCGGAAGTGACAGTCATTTCCGGCATGTCTTCGGGCAACACTCCCTGCCGGAAGCGCGCCTCGAATTCCGTCAGTGCATCTTCTGCCGCCCGGCGTGAATGGAAACGGGCGACGATTTCTTGTGCCAGCAAAACCTTGATATCGCGCGGGTTGCGCCCGCCCGCCACTTCTGCGCGCCATTTGGTGATGGTCGTCATACTCTCGAATGACAACAATTCCAGATATCGCCACATCAGTGTGTCGGAAACCGACATCAGCTTGCCGAACATCTCCTGCGGAGTATCGGTGACGCCGACGTAGTTGCCGAGTGACTTGGACATCTTGTTCACACCGTCCAGCCCTTCAAGCAGCGGCATGATAAGCACACACTGCGCCGGCTGGCCAAAATGTTTTTGCAATTCGCGCCCAATCAGCAAGTTGAATTTCTGGTCTGTGCCGCCCAGTTCAATATCGGCCTTGAGCGCCACTGAATCATAGCCCTGCACCAGCGGATAGATGAATTCGTGGATGGCAATGGATTGGTTGTTCTTGTAACGTTTGCCAAAATCGTCGCGTTCCAGCATGCGTGCGACGGTGTGCGTGGCTGCCAGCCTGATCAGGTCCGCCGCGCTAAATCTGTCCATCCATGTGGAATTGAACACGATCTCGGTTCTGTCCCGATCCAGCACCTTGAATACCTGCTCGCGGTAGCTTTGCGCGTTTTCCAGCACCTGCTCGCGTGATAGCGGCGGGCGGGTCGTATTCTTGCCGGTAGGATCGCCGATCATTCCGGTGAAATCGCCGATCAGGAACAGGGCGTGGTGACCGAGATCCTGAAGCTGGCGCAATTTGTTGAGCAGAACGGTGTGGCCAAGGTGCAGATCCGGTGCAGTCGGATCGAACCCGGCCTTGATGCGCAACGGGCGGCCCAGCGCGAGCTTCTGTTTAAGTTCTGATTCCAGCAACAGTTCACTAGAGCCGCGTTTAACCAGTTCCAAAATATCCTGTGTCATGGGTGTACTCGTTATTCGATTTGCCGCTGGTTAATGTTTTCTTACCGCTTATCCGCGGGATTTTCCGTTTAGAGTCGGACTGCCGAGAGCCGGGCGGATTTTGCGGGTCGGCATCTTTCTGGTAAAGTGGCGCCCAATTTGAAAAAACCGGCGTTCATGGCACCAGAACGCGGCCGTACGAAAGACACGAATGTTAACTCAAAATACTCTGACACAAGAACGCAAATTAAGGCTACGCTGGTTTGTCACCCTTTCCACCTTGCCATTGCTTGGCGTTGTGACCGCATTCGGCATTGTGCCGCAAACCAATATCGACGACTCATTCCAGAAGGCCGTAGTGGAACAGGTTGCATTGCCCAGCCCGGTCAGGGCTGCCAGCAAGAACGCCATCTATTGGCGTTCTGAGCAAGTACAACGCGGCGATACTGTAGATGAAATATTACACCGTCTTAATGTGCAGGACGCCGCTGCCAGTGATTTTCTGCGCAAGGATGTTGCGGCGGAACCACTGCGCGAGCTTGCCGTAGGCAGGGAAGTTCAGGCGGTCACGCGCACGGACGGCAGTTTGCAATCGCTGCGTTTCATCAGTAACCGCGGAGATCGGGTGTCAATCGGAAAAACGGCCAATGGTTTCCAGGCCACCGAAACACCGGCCCAGATCGAACGGCGCATATTGGTGCGAACTGGTGAAATCAATAGCTCGTTGTATGCAGCAACCGATGAAGCCAATTTGCCGGATGAGGTTGCCAACCAGTTGATCGATATTTTTGGCGGAGACATTGATTTCCACCGGGATTTGCGCAAGGGCGACAGGTTTACCGTAACGTATGAAATGACATACAGTGATGGCGAACCTTTGCGACCTGGGCGTATTCAGGCAGCTGAGTTCAATAACCAGGGGAATCGTTATCGTGCCGTTTACTTTCAGACCGATAACGAGCATGGCGACTATTATTCTCCGGAGGGAAAGAGTCTGCATAAGGCGTTCTTGCGTTCCCCGGTGGAGTTTTCACGCATTTCGTCTGGCTTCACGCCCCAGCGTTTTCATCCAATCCTGAAAAAGTGGCGTTCACATAAGGGTGTGGACTACGCTGCGCCAATCGGCACCAAAGTCAAGGTTACGGCGGACGGAACGGTTTCCTTTGTCGGCCAGCAAAATGGTTATGGCAATGTCATCATGGTCAGTCATCAGAGCCGCTATACCACCGTGTATGGCCACCTGTCACGCTTTGCCAAAGGCCTTCATCGCGGGGAACGGGTCAGCCAGGGGGATGTCATCGGTTACGTGGGCATGACCGGCTGGGCGACAGGCCCGCATTTGCACTACGAATTCAGGATCAATGGGCAGCAACACGACCCGCTTCGGGTTGCGCTGCCCAGCGCTGCTCCAATCAGTCCAAACAAGATGGCTGCGTTCCGGCAAGCCGCCGGCGGCCTGATTCAGCGGTTGGATTTGCTCCACAACTCCAACCTGGCCCTGCTTGACTGAACAATGAGGTGACCGGCCCCGAGCTTTATATAGGCATCATGTCCGGCACCAGCCTGGATGGCATTGATGCCGCACTCGTCGATATCGATGAGGGGCAGATCCGGCAACTGGCCACGTATTATCAGCCTTACAAGCAGCGTATCAAGGAAACTCTGCTTTCCTTGCACCATCGGACCGATAACGAATTGCATCAGGTGCATGTGATCGGAAACGAATTGGCCGGCCTGTACGCGGCAACAACGGCATCCTTGCTGAAAATCTCGAATACTTCCCCGGATCGGGTGCGCGCTATCGGTTGTCACGGGCAAACCATACGGCACAATCCGAGTCAGGGCTATTCCCTGCAGATAGGTAATCCTGCACTGCTGGCCGAACTGAGCAGAATTTCTGTGGTCGCCGATTTCCGTAGCCGCGACATTGCCGCGGGCGGACAGGGCGCTCCGCTGGTTCCCGCCTTCCATGACAAGGTATTGCGTCATCCCACCGTGCACCGGGTTATCGTCAATGTCGGTGGTATCAGTAACCTCACCGACCTTGCGCCACAAAAGCCCGCCGGCGGCTTCGATTGCGGCCCGGGAAATTTGTTGATGGATTCCTGGATTGCCCGGCACCTTGGCAAGTCTTACGATGAAAACGGCGAATGGGCGGCGTGTGGCCAGGTCATCCAGCCGCTGTTGCAGGAACTTCTGGCTGAGGCGTATTTCCAGGCGCCGCCGCCGAAAAGCAGCGGTCGTGACCTGTTTAATCTGAATTGGCTGGAGCGGCATTTGCGAGGAACAGAGACGGCCGCAGACGTGCAAGCGACACTGCTTGCGCTTACCAGCGCGAGTATTGTTGACGCCATACGGCGTTGTTGCACGGGCGTTAAGGAGGTCTACCTATGCGGAGGTGGTGCGCGCAACCGCGCATTGATTGGCAGTTTGCAGCATGCGTTGCCGGGATGCCAAATTGGCATAACGGATGCGCTTGGTATTCCTGCCGACTGGATGGAGGCCATCGCATTTGCCTGGCTGGCACGTCAGGCCATGCACAATGAACCCGCCAATTTGCCGTCGGTCACCGGTGCGCGGCATCCTTGCATTCTGGGGGCTATTTATCAGGCATGATCCAGTTAATCGGCGGCGCCTCGGGTCAAGTTCAGCTCGGTATGCAATATTTCTTAGGAACAAAACAACGGGAGGGCTGTTGCCCTCCCGCTGTTATTTCAATTCCGGCTCCTTCAAACAGAAAAAGATGAGCCGCAACCGCATGTTGTCGTCGCATTGGGATTCTTGATCACGAACTGCGCACCTTCCAAACCTTCCGTGTAATCGATCTCGGCACCGACCAGATACTGGAAGCTCATCGGATCGATCAGCAGTTGCACCCCGTTCTTGCTCAGCACGGTATCGTCCTCGTTGGCCACTTCGTCAAATGTGAACCCATACTGGAAGCCGGAACATCCGCCGCCGCTGACAAACACGCGCAACTTCAGATCTACATTTCCTTCTTCTTCGATCAGCTGTTTTACCTTCTCTGCCGCGCTGTCGGTGAACAGCAGGGGGTCCTGCATCTCGGTTACTGTATTCATGATTGACTCCAAAAATTGATCAACTGTTACCCATTCCCTTGAATGCCACCACTTTGTCCGATCCGGCGTTTGCCTGATGAACGAGCTTTCCTTCAACCACCGCGCCCAACTGGATTTCAAGGGTCTTGTAATGTACATCGCCTGAGACCCTGGCTTTGGCTTGCAGTTCCATGTATTCCATTGCGTGCACCGGGCCATCTACCATGCCGTTCACCACAAAATGGGTCACTTCCACTCTGCCATTGATGCGGCCATGTTCGCTCAATACCAGCGTGCCGGGTTTGCCCTTAATGGCTACGACATCGCCCTTGATTTCGCCGTCTACACGCAATCCGCCACTGAAACTGAGATTGCCTTCTATTTTCGTTCCCGCGCCGATCAACGTTTCAATGCGATTTTGCGGTTTACTGTGTCGTTTTCTGAACATGGTGCATTCTCCCTTGTTTTCAGCCTTGGGACAAGGTTACGTTCTTTTTTATCCTGGGTGCGCTTTCGCCGCGCTCAAAAATCCGTAACTGCGCGCTGACAAACTGAGCGCCCGGTGGCAGCTTGAAGCTGTGCTCGACATTCTGGTAATACTTGAAATTGAGCCGCGTAGCCGCGTCACTATCGGGGTTATCCGGGAACAATAGTACAACATTTTTGCCTTGCAGCTGTGCATTGACCAGTAACTGCAGGCTACCCTGAAAATCCTTGGCGCGCGGCTGGCCATCGCGCACCAGCAGAAAACGGTAATGATATTCTTCCGGCATGCCATCACGTTCAAGCTTGAAGCGGGGTATGGACAGTTCGCCTCCATGCTTGCCCGGCAAAGTCAGATTCTGAAAAAACGCCATATCTTCCTTTAGTTCGGCGTTCGCTTCATTCAGGTTCTTTAATTGCTTGGCCGTTTCCAGGTTGGCCGCGTGGTCGATTTGCGCCTGCCGTTCGTTCTCCGCCGACATCCTGGCCAATCGGGTATTCTCGGTCTGTAGCTCCGCAACCTGGCTGCGCAACTGCTCCAATTCGCGTGTTGTCTGGCTACGATGGAAGCCGGCAAATTCCAGGCCGACGTCGTAAGCCCACCACACCAGTCCGCCTGCCAACAGTACAAAAGGCAGAATCAGAGCCCAGCGCACATACCAGGGAACGAATGGACGCACCGCCAGGCGTGGCGCGGAGATGCTGAACTTGCGCTTGATCCTGCGCAGGATCATGGCAACAAGGGTACCGTTTCCAATGCGGTCGCTTCGGGCAGCCCGAACATGATGTTCATATTTTGCACAGCTTGCCCGGCAGCGCCTTTGACCAGATTATCGATGATCGATAGCACCACCACGGTATCGCCATTCTGTGGTCTATGCACGGCGATACGGCAAAGGTTGCTGCCACGCACGGACCGGGTTTCCGGGTGGCTGCCAGGAGGCAACACATCCACGAAAGGTTCGTTGACGTAGCGTTTCTCGAACAAGGACTGCAGGTTGTCAGCATCATCTTGTTTCAATCTGGCGTACAGCGTGGCATGAATGCCCCGTATCATGGGCGTCAGATGCGGGACGAAGGTCAGTCCGACGTCGCATCCGGAAGCCCGTTCCAGCCCCTGCCGGATCTCCGGCAAATGGCGATGCCCCGACACGCCATAGGCTTTGAAATTGTCTGCTGCTTCCGAGAACAGAAAGCCTATTTCTGCCTTGCGTCCGGCACCCGACACACCGGATTTCGCATCCGCGATCAACCCGTTGGTGTCTACCAGGCCTGATTCCAGCAACGGGATGAAGCCCAATTGCACGGCCGTCGGATAACAGCCGGGATTCGCCACCAGCCGCGCATCCCTGATTTCGTCGCGATTCACTTCCGGCAAGCCGTATACCGCTTCGGCAACCAATCCGGGACAAGCGTGGCCCATGCCGTACCATTTCTCCCATAGAGCGACATCCGTGATGCGAAAATCCGCAGCCAGATCAATGACCCGGACACCGGCGTCCAGCAGGGACTGCGCCTGTTTCATGGCAATACCATTGGGCGTGGCGAAAAATACCAGGTCGCATTGCTCAAGATGCGCCTTGTCCGGGTGCACAAAACCCAGGTCCACATAACCGCGCAGGCTTGGGAACATCAGACTTACCGGAGTCCCTGCGTCGGCGCGCGAAGTGATTGTGCGCAACTCCGCCTCCGGATGCATTGCCAGCAACCGGAGCAATTCGACTCCGGTGTAACCCGTGGCCCCTACGATACCCACCTTGATCACAGCGTACTCCCAGTTAACTGCTTGGATGAAAAACTAAATAATACACGCAAATGACAAAGCCGCCCGAAGGCGGCTGTGTGCGTAACAATCCGGGGCTTTAACGCTTGGAGAATTGTTTGCGGCGACGCGCCTTGCGCAGACCCACCTTCTTTCGTTCCACTTCGCGTGCATCGCGTGTGACCAGACCGGCCTTGCTCAGAGTCGGCTTGAGGCTGGCATCGAAGTCAATCAGGGCACGGGTGATGCCGTGGCGTACTGCGCCGGCCTGGCCGGATTCGCCGCCGCCGAAAACGTTCACCATGATGTCAAACTTGTCGAGGTTGTCGGTCAGCGTCAATGGCTGGCGTACAACCATGCGCCCGGTTTCGCGCGAAAAAAACACGTCCAGCGGCTTGTCGTTGACGACGATGTTGCCCTTGCCGGGCTTGATGAACACACGCGCTACAGCGCTCTTGCGACGGCCGGTGCCGTAGTTGTAATTCACGCTCATGGTTATGCTTTCAGTAACTCGACAGGTTTGGGTTGCTGTGCTGCGTGGGGATGTTCCGTCCCGGCATAGATCTTCAGCTTGCGCAACATGGCATAGCCCAGGGGACCCTTTGGCAGCATGCCTTTCACCGCATTTTGCAGTACACGGTCGGGATGACGCTGCTGCAGCTTGGCGAAGTTGGTTTCGTAGATGCCGCCCGGGTAACCGCTGTGGCGATAGTATTTTTTGTCCTCGGCCTTGTTGCCGGTCACGCGCAGTTTGTCGGCATTGACCACCACAATGAAATCGCCGGTATCCACGTGCGGCGTGTATATGGTCTTGTGCTTGCCACGCAGACGTGCCGCTATCTGGCTCGCCAATCGACCCAGAACCTTGTCTGCTGCATCCACCAGGTACCAGTCATGCTGGACTTCCTGCGGTTTGGCGGAAAACGTTTTCATGACAATTCCTAAAAAACAAAATTCTAGAAGGGCGCGAATTCTAAGTTAGATGACAACCTTGTGTCAAACTCTTTGTTTGGGATTGGAGCAAGAACAAACCCCGCATGCTGCGGGGTTTGCCGGGTGCAACAGTCCCAATATGCGCGCATTACATCATGCCGCCCATGCCGCCCATTCCGCCCATTCCGCCCATGCCGCCCATATCACCGCCGCCCATGCCGGCCGCAGACTTGTCTTCAGGCAAGTCGGCTACCATACAGGCGGTAGTGAGCATCAAGCCCGCGATGGATGCCGCATTTTGCAACGCGACGCGGGTCACCTTGGTCGGATCAACCACACCCATGGCCAGCATGTCGCCATATTCGCTGGTCGCGGCGTTATAGCCAAAGCTGCCCTTGTTTTCCAGGACCTTGTTGACCACGACCGATGGTTCGTCGCCTGCGTTGGACACAATAGCGCGCAGCGGGGATTCCATGGCGCGCAGCACAATGGTGATGCCGGCATCCTGGTCATGATTGTCGCCTTTCAAGCCGGCTACGGAGACCTTGGCGCGCAACAGGGCTACTCCACCGCCGGGAACGATGCCTTCCTCCCAGGCAGCGCGGGTAGCATGCAGAGCATCTTCGATGCGCGCTTTCTTCTCTTTCATTTCCACTTCGGTTGCCGCACCGACCTTGATCACTGCCACGCCGCCAGCCAACTTGGCTTTGCGTTCCTGCAGCTTTTCCTTGTCGTAATCGCTGGTGGATTCTTCGGCCTGCTTATTGATTTGCGTAATACGGCCCTTGATGGCTTCTTCCTTGCCCGCGCCGTCAATGATGATGGTGTCTTCCTTGCCTACCTCAATGCGCTTGGCCTGGCCCAAGTCTTCCAGGGTGGCTTTTTCCAGCGACAGGCCGACTTCTTCTGCAATCACAGTGCCGCCAGTCAGAACGGCGATATCTTCCAGCATGGCCTTGCGGCGGTCTCCGAAGCCGGGAGCCTTGACGGCGACAGTCTTCAGGATGCCGCGTATATTGTTCACCACCAGCGTCGCCAGCGCTTCACCTTCCACATCTTCAGCAATAATTAACAGCGGACGGCCTGCCTTGGCGACTTGTTCCAGCAGGGGCAGCAGGTCGCGGATGTTGGAGATCTTTTTGTCGTGCAGCAGGATAAAGGGGTTTTCCATCGCCGAAATTTGCTTGTCAGGATTGTTGATGAAGTAAGGCGACAGGTAGCCACGGTCGAATTGCATACCCTCGACCACTTCGAGTTCGTTGTCGAGAGACTTGCCGTCCTCGACCGTGATCACGCCTTCCTTGCCCACCTTGTCCATCGCATCGGCGATTATCTTGCCGATATTGGCGTCAGAATTGGCGGAGATGGAGCCGACCTGGGCAATTTCCTTGCTGGTGGTGCAGGGCTTGGAAATTTTCTTCAGTTCTTCAACGGCTGCGATGACCGCCTGATCGATGCCGCGCTTCAAATCCATCGGGTTCATGCCGGCGGCCACGAACTTCATGCCTTCCTGCACGATGGACTGCGCAAGCACGGTTGCGGTGGTGGTGCCGTCACCGGCCACATCGGAGGTCTTGGAAGCCACTTCCTTCACCATTTGTGCTCCCATGTTCTCGAACTTGTCCTTCAACTCGATTTCCTTGGCGACGGATACGCCGTCCTTGGTAATGGTGGGGGCACCATAGGAGCGATCCAGCACCACATTGCGGCCTTTCGGGCCAAGCGTGACCTTGACCGCATCGGCCAGGATATTGACCCCGGCAACCATCTTGTTGCGCGCACTGTCATGAAACTTTACGTCTTTTGCTGCCATAATTTTTCTCCTGAGGAAATTCGTAGATTGCTTAGGCTTCTACCACGCCGATAATGTCATCTTCGCGCATGGTCATATATTCCTGGCCGTCCATTTTGAAGGTCTGTCCGGCGTATTTGCCAAACAACACCTTATCGCCGACTTTCACATTTAAGGGACGTACCTTGCCGTCGTCGCCGATTTTGCCGGTGCCCACAGCGACGATTTCACCTTGATCGGGCTTTTCGGTTGCGGAATCCGGAATCACGATTCCGGATGCAGTCTTACGCTCTTCTTCCAGGCGCTTGACAACAACGCGGTCATGCAGAGGACGAACTTTCATTTTATTCTCCTGAAAACAATCGATTGAGTTGGAAACAGTGCTGCCGATTAGCACTCGCCTATTGCGACTGCCAATGATATGGGCGTCGCGCTCCGATTTCAAGAGCGAAGTGGAAATATTCTTAAAGAAATGGTTGACTTCGGGATGTGTCTGGAATTTCCGGAGGCGAGCGGGGTGAATCAACACAACTTGGTTGCGGCATTTCCGGGTCTACAGGTTGGCCAACCCCTGCATGGTGAGCCTGCTCATCGGCGAAGTAGCTGCTGCGCACCATCGGTCCGCAGGCGGCATGGGAAAATCCCATCTCCTTCGCCGCATCCTCGAACATCCTGAAGGTTTCCGGCGGCACATAGCGCAGCACCGGCAGGTGGCCGTCTGAGGGTTGCAGGTATTGGCCGAGGGTGAGCATCTCCACATCGTGCGCGCGCAAATCGCGCATCACCTGCAAAACTTCCTCATCGGTCTCGCCCAGACCCAGCATCAGGCCGGACTTGGTCACCAAATGCGGAAAGCGTGACTTGAATTCCTTTAGCAGCAAAAGGGAATGCGCATAGTCCGCACCGGGACGCGCTAGCTGGTAAAGGCGTGGCACGGTTTCCAGATTGTGGTTGAGCACGTCGGGCAGGCTTGCCGCCAGCTCATCGAGCGCCACCTCGAGGCGGCCGCGGAAATCCGGCACCAGCGTTTCCAACCTGGTGTTGGGCGACGATGCGCGAATTGCGCTGAGACAGTCGGCGAAATGGCGAGCGCCGCCATCGCGCAGATCATCCCGGTCAACGCTGGTGATCACCACATATTTCAGTTTCAGCAATGCGATGGACTGCGCCAAATGCTTTGGTTCGTTCGCATCCGGCGCCAGCGGCTTGCCATGCGCCACGTCGCAGAAAGGACAGCGCCGCGTGCACACGTCACCCAGGATCATGAACGTTGCCGTTCCCTTGCCGAAACACTCCCCGATGTTGGGACAGGACGCCTCCTCGCATACCGTATGCAGATGGTGTTTGCGCAGCATGCGCTTCACATCGTGATAGCCTTGCCCGCTGCCCGCTTTCACGCGTATCCACTCCGGCTTGCGCAATCGTTGCGACAACTGCACGATCTTGATCGGATTGCGCGCGGTCTTGGTGGTGCCCGTCTGTTTCTCGAAAGTATTCATGACATATTCTCTTCGTATAGGACTGCGTTATGGTTCGCGGGCCGTTCTGCGGCAGAAACCAGATGCCGCTGCAGTCCGCGGATCAAATTCTGCGCCAGCTGCGCCTGCAGTGCGTCGATCGATCCAGTGATGCCCAGTTCGCGGGCTTGCGTGACGCTCAGCCCGGCAAGTCCGCAGGGATTAATGTTGCCGAACGGCGCGAGGTCCATGTCAACGTTGAAGGCCAGGCCATGATAGCAGCAGCCATTCTTGATTTTCAGTCCCAGCGCGGCGATCTTCGCGTCGCCGACATATACGCCGGGCGCATCCTTGCGTCCTCGAGCGGCGACGCCGTATTCGCCGAGCAGGTCAATCACGGCCTGTTCCATCAATCGCACGAGTTCGCGCACGTTAATCTTCCAGCGGCGCAAGTCAAGCAGCAGGTAGGCGACGGTCTGTCCGGGGCCATGATAGGTTATTTGCCCGCCGCGATCGATCTTTACGACCGGGATGTCGGTGCTGCGCAGCAGGTGTTCCGGCCGGCCGGCCTGTCCCAACGTGTAAACCGGCGGATGCTGTACCAACCAGATTTCGTCGCGCGTTGCGGCGGTGCGTTGCGCGGTGAAGTCCTTCATGGCTAGCCAGGTTGGGTTGTATTCGACGAGACCAAAAGAACGAACCCGAACTGATTCCCGATCTCTGAGTCCCGATTCGCCCGCAAGGGGGTCGCCCGTGGTCTCCCCGCCGTTGATTGGCAGCGTTCCGGCGTTCTGGATTTTCATAGTACTTTCACCACCATTGGATGATCGCACAACTCCTGATACAGCGCGTCGAGCTGTTCGCACGAGGAGGCGTGAACGATGCAAGTGAGACTGGTATGGCGCGACTTGGTGCTGTTTTCCATGTTGATGGTGCCAGGCTGGAAATTCGGGTCGTGGCGCACCACGACTTCCATCAGCGTCCGTGCAAAACCCTGGTGCGACTGTCCGAACACCTTGATCGGAAAATCGCAGGGGCGGTCTATTCGAGAAGCTTCCAGTTTCATGCTGTCCGGGGTTGCGATGTGGGTTGGGTGCAGAAAAAAACGCTTGGCGCAACCTGCTATTGCTTGCGCATCACGTTGCGTTTGAAATCCTGATACAGCTTGTGCAGCCGGGTGAACATCGGGCCGGGCATTCCAGCGCCGACCGGATTGCCATCGAGCCGGGTGATCGCGAGCACTTCCTTGGTGCTCGACGTTAGCAGGAGTTCGTCGGCGTCCAGCACTTCAGCCTTGGCGATCCTGCGCACCTGATGCGGGATGGCGTTTGCGGCAGCGATTTCCAGTACCACGTCGTAGGTAATGCCCGGCAACATCAGATTGTCTTTTGGGGGCGCGAGCAGCGTGCCGTTTTTCACCACAAAAATGTTGCTGGCAGCACCTTCGGTCATGAAACTGTCGTCGCGAATCAGGATGGTTTCGGCGCAGCCTGCATCTACCGCAAGCTGACGCAGCAGCACGTTCGGCAGCAGCGCGATTGATTTGATGTCGCAACGCAGCCAGCGGTTGTCCGCCGCCATCACCGCGCAAACACCGCTTTGCAGCAAGTCAACGGGCGGGGCGGGCAACGGGCTGCTCATCATGAACAGAGTGGGTGGGACCGGTGGACTGGGAAAGGCGTGGTCGCGTTTTGCCGCGCCGCGCGTGACGTGCAGGTAAAGATACTGGTCTTCACCCGGGTTGCGCGCAATAAGTTCGTTGATGACAGATGTCCAATCCGAATCGCTGTGCGGGTTTGTCAGGCGTATACCGTCAAGGCTGTGTTGCAATCTCCTCAAGTGTTCGGCCAGCCGGAATGCGCGGCGCGAGTAGACGGGAATGACTTCATACACTCCGTCGCCAAAAATGAAGCCCCGGTCGAGTGCCGGAATGCGCGCTTCCTCAAGCGGCATGAATTTTCCGTTCAGATACACAGTCATGATATTTCCTTATTGGAAAAGCAGGAGAATATTATCCCAGCCGCGCAGGAATACATTGGCCAATGGCACGGACTGCAGCGCTACCAGGGGGAACTCGCCATACGGTTTTCCGTTCAGTTCCAGCCGCAATTTCCCGATCTGTTTGCCCGCCCTCACCGGCGCAACAATGGGCTGCCATGTCTCCATGGTCGCTTTCAATTGCTTTGATTGACCGGTCGGGACCGACAGGAACAAATCCGAACGGAAGCCGATGTTGATCTGATCTTCGGTGCCCTTCCATACCCGCAGGTTGGCCACTGCTTGGTTCTTTTGGTACAGGCGCATCGATTCAAAATTCTGGAAGCCGTAGTTCAGCAATTTCTGGCTTTCCGTGGCACGCAGATTGTCGGAGGCGGTGCCGATCACGACCGAAATCAGCCGGCGGTCGTCGCGCTTCGCTGAAGCGATCAGGCAATATCCGGCGCTTTCGGTGTGTCCGGTTTTGATCCCGTCCACGTAGGGATCCATCCACAGCAGACGATTGCGGTTGGCTTGCTTGATGTTGTTGTACTGGTATTCGCGCAAGCTGTAGAGCGGATAGTATTCGGGGAAGTCACGGACGACCGCGGCGGCAAGCAACGCCAGATCGTAGGCACTGGAATAATGCTGCGGATGAGGCATGCCGGTGGCATTTACGAAATGAGTGTCCTTCAAGCCAAGCCGCTGCGCTTCCTTGTTCATCATGGTGACAAAGTTCGCCTCGCTGCCCGCTATTGCTTCCGCCAGCACCCGCGCGGCGTCATTGCCGGATTGAACAATGAGTCCGTGTAGCAATTCCATAACTGACACCGGAACGCCGGATTCGAGAAACATTCGCGATTCTTCTCCATCTGTGCGCAATGCATCTTCTGAAGGCGTGATGGTCTGGTCAGGTTTAAGGTCGCCGCGCCTGAGTTCCGCGAAGCTCAGGTAGGCGGTCATCAGCTTGGTCAATGACGCCGGCTCTATCCGCGCCTGGCCATTTTCACCGGCCAGGACCTGGTTGCTGTCGTAGTCAAACAGCATCCATGATTTGGCAGCGAGCGCCGGGGCAGTTGGTTGCTGTGCTTGTTGCGCAAGCACAAAAACGGGGGACAACAGAACGACCAGGAATAACAACAGCTGTTTCATCGGGATTGGGAAAATTGGTGCCCGGCATTGAGCGGGGAGCACGAGCATAGGTTCTTGAAGCGCCGCTTCAGGGACCCGCTGTGCTTACCTGACTGCATCAGAGTGCAACCGCATTTGAGCAAGGTCTTGTTCACTTTCACCTTATCAACCGAATGTGCCGGCAAATTGGGTGGCCTGTTCCGCCTGTTCGGCAACATGTTTGTGGACTTCATCAGCCTGGTCGGGATTGATGCCAAGCGCTTTCCACTCGGCGGAACTGATGCCGGGGACGACATATTCGTTGATTCCGAAGGAGGGAAGCAGCTTTTCCGCGATGTTGACCATGCGCACCAGCGGTTGACCCGGCTGGGCTTCTGCCGCATCCGGCGCGTGGTGGTAGCGCAGCACCGCGACAATTTTATTCGGAAGGTTCCAGTGACGCGCCAATTCGGCACCCAGCTCATCATGAGTGATCCCGACCCATTTACGTTCGATTTCCAGCGCGGGTACCTCGGGTTCCGCTGCCAGGAACTCGGACAGCATGTCGCTGTGTATGGGGTCTATGCGGGCCAGGGCCAGATAACCTAAGTCATGTATCATCCCGGCAAGGAAAATACTGTCATCTGAAGGCCGCATTGATTTAGGCATGGATTGGGCGATGCCAATCATGGCGAAGGCAATGCCCAGACTGTGCAGCCAGTAGTCGTGCATGTTGAAGTGACCCATGCTTTTTCTGATCAACATTGACATGGTGACGATCCCGGCAATTGTCCGCTGGAATTTCTGTGAGCCCAGAGACAGTGAAGCATCCCGGACAGAAGTTATCTCGGGCGCCGATGCCGATTTCGCGTTGTTTGCCAGCCCAATGACTTTTGCCGATATCTGCGGATCCTGCTCGGCCAACAACAGCAATTGCTGCTGACCTTCCTCCGTGCCCATTTGCAGCGCTATCAACTTGTTAGCAATCACCGGCGTGGCAGGCAATATGTCCAGACTATGCACAGCCTTTATAAGGTGATCAATGTTGT
Source organism: uncultured beta proteobacterium (assembly GCA_963782385.1). Lineage (GTDB taxonomy): Bacteria > Pseudomonadota > Gammaproteobacteria > Burkholderiales > Gallionellaceae > CAVXFS01. The sequence goes on from CAWAJO010000001.1 coordinate 980,604, forward strand.
AGTTGAGGTTCATAGCTTACTCACGTCAATTGGCCCTGATAGGATGCAGGCGGTGCAATTGGAGCCTTGCACGATTATTCTAACCAAACCGGACAACGCAGGCAGGCTATTTTACTGATTGGCCCATTGCAACGGGCCGTTTGGCCAGCTTGCGCTGCAAGGTGCGGCGGTGCATGTTAAGGGCGCGTGCGGTTGCTGAAATGTTGCCATGGTGTTCCTGCAGGACGCGCTGGATGTGTTCCCACTCCACGCGTTCCACGGACGGTGGCTGAGTGTTGAGGGGCATGCTTTCCGATGCGCCGTGTCCGAACGCAGCGACGATCTCATCGGCGTTGGCCGGCTTCTGCAGGTACTGGGTTGCGCCGAGCTTGATGGCTTCGACGGCGGTTGCGATGCTGGCATAACCGGTAAGCACCACGATGCGGGTTGCAGGGTCGAGCTTGTGCAGTGTCCTGATCAGAGCCAAACCGGAGGCACCTTCCATTTTCAGATCGACCACCGCATATTCGGGGGGGCTCTCCTCAGCCAGTGGCGTCGCCTGTTCCACGCTGTGTGAGGTGGTGACGCAGAATCCGCGCTTTTCCAGCGCCTTCTCCAACACATTGCAGAATGTGGCGTCGTCGTCCACCAGCAGCAGCGAGGGTTGCTCATTGGTCGTGTTCATGGATTGGCTCCGGACAGAAGCGGCAGGATGACTTCTGTCGTGGCACCCCCGCCTTCGCGGTTATATAACGTCACCTTGCCGCCCAGTCGATCCACTGTGGCATTGGCGAGGAACAATCCGAGCCCGTGGCCTTCGTCCTTGGTGGTAAAGAATGCCGAACCGGCATGGGACGCGACCTCGGGCGTCAAACCCGGTCCGTGATCCCAAATTGTGAATTTCAATTCGCGACCGTCAGACAACGCCTCGACTTCGATTCTTTCCGGCGACGCGTCGGCGGCGTTGTTCAAAAGATTAAGCAGGGCGGGGCGCAATGCAGGGTCAAAACTGCGTCGTGCGCTGTCTTCACAAATATCGGCGCGATAACGGCATTCAGTAGCGGGCCGCAGCAGGCGCCACTCCTCCATCGTGTCGGCGATGAATTTGGCCGGCAACTGCAGGGCCGATGATTGTGATTTGTCCAGCATCTTGTCGAGGATGCGGCGGCAGATTCGCACTTGTCCATCAAGCAATGCCAGGCTGTCGTGCCATTCCTGCAAAAGGCCATTTTCGTGTCGAAGTTCTCCAATTACCACCGCCATGGTTGACAGGGGCGTGCCCAGTTCATGCGCGGCACCCGCAGCCTGGGTTCCGAGCGCAATGATGCGTTCGTTGCGCAGGGTTTCCTCACGGGCCTTGGACAGGGATTCGTCGCGATCACGCACTGCTTGTGCCATTCTGACCACGAACCAGGCGATGATCACGGCGCTCAGGACAAAACCCAGCCACATGCCGAAGACATGCAGATTGAAAATATTATCCCGGGCCATTCCTCCGATTTGGGCCAATCCCCGGTGCATATTGTCCATGCCGGACAGATTGCCGGATTGGTCGTGTGGTATCGGTAATGGCACGTAGTATTTCATCAGTGCGGTATAGCAGACCGTCGTAAACGCCGCCATGCTCCAGGTATAGGAAGGCGGCAGCGTGGCGGCGGCGATTACCAGCGGCAACAGGAACAATGAAACGAACGGATTGGTGGAACCGCCGCTGTAGTAAAGCAGGACGGTCAGCGCCAGCACGTCGGCGCACAACTGACTGAACAATTCCATGTTGGAGACCGGGCGGTCGATGCGCAAGCGCAACCAGGTGAGCAGGTCGAGCGCGGCAAGCGCCATGACTGCGGAAAGAACCGGCAGCCAGGGTAATTCCATGGCAAGGAAACGATGCACCAGATACAAGGTCGCGCACTGGATCACGATGGCAATTGCGCGCAACGCAACCAGGCGGCGCAGGTGATGGTGTCCGGTCTGACTAACGAAAAGCGATGGCGTCATGCATGCTATTCTAACTGCCGTTGCCAGGAACGGGTGATGCGACAATTTGCCGCATTCCAATTATGATGCAGGCCTTTCACAATAATGGCAGGGGATTGAATGCGACGGGTAATCGAATTGCTGGTGGGAATATTTTGTTGCCTGACGGTTGCGGCGGCACAAGACCTGGTTGTGAGCGATGCATGGCTACGCGCCACGGCACCGGGGCAGGATAGTGGATCCCTGCAGTTTTCGATTGCCAGCAAGACAGGATCCAGGCTGATTGCAGCGTCCAGTCCGGTGGCTGGAAAGGTGGAATTTCACGACATGTTCCATGAAAATGGCATGATGAAAATGCGTGCCGTCGCGTCCATAGACCTGCCTGCCGGGAAAACAATCGATCTTGCGGCAAGCGGCAAGCACGTCATGCTAATCGGCCTGAAACAGCCGCTTACGGCCGGCGATAGCGTCCCCTTTACGCTTACCGTGCAATATCCCGGCAACCGCAGGGCCGAGGTCAAGGCCAAGGCCGAAGTCAGGTCTCTGACCGCCGCGGATGCGTTGCATGGCCAACGCGGCATGCCCGGCATGTAATGCTGATGCCCCGATGCCCGCCGAGAATGCGCGGACAGACTCTTGAAACCGGAATACGACAGCCACATATTGGTCTCAGGGGGAATATTCCCCGTTACCAACTATGGAGGATATTATGGCAAATCTAGTTCGATTCAATCCCGTAGACGATGCATTCGACGACCTGTTCCGCGGCTTTTTCATGCGTCCGGTGCGCATGGAAGGCGCGCCGGAAGTGCAGATCAAGATCGACGTGAAGGAGGACGAAAAGGCATATGCCGTGCATGCCGAGATTCCTGGCGTGAAGAAGGAGGATATAAGTATAACCGTTGACGGCAATCAGGTCGCCATCAGCGCCGAGGTAAAAAATGAGAAGGAAGTGAAGGAGGGTGAGAAAGTGCTGCGCAGCGAGCGCTATTACGGCAAGGTGTCGCGCGCTTTCACCCTGGGGCAGGACGTGGATGAAAACGCCGCGCAGGCCAAATACCACGATGGCATACTTGAATTGACGCTGCCGAAGAAAGCGGTAACTCTATCCCGGCGGGTGGCGGTTCAGTAAGCATCGCAGGCAGGGATTCCCAGGAACGGGCGGTTGAGACCGCCCGTTTTATTGCCGATTACGGCCGGGAATGTTGTGCCTTCACTGACGGCAGTCGGCAACACAGCTGACTTCGAGTAAGCACAGACTTCGCCGAAAAGGGCCGGCCGCAAGCCGCGATTTCTGTCGTCGGGTAACGGATGTGGTGCCATCTGATGTAGAATTCTCCGCTGTTTCCTAGCCATGATCTTTAAAGGAATGACCATGTCCCTTACCCCTTCAGCCGCCGACAAGAAAGCGCGTACTCTTTCCGAGGCGATGCCGTACATCCAGCGTTTCTTCGACAAGACCATCGTGATCAAATTCGGTGGCAATGCGATGTCTGAGCCTGCGTTGCAGGAGAGTTTTGCCAGCGACGTGGTGCTGCTGAAGTTGGTCGGCATGAACCCGGTGGTGGTTCATGGCGGCGGACCCCAGATCAACGACCTGCTGAACCGGGTCGGCAAGCAGGGGACCTTCGTGCAGGGCATGCGGGTGACCGACGAAGAGACCATGGACGTGGTCGAGATGGTGCTGGGGAAGGTCAACAAGGACATCGTCAACCTGATTAACCAGCGCGGCGGCAAGGCAGTGGGGCTGACCGGGCAGGATGGGGCGTTCATCCGCGCCGAGAAAATGATGCTGGAAAGCCGCGACGAACCCGGCAAAATGCTCGACATCGGGTTGGTGGGAGAAATCATCTCGATCGATCCTTCCATCATTACTTTCCTCGATTCGGGCGACTTTATTCCGGTCATCGCGCCGATAGGTGTCGCACCCCATGGCGAAACGCTGAACATCAACGCCGACGTGGTGGCGGGGAAACTGGCTGAAGTGCTGCGTGCCGAGAAACTCGTGATGCTGACCAATATGCCGGGCGTGCTGGACAAGGACGGCAATTTGCTGACCGGATTGACGCCCAAACAAATAGATGAAATGGTGGCGGACGGCACCTTGTCCGGCGGCATGCTGCCAAAAATTGGTTCCGCGCTGGACGCTGCGCGCAGCGGGGTGAAATCGGTGCATATCATCGATGGCCGGGTCGAACATGCGCTGCTGCTGGAAATCCTGACGGATGAGGGTGTGGGGACGCTCATAAAAAGCAAATGAGCGGGCTGGTCTGGATTTTTGATCTGGACAACACGCTGCACGATGCAACGCCCTACATCTTCCCGCACATCAACAGAGGCATGACGGCGTACCTGCAGCAGCATCTGGGACTGGACGAACAAGCGGCAAGCGAATTGCGCATGCATTACTGGAAACGCTATGGCGCGACCCTCTCTGGAATGATGAGGCACCACGCCGCCGATCCGTATCACTTCCTGTGGCATACGCACCGGTTTCCGGAGTTGCCGCGGATGGTGTTGCGCAACCCGCGCCTGCGCCATGCATTGAAGAGATTGCCGGGCAGGAAATACCTGTTTTCCAATGCGCCGCAGGACTATGCGCGCAGGGTGCTGAAGCTGCTGCGGGTGCATGACCTGTTCGAGGATGTGTTCGCCATCGAACAGGCGCGCTTCCGGCCCAAACCGCAGATGGCAGGGTTTGTCCGGTTACTGCGCGAACATCGGCTGGATCCGGCGCGCTGCGCGATGGTGGAGGACAGCGCCGAGAATCTGCAAACGGCGAAACGCCTGGGGATGCGCACGGTGTGGGTCGATGCCACGCTGCGCTCACCAGCTTATGTGGACGTGAAAGTCAGGGATGTGATGGAGTTGCCGCACGCGTTGTCGCGGCTGATTTGAACCCCTCCCGTGTGCGGGAGGGGAATTGGAAGAAAGGAAACGACATGCCGACCAAACCCGGCGAGCGCAAAATGCAAATCCTGCAGACAATCGCGTCCATGCTGGAACAACCCAGGGGCGAAAAGATCACCACCGCCCTGCTTGCGGCAAGGCTGGAAGTTTCGGAAGCGGCACTGTACCGCCACTTCGCCAGCAAGGCACAGATGTTCGAAGGGTTGATCGAGTTCATTGAGCAGACCGTGTTCGGGCTGGCGAACAAGATTACCGTCGAAGAAAGCAACGGTCTGAAGCAGGTGGAGGGCATGCTTGCAATGCTGCTTGGTTTCGCGCAGAAGAACCGCGGCATGACGCGCGTGCTGATCGGAGATGCGCTGGTGAATGAGGATGAACGTTTGCAGGTACGCATTAACCAGTTTCTCGACCGTATCGAGACCACGCTCAAGCAGGCGCTGCGCATCGCCGTAACACAGGGCGAACTGGATGCCGACACCGACGTGGGTGCAAAGGCCAATGTGCTGTTATGCTACGTCATTGGCCGCTGGCAGCTGTTCGGCAAGAGCAGATTCACGCGTGATCCGATGGCGCAGTGGCCGCAGCAATGGGCCATTCTTTCACACTGACAGGCTAGGTCCATGATACTGATTCTGAGTTCCAACACCGACCAGCAAGGCGGCGAATTCCAGCAGCTGATGAACCATCTTGGGGCGTTGCAGGGCATACGTACGCGCATCCATACCGAGCGCGGCGCGGAGCAGACGCTGACCGAAATCTACCTGATCGGCAACACGCAGCCGCTGGATATCGGGGAAATGCAGAATCTGCCATGCGTGGAGCGCGTGGTGCGAGTGTCGGAGGAATACCGCATATTGGGACGACACAGGGACGACCCGCGCGCCGCATACTTCGAATACAACGGTGTACGTTTCGGTCAGGATACGCTGCACGTCTTCGCCGGTTTGTGCGCGGTGGACACCCCGGAACATGTCGATCTGATGCTGAAGGCCCTGCGCGACAACGGCCAGGTATGCACACGCATGGGCGCGTACAAGCCGCGCACCAGCCCGTATGCATTCCAGGGGCACGGCAAGAACTGTTTGCCGTACGTATTCGAACTGGCGGGCAAGTACGGCATGAAAGTGATCGCGATGGAGATTACGCATGAATCGCACCTGGACGAGATTCGCACGGCACTGGAACAGACCGGCAATCCGACCGGCGTGATGTTGCAGATCGGCACACGCAACACGCAGAATTTCGAATTACTCAAAATTGTTGGGCGCCAGCATCAGTTTCCGGTGCTGCTCAAGCGCGGTTTCGGCATCACTCTGGACGAGTCACTTAATGCAGCCGAATACCTGGCATCCGAGGGCAATCGCAACGTGGTGTTCGGCTTGCGCGGCATGAAGACCAACATGGGCGATCCGCACCGCAATTTCGTCGATTTTGCCCACGTGCCGGTGGTCAAGCGCTTGACGAGAATGCCTGTATGCGTGGATCCGTCGCACTCGGTTGGCTCTCGCGCCACCTCGTCGGACGGCATTCTCGATATAATGCATGTTACCGCCCAGGGCGTGCTGGCGGGCGCCAATATGGTGCTGGTGGATTTCCATCCGGTGCCGTCCAAGGCGCTGGTCGATGGCCCGCAGGCGTTGCAGTTGAACGAACTGGCTTATTTCCTCGCGGACGTGCAGATCGCGCGCGAGGCATATCTGAAGCGGGTGGCATTGCTGCAAATCTCTGCGCAGTAAATCATGGCGCGATACCGATGCCTATGTTTCGCCGGCGCGCGTTGTTGGGGTCTCCGCAATATTAGTTTCGCACGCTGCTTGCGGCATAGTGGAATGTTTTGCCTCGCTTCGGATCAACTGCGGCGTTCCCGCTTGCACCTGAATCCGGAGAGGCGGGCGCGAAGCGCGGGAAAGTGCGGTTGTATTTCATTGGCATTCTGCGTTGTTCTTTTCTTCTGGGGAAGCTGCTGGTTGGCGCAGGCCCGTGCCACAGCACTTATCGTTACCGACGACACCAACACTCCGCTCACCTTCTATGCGCCGCCGCAACGCATCATCTCTCTTGCCCCGAGCATTACCGAGCTCGCTTACGCCGCTGGATTGGGGAGTCGCATGGTGGCGGTCACCGCATACAGCGACTATCCCGACGAGGCAAAAATGCTGCCGCTGGTGGGTGACGCGTTTCGCCTTGACTGGGAGCGCATCGTTGCGCTAAAGCCCGATCTGGTGCTGGCCTGGAAGAGTGGGTTGTCGGCCCGTGACCGCTCCGCATTCAAGAAACTCAATTTGAAACTACTGGTGATTGAGCCGCGACGGCTGGACGATATTCCCAGGACATTGCGCCTGCTGGGCAGGGTCGCCGGGACGCAAGCGGAAGCAGGATCCGCTGCGCGGGATTTCGAGCGTCGGCGTGACGCTTTGCGTAACCGATATGCCGATCGTCCTGTCGTGCGTGCCTATTTTCAGATTGCCTTGACCCCATTGCTTACGGTGAACAGAGAGCACATCATCAGCGATGTTCTGCGTCTGTGTGGCGCCGAAAACGTCTTTGCCAATGCGCGACCGTTGACTCCGGTCGTATCAGATGAAGCTCTGGTGAGGGAACAGCCTCAGGTACTGCTCGGAATCGCAGACACAAAAGAACAGTCCGACGCGATCAGCAGCCAGTGGCGCGAACTACCGCTGCTTGCCGCCAGGAAGGGCAATATGGCTTTTGTCAGTGCCGATATGATTAGTCGTCCTTCTCCCCGTATTGTGCAGGGCGCGGAACAAGTGTGTAATGGCGTGGAAGCATCGCGTGGCAATTAAATGACAAGCACTGGGAATTGGAAATAGAAAGTCGCCGGCGGGCGAATCCTGGCAGGGATTTGGTGGCAGCACTTGCAGGAAGCAGCTGCGGAATCCGCGTTTATGCTGGGTCGAACGTGCCTGGACCAGCCCACTGGGAGCGTACGAAGGGATCGCCCACGTCATCCGATTTTCATGGGGTCGCGGAACTAATATCAGCCCGGAAGTCCAATTATGTTAATTGGCGGGCGACAGATATTCTCGTCTAGAGAGTGGATTTAGGGCTGTGTTGTTGCCGATTATCAAGGAGAACTCATCGTGAAATATGCACCTTTGTCATATTCAGGTATGCGCGTCAAAAGCGCCTTGTGTTTATTTTTGCTGGGCGGTTTGCTGTCCACCCAGGCGATGGCGGATCGTGATGCGAACCAGGTTCCAGACAGACGAATGCAACATGATCAAGGCAGCAGCGGCCAACCTGGACCAGGTTGGCAGATTCAGGCCGCACCGGACCGCGATGTAAATCAACGGCCGGTCAATCGACCGCAGCGTGACCATTTGAGAGGTGTTGACCGAAATCTTACAGTCCAACCAGGCTCTTCTTGGCAGATTCAGGCCAGACCCGACCGCAATACCCGTCAACGACCGGTCAACCCGCCCCAGCGTGACACCTTCAGGCACGGCAACGACGTGGGAAACATTGAAAGATTTGAGCGTGGCCCTGATCATTATCGTTCTTCCAACTGGCAGCTTGATATGCGCTTCCAGCGCGATCATTACTATCCGCGGCGCGGAAGTGTCGTGAACGTTCTTCCGCCGGGTTACCGTGATTTCAGATTCAGGGGTAGCCGTTATTATTTCCAGGGAGGCGTATGGTTCCGCAACGTGGGCGCGAATTTCGTGGTTACATTGCCGCCAATCGGTATTGTCATTCCATTCCTGCCTCCTGACTACACCACACTGTGGCTGGGGCCGGAACCCTATTATTATGCGAACGACGTGTATTACACACCGTATCCTTACGGTCCCGGGTATGTCGTTGCCGATCCGCCCATGAACATAAATGATGCTGTTGTGGTTGCTCCTCCCGCCGAAGTGGCTCCGCCCGCAGCCGCCATCTATCCGCCCCCACCGCCTCCTTTCGCCCAACCCACGGGAACGGCAATCAAGGTCGTCCCTTCTCCTGGCGAGACTGCGGATTCCGCGAGTGAGAATTCTGAACCCCTTTTCGTGTACCCAGAAAGAGGCCAGTCTCAGTCGAGGATGAAAAAGGATCGCAATGAGTGCGCGAAATGGGCGACCGAACAAACCGACTATGATCCTGTGAAGAGCACGTTTGATGCGCTGCAGCGCGACAATTACCAGGCATTCGTCAGGACATGTCTGGAAGGGCGCGGCTATAGCCTGAAATGATGCCGGTTACCAATCCGGCCCGATCTGCGTCGGGCATATGATGTCCATCTGGCGGCGCAAGGTAATTGGGGAATATCTATCTCTGGCACTTTGGGCAATAGAAACTCGAGCGTTGTCCCTGCCGCATCCGCTTTATGGCCGTGCCGCAGTTCCGGCAGGTTTCTCCTGCTCTCCCATAGACTGAGTAGCGCTGCTGGTAATAGCCGGGTTCACCCGAACTGTTCACGAAATCACGCAACGAACTTCCCCCCTTTTTGATCGCGGCAGCAAGCGTGACACGGATTGCCTCGACCAACTTGGCGCAGCGCGGCAGGCTGAGTTTATTTGCCGCAAGTTGTGGTTTGATGCCGGCATGGAACAGGGCTTCATTGGCGTAAATGTTGCCCACGCCTGCCACCACATGGCTGTCCATCACGGCCAGTTTGATCGCGGCCGTCTTGTTGCGCGTCGCGCGATACAGATGGGCTGCATCGAATTCCTTCCCCAGCGGTTCCGGCCCCAGGTGCTTCAGCAGCGGATGCTGCGCGACATCGCCGGCGCACCACAACACCGCGCCAAAGCGGCGTGGGTCACGCAGCCGCATCAGTTCGCCGTTGCCCAGGATCAGGTCGAAATGGTCGTGTTTTTCGGCAGAGGTGCCGGCCGGCAGTATGCGCAAGCTGCCCGACATGCCGAGATGCAGGATCAGCGTTCCGTGATCGAATTCGAGCAACAGGTATTTTGCACGGCGGCGCAGAACGCGCAGAGTCCGGCCGCGCAGTAGTTTGGGCAGATGTTTCGGGACGGGCCAGCGCAGTTGCGGATGGCGGATGATGACGTCCGTGATGCGCCGGTTGGTCAAGTGTGGCGCCAGTCCGCGCAGGGCAGTTTCAACTTCGGGCAGTTCAGGCATGGCGATGGAGTTTCTCCGGGTTTGTCACCAGCATTCGATGTACCTTCTTCCTCGATTGCGGGAAGGGTCTATCGCCTCCTGCGCCACCACAGCGTGCTTCCTACCAGCACCAGCAGCAAAGGCAGCACGATGACCAAGCCGATGCTGATCAAGCTCAATTGTGTCTTGTTCAGGTTGATCAAACTGTCTTTTGTTGCATGCGGCCGGATGGAGATGAATCTGTCTTCGTTGGCGAGCCAGTTGACCATGTTGACGCCCAGATCGAGGTTGCCTGCGTTGCCGGAGTAGGCATTGGCAACGAACGAGCCGCTGCCAACGACAATAATTCGCTGTTCGCGACTGTCAATGTTACGCTGCAGGGCGAGTGCGACGACGGCCGGGCCGGGAACATCGCGGTTCTTGTCGAAGCGCAGTTGCGATACGTTACTGGTGGAGCCGGCCAATTGCGGGAGCAACTGCTCAGCTTCCCCTTCCGCTCCAGAAGGTTCCACCCCACCGGGCGGCGGTAGCGGCATTATTTCCTGCGTCTTGCTGGTGCTCACCCAGCCGCGATGCGCAACTTCCACAAGGGCGCTATGTTGCCATTCCTTGCTTTCCTTCCAGCCGAGCGCGCGCGCGAACGGGAACACGGTGATCAAGTTAAAGTCGTGCGTGACGGCATGAGGCGGATATTCAGTGGCAATCGCCCAGTTGGCGGGCGCGCGCATTTCTTCGGCAGCCGGATCGACCACGGTGCCGGGGGGCAGGCGCAGCATAAGTTTTTCTGCAAGCGGTTCCAGCCCGTGCAGCGGTTCGTCATCCACCAGCCAGAGCAGGTTGCCGCCGCTGTCGACGTAGCGCAGCAGTTTGGCCGTTTCGCCCGGCAGCAGGTCTACCTGCGGCTGGGCGATTACCAGTGTGGTGACATTGGTTGGCACGTCCTGGGCGACGGTCAAATTCAGACTGCCGATGCGGTAGCCGTTACGTTGCAGTCGCTTGCCGAATTCGCCGAGGTCGCGGTTGGCGATGCCGTCCAGCTTGCGTTCACCGTGTCCGTCCACGTACATCAGCAATTTTTCCTCGTTGTGCGCGAGCCGCAGCAGCGCGCCGGTCAGGGATGGTTCGCTCAGCATGGAAAGGGTTTCACCGCGTCCTGCGTATTCCACCAACATCTCGCCGGTGGCCTGGATATTGGCATTGCGTGCCTGTTCCGGGTGCAACATCGGGTCCACAAATACCAGTGATATGTCCGGCTTGTAGCGCTGATACAGCGCGACGAAATCGTGGATCAGCTTGCGTATGTCAGCCCCCTTTGCGTTGCGCCCGGAACTGAACACGGTGAGCTTTACCTCCCCCTTTAACAGTCTCAGCACATCTATGCTGCTGCTATCCAGGCTGTTGCTGGCATTCTGGGTGATATCCCACTGCATTGGGTGGTGAGTGGCAAATTTATTTAGAACAACTGCTCCTGCCAGCAGCAGCACGACGAACACGAGGGTTTTGATCCCGTGCTTAGCCATTTGCTTTGTTAGTGGTCATTGCGCTCAGTCGTAGATGCGGTTGCTGTGTATGCGTCTTATCGTCAGCCACAAGAAGGCGGCACAAAACGTCAGGAAATACACCATGTCGGCGCTGTTCAGGAGTCCATGGCTGAAACTCTGAAGATGTGCGGTGGGGGCAAGTACACGGAGTGGATTGTCGTCGCCAATCGCTCCGGCTTCCGTCAGCCACGATCCGAACAGCACAACCATCGATCCCGTCGCAGCCAGCAGCGGTTTTGCGGTCAGCGAGGAGATGTACAGGCCGAGGGCGGCATAGCTGGAGGCCAGCAGCATCTGGCCCAGTGCGTTGCCGAGCAGCAGGCCGAGGTCAAGTTGGGTGCCCGTGGCCAAGGTCAGCAGCATTAGGGTGCAAGCTGCGATCACGCACGTCAGGAACAGCATCATGCCAATATATTTGCCGAGCACGATCTGCGCCCCGGAAATCGGCGCGGCCAGCAGCAGCACCAGCGTTTGATTGCGTCGTTCTTCCGCGATGAGGCGCATGGTGAAGATCGGCGTCAGCATCATCAGGAGCAATGCGATCGTGTCATACAATGGAACGGCTACCGCTTGCGTCGCTCCCGGTGCGTTGGGAATCTGTGCAAGCTGGTTCTGTACCTGCAGGAAGGAGTCGAGGCGCACCAGAAAATGCCAGGCAAATACAAATTGCAGGGCACCAAGCAGTATCCAGGTTGTGGGCGCGGCGCATAGGCTGCGCAATTCTTTAAGTACTATCAACCGTATCATTGTGTCGGTTTCTCGGGCGCATGAATCTTCGTAATCTGGATGAATATTTCCTCGAGTCTCATCCGCCCATTGCCCAGTTGCATCATGTCTTCCCTGGTGCCACTGTAGATCAGGCGGCCGTTCTGCATGATCTCGACGCGGTCGCAAATGCTTTCCACCTCGCTTATCAGATGGGTGGAAAGTATAACGCTGTGCCTATCACCCAAATCGCGGATCAGCGCGCGGATATCGCGAATTTGTGCCGGATCCAGGCCGACGGTAGGCTCGTCCAGAATGATGACGTCAGGGCTGTGAATGACGGCTTGGGCAATGCCGACCCGCTGTTGGTAGCCGTTGGACAGCGAGCCGATGAATTTGTTGCTTGCATCTGCCAAACCGCATCTTCGCTTTGCCTCGGAAAGCGCATCCGCGGTTTCGGCGGGTGGCACGAGGTGAAGTTTGGCTACAAAAACCAGATAGTCATCCACGCGCATTTCCCGATACAAAGGTGGGGTTTCCGGCAGAAACCCGATATGCGCCTTGGCTTTCATCGGGTGCCGCTGGAGATCGATGCCGCAGACCTCAATTTGCCCGGAATGTGGCAGGAGTGCACCGCCAAGCATTTGCAGCGTGGTACTTTTGCCCGCGCCGTTGGTTCCGACCAGGCCAAGCACTTCGCCTCGCTTCAGTTCCAGCGAGATACCGTGGACGACCTCGTTGCGGTTGAAGCGCCGGGTCAGATTACGTGCAGACAGGGTAGTCAGTGCAGCATCGGCAGTCATGAAGCTGTATTTGAGGTTGTGATATATAACCAATATAACCTAATATGAGCGCATCTAAAATCGGATCACCCTGGCGGAGATTTGAATTTTTTCTTGGAGCGGTAGTCGAACAGCTTTTTACCGCCAGCAAAGCCCGTTAACACAGAGATGTTCATATGATGATCCTGAAGCGTACTGCAATCATTCTTTCTATTCTTGTCCTGGCTGCCTGCGCGCATGCGCCGCAGCAGATGGATCAGTCTGAAGCAATTGACGAAGAGCAGGATGCTGTCGCGACTCCGCATGGGGAAATGCCGGAAGAGCCGGCGAACCTGCCGAACGTGGAGTTGAATGTGCAGCTGTTGTACGACTTCTTGCTTGGCGAGGTTGCAAGCCAGCGTGGCAATCCGGAAATGGCAGCGCAAATCTACCTGGACCTTGCAAACGCTACCCGCGATCCTCGTGTTGCTCGACGCGCAGGACAACTGGCATTTGCTGCACATCAGATGGACAAGGCGGTTGAGGCGCTTGAATTGTGGTTGAAGCTGGAACCAGACTCGCGGCAGGCGAAACAATTGTTGGTTACCGCGATGCTTGCCGAGGGGCGGCTGGAGGACGCGCGCCCATACCTGGTGGAGATGCTGGAAAAATTTCCGGACAGGGCGGGTCATACGCTTATGCAGGCCTATTCAATGCTCGAACAGAACCCGGACAAGGAAGCGGTGTTCAACCTGATGCGTGACTTGTCGAAACCATACTCTCGTGTAGCCGAATCGCATCTGGTTTTGGCTCAAGCGGCTGCGTCGAACAATGATTTCAAGTTAGCTCTGGAAGAAGCGCATCAGGCCCGCACTCTGAATCCAGGATCGACAATGGCCGTATTGCTGGAAGCGCAGTTGACCCAGCGCGATGATCCAGAACAGACGCTGGATTTGTTAAGGAAATTTCTCGAGTCACATCCCTATGCCGGACAAGTTCGACTTCTTTATGCGCGGGTTCTGCTGGAACAGCATAAGTTTTCTGAATCACAGGCTGAATTCCAAAAAATGTTAGACGCGAACCCGGAAAATGCTGATCTGGCATTTACCGTGGCCATGCTGTCCCTGCAACAGGGTGATCTGGACCGGGCAGAAGTCGAATTGAAGCAGGCACTGGACAAAGGTGGAAAAGACGAGAGCACCGTTTATTACTATCTGGGCCAACTGGCAGAGGCAAAGAAAGACAATAGTCAGGCATTGCAAAATTACCGCAAGGTGGAAGGAGGCGAGTATGACTATGCGGCTCGCCTGCGAGTGGTCTTCTTGCTCTTCAAGGAGGGAAAGCTGGATGAGGCCCGCGATTATCTGCATCAGACAGAATCGCAGAACAATGATCAGCGAGTACAGCTTGTGCTGATCGAATCCCAGTTGTTGCGGGACTCGAAACAGGCTGAAGCCGCTTACCGGATTTTGCAGCAAGGCCTGGAACAACTGCCGAATAATCCCGAGCTGTTATATGAGGCAGCGATGTTGGCAGAACAAATCGGGAAGCATGATGTTTTCGAGCAGATGATGCGCAAGGTTATCCAGCTGAAATCCGACAGTGCACAAGCATACAATGCGCTGGGCTACAGTATGCTGGATCGGAACGAGCGCCTGCAGGAAGGCATGGAACTGGTGGAGAAGGCCATCAAGCTTGATCCAGACGACGCGGCCATCATGGATAGCGTGGGCTGGGGCCATTATCGCCTGGGGGAATACGCGAAAAGCCTGGAGTATCTGCGCCGCGCCTATTCGGCCATACCCGATCCTGAAATTGCGGCGCATTTGGGCGAAGTATTGTGGGTGCAGGGTGACAAGGAGCAAGCCAAAAGAATCTGGGGAGAAGCGCTTAAATCGCATTCAGATAATGCGCTGCTACAGGCGGTGATGAAAAAATTCCTGCCTTGATGCAGCGGCTGCTTGTGTTGCTTTCCATGTGGATGGCCGGATGTGCCAGCAGTCCACCTTCGTTACAGCTCGTAACCCTTCCCCCTAAAGCCGCGCTTTCATCCTTTTCTCTGTCCGGGCGAATCGCTGTCACGCATGACAACGATCGCTCCTTTGTCGGAGTGAATTGGACACACAGTGCAAAGCTGGAGGATGAAATATTGCTGCTTACGCCACTGGGGCAGACGGTTGCGCGCATTAACCGCAATGCGGATGGCGTGGAACTCGATACATCGGACAATCAATATTTTGCGGAGCGCACCGAAGACCTGACCCAGAAGATACTTGGTTGGCGCTTGCCTCTGGAAGGATTGCTCTATTGGGTGCTGGCATTGCCGGAACCAGACAGCGAGGCGGATATTGAGCGCGATGAACACAATCGGCTCAGCGTGTTGAAGCAGGACGGATGGGAGATACGCTATTCAAAATATGCAGTGCAGACGGCTGACAGCCTGCCCTTGCGGTTGACGCTGAAGCGGGAGGGGCTTGAAATCAAATTGTTGATCGACGCATGGGAAATGAAATAGATACATTGATTTGCCCCGCACCGGCGAAACTGAATCTGTTTCTCCACGTTGTAGGCCGCCGCGCCGACGGTTATCACTTGCTGCAATCGCTGTTCCGCTTCATCGACCTCAGCGACACCCTGCATTTCACCTTGCGCACGGATGGCTTCGTGCGACGACGTCGTGGGCCGGAAAGTGTGCCGGAAGAACAGGATTTATGCGTGCGCGCTGCGCGTTTGCTGCAGCGTGAAACCGGATGCGGCTTTGGCGTCGATATCGCTATTGACAAGAAGATTCCGTTGGGTGGCGGGTTGGGGGGCGGCAGTTCCGATGCAGCCACTACACTTCTGGCATTGAACCGACTGTGGGGTTTGAGTTTGAAGCGCGGCCGATTGATGCAACTGGGTCTCACTCTTGGGGCGGATGTGCCCGCATTCGTGTTCGGCAAGAATGCATTCGCAGAAGGCATAGGAGAACAATTGCAGGCTTACCGTTTGCCGGACGCGTGGTATGTTGTGTTATTTCCTCCCGTGCATGTCGCAACCAAACAAATCTTTATGCAACCGGATTTGACACGAAATACGAATTCCTTCAGAATTCGCGGCCTTTCGGAGCAGCAATTGCGCGCCGCTCACAATGATTTGGAACCTGTAGCGTGCCGATTATTTCCGGAAATAACACGATATCTGGCATGCTTGGGACAATTCGCCAAGGCGCGGATGACTGGATCAGGCTCCAGCGTATTTGCTGAATTTGCAACGGAGGCTGATGCGAGGAACGTGCTCGAAAGGCTGCCGCCGGATATGTGTGGCGTGGTGGCGCATGGTTTGTGGCAACATCCGTTGCGGGATTTCGTCGCTTCATGAATATCATATGTATATTGGGGAGTCGCCAAGTGGTAAGGCACCGGATTTTGATTCCGGCATTCGTAGGTTCGATCCCTACCTCCCCAGCCAGTTTCATGTTGGATGTGCCGTTTATGTCTATTGGGCACCGTTTGCTTGCTGTTTAACTCGAGGGGTTGCACGTGGTGTTCTACGACAGCTTGATGGTGTTCACTGGGAGTGCCAATCCTAAGCTAGCAGAAGATGTGGCGCGGCACCTTGATATACGCCTCGGACGTGCCACGGTGGGCCGTTTTTCCGACGGCGAAGTGATGGTCGAGATTCTCGAGAACGTACGTGGCAAGGATGTGTTTGTGCTTCAATCCACCTGTGCACCGGCCAATGACAGCTTGATGGAAGTGATGGTAATGGTGGATGCGCTTAAGCGGGCTTCCGCCTCGCGTATCACGGCGGCAATACCATATTTGGGTTATTCGCGGCAGGATCGTCGTCTGCGTTCAGCGCGTGTGGCGATTACCGCCAAGGTAGTGGCGGATATGCTGACCGGAGCTGGCGTGGACCGGGTATTGACCATGGATTTGCACTCGGACCAGATACAGGGATTCTTTGACATTCCGGTCGACAACGTATACGCCAGCCCGATCTTGTTGTCGGATGTGTGGAAGCACAATTATCCCAATTTGGTGGTGGTGTCGCCGGATGTGGGCGGGGTAGTGCGCGCACGCGCGCTGGCCAAACGTCTCGAGTCCGATCTCGCCATCATTGACAAGCGACGACCCAAGCCCAATGTCGCCAAGGTAATGAATATTATTGGCGAGGTGGCAGGACGCACGTGTTTGATCATGGATGACATGGTGGATACCGCCAACACCCTGTGCGAGGCAGCCGCAGCGTTGAAGGAAAAAGGCGCGGAGCGTGTGCTGGCCTACTGTACGCACCCGGTCTTGTCCGGTTCGGCCATTGAACGCATCGAGAATTCCGCAATTGACGAACTGGTTGTCACTGATACCATTCCATTGCGCAAGGAAGCCCGGGAATGCAGCCGCATCCGCCAGTTGAGCGTGGCTGAATTGCTGGCCGAAACCATGCGCCGAATCAGTGCAGAGGAATCGGTCAGTTCCCTGTTCATGGAATAGATGATATATGACGGTTGCCATGGGGGTGGCCGCAAACCCGGAATTGTCTGGTCGCGGATGGTTCCTTAAAATATGGAGAAGCAAAATGAAAATTGAAATCAATGCAACATCACGCAAGGCGCAAGGAACGGGTGCGAGCCGCCGTCTGCGCAAGACTGGCCGCGTGCCTGGAATCATTTATGGTAACGGCGAGCCGGCACTGATCGAAATTGATCATAACAACCTGTATTACAGCTTGCGCAACGAGGCATTTCACGCCTCTATCCTGACGCTGGACCTGGATAGCAAGAAGGAACAAGTGCTGCTGCGAGACTTCCAGATGCATCCATTCCGTCAGCAAGTGCTGCATATCGACTTCCAGCGCGTGGATGCGAACAAGAGGATACACATGAAGATGCCGCTGCACTTTATCAATGCTGATATCGCTCCCGGCGTAAAGCTGGGTGGGGGCATCATCAACCATGTATTGAACGAACTGGATATATCATGTCTGCCGAATGATCTTCCTGAGTTCATCGAAGTGGACCTGGCTGGATTGGATCTTGGCCATTCCATACACGTGTCAGACATCAAATTGCCCAAGAGCGTACAAATTGCTGGACATCACCATTCCGGTGACGCAGTAGCAACGGTGCAGGTGCCGCGCGGTGCGGTTGAAGCGGCCGCCGAAACTGCAGTGGCGGAAGAAGCTGTTGCAGCCGCACCGGCAGCAGAACCCAAGAAGTAAGGTTTACCCGTCAAGCCCGCCATGCAATTGGAATGCGCATGGCGGGCTTTGTTATTATGAGTGAAATAAGATTAATCGTAGGCCTGGGCAACCCCGGACGTGAACACGAAATCTCGCGCCATAATGCCGGTTTCTGGTGGGTGGATGAATTCGCGCGGTCGCATGAAGTCAGCTTCAGGGAAAATGGCAAATTCCATGGTCAGGTTGCGCGCATTGTACTGCACGGGCGCGAAATTCATCTGCTCAAGCCGCAAACCTTCATGAATGTCAGTGGCCGCGCAGTGTTTGCTCTGGCACAGTTTTTCAGGATCATCCCACAGCACATCCTGGTTGTACACGATGAGCTTGACTTGCCACCCGGCAGCGCGAAATTGAAGCTGGGAGGTGGCCATGGCGGACATAACGGGTTGAAGGACATCATTGCTCATCTTGGTACGCCTGACTTTTGGCGACTGCGCATTGGAATCGGTCACCCCGGCGAACGCATCGAAGTATCGAATTATGTACTCAGCGCGCCGCACCACGCAGAGAGGGTGCTGATAGATGATGCAATTCAACGCGCGCAGGATGTGGCAACGCTCATCGTAGAAGGCAAACTGGAAGCAGCGATGCTGAAGCTACACAGCGCAAACTTCAAGGACCAGGCATGAGTTTGAAATGCGGCATTGTCGGTCTTCCCAACGTGGGTAAGTCAACATTGTTCAACGCCCTGACCAAGGCCGGAATTGCGGCGGAAAATTATCCCTTCTGCACCATCGAACCCAATATCGGAATTGTTGAGGTGCCGGACGCGCGCATGGAGGCGTTGGCGGAGATTGTCAAGCCGCAGCGCGTGCAGCATGCCATCGTAGAATTTGTTGACATCGCTGGTCTGGTGGCGGGAGCATCCAAGGGTGAAGGACTGGGTAATCAATTTCTGGCCAACATCCGCGAGACTGATGCCATCGTCAACGTCGTGCGCTGTTTTGATGACTCCAACGTGGTGCATGTGGCGGGCAAGGTGGATCCGCAAGCCGACATCGAAACCATCGTCACCGAACTGGCACTGGCCGATCTTGCGACAGTTGAGAAGGCCATTGCACGCGATGGCAAGAAGGCCAAGTCCGGCGACAAGGAAGCGCTGAAGTTGCTCGCGGTGCTGGGTAAACTCATTCCGCACCTGAATGAGGGCAAGCCCGCACGCACACTTCAGCTTGCCGATGAGGAAAAAGAAATCATCAAACCGTTGTGCCTGCTCACGGTCAAGCCTGCCATGTATGTCGGCAACGTACTGGAGGACGGCTTTGAAAATAACCCCCACCTCGGCCGACTGCGCGAATACGCGGCGCAGGAAGGCGCGCCGGTGGTGGCACTTTGCGCCAAGATCGAGGCGGAATTGGCCGATCTCGACGATGCGGACAAGAAGGAATTCCTTGACGACTTGGGCATTGAAGAGCCCGGCCTGAACCGCCTGATACGCGCGGGTTATGAGTTGCTTGGCCTGCAGACTTACTTTACCGCCGGGGTGAAGGAGGTGCGAGCTTGGACCATCCACAAGGGCGACACGGCACCGCGGGCGGCGGGGGTGATACATACCGATTTCGAACGCGGATTCATCCGTTCCCAGACTATCTCCTATGCTGACTTCATCGCTTGCGGCGGCGAGACGGGTGCCAAGGAAAAAGGAAAGATGCGCGTGGAGGGGAAGGACTATGTGGTGCAGGACGGGGATGTCATGCATTTCTTGTTCAACGTTTAACTATTTGTTTTGTAATATTTTACGCTTGTTAGATCGCGCTGACGGTGACTGATTGTATTTTTACGGGATTGCGAAAGAATCAAAAATCTGATAGCAATACTAAATTGTATAATAATGCCGACTTAGAAAGGAATCCATCGATATAGTTTGTAGTGAATTGCAATGGTAATTTATCCCGATTCCGCCGTAGCTTGAGATCTGGTGCTGCTTGCCTTTGGAAGTATGGGTAGTCTGATAACCCCTGGCAGTTTACTTGATTCGAGTGGACAACCTGCCTGCCTTTAAGGTTCAATAGCAGCCAATATCTAACCAGCCAATCAAGTCTGGGCAATTAACGATGAAACTCAGGATACTCGGATGTAGCGGCGGAATAGGCGGTAACTTACGTACCACTTCAATGTTGCTGGATAGCGATGTGTTGATAGATGCGGGCACAGGTGTGGGCGATCTCAGCCTGAGTGAACTGGGTTTGATCGACCATGTATTCGTCTCCCACTCGCATCTTGATCATATCGCTAGCATTCCATTATTGGTTGATAGCGCGGGCTTTATGCGTGACAAACCGTTGACCATACATGCGACCGAGGAGACGCTGGAGATTCTTAAGCAACATATTTTCAATTGGAAAATCTGGCCGGATTTTACGCAGATTCCTGATCTGCAACGACCGTACATGTGTTATCACTCGATACGGGTGGGCGAAACGGTCGAGCTTAATGGTACCCAAGGAAGCGATGGTTCGCAGGCGGCAAATCCAGAAAAATCAGCAATTCGCAATATTACGGCTTTTCCGGCCAATCATGTTGTTCCGGCCGTAGGCTTTTGGCTTGATAGCGGTGAGGCCAGTCTGGTTTTCAGCGGAGATACTACGACCAACGATGAGTTATGGAAGGTGGTCAATCGTATAGGAAACCTGCGCTACCTGATTATTGAGACTGCATTCTCCAATGCAGAAAAGGACCTGGCGCTGGTATCCAAGCACCTTTGCCCCAGCATGCTGGCTGATGAATTGCACAAGCTAGAATGCAGTCCGGAGATCTTTATTACCCACCTTAAGCCGGGAGAAGTCGAATTGACCATGCAGGAAATACATGAATGTGTGCAGGGCGTAATCCCCGAGATGCTGCAAAATGGCAAGGTGTTTGAGTTCTAATAGCTGCGGTTTTCGTGTCGCCTCGATCCTGTGGCTCGAGATATATACCGCGGAGTCACTTTTGAATCCTATCACTTTGGGAAATATAATATAAAGCAAAGTCATTCGGTGTGCAGTTAGCTGGGGGCAAAACTTCATCAGAAGTGTCAGGGAGTCGCGGATGAGTAACGTAGTAAGAAGCCAACCGGAACAGCATAATAAAGTCCATAATATGGAAGACAGTTTGGCGTTTACCAAAAGCCTGAATCAGGTTATCAACAAGATTCATGCTGCCAGCAATGTCGACGAGATAATGCTGGATGTCAGCAAGGAAATATGCACGCTGTTCAATGCGGACCGTCTTACTATATATGTGGTGGGAGACGACAAGTCGACGCTCATATCCAAAGTCAAGACCGGACTAAATTCCTTCAAGGATCTCAAGCTGCCAATTGCCGAGCAGAGTATCGCCGGTTTTGTGGCGTTGAATAAGAAGACGCTCAATATTAGCGATGTCTATGATGAAAAAGAGCTGGCGACTTATGCCCCCAGCCTGAGATTCTTGCGCGACGTGGATAAAAGGACGGGCTACCGTACCCAGCAAATGCTCGTCGTGCCAATTATAGACACGGCAAGCAACGAACTGCTGGGCGTGATTCAACTTATCAATAATCTTGCCAACCAATCTTTCCCCTTAATGGTGTCCGATGGAGTGCAGGAATTGTCTCAAACTTTGGCGGTCGCATTGCGCCGTCGCCAGCCACAATCGTTTTCTAAAACCAAATATGATTTTTTGGTGGCGGACGCAGTTATCTCTGCGGCGGAGTTCGAACTGGCTACGCGCACAGCACGACGCAAAGGTGTTGATATTGAAGATGTCTTGGTGGACGAATTCCAGGTCAACCTTGCGGCGTTGGGTAAGGCATTATCTTCCTTTTTTGATGTACCTTACGAGCCATTTAAGGCCGACAGAATAAAGCCATCCGACTTGCTGAGAAACCTTAAGCGCGAATATGTCCAGGGAAGCCATTGGTTGCCGGTCGACGATACGCCAGATGGGTTAGTGATACTGACCACCGATCCTGAACGCATTCAAGCTTCTCGCGTTGTAAATAATATATTCCCAAAAAGCCGTTTGATATATAGGGTTTGTTCCCAACGTGAATTCAAGGCTACCCTCGATCTGTTTTATGGGGGTGACAGGTCGGGTGCCGGGACTTCTGGTTTCGAACTGGAGGGCTCGGTTGATGACTTTCTCACTTCTCTTGGTGATGAGGAAGAGGAGTTTGATTCCACCAGCATAGAAGATGTTAACGCAGCTGCCGACAATGAACTGGTCAAGCTGGTAAACAAGGTGATCGTTGATGCTTACAAGTTAGGAGCGTCGGATATTCATATCGAGCCTGCTCCTGGGAAAGCCAAGACCCAGATTCGCCTGCGCAAGGACGGATCTTTGATCAACTATATCGAGGTACCTGCAACCTACCGCAACGCCCTGGTGACGCGTATCAAGATCATGTGTAATTTGGATATTTCAGAAAAGCGAAGACCGCAGGATGGCAAGATTCAGTTCAAAAAATTTGGACCGCTGGACATTGAACTGCGTGTCGCCACGTTGCCTTCCCAAGGCGGGGTGGAAGATGTGGTAATGCGAATTTTGGCTTCCGGTGAACCGATCAAGCTTGATAACCTAGGCCTGTCCGTGCACAACTTGAACACAATAAAATCCATCATTACGAAGCCATATGGTTTGTTTTTTGTGTGTGGCCCGACGGGTTCAGGCAAGACGACCACATTGCACTCTGTATTGGGATACATCAACAAGTCAGATACGAAGATCTGGACGGCTGAAGATCCGGTGGAAATTACGCAAAAAGGCCTGCGCCAGGTGCAGATCAACAAAAAGGCCGGACTGGATTTTGCTGTAATCATGAAAGCGTTTTTGCGAGCTGACCCTGACGTCATCATGGTAGGTGAAATGCGAGACAAGGAAACTGTGTCCATCGGCATTGAAGCGTCACTGACCGGCCACCTTGTACTTGCAACTTTGCACACCAATAGCGCGCCAGAGTCAATAATCCGGTTACTGGATATGGGCATGGATCCATTTAATTTTGCGGACGCCTTGCTGGGTGTTTTGGCTCAGCGCTTGGCCAAACGTTTGTGCAAAGAATGCAAGAAACCGCACGTCGCTACAAAGGAAGAAATCAAACTGATATTGGCCGAATATGCACTTGAACTTGGCAATACCGAGAAATGGAAACTTGACCCAAACCAGGCTTACCAAGAGCTCTATGCAGAATGGGTCAAGTTGTTCGCTGATAGTAAGGGCCAATTCACTTTGTATGAACCCGTAGGTTGCGATAATTGTTCTGGCACCGGATATCGAGGTCGGGTGGGGCTGCACGAACTTTTGGTCGGCTCAGATCTATTGAAGAAGAATATACAGGAACACGCGCGAGTCACAGAAATGCTTTCCACGGGGCTAAATGAAGGCATGCGAACGTTGAAGCAGGATGGTATTGAGAAGGTCCTTGAGGGCATCACTGACATGCATCAAGTTCGCGCCGTTTGTATTAAATAACCCATATTTTTCTGTGGTCACCTGGTAATGGGAATCCAATCTCAAGAGCAATCCGAGAATTTATTGCACCGACTGAGCGCTTTAAATGATATTGGCATCGCTCTTTCAAGCGAAAGAAACATAAACCGCTTGCTGGAATCTATACTGATAGCTGCCAAACACATTACCAATGCAGATGCGGGTACGCTTTATCTGTTGGAACCAGAACAGAAATTACTAAGATTTGAAATTATGAGAACGGATTCTTTGGGGATCACAATGGGCGGTACGACGGGTCAACCAATCCCGTTCTATCCGATTCGTCTTTACAACGAAAGCGGTGAACCTAACCATGCCATGGTGGTGGCTCACTCGGCCTTAAGCGGGGAGACCGTCAACATCCCAGATGCTTATGTTGCTGGAGGGTTTGATTTTTCGGGTACCAAGGCGTTCGATAAGAGGACGGGGTATCGATCTACATCGTTCCTAACAATACCAATGCGTAACCACGAGAACGAATTAATTGGCGTGTTGCAGCTTATTAATGCTCTGGATCGGGTAAGCGGTGCTATTGTCCCGTTTTCAGAGGATGACCGGCACTTGGTCGAATCTCTCGCTTCCCAAGCAGCAATTGCATTAAGCAACCGGCGTCTGATTGAGCAATTGGAAAGCCTGTTCGAATCCTTTGTAAATCTAATTAACACCGCAATCGACGACAAGTCTCCCTATACGGGCGGTCATTGTGAGCGTGTGCCCGTCCTGACCATGATGTTGGCTGATGCAGCTAATCGAGCCGATCAGGGGCCGCTCAGGGATTTCATAATGACTGACAAAGATCGTTATGAACTCAAGATTGCCGGATTGTTACATGACTGCGGAAAAATAACGACTCCCGTGCATGTCGTTGACAAGGCGACAAAATTGCAGACTCTGTTTGATCGTATTCAATTACTCGACACCCGATTTGAAGTGTTGAAACGCGACGCTGAAATTGACATGCTGAAGGATTTGCTAGAGGCAGGTCAAGATGTTGAAGCGGAAAAGTCAGTACGCAATCGCTACCATTCGCGAATCATAGAATTGGATTATGATCGCGAATTTCTGCGATTATGTAATATTGGTTCAGAAAAGATGAGTGAATACGACCAGTCCAGGGTCCGTGAAATCGCGTCCTATCAGTGGCGCAATGAGGCAGGAGAAATGAGCGAATTTCTTAGTGAGAATGAGTTGGAAAACCTTACCATTCCGTCTGGCACACTTACTCAGGCCGAGCGCCAAATTATCAATCATCATATTGATGTGACCATCAAAATGCTGGAATCGTTACCATGGCCACAGCACCTGAATAACGTTCCGGAGTATGCAGGCGGTCACCATGAGCGTATGGATGGCAAGGGTTATCCGAAGGGATTGACTCGCGACCAAATGTCGATACAGGCCCGCATGATGGGAATAGCCGATATTTTTGAGGCACTCACAGCAAAGGACAGACCATATAAGAAAGGCAAGAGCCTCACCGAGTCGCTTGAAATACTGGGCAAGTTCAAACTAAATGGCCATATCGACCCTGACTTGTTTGATATTTTCGTGCGCGAAAAGGTGTATTTGACTTATGCAAAACAATTTCTTGATCCCGGCCAGATAGATAATGTTAACGAAAGCAAGATACCGGGGTACATACCATAGCGGAAGGTGACGCAAATTGTCATGATCAACTGACAAAATCCGTTGCTATGTTCGACTTGGTAATCCCTGCACTTTAATTATATTATTTAAAATAATGACTTAGAATAGAGTTGATTGTGTGGCACACTTCCTGCTCCAGACTATATGCACACTGAGTGTGTCAGCATTAAATAATTTCAACTCAAGGAGCATTAGCATGAAAAAAGTCCAACAAGGTTTTACCCTGATCGAATTGATGATCGTGGTCGCAATCATCGGAATTTTGGCCGCTGTGGCAATTCCTTCCTATCAAAACTACACCAAGAAGGCCAGGTTTACAGAAATAGTTCAGGCAACATCGCCGTTCAAGCTGGCGGTCGAGGAATGCGTTACGGACAGTACGTGTGTTTCCGGAACCACTATTTCGGGTATCGTCCCGGGTACCAATGGTTTCCCAACGGAGGCAACAGCAAGCGGTCATTTGTCCTCATTGTCGGTTGCTGGTGATGGTACTATCACAGTAACTGGGGACGCTACTGTGGATAGCAAGAACTTCATCCTGAAACCAACTGTTAGCAATGCAGGTGCAGGTGGCAGCAATAATGTGGCATGGTCGACTGATGCGGCATCGACTTGTCTTGCCGCGGGTCTCTGCAAGTAACTTGCAGCGAGCAGAACTGCTAAAAGGCCCCTCGATTTATCGAGGGGCTTTTATTTTTGGAACGGAAAAATGAATTTCCAAAAATTACATATTGAAATTCTGTTGCCTGGCTTGGTAGTCGTTGGCGCTATATTTTTGAATGTTGCCAATGCGCACTTGCTGTTGCTGATTTGGGTGTTGTTTTCTCTGTGGGAGGGTCGCGGCAGTCAGTCCAGAATGGAACCGAAGATTCTGGCCATGCTTCTGATTTCTGTGTGGATTACGCTAGCGCAGTTCTGGTCTGGCGTTGGATCTATCGGCTGGTTTACAACCTGGACATTCTTGGCTTTACCCATGGCGTACGTCGGATGGCAACTTCATTCAAGAAGGCATCCATCGACATGGCCTTTCATGCAACACTTTCTCGGCTTGTTGGGTAGCCTGCTTGCTATTTGGGGAATTTTTCAAGTTGCCGCCCTGGATTACACACGGGCGGTTGGGCCATTGTCGGATCCGAATGCCTATGGCTGTTTGCTCAATCTGTTGTGGTTCCCACTGTTTACATGTTTTCTTTCTTCCAAGCACGAACATACTGTCAAGATTTACGGTATTGTTTTGATGGTAATCCAGCTGGCTCTCATCACCTCTGGATCAAGAACAGCATCCCTCATTTGGGTGTTGTTGTTTGCAACCATTGCGTTGTGGAAATGGAAAGTTGTGTCACGAGCGCGCATAGTGTTTATATGCGCAATAGCTATAGGAAATTATCTACTCTACTCTTTGCATTCGGGTCATCTCTCGGTTTCTTCCTATGAGGCAGCCGTGAGCATGTCGCATACTTCTCAGGCGGCCCAATTCCCCAGACTTTTGATGTGGCAATCGACGATTCGCATGTGGTTTGACGCACCGGTGCTTGGTGGTGGATTGGGATCATGGAATTACATTTATCCAGCTTACCGAATTGCCGGCGAAACAGGAACCGCTGGATACTTCGCCCATAATGATTACTTGCAGTTGCTTCAGGAAGGAGGAATAGCCTTATTTGTATTGTTTGTAGGATTATGTGGATCGCTTTACGTGAGTGGTATTAGAAAAATGGCCACTCGCACTGGTTTGGAAGGGATTGAAAATTTAGGTTTATTGGCTGGGGTAGCCGCTGTAATATTGCATGCGACCGTCAATTTTTCATTTTATTTAATATATATCAATACCTTGACTGGCATCTATTTGGGAAGGGTAACGTTGGCCCCAAGCCAACCATTCCGGCAAGAATCCGATAAGAAATCGATAGCGTTGAGCAAAAGTATTAAGGCTGTCGCCATTGCCGTAATTGTTGTCAATGGATTCCACGCTTTGCTTTCTTCTGTTGGGCTGGCATTTTTGCGAGCGGATTCTGTAGGTTGGAATATGGTCCATTCTGTCGCACCACGATACAGTCCTTATCCCGTCGCGGCATTGCTTGCCTCGATTAGGCCATCAGATACAGACGCGCAGCGATATATCGCAGGTAGTTTGGGAAATGAAATTATTAATAATCAAGAAATTACAATGCAACAAGCAAGGGAACTATGCGATGAAATTTTATATGACTATGATTTAATGCGAAAACAAAACAAGTATGACGCGGCTATTCCCGCCAAAGAGGCTGAATTTCTCCTTGACTTCATCAAGCGGTATGGTCCCGACCCAGGCAAGCTAAGCCTTGCCAGAGACCTTCTTCAAGAATCATTGCGGAAAGATCCTTCACGCGCGGACAGTGCAATATTGTTGGGGCAATCGTACGTTGAAGTTGGGCAAATACAGGTTGCATACACAATTCTTGCCGACATGATCCCGAAAGTCTGGCGTAAGAGGGATCGAATGATTGTTGAAGCGGAAATGCTAAAAATGCGAATGCCGCAACATACTGGACAACTTTCTGACTTGCAACAAGAATTGCGCGGGATGAGAGTCAATTGTGGAAGTTGGCAATGTGGCGTGAGCTATTCTAAATTAGAGAAATCGGCCAGACAAACTCTGGATAATCTGAAAATGGAAGATTCGTCCGATAGCAAGTAACTCTTTGCCCTGGAAATGGCCGCCCCAATTCAAACACCGGAATTCCCTTCAATTTGATGTGCCATTTCTTGATTGGCTTGTTACCAAGTTTGAGAGTCCGCGATCATTCGGTCGCTGGCGAGTATGCTCGGGTTTGATGCCGACAAAGAGATCAAAGAATATCGTGAAAAGGCAGAAGAATGGGCAAGTCCATCTTTGGTGGGATAGTAACGTCATACGCTGCGTTGAGCAAAGTCATTATTGCAACATTTGCGGACCCTTGCCCTGCGAGAGAGCGACGCTTCCGTATCTTAATAAACGCTAATGCGCGAGCCAATTTGTTCCCTAATAAAGTCTTGCGCAGGATAAATTAGCAATGTTAGAATCGCCCAATGTAAAAACAATGTTTCTCAAATTGGTATTCAATCAATAGTTGTTTAATGAGGGAGGAGAAATCATGCTTGAGCCAGATACAACAACCACCCAGGTTCTTGTGATGTATGCCTGTATATTTGCGTTCTTTTTTGGTTTGGCTATTGTTATGCTTAAGAAGAATTCCTGAGGCAAATTGCTGTTTTAGACAGTCGGACTTCCAGTCCTGATTCTGAAGCTTTTGATGGACGCGTGGCTTTGGTTTCGTTGGCAAGATGTTTACGGAAACTTTAGGTTTCAAAAACTCAAATAGGGGTGAGGGAAATGCTCAAGTCTAAATTAGTGTTATCTTTATGGCTCATGATGGTCGCGATTGTTATATCAGGAACTGCATCGGCAGCTCCTAATGTTGCGAATGGCAAGACCATTTTTACCGAGGGAAAGGGAGATGCCCAACCTTGTCAAACTTGTCATGGGGAAAATGCCCAGGGCAATGATGCGATGGGAGCGCCTCGACTAGCCAATATTGGTTATGGTTACATTGTCAAACAACTTACGGATTTTTCTCAGGATAAGCGTACACCTGGCGGCCTTGGGGCGGTAATGAATGGATTCGCAAAAGCGTTGAGCGATCAGGATCGCCGTGATGTTGCTGCTTACGTGAATTCCTTGAATACGACTCCGGAGATATCAGATCTGAAAGACCTTAAAGATTCAGGTCAGGAAATTGGTGATGCAGAATTTAAGGGAATGGAATTGGTAAATAGCGGGCGATTGGATCCGGCAAATATTGTCAACGGGCGACCAGATCCAACGAAGACAGGTCAGAACAATATACCTGCTTGTTCCTCATGCCATCAGTACAATGGTGCCGGCGTCGATCCCATATTTCCCAAGATTGGTCAGCAAAAGTATGTGTACTTGGTTAATCAACTGCATAACTGGCGGGCAAACGCAAGCGATATCGAGAATGGGGCTATCGCAAGGGAGAATGATCCCGAACTCAACGGTGTCGGGGAAATGCGTACAGTGGCGAAAAAACTCAGTGATGAAGATATACTAAACGTTGCCACGTATCTATCGCATGCGCCTCCGACAAAGGAGTCAGGAGATACCGTACCTGACAACAGAATGCTATTGGAGTCTGTTTCTAAGTAATCATTTATCTATTTAATAGACTTAGGAACCCCGCGCCTTCACGGCGCGGGGTTTTTGCTTTTTTGCGCCATGGTTTAAACTCCTTCAAAAGAATGATAGCTCTTCATTGATAAAGTACTATTCCCTTTGTTATTTATCGTGAAGTCGTGCAGGTTGTATTCCCCGCGTCATTGGTGTAATGAGAGCGCTGGTGGGACGCATCCTCCAAATTTAATGTTGTTTCTTTAACACAAACTGGAATTTACCATGGGCAATAGTGGTCTAAAACGCGGCGAAAAAATTCTGTTTGGGGTTTTTGCGTTGATAGGTGTTTTTGCAATAGCGAGTTTAGTAATGTTGGAAGTTGTACGTGCACACATGGATAAACCCATGTATCCAGTTACTACGCATTTTGATTTCTCATCAGATGGTTTGAGAGGATCCACATTATTTCGCAAATATGAATGCAGTGATTGCCATCGAGCCTTGAACAGCGGCACAAACATGGGTCTGGATTTGGACGGAATTGGCACAAGACGAAGTTCTCAATATCTAATCAACTTTCTAAGGAATCCGGAAGCAACATACGAGACAAAGACAGTGGATCATGGTTTACCACCCAAACGTGCAGCTTTTGTTTCTGATTTGCCAGCGGATGATTTGCGATTGATTGCAGTTTTTCTTTCCGAATTACGGGCTGATCCTGGTTCGCCGGCAGCGGAGGCACCATTGGGACCCTCAGGTTTTATTGATGAAATGGTAAAGATTTGGGCACCTAAAAACTGGAAAGC
Organism: uncultured beta proteobacterium; assembly: GCA_963782385.1. Lineage (GTDB taxonomy): Bacteria > Pseudomonadota > Gammaproteobacteria > Burkholderiales > Gallionellaceae > CAVXFS01. Next base: position 1,010,821 of record CAWAJO010000001.1, read on the forward strand.
TGAATATAAGGATGTCCGCGAGGCAGGGAAAGATAATTCCAAAGAGGAACAGCATGACGCAACAACAAAATGAACCTTGGGCAGCAGACACAGAATATACGAAATATACCCTATGGTTTATTTACGCTTGCATAATTTATAGCATCATCGGTTTTTCCTGGGGGGCGCTGATGGGCGGGCTCCCTGCATTCCGCCATATTGTTGATAGTGGAGTACATGGGCACAGAATAGTTTTGGCACATACACACATTAATTTGTTGGGATGGGTGGAGATGGCCATATTTGGCTCAATTTACTATCTCGTTCCTAGATTGGTCAGGAGATCGATATACAGCCTTCGCTTGGTTAAGGTTCATTTCTGGATGCACAATTTTGGTTTGTTGGGGGTTGTGGTTTTCTTCACCGCATCAGGGCTGACCGGGATTTATGTCGATGGGGGAGAGGATGTGGCGTCGCGCTTCATGGCCTTGGGCGGTTTCTTTGGTGGATTGGTTTTGTTGGCGAACATTATCTGGGGTTATAACCTGTTTCGAACTTGTTATGGATGGAATCGCAAGACATGAAAGCGAGATTGTTGCAGATATTGCTACTTGTTTCAGCCATAGGAATAGTGGGCTGTGGTAGCCAGTTTCAATCGGGTTTGGAGGATGGGGTTGTTGCGCCGAGATTGGCTACGAAGACATTGGCAGATGTTGGTGGGGACATGAGCAGAATTACTACTTATCGCCAGCCGGACGCGCGTATGTATCAATATTCTCTTGATAAGGCCTTGGCATTAGGCAAACCAATTGTGCTGGAATTTGCCACACCCGGTCATTGCACGGTTTGTGATGGGCAATTACAAATTGTAAAGGCATTGCTGGATAAATATCAGAACCAGGTACTCTTTCTTCACATGGATCAATACATGAATCCTGAGGCATTCAAGGCATATGGCGTTATGGGAGATCCTTGGACTTTCTTTATTGATGCGAAGGGAGTGGTTCGTCATCATCGTGCAGGCAGTATGCTGTATGGCGAGATGGAAATGGAAATTCAAGACATACTCAAGGTTGGCCGTGGGGTTGCGAGTTAGTCAGCTATGAGCGTGTTTAAAATTGATTTGGTCCAAGACTTTAAAGGAATGACATGGGACTTGCTCCTTTACGTTCCTACTGTGGTTGCCTTGCTTTCAATGGCCGCTAAGTTTTGGTATGGTGACGAGCATGAGTTGGCTTATTTGCTTGTATTCCTGGGCAGCTTTTTCTGTATTTCCGGCGCTAATCGCATATTTAAGACCAGGCTTATGATTTTGCCGTCTTCTCCTGTTGCTATTGAAATTGGCAAATCTGTATGCTTAATATTACGAAATGGTTCGCGCTTGAATATAGTTAAAGACCTGAGATTTTTTTCTGATTACGCCGGAAAGTCTTTTGGTATGGCAGGGATGAGCGGTTCTGGTCAACGATTACAGTTCGTATTCCATAAAGGCCAGTTTCCCTCAGCGCAAGACTACCAAGGAATTCAAGATAATCTTAAAAATGCCGCTGTAAAGCGGAAATTATGATCAGGAAATTTGAAGCAAGATATTTATATCAAGAGGCGAGCGCAATTATTGAATTTTTATTTTCGGCGGCGACGTTGAATGACATCCCAAGCCATATATCCAATTGCCGATAAGTCGGCAAGGCAAATAAGCACAATTAACAGTACTTCGGTGTCAAGACTAACTAGGCCTCCTACCAGCATATGCATGGCATAGCCCATGATAAACAAAGAACTGATTGCAACAACCAAATAAACTAATATTTCCTGGATGGGCATGGAATCACTTTTCTTCAGGTGTCTGTCTTGATAACGGTTTGATACGCAATAGTGCCCCCCCTTGTTGCAAGGCAATTGTTTCCGTGGCGGTCCCTCCGATTATGGCAAGGTTATGGGCAAGATCCGAATTGGCAGGCTGCTGTGGGTCGAAAAGCAAGTATGTCAAACCAGCCAACATATCAAGTTGTAGCTGTGGGTTTTTTGTAGCCGGAGGCAATGGCAAGGTGTCGCATTTACAGGCAATCATTGTGCGGCTTGGCCATTGGCTTGCAATTCTTACATGAGCCTCGTCCTTGTTGTTTTCTTCTGCAGTTTTGCGAGCACTTTCAACTTCTTCAGTTAAGGTTTTAATTAATTGGTCCTGTACAGATAGCATGCCACTTTGGCGTATCGCATAATGCATCTTATCCGAATGCATAAATAGGGTTGAAAGAATTATGACTAGAACTAGGGCAATCCCACGCTGCTGAAAAAATCCCCCTGCAAATTGCTGTGAACGTAACAAAACAGGGAATCCGAAAAATAATATGATGCATAAAGCAATAAGTGACCATGTTGCGTCACATGCTATAGCACCAAGGAATACAGAAATCAGCAGGGATCGACCAATAAGGTCTGACCATAACTTGCGATATTGTATGGCCATGACACTTGCCAGAATTAATAACATAATGCCACCTGATATCCAGCGAGCAGTTGTCATTTCGTCCGTTACCGAGTAGTCAAGAACTATCGACGCAAGGCTGACAAAGGGGTTTTGCAGCAAGGTCAAATCATTCCACCCTGCTTTAATTAGCAAGGTAACAAGAACAACAATGCTGACTCCCCAGAAAAAGAATTTTTGCTGCCGTAGGTTAACCGGGTCTTTGTACCATGACCAAACTAGTGATAAAGGGTAAGCCAAGCCAATTGGATGCAAGCTAACACATAGGGCGCAAATGAAAAGCTGAGCAAAAAACCACCCGCCAAAAGGCCGTGGATCAAGACGATATGCTGCGTCCACCCAAGCTCCCAGTACAAATGATGAAATAATATAAATGCCGGGCGAAAGTGAGTCGATTTGCGCTAAACTTAATGGAGAAAGAATTAACAACCCAGAAGAAAGCAAAGCGCATTCAGGATCAGTTTTTTTTCTTTGCCATATGAAGAGCAGACAAGTTGTAAAGGCTAACAACAAAAGGGTAAAAATTTTTGCCGCAATAATATTACCAGCCCAGAGAATACCGATGGGAATATATAGAAGAAAGCGCAAATCTGGCGCGCCAAACGTGACGGCAGAACTCGCAACTTGATCAGCAATGGACCAGGAGAGTAATAGGGACTGTGCCGCACCTTCGTCTAGATGGTAAGGATCTTGGCGTAGCAGGAACAAATAGGCTGAGCCCCACAAAAGCAACGCCAGATAACTCCAATAGTGCACTGGGATGCGAATCTTCAAATTATTGGTACTCATGAATCGCGAAGTTTAACCGGCAAGCAAGAAAGATTGGTTAAAGTGAAGCCAGACTTTATAAGTTCGAAGCTGTGAAGAGCCATTGATATTATTGAGCTTATGGTTGAGAAGGTGGATGACAATTGCGAGGAGTATTTATTCTTGACAATGTTATATACAGGGTCTTATTATATCAGCGATTAGTTGCCAGTGGATTGCGTGGGGTATTACGAAGAAATTTACGGCACGCAAATGGGCTAGCGCCGAAAAAGAGTATGTTTCAGGTTTTGTTTCTTTAGGGTACGTAGTCAAAATAACGGGGGAATACAAATGCAAAAGAAGTCGATATCGGCAAGAGCATTTTGGTTGATTTTGATAACAGGAATGGTCACTGGTATGGGTAATGGTAGCGTGTTTGGTGCTGCCATGATGTGTGCCTTGGGGCGTTCGCCTTTTGCCAGCTGGGGAGGAGAGGGTGGTACCGCATACACGCCATCAACCTTTACCGGCTTTATCGACATGGCGATGATTGTATTTGGCCTCGCCTTCTGCGTGATAATGATAATAGGCTTAAACCGTCACGATGCGCTTGAGAAGGAATCTGACAGATTACGCCAAACTGGTATTATGAAATTCTGAATTTTGTTTTTCCTTAAGGAGCAATTATGACAACTATAGCAACGGTGTTTTGTATTATGTTGGCGTTTTCGAGTATGTTGCTTTCAGTCTATCTTTTCATGCCGAAAAAAAAGAAATAAGAAATTGATTCGCTTTAGCGTCGGCGCCAGTCTCAGTTGGCATTAAGCCTGTTTTAAGAGGAGAAGCAGTATGCTTAAATATTTGTTTGCAAGAAATGAGGATATTCCGGCCGGATCTTCTGCGGTCTACTTCGGGTTTTCCTCCATTGCCTGGTTTGTAATTGGGACCGGGCTGGGGTCGTTTAATGCAGCTAAGCTCGCATTCCCGGATTTTGTAACTGGAAATGAGTTCTTCGCGTTTGGTCACATGCGGCAAGTGCATGTACATGCGGTAATCTTTGGCTGGATTTCAATGGCGTTCGCCATGGCGATGATGTATATCACGCCGGCACTCGGCAATACCAAGTTGTGGTCCGAAAAATTGGGGCTGTGGAACTGTTTACTCTGGAATATTGGTTTGTCTCTTGGTCTAACGCTGCTGTGGGCAGGTATGACTTCGGGACGTGAATATTCCGACTTTCCTTGGCCGATCGATTTGTACATAGCTTCTTTCATGGCCATACCCCTGGCAACTAATGTGTGGATGACCATTCTGAATCGCCGCACGCAGGGTATCTATACGACTAACTGGTTCTTTGCGGCGGCCACATTCATGGTGATTATTGTTTTTATTGTTGGGAATACGCCGGAGTTCTTCCACCTTACCGGCTTGACAGAGGCGTACATGACTTGGTGGTTTGCGCATAATGTGCTTGGGCTGTGGATTACGCCGGTTGCAGCAGCGATTGCCTATTACACGATTCCAAAGGTTACTGGCAATCCATTGTATTCGCATCGGATCGGCCATTTGCACTTTTGGTCGGTCGTTGTATTCTACTCCACGCCTGCGGCTCACCATCTCATGTCTGCCCCCCTGCCTGAGTGGCTGAAGTCATTTGCCTCGGTTGAAGGGGTGTTGATTCTGGTGCCTGCCATTGCATTCGTGTCAAACATCATGCTGACCATGCAGGGCAAGTGGAGCATGTTTGTCGAAAACCTCGAGGTCCGTTTTACCGTAACGGGCTGCTTGTTGGCAATTCCGCTGAATATGCAAGGTGGTTTTCAGCAAACGCGCGCGATTAACTGGTATATCCACGGGACGGGCTGGATAGTGGCTCATGCTCACTTGGCCTTGCTTGGCTTTTCAACATTCTTGGAAGCCGCGGCAGTCTATCTGGGCCTGCAAACATTGATGAAGAGGAAACTGTATTCTCTGACTCTGGGTAACATTCACTTTTGGTTGTTGTTGATAGGGTTTAGCATTTATTGGATATCGATGACAATCGCCGGGTTGATTCAAGGGGCGGGGAAGATTTATGAAGTGCCATACATTGACGTTGTGATCGCCGAACATCCATACATGATTGCGCGCTGGCTCGGCGGGACTATGGTGTTCATATCTAATGTCATCTGGTTGTATAACATGTGGATGACTGCACGTGAAGGGACGGTTGTTCCGGCTGGACGCATGCCTCACGAAATGGCGTACGAACGCTAAAATTAAAAGCGATCTGGGAGAATAGATATGGCATTTAGAGAGTATAAAATCGGTGCGCGAATGTTCGGGTTTTCGTTGGGAACCTCCATGGCTATCACGCTGTTTTTTCCGAGCTTCGACTTGAGGTCGGCGGTATCCACTCCGGTTGCGCTGGATAAGCAATTGACAATTGGATGGGATGCTGGCTTCAACTTGTCCGATCCGCTATTGCTGGGACACAACAAGCCGGTAAAGGTCTTGTTGAAAGTCGATCCCAAGAATGGTCAGCCTATGCAACCAACTTATGCTTATGTTTACCCATCCGGGACACCGATGCCCAATGGCGTGGGACATCCCGACATACTTGGAAAAGGGGTTGAAGAGTTGAGCGTTCAGCAAGGGCATATTACCGCAGCCAAAAAGGAGAACGGCGCCGTATTCTTGCTGACAAGTGGCTCATATGACGGTCAATCACTAACCTATATGGAAAACGCGACCGCTACAAAGGGGTGGACTCCGAATGAGGTATTGAAGGCAGTGCCAGACGAGGATATTGCGCATGTGGGTGCCGGCAAGACCATGTTTGTGCGTGAAGGTTGTTGGTGGTGTCATACGCTGTTGCCGGAACAGACGCAAGACTGGCAGGTATTTGGCGCCCCCCCGATGCTGGGAGACTTTAACGGCGAATCTCCGACGGCGTTTGGATCTGACCGTAAAGGGCCGGATTTGCTGCATGTGGGATCACGAAATTCATCTCGCGAGTGGATGATGCTGCACTTCTTCAATCCGCGCCTGGTTCAGCCCCATTCCATCATGCCGCGTTTTGATTATCTCTGGGGGAACGTGGACGCAAACGGTAAAAAGATTGATTTTGACAAGTGGCGTGCAGAGTACACCGATTATCGGGAAGGGAAAACGCCCTATGCGCCAGATGTGCCTGTGCCAGCGAAGAATAGCGAAGCACGCTATTTGATCGATTTTGTACTGAGTCTTAAATAATTTAGGGGAGTAACGCTATGGCATGGGTGATGAGTAATCCGCTGGCAACAACAAACACCGCAGAACAAAACGACAGGGACAAGAAGCTATGGGAGACGGAAGATCTGGGTGGGATTACCGAGGATAACAACCGCATGCCGGTTCCGGTAGTCTGGCTGGTACTGTTAACGGTTGTAACTGCATTTTTAGTAACCTTTCCTTTGTGGGGTCAACGCCCGACTGCAGCGATCTATGTTGACTATATTAAGGATATGGACAAGCCTGAAATTCAGGCTCTGCCTGATGATGCGGCGATGAAAAAGATTGTCGCAATGCACCAAGGCAGCGAATACAGCCAACTTCTCGAGCGCCATCCGGTAACCATGGGTGAACTTCGAGCAATAAAACCAAGAATCGAAGAGTTGATGAAAAGCAATGCCCACTTGGAAGATTACACAGTGGTTGGGACCGATGTCGTTGTGGCGAACTTTGAGGGTAACTATCGCCCTGACGGATCCCGTGAGCGCCATCAGCCATGGTGGGACAGGGGCTACACGATAGATATTTTCTATCTTTCGGCTTTTTTCCTGGGGGTGATTCTGGTAGTGAAGAGGCTTCCGCCATACAGCTGGCAACCCACTCATGGTCACGAGCATTAGCATCTTTACCTCACTATGCATTGGTAATTGTTTAAAGAAAACTTTAGGAGGCTTGCATGATAGATATTGATTACGGCCCTGCTGTACTAGCCGGCGTGATTGCGCTCGCGTATTTGTTCCCAATGTTTTACAGTTTTTTTGTGGACCACTACGACAAGAAGACACCGCCCATAATAGCGACGAAAACGAAAAAACAATAATAATCCAGCAATATCATTTAGGGAAAAGGGATGCCGCCTATTAGCGCGGCATCCCTTTTTTGGATGACCAATATAAGACTGCTGAGTGGAAATTATTTATTCGCTATTAGGTAAGGCAGGTGTGACTCACATCATATCTATGGCCGCCAACGCTGACACGTCGCCCAAGGTCGATCTGAGCATAGAAGGAATGCGCAGCCAGCAATACAGTATTGGCGTATTTTTTTTCCTGATGCTTGGCATCTTCATATTTTCGTCGATAGTGTATTCAGTCGTATTTGGGAAATATGCTCCGAAAACGTTAAGGCTTGGAGAAAAAATCTTGTTTGGCGCAATAATTGTTGGCATCGTGGTTGCAATAATATTTGCAGCTCTTCAAATGCTTTCCGGGTATCTTTTTTAGCAGCTATCGGAGGAAATATGGAATTTTTGGAATCACTTGGAGATGGCTGGACAATATATCTTTGGCTAATCGTTGGCGGAATGATAATTGCGGCCTGTGTGTATTGGATTCGCTGGGCAGCGAAGAACGAACAATTTGATGAAGACATTAAATACCTGGTCTTTGACGAAGGCGACCGAGATAAGATGTCTGCAGAGGACTATGCGAAAAGTCGCGAAGTACTTGCGGCACAAGAGGAAAGCAGAATTCGCGTCCTGAAGCGGCAAGAGCTAGAGCGAAGCAACTGATGAAATGAAGCGCGGTGAAAAGGCTACGCTGATACTGATCGCAGTTGTTGTGATTGCTTTGATGGGACGTAACTTGTGGCATATTGAGGCAAATCATGAGATAGATAAAGGTATACCTTATTATTCAACTTCCACGGCTCAAATTGCGAGTGATGCCATGGATGTATATCGTCAACAGGGGTGCAAGAATTGTCATTCATTATGGACAGTTCGAAATCCTCTTCAAAATGTGCCCGCACCAATTCTGGATGGAATAGGTTCATTGAGAACAGAGGAGTGGCTTTATAAGTACCTTTCATCTCCAAATCCTCAGGAAATACTCCCATCTAGACTGAAGCCAGAATACCGCATGCCATCATATTCGAATATATCAGACAGCGATCGGCGCTTGCTCTCCCAATATATGGCCAGTCTCAAAGTCAAAGATTGGTATCTCGAGGACACGCGAAAAGCCGAGTATGAAAAGCTAACTGGGAAAGACTATGGCAATCAATAAAATTACAGCATCAGGGCACGCCAGATTCTACAAGGGACTTGCGGCGGTGCTTGTTGGTGTAGCTCTAAATCATTTCGGCGATCGTTTGCTGGGTGTTCAAATCGAACTGTATCGAGGTTTGCAGGGATTTGGCGGAATGTGGATTGTCGACATGTTTTTGGTGCCATTTATTGTAGGTTTTGTGGTCGCTTTGATTTTCGGGTTTGGCGGAAGATGGTTAAGCTATTTTCCACCAATGATCGTGCGTATGATTAGTTACTACGAGATCGCTTATTTAACTGGGGTGCCACAGGGAGCCTCGCTGCTGCCTATCGGATGGTGGGGGTTTTTCGTCATTTTGGTAGTGGAAGCATCCGCCTTTGGGGGCATCATTGGAGAGGTCATAATAAAAGGAAATTATGGAAGAAGTCCGCGACATAAAGTGTACAAGGATAAGTCAGGCAACAACGGAAGCGACATGGAGGCATGATCAATACGAAGGGACAAGAACGACACGTACTATCACCCGAGGAAAGAGCCAAACGCAGAAGATTGTTGTCGGCAACGCTGATAACTTGCGTGGTCCTGTTAATGATAGGCGGCAGTCTTCATGTTGTAAAATTAGGCGCCCTGCGCATGGCAGATATGCGCAAACTTGCAACCTATGACCTGAAAGAAGAAGGCTCACGCATTCGGGCAGCGGGAGAAGATATCGTAATTCACGAAATCCACGAGGCTCAGAAGAACAATTCACCCGAATACAGTGTTGCAGAAGTTGAAGGATTGTTGCCAAAAGACGCTTGGATTGAATTGGAAAGCATGATTTCAGTGCCTGCGGGCCCATTTTCGATGGGGACTGACTCAGAGCGCGCTGATCCGCAATCCCATCCGCAACACAAGGTTACCTTACCGGCATTCTTGATCGACAAATATCCAGTTACAAATGCTCAGTATGCAAAATTCGTTGCAGCTACCTCGCATCGTCCACCATTGGACTGGAAAGAAGGCAAGATCCCTCAGGGCGAGGTGAAACGCCCCGTAACGATGGTCTCTTGGTACGATGCTAGAGATTATGCTGCCTGGGCTGGGAAGCGCCTGCCAACTGAGGCTGAATGGGAAAAGGCCGCGCGCGGAACTGATGACAGGCGCTGGCCCTGGGGAAACCAGATGGACCCAAAACGGTTGAATACTTATTACAACGTTGGATCCACATCCAATGTGGATGCATATCCAAAGGGTGCCAGCCCTTATGGAGTTATGGACATGGCTGGGAATGTTGATGAATGGGTCGCAGATGATTATGCCGCATATCCAGGATCTGATGCTCCTTCAAGTATCTTTCAGGCAAAAGTTCCAGTTGTAGTTAGCAAAGAAGACAAGTCGATGAAGGTTGCCGATATGGTGCCAACAGCAGGTAAGTACAAGGTACTGAGAGGCGGATCTTGGAAAGGCGATCCTTTTTCAACGCAAACATTCCATCGTGACGCTGCATGGGCAAATTATGCCTCTGATTTTTATGGATTCCGCTGCGCAAGTGATGTTCGGAAACCTAAACAAGGAAAGTGAGCATGAAATATCTATTCTCACGTTCCGGGTTGGTGCTGGCCTCATATTTCTTGTTGGTTGATTCATGCTGGGCATTGGACAGCTATCGCTTTCTTCACGTGACAATTGAAACACCCTGGTTGATATTCATCTTTTTGCTGTTTGCGGTGTTAGCTCCATTTATCCTTATGGCGCTACTGGTATGGCGTTTTGCTGAAAGAAGAGTCGATCCGGCAGAGAAGTCCGATACCCATTCAGAAGGCTTAGAGTGATGCCAAAGGTAATTCATTGCTATCCTTCAAATAGGCTCGCTTTCAGTTCAATTGCGATTTTTTTGGCAGTTCTATGCTTCTTTATGCCAGTTGCTTTTGCTGCCGATGCTCCTGCACAAGACAGCGACAGCATACAGGTTATGGAATCATTTGAACGGCAAAATACGGCTGGGAAGGAGGCCATTAGCGACCACAAAAAGCACCTGATCATGTTTATGCTGGGTGTGCCATTATTGCTGCTAATCATTATTACCGGAGCTTTAGGTATTGCGATGGTGGTGTTTGGCAAACCGGTATTCCTGTTGCACATGATATTTGCAGGTCTTAGCATTACTCTGGTATTAGTACATTCAATTGTCGGATTGGTTTGGTTCAATCCATTCTGATTCTGACAGGTCACTTGGGCGATTTCGAAACAGACGCGCCCGATATCATTTCAACCATATTCGCAATTTCATGCTTGGCGAAAAGTCCCTTCTTCTTGGCGAACAGAAACGCTTAAATCAAGCACATAGGGTATTGGCGCTCTTGTATGGCCTGTCAGGACTTACCAGTGTGGCATATGAAGTCTTGTGGACCAGAATGCTTTCTCTGCAATTTGGGGTAAGTGTATTTGCAGTAATCTTGACAGTAGCAACATTCATGCTCGGGTTGGGAACTGGATGCCTGTATTCAGTGCATCGCGTATTCCGGGTCAAGAAACCGCTTCAGCTGTTTGCGGCATTGGAAGGTGGCATTGCATTGTTTGCATTCATTCTGCCAAAGTTGCTTCATGGATTGTCAAACTGGATTGAGGTGGAAGCAGCGCAGCTTTCTCTGTTTGCTTGGTATGGCGCAATTGCGATTTGTGCATTTTGCTTGCTGCTAGTTCCAGCTTTTGTCATGGGCGTGGGTTTCCCACTGATTCTGCGGGCTTTGGGGGATACGAAAGAACATTTGGGCCAATTCTACGGAATCAACACACTAGGGGCAGCACTGGGCGCATTACTACCACTTTGGTTATTGCCTACATTGGGCTGGTCTGGTGGCATTAGAGTGATCGCCGGTTTAGGACTGCTCGTGGCGATATCGGTGTTAATACTCTCACTTCTTATAGATGCGCCAACTTTAGAAACTAACAAAGTTACTCGACCCACTATTTGGATCTTGCTAACTTATGCAGGAATTGGTGCGGCCAGCTTGATTCTTGAAATTGGCTGGACACGATTATTCGGAATGGTGATGTTGCGGACTGAATATGTGTTGGCAGTGATACTCGCGGTGTTTCTTATGGGATTAGGCTTGGGCAGTCTGCTTGTGCCGCAAAAACACAGAAGAACATGGATCGTGGTATTGCCTATCGTTGCATGTTGTTTTTCATTGGCAAGTCTTTGGATGTTGCCAGCACTTTCGGCATGGGCCGAGCGCGATGAGTTTACATCCTTATTTAATGCGTTAACGGCCCAAGCGTCGGTTCTTGCGATGTTGACTTTGCCTGTCACTTTAACACTTGGCGCTTGGTTGCCGCTGCTAAATGAGCGATTAAATGGCGGCGGCCTATGGTTGTATGGGGCAAATTGTTTGGGCGCATCTTTGGGAGTTGTATTCGCCGGATTGCTGTTAATTCCATTCTGGGGCAGTGCAGCTGCCATAGTTTTTGCGGCTTTAGCATTACTGATTCTTGGCTTGGTTCTGGCTCAGGCACGGCTTGGGTGGATTACACTCCCTTGTTTCATCTTGGCTGCCTGGCCAGTCGTGAAATTGCCGCAAGTCAGCGTGCTGTTGCCGCAAGCGCAAGGAGGGAGCAAAGATATATATCTCTATGAAGATGCGGTCTCAATGACTCATGTGGTGCAGCAGCAAGATGGCCAACTCGTGTTATTGACAGACATGCAAAGGGTGGATGCTTCGACCGAACCAACTGCGGTTTTTGTGCAATCAAATCAGGCCAGACTTCCATTGCTGCTGCACGCACATCCGAGATCAGTGCTGTTTCTGGGCCTCGGCACGGGGATTTCAGTGACCGGTTCATTGCCATTCCCTGGATTGCAGCGCACGGCCGTAGAGCTGTCGCAAGGGTCAATTGTTGCAGCATCACGTTGGTTTGGCACGATAAATCGAGGCGCAATGAGGCAAACAACAGTTGAACGAGATGATGCTCGTCACTTTCTCAGCGCTTCAAAGAAATTGTACGATGTAATTATCGGAGATGTCTTCCATCCGGATCTTGCCGGTTATGGCTCCCTGTTGACTATTCAGCAATTTCAGCGCGCCAGGAATCGACTTAATGAAAATGGCTTGTTTGTTCAATGGTTGGCGTTAAATCAATTTGACAATAATACATTATCTGTAGTCTTGCGAAGCTTTCGCAAGGTGTTTCCAGACGCACAACTTTTTCTCGATGGGATGCACTTGGCGCTGGTGGGCCCGAGACAGAATTTTCCAAGATCACAGAATCTATTGGGCAATCTACAAAGCCTATCTGCTGTTCAGCAAGATGCGGCGACCGCCGGAGAGGGAAAATGGACCTGGTTGGGCCGCTATTTTGGACCCATTCCGAATACTGTTGGTCCAATCCAAGACGAGTGGTCACCGGTGATCGAATTTAGATTGCCGCAGGCTCGTTATTCAAGTCAATTGGATGCGGTATCGTCAATATTGGCTGCATTGTTAAGACATAGGCCCAACATGGAAGAGGCTGAAGCAACACTACAGGTGCGGGATAGTGACAAGGAAGCTTTTGAAAGGGCTTACGGGGCGACCGAGTTGTTTGTGAGAAGCTCGCTTGCTGCGATGCAGGACGCAACGCAAACTTCCAGCCGGTTGATGTATCTGGCCTATCAGGCGAATCCAAAAGACCGCTGGATTGCGTATGGATTGGCTGATAGTATGTTCGCAACGCTGGGACAAGCGCGCAAGCATGGCTTAAATGAACAAGAGGCATTAAGGAGGATCTTGGAAATTTGTCCGCAGCATGTGGAATCATTGCGTGCTCTGTGGAGGCTTGAGCGTCAAGCGAACGACCCGCAAGCGGAACCAACACGCGCGCGCCTATTGGCAGTTAGCCCATTGGATATTGAGGCGCGCTCAGCAGGAAAATGACTATGTCTGGCGGAGTCCATCAAAAATCAATTTCGGCGATTCCAGTGAAGATCATTGGCACTGCACCTATGTCGAGCCGGTTTCACTGGAAGCGGCGGATGGTTCAGATGTCGGCGATAATCCTTGCCATCCTTATTCCGGCCAGCGGGCTGTTCCGCATTGACCCTGAGGCCGGCGCATTCGTCATCCTCGACCGTCAGGTATGGTTTGCGGATTTCTTCCTGATTGCCGGGTTGTGGTTGTCAATAGTTTGCGGTTTGATCATGCTCTATTCAACTGCCGGTACTGTATTCTGTGGCTGGGTTTGTCCACAAAACACTATGTCAGAGTGGGCCAACAACTTAATGCGCAAGTTATTGGGAAAGCGTGCCGAAATTAGCCTCGTCGGCGAACCTGTACATGTTGCCGGGAAGAAGAACAATGTCGCCAATTGGTTGATCCTTGGGGTGGCATTCTTGCTGGCGGCGATGTTCTTTGGCTTGATTCCATTGTTCTATTTTTATCCGCCGCAATTGGTTTGGTCATTTATCATTATGCAGGACAATGCTGGACTGGCGAAATCATTGCACTGGATATATGCGGTAAGTGTGGCCATCATTTTTCTGGATATAGCCTTCATCCGACATTTCTGGTGCCGATTTTCTTGTATATACAGGGTCTGGCAACACACCTTCAAGACTAAACAAACATTGCATGTGACCTATGATGCCAATCGCTCCGATGAATGCGCCAAATGCAATTATTGCGTTTCCTCATGTTTTATTAGCCTGGACCCGCGCAAAACCGATATCTATGATAGCTGCATCAATTGTGGTGAATGCATAGATGCCTGTAACCGGCTACACGCCAAGCAAAATACACCCGGGCTCTTGAAATTCGAGCTTGGGGAACGGAAGAAGAAGCACGTAAACAGGTTCAGGACAGCGGCCGGGTCTTTATTTTCCCGGGCAAACTGGGTAACTCCTTTTGCTGTACTTGGGGTCGCGATGCTGGCTTGGGGGGTGTGGTCGTATCAACCCTACCATGCGGCGATTTATCACTCAGAGGTTCAGCAAGGTGGAACGATTCAGGACTATCAAATCGGAATAGCCAACAAGCTATATCGGCCGGCCCAGTTCATGGTGCGCGTGCAGGGCCTGCCTGAAGGTAGTTACCATATCAGCAATGAAAAAGTCATGTTTTCATCGGCTGGACGAGAGTCATTAACACTATCGATCGCTCGGAATCTGCCGCGGGGGCTGTATTCATTTGTGGTGGAAGTAATCTCGGATGATGGCTGGGTTGGTCGTTACAAGATGCAGCATTTTTCCGAACAGGGGTAACAGATGACGAACGAAGAAAAGGAAGAATCTGGAGTTCTGACGGAAGTCAAAGAGGCTCGCTGGGGAGAAAAACCAGAAGATCATTTTGGCTATGTTTCTGACGAAGAAAGATTGGCGAAACGAGGTATGGAAGACTGGGAATTGGTCGAAAAGATACCGGAATCGCAAAAAGGGATACCTTACTGGTTCGTAGCCGTAATCATTACGGTACTGTTGGTTGCCGTGGGGCTGAGTTTCCCTTTTTGGGGTGACCGACCTGGCTACGAGAGGGATTGGGTTGACTGGGGCTTTGCTGCCGCCTTGTTTTATATTGCTGCCGCTGCGGCATTCGTATATTTCATGGTGCAACTTTATGGCTCCGCTACGGGGGGCAAGCTGGACTCTGATGCAAGCAACGAAGATCCAGACAAATGAGTGGGGGAAGAAAGTTTGCACGGCACCATTACTTTTATGAACAGGATGATGCTAGTTTGTTCTGGATGGTTGCTTCTTGGAATGCTATCGGGATGTGATGATCAAACTGAGAATATCCCGCCACAAAATTGGCGAGGAGTGGATATGCATGTTGAGTCCCGGCCTAGCCCTCCGCGAATTGGAATGAACGAGTTTGTGATAATTGCAACAAATGCGAGTGGGCAGCCCGTTTATGATCTTGTCGTGTCAATCAGAACCAGTGACCGAGACACGTGGGTGCAGGCGATTGAAGATGGCCAAATGGGTGTGTATCGCCGCGCCGCAGAAGTGGCACCTGGTGCACGGTCCGTAGTCCAGGTGAAAATTTCGCGCAACGGCGAAGAAAGCGTATTACGTTTTCCTTTGGAAGTTGGCGGATGAAAAGTATATTGAATCAATTGCGTCGTGAATCGCTCTTTAAAGACAACACGATATTCACCAGATAAATACAGAAGCCGATAGCCATAACTATCCCTGAACTGGCAACGATGGGTCCGTAATAATGATGAATGTCCGGTACGGATTGCGGATTACTGATTAACAGATTCCCCTCCCAAATCCCAAATACCATTTGTACTACATAGAAATAGAACACCCCAATGCTGGTCCACCAGAAGGAATGATCTACTAAACGTGAAGAATATACTTCCTTTCCGCTGAATATGGGGAGCAAGTAATATGTCGTTCCCATTGCCAAGGTAACTAAGCCTCCCACCAGATTTATATGTGCGTGGGCCAACGGGTCTATCATGTGCCCAGGGCCGCCATAGGGGCTACCAATTGAATCCAGCCAAGCCCGTATCGGTGGAAGCACCTGCAACATGCCATGAGTGGCGCCGATAAAGAAACAAATGGCCGATACAACCAAAAACTTCACCAGATGGGGATGGGGTGTATTTAAACTCATTGAAAATTTGGAAGGCGCAAAGATAATAAAAGCACGGCCACTTGCGGCCGTGCTTTATTGAGAAGCAATAGGGTAGAATTATTTCTTCTTGCTAATTGAGTCGGCCAAATCGTGCTGTGAATCTCTGAACGGTTCGGCATACGCAGCGGTGCGCCCAAGCTCTTCTTCGCCCGGCCTTTTCTGCAATACTCGTTGTAATCCCAAATTGGCTGTCACAAGCGAAACAACAATACCCAAAACGAAAATCCCGATAGGAACCCATAATTCCACAGGCATAATATTTCTCCTCTAAATTTCAGCGTTCAAAAACACCAACAAAACTCGCGATCTTCTGCTACCTACTTCGCCAGTTTATCCAATAGACACCCATCAAGCAAGTTCCATAACCAAATTTTTAGGCGAATTCCCACCGAATCAATATACCTCAATACGAGGAAACCAATTTCATGTAGTTTTATGTTCGATGTAATAATACTTCCATGACAAATTTGCTTCCTAGATAGGCAAGTAACAGAAAGATGTATCCGCTCATGGTCCAGTGCACTGCTTTTCGACCTCGCCAGCCATAGAAATGATGTCCAATCAGCAACGCTGCAAATACTCCCCATGAAATGAAACCAAACAGCATCTTATGATTGAATTCCCAAGGTTTTCCAAATACCTGTTCGGAGAACACGATGCCAGAAATTAAGGTGAGCGTAAGTACGACAAATCCAGCGCCAATAATTCGGAACAATAAAGTTTCCATTGTGAGCAATGGCGGCAAAGCTTGAAGAATTCTTGGCAATGTGGCGTGATGTAATCGCTTTTCAACCAGCGACATCAAACTCGCATGCAAGGCAGCGATTGTGAACAGGCTGTATACCAGCATGGCGGCCATAATATGCGCGTCAAGTGCGAATGAAACTTCGGCGGAAATGGGGTGCTCTTTCGGGAAAATAGCGGGTAGTAGAACCCCAATCGCAGCAAGTGGGAGTACCAAAGTCTGCAGGCTTGAAATCGGGTAAAAGAAACGCGCCACCCAGTATACTAGCATGGTCAACCAGAGAATCAGTGAAATAACATAGATCAGACCGAGATTTATCCCTTCTCCAGTGAATAAGTGTTCGTTCAGTAGATAAGCCTGCAGGAGCAGCGGCAGCAACACAGCTTGTCCTATCACTCCGCGGCTAAGCGCTTCTCCATTGCCTGCAAGTTGAGCCCGCCAAAAGAATACAGCCAACACTCCATACGCGAGGAACGCGAGCAGATAAAGAGGAAGATTCGACATTTTTGGCTAGGATGTTTAGACTTGAGCAATTCTACACTATAAATTTTAACGGCGAATATCAGGAATTTCATCATGTTGGAAAATCTTACACAGCGCCTTTCCGGCGTAATCAAGAATCTTCGCGGACAAGCACGGCTGACCGAGAGCAATATCCAGGACGCGCTGCGTGAGGTGCGCATGGCTTTACTCGAAGCGGACGTGGCGCTACCGGTGGTGAAGGAATTTACCGCCAAGGTAAAGCAGGAAGCACTCGGACAGGAGGTGATCGGAAACTTGAACCCGGGGCAGGCGCTAATTGGCATCGTGCATCGCGAACTGACAAAACTGATGGGCGAAGCAAATATCGGCATCAATCTTGCCACCACCCCGCCTGCCGTGATCCTTATGGCCGGTCTACAGGGTGCGGGCAAGACTACCAGCAGCGGGAAACTGGCCAAACTGCTGCGTGAACAGCACAAGAAGAAAGTGCTGTTGGTCAGTTGCGACGTGTACCGTCCCGCCGCGATCGAGCAACTACGGACGTTGTCACAACAACTGGAGATCGATTTTTTCCCGTCCGACCCCAGCCAGAAGCCGCTGGACATTGCCCTGGCTGCGCAGGATTACGCGAGAAAGCATTATCATGATGTATTGATAGTCGATACTGCTGGGCGCCACGCCATTGATGAGGCGATGATGGCGGAAATCAGTCAATTGCACTTCGCGCTCAAGCCGGTCGAAACTTTGTTTGTGGTGGACGCAATGGCCGGTCAGGATGCAGTGAACACTGCCAAGGCGTTCAGTGATGCATTGCCGCTCACCGGTGTGATCCTTACCAAACTCGACGGCGATGCCCGCGGTGGCGCGGCATTGTCGGTTCGCCACATTACCGGTAAACCGATTAAATTCGTCGGTGTCAGCGAAAAAATGACCGGCCTCGAAGCCTTCCACCCGGAACGCCTGGCCTCTCGCGTGCTGGGCATGGGTGACGTGCTCTCGTTGATCGAGGAGGCACACCGCGAAGTTGACGTGGCCGAAGCAGAGAAACTGGCGAAGAAAGTCAAGAAGGGGGAAGGCTTTGACCTAAACGATTTCAAAATGCAGATTGTGCAGATGCGCAAGATGGGTGGTGTATCCGCGCTAATGGACAAACTGCCCGCGCAACTTTCCCAAGCCGCTTCAGGCAGCAAGGTGGACGACAAGCAAGTGAACCGGCTGGAAGGCATCATCAACTCCATGACACTCGCCGAGCGCACCAAACCGGAAATCATAAAAGCTTCGCGCAAGCGCCGTATCGCGGCGGGCGCGGGTGTCCAGGTCATGCATGTCAATCAATTGCTCAACCAGTTCGCGCAGACGCAGAAGATGATGAAGATGTTCAGCAAGGGTGGTATGGCGAAGATGATGCGCGGGATGAAAGGGATGTTGCCGGGAATTCGCTGATCCTCTGTTGTGTAATCGATTTGATGCGTTGCGCACTCTATCTTGGCACCCGACCGCCTGACTTGCAGGCGGTCGATTTTGGTGCTTTGCAATTCACCATTTCATTAAGACATTCCGTAAAAATGCCGGTTTACTAGTTGTCACCGTACCACCATGACCATTGAAGCCATTATTTTCGATGTAGACGGCACGCTGGCCGATACCGAGGATGCGCACCGCATTGCTTTCAACAAGGCATTCTCGGAAAACCGTATGGACTGGAACTGGGATGCCGAGTTGTACGGAAAATTGCTTAAAGTCACCGGTGGCAAGGAGCGCATCAAGTATTTCGTGGACAACTTCCTGCATGGCTACAATATACCGGTAGATTTTGAAGAATTCGTCAAAAATTTGCACCGGAAGAAAACATTACACTATACGAGAATGCTGGCAGAAGGCCACATCCCGCTACGCCCGGGCATCAGGCAACTCATCAATCAAGCACGCGGCAACGGCATCCAGATTGCCATCGCCACGACTACTTCCGCTGAAAACGTTGCCGCATTGCTCAAAATGGGGTTGGGCGGGGATTGGGAAAAGTACTTCGCATGTGTCGGCTGCGGCGATATCGTACCGCTGAAAAAACCCGCGCCAGATATTTATTGCTGGGTGCTGGATAGACTTGGTCTCGCGCCGCAGAACTGTATCGCGCTGGAAGACTCCAACAACGGCCTGCGTTCCAGCCTCGCCGCCGGTATCAGGACTTTTATAACGGTTAACCACTATACGCGCGATCAGGATTTCACCGGTGCAGCAGCAGTATTCGACAGCCTGGAGGATCTGGATGCTTTCTACACGGCAACCGGGTTGCCACTTTCCAGTCAGTCGATATCCGTTTAACATTCGTGCTGGATTGGGGCGGTAGCTCAGCTGGGAGAGCGTCGCGTTCGCAATGCGAAGGTCGGGAGTTCGATCCTCCTCCGCTCCACCAATTACATGTTTCAGAAAGTCCGGTAATGTCCACTAATCCCGCATGAATAAAAGCACAGCGGGCTTTTTCTTGTCCAGACACACCCTACCCCGTCTATTGACATGCGGGGGCAACTTTGGAAGCAACGTTCGGAAGAATATGAAGTTCAAGTATTCGTGTGGCCGTCTGATGGATGATTGATTTACTCGCGCCCGATTGATTGCCTTTCACAGCCAGACCAGTCGAGAACTTCGCATAGGATCAAGCAATGATGTTTTCTTGCAGAAGGCAATTTCTCCGAGTAGTTGGATGCTCTTGTGGCCCGCTGCTATTGTCTTACAGCTTTCTGTCCCATCATGGGCATCGCCTCGGAATCTTGTTTGCTCACGCTGACAAGGAAATTCTCCAGTGCCCGGATTGGTGTGGTGTCGTCGAACAAGACTGATCGGGATGCTTCAATGCGCATCCTGACGTGCTGCCGAAAATCCGCGTCCTGCACTAGCCTGGTCACCAAATTGACGTATTCCTCGTCGGTGTCCGCTATCAACTCTGTGAGTCCCATGCGCCCCAATGTGCCGCTTGCCAGCCTGCCGCGCATGAAACGTCCCTGTTTCGTAACAACCGGGAGGCCACATTCAATCGCCTGAATGGCCGTGTTAAAGCCGGAAAATCCTAGCGTATCAAGAAACACGTCTGCCCGTTTCATCAGCCCATAAAATGCATCTTTGCGCTGCCAGGGGATAAACACGCCGTGCTTGCTGAAGTCCAGACCGGCATTGGCAAATGCGCGTTCCAGACGCAGACGAAGCTTGCTGGACAAAACTTGCATGGTGTGGGTAAAGAATACGAACTGGCAATTGTCAAGTTTTCTGGCGATCTCCACCCATACCTGGTCATGCTGAGGCACGTATTTGAAAGGGACGCCGGGGCACAATAAGATTGCGCGTTCGGGATCGATACCCAATTCCGCCAAGTCTGGGTCGATGCTGGCAACTTGGGGAGGCTGATAGCAGACTCCAAGGTGGGGCAGGAGAACCAACTGTTCCACATAGTCGTCCTGCGCCGCTGGGGGTTCAAGGTCTTCCGCAGAAAGAAAGTAATCCATGGTGGGTAAGCCGGTGGTTTGCGGATGGCCCCACGAAGCAACCTGAATTGGAACGAGGCGAAGGCTTGCGAGTTTAGCGGTCATTTGATCCATGCTGATCTCCGGATAGATCAATACGTCAAGATGCTTCCCCGTAATTGTATCCACCCACTCTCGCAAACTCTTGCCCCCTTGCTCGAATGTTTTCGACTGGGTCGTCGCCCATGATGTAACTTCATCCTGGATTGTGCCGGTATGCAGCAGGTGCAACTCGATGCGGCTGCGGTCCAGATGTCGTACCCACCCCTTGACGATTGCGTTCCAGCAGGAATGATTCCTGATGTATGCAGAAACGACCCCAACCCGGACTAAGGGGTTATGCGAATCTCCGCTGCCTTGTGATAGCTTTTGTTCGTCCAGCCAGTATTTCATCAGGCGCGCGCATAACGCTCCGTATCTGGCCAGAATTTCACGATTCTGCTCCTCCTGATAGGCTAAATAAAACGGCTGGTAAACGCCCACTGCCTTATGGCCAAGGGCCATACGCGTGTCAAACCATGCATCCAATTCATCAAGTTCACTGAGGAATTCTTTCCTGCTTGCTGCCACTTCTTGAGTTGATTCGGCAACCAGTTGTATCTTTGTCATGGCCAGTTGCCAGCGCACCTCTGCAAAATCCGGCTGGAGCTCAAGCGCGCAACGATAGCTGGCGATGCCTTCTTCCAGCCTCCCTTGCTCAAGATATATATTCCCCAGATTATTGTGTACTCCCGCAAAGTCCGGATTTAGCCGAACCGACTCAAGATAGGCGGCAATCGCGGCATCCATTTGCCCCATGCCTTTGTAAGCACTTCCAAGATTGCAATGAAATTCCGGCACGTTCCGGTCCAATTGAATTGCCCTCTCTATCAGGTTTGCCGCATCGGCATAGTTCTCCTGCTGTAATGCGATCAACCCGAGGTTATGCAGTGAAAGGCTATCCAATGGATTCTTTTTCAGTAATTCTTGGTAGATGATCCTGGCGTCTTCAAAACTGCCGGATTGCTGCAGGGCCTCGGCTTTCATCAAAAGCGCGCGACGATGGCTTGATAGACCTTCCGCCACTCTCCCTTGCTCAAGATATATATTTCCTAAATTGTTGTGCGCTGCCTGGAAGTTGGGATCCAGCCGTACTGCCTCTAGATAGGCTGCAATCGCAGAATCGATCTGCCCCATGCCCTTGTAGGCATTGCCCAGGTTGCAGTGAAATGCCGGCACGCGCCGATCCAATTTGATCGCACCCTCTATCAGCTTTACCGCATCTGCATAGTTTTGCCGCTGCAATGCTATTAACCCCAGGTAATGCATGGCATGACTATCGCGGGGATTCATCCTGAGCAATTCCTGGTAAATGGCTTTGGCTTCGTCCAGTCTGCCGGATTGATGCAGAGTCACGGCTTTCATCAACATATCCGATGGGGACTCGACGTTGGTTGCGTTGAGGTGATGGCTTGACGGCTTGCCAGTTGGGATGGCTGATTTCAAGACAAGACTCTGGTGCACCGACGCTTTGCCCATGCAACATTTCTTGTATTTCTTTCCGCTGCCACATGGACAGGGATCGTTCCGGTTGGGTGTACTCATTGGCTCAATGGAAATAGGAAAAAAATGTAATTGGGGGATCGTTCCGGCATTGCTGAAGGCTAGGCTTCTCAACCGTCTTCAAGAAAAATCAAGCGCCTTAAATAGAAATTAAGAATTATACCTGTCTTGCCCGGGACCGAAAGAAAGGAGATGGCAGATGCATTTTGGCTTCAAGTAGACATATCACCTTATGCGCAGAGGACCACATATACATATACACTCATAAGTAACATTAGATTATTTCTACAATTCATTATTTATTAATGATATTTGCTAATAAATGGCTAACTGCTTGTCATAAAAGAAGAAATCCAGAGTTTCGTCTTGACGATGGTTACATTTTTCAATATAGTGGGCGAAAGTGGTAAAAGGTGGGGAATTGTGGGATTTGGGGGAATAGGGGGGTGAAGTAGTGTTTCAGGGAGCGGCGCAACTCAATCTGGATAGCAAAGGCAGACTTGCGATTCCTGCACGGTATCGCGACATGCTGTTGCAGCAATGCAATGGCGAATTGGTGATGACGGCAGATGCGGATGGTTGTCTGCTCCTATACCCGCAACCCGAATGGCAACCTATCCGTGAAAAATTGATGCAGTTATCGGCGTTTAATCCTCGTATTCGTTCCTTGCAGCGTTTCTTGATCGGCCACGCGGAGGATGTGGTAATGGACACCGCAGGACGCATCTTGATTTCTTCCACCCTGCGCAACTATGCGGTTCTGGACAAGCGCGTCATGTTGGTCGGTCAAGGCAACAAATTCGAAGTGTGGGACGAGGCACGTTGGCAAGCGCAGCATGAGAAAGTGACTGGATTCGTTGATGGCAATCTTCCGCCCGAACTGGAAGGCTTTACGTTGTGACAAATCATCGCGCGACGAGGGCGAGCAGAGCTGTGGCAAGACATCAGATTGCGTCGAACGATCATATATGCATGCACGTTCTTCTTGAATTCTTCGATCGCGCAGTATCTGTGGGCGAAGCAGGAGTGCAGGGAATTGTATGAGTGTGGGTCTATCCCACACGACCGTGTTATTGCGCGAAGCAGTCGAGGCGTTGAAGGTGAAACCGGATGGCATCTACGTGGATGGCACGTTCGGGCGCGGCGGGCACAGCCGTTTGATCTTGCAGAAACTGGGCGGATACGGCCGGTTGATTGCATTGGATAAGGATCCGGCGGCGGTGGCAGCTGCGGGAGAGGTGGGCGACAAACGATTTTGCATCATGCATAGTGGATTCGCCAGGCTGGCTGAGGTGCTGAAAGAGCTGCAGGTAGGTAAAGTTGATGGTGTGTTGCTGGATCTGGGCATGTCGTCACCACAGTTGGATGACGAGCGGCGCGGTTTCAGTTTTCGCTTCGACGCACCGCTGGACATGCGTATGGATAGCAGTAGCGGCCTGACTGCGGCGCAGTGGCTGGCATCGGTGAATGAAGAATTGCTGGGGGAGGTGATACGCAGCTATGGCGAAGAACGGTTTGCTAAACAGATTGCAAGAGCGCTTGTTGCTGCGCGCCAGGAAAACCCCATTACTACAACGCGGAGGCTCAGCCAAATTGTCGCCCAGACTGTTCGCACGCGCGAATCCGGGCAAAATCCGGCGACGCGCACCTTTCAGGCTATACGGATTTATCTCAACCGCGAGCTCGAAGAGCTTGAGGATGTTCTGCCGCAATGCGTGGATAGCCTGAACCCGCAAGGACGACTGGTGGTGATCAGTTTCCACTCCCTGGAAGACCGCTTGGTGAAGCGCTTTATGCGAGATACGGCGCAGGGCGACAAGTTGCCGCGTAATTTGCCGGTGCGCGCCGCGGATGTGCCGCAGGCAAAGCTGCGTTTGGTTGGTCGTGCAATACGTGCATCGGTGCAAGAGGTGGAAGCCAATCCACGCGCACGAAGTGCCGTGATGCGAGTTGCGGAACGCACTGGTGGGGCAAGTGACTAGGACGAAGATATTGCTATTGCTGCTCACTATCGTTTGTGCAATCGGTGTTGTGACGTCCCAACACAAGGCGCGCAAGCTGTTTGTGGAATTGCAGAGCGAGAAAGAAAAGGCTCAGCAAATGGAAGTGGAATGGGGACAGCTGCAACTTGAACAAAGTACCTGGGCCACCCCCGCGCGCGTGGAAAAAATTGCCAGCATCAAACTGCACATGCAGCTTCCGAAAAACAGTCAGATGCATTTCATTCACAGCAAGGAACTGAGCGGGGAGCTGCTTCCGTGAAGTATACCGCTACGATTCAAACATCAGGCCTTGCAGCATTGCCGGCATGGCGTGCGAAGGTGTTGTTCGTAACGCTTCTGCTGGGAATGTGCACATTATTGGCACGTGCGATTTACTTGCAGGGCATACACAACGATTTTCTTCAACACAAAGGCGATGAGCGTTTCGGTCGCGTGGTCGATATCAATGCGCATCGGGGAATGATTACGGACCGTTATGGGGATCCATTGGCAATCAGTACCCCCGTGGAGTCTGTGTGGGCCAGCCCGAATAGCGTGGATGCGTCGGAGCAGCAGGTGAAACAATTGGCGCACGCGCTGGCCATGAATGTCAGGGATCTGAAAAAGAAGTTGTCCGGTACCACGCGGGATTTCGTCTATCTCAAGCGTCAATTGCCGCCGGAACAGGTGGAAAAAGTCGTAAGCATGGAATTGCCCGGGGTGTCGTTGCAGCGTGAATACCGTCGCTATTACCCCGCCGGAGAGGTGGCGGCGCACTTGATTGGGTTTACCAATCTGGATGACAACGGACAGGAAGGGCTGGAACTGGCGTTTCAGGAAAGTCTGGGTGGCAAGGCAGGCAGTCAGCGCGTTATCAAGGATAGGCGGGGAGAAATCGTCGAGGACGTTGCCAGCATTCGGGCACCCAAACCAGGAGCTGATCTGGCGTTGAGCATCGATAGCAAGCTTCAGTTCTTGGCATATCGCGAGATCAAATTGGCGGTTGAACAGCATCATGCCAAATCGGGGTCAATCGTGGTATTGGATGCAAGAAGCGGCGAGGTTCTGGCAATCGGCAACTGGCCAAGCTACAACCCGAATAACCGCAGCAAGCCCAGCCTTAACGTGTTGCGCAACCGTGTGGTAACTGATCAATTCGAGCCGGGTTCCACGATGAAACCGTTCACTGTGGCGACGGCTCTGGAAGCGGGCAAGGTCAAGCCGGATACGGTTATCGATGTCGAAGGCGGAACACTGTCGATCGGTGGACGCACCATTCACGACTCCCATCCGGAAACACAGCTGACGGTGGCGCAGGTCATCCAAAAATCCAGCAATGTGGGCGCGGCCAAGATGGCGCTTTCCCTCGCACCGGAAACTTTGTGGCACAGCCTGCATGAAGCAGGATTTGGCGAGACGACGGGCAGCGGTTTTCCCGGCGAAGCGAGCGGCAAGCTGCGCGACTATAAAACCTGGCGTCCGATCGAACAGGCGACCATGTCTTATGGCAACGGCATATCGGTGAATCTGTTGCAGCTGGCGCGCGCCTACACCGTGTTTGCCAATGGGGGCGAATTGAAACCGGTAACTTTTCTCAGGCAGGATGCTCCTGCCGTGGGCAACAGGGTGTTTTCGGCAAGCACGGCGCGAGAAATGCGTGACATGCTGGAACTGGTGGTGCAACCGGGCGGCACCGCGCCATTGGCCCAGATAAACGGATACCGCGTGGCGGGCAAGACAGGCACCGCACACAAGCTGGAAGGCGGGCATTACGTGAACCAATATGTCGCCTCATTCGTCGGTTTGGCTCCGGCGTCGAATCCGCGCCTGATCGTGGCGGTGATGCTAGATGAACCGTCCGGAGAATATTACGGCGGGCAGGTTGCCGCACCGGTATTCAGCAATGTGATGGGTTCGGCGTTGCGGCTCCTTAACGTGCCGAACGATGCACCGCTGGACAACGTCCTGCTACCGCCGGCAGAAATTGTCCGGGAGGACACATGAGCAGTCCTTCGACCATGCTCGGGGCTGGCCTGTCGACCGGGCCGCAAACAGGTTTTCGATCTGAATTGCTCGATTCCATTGGCGTAACAATCAGGCGACTGGTGACGGACAGTCGAAAAGTGAAACCGGGCGATACCTTTGTCGCCTATCCAGGCGGGCAGACAGATGGGCGACAGTTCATAGCGCAGGCCATCGCCAATGGGGCGGGCGCGGTGATCTACGAAGCACATGGCTTTGAGTGGAACGATGCCTGGCAGTTGCCCCGGCTGGCGGTGAATGACCTGCGTCACCACGCGGGGCAAATCGCCGACCATGTCTATGGGGAACCTTCAAAGAAGCTATGGATGGTTGGCGTCACGGGCACCAACGGCAAGACTTCATGCAGCCACTGGTTGGCGCAATCATTTTCTGCCCTGGGCAAGAAATCTGCGCTGCTCGGCTCATTGGGCAACGGTTTCCCCGGGGATTTGCAGCCGACGCTGAATACCACGCCAGACGCTGTTTGCCTGCATGGCCTGTTGGCGGAATACCTTGCACAGGGCGCGCAGGCGGTGGCAATGGAAGTGTCGTCGCACGCACTGGAACAGGGGCGCGTGAATGGCGTGCAATTCGACGTGGCGCTGTTCACCAATCTCAGCCGGGATCATCTAGATTATCACGGGGACATGCAGCACTACGCGGCCGCCAAGCGCAGACTTTTTGACTGGCAGCAACTCAGGGTTGTCGTGTTGAACCTGGACGATGAATTCGGCGCCGATCTTGCCGATCAATTGCAGGACCGGACGGTGGAGGTGGTTGGCTACGGTCTGAATAAGGCTGCGCTGAAACTGGCAGAGCGCCTCGGACTGCGGATGGTCTATGGCGCCGATTTGCATACCGGCGCGCAGGGAATAACCTTGCAGGTACATTCGAGCTGGGGCGGCACTGCACTGCACAGTTCCTTGCTCGGCCGCTTCAATGCCGCCAACCTGCTGTCTGTGCTGGCGGTGCTGTTGGTCAGCGGTTTTGAGATGGCCGAAGCGGTGCATCAGCTGGAGCAAGTGACGGCCGTGCCCGGCCGCATGCAGACTTTCGGCGGCGGGGGGCGCCCGACTGTGGTGGTGGATTATGCGCATACACCGGATGCACTGGAAAAAGTGCTACAGGCTTTGCGCGAAGTCGTTGCGGCAGACGCCGGAAGATTGATTTGCGTTTTTGGCTGCGGTGGCGATCGGGATCGCGGCAAGCGCCCGATGATGGGCACCGTGGCATCCAAACTGGCGGACGTCTGCATCGTCACCAGTGACAACCCTCGCCACGAATCTCCGAAGGACATCATTGCCGCCATTGCCTCCGGCATAAACGGTCCATACCTGAACCTAGAAAATCGGGAAGAGGCCATTGCGCATGCCGTAAATTGCGCGGCAGCAACGGATACCGTGCTGGTGGCTGGCAAGGGTCATGAACCCTACCAGGAGATCGGTGGCAAGAGATTTCCTTTCAGCGATAGCGAAGAGGTGCGACGCGCGCTGGCGTCGTGGAGGGCACAGGCATGATGCAGGTATCGCGTGCCGCGCAAGTGCTGGGAGCCGAACTGATCGGCCCGGATGTGGAATTTACCGGCGTATCCAGTGACAGCCGCACGATTGCAGCGGGTGACTTGTTCGCCGCGCTGAAAGGTGAAAATTTTGACGGCAGTGCATTTGTCGCGGCTGCTGTGCACGGCGGCGCCGTCGCAGCAATGGTCGATGCGGCAAGTTATCGTGGTGGCGAGATTCCCTGCCCGGTGCTGCTGGTCGAGGATGTACGCCTCGCGCTGGGCCGCCTGGCAGCAAATTGGCGAGCGCGCTTCACGATTCCCGTGGTTGCGCTGACCGGCAGCAACGGGAAGACTACGGTCAAGGAAATGCTGGCATCCATCCTGCGCAAGGCAACGGGGGATGTCGGCGCGGTGCTTGCCACGCAGGGCAACCTCAATAACGACATCGGTATGCCGCTCACGCTCCTGAAACTGCGCGCAACGCATCGCTATGCGGTAATCGAGATGGGCATGAACCATCCGGGCGAAATTGACTACCTTACCCGCATCGCCCATCCCGGCGTGGCCATCATCAACAACGCCGCCAGTGCGCATCTGGCCGGATTGGGAACAGTCGAAGCGGTGGCACGCGCCAAGGGCGAAATTTTCGCGGGCCTGCCCGAGAGCGGCATCGCGATCGTCAACGCCGACGACCAGTTCGCTCCGCTGTGGCGTAAGCTTGCGGCCCCGCATGACGTGCTGGATTTTGCGCTGGATGCGGGAGCCGCGGTGGCTGCCTGCTGGGACGTTACCGATTTCGGCATCCAGATGGAAATCACCACGCCTGATGGAAGCTTCGGAGCGACGTTGCAGGTACCCGGGGCACACAACGCGCGCAATGCGCTGGCCGCCGCCGCCGCCGCCGTGGCACTGCATATCCCCCTGGACACGATCGCCAAGGGACTGGAAGCATTCCCAGGCGTGCCGGGTCGAATGCAGCGCAAGCGGGGTCGTCATGGTGAAACGGTGATCGACGACACCTATAACGCCAATCCCGCCTCCATGCGCGCGGCCCTGCAAGTGCTGGCCCAGGCGCCGGGAAAACGTATCTTCGTGGTGGGAGACATGGGGGAACTGGGCGGCGATGCCCTGCGCCTCCATGCAGAAACAGGCGAGTTTGCGCGTCAACTCGGCATTCAGCGTTTGCTGGCCCTGGGCGAACTGAGTCGTGAAACGGTGCGCGCATTTGGCACAGGCGCGCAGCATTTTGACGATGTGGAAAGCTTGTGCGGGATCCTGGACAGCGAATTGGCCGCAGGAACCACGGTGCTGGTCAAGGGCTCGCGTTTCATGCGCATGGAACGGGCAGTGGGATACATAGTGAGCGGAAATTGGGAAGCCGAGAGCGGGAAAAACACTCCTCACTCCCCACTCCCCACTTCGCACTCACCAAGGGGGAATGCATGCTGCTCGCACTAGCGCAATGGCTATCCGAGGATGTGCGCACATTCAGTGTATTCAACTATATTACCTTGCGCGCGGTCCTGGCCGCGATGACCGCATTGTTCATTTCTTTCCTGGTGGGTCCGGCAATGATACGCAAGCTGACCGCGATGAATATCGGACAGTCGGTGCGCGACGATGGACCGCAATCCCATCTGGTGAAGGCGGGCACGCCGACCATGGGCGGCGCACTGATCCTCACTTCGATCGTCATCACCACGCTGTTGTGGGGTGATTTGCGCAATCCCTACATCTGGGTAGTGCTGTTCACCACGTTGGGTGTGGGGGCCATCGGCTGGGTGGATGACTATCGCAAGGTGGTGCATCGCAATCCCAAGGGGCTATCGGCCAGAGCCAAGATGTTCTGGCAATCAATGGTTGCGCTGGCGGTGGGCATCTATCTTTGGCAGCACGCCAGCCTGCCTGCGCAGACCGAACTGATCGTTCCATTCTTCAAATACCTGGTTTTCCCGCTGTCCGGATATGCCTTCGTCATACTGGTTTACCTGGTCATCGTAGGCAGCAGCAACGCAGTGAATTTGACTGATGGCCTGGATGGTCTTGCCATCATGCCCACCGTGATGGTGAGTAGTGCGCTGGCGATCTTTGCCTATGTTGCGGGGCATGCCGTGTTCTCAAAATATCTTGGAGTGCCCAACATTCCCGGCGCGAGTGAGCTGGCGGTATTTTGTGCCGCGATTGCCGGGGCGGGACTGGCTTTCCTGTGGTTCAACGCCTATCCGGCTGAAGTCTTCATGGGCGATGTAGGGGCGCTGGCACTGGGCGCGGCGCTCGGCGCGGTGGCGGTGATCGTGCGCCAGGAACTGGTGCTGTTCATCATGGGCGGGGTGTTCGTGGTCGAGGCGGTGTCGGTCATGTTGCAAGTGTCGTACTTCAAGTACACGAGGAAGAAATACGGTGTAGGGGAGCGCATTTTGCTGATGGCGCCGCTGCACCATCACTTTGAGCAGAAAGGCTGGAAAGAGACGCAGGTAGTAGTGAGGTTCTGGATTATCACGATGCTGTTGGTGTTGATGGGTCTCGCGACGTTGAAACTTAGGTAGTGGGAAGCAGGCAATGGGAAGTACGGAGCAGGGAGTGGTTTCCCCACTATCCACTTCCTGCTCTCCACTCCCCAAAAAGGAAGAAGCATTGAAAGTTTGGGCTGATAAAAAAGTACTGGTACTCGGTCTTGGCGAGACCGGGTTATCGCTCGTGCGCTGGCTGACATCCCAGGGCGCGCAGTTGAGCGCTGCAGACAGCCGAGAGGCTCCGCCATTCATGCAGGTGTTGCAGGAGCAGTTTCCGCAGGTGAATCTGCACTGCGGCTCGTTTGTCGATGAATTGCTGGATGGCGTCGAATTGGTCGCCATCAGCCCGGGCGTTCCGCTGGTTGAACCGCTGGTGCAACTGGCACTGAAACGCAATATACCGGTAATCGGCGATATCGAAATCCTCGCGCGCGAAATCGAAGCGCGGCGGGAATTACAAATGCCCGAAAATGGCAAGCCCGTCGTCATTGCCGTCACCGGTGCCAATGGCAAGAGCACGGTCACCAGCATGGTGGGGGCAATGTGTCGGGAAGCCGGGCTGGACACCGTGGTGGCTGGCAACATCTCTCCCGCAGTGCTGGATGCATTGATCGAACGCGGCGGCAGACAGCCGGATGTCTGGGTGCTCGAACTTTCGAGTTTCCAGCTGGAGACGACGCTTGCGCTGCGCACGGATGCGGCGACCGTGCTCAACATCAGCGAGGACCATCAGGATAGATATGCGGGCATGGACGAGTATATCGCCGCCAAGGCGCGAATATTCGGGAGTGGGGCAAGCCGCGGCGGCGTGCAGGTGCTCAACCGCGATGATGCGTACAGCCGGGATATGGCATTGCCCGGACGGAGCGTAGTTACCTTCGGGCTGAATGCTCCATCCAGCAATGCGAATGACTGGGGCATTGTTTGCGGCGAAGCGGGGGTGTCCCTGGTGCACGGAGGCCAGCCTGTGCTCAATGCCAACGAGTTGCAGACCACCGGTTTGCACAATGTGGCAAATGCGTTGGCTGCGCTTGCCCTTTGCCGCGCGATCGAATTGCCGCTTGATCCGTTGCTCAATGCGTTGCGTGCTTTCAAGGGATTGCCGCATCGCGTGGAGCCGGTCGCGCAAATACTTGGGGTGAACTACTACGACGACTCCAAGGGTACGAACGTCGGCGCGACAGTTGCGGCCTTGCAGGGTTTGGTGAGTCCGGTCGTGTTGATTGCCGGCGGCCAGGGCAAGGGTCAGGATTTCACGCCGCTGCAAGCGGTGGTGGCCAAACACGCCCGCGCCGTCGTGTTGATCGGGAGCGACGCCGACAGGATTGAAAGGGCGTTGCAAGGTTGCGGCGTTCCTGTGACGCATGCCAAGGACATGGGGGATGCGGTCAAGCAGGGCGCCGGACTGGCGCAGCCAGGGGATGCGGTACTGCTTTCCCCAGCCTGCGCAAGTTTCGACATGTTCCGCAATTATGTGCATCGCGCCGAGGTATTTGTTGCGGCAGTGCATGATCTGCAAAGGGAGGTGCCATGCGCATCGCAAGCATGAGCGCTCCCCGCAACACCGTAGCGGAATACGATGAAATTCTTGTATGGATCGTGCTGGCATTGCTTTCAATCGGTCTGGTGATGGTGTATTCGGCGTCCATCGCCACGGCAGAGGAAAGCAAGTTCACCGGATTCCAGTCTGCCTATTATCTGATCCGGCATAGTGTGTTCATTCTCCTGGGCTTGTCTGCCGCAGTGGCTGCATTCGGAGTTCCGATACAGACCTGGCAAAAATGGGCGCCCTATTTGTTTCTGGTCGGTGTGGCATTGCTGGTCCTGGTGCTGATTCCCGGGGTCGGTCGCTCGGTCAACGGCAGTCGCCGCTGGCTGTCATTGTTCATCTTCAACCTGCAGCCGTCAGAATTGATGAAACTGTTTGCCGTGCTCTATGCAGCCGACTACACCGTGCGCAAGGGCGTGGTCAAACATACGTTCGGCAAGGCTTTCATGCCGATGTTCGTCGTGATGGTGGTGGTCGGTGCTCTGCTGTTGCTTGAACCGGATATGGGTGCTTTCGCGGTGATATGTGTAATTGCGGTCTGCACGCTGTGGCTGGGCGGATTCAATCTCAGGGTGTTCGGCGGACTGATGATTGCTTTGCCCCTCGCATTCGCGGTGCTGATCGCCACCTCCGCCTATCGAATGCAGCGCGTCACCGGCTTCATGGACCCTTGGTCAGACCCGTTTGGCAAGGGATATCAGCTAAGCCATGCGCTGATCGCATTCGGGCGAGGTGAGTGGCTGGGTGTGGGGTTGGGCGCCAGTGTCGAAAAACTTTTCTACCTGCCGGAAGCGCACACGGATTTTCTGCTGGCGGTGATTGCCGAGGAACTGGGTTTCATTGGTGTCAGCGTCGTCATCCTGTTGTTCGCCGGGCTGATCGCTCGCGCATTCGCGATCGGGCGCCAGGCGGCGTTTCTCGATAACCAGTTTTCCGCCCTGCTGGCGCAGGGCATCGCCATCTGGCTGGGGGTGCAGGCGATGATCAATATGGGCGTGAATATGGGGGTATTGCCCACCAAGGGATTGACCTTGCCCTTTCTCAGCTTCGGCGGGAGCGGGATTGTGGTGAATTGCATTGCGGCGGCGATCCTGCTGAGAATCGATTGGGAGAGCAGGAGAATGATGAGAGGGCTGCCCGTATGAGAGGACACAGAACTGCAGGCAGCGAAAGGACCATTTTGGGCAAGGTGTTGCATGTCTAGGAAGACCATTCTGGTCATGGCCGGAGGTACCGGGAGACACATTTTTGGCTCCGACACAACGCGGGCTTCGCCGGCATCAGTCTCCACCGAAAATGTGCCTGTCGAGGAGATCGGTCATGACTAGGAAGACCATCCTGATCATGGCAGGCGGCACCGGTGGGCACATTTTTGGCTCCGACACAACGCGGGCTTCGCCGGCATTAGTCTCCACCCAAAATGTGCCTGTCGAGGAGATCGGTCATGACTAGGAAGACCATCCTGATCATGGCAGGCGGCACCGGTGGGCACATTTTTCCCGCGCTGGCGGTGGCCGATGTGCTGCGTGCGCAGGGTTGGCGTGTTATCTGGGTGGGTACGCCGGGCGGCATGGAAGCCGAGCTGGTGCCCAAACATGGGTACAAAATCGAATGGGTGGATTTCTATGCTTTGCGCGGCAAGGATCTGCTGCGCAAGCTGCTGCTGCCATTCAGCCTGCTGCTGGCATTGTGGCAGAGTGCGATGATCTTCCTGGAGCACCGCCCGAATGTCACGTTGGGCATGGGCGGATATGTCACTTTTCCGGGCGGCATCATGGCCAGATTGATGCGGTGCCCGCTGGTAATTCATGAACAGAATTCAATAGCCGGCCTGAGCAACAAGGCGCTGGCAAAGTGGGCCACGCGGATATTGAGCGGATTCCCGGATGTGCTGCCCGATGCAGAATGGTGCGGCAATCCGGTGCGCGACAAGATT
This sequence comes from uncultured beta proteobacterium, assembly GCA_963782385.1. Taxonomy (GTDB): domain Bacteria; phylum Pseudomonadota; class Gammaproteobacteria; order Burkholderiales; family Gallionellaceae; genus CAVXFS01. The sequence goes on from CAWAJO010000001.1 coordinate 1,044,661, forward strand.
GCGGCGTTGCCTGAACCCGGGCGGCACTATGCCGCACGCAGCGGCGCGCTGAATTTGCTGGTGTTGGGGGGAAGCCTGGGGGCCAGGGCAATCAATGAGTGTGTGCCGCAAGCACTGGCATTGATGCCGCAGGATGTCCGCCCCGATGTGTTGCACCAGTCCGGCGAAAATCATCTGGACGCGGTTCAGGCCGCCTACAGAAAAGCGGGAGTGAAAGCGGACATCCTGCCCTTCCTCGATGACATGGCGTTCTTCTATTCGCAAGCCGATGTGGTTCTCTGCCGCGCCGGCGCATTGACCGTGGCTGAACTGGCTGCCGCAGGTCTGGCGAGCATCCTCGTTCCGTTTCCGTTTGCGGTGGATGACCATCAAACCAGCAACGCCCGCTTTCTCAGTGAGCACGGAGCCGGGATTCTATTGCCGCAGGAACAAATGAGCCCCACGAGTCTGTCGGAAATACTGGGCGGCATGACGCGCGAACGCGCGCTGGAAATGGCTTTGGCCGCACGCCAGTTGGCCAAGCCGGGCGCGGCAAGGCGAGTCGCGGAAGTCTGCGTGGAAGTTGCGGGCCAGCGTACCCATAGAGGCAGGAAATGAAGCACAAGGTCAAGAAAATTCACTTCATCGGCATTGGCGGATCCGGCATGAATGGCATCGCCGAAGTACTGCTGAACCTGGGTTTTCAGGTGAGCGGTTCGGACCTGACCGACAGCGCCGTCACGCAACGCCTGAACCGGCTCGGCGCAAGCGTTTACATTGGGCACGACGCCAGTCATCTGGACGATGCTGATGCAGTTGTAGTCTCCACCGCGGTTAGCAGCGGCAATGACGAAGTGCAGGCGGCACGTGCTCGCAACATCCCCGTGGTGCCGCGCGCGATGATGCTGGCCGAATTACTGCGCCTGCGTCAGGGCATCGCCATCGCGGGCACGCACGGCAAGACCACCACCACCAGTCTGGTCGCCAGTGTTCTGGCCAAGGGCGGCTTTGACCCGACGTTTGTCATCGGTGGCCGGCTCAACAGCAGCGGCACCAATGCCAAACTGGGAACCGGCGAATTTATCGTGGTCGAGGCGGACGAATCGGATGCTTCGTTCCTGCATCTGCATTCCATTCTCGCGGTGATTACCAATATCGACGCGGACCATATGGAAACCTATGGCCATGATTTCGCCAGACTGAAACAGGCATTCGTGGATTTCACGGCGTACCTGCCATTCTACGGCCGGGCCATGCTGTGCCTGGACGATGCAAATGTGCGCGAAATCATGTCCGCCATCAGCAAGCCGATCACCACTTACGGCTTCGCCGAAGAGGCGCAGATTCGCGCGGTGAATGTGCGCCATGAAGGCGGACGCATGCACTTCACCGCGCAATGCAGGCAAAACAGCGTACCGCTGGATATGGACATCACGCTCAACCTGGCGGGATTGCACAACGTGCAAAACGCACTGGCCGCGATCGCCGTGGGGCTGGAAGTCGGCGTCGCGGAAGCTGCCATCGTCACCGCGCTGGCCGAATTCCAGGGCGTGGGGCGGCGCTTCCAGCGTTATGGAGAAATTTCGCTGGCAGGCGGGAAAGGAAGCTTCACCTTGATCGATGACTACGGCCATCATCCGGCGGAAATGGCCGCCACGCTCGCTGCAGTGCGCGGTGCATTTCCGGGCAGGCGCTTGCTGCTGGCGTTTCAACCGCACCGCTACACCCGCACGCGAGATTTGCTGGAGGATTTCGTGCAGGTGCTGTGCAGCGTCGACGTGCTGCTGCTGGCAGAAGTGTATGCGGCAGGTGAGGCGCCCATCGTCGCAGCCGATGGACGCACGCTGATGCATGCGGTGCGTGTGGCTGGTCAGGGTGAGGCGGTGTTTGTCGAGCAGATTGAGGATATGCCGCAGGCGATACTGAAAATGGCCAAGCCGGGCGATGTGGTGTTGACCATGGGGGCCGGGTCGATTGGTGGCGTGCCGGCGCAGCTATGTCAACTGGCGGAGGACGCATGAATATGACTGAGCCTGCCCAATTCATTGCCAAAGAGTTGCGCGGAAGACTGCGCAGCGATGCGGACATGAGCCGCCACGTCAGTTGGCGCGCGGGAGGCCGTGTGCAGCGCATGTATCAACCGGCGGACGTGGCGGATTTGCAGGCGTTCCTGCGCATGCTGCCGGTCGACGAACCCGTGGTGGCAGTCGGTCTTGGCAGCAACCTGCTGGTGCGCGACGGCGGGTGGCGCGGCACGGTGCTGTTGCTGCATGCGGCACTGAACGAATTGCGCCTGGAGGCGGATGGATCGGTCTATGCGCAGGCGGGTGTGCCGGGAGCGAAGCTGGCGCGCTTCGCGGCGCAACGTGGTTTGGGCGGCGCCGAATTCTTTGCGGGCATCCCCGGTACCGTAGGCGGCATGCTGGCGATGAACGCTGGTTGCTATGGCAGCGAGACCTGGGAAAAAGTGGAGCGGGTGCAGGTAGTGACGCGCAGCGGCGAAAAGATGCAGCGCACACCGCAGGACTACGACATCGGCTATCGGCATGCGGCCCTCAGGAATCATGAATCAGGAATCAGGATGCAGGATTTGACCGTTGGCTCTCCTCGTCCGCAAGCGGGAGATGGAACGGGGGAGCGGGTGCGCTCTGAAGGCAGGATCCAGAATCCCGAATCCCCCGAGTTCTTCGTTGGCGCCTGGTTCAGGTTCGCGCCGGGTGATGCCGCTGCATCGCGCGAAGCGATCAAGGCGCTGTTGAACAGGCGCATGGATAGCCAGCCTTTGAATCTGCCGAATGCCGGTTCGGTGTTCCGCAATCCGCTGGGCGACCACGCGGCGCGGCTGATCGAATCCTGCGGCCTGAAAGGCAGGCAGATTGGCGGGGCGCGCGTGTCGGAGAAGCACGCCAACTTCATTGTCAATGTCGACGGTGCGACGGCGGCGGACATCGAGTATCTGATCAACGAGGTGCAGGCAGTGGTGCAGCGCAAGACCGGCATCAAGCTGAATCCTGAAGTGCGCATTATCGGCGAAGCATCAAACCAATGGGCAACAGTGAAATGAGTTCGGACATCGCCGCCAGCCACTCATCTCCGGCCACCCGCTCTTTTGGAAAAGTAGCGGTACTGTTTGGCGGTCGTTCCGCCGAGCGCGAGGTGTCGCTGAACAGCGGTGCGGCCGTGCTGGCTGCCTTGCAGCGCAGCGGCGTGGACGCCCATGCGTTCGATCCGGCGCAACGCGAATTGCAGGCGCTGCGCGACGAGGGATTCGATTGCGCCTTCATCATGCTGCATGGACGCTTTGGTGAAGATGGCACGGTGCAGGGCGCGCTGGAACTGATGGGCATGCCATATACCGGCAGCGGCGTGCTGGCAAGTGCGCTGGCGATGGACAAGTGGCGCACCAAGCTGGTGTGGCAGGCAGCCGGTTTGCCGATCCCGGCATATGAACTGCTCACTGATGACAGCGATTTTGATTCGATTGCGCAGCGCCTGGGCCTGCCGCTGTTCGTCAAGCCGGCCAACGAAGGTTCCAGCGTTGGCATCACCAAGGTGAAGCAGTCGGGCGAGCTGCGCGCGGCTTACGCGGAGGCGGCTAGGCACGACAGGCTGGTGCTGGCGGAACAGTTCATCGGCGGCGGGGAATACACGGTGGCGCTGCTCGGCGGCCAGGCGCTGCCGGTGATCAAGATCGAGCCAGCCGCCGAGTTCTACGACTACGAGGCGAAGTATCTGCGCAACGACACACGCTACCTGTGTCCGTGCGGCTTGCCGCCGGAGAAGGAAACGAAAATGCAGCAACTTGCGCAAAGGGCGTTCGATCTGCTGGGTGGAAGTGGCTGGGGCCGGGTGGATTTCCTGCTGGATCAGGCGGGGAAGTCGTATCTGCTGGAAGTCAATACCGTGCCGGGCATGACCAGCCATAGCCTGGTGCCGATGGCAGCACGGCAGGCGGGAATGAGTTTCGAGCAACTGGTGCTGAACATCCTGGATTCGGGGAGCCGCTGAAGATGTGGAATGACGCACAGGCATTGCGCAAACTGTCCGGCACCTTGTTGGGCATCAGCGTGTTGCTGTTGTCGTTCGGTGTACTGCATTACGCGTTGCACCTGCCGCAATTTGCGCTGCGCGTCGTGACTCTGGAAGCCGCTCCACAGCACGAAGAAGCCAAACGGATCGAATCGGTGGTGCGCAGTGAATTGCGCGGAAATTTCTTCACCATGGATCTGGATCAAATGCGCAAGGCGCTGGAAAAGCTGCCGTGGGTGCGCAAGGCCAGCCTGCGCAGGAGTTTTCCCTGGCAGCTTGAAGTTGAACTGGAGGAGCACGTTGCGCTGGCTCACTGGAATGACGACCGACTGGTAAATTCCTTCGGCGAAGTGTTTGCGGCGACTACGGATCAGGCCTTGCCATCCTTTTTTGGCCCGGCAGACGACGCATCGGCCGAAGTGAAGCTCAGATTCGACGGGTTCGGCCGGATGCTGCAAGCCATCGGCCAGCAAATCGACAAGATCAGCCTGTCGCCGCGGCGCGCCTGGCAGCTGCACCTGAAGAGCGGCATGGTGCTGAAACTCGGACGCGAACAGACGGAACAGCGGCTGGGAAGATTTATCGCGGTGTATCCCTACAGCCTGGCTTCATTGCGGCAGCCGGCGAATTATGTGGATCTGCGTTACCGCAACGGGTTTGCGGTTAACTGGCCGGACGGAAAAGTCTAGGTGTCGGAGTGAATAAATGAGCATGAGCAGAGAATCGAAGAACTTGATCGTCGGGCTGGACATCGGCACCTCCAAGATCGTCACCATCGTCGGCGAAATCAGGCCGGAAGGGACGCTGGAGGTAATTGGTGTCGGCATGCACGAATCCTCCGGCATGAAGAAGGGCATGGTGGTCAACATCGATGCGACGGTGGGCGCGATCCAGCGCGCGCTGGGAGACGCGGAACTGATGGCGGACTGCAAGATACGCGAGGTATTCACCGGCATCGCCGGCAGTCACATCAAGGGCGCCAATGCCAACGGCATGGTGAAGATCAAGGACAAGGAAGTGACGCAAGCAGACATCGACCGCGTGGTGGAAACCGCCAGTTCGATCAGTCTGCCCGGTGACCAGCAGATACTGCACATTCTGGAACAGGAATTCAGCATAGACGGACAGAGCGGCATACGCAAACCTTTAGGCATGAGCGGCATGCGCCTGGAAGTCGAAGTGCACATCGTCACCGGCGCGGTAGCGGCGGTGCAGAACATCCTGAAGTGCGTGCACCGATGCGGGCTGGAAGTGAACGAGATGATATTGCAGCCGCTGGCGTCGAGCAAGGCGGTGCTGGCTGACGACGAAAAGGATCTCGGCGTGTGTCTGGTGGATATCGGGGGTGGCACCACCGATGTGGCGGTCTTCACCGGCGGCGCGATCCGCCATACCGCCGTGATTCCTATCGCCGGTGACCAGATCACCAACGATATCGCCATGGCGCTGCGCACGCCGACACGGGATGCCGAAGATATCAAGATCAAGTACGGCTGCGCACTGCGTCAATTGGCGGATAGCGGCGCAATCGAGGTGCCGGGAGTCGGGGATCGCGGCCCGCGCATGCTGTCGCGCCAGACGCTGGCTGAGGTCATAGAGCCGCGCGTGGAAGAGCTGTATTCGCTGGTGCAGACGGAATTGCGCCGCAGCGGTTTCGAAGAGCTGATGTCTTCCGGCATCGTCATCACCGGCGGCAGCACCTCGATGCAGGGCATGGTGGAATTGGGCGAGGAGATATTTCATATGCCGGTGCGCCTGGGATTGCCGCGCTATGTCGGGGGATTGTCGGACGTGGTCAAGACGCCGCGCTTTTCCACTGGCGTCGGCCTGCTGCTGTACGGGCTGGAGCGCCATCAGCGGCATCAGGCAACGCGTATCAGTTCGGGTTCGTTTGGTGAGGTACTGGGAAGGATGAAAGCATGGTTTCAGGGAAATTTTTGATGCGGCAATGAGGTTGGAGCGTAGTTGGGGTCAAGTTCGGGTGGTGTGAATCAATCAAGGAAGGAGAAAGAGATGTTCGAAATAGTGGATCAGCAGACTCAGGGCGCAGTAATCAAGGTAATCGGCGTGGGAGGGTGTGGCGGCAATGCATTGAACCACATGATAGAGCAGGCGGTGAATGGTGTGGAATTTGTCGCCATCAATACCGATGCACAGGCATTGAAAAACAATAAGGCACGTAGTCAGATCCAGATTGGCAGCAACCTGACCAAGGGTCTGGGCGCGGGTGCCAGGCCGGAAGTCGGACAGGCGGCGGCGCTGGAAGATCGTGACCTGATCGAGGCAATGCTGGAGGGGGTGGATATGGTGTTCATTACCGCAGGCATGGGCGGTGGCACGGGAACCGGAGCGGCGCCGGTGGTGGCGGAAATCGCCAAGCAGAAAGGCATACTGACCGTGGCGGTCGTGACCAAGCCGTTCGAACATGAGCGCAAGCGCATGCAGTTGGCCAGGATTGGAATCGAAGCGTTGTCAGAGCACGTGGATTCCCTGATTATCGTGCCAAATGAAAAGCTGATGACCGTGCTGGGAGAAGACACCACCCTGCTGGATGCTTACCGCGCGTCCAACGGCGTGCTGCAGGGTGCGGTGGCAGGCATTGCCGAAGTGATCAATGTGGATGGAATGGTTAACGTGGACTTCGCCGACGTGCGCACCCTGATGTCGGAAAACGGCATGGCGATGATGGGTTCCTTCACGGCATCCGGCATTGCACGCGCGCACGATGCGGCTGAAGGCGCGATGTCGAGTCCGTTGCTTGAAGACGTGGACCTGTCGGGAGCGCGCGGCGTGCTGGTGAATATCACCGCCAGTTCAAGTTTCACCATGCGTGAATACAAGGAAGTGATGGGTTGTGTGCAAAGCGTGGCGGCAGATGATGCCACGGTGGTGGTGGGGCAGGTGTTTGACGAGGCGATGGAAGATGCGATGCGGGTGACGATCGTGGCAACCGGACTGGGTCAGCCGGTTTCCCGCAAGAGACCCCAGCCGGAGCTCGTGTATGACGTTCGCACCGGGACCAACGATGAACCCGTAAGTATCGACTATAGCGAACTGGAGAAGCCTGCAGTCATTCGCAGCAATCGCCATCATGCGGCAATCGAGGCAATGAAACAATCCGGTGTGGACATGCTGGACATTCCGTCCTTCCTGCGCAAGCAAGCGGACTAGTGTGCAAACGGCGCGAGGTGCGTTTGGGTCGAATATTGCGGCCATGTTAGACTGCGCGTCTGTCTATTGGGCTTGATGCGATATGGTTAGGCAACGCACACTGAAAAATCCGGTGCAAGCTACCGGTGTTGGGCTGCACACAGGCGAGCGTGTGGATCTGGCCCTGCGGCCCGCGCCGGTCAACAGCGGCATCGTGTTCCGCCGCGTGGACTTGTCGCCTGCGGTGGACATCCGCGCCGAGGCGCACGCGGTGCATGACACACGACTGTCCACCTGCATGGAAGCGAATGGCGCGCGGGTGGCCACCATTGAGCATCTGATGTCAGCTTTCGCCGGTCTGGGTGTGGATAATGCCATTGTCGAACTGAACAACACGGAAGTTCCGATCATGGACGGCAGCGCCGGGTCGTTTATCTTCCTGCTGCAGTCAGCCGGCCTGGTCGAACAATCCGCGCCAAAGAAATTCATGCGCATCGTAAAATCGGTTGAAGTCAAGGAAGGAGACAAGTGGGTGCGGTTTGACCCATTCAACGGATACAAGCTCGCTTTCACCATTGACTTCGCCCACCCGGTGTTTTCCGCGAGCAAGCAACAGGTGACAATTGACTTGGGCGAGCACTCCTACATCAAGGAGGTGAGCCGCGCGCGCACCTTTGGCTTCATGCATGAAGTCGAGGCCATGCGCGCCCAGGGCCTGGCATTGGGCGGCAATCTCGATAACGCGATCGTGATGGATGAGTATCGTGTCATCAATCCCGACGGGTTGCGTTTCGAAGACGAGTTCGTCAAGCACAAAGTGCTGGATGCCATCGGAGATCTATACCTGCTGGGACACCCATTGATCGGCGCTTTCTCGGGCTACAAGTCGGGACATGCGCTCAATAATGCACTGCTGCGCACGCTGCTGGCCGACGATCAGGCCTGGGAATTCGTCACCTTCGACAAGGCCGAAGAGGCCCCGGCATTCCTGCGTATGCAACTGCAGTCAGCCTGACACGCTCCCGCTCCCGCGCCCGTCGACAAACGGCCAAGCCGGCCGGGAAAGTGCAACGCGAGGGAAACTCCATGCTCATTCTGCGACTGTTGTTAATTCTTTCTGCGCTATCCATTGCGCTGTCCGCCGGCATGTACCTGTTCACCCGCAACCGTCGTTATCTCAGGCTCGCCTGGGAAATCGTGCGCTTCACGATCTATGCCTTGCTGATTTTCGGCGCGCTGTACCTGCTTGAACGGTATGTGCTGATCGCATGGCGGGCGTTTCTGTAGCAGCTGATACACGGTTTCCATTGCTCTGCAAGACGCTGGCAGCCAACCGACTCTTCGGCAAACCGGATATTCAGAACAGGTTTCCGGTTTTTGGCGTCAACTCGGCATGCTCTTGGTGCGCGAAATACGTATCACCTCGGGTATCACCCGCAGGCTGCGCATCACCCGGGCCAGGTGCTGGCGGTTGCCTACCTGCAAGGTGAAATACAGCGCGGTGTAATTCCCTTCATTGGTGAAATGCACATTCTCGATGTTGGATTCGGCGGCAGCGATCGCGGCGGCGACTTGCGCCAGCACGCCGCGCTGATTCTCCACGATGAGCTTGATGCTGACTTCGAATGGGCGGTTGATCTTCTTGTCCCAGGTCACATCCAGCCATTTGTCCATACTGCTGCGGCCCTTGCGCAGCGCGGGGCAATCATGGGTATGCACCACCAGCCCCTGCCCGCTCTTGATGTAGCCGATGATCGGGTCACCCGGAATCGGCCGGCAGCATTTGGCGAACTGAACGGCCATACCCTCGGTGCCCTGAATGGTGACCACTCCGGAGGCGGATGGAAGCTCCTGTGCGCTTCCGTCCGTCCCCCTGACCAATTGGCGCGCGATGACCATGTTGAGGCGGCGTCCCAGGCCGATGTCGGCCATGATCTCTTCACGCGACTTGGCCGTCGTGTACTTGATCAGCTTGCCCCAATGATCAGTGTCTATATCCTGCAGCTTGACGCCGAGCGAAGCCAGCGCCTGGCTCAGCAGCCTTTCTCCCAGCGCGACCGATTCCTCATAGTGCATGGTCTTGAGGAAATGCCGTATGTGTCCCCGGGCCTTGCTGGTGACCACATAGCTCAGCCAGGCCGGATTGGGTTTGGCGTGCGGTGCAGTGATGATCTCCACGCGGTCGCCGTTCCTCAGTTCGGAGCGCAGCGGCACCAGTTCGAAATTGACTTTGGCCGCCACGCAGCGGTTGCCGATATCGGTGTGTACGCTGTAGGCAAAATCAACCGCGGTGGCGCCGCGCGGCAAAGACAGAATCTTGCCTTTGGGGGTGAACACGTAGACCTCGTCCGGGAACAGGTCCACTTTCAGGTGTTCCAGAAACTCGACCGAGTCGCCGCTTTCGGCAAGGCTTTCCAGCAGGCTGTGCAGCCATTGATGAGTGTTCTTGTGCAGATCGGTGATCGGCGCATGCGCCGACTTGTACAGCCAGTGCGACGCCACGCCGGTTTCCGCGATCCGGTGCATTTCATGCGTGCGGATCTGCACTTCTATGGGCGTGCCGAACGGGCCGAACAGCGTGGTATGCAGCGACTGGTAGCCGTTTACCTTGGGTATCGCGATGTAGTCCTTGAACTTGCCTGGAATAGGTTTGTACAGGCCGTGCAGCGCCCCCAGCGCCTGGTAGCAGGAGGGCACATCGTCCACCAGAACACGGAATCCGTAGATGTCCAGTACCTGCGAGAAAGCCAGTGACTTCGACTGCATCTTCTGGTAGATGCCGTACAGATTCTTTTCCCGCCCGTGGACCTCGGCATTAATGTGATTTTCCTTCAGCCGGTGGCGTATTGCACTCAGGATTTTCCCCACCACTTCACGCCGGTTGCCGCGGGCGACCTTGATAGCCTTGGATAGCACTGAAAATCGGGTCGGGTGGAGATACTTGAAACTGAGTTCTTCCAGTTCCTGGTAGATATTGTTCAGCCCCAGGCGGTTTGCGATGGGCGCATAGATTTCCATGGTCTCGCGCGCGATGCGCTCGCGCTTCTCGGGCGACATTGAATCCAGCGTGCGCATATTGTGCAGGCGGTCGGCCAGTTTGATCAGGATGACGCGCACATCGCGCGCCATCGCCAGCAGCATCTTGCGAAAGTTTTCTGCCTGCGCATCCTCGCTGGTTTCAAATTCAATCTTGTCCAGTTTGCTGAGGCCGTCGACTAGTTCGGCCACCGGCTTGCCGAACTTTTTAGCTACGTCTTCGTTGGTTATGTCGGTGTCTTCCACCACATCATGCAGCAACGCCGCCTTGATTGCCTGGGAATCCAGGTGCAGATGGGTGAGGATGGAAGCGACGGCAATGGGATGGGAAATGTAGGGTTCGCCGGATCGGCGTGACTGGCCCCGGTGCGCGGCCTCGCTAAACTCGAGCGCGTGCCGGATGTTCTCGACATCCTTGGGCTTCAGGTAGGTTGAAACCTCTTGCAGCAGAGCGTCGGCATCGGACATTTGGCTTCCCGGGCGTGCAGCTTCTAGCCATCCCGGTTTGCCACCGGCTACTGGCTACCAGCTTTGGAATCATGCCTGTCCACGGTTGAGGATTTCCAGGCCAACCTTGCCCTCGCTGATTTCGCGCAGGGCTATCACGGTGGGTTTGTCCTTGCTCTCTTCCACCAGGTAACTGGCGCCGTTGGCCAGTTGACGTGCGCGGTAGGCGGCGGCCAGGGTGAGTTCGAAACGATTCGGGATGCGTGCCAGACAATCGTCTATGGTGATACGTGCCATATTGCGACCTTTCTATGTTTGCAGTTGATTGACCAGATCCTGGTGGCCGGCGAGTTGCCTGTCGCGGCGCAGCCTGGCGGCAACGACAATCGCGTTGAGCTGTTGCAGCGCCTCGTCCAGCTTGTCGTTGATGATAACATAGTCGAACTCCGCGATATGTGCGACATCTTCCCTGGCGCTGGCGATACGCCGCGCGATCACTTCAGCGCTGTCCTGTTTGCGGGATTTCAGCCGGTCCTCCAGCGCCTGCAGCGAGGGAGGCAAAATGAAGATACCGATGCACTCCGCAAAAATGCGCCGCACTTGCGCCGCTCCCTGCCAGTCGATCTCGAGCAGGATGTCGCGGCCATTGTTGATTTCCTGCTCGATCCAGGATTGCGAAGTGCCATACAGGTTGCCATACACTTCGGCGCTTTCCAGGAAATCGCCACGCTTTGCCATCTCCAGGAACACATCGCGGCTGACGAAATGGTAATCCCTGCCATCTGCCTCACCGGGACGCGGCGGGCGCGACGTGTAGGAAATGGACAGGTCAATATCCTTGTCGCCGGCGAGCAGCGCGCTCACCAGGCTGGTCTTGCCCGCGCCCGATGGCGCGCTGACGATGAACAGATTTCCGCGCAGCATGGTCACTGCGAACTGCACCTGGTCAGCGTTGGCTTGATGCAGCTCGCCGCCTGCAGGGATATATCGGGTAAACGCATAATTCAAGCCGCTGATATCTGTTGAGAGTGGCACATCATACAACAGGGCAATACATGATTCATGTGCCGTTCCCGCGGGAACCCAAAATGCGCATACGGGAGCTTCGCGCGGCTATCTTCGTGCCAAGCCTAAATCCGAATGATTGTGTACGGATTGGCCCACGAAATCCGCCACGCTTCGCAAGCCTCGACAGGGCAATTGTCCACAACGTCTGACAGCGAGGAACAGCCGTTTGCTTGGATCAGGATTGCGCGGATCTGTTGTCCCGCCTGGCGCTTTCAGGATTTCCGGGGCAGCTTCCGACATCACTCGATATTCTGCACCTGCTCGCGCATCTGCTCGATCAACAGCTTCATGTCCATCGCGGCGCGCGACACTTCCGCATCGACCGACTTCGAGCCCAGTGTATTGGCTTCCCGGTGCAGTTCCTGCATCATGAAATCCAGCCGCTTGCCTACGGCGCCACCCTTGTCCAGTGTTCTCCTGGTTTCTTCCAGATGGGTGCGCAGGCGCGACAGTTCTTCGTCCACATCGATCTTGTGGGCGAACAGGGCTATTTCCTGGTGCAGGCGCTCTTCATCCCCGCCCTCCATTGCCGCGCGCAGACGTGTCGTCAGTTTTGCCTCATACGCCGCGATGGCCGCCGGAATGCGTGGCGCAACATCGGTGCACAAGGCTTCGATCTGTGCCACGCGCTGCAGCAGGAAGTGTTTCAGCTTTTCGCCTTCGCGTCCGCGAGCATCCGCGAAGTCGCGCAGCACCTGTTGCAGCAGCTGCAGGACGCTGGCACCAAGGGTGTCGGCGGACAAGGTAGTGCCTTGCAGCATGCCGTTCCAGCGCAGCACGTCAGCCACACCCAGGCTTCGCGCATCGGGCAGCACGGCGCGCACCTGATCATTCCATTGCGCAAGTTGCAGCAGCAGTGGCTGGTTGATCTGGCCGGAGTCTTGCTGGGATTGACGTGCGGCAAAACCGATGCGGCATTCCACCTTGCCGCGCGTCAGTTGTGCGGAAATCGCTTCGCGCAACGCCGGTTCCAGCGTGCGCAGCTCGTCTGGGGTGCGTAGCTGGAGGTCGAGATAACGATGGTTGACTGCGCGCAATTCCAGTGTGAGAGAGCCGCTTTCCTGTTCTGTTGCGGCGGAGGAAAAGCCGGTCATGCTGTAGATCATTGGGTTCCTGACGGCAGAAAGTTAGGCTAAATTTCGTGCATTATATTACGATTACACCTTATGAAATTTTCCATATACCAGTCCAGCCATATCGGTGGACGCAAGTTCAATCAGGATCGTGTGGGCTATGCATATACCAGCGAAGCTTTGCTAATGGTGCTTGCTGACGGCATGGGCGGGCATCTGCATGGTGAAGTTGCCGCGCAGCTGGCGGTCAATACATTCATGCAGTGTTTTATTCAGGCCGCACAACCGAGCATTCCCGAGCCTGATGCGTTTCTGGCGGAGACCATGCAGAAGGCACACGATGCGATCATCGAATATGCCGAGAGCCAGAGGCTGGGCGGGAATCCCGGCACCACCTGCGTGGCGGCATTGCTGCAAGATGGACTGGTGTACTGGGCGCACGCCGGGGATTCGCGGCTTTACCTGATACGCCATGGGCATGTGGAAGTGGTGACGCACGACCATTCCATCGTCCAGCAATGGGCGGACCACGGCATCATCAGCCAGGACGAAACAAGGACGCATCCCGAGCGCAACAAGATCACCAACTGTCTTGGCGGTATGGGGAGGATGTTCTATGTTGATCCGGCTCACGCCATACCAATGCGATCATCGAGCGACTTGCTGCTGCTGTGCAGCGATGGCCTATGGGGCCCTCTGTCGGATGAACAGCTTGCCGCCGGGCTTGACTCCAATAACATGCCGGAATCAATGGAAACCTTGATGGACAGGGCCATGATTCAGGGTGGCATCAATGCGGACAATACCACTGCGGTGGTCATGCATTGGGGTGGCAAGGCGGATGAGGAGCGGGACGCACCGACTGCCGTATGCAATGTTCTTGACTTGAACGAAGACGAATCGTTGTCGGAGATACTGGGCCGCACCAGCGTCGGCATGCAAGGCCTTGGTTCTCCTGACTGAAAGGCGCGACCTGTATGTTTGGCAACGCGCTGCGTATGTACCAGGCCATTTCAGCCCATGCCAGGCTATAACCCTGAACAAAACCTATATCACGGAGTTACCAACCCATGCGCCCCAGCCAACGCACTTCGAGCCAGTTGCGAGCCGTCCACATCACACGACACTACATCAAGCACGCCGAAGGCTCAGTGCTGATTGAGTTTGGCGACACCAAGGTGATCTGCACCGCCAGCGTGGATGAGAAAGTGCCGTCACACAAGAAGGGATCGGGTGAAGGCTGGGTCACGGCGGAGTACGGCATGCTGCCGCGTTCCACTGGTGGGCGCATGCCGCGCGAAGCGGCCAAAGGCAAACAATCCGGCCGCACGCAGGAAATTCAGCGCCTGATTGGGCGCAGTCTGCGTGCGGTGGTGGACTTGAAGAAACTTGGCGAGCGCACGATCCAGCTCGACTGCGACGTGATCCAGGCCGACGGCGGCACGCGCACCGCCAGCATCACGGGCGCCTTCGTCGCGCTGCATGACGCGGTGGCTGGCTTGATCGACAGAGGGCTGGTCGAAGAAACTCCGCTCAGGAATTTCGTCGCCGCCATTTCGGTGGGCATCTATCAAGGCATGCCGGTGCTCGACCTCGACTATCTGGAGGATTCGGCCTGCGACACCGACATGAACGTGGTCATGCTCGGCAATGGTCATTTCGTCGAAGTGCAGGGAACGGCGGAGGGCCATGCCTTCACCCGCGGGGAGATGGACGAGTTGCTGGAACTGGCGAAATCCGGCATCGCACGATTGATCGAAATGCAGCGGACGGCGTTGCAGGGCTGATACCGTCATGTCCGTCTGCGCGGGAATGACGCCATGGATATATCGGATATGCAAAAACTTGTCATCGCCTCCAACAATCCGGGCAAGCTGCGTGAATTTCAGGCCATACTTGAGCCGCTGGGCTTCGAACTGCTGACACAGGCGCAGCTTGGCATCGGGGAAGCGAACGAGCCGCATTGCACTTTCATCGAGAATGCGCTGGCCAAGGCGCGCCATGTCAGCCATGCCAGCGGCTTGCCCGCGCTGGCGGACGATTCCGGCATCTGTGTGGAAGCGCTGGGCGGTGCGCCCGGTGTGCTCTCCGCGCGCTACGCCGGAGGCGATCCCCGGTCGGACAGGCGCAATAACGAAAAGATGCTGCAGGACATGCAAGGTGTGCCTGATCGCCGCGCACACTATTACTGCGTGCTGGTGCTCATGCGGCACGCAGCTGACCCGCAACCGCTGATCGCGGAAGGCGAGTGGCATGGCGAGATCGCGCACGAGGAACGCGGGGACGGCGGCTTCGGCTACGACCCGCTGTTCTGGCTGCCGGAACTGCACAAGATGAGCGCGCAGTTGACGCGTGACGAAAAGGCGCGGCTCAGCCACCGCGCGAAAGCGCTGAAGGCATTGCTGGAGAAATTGAAAAGATAACGCAGTCACTGTTGTATGTGCTGCCCGTGGCCACAATGACCTCCCATACCCTGCATCCCGTTGGAATCAAATCTGCTGCCGTGAATTTTCAGGCATTGCCGCCGTTGTCGCTGTACATCCATATTCCCTGGTGCGTGCGCAAATGCCCGTATTGCGATTTCAATTCGCATGAGGCGCGCGGCGCGCTGCCGGAGCGGGAGTATGTCGCCGCCCTGATCCGCGACCTTGAACTTGCGTTGCCGCAAATCTGGGGTCGCAGGGTGCATACGGTGTTTTTCGGCGGCGGGACACCGAGTATGTTGAGCGGTGAAGCGGTTGCCGGAATCCTGCGTCAGGTGCGCATGCTGCTGCCGCTGGCCCACGATGCCGAGATCACCCTGGAGGCAAACCCGGGCACGGCGGAAGCCGGCAAATTCGCGGCATTTCGCGATGCAGGGGTAAACCGGTTGTCACTGGGCATCCAGAGTTTCAATGATGTTCACCTGCAGGCCCTGGGGCGCATCCACAGCGCCGATGAGGCCAGGCGAGCAATCGAGATTGCGCAGCAGTACTTTGACAACATCAACCTCGACCTGATGTACGCGCTGCCCGATCAGACATTGGAGCAGGCGTTGCAGGACGTGGGGACCGCGCTGCAATTCTCGCCGCAGCATCTGTCCAGCTACCACTTGACATTGGAGCCGAATACACTGTTCGCGCACCAGCCGCCGCCATTGCCGGACAATGATGCAGGCTACGCGATGCAGCAGCGCATCGAGGAATTGCTGGTATCGCACGGCTACCAACATTATGAAATCTCGGCTTTTGCGCAGCCAAAACACTATGCCAGGCACAACGTCAATTACTGGCGGTTCGGTGATTATCTCGGCATCGGCGCCGGCGCGCACAGCAAGCTGAGCTTCCCGGACAAAGTGATACGCCAGATGCGGCACAAGCAGCCGCAGGCTTATCTCGATGCGGTGGCGCAGGATGCGCCGATGCATAGTGAACACGCGCTGCAGTGCGGCGACCTTGCGTTCGAATTCATGATGAATGCGTTGCGGCTGAATGAGGGATTTGAGGAAACCTTGTTCAGCGAACGCACCAGTCTGCCGCTGCTCGTGATCCGGCGGGAACTGGAGGAAGCGGCGCGGCGCGGCTTATTGTTGCGCGAAAATCTGCACATTGCGCCGACCCGCCTGGGGCGGGACTTTCTCAATGACCTGCTGCAATTGTTCCTGCCTCAAGATTTGACTGGCGTGAGTTCGACTTTGTAGCAGCCCGTATGACGTCCATTTTGAGTGTGCTTGCCGCGTTTGGCGTGATCCTGGTTGATCTCGCCACGCGCGCGATACTGGACAAGGTCCTGGCCATGGTCGGAACTCCGGGCATGGTGGCGATGTGGGCGCAGCTGCAGTCCGTCGTGGATCTGGTGAGCGGCGTCACGATTGCCGGCGTTGCGCAGGGTTTGACGGTGCTGATTGCGCAAGCGAAAAACCGGAACGAACGGGCTGAGTTGCTGCGGGCAGCGCTCAAGCTGGGGCCGCTGGTCTCGGTTTCCGTCGCTCTGTTGTTCGTGCTGGCCTTGCCGTTGATGGCGGGATGGGTGGCGCACGGCAAGCTCGACGCAAACTTGATGGTGTTGGCGGCCGCGACGGGTTGCATCGCGGTCGTTCCCGGACTGATGTCCGCATATTGGCTCGGACAGCATCGGCAGCAGCGCGTGCTGCAGTTCGCTCTGCTGGGTGGCGTTCCCTTGCTGATGGTTGCGCTGGCTGCTTTCGGGGGCTTGCGGATCCGCGAATTGGCGCTGACGCAATGCGGCGCACTATTGCTGGTGGCATTGCCGATGGGGTGGTACTTGCATCGTTTGGCATATCCGGTCGGGGATATTTCCGCGCGGCGCAAACTGGCGCCTTTCATGATCGCGGGACTGGCAATCGGCATCATGAGTCCGGCTTCGATGCTGCTGGTGCGCGGCACGCTGGCCGATGAATTGTCCTGGAACGATGCCGGGCTGCTGCAGGCCTTGTGGCGTTCCACCGAATGGGTGACCAGCTTCGCGGGTGGTGTGTTGTCACTGATATTCCTGCCGCGCTTTTCTGCCGCCGCTGGCACTTCCAGATACAACCAGGAATTGCGCCGCGCATCGCTGACCGTGTTGTTGCCGGCAGCCGCATTGCTGTGGCTGATTTACACCAACCAGCGCGCCGTGCTCTTCATGCTTTACGATGCGCGTTTTGTGGTCAGCGATCAGGCGGCGGCGCTGTTCATGCTCGGATGTTTGCTGCGCATCGGGGCCTGGGTATTCCTGTTTGCCCTGTTCGCTGCGCGCCGCACCTGGCTGATCGGAGTCGGCGAAGTGTTGTCGCTGCCCCTGTTCGCCTGGATGTTGTGGAACAGCAGTGGGCAGATGACGCTGGAACGCGCCGCGCTGTTCTATTGCCTCACCTATCTGGTGTACCTGCTGTTCAATGCCGGCGCTGTGTTGCACCCATTCCCTCGCCGAGCGGGCGCCAGATAGGCGCACTACAGGCTGCGGCCATCGACCTGCTTCACCTTGACCGAGGACAGGTCCACGTCCTCGAGGCAGCGTACGTTGATCGCGGCCATCTCCACGCCGTTGTACACGCTGGCGCTCAGCGGAGCGCAGCCGCACACCGGGCAGAAGTGGTGCCTGATACGCTTCTTGCCGAACTGGTAAGTGGAGAGATGGCTTTCCGGCGTGCTGAAATGTACCTGCGCGCGCGGCACGAACCACCACAGCGCCCCCCGCTTGCTGCAGATCGAACAATTGCATTCCGATACACCCTGCACGTCGCCTTCGACTTCGAATGCGATGTGGCCGCAGTGGCAGCCGCCCTTGAAAATCATGTCCTGTCCCTTTGCCGTCGGTGATGAAGAACTGCAGTCTAAGCGGCAACTCGCCTGAAGACCAGATCCCACACACCATGCCCGAGGCGCAGCCCGCGCTGCTCGAATTTGGTAAGCGGGCGGTACCCTGGCCGCGGCGCGTAGTCTTTGGCAGTGTTCTCCAGCAACGGTTCGGCAGACAATACCGCCAGCATCTGTTCGGCATAGTCCTGCCAATCGGTGGCGGTGTGGACGTATGCGCCAGGCTTGAGCTTCTTCGCCAGCAGCGAGACGAACGGCGCCTGGACCAGCCTGCGTTTGTTGTGGCGCGACTTCTGCCACGGATCGGGAAAGAATATCTGCGCGCCGTCGAGCGAATTGTCCGGCAGCATGTGGCGCAGCACTTCCACCGCATCGTGCTGGATGATGCAGATGTTGGCAAGCTTCATTTCGCCGATCTGCTTGAGCAGGCTGCCAACGCCCGGGCGGTGAACTTCCAGCGCGAGATAGTCATTCTGCGGTTGCGCCTGTGCAATGGCGGCGGTGGTCTCGCCCATGCCAAACCCGATTTCCAGTATCTTTGGCGCGTCGCGCCCGAAAATCTGCGCAACATCGATCGGCTGCGCGGAGTAGGGGATGCCGAAACGCGGCAGCAGCGTATCCACTGCGCGCTGCTGCGCAGCTGAGACTCGGCCCTGCCTCAATACAAAGCTGCGTATATGTCGCTTGCTGAGGTCGGTGGTGTCGTTCATTCGATGATTGCTAGCTACGCACCGATCCGATGACGCCGACTGTCGGTGAACTGGGGCTGGCACTGTACAGCTTCTTTGGCATGCGCCCGGCCTGGAACGCTGCGCGTCCGGCCTCCACTGCCATCTTCATTGCCGAGGCCATCAGTACCGGATTCTGTGCGGCCGCGATGGCAGTATTCATCAGCACGCCGTCGCAACCCAGTTCCATCGCGATTGCGGCATCCGAAGCGGTGCCGACGCCGGCATCCACCAGGACCGGCACGCCGACACGCTCCATGATCAGTTGCAGGTTCCACGGGTTGAGGATGCCCATGCCGGAACCGATCAGCGAGGCCAGCGGCATGATGGCCACACAGCCGATGTCTTCTAACTGCTTGGCTATGATCGGGTCGTCCGAGGTATACACCATCACCTGGAAACCTTCGGCCACCAGCGTCTTTGCGGCCGCGAGGGTCTCGACGACGTTGGGATACAGCGATTGCGCATCACCCAGCACTTCCAATTTGACCAGCGTATGGCCGTCCAGCAATTCGCGGGCGAGACGCAGCGTGCGCACGGCGTCATCCGCGGTAAAGCAGCCGGCAGTATTGGGCAGGTAGGTGAATTCCGATGGCGGCACGGTGTCCAGCAAGTTGGGCTCGTTTGCGTTCTGTCCGAGATTGGTGCGGCGGATCGCCACCGTGACGATTTCGGCACCGCTGGCATCCAGCGCCGCGCGCGTCTCGGCGAAATCCCGGTACTTGCCGGTGCCGACGAGCAGGCGCGAAGAATAGGTTTTTCCTGCAATGACCAGGTTATCTTTGTTCATTTGCTTTCCTGAAGTGCTCCCTGGATGCCGCCCGACCGGACTGGAAATGCGTAAGCCAGTGCGCTGGACGATCCTGCCTCGTCAACTGCGTTGCGAAAGAAGCATGCGTCCTTACTCAACCGCCGCCGACCGCGACCACGATTTCGAGCCTGTCGCCTTCGGCCAATGCTTGTTGCGCAAATTGGCTGCGCGGCACGATTTCACCATTGCGCTCGACGGCGATGCGTTTGTGCGCAAGCTTCATCTGCCTAACCAACTCGGTGATGCTGAGGGGCTGTTCGAACGTCTGGGCTGAACCATTGATGACGACTGAAATCACTTTGCCTAATTGCCCATGTTAAGATAGCGCCCACATTTTACATGCGGGTGTAGCTCAATGGTAGAGTAGAAGCTTCCCAAGCTTACGACGAGGGTTCGATTCCCTTCACCCGCTCCAGTTGCCTGTGGATGTTACGTTGCTGATTGCGCAGGTATTCCGTTGACAATTCCTGCGCCCGCCTCGTGCATTCCTGCCGAAGCAGTTTAATCGAGATAACATCAATCTGATTTCAAAGGAGATAGAAATGGCAGTGCTTGTTGGCAAAATCGCACCCGACTTCACTGCGAGCGCAGTGATGGGCAACAATGAGATCAAGGAGATCACCTTTTCCAGGATCATCAAGCGCAAATATGCCGTGTTGTTCTTCTACC
The DNA here is from genome assembly GCA_963782385.1 of uncultured beta proteobacterium. Taxonomy (GTDB): domain Bacteria; phylum Pseudomonadota; class Gammaproteobacteria; order Burkholderiales; family Gallionellaceae; genus CAVXFS01. The sequence continues at coordinate 1,064,948 of CAWAJO010000001.1, forward strand.
CGCTGGACTTCACGTTCGTATGTCCATCCGAATTGATTGCCTTCGATCACCGGCTGGAAGAGTTCAGGAAGCGCAAGGTCGAGGTGCTGGGTGTATCGATCGATTCGGAATTCACACATCTGGCGTGGAAGAATACGCCCGTGGACAAGGGCGGAATCGGCAAGGTCCGTTATACACTGGTGGCCGATGTCAAACATGAAATCTGCAAGGCCTACGATGTCGAGTCCGAAGGTGGGGTGGCGTATCGCGGCTCCTTCCTGATCGACAAGTCCGCAGTGGTGCGCCACCAGGTCGTGAACGATTTGCCACTCGGACGCAACATCGACGAGATGATCCGCATGGTGGATGCGCTGCAATTCAATGAACAGCACGGAGAAGTCTGCCCGGCTGGATGGAGCAAGGGCAAGGCGGGCATGGATGCTTCTCCTGAAGGGGTTGCGAAATATCTGGCCAGTCATGCCGGGGAACTGTGATGCGATAATGAGGCGGGTTGATGCATCAATCGGTACGGTTGTCGTGCATCATGGTATCTCTGCATCGTCCATGCGGTCCAGGATGATCCCGGTTTTGCGCAATAACCCCCTGGCGTCCCGATGTGCGTCGTAGAAGCGCGGGTTGGGCACCATCGCGGCCAGTTTTGCAGCCTGCTCCGCGGATAGCCTGGCTGCGCTGACGCCAAAGTAATGCTGCGCCGCGGCCTCCGCGCCGAATACGCCGTTGCCCCATTCGATGACGTTCAGATAGATTTCGAAGATCCGCTGCTTTTCCATCATCTTTTCCAGCATTACGGTGATCAGGACTTCCTCGCCCTTGCGCCACGGCGTGCGCCTGGTGGAAAGGAACAGGTTCTTCGCGAGTTGCTGGCTGATGGTGGAGCCGCCCGCGACGATTTTCCCCTTCTTCCGGTTCTTCTCATAGGCTTTCTGGATGCCTTCCCAATCGAAGCCCTCGTGGTCGACAAACTTGGCATCTTCGGCGGCGATCAGCGCGCGCTTGAGATTGCTGGAAATATTCTTATACGGCACCCAGCGGTGTTTCAGTTCGGCTTTCGGATTCTTGTCCTGCATCAGTTCCAGCCGGTCTTCCATGAACGAACTGGTTGACGGGTTGTGGTCTACCCACCACCAGATGTGTGCGGCGATCCAGCCCTGGTAGAGCAGCAACAATGCAAGCAGCAGCGCGAAGATGCGCCAGGCCCAGCGCCAGAATAATTTCATCTTGCGCGGCGCAGTGCTTCGAGAACCGGGTACGTGTCCGGACGCACGCCGCGCCAGATGAAGAACGATTCGGCGGCCTGTTCGACCAGCATGCCGAGGCCGTCGGCTACGATGGCCGCACGCTGTTCCCTGGCGAATTTCATGAACGGTGTCTCACGCCCGTACATCATGTCGTAAGCCAGTGCGCCGGGGGCGAAGATGGTAGTAGGCAGTGGGATTTCGCTATCGGTCAATCCCGCGGAGGTGGCGTTAATGATTACATCAAATTGAACATTGCCCAACTTGCCGAATTCAACCGCTTTAACGCGAAATATTCGAAAACGTTCGTGCTGCTGAATAACTTTTTTTGTAAGGCTGGTAGCCTTCTCCAAACTACGGTTGTAAATGACCAATGGTGCTTGGGATTCTTCCAGCAATGGATGAACGACGCCATATGCAGCGCCACCCGCGCCAATCAGCAAGATGTGCTTGCCGTTAAGTGAAATTTTCAGGTTCTTTTCAATATCGCTTACCAGGCCGATTCCATCGGTGTTATCGCTGATAACGCCCTTCTCGTCAAATTTCAGAGTATTGACCGCTTCTGCATCGAGCGCACGGGTGGTCGATGCGCCGAGGCGCCGCCACGCTTCATGTTTGAACGGCACGCGTGACGTTGCAGCCCTTATAGCCCTCCGCGCGGAGCCGCTCGATGGTCGCAATGAAGCCATCCAGTGGCGCTTCTATTTTCTCGTAGCTGATGTCCTGCCCGGTCTGCTCCGCGAACATCCGGTGGATCAATGGTGATTTGCTGTGCGCAATGGGGTTGCCGATGACGGCGTATTTGTCGGTCATGCCAGCCGGAGCATCGAGCTCTCATGGAAAGAATGAGCCGAATTATACTTTCATTCGGCTCTGTTCCAGAGAAGTACTGCCGCGCCCGCCACGGCCATCGCCCATACGATCGCCGCTCCTGTTGGCAGGTCGATCCAAACCGACAAGAGCAGTCCCGTCACGTAACCGGCGACGCCTGTTGCATATGCGAAAAGCATGCGGCGCCGTTTCATCCGGTGGGTCGCCAGTGCGGGAACAATCAGGCTGGTGAATACCAGATAGACGCCGACCAGTTGCACCGAGGCGGTCACTGCCAATGCAAACAGGGCATAGAACCCCAAACCCTCCATGCGATCACGGAGTAAGCGCCACAGTGCGAACAATGTGCCGGTGAGCACGGCGGTGGCGATGAGCTGGTTGTTGCTGACCCACAGGATCTGCCCGACCAGCAGGTCCTTGAGGTGCTCTCCGGCGTGAACATCGCGGCTCATCAGCAGGATGCCGCCGCTGGCGGCCAGCACGAACAAAAGGCCAATCGTGGCTTCCTGCACTCCGGGCAATTTGCGCTCGGTATAGGAGAGCAGCGCCGCGCCGAGCAGGGCGCTGCATGCCGCCACGCCCTGCACTGCGAAAATGTTCTGCGCCAGCCCCAGCAGTCCGGCGATGATGACACCCAGTCCGGCGATCTGCGCTACGGCGAGATCAACGAAGATAATCCCGCGCGCCAGCACTTTCATGCCGAGCGGCACATGCGTGGCAAGCACCAGCAGGCCGGCAATGAAGGCCGGGAATATGATGCCCAGGTCGGCATTATCCATAGTGTTGCACCATCAGGTTCAACAGCTTCCCGCCTGCTTCACAATGGCCCGCCACGGGTTGGCTGCGGTAATAGAAATCGCAACGGATTCCCGATCCATCTTTGGCAGTAAGGCTGGCCTGTCCATGTTTGAGTTGCGCGGGGTCATTGCCGACTTCGTATGCGATATAGGCGCGTTCGCTGATCAGGCGACGCGATCTTGCCAAGCGTTCCTCATAAATCCTGTCCCGGATCCAGAATCCCGTGTATTCTTTTCCATCGAGCATCAAGTGAGCCGGCGAGGGGAAAGTTGCGCTGATTTGCAGCACGCCCTTGCCAACGATCTTTCCGCTGGCATCAAGCAGCGCGATGTCTTCCTTGCAGCCCGTCAGGCATAACAAGAACACGGAGCCCAGCGCAAAACTGCCTGCTCTGAATAAAATGAATTGTCTCATGGTCGTTCTCCCGGTAGCACCATTCCCGCAAGGTTGTTGGGCAGCTTCTTGCGGGATGGTCAGCTTGATCTATTTGCCGCTCAACCCGGCGAGCAGCCGCGTAATGGTGTCGTCAAACAGCCCATACAGATCCTTGGCTGCGTCCGTCCCTCCCACGCTGAACGGCAACTCAACGGCGGGAATGTGCGCATGTTCCGCCATCCATTCGGAAGGCTTGGGACTCTGATATGCGGCGCGGATCACCATCCTGGCCGGTTGCCGCTGCAATTGGTCCAGGACTTGCGACAGGTGGGCAACGCTGGGTTCCATGCCGGGCTTGGGTTCCAGCGTGGCAATTTCCTTGAGTCCCAGCCATTGCTCAAGGTAGGTGAAGTCTTTGTGGTGCACGACTACCACTTGTCCCTTGAGCGGCGCGGCCTGTTTTTCCCAGCGGTCCATAGCCGCCTGCCATTGCTGCGTAAAGGATTGCAGGCGGCTGCGGTAGAACGCAGCATTGTCTGGGTCCAGTTCGGCCAGGCGAGCGGCCAATGCCTGTGCGATCGGCAGGAAATTGGGCGCGCCGGTCTGGATGTGCGGATTACCCTCCGCGTGCACGTCGCCTTCGGCGCGATCGAGGCGCGTCGGAACCTCCAGCAGCGTCACGTAGCGCGCAGCCTCGAAATTGCCGGGCTTGCCGGGTTCGATGTCCGGGTTGCCGGATTCGCGCAGGATCACCGGCAGCCAGCCGATTTCCAGTTCCGCGCCAGTGCATACCACCAGTTGCGCGCGGCGCGCCCTGGCAATCAGGCTGGGTCGCGCCTGTATGTGGTGCGGGTCCTGCAGCGCGTTGGTCGCGGAATAAATATCAGCCTTGTCCGCCGCCAGTTCCCGGGCGAGCGCGGCCCATTCGGGTTCGCAGGTGAAGATGTTGAGTGCGTAAGAGGGTGCGGCAATCAATGTGAGCATTGCCGCCGACAGGATGCAATAAATTGTTCTGGCTACCGCATAACGCTCGCGTACGCGAGCACTAGCCTGCACCGAAACTCCACTTTGTGTCGTTTTCATGGTATGTGCTCCTTAGAATTGGTGTGCGCCATGAGCGCCAAGGCTCATCACGTATTGCAGATATAACTGGTTGTCTGTCAGCCCCTGACGCGACTTGTCCTGCGCCAGTTGCAGGCGCAGGCGCGAAAACTCGCTCGGGTTGTAGTCGACCATCAATGAATTGCGGGACGGGTTATAGCCGAAGCTGCTGATGACATTGCCAGCGTTCAGTGCGCCGACTTGCGCCGTGCCCGGATCGAGCTGGTCGTAGCGCAATCCGACGCGCCAGCGCGGCATGAACTGGTAGACGCCTTGCAGGTACCATCCGGACCGGGTGACAGAGTAGCCGTCGGTAATGTTGGCGCCGGTGATGTCATAGGTCAGCATTCCGTCTTCCTTGCGGCGGAAATATTCGCCCTGCAACTTGAAGTTGGTGTCGATCACGTTGCCGTCCGGTGCGTATTTCCACACGAAATCCAGGCCGGCAGTCTTGCTGTCGCCCGTGAACAGGTTGCTTACGCCGCCAATCGTGCCGGGGACGTCGGGAACCGCGTCCGACTGGGCATTTTCGCGTTTGGTTTCGTGCAGCGAAATGCCCGCGCGCCAGCTGTTGCTGATGCCGACATCGTCGCCAACATGGGCAAACAGCACGCCCGAACCGGAGCCGTTTTTCTGCCGGTCGCTGCCGGGATAGCCGCGTCCGCGGCCGAGTTCTGCGCCGATTTCGATGAACGTATCGGTCGGCGCCAGCCATTTGAACTGCACCCCGTCCTCGCCCATCTGGTTATCCCAGAAGACTTGATACACCAGCGGCTGATCGACGAAATCCCAGGTATGGGAATGCTGTTCGTTCAGGTACCCCAGCCCGGAAAAGTAGCGCCCGAATTTGAAATTGAATCCGTTGCCCAGCGTAGTGGTCTGCACGAAAGCATTTTCCACACTGATACCGCCGTCGGAATCCAGCGAAAAAGTGCCCACGGCGCGGAATTGCGGATCGATGTTGGCGGTCATGCCGATTTCGGATTCACCCAGGCTGAAACCCTGATCCGGCGGGGTATGGGCCAGCATTTCGAAACCCGTGGCTGGGGCGTCGGCTTGCTGAATTTGCCCGTAAGTACCGCTCAGGATCAGCGAAAGGGCGGGATTGAACGCGCCCGCGGCGCTTGCTGCCGGATGATTGGCTTGTTGTGCTGCGGCCTCTGCCTGTGTTGCGGTGTCCCGGGCATTCCTGCTGGCTGTTTCGGCCTGCTGCAGGCGTTGCTCCAGTTGCTGGATGCGTTGCCCGTAATCATCCTTCAGTTGTTGAATCTCCTCGCGCATGGCGCGCAAGTCGTCGTCCGACGCCGCGCAGGCGGATAGCGGCGCGAACAGCGCCACACAAAGTGCTGTGTATTTGAACATGATGGCTCTCCAAAAAAATGGCAAGCACCCCGCTGCAGGCGGGGCAGGCGTTATGCGATTCTTTGCACCGGTACAGGCGGGCCGCGCGCGACAGAGGGCAGTGTGCGGGTGGAGCGGAAGGAGATAGAAAGGAATGGTATGGTGTCGCCAAATACCGGCAATGACGGCAAGTCGTATGTGCCGACATTCAGCGCACTGCCGATGTGGACGTAGTCTGCACACTTGGGGCAGGCGTCGGAGTGCGGCGCGTGTTTGTCGTCATCGTGCTGCTGCGTCAGATCCTCCCAGGCATGGTGCATTGCATGTGCTCCCCCGGCCTGCTGCGCGAACAGCAGGATGAGGATCAGCGGCAGAATTAGAGTCCGGTAAACGCGCCTGTTCATTGGTGTCAAACGTCAGTTCTTGTATGGCTCGACAGATTCGGCTTGCATCCGGTAGCTGGCGTTGCCCATGTCGGTATCGGAAGGAACAGCCTCAAGCTTGCCGCTGATCCAGACCGTGTCCATGCTCTGCATGCCCTTCTTCAACGCCTTCGACGGGAATACATGGATGATCTGGTTCGCGGGCGGCGGTGGTACGTGGATGCAGGCGCCGAAAAAAGGCACCAGCAGGAATTCGGTGATCTGGTGTCTGGCCACCTCCAGCGGCACGATGAATCCGGGAATACGCACACTGGCGCCGTCGATCGACGGTTCGATCGGCGCGTTGTTCCAGGCTTCGCGCAGTTGCAGCAATGCTTCCTGGGCACGCGGGTCGGAATCCTTCAGCTTGCTGAAGTCGAGCTTCTTGAAATCCGTCATCGGATCCCAGTCCTTGGGCATCAGGTCATCCCAAGTGATTTGCCGGTAGGCTGATTTGATCCCGACAGGATGCGATTTCAGCCGGTCGCCAACCTTGTAATCGGCTTTCTTGCCGTCGTTGGCCGCCGCGCTTCCGACAAGCCCGGAAAGAACAGACATCAATAGTGCCGCGAGAAAAATCCGCTGAGTTTGCATGGTTGAATTACCTCCTTTAAATTCGCGGCGTCAGGCCGTCCGACAGGGATAGTCTATAAGCCCCATAGCCGGGCGCCAGGCTCGCCAACAGGCTGACACCGATCACGATGCCGATCAGTCCAAATTCATCGGCAGAGATGAATCGGGGCGTTATCATCAGGCCGTAGTGCGACTGGATAAGGGGGGCAAAAGCGGCAGTCAATGCAGTCAGCAATCCCATGCCGATCAACGTACCGGACAGGGTGATAAACAGCCCTTCTGCGCTCAGCAACAGAAATACATCGAGGGGGCGCGCGCCGACCGAGCGCAGGATCGCCAATTCGCGCCGCCGCTCGTTCAGGCTGGCAAGGATGACCGCCACCAGGCCGCACAATCCGACCACCACGACCATGCCGGACACCGCGAGCAGGGCGCGCTCCGCGACGCTAACGACCTGCCATAACTGATCGAGCGCAACACCAGGCAACACTGCCAGCAACGGTTCGTCATGATACTCGTTGACATAGCGCTGCACCTTGAACACGGCGACGCGGTTTTTCAGGCCGACCAGGATGGCGGTGACTTCCTTCGGCGTGAGATCGAACTTGGTTACATATTTTTCCGGGATCGAAAATCCCGGGATTTTGGCGCCCCCCTGCCAGTCGAGATGGATGGCCTCGATGGCTTCGAGGCTGACATGCACGGTGCGGTCGACCGGCGTTCCGGTGCGGGCCAGGATGCCGGATATCGTAAACGGCTTGTCGGCGTGTTCGGTAAGGCCTATGCCGCCCATGCCATGCGACAGGATGATCTTGTCGCCCAGATGATAGCCGAGATGGTCGGCGACCTCCGCGCCGATGACCGCGTCGAAAAGACCGGCAAACGGCTTGCCGCTGCTGAAGGACAGCGGCTGCGATTCACCATAATGGAAATGCTCGAAATAATCCGTCGTGGTGCCTACCACCGGAAACCCATGATGCGAGTCGCCCATCGAGATCGGGATGGTCCACGCCACCTCCGGGTTCGCGGCGATGTCCTGGTAGGTTTGCCAATGGATGTTGTTGGTGGCATCGCCGAGGTGGAACACCGCATACAGCATCAGTTGCACCGGGCTCGTGCGTGCGCCGATCACCAGATCAGTGCCCGATACCGACTGGGCGAAACTGTCCTGCGCATCCTGGCGCACGCGCCCGACGCCGAGCAGCAGCGCGACACTCAGGGCGATCGACATCAACGTGAGTCCCAGCGTCAGTTTGCGGTTCCATGCGCTGCGCATGGCCAGCGCGAGCAGGTAATTCATATGGCCCCCTGTCTGGCTTGCGCCCGGTTGAGCGAGGGCAGCTCGATCTCGCGGCTGAACCCTGATGCTAGCCTGCGATCATGGCTGACGAACAACAGCGTCGCTTCCGCGGCAATGCTTTCGCGCGCCAGCAGGTCGAGGAATGCGGATTGCCGTTCGGAGTCTAGCGCTGAGGTCGGTTCGTCGGCGATGACGATCTCCGGTCGACCGATCAAGGCGCGCGCGGCTGCGACCCGCTGCTGCTGGCCGACGCTCAATTGCGTCACCGGGGTGTGGCGCAATTCGGGCGCGATGTCGAGATGGTCGAGCAGGCGCGCTGCCTCATGCGGCAGCGAATCGGCGGCGTCGAGCGCGCGCTTGCGGCGTCGCGCGGAAAAGCGGCAGGACAGCAGCACATTGTCGGTCACCGAAAGATACGGGATCAGGTTGAACTGCTGAAACACGAAGCCGATGTGATCCGCGCGCAGGCGGTCGCGGGCCGAAGGCGACATGCTGGTCAGTTGGTGACCGAGCAGCGAAATCGTTCCGCGCTGCGGCGACAGCACGCCGCCCAGCAGCCCGAGCAGCGTGCTCTTGCCGCTGCCGCTGGGGCCGTAGATAAAGATGCGGTCACCCGCATCGGCATGCAGTTCCCGGATGTCGATGCAATCGTTGCCTGCGCCGGGATAGCGGAATGCCAGGTTGTCGATGCGGATGACTTGGTTCGCCATGTGAGTGCTCTTCAGCTCGCCGTTACCAGCTTGCGCGCTGTTGCTCAGGCGTGAGCTGGGCCGCCGCCTGCTTTTTCTGCGTCGCCACTTCGACCTTCACCTGATGAAGGTTGGGGTAGGAGTCGAACAGTCTTACTGTGAGGTCATGCAGCTTGTCGGTCTGCTTGCAGGCGAACACGAACTCGCCGTCGAGATCGGCATGGACGCGTTCTTCCTGATGCGGTTTGGAAGCTTCCTTTTTGTCCGGCGTCGATTCCGGTTTGAGCACCGGAGAATCCAGTTTCACTGACTGCAGTGTGCACTGCGCCTCCGCTGTCGGGACGAAGAAGCGCTCGGCGTGGTTAAGGCTGTCCGCCATGTTTTTCACTGCCGCCTTCTGTTTCGCATCGCGCGGCATGTGCTCGAACCCGATCAGGTTGTCGAGCGGGCTGGAAAGATCCAGCGTCATGGTTTTTTCGTCGACGGCGATTTGCAGGGTGGCGATGCCGTGCACATGGGCGCCGAGTTCATGGGCGATGGCCATGGTTGAATTGCCCACCAGCGCGGCGACAACCGCGCACCAATAATATTTGCGGAACATGTTGACTCCTTGAAAACATGATTAACCCTGCCTGCCCAGGCAGGAAGCGATATCAGGTGTTGTCAGGAGTAAGGCGGTGCGCGCGCGTCGGCGGCAAGGATCGGGGTGGAACGGAATGCGGCAATCTGGAATTGTGTTGGCTGGCCAATTGCAACCGGCGGCGGGAGGTCGAAAACGGCGACGCTGAGGGCATTGCCCAGTTGCGCATAGGCCGCGCATTTCCCGCAGGCATCCGAATGCGGTGATTTCTTGTCATGCTGTTGCTGCGTCAGGTCCTCAAGCGCATGATGCACGGCGTGTGCGGCCCCGGCCTGCTGCGCGAAAAGCAGGGAAAAGATGAAGAAAAGCCGGATGGGCAAACTGTTACGCATGCATGTTTCGATAATTCATGTGGGCATCAGGCTGCCGTTGGCAGCATGGGTATGATCATTCTAGATTTATCTGTTCCCGTGGACAATCCTAGTGCAAAAAAGTTGTGGCCACGCGCACCGATAATGCGCCGACTATCATGAAGCTGCCTTGCCACGCGAAGGTTTCGCGTTCCTGGCGCAGCCACGGCAGGATGCCGGTCAGTGCGATATAGATGAAATTGGCTGCCGCGATGGCAAGGACGAACGACAACCATTGCCGCTCATTTGACAGGGCCAGATAGCCGGCGATAGCGCCAAACACGCAAGCCAGCCGCGATAGGGCATTCCAGACCAGCGCTTTATTCCGGCTCCAGCGTGCAGTGAGCAGAAGCGCGAAATCGCCGGCTTCGCGCGGCACTTCGTGCGCCAGCACGGCCAGGGTCATGGCCCAGGCCAGCACCGGGTTGACCAGGAAGGTGGCGCCCAGCATCAGGCCGTCGGTGAATACATGCAGCGCGCCGCCGGCCAGGATCATCGGGATCGGCCGCACCAGATCGTGGGTACAGGTCCCGTCGGCGCCGTGCCTGCAGTTGGCGTGCAGTTTGAAGTCGAGCGCAAACAGCACGATCAGCGCCACCAGCAGCACCGAGAACAAGTCGTCGGCGGCCATGCCGCCTTCGAGAGCCTCCGGCATCAGGTCGATAAGCGCGATGGCAAGCATCATTCCAGCGGCAAAGCTGATCAGGCGAGTCAGCCACCGCTGGTTCAGCCGGGAGGTGGTGAAGAAAGCGATCGCCATGCTCGCAAACCCGGCCAGTACGCTGGCGAAGAAAGTCTGAAATAATGTATTCATGATCACGAATGGACGCAGCTCGGGCATTCGCCGCGAATGTCCAGCGCGATCTCGCTCAAGCGAAAACCGCGCGGCAGTTTGGGGCGTGCGGGCGGTGGCATGTCCAGGCAAAACACGCCGCCGCACCCGGTGCAGCGCAGATGCGCATGAAGTGCATGTTTTCCGTCGGGGTTGGTCGACGAGAAATGGAATACCCCGCGTCCATCGGCCGCTTTGTGCGCCAGATTCGCATCCGCCAGCCAGTCCAGAACACGGTAAATCGTGACGCGGTCAACCGGCTGCCTGTCCTGTGCGAGCAGGGCTTCGATTTCAGCGTGGCTCAAGGGAAAAGACGCCGCCCTTATCAAAGCCAGAATCCGAATTCGTGCATGGGTCACCCGCCCACCCGCGTTGCGTATGGTTTCACCAATATTCGCATTTTCCGCACCCTGTTTCATGCGCCGATCTTAATGCAACTGGATTGCAAATACAATCCCAATGCGGTGCATTGTTTCGCTGCCGCATATTGTGGAAACGGGCGGCCGCGTGAAATGCCATGGTGGAAGCGCCTCCTCCATCCTGCGCCCTGCCCAAGGCCTGTTTCAATGCGGGCAACCGGGGACGGCGGAAACGGAATGTCGGGAGGCTCTGGCCGTAAGGCCCAGTGATTCGTTGCTGCTCCATGTTCGTGCCAAAACAAAGCGGCGTTCAGGAATAGAAGGCGCGCATACTCTTGCGGAATTGTAGTTGGCCCCTTGTGTGCGACTTGATGCTTCAGGTGCGGACCGTGCCCGGCTACTCGCTCTCCAGTTTGTCTGTCTGCGTGAACGTCCAGGTGCGGGTTATGCTTAGGATATCTGTATCCTTGCGGATGTCCGGTGGAAAAGGGGGAAACGGTGCGGCAAGCCTGACGATGCGCTGCGCTGCGGCGTCGAGTATGGGCTGTCCGGAGGGGCGGCTGACTTCCACGTTATCCACGCTGCCGTCGGCGCGGATGGATACCGTGAGCTGTAGGTTGCCGTAGATCTTCTTCTCGCGCGCCGCCTCAGGGTAATTAAGGTTGCCGATGCGCTCCACCTTGATGCGCCAGTCTTCGACATATTGTGCGAAGCGGTATTCCTGCGTGCGGGCACCGATGAATTTGCGCCGCGGAAGCTTCTGATAGGCCTCAAAATCCTTGCTGATTTGCGCTTCCATGCGGGCCATATCCAGGCTGCGCTGAACCAGGTCCTCACCCGATGCTTGTTGTATCTGCTGCTTCGGTTCAAGTTCATTTACCTGGGCCACGCTGTGATCGCTCTTGATCTGGGTCAACAGGTGCTTTGCTTCCAGTTCGAGTTGCTGAATTTGCCGGGCGGATTGATCAGGCGTGAATTGCTTGTCGTCAGACAGAGTTGGAAGCGGGCTTTTTGCAGTCCGGTTTTGGGAAGTGTTGCCGCCACTGTCGAGGTTGCTTTGCGCCATGGCATCGGCCTTATCCGGACGCGATTTGGATTTGCTGTTGACCAGCACAACTTCCAGGGGCTGCATTGAGTTGTCAAATTTGCGCGGGTCGGGGAGGGCAATGCCGACGCCAAAAAGCAAGAATGCGTGCATGGCCAAAGAAAAGGCGAATGAAACCGCGAGCGGTTGTCTAATCAAGGCTGACAAGCCGCTACCTCCTCGATCGTTGAAATGAACCGCGCGCTAAAACTCAAATCGATCAGGTCTATTTCTCCAATTTCCAGTTTGACCCGAGTATTGGCGGGCAATTCTGGCAATGAAGGAATGCGCCCCGTCAGCGGAATGCGCTCCAGCCGCACCAGATTTTCGCGCAACACCAGCGCTTCGGTCAGTTGCACCTTTTCCTGCAACAACCAGCGCAGGCACCAGTAGCGCTCCATTGCGCGCTGAAACTCATTATAGGTTGCATAGGCGGCTTCAAAATCCCGCATCGCCGTGAGCAATCCAGTATCGTTCATTGCATAACAAGGAGGCTCATTGCGCAAGACGCCAATGATCTGGCGCTGGTTGATGAAATCAACATAACGGCGCAAAGGTGAGCTGGCCCACAAGTATTGCGCCACGCCCAGCCCCTGGTGCGGGGCGGGCACCGTGCTCATCTTCACCTTGCCGTTGTTCTGTGTTCGATAAATGCCCGCCGCTTCATGCTCGGCAAGCAGCTTGCCCCATTCGCTGTTCACGAAGATCATCAGCTCCGACACTACTTTATCTACGGGTGATCCGCGCCGTCTTTCGCTGATCGTGATGCGGTCGTTCTCAACATAAAAGTTATAGTCCACGTGTTGCAGGTTGTCAGCGGATTTGCCGCGTGCGGCTTCGAGCTTGCCTGCAAAACGCCACAGCAGGGCGAGTTCTTGCGCATAAGGGTAGTCGCAATTGCCGGATTTCAGAGTCGCTTCGTTGAACAGCGGCTCCAGTGTATCGTGGCGAAGATTGGCGGCGATGTGGATACGCTCGATGCGGCTTGCGGTGCCAACAACGCCGAGGGTTGCGGCGTCTACATCCAGGTACATGGAAAGAGCCGGGCAGACGTTGTCCGCGCTCAGCGTGAATGCCTGCACAACCTTGTCCGGCAACATGGTGATTTTGTCGCCCGGCATGTAGACGGTGGAAAGACGCTGAGCAGCTATGGCGTCAATTGCCGAACCAGGCGAAATGGTCAAAGCGGGCGCGGCGATATGCACCCCGATTCGCCAGTTGCCATCGGACAGCGGCATAACCGAAAAAGCGTCATCGATTTCAGTGGTGGCGGCATCGTCAATGCTGAATGCATTGGCCTCAGCAAGCGGCAACTCGGGATGGGTATCCACACGGATGTCGGGAAAGCCGGTGCCTTGAGGAAAGTGCTCCGACAAGAATCGCCGCAAGTGGTAGTCCACGATTGAGGGAATGGCGCCGCAGCGATGCAGCAAATGGGCGCCGGACAGGTGGGTGCGGGCACTGGCTGCTTCAAGTGCCTTTGCTTCGAGGGTATTGCGGTCTGGCTTGTACAGCAGCTGCGGCAATTTGGCGATGAAATCGGAAGGGAGCGAAAAATGGACAAGCTGATCGACATAGTGCGCCTGCAATTCGGATTGCTGGCGCTTCTTCTCGGCACTCGCCAGTGCGGCTTTCAGTGCATCCGGCGGCGAGGCCCGATAGCGTCCCTTGCCTTTCTTGTAGAAGTGCATCGGCGAGGAATGCAGACGGATCAAAGTTCCTGCCGCTTCTATCGGGCTGGGAGCGCGCCCGAAATATTCTGTGGCCAATGAATCAAACCCGAACTCATCCGGAGGGCTGCACTCCCAGAGAAATTCGATATCCATACCGGCTGCGATGTCTTCCGCCTGAGCCATGAATTCGGCCAGCCCGGGTTGAGTGAAGCGCAGTAACACGTTTGACGCCTTGATCTTGCTGCGTTTGCCATGCGTACTTTCCACTTGCAGCGAAGTGGTGTTGTCAGTAATTATGGTTGCGGCTTTAAAAACGCCATCGTCTTCGTAAAAAATATTCATTGCGGGGGTGAAATTATGAGTGGCGCAATTATAACCCACCCATGAATCAGCCTTTGAATTAGGCCCTGCAAGAGCCCCCGACATTTCATGATCATATGGGCCCTGAAATCGCGCTATTAGGCGCCATGAGGGAAATCCTGTGCCGTGTTGCAATCATGCCGCAAAGCCTGATCGTCAATGTGGGATTCAATCGGCAGATACTCCGCAGGTTTCAAGTGGATGGTAGTATGTCTGCCTCGAGGCCTGATGTTGGCTTCCTTCTACGCTTTATCATGATTCAACTGATCCAGGAGCAATTCATGAAAAGATTGATTCGTTTACTCGCTGTTGTTTCGCCACTATTGTTGTGGGTGCCACTGGCGCAGGCTGGAGCAGAGGCCAGTGATCACGAATCCCGGGGAGTAGCGCATGCCTCGATCGGGATCGCGGTGTATCGTGAAATGGATGCCAATGGCGATGGCATCGTTTCAAAGTCCGAGTTCGACAATTTCAACTCCAGGCAGTTCGAGCGGCTGGATGGCAACAAGGATGGAGATCTCACCTTGGACGAGATGAATGCCGGCCACAATATAGCGACGGGGAATTCCGCCACCGCACATTTGGACCGGCGCTTTTATGCGGCGGATAGCAATCAGGATGGCGGTCTGGACCGAAAGGAAGCCGTGGCGATGCCCATGCTATCGACGTATTTCGACGAGGTGGACGCCAACAAGGATGGCAAGGTGACCCGTCAGGAATATTTCAATGCCATGCCGCTGTTGCATAAGGTCAAACAGGACAAAGCCAATATGCTGTAACGCAAGGCAGAACGAAGCAGGGCCGACATCAAGGCGGCCCAAGGCTATTGCTGGTAAGCAAGATTGCTTTTATTTAAGTGACAGCACCCACTGTACGATATTCTTGATATCTGCGTCACTGACCGACTGGGCGGTGGCCGGCATCGGCATCTTGCCCCAGTTTCCGCCGCCGCCATTGCGAACTTTCTTTTCCAGCATGGCTTGGGCAGACTTGTCGTCCTTGTATTTGGCCGCCACATCTTTGAATGCTGGCCCCAGTTTCTTGGTGTCGACAGCATGACAAGTCAGGCAATTGTTACTTTGGGCCAGCATGGCGCCGTCTCCGGCGAGGGCATTTCCCGCCACCGCCAAGGCAGCTGCCAGAATAACGAGATAACGTACGTTCATACAGGTCTCCTTATAACATTGAACAATGGATGCCACTCTAATCAGCTGCTTTCCTGAAGTCAACGAGCGGCGTTGAAATCTGTCGCGGAACCTCCTGCGTCGATTGGACAAGCAATTGGGAAATTGTTCCATGCATTTCGAAGACATTCCCCAAACAGCCCGCTGGCCAAAATCGCAATTTTCATCGGGGATCGTTGCGATCATCATCAAGGGGTGGACAAATGATTGCGCGACAGTGACCACGCGTTTAATTTGCAATATCCGAAAGCCTTTCCTGAATAGCTGTTAACTAGCAGTTGCCAGCCAGCTATATAAGTAAATACTGTAATCTTTTGCATGATAAGAGGTTTTTCAGGTTAATTATTCCCGTTACGCGTTGAAGTGTTGACTTTATTTTTCAAACTGGACATCATGCTATATGTGCTTGTTTCGCCTATCCCTTGCGGTCTGGCTTGCACTGAATAAAAATAAAGCGATCTCGCCGC
Organism: uncultured beta proteobacterium; assembly: GCA_963782385.1. Taxonomy (GTDB): domain Bacteria; phylum Pseudomonadota; class Gammaproteobacteria; order Burkholderiales; family Gallionellaceae; genus CAVXFS01. The sequence continues at coordinate 1,080,562 of CAWAJO010000001.1, forward strand.
ATAAAAATAATCAGCTGAAGTTGTGTTACTGCAAGTCGGCGTTGTACCGGCCGGCCATCTAATTGTTTGTTGGGGGAGCCACTTACGATGCATTGTTTTATACGTTTGACTGTCTTGTTAGTCGGGTTGCTGCTTGCAACCTGCGGCAATGTTGTAAATGCTGCTCAACAACCACTTGTCACCGAGGATGAATTAGGTCCGCAAATTGACCAGCCAATTGAGTTCCCGCACTTCCGGCATGCTGGCGATGCCAAGGACGGCGGCATGCAGATCAATTGCATGTATTGCCATACTTACGCGCGGCGCAGCATTGTGGCCGGCATCCCGCCGGTGCAGAAGTGCATCGGATGTCACCGCAGCATCGAGTCGGTGAAGGATAAACCCCGCATCAAGAAGTTATTCGAATACTGGGAGGCAAAGAAAGCCATTCCATGGAAGAAGGTGCACGACGAACCGGATTTCGTGCGCTTCAATCATGAGCGCCACATCAAGCGCTTCTATTTTCAGCAGGATCGTCCGTATTTGGAAGTATGCGGCTATTGTCATGGCGACGTAAAGAGCATGACGGTTGATCGTCGCCAGAAGCCGATCACAATGGGATGGTGCGCGAATTGTCACCAGAAGGATCACCTCGTAAGTGCCAATTCCAGCGAGACCGGGCATGGGCCAAATGATTGCTTCACGTGTCATAAGTAACCGGCGCGCCGTTTGCAAAGAGCTAGAGTTAAGAGGTAAATGCGATGATAGACAACGAATTTGATCGACGAGATTTTCTAAAAGTCCTGGGTTGGAGTGGTGCGGCGGTTGCATTGAGCGGCTGTGGAAACACGTCGATTGAGGATGGTAAGGAAATTGTCACGTCATATGTTGAACTCCCGGATTTTGTAATTCCTGGCGTCAGCACGTATTACAACTCAACCTGTGCCCAGTGCGATGCAGGGTGCAACATCATGGGCAGGTTGCGCGAAGGCCGTGTGCTCAAGGCGGAAGGCAATCCCAATTCCCCGATAAACCACGGCAAAATGTGCGGCCTGGGGCAATCGGGCGTGCAGAATCATTACAACCCTGACCGCGTGCGGCAGCCGCTTTTCAAGGGTCAGGCGATTACTTGGGAACAGGCGCTGAAATTGATTGGCGACAAGCTGGCAGGTGCGAAAGGCGATGAAGTAGCGTTTGTGACCGGCGGCTTGAGTGGTCACGTCAGCGCGTTGCTGGGCAACTATATGGATGCGTTAGGCAGCAAGAATCACTTTATCTATGAAGCAGTATCGCCGGCAGTGCTGCGCAGCGCGAACAAGAAAGTTTACGGAACGTCGATGCCGCGCTTTCGAATAGACAAGGCAAAAATGGTCGTGTCATTTGGCGCCGATTTTCTGGGCGCATGGATTTCGCCAGTACATTTTACTCAGCAGTATGCCAGGTTTCGCAAAGGGACTCGCCCTGAGGGTCGTGGGATACTGGTGCAAATTGAGCCGAAGATGACAATGACCGGAGCAAATGCGGATCGCTGGATTGCAGTGCGGCCGGGGACCGAAGGGATGTTTGCCTTGGCGCTGATCAATGCCTTGGGCACTGCGGGATTGAATATTCCTGCAGACATTGCTGCCGCAGTGAAGGACTACACGCCGGAGCGTATAGAGGTGGATACCGGTGTATCGTTCGAACTCATCAACAAATTGGCAGCATTACTCAAAGAAAACACGCCTAGCCTTATGCTTGCAGGAAATACGGTTGAAGGCTATGAATATGGCTCACAAAATGCTGCAGCCATTGCATTGCTCAACTTTGTGTTGGGTAATGTCGGGAAGACTGTTGAAGCTGCCGCGGCGGTCCCATTCCCGCAACTCGCGCCGGCAGTTGGTGGCCGTTCCGCATTGAATGGGCTGAACGATGGCCTCGCGGCAGGCAAATACAAGGTGGTGTTTAACTATGCCGCCAACCCGGTATACAGCGCGCCCGCCACGCTGAATTTCCGGGAGAATTTCAAAAAAGCCGAATTCAAGGTTGCATTGGCCCACTATCTTGATGAAACCGCACAGGCTGCCGATCTGGTATTGCCTCTGGATTCCGCCATGGAGGACTGGGCGACGGTGGTGCCGGAATACATGCCCGCGCCGGAAAGCGGAGGCTCTGAAAGTTATACCCACGTAAGTCTGCGGCAGCCTTTGATGGAAAGGTTGTATCCTGACACCCGCGGGTTGGGCGATATCCTGCTGGCATTGCTCAAGCAACGCGGAGCGAAAGAGTACAAGGACTTTGATGATTTTTATGCCTACCTGCGCAGTGCCCTGTTGAAGAACAAGGGCGCACTTGGCGGGGCGGGAACTGAAGACGACCGTTTCTGGGATGAGACACTGAGCAAGAGCATTATTCCGTTAAAGGGTATTGTGGGCACTATATCTGTCAAGCCATCTTCCGCAGAAATCACGCTCCCGGGGCCTGCTGCCGCCAACATTTCTTATCCGTTACGTCTGATACCGACAGTCTCCGCCAGCATCCGCGACGGCCGCAATGCTAATGAACCGTGGTTGCAGGAAATGCCTGATCCATTAACCACGATAGTTTGGGATTCCTGGGTTGAAATTCACCCCAAGACTGCCGCGCGCCTCGGCATCGTCGAGGGCGACATCATCGAAGTGTCGTCGAGGAGTGGCACGATCAAGTCACAGGCTTATCTGTTCCCGGGCATTCATCCGGAGGTGATTTCCATCCCGGTCGGTTACGGCCACGAGGCGATGGGGCGTTACGCGAACGGAGTCGGTGCGAATGTGTTCTCCATACTTGATCCGGTTTACGATATGGAGACGGGTGAGTTGGCGTTCAACGAAACCAATGTAAAGATCAGCAAGACCGGCGATCGAGTGATTATCGTGAAGGATGAAGGTCCTGCTGGCGGTAGTCAGGCCGGTTACAAGAAAATCGCGGTCAAGGTGTCAACCGACAAGGTTGACCTTTCCAAGGAGGTCTAGTCATGTCCATTTCCAACTTTTTAGATAACTGGTCGAAGTACCGCCATACGCATCCGCTCGAGGACGCCGGGGTCCCGGACTGGGAGGCCTATCCCGCCACCAAGATTAACTGGGCGATGTCCATTGATCTGGACGCCTGCACCGGATGTAATGCCTGTAGCGTGGCATGCTATGCGGAAAACGACCTGCCCGTCGTGGGCAAGGAAAAATTTGCGCACGGTGCGGCGATGCACTGGATGCGCATCGAACGCTACTGGGATGAGAATAACGAGGGGTTTGTGGCCGATCAGGGTGCCACATTCCTGCCCATGCTGTGCCAGCAGTGCGAGGCCGCGCCATGCGAGACGGTGTGCCCGGTGGGTGCAACCAACCACACGCCAGATGGTTTGAACTCGCAGATTTACAACCGTTGTATCGGCTCCCGTTACTGTTCGGCAAATTGTCCATACAAGGTGCGATATTTCAATTGGTACAACTATCCGGAACAGGAGAAGGTGTGGCCGGAGCCGTTGCAGATGCAACTCAACCCGGACCTGACGGTGCGCACCAAGGGGGTGATGGAGAAGTGCACCTTCTGCAAGCAGCGCACATATACGGCGCGCAATACGGCAAAGAACGAAGGCCGGATTGTGGGTGACGCTGACGTTCAAACGGCTTGTCAGCAGGCTTGTCCGGCGGGCGCAATTACTTTTGGCAACTTGTATAACCCGGAATCCGAAGTGGCAAAGCAGTGGAAACAGCAGGAGGTTGAGATCACCAAAGAAAAGCAGGACAAGGAGGAAGACCCAGGCAACCGCTTGCGCGGATACCACATCTTGGCACAGCTTCGTCCATTTCCGTCAATCATGTATCTGGAGCGGGTGCGCGAAAGCACGGTGTAAGCCACAAGGGAAGGAAATAAAGAAATGGGAAAAGATATCCGCGACGACATAGCTTGGGCGCAGATCAACAAGGATGTGCTCAGCAGTCTGGAGAATCCGCGCAAACTGTACTGGTTTATCTTGTTTGGCGCGATGCTCGTGTTCGGTGTGGGCATTGGCTGTGAGGTATACCAGTACAACACCGGCATGGGCGTGGCCAATTTGGACAACCCGCATATGTGGGGGTTATACATTGCCTCATTCATCTTCTGGATCGGCATGAGCCACTCCGGAACATTGCTGTCGGCTATCCTGCACCTGATGCATGCGGACTGGCGCAAGCCAATCTATCGATTCGCCGAGGCCATGACCACGTTTTCGTTGCTGACAGCCGCCTTGTTTGTGGCAGTGCACTTGGGGCGCGTGTGGCAGATCTATTATGCGCTGCCCTACCCGAACGAGCGCTGGGCCTGGCCCAACTTCCAGTCGCCGCTGCTATGGGATGCGATGGCGGTATTCACCTACCTGAGTTCGTCGGCGATCTTCCTTTACGTTGGCTCCATTCCCGATCTGGCAATCGCCCGCGATAATATCCATTTGGGTTGGCGCAAGAAACTTTATACCCTGCTGGCCCTGGGTTGGGAAGGCACCGACCGCCAATGGCGCAACTTCCGCGTAACCTATATGACAGTTGCCTGTTTCCTGATCCCGCTGGCGGTGTCGGTTCACTCCATCGTGGCCTCCGACTTTGCCATGTCCCAGCAACCGGGTTGGCACATTACATCTTTCCCGCCGTACTTCGTGGCGGGTGCGCTGTATTCCGGCTGTGCCGCGATCATCTCCTTGTTCGTCATCCTGCGCTATGTGTTCAAGTTCGAGGAATACATGACGCTGCCGATCCTGAAAAAGATTGTGCGCCTGACTTTCGCAATTGCGATGGTGTGGACATACCTGAACTGCATCGAGTTTGCTTCGGTCTGGTATAGCCATGACCCGGTTTCCAAGTCAGTATTGATCCAGAAGGCGACTGGTCCCTACGCGCCGTTCTGGTGGGCAATGATCTTTTGCGGTTCGGTGGTGCCGTTCGCGTTGATGGTCAAGCGCTGGCAGACCAGCATCACGGTGATGTTCGCGGTATCGCTGTTGCTTAATCTGGGCATGTTTCTGGAGCGCTGGATGATCGTGTCTCCGACATTTGCACATGGCTATTATCCGTGGACTTGGGACCACGACCAATGGCCCAGCTTGATCCAGTGGGGCATTGTGTTCGGCAGTTTCGGCTGGTTTACTCTGCTGTTCATGGGGTTCTGCAAGATCGTTCCTTCTGTCTCCATGTACGAGGTGAAGGAGATGGTCTACCACCGCAGCCTGGCGCGGAAGAAAGCCGAACTCGGACTGGAGGGGGGGCATTGATATGAGCAAACGTCACATGCTGGCTCTGTACAATAATTTCGACGAAGCCGAAGCAGTCGTCAGTGAACTGCGCAGCAGCAGTATCAAGGGCTTTAATGCGGCCGACGACATGGTAATCAAGTCCCCGATCGAACATCCGGAAGTGGAGGAGTTTCTCGGGGAAAAGCCGGTCAGGGTGCAATGGTTTACGCTGGTCGGCGCGCTTTCCGGCGGTCTGTTGGCGTTCTGGCTTATCGCCGGATCTCAGGCCAATTTCTATGCCCAGATGAAGGGCGGCAAGCCTATCGTGCCATTTCCCCCGGACTTCGTGCTGACCTATGAGATGTTCATTCTCGGTGGCGTATACATCAGCGTGCTGGGGTTGCTGGTTTGCGCCGGGTTGCCGGCCAGGCGGTCACCCCTGTACAGCTCGAAGGTGTCGGAAGATCAAATTGGTATTCTGGTGAAAGTGGACGACCATAGCGCGGCGACGCTCAGGAATATATTCACCAAGCACCAGGCGCTGGAAATTCAGGAAGAGGCAGGTAAATGAAAAAACTATTCCTTGCATTCGCTTTGTTATTGATGCCTGTGCTGGCTCAAGCCTGGCCTTGGTCCAAAGACATGATGAATTCGATCATGATCAAGCCACAAAAAAGCGTTGATCCCAACAATCCGGGCATGTGGCCGTTTCCCAAGCATTCGGTGCCAATTCCGGGAACCACTTCGCTGATAAAGGACCAGGATACGGCCGCTGCACAAGTGAATCCGGTGTCGGCTGATACCAAGTCGGTGGAACTCGGGGGCAGACTGTTCGGCATCTATTGCACTCCGTGCCATGGTTATGCCGGCAAGGGTGACGGGTTGGTGGGCCAAAAGCTGGTATTGCAACCGTTCGACTTGACGTCTGACGCAGTCAAGGAGCTAACCGATGGTTTTATCTGGGGTTACATGACGTTTGGCGGAGCGATCATGCCTTCATACGCCAACGATCTTTCCCCGATCGAGCGCTGGCATGTAGTCAATTATGTGCGCAAGGTGCTGCAACAGGGCGGGACTGTCCAGGCGAATGTTAACGGTCGCTAATTAAGGGGGTGAATTCATGTTTTCTTACAGCAATTGGTCGGTTCTGACTGCCTGTTTCGTGGTGGTGACTTACCTTGCGATGAGCGGAGTGACGCTGTGCTCAGTGCTTTATCTGGTAGGGGCCAAGTGGCGGCTTCAAGTGCGACAATTGGCGGTGTCGCTGTTTGCCCTGTTTCCGTTGGCTTTTGTGCTGTTATTGATATTGCTGGTGGGGGGTGCGCACACTTTTCCCTGGATCGGCCATGTCTCGCATGGTGAAGATGTGCATATGCCCGGTTGGTATACGTGGCCTCTGTTGGCGGCGCGCGAAGTGATCGGCATGCTTGCGATTGTTTCGGTGTGGTGGATTTTCATCAAGCGCCAGGATCTGATCGATCGCAGCGAGGATGATCGCATCAAGTTCCACCGCGTGGCGTGCTGGGTGCCATTTTTTACCGTGCTGTATGCCACCATGGTTGCCTGGGATTTTGAAATGACCTTGTTGCCATCCTGGCACAGCGCGATTTACGCTATGTATAATCTGGTCAGCAACTTCAATATGTTTCTGTCTTTTATGCTGATCTGGATCTATGTGCTGAATACGCGCGACAGGCTTAACCGGAAAGTGGATGATTACATTTACAACTATCTGGCGCAGATGATGCTCGCCTTTACCCTATTGTGGATGTACACCTTTTTTGCGCAGTACATCACCATCTGGTACGGCAACATCGGTGATGAACGTGATCGCCTGGATGCGATGCAGGACGGCGATTTTACCGTTATATGGTGGGCCATGGTCGCGATGAAATTCGTGATTCCATTCTCTGCGTTGTGTTTCCCGGTATCGCGCCACAATCCGCAAGTCACGGTGGCCATTGCTTCATGTATCATAGTTGGCACGCTGTTCGAACGCTATGTCTGGGTTTCCGGCATTAATGGAACGGGACATTATCCCATCTTGGCGGCGCTTGTCGTTGGTGCGCTGGTTGCTGGAACAGGGTTCATTCTGGTACGTGGAGCGATGCGCCGCAATAACCTGATCAAGGCGTAGCCACTCCATGATGACACTGTATTCTGGAACGGTAGACCCGTTCAGTCAGCGTTGCCGCATCGTCTTGTATGAAAAAGGCATGGACTTCCAGATTATCGACGTTGACATGTTCAACAAGATGGAAGACATCGCGGTAATCAATCCTTATGGCAAAGTGCCGGCACTTGTGGAAAGGGATTTGATACTGTACGAAGCAAACATCATCAATGAATATATTGATGAACGTTTTCCCCACCCGCAGTTGATGCCTGCGGATCCGGTCTTGCGTGCACGTGCCAGGCTGTTCCTGTTCCGGTTTGAGCATGAGCTTTTTTCCCATATCGAGGATATTGAGAGTGGTGCGCAGAAAGCCGCCGACAAGGCGCGACAAGCTGTTCGCGATAATCTGACACAGCTTTCCCCGGTGTTTTCCAAGCAGAAGTATATGCTCGGCGAAGAGTTTTCAATGCTGGATGTTGCGATCGCCCCGCTTCTTTGGCGGCTGGATTATTATGGGATCCAGATGGGAAAGGAAGTTGCGCCGTTGATGAAATATGCCGAACGGTTGTTTTCGCGTCCAGCTTATATCGAGGCGATGACCCCGGCTGAAAAAGCGATGCGTAAGTGACAGAGTTATCTACCAAGCCATATCTGATTCGCGCAATTTACGACTGGTGTATAGACAGCGGCCTGACCCCCTACCTCGCCGTGCGAGTGGACGATCAAACGCAGGTACCGGCATCCTTTGTGAAGGATGGCGAGATAGTTCTGAATTTAAGCATGGACGCCGTACTCAATCTTCAACTGGGGAACGTGGAGATTACTTGCGGTGGAAGGTTTGGCGGTGTTCCGCATAATCTGATCGTGCCGATTTCCGCCGTGATCGGGATCTTTGCCAAGGAAAATGGACAAGGGTTGGTGTTTCAGGGAAAAGAATCAGTGCCGACTCCGCCTGCAGGTGGCAATCCTCCGCAATCCAAACCTCATTTAAGGATAGTCAAATAACCCGTGTCCCCCAGCCATTGCCGCGCGCTGACGAATGCCGAATCCAAAGTCATGCCGGATCAAGAATTCTCAGACTCAGTTGCAAACGATCAGCAGGATAAATTTCCTGGATTATCCTGCTGTCGTTTCTTCAGGCGGCGGCCGGTAACAGTGCCGCTTTCATCTTGGCCAGCGCTTTTTGTTCGATCTGGCGTACCCGTTCGGCGGATACATTGAACTCATTTGCCAGCTCGTGCAGCGTTGCACTGTCGCTTTCGCGCAACCAGCGAGCCTCAACGATGCGGCGGCTGCGTTCGTCCAGACTTTGCAGTGCTTGGCTTAACCCTGAACTATCAATGCGCCTGGCTTCGGCGCGTTCCAAGAGCAGGGAAGGCTCGTTTTCAGAATCCGCGGCCAGATAGGAGATGGGAGCATATGTGTCTTCATCTCCATTTGCATCGGCTTCCAGCGCCAACTCATGGCCATTGAAGCGCCCCTCCATCTCCACGACATCCTGTTCGCTGACGTTTAATTTCTGAGCGATGTCCTTTATCTGCTTCGGCTTGAGTGCATCCAGCCCCGGCTTCATGCTGCGCAGGTTGAAGAATAGCTTGCGCTGGGCCTTGGTTGTGGCAATCTTGACCAATCTCCAGTTGCGCAGGATGTATTCATGCATTTCGGCTCGTATCCAATGCAGGGCAAACGATACCAGCCTCACTCCGCGTTCCGGGTCAAAGCGTTTGACGGCCTTCATCAGGCCTATATTACCCTCCTGAATCAGATCAGCCTGGGGTAAACCATAGCCGGTATAACCGCGGGCAACACTAACCACCACTCGCAGATGCGATACAATCAACTGCCGTGCTGCGTCAAGATCGTTGTCGCGCTGAAACCGCCTTGCCAACCCGAATTCTTCTTCCTGGGAAAGAATGGGAAATCGACCCACGGCCTGGATGTAGCTATCCAGACTTCCGGCCGTCGAGGGTACCGGTAATGCTAAAGAGTGATTCATGGCTCAAACCTCCTTTGGGTTAATTCTAGCACTCTTGCAATTGGAGTGCCAGAACGAAAAAAGGTTTTATTGAAGTACGGTGACGGCCAATATCTGCCACCCAAAGTTGGCCGTAGGTGAGCCAACATTTGGCCTTCGGTATGAAAGCGAGCACTAACTTACGCTTCGTCTCCAGTTACAGGGCTAACGAAATTGAACGCTGGTCAGTGCGCCCAGTTGGGATCGCGGAAGACCAGTGTTACCGAGCGGTCCAGTCGGATGACACAAGTTATGCGATCTCGGTTCGCTCACCAGTTATCGATCCACTTCAGGCCGTTGTTGTTGCAACGCAGGGCATTTGGATTGTTGTCCCAGTCCCCCAGCACCCAGCGTTCACAGGTGTGCCCGTCCAGATGATGCAGGGCGTGGCCGGGGCGATGGGTGTGGCCGTGTATCAGTCGTGGATATCCGTGGTTGCGCAAAAGCTCCGCCACGGCTGCTTCGTTCACGTCCATGATCTCCCTGCTCTTGTGTTGTTTCTCGTTTTCGCTGCGGATGCGCAGTTGTGCAATGAAGTTTTTTCGTTGCGTCAGAGGAAGGGTTAGAAATTGCTGCTGCCATGCCGGTTCATGCACTTGTTTGCGGTAAGCCTGATAGTCGGTGTCATCCGTGCATAGCATGTCACCATGGCTGATCAGCGTGGAGACGCCGTACAGGTTGAGGAGCACCGGGTCGGGCAATAGGGTGGCAGCGCACGCAGTAATGAATTTATCCGATATCAGGAAATCCCGATTGCCATGCATGATGAACAACTTGGTACCGTCTGTGGACAGATCATTCAAGGACTGAGCAACTTGTCTGGGGAATACATCATCGAGGTCATCGTCGCCTGCCCAGTATTCAAACAAGTCACCAAGGATGTACAGTGCCTCAGCTCCCGGGGCAATGTCATGAGTGAAGCGCAAAAATAATTGTGCGCTGTCTGGATGCCTGGCACTGAGATGCAGATCGGAAATGAACAGGGTGTGCAATTGCGAATCCGGGTTACGCGTTCTGATGGAGTCTCCTGCAAACGGCGCCGCGCCGTTCGTTATTGCAAAATCTCAGCCTTGGTGATGATGACGTCATCCACTGGAACATCCTGGAAACCATTGCGATTACCGGTACGCACCTTGCGAATGGCATCCACGACTTCCTTGCCTTCCACCACCTTGCCAAACACGCAGTAGCCGTAACCCCGATTATCGGCTGAAGTGTAATTGAGGAAGTTATTGTCTTTGACGTTGATAAAGAACTGCGCTGTGGCAGATTGCGGATCGGAGGTACGTGCCATGGCGACAGTATAGATATCGTTCTTCAGGCCATTTGCCGCCTCATTCTTGATAGGAGCCTTGGTCGGCTTCTGTTTCATCCCGGGTGCAAATCCCCCACCTTGGATCATGAAGCCGTTAATTACGCGATGAAATATGGTGCCGTTATAGAATCCGCTGCCCACATAATCGAGAAAATTCTTGACCGTGACAGGCGCTTTTTCGTCTTCCAGCTGGATGGTGATATCGCCGTGATTGGTGTGAAGTTTGACCATACTTTGTCTTCCTTTGTCTTGAGTTTGCATAGTGTCGGACACGGCTTGGCCGCAAAAGCACGACAGCCAGCCGAAAATCAGGATGGGAATAATCTTGTTCATGCGGCTCCTTCGTAAATAATCTGCCAGTGATTGTTGTGTTTGACCCAGTACTGGCGCTTTTTCATGCGATTGGTCAGATTATTGCTGGAATAATCCTGTTCGAAGTTCACCACTACCAGATTTGGATCCGTCGGGTAGTCGAATATGCTCAGGTTGGACAATTTGACCTTGATCCATGACTTCCTTGAATTTATCTGCTTTTTATTCCGTTCCCATGTGGAATAATTCATGTTGCCGCTGGAGAAATCACGAGAGTAGTGCCTCAGATAATTGTCTGTGTCCATACTGGCCCAGTCCTTGCGCCACTGTTCCAACGCGCCAAGCAAGTCGGCATGATCTGTTTGATCATGCTGGCCACTCCATTCCATCTGATCCGTAATGACGACGGGGGTGACACCCACTTGCAGCACCTTGCCAATATTTTCCAGGTCATCATTTGACAGCACCACGCAGCCATTGCTGGCGCGTGGTGGGCGACTGTATGTGTTGCTGGGCGTGCCATGCAGCCAGATGCCGTGGCCATCCCGGCCATGCTTGCGGTCCCACTCGTTGGGATAATTAAGCGGATATGCCGCGTCGCCATAAAAATCCGTCAGCTTGTTTTTTGGAATTCTGGATTTGATGTAATACACGCCAAGAGGCGTTTTCTGATCGCCTTCTGATAACTTGTCCGAGCCTTTCTTGCCGCTGGTGATGTAATAGTCTGCCACGTAGCGAGGTTCGCCATCTACATTCGCATACAGAAATAGAGTGGATTTGCTGGTGTCTATCACGATGGCATAGTGCTGCTCCGCATCGAGTTGCCACAAATATCTTGGTGCAAGAGCGGCAGGTGACTGTTCCTGGAAACGCTGCAGTCGCACCCGCGCCTCATCGCGCAAATCCTGCATGCGATCATGGGGGGCATTGGCCGCGTCTCCCAAGGTATTGATCGGACGCGTCCGCGCCAATAGCAAGTCGCCCTTTACCAATTGAGCAAGTTTGAAATTGGGGCTGATCTTGAGCAACGAATCCACTTCATTCAACGCTACATCCAGCCTGTTGTTGGAAATCGACAACATGCTTTCCACCAACATGGCTTCCTTGTTGCGCGAATCAGAAACAATGTTTATGTCCTCGGTATAAACATTGTTGGAAGCAACCGACAGTAACACTAACAGGAGGAAAGTGCGCATTCGGGCTTATTTCCCGGTTTGCTCATTCAGTATCAGCCAGTGGTCACCGGACTTGATCATTTCCAGTGTCTTCCTGCCATGGGCTTTAAAGTGACTGGCCTTATAGGATTGCATGAAGGTCACGCTTGCATGTGTATCATCCTGAAAATCGACCTTTGCATCTTCAATGCCTATGTGAATGAACTTGGGTTTGGTTAAGCGTTCTGTGCGTAATGACTCCCAGTCAGACCGGCTTTCGCCGCCAGGTAGCTTGAAGTCGTCAGCATAGAACGATAGATACTGTTTCACGTCCTTTGCAGACCAGGCGGATGCCCACGAATTAACCGTCTTGAGCACTTCATCCTTGTCGCCCTGGATTGCGGGGGGATTTTCAGCGGTGACTTTCTTTGTTTGCGGGACAGCATCTCCTGCTTCAGTTGCAGGTGCCGGTGCCGGTGCAGGAGGTGCCGACGCGACAATCGCAGGTTTCGCTGGTCTGTGGCCTGTAGCCATGTCGCTGGAGAACAATTCCTTGATCAACTCCAGCTTGGTTTGCGTGCTGGTGTTGCCGCGATCCAGTTGCAGGGCGCGATCATAAGCCTGGCTCGCCATCTTGGCATAGATGTCGCCCAGGTTTTCGTGCGCAGTGGCATAACTGGGGTGAGTGCGGATCGCCATTTCCAGTGCAATTCTGGCTTTGTCGTACTGTCCCTGGCTGGCATAAAGCACGGCGAGGTTGTTATAGGGTTCGGGAAGTTCCGGGAAATCCTCCGTTAATTCGGAAAAGACGCGGATGGCATCATTGGTCTGGCCTTCGTCAGTCAGGATCAAGCCTTTAAGGAAGCGCGCCTGAGCATCCTTGGGCTTGCTCTTCAGGTATGAATCGACATGCGCCAATGCTTGTTCGCGCTGTCCCTGTTTGAACAGCTTGTTGGCATCCTGCAACTCATCCGAACGTGCAGCGAATCCAAGACACAATAACATTGCACCGCAGCACAGGGCTGTAATCAGGCTGTAGCGTTTCAAAGGATCATTAGACGTGTTCATAAGCATTGGGTCCCGAAATTATTACTCTTTAGTATCATCATTCTGAGGTGGAGCCGTGCCTCCATTCTTGCACAGGTTCCGGATTCTACCAAAATAAGACACTTTGGTTAATATATTATCTGGCTTGGCACGCCATCAATCGGATAAGAGGCACGGGTTTTCAGGTAGAATCCGCGAGTTCTCAGGGTATGAATAATTCTAGACAATGAGCAGCAACGCATCCGCGCCCGTCGCGCACTTCATCCGCAGCGTCATCGAGGCCGACCTCGCAAGCGGCAAGCACAAGAGTATCGTTACCCGTTTCCCGCCGGAACCGAACGGCTACCTGCACATCGGTCACGCCAAGTCTATCTGCCTGAATTTCGGTCTGGCGCTGGATTATAGCGGCCTTTGCAACCTGCGCTTCGATGACACGAACCCGGAGAAGGAGACCGAAGAATACGCCCAGTCCATCCTGGGCGACGTGCGCTGGCTGGGTTTTCAGTGGAACGGCGAGGTACGCTGGGCGTCGGACTACTTTGATGCACTGTACAACTTCGCGGTGGAGCTGATCAGCAAAGGATTGGCCTATGTAGACGACCTCACATCGGAGCAGATGCGCGAGTATCGCGGCACATTGACCCAGGCAGGCAGGAACAGCCCCTGCCGTGAGCGCTCCGTCGAGGAGAATCTCGACCTGTTCACGCGGATGAAGAACGGCGAATTCGCCGACGGTTCCAGGGTACTGCGTGCAAAGATTGACATGGCCTCGCCCAACATCAACATGCGTGACCCGGCCATTTACCGGATCCGCCGCGCGCATCACATTCGCACCGGGGATGCGTGGTGCATCTACCCGATGTACGACTATTCGCATTGCATCTCGGATGCGCTGGAAGGCATCACACATTCGCTTTGCACGCTGGAATTCGAGGATCACCGCCCGCTGTACGACTGGGTTCTCGACAACATCACCATCGACTGCCATCCGCAGCAGATAGAGTTCTCGCGGCTGGAACTGCACTACACCATCACCAGCAAGCGCAAGCTGCTGCAGTTGGTGACCGAAAACCGCGTGTCCGGCTGGGATGACCCGCGCATGCCGACGATTCAAGGCATGCGCAGGCGAGGCTACACGCCGGCCGGCATCCGAGAATTCGCCCGCCGCATCGGTATATCCAAGAGCGACAACGTGGTGGATATGGGCGTGCTGGAAGCCTGTATACGCGAAGACCTGGAATCACGCGCATTGCGCGTGATGGCGATCATCAATCCGCTCAAGGTGACGATTACCAACTTCGAAGGCGCACAGGCACGCGAGGCGGACTTCCATCCAAACCATCCCGAGTTCGGCAAGCGCGTGGTGCCGATCAGCAGGGAGATATTTATCGAACAGGATGACTTCGCCGAAGTGCCGCCGGCTGGCTGGAAGCGCCTCACCACTGGCGGAGAAGTGCGCCTGCGCCACAGTTACGTAATGCGCTGTGACGAAGCGCTTAAGGATGCATCGGGAAGAATCGTCGAGCTGCGTTGCAGCATCGATCACGACACGCTGGGCAAGAATCCGGAAGGGCGCAAGGTCAGGGGCGTGATCCACTTCCTGGCCTGTGAATACGCGTTGCCTGCCGAAATCCGATTGTACGATCGGCTATTCACCGTGCCCGAGCCGGATGCCGACAGGGATGTGGATTTCTGCACTTACCTCAATCCGGCGTCGCTGTTCGTGGTGCGGGGCTGGGTGGAAAGCTGCGTGAAAAATGCTGCGCCGGAAACGCGCTACCAGTTTGAGCGCCTGGGGTACTTCTGCGCCGACCGCCGCGACCATCAGCCGGGCGGCAGACTGGTGTTCAACCGCACCGTTGCATTGAAGGATTCCTGGACGAAGGAGCAAGCATGAGTGAACAAATCATCGTGCCAAGCGATGCGCAAATGAAATCGCTGAAGAACCTGGCGCTGGCAGTCTACGTGCTGTACGCGTTGTCGTACTTTACCGGTATTACCGCCATCGTCGGCATTATCATCAACTACGTGAAAAAGGAGGACGTCGCCGGAACCTGGCTGGAAAGTCATTTTCGGTGGCAGATTCGAACCTTCTGGTTCGGGTTGCTGTGGGCAGTGATTGGTGGGGCGAGCTTCGTGATCCTGATCGGCATGCCGATCCTGTTTGCCAATTTCTGCTGGATCATCTATCGCATCGTCAAGGGGTGGCTCAATCTCAACGACCACAAGCCCATGACATTCTGACGGCCCGATGCTGAAGATCTACAACACGCTGACCCGCGACAAGCAGGACCTTGTTCCGATCGAGCCGGGCAAGGTACGCATGTACGTGTGCGGCATGACCGTGTACGACTACTGCCACCTTGGCCATGCGCGGGTAATGGTGGTGTTCGACATGGTGTATCGCTGGCTCAGGGCGAGTGGTTATGACGTGAACTATGTGCGCAACATCACAGACATCGACGATAAGATCATCAAGCGCGCGGCGGAGAACGGCGAATCGATCCATGACCTGACCGGGCGCTTCATCGGCTTCATGCACGAGGACGAGCGGGCACTCGGCATCCTGCAACCGACGCATGAGCCGCGCGCGACGCAATACATTCCACAGATGCTGGAAATGGTTGCGCAACTGGAACAGAACGGCCTGGCCTACCGCGCCGTCGATGGCGATGTGAACTTTGCGGTGCGCAAGTTCGACGGCTACGGCAAGCTGTCCGGCAAGTCGCTCGAGGATTTACGTGCCGGGGAGCGCGTGGAAGTGAACGACGGCAAGCATGACCCGCTCGATTTCGTGTTGTGGAAACATGCCCGTGAAGGCGAGGCGGAGGAAGTGCACTGGGATTCGCCGTGGGGCAAGGGCCGCCCGGGCTGGCACCTGGAATGTTCGGCGATGGGCTCCGAGTTGCTCGGCTGGAATTTCGATATTCATGGCGGCGGCGCGGACCTGCAGTTCCCGCACCACGAGAACGAGATCGCGCAGAGCGAGGGCGCGCACCGCTGCCAGTTCGTCAACTACTGGATGCACAACGGCTTCGTGCGTGTGGACGACGAGAAGATGTCCAAGTCGCTCGGCAATTTCTTCACCATTCGCGAGGTGCTGAAGAAATACGATGCGGAAGTGGTGCGCTTCTTCATCCTGCGCGCGCACTACCGCAGCCCGCTGAATTATTCAGACGTGCATCTCGATGATGCGAAGGGGGCGTTGACGCGTTTGTATACGGCGCTGAAAAGCGTGCCTGCAGAAGCCGGTAAGCCCGATTGGAATGAACCCCATGCCCAACGCTTCAGGGCCGCGATGGACGACGATTTGAACACGCCGGACGCGATGGCGGTGCTATTCGACCTGGCAAATGAAGTGAACCGCACGCAATCAGTCGTGGCAGCCACGCAGCTCAAAGCGCTAGGCGGCGTGCTTGGTTTGCTGCAACGGGACTCGAATGATTTCTTGCAAGGCACCACTCACACCCTCACGTTGGCAGCCATGGCAGGCTCCGCTACCGCCACTGCAACGCTATCACGAAGTATTGGACCCGAAGCAATTAACCAGCAAATTGCTGCGCGCACCGCCGCCAAGCAAGCCAAAAACTTTGCCGAGGCCGACCGCATCCGCAAGGAACTGCTGGAGGCGGGGATCGTGCTGGAAGACTCGGCGCAGGGCACCACCTGGCGGCGCGCCTGACAGCCGCTCCTTGCCCGTTGGCAGGCGGTGGTCCAAGTGAGCCGCGGCTGACTTCTATTATTTCAGCGAGAGGACGAATCGCACTAATGTCCTGATGTCGGCTTCTGCGACGTAAGGGCCGAATGGGGGCATTGCCATCTCATTCCCCCACACACCTTTGCCCCCCTTGGATACCTTGCTTACTAGCCTGTTCTCCGCGTCGGGGTCACCGCGATATTTGTCGGCCACATCCTTCCAGGCCGGGCCAATGACTTTCTGGTCAATGGCGTGGCAGGTGAAGCAGCCATGTTTTGCAACCAGCGCCAGCGCTGCGGTCTCCAGGTCAGGGGGGTCTGCGGCGGCATCGTCCTGAGCTACGGCAGAACCTGCCGTCATGCCTGCGATAAAGAGCACCGCCGCGGTTTGAATTGTTTGCATGTTCTCTCCTTTCGATAGACAAGCAACAGGGCTTAAGGCATAGACATCGTGATTGCCGGGCGTTTCAGGAATGCCCGCCAGCGTAACCTTGCCTCGCGCACCGAAGGGCGGTAACGGCGGATTACCGCACGACGAGGAACAGCACAATTATAGACATAATCGATCAGGGCAGTTTACCCCCTTCCACCATGCGGTTGTAGAGGATGTTGGGTGACAGCCAGATGACGATGTCATCGAACTCGCCGTTTGCGGCCGACGCAGACGAAGGCGTATGGCTGACGAATACGCGGTCGTTATTGCCGCTGTTCGGGTTGGGATTGGCCGCTTCGTCGGCGCCTCCGCCGCCGTGACTGCCGTTGCGGCCGATTGAATATATGACCACGGGCACGCCCGGGCTGGCGGTAAGCGCCGTGCCGGATGCGCAGGACGTTGCACTGATGCCACTGGCGGTGGAACACACCAGAAGGTTGGGGGCCAGGGCGGTCAAACCGGCGGAGCTCATGCCGCTGGTCCGGGTGAAAGTGTTGGCGTTCCACGAGGTTACCGCGTAATGGATGCGGTTGCCCCAGGGATCGACGGCATAGCCTTGTTCATCGGCAGTTGCCAGGCCAAGCGTCGCCACCGGTGCGTAGCCGTCATCGAAATTTGAGCAATTGCCGTTGGCGGCATCGCCGCCCGCGGCGTAACTCTCTGCGCCATTGCTGCCGGATGAGGCCGGACAAGGCAGGCGCCCGTTGGCGATGGCGTAGCCAACCGAGGCCTGCTGGATCTCGTCCAGTTGCTTGCGCGCCTCGCTTATGCGCTGCCGCTCAATACGGTTCGACAGGGTTGGCAGCAGTCCGCCCAGCAACAGCGTGACGATGAACAGCACAATCGCCGTTTCGAGCAGGGTGAAGCCGCGCAATGCCTGGAGTCCACGTGGAATCATGGGGGGCATGGCAGCACGGCGAGATTCTCGTCGATGCAATACAGCACGTCGTTGAAGACATCGGTGCTGGAGGCAACTTCATAGTCGGCATTGCCCACTGCGTTGGGATAGTTGCTGACATTGCGGCCTTCAAGATAAGCATTCAACGCACCTTTGTCCATCCGGTCCTGTGACGCAAGTCTTTTCCCGGCGAACAGGATCACGGCGGCGTAGGATCCGCTGCCGTTGACGCGTAAACAGTTGCCGCATGGGCTGGTTGGCAGGCTGTCCGGCTTGAACTCGCCCGCAATTGCGTAGAACAGGTGATCCTTCCAGTTGCTCCACCATGCGTTCAGGTCGGACCACGCGGCAGGACAATTGCTCGGGCTGAGCAGATTGAAACCACTCATTCCATTGCCGGTCGCCGTCTTTGAGGTGTCGGCCTGGTAAGGCACCCGCCCGGCGTACAGGCCGTCGGCATCGTTGTAACTGGTATTGGCACCATAGCCGGATAGAACCAGCGGGGCTGGCCAGGGCAGGCTTTTGTTGGCGCTACCGCTGTACCCGTTGTTAGTGCCAAAAGCGGCGATGCATTTCGCCGTCTGTTGCGTCATCTCTGTCAGCGTGGCGATAAAATCTGAGCGGCGCAGCAATGCATCGAAGATGTCATTACGGGTGATGTAAATCATGCGGTCGTTGACCTTGTGTGATGAGCCGGAGGTAAAGGTGGTGACGGCACTCGCGATGGCCGAGACGCTAGAATTGTCGTGCAGATCATCACTATCCAGGTAATTCGATGCGATGTAATTGCCGCCACACAGCGGGGCGCTGCCCGAAGGTGTGCGATCCTGGGTACCCCGTACCGTGCCAGGCGCGAAAATCACCGCGACCGCACGTGATGCCGCGTTTGCCCCGGCCAGACGCTCGCCGTTGTCTCCCAGCACTTCAAACAGACCTTCGTTGTCCCAGTTCATCAGGTCGGTTTTAGGATTGTTCTTGTAGGTGCCAGCGACTGCGTACCACAAACATTCGCCGGCACCGTCGCGTAGAAGGGGAAGATCGAGCGTGCGCCACGGCAGGCGTCCGAGAACGCTGACGTTCTTGCTGCCGCAGACGGCTTCCGAGCTGCCTTCCGGATTTCCGCCATCGAAATCCGGGCACGGCAGGTAACCGTGCACTTCGCCGCTGTGGGTGTCGCCGTAAGTGATGGCATAGCCGATCAGCGCCGCTTTGACCTGTGCCAGAGCCTGGTCGGATATGGCGCTGCGTTCAATTTGCAGGGCGGTGCTGTTCAACGAACCGGCCAGCAGAGTGGCCGTGCCCAGCACCAGGATGAGCAGCATGATGATCAATGTCGCGCCGCGCTGTCTGTTGATGGAAAACACGTTTTAGCTATTTCCCGTCAGTCTGCTCCAGCATCAGGCGCTGTCCCACCCGGATGGCTACCGGTTGCGATTTCCCGGGTAGCATGACCATCTGCACATCCGGTGCCTGCCCGTTGCCATCCTCTACCTGTGCTTTGCTGTTAATCCAGATCGTGCGGGTTCCATCTGACCTCTGCACGATGCCGTTGAGCACCCTGTCCGCTGCGGGCTGTTGCAGAATTGCGGTTGGGCGGCCTGTGCTGGCCTCCAGTTGTCTGCGTTGTTCGGGCGTGAAGAACAGGCGCCCAAACTCGCCGGCGTGCGTCATTTCGGCAACGAAAAATACGAGCATCAAGCCAAGCGCGGCGCGAGTCATGAAGCACTCCGTTTCTTCATCGTCAGCCATCCGCCCGTGCATTCCGCGTGAAGGTTGGCTGGATTCGGATGGATGGCTGAGCCCTCCGTTGATTCACGGGGGAATGAATCGATCGCATCTATCGGCGCATCGCGCCTGCGTTCGATCGAGCAATGGTCCAGAATCAGGCGGCCGCTGCTTCCGCTGTGTAATGCAGCAAGGAAAGCAAACAATTGTTGTTCGTGCAGCAGATCGAAGCTGATCGACATGCGGTTCTGGTGAAGGTCGTAGTTGCCGCTTTCCAGTGGTGAAGCGGGGCTATAGGGTTGTCGCGGTGAAATTGTATACGTGAAATCCATAACCAGATTCCGCCTGCGGATTTCTTCCAACTCTTGCGCCCAGTTGAGGCGCCGATCAATCCCGATGATGTTGCGCCTCAACAGTTCATCGTATTCCGCGGCGTAGGTTTTTCGGTCCTGCACGTCCTGAGCAGCACGGTCAAGACGGCTGCGTGCCTCACTCATTTTGTGGCGGGCCTCCAGATGGTCCAGTCGCACCTGCGCAACGAATTTCCTGCTGAAAACGACTGCCATGATTTCCACGCAAAGCAGAAACAGGAAAATGGATATACCCCATTTGATCAGCGGAATATCCGGTCTGGTAATCATCACCGTGCCGCGCCCCGATTGATTTTCAGCACGTAATGCTGTTCGCCACCACCGCCATCTGCGCCAACAATTGGCAGAAGTGCGGCTTCGCTTATGCTGTAGCCTTGTGCGATCAATGCTTGCCGGAACCGATCCAGGTATTCCATTGCGTCGAGACCACCTGCGCCGGTTTTTTTCAGCTCGCCTGCCAGCATGATGTCCTGATTGGAATCATTGGTTCCAGGGATTTCCGGCTGTGCTGCATGCCGCGGTAGGGCTGTCTCCCAGGCGAGCTTTGCGACCCGAATATCAGGGAAATCATTCAAGGCAATGCTCAGTTCAGCCAGCATGGTTTCTGGTGCCGGGGAATTGTCTGCAAGCTTGCGAGCCAGAAGAACCGCATTCTTCATGTCGTTTGCCGCGACCATCGGATCGGGTGATTCCAGGCGGATTTGTTCGGCCTGGTGTGCAAGCCGATAGGTGTCGGCAATGAGGGAGGTTGTGCCCTCGATTAGCCTGTTGCCTTCCATTACATTGGCAGCGCTCCAGAGCAGGCTGCCCGCGGCCAGTATCGCGCTCGAAAAATACAAGCTGCGGCTCAGCAGTGACAAATGGAAGTAGTGTGTGTGGATTGGTGACGCGTATTGGTTCTTATAGCGTCGGGTGGCGAGCAAATGCAGAAATAACGGGGTTGCATCGGAGTCGGCAAATTCCGAATCGAATTTGACACGCTTTCCGATCTCCTGCAAGTCGACGCATGAATAACGCAATCTCGCTGTGCTGAGCAATTGTGCTTCCAGGGCGCGCCGCTCGCTCGTGTGGCAGATGACGCGCACGTCCAATGCCTGATCCGCCGGCAGCAAGTTCTGGTTGTGAAGATACTGTCGCGTATGTTCGACTTCCTCAGTGAGGGCCGCGCCAATGGAGTAGTTGTGGCGAATCGCGGTCAGGCGCGAAAAGCGCAGGCGCCTGGTATCGAAATACGTCTGGCGCAGGCCGCCATGATTCTGCCGGGATACCAGCAGCAAATGCTGGGACGGTGTGTCAGCCACCAGCGGCGCGCTGATGGCGGGGATGGAATAGATGCCTGCTATTGCTGTCTGTTCGGCCAGCATGACGTTGAGCCAGGCTGAAACAGGCGATGGGTTGGTGAGCGCAGTGAACAGCACGTCGTCCTTCCCGCCATCATTGCGGCGCTGTTGCAGTACCGCCCGGCGAAACGGGGTGTTGCGGTATAACTGGCCGAACTTGCGCTGTATCAAGTTGCCGCGATCGCCGCCACGCAGATGAGGAAAGGTTTCGAGTCGATAGTCTTCCTCGCTCAGGTCGGTGAGCATATAGGCCGGGCCGCGATTACGCCGCAGGAAGGTCGAACATAGTTCGATGCCTGCCAAGTCGTTGGCGAAACTCTGTGCCTGGGAAAGCTTGCCCCGGTTCCATAACCAGGCGTGCAAGCCGTCCTCAGCAAGCAGCAGGAGGATCTTCCCGGCCTTCATGTTTTAATCCTGCTGATTATGTCGTAGACGGGGGATAGCACGGACAGCATCACCCAGCCGAGCAACAGTCCCAGAACGATGGTCATGATCGGCTCGATCAATATCTGGGTCTTCCTGATCGCATCCTTGATGTCCCGGTCATAGAAATAACTGACGTTGTACAGCGCTTCATCCAGCCTGCCCGTGGACTCGCCCACTCTGATCATGCGCACGACCAGCGGGGGAAATACGCCGGTTTCGAGAAAGCTCAGCGTCATGTTCTTGCCGGCCCCAATCTCCTCGATCACCTGGTCGAGGCTGGCGGCGATGACGCGGTTGTTGACCAGATCGCGCAGGCTGGCGATGCAATCTAGGATGCTGATGCCGGAGCCATACATCAGGGCGAAAGTGTTGGCGAAGCGCGCCATGATGATCTTGCGCAGGATCGGGCCGATGAAGATCAAATGCAGCTTGAGATGATCCAGCCGGTACTGTATGCGGCTGTCCCATACCAGCGCCAGCCGGAACAGGATGACCAGGACAATGGGCATGGCCAGCATGATGTGCCAGTGATGCACGAATAAATCCGATGTAGCCAGCAGCAGCCGGGTCTGCATCGGGATGGCTTGCCCCATGTTACTGATGAAGGCGGTCAATTGGGGTACCAGATAGATCATCAGGAACAGGGTGATGCCGAGCACGGTGGTCCCGACGAACGCGGGATAGATCATCAGGTTCTTGCTTTGCAGGATCATTTCGTCCTGCCATTTGATCGAGTCGGCGAGCTGTTTGAGTATTTCCGCCAGGCGGCCGCTTTTTTCTCCGGCATGCACCAGGCTGACGACGATGTTGTCAAATGCGTGTGGATGGCCGGCCATGGCTTGCGAAAGCATCTTCCCGCCTTCGATGGCAGCGACCATGTCGGCGAGAATGGCCCTGAGCTGTCGGTTATCCATGCTGTTGCGCAAGTCGGCCAGGCTTTCCAGGAGCGGAACGCCGGCGCGGATCAGCTGTTCGAGATTGAAGAACAGCGTGATCAGATCACTGCGCCTGATCCTTTTGCCGGCCAGGGACGGGAATTGCCGGCTGATTTTTGCCCTCACCAGATCCAGTTGCAGGTGCTTCAGGTTCAGCTCGAGGTCGGACTCGCTGGCGGCATCCAGCTGGCCTTTGCATCGCTGGCCGGATTCATCGATCGCCGTGTAGGAATAGAGCGCCATCGGAATCTCTCGCCTAGCCCATGCGATCACTCAGGTCTGCCACGCGCGCTACCTCAGCCAGCGAGGTCATGCCTGACCTGACGCGATGCAAGCCGTCTGCTGAGAGTGGGCTGAATCCCTTGTCCAGCGCGGCGTGTTTCAGTTCGCGGCGGCTGGCGTGGTTTGCCAGCAGCTCATCCAGGTCGCTATCCATCCTGAGCAGTTCCATGATGGCGATGCGCCCGCTGTAACCCTGGTGATCACACCGGCTGCAACCCTTGGCGCGGTATAAAGTGATGTCTGCATCACCTTCTGCGCCGAGCAATTCGCGTTCGGCCCGGTCTGGCTGGCAGGACTGCTTGCAATGAGGACACAGTACGCGCACCAGCCGCTGGGCGATGATGCCGTTGATGTTGCCCGCCATCACCTCAGGCAGGATGCCGATGTCCAGCAGGCGCGGGATGGCGCCGATGGCCGAGTTGGAATGCAGTGTGGAATACACCTGATGGCCGGTCATGGCGGCACGGAACGCCATCTCCGCGGTGGCATGATCGCGAATTTCGCCGACCAGGATGATGTCCGGGTCCTGGCGCATCATGGAGCGGATGCCGTTGGCGAAATCTAGCTTCACCGTTTCGTTCACCGAAGTCTGGCGAATCATCTGCATCGGATATTCCACCGGGTCTTCCAGCGTCATGATGTTCACCGATTCGGTGTTGATGTGATTGAGGATCGAGTACAGGGTGGTGGTCTTGCCACTGCCGGTTGGGCCGGTCACCAGCACGATGCCTTCCGGCCTGGTGATGATGGCTTGTAGCGTTTGCAGTGCCGCGCCGTCCAGTCCGAGTTGATGTATCGGGACAATGCCTTTGTGCCGGTCCAGTATGCGCAACACCATGTTCTCGCCATGTGCAGTTGGATGCGAGGCGACGCGAAAATCGATCTGGCGGCCCGCGATCTGCAGTGACACGCGACCGTCCTGTGGGGCGCGCGTTTCTGCGATGTTCATACCGCTCATCACTTTCATGCGCACCACCATGCCTGGCCAGAAGCTTTTGTGCAGGCTGCGCACCTGGCGCAACACGCCGTCGATGCGGTAGCGGATGCGAAGGAAAGTGTTCTCCGGCTCGAAATGGAGGTCGGAGGCGCCGTGCTGTACCGCTTCGGTCAGCAATGCATCGACCAGGCGCACCAGCGGCAGGCTGGATTCGTCGACGACGAGATGGGGTGATTGATATTCCAGCTGGCCCGGTTCGATCTCGTGCAGGATGGCATCGATCGGCAGCTCGCGGCCGTAATACCGGTCGATTGCGCGCAGGATATCGGCATGGCCGGCCAGTTGCGTGATCAGGTGATACTCGTTCCTGAACAGGGCGCGCAGTTGATCCAGGGCGATGATGTTGTCGGGGTCGGACATTGCCAGAACGAGTTGTTTGCCGGCAGAGTCGAGCGAGAGCGGTAATAGTTGGTGGCGCTGTGCCAGTTCCCTCGGGACCAGTTTGATGACGGAAGGATCGACGACGACGCTGGCCAGGTCGACGATCTGCTGGCCGAGGCTCTCGGACATCACGTCGCGCATGCTGGCCTCGGACAGAAAGCCCAGCATTACCAGCAGGCGCCCCAGCGGTTGATGGTTTTTGCCCTGTTCCTGCAGCGCAATGCGCAACTGGTCTTGATTGAGGATGCCCTTTTCCAGCAGAAGGGTTTCCAGAGGTTGGCGGGCGTGTGCAGTCATGTGTGGCGCCATAACGTCAAGGTGCTGCCAAGGGATTTCCACGCGCCCGCTTTCGGGCAGGGTCGGGCTCGGTATTCGCATATGCGTTCATGGACATCGCGGTGCCGCCGCTCAATCCGAATTCGTCGATCACGATGGGGCGCAGAAAAATCACCAGTTCGGTGCGGATGCTGGTGTCGTTGCGGTTCCGGAACAACCGGCCGAGCAACGGGATCTTCGATAGCACCGGCACTGCATCGGTCAGGTTGTTCAACTCATCCTGCATCAGTCCGCCCATGACGGCGACTTGCCGATTTTCTATCTTCAGCACGGATTCCATTTCGCGAGTCTGGGTCTGCGGGATTCGGCTCACCACGCCGGCGGCAGCCAGCGATGGGTTGGGGTCGTTGACATAACCGAGCAGGCGCGAAATGGACGGGCGCAAATTGAGCAGGACGGTATCCTTGTCGTTGATCTGCGGGGTCACGCTCATGGTGAAACCGATCGGCACGATATTCGGGGTGGTCGTATAGGTGATGACGGAACTGGTCTGGTTGGTGGTGGTATCGGTCTTGACGGTGAAGTACACCAGATTGTCCACCACGCGCAGCATGGCGGTCTGGTTGTTCAGGACGCTCAGCTTCGGGCTGGACAGCACCTTTACCTTGCCGAATGACTCCAACAGGGAGATCTGCAGACTCAGCGGGCCGAAACGGGTGGACAGCGGATTGGCATAATCGAGGATGAACAGGCTGCCAGTATTGGTTGCCGGCAGCCCGGCGCTTCCTCCCTGCCGCAACTGGAAACCGCTGTCGCCCAGCCGTAGCTGCGACCAGTTGATTCCTTGCTGGTACTGGTCGCTCAGGCGGACTTCCACCACGGTCGCCTCGATCAGCACTTGTTTCCTGGCGCTGGCCATGATCCGGTCGATAAACTCGCGGATCTTTGCGTGCTGTTTGCCGGTCGCGCGCACCGTGATGATGCCGCTTTCCGGATTGGCGATCACCGCGGCAGCCTCGCGGAAAGTGCTGGTGCGCATGACGGTGGTGCCGTCCTCGTCGATGCGGGCACGATTCGGTCCGTTGAGGATAGTGGCCGGCTTTACCGCCGGCCGCTTTTTGCCGCCGCTTTGCGCCATGCTGTCACTGGTGCTGGTGGAACGGTTTTGCTCCACCACGGTTTCGCTGGAACCTGATGGCAATATCTTGTCCGTTTCGTGCAGGATATCCTTGATGTTTTGGGTCAGGGTGTCCCAGAAATGATTCCTGGAAACGTTCTTGAGGGCGAGCAGCGAGTTGTTGCTGCCGGCGCTGCCGGACCCGCCACCGCCGCCGGAGGATCCCGCGCCGACGTAGATCGCATTCGACATCGTGCCGTCCGAATCGCGCGCCATGTTCACATAATCGATCTTGTAATGCTTGAGGAATGGCGTGTCCGGCATCACGCCCAACGTGTCATTGTCAAGTTCGTAGCGCATGTCGACCTGCTTTACCATGCGATCGAGGATTTGCGGCAGAGTCTGTCCGACAGCGTTGAGCGTAACATTGCCCTGTATGCCAGCATGAATGTCCAGATTGAGCTTGGCATCGCGCGCCAGGGCGAACAGGATTTCCCGTGCGGGCACATCGAAAACGACAACGCTATATATTTCCTTTATTGCTTTATGCCCCGGAACAGGCGGCTCCGCTGGCTTCGACTGTGGGGAGATGTTTGCGGAGGATGGAGTATAGGTGTTCATGCCTTGAGTGACCGGCAGCGGATGTCTGGACGCGTGACTACTGCAGCCACAGAACAGGATGCTAATGAAACCTAACAGGCAGACATAGCCGACCCTCATGTTTTTTTCCTGGTTCAAAGCGAGCGTTATGCGACAGGCAAAGTGCATGGGCGCAATCCAGCGCGACCCATTGTGCAAATCCGCCCAGGCTTTGGCTAGCTGTCAGGACGGATAGGAGATGTGATCGAGCGCAGCCATAAACAACCTGGCCGCACGAGAACGGACGTCAATTAATGCCGGCGGCAGAGCCTTATCCTACGGGCGAACTGGTTCTGACAGTCCTTGTTCAAACGGAGATCGGCCAGCCCGGCGTTTCGGAGCTTCTCCACTGTGGCGTTAGTGTTGCCAACTCTCGCGGCAATGACGGTCCTGTGCGACCTGGGAAGCGCCGCAGTTGTGAGCGGCAGTGGCGTAGTTTAGAATGCCTGCTCAAATAATAAATCAAGGTGTTATAAGTGTCCTCCGAAGCTCTGGTCGAAATCCGCGACGTCAATTTTGCTTACGATACCCGCCCCATCCTGAAAGGCATCAACATGACTTTCCCCAAGGGCAAACTGGTCTCCGTCATGGGCTTGAGCGGTTGCGGCAAGACCACGATCCTGCGCCATATCGGCGGGGTGCTCAAGCCGACCAGCGGAACCGTGACAGTGGATGGGCAGGTCATCCACGAACTGGATCAGGATGGCTTGTACCTGATGCGCCGCAAGATGGGGATGCTGTTTCAGTTCGGCGCGTTGTTCACGGACATGACGGTGTATGACAACGTCGCATTCCAGATGCGCGAGCATACCGATCTGCCGGAAGAAATCATCCGCGACCTGGTGATGATGAAACTGCATGCGGTGGGGCTGTACGGCACGCAGGACCTGATGCCGTCCGAGCTGTCCGGCGGCATGGCGCGGCGCGTGGCGCTGGCGCGCACGGTGGCGCTGGACCCGATGCTGATCATGTATGACGAGCCGTTTGCCGGCCTGGATCCGATCTCGCTCACGGTGGTGGGACAATTGATCCGCCGCCTGAACGATGCACTGGGCGCAACTTCAATTGTCGTGACGCATGACGTGCAGGAATCGCTGAAGATCGTGGATTACGTCTATTTTGTTTCGGATGGTGCGATCATGGCGGAGGGCACGGCGGACGAGATACGCGCTTCCGGGGAAGCGTTCGTGCGCCAGTTCGTTTATGGCGAGATGGACGGGCCGATTCCGTTCCATTATCCGGACGGGGATTACAACAAGGATCTGGGGGTGCGGGCTTGATGTCAGTGGTCAGCAGCGTAAGAGGAATCGGGCACCGCGTGGTGGATGCCGTGTGGCGCATCGGCTACGCTTCCCGCTTTTTCCTGATGGTGCTGCTTTATTCCGGCACCGGTTTCCGCCGTTTCCGGCTGACGGTCAGGGAGATATTCTCCTCCGGCGTGATGTCGCTGATCATCATCCTGGTGGCGGGCATGTTCGTGGGCATGGTACTCGGCTTGCAGGGTTATGAGACGCTGAAGCGCTATGGCTCGGAATCGGCGCTCGGCTCGCTGGTGGCGTTGAGCCTGGTGCGCGAACTGGGTCCGGTGCTGGCCGCCTTGCTGTTCGCCAGCCGTGCCGGCTCGGCGATGACGGCGGAGATCGGTTTGATGAAGGCCACCGAGCAGATATCGGCGATGGAAATGATGGCGGTCAACCCGATTGCGCGCGTGATTGCGCCGCGGTTCTGGGCCGGGGTGATTTCGATGCCATTGCTGACCGCGATGTTTTCCGCGATGGGTGTTTTCGGCGGCTACGTCGTGGGCGTGGTGCTGATCGGCGTGGATGAGGGATCGTTCTGGTCGCAGATGCAGTCCACGGTGGATTTCAAGCACGACATAATGAACGGGGTGATCAAGAGTGTGGTGTTTGGCGTGGCGGTCACGACGATTTCCCTGTTCGAAGGCTATGATGCGACACCTACCGCGGAAGGCGTGTCCGGCGCGACGACGCGCACCGTGGTGCAATCGTCGCTGGCGATTTTGATGCTCGATTTTATATTGACCGCATTCATGTTTCGAGGGGATTGACGATGGAACGCACCGCGCTGGATCTTTGGGTAGGCATGTTCGTCGTGGCGGGTATGGCCGCGCTGGTATTGCTGGCTTTCAAGGTGGGGAACCTGAGCACCTACAACGTATCTGATACCTACGAGCTGAAGGCATATTTTTCCAACATTGGCGGCCTCAAGCCGAAGGCTTCGATCAAGAGCGCCGGCGTACTGGTCGGCCGGGTTACCGGAGTCACGCTGGACACCCAGCGCTACGAAGCCGAGGTGACGATGAGCATAGACAAGCGTTACCAGTTTCCCACCGACACGTTCGCCAGCATCCTGACGTCGGGCCTGCTGGGCGAGCAGTACATCGGCCTGTCGCCGGGGGGAGAGGAAGCGATGCTGAAGGCGGGGGACGAGGTCAAGAAGACCCAGTCCGCTGTCGTGCTGGAGAACCTGATCGGAAAATTCATGTACGGCAAGACGGATGGTTCGGGCAACTGAACACGGAAACCGGAATCGAGGATAAGCAATGAAGAATAAAGTCGCTGTGTTGTTCGGATTGTTGCTGCTTGCAGTGACCATGGGCGTACGCGCCGATACGCCCGGCCCGGACGTGCTGATCCGTAATACGGTTGATGAGGTGCTGGCCGTCGTAAAGAAGGATCGCGACATCCGGGCGGGCGACAAGAAGAAGATCCTCGACCTGGTCGATGCAAAAGTGTTGCCGCATTTCGATTTCGAGCGCATGACGCGGCTGGCGGTCGGCCGCGGCTGGCGTTCCGCCACGGCGGAGCAGAGGCAACAACTGATATCCGAGTTTCGCAATCTGCTGGTGCGCACCTATACCAGTGCCTTCACGCGTTTCCAG
This sequence comes from uncultured beta proteobacterium, assembly GCA_963782385.1. Classification (GTDB taxonomy): domain Bacteria; phylum Pseudomonadota; class Gammaproteobacteria; order Burkholderiales; family Gallionellaceae; genus CAVXFS01. The sequence continues at coordinate 1,110,141 of CAWAJO010000001.1, forward strand.
GACCAGAGTGTGGAGATCAGGCCACTCAGAATGCAGCCTGGCGACAACGAGGTGACCGTGAAAACGCTTATCTCCAAGCCCGGTGGCCAGCCCATTGCAGTGGACTACGAAATGGAGAAAACCGCAGATAGCTGGAAGGCTTTCGATCTGTCGGTGGAAGGCGCGAGCCTGGTCACCACCTATCGCAGTTCATTTGCGGAACAGATCAATCAGGGAGGCATCGATGGGCTGATCAAGACGCTGCTGGAAAAGAACCAGGCTGCCGCCAGCGAACCCACCAGCAAGGCCGCCGCAAAATGATCAGCCGCAAAGGCGACAGCTTGCTGGTATCCGGTCGGCTGACGATGGAGACGGTTGCCAAGTTGTTCAATGTCGACTTGAAACCCGAAGGCAGCGACGGGATGAGTGTGGACTTCAGCCAGGTCGAGGCTGTGGACTCCGCCGCCGTCAGTCTGTTGCTGTGCTGGCTGCGCCGTGCGCAGCGGGAAAATGTCCGGCTGCGATTTCTGCGGATACCGGAAAATCTGCTGAGCCTTGCCAAACTTTATGATGTAGCGGAGCTGTTGCCTGCGGCTGTCGATGCTCCTGCCTTGCAGTCCTAGTGGGTTCTTCCGTGTTTCCCGCCGTTGACGTACGCCAGGCGTGCAAAAGCTATGGCAGCCTGCGAGCCCTGGATAATGTGGATCTGCGTATCGAGGTGGGTGAGTTCTTCGGCCTGCTGGGTCCCAATGGCGCGGGCAAGACCACGCTGATCAACCTGTTGTCCGGATTGGCCCGACCGGATAGCGGCAAACTTTCCATCCTCGGCCACGATGTGGTGACGCAGTACCGCGACAGCCGCCGCCTGCTCGGCGTGGTGCCGCAGGAACTGGTGTTCGATCCCTTCTTCACCGTGCGCGAGTCATTGCGGCTGCAGTCCGGTTATTTCGGCCTGCGCCATAACGATGACTGGATAGACGAGGTGATGCATCATCTCGACCTGAACGACAAGGCGGATACCAACATGCGGCGCCTGTCCGGTGGTATGAAGCGGCGCGTGCTGGTGGCGCAGGCGCTGGTGCACAAGCCGCCGGTGATCGTGCTGGACGAGCCGACTGCGGGGGTCGACGTCGAACTGCGCCAGGCGTTATGGCGCTTCATCCAGCGACTCAACCGCGAAGGCCACACGATATTGCTGACCACGCACTATATCGATGAGGCGGAAGCGCTGTGCGGGCGCATCGCCATGCTGAAGCGCGGCAGGATCGTCGCGCTGGACAGTACGCGCAACCTGCTTAACAGCATCGCAGGCTGCCGGGTGCGATTGCGGCTCCGGGGTGATCTTCCATCCGCCCTGTCGCCGCAGCTGATCGAGCGGACGGGCAACGACTATTGGCTGGCATTGTCTTCCTATCCGGCATTGGAAAGCATACTGGCGCATCTGCGCGAGGCAAACGTGGCAGTGCTGGAAATGAGTTTGCAGCAGCCCGACCTGGAGGAAGTGTTCCTGCAAGTGGTGGGCAGGGCATGAACGCGAGTTTCGCCACCCTGTTCTACAAGGAAGTGCTGCGCGTGCAGAAGGTCGCCTTCCAGACCCTGCTGGCGCCGGTCCTGACGTCGCTGCTCTACCTGCTGATCTTCTCGCATGTGCTGGAACAGCATGTCGAAGTGTATCCGGGCGTGCGTTATACCGCTTTCCTGATTCCCGGCCTGGTGATGATGTCGGTGTTGCAGAACGCTTTCGCCAACAGCTCGTCCAGCCTGATCCAGTCGAAGATCACCGGCAACATCGTGTTCGTGCTGCTGGCGCCGATCGCTTACGGGGAATTTTTTGCCGCCTATGTGCTGGCTTCCGTGGTGCGCGGACTGGTCGTCGGGGTTGGGGTTTACCTTGCCGCGCTGTGGTTCGCCATGCCGCCGCTGGATTATCCACTATGGATCGTGGCTTTTGCTATTCTGGGCAGCGCATTTCTTGGCGCCATGGGCATCGTGGCGGGCATCTGGGCGGAAAAATTCGACCAGCTCGCGGGATTCCAGAATTTCATCATCGTGCCGCTGACTTTTTTGTCCGGCGTGTTCTATTCGATCCACTCGCTGCCGGATTTCTGGCAGGGCCTGTCGCGTTTCAACCCGTTTTTTTATATGATAGACGGCTTCCGTTACGGTTTTTTCGGTGTGTCCGACATCTCGCCCTGGGTAAGCCTGGCGGTGGTGGCGTCCTGCTTCGCGGTGATGACAGGTTTCACATTGGCGCTGTTGAAGTCGGGTTATAAATTGCGTCTGTAAGGCAGTCGTTAGGTGCTAGTCGTTAGTCGTTAGTTGAGGCGGTTTTAACTGACGACTAACGACTACCCACTAACGACCAGGAAAAAATTCATGGTTACGCCGGAAAGCATCAAACAGAATATCGATCAGGGTATGGCGACTACCCACCTCAGCGTGGTCGGCGACGGCCAGCATTTCGAGGCGGTGGTGGTGAGTAAAGAGTTTGCCGGCAAAAGCCGCGTGCAGCGCCATCAGCGCGTTTACCAGACATTGGGGGACCGCATGCGCGCGGAGATTCATGCCTTGTCGATGAAGACTTTTACGCCGGAAGAGTGGGCAAAACAGACTTAAGACGTAAGACGTAAGTTGAAAGTTGTTTCGGGGTTTTCTAACTATCAACTTACGTCTCATAACTGGATTTCATGCAAAAACTGGCCATACAAGGCGGCACCCCATTGCGCGGCGAAGTGCGCATTTCCGGCGCAAAAAATGCGGCGCTGCCAATCATGTGCGCCGGGCTGCTAACGGCGGATGTTCTGCATCTGGAGAACATGCCGGATTTGCACGACATTGCCACCATGCGCAAGCTGCTGGTGCAGATGGGGGTGACGGCTGCTGTCGGGCAGGGTGCCTTGACGTTGTGCGGCGCACAGGTGGACAAACTGGAGGCGCCTTACGACCTGGTGAAGACCATGCGCGCGGCGGTGCTGGTGCTGGGTCCACTGGTGGCACGTTTCGGCGAGGCGCGCGTGTCGCTGCCCGGCGGTTGTGCCATCGGCTCGCGCCCGGTCGACTTGCACATCAAGGGCCTGCAGGCAATGGGCGCCGAGATCCGCATCGAGCACGGCTATATCCACGCACAGGCGAAACGCCTCAAGGGAGCGCGCATCTTCTTCGATATCGTCAGCGTCACCGGCACGGAGAACCTGATGATGGCAGCCGTGCTCGCCGGTGGCGTGACGCTGCTGGAGAACGCCGCGCGCGAACCGGAAGTGGTGGACCTGGCCAATTGTTTGCGCGCGATGGGTGCGCAGATCTTCGGCGACGGCACCGATTCCATCACCATTGCTGGCGTGGAAAAGCTGCACGGCGCAACGCACCGCATCATGCCGGACCGCATCGAGAGCGGCACCTTCCTGGTCGCGGCGGCGGCGACCGGCGGCGCCATCACGCTGATCGATGCGCGTGCCGACATCCTGGACACCGTGCTGGAAAAACTGGCGGAGGCCGGTGCGCAGATACGCGCCGAAGATGAACGCATCCATCTGGAGATGAGCGGACGCCCGCAACCAGTCAATGTGCGCACTGCGCCATATCCGGCGTTTCCCACCGACATGCAGGCGCAGTTCATGGCGCTGAATGCGGTGGCGGAGGGCAGCGCGATGGTGGTGGAAACCATCTTCGAGAACCGTTTCATGCACGTACAGGAGTTGCGCCGCCTTGGTGCGCAGATCGACGTGGAAGGCAACACCTGTGTAGTGCGCGGAGTGAACCATCTGGAAGGTGCTGCGGTAATGGCTACCGACCTGCGTGCGTCAGCCAGCCTGGTGATCGCCGGACTGGTAGCGCGGGGCGAGACATTGATCGATCGCATCTACCATCTGGATCGCGGCTACGAACGTATCGAATACAAGCTGGCGCAACTGGGTGCTAATATTCGACGGCTAAAATAGACACCCTCACCCGGCGCTGGCGCGCGGCCCTCTCCCGTGGACAGAAGAGGGGTTGGTGGAGCGGGTGGTAACGAAAGAGAAACCATGATTACCATTGCCCTGTCAAAAGGCCGTATCTTCGAAGAAACCATGCCGCTGCTTGCGGCGGCGGGCATTACGCCGCTGGAAGACCCGGAATCTTCACGTAAACTGATCCTGTCAACCAGCCGCGCCGACGTGCGCCTGATCATCGTGCGCGCATCCGATGTGCCGACCTATGTGCAATATGGCGCGGCGGATCTCGGCGTGGCGGGCAAGGATGTGCTGAACGAGCACGGCGGCATCGGCCTGTACCAGCCGCTGGACCTGAATATCGGACGCTGCCGCATGATGGTGGCGGTGCCGGACGGTTTCGATTACGACTCCGCCGTGCGGCAGGGTGCGCGCCTGCGTGTGGCGACCAAGTATGTGCAGACCGCGCGCCAGCATTTTGCCGCCAAGGGCGTGCATGTGGACCTGATTAAACTGTACGGATCAATGGAACTGGCGCCGCTGGTCGGACTGTCCGATGCGATTGTCGATCTGGTCAGCAGCGGCAACACGTTGAAGGCAAACAACCTCAGGGCAGTGGAAGAGATCGCCCGGATTTCCTCGCGCCTGGTGGTGAACCAGGCTGCGCTGAAATTGAAACGAGATGCAATCCAACCGCTGCTCGATGCGTTTGCGGGAGCGGTGAAATGAACATCAAACGGCTCTCAACGACGCAAGCCGACTTCGACGAACAACTGAATTCACTGCTGGCATTCGAGGAAACCGCAGACGAAAAGCTGGAAGCGACCGTGACTGCGATTCTTGCCGATGTGAAGCGGCGTGGCGATGCGGCGTTGCTCGAGTACACTCGGCGCTTTGACCGCCTTGAGGTGGAAAGTGCGGCGGCGCTGGAACTGCCGCGAGCCGAACTGCGTGCCGCATTCGATGCGCTGCCTGCGGCGCAGCGCAAGGCATTGGAGCAGGCTGCGCAGCGCATCACTGCATATCACCAGAAGCAATTGCAGGGTTCATGGAGCTACATCGAGGTGGACGGCACCCTGCTGGGCCAGAAGGTCACGGCACTGGACCGCGTCGGCCTGTATGTGCCGGGCGGCAAGGCCGCCTATCCGTCCTCGGTGCTGATGAATGCGCTGCCGGCAAAAGTGGCCGGCGTTGCAGAACTGATCATGGTCGTGCCGACGCCTGACGGCGTGAAGAACCAGCTGGTGCTGGCGGCCGCCCATCTTTCCCGCCTGGATCGCGTGTTCTGCGTCGGCGGCGCGCAGGCGGTGGCGGCCCTGGCCTACGGCACCGCGACCATTCCAAAAGTGGACAAGATCGTCGGTCCCGGCAACGCCTATGTCGCGTCCGCCAAGCGCCGCGTATTCGGGGTGTGCGGCATAGACATGATCGCCGGCCCGTCGGAAATCCTGGTGATCTGCGACGGCAAAACCAGTCCTGACTGGGTTGCGATGGACCTGTTCTCACAGGCCGAGCACGATGAACTGGCGCAAGCCATCCTGCTGTCGCCGGACGCGAAATTCATCGATGCAGTGGCGCGAAGCGCCGACCGCCTGCTGGCGCAGATGCCGCGCCGTGACATTATTCGGACCGCGCTGGAAAATCGCGGGGCCTTGATCCAGGTGGCCGATATGAATGAGGCCTGCGCCATCAGCAACCGCATCGCGCCCGAACATCTCGAACTTTCGGTCGAGAATCCGCAAGACTGGCTGCCCAGGCTCAGGCACGCCGGCGCGATTTTCATGGGTCGTTATACCTCAGAATCGCTTGGCGATTACTGCGCGGGTCCGAATCACGTCCTGCCGACATCCGGCACTGCACGGTTTTCTTCGCCATTGGGTGTATACGACTTCCAGAAGCGTAGCAGCCTGATCCAGGTTTCAGCCATGGGCGCACAGACGCTGGGCGCGATTGCCGCCGAGTTGGCCTTTGGCGAAGGCCTGCAGGCGCATGCTCAATCGGCATTGTTCAGGAAGAATTCAACATAGCACGCGGGACTGAGTTGGATCTTCTGCAATAGCCCGCCATTAGCCAGACCATAGTCATTATCTGCCTCAGGGGATTTCCACAGAATCCCTTTGACAAGAGCCGCCAATTTCAGGATAATCGCGGGTTCATTTTTGGAGGGGTGGCCGAGTGGTTAAAGGCAGCAGACTGTAAATCTGCCCTCTTATGAGTACGAAGGTTCGAACCCTTCCCCCTCCACCAAAACGATTATGGTGGTGTGACTGAGTCTTTAAGGTGGTTGCCCTGGCTGGTGTTGTGACGATTGATACCGGGTCGCCTTTGGGTGCTGAGGTGTGCGGGTGTAGCTCAATGGTAGAGCAGAAGTTTTCCAAACTTACGACGAGGGTTCGATTCCCTTCACCCGCTCCAGGGTTTGGCCCATGTAGCTCAGTGGCAGAGCACTCCCTTGGTAAGGGAGAGGTCGGCAGTTCAATCCTGCCCATGGGCACCAAGTGATTTTTTGTTGGGGATCTATTCGTTAATTTGATTCGACGTTGATGGGGAAAAATAATGGCAAAGAGCAAATTTGAGCGTACCAAGCCGCACGTGAACGTAGGGACGATAGGCCACGTGGACCATGGCAAGACGACATTGACGGCGGCGATCACGACGGTGCTGTCGAAGAAATTTGGCGGGGAAGCCAAGGGTTATGACCAGATAGACGCGGCGCCGGAAGAGAAGGCGCGCGGCATCACCATCAACACGGCGCACGTGGAATACGAGACGGCGAAGCGCCACTATGCGCACGTTGACTGCCCGGGCCATGCTGACTATGTGAAGAACATGATCACCGGGGCGGCGCAGATGGACGGGGCGATCCTGGTGGTGTCTGCTGCGGACGGTCCGATGCCGCAGACGCGGGAGCACATTCTGCTGGCGCGCCAGGTGGGTGTGCCGTACATCGTGGTGTTCATGAACAAGTGCGACATGGTTGACGACGAGGAGTTGCTGGAACTGGTCGAGATGGAAGTGCGCGAGTTGCTGACCAAGTACGACTTTCCGGGCGACGACATCCCGATCATCAAGGGATCTGCGCTGAAGGCGATGGAAGGCGACACGGGCGAACTGGGCGAAGGCGCGATCATGAAGCTGGCCGATGCGCTGGACAGCTACATTCCGCAACCGGAGCGCGCGCTGGATGGGGCATTCCTGATGCCGGTGGAAGACGTGTTTTCGATCTCCGGGCGCGGCACGGTGGTGACCGGCCGGGTTGAGCGGGGCATCATCAAGGTGGGCGAGGAAATCGAGATTGTGGGCTTGAAGCCGACGCAGAAGACCACCTGCACGGGTGTGGAGATGTTTCGCAAGCTGCTGGACCAGGGTCAGGCGGGGGACAACGTGGGGGTGCTGCTGCGCGGCACCAAGCGCGAGGAAGTGGAGCGCGGCCAGGTACTGGCGAAGCCGGGGAGCATCACGCCGCACACCAAGTTCACGGCGGAGATTTATGTGCTGAGCAAGGATGAGGGCGGGCGTCATACGCCGTTCTTCCAGGGCTACCGTCCGCAGTTCTATTTCCGCACGACGGACGTGACGGGGGCGGTTGAATTGCCGGCGGGCACCGAGATGGTGATGCCGGGCGACAACGTATCGGTGTCGGTGAACCTGATTGCGCCGATTGCGATGGAAGAAGGCTTGCGCTTTGCGATCCGCGAAGGCGGCCGCACGGTGGGTGCGGGCGTGGTGGCGAAGGTTATCGAGTAACCCGGTCGTTGGACGTTGGTCGTTAGCCAAGACAAAACCCGCGCAGCGGACAATACCAACTAACGCATCGCGACTAATGACCAGCAGCTGCATTTAGGCCAGTAGCTCAATTGGTAGAGTATCGGTCTCCAAAACCGAGGGTTGGGGGTTCGAGACCCTCCTGGCCTGCCAAGATAATGAATAACCATGGCGAGTGTCGTGGTCGAACTGGATACGCGGATGGTTGACAAGATTAAGTTGGGTGTGGCTTTCCTGCTGGTGGCATCAGGAATTGCGGGGTTTTATTCCCTGCACGAAAGTCCTGCCGTAGTAAAACTGTTGTCGATATTGGTTGGATTTTTGCTGGCAGCCGGTGTGAGCTGGACGACCGAGCCGGGCAAACGTTTTTTCGTGTTCGCCCGGGAATCGGTGACCGAATCCAAGCGCGTGGTGTGGCCGACGCGCAAGGAAACCATTCAGACGACAGGCGTGGTCATCGCGTTCGCAATCGTCATGGCATTGTTCCTGTGGGCGGTGGATGCAAGCCTGATGGTAGTGGTCAATAAACTTATGGGACGGAGTGAGTGATGACCAAACGTTGGTATGTGGTTCACACCTACTCGCAGTTTGAAAAGAGCGTGCAGCGCGCGTTGCAGGAGCGCATCGCCCGTGCCGGCATGCAGGATCTGTTCGGACAGATCCTGGTGCCGGTTGAAGAGGTTGTGGAGCTGAAATCGGGGCAGAAGAGCATCAGCGAGCGCAAATTCTTTCCGGGCTATGTGCTGGTCGAGATGGAGATGACTGATGAGAGCTGGCATCTGGTCAAGAGCACGCCCAAGGTCACCGGTTTTCTCGGCGGTTCCGCGATGAAGCCGACGCCTGTGAGCGAAAAGGAAGTGCAGAACATCATGCAGCAGATGCAGGCCGGGGTGGAAAAACCCAGGCCCAAGGTGCTGTTTGAGGTGGGTGAAGCGGTTCGTGTCAAGGAAGGTCCATTTACCGATTTCCACGGCTCGGTGGAAGACGTTAATTATGACAAGAACAAACTTCGGGTGGCAGTGACTATTTTTGGCCGCTCTACACCCGTCGAACTGGATTTCGGCCAAGTCGAAAAGGCCTGACAAGTTAAGGAGTCAGGAACCAGGAATCAGGAATCAGGATCGAGAATTCGGGATTCTGGATATAGTAGCAGGGTAGTGCGTTTATTAACGGGGAGCGTGCCGGAGTAACAGCGGTAGGGTGCCTCTATAAATTCAGAGTTCGCCCAAATGCAAGGCGTGGAAGAAATTCAGCGGCGCCGCATATGGGTTATATGTAAGCAAGAAATTTCTTCCGCAACGCAGCAGTTGGGATGAAATCTGAGTTTTTAGAGGTGCCCGGTATGCGTTTAACCCACTGAAGAGGAGTGGCAACGTGGCAAAGAAGATCATCGGCTATATCAAGCTGCAAGTGCCTGCGGGCAAGGCAAATCCCAGTCCGCCCATCGGCCCGGCATTGGGCCAGCGCGGGTTGAATATCATGGAGTTCTGCAAGGCGTTCAATGCCCAGACTCAGGGCATGGAGCCTGGCCTGCCGATCCCGTGTGTGATCACCGCCTTTGCGGACAAGAGCTTCACCTTCATCATGAAGACCCCGCCCGCGACCATTCTGATCAAGAAGGCCGCCGGTGTGCAGAAAGGCAGCAAGACGCCGCTTACCGACAAGGTAGGCAAGCTGACGCGCAAGCAGGCAGAGGAAATTGCAACCGCCAAGATGCCGGACCTGACCGCGGCCGACATGGATGCGGCGGTACGCACCATTGCGGGCAGTGCACGCAGCATGGGCATTACCGTGGAGGGTGCATAACATGGCGCAGGTTTCCAAACGATATAAAGCGCTGGCTACCAAGGTAGACCGCAACAAGCTGTATCAGCTTGCCGATGCACTGGATCTGGTGAAAGAAACCGCAAAGGCAAAATTTGATGAATCGATAGATGTGGCGGTGAACCTTGGCATCGACGCCAAGAAATCCGACCAGTTGGTGCGCGGTTCCGTCGTGCTGCCCAAGGGCACCGGCAAGATCGTGCGAGTGGCTGTATTCGCCCAGGGCGCCAAGGCAGAGGAAGCCAAGGCCGCCGGGGCGGATATTGTGGGTTTTGAAGATTTGGCGGAAAGCATCAAGGGCGGCAAGTTGGATTTCGATATCGTGATTGCGTCCCCGGATGCGATGCGCATCGTCGGGCAGTTGGGGCAGATCCTCGGCCCGCGCGGCCTGATGCCTAATCCCAAAGTGGGTACAGTGACTCCCGACGTCGCGGGTGCGGTGAAGAACGCCAAGGCGGGCCAGGTGCAGTACCGCACCGACAAGAATGGCATCGTGCAATGTACGATCGGGCGCGCTTCATTCGCGCCCGAAGCGCTGCGCGAAAACCTGCTGGCATTGATCGATGCGTTGAACAAGGCCAGGCCTGCGACATCCAAAGGCATATACCTGAGAAAGGTATCCGTCTCCAGCACGATGGGTGTCGGCATCCGCATCGAACAGGCGAGTTTGACGGCGTAAGTGATTTGAATTTGCGGCATGGCCGGGCGCCATGCCGCTTGAAGGCTTTGGACTGCTGGCGGCATAAGCAGATTGTCAAAGACCGCAGGAGTGGTCAGGAATCAGGAGTCAAGTGTCAGGAATCAGATGGTCCGAAGATGATGGTGCTTGGTTGCTTAATTGAAGGGTGAAGCAGTCTGGTTTAAGGGGTTTCTGACTCCTGATTCCTGACACCTGATCCCTGAATCCAGCGTAGATGGTGTGCCGGCGAGCAGGAAGTTGTGAGTTTATTCCTGACCTTAAGGACGCTGTTGTTAACCACGGGACACGCCGCTGTGTCCCGGTATTGAGATGGAGGAAGACTTGGCTCTTAATCTGCAGGAAAAACAGGCAGTGGTCGCCGAGGTCGGCGTGCAGGTGGCGCAGGCCCAGACCATCGTTCTGGCAGAGTACCGTGGCATCGAAGTCAGCGAAATCACCCAGTTGCGTGCAAACGCGCGCAAGGCCGGCGTGTATTTCCATGTGTTGAAAAACACGCTGGCGCGGCGCGCGGTGCAGGGCACCCCGTTCGAGGCTTTGGCGGAACAGATGGTTGGTCCGCTGGTATACAGCATCAGTGTCGATGCCGTCGCCGCAGCGAAGGTGGTGCATGAATTTGCCAGAACGAACGACAAGCTGGTGGTAAAGGCCGGCGCCTACAACGGCAAGGTATTGGATGTGGCGGGCGTGAATGCGCTGGCTACCGTGCCTTCCAAGGAAGTGCTGCTGGCGCAATTGTGCGGCGTGCTGCAGTCGCCGATTTCCGGCTTGGCGCGCGTGCTCAACGCCGTGGCCAAAAAGAAGGCCGTTGCTGCTTAATAATCACAACTACTTGATAATTTAGGAAGAAAAAAATGGCATTTGAAAAAGAAGCATTTTTGACATCGCTGGACGCCATGTCCGTGCTGGATTTGAACGAGCTGGTAAAGGCGATTGAAGAGAAATTCGGCGTATCCGCTGCGGCGATGGCTGCACCGGCTGCGGCTGCTGCTCCGGGCGGCCCTGCCGCCGCCGCAGAGCAGACCGAATTTAGCGTGATCCTGAAGTCCGCCGGCGACGCCAAGGTGAACGTGATCAAGGTCGTGCGCGCAATCACCGGGCTGGGGCTGAAGGAAGCCAAGGACCTGGTTGACGGCGCACCGAAGCCGGTGAAGGAAGGCGTCAACAAGGCTGATGCTGATTCCATCATGAAGCAGCTTACCGAAGCTGGCGCAACCGCTGAACTCAAGTAATGACCTTGCGGGGCAAAAGGCTGGCGGTTCGTCCGTCAGCCTTTTTCCGCTTTTGGTAATGGCTTAAAGAAGCCAACGGTCAGCAGGTGTGAGTGCGCTTTCTGCCCCTTGTCTTTTACCCAGGTCGTGGAGATATCATGAACTATTCGTATACTGAGAAGAAACGTATCCGCAAGAGTTTTTCAAAGCGTGGCGGCGCATTGCCGATACCTTTCTTGCTGTCCACGCAACTGGAATCCTACAGCGCATTCCTGCAAGCCAATGTTGCGCCGGAACAGCGCAAGAACGACGGGCTGCAGGCCGCGTTCAATTCCATTTTCCCGATCGAAAGCCACAACAAGTTCGCGCGGCTGGACTTTGTCAGCTACGCATTGGGCATGCCCCCGTTTGACGTGAAGGAATGCCAGCAGCGTGGCCTGACCTACGCATCGCCGCTGCGCGCACGCGTACGTCTGACCCTGCTGGACAAGGAGGCATCCAAACCGACTGTCAAGGAAGTGAAGGAGCAGGAAGTCTACATGGGCGAGATCCCGCTGATGACGCATACCGGCTCGTTTGTCATCAACGGTACGGAGCGCGTCATTGTGTCCCAACTGCATCGTTCGCCGGGGGTGTTCTTCGAGCATGACCGTGGCAAGACGCATTCCTCGGGCAAGCTGTTGTTCTCGGCGCGCATCATTCCTTACCGCGGGTCCTGGCTGGACTTCGAGTTCGATGCCAAGGACTACGCCTATTTCCGCATCGACCGCCGCCGCAAGATGCCGATCACCATCTTGCTCAAGGCGCTGGGTTATACGCCGGAACAGATACTTGCCACGTTTTTCGAGTGCGACACTTTTCACCTGGGCAGGAAAGGCATTCAGTTCGAGGTGGTGCCGGAGCGCCTGCGCGGTGAAATGGCGCGCTTCGATATCCTGGGCAAGGCGGGCAAGGAAATCGTTACCACCGGCAAGCGTATTACCGTGCGGCATATACGCGAGATGGAAGAGGCGGGCATCGACAAACTGGTGGTCGGCGAGGATTTCCTGATCGGCCGCGTGCTGGCGCACAACGTGGTGGACAAGGACAGTGGCGAAGTGATCGCCAATGCCAATGACGAGATTACCGACACGCTGCTGGCCAAGTTGCAGGATGCGGGGGCCGGCAAGATAAACACGCTGTATACCAACGACCTGGATCAGGGAGCCTATATTTCCCAGACGCTGCGCGTCGATGAAACCACGGACCAGTGGTCGGCGCGCGTGGCCATCTATCGGATGATGCGGCCGGGTGAACCACCCACCGAAGATGCAGTGGAAAACCTGTTCAACGGTTTGTTTTTCGCGGAAGAGCGCTACGACCTGTCAGCCGTGGGACGCATGAAATTCAACCGCCGCGTCGGTCGCGAAGAACTGACCGGCTCCGGAATTCTGTCCAATGACGATATCTTGGCGGTGATCAAGATACTGGTCGAGCTGCGCAATGGGCGCGGCGAGATAGATGACATCGACCACCTCGGCAATCGCCGGGTGCGCGCGGTGGGTGAACTGGCGGAGAACCAGTTCCGTGCCGGCCTGGCGCGCGTTGAGCGCGCGGTGAAGGAACGCCTTGGCCAGGCTGAAGCGGATAACCTGATGCCGCACGACCTGATCAACGCCAAGCCGATTTCGGCGGCGGTCAAAGAATTCTTCGGCTCCAGCCAGTTGTCGCAGTTCATGGACCAGACCAACCCGTTGTCGGAAGTGACGCACAAGCGCCGCATCTCCGCGCTGGGCCCGGGCGGCCTGACGCGCGAACGCGCCGGTTTCGAGGTGCGCGACGTGCACCCGACGCACTATGGCCGCGTGTGCCCGATAGAAACGCCGGAGGGGCCGAACATCGGCCTGATCAACTCGCTGGCACTGTATGCGCGCACCAACAATTACGGCTTTATCGAGACGCCCTATCGCAAGGTGGTCAAGGGTCGCGCCACTGACGAGGTGGAATACCTGTCCGCAATCGAGGAAGGCAAGTTCACCATCGCGCAGGCCAATGCCGAACTGGACAAGCGCGGCCATTTCACCAACGACATCGTTTCATCGCGCCAACACAACGAATTCGTGCTGGCTACACCGGACAAGATCGAGTATATGGACGTGGCGCCGTCCCAGGTGGTATCGGTGGCCGCCTCGCTGATCCCGTTCCTCGAACACGATGACGCCAACCGCGCCTTGATGGGCGCCAACATGCAGCGCCAGGCGGTGCCCTGCCTGCGCGCGGAGAAGGCGCTGGTCGGCACCGGTATCGAGCGCACCGTTGCAGTGGATTCCGGTACGGCGGTGCAGGCTTGGCGTGGTGGTCGCGTGGACTATGTGGATTCCGGACGTATCGTGATTCGCGTCAACGATGATGAAACCACCGCCGGTGAAGTCGGCGTGGACATCTACAACATGACCAAGTACACCCGTTCCAACCAGAACACCAACATCAACCAGCGTCCGCTGGTGAAGGTGGGCGACATGATTTCACGCGGTGACGTGATTGCCGATGGTGCGTCCACCGACATGGGCGAGCTGGCGCTGGGGCAGAACATGCTGGTGGCGTTCATGCCATGGAATGGTTACAACTTCGAGGACTCGATCCTGATCTCCGAGCGTGTGGTGGCGGACGATCGCTTTACTTCGATTCATATCGAGGAACTGACGGTCGTAGCGCGCGATACCAAGCTGGGATCGGAAGAAATCACCCGCGATATCCCCAACCTGTCTGAAGGCCAACTGGCGCGACTGGATGAATGCGGCATCGTGCACATTGGAGCAGATGTCGGCGTGGGCGACGTGCTGGTCGGCAAGGTCACGCCCAAGGGCGAGACCCAGCTGACGCCGGAAGAAAAACTGTTGCGCGCCATCTTCGGCGAGAAAGCCTCCGACGTGAAGGATACCAGCCTGCGCGTGCCGGCCGGTATTTCCGGCACGGTGATCGACGTGCAGGTCTTTACCCGTGAAGGGTTGCAACGCGACAAGCGGGCGCAGCAAATCATTGATGATGAGCTGAACCGCTACAAGAAGGACCTGGCCGACCAGATGCGCATCGTCGAGGAGGACGTGTTCAACCGTCTGGAAAAATTGCTGACGGGCAAGGTCGCCAACGGCGGGCCGAAGAAACTGGCCAAAGGTACCAAGCTCGCCAGGGAATATCTGCTTGCACTGGAGCATCAACAGTGGTTCGACATTCGCCTTGCCAACGAAGAAACGGCAACGCAACTGGAGCAGGTAAAGGAAGGCCTGGCGTTGAAGCGGGTGGAATTCGATGCGGCGTTTGAACTGAAGAAGCGCAAGCTCACGCAGGGTGACGAGCTGCAGGCAGGCGTACAGAAGATGGTGAAGGTATATGTAGCGGTGAAGCGCCGTTTACAGCCCGGGGACAAGATGGCCGGTCGCCACGGCAACAAGGGTGTGGTTTCACGCATCGTGCCGGTCGAGGACATGCCGTACATGGCGGACGGCACACCGGTGGATATCGTGCTGAATCCACTGGGGGTGCCGTCGCGGATGAATATCGGCCAGGTGCTGGAGGTGCATCTGGGCTGGGCGGCAAAGGGACTGGGCAAGAAGATCGAGGCGATGCTGAATGCGCAGGCCCGGATCGCCGACTTGCGCAAGTTCCTGGGCAGGATATACAACCCGGATGGCCAGAAGACGGTTGATATCGCCGCGTTCACCGATGACGAGATAATCGATCTGGGGAACAATCTGAAGAGCGGGGTTCCGTTTGCCACGCCGGTGTTCGACGGCGCGAACGAAGAGGAAATCAAGAGCATGCTGGAACTGGCGGATCTGCCGCGCTCCGGCCAGATAACGCTGTATGACGGCCACACCGGTGATGCTTTCGACCGTCCGGTTACCGTTGGTTACATGCATGTGCTGAAACTGCATCATCTGGTGGACGACAAGATGCACGCCCGCTCAACCGGACCATATAGTCTGGTGACGCAGCAGCCGCTGGGGGGCAAGGCGCAGTTCGGCGGCCAGCGCTTCGGCGAGATGGAAGTGTGGGCACTGGAGGCTTATGGCGCGGCATACACCCTGCAGGAAATGCTTACGGTCAAGTCGGACGATGTGACCGGGCGCACCAAGGTGTACGAAAGCATCGTCAAGGGCGACCACAAGATCGACGCCGGCATGCCGGAGTCGTTCAATGTGCTGACCAAGGAAATTCGCTCGCTCGGCATCGACATCGATCTGGAACGTCACTGACAGAAGACAGGAATCAGGGATCAGGAATCAGAACCATGAGCGGCGTAGCCGCACAAAATAACTGAGAACTGACACCTGACATCTGATACCTGAAACTAAGGAGTCACAAATGAAAGCATTGCTGGATTTGTTCAGGCAGGTAACGCAAAAGGAAGAGTTCGACGCGATCAAGATCGGTCTGGCCTCACCGGAGAAGATCCGCTCCTGGTCCTACGGCGAGGTGAAAAAGCCGGAGACCATCAATTACCGAACCTTCAAGCCGGAGCGTGACGGATTGTTCTGCGCCAAGATATTTGGTCCGGTGAAGGATTACGAGTGCCTGTGCGGCAAGTACAAGCGCCTCAAGCACCGCGGCGTGATCTGCGAAAAGTGCGGTGTAGAGGTGACGCTGTCCAAGGTGCGCCGCGAGCGCATGGGACACATCGAGCTGGCTTCGCCGGTGGCTCATATCTGGTTCCTCAAGTCTCTGCCTTCCCGCCTCGGCATGGTGCTGGACATGACCCTGCGCGACATCGAGCGCGTGCTCTATTTTGAAGCATATGTGGTGACCGAACCGGGCATGACTCCGCTGAATCGCGGCCAGTTGTTGTCCGAAGACGATTACCTTGCCAAGCTGGAAGAATATGGCGATGAATTCACCGCGGTGATGGGCGCAGAAGGCGTGCGCGCTTTGCTGCGCGCGCTGGATGTCCCGGCGGAGGTCGAGAAACTGCGCGCAGAACTGGAAGCGACGAGTTCCGAAACCAAGATCAAGAAATATGCGAAGCGCCTGAAGATACTCGAGGCGTTCCAGGTTTCCGGCATCAAGCCGGAATGGATGGTGATGACGGTGCTGCCGGTGTTGCCGCCGGAACTGCGTCCTCTGGTGCCACTGGATGGCGGCCGCTTTGCGACTTCCGACCTGAACGATCTGTACCGCCGCGTGATCAACCGCAATAACCGCCTGAAACGCCTGCTGGAACTGAAGGCGCCGGAGATTATCGTGCGCAACGAGAAGCGCATGCTGCAGGAATCGGTAGACTCACTGCTGGACAATGGCCGCCGCGGCAAGGCAATGACCGGCGCGAACAAACGTCCGCTGAAATCGCTGGCAGACATGATCAAGGGCAAGGGCGGCCGTTTCCGCCAGAATTTGCTGGGCAAACGCGTGGATTATTCCGGTCGCTCGGTGATCGTGGTGGGTCCGCAATTGAAGTTGCACCAGTGTGGTTTGCCGAAAAAGATGGCGCTTGAATTGTTCAAGCCATTTATCTTCCACAAACTCGAGGTGATGGGGCTCGCCACGACGATCAAGGCGGGCAAACGCATGGTGGAAGCGGAAGAACCGGTAGTGTGGGACATCCTGGAAGATGTTATCCGCGAGCATCCCATCCTGCTGAATCGTGCACCGACGCTGCACCGCCTGGGTATTCAGGCATTCGAGCCGACCCTGGTCGAGGGCAAGGCGATCCAGCTGCATCCGCTGGTGTGCTCTGCGTTCAACGCGGACTTCGACGGCGACCAGATGGCAGTGCACGTGCCGCTTTCGCTGGAAGCGCAGATGGAGGCGCGCACCCTGATGCTGGCGTCCAACAACGTGCTGTCGCCAGCCAATGGCGAGCCGATCATCGTGCCGTCACAGGATATCGTGCTGGGCCTGTACTACATGACGCGCGAAAAAGTCGGCGCGAAGGGCGAAGGTTCGATATGCGCCAACGTGTCCGAGGTGTTGCGCGCTTATCATTCCGGCCAAATCGACCTGCACGCCAAGATCGTAGTGCGCATCAAGGAAAAGTATGCGGATGACAATGGTGAACGCCAGGAAAGGTTGACGCGATACGAAACCACGGCGGGCCGCTCCATCCTGTCCGAGATATTGCCGGACGAACTGCCATTCAGCCTGATCAACAAGGCGCTCAAGAAGAAAGAGATTTCGCGCCTGATCAATGCCAGTTTCCGTCGCTGCGGCTTGCGCGACACCGTGATCATGGCCGACAGGCTGATGTACACCGGCTTTACCTATGCGACGCGAGCCGGCATTTCCATTTGTGTCGATGACATGCTGGTCTCGCCACTGAAGAATGAACTGATCACCCGTGCGGAAAAGGAAGTGCATGAAATCGATACCCAGTACACCTCAGGCCTGGTGACCCAAGGCGAACGCTATAACAAGGTGGTCGATATCTGGGGCCGCACCGGGGACCTGGTGGCCAAGGCCATGATGGATCAGCTCGGCAGCGAGCCGGTGCTTGACCGTGCCACCGGCGAGTCCATCACCGACAAGAAAGGCAAGCCGGTGATGCAGGAGTCTTTCAATTCCATCTACATGATGGCCGACTCCGGGGCACGCGGTTCCGCGGCGCAGATCCGGCAACTGGCCGGGATGCGCGGCCTGATGGCGAAGCCGGACGGTTCGATCATCGAAACCCCGATCACCGCGAATTTCCGCGAGGGGTTGAACATGCTGCAATACTTCATTTCCACCCACGGAGCACGCAAGGGCTTGGCTGACACCGCGTTGAAGACGGCGAATTCCGGCTATCTTACGCGCAGGCTTGTCGACGTGACGCAGGACCTGGTGGTGACCGAGGATGATTGCGGCACGACCAACGGTGCAGCGCTGAAGGCCCTGGTGGAAGGCGGGGAGGTGATCGAGCCGTTGCGCGAGCGCATCCTGGGACGCGTTGCGGCCGCAGACATTGTGAATCCGGAAACCAGCGAAACCCTGTACCCAGCGGGCGCCCTGCTGGACGAGGACATGGTGGAGAACATCGAGTCGCTGGGAATCGACGAGGTATTGGTGCGTACGCCGCTGACCTGCGACACGCGCTACGGATTGTGCGCGAAATGCTACGGACGCGATCTGGGCCGCGGCGGACTGGTGAACACGGGCGAGGCAGTCGGTGTGATCGCAGCACAGTCTATCGGTGAACCGGGAACCCAGCTGACCATGCGCACCTTCCATATCGGTGGCGCGGCTTCGCGTACGGTGGTGGCAAGCCAGGTTGAGAGCAAGTCGAATGGTACGGTCAAGTACAGCGCCAATATGCGCACGGTCAGCAACGTTCGAGGAGAACTGGTGGTGGTCGCGCGCAGCGGCGAAGTGATGGTCACAGATGATCACGGCCGCGAGCGTGAACGGCACAAGGTGCCATACGGCGCGACACTTGTCGTGGCCGAGGGCAATGCGGTGCGCGCTGGTGAAGTGCTGGCCACCTGGGATCCGCACACCCGGCCCATCATTACCGAATACGCCGGCAGGGTTCGTTTCGAGAACGTGGAAGAGGGTGTGACTGTCGCCAAGCAGATCGACGAAGTGACGGGATTGTCCACCCTGGTGGTGATCGACCCGAAGCGCGCCGGCTCGTCTGGCAAAGGCCTGCGTCCGCTGGTTCGTCTGCTCGATGACAAGAAGCGGGAGATCAAGCTTGCCGGAACCGACACGCCTATCTCGGTTACCTTCCAGACCGGTTGTATCATCACCGTGGAAGACGACCAGCAGGTTGGTGTGGGTGAGGTGCTGGCGCGCATTCCGCAGGAATCTTCCAAGACCCGGGACATCACCGGCGGTCTGCCGCGTGTGGCGGAATTGTTCGAGGCGCGTTCTCCCAAGGACGCCGGCATGCTGGCCGAAGTCACCGGAACGGCATCGTTCGGCAAGGATACCAAGGGCAAGCAGCGGCTGGTGATTACCGATGTGGAAGGCGTGGCCCACGAGTTCCTGATACCCAAGGACAAGCATGTGCTGGTGCACGACGGCCAGGTGGTGAACCAGGGCGAGATGATCGTGGACGGCCCGGCCGATCCGCACGATATCCTGCGCCTGCTCGGGGTGCCGGCGCTGGCGCGTTACATTACCGACGAAGTCCAGGATGTGTATCGCTTGCAGGGCGTGAAGATCAACGACAAGCACATTGAGGTGATCGTGCGCCAGATGCTGCGCCGCGTCCAGATCAAGGATGCAGGCGATACCATGTTCATCCCGAAAGAACAGGTCGAACGTGCCGAGTTATTGCAGGAGAATGAGCGCGTGGAGGCGGAAGGCAAGCGACCGGCGACTTATGATTTCATGCTGCTGGGTATTACCAAGGCGTCGCTGTCCACGGATTCGTTCATCTCGGCGGCATCCTTCCAGGAAACCACGCGAGTCCTGACCGAGGCCGCGATCATGGGCAAGAAGGACGAACTGCGCGGCCTGAAGGAAAACGTCATCGTTGGACGGTTGATTCCCGCGGGAACCGGTTTGGCCTACCACACTACCCGCCGCAAACAGCGGCTGGGTCTGGATATGGCACAGGGTTCCGGATTGAGTGAAGGCGAGTCGGGCGAAGAAGCGCATGACAGCACGGAGTTGGCTTGACATGCCTGGTGTTCATCAATAGAATGCCCGGTTCTTTTAGCTGTCACGGCAAGAAGTGCGGACTTCCTGTGACGGCTGTAATTTTTTGTAGATTGTTATATTGAAAGAATTTTAGGGATATTGAAATGCCAACCATCAACCAGTTAGTGCGCAAATCTCGTGTCGCCGAACAAGAAAAAAGCAAGGTTCCCGCTCTTGGGGGGAGTCCGCAAAAACGCGGTGTGTGTACGCGTGTATACACGACAACTCCCAAGAAGCCGAACTCGGCTTTGCGCAAGGTTGCCAAAGTTCGTTTGACTAACGGGTTTGAGGTGATTTCCTACATCGGCGGCGAGGGCCACAACCTGCAGGAACACTCGGTTGTGCTGATTCGCGGCGGGCGTGTCAAAGACCTGCCCGGTGTGCGTTACCACATGGTGCGCGGTAGCCTGGATACGGCTGGCGTGAAGGACCGCAAGCAATCGCGGTCCAAGTATGGCGCGAAGCGCCCCAAAAAAGCATGAGAATCCAGATTTCATCACGACTGCTGTATTGCGGAAAAAATTTCTTGCTCGCATATTCCCTCTATGCGGCGCTGCGAAATTTCCCCCGCGCCTTGCATTTGGGCGAACTCTGAATTTTTGAAGATTCCCGGGTTTCAGTGATTATTTGAGGTCAATATGCCTAGACGTAGAGAAGTTCCCAAGCGTGACATCCTGCCGGACCCAAAATATGGCAACCAGGATCTGTCCAAATTCGTGAACGTGTTGATGACTGCTGGCAAGAAGTCGGTGGCGGAGCGCATTCTTTATGGTGCCCTGGAGCAGATAGAAAAGAAAAGCGGAAAAGACCCGATTGAGGTCTTCAATCTTGCGTTGTCCAATGCCAAGCCGCAGGTTGAAGTGAAAAGCCGCCGCGTTGGCGGGGCCAACTATCAGGTTCCAGTCGAAGTGCGCCCGTCGCGCCGCATGGCGCTGGCCATGCGCTGGCTGAAGGAATCGGCGCGCAAGCGTGGCGAAAAATCGATGAATTTCCGTTTGGCAGGGGAACTGCTTGATGCGTCCGAGGGGCGCGGTGGAGCGGTCAAGAAGCGGGAAGAGGTGCACCGCATGGCCGAGGCAAACAAGGCATTCTCGCATTTCCGCTTCTAAAAGAACTTAATACTGGACTGGGTAAACTGTGGCACGCAAAACACCAATCGAACGCTATCGCAATATCGGCATCAGCGCGCACATCGATGCGGGCAAGACTACGACCACTGAGCGTGTTCTGTTCTATACCGGCGTGTCGCACAAAATTGGCGAGGTGCATGACGGCGCCGCCGTGATGGACTGGATGGAGCAGGAACAGGAGCGTGGTATCACGATAACTTCAGCCGCGACCACCTGCTACTGGAAGGGAATGGACAAGAACTATCCCGAGCACCGCATCAACATCATCGATACGCCGGGACACGTGGATTTTACCATTGAGGTGGAGCGCTCAATGCGTGTGCTGGACGGAGCCTGCATGGTGTACTGTGCAGTCGGCGGCGTGCAGCCACAGTCTGAAACGGTATGGCGCCAGGCCAACAAGTACCATGTCCCGCGTCTGGCATTCGTCAACAAGATGGATCGTTCGGGCGCCAACTTCTTCAAGGTGGTCGACCAGATGAAGACGCGCCTGCGTGCAAACGTGGTACCGATCCAGGTGCCGATTGGCGCCGAAGAGAAATTCGAGGGCGTGGTTGACCTGGTACGCATGAAGGCCATCTACTGGGATGATTCAACGCAGGGTACGAAGTTCGAGTTGCGTGATATTCCCGCCGACCTGGTTGCAACTGCAAACGAGTGGCGCGAGAAGATGGTGGAGAGCGCCGCCGAAGCAAATGAAGAGATGATGAACAAATATCTCGAGAATGGCGACTTGTCCGAATCCGAGATCAAGCATGGCTTGCGTATTCGCACCATCTCCGGCGAGATCGTGCCGATGATGTGTGGCTCGGCATTCAAGAACAAGGGTGTACAGGCCATGCTGGACGCGGTGCTCGACTATCTGCCAGCCCCGACCGACATTCCGCCAGTCAAGGGCGAATTGGAAGACGAGACGATCGGCGAACGCAAGGCGAGCGACGATGAGCCTTTCTCGGCGCTGGCCTTCAAGATCATGACCGATCCGTTCGTGGGGCAGCTGATATTCTTCCGTGTTTATTCCGGCAAACTCAACTCGGGCGATACGATCTATAACCCGGTCAAGGGCAAGAAAGAGCGAATTGGTCGTATTTTGCTGATGCACGCGAACGAGCGTGAAGAAATCAAGGAAGTATATGCCGGTGACATCGCCGCCGCGGTCGGACTGAAAGACGCGACCACGGGTGATACACTGTGCGATCCGGCCAAGGAGATCACGCTGGAGCGGATGGTGTTTCCGGAGCCGGTCATACATGTGGCGGTTGAACCGAAGACCAAGGCCGACCAAGAAAAGATGGGCATTGCGCTGAACCGTCTGGCGCAGGAGGACCCGTCGTTCCGCGTGCGCTCTGATGAGGAATCGGGCCAGACCATTATTTCCGGCATGGGCGAGCTGCATCTGGAAGTTCTGGTTGAGCGCATGAAGCGCGAGTTTGGCGTCGAAGCGAATGTGGGTGCGCCGCAGGTGGCCTACCGCGAAGCGATCAAGAAGCCGGTCGAAGTCGAAGGCAAGTTCGTCAAGCAGTCCGGCGGCCGCGGCCAGTACGGACACGTATGGCTCAAGATGGAGCCGAATGAAGCGGGCAAGGGATTCGAGTTCGTGGATGCAATCAAGGGTGGCACCGTGCCGCGCGAATATATCCCGGCGGTGGAGAAGGGGCTGGTTGACACGCTGCCAAACGGCGTGCTGGCCGGCTTCCCGGTGGTAGACGTGAAGGTTACGCTGTTCGACGGTTCCTATCATGACGTGGACTCCAACGAAAATGCTTTCAAGATGGCGGCGTCCATGGCGTTCAAGGACGGCATGCGCAAGGCCAATCCGGTGTTGCTGGAGCCAATGATGGCGGTGGAAGTGGAAACGCCTGAAGACTACACCGGTACGGTTATGGGCGACCTGTCTTCGCGCCGTGGCATGGTGCAGGGCATGGACGACATGGCCGGTGGTGGCAAGACAGTCAAGGCTGAAGTACCGCTGGCAGAGATGTTCGGGTACTCGACCGCTTTGCGTTCCGCGACGCAGGGGCGTGCGACTTATACGATGGAATTTAAGCACTATGCCGAAGCGCCCAAGAACGTCGCTGAAGCGGTGATGAGTAGCAAAAAATAAGTTGATCCAGGGGGAGTTTAATCATGGCAAAGAGCAAGTTTGAGCGTACCAAGCCGCACGTGAACGTAGGGACGATAGGCCACGTGGACCATGGCAAGACGACATTGACGGCGGCGATCACGACGGTGCTGTCGAAGAAATTTGGCGGGGAAGCCAAGGGTTATGACCAGATAGACGCGGCGCCGGAAGAGAAGGCGCGCGGCATCACCATCAACACGGCGCACGTGGAATACGAGACGGCGAAGCGCCACTATGCGCACGTTGACTGCCCGGGCCATGCTGACTATGTGAAGAACATGATCACCGGGGCGGCGCAGATGGACGGGGCGATCCTGGTGGTGTCTGCTGCGGACGGTCCGATGCCGCAGACGCGGGAGCACATTCTGCTGGCGCGCCAGGTGGGTGTGCCGTACATCGTGGTGTTCATGAACAAGTGCGACATGGTTGACGACGAGGAGTTGCTGGAACTGGTCGAGATGGAAGTGCGCGAGTTGCTGACCAAGTACGACTTTCCGGGCGACGACATCCCGATCATCAAGGGATCTGCGCTGAAGGCGATGGAAGGCGACACGGGCGAACTGGGCGAAGGCGCGATCATGAAGCTGGCCGATGCGCTGGACAGCTACATTCCGCAACCGGAGCGCGCGCTGGATGGGGCATTCCTGATGCCGGTGGAAGACGTGTTTTCGATCTCCGGGCGCGGCACGGTGGTGACCGGCCGGGTTGAGCGGGGCATCATCAAGGTGGGCGAGGAAATCGAGATTGTGGGCTTGAAGCCGACGCAGAAGACCACCTGCACGGGTGTGGAGATGTTTCGCAAGCTGCTGGACCAGGGTCAGGCGGGGGACAACGTGGGGGTGCTGCTGCGCGGCACCAAGCGCGAGGAAGTGGAGCGCGGCCAGGTACTGGCGAAGCCGGGGAGCATCACGCCGCACACCAAGTTCACGGCGGAGATTTATGTGCTGAGCAAGGATGAGGGCGGGCGTCATACGCCGTTCTTCCAGGGCTACCGTCCGCAGTTCTATTTCCGCACGACGGACGTGACGGGGGCGGTTGAATTGCCGGCGGGCACCGAGATGGTGATGCCGGGCGACAACGTATCGGTGTCGGTGAACCTGATTGCGCCGATTGCGATGGAAGAAGGCTTGCGCTTTGCGATCCGCGAAGGCGGCCGCACGGTGGGTGCGGGCGTGGTGGCGAAGGTTATCGAGTAACCCGGTCGTTGGACGTTGGTCGTTAGCCAAGACAAAACCCGCGCAGCGGACAATACCAACTGATAACTAGCGACTAAGGACTATTAACTGTTTAATTGTTTACCGGGCGCAGTGTTTGTAGTAGAATCCGCGCCCTTCGTTCTTTAAACCGGCGACTGTCTCGCCAAGAGTGGCAAGAAAGAAATTATGCAAAGCCAGAAAATTCGCATCCGCCTGAAAGCATTCGACTACGCCCTGATAGACCAATCCGCGCTGCGTATTGTCGATACCGCGAAGCGAACCGGCGCTGTCGTGAAGGGACCGGTTCCATTGCCCACCAAGATTGAGCGTTTTGACGTGTTGCGTTCACCGCATGTCAACAAGACTTCGCGCGACCAGTTCGAAATCCGCACGCACCTGCGTTTGATGGATATCGTCGATCCGACGGAAAAGACGGTGGATGCGTTGATGAAACTGGATCTGCCCGCGGGAGTGGATGTAGAGATAAAGTTGCAGTAGTAATAGCAGTCATTAGACGCTGGTTACTGGCCGTTAGTTAACAGCAAACCCGCGTAGCGGACAAAATTAACTGGTGACTAGCAACTAATAGCTAATAAATGGTTTTGGAATTGGCTGGCCAATTGAAGTCAGTCACTTAATTAATATAAGGAAATGAAATGAGCTTAGGACTTGTCGGTCGCAAGATCGGCATGACCCGCATTTTTACCGATGATGGAGCATCATTGCCGGTTACCGTGCTGGACGTGTCGAATAATCGCGTTACCCAAATCAAATCCGCAGACACCGATGGATATAGCGCCGTTCAGGTTGCTTTTGGGGCGCGGCGCCCTGGCCGCGTCAACAGGGCGGCAGCAGGACATTTCGCCAAGGCGGGCGTGGAGGCAGGCAGCGTTCTGAAAGAATTCAGCGTCAGCACGGACGAGGCAGCCAACCTTGAAGCGGGCGCCGCCGTCGGCATTGATCACTTCAAGGTTGGACAGAAAGTCGACGTTACCGGCGTGACCATCGGCAAGGGCTATGCCGGTGTCATCAAGCGTTATCACTTCAGTTCGAATCGCGCCACGCACGGCAATTCCAAGTCGCATAATGTTCCGGGTTCCATTGGTATGGCGCAAGACCCGGGCCGTGTGTTTCCGGGTAAACGCATGACCGGTCATCTGGGCGACGTGCAGCGCACAGTGCAGAATCTCGAGATCGTGCGCATAGACGCCGAACGCCAGTTGCTGCTGGTCACGGGAGCGGTTCCCGGTGCCAAGGGCGGCAACGTGATCGTGCGGCCGGCAGTGAAGGCAGGTGCATGATGGAACTGAAACTCATCAATGACAGCGGCCAGTCGACAGCCAGCATCTCAGCTTCCGACGATCTGTTCGGGCGCGAATACAATGAGGCGCTGATCCATCAATTGGTAACGGCTTACCAGGCCAATGCGCGTTCGGGCAACCGCGCGCAGAAGGGCCGCAGCGATATTGCCAAGAGTACACATAAGCCCTGGGCCCAAAAAGGCACTGGTCGTGCGCGCGCAGGTCGAGCGTCGAGCCCGCTGTGGCGCGGGGGTGGCAAGACTTTCCCGAATCTGCCAGACGAAAACTTCAGCCAGAAGATCAATCGCAAGATGTATCGCGCCGGTCTGGCATCCATCCTGTCGCAATTGGTACGGGAGAACCGCTTGATGGTGGTGGACAGCCTGACGGTGGATTCCCCCAAGACCAAATTGCTGGCGCAGAAGATCAAGAAAATGGGGCTGGGCAGCGTGCTGATTATTACCGACAGCATGGACGATAATTTGTACCTGTCTTCGCGTAACTTGCCGAATGTGCTGGTGCTGGAAGCTCATCAGGCAGATCCGGTCAGCCTGGCGCATTTTCACAGTGTGCTGATGACACGCAGCGCGGTCGCGAAATTCGAGGAGATGCTGGCATGAGCGCGAAGAAATTCAATGATGAGAGACTGCTGAATGTATTGCTTGCTCCGCAAATCTCGGAAAAGGCAACTTTCGTCGCAGAAAAGAATGAGCAGGTGATCTTCCGTGTTGCATCCGATGCGTCCAAGCCGGAGATCAAGGCTGCGGTCGAAATGCTGTTCAAGGTAAATGTCGAGAGCGTGCAAGTCTCCAACATCAAGGGCAAGCAG
Source organism: uncultured beta proteobacterium (assembly GCA_963782385.1). Lineage (GTDB taxonomy): Bacteria > Pseudomonadota > Gammaproteobacteria > Burkholderiales > Gallionellaceae > CAVXFS01. The sequence goes on from CAWAJO010000001.1 coordinate 1,136,719, forward strand.
AAACGCTTCGGCAAGATCATGGGGCGGCGCAAGGACTGGAAGAAGGCCTATGTCAGTCTCGCTCCGGGTCAGGAAATCAATTTTGCCGCAGGCGAGCAGGGGTAAATATCATGGCACTGATCAAACTTAAACCAACATCTCCTGGACGCCGCGCAGTTGTGCGCGTGGTCAATGCGGATCTGCACAAGGGCAAGCCGCACGCGCCCCTGGTGGAAAAGAAGAACCGTACTGCCGGGCGCAATCATAACGGCCACATCACGACGCGCCATATGGGCGGCGGCCACAAGAAGAATTATCGCGTGGTCGATTTCAAGCGCAACAAGGACGGCATCAAGGCTGTTGTCGAGCGCCTGGAATATGACCCGAACCGCAGCGCACACCTGGCCTTGCTGTGCTACGCCGACGGTGAGCGCCAGTACATCATCGCGCCCAAGGGCGTAGAGGTGGGTGCGCAACTGATCAGCGGGTCCGAGGCGCCGATCAAGAGCGGCAACGCACTGCCGCTGCGCAACATACCGGTTGGTTCCACCATTCATTGCATCGAAATGCTGCCGGGCAAGGGGGCGCAATTGGCCCGCTCCGCCGGCACTTCCGTGCAGTTGCTGGCGCGTGAAGGCAGCTACGCCCAAGTACGTTTGCGCTCCGGTGAGATCCGCAAGGTGCATATCGATTGCCGAGCGACGCTGGGCGAGGTGGGCAACGGTGAGCATTCACTGCGTTCGATTGGGAAAGCCGGCGCCAACCGCTGGCGGGGAATACGCCCGACCGTTCGCGGTGTGGTAATGAACCCGGTAGACCACCCGCATGGCGGCGGCGAGGGCAAGACTGCGGCAGGCCGTAATCCGGTAAGTCCATGGGGCGTGCCGGCCAAGGGCTATCGTACGCGGACCAACAAGCGCACCAGCGGCATGATCGTGCGCCGCCGCTTCCAGAAATAAGGGGTAGAGAGATATGGCACGTTCCATTAAAAAAGGCCCGTTTGTTGACGCTCACTTGATGAAGAAAGTGGAAACGGTGCGCGCGACCAATGACAAGCGTCCGGTGAAGACCTGGTCGCGTCGTTCCACCGTGCTGCCGGAGTTCGTTGGCCTGACCATAGCCGTACACAATGGCAAACAGCATGTTCCGGTGTACATCTCCGAGAACATGGTTGGGCATAAGCTGGGTGAATTTTCACTGACCCGCACCTTCAAGGGGCACGCTGCCGACAGAAAAGCAGCTGTCAAGAAATAGGAGGCATGATGAACACAACTGCAAGAGTAAAAGGTGTACGCCTGTCGGCCCAGAAAGGCCGTCTGGTGGCCGATCAGATTCGAGGGCTGCCTGTGGACCGGGCCCTGAATCTGCTTTCGTTCAGCCCCAAGAAAGGTGCGGTAATCATCAAGAAGGGCCTGGAGTCCGCGATCGCCAACGCCGAGCACAATGAAGGCGCCGACATCGACGATCTGAAGGTGACGACTATCTTCGTGGACAAGGGCGAATCGATGGTGCGTTCCAGCGCACGGGCCAAGGGCCGCGGCAATCGCATCGAGAAGCAGACTTGCCACATTACGATAACCGTCGGGGACTGAGGATAAACATGGGACAGAAAATTCATCCAATCGGTTTCCGGTTGAGCGTGCGGAAAAACTGGACTTCAAAATGGTATGCCAACAGCGGGAATTTTGCCGACATGTTGCAAAAGGATATCGAAGTTCGCGATTACCTGAAGAAGAAACTGGCGAATGCGGGCGTATCCAGGATCATTATCGAGCGGCCGGCCAAGAATGCCAAGATCACCATTTATACCGCCCGTCCGGGCGTGGTGATCGGCAAGAAGGGCGAGGACATCGAGATTCTTCGTGCCGAACTGAGGAAGCGCATGGGTCTGCCCGATGTGGCGCTGAATATCGAGGAAGTGCGCAAACCGGAAGTTGATGCGCAGCTCATCGCTGACAGCATCACATCGCAACTGGAGAAGCGCATCATGTTCCGCCGAGCCATGAAGCGTGCGATACAGAATGCCATGCGCCTGGGCGCGCAGGGCATCAAGATCATGAGCGCGGGCCGCCTGAACGGTATCGAAATCGCCCGCACCGAATGGTATCGCGAAGGTCGTGTGCCGTTGCACACCCTGCGTGCCGACATCGACTATGGTTTTTCCGAGGCGAAGACCACGTATGGCGTCATCGGCGTCAAGGTGTGGGTATACAAGGGTGAATATTCGGCGACGGAAGAAACAGTCGCGCCGGTGGCCGCCGAACCGGAAAAGAGAGGCAGAAAGTCGGGAGCAAAACATGCTACAGCCAGCTAGAAGAAAATACCGCAAGGAACAAAAGGGCCGCAACACGGGTATTGCGACCCGCGGCAACAAGGTCAGCTTCGGAGAGTTTGGGCTGAAGGCGGTTGCTCGCGGCCGTCTCACCGCCCGTCAGATTGAAGCAGCGCGCCGGGCGATGACGCGTCACATCAAGCGCGGCGGCCGCATCTGGATCCGCATTTTCCCCGACAAGCCGATATCGCAGAAGCCTGCCGAAGTGCGTATGGGCAACGGCAAGGGCAATCCGGAATACTATGTGGCGGAAATCCAGCCTGGCAAAATGCTTTATGAAATGGATGGCGTCGATGAAGTGCTGGCGCGCGAGGCGTTCCGCCTGGCTTCCGCCAAGCTGCCGATTGCCACAACGTTTGTAGTCAGACAGGTAGGGGCGTAATCATGAAGGCAAGTGAACTGAGAGGTAAATCGGCGGCGGAACTGGAACAGGAATTAGTTTCCCTGGCCCGTGCGCAATTCAGCATGCGCATGCAGCTGGCAACACAGCAGCTGGCCAATTTCAGCCAGCTGGGCAAGGTGCGCCGCGACATTGCCCGCGTGAAGACCGTTTTGAAAGAGAAGGGTGTGCAGCAATGAGTGAAACCAATCTGAAGCGTACGCTGACCGGCACGGTGGTGAGCGACAGGATGAACAAGACAGTGACCGTTTTGGTCGAGCGCAAGGTCAAGCACCCGCAATTGGGCAAGATCGTCAGCGTTTCGAAGAAATACCATGCCCATGACGAGAATGACGAGTTCAATCAGGGTGATGTGGTGACCATTGAAGAATGCCGGCCGCTGTCAAAGACCAAGAGCTGGCGCGTGACCAAGTTGCAGGCGAAGTCGCAGGCAGCCTGATTTTTCCAATATTGCATCTTTCCCCTTGTGCTCATGGCCAAGTTTGCATAGAATGCGCGGCTTCGTTTCACTGCCGCTTGCGGCGACTTAACCCGAACGGGTTCCAAGACTGGCCGCCGCAGGCGGAATAAGTTGGAGATTGAAAAATGATACAAATGCAATCGGTTTTGAATGTGGCCGACAACACCGGCGCACGTTCCGTCATGTGCATCAAGGTGCTGGGCGGCTCCAAGCGCCGCTATGCGGCGATTGGTGATGTGATCAAGGTCAGCGTCAAGGATGCGGCCCCGCGCTCGCGCGTGAAGAAGGGCGAGGTTTACAGTGCCGTGGTGGTGCGTACCGCCAAGGGAGTGCGCCGTTCCGACGGTTCGTTGATCAAGTTTGACGGCAATGCGGCTGTGTTGCTGAATAACAAGCTGGAGCCGATCGGCACCCGTATATTCGGGCCGGTGACCCGTGAATTGCGCACCGAGCGTTTCATGAAGATCGTATCTCTGGCCCCTGAAGTTCTGTAACAGCGACGCAGCAAGGAAAAATCATGCGCAAGATCAAGAAAAACGACGATGTCATCGTCATCGCCGGCAAAGACAAAGGCAGCCGTGGCAACGTGCTGAGCGTGCTGGGTGATCGTCTGCTGGTGGGCGGTGTCAACAAGGTCAAAAAGAGCCAGAAGCCAAACCCGGTCAAAGGTACGACCGGAGGCATTGTTGAGATGGAGGCGCCGATCCATATTTCGAATGTTGCCATCTACAACGCGACCGCAAGAAAGGCAGATCGTGTCGGGGCCAAGACGCTGCAGGATGGACGCAAGGTTCGCATCTTCAAATCCAACGGTGAAGTGATTGACGTTTAAGGAGTGAGTGAGCATGGCTCGTCTGTTTGATCATTACAAGAACAAAGTGACGCCGGAACTGATGAAGAAGTTCGGGTACAAGTCCGTCATGCAAGTGCCACGCATCGAAAAGATCACCTTGAACATGGGGGTGGGTGAAGCGGTGGCGGACAAGAAAGTGATGGAGCATGCCGTGAGCGACATGTTGAAGATAGCGGGTCAGAAGCCGGTAGTGACCAAATCCAAGAAATCCATTGCCGGCTTCAAGATTCGCGAAGGCTACCCGGTAGGCTGCAAGGTCACGCTCCGCAAAACGCGCATGTATGAATTCCTGGATCGCCTGGTGACCGTGGCTATTCCGCGGATTCGCGACTTTCGCGGTGTTTCCGGCAAGGCTTTCGACGGCCGAGGCAACTACAACATGGGCATCAGGGAACAGATCATTTTCCCTGAAATCGAGTACGACAAGATTGACGCGTTGCGTGGGATGAACATCACCATCACGACCACCGCGAAGAGCGATGAAGAGGCGAAAGCGCTTCTGCTGGCATTCAAATTTCCATTGAAGAACTGAGGGCACGATGGCTAAGACCGCTTTGATCAACCGCGAGCAGAAACGCCGCGACACTGTCAAGAAATATGCTGGGAAGCGCGCCGAATTGCGGGCGATTATTACCAACGTCAAACTGGGCGAAGAGGAACGCTTCGCTGCACGCCAGAAATTGCAGGCGCTGCCGCGCAATGCGAGCCCTGTTCGCTTGCGCAACCGTTGTGCGCTGACCGGGCGTCCCCGCGGAACCTACCGCAAGTTCGGTCTGGGTCGTACCAAGTTGCGCGAGTTTGCGATGCGCGGCGAAATCCCTGGTGTAATCAAGGCTAGCTGGTAAGGGTGAATTTATGAGTATGAGTGATCCAATCGCCGATATGCTGACGCGAATCAGAAACGCGCAGATGGCGGAAAAAGTAACGGTTACGATGCCATCCTCCAAGCTTAAGGTGGCGATTGCCAAGGTGCTGCAGGACGAAGGTTATGTCGATGGCTACAAGATTTCCGACAGGGAGAAAGGCAAGCCTGTCCTGGAAATCGGCCTGAAATATTACGCCGGACGCCCGGTGATCGAAAAGGTGCAGCGTGTCAGTCGTCCCGGCCTGCGTATTTACAAGGGTTGCCAGGATATACCCAAGGTGATGAACGGGTTGGGGATCGCCATCGTTTCAACCTCCAGGGGATTGATGACCGACCATAAGGCACGAGCCAATGGCATTGGCGGCGAAGTGCTGTGCATCGTCGCGTAACGGGGGAACTATGTCCAGAGTAGCGAAAAATCCTGTGAAGTTGCCGGCCGGCGTAGAGGTTGTTCTGGCTGCCAATGAAATTTCTGTCAAGGGTCCGTTGGGAATCATCACCCAGCGCATAAGCGGCGATGTGGCCGTGCAGCGCGCGGGCGAACAGTTGCAATGTAGTGCCACCAGCGACTCGAAGCAGGCAAATGCCATGTCGGGTACGATGCGCGCACTGTTGGCCAATATGGTACATGGCGTTTCCCGGGGCTTTGAGCGAAAGTTGACGCTGGTTGGGGTGGGATTTCGTGCGCAGGCTGCTGGCGATACGCTGAATCTGACGCTCGGTTTTTCCCATCCGATCGCATACAAGATGCCCAAAGGCGTGAAGGTGGAAACACCGACCCAGACGGACATCGTCCTGAAAGGCGCGGACAAGCAACAAGTTGGTCAGGTCGCCGCAGAAATCCGCGCGTTCCGCGAACCGGAGCCATACAAGGGCAAGGGAGTTCGCTATGCGGATGAGGTAGTGATACTGAAAGAAACCAAGAAGAAATAAGCGAGGCGGATATGGTAACCAAGATCAAAGCACGTCAACGCAGGGCCAGTAAAACCCGAATTCGCATTGCCGAGCAGAAGACCAATCGGCTCGCGATACACCGTACCAACCTGCACATCTATGCGCAGATCATTTCCGCTTGCGGCAGCAAGGTATTGGCAAGTGCCTCCACCCTTGAAGCAGATGTGCGCAAGGAACTGGCAAACGGGGGCAACGCCAAGGCGGCCGCAGTGGTGGGCAGGCGCATTGCCGAAAGGGCCAGGAGCGCGGGCATCGATGCGGTGGCTTTCGACCGTTCCGGATTTAAATACCATGGCCGTGTAAAGGCGCTGGCAGATGCGGCGCGAGAACATGGCTTGAAGTTCTAACTTGGGGTAAATGATGGCTAAGGCGCAAGGCAAAGCACAGCAAACTGAAGATCGTGGTGACGGGTTCATCGAGAAGATGATTTCGATCAATCGCGTGACCAAGGTGGTGAAAGGTGGTCGCGTTCTCGGCTTCGCCGCCCTGACCGTGGTGGGCGACGGCGATGGTCGTGTTGGCATGGGCAAAGGAAAATCAAAGGAAGTGCCGGTGGCGGTGCAGAAGGCCATGGAGGAATCGCGGCGCAGGATGGTCAAGGTCAATCTCAAGAATGGCACATTGCACCATACGGTGATCGGTCGCCACGGGGCTGCCAAGGTGTTCATGCAGCCGGCCTCGGAAGGTACTGGGATTATTGCCGGCGGTGCGATGCGTGCGGTGTTCGAAGCGGTGGGCGTGCGCAATATCCTGGCCAAATGCATAGGGTCGAGCAATCCATATAATGTGGTTCGCGCGACCTTGAACGGTTTGCAGGCTATCAATTCGCCTGCCGAGATCGCAGCCAAGCGCGGCAAGAGCATAGAAGAAATCCAGGGGTAGGAAGACATGGCACAAAAGCTCAAAGTAACACTGGTAAAGAGCCCGATCGGCACCAAGCAGTCGCACCGTGACTGTGTGCGCGGCCTGGGTTTGCGTCGCATGCACCACACGGTTGAAGTGGAAGATACGCCGGCGGTGCGCGGCATGATTAACAAGGTGTATTACCTGGTCAAATGTGAGGCATAAATGCAGCTCAATGAAATTAAGCCTGGAGCAGGATCCAAAAAGGCAGCGCGTCGTGTCGGTCGGGGTATCGGCTCCGGCTTGGGAAAAACCGCCGGTCGCGGCCACAAAGGTCAAAAATCCCGGGCTGGCGGCTTCCACAAGGTGGGCTTTGAAGGCGGTCAGATGCCATTGCAGCGGCGCTTGCCGAAGCGCGGCTTCGTTTCGCTGACGCGCAATGACAATGCACAGGTACGCTTGTCCGATTTGCAAAAGATGCCGGTGGATGAAATTGACCTGCTGGCATTGAAACAGGCCGGGGTGATCCCCGCCGCCGCCTTGTCGGCAAAAGTGATCAAGTCTGGAGAACTTAAGCGCGCAGTCAAGCTGCAGGGTTTGTTGCTGACCAAGGGTGCGCGCAGCGCGGTCGAGGCTGCCGGTGGCAGCGTTGCCGATTAAGGGTGGCTTTGAACGCAGCGGCCAACAATAGCGTAAGCAAGGGCAAGTATGGTGACCTGAGTCGTCGCCTGTGGTTCCTGCTCGGAGCCATGGTGGTTTATCGCATCGGCGCCCATATTCCGGTGCCTGGCATCGATGCAAATGTGCTGGCTGATCTGTTCAAGTCGCAGTCGGGCGGCATTCTGGGCATGTTCAACATGTTTTCCGGCGGTGCGCTGTCGCGTTTCACGATATTCGCGCTGGGAATCATGCCATACATCTCCGCATCCATTATCCTGCAGATGGGAACCATGGCGGTGCCGCATCTGGAGCAATTGAAGAAGGAGGGCGAGTCGGGCCGCAGGAAGATTACGCAATACACGCGATACGGGACTTTGCTGCTGGCGCTGTTTCAGGCGTTCGGCATTTCCGTGGCTTTGCAGGCGCAGCCAGGCCTGGTGCCGCACCCCGGGATGATGTTCCAGATGACATCGGTCATCACCCTGGTTACGGGTACGATGTTCTTGATGTGGCTGGGTGAACAGATTACCGAACGCGGTTTGGGTAACGGCATCTCGCTGATCATTTTCGCGGGAATCGCGGCAGGGTTGCCGCGTGCGATCGGCAGCACGCTGGAGATGGCGCGCACCGGAGCGTTTGCGATTCCGCAGGTGCTGTTGCTATTTATCGGCGCGATCGCGGTAACGGCGCTGGTGGTGTTCGTGGAGCGGGGGCAGCGCAAGATACTGGTGAATTATGCCAAGCGCCAGGTGGGCAACAAGGTGTATGGCGGACAGAGTTCGCACCTGCCGCTGAAGCTGAACATGTCGGGTGTGATCCCGCCGATCTTTGCATCCAGCATCATCCTGTTTCCGGCAACCGTGGCCGGTTGGTTTGGCAGCGGCTCCGGCATGACCTGGCTGAAGGATTTCAGCGAAAAGCTGGCGCCGGGACAGCCGATATACGTCTTGCTCTATGCCTCGGCGATTATCTTCTTCTGTTTTTTCTACACGGCGCTGGTGTTCAGCCCAAAGGATACGGCGGACAATTTGAAAAAGAGCGGCGCCTTCTTGCCGGGAATTCGTCCGGGTGAACAGACCGCCCGTTATATTGAAAAGATCATGATGCGCCTGACTCTGATTGGTGCGCTGTATGTGACCCTGGTGTGCCTGTTGCCGGAATTTCTGGTAGTCCAGTGGAATGTGCCGTTTTATTTCGGCGGTACCTCGTTGCTGATCCTGGTTGTGGTGACCATGGACTTCATGGCGCAGGTGCAGTCCTACATGATGACGCACCAGTATGAAAGCCTTTTGAAGAAGGCAAATTTCAAAGGTGGTTTGGCACGCTGAGATGGGGAAGGAGGATGTAATACAGATGCAGGGGGAAATAGAGGAGTCCCTTCCCAATGCAACGTTTCGTGTGAAGCTGGAAAATGGCCATATTGTGCTGGGGCATATTTCCGGCAAGATGCGGATGCACTACATTCGTATCCTGCCGGGAGACAAGGTTACGGTCGAATTGACACCCTATGATTTGACCAAGGGGCGCATCGTATTCCGCGCCAAATAGAGAGTAATCATCGTTTGGGCGATTTGAGGAGAAGCAAATGAAAGTACAAGCATCCGTAAAGAAAGTATGCCGTAATTGCAAGGTGATTCGGCGTAACCGGGTGGTGCGCGTGATCTGCACCGACCCGCGCCACAAGCAGCGCCAGGGTTGATTGAATAATATCGCTCCCGGATGGTATAATTCGCGCTTTTTATAATGACTTTTGAACGATAGGGTAGCTGCATGGCTCGTATTGCAGGGGTAAATATCCCCAATCACCAACACACTGTAATCGCTTTGACCTCGATATATGGCATTGGCCGTACGCTTGCGCGGGGAATTTGCGCTGCGTCTGGCATAGGCGAGGCCACCAAGATCAAGGATCTGACTGACGCAGACATGGATAAATTGCGAGAAGAGGTCGCCAAATTTGCGGTTGAGGGCGACTTGCGCCGCGAGATATCCATGAACATCAAGCGCTTGATGGACCTTGGTTGTTATCGTGGTTTGCGTCACCGTCGTGGCTTGCCGGTCCGAGGGCAACGCACCCGGACCAATGCACGTACCCGCAAAGGTCCGCGCAAGGCCATCGCTGGCAGCAAGAAGTAATTTACAGAGGATTCAGACATGGTTAAAGCCAGCACGCGAGTGCGCAAGAAAGTCAAAAAGAATGTTGCCGAGGGCATTGCCCATGTGCACGCCTCCTTTAACAATACCATCGTGACGATTACCGACCGCCAGGGCAATGCTCTGGCCTGGTCTACCAGCGGTGGGAACGGATTCAAGGGTTCTCGCAAGAGCACCCCGTTCGCGGCGCAGATTGCTGCCGAAGTGGTGGGAAAAGCCGCGCAGGAATGCGGGGTGAAGAATCTGGAAGTGCGCATCAAGGGCCCCGGCCCTGGCCGGGAATCGGCAGTGCGTGCCTTGAATGCAGCAGGTTTCAAGATAACCAGCATCTCCGACATCACGCCGGTGCCCCACAATGGCTGCCGTCCGCCGAAAAAGCGGCGTATTTAATTTTTGGGAGACAGACCTTGGCTAGAAATCTTGATGCAAAGTGCCGTCAGTGCCGCCGTGAAGGCGAGAAGTTGTTCCTGAAGGGCGAAAAGTGCTTCACCGACAAGTGCGCGGTGGAGCGGCGCGCCTATCCGCCGGGACAGCATGGACAGAAGAAGAATCAGCGCGTTTCCGAGTACGGGGGCCAGTTGCGGGAGAAGCAAAAGTTGCGCCGCGTATACGGCGTGCTGGAGCGCCAGTTCCGGCTGACTTACCAGCGTGCTGAGCAGGAACGCGGTATTACAGGCGAAAGTCTGCTGCAGCTTCTGGAGTCGCGTTTGGACAATGTTTCCTATCGCATGGGCTTTGGCGCATCGCGTAGCGAGGCACGCCAGGTGGTGCGTCATAACGGCATACTTGTGAACGGCAAGCGGGTCAACATTCCGTCCTATCAAGTCCGCCCCGGGGATGTGGTCGAGGTTGCCGAAAAATGCCGGGCCCACCTGCGCGTCAAGGCTGCAATTGAGGCTGCCGAGCAAAGGGGTTTCCCGGAATGGATCGAGGTCGACGGCAAAACGATGAAGGGTACCTACAAGGCCAAGCCTCAACGCTCAGAGCTGCCCGCCACGATTAACGAGCATTTGATTGTCGAATTGTATTCCAAGTAATCCACTCGGAGCCGGATATGCATAAAAATGATTTTATGAAACCTCGCATCATTGATGTGCAGAGATTTTCCAGCACACAGGCGAAGGTGATAATGGAGCCCTTTGAGCGTGGCTATGGCCATACGCTGGGCAATGCGTTGCGCCGAATTTTGTTGTCATCCATGCCTGGCTATGCCCCGACTGAAGTCAAGATCGCCGGTGTGCTGCATGAATATTCCTCAATCGATGGCATGCAGGAAGACGTGGTTGAGATTTTGCTAAACCTCAAGGGGCTGGTGCTCAAGCTGCATAACTGCACCGAGGCCGTGCTGACATTGAAGAAGGAAGGCGCTGGCGTCGTGACTGCCGGAGATATCGTGCATGATGCCGATACCGAAGTAGTCAACCCATCTCATGTTATTGCGCACATGACAGCAGGTGGCAAACTGGAAATGGAAATCAAGGTTGAACAGGGCCGCGGCTATGTCTCCGCGATTTCCCGCCAAACTCCCGGACAGACCCGTTCCGTCGGTCACATCGCGCTTGATTCTTCGTTCAGTCCGGTCAGCCGTGTCAGCTATGCGGTTGAAAGCGCGCGCGTCGAGCAGCGTACCGATCTCGACAAGCTGGTGATGGACATCGAGACAAACGGGGCGATCGACCCGGAAGAGGCAATTCGCTATGCCGCACGCATACTGGTCGAACAGTTCTCGGTGTTTGCCGCGCTCGAAGGCACTCCCGCACCGGTCGAGAAACCGCAGGCACCGAAGGTGGATCCGATGTTGCTGCGTCCGGTGGACGATCTCGAATTGACGCCGCGCTCATCCAACTGTCTCAAGGCGCAGAGTATTCACTACATCGGCGACCTGATTCAGTACACCGAGAATGACTTGCTGCGCACGCCTAATCTGGGCCGCAAGTCGCTGAACGAAATCAAGCAAGTGCTCGCCGAGCATGGCTTGTCATTGGGCATGAAGCTGGAAAACTGGCCTGCGGCCATTGAGAAGTAAGAGAGGGAAATCATGCGTCACCGTTTGGGCCTTAGAAAACTCAACCGCACCAGCAGCCATCGTCTGGCCATGCTGCGCAACATGACCGTGTCGCTGTTGCGCCATGAGGTCATCAAGACAACCTTGCCCAAGGCCAAGGAACTGCGCCGCGTGGCGGAGCCGATTCTGACACTGGGCAAGAAGCCGACCCTGGCGAATCGCCGTCTGGCATTCGATCGCTTGCGCGACCGCGAAATGGTCAGCAAGCTGTTTGATGAACTCGGCCCCAGGTATGCCAGCCGTAACGGTGGATATTCGCGTATCCTCAAGTTCGGCTTTCGCAAGGGTGACAATGCACCGATGGCGCTGATCGAACTGCTGGATCGTCCGGCTGAAGCTGAACCGTTTGAAGCCGGCGAGTAAGATGTTCCAATCCATCCAGACCTCACGCCTTCCAAATTCCAGCCGTCTGCAAGAATTTATTCATTCAAAATAGCTGGACCAATGGAATTATTCATGTGACGAAATGTCAATTCCGTTGCCGGTTCGAATGGGTTGAGAAAGACATTCCAGTCACAAAGCAATGGAAACGTCTACAACTTTTTGATATATAACGAGTATTTTCTAGGAATCCGCATGAATATTATCAAACATATTGGCCGTCATATCGTCTTGACTGCATTCTTTTTCCTGTTAGTGGGTGGTGCTTCGGTATCGGCTCAGGCCGATGACGAAATGACTCCGGCCAGTGGTGTAGCCAAGACAGCGCTGAAGAAGGATGTATATGCAATGGTGAATGGCACGCCGATCACGTTTACGGATTACAACGCCGAACTGATACAGTTGCTTAAACAGCGCTACTATCACGGGCGAGTCCCGGCGGCAAAAGCTGAGGCACTGCGCAAGGAATTGACCGATACGATGATTGATCATATTTTGATGGCGCAGGAGGCTGATCGACGTGGCATCAAGCCTGACGAAAAGTATGTCGAACAGATCATTGCCAAGTTCGATAGGCGCGGCAAACTGAAAGGAAAAGACCGCAATAAATTGATTAGTGAAATAAGGGATGTCGAGGGGAAGAGAAGCCAGATCAATCAACTTACGGAAGTCTTGAAGAGCGTGGCGCCACCCACCCCTGAAGAGGTGCGCGCCTATTATGATCAGCATTTGGATCTCTTTACGCAACCGGTGCAAATGCGTTTGTCCGTCATTCTCATGTCAGTGGATCCATCGTCTCCGATTAGCGCTTGGACAGAGGCTTACGCTGAGGCGAATAAAATATACGATCAAGTCAAAGATGGGGCTAACTTTGCTGAATTGGCGCGCAAGGTTTCCGGCGACAAATCTGCAGACAAAGGTGGTGACCTTGGGTACCTGCATCATGGGATGTTGCCGAGAGGTTTGGAAGATAAAGTGGACAAGTTCGAGGTTGGCGTCGTGGAAAAGCCTATCAAGATGCTAGAAGGCTGGGCGGTGTTTCGCCTGGAAGACCGCATCCCTCCATTGGTAGCACCGTTTGAGCGGTCAAAAGTTCGCGCGGAGCAATTGCTGATTCGTGATAAACAGGATCAGGCAGTGAAGGAAAACATTGATCAGTTGCGCAAAACGGCCAATATTGAAATCAATGAAAAGATTCTTTATTGAAATTGCTGCGAATTTGATTCTGCTGGTGGACAGGGATTTGCTTCGTACGCCAGCGCACGCTGCGTGAATGTAATATTGCCGCTGCGGGAAGTCTGCTTCTGGCGAAACCTGAGATAACGTTTTGGGGCGCCGATCGCCCGCTGGCTCGCGTGTCGGTTTTGCGTCAGCCAAACATATGCCGGCAGCAATGCGAACCGATACTGCATTGCGCACTGGCGTTGGATTGCTGTGTCCCCGGAGTTTGGCTGCTGCCAGTGTCCGTGCGCGTCCAGTATGCTGACGGTAGTATTCCACCATATATTCCTGGGATCACGGCCGGCCCACGCAACTGATTAACGTGCTGGTTCCGGTATCGTTCCAGACTATGCATGAGCCGGGAAAGGCTAACGCATTTGTGGAAACTCAAAGTCTCAAATCACAGCGTATTGGAACAGGGCACGGCTTGAATTATCCGTCCAGGTCTTGGCCGGAACATTCTCCTGGCCACCACCCTGTATCTAATTCAAGTTTCGGTTTAAGGTGCGCCAAAGATGCGGATACGGATTAAGCAAATACTGAAGGGCGTTTTGTGCCTGCTGCTGGCTGGCGGCTTTGCCTGTGCGGCTGAAGCTCCTGTAGCGTCTCAATCTGATGATGGAACGGTGTTGATCCCGGCCGGGGAGTTCACCATGGGCAGCAACAAGGCGGAAAATACCGCTATGGAACGCGATGCCAATGCGCTCAATCCATTCGGATTCAAAGACAAGTTATATGTCGATGAGCATCCCGCGCACAAAGTGACATTGCCCGCCTTCCGGATCGACAAATTTGAAGTAACCAACAGCCAATACCTGGATTTTGTGACCGCGACAAGACATAACACTCCGCTCGCATGGACACAGAACGGCTATAACCTGGCTGACAAATTCCTGGCGTCCTTGCCGTTGCCACTTTTGCGCCGGATTTCCAGCACCAAATTCAACCTTGACATGGATGTGACCAATGCCAGCCAGGAAGCATTGCTTGCCGAGATAAAGAAGGTTCATCGGGCGCGCGACAGACTACCCATCACGAAGGTATCCTGGTTCGATGCCCACGATTATTGTGCATGGGCGGGCAAACGTTTGCCAACCGAAGCCGAATGGGAAAAAGCGGCGCGCGGACCCGAAAGTTTCGAGTATCCGTGGGGCAATGACTGGGATCCAAAGAAAATCGCTACCATGTCACAGGATTCCGAACAGCCATATTCGGAAGTGGGCGCGAATCCCGGCGACGTATCACCGTATGGCGTTTACGATATGGCGGGCAACGTGGAGGAATGGGTCGCGGATTGGTACGACGCCTACCCTGGCGCAACGTCCTCCGACAACAAGCTGTATGGCAAAGTCCAGCGGGTGGCTCGAGGCGGAATGACCGGGGCTGGCCACTATGATACGCTCAGCCTGACGTTCCGTAGCGCCAAACGCAGTCATTGGGAGCCGGATTCCTCATGGATTGATCTGGGGTTCAGGTGTGTGAAGGATGTAGATTAAGCGCAATATCTGTCAGGGACAAATGTGCAGAATCGGGCCGATCGTCCGGCAAAACCAAAGCTGTTTACAGTTGTTTTGATTTAATTTGGCGCGGGGCTTATTCAGCCCCATCCGCGTAGCTACGGCAGCGACCTCGCCAAACGGAATCCGCCGTCGTTGTAACGTGCATCCGGCGCGTACCTGCCACGAATCGCCGCGCGACCGTAGCGTGCCGCGCTGTACCATGAACCGCCGCGGACCACATGTATCGCGGCATCACCATTCCACATACTCCCGTCAACCGGCGCTCCATTGTAGCTGTCATGATATGGATCCGCTATCCATTCCCACACGTTGCCGCTCATGTCATACAAGCCTAAAGCATTGGGGAGTTTTTCAGCCACCGGGTGGCTGGACAGTTCTTCAAACCAGGCCACGCTGCTTGCATTATTGCTGCCGCAGAACACCTGCTGCGCTCCCGCACGGCAGGCGTATTCCCACTCGGCCTCGGTCGGCAAACGATACTGCTTGCCTGTTTTGTCGTTGAGTTTCTTGATGAATTCCTGCACTTCGTTCCAACTGACCAGCGCCACCGGGCAGTAGTCGCCGCAGTTGCTGCTTGCGCTGGGATTGTTGCCCATGACCGATTTCCATAATGCCTGGGTGACTTCGGTTTTGCCCATCGCAAAAGGTCGGCTGAAAGTGACGCGATGGACAGGAAGTTCATCGTCATAGCCGCCACTTTTTGTTCCCATGTCGAAACTGCCCGCCGGAATTACCACCATCGTCGGACACCCCGGACAGTCAGTAAACGCCTTGCCCTGGCGCTTCAGCAGGTCCAGATACATCTGATTGCGTTGCGCCAGATCACCGGTGGGGACGATCGCCAGGGACTTCCGATAGGCTTTCCGCGCTCCGCTCTGGTCGCCGCTCTTATCCAGGGCCTGACCAAGAAAATGCCAAACGTAGGGATCACGCGGATTAAGCACCACTTCCTTTCGAAAATAAGTGACTGCCGTTGCATAGTCGCCGGCCTTGTACGCCTGCACTGCCTGCTTTGAAAGTTCCGCGACAGCGTTGTTGATTTCTGACGGTTTGGCATTTGTCGTACCGGCCTCAGGTTTGGAATCAGCCTTATTTGCCAGAGCGTTGCCCTTATTGGCGGTCAGGAGTAACGGCGCAGAATTGGCCTGCGCGAAACCATTTGAACCGTGTAAGGATAATACAATTAGTGAAATAGCCAGGAAAAAGTTAGTCATGCGGTCCTTAATTTCATATCTCAAATTGGGATTCATTTTAATGCACATCAGGAATTCCCATGCGCGTTGTTCGCTCAACCGGTAGCTGTTCTCGTCGTCTGCGACAGGATCATCAAGCTGCAACCCGCACGGTCTTTCCACTGCCACATAGGAAACCTAATTGTCCCGGCTTTGACCTTGTTGCTACTGATCTGTATCTGCGCGCGCATCTTCTGCGATGCAGACACCCTGTGTCGCCACCATTTTCGCCTTGCCGGCGAGAGTGGAAGCATCCTTGATCTCGGCGTCTGTCGTCCAAGATTGATCCAAACTCGTGTTCCGATCAACATCCAGATCCCAGCGCGCATTTTCACCAAAATGACCAACAAATGCAATTATTCCCGCGCGATGAAGGAATCCACGCGCTGATCGAAATATGCCGCTCCCGGGCAGCGGTCGCGACAAGCCCGTGATACTGACTGGCTGGACATGTCTTTCCTGGCAATTGATGATTGCGCGTTCATGCCGTCGCGTATTAGGAGCATTGAGCCGCGCCGTTTCACAGCAACGATGCAAACATCGCACTCGCTTCCTCGTTCAATCGGGTGAGCCGCTTGGGTCGGGCGCAAAAAGTGTGTAGCGATGGCAACGCGCCGATTCCGGCACGCTGACTACCGACAATCGGACAATGGAGCTTTGGGAACCTCTGATCAAGTCCCACGTCACCGCGCCCGCACTCGGCTGGGCGGGATGGGATCCAAAAAAGGCGACGACGCGAATGGCGGCGACCGTGGCACGGTACGCGGAGCGCCAGGCTCGGGAATGGTCGCCGGCGGTCGCTCGCGCAAACGGCTGCTGTGCAGTAACGTGTCGCAACCGCTACCGGCGTCGTGTACCTTGCGGCAGGCATCGGCGCACGGTACGCGAAGCGCTGGTGTCGAGACGATGCTCCCTCGCCGCTCCCGCAACCTGCCGCTTTGCGCTAGCGCGTCGCGGCGAGGATCCAGTTCTTGTCAGCAACGCGGTTGATGGCGGACTCAATCAGAAGTTCCTCAGATAAATGCGGCTCACTTTGACATTATTGCCTTACCAGTCCTTTGACACGGAAATCGAGCAGCGAGCCTGGAATATCTCCCGGTCTTCCAATCGTATCGCAGTCATCGAGCCACCCCATAGGCAGCCGGTGTCCAGCGCAATGACCTGCGGCGTAACTTTCAGTCCTAATGCCGACCAATGACCGCAGACGATGGTGGCATTGCTGCTGGCGCGACCGGGCACGTCGAACCACGGCATGTAACCTGCCGGCATCTTCGCCAGGTCACCCTTGAACCTGAATTCCATTTCGCCCTGCAAACTGCAGATGCGCAGACGCGTGAACGAATTTGTAACGACACGCAGGCGTTTGTAGCCGGAAAGTTCTTCATCCCAACGATCGGGCTGGTTGCCATACATGTGCGCAAGAAATTCGTGATAGTGGTCTCCGCATAGTGCAGCTTCCACTTCGAGAGCCAGTTCCCTTGCCTGCTGGACGGTCCAGCTTGGCAGCAGGCCGGCATGCACCAACACCCAATCGTTCTGCACGTGCAGCAACTTTCTTGTGCGCAGCCAGGCCATTAATTCGTCACAGTCGGGCGCGTTGAGGATTTCATCCAGCGTATCACTGCGATGAAGTTCCGCTGCGCCTTCGGCCACCGCCAGCAGATGCAGGTCGTGATTGCCGAGGACGGTGATGGCGGCATCGCCCAGCGAGCGTACGCGGCGCAGCACCCCGAGTGAATTCGGCCCGCGATTGACCAGGTCACCCACCAGCCAGAGCGAGTCATTTTGCGTGTCGAACCGTACCTGATCCAGCAATTGACTGAACTCGTCATAGCAGCCTTGAATGTCGCCTATTGCGTATGTCGCCAAATCAGGTTTCCCTTTCAATCTGTCAGCCCTGGCCTCAGCCTGCCCGCGAGCGTGCGTCTGGTGGTGCAGTGGAGGGCAGGATGTTTCCGTGGTGTGGAAAGCGATCTATTTGAATGGCCTCGTAGATCTTCGCATATTCCTCGGCTACCTGTTCCCAACTACGTATGAAGGCGGGCGGCGGAGCGCTGCGCGCAAGTTGCGCCTCGACTGCCGCCGCCCATGTATCGGGAGATTCCTGCAGGGACAACACCTGGCCCGAGTCACGTTCCACGTTGGCTGCTGCGCCGCATACCTCCGATACCACTACCGGAACACGGGCGGCCATCGCCTCGCTGATCACCATGCCATAAGGCTCGGAACTCGCCGGATGCAGCAGCACATCCAGTTCGCGCAAATAGTCCGCATTGTCGCGCCAGCCCAGCAGGCGATAGCCGCCTTGCCACTCCTTGAACAGATGCTGCACTGCCTGCGGGTCGGGACCGGCGACCCATAATTCGACGGCGGGGCGTTCCCGTTTCAGGCGCGAGATGATCTCGATTGCCAGCGGCAAGCCCTTGCGCTTCCATTCCTTGCCGGAAAAACCGACTATACCTGCGTCACGCGGCACGGCACGCCATGTGCGCGCAGGGCCGGGAGCCGCGCCGGGTACGATGGGTTCCGCGAGTTTGCCCGCGTATTGCGGATAATGATGGGCGATCTGGCGTTTGATAAATGGCGAATTCGGCACAATGACGAGTGCGCTAGCCAATTCCCTGTGTTCCAGATACAACTGCATCCAGACACGCAGCGAGACCCTCTTCCAGAACGGCCTTTCATGAATCGTGGCGAAAGGCGGGCCGTGGAAAGTGGTGATGTGGTGCATGCTCAGCCGCTCGTGGCTATGTATCAGCCAGCCGGCGTGTGGATGTGCGTCCAGCCAGGCGGCCACGCGCGCGCCAAAGCGCAGTAGCGACAGCCAGCGCGGACGAGACGCGATTTCCCCCAATTCGTGCACCGTTATCCCTTGCGGCTTTTCTGCATGACAGCGTTCGCACACAACGTCGACGTCATTGCCCAGCCGCGACAGTTCGCGCGTCAGTTCCCAGACGTAACGCTCCATTCCACCCACCGGGCCATATCGGCGTACGACCTGTATCAGTTTTAGTCTGCTGTTTGGCATGGGGATTCATGTTTGGCAACGGGGCGCAATCTGTCAATATCTCAGCGGACTGCTTCCCGCGCCAAGTAGACCCCGTTTTGATTGATTTGGCAATCATGCCCATGCAGCCGTGTCTGGCAATGTGGCTGATTTTGCCTGAAAAAGGATTTTGACGGGGGTGCCATTTTGTGTATAATGCGCGGCTCGGAAAAACCGCATTAAAAAGCGAGGCTGTTATGTATGCAGTAATCAAGACGGGTGGCAAGCAATATCGAGTATCTGCCGGCGAAACCCTGAAGATCGAAACCGTCGCCGGCGATGTCGGCAGCGCGGTGGTTCTGGACAGAGTCCTGATGGTTGGCGACGGTGACAAGGTTTCCGTTGGCAAGCCGCTGCTGGACGGCGCCAGAGTGCAGGCAACAATCGTGTCGCATGGTCGTGGTGACAAGGTGAGGATCTTCAAGATGAAGCGCCGCAAGCATTACCAGAAGCGCCAGGGCCATCGCCAGAACTATACCGAAATCCGCATCGACGGGATTTCCGCTTAATACTGAAGGAGCAACCAACATGGCATCGAAGAAAGGCGGCGGCAGCACCAGTAACGGCCGCGACTCGCACTCGAAACGGCTGGGTGTAAAGAGCTACGGCGGCGAATTGATCAATGCGGGCAGCATCATCGTGCGCCAGCGCGGCACCAAGTTCCACGCCGGTGACAATGTCGGCATCGGCAAGGATCACACCCTTTTCGCCAAAATCACCGGTAAGGTGGTATTTGCAGTCAAGGGCACTGCCAGACGCAAGACCGTCAGCGTGGTGGCTGCTGCGTAAGCTTCGCCAGCACACGTACGATGAGCCCTATCATCACATGATAGGGCTTTTTTGTTTATTGCCGCACGGTATGCCCGTTGCGCCGGCTGCATTGTCGGCCTGCCGAAGGACTACTCAGCGTATGAGAAGAGCATGAAGTTCATAGACGAATCCAAAATCGAGGTCATCGCCGGAGACGGCGGCAATGGCGCGGCCAGCTTCCGGCGCGAGAAGTACATTGCCAAGGGCGGCCCGGATGGCGGTGACGGCGGGCGCGGTGGCAGCGTGTATGCGCTGGCCGATCGCAACATCAACACGCTGATCGATTATCGCTACGCACGCATCCATCGTGCGCGCAACGGCGAATCGGGACGCGGTTCGGATTGCTACGGTAAGAGTGCGGACGACATCATCCTGCGCATGCCGGTGGGCACCGTGATCACCAACCTCGACAGCGGCGAAGTGGTCGCCGACCTCGTGCGCGACGGAGAACAAGCGCTGCTGGCCAAGGGCGGAGCGGGCGGACTCGGCAACCTGCATTTCAAATCCAGCACCAACCGTACGCCGCGCCAGTGCACGCCGGGCGAGCAGGGCGAGCGGCGGGAACTGCAACTGGAATTGAAAGTGCTGGCTGATGTCGGCCTGCTCGGCATGCCCAATGCCGGCAAGTCCACCTTTATCCGCGCGGTGTCGGCCGCGCGTCCCAAGGTGGCTGACTACCCGTTCACCACGTTGCACCCGAACCTGGGCGTGGTGCGTGTGTCGACGGAGAAGAGTTTCGTCATCGCCGATATTCCCGGCCTGATCGCAGGAGCGGCCGAAGGCGCGGGCCTTGGGCACCAGTTCTTGCGCCATCTGGCGCGAACTCGCTTGCTGCTACACCTGGTGGACATCGCCCCGCTGCATCCGGAAGCCGACCCGGTGCAGGATGCGCGCGCGATCCTCAACGAACTGAAGAAATACGACGAGGAACTGTTCGACAAACCGCGCTGGCTGGTGCTGAACAAGCTGGATTTGCTGGAAGAGCGCGAGCGTGACAAAAAAGTCGCCACGTTTCCTGCGCGAATTCGGCGAGCCCACGCGCTGTTTCACGATCTCCGCAATCAATGGTGATGGCTGCAAGGAACTGACCTACGCTATCATGGAACATCTGGAACAGGTCGCCAGACAGGAACGCGAGGCGGCTGCGGAAAGCGCACAGGAAAGCGACATTCCCACCTGATGCCATTCTCATTTGTTCTCGCCAGGCGCGAACCGTGGCAAATCACACGCTAGAGACCAAAATTCTATGAAGACAATATTGACCCAGTGCAAGCGCATCGTCGTCAAGGTTGGCAGCAGCCTGGTCACCAACCAGGGCGCCGGGCTGGACGTCCAGGCGATTGCCAGTTGGGCACGGCAGATCGCCGAGCTGCGTGAAAACGGTTGCGAGATTGTGCTGGTCTCCTCCGGCGCGATCGCGGAAGGCATGCAGCGTCTTGGCTGGAAGCAGCGCCCCAGCGCTGTGCATGAATTGCAGGCCGCCGCCGCAGTCGGCCAGATGGGATTGGTGCAGGTGTATGAGAGCTGTTTCCGCGAGCACGGCATGCATGCCGCACAGGTGCTGCTCACACACGCCGACCTCGCCGATCGCGAACGCTACCTCAATGCACGGTCCACCCTGCGTACGCTGCTCAATCTGGGCATCATTCCCATCATCAACGAGAACGACACCGTGGTCACCGACGAGATCAAATTTGGCGACAACGACACGCTGGGGGCGCTGGTTGCCAACCTGATCGAGGCTGACGTGCTCGTCATCCTTACCGACCAGGGCGGCCTGTACAGCGCCGACCCGCGCAAGGACGCCGGTGCTACCCTGATCAGCGCGATACAGGCTGGCGATGCGCAACTGGAAACCATCGCAGGCGGGGCCGGCAGCCACATTGGACGCGGCGGCATGATCACCAAGGTGCTCGCGGCCAAACGCGCAGCGCGCAGCGGCGCGCACACCGTGATCGCGTCTGGCCAGGAGACGGACGTTCTGCCGCGCCTGCTGCGCGGCGAGAATATCGGCACCTTGCTGATCGCGCCGCAGATGACCCTGGTTGCGCGCAAGCAGTGGCTGGCCGGCCACCTGCAAGTCAGCGGCAAGCTCAAGCTGGACGCGGGTGCGGTGCGCGCCTTGCGCGGGGAAGGCAAAAGCCTGCTGTCGATAGGCGTGACGGAAGTCAGTGGCCAATTCGAACGCGGCGCGGTGGTCGCCATCCTCGACGAGAATGGCAAGGACATCGCACGCGGTTTGGTCAATTACAGCGCAGGGGAAGCTCGCCGCATAGCCCGCCAACCGAGTCGCGAGATCGAGCGCATCCTCGGCTATGTGGATGAAATGGAGTTGATCCACAGGGACAATCTGGTATTGCTGTGAAACAGCAATACCAGATTGCGGTGGAGGCTAACTTGCGCAGCAAGTGCGTAGCAGCGCGACAAGTTAAGCCGCGAAGCGCGCCGGAACCACAATCGCCGCGGCTGTGAAACAGCAATACCAGATTGCGGTGGAGACAAGACGCCGCGTAGCGGCTTCTTGCGGCGGAAGCTCATGCGGGCGCAGCCTGCGTTATGCTGTAGCCAATAACTTGCGCAGCAAGTTAAGCCGCGAAGCGGCGGCCGGAACCACAATCGCCGCGGCTGTGAAACAGCAATACCAGATTGCGGTGGAGACAAGACGCCGCGTAGCGGCTTCTTGCGGCGGAAGCTCATGCGGGCGCAGCCTGCGTTATGCTGTAGCCAATAACTTGCGCAGCAAGTTAAGCCGCGAAGCGGCGGCCGGAACCACAATCGCCGCGGCTGTGAAACAGCAATACCAGATTGCGGTGGAGACAAGACGCCGCGTAGCGGCTTCTTGCGACGGAAGCTCATGCGGGCGCAGCCTGCGTTATGCTGCAGCCAATAACTTGCGCAGCAAGTTAAGCCGCGCAGCGGTGGCCGTAGCCACGACCCAGCATCCGTGAACAATATCGCGAGTTGAATGTCTTATCCTGCGGCAAACTAAAACACGCAACCAGGCATTGCCATGACCGACCCAAACAAAAATCTTTCCGGCCACATTCTTCCCAACTCGGCCACCATGGCCGGGGTATGCGTGACGGTAATCAGCATCATCAAAGGGATGCACGTTGGATATTCCGGGCTGATCGTCGACAAGGTACTGGCTCTGGACAGCATAATTTTTCTTGGTAGCGCAGCCTGTTCATACTTTGCCATGCGCTTCCACTTTAATTCATCCCGCCTCGAGAATCTGGCTGACGGCCTGTTCATGTTCGGTTTGTTAATGATGGTTATCGGAACGGTGGGATTTGCTTTCGAGATAATGTGACGGCATGACGTGGAGAATGTGATATTCCCGCCGTTGCGATGCATGCAGGGACGAATCTTGCCGGGCGCGAATCATTGGTTTTGACAGGCGTCGGCGTAGGTGAATTTCAGATGCCTGCGACACAGGCAATTGCAGCATCAACGGCCGCGCGCGGAGCATTTGCTTATGGGCACGGGCAAAATCCCCGGCAAGCTGCCTGTTTGCTGTATCAATGAATCTGAATGTTGGCTTCGTACCAGCCCCGGCTGCGCTTGACCAGATGCACCACGCTCAGCATTACCGGCACTTCTATCAGGACGCCAACTACGGTAGCCAGTGCCGCGCCGGACTCAAATCCGAACAGGCTGATCGCGGCAGCCACCGCCAGCTCGAAGAAGTTTGAAGCGCCGATCAGGGCCGACGGCCCGGCCACGCAATGCGCCACGCCAAGGCGACGGTTCAGCCAGTAGGCAAGGCCGGAAGTGAAATATACCTGGATGGTGATCGGCACGGCCAGCATGGCGATGATCAGCGGCTGCTCGACAATAGCCTTGCCCTGGAAGGCGAACAGCAAAACCAGGGTGAGCAGCAATGCCATCAGCGAAAGCGGGTGCAGCGCGGACAGGGTGCGCTCGAGTGCTTCCGCGCCCCGCGCCAGCAGCATCTTGCGCCATGCCTGCGCCAGCAGCACCGGCAGCACGATATACAGCACTACCGAGACCAACAGCGTGTCCCACGGCACCACGATGGCGGACAGGCCAAGCAGCAGGGCCACCAGCGGCGCGAAGGCGAACACCATGATGGTGTCGTTGAGCGCGACCTGGCTCAGCGTGAACAGCGGCTCGCCATTTACCAGGCGACTCCATACGAACACCATCGCGGTGCAGGGGGCGGCGGCGAGCAGCACCAGCCCGGCGATGTAGCTGTCGAGTTGCGCTGCAGGAAGCCAGGGCGCAAACAGGTGGCGGATGAACAGCCAGCCGAGCAGCGCCATCGAGAACGGCTTGACCGCCCAGTTGATGAACAGGGTGACGCCGATGCCGCGCCAGTGTTTGCGCACCTGATGCAGTGCGCCGAAATCGATGCGCAGCAGCATCGGGATGATCATCACCCAGATCAGCAGGCCGACCGGCAGGTTAACCCGCGCCACATGCAGATTGCCGAGCAACTGGAACGGCGCGGGGAAGAGCTGCCCCAGCACAACGCCGGTGATGATGCACAGGAAGACCCAGAGCGTGAGCCAGCGTTCAAAGATTCCCATGATTCAGGCCTTGCCGATTTCCTGCAATTTCCGCTGCAGGCTCAGGGCATCCAGCTTGGCAATCGGCAGGCTGACGAACAGCTGGATGCGCGTGGACAATTGCTGCGCGACCTGCTCGAACAGCTTGTCCTGTTCAGCTTCGCTACCCTCGCAGGCGGCGGGATCAGGCACGCCCCAGTGCGCGGTCATCGGCTGTCCCGGCCACACCGGGCAGACCTCGCCTGCGGCGTTGTCGCAAACGGTGAACACGAAATCGAGTTGCGGCGCACCTGGCGCGGCGAACTCGTCCCAGCTCTTGCTGCGCAACCCGTCGGTCGGCAACTTCATGCGCTGCAGCAGGCGTATCGACCCCGGATTTACCTTGCCGGTGGGATGGCTGCCCGCGCTGAAAGCGCGGAAACGACCCTTGCCGAGATGATTCAGCATCACCTCGGCCAGAATACTGCGCGCTGAATTGCCGGTGCACAGGAACAGCACGTTGTAGAGTTTTTCTGCCGGCATTACATGCTCCAGTTATTAACAGGGTTTGCGCGGCGCGCATTGCGCCGCATCTCCCGCACAACAGTGTTCGGTCAGGTACGCGATCAGCCGGTCCATCTCGGCATAGTTGGCGGTATAGATCACGTAGCGTCCAGCGGCGCGCGACTTGACCAGCCTGGCATGAGTCAGCTCCTTGAGATGAAAGGACAGCGTAGCCGGCGGGATGCCGAGCTTCTCGCCAAGCGCGCCAGCCGCCAGTCCTGCCTTGCCGGCCTGCACCAGCAACCGGAATGCCGCCAGGCGCGACTCCTGCGCCAGCGCCGCCAGCGCATCCACCGCCACTTTGATTTTCATGCCAGCTCAATCCGTATATATTTCATATTTCCAATAATATGAAAATATTATGCGTGGCGCAAGCTTTTGGAATCGGATGGCCGCAAACAGTCCAGACCGTGGTAGCATAAAGGCGGCTTGTAACCAGCCTATTTCATGATGTTCACGATTCCACACACTGCGCCAATCATGAGCGACAAGGTAATCGACTCAGGCACGGCAGGTGGCGGCTGCGGCCTGCCGTGGCCAGATTCGCAACAACGCTAACGGTATGGTTCAACCTATGAGCTGCAGCACGGTGACAGACCTGCAAAATATTTCGCCACCTTTGCCGGCTTCTCACATACCGGCGCTTGGACGGATTACAGATTTACCCTTTGGAGGAAGTGCATGATTGAAACCTTGACCATCATCACGCTTTGCGTATTGGCGCTCGTCTTCTTCAGGCCGGGGAAGACCGAGCCGCTGAAGAATCCGCTGGTGATCAATCGTGGCGGACAGTTCAATGCGGTATTGGCGCCCATGCTGAATCTGGCCCAGCCCCTGCTTGAAACTATTTCACGTCAGCTCCCGGAAGACGTCAGACAAGGCGGCAACAGCAAGTCGTTGTATTTTATGGCGAGAGACAAGGAGGTCAAGTCGCATGGTGACAAGTTCTACCTGCTTGCCGCGACGCTGCGCGATGGTGTGCTGTATTTCCAGGCTACGGCGCCGCAGGAAAATGAAAGCAATTTCGACACCATCCGCGCTTTTTCCGATGCCGAAATGTTCCGCCATCCAGAGACCCGAACCCATGACGATTCGGCGGAGGCGGCGCTGGCGGCCGCCATTCAGGCCGCCGCCGATCAGCGTGGTACGATACTCACACCAGTCACACAATAGATCTGAATCGGCATTTGGCCGAATGACCACCGGCTTGGCTGGCGTGTGTCGGTGACTTGTCGATGGCTATGTGCCGCAAATTTCGGCATTTGCATCTATCGATGTGATTCGCTGTCCTGCGGATCAAGGGTGGGGGCGAGTGAGGACACATGGTCTCGGTACAGCACAAATCTATCAGCCTGACAGTCAAGGATTGCACAGATAGCGTTACCTGGCTCGAAGCCCTGGAGGGCGTAATTCCTCCGGCCGAACTTGAGGTGTTGCGCCGCGCCTGTGAAATGGCTGATCCGCTTTACGCCGGCCAATTCGAACTGACCGAAGTACCTCTGATGCAGCACGCCTTGGGGACCGCCACAATATTGGCCGACATGAACATGGATGCGGAGACTGTTGCCGCAGCCGTATTGCATGCGGTGCCGGAACTAATGGATGACTGGGCGAATAGACTGGAAACGGTATTTGGCGCCAATGTGAAGAACCTGGTTGAAGGCTTTTCGCGCATGGAACAGATCCAGCATATCGGTGCGGCCGGCAGCCCCCAGGGTGGAGCCAAGAACAGGGGAAGCCATGCACAGCAGATAGAAGGTTTGAGAAAGATGCTGCTGTCGATGGCGGAAGATATACGCGTGGTACTTATCAAGCTTGCCGACCGGGTGCAGACGCTGCGCAGCCTGGCGGGTGCGAGTCTGGAGCAGCAGAGGCTGATCGCACGGGAGACCGTCAGCATTTTTGCGCCACTGGCAAACCGTCTCGGCGTGTGGCAGATAAAATGGGAAATTGAGGATCTCTCGCTGCGTTACCTCGAGATGGAGCTTTACAAGAAAGTGGCCGGGCTGCTGGATGAAAGAAGAGTTGACCGCGAACAATATATCACGGATGTCGTGTCGCAATTGAAACACGCGCTGCAGCGGGCCGGCATCAGCGCGGAGGTGACCGGTAGACCAAAGCACATATACAGTATCGTCAACAAGATGAAGCGCAAGCAGCTGGACTTCGGCGCCCTGTATGACGTCCGTGCAGTGCGTATCCTGGTTGATGACATCAGCGAATGTTATGCCGCGCTCAGTCTCGTGCACGAGCTCTGGCAGCCCATACAGAGTGAATTTGACGACTACATCGCGCATCCCAAGAGCAATCAATACCAGTCGCTGCATACTGCGGTCGTGGGCCCTCGCGGCCTCGCGCTGGAGGTGCAGATCCGCACGCATGAAATGCATCGGCATGCGGAATTGGGCATTGCTGCGCACTGGCGCTACAAGGAAGGCGGGAAAGCCGATAGCGGACTGGATCAGAAGGTCGCCTGGTTGCGCCAGGTGCTGGAATGGAAGGACGAGGTGGCCGGCGCGGGCGATATGCTGGACCAGTTCAGGAGCGAGTCTTTTCATGACCGGGTATATGTGTTTACGCCGCAGGGGAAGGTTGTCGACCTGCCCAGGAATGCGACCCCGATAGACTTTGCCTACGCGTTGCATACCGATCTTGGGCATCGTACACGGGGCGCCAAGGTGGACGGCAACATCGTGCCGCTCAATTCCGGGTTGCGTACCGGGCAACGCGTGGAAATATTGACGGCGAAGCACGGTTCGCCCAGCCGCGACTGGATCAATCCGGCCCTTGGCTATCTGCAGAGTCCGCGCGCCCGCGCCAAGGTGCGCAACTGGTTCAGGCAGCAGAACTTCGATGAAAGTATTGGCCACGGCCGGGTGCAGCTGGACCGCGAACTGCATCGGCTGGGCGTGACCTCGGTCAATCTGGAAGGAATCGCCCAGAAACTGCATTTCAACAAACTGGATGATTTCCTGGCCGCGTTCGGACGTGGCGAGATTGCGCAACAACGTCTCGCCCATGCGGTCAGCGACGTGACATCTGTAAGGGCCGAGGCGCCCGCCAGGCGATTCGTGCCGGCTCCGGTTGTTGAACGACCCTTAGTGGCAGGCGTACTGGTCGAGGGAGTAGGAAATCTGATGACCCGGATCGCAAAATGCTGCAAGCCCGTGCCGCCAGATGAGATTGCCGGATATGTCACGCGCGACCGGGGAATCACCATACACCGTCGGGATTGCCCGTCCATGTTGCGCATGGCTGAGACCAGGCAGGATAGGCTACTTGGAGCGCAGTGGGGCAACGGACGGGGTGGAGCCGGGACGTTTCCGGTCGACGTTGAAGTTGTGGCGAATGATCGTCAGGGCCTGCTGCGCGACATTGGTGACCTGTTCGCCAAGGGACGGGTCAATGTAGCCAGGGTGGAAAACTTGAGCCGGGACAACCAGGCCAGGATGCGCTTCACGCTGGAGATAGCGGATATGGGTCAACTGGACGCTCTGCTTGACTTGGTTGGCCACGTTCCAGGTGTCATCGGCGCGAGGCGGCAAACTTGATCAGGCGGACGAAAAAACGGGCGCCGCGTGGCGCCCGGAGATAAGAATGGCCTTGGGAGACCCTTCTTAGGAGACCCTGTTCTTAGAAGCTGGTCTTCATGCCGAATGCCCAGGCTGAAGGATCCATGCCCAGACCGGCTGCCTTGATTCCGGCTGTAGAACCGGCGTTGGTGATGCCAAAACCGGCGCCACTATCGTTGCTGATCTTGGTATATTGAGCATACAGCGAGGTATTCTTGCTAAGCATGTGGTCATAACCAACGGAAACCTGGCTTGCGCCTGTGCTGCCAACGCTGTTTGAATCGCCTGCTTTGCCATAAGCCAGTTTGACATCGTCGCCGCCCAGGTCATACACGCCCGCCAGGTAATAGTCATTGCGGTCGAGAGCGTCACCGATGCCGGAACCAGAACTGCCGACTCTTTCGTAAACAGCGTTCAGTTTCAGAGCGTCCAGCTGGTAGCTGGCGCCAATCTTGAAGGCGTCAAACTTGTCATCGCCTGCAAACGCGCCACCGGAAAGCGTACCGGTTCCTGCGTCGCCATAGGTAATGGTTTGGTAGGCGATCGACGCATAGATCGGGCCGTCGCTGTACATGCCGGCCAGCGACCAGGCGGAACCCTTGGTTGCGCCGGAGATCGGAGTCTCGGCGCCGGCAACATAAGCTGCCGCAGCGGTAAATCCGCTCATCGCGGGGCTGATATAAGCAACCACGTCGCCCAAGCGTGCATCATGCGCGCCGCCGCTGCCACCGCCCATCAGACTGCGGTTGTCAGGCAACTGGTCACTGAATACATCCAGACTGCGTGTGGCAATCTTGTAGGGTGTGTCATGTTTGCCCATCAATAGCGTGCCCCAGTTGTCACCCTTCAGGCCGGCAAAGCTGTTGCGTGAGCCGAAAGAATTCTTGGCACCAGTGGCGCTAGTGTTGTCAATGTCAATTTGTTGCTCGATTTGCCAGATTGCGGAAGTGCCTCCGCCCAGGTCCTCGGCACCCTTGAAGCCAAGCTTGGTAACCTGGCTGGATACCTGGGTGGTACTGGTACTTCCATCGTCAGTAATGGCGAGGGCCACGTCAGCCTTGCCATATACGGTTACATCGGCAAATGCCGCTGGTGCGACGAACGCTGCAGCAACAGCCATTGCGAGAATCCTTTTTTGCATTATAAATCTCCCGGTCATTATGAATTCGAAAGCCGCCCTATGCGACCCGGGAAAGTATATGCAGCGATTGTTAAGATTAAGTTACAGTTTGGTGATGTTGCAGGAATGGTACAGGCCATGACACCTGCAACAGAGGCCGCGGAAATAATTCGAGCAAAGCCTTCCTACATATCGTAGCGTTCCATCCATTTCTTGACCCGGTTCGCATCCCCGATGCGCGTGCTTTTTCCCCACGAATCAAGCAGCACAATCACCACCGGACGCTGATTGATGTTGGCTTCCATCACCAGACAGCGGCCGGCTTCGCTGATGTAGCCGGTTTTGCTCAGCCCGATATCCCAGGACGCGCTCTTCACCAGTGGATTGGTGTTGCTGAACTGCAGTGGCCGATAGCCATTCGGTTCAACCAGATGGGAAGCCGATGTGGTGTAATCGCGGATTTCATCATACTGCTGTGCGGCCAGCACCATTTTTACCAGATCCCGGGCGGTGGAAACGTTGTCGCTGTTCAGCCCCGTCGGATCGACAAAATGCGAATTGGTCATTCCCAGTTGCAGCGCCTTTCTGTTCATTGCGGCCACAGCCGCCTCGAATCCGCCTGGATAGGTGCGAGCCAATGCGGCTGCAGCCCGGTTCTCCGATGCCATCAGCGCAAGTTTGAGCAATTCACCGCGAGTCAGTTTCATCCCGAAGCGCATGCGCGAATGGGTTCCCTTGAGCGTGTCCGTATCGTCTTCGCTGATGCGGATTTCTTCGTCCATCGGCAACCGCGCATCCAGCACCACCATGGCGGTCATCAGCTTGCTGATGGAGGCGATCGGCGTAATGCTGTCGTCATTCTTGGAGTAGAGCGGACGTTGTTCATTGACGTCATAGATCAGCGCAATGGAGGACCGAAGCTTTGGAGAGATGGTCTTCTTTAGAATGACGCGGGTAACTGCATCATCCTGGACAGGTGATTTCGCGGATCGAGCATGGACTGACTGAGTCGTCAAAGCAAGGCAGATTAACGGCAACAGCAAGATTCTTCTTTTCATTTTTCACCCTTTATGAAACCTGTTTGGCCGCAAGGATACCGTAAATCCGGAAAAATTCAAACCCGCAACAGCATGGGGAAGCCAGTGCATGCCGGATTTTCCCACCGCGAGGATGTCGCGGCAAGGCAGCAGCGATCGCATCGGATCAGGGCGGCTGCAAGGTCTGCATGCATCTCCCGACGTTCGTCTGCGCGCTCGTGAAGATGCAGCTGCCTTTTCCGATCAATTGCTCAAGGCAACCATTGCTGTGGCCGGCCGTCATTGTCCGGCGGCGGGAGATCCGGATTTTCCTTGTTGCTGCAACGCCCACATCTGCGCGTACACGCCACGCTGGGCCAGCAATTCGCGGTGCAGGCCGCG
Organism: uncultured beta proteobacterium; assembly: GCA_963782385.1. Classification (GTDB taxonomy): domain Bacteria; phylum Pseudomonadota; class Gammaproteobacteria; order Burkholderiales; family Gallionellaceae; genus CAVXFS01. The sequence continues at coordinate 1,167,679 of CAWAJO010000001.1, forward strand.
CTCGACGATGCGTCCCCTGTCCATCACGAGTATCTGGTGGGCATCGATGACGGTTGACAGGCGGTGAGCGATGACCAGGGTAGTACGGTTTCGCGCGACGCTGCGCAGTTCATCCTGTATCGCCTTTTCCGATTTGGAGTCCAGAGCCGAGGTTGCTTCGTCAAATATGAGTATTGCGGGATTCTTCAGTATTGCACGTGCGATGGCCACGCGCTGTTTCTCGCCGCCGGACAGTTTTAGCCCGCGTTCGCCCACCATGCTGTCATAGCCCTGCGGCAGTGATTCGATGAAGGCATGGATGTGCGCCGAGCGCGCCGCCTGCAGCACTTCCTCGCGCGTCGCGCCGACACGGCCGTAGGCGATGTTGTAATAGACGGTGTCATTGAACAGCACGGTGTCCTGCGGCACGATGCCGATGGCGGCTCGCAGGCTGGCCTGCGTCACCGAGCGGATGTCCTGGCCGTCGATCAGGATACGCCCTTCGCTGACGTCGTAGAATCGAAACAGCAGCCGCGACAGCGTGGATTTGCCCGCACCGCTTGCCCCGACCACGGCGACCGTATGGCCGGGCGGAATCACGAAGTTGACATCGGACAATATGCGGCGGTCCGGGTCGTAGTAGAAACCGACCTGCGCGAAACGCACCTCCGGATTATCAACGGCAAGCGGAACGGCATTCGGCGCATCCTCGATCTCGCGGTGTTCGTCGAGCAGGCGGAACATTCTCTCCATATCGGCCAGCGAGTGGCGTATCTCGCGGTAAACGAAACCGAGAAAGTTCAGCGGCATATACAATTGCAGCATGAACACGTTAACCAGAACCAGGTCGCCTATCGTCATCCTGCCCTTGGCTACGCCATCTGCGGCCAGCAGCATCAGCGCGGTGATGCCGACGGCAATGATCATGCTCTGTCCCGCGTTCAATGCCGACAGCGAGGTCTGGTTGCTCACCGCCGCGACTTCCCACTTGGACATCTGATCGTCGTAGCGCCGCGCCTCGTAGTTTTCATTGCCGAAGTATTTCACCGTCTCATAATTCAGCAGGCTATCGATGGCGCGCGTGTTGGCCTTTGAGTCCATGTCGTTCATGGTGCGGCGGAACGACATGCGCCATTCGGTGATCACCAGGGTGAACGCGATATATACCAGCAGCGTGGTAAAGGTGATGACCGCGAACCACGGACTGTATTTGCTGAACAGGATGGCGGCGACCAGCACGATCTCGAACAGCGTGGGCAGGATGTTGAACAGCATGAAGTTGAGCAGGAAACTGATGCCCTTGGTGCCGCGCTCGATGTCGCGCGACACCCCGCCGGTCTGGCGTTCCAGATGGAAACGCAGACTCAGCCCGTGCAGATGGGAGAACACTTGCAGCGCCGCACGCCGGATCGCGCGCTGCGTGACTTTGGCAAATACGGCATCTCGCAGTTCGCCAAATAATGTGCTGAACAGGCGCAGCAGGCCGTAGCCGACCACCAAAAACACCGGCACCACCAGCAATGTCCGGGGCTTGTCCATCGCATCCACGATTTGCTTGAGGGCCAACGGCACCGCCACATTAGCGAGCTTGGCCAGCACCAGCAGAGAAAGTGCCAGCACAACCCGCCCCTTGAACTCGGCCAGGTAGGGCAGCAGGGTGCGAATGGTGCGCCAGTCGCCGCGTGACGAGAATTCAAGTGGAGTGGAATGGGAACGCATGATGACGTTGCTGAAGACGGGTATGCGCATTATCCCCGAAAAATCGATGCATCCGCGAACCAAAATGGGTAGACGGGTTAATCCTTGGGCAATGTGCGGGGTTCACCCGTCATTTGAAAGTCGCCATGGGCTATCCGATTCACGAGAATGGCAAGCGCCGGGGATGATGGTTTCAACTCCCGTTCGTCTGGCAGGCAAATGCAAAGATGACTACACGTCATCATGACCTCGCGCATTGCCGATCACGCTGGTCAACACATGCATGAAGGCATAACTAGCCCGCGTCACCAGCCGCATCCAGTTGCTGCGCCTGATCCAGGTGGAGTGTTCCACAAGATGGGCACCCTGTTCGATCTCGTGCAGCAAGCTCGCGCGCAGGGTTTGGGAAAATTCTTCGTCCCGCACCACCAGGTTGGCTTCGCGTGCTAGCCACAGGCTGAACGGCTCGATGTTGGACGAGCCCACGGTCGCCCAGTGCCGGTCCACCACCGCCACCTTGGCGTGCAGGTAACTGGCGTGGTACTCGTAGATCTCCATGCCGGCGCGCAGCAGGCCGTCATAAAGTGCCAGCGTGGCATAGTGCTGCAAACGGTATTCTGCTTTGCCCTGCAGCAGCAGCACCACTTTCACCCCGCGCTGTGCCGCCTGGTGCAAGGCCTGGCGAAAACGCTTGCCGGGCAGGAAATAGGCGTTGGCAATGATGACCTCCTGCTGCGCAGCGGCAATGGCCTTGATATAGGCCTGCTCGATGTCACGCCGGTGGCGCAGGTTGTCGCGAAACAGGAATGTGACCTTCTGCTCGGACGCCTGCGGGGAATTGGGCGGCAGCCTGACCCGTTCGCGCTGGCGCCGGAAGTTTGTCCAGGATACCAGTGTCCACAGGCGCCGCATCGCGGCATACATGCGCTTCGCGGTTGCGCCCTGTACCTCCACGGCATAATCAAGGCGCGGCGCCAGGATATCCCTGCCCGGTATGTCGTCTACGATGTTGATGCCGCCGACGAAAGCGAGACGTTCATCCATGCATGCAAGCTTGCGGTGCATACGGCGCAGACGCTGGCGGCGGAACGTGAGCCAGGAGATCTGCGGGCGGAATTTCAGCACCTCCACACCCGGCAGGCGCAATTCATCCAGCCAGGATTGCGGAAACTCCGCGCTGCCGTAGCCGTCCATCATCAGATGTACCTTCACGCCGCGCCTTGCCGCGCGCTGCAAGGCATTCGATACCAGGCGTCCGGTGGAGTCGGTGGCGTAAATATAGGTTTCCAGGTAGATCGAACTTGTTGCTGCATCGATTGCGGCGATCAGGCGCGGGAAGAATTCCTCGCCGTCGCGCAGCAGGGTCAGCGTATGGTCCTCGACAACATGGACGCTGGTCATGGCAGAACCAGCGTTGTGGACAACGCGGCATGATCGGATATCCTGCGCCAGGCATGCACTTCGCTGTGCTGGATTTCCAGACCGCGCACATAAATGCGGTCCATGCGCAGCAAAGGAATGCCCGCCGGATAGCTGCGCGCCAATCGGCCATGGCTGGCGTCGAACACCTCATGCAATTGCAGTTCGTGCGCCAGCAGCCGACTGGCATGGTTGTTCCAGTCGTTGAAATCGCCGGCGAGGATCAGCGGCGCATGTCCCGGCACCACGCGATTGATGCGCTCGACCAGCGCGCCGAACTGGCGTCCGCGCCCGCGCTTGAACAGGCCGAGATGCACGCACAGGCAATGCAGGACCGGCTCGCGTTCCGGGAGGGCCAGCTCGCAGTGCAACACCCCGCGGCTCTCAAAGCCGTGCGCCGAGATGTCCTGATTGTCCCAGCGCAGGATCGGGTAGCGGCTGATGATGGCGTTGCCGTGGTGACCTTCGTCGTACACCGCATTCTTGCCGTAGATGCTGTGCGCCCAGATTTCCTGCGCCAGGAATTCATGCTGCGGTTGTTGCGTATGACCGGAATATTGCGCAGCAAGGTGATTAAGCTCGCCGCGCACCTCCTGCAGAAAAACAATGTCGGCGTTCAGTTCCCGCAAACGTTCGCGCAGCTCTGGCAGGATCATGCGCCGATTGAACTGGGAAAAACCTTTGTGGATGTTGTAGGTGGCGATCCTCAGCGTGGTCACAACAAAGTCCTCGCCCCCATCATGCGTTGCCTATTCCGCTCGTTGGCAGATTGATCTGCTTCGCGAAGTCCAGCATGCGCTCAATGGAAACCTTGGCGCGCAAGCCGGTCTCCGGATCAACGTGGATTTGATTGTTGCGGCCCTGCAGCGCCCCGGCCAGGTTCGCCAGTCCGTTCATCGCCATCCATGGGCAGTGATTGCAACTGGTGCAGGTCGCGCCGTGGCCTGCCGTCGGTGCTTCGAGGAACACCTTGTGCGGCGACAGAGTGCGCATCTTGTGCAGGATGCCGTTGTCGGTGGCGACGATGAATTCCCGTGCATCCAGCATCTGCGAGGCCCTGATCAGTTGAGTGGTCGAGCCGACCACGTCGGCCAGCTTGACCACCGCACGCGGCGATTCCGGATGCGCCAGCACCTTGGCAGCGGGATGCCGCGCCTTGAGTTCGGCCAGTTCCCTGGACTTGAATTCGTCATGCACGATGCAGGTTCCCTGCCACAGCAGCATGTCGGCGCCGGTTTGCTCCTGCACATAGGCGCCCAGATGGCGGTCCGGTGCCCACAGGATCTTCTTGCCCTGTTCCATCAGATGCTTGACGATCGGCATTGCAATGGAACTGGTCACCATCCAGTCGGCACGCGCCTTCACCGCCGCGCTGGTGTTGGCATACACCACCACCGTGCGATCGGGATTCGCATCGCAGAATGCGGCGAATTCATCCGCCGGGCAGCCCAGATCCAGCGAGCACTCCGCGTCCAGGTCGGGCATCAGCACGCACTTTTCCGGATTGAGTATCTTCGCCGTCTCCCCCATGAATCGGACGCCGGCCACGACGATGGTTTGGGCCGGATGCTGATGCCCGAAGTTGGCCATGTCGAGCGAATCCGACACGATGCCGCCGGTAGCCTCGGCCAGGTCCTGCAGGTCCGCATGCACGTAATAATGCGCCACCAGCACGGCGTTCCGTTCTTTCAGCAGGCGCGTAATGCGCGCGATCAGTTCGGCCTTCTCCTCCGGTTCCGGCTCACGCGGCTTCCTGGCCCACGCCAGTTCCGTGCTGCAGGTTGAGCCGGCATGAGGATGATCATATGCAATGGTTATGACTTTTTCCTGCACCTTCATTCCTTCAAGTTGAGGTCCCAGTATTCCCCATCGGGCCGACGGTGCAGGGGCCAATTTGAATTCCTGTCCTTTCCGGCAGCTGCAAAATTGCCGCACGGTTGCTCGGCGAAAACACTTTATCCGCCGCTTCCTGCCACGGCAACCAGATATAACTCAAGTGTTCGCGCGCCGACAATTGGACAACGATCGGCGCCGGCAATTCCAGCCCGAATACGTGTTCTGTGTTGCGAGTGGTGCCAGCCGAATAGCGGTGCCGCCACTTGGGATAGATGTCGTACACATTCTGCAATTTCCAATTGGTCAGCGCATAGCGGGCCGCATCCAGACCGGTCTCCTCGAATACCTCGCGCATCGCCGTGTCGTGCAGGGATTCATCGTCATTACGGCTGCCCGTCACGGATTGCCAGTAACCCGGAAAATCAGCGCGTTCCAGCAGCAGCGTCTCGAGATTGGAGGCGTAAATCACCACCAGCACGGAGATGGGCTGCTTATACCGCATTTGCAATAAACACCCAGAACGGCTTGCCCCGATACTTCCAGAAAGCAGTCGTATGAACGAATATTTCCGACGCTGTTTCCCGGTCGGCATCGGCCAGTCCCAGCGTTTCGCCGCCATTGCGCAGCAACAGTACATAGCCGGCCGCAGGTTGCCAGGAAAGATCGCCCAGCGCATCGGCCAGCGCATCCCAGTTATTGCCGAACCAGCCCGGCGCATGGATGGCCCGTGCCACCGCGGCAAGAAATTCGCCCTTGCCCTGCATGGCAGCCATGTCAGCCTCGAATAATGCACAGCCGGCCTGTGCCACTGCTTCGCGCAATTCGTCCTGTGGGCAATTCAGGCGATAAGTCCCTGCCCGGTTCACATCCTGCAAGCGCATGCACAAAGTCTCCATCGCTCACTCCCTGATACGCTGAAAAGTTCGATAGTGGTCACCGCTGTAATAGCACTCGGGCAACGGCCCACATACGATACGCCGCGCGCCGCGACTGTGCGTGCCCGGAGTGCGCACCGTGTATTCGTGGTAATAGCCGCGCGGCCGGCGCGGCAGGTGCAGCTCGTAATTGCCGAACACCGCGCCGTCGCGCGGATAGGGAAAGGGGCGCTGTCGCCTGATGAGGCGCAGGGTGTCGCGGGCTTCCGCGGGTAACTCGGCCAGGGCAATGTAAGCACGTTCAGGGCCATATTGGAGGTCGTGGTCGGCCAGCACGACGGCAGGCAGGCACAGCAGCAGCAGCCCGAGCAGTCCCGGCCACAGCGGTTTGACGCTGCGCAGCATGGCTTACTCCGTCGCCACTTCCACCGTGGTGTGCATTTGCTTGCGCAGGTGGATATGCAATTCGCGCAGCTGCTTCTCATCCACAGCGCTCGGTGCCTGCGTCAACAGGCATTGTGCGCGCTGCGTCTTGGGGAATGCGATCACGTCGCGGATGGAATCGGCGCCCGTCATCATGGCGACGATGCGATCCAGACCGAATGCCAGCCCGCCGTGCGGGGGTGCACCATATCGCAGCGCGTCGAGCAGAAAACCGAACTTGAGTTGCGCTTCCTCCGCGCCGATGTTGAGCGCGCGAAACACCTTGCTCTGCACGTCCTCCTTGTGGATGCGCACCGACCCACCGCCGATCTCGGAACCGTTCAGGGCAAGGTCATAAGCCTTGGCAAGGCAACGGCCGGGATCGGTTTCCAGAAGCTCCAGATGCTCATCCTTGGGCGCGGTGAAAGGGTGATGGCATGCATTCCAGCGCTTGGCCTCCTCGTCGTATTCGAACATCGGGAAGTCCACCACCCATAGCGGTGCCCAGACTGCGCCACTGAGGTGATTTTTGTCATGGCCGATCCTGTCGCGCAACGCGCCCAGCGCGTCATTCACGATCCTGGCCTTGTCCGCGCCGAAGAAGATGATGTCGCCGTTTGCGGCGCCGGTGCGCTCGATGATGGCCTGCAGCGCTGATTCGTGGAGGTTCTTGACGATCGGCGATTGCAGGCCGGTCTCGTTCAGCTGGCTCGCGTCATTGACCTTGATATAGGCAAGTCCCTTCGCCCCGTAGATGCTGACGAACCGGGTGTATTCGTCGATCTCGCCGCGGCTGAGCGCACCGCCGCCCGGCACTCTCAAGGCGGCCACGCGGCCATTCTCGGAGTTGGCGACTCCGGCAAATACCTTGAATGCCACGTCCCTGACGGCGTCGGTGACTTCGGTCAGCTCCAGCGTTATGCGCAGATCCGGCTTGTCCGAGCCGAAGCGCGCCATTGCTTCCTTGTGCGGCATGCGCGGGAACGGATTGGGCAACTGCGCGTTCAGCACATCCTTGAAAACGGCACGAATCAGGTCCTCGATCAGCGCCATGATCTGATCTTCGGTGAGGAAAGAGGTCTCGATATCCACCTGGGTGAATTCCGGCTGGCGGTCGGCACGCAGATCTTCGTCGCGGAAGCATTTGGTGATCTGGTAATAACGGTCGTATCCGGCCACCATCAGCAGCTGCTTGAACAACTGCGGCGACTGCGGCAGCGCGTAGAACTCGCCCGCATGCACGCGCGACGGCACCAGGTAGTCGCGTGCGCCTTCCGGTGTGGATTTGGTCAGCATCGGCGTCTCAATGTCGATGAAGCCCTTGTCGTCGAGGAAGCGGCGGAAGGCGCGCGCCGTCTTGTAGCGCAGGAGCATGTTCTTCTGCATTTGCGGACGGCGCAGGTCGATCACGCGATGCGTCAGGCGCACGTTTTCGGACAGGTTTTCGTCATCCAGCTGAAATGGCGGGGTGACCGAGGAGTTCAGCACTTCGATCTCATGGCACAGGACTTCGACTTCTCCGCTGGGGATATTGGGATTGCTGGTACCTTCCGGGCGGCGGCGCACGCGGCCGGTCACCCTCAGCACGAATTCGTTGCGCACCGACTCGGCAATGCTGAACATTTCCGGACGATCCGGATCGCATACCACCTGCGCCAGCCCTTCCCGGTCGCGCAAGTCGATGAATATCACGCCGCCGTGGTCACGGCGGCGGTGCGCCCAGCCGCACAGACTGACCGTATGTCCCAGGTTGGGGATGCTTAGTTGTCCGCAATAATGTGTACGCATGATTCAGTTCAGTAATATCGACAAGAAAATTAATTGGAACGGTTGGCGGAATTCTGGCGATGGACCGGCAGCACATTCGAGACCGGCGGAACCACTCCCATGGAAACGATGGTCTTCAACGCCACGTCCACGCTGATAGTCAACTCTATGGTCTCGGACCTGCGCACGTAAAAATAGAATCCATTCACCGGGCTGGGGGTGGTGGGAATGAACACGCCCACGTATTCCCCGTCCAGGTGGGTCGCGACCACTTCGCTGGCCACGCTGGTCTGGAATGCCAGCGACCATGCTTGCGGATGCGGGTAGCGCACCAGCAATACCTTGCGGAACGAATTGCCGTTGCTGGTCAGCAAAGTATCGCTGACCTGCTTTACGCTGTTGTAGATCGAGTTAACGAATGGGATGCGTTGTAACAGGATGTCCCAGTACTCCAGCATGCGCTGGCCGAACACATTGCGCGTGAGCAATCCGGTTCCGATCACCACCGCCGCGGTGAGTATCACCCCCAACCCGGGAATGTGGATACCCAGCAAATTGTCCGGGCGCCAGCTTTCTGGCAACAGCAGCAGAGTCTGGTCCATGATACCGATAGTCAGGTTCAGCACCCAGATGGTGATGCCGAGCGGCACCCACACCAGCAGCCCGGTCAACAGGTATTTCTTCACGCGTCGTTTCCGGCCGCCGGACAACTGGCGCAGGGGGCGCTTTCGCATTTGCCGGCCGGCTTGTCCTTGAAGTCGGTGGCGTAATAGCCGCTGCCCTTGAGTTGGAAGCCGGCGGCGGAAAGCTGTTTGCTGAAAGTCTCCTTGCCACATTCCGGGCAGACAGTGAGCGCCGCGTCACTGATCTTTTGCATCACATCCTTCTGGGCGCCGCAACTGCTGCAACGATATTCGTATATGGGCACGATAAGCTCCTTTTGATTAATCGTGAAAGGCGCGCATTATACCTTAAGCAACTGCTTATTTTGGCCCGGAGGGCAAACGCACGGGCCGGCAATGCGCGAGCCAGATTGCCTTGATGCAGAAACGGGAAGTCGGCAAGCGAATCCTGAGATGCGCGTGCCAGACGCAATTTTCGCGGCGTAGCAAACCAGCCATCGGCTGCCGGCATGCGTCCAACCCGGTGAATCGGGTGATTTGAGGGTTATAATCCAAAGATAAAGTAGCTGAATTCCAATGAAAATATACTCGTTCGATCAACCAGGTTGCGTGCAGGCAACCCGGGCCTGGCAATGATGCCGTTATTGAAGACAATGCGCCCGGCGTCCACTTTCCCCTCCCGCAAGGCGGGAAGGCGGGGGCGGACTTGCTGCGTGATCGCGGGGCCAATGCCGGGGAGGCGGTGTGAGATGCGCTTGCGTCCTGCGGTGGCGGGAACACTCGAATCTTGAGCCGGCGGCATTAGCCTCGAAAGTAGATCGTCTTGTTATCAAGGAAGAATCTTTTAACTTCGTTTGTCGACCAAGTGTTTGTGTCAGGCGGCAGTTTCCTGACGATAGTCATCGGCGCACACCTGCTGGAGTTGAACGACCAGGGCAAGCTGGGGTATGTGGTGACGGCATACATGGTGACTATATTGCTCAATGTCGCCTTGTTCATCTATGCCGCGCCGCTGGTCAGTTTCAGCACTCCCCACCTGGATTATTACCGGAGCAGCCTGCGCATGGCGCAGACTGCCTGGGCCATGCTGCTCGCCGCGATCATAGCGGCCGCGTTCAGCCTTTATGGCGGCATGATAGGTTGGGAAGTCAGCGGCCAGGAAGCCGGTTTGTTGTGGCTGTTCCTGGCCGCCCAGCAGATCGCGGACTATCGTCGCAGGGCGAATTATGTCTTCAGGAATGCGGCGGCGGCCTGCAAGGTCAGCATGGTCACCTATGGGTTGCGCATCGGATTGCTGCTGCTGGTAAGGCCGGACGATATTTCCGGCGTATTGGTTGTCCTGATCGTCGCCGCGCTGGTCAGCGCGACTCCTCTGCTGGTCCGCATTCCGTTTGCCAGGACGGAGAAACTGGCGCCTGCGGAAGCGAAGGCATTGCTGGGAGAGCATGCGCAGCTCAGCCGCTGGGCGATATTCCAGGCGTTGTTGGGATGGGTGTCCTATTCGATGCCGGTTTTTGTGCTGGGCTTCTATTATTCTGCTGAATCGGTGGCCATCCTGATTGGCATTCGCAGCATTGCCAGTGCCGCAAACGTATTGCTTGAATTGCTGGAAACCATCGTTCCGGTGAGGTTCGCGCATATTGCCGGGAAAATGGGACGGGAGGAATTGCGGTTTTCCACCGGAAGATTGCTGTTTATCGGCGGCGTATTGTGGTTTCTCGGCGTTTTGCTGATACTCGTGTTCGGCGGCCTTGCGATCAAGCTGATCCTGGGCGAGAAATTCGAGCCCTATTCGTTCATATTGATGATCGCCTGGTATTGCAATGGCATCTATTTTGTCAGCCGCGTTGCCGGGCTGTATTGGAGAGCCCAGAAGAACGCGAAAGCAGAATTTTTCGGGTCCGTCGGCGGCTTTCTATTGTTTCTTGGCTGCGTGCCTGTCATTGCCAAGTATGGGCTGGAGGGCGCGGCGTGGGGGTATGTGATCATTCCGATCGGCGTTATTGCGGGGCAGTACCTTTATGCCCGGTTACGGCGTGTCGTCGCTTGACCAACAGCAGGGGCAGCATGAGCGAAAAAGTGATTGTCAACAAGAAACTGTCAGTCGGCGCTGCGATGATTCGCAAGGCCTATCGACTGCTGGTCAAGTATTTTCCAAAGGAGCTGAGACTTTGGCAGACTGAGATCGACGGGACCAAGTACCTTGTCTGGCTGAACGAAGATATCGGCAAGAAGATGGTGTTGACCAGGGCGTTCGAGAAGAATGAAACGCTGGCGCTGCAACATATGACCAAACCGGCCGACATATGTGTCGATGTCGGCGGGAATGTGGGTTATTACAGCCTGAATTTTTCGCGCTGGTGCGGGGACGGCCATGTTCATGCCATCGAGCCGCTGAAAAGGAATTTTCTGGTCATTGAACTGGCTGTCCTGATCAACAAGATCAGGAACATTACGGTTTACCGGTATGCATTGGCTGCTGCAGAAGGCAACGCGACCATGGAGGTGCCCGATGAAGATGGCGCATACGCGCACCTGAAAATAGTCGACGAAAAATCCGTCAGCGACGAACTGGTGGAGATGTTGACCCTGGACAGCTTTCTGGAACGGCATTCCATAGCCCGGGTGGATATGCTGAAAATTGACGTTGAAGGCGCGGAATCCATGGTTCTGCATGGGGCAGCGAAGCTGTTGTCTGATGAGGCGCGCAAGCCGCGGGTGGTCATGATCGAATTGGTGAATGAATACTTGCGGCGATTTGGCTCGGACGCGCCGGCAGTGATTCGCCTGATGGAAGGCTACGGCTATGTTCCCTATCACGCTTCGGCGGGTGGCAAACTGGAAGCCTTCGGCGCCGATGATATAGACAATATCTTCAATATATTCTTTTTGCGCTCCGCCGCTAATGAGATTGCGGCACAAGCCGTTGCCTATTGAGCATTGATTGAGTTGCTGGATCAAGGGAATTGCGGAACGCGGAAATGCATAATATGGAAGGCAGAAATCGCAAAATGGAAAATAGCAACGCGACAATGCGCGGATTGCTCAAGGCGCATGGAATCGTATGGCCATGATGCTGAGGGCGGTTAAACTGGCCAAGATATTCCGGTCGCCAATTTTCATCAATGGATTGTTCAGGGGGGCCGCGGCAGGGGTGGAGCATGAAGCCGTGCTCAGAAGCCTGCAGCGCTGCCGGTTGGTGGTGGACATTGGTGCAAATCGTGGACAATTTGCACTGGTGGCCAGGCGCTGTTTCCGGGATGCAAAAATCGTTTCCTTCGAGCCGCTATCCAGACCTGCAGCAGTTTTTCGCCGCGTATTTTCCGGGGATCGCAATGTCCACCTGCATCAGGCTGCGATTGGCCCGATTGACGAAACATGTGTAATGCATATTTCCCAAATGGATGACTCTTCGTCGTTGCTGCCAATTTCTTCTGTCCAGACGACGATGTTCCCGGGCACGGATGAAATTGGTCGGACCGAAGTCACAGTTGCGCCGCTCGATGTATTCTTGAAAGCAGGCGACCTGCTCGGCCCGGCAGTGTTGAAACTGGATGTCCAGGGATTCGAGTATGAAGCGCTTGCCGGTTGTGAGTCGCTGCTTGCGCACTTTGAATGGATCTATTGCGAATGTTCTTTCGTTGAATTGTATTCAGGCCAGAAACTTGCGTGGGAAATAATCGACTGGCTGTCGGGCCGGGATATTCATCTGGTCGGCGTATTCAACTCTGTTTACGATGGCCGTGGGCAGGCTGTTCAGGCGGATTTCCTGTTCAGGAAGGCCGGCCAGATGTCAGGCGTGGCGAATGCGCGGAAGGACAGGGCCGAGTAACCGCACTTGATTGCGGGTACTCGCCGTTCCAGTCCCTGCGGTAGTGCAGCAGGCGCCCGCGGTACGGGCTGCCGTCATGCAATGGCGACTCAAGCAGCGTTTCTCCAAGCGTGAATCCGGCCAGTGCCATGCAGCGATTAAACGCGCCGCGGTTGCCGCGGTTCGGGTCGATTATCAGCACCTCGGCACGCTGCGCGGCATGCAGCAGGATGAATTCCGCCAATTGTCCCGGATGTTCGCGCTGGTACAGGACATCACTGCCGATGATCAGGTCGAATTCGCCCAGCACGGGATTGGCGCGTCCCCAGTTGCCGGTGCAATATTTCAAGGCAGGCAGATGATTGAGCAGCAGATTCGCATGCAGGAAGTCTTCGGCCAACGGGTGGCAATCGCTGGCCGTTATATCGCCCAGCCGCCGATGGATTACCAGGCTGGCCAGTCCCAGACCGCAGCCGAGTTCCAGCACGCGCCGTGATTGCAATTCCCAGCCCTGCATCAGATCGGCCAGTTTCCGTGCCGATGGCCAGACTTGGCCGAACAGTGGCCAGCAGGCCGAAGAGATTCCGGCCGCTTCGGCTTCGCCAAGTGGGTCATAGTATTGCTGCCGGTCAATCAGCGAGCGGATCTGAAGATCCGCTCCGCCGGCAACGGCAACCTGCTGCCACCTCACCTCATAGCCAGGCATGCGGATCTTGAATCAGTACCTTCGCCGTTGCTGGGCGGGGGCAGGGCCGCGGGTTTCGATTTGACGAAACGTGATGCGTCCCTTGCTCATATCGTACAGGGAAATTTCCAGGGAAACCTTGTCGCCGGCGATAATACGGATATGATTCTTGCGCATCTTGCCGGCACTATAGGCGATGAGCTGGTGCCCATTCTCAAGCGTGACGCGGAATCGCGAGTCCGGCAGGACTTCGTCCACCTGGCCATTCATTTCAAGCAGTTCTTCCTTGGCCATTAAGCTGCACCGCGCATGCTTGACGCCAGCTGCCCTTTGCGGGTGGCAGTGATGTCGACATTCATCCGTTGCCTCCCGATCAGCGTGGGGAGTCCCGAACTCCGGATTGAGGAATAATACGCAAAAAGATCATTGCCGCGATATTCCGGCGCAATGAATCTGCACTCCCTGGAATCGTTAATCCGCTTTTCATTGCCCGTTGCCATATCTTAATCTCCTTAAATCGAAACATGTTGGGATGAACCCCAGGCTGGGGCGATGGTCAAGACGGCAAGGAGATGAAGGGAGAAATACCGCAGAAGTGCGGATAAAGAACCAGACAGCAACGACAGTACTTGAGAATCGCCGGCGCGCACTATGCGCCGTATTGAGCGCAATAGCAAATGAAATGACTCACCGTATGGCAACTTTTCAAGAGAATTGCCGGTACCGCCATCAGGGATCGGTGATCGGTGCGGCGACAATGAACCTGTCGCGCAAGGTTCAACGACCTCCATTCGGATATATCATGAAGCAGGCCCAAATGCTGGCTGCACCAAAACCGTGTGGAAAGGTCGCCCGGATGCGTTGTCGCCGAGCGCGAAAGTGCAGCATGAGCACGCGGGCTGGTACAACACCTTGACTTCTCGAGGTTTATGAATTGGGCATGCTAATTGCATGTATTCGCCGGCAACCAACGCGCGCGCCCACTTCGACAGGTGGACAAGAAGTAATGTGATGAGCATGAAAACCCGGTATCACGTCATACCCGACAAGTTTGGCAACGGCGTGACGATCCTCGATTCCGAAACTGGCGTCATTCAATATCCAGCCTGCTGGCAGGACCTTGCCGCCTATTATTATTACCTCGTCGAGCGGGGTCGAATCGACGAATCGCAAAAATTGCTGGCTGAAAGCATGGCAGGCAATAAACCGATGACGAATATGCTGGCGGCCATGTCCGGATCACAGTCAGCCGACAATCGCTTGCGCTAGACGCAACATCCTTGCTGCTGCATCTGGTGCCGCAGCCAGCGTACGTTCACGCAACGCTTGCAAGGGAAACGGAAACCGGCTTATCCCAGGACCGCCGGCATTCAATGGTCCCAATCCGATTTTGGATTGTTCAACTGTCCGGTTCCGGGATTGCATTCTGCTTCGCTGACCATTATGCCGGATGTGGCAGGTGCGGCCCGTGCTGTCATGCGACGGGTTCCCCTGGGCACGTGCAGAACGATGGTCATCGAGCCAGATGGCAAACCCCAATCTTGGCAAACGGTGCAAAGGGCGAAAATTCAAATTGCGCATGATGACGATAACAGCGAGTCTGCCGCGGTACGCAGGGCTGGCGTCGTACGTGATAGATAGCGCAATCTATTCAGGAGGAAATTAAGCAGGTCGAGAATTTGCAAGCCGGAGTACTTGGCCAAAGTCAAGGTTTTGACCAGGGAAGAAACCGAGCACCTGTTATCCAGAATGGGAGGCAAACTACCTCGTAGGCTGGAGAAGCACAAGTTAAGCACGGAAGCAGCGCTGGCAATTCAGATGGAATTGGAAGATGAACAGCTGGAACGCTGGCGCAAGGTGATTCGCAGCCTGAGGAAGAAGGAACAAGACAAGAATAGGGCAAAGCCCAAGGCCGAAAGAACGGCAAAGACTCTCCAGCAAAGTCCAGGGCGCCAATAGAGTCCAGGACTGCAGCAAGGGGCGGGACGCTATCCAAGCTAGGGAAGGCCGCCGCCAAATCATGATTCGAACGCTCAGGCTGGTTTCCTGCATTTACGCTAACTGCCGTATCTAATCCGACGGCCGCTGCATTCTCTCTCCCGTTTGCAACGCCAAGCCGCGGCCAATGCATTGGTGCGGTCAAGCTTGGCCGGTTAACGCTTACGCTAAGCGGAACAGCTTTTCTGATAGTATATTCAAGTCCAGGATGCGAACCCGGTTGGCATAAGCAGACCAACTTGCGTTAAACATCCGGGCATGCAAGCCTGCCACAGGCGAACGGTTCATCTTCACACAGTCGGGACCAGCAGGTTGCAAACTCCAACTGGTGAAAGTGATGCGATATGACAGATACGACAACAAGAATAGCAACGGAAGTCTCAAGGCTGGCCTGGCAGGGGGTGATCGTTCCCACGAGATGCCGGAACGGCAGGTGCAATTGGACGTTTCAATAATCCGATAACGGACCGCAGGAAATTTGTATACGGTTGAAACGAAGCGATCTCGACACCCTGATCGTTTCCATCCATCCGACCTGCTGGTAGACAAGTCACTTATCAGGGTCTGCTTTTCATTTTGGCAATTGGAGACTAAACCATGAAGCCCTCAAAACAAATCTTTGATCATGCCAATTTCACCACGAAAAGGTATGGCCGCTATAAGGAGATCTTCAAACGCTTCTTTAACAGCGCCAAATTGCTGACTGAGCCCGACACACCGGTCGAAGGAGTCGTGTTCAAACCGTCGCTGGATGAGAACTACTTCGACATATTCTTTGATGGAACGCGGCTTCGATTTCTTTTTTTGGAGAGTTACGCGGCGGATGATACTCTGATGGGAAAAATAATCGCCGTACGAGTGTGGCCAACATTTTCCGAGTCTCCGGACATCATTGCCAGTTTCACTTTTGACGGCGAGGGATTTACCAATTTCGAGGTTGCAGATGGGCACGACAAGGTCAATATTGAATATAAATCTGCCGAGATCATCTTGCTGATTTTCGATCTGGCGCTTAGAAAACCGCTATCCTGACCATAATGGAAAATTGGCAAACGCTTCTTGCGGCATGCATCGAGAATTCCGCGAAACCAGCCGGTCTTTGTCTGGCAGGAAATGCCTGGCGCCCCGGCTGAGCGGCGGCAATTCAGGTGAAACGCCGGGCGGCAAAGTTTGCAATCTGCTTTGGCGCGAGCAAACCCCGGGTCGAGCAAATGCCGCGTCCTCGTTCCGCGCAAATGTTTCCTCGACGATCATCCGTGCAGTGCCGCGGCGCGACACGTTGTCGCGATCAGGCATGTTCCACACCGGTTGCACCGAGCGGGGAATATGCTTCGACTGCCTGGGAGGAGATGCTCGACTGCCGGGTATCCGCGATGAAGTGTTGAGAGTCCGGACATATATGGGCAAGTCGAATCGGCAAGCCAAACTGCGCAGGGTTTGCAAATGTTGCGACATTCACAATCGGCCGTTTGCAAGTGCCCATGCAATCCGGGGCGACTTGTGTGGCGGCGAACGTTATGCCCGTGAGCTATCTGCTAGCCGTAGGAACTTTCGCCGGCGCCCGTCCGGCCAGACCTGTCCAGGGAACCGGTTATGATTAAAGCCAGCTTGAGCCGGTCTTCAATGTTCAATTTGCGAAAAACCTCTGTCAGATGCTTCTTCACCGTTCGCTCGCTGATTGCCAGACGTTGGGCAATTTGCTTGTTGTTTTCGCCATGTCCGACAAGCGTAGCAATTTCATGCTCACGCTGCGTGAGGTTGGCCAACAAATTGCTGGCTGCCAGTTTTATCTGGTCTTTTTCTGATGCGATTGCGCCCAATTCTTCCAGCAGGCGAACCGTAAGCGATCGGCGTATCCACAACTCCCCTTGCTCAACAACGGTGACAATATGTTTAAGCTGTTTGGTAGCAATGTCTTTGTGGCAGCATCCCCGCACGCCTGCCCTGAATAGTTCCCATTCGGTTTCTGCAGAGATGGGATTGCTCAGGATGATGACCCGGGTTTCCGGACTCAATTTCATCAACTCGGCAACTCCCGCCGTGCCGCCCAACTGGGGCAGGTCATAATCGAGCAGTAAAATTGAGGGGGTGATCCGCACAAGATTGTTTTTCAGCAATTCCAAATTATCCACAAACGATAATCGGGTATTGCCCTGTGTCCCCATTTTCCAGCGGGCGAAGATATCTTGCGATGGACTAGCTAGCAAAAGTGACAGGGTGGCCTCCTCTTGAACTGACTTGGCACCAAAGCGATATCTGGCTCATGATTTTGCCCAGCATCTTGCGTGGCACCCAGGCCTCCCCGCGATCAACTACATGCACTGCTTTTGAAAGGTTAACGTTGAACGTATCCGATTTGATGTCCAGATAACCACGCGCCCCGCTTGCCAGAGCCTGCATGACCTGATCTTCCTGTTGGTCCGGATCATCGGCCAACAAGACAACCAGAGTCTGGGGGCACTCACGGCGCAAGGATACCAGCATGGCATAATCATCGTCGATACACTGTTTTATGGTGGCAAACAGGACACGGGGCTTGAGACGGCGAACCTTGGCTACGCAATCTTCAACAGCCGTAGTGCCCTCGCGCGAAACGAGTCGACGATCCTTGAACATATCGTTCTCATTTGATTTGGCGTGCGTGAGAATCCTGATACCTGGTTCGCCATGAAGAAGGTGCTCAAGTCTTACGCGTCTTCCAACATTCTCGTCGGAAATTGTTACCGCAATTGGTTGCATTCGACGCCTTTGAATTCTGATTGTGTTGAATTGTCTCGCCGATCAATCTACCAGGATTATATTTGTGTATCTGACCTTGATTTGCGTCAAAAAATGGCTTTTGACGCCTTATCTTCATTCGCCGCAATGCCTGCACTGCCCTCGGGGCCAGGGAAGCAAAGAACATGAAGCAATCCCCATGCCAAAAATCCAATCAATTGAAACAAATGATAATCTCCAAATCTTCCAGCATACCGGCAATCAGAATGTAAAGAAGTTCGACACATGTTCCGCACGGCCTCAATCTCGATTGCTGATTGTCCATTCCGGTCCGGACTCGAGACGCTGGTTCTGTACGGTTTGAATTTCCGGTCACTCCTGCCGTTGACCAACGATTAGCCGAGTTCCGCCAGCAATCCCCGCATCATCTGCGCGGCCTGCCGCGCATAGCCGCCGCCAAACAAGTTCGTGTGGTTAAGGATGTGGTAAAGGTTATACAAAACCTTGCGCGTGGAGTAGCCCGCATCCAGTAGCCAGGCGTCGCGGTAAGCGGCGTAGAAGTCGGCCGAAAAGCCGCCGAAGAGTTCGGTCATGGCGAGGTCGCATTCGCGATCGCCGTAATAGGCGGCGGGGTCGAAGATGGTCGGTATGCCATCCGCAAGGAAGGCATGGTTACCGCTCCACAGGTCGCCATGCAGCAGTGAGGGCTGCGGGGCATGATCAGCAAAGAATGCGGGCAGCGCATCCAGCAGTTGCTCGCCGAGGTGCTGCAATTGTCCGCCGTAGCCGTTCTCTCCGGCGAGCCGCAATTGAAAGCCCAGCCGTTGCTCGCGCCAGAAATCCAGCCAGTTGTCTTTCCAGCCGTTTGCTTGCGGGGTGGTGCCGATAAAGTTGTCCTGGGCAAAACCGAACAGCTTTGCGGAATTTCGATGCAGTGCGGCAAGTTGTTCGCCGAGCAACCCGGCGTTGCCGCGGGATCCCAGTTGCAGATGGTCCAGAACCAGATAGCTTTGCCTATCTGCGATTCCATGCGCGATGGCGCGCGGCACATGGATGGAGTTCGTCGCAGCGATCGCATCCAGCCCGGCGGCTTCTGCGACGAACATCTGATGATGCCGAGCATCGTTGAGTTTGAGGAAGTAACGCGCGCCGTCGGCGGCGTCCAGGCGATATGACTCGTTGATGCTGCCGCCACCGACGCGCGTGGCGTTGCGCAAGGTGAATGGATGATCCGTCGCTTCGTGTATGGCAGTGGACAGGTGGGCGAGGAGTGTGGGGTTCATGCTTGGCATTTGATAGACCTTGTCATTGCCTCGAAAGCGGAAATGACCGAATGACGTCGTTCCCTTATTCACAATTCGTCATGTCAGGTGAATTCGAACAGTCGCCTCAATCTTCATCGGGTTTCAATTCTTCCCATGCAGGATGAATACAGTCACAGGCTGATCGCATACCCGAAATTCTGCTTGAACAAGTCCGCCAGTTCGTCGCGCCCGGGCGCGTGGTTCTGGCCGCCGCGATGCGCGATCTTGACCGCGCCCATAAGCGAGGCGAGGCGACCGGTCGTTTCCCAATCCCACCCCTGCTGGATGCCATGCAGCAAACCCGCGCGGTAGGCATCGCCGCAGCCGGTGGGATCGAGCACCTTGGGGGCCTGTACGCAGGGGATGCGGAGTTCGTTGCCGCCTGCATGGATCACCGATCCCTCGCTGCCCAGCGTTATCACCAGTGCCTGCACCCGGGCGGCAATTTCGCCCAGCGTCTTGCCAGTCTTATCCTGCAACAGCCGGGCTTCATAGTCGTTCAGCGTGACATACGTTGCCTGCTCAACAAAATTCAGCAACTCTTCGCTGCTGAACATCGGCATACCCTGCCCCGGATCGAACACGAACGGGATGCCGGCCTCATGGAATTCGCGCGCATGCTGCAACATGCCATTGCGCCCGTCAGGCGAGACGATGCCGAGGGTGACGGCATGCGCTTCGCCCACGCTGTTCTGTTCCGAAAAACTCATCGCACCCGGATGAAACGCGGTGATCTGGTTGTCGTCGAGGTCGGTCGTGATGAATGCCTGGCCGGTGTAGCTGTCCGGGATGTGGCGAATGTGTCCCTGCCGCAGGGCAAGCTTTTCCAGGCGCGCGGAATAGCTGCCAAAGTCGTCGCCGACCGTCGCCATGATCAGTGGATGGCCCCCGAGCAGTTTCAGGTTGTAGGCGATATTGCCGGCGCAGCCGCCGAATTCGCGGCGCATCTGCGGCACCAGGAAAGAGACGTTCAGGATGTGGATCTGCTCCGGCAGGATGTGCTTCTTGAACTGGTCGGGGAACACCATGATGGTGTCGTATGCCATCGAGCCGCATATCAGAGTATTCATATTGGTTGCAGGATAGAGTTGTCGACAGCTGCGAATTATAGCTGCTTCAGGACTGGCGTCCGTAAAACCACTTAAGCAGGAACGGCGGCGACACAGTGGTGAACGCGATGACGATCAGCAGCGCAGCATACAGCTCACTATCCAGAATCTCCTGGCTGAAGCCGAGCTGGGCAAAGATCAACCCCACCTCGCCGCGCGGGACCATCGACAGGCCGATGGCAATCTGGTTGCGGCGCGGCTCGCGGATGAAGAAGCCGGCCGCAAACTTGCCGAAAAAGGCCACCAACAGCAGCATTCCCGCGAGGCCCCAGATGAAGGCCGAGCTCCAGTTCACAGATTTAAGATTGAGGGATACGCCCACCATCACGAAGAACAATGGCGAGAAAGTGTGGATCAGCGGCCGCATCTGTTGTTCCAGGCGGCGCGCCAGTTTCGGACTGGGTTTGAATTCAAGTGCAGGGGCATTGCCCATCCACAGCCTGAAACCGAAGTGCTGGCTGAACGCCAGTCCCGCCGCAAAGCCGCCCATGATCTCCGGCGCGCCGACTGCATGCGCCAGCCAGGAAAACAGCAGGATCAGCGACAACACCATGGTCAGCAGCAGGCCGGGCGTGGCGGCGCCCTGGTCGAGGTGATCAATGACCTCCGATGCCAGCTTCGCGATCAGCGGCGTCAGCACCATGAACACCAGAATGTACAGGCCGACTTCGCCCAGGGCATGGAACGATACCTGTTCCTCGACCGCGGATTGATACAGGAAAGCGAGCGCCATCACGCCCAGGATGTCGTCCAGCACTGCCGCGCCAATGACGATCTGTGCTTCATCGGACTGGCGCTTGCCCAGGTCATCCAGTACGCGCACGGTAATGCCGATGCTGGTGGCGGTGAGCGTGCCTCCGATGAAAAGGGATGTCATTTCCGGCAGGCCAAACATGAATGCGCTGACCCCATACCCGAATGTGAAAGGCAACGCAAAACCGAGTAATGCAACGATTATGGGCTTGCTGCCGGAGCGCGCCAGGCGGCTCAGGTCAGTGTCCATGCCGACCTCGAACAGCAACAGGATGATGCCGATCTCGGCCAGCAGCTTCATGGTGGTGTCGGGTGATACCCAGCCCAGGGCGGATGGCCCGATCAGGAGGCCGGCCAGCAGCTCGCCGATCACCGAGGGAACCCCGAAGCGCGCTACCGTCTCGGACAGCAGTCGCGCGGCGATCAGGATGATCGCCAGGAACAGAAAGAATTGGTGCAGTTCCATATGCGGTCTCTGTGTGGGTTTCAGGCCTGGTTTGCGTCCATCCCCTTGTTGATCTGGAATGCCGGCTGCCGGTAGCCTTTCGTTTCCACAACGCTCGGCACCGTCGAGGCGTTGCCGTCCCTCAGCGCATAGAAGTGCGGCGACATGATCTCGATGCCGGCCTCATCGAATTTGTCGAGGATGTTTGTGTGCAAGTCCGAGTAGATGGTCGCCATGTATTGAGGTTCCGTGGTATAGGCATTGATTTCGTGGGTGACATAATAGTCATCCAGCGACGTTTGCAGCACGAACGGTGCCGGTTTTTTCAGTAGATGTTCTGTGGCCAGTGCTGCTTCGACCAGCAATGTCTGAACTTGCTGCCATGGCACGTCGTAGCCGATGGAGACTGCAGTGTGCAGGATCACGCCTTCACCTTCGGCCGCGGAAGTGCTGTAGTTGATGATCTGCGCCCCCATTACCAGGGAGTTCGGGATCGTTACGATCACTTCCTTGATGGTGTTGATGCGCGTTACCAGCAGCGTCTTCTCGACGACGTCACCGATTGCCTCACCGACCTTGATTCTGTCGCCGAGTTTGAATGCGCGCGTATAGGTGAGAATGATGCCCGCCACGACGTTGGAAATCGCTGACGAGGAAGCGAACGAAATGATCGCCCCCAGCACCAGTCCGACTCCCTGAAAGGCCTGCGAACTGGAACCGGGTATATACGGATAGGAACTGATCAGCGCAGTCACGATGACCAGGAACCGGACGATCTGGTAGGTGGGCCGCGCCCAGTCTTCATAAAACCAGTCGAACTTCAGCTTCCCGCGTTCGATCAGCGTGAATACGTAGGAGATGAACTTCAAAACATAGTGGGCAACCAGACCTATGACGAAGATGTGAAACAGATCCGGGATGTATCTGATGATTGCACTGAAGATCGAAACGAATGGGGTAATCAGGAAATCCAGTATCCTGGAGCTCAGCTCTCGTGTTTCCGGAAAAAAGCTGAGGATCAGCGGCAGGAAGAAATACAGGCACAGCAATATGACAAATATGCGGAAAGAATTGAGCGTCATCACAACGATGCGTTTGATCCGGCTGGCCGAAAGCACTTCGAGTTGTTTGAAACGTATGCCGCCTTTGCGGTGATCGTGCAGGATGGATGCCTTGTTCGTCAGCCATGCAAACGCCCGGTTATTCCAGTGCAGCGCCTGCCATAAGATTATGATGGAAAAAATGGTGAGCGCCGCGCCCACGCCGTAGGTCTTCCAATTGTGGTGGATGTGATAAGTTTCCAGGGCATTCTGAATGTGCCCCAGTGTTTCCTGGGTGAGATCGACTGCGGATTTGCCCGTTTTTTCCGCATCCCGTTCGGTAATGACCATCAGGATGCTTGCATCAGTGCCGATCCCGAAACCTTCCGGCAGCTTTATAATTTTGAGCGACGTTGGATCCGCGTTGCTGTCTGCGAAAGCCTGGATATTCTGCTGGATCAGTCTGGCGCGATTCTCCGGCGTCAGTTCGCCGGTCAAACTACTCGAAACCATTGCGATTTCAGTGCCGGCGAACAGCACCGGGAATCCTGTCCGCGCGCGCATGGCCTGCGGCGCGGACTGTGCGAGCGGCGTGGCCATTATTGCCGTCATGGAGGGCTGCCCTTGATCGGCAATCGACATGCCCGACAGAAGAAATAGCAGAACAGGACACGCTATCAAATAAGCCAGTTTTGTCATCGTTTCAATCCTCAGTTTCTGGTGAGTGGTGGATCAGGACAATTATCCGGAACGCCGGAAATAACTCGGACATCAATTATGCTCTTCACTCATTTCCTGCAAAAACTGATCCTTGTTGCTGCCGATAATGATCAGCAGCACCGCCGAATAGATGAACGTTGAAAGCATGATGACCCCGATCACCACGGCCTTGAACATCTGCAGATATTCGAACGAGGCGGGAATCATCGTGAGCATCACGATGGACAACCCGCCCTTGATGCCGGCAAAAGTCAGCACGCCCCACCAGCGCAAATTGATATTGGCCATCTTGTCCGTTTTGTTCGAAATCCAGGCGAACAGCGCCATCATCACGCCGCGGATCGCCGTGGTGCCCAGGAACAGCGCAAGAATCTCCACCTTGTATTGCCACAGCAGATCCAGGTCGATCATCTCCGCCATCGCCACGAACAGGATGGTATTGGCCACCAAGGCCAGCAATTGCACGTCCTCCCGGGTGCGCAGATGGCGGTCGCGTTCCTCGATGGTGGCCTTGATGCGCCGCAGAGCACCCGAGATTACACCGGATGACGTGTCGCGATTCATCGCTGCCAGGTGGAGCGCGGTTTCGTCGCTGTCGATCCGGTTGTTCTCCTCGTCTATGGCCCGGGTCATCACATGATTGACCGTGATGGTGGCGAAGATGCAGGACAGGATGCCGGACAGGTGTATGTGCGAATGCTCGCCCAGCAGGTTGAGCAGGACGGAGAAATGCTCGGACAGCCAGAACGCGCCATAGCCGGTAATGATCAGCACCATCATTTCGGCGATGCGGTTTTCCGTGGTTTTCATGACGGTTAGGCCGACAAGGCCGATCACGACTCCTACTGCGACCGAACCGAGAACCACTGCACCGGTGATCTGGGCCACATAGGTTGTGGTGATTTCGCCGCCGCCCAGAACATACAGCCCGACAAACACGAACACGATCAGCGCCGTGGCGTCATTGAACAGGCTCTCGCCCTCGGCCAGTATTTTCAGCCGGTGTGGCAGGTCGAACTTGGAGAAGATGCTGACCACGGAAACCGGATCGGTTGCCAGTACCATGGCGAACAACACAATGACCGCCGCGCTTGACAGCGCATAATCAGCGAACAACCAACTGGAGATGAGCAATGCCATCAATACCGAAAGGATAACGGCCACCACGGCCAGGTAGAGCAGGCTCAGGCCGTGCTGTTTCAGGTCCGCCACCTTGAGTTCCAGCGAATCGGAAATCAGCAGGATGGGCAGCAGCAGGATCACCAGCGAGGCAAAATGCTCGGCGTCCCCGGTCAGCACCGGCACTTGCTGGAGCCCGAAATGGGCCGCAAACGAGAGCGCGATCAATCCGAGCGGTGAAGGGATGCCGAGCTTGTCCTCAAGTTGCAGCGCCAGGAATAGAATCACCGCGATCGCCAGCAAAGTTATAATCAAACCGTTGTCTCCCCAGCTTTTT
This sequence comes from uncultured beta proteobacterium, assembly GCA_963782385.1. GTDB lineage: Bacteria > Pseudomonadota > Gammaproteobacteria > Burkholderiales > Gallionellaceae > CAVXFS01. Next base: position 1,192,338 of record CAWAJO010000001.1, read on the forward strand.
GCGCAATGGTTTATTGTCTCACACTCGCGCACAGTCCAAATGCGCGGGGAACGACATGATGTGATTTCAACTCGACCGGGGTATTTGCATGGGACTCTTGCAACACATTTACAGCTGGCTGGTGGATACTGCGCTGATCCCCTGGTTCTCCATCGCCGATACGCAGATCAATCTGCTCAGGTTGTTTGGATTGATACTTATTCTGGTTGTGGTCTGGCGCATCGGCATCGTGTTCGAACAGGCGCTGGCCAGAGTAGGCAGCCATCACGACCAGAAATCCAGTCCGGGGTGGTTCGCCTTGAGCCGGATCAGCCGTTATTTTGTCTGGATCATCGGCTCATTCATCGGCCTCAGTTATCTGGGATTTGACATGGCCAGTTTTGCCGTGATCGGCGGTGCGTTCGGTGTCGGCCTGGGCTTCGGCCTGCAGAACATTATCAGCAACTTCGTGTCAGGCATCATCATGCTGGTCGAGAAGGCGGTCAAGGTCGATGACTTTGTCGATCTCCAGTCGGGCGTGATCGGGAGAGTGGCCGAGATAAACCTGCGCTATACGCGCATCACCACCACCGACCTGATCGATATCATCGTCCCCAATTCCGAATTCATCACCAATCGCGTGATCAACTGGACACTGGGTGAACGCGTGCGCCGGATTCACGTCCCGTTCGGCGTGGCCTATGGCGCCGACAAAGAGCTGGTGCGGGAGGCCGCGGTAGCCGCGGCGACCAGCGTTGCCGGAACCGAGAACGGTCCCGGACGTGAACCGGATGCATGGCTGGTCAGGTTTGGCGAAAGCAGCCTGGATTTTGAGCTGGTGGTGTGGGTTGGCCCGGATGCGATCGTTTCGCCGGGCAGGACACAGGCCAGGTATCTGTGGGCGATCGAAGATGAACTCAGGAAGCGGCACATCGAGATCCCGTTCCCGCAAAGGGATCTGCATATCCGTTCCGGCACCCTGGCGGTTTCTCTGGACAAGTCCGCCTGATGTTCGCCGTTGCTTCGCCGAGCTTCCTACGCAGCTGATGGTTTCGCGTCAAGGTGAACCGATAGCGGCGCGACCTCGGTCAGTTGCAGGCTGGTGGATCCGATCTGCACCTTGCCGTGCGTCTGCTCGAATCCGGTCAGGATAGTGGTAAACAACTTGTCCTTGGTGCTTCGCCTGATGCGGTAATCGACGACATAGCGCAGGGTGAACAAAATGCAGTTGGAGTCGAAAATCATCGTCACCATCGGGTCCAGGTTGGCATCTTCGATACGGTAACGGCGCATGAAAACGAGCCAGGCCTGTTTCGACTCGGCGCTGATCCTGGAAACTTCGGTCTGGCCGCCATTCAGGATGATGCTGCGCGCCAGGCTATAGTCCGAGTCGGTCCGCACCGGAATTTCGATCTCGTCCCACAGGAAAGGGAAGTCGGCGGTGTAATTGATGACATTTTCCTTGAATACCAGGTTGTTCGACAATCGAACCAGGCGGCCATTGTACAAGTCCGCCTTGACCCATCCGCCGCATTCCATCACCGTGGTGATCAGCGGGCTGATGTCGATCACGTCGCCCATGATTGCGCCCACCTGGATCCGTTCGCCCGGCTTGTACAATCCGGCGAAAGAAATGACCGCCCACCCGATCAGGCTCTGGACCAGTTCGCGCAGGGCAAAGCCGATACCCACGCTGAGTGCGCCGATGATGACTGTCAGGTTCGTCATCTGGTCGCTGAAAATGACCAGCACGGCCATCAACGTCAGCGCATAACCTGACATGCTGAAAGCCTTGCGCATCCTGTAGCGCAGGTTTTTGTCGTCGATCTTTTTCGATGCGACAGCCCTGGCAAAATGCACCAGCAAGAAAATGGCGAGCGTGGCCAGCAAGGCCTCCGCGGCCTTCGCCAGGAACGGGAATGAAATCAGGTTGTCGAGCGAGATGTCCATGACCGGGAAAGCGGATCGTTAATGCTCTTTAGCCTTCTTCATCGGCTTGCCAAGTGTGCGGGAGTACAGTCTCTGCGTTGCCGCATAGGGATATAGCATGACCAGCAACGCGGTCAGCGTGATGCTGACCAGCACCACCATATAGGTCACATCGCGGATCAATTCGCCGCCTTCCACGCCGTATTGCAGCGGCAAAGTGGCCAGCACGGCGGCCGCCAGTCCCTTGGGCGCCATCATCGAGGTGATCGCGGCGTCACGCAGGCTGTAGCTGGGATCGCGGAAAATGAATCGGGTAAGATACAGGCGCATGGCATACGCCAGCAGTACCATGCTGATCGCAGCAATCGCAGGAAGTGCGCTGCCGAAATGGATGGAGACACCGAGATAGACGAAGAAGTAGGTCTTCAGCAGAAACACGGCTTCGCGGTAGAACGTCAGATCCATGTCGTTCAACGGCACGATGCTCTCGTCGATGCTTGGGATGCGCACCAGGCGGAACTTCTCGAAATTCGTCAGCGTTATACCCAATGCCAGCGCAGCGATCGCGCCGGAGAAGCCGAGCTTCTCGGTCAGGCCATAGACGATGAACACAAAAGCGAGCGTGGAAGAGATGGTGTTGGGGAAATCGCGCACCTTGCCCAGCACCATCAGCCAGCCGACGCCGCCCAGCAAGCCTATCGCCGCCGCGATGACCAGGGAGGCCAGCACGCTGCCGAGCAACCTTCCCGCCTCGACGTCGCCCTGGGTGTGGATCTGCAGCAACGCGAACACGCCGACGATACACAACACGTCGGTCAGCGCCGATTCCAGTACCAGAACGGTGGTTGGCAATTCCGACAACTTCAGCGATTTCACCATCGGAATCACCACGGCTGAAGTCGAACCGCCGAGCGTGACGCCCAATATTGCGGCGGGCAGCATCGTCAGTCCCAGCACGAGCAGGCCGGTCAGCATGACGATGGCGGCAGTCAGTACAAAACAGACGATGGCCAATTTGCCCGTCGTTCCAAGCGACTTGCCCAGCACGGTTAGATTCAGCGAAGTCCCGCCCTCGAACAGGATCACCACCAGGGCGATGGTGGCGATCAGCGATCCGATCTTGCCAAAATCGTCCGGCGTGACGATGTCCAGTATCGGACCGAGCAGGATACCGACCAGCATCAGGATCAGTACATCGGGCACACTTGTCCTGTTGAATTGCAGCGACAGATAGTGTGCAAAGAACACCATCAGGCCGATGACAAAAATGGTCGTGGACATTATGTCGTCTCCCTATGAAGTGGCATTGATTATACCTGCCATTGTTTGAAGGCAAGCTGCGCCTTGCGTTCTTGAGAAGATGTTACACCAGTCACTCTTCTGCAGCAGGCACCCGCCAAAACATATTTCAAACTGTCGCCAGCCCGGACAGTTCATCGGGGTTCGGCATGGCCATCCCTCGCGTACCAGCCATGTCTTGGTTTCGCGTGCAATGAACATGGTACTGGACAGGTTTACGCAAACAACAGCTCGCACGCGTTGAGCGGTGCAGTTCGATACTGTGTTGCGTCATGCGAGGCGGATCGCCATGGCAGGCAAACCATCGCAAACCAATCCCGAAACCGGTCGCTGCATATTCGGCGGTGAATTCCTACGAGGCGCACTTTCACGGAAAGTGCAATGCCTCCCTATTGCGCGGCTGTTTTGTCCGTGTCGTCGGAGTGCGCCCTCACGGCATTTGACTCACCCGCGAAACGAAATGCGAACGCGGCGACTGGCGGACCGAATGTTTCAAATAAAGTCACCGCACCCAGGACAATGGCAGCGATCGTCGAAGCATACTGTGGAAACAGATTGCCGGAAGTGAGCACGAGACCAATAGCAAGCCCGGCCATGGGCGTTAGCAGCAGGCCGCTCGCAACACCTGTGCGGAACGGTTTTTTGAGCAGGGCCGAGATCGCAGTAACACCTGCGACTTTTGCCAGGCTGCGTGCCAGTACCAAAGCCAGCACCGCAGGAATAAACTCGATCAATTCGTGAATATGCAATCCGGCACCGGCAAAAACGAACAGGGTGATAAAGAACAGCTCGAATGCCGAGCCAAACTCAATATCTGAAACAACAGCTTCCCGCTCAATGCTCTTGATCACGACACCAATGACCAACGGCACAAATAGCGTAGAAAGCTTGAGCGCGAGTGCCAGCCCGATTGCAATCATGATGGTGCCGATAACCAGCGCCAGTTTGTATTGAGATGCCTGGTGGGTCTTTACGGCGACTTCGTGCAAGCCATAAGCAAGCAGGGTACCTAACAGGAATGACCCAAAGAGTCCGTACAAGGGCTGCAGAATGATGGTCGTCCAGTTGGATCCCGTGGAAAAATGCAGGGTCGACAGGATGACGGAAAATGCGAGAAATGAAAGCAGGTTGTTAAGTGCCACCAAGGTTTTGGTGGATTCGGTCACCTCGCCTCTTGCGCCCACTTCATGCGCCACATGCAACAGCACCGCCGGTGAGGATGAAACTGTGATGGCAGCCAATAGTGCAGCCAGGGCGGTGGGCATATCGAAAAAATTCAACACGAAAAAGACCAGGCTGAATGTTGCGATGCTTTCTGTCAGTGAGGTAATGAGCGGTCCGGGGGACTGCCAGAGCAACCTGGTATCCAGCGACAGGCCAAGGCGATAGAGTATCAGTGCCAGGGCGATATCAATCAGGATTTGTGACTCGGCCATCGACTCCAGACTCAGCACGCCGATACCGCTGGGGCCGCAGACGAAGCCGACTATCATGAATCCGGTGATACTTGGAATCCATGGAGATCGATGTGCCGTATAGCCGCCGATGGCGCCGATTATCAGCATCAAGCCAAATACGGTGAGCGGCGTCATGGCCAGCGGCCAGGTTGGTAAATAATCCATCGAAACACTCTAGCATAGTGGGTTCAGATTTGCGTTGTCGGGCGCCAGCCAAATTCGGGGCCAGCACAAATGAACTCATCGCCTGGCGCGGCAATGACGCAATGTGTGTCAAAAATGATGCGATGATCAATGATGGGGCGCATGGCGAAACAAGACGGTCAACTATTTGACGTGCGGTACAGCCGTCCACTCCGTACCAGCCATTTTTCGGTTTCGACTGCAATGAACACGATAGCGGACAAGGCCAGACAAGACAGCAACTCGCCCGCGTCGAGCGGTTCCGTCTTGAACACGGTGTTGAGCGCCGGCACATAGATCGTGGACATCTGCAGCAGGAAGGTCAGGATGACCGTCGCCGCCATCCATGGGTTGGAAAGAAAACCAAGGACAAACAAAGATTCCTTTTCCGAGCGGATCGCCAGCACGTGCGCCAACTGGGTTAGCGTCAGCACGGTAAACACCATGGTTTGCCAGTGCGCATGGCCGGTGCGTAGGGCCCACGCCTGGGTGAGCAGGGTCAGCGCGGCCATCAGCAGCCCAACCCAGATCATGTGTTGCCACATGCCGTGGGCAAACAGGCTTTCCTGCGGCGGGCGCGGCGGACGGCGCATCACGCCGTGCTCGGCGGGTTCGGTCGTCAGGGCCAGCGAGGGCAGGCCGTCGGTGACCAGGTTGATCCACAGGATGTGGATCGGCAGCAACGGGATCGGCAACCCGAGGAACGGCGCGAGGAAGATCGTCCAGATCTCGGCGGAATTGGTGGTGACCGCATAGCGGATGAACTTGCGGATGTTGTCGTAGAGGCGCCGGCCATACCTCACCGCATGCACGATGGTGGCGAAATTGTCGTCGAGCAGGATCATGTGCGCCGCTTCCCGCGCCACGTCGGTTCCGCCCTTGCCCATGGCCACGCCGATGTCGGCGGCCTTCAGTGCCGGCGCGTCATTGACGCCGTCGCCGGTCATCGCCACTACCGCGCCCTTGTCCTGCAGCGCCTTCACGATCCTGATCTTCTGCGCCGGGTCGACGCGCGCGTAGACGCGGATCTGCTCCACTTCCGCCTTGAATGCGGCCTGGTCAAGTTGTGCCAGTTCGGCACCGGTCAACACGCGGCCATCGCTGTCGGCAAGGATGCCGAGTTCGTGCGCAATCGCGCGCGCGGTGGCGGGATGGTCGCCGGTGATCATCACCGGCGTGATGCCGGCGGACCGGCATTGCGCCACGGCTTCCTTCACTTCGCTGCGCGGCGGGTCGATCAGTCCGGCGAAGCCGAGGAACACCAGCTCCGATTCCACTGCGGCATGGGGGATGCTGTCGGGCAGCTGCGGCCATTGTCGATAGGCGTAGGCGAGCACACGCAGGCCGTCCGCTGCCATCGCCTCCGCCTGCCGCAGCAGCACGTCGCGATCGATGACCTGTTCTCCGCTATTGCCCAGTTTGCTGACACACAAGGGCAACACGGCCTCCGGCGAACCCTTGGTGTAGGCGATGATCGCAGCACCGGCCCGATGCAGCGTGGTCATGCGTTTGCGTTCGGCATCGAAGGGCAACTCCAGCAGGCGCGGCGCATCCTGCTCCAGTGCGGTCTTGTCGTAACCCGCGACCTGCGCGGCATGCAGCAGCGCCGCTTCGGTCGGTTCGCCGCGCGCCTTGCCGTGTTGGTCGACATGCGCGTCGTTGTTCAGCGCCAGTGCCTGCAGCAGCGTGGCCCACGGTTCGCCGCTGTCCGGCCAGGACTGGCGCAGGACATCGTCGGCGTAAAGCACCGTCACCTGCATCTTGTTCTGGGTGAGGGTGCCGGTCTTGTCCGAGCAGATGTAGTTGACCGAGCCCAGCGTCTCCACCGCCGGCAGGCGGCGGATCAGGGCGTGCTGCTTGACCATCTTGCGCGCGCCCAAAGCCAGCGAGATCGTCACCACCGCCGGCAGCGCCTCGGGGATGGCCGCCACCGCCAGGCTGATCGCAGTCATGAACATCAGCAGCAATGGCTCGCCGCGCAGCAAGCCGAAAACGAACACCAGCACGCAGATCGCCAATGCCGCCAGCGCCAGGCGCTGGCCGAAACGCGCCAGCCGCTTTTGCATCGGCGTCCTGGCATCGCCGTCCTCGCCGAGCAGGGCGGCGATCCTGCCCAGTTCGCTGTGCATGCCGGTCGCCACCACCAGGCCGCGCGCGCGGCCATAGGTGACGATGGTGCCCTTGTAGGCGAGACAGGTCTTGTCGCCGAGCGGGGCATCGGCGATGGTCAGCGCACTAATCTGTTTTTCCACCGCAACCGATTCGCCGGTGAGCGCGGATTCGTCGATCTTGAGCCGCGCAACTTCAACCAGGCGCAAGTCGGCCGGGATCACGTTGCCCGCCTCCAGCAGCACCACATCGCCCGGCACCAGTTCCGACGCGCTGACAGTTTCAACACGGCCATCGCGCGTTACTTGCGCGCTCACCTCGGCCATGCGCTTGAGCGCAGCCATCGCGCGCTCGGCGCGGTACTCCTGGACGAAGCCGATCACCGCATTCAGGATCACGATGACGATGATGGCGACGGTGTCTTCCGACGTCGCCGACGAAACCGGAGATGATCGCCGCACCGATCAGCACGATGATCATGAAGTCGCTGAACTGGTCGAGCAGCAGGCGCCAGAGGGGCCGTGCGCGTTTTTCCTGCAAGGCGTTGGGGCCGTACTGAGCCAACCGGCTAATCGCAGCACCCGAGTCCAGACCAGATCGCGGGTCAGTCTCCAGGCGCTGCGCGACTTCCTCGGGCGTCAGCACGTGCCAGTTATCCCCGCTAACGAGCATCACGGAAATGCCCTCCGCCAATGGAGTTCAGGATACGCACTGCCACTTTCCACTCCCCACTTATGAAGCATGCTCAAACAATATCCACGAGTTGAGCACGTACAACATGAACAACCCCAGGCTCACCCAGGTAAGCCCGAGCACTGCACGACCCTGCGGGCGGAAGATCAAGCCCACGGTCACCAGCGCACTCATCATCACGGCAGTGAATGCAGTCAGCGCGTGGCTGGAATCGACACGGGCGAGCAAGGGGCCGTTGCTGTAGAACAGATCGTCCACCGCCAGGATGAGGATGTCGAACAGGTTGCTGCCGAGCAGGTTGGCGATCGCCATGTCCAGCGCGCCGATGCGCAAAGCAGAAATGGTGACGGCAACTTCAGGTGCGGAAGTCACACCCGCCACCAGCAGGGTGCCGACAAAACTTCGCCCCCAGCCCATCATCTCGGCAAGGTCGCTGGCAACAAATGGCAGCCAGGTGCCGGCAAGCACGACAGCCAACGCTGCAAGTGTATAGCCCTTGATGGCGTTGCGCAGCGTGACATCCGGATAACGCTCGACCGATTCTTCGGTGTATTCGGCCACGGTGCGATGCTCATAACTGTAGACCGCGCGCATCGCGACCAGGTAGACCAGCACGATGAATGGCGAGTACAAGCCGACGTGCCCGATCGCCGGACTGATGCCCGCATGATCCAGCAGCAGGCTGAAGCCGGCGAAGGCGATCAGCAGCGTGCCCAGCGCAGCCGACAGGATCTGTCCCTGGGCGGCGCGGCTATATAGGGTTTCACGCCGATATAGCCGGTCCAGCAGTACCAGGATGAAAAGATTGAACACCGTACTGCCGAGTACGTCGCCGACCGCGATGTTCGGCGCGTCGGCGAACGAGACCGAGGAGATCCCGGTCGCCAGTTCGGGCAGCGAGGTGGCGGTGGAGAGCAGGATGAGGCCGACCCAGGATGCGGAGATCCCGGTTTTCTCGGCGATGATGTCGCCATAGCGGGAGAGAAAATAGCCCGCGTAGCCGATGATGGCCAGGCAAATCAGAAGTTCCAGCCAGAGCAGCATGTCAAGTGAAGCTTGCTTGAGTGGAAATGGAGAAAAATGGGTGGCGCATGATTGCTTTTGCAAAATTGTACATGACTCTGCGCAGCGGGGTGGCGCCGACGCCCGCATCGCAGGCGTATTCGGGGCAATCGGCGGCGCATCGCACGCATGATCCCCAGGTGGCTCACAATCATTGGACCTGGAGTCAATATTGCGGCTTATCCAGGACCATGTTGCGGCAGTAGCAAGGTGTCACTATCGTGCAATACAAAAGAGCAGTTATGGTGGTTTCCGGAAATTGGATATACTAAACGCCCATATTTCCCAAGCATTGAGGTGACACATGAGGCTTTGTCTGCCCCTGCTGTTTCTTGCAACCATGGCAAGTTATGGCAACGCACTTGCGGATGACGAAAAACTTGATGGCCGGTGGCGCGGAAACGGCGGAGCCGCCCTGTCCGTTTCTTCCGGCAACACCCACAGCTCCAGTTTGATCATTACCGCTGATGCAGCTCGCCGGACTGTGCAGGACAAGCTGGCGCTGTATGGCCAGATTCTCGGCAGCCGCTCCGAGAGTAACAGCGTTACCAGCACCACAGCCAATCAGTGGAGTGCCGGGACCCGCTACGATTACAATATTTCGCCGGAAATATTTGGATTTGGCGGTCTGGATTTCAGCCATGACCAACTCAAGCAGCTGTCCCTGCGCAGTGTCGTCAGCGGTGGTTTGGGCTACCACATGATCAAGACCGCTGAGAATACATGGGATCTTTTTGGCGGTGCCGCCTACCGGGCGGACAAATACAGCGGTTCAGGCGTGTCCATCAACGACGAGATGAAAACCAGTCTGAGCGCTGTGGAACTGCTGCTGGGCGAGGAATCGAGCCACAAGCTCAGCGAATCCACCAGCTTCAAGCAAAAACTGGTGATCAGCCCGAACCTGAGCAGCAGCAAGGGAACCCGTGCCACGTTTGATGCCGGTCTGCAGGTTGCCATGAGCAAGACACTGAGCCTGAACCTAACATTGCAGGACCGGTATGATAGCCTGTCTCAAGCGCCGCTGAAGAAGAACGACATCATGTTCTTCACCGGCGTCAACGTTAAATTCGGAGACTAATGCAATAGATTTTTGAAGGGGACACCCATGAGCATGACGCAGGAGTTCAAGGAGTTTGCAGCCAAGGGGAATGTGGTTGACATGGCCGTTGGCGTGATCATCGGCACTGCATTCGGGAAAATTGTTTCTTCTTTTGTGGCTGATGTGGTCATGCCCCCGATTGGAATTCTGGTTGGTGGAGTGGACTTCTCAAAACTGGCTGTTACCCTGCAGGAAGCCACCGCAACGGCGCCGGCCGTTGTAATCAGCTACGGCAAATTCATCCAGACGCTGGTCGACTTCATTATTATCGCTGGGGTCATTTTCCTGGTCGTCAAGGGAATCAATTCGATGAAGAGGAAAGCCGAGGCAGCCCCGGCGGCACCGGCCGCGCCGCCCGCACAGGAAGTCCTGCTTACGGAAATTCGCGATCTACTGAAAAAATAATTCAGGCCGAACCACGCGGCGGGCAAGAGTGCTCCGCCCATCGGGGCGTTCATCCCGGCAACGATCGAATGTTCGGCGGCTGATCATTGCGGCTGGCCGAGGCTCATAGGTGGTTTTTACAATTCGGACAGAGGTTTCTCGGCCAACTTGTCGTCCCTGATCTGCAGTTGCTCAATCACTCTTTTCAGGGATGAGTCCAGTGTCTGTATCGTTTCAGCCGAGAGGGAGCGCAACGCTTCCGGCAAAACGCCTTCGGTCGGACCGGGCGCTCTTCTTCAACAGTTCATCTGCACCGTCGGACAGCCGCAATCCAACGCGGCGCTGATCCTTCATGCTGCGCTGCTTGATGATCAGCTTGCGCGCCACCAGCTTTTCGACCAGCTGGCTGCATGTGGACTGATGGATATGCAACCGCTCCGCCAGTTCCGAGACTCCAATACCGGAAGTGTTGGCGATTTCCTGCATCACCCATAGCTGGGATCCGGACACGCCGCAAGTGCGCTCGACCTCCCGAAAGTGCTGGCGCACCGAACCGTAAATGATGCGGAATTCTTTCAGCACCTGAAGAGAGAGATGTTTTTTGTTGCGGCTGCTCAAGTCGTACCTCGCGCGCACATTAGCGCCATTTGATCGAATGCGGAGGATTATAAAGCTTGCATTCCATGTTTGCATAAATTATATTTGTGCCAATTGAGTTTGCATCAATTCTTGCATGATGTTCGTGACGGCAAGTCTGCTTGCACAGGAATCGGCCCCCCACACAGTTTGACAAGCTTCAGCGCACTCCAGGTGGTGCATCCGGGCAAGGTTCCTCGCAGGGAATCGCCGTCCTCTGGCAGGCCAGAGAATCGGTTCAGGATTGCTCGTTAATCCAGTAGTGAAGGGAACAGCCTGTCGTTCCTTGCCAGTCGCGGGAAACCTGGCGCTTCCGCACGGGGCCGGCAATCCGAGCTCGTTAGATCATTCAAGTCTGTTCAGTAATTCTGACTCATGAGTGAGCGAACATAAGAAAGGCCCATCAACCCGATGACACAACAGATAGCAGCCGAACGAACTCTATCCCAGTTGCCGCGCCCCGGCGTCAGCCGGGGGGGCACTGTGGTGCTGTTCGGCGAAGTTCTGGCAGACATTTTCCCCGAGCAGTCCGTTCTGGGCGGCGCGCCCTTCAACGTTGCGAGACACCTTAAGGCCTTTGCGCAAAATCCGGTCTTGATTACCCGGCTGGGACGTGACCCCTTGCGCGACGAAGTGCTGGGCACAATGTCGAAATACGGGATGGAAACCATTGGTGTCCAGAGCAGCAACAATTATCCGACAGGCCGGGTGCAGGTGCATTTCAGGGGAGGCGAACACCGGTTCGAGATACTTCCCCGCCAGGCTTATGATTTCATCCATCCGGCCGTGGCACGCATGGCCTCGCTGTCAGCGCGGCCTGCGCTGGTCTATTTTGGTACGCTGGCGCAACGCAATGAGGTTTCCAGGCGGGCGTTAAAGACCTTGCTGCGCAGTACGAGGGCCATGAAATTTCTGGACATCAACCTGCGCAGCCCGTGGTATGACGAACACATGCTGCGGCAATCCCTGCAATTCGCCGATACCGTGAAGCTGAATATCGGGGAGCTGACCGAGCTGGGTGAGATGTTCGATTTGCCGGGAAGCGATTCGCAGGGTCAGGCCAGGGAGTTGATGAATTACTTCGATCTGGCGCGGGTCGTGGTGACTTGCGGCGGGGAAGGTGCCTGGCAGATCAATCGAGACGGCAAGAAGATTGAGGTCGGCACAAAGAAGAAGATCGCCCGGGTGGTGGATACGGTCGGGGCCGGGGACGGATTTTCCGCCGTATGCATTCTTGGCTCCGTCAAGCGCTGGCCGGTTGCGACAACACTGGAACGCGCGAATTCCTTTGCCGCCGCGATATGCAAGATTCGCGGGGCGATCCCCGACCAGCCTGATTTCTACAAGCCATTCCGCAAGGAGTGGGATATATGAGGAAGCGCGCCGCGGAGCCTCCCAGGCCTTTGTACATCGTGCTGGTCAGTGTGCATGGCCTGATACGCGGCCACGATCTCGAACTGGGACGCGATGCGGATACCGGCGGCCAGACAAAGTATGTCGTGGAACTCGCCCGCGCGCTGGGCGAACGACCCGATGTGGAAAAAGTGGACTTGCTGACACGGCGTGTGGTCGACCTCCAGATCAGCGCGGACTACGCCGAAGCGATTGAGCCGCTGTCGGACAAGGTAAGCATTGTGCGCATCGAATGCGGTGAACAAAGATATCTGCCCAAGGAGATGCTGTGGGACTCCCTGGACAGTTTCTCCGACAACGCGCTTACTTTCCTGAAGAGCCAGCAGCGCATGCCGGATGTGTTCCACAGCCATTATGCGGATGCCGGTTATGTGGGGTCGCGGCTCTCGCACCAGTTGGGCATTCCGCTGGTGCATACCGGTCATTCCCTGGGACGCAACAAGCGCAAGCAATTGCTGGCCAGCGGCGTCAAGCGCAGCGAAATAGAAACTACCTACAACATATCCCGCCGCATAGAGGCCGAGGAAACGACGCTGGGCGCCGCCGAGCGGGTGATCACCAGCACCCAGCAGGAGATCGAGCAACAGTATGGGCTGTACGATTTCTACCAGCCCGAGCGCATGCGCGTGATTCCGCCCGGTACTGATCTGGAGAAATTCTTTCCGCCGGAAGGCAACGAAAAGCACAGCAATATCGCGAAACAACTCAAGCGCTTCTTGAAACAACCCGACAAGCCTATCATCCTGGCGCTGTCGCGCCCCGACCCAAGAAAGAACATCGTTGCATTGATCGAGGCCTATGGTGAATCGCTGCCATTGCGGGAAGCGGCCAATCTGGTGGTGATAGCGGGAAATCGAAACGAGATCCAGGATATGGAAAGCGGTTCGGGGGCTGTCCTGAACGATATACTGCTGGCCATCGACAAGCACGACCTGTATGGAACGGTGGCGTACCCCAAACATCACAGACCGGAGGAGGTGCCAATCCTGTATCGACTTGCCGCCGCTTCGCGCGGTGTCTTCGTGAATCCCGCGCTGACCGAGCCGTTCGGTCTGACGCTGATAGAGGCCGCCGCCTGCGGCCTGCCTATCGTGGCGACCGAGGACGGCGGCCCGATCGACATCATCGGCAATTGCCAGAACGGCCATCTGATCAACCCGCTCGACAAGGCAGCAATAGCGGAAACACTGCTGCAGACCCTGACCAACAGACTGGAATGGCGCCGATTGGCCAGGAATGGCATCCAGGGCGTTCGCCGTCACTACTCGTGGCCGGCCCACGTGGAAAAATATCTGGCCGTCATCCGTCCGCTGGTCGAGAAGACCGAGCCGCTGCCGCGGACCACGCCGAGCCGCCGCCCGGGCGTGTTTCGCAGTCGGGCGATCTTTGCCGGTCTCGACCTGAACCTGATCGGTGACCGCGCGTCATTGCAGGCGTTTCTGCAGACCATGCAGGCACAGCGCAAGTCGGTCATCTTCGGCATTGCAACAGGCCGCCGTCTGGATGACGCGCTGACCACCTTGAAGCAATACAACATTCCACAGCCTGACGTGCTGATCTCCGGCCAGGGAACTGAAATCCACTATGCGCCGAATCTGACCAAGTCTGCCGTTTGGGAACGCCACATCAACCACCTGTGGAATCCGCCGGAAGTGCGCGATACGCTCAGCGAGTTGCCGGGACTCAAGATGCAGCCCAAGGGCTATCAGAGCGCGTTCAAGATCAGTTATTACGTGGATCACGAGGTGGCGGATGTCCAGGAGATCCGGCAGGCACTGTCGCGCAACGAACAGGCCGTCAACGCCGTGTTTTCTTTCGGGCAATTCCTCGATGTGCTACCCGTGCGTGCATCAAAAGGTCTCGCCTTGCGCTGGTGTGCCGAGCAACTCGGCTTCCCTCTGGAGAATACGCTGGTCGCCGGCGTCACCGGTGCCGATGCGGATATGCTGCGCGGCAATACGCTGGGGGTGGTCGTGGATAACCGGCATCTCGCGGAGTTGTCTGATCTGTCCAGCGTCGAGAATATCTACTTTGCGAAAACTCCGTACGCCGCCGGCATTCTTGAAGCGATCGATCACTACCGCTTTTTTGCAGGCAGCCAGGAAAGCCATGCATCATGACGCGATTCCTGCTGTGTACCGACCTTGACCGGACCCTGATTCCGAACGGCATCCAGCCCGAGTCGCCCAGGGCCAGGGAGCGATTCGAGCGATTGGTGGGCCGCCAGGAAGTCTCGCTTGCCTATGTGACCGGCCGTCACCGCGCCCTGATCGAGCGGGCCATCTCGGACTTCAATCTGCCGCGGCCGGATTTTGCCATTGCCGATGTCGGCACCTCGATCTACCAGATCGAATCGTCCGGCTGGAGACGATGGGAGGAATGGGATGCGGAGATCGCGCCGGATTGGCAGGGCTCGTCGCATGACGAGCTGCACCGACTGTTAATGGTATTCCCGGCGTTGCGGTTGCAGGAACAGGAAAAACAGAACCGGCACAAACTCAGCTTCTATGTTCCGCTGGAACCAGATGCACGCGAATTGGTCGGAGAGGTGGAAGCGCGACTGAAACAGAGGGGAATCAAGGCAAACCTGATCTGGAGCATCGATGAAGAGAAAGGACTTGGCCTGCTGGACGTGCTGCCAGCCAGCGCCAACAAGCTGCATGCAATTCGCTTTCTGATGCAGCGCAAGGGTTTCCGCCATCAGGAAACGGTATTCGCCGGTGACAGCGGCAACGATCTGGACGTGCTGATGAGCGATGTTTCCGCGGTGCTGGTCGCCAATGCCGATGCAGAGACGAAAGCCCGGGCTGCGCAGGCAAAACCGGACGTGCTGTATGTTGCCACTGGCGGATATCTCGGCATGAACGGCAATTACAGTGCAGGCATACTGGAAGGGGCGGCGCACTACTGGCCGGAAGCGGACGCATGGCTGCGAGAAATGAACTGAACCTGATCAAGGGTCGCCCTTATGTATGAACAAGTATCCCATTCGCTGCTGAACGAAATTCTGGTCGAGCTGAAACCCGAGGTGGGGAACTTCCGGCTGCGCCATTTCTATACCCGCCTCGGGGCGAATTTCTACGCGATCCATTCCCTGTTCCAGTTGCTGTACGGGGACCGTCCCGACTTCAAGGACCAGATGGTCAGCCTGGTCGAGACGCTCGCGCTACGCTACATCGAACGGGCACCCCATCTGCGGAAATCCGACCTGGCGCGGGAGAAAGACTACAACTGGTTCCTGAGCCAGAAATGGGTCGGCATGGCGCTGTACTGCGACCGTTTTGCCGACGACCTGAATGGCTTACGCACCACGCTGCCTTATTTTCAGGAACTGGGCGTCAACATGCTGCACATCATGCCGATTCTCGATTGCCCGGAGGACAAGAGCGATGGCGGTTATGCGATACGCGACTTTTGCAAGGTGGCGTCCCGTTACGGAACGACTGCGGATGTCGAGGCCTTGGCGGCTACCCTCAAGAAACGCGACATGCTGCTGACCCTTGATGTCGTGGTCAACCATACGTCGAACGAACATGAGTGGGCACAGCGCGCGCGCGCGGGCGAACAGAAATATCAGGATTACTACTACGTGTTTGATGACAGGGAAATGCCCGACCTGTACGAAGAAACCATGCCGGAGATCTTTCCGCTCAACTCGCCCGGAAATTTCACCTGGGATGAAGCGATGGGCAAATGGGTGATGACGGTGTTCAACAGCTACCAGTGGGATCTCAACTATCGCAACCCGGCGGTGCTGATCGAAATGATCGACATCATCCTGTTCTGGGCGAACAAGGGCGCGGACATCCTGCGGCTGGATGCGGTGGCGTTCCTGTGGAAGAAGATCGGCAGTACCTGCCAGAATGAACGCGAGGCGCATCTGTTGCTGCAATTGATGAAGGACTGCTGCCAGGTGACGGCGCCGGGCGTGCTGTTCATTGCGGAAGCCATTGTCGCGCCAGGCGAGATCGCCAAGTATTTCGGCGAGGATGCGATCAATGCCAAGGAATGCGAGATTGCCTACAATGCCACGCTGATGGCGCTGCTGTGGGATGCGGTCGCGACCAAGAACGCCAAGCTGCTCAACCAGGGGACGCGCAACTTGCCGGTCAAGCTGGACCGCGCGACCTGGCTCAACTACGTGCGCTGCCATGATGACATCGGCCTTGGTTTCGCCGACAACGACGTGCGCCTGGCTGGCTACGATCCGGTCCAGCATCGGCGCTTTCTGGTCGATTACTTCACCGGCAACTTTCCGGATTCGTCGGCGCGGGGCCTGCCGTTCGGCGTAAACGAGAAAACCGGCGATGCGCGCATCTCCGGTTCGCTTGCTTCACTGGTCGGTCTCGAAGTCGCGCTTGAAAGGCAGGACGAGCAGGCGATCGACGCCTCGATCAAAACCATCGTGCTGCTGCACAGCATCATCCTCGCGTTCGGCGGCATTCCGCTGCTCTACTACGGCGATGCGATCGGCACCCTTAACAGCCTGGAATATCTTGCTGATCCGTCAACGAGCACCGACAATCGCTGGGCGCACCGGTCATTCTTCGACTGGAACAAGGCGGAGAAACGCCACCAGACGGGGACGGTGGAGCAACGTATATTCAGCGCGCTGAAGAAGATGATTGCGCTGCGCAAGGAAAGGACGGCTTTTGCGGACTTCGACAACCGCCAGTTGCTGGCTGTCGACAATCCCAATCTGCTGATCTTTTCCCGCACTGATACCTTGAACAACCGCAACAAGGTGCTGGTGATTGCCAACTTCAGCGTCGATGCACAGGTGCTGCCGGTCGATGAAATGCAGTCCTGCGGATTTTTTCTGCTCGACGGCATGAAGGACCTGTGTTCTGGAACGCGCGTGCTGGTGGAAAACAATGCGGTCACCTTTCCGCCATTGTCCTGTTATTGGCTCACCGACTGACGCGCGGCAAGAGAAGAATGACCCATATTGCCTGTTCCCGGTCGCCGGATATGGCACCCGATGCCTTGCTGCAGGCGCTGTATAAACAAATCAGGCCCTTTGTCATCTGTCCGCAGCATGGATCAGCGCGAAGCCAGAAAAAGCGGCTCCAGCGATTCACGCTTGCTTGCCTGCGCCGCGGATGAATCCGGTTTGTGCCGGTTGAACGATTGCAACAAGTTCTCGCCGTGCCAATCGCTCTTGCCGTTGGCATAGAGCACCCGGTCCAACTCGTTCAATGCGCTTGCCAGGTCTGCCTGGCAATGCGCCGCCAGCGCGGTGAGGCTGGTGGGGGGATTTTGCGGCCAGCGCAGTTTTGCCCATGCCAGCAGTCTTGATTTCGCCTGCTTCGCGTCATTGCTGATGCAGCATTTCTGCAATTGGTTTTCCAGTTGCCGCAGAGATTCCGCATTGCCCGTTTCCGCTTCCGGCGATGCAATCTTGTTGCGTGCGCGCCACCAGAGGATCAGTGTCGCCAGCCAGCCGGCCGCCAGAGACAGCGATAGCCACGGCCACCAGCCGCCGGCATGCCGGCTGTCGACCAGGCTGCCCGCCAGCGTCGACTTGCCGGCAGCGGCGATTTCCGGTTCTGCTGTTTTTTCGGTTGCAGTTCCGGGCACTAGTCCGGGTGGCGGGTTGGTGCTGCCGGAACTCGCCGCGCCGGGGAGCACGGCAATCGTCCTCGCCGGCAGCCGCGCTACTTCCATCCTGTCGGTGTTGACGTTCCACCACTTCACTTCGATGGCAGGCAGGATGAAACTGCCGGGGCGGGTCGGCAGAATGGCGATCTTCTGCGTGCGCACGCCGTTGTTGCCATTGTCACCCTTGTTGTCTTTCAGCGCCGGTTGGTCGGGATAGAACTTGAGTCCGTCGATGACGCGGCTATCCAGCACGGGCAATTGTGATGCAGTCAGCCCCTTGGCCGATATCACCACAGTGCGCGTGACCGGTTCGCCTGCAGTGAACTTTGGCGGGTTCTGCGACCATTGTTCCGTCAATTGCAGCTGACTCGCGGGCAGCCACTGGGCGCCGCTGATGCCGGCGGGCATGGGTTTGATCGTAAACGGTATCGTTCCGGAAGTGACCCGCTTGTGACGGGTGCGCTGGCTGAATGGGTCAAACATGAAGAATCCGCCGCCCGGGTTGCTTTCGACAATTGTCCCGTCAAACTGAACCGGGGCGCTGCTGAACTGGCCGCTCCTTTGCGGGTATAGCGCATAGCGCCGTTCTATCACGGCATACGCCTGTCCGTTGCGCATGGTCTGGAAGGAACGATCATCGCCCAGTCGCTCGACCATCGCATCCATATTCGGAAACTTCGGGTCGCTGAGGGTGCTTTGGTCGCCGATGTTGACTACGCGATAAAGGCGCACGGTGAAAATGATCTGTTGCTGCACATAAGCGGTACGCGGCTGCGCGCTGACCTCGAGAAACAGTTCCCGGCTTTGCCTGTCGGCCTTCGCCTGGTCCGCCCGCGTCACGCGGAGCGTGATCGGCTGCGTGGTCTCGTTTCCTGCCTTGATCGCCGGTATGACCAGCGAGCCGCTGCGTTTCGGCATGATCGAGATTTGCCACTGGATGCTGCGGGAAATCTTTCCGTTGATAATCTGCATGCTGCTGCCCTGGCTCTGACCCAGCACATCGAAGTCCTTTTGCAGCACGCTCAGATCCGGGTCGCCATCCAGGTCCTCATTGCTCTTGAGCGTCAGGGTCAGCGATTCGCCTTCGGCGACCGGGTTGCGGTCGACCAAAGCCTGGAACGCCGCCGCTGCCGACAAAGGAAACAACAAGCAAAGCAGGGCGATCAGTGACGCGATCGTTCGTTTCAAGTCAGGCGCTACCATGTCTCGTCCTCACTTTTTCCGGTTTGCTGTTGCTTTTGATACTGATACTGAAACTTGCGCCGCCACAGGCCGCCCGGATCGTCCGGAATGCGGCGCAGCCACTGCTTGTCGGCCTGCAGAAATTCGTTGGCGTTCTTTTGCCCTGCGACAGCCGGATCGGTTTTGCCGCTGTTTTCGCCGCTGTTTTTCTGTGCGTCAGACAATTGCCCGGCGTTATCCGGCGGACCGCCTTTGTTGTCCGTGCCTTCCTGTCCCGTCGCGGCATTGTCAGCGGACTTGCTGTGTTCGGCCTGGTTCGCCTGCTTGCCGTTGTTATCCCCGCCGCCCTGTTGTTTTGCATCGCCCTGCTGGCCTTCCTTGCCATCCTGCCGGGTCGACTTCTGCTCCGATCCGGACTGCGATTCGGACGGTTTGTTCTGGCCGTTCTTGGCCTCAGATCTGTCTTGCTGGTCATGATTCTGGTCCTTGCCATTGCGCTGTTGTTGATCCTTGCCATCCTTCTTTTGCTGCTGATCCTTCTGATTCTGGTCGGCCCGGGACTGGGACTGCTGCTTCAACATCTCCTCGACCAGATCGTGATTGAATTTTGCATCCGCATTGTTGGGGTCGCGTTTGAGCGCTTCATCATAGGCGCCCAGCGCTTCCTGCAACTGCCCCTGTTTGGCCAATGCGTTGCCGCGGTTATAGAAGGCATCGGCGCTGTCCACATCCTTCAGGTTATCCGCCGCAGCCTGGTAATTTCCTGCGCGGTAATTTGCGGCCGCGCGCCACTCCGGATTCTTGAAAAGCGCGGCAGCCCGTTTCGGATTGTCGGCCTGCATGGCCTGTTGACCAAGCTGGTCGTCGCGTTGCCACAAGCTGGGCCAGTCGAACGCATGGGCCGCGCGCGGCAGCGGCAAAGCCAGCAGCAAGACCAGCACATAGCCGCGCCGGAAAGCGAGCGCGCCGAGCAGCAGCAACGGCAGCAATAGCCACGGCCCCTCGTCGCGCCATTGGTCGCTGTTCAGGCCCTCCGCCTGTTTGCTTTGCAATTGCGTGCGCATGCTGTCGAAGGGTGCAAGCAGGGCATGAAAATCGCTGTCGTCCGTGCTGAGGCGCCGGTAACTGCCGTTACCCAGGCGGGCAGCTGCTTCCAGGCCAGCGTCATGCAGCCTGGGCAGCACGATCGCACCATTGCGATCCTTGAGAAAGCCGCTGGCCGTGGCGATAGGCGCACCGTCGGGCGTGCCCACGCCCAGCACCGACAAGCGGTGTCCTGCGCCGACCAGTTCGTTGATCGCGTTCTTCAATTCCTGCGACGGCTCCCCATCTATCCCGTCACTGATCAACAGCACGCCGCCGTGATTGACGCCCGATTGCTGCAACAATTGCAGCGCCATGCCGATGGCGCGGTCGGGGCGCGAACCCTGCGCCGGCATCAGGTTGGTGCTCATGCTGTCAAGCTGGCTGGCAATCGTCCTCGCATCCGGGGTAAGCGGGCTCACCACGAACGGCGTGGCGGCATAGACGATCAGCGCTGTCTCGCCTTCCTTCCGCTGATTGAGGATGTCGCGCAATTTCATTTGCGCGCGCAGCAACCGGCTGGGCTTGATGTCCGCCGCATCCATCGAGCGCGACATGTCCAGCAGCAGCACCAGCGCCGACTGCTGGCGAAATACCGGCACTTCAAGTTTCTTCCATGCCGGTCCGGCCATCGCAACGACCGACAGCAGCCCGCCGACTCCGGTTGCAAGCAGGAACCACGGGCGCCGTCCTGCGCTATCGCCTACCAGCAGATAGGGCAACAACCGCGGTGCGACCACACGTTGCCAACTGCGGCTGGATAGGCGTTGGCGCCACAGGAACCACAGCAGGAGCAGCAGCGGGAGCAGCGCATAGAACCATTCGGGCCGCAAGAAATGAATTTGGGCAATCCAATGCATCGCCCTATCTCCCGCGCACAGCCGGTAGCATCAGCAATCCCGCCAGCAGCATGGCCGCGCCGAGCGGCCAGTAAAAAAGCGCATGCCGGGGACGGAAGGTCTGCTTGTCCTGCACGACCGGCTGCAATGCATCCAGCATGCTGTAAATCCTTTCCAGCTGCTTGCCGTCGCGCGCGCGGAAATACCTTCCGCCCGTCGCCCTGGCAATGGCGCCCAGTGTCTTCTCGTCCAGGTCGGCGGAGGGATTCACGCGCTGGCCGCCGAACGGTGAATTCACCACCATCTCGTCAGCGCCGATGCCTATCGTGTAGATCGTCAGGCCCTCCCTGGCTGCCAGTTCCGCCGCCTTGAGGGGCTGCACTTCGCCCGCATTGCTGGCGCCATCGGTCAGCAATATCAGCACCTTGTCGCCCTGCGGATTTTGCAGCAGGCGTTTTATCGCCAGGCCGATGGCATCGCCAATCGCGGTCTGCTCGCCGGCCAGGCCGATCGCGGATTCCTGCAGCATGTCCTGCACCGTCTTGCGGTCAAAGGTCAGCGGCGTTTGCACATAGGCCTGGCTGCCGAACAGGATCAGCCCGATGCGATCGCCGATGCGCCGGTCGATAAAATCGCCCGCGACCTGCTTGACCGCGTCCAGGCGGCTCATTCGCTTGCCGCCCTTGGCCATGTCCTCGATCTGCATGCTGCCGGAGATGTCCACGGCCAGCATCAGGTCGCGTCCGCTGACCGGCAAATCGACCGGCGGGCCCAGCCAGGCCGGCCGTGCCGCAGCGCTTAGCAGCAGCAGCCATGCCAGCAAAGCCGGCAGCATCAGCCAGCGCCGCAGCACGTCTTTTCCGGATTGCGCTGCGCCATCCAGTGCGAATGCAACGAGGCTGGGCACACGCAGCGCGGCTTCCTTGACGGCATCCGCCGGCGGAATCAGGAAGCGCAACAACAGCGGCAACGGCGCCGCAAAAAAAATCCAGGGCCAGTCGAAGTGGATCATCGACGGCCCCTTGCCGGCAGCCCGCCGATCCATCCCTCGCACAATGCAAACAGCTTGATCAACTCCGCCGCGACGATGGTCGTTTCCTGCGAATACGGCGCGACCACCAGCAAGCGTCCCAGCTCCGACTGGAATCCCGCACCGGTGCGGCCGTTGCGATCGAGAAATGCGAGCCATTCGCCGCCGCTTAGCTTCGCGGCTTCGTCGCGCGGAAAGCGGCTGATTGCCACGCGGCGCATCAGCACCGACAGGTCAGCGACGCTGCGCTGCGGCGCAACCGGCTGCGCCTGATATTGCTCACGCAGGCTGGCCAATTCGGCCAGTGCGGTGCGCCGCCATGCATTGCGCCTGCGATCGTTAACGACCAGCCCAATCCCGATTACGGCCAGCAGGATGATCGCCAGCAATAGCCACCATCCCGGTGCGGGCGGCCACCAGGAAACCGGCGCAGGCAGGTGGATGTCGCGCAGCTGGCTCAGGTCCGGATTCATGCCCGCACACCCAGACCGTGCTGCAACGCGCGCAGCGGGTCGTCGGCCGTGCCCAGTGACAACAGCTTCATCCGGTAGCGGCGACAGAGTTGTTGCAGTTCCAGCTGCTGCCGGACAAAGCGCGCGCGGTAACCCTCGCGCAGGCGCTGGTCCGTGGTAAACAGTGTCATGAAATTCTCGCCGTCGCTGAGCCGATATTGACCCGGCGGCGGCAGTTCTTTTTCCATCGGGTCGTGGATGTCGATCAGCATGAGTTCGCTATGGCGCGACAACAGGGCCAGTTGCGCGCGGCATTGATTATCGAGGCCGGAGAAGTCGCTCAGCAACATGATCAGGCTGCCCGGTTGCGCCACGCTGCGCAGCCGGGTCAGCGCCTGATGCAGCGCCCGGCTGTCGGCCTGTGGATCGCCGGAAAGATTGCACTCGCGCCATGCCGGAAGGGCCGCAATTTTCTGCAGCAGATGCAGCAGGGGCGGCTTGCCGCGCCGGGGACGCAGCTCGATGTGGGACTGCCCGGCAAAAACCAGTGCGCCCAGCCGTTCGCCCTGTTGCACCGCGCACCAGCCCAGCAGGGCCGCGGCCTGGGCCGCACGCACCGCCTTGAACGCGCCCTGCGTGGCAAAGAACATCGGGTTGCGCATATCCAGCCACAGCAGTACCGGCCGCTCGCGCTCTTCGCGGAACAGCTTGGTATGGGGGCGACCGGTGCGCGCGGTCACGCGCCAATCGAGGGTGCGTGCATCATCCCCCTGCATGTAGGCGCGCACCTCGTCGAATTCCATGCCGCGCCCCTTGAACGGCGAATAATATTCGCCTCCGCTCAATGCGCGTATGCGGCCGGGTTTGAGCGATAACGATTCCGCTGGGCGGTGCAGCGCAATCAGCGATTGCACGCTGACGTATGCCACGCCGTCGTCTGCCAGGCCGCCAGCTTTGATCGCTGGATCGTCTGCAGGCGAATCTGGCGGTGGGCGGTGCGTTTTGCCGCGACGCAGCAACGGAATCATGGCACGGGTATCAGGTTGATCAATGCTTCGACGAATTGGTCCGGCGTATGCCCTTCGGCTTCCGCTTCATAGCTCAACAGCACGCGGTGGCGCAGCACATCGAAAGCCATGCTCTGGATATCTTCCGGACCGACATAATCGCGCCGCGCCAGCCAGGCGTGGGCGCGGGCACAGCGGTCCAGCGCAATCGTGGCGCGCGGGCTGGCGCCCCACTGCACCCAGCTGCCAAGAGCGGGCTTGTAAACCGTCGGATTGCGGGTGGCCAGAATGATTTCGACCAGGTACTGCTCCAGGTTATCCGCCATGTGTATCTTCAGCACCTCCTGGCGCGCGGCAAACAGGGCTTCCTGGCTCAGTTTGTTTATGGCCGGCGCAGCGCCCTGAATCTGTCGCGCCGCTTCGCTGCGCGCAAGCTGCAGGATTTGCAGCTCGGATTCGGCCTGCGGATAATCGACTTTCACATGCAGCAAGAACCTGTCCTGCTGGGCTTCCGGCAGCGGATAAGTTCCCTCCTGCTCGATCGGATTCTGCGTGGCCATCACCAGGAAGAGTCGCGGCAGCGGATAGGTCGTCGTGCCCACCGTGATCTGGCGTTCCGCCATCGCTTCGAGCAGGGCCGATTGCACCTTCGCCGGGGCGCGATTCACCTCGTCGGCCAACACCAGATTGTGGAACAGAGGTCCACGCTGAAACTGGAACGAGCCGTCCTGCGGCCTGAAGATATCCGTTCCGGTGAGATCGGCAGGCAGCAGGTCGGGCGTGAACTGGATGCGGTGAAAATCAGCTTCCAGGCCCTCGCTGAGCACTTTGATCGCGCGCGTCTTGGCCAGCCCCGGCGCTCCCTCGACCAGCAAATGTCCGTCTGCCAGCAGTGCGATCAGCAGCCGGTCAACCAGCTTTTCCTGTCCGATTATTTGTTGCGATATATGATTTTTGAGTGATTGAAATGCAGCTTGCGCAGGTGAATTTTCCAACACATCCCCCGTCATAATTGGCTATTGATTTTCAGAACTTAATTTCAGGCACCTAAGGCAAGTGAAATCCGGATTTGTTCCGGCAATTTGCCGGCAAACGGAAACCAGTCAACCATGCGATCCGCTCCGTGGCCGACCCGCTACGACAGGGGATCTGGTCCGGGATGAGGAGGGGGAAAACACAGGAAATGCGGGATAAGTGCAAAAAATATCTGAAAATTCAAAATGATTCTCGCATTGAACTGGGCTTGGCCAGATTGATGTTCCGGGCTTCTTCTTTGGGCCCGTGTCGTCTGTAGACTGACGATGAACTATTTCTGCATTTCCCAATCTATAAAGTCGTGTAGTGCAAACTACCTCACGTTTTCTCTCCTTGAACGTGCAGTCTTGACTTTCCCCATTGTTAAGACACTTGCCCCTGTTCCGCAAGGCTCAGGGGCATTTTTTTAACCGTATGGTCAGTTTGAAGTGCAGCAACCGGCTTCACAGGCGGCAACAAGACATGACAGATTTTGATTGTTTCAGAAAATGTTTCGCCCATTCCGCAGCCGCCGGGCAGCATTGAATCCATGGACGTTGCAGTTGACCCGAAATCGGCCTGGATTCCGCTGTGCGCGGAACCAGGGAAACGCCGTGGTCGCGACAGATTCGGTATGCAGCCTCATTCCATTCTGCCTCCGCGCCCTTTTTGCGGGTTCTTGCCTTCTCGCATCCCGCTGGCAGTCCTTCCGCCCATTACTGGCCGCACCGGGATTTGTTGCAAGCGACGTTCGGACGCAAGTTGACTCAATGCCAACCCCGGCAACCGGGATTCACAATTTTGCGCCGGCCTCAAAGTACTGCACGATGGCGGCGTGCGTTGCCGCATCGGGCACCGGGCGGCCGCTGTTGCGAATCTGGGTTTCCATCCGGGTCACGATGCTTTCCCAGGCAAGGGCTGGGCGGTCAGGTGGATAAGGCAGTACGTGGCACTGCGTGCAATTTGCATTGGCCGCCTGGTAGCCCGGCAACTGCTTGAGTTTCGCTTCGCGGTCGGCCTGGCCGCAGGCACTGAGGGCCATCAATGCAATCAGGCTGATCAGGATAAGTTTCACGTCGACTTAAAGTACAGCCAGCGCCGCATCATAATTCGGCTCGTGGGTGATGTCGCTCACCAGTTCCGCGTACAGGATGCGGTCGTTTTCGTCCAGCACCAGCACGGCACGTGCGGTCACACCGGCGAGAGCCGTGTCGGCGATCTTCACGCCGTAGTTGCGCATGAAATCGCGTCCGCGCATCAGCGACAGCGGCGTCACATTGTTCAGTCCCTCGGTCGCGCAGAAGCGACCCATGGCAAACGGCAGGTCGGCGGAAATCACCAGCACCACGGCGTTGTTCAACTTGCTTGCCGCCTCGTTGAATTTGCGCGTCGAGGTCGCGCAAACGGCGGTGTCGAGACTGGGTACGATGTTCAGCACCTTGCGCTTGCCGGCGAGACTTTGCAGCGATACATCCTTCAGGTCCTTGTCCACCAGCGTGAACGGCGGGGCAGTTTGACCGACCTCCGGAAAGGTGCCGAACAGGGTGACGGGTGCGCCATCGAGAGTGACGGCGGTTTTGTTGATGGGGTCTTTGGACATGGTGTTCTCCTTGGGTCAGTTGTTGTCTGAATAGGCTGCCGCCACGGGCGGGCAGCCACAAACCAGGTTCTTGTCGCCGTAAACATTATCCACCCGCGCGACGCTGGGCCAGAATTTATTATCGCGCACCCAAGGCAAAGGGAAAACGGCCTGTTCACGCGAGTAGCCGCGATCCCAATCACTGGCCACCACGGCGCTGGAAGTGTGCGGAGCACGCTTGATGACGTTGTCCTTGCGGTCGGCATTACCGGCGATGATCTCGTCGATCTCGCCCCGGATCGCGATCATTGCCTCGCAAAAGCGGTCCAACTCGCCTTTCGATTCGCTCTCGGTCGGCTCGACCATCAATGTATCCACCACGGGAAAGGAAGTGGTGGGGGCGTGGAAGCCATAATCCATCAGGCGCTTGGCGATGTCCGTGACGTCAATTCCGGCATCGCGCTTGAAGTCGGCACAGGCCAGAATCATCTCGTGCGCGCAGCGGCCTTGCGCCCCGCTGTACAACGTGGGGTAGTGATCCTTCAGCGTTTCCTTGATGTAGTTGGCGTTGAGGATGGCTATGCGGGTCGCAGCTGTGAGGCCGGCGCCGCCCAGCATCTTGATGTAGCCATAAGAAATCAGCAGGATCAGCGCGCTGCCGAAAGGCGCGGCGGACACCGCGTGGATGGCCTGTGCGCCGCCGGTCTTGACCACCGGATGTTTGGGCAGGAATGGCGCAAGGTGTGCCGCGACGCCGATCGGCCCCATGCCTGGGCCGCCGCCGCCATGCGGAATAGCGAAGGTCTTGTGCAGGTTGAGGTGGCATACATCCGCGCCGATATTGCCCGGACTGGTCAGCCCGACTTGCGCGTTCATGTTCGCGCCGTCCATGTAAACCTGACCGCCGTTTTCGTGCACCATGCGGGTGATGTTGTTGATTTCTTCTTCATACACGCCGTGCGTGCTGGGGTAGGTCACCATCAGGCACGACAGGTCATTCCCGTGCAGTTCGGCTTTTTCGCGCAGATCGTCGATATCGATGTTGCCGTTCTTGTCGCACTTCACCACCACGATACGCAGGCCGCACATCGCCGCACTGGCCGGATTGGTGCCATGTGCCGAAGCGGGAATCAGTACCACGTTGCGCTGGCCCTCGCCGCGCGACCGGTGGTATGCCTGGATCACCAGCAGGCCGGCGTATTCTCCCTGCGCGCCGCTGTTCGGCTGGAAGCTCATCTTGGCGAAGCCGGTGATCTCGCACAGCGCGTCATCCAGTTCCGCGATAATTTGCTGATAGCCCTCGGCCTGCTCCACCGGCACGAACGGGTGCAGGCTGGCGAATTCCGGCCAGGTCAGCGGAATCAGTTCCGCGGCGGCATTCAGCTTCATCGTGCAGGAACCCAGGGAAATCATCGAATGGGTCAGCGACAAGTCCTTGTTCTCCAGTCGCTTGATATAGCGCATCATCTCCGATTCGGAATGATAGGTGTTGAACACCGGGTGACTCAGGATGGCTGAGTGACGCTGCTTCACCAGCATTGTTTGAGTATCCACCTGGATGGCCGAGAGCATGGGGACTGGTTTGCCGGCGGCTTGCGCGAACACCGCGAGAATGGCATTCAAATCTGCTAGCGATGTGGCCTGGTCCAGGGCAATAGTCAGTCCATCCTCGGTGTAGCGGAAGTTGATGAAGGCGGCTTCCGCCAGCGAGTGAATCTTCACGTTGTCGGTATGAACCAGTTTCACCGTATCGAAGAACGGCTCATCCGTCACGGCGTATCCGAGCTTTCTCAATTCATTTGCCAGCGCGACCGCGCACAGATGCACTTGCTGCGCGATGCCGCGCAATCCTTCCGCGCCGTGGTACACCGCATACATGCTGGCCATGATCGCCAGCAGCGCCTGCGCGGTGCAGATATTGGAGGTGGCCTTCTCGCGGCGGATGTGCTGTTCGCGTGTCTGCAGTGCCATGCGCAGGGCGGGGTTGCCGTCGGCATCCACCGACACGCCGATGATGCGCCCCGGCATCGCACGCTTGTGCGCATCGCGGCAGGCGAAGTAGGCCGCATGCGGCCCGCCGTAGCCCATCGGCACGCCGAAACGCTGGGTAGAACCGACCACCACATCCGCTCCCCATTCGCCGGGCGGCGTGAGCAGCACCAGGCTGAGAATATCCGCCGCCACGGCGACGGTCATGCCGTGCGAGTTGGCGCGGGCGACGAAATCGGCGTAGTCATGCACCGCGCCGTCGGCAGCTGGATACTGCAACAATGCCCCGTACAGCGACTCATTCATCGTCAGGGTCCTGAAATCGCCGATCACCAGTTCGATGCCCAGCGGCGCGGAACGCGTTTTCAGCAACTCGATGGTTTGCGGGAAGCATTCGTGCGACACGAAAAAGCTGTTCCTGCCCTGATCCGCAGTATTGCGCGAGCGCAGGCCGTGCAACATGGTCATCGCCTCGGCCGCGGCCGTGGCCTCGTCCAGCAGCGAAGCGTTGGCGATCTCCATGCCGGTCAGGTCCATCACCATGGTCTGGAAGTTGAGCAGGGCCTTCAGGCGCCCTTGCGCGATCTCTGCCTGGTAGGGCGTGTAGGCGGTGTACCAGCCGGGATTCTCCAGCACGTTGCGCTGGATCACCGGCGGCATAATGGTGTCGTAATAGCCCAGCCCGATATAGCTCCTGTACAGCTTGTTCTTTGCCGCGATACCGCGCAGATGCTGCAGGTAGCCGTGCTCCGACATCGCGTCCGGCAGGTTCAGCGGTTGCTTTAGCCGAATTGCCGACGGAATGGTCTGGTCGATCAGCGCGTCGAGCGAGGGCGCATTGATCTTGTCCAACATTTCCTGCACCTCCTGTTCGGACGGGCCATTGTGGCGATTCACGAATTGGTCGAATTTGATCATGGTTGAGTGGAATAAGAATTGACGGGTTTATCTCGGAATATTCTCTCGCCGAAGTACTCTCTCCCCCTGTCAGGGGGAGGGTTGGGGAGGGGGTGGGAGCGTAATATTGCCAGCGTCCTGCCCCCATCCTAACCTTCCCCCTACAAGGGGGAAGCAACGCAGTCAATTCAAGCTTTAGTGTGCCTCGCTGTCCACATGCTTCTGGTATGCGGCAGCGTCCATCAACGCATCCACATCCGCCGCATTTTCCGGTCTCATCCTGAACATCCACGCCCGGTAGGGATTATCGTTGATCATTTCCGGCGCGCCATCCAGTTCGATGTTCACTTCCATTACTTCGCCGGCAAGCGGCGCGTACACATCCGCTGCGGCCTTTACCGATTCCACCACACCGCACTCTTCCCCGGCTTTCAGTTTGCGACCCACGGCAGGGCTTTCCACGAATACCATGTCGCCCAGCAGCTCCTGTGCGTGTTGCGTGATGCCGATGCTGACCGTGCCGTCGGCTCCGGTGCTGACCCACTCGTGGGACGCAGTGTATTTCAGGTTGGTCGGGTTGCTCATGTGAAACTCCTTCAGTTGTAAGTCGCGTAGGTTGGGTTAGCGGCTTTATCGCGTAACCCAACTAAACAATCATTACTCATGGATTGGAAGCCAGTATTATGTCGGGTTACGGCGCAAAAAACGCGCCTAACCCAACCTACAGACTAACGACCGCCCTCCCATTTCGCGCGAACGGATACTTGACGACTTGCGCTTTAAGCATTTTATCGCGAATTTCCACTTGTATCCGGTCGCCGATCTGCACCTCTTTTGGCACCCGCGCCAATGCGATGGATCTGTCCAGCGTCGGAGAGAAGGTGCCGCTGGTGATCTCGCCGTCACCGTGCGCGGTGTGCACTTTCTGGTGGCTGCGCAGCACGCCGCGATCCAGCAGAACCAGCCCCGCCAGCCTGCGCAGGGGCGGGTTTGCCTGCAGTGCGGCCTTGCCGATGAAATCGCGTTCGCCCGCCAGGTCCACCGTCCATGCCAGACCTGATTCGAGCGGGCTGACCGTCTCGTCCATGTCCTGCCCGTACAGATTCATGCCCGCTTCCAGGCGCAGCGTATCGCGCGCACCGAGGCCGACCGGCGCTACGCCCGCCTTGTTCAGCGCATACCAGATATCCTCGGCTTCCTGTTGCTGCAGCATGATCTCGAAACCATCCTCTCCGGTATAACCGGTGCGCGCGATGAAATACCCGCCGCAATCCGCCGCCTGAAAATTCACCAGTCCTTCCGTGCAGGTGCGCGTCTGGGGCAGCACCTGCCAGACTTTTTCGCGAGCATTCGGCCCTTGCACCGCGATCATCGCCAGTTCCGGATGGTCCTGAATCGCCACTTGCGGCGCAAGGCTTGCAGCCTGCCGCTTCATCCAGGCAATGTCCTTCTCTGCCGTGCCTGCGTTCACCACAATACGGAACCACCGCTCGTTCATGAAATAGGTGATGAGGTCATCGATCACGCCGCCATCGGGCAGCAGCATGGTGGAATACAGCGCCCTGCCGGGAGTCTGCAGCTTGTCCACGTTGTTTGCCAGCAGGGAGCGCAGCAAATCGCGCGCACCGTCACCTGTCACATCGACCGCGCGCATGTGCGATACGTCGAACATGCCGCAATCGTTGCGCACCCTGTGGTGTTCCTCGATCTGCGAGCCGTAATTCACCGGCATGTCCCAGCCGCCGAAGTCCACCATCTTCGCGCCCATGGCACGGTGCGCGGCGTTCAAGGGAGTCTGCTTCAATATCATATAAGCTCTCAATAAACCTTGCTTCAGTGAAGACTTGCCTTCAGGCTAGTCGCAACCAAAATAAAAAGGCGAAGCAGCATTTGCGGCTTCGCCCCATCTGTCCTCGGTACCTGAGAGATTACGATTCGACCCTGTTCGTCATTCCGGGCTCGACCCGGAATCCAGCGATGTTATTGAACTGGATTCCCGCTTTCGCGGGAATGACAAACAAGCTATTCGCGTGCCCCTTCGGTGGCTGTGCATGACAGCGCTCTCCAGATTCGCCTGAATGTATGGTTCATTGCGCCTGAGCGATTGCGGGTGTTGCGCCTTCGGCGGTGCCAGGTCTGACACGCTCTCCCATACGTCTGAACGGCTGGCGGCACTATACCGAAGACATTGACGGGCAGCAAGCTGCCTGAATAGACGCGGGTGGCTGATGCAAACCTGGTTGGCTTGATCAAGGATCAATAGATGAACAACTTGTAACCGGAGGGCTTGAGGTCCGAGGTGTCAATGTTCAGTTTGATGTTGAGATCTCGGTTGGGTAACAAGCCTTGCTGCTCGTCATTGCCGGGGCCGAGATATTCCAGGGGACTGAAAGTGCGGCGCGCAACCGGACGGTTATTGTCGTCGGTAAGCGTGAGTTCCAGGTTGGGGAATGCCTGCGCGTAACGGGCCTGACTGCGCAGGATGGCATTGAGCGTAATGATGCTTGGTTGCGCCGGTTCGGCTACCAGGTCGGAGGACTCTATACTCATCAGGTCGAGTTTGCGCGGCAAAGGGACCGTGCAGAGGAAGAACTTGCAGGAAGCGACCAGCGCAGGTTTCAGGCCGGGCATGCTGGAGGCGAGCTGGACCCTGAAAATATAGGCGCACTGCCCCAACAGGAGAAACGCCAGCACGGCGTTGACCGCAATCAGTGGCCAGAGAGGTTTCTTCGGCGGGGCCAACTCCGCGCCGTCCACCGGGACGACGGCAATTCGGTTCTCCTGGGCTTGTATGATCGGCTCCGCGGTCGAGATTGCGTTGTCTGAATAATCTGAATCTTCGTGTTGACCGGCCTCCGGCACGCCATCCCCCTCCTGAAGTTGGCCATCGGAGGATGCTAGGGAGTCGGGTTGCGGGCCGGGCTTGTCGTCCTGCAGAGTTTTGCGCGCGTCGAACAACGCCTGGCAGCGTCCACAGCGCACCAGTCCGTCATAAGCATCTAGCTGCGCTTCGCTGATTCTGAAGCGCGTATTGCATGTGGGACACAGCGTGGTAGAACTCATCGTTTAGTACCGGACAGGCAAGCCCAGCCTTCCTCAAGGATCGGGGGAGCAAGGTTAAACCATTGTGCGTAGATTTTCATCACTTCTTCAGCTTGCCCGGCGAGCACGCCGGAAAGCGCGATGCGGCCGCCCGGCCTGGTGGCGGCAGCCAGCAACGGGGCGAGCAGCCTGAGCGGATTGGTCAGAATATTGGCGACAACAATGTCGGCCTGCAAATGCGGTGCTTGACCCGGCAGAAAAAATTGCGCGGCGACTTGATTGGCAACTGCATTGTCGCAACTTGCCCTGACCGCCTGTGCATCGACATCCACGCCGACGGCGCAGGCTGCGCCGAGCTTGAGTGCGGCAATGGCGAGGATGCCGGAACCGCAGCCATAATCCAGCACCAACTCTCCACCCTGAATATGGTTGTCCAGCCAGCGCAGGCACAGGCGCGTGGTGGGATGGCTGCCGGTGCCGAAGGCCAGCCCCGGATCCAGCACGATGTTGATCGCGCGCCGGTCGGACGGCGCGTGCCAGGTGGGGACGATCCACAGCCGCGGTGAGATGCGTATGGGATCGAACTGCGACTGGGTCAGGCGCACCCAGTCGTCGTCTTCCAGCGTTGCGATATGGTAGTCGGTCACCGGTGGAAAGCCCGCAGCCCGTGCGGCATCCTGCAATATGGTTTCGACCGGTGCGTCGGCGGGGAACAGCGCAGTGACGCGGTTGCGTGACCAGAATTGCGAGTCGGGTTCGCCCGGCTCGCCGAAGACCGCTTGTTCGTCCTGCGTGTCGGCATCGGCGTCATTCACGTCCACCGACAGCGCGCCGAATTCCAGCAGGGCTTCGCTCAGGGTGTCCGCGTGCTGCGCATCGGCATTCACGGTCAGCGTGAGCCAGCTCATTACTTTGCCTTGGCTCCCTTGGCGCGTTCCGCGAGCTTGTGTTCGAGGTAGTGGATATTGGTGCCGCCGCGCATGAAGGCTGCATCCAGCATCAGTTCCTTGTGCAGCGGGATGTTGGTCTCTATGCCCTCGACCGCCATTTCTGACAGGGCGGTGCGCATGCGCGCCATCGCCTGCTCGCGCGTGTCGCCAAAGGCAATGATCTTGCCGATCATCGAGTCGTAATGCGGCGGCACGAAATAATTGGCATAGACGTGGGAATCGACACGGATGCCGGGACCGCCGGGCGGGTGCCAGGTGGTGATGCGGCCGGGTGAGGGGGTGAATTTGTACGGGTGTTCGGCATTGATGCGACACTCGATGGCGTGGCCCTTGAACACGATATCCTTCTGCCGGAAGCTGAGCTTTTCACCGGCGGCGATGCGGATCTGCTGCTGCACGATATCGATGCCGGTGATCATCTCGGTGACCGGGTGTTCCACCTGCACGCGGGTATTCATCTCGATGAAATAGAACTCGCCATTCTCGTACAGGAATTCGAAGGTGCCGGCGCCGCGGTAGCCGATCTTGCGGCAGGCTTCGGCGCAGCGTTCGCCGATCTTGTTGCGCAGGCGTACGTTGATCAGCGGTGCCGGCGCTTCCTCGATGATCTTCTGGTGGCGGCGCTGCATCGAACAGTCGCGTTCACCCAGGTGCACGGCATTGCCGAACTGGTCGGCGAGCACCTGGATCTCGATGTGGCGCGGGTTCTCCAGGAATTTCTCCATGTACACCATCGGATTGCTGAAAGCCGCCTGTGCTTCGGTGCGGGTCATGGTCACCGCGTTCAGCAGCGCCGCCTCGGTGTGCACCACGCGCATGCCGCGCCCGCCGCCGCCGCCGGATGCCTTGATGATGACCGGGTAACCGATGCTGCGCGCGATCTTGACGATCACCGCCGGGTCGGCCGGCAGCGCGCCATCCACGCCTGGGACGCAGGGCACGCCGGCCTTTTTCATCGCGTTCTTGGCGGAAACCTTGTCTCCCATCAGGCGTATCGTGTCGGAGCGCGGACCAATGAACACGAAGCCGCTTTTTTCCACGCGTTCGGCGAAATCGGCGTTCTCCGACAGGAAGCCATAACCGGGATGAATGGCCTGGGCATCGGTGACTTCTGCGGCGCTGATGATGGCCGGAATGTGCAAATAGCTTTGACTGGAAGGCGCCGGGCCGATGCATACGGATTCATCAGCCAGCTTGACGTATTTGGCGTCGGCATCTGCCTCGGAATGGACGGCGACCGTCTTGATGCCCATTTCCCTGCATGCGCGCTGGATACGCAGGGCGATTTCGCCACGGTTGGCAATGAGGATTTTTTCAAACATCACGGGCTCCGATTTTTGCGCTGGTCGCATGATCCCGCGCTTCAGTATGCTGGTCGACTTCTTGTTTGCAACAGGCGGTGCGGCCGGTTTCTTTTCAAACATGATCATTCAAATACTATGCAGGCCCGGCAGTTCCGTCCTTGATGCTCTGAAAACGGTCAGAGTAATACTGGAGACCCCGAACATGGCTTATCCGATCACGAACAGGGGTCGACGAAACTCAACGGGTTGCCCGTTTTGGCTGCGGCCGCCGCTGCGCGGCTTAACGTTCGCTGCGCTCACGTTAGCCTTCGCCGAAACGGTCAACGTGTTAGTGGTGATTTTATGCATCGCTTATCCGATCACGAACAGGGGTTGGCCAAACTCAACGGGTTGCCCGTTTTGGCTGCGGCCGCCGCTGCGCGGCTTAACGTTCGCTCCGCTCACGTTAGCCTTCGCCGAAACGGTCAACGAGTTAGTGGTGATTTTATGCATCGCTTATCCGATCACGAACAGGGGTTGGCCAAACTCAACGGGTTGCCCGTTTTGGCTGCGGCCGCCGCTGCGCGGCTTAACGTTCGCTCCGCTCACGTTAGCCTTCGCCGAAACGGTCAACGTGTTAGTGGTGATTTTATGCATCGCTTATCCGATCACGAACAGGGGTTGGCCAAACTCAACGGGTTGCCCGTTTTGGCTGCGGCCGCCGCTGCGCGGCTTAACGTTCGCTCCGCTCACGTTAGCCTTCGCCGAAACGGTCAACGAGTTAGTGGTGATTTTATGCATCGCTTATCCGATCACGAACAGGGGTTGGCCAAACTCAACGGGTTGCCCGTTTTGGCTGCGGCCGCCGCTGCGCGGCTTAACGTTCGCTCCGCTCACGTCAGCCTTCGCCGAAACGGTCAACGAGTTAGTGGTGATTTTATGCATCGCTTATCCGATCACGAACAGGGGTTGGCCAAACTCAACGGGTTGCCCGTTTTC
The DNA here is from genome assembly GCA_963782385.1 of uncultured beta proteobacterium. Lineage (GTDB taxonomy): Bacteria > Pseudomonadota > Gammaproteobacteria > Burkholderiales > Gallionellaceae > CAVXFS01. Next base: position 1,227,528 of record CAWAJO010000001.1, read on the forward strand.
AACGAGGATGGCTTTGATCACGCCGGCCTTGTCCGCTTCGATCTCATTGAGAAGCTTCATGGCCTCGATGATGCACAGTGTTTCGCCCAACTTGACGCTTTGCCCTACATCAACGAATGCCTTGGCGCCGGGGGACGGGCTGCGGTAAAAAGAGCCAACCATGGGCGACTTGACCACATGACCTTCCGGCTCGGGAGCCTTGGCGGGTTCGGCGGGCGCGGCCGGATACGGGGCGGTCGCAGCCGCCGCCTGCGCTGGAGGGGCAGCATACGAGTGCCGTGGCGCGCTCGCAGAGGAGCGCGAGATACGAACGCGTTCTTCACCTTCGCTGATTTCCAGCTCGGCGATGCCGGAGTTTTCGACCAGGTCAATCAAGGTCTTGAGTTTGCGTAAATCCATGGTTAGCTCCTGACGGGATATTGAATGGCGAACTGCACGGCAAGTTCATAGCCTGTCGCTCCCAGGCCGCTGATTATTCCGACGGCGATGTCCGAAAAATAGGATTCCCTGCGGAATGCCTCGCGTGCAAAAACATTGGATAGATGTACTTCAACAAAAGGTATGTTCACGGCCGCCAGCGCGTCGCGCAAGGCGACGCTGGTATGGGTAAATGCGGCGGGATTGATGACGATGAAATCGGTGCCGTCCTCGCGGGCCTGCTGAATCCGCTCTACCATCGCGGCTTCGGCATTGCTCTGAAAGTGCGCCAGCCGGGCACCGCTGGATTGCGCTAATTGTGCTAACTTGTTGTTAATTTCATCTAACGTGACATGACCATAAACATCCGGCTCGCGTGTTCCAAGCAGATTCAAGTTGGGGCCATGCATGACCAACAGGTTTTTCATGAAGCCATTTTGCCGCAAATTAGGGGAAGTTGTCCAGATTTTGGCGGAAATTAGGCGTCAGAACTTAAGTTCAAAGGAAATAGGAACTTAGCTTCATGCACGGTGACCGGACGGCCAGTTCAATCCGATCGTCGAGCGACAATAATGCAAATGAACTGTTGAAGCGCGCCTAGAGGCCGACACTCTGCAACGAGGAGAGGAACTGTTCCGCGTCCTGATATCCGGTTACTCTAAGTTCGGTCATCTCCCCTCCATCTGCGCCAAAAAACAGGGTCGCGGGCGGGCCGAACAATTCATAGCGTGCCAGCAGAGCCTTGTCATCGTCGTTGTTGGCGGTTACGTCGGCCTGCAGCAGCACGGCGCTTTTGAGTTTTGCCCGCACCCTGGCATCGCTGAACGTGAAGCGCTCCATCTCCTTGCACGATACACACCAGTCGGCGTAATAGTCCAGCATCACGGTTCTGCCGCCCGCCTGCGCGAGGCGCGCATCCAGTTCCGCGAGATTCTTTATCCGGACAAATGGCAGGTCCGTGGACGCTGCCGTTTGAGCGCCGCTGCCCAACGCACCCAGCGGGCGCAGCACGTCGCGGGCGCCGGAAAGCGCGCCGATCAGGTAGGCGATGCCAATCAGCAGAGAGAGGATGCCAATGCCTTTCAACAACTTGTGGATGTGGGTTGCGTTATGAGGCAGAGTATCCAGAGCCCGCGCAAAGATGGCCGACAGGATTAGCAAGGCGGCCCACAGCGACATCTGTACGCCGACCGGAATGATCGGCGAGATGATCCAGATCGCAACCGCCAGCAGCAGCACGCCGAAAAAGCGCTTGACCGACTCCATCCATGCCCCGGCCTTGGGCAACAGCGTGCCGGCGGAGGCGCCGATCAGCAGCAGCGGCACGCCCATGCCCAGCGCCATCGAGAATAGTGCGCTGCCGCCGAGCATGGCATCGTGTGTCTGGCCGATATACAGTAGTGCACCGGCCAAGGGTGCCGCAACGCAGGGTCCGACGATGATGGCGGACAGCGCCCCCATCACGAACACGCCGGACAGATGGCCGCCATGCAGTCTGTTGCTGGTGTCAGTCAGCCTGCTTTGCAGCGCGGTGGGCAGTTGCAGTTCATAGTAGCCGAACATCGACAGCGACAGCAGCACGAATATCGCCGCAAAACTGCCAAGAGCCCACGGCGTTTGCAGGGCATTGGACAGCAGCGTGCCGGACAGCCCTGCGGCCACGCCAACTGCGGCGTAGGTGAGCGCCATGCCCAGCACATAGGCAAACGACAGAATGAAGCCGTGCATGTGGGTGATCTTGTGGCCGCGCCCGACGATGATGCCGGACAGGATCGGCACCATCGGGAACATGCAGGGGGTAAATGCGATCAGCAGCCCCGCGCCAAAGAAGAACGAGATGATCAGCCAGAAACTGCCCTGCTTGAACAGTCTGGCGATCTGCGAATTTTCGTTGTCAACGGGCGGCTGCGCCGCGGCGGAAACAGGCGCAGCGGCCCGCATTTCCTGCAGCGGCGCTGCGGGTGGTGGCAATGCGTCCGCGCGGGTCGTGGTTGCAGCCTCTGCAGCAGTGATTGCGGGCAATGAAATATAGATGGTCTTCTTGATTGGCGGGTAGCACAGGCCTTTCTCGCTGCATCCCTGGTAAGTGGCATCCAGAGCGATGTTGCGGGCTGCGTTATTGCTGCGGTCGAGGGCGACCTCTGCAAGGAAGGATTGATGGAACACTTCCATGTCGCCGAAGTTGGCATCGTGCTTCATCTGTCCCCTGGGCATCGATACCTGGGTCACCTTGACGCCAAGGTCGGCGGTATCGAATTCGACCTTGTCGCGGTACAGGTAATAGTCAGGCGTAACCCTGAAGCTGGCGAGCAGGGTATGCGCGTCCTTCACCGATACATCCAGTCCGAAAGCCTGGTCCGGTTGCAGGAATGTGGGCTGTTTGGAGCCGAACAACGGGATCTTGTCGAACAATCCGTCCGCGTGGCCAAGCGGGGCGAGGCTTAGCAGGATCAAAAATACAAATCGGATCTTGTTCATGGTGGGGAATGATCTTGCGGAAAGGGCTTATTTCGGTTGCGGGGTCGTTTCCTGCGCCACCCACTGCAAATAGTCGGTCAAGCCGGCAGATACAGGGACAGCAATGATTTCGGGAAGTTCATAGGGATGATGGGCACGGATAAGGGTTTCGAGTCGTCCATAGGCAGCCTGAGTGGTTTTGATCAGCATTGGTATTTCAGTGGCGCTTTCGGTTCTGCCTTGCCAGCGATAAACCGAACGGCATTCGCCCAGAATGTTAACACAAGCGGCGGCCCGTTCCCCGATCAGCGCAGCGGCCACGCGTTCGGCGCTGTCCCGGTCCGGCAGGTTGGTCAGCACCAGCAATACCTGTTCGCCGATCATGCCGCTCCCGCCCGCGCGCAACGCGCGCCCAACTGCAGCAAGTCATCCCACGCATCGCCCGGACGCAGGCCTTTGATCACCTTGTCCAGGTGGGCCGCCTGGCGCAGCGCGCGCTCGGCCTGCAGCGGCTCGAAGCGGCGCGCCGCGCGTTCCATCTGCTTCTGGCGCGGGCCCCAGATGCGCTCGCTTTTCAATGCTGTGGCAATATTGCCACCCTGCTGCGCATTGCGCGTAACCCTGGCCAGGATGCGAATATCCTCGGTCAGTGCCCACAGGATCAGTACCAGCGCCTCTCCCTCCGCGCGCAGCCCGTTGAGAATGTGCGCATAGCGGGCAGCGTCGCCCGCCAGCATCGCCTCGGACAACTTGAATATATCGTAGCGCGCCACGTCCATCACCGCATCCTTGACCTGCTCGAAGCTCAGGTGTCCGGCGGGATACAGCAGGCCCAGCTTCTGGATTTCCTGCCAGGCCGCCAGCAGATTGCCTTCTACACGCTCCGCGAGAAAACGCAGGGTATCCCGATCCGCCGATTGCCCTTGCCGCTGCATGCGTCCCGCGATCCATGCGGGAAGGGCAGCCAGGGCGATTTCTTCAGCGGCAATCGTCACGCCATGCTCAGCCAGCGCAGTGAACCATTTGCTTTTGTGCGCCGACTTGTCCAGGCGCGGCAACGAGATGATCGTGATCACGTCTGCGCTCATTCGCTCACAATATTCCTGCAATGCCAGTGCGCCTTCGATGCCGGGTTTGCCGGACGGGATGCTCAAATCGATCAGTTTGCGCGCGGAAAACAGCGACAGGGTCTGTGCACTATTGCGCAGTTCCGCCCACTGGAATCCCTTCTCGACCATGAATGTCTCGCGTTCGACATAGCCCGCTGCGCGCGCCGCAGCACGAATGGCGTCGGCTGCCTCGATCGACAGCAGCGGCGCATCGCCGTGGATTACATACAGCGGCGCAAGTCCCTTGGCGAGATGGCGCGGCAAATCTTCTGCGGCGAGCTTCATAGTGGAGCCTTCACATGGTTCAGGCGACGCAACATTTGGTGTACTGCATCGTTGCGCATGTTCTGGTACAGCAGCGCCTCCTCCTGCTCCTTGGCGATGACTTGCGTATCGTCATAGGAGAAATCGCGCCGCAGCGTGATTTCATCCGGAGCCAGCCAATCGCGCTGATTATTGTCATAGGCCTGAAACGATACCCGGTACAACAAACGATATTCGAGTACGCGGCCGCTGGAGCTCAAGGACAGGATCTGCTTGTCCGTGGATTCGGAAACGATGTGCAGTGTCAGTTGTGCCTGCTCCGGTGTCTCGGTGATCTGCACGCCATTGGCTTCGATGCCGCGCTTTAGCTCGACGATGAAAGGCGCAAAGGCGTTGGTTGACTTCACGTACAGCGTATGAAACGGCAGCGCAAACGCAGCCTCCCCGCGCAGGTGGAAGCCGCACGCGCTCAGGAGCAGGGTCAGCATCAGGGTCAGCAGCGAAGCGGTGCGCGTCGGCATCTGGTCAGGCCACCACGTTGACCAGGCGCCCGGGCACGACGATGACCTTCTTCGCCGCGCCGCCCGCCAGATGCCTTTGCACCGCTTCGTGGGCCAGCGCCATTTGTTCGATGTCGGCCTGGTCGGCACTGCTCGGCACGCGGATGTTGCCGCGCAGCTTGCCGTTGACCTGGATCACCAGGTCGATCTCATCGCGCACCAGAGCGGCTTCGTCCACTTCGGGCCAGGGTGCGGCAAGAATGTCGTCGCCGTAGCCCAGCTCTTTCCATAGCGTCTGGGTAATGTGCGGACAGATTGGGGAAAGCAGGCGCAGCAATATCGATAGCCCATCTTGGATGATCTGATCTTCCACTCCAAGCAGAGCGTTCCAGCGCGTTCAATATTTTCATTGCTGCCGAGGCCACGGTGTTGAACTGGTGCTTGGCCATGTCGTGGTTCGCTTGCTTGAGCGCCGAGTGAATCTCAAAGCGCGTAGCTTCAAGCAACGCGGGACCCTTCGTCAGGCCTCCGCCTTTGTTGTATCTCACGCCGAAATTCCAAACGCGTTTCAAAAAGCGGAACGCACCTTCGACTCCGGAATCCGACCACTCCAGTTGCTGGTCGGGCGGCGCGGCGAATATCATGAACAGGCGCGCAGTGTCGGCGCCGTATTGGTCGATGATCGCTTGCGGATCCACGCCATTGTTCTTCGACTTGGCCATCTTTTCGGTGGCGCCGATGCTGACCGGCCGGCCGTCGGCCTTGAGCTTCGCGCTGGCGACGCGTCCTTTTTCATCGGTTTCGAGATCCACGTCGGCGGGGTTGATCCACAGTTTCCTGCCCGCGCCATCCTCGGTGTAGAACGTCGGCGCGATCACCATGCCCTGGGTGAGGAGATTCTTGAAAGGCTCGTTGAGGTTTTGGTCCGCGCGGGGCGCGACGTTTTCTCCCTCTGCCGCTTGCAGGATAACCGGAGGGTTTGCAACACCTCCAAACACACCTTCGTCGCGCATCAGCTTGTGGAAGAAGCGCGCGTAAAGCAGGTGCAGGATCGCGTGCTCGATGCCGCCGATGTACTGGTCCACCGGCAGCCAGGTCTGTGCAGCAGCCTGGTCCACCATCGCCGTCGTGCATTGTGGGCTGGCGTAGCGTGCGTAGTACCAGGACGATTCGACGAAGGTATCCATCGTATCGGTCTCGCGCCGCGCCTTGCCGCCGCATTTCGGGCAGGTGCAGTCGTAGAATTCCGGCATCTTCGCCAGCGGCGAACCCGTGCCATCCGGCACCACGTTCTCCGGCAGCACTACCGGCAATTGATCATCCGGCACCGGCATGTCGCCGCAACCCGGGCAGTGGATGATTGGGATCGGGCAGCCCCAGTAGCGCTGGCGCGAGATGCCCCAGTCGCGAAGGCGGAACTGCACCTGCTTTTCGCCCAGCCCTTTCGCGGCAAGGTCGACGGCGATGGCGTCCACTGCCTGCTCGTAGTCGAGGCCATCGTATTTGCCGGAGTTCACGCAGACACCGTGAACCTTGTAGGCGTACCACTCGGCCCAGGATTCCGCGGAAAATGTTTCGTTTGCCACCTGGATGGACTGAATGATCGGCAAGCCGTATTTCCTGGCAAAGCCGAAATCGCGTTCATCATGCGCCGGCACCGCCATCACTGCACCTTCGCCGTAACCCATCAGCACATAGTTGCCGACCCACACCGGGATCTGCTCGCCGCTGAGCGGGTGGGTGACCGAGATGCCCGTCGGCATGCCCTTTTTTTCCATCGTCGCGACGTCGGCCTCTGCTACGCCGCCTTGCTTGCATTCCTCGATGAAGGCAGCGAGTGCCGGGTTATCTTTCGCGGCGCGGGTTGCCAGCGGGTGTTCGGCGGCGACAGCACAGAAGGTCACGCCCATGATGGTGTCGGCACGGGTGGTATAGACCCAGAGCTTTTCGTCCCCGCCGTCGAGCGAATACGGGAATGCAAAGCGCACGCCGTAACTCTTGCCAATCCAGTTGCGCTGCATCGTCTTGACCTGTTCCGGCCAGCCGTCGAGTTGGTCGAGGTCGGCCAGCAGTTCCTCGGCATACTGCGTGATGCGGAAGAAATACATCGGGATTTCGCGCTTCTCCACCAGCGCGCCGGAACGCCAGCCGCGCCCGTCGATCACCTGCTCGTTGGCCAGCACGGTATTGTCCTCCGGATCCCAATTCACGGTGGCGAGCTTCTTGTAGATGACGCCCTTCTCGAACAGGCGCGTGAACAGCCACTGTTCCCAGCGGTAGTAATCCGGCCTGCAGGTGGCAATCTCGCGCGACCAGTCGACGCCCAGACCCAGCAACTTCAGCTGCCGCTTCATGTATTCGATGTTGGAATAGGTCCACGCGGCGGGCGGCACGCTATTGGCCATCGCGGCATTTTCGGCGGGCAGCCCGAATGCATCCCAGCCCATCGGCTGCAGGACGTTGAAACCCTTCATGCGCTGGTACCGCGACAACACGTCGCCGATCGTGTAGTTGCGTACATGGCCCATGTGCAGCTTGCCGGAAGGATAGGGAAACATCGACAGGCAATAATATTTCGGCTTGGCGGAGTGGTCGTCGGCTCGAAAAGCCTGTGTAATATCCCAGTGTTGCTGGGCGGCCGCTTCGATATCTTTCGGTGAGTAGTGCGCTTGCATGATTGGGGGGCTGCTTTGCCTCGTTTTTCGGTAAGCCGGCATTATATACGGAGAGCGCGAAGAAACTGATGCCCAGGTTAGCAGTCAATGCGGCGCTGCAAGGGGTGCGGCGCACTGCAGGCTCGTCCGGTGCGATCGGGTTGGACGCATGGAAACTGCTCACCCTGCCACGAGATGCCAGATTAGCCGACGGCAAGGCATTCTGCTAAACTTGACCTATAAGAATATTATCCATTCCGTTCAGGAGAGAAACCATGTCCCAGAAACATCCCGTGATCGCCGTGACCGGTTCGTCCGGCGCCGGCACTACCACCGTCAAACGTGCCTTTGACAATATCTTCCGTCGTGAACAGATCAATGCGGCGGTGATCGAGGGCGACAGTTTGCACAGCCTGGACCGCGCGGCGTTCCGCGCTGCGGTGGAGGAGGCGGCCAACGATGGCAACCATCATTTCAGCCATTTCGGTCCGGAAGCCAATCACTTTGACAAGATCGAGGAGACCTTCAGGACGTATGGCGAGACTGGCAGCTGCCAACGCCGCTATTACATCCACAGCGAGGCGGAAGCCAAGGAACACAATGGTCATTTCGGCACCAACCTCAGCCCCGGCCAGTTCACCCCGTGGGAAGAGATCCCCCCGGGTTCTGACATCCTGTTCTACGAGGGCCTGCACGGCATGGTGAAAACTGACAAGGTCGATGCCAGCAAGTATGTGGACCTGAGTATCGGTGTGGTGCCCAACGTCAATCTGGAATGGATCCAGAAGATTCACCGCGACAAGGCCGAGCGCGGCTATTCCGCCGAGGCGACCGTGGACACCATCCTGCGCCGCATGCCGGATTACATCAACTACATTACGCCGCAGTTCACCTATAGCGACATCAACTTTCAGCGTGTCGCCACGGTGGACACCTCCAATCCGTTCATTGCCCGCGACATTCCCACGCCGGATGAGAGCTTCGTGGTGGTGCGTTTCCGCAAGCCGCAGGGCGTCGATTTTCCCTACTACCTCAGCATGATCAATGATTCGTTCATGTCGCGCCCGAATACCCTGGTCGTGCCGGGCGGGAAAATGAGCTTTGCGCTGGAACTGATCCTTACGCCGATCATGCATGAAATGATCGAGAAGAAGAACAAGTAGGAGTTGGCGGGCATCAACATACCGAGGGCCGCACCTGCGGCCGTCGGTTTATCTGTTTACCGGGCGCGAGCCAATATCGATTTCTCTTTTCTGGTTTCCGTTTCACTAATCATTTGCGTCCGGGATCACCGGTTTTTCTATGTCGCGTGTTCCGGTAGCGAGGCCAGCTTCCGCTGCGTATGCTCGTAGCCGATGGCGATGATTTCCTCGGCGCGGTCGAATTCCAGGAAGCGGATGTGTCCAAGCGGTGGCTGGATGATTACATCCGGTTTGTCCAGCAGCAGACGGGTCTCGGTAATACGGGTTTCCATGATATTTATCGAGGCCAGCAATACTTCAAATATGCTGGGCAGCGGCTCGGCGGAAGTCCATTTCCTGAATTGCGCCGAGGCCGGATTATCCCCGGCGAGCAGTCTCTGCCTGATGTCCTTGATCACCATGCGATAGTCGTTCACCCAGCGAGACAGCATGTCGGATGTATTGTCTTCTGTGTTACGTGCTTTTTCTGTGCTCATCAGCGGTTTCAGGTTCTTGCCGGCAATGATCTCGTGGTTGAGATCGACCGCGATCACGATCTCGGCGCCCATCGCGCGGACCGTGCTGACCGGCACCGGGTTGGTCAGGCCGCCGTCCACCAGGATGCGCCCGTTGCTGCGCACGGGCGTGAAGATGCCGGGTACCGAAATACTGGCACGCACCGCATCGATCACATCGCCGCTGCGGATGGTAACCTCCTCGCCGCTGACGATGTCTGTTGCCATGGCGGCAAAGGGTATCGGCAGCGCTTCGATGGCATCGGCACGGACATGCGCACGCACCAATTCGCTGACCTTGTCGCCGTCAAGCAACCCGGACTTGGGCAGCACAACATCGAAGAAGGACGCCGGCGTTTTCCAGTCGAAGGAAAGAAAAGTGGCTTCCAGTTCACCCAGCTTGCCGGCAGCATGGATTGCTCCGATCAGTGCCCCCATGCTGGTGCCGGCGATCGAGCCCGCTTCGAATCCGGCGTCCTCGATGGCCCGGATCACGCCGATATGCGCAAGTCCCCGCGCCGAGCCGCTGCCCAGCGCCAGGCCGATTTTGCGGCGGTGACCTGGGTACCTGCCGACTGTATTCCTGGTCATCGCTGGATTTTCCATTATTCCTGATCGACTCCCGGGCGGGATATCATCGATTGCAGATGTGAACAGGGGATGCGTCGTCGGTTCAACCGGCTTGCGGCTGATCTCGGTGCTTGCCGGATCATTCCCAGGAAAATTGTCGTTTCTCCAGTTCCTCGACGGCCTGATGGGTCGGGGAACAAAGCCGCCCCGCAGCTTGGGCAGGCGTTATTCAAGACAGCATCAACGCACTCGGCACAGAACGTACCTTCATAGTTGCAGATCAGTGTCACAAGTCAATTGCAAGTCAGCCGCTTGTTCCAGATCTCGCATGTTTGCCTGACTTCGAGCATGATCTTCTCCGACTTCGGGCGGCTGGTTTATTGGGGCGGGTTTGCAAGGCACGGAAAATCGTCTGGCCGGCCCCGTTGCTTCGGCTCGATAGATGATGGATTGCACCAATTGCTGACTCTGTTACCGCTGCAGCCCACCTTCCACTTCACCTCGTTTGGCGGAACCCATCAAACGCTCCACCAGTGTCAGCGCAAAATCCATTGCCGTGCCCGGTCCGCGCGAAGTGATCAGCTTGCCGTCCTCGATTACGGGCGCGGCATCTCGTTGCACTTGAGGATGGGCGTCGAGTGCGCCGGGGAAACTGGTGGCGCGCTTGCCGTCGAGCAGTCCCGCGGTTGCCAGCACGGACGGCGCAGCGCAGATGGCGGCGACATAATGACCTTGTTGCTCCATCCTCTGCACCAGTTGCAGGACGCGCGCATCGGCCTTCAGGTTGTTGGTGCCGGGTTGGCCGCCGGGCAGCACGACCATGTCATAGTAGTGCTTGAGCGCATCATCCAGCGTGGTGTCCGGCAGCAGCACGGTACCGCGGCTGCCGCGCATCGGGCCGGGCTGCAATCCTGCCAATGTCACGCTGATGCCAGCCCGGCGCAGGATGTCGACGACGGTGACCGCTTCCAGTTCTTCGCTGCCTTCGGCAAACAGTACCAGAACAGTTTTCATGCCAGCCATTCTCGAATGGAGAGTTGCGGGAATTGTACCGCCATGCTGGGGGGCGTATCCACCAATTTTGCGCAGAGCGGCGGTCAGTGTTCCCGGGGCCGGATCAGTCGCGGAAATTCTGGTATTGCAGCGGAAAGTCGGTGATGGATTTCCTGACGAAGGCAATGGCGGCCTGCAGGTCGTCGCGGTTCTTGCCGGTTACGCGCACGGCGTCGCCCTGGATGCCGGCCTGAACTTTCAGCTTGCTGTCCTTGAGCAGCTTGACGATCTTCTTGGCCAGTTCGATGTCCACGCCGACCTTGACGCTGCAGCCGCGCTTGATCTTGTTGCCGCTGACCTTGTCGATCTTCTCGCTGATCTCCAGGCACCTGATGTCCACGCCGCGCTTGGTCAGCTTGCCGTTGAGGATGTCCTGCACCTGATTGAGCTGGAATTCGTTGTCGGCGAACACGGCCAGCGCCAGTTCCGTCTGTTCGACGCGGGCATCCGAGCCCTTGAAGTCGAAGCGAGTGCCGACTTCCTTGTTGGTCTGATCGACCGCGTTCTTGACTTCGGTCTTGTCCACTTCGGAAACGATGTCGAATGATGGCATGGTTTTCTCCTGAATTACTCCAAGTTCTCCAGCAGGTTTGTCAGAAGCGCAACGAGCAAGCAAAGTGCAAGGAGCCGCACGGCGAACGACGAGATATACCTGATCCGGCAGGCGAGGAGTGAGCGAGCACGCGACGCAGCAATTGGTTTGCGCAGTAGCTTATGGCAAAGCTGCTAGCCAAAGCTGCAAACATAATTGACCTCATCCTTTGCGTGGATCTCGAAGCTGCCGTTTTCCGCCACGCGAAACGAGGTGCCGGCAGTGTAAGTCTTGAACACAGGCTCTCCGGCGACCTTTACCGAGCATTCGCCGGCGATGATCTCCATCAACTCGGGCGCGCCGACGCTGAAGACAAGCCGGCTGCCCGGCATGATCACGCCCACGGTCTTGCGCGAGCCGTCGGCAAAGAATACCGAGTGCGACACGCACTTGCCGTCAAAGAAGACATTGGCCTTTTTTGCTACGCTGACGTTATCGATTCTGTCTGACATGGCGGATTTCCCTATTGGTTGGGTTCGACGGCTTTTACACCTTTTTGATAGGTGGTGTAGATATAGACCGCGCAGTCGAGATCGCCGAGATGTCTTTCGATCAGCGGTTTCACATCGTGCCAGTCCAGGCCATTGATCCCGCATGCGAGGCGCGGCAAGGCGAGGCTGGCGAATTTTTCCCGCTGCACTAGGTTGCGCAGGGCATGCAGGGCATGGTTCACATGGCTTATCGTCGCATGTCCGGGCTTGCTGCCGTGATCATATGCGGCGTCCTGCGTGAACAGGCTGACGATGTAACGCCCGTCGCTGCTCATCCAGGGCCACAGCTCGCCGGATTTGGGATGCCGGGTTTGACAATAATGGCGGAAATTCTTGTACATGGCAGGCAACTGCTCGCGCAGTTGCAGCGCAAGGCCATGAAGGAAATCATCATTCGGTGCAACGCCTTGCACGATGGCCGATGCACCGCTCAGCAGGATGTCACCGCTCAATTCTTTGATCATGATGTCACCTTATTGCACTGGGGTTACTTCCTTTTCTGCAGATTTGCGGCAATGCGCATGCGCAGTGCATTCAGCTTGATGAAGCCGCCCGCGTCCTTCTGGTCGTAGGCGCCCTTGTCATCCTCGAAGGTGGCGATGCTCGGGTCGAACAGCGAATCGGTGCCGGAATCGCGGGCGGCCACGATCACGTTGCCCTTGTACAGCTTGAGCAGCACCCAGCCGTTGACGCGGCTTTGCGTATGGTCGATCAGGGTCTGCAGCGCGATGCGTTCCGGCGCCCACCAGTAGCCGTTGTAGATCATGCTGGCGTAGCGCGGCATCAGGTCATCCTTCAGGTGCGCCACTTCGCGGTCCAGCGTGAGCGACTCGATCGCGCGGTGCGCCTTGAGCATGATGGTGCCGCCGGGCGTTTCGTAGCAGCCGCGCGACTTCATGCCGACGTAGCGATTCTCGACCAGGTCGAGGCGGCCGATGCCGTGCTTGCCGCCCAGTTCATTCAGTTTGGCCAGCACCTCGGCCGGCGTCATCTTCGTCCCGTTTACCGACACGATATCGCCGTGAATGAATTCCAGATTGACGTATTCGGGGACACTTGGCGCTTTCTCCGGCGATACGGTCCAGCGCCACATGCTTTCCTCGGCTTCGACCGCGGGATTTTCCAGATGGCGGCCTTCGTAGGAAATGTGCAGCAGGTTCGCGTCCATCGAATAGGGCGATCCGCCCTGCTTGTGCTTCATGTCGACCGGGATTCCGTGTTTCTCGGCATAGGCCATCAGTTTTTCGCGCGACAGCAGATCCCACTCGCGCCACGGTGCAATGATCTTGATGTTCGGGTTCAGCGCATAGGCGCCCAGCTCGAAGCGCACCTGGTCGTTGCCCTTGCCGGTCGCGCCGTGCGCGATCGCGTCAGCGCCGGTGTGGCCGGCGATCTCAATCAGGCGCTTGGCGATCAACGGCCGCGCGATCGAGGTGCCGAGCAGATATTCCCCTTCGTATATCGTGTTGGCGCGGAACATCGGAAACACGAAATCGCGCACGAATTCATCGCGCAGGTCATCGATGAAAATGTTCTGCGGCTTGATGCCGAATTGCAGCGCCTTCTGCCGCGCCGGTTCCAGCTCTTCGCCCTGGCCGAGGTCGGCGGTGAAGGTGACCACTTCGCATTGATAGGTGTCCTGCAGCCATTTCAGGATTACCGAGGTGTCGAGGCCGCCGGAATAGGCGAGGACGGTTTTTTTTATTTCGCTCATGTTTTTTCTCTAATATCAATCTGCAATCTATTCCTTCCCCCTTGCAGGGGGGAGGTTAGGATGGGGGTAGGACGGTTGATATGCCGCAGACAATGGGAATGCAAAGTCTCAACCCCCTCCCTAACCCTCCCCCTGCCAGGGGGAGGGGACTTTTCAGCTATCCACTTTCCCCAGCAGCAAAAATTCCAGCAGCGCCTTCTGCACGTGCAATCGGTTTTGGCTTCGGCCGCCGCTGCGCGGCTTGACTTGCTGCGCGAGTCAGGCTGCGCCGAAACAGGCTGCAGCCAACATTTATTGCTCCGACTGGCTATCCACTTTTCCCAACAGCAAATATTCCAATAATGCTTTTTGAACATGCAGCCTGTTTTCCGCCTCATCCCAGACCACGGACTGCGGCCCGTCTATCACGGCGGCATCCACTTCCTCGCCGCGATGCGCGGGCAGGCAGTGCATGAACAATGCGTCAGATTTTGCGACCGCCATCATCTCGGCATCCACGATCCAGTCGGCGAAGGCCTGGCGCCGCGCGTCGTTCTCGCGCTCGAAGCCCATGCTGATCCATACGTCGGTTGTCACCAGGTCGGCGCCGCGTGCGGCGTCCATCGGGTCGGAAAATTCCTCGTAATGGTCGGCGCCAAACAATCCGGCGCGCTCAGGTTCCACCTCATAGCCGGGCGGAGTGGAGACGTGCACGGTGAAATCGAACACCTCTGCTGCCTGCAGCCAGGTGTTGCACACGTTGTTGGAATCGCCGATCCAGGCTACGGTCTTGCCCTTGATCGAGCCGCGCCGTTCGATGTAGGTGTAGATGTCGGCCAGGATCTGGCAGGGGTGGTATTCGTTGGTCAGCCCGTTGATCACCGGCACCCGTGAATTGTCGGCGAAGCGCTCGATGATCTCCTGCTCGAAGGTGCGGATCATCACAATGTCGCTCATGCGCGAAATGACCTGCGCCGCATCCTCCACCGGCTCGCCGCGCCCCAGCTGCGAATCGCGCGTGTTGAGATAGATGGCGTTGCCGCCGAGCTGCTGCATCCCGGCCTCGAACGACAGCCGGGTGCGGGTGGAGCTTTTTTCGAAGATCATCACCAGCGTGCGATCCTCCAGAGGGTGGTATTTCTGGTAGGCCTTGAATCGCTGTTTGATGATGCGTGTGCGTTCGAACAGGTGATCCAGTTCCGTCCCGGACAAATCCTTGAACTGCAAAAAATGCTTGATGCCCATGGTTATGCATCCTGCGCCAGGAAAGTGATGATCAGCGGACAAAGTACATCCAGCAGTTGTTGCACTTCCGACTCGGAAAAGATCAGCGGCGGCAGCAGGCGCACTACGTTCTCCGCCGTGACGTTGATCAGCAGCCCGTGCGCCAGCGCCTGCCCGACCAGTTCGCCGCAGGGTTTGCCCAGTTCCAGTCCTGTCATCAATCCCTGGCCGCGAACCTCGACGACGCCCGCCACGCCCTGAAGGCGCTCGTGCAATCCCTGCATCAGCAATTCGCCCATGGCTGTGGCGTGCGACAGCAGCTTGTCCTGCTCGATGATTTCCAGCGTGGTCAGCGCGGCGGTGCAGGCCAGCGGATTGCCGCCGAAGGTTGAACCGTGATTCCCCGGCTTGAATGTTCCGGCCACTTTACCTGCCGCGATGCAGGCGCCCACGGGCATGCCCGAACCCAGACCCTTGGCCAGCGTCATCACATCCGGCAGAATGCCGGTGTGCTGAAAGGCGAACCATTTGCCGGTGCGGCCTATGCCGCATTGCACTTCGTCCAGCATCAGCAGCCAGTCCTGCTGGTCGCAGATCCGGCGCAGCAGTTCAAGATAATGAATGTCCAGCGTGCGGATACCGCCCTCGCCCTGGATCGGCTCGACCAGCACTGCCACCACGTCGGGATTGCGTTCGGCCACCTGGCGAATCGCTTCCAGGTCGTTATAGGGCACGCGCACAAATCCCTTCACCAGTGGCTCGAAACCAGCCTGCACCTTGCGGTTCCCGGTTGCCGAAAGCGTCGCCAGGGTGCGCCCGTGGAAGGCCTTTTCCATCACGATAATGCAGGGGTTTTCGATGCCCTTGTTATGCCCGTATAGGCGCGCCAGCTTGATTGCGGCCTCGTTCGCCTCGCAGCCTGAGTTGCACAGGAACACCTCATCCATGCGCGACAGTTCGCACAGCTTGTCGGCAAGCCGTTCCTGCTGGGGCACCTGATAGATGTTGGATACGTGGAGCAATTTGCCGATCTGTGAATTCAACGCGGCGGTGAAGCGCGGATGGGCGTGTCCCAGTGTGTTGACCGCGATGCCGGCGAGCGCATCCAGATACCGTTTGCCATTGCTGTCCCATAACCACGCGCCTTCGCCATGCGTGAACGCGATGGGCAGGCGGGCATAGGTGTTCATCAAATGCGACATGGGTATTCCTGGAAACTTGGTTTATCCGCTATTTCAAAACGAAAAAGGCCGACACTCGGTCGGCCATTCTATTTACATTCAGTACCGCGCAGGCTTAGGCCATCGCCTTGATTGCAGCGGACAGGCGGCTTTTGTGGCGCGCTGCCTTGTTCTTGTGAATGACCTTCTTGTCGGCGACGGAATCCACGATGCTGGTGGATTCGCTGAATACGACCTTCGCGGCCGCCTTGTCGCCCGACTCAATGGCTTTCGCCACTTTCTTGATTGCGGTGCGCAATTCCGAACGCAGACTTGCGTTATGGTCGCGCTGCTTGTCCGCTTGTCGCGCGCGCTTTCTGGCTTGTGCGCTGTTTGCCATCGTAACTCCTAAATTCGCTTGCGGTGAAAGGCGCGCATTATAGGGAGGCTTGCACGCTTTGGCAAATGGTTATTTTGCTGATTATTTGCCTGGGGGTGGAATGGTATGATGGCGGTCATCCGGCAGCCCGGCAACACAAGCATATTTAAAGGGGATGGGTCATGCCGCTACGATCCGTTATTCGGGGGGCACCATAAGATTCTTGAAATCCTCGATTCTAGCCACAGGGATCACACCGAGCATGGAGATGATGGGGTTTTCGTATATATATCAGGTTCACCCGGCAGGGGAAGCCAGGCTTGCGATGGTTGAAAGTTTCTTCTCTGTAAACTCTGGCGTAACCGCCAGCCACTCGACTGGGCCGTCAAAATACGCCAGCCAGGTTCACCCGCAAGGGGGACAGCGCAAGGGTGGGCAAATCCGTTTCCAGCCCAAGGCTGGACGGAGTTTGCACCGTCGTGATTGCAAGGGGCTGAAGCCCCGGCAATACACGCAGGCTGGCTGTGTGGCATTAGTTTTCAAAAATCATTCCATGCATATGTCATTGGCGGCAGCGGTTCCCGCATGAATCTGCTCAGGGCGCTCGCCACCATCAGCAGCCTGACGCTGGTCTCGCGTATCCTGGCCTTCGTGCGCGATGTGCTGATCGCGCGCATCTTCGGCGCGGGCATGGCGACCGATGCCTTCTTTGTCGCCTTCAAGCTGCCAAACCTGCTGCGGCGTTTGTTCGCCGAGGGTGCGTTTTCGCAGGCTTTTGTGCCGATCTTCGGCGAATACAAGAATCGCAGGGGGCATGACGAAACCAGGCTGCTGGTGGACCACGTCACCACGATGCTGGCGATCATCCTGTTCATCGTCACCTTGGTTGGCATTATCGCGGCGCCGATTCTGGTCTATATCAGCGCGCCGGGCTTTGCCAGGGAGCCGGACAAGTTCGATCTGACCGTGAAACTGCTACGCATCACCTCGCCCTACATCTTCTTCATCTCGCTGGTCTCGGTCGCCGCCGGGATACTCAATACCTTCAACAAGTTCTGGGTGCCCGCGTTCGCTCCGATACTGCTCAACGTCTGCTTCATCGCGGCGGCTCTTTGGCTGGCGCCCTATTGTGATCCGCCAGTCATGGCGCTGGGCTGGGCGGTGTTCCTGGCCGGCATCGTGCAGCTCGCGTTCCAGATCCCGTTCCTGAACAAGATCGGCATGCTGCCAACCATCCGTTTCAGTCGCAGGGACGAAGGCATGTGGCGCGTAATCCGGCAAATGGGGCCGGCGGTGTTCGGCGTCTCGGTTGGCCAGATCAGCCTGATCATCAACACCATCTTCGCTTCATTCCTCGCGGCGGGCAGCGTGTCCTGGCTGTACTACGCCGACCGCCTGATGGAATTTCCCTCCGGCATGCTGGGCGTGGCGCTCGGCACCATCCTGCTTCCTTCGCTCTCCAGACACCATGCCGATAACAGCCCTGAAGAATATTCGCGGCTGCTGGATTGGGGACTGCGCCTGACCTTCATGCTCACCCTGCCTGCCGCACTCGCGCTGGGCATGATCGCGGTGCCGCTGCTTTCCACCTTCTTCCAGCATGGCGAGTTCGCCGCCAGGGACGTGTTGATGACGCGCCAGGCGCTGGTCGGCTACAGCGTGGGCCTGATCGGCATCATCCTGGTGAAGATACTTGCACCTGGCTTCTATGCCCGGCAGGACATCCGCACGCCGGTCAAGATCGCCATCGTCACGCTGATCGCGACGCAGGCAATGAACGTGCTGTTCGTTTTTGGGCTGCAAATGCATCACGCCGGGCTGGCGCTTTCCATCGGGCTGGCCGCATGCCTCAATTCCGCCGTCCTTTTTCATTTGCTCAGGAAGCGCGGCATCTACCGGCCGGAACCCGGCTGGGGGGCGTACTTGATCAAACTGTGCCTCGCCTTGCTGGCCCTTGGGCTGACTCTGTGGTTCGGCATGGGCAGCGAACAGCGCTGGCTTGCCACGCAAGGCTGGATGCGCATCCTGAACCTGTCCGCGCTGGTGACCGGCGGCGTCGTGGTGTATTTCGCCGTCCTGTTCGCGCTGGGTTTCCGGCTCAAGGATTTTGCCAAGAGCGGGGCGATACATTGAACGCGAGATCGGAAATGCGAGCGGTGCAGAGAGTGCAGGCCGGCTGCGCCCGGATGGTTTTGTCATGTTGGCTGCAACGGCTTTGAGATTATACTGGTGCCCGTCCCAGGCTCCCGGAGCAAGCGGGAATACTGCCGTGCTTGCACCATCGTGAAGAGCCGGTGCGGTTCAACGGGTGCTGCGACACGGTAGCGCGGAGGAATAAATGAAGATCCAGCTCAGGGTATTGCTGTTGATGATATCGATGACCACGCTGGCGATGGCCACGGCGATCGTCGTCTCATCCTATCTGCTCCGGGAGTCCCTGAAATCCAGCGCGCGGGTGCAATTATCCACTGTCCTGACCATGCGCCACAGCGAGCTGACCCGGAACCTGAATGATCTCAGAAAGAACATGAGCATTTTCGTCCTGTCCGATACGACATCCAGGGGACTTTCCGCCTTGAGGGCGGGCTATGCCGAATTGGGCAAGGGTGCGCAATCCGTGCTGCTGGGAAAATTTGCCCCGGCTGACGACAATTCAAGGCGCAGCGCGTCGCCCATGTCGGGCTATGACAAGGCCTACAGCAACTATGCCCCGACCTTCCACAAGGCAAGCAGTGCTTACGGATGGGAGGACATGTATCTGGTCGATCCGCGCGGGAACGTGGTGTTCAGCGTACTCAGGAACGGTGAGTTCGCCACCAATCTTGTGTCAGGTCCCTGGAAGGATACGGGGCTGGCCCGGGCGGTGATGCCTCTGTTGCACGATGCGGTACCCGGAACGCTGAGCTTTGCCGATTTCTCCGTCTATTCCCCGAAAGAGAATCAGATGTCCGCCTTTCTGGCGATGCCGGTATTCGGCGCGGACAAGCATGAGTTCCTCGGAGTGGCGGCGATTCAGTTCCCCATCCAGCAGATTAATGCATTGATGGCTGATGAAACCGGGCTGGGTGAAACCGGGGAGGCGTTGCTGGTCGGCAAGGATGGCTGGATGTTAAGCAACTCGCGCTTTGACAAGTTCACCAATATTCTGAGAACCCAGCTCAAATCCGCAGCCGTGCAAAGCGTGCTGCAGGGCGCAGCGGGCCAGGGGGAAATGATCGATTACCGCAACCAGGCCGCGTTTGAAGTCTATAGACCGATCCAGCCTTTTCCGGGCGCCTTGGGGGACCCCGCGCAATGGGGTGTCATCGTCAAGATGGACAAGGGCGAGGTGCTGCAGCAATTCTATGACTTATGCCTGATACTGCTGTTGACCGGCGCTGCGCTTGCGCTGGCCACTCTTGCCGTGGGTTTGCGCGGCGCGCGCAGCATTACGCGGCCGTTGATGGAAATGAAGGACGCTCTCAACAAACTGTCCCAGGGCGAGCAAACCGGAATTCCCGGCCTGGAGCGGACTGACGAAATCGGCGAGATGGCGCATGCGGCGGAATTGTTCCGCTCCATGTCCGAGCAAATAGAGGGAGAACACTGGATTGCAGAAAATGTCGCGGTGGTGACCAGTACCGTTTCCTCGGAGTTGACCCTGAAGAAGGCAACAGATAATGCCCTGCATCTGTTGTGCGAAAAGCTGGAGGTGCCGGTCGGCGCAATCTACCTGCTGGACAAGGACTGCTACCGGTTATCCGGGTCGCACGGCTTGGGCTTGCGCGACCATGCCGAGGACTGGTTCCCGCTGGGCGTCGGGGTAATCGGACAATGCGCCAAGGACCGCGAGCCTATTGTCATCTCGCCCGTTCTGCAAGGTCCCGCCATCAGTACCGGGCTGGCAGAATTTCAACCGCATGAACTGGTGGTCTATCCGATCCAGCACAAGGAAACAGTGTTCGCGGTAATCGAGTTTGCCGCCTTGAAAGCAATGACGCCGCGGCAACACGAGTTCCTCAAGGAAGTTTCTGCGGCACTCGGTCTGCACCTGGCCAACCTGCAGTCTGCCGAGCAGAATGCGCTGTTGCTGGAAGAAACACGCAGACAATCGCAGGTTCTGAAGGAACAGCAGGATACGCTGCTTGAGAAGAACCAGGAAATGCAGAATCTGACCGAAGAATTGCGCGCCCATGCGGAGGAGATGAAAGCGCAGAACGAGGAACTCAGGGCAAACCAGGAGGAATTGCGCGCCCAGCAGGAGGAGATGAAGCACAAGAATCTTCTGCTTGAAGTGCAAAGTTCCCAGCTGAAGGACGTGTTGCATGAGGTTGAAACCAAGGCGAACGATCTGCAGCGCTCGAATCAGTACAAGTCGGAATTCCTCGCGAACATGTCGCACGAGCTGCGCACCCCGCTCAACAGTGTGCTGATCCTGTCCAGGAGCCTGGCCGACAATGAAGACAACAACCTGACGCCCGAGCAGGTCGAATCTGCCAAGGTGATCGGTGAAAGCGGCTCGCAACTGCTGACGCTGATCAATGACATTCTCGATCTGTCCAAGATCGAGGCGGGCAAATTGGAGTTGCACAAGGAAGAGTTCAGGCTCGACGACATACTGGCCTATTTGCGCCGGGTGTTCTCTCCGCAGGCGGAGAAGAAACATCTGGATTTCGATATCCAGGTGGATTCCGACCTGCCGGAAATGGTCTTTACCGACCGGCAACGACTGACGCAGATTCTCACCAATCTGATCGCCAATGCAATCAAGTTTACCGACGGAGGCGGCGTCAAAGTGCTGGCCAGCAAGGATGGCGACCATCTGCTGATCGATGTCACGGATACCGGCATCGGGATACCCGCCGACAAGCTGGAACATATTTTTGGCGTGTTCCAGCAAGTGGACGGTTCAACCAGCCGCAAATTCGGCGGCTCGGGACTGGGTCTGGCGATCAGCCGGCATCTGGCGGGTTTGCTGGGCGGCGAAATCGTGGTGCAGAGCCAGCTGGGCAAGGGCAGCACTTTCACGATCCGGCTGGTTAATCTTTACGGCGCTCCGCAGCAGTCTGCCGAGGCAAAGAGAGAAACGAAGGTTCCCCTTGTGCGCCCCGCTGCAACGCCTGCGGCGGCAGGTGCTGCGCATTCCGGCCTGAGTATATTGGTGGTCGAGGACGATACTCGCCTGCAGGCGATACTGGAACGGATGATCAAGGCATTCGGATTTTCGCCGGTATGCGCCGGCTCTGCCGAGCAGGCTCTGGAGTTGGTGGCCAGGAACAAGCCCGCCGGCATATTGCTGGACCTGGGTTTGCCGCAGATGAGCGGAATGGAAATGCTGCGGCGCCTCAAGGCCGACGAATCAACGGCGGGCATTCCGGTTTACATCATGTCGGGCGCCACCGACAGCGGCGAAGCCAAAGTACTGGGGGCAAAGGGCTTCCTCAAGAAGCCGGTCACGCGCGACACGATCTCTGCGGCAATCCGGGCGATGGTGGCAGGAGAGATGCAGCAGGCGATCAAACGCATATTGCTGGTTGACGACAGTCCAGTGGACGCTCAAGCCATCGGCAAGATGTTCAGGCAGGACGAGGTCGAGATCGTCCCGGCAAACAGCGGTACTGGCGGTTTGCAGCTGCTGCAAACGCATCGCTTCGACACCGTCATCCTGGATATGCAGTTGCAGGACATGACCGGCTTCGAGTGGCTGAAGCGCGCGCGCGATATGCTGAATCCCCCACCCGTCGTCATCTATTCGGCCAGCGATCTGTCCGAGGCGGAGGTGTTCGAGTTAAAGGAGATTACTGAAAGCATCGTTACCAAGAGCCCGTTGAGCGGGAGATTGCGCGAGGAAGTATTGCTGACTTTGCGCGTGGATCTCGGCTCGGGCAAGATTCGGGCGCCCGATCGCAAATCCGGGTTCGGAAAGAAATTGCTGCTGGTGGATGATGACGCGAAGAATCTGTATGCGCTGACCAAGATTCTGCGTTCCAGAGGATATGAAGTCGAGGTCGCTGCGGATGGCGGCAAAGCGCTTGAGAAGCTGGCGCATTCCAGTTTTGAGGCAGTGTTGACCGATATCATGATGCCGGACATGGACGGCTATGAGCTGATACGCCAGATACGATCTCTGGGACATGAGGACCTCCCGATTGTCGCGATCACGGCGAAAGCCATGCAGGGTGATGCCGAGCTGTGCATGCAGGCCGGGGCAAATGCCTATCTGCCCAAGCCGGTTGATACAGACAAGCTGTTTGAATTGCTGAGGAGAGTGTAGCCTTCATGCCTTTGGTCAAATGGAAGAACCACAATACCATGGATGTCGAGGTGAGCCTCATGCTGAGTGCGCTGAAGGAGCGATATGGCTATGACTTCGGCGGCTATGCGCGGGCTTCGCTCAAGCGGAGGCTGCAGGAATTGACCCGCTATTTCGATGTTGCGCACTTGTCCGAGCTGATTCCGGAAATGCTGTATGACGAGGCGGTCGCGCAGACCGTCATTAACAGCATCTCGGTGCCAACATCGGAATTCTTTCGGGATGCCCAAGTGTGGAAGATGATTCGCCACAGGGTGATACCTGAGCTGGACAGTTTTCCATGGATCAATATCTGGCAGGTCGGCTGCGGCAGGGGTGAAGAAACCTATACTCTGGCTATCCTGCTGCATGAGGCGGGCTTGCTGCGAAAGTCGCGAATCTTCACCTCTGATATCAATCCGGCATTCCTGAATGATGCGCGTGAGGGCTGCTGGCCGCGCCACCGCCTGGCGGGCTGGCGAGACAGCTATCGGCAAGCGGGCGGCATGAACGCATTTGACTATTATTTCGAGGATCGGCAAGACGAAATCGCGATCCGCCCGGACCTGAAGCATTCAATCGAATTCGTACAGCACAACCTGGTCGAGGACGATGTCTTCAAGGAGGTCCAGTTCGTGGTTTGCCGGAACGTGCTGATCTATTTTGGGGATGCTCTGCAGGACCGGGTGTTGCGGCTTTGCACGCGCAGTCTGGAAAGGGGAGGCTATTTGCTGCTGGGGCGATCGGAGAGGATACTGGAATTGCAGGAAAAACATCCGGAAATGGAGGAACTGGACGGCGACTTGCAGCTGTTCCGCAAGATGATCGGGAGCGAGCCTCATGTATAGGATGCTGGCCATCGGTTTTTCGGCCGGAGGCATTCCGCTGATCAAGCGAATATTGCAGGCGTTGCCGGAAAACTACCCATTGCCGGTCGCGATTGTGGTACACCTGTCCACCGGGCAGGCAAGCCATTTTGCCGAAATGCTGGGGTCGGTATCCTGCCTGCCGGTGACGGTGGCGGTCGACAAGGAAACTGCCAGGCCGGGGCGGGTTTACCTGGCTCCGCCCGACTACCACTTGCTGGTCGAGAAGGGCGGACATGCCGGGCCTGCCTTTGCGCTTTCACTGGATGAGCCGGTCAGGTCAGTACGTCCCAGTATCGATGTATTGTTCGAAAGCGCGGCGGAGGCATTCGAGTCAGGATTGATTGCGTTATTGTTGAGCGGCGCCAATTCCGATGGAATGGATGGCATGGCGTATGTCAAGCAACTGGGGGGATTAGGCATCGTGCTCGATCCAAGGGAGTGTGAATACAGCACCATGTCCGAGGCGGTCATCAGAAAGGTTGAAGTCGATTATGTTGTCGGCCTGGATGAGATCATCGGATTATTGCAGTCGGTACAAGAGAAGACATGAGCGCCATTCCAAAAATCCTCATCGTGGACGACAATCCCAACAACCGATTTGCCGTGCGCACGGTTTTGAAGGGGCTGCAGGTCGAGTTGCACGAGGCAGGGAATGGATTCGATGCGTTGACCATGAGTCTGGCGGAGCACTACGCGTTGATTCTGCTCGATGTGCAGATGCCGGAGATGGATGGCTATGAAGTGTGCGAACAGCTGCGGGCCGATCCGCGTACTGCGGAAATACCGGTTATCTTCCTGACAGCGGCTTACAAGGAACTGGGTGACAAGGTGCGCGGCTATGTCGCGGGCGCAACCGATTATCTGGCCAAACCCATCGAGGACCATATACTCAAGGCCAAGGTGCAGGTGTTCCTCAAACTCTTCAGCCAGCAGCGGGAGTTGAAGGAGAGCAATGAATCGTTGCGCGTGGCGGCAACCGTGTTCGAATCCCAGGAAAGCATGCTGATCACTGACGCGAATTTCAACATATTGCGGGCGAATAATGCGTTTGCCCGCATCACCGGTTATCAACTGGAAGAGGTGCTCGGCAAGAATGCCGGCCTGCTGCGATCCAACCAGCATACCGGCAACTTCTACAACGAGCAGTGGGATGAGCTTACCCACGCCGGTTACTGGCAGGGCGAGGATTGGAGCCGCCGCAAGAATGGAGAGGAGTATCCGTGCTGGCTGACCATCAGCGCCGTTGTCAATGCGGAAGGCAAGGTGACCAACTATGTTTGCGCGTTTTCAGATATCACCAGCCATAAGCGCGCGGAAGAAAAGATCCACAATCTGGCCTTTTACGACTATTTGACCGGGCTGCCCAACCGGCGTTTGCTGCTTGACCGTATCGCCATGGCCAAAACGTCGGGCACGCACAGGCAGCATTTTGGTGCATTGATGTTTCTGGATATGGACAACTTCAAGGTCCTGAATGACACCAGAGGGCACGAAATCGGGGATCGCCTGCTGGTTGAAGTCGCCAGGCGCCTGCAGTCCGGAGTCCGGGAAAAGGATACCGTCGCCCGCCTGGGCGGCGATGAATTTGTCGTGGTCCTGAATGATCTGGATACCAGTGAGCCGCGCGCCGTTACGCAGGCCGAGGCGGTGGCGGAAAAATTGCGTCTGGCGCTGGCGGAACCTTACCGATTGGCCAATTCGGTTGTTGCCGACAGGCAAAGCTTTATTGAGTATCGCTGTACCTCGAGCATCGGTATCACGCTGTTTCGCTATAACGAGGACTCGGTGGGAGACATGCTTAAACGGGCGGATGCCGCGATGTATCAGGCCAAGGCAGCGGGGCGAAATGTCATTCGCTTCTTTGATCCGGCGATGCAGCAAATTGTGCAATTGCGTTCCGAGCTCGAGGCGCAACTGCGCGAAAGCCTGGCCAACAAGGAGATGGTCCTGCAATACCAGTTGCAAGTGGATGTGCAAGGGCATCCCATCGGCGCGGAAGTGCTGCTGCGCTGGAATCATCCGCAGCGCGGCATGCTGTTGCCGAATGACTTCATTCCACTTGCCGAAGATGCCGGCGATATTGAGATGATCGGCGGCTGGGTTCTCGAACAAGCCTTAAGCCAACTCAAGCACTGGCAATTGGTGGATGCGTTGAAACAACTGAAGATAGCCGTAAATGTCAGCGCAAAGCAATTCAAGCAGAGAGACTTTGTCGACAAGGTCGGCCGGGCCATAAGCCATTTCGGCATCAACCCGGCGCTGTTCAAGCTTGAACTGACCGAAAGCGTGGTGCTGGATGACGTGAAAGATGCGGTCGGAAAGATGAGTCAGTTGAAGGAACTTGGCGTCAGGCTCTCGATGGACGATTTCGGCACCGGCTATTCGTCGCTCTCCTATCTGCAGCAGATGCCGATCGATGAGCTGAAAATAGACCAGTCATTTGTACAGGACCTGATCGGCAGCGCCAGCAATCAGAGCATAGTCAAGACCATCATCGGTCTGGCGAAAAGCCTGGATATGGATGTGGTCGCAGAGGGCGTGGAAACGCGGGAGCAATTCGAAATGCTGAAAGAAAAGGGCTGTACCGGATTCCAGGGTTACTTTGTCTCGCGGCCGGTGGCGCTGGAGGAACTGGAGAAATATTTGATGAACCTGGGCAATGAACAAGGAGATGCAATTGGCCGGACAGCCTGAAATTTCCAACATGGCGTTATTTTGCGATTTCGAGAATATCGCACTGGGCGTGCGCGATGCCAAGTATGCGCAGTTCGACATCGGCAAGGTGCTCGAACGCCTGTTGCTGAAGGGCAGCATCGTGGTCAAGAAGGCTTATTGCGACTGGGAGCGCTACAAGGATTTCAAGTCAACG
Organism: uncultured beta proteobacterium; assembly: GCA_963782385.1. GTDB lineage: Bacteria > Pseudomonadota > Gammaproteobacteria > Burkholderiales > Gallionellaceae > CAVXFS01. The sequence continues at coordinate 1,253,796 of CAWAJO010000001.1, forward strand.
ATGCACGAGGCCGCATTCGAGTTGATCGAGATCCCGCACGTGCGGCAGTCGGGCAAGAACTCGGCCGACATCCGTATGGTCGTCGATGCGCTCGACCTGTGCTACACCAAGTCGCATGTGGATGCCTTCGTCATCATCAGCGGCGACTCGGATTTCTCGCCGCTGGTGTCCAAGCTGCGCGAGAACAACAAGTACGTGATCGGCATCGGCGTGAAGGATTCGACCTCGGACCTGCTCAGCGCCAACTGCGACGAGTTCATCTTCTACGACGACCTGGTGCGCGAGCAGGAGGCCAAGCAGAAGCGCAACGCCAGGAAAGCCCCGGCAAAAGCCGCAGCCAGCAAGGCGAAGCCGGCTGCAGCAAAAGGCGAGGACGACAGGCGCCAGGAAGCGCTCGATTTCATTGTCGAGACCGTCGAGGCGCTGATACTGGAACGCGGCTCAGACGAAAAGATCTGGGGCTCGATGGTCAAGCCGACCATGCAGCGGCGCCGGCCCGGCTTTACCGAATCTGCCTACGGCTATCGTTCGTTCAAGGAACTGATGGAAGATGCGGAGAAGCACAAGCTGCTGGTGCTGCAGCGCGACGAAAAATCCGGCCAGTACACCATACGCCTGCCGGCGGCGGAAGAGTAATCGGGCACCGGCATGCACTCCTTGAATACCCATAGCTACACCGTTGAAGAATCCAGTTTCGAAAAACTGGTCGAGGCGCGCTCTCATCAGGCGCCGGTTCTGGTCGACATAAGTGCGGAATGGTGCGCGCCCTGCCGGGTGCTGGGACCGCTGCTGCACAAGCTGGCACGGGTGTATGACGGCAAGTTCCTGCTCGGCTTGGTCGATGCCGACGAGAACATGAAGATCGCCGGGCGGCACAGGGTGCGCGGTTTCCCGACCGTGGTCGCCTACAGCCACGGCAGGGAGATCGACCGCTTCCACGGCGCGCATCCGGAACATTTTCTGCGCCGCTTCATAGACGGCGTGATCGCGCAGCATCAGGCGGAGGTACTTACAAATAGGGGTGTCGGCGAAATGCAGGGTTGAATAAATGGGCGACGGTATCAATTGAGCCTGGCACCTTTATTCCCCCCTTTATTCCCCCCGCACAAGTTTCTTCCCCCTTTAACGGGGAAAGTTAGGATGGGGGTAGGACGGCGGATGAATGAGGCATCCGATCTCGCCAATCAAGCGCCGCTACCACTTCCGTTTCCCTGTCACTCGCTGATTTCCTGCAGGCCCGGCTGATACACCTTGACGTTGTTGCGGCCATTTTTCTTCGCGTGGTACATGGCGATGTCGGCGCTCTTGACCAGCAGCTTCTCATCGCTGCCGTGTTCCGGATACACGGCAACGCCTATGCTCGAGCCGATATTCAGGGTGTGCCCCGCCAGTTCGAATGGCTGGTTGAGCGCCTCAAGTATTTTTTCGCCGACTTTCTTTGCGGCCTGTTTGGTTCCTACAGTCGGCAACAGGATGACGAATTCGTCGCCGCCTATCCGTGCGGCGGTATCCGAATCGCGCAAACAATCCTGGATGCGCAGTGCGACTTGCTTCAGCAACAGATCGCCCACGCCGTGACCGTAGGTATCATTGACCGGCTTGAACTTGTCCAGGTCAATGAACATCAGGGCCAGGCGCGCCTTGTTGCGTTGCGCGGCAGCGATCGCCAGCTGCAGCCGGTCGTTGAACAGCGCGCGGTTGGGCAGATGGGTTAGCGCATCGTATTGCGCCATATGCTGCATGTGTTCCTCGACCTCTTTGCGTTCGGTAATGTCGGTGGAGATGCCGCACAAGGCGTAAATGCTGCCATCCTCGCGTCGCATCGGCAACTTGACCGTCAGGAACACCTCTATCGCGCCGGTGAGGATGTTCGGATTGGTCTCTTCGATCTGCAGCACCTCGCCATTCTGCAGTACGCGCAGGTCGTCCTTGCGCATATTGGCGGCAGTGTCGGCGTCGTAGAACTTGCTGTCGTCGTAGCCCACAATCTCTTCCGTCGGCGCAGCGAAGCGTTGGCGCAACAGGCGGTTGGCGAACAGGTAGCGGCTCTGTGTGTCCTTGGTATAGATGTAGGCAGTGACGTTTTCCAGAATATCGGAGAGCAGTTTCTCGCTCCGTTTGAGCGCCTGGTCGGCACGGCTGCGGGCCAGGGCGATCTCCGCCAGATTGGCGGTTTGCTCGATCAGGCGGATTTCAGCGGCAGTCGGCAGATGCGTCTGGCGATGATAGATGCCGAATGCGCCGAGCACCTTGCCGTTAGCAGACCGGATGGGTTCCGCCCAGCACGCGCCCAGCCTGGCTCTGGCGTTGAGTTCCTTGTAGTTTGCCCAGTAAGGATGGGACTGGACGTCTTCGACAATAACGCGCTGGCCGGTGAAGGCGGCGGTGCCGCAAGTGCCGGCACCGATGCCGATTTCGCTTCCGTCCATCGCGGCATTGTAGAAGTCGGGCAGGCTGGGTGCCGCGCCGGTCAGCAGATGCCTGCCGTCGTCGTCGAGCAGCAGAATGCTGCAAAGCATGGCTGGATGCTCCTGCTCGACGCCGTGCACGATGGCCTCCAGGATGCTCGCGAGCGGCGCGTCATGGGCCAGCAGTTCCAGCACATGGTTGCGGGTTTGTTCCCGCAGCTCGGAAAGTTCGCGACTGGAAATGTCGCGGGCGAGCCTGCGCTTGATCAGGCCGATGTAGAACACGAGCACGGCGATGAAGCCGATCAGCAGCAGGATGAATGCTACCACCGCTTCGCCCTCCCGTGCTCTGCGGATGTCGGGGTGTGGCGGGGAGAAGCCGGCAATGAGTCGCGGAGCATGAGGCGCTTGATATAGCGCCTGGTGGGGCGGCTGTTCAGTCGTCGCTGCGCCATGGTCTTTGTGCCAGCCCATCCCGGCTGATGATTATTTCACGCGCAGCAGCCCGGGGCTGGTTCATGCGTGTTCCTGCTTGGTGCGCTCGAGCGCTTTCGCCACCACTGCGCGCGTAAGATGCGGGGCGAACAATTCAATGAAATCGTAGGTGTAGCCGCGCAGGTATTCGTTCTTGCGGATGGCGATGCGCGTGGTGCTGGGCTGGAACAAATGCGCCGCCTCCAGCATGCGCAGGTGCCGGTCGCGCTCCGGGATGTAGGCCATGTGCGCCACGATGCCGATGCCCAGTCCCAACTCGACGTAGGTCTTGATCACGTCCGCGTCGATCGCAGTGAGCACGATGTTGGGGGCGAGGTTCTTCGCCTGGAACGCCGCATTGATCTTGTTGCGCCCGGTGAAGGCGAAGTCGTAGGTGATGATCGGATATTGCGCGACCTGCTCCAGCGTCAGCTTTTTTTCCGCCAGCAACGGGTGCTTCGGCAGGACGATGATGCAGTGGTTCCATTCGTAGCAGGGCAGGGTGACCAATTCGTCATACAGGGCCAGGCTCTCGGTGGCAATCGCGATGTCCGCCTCGCCCGCCAGCACCTGTTGCGCGATCTGTGTCGGATTGCCCTGGTGCAGGTTGAGCTTGACCCTGGGATAGCGCTTGATGAACTGCTTGACCACCGGCGGCAGCGCATAGCGCGCCTGGGTGTGGGTGGTTGCGATGGTCAGCGTGCCGTTATCCTGCGCGCGGAATTCCTCGCTTACCTGCCGCAGGTTGTCGGTGTCATGCAGGATGCGGTCGACGATTTCGAGTATCGCCTTGCCCGGCTCGGTGACGGCGGTGATGCGCTTGCCGTTGCGCACGAAAATCTCGATCCCGAGTTCTTCCTCGAGCAATTTGATTTGTTTGCTGATGCCCGGTTGCGAGGTAAACAGCGCCTCCGCCGCGCCGGAGATTTTCAGGCCCTGCTTGCTCACTTCGTGCAGATAGCGCAGTTGCTGCAGGTTCATGCTGCGGTTCCTTATATCTTAAGGTTATAACATACTAACATAATACCATTTGGGAACGATAAGCCAGTCCATTACGATGCGCTTCATTAATGGAGATGGCATGGATTGGATCTACTCAATTTCCGGCTTTATGGTGGGCTTTATCGTCGGGGTCACCGGCGTTGGCGGTGGTTCGCTGATGACGCCGCTGCTGGTGCTGGTATTCGGTGTTGCGCCGGCCACAGCCGTTGGCACCGACCTGCTGTATGCCGCGCTGACCAAGCTGGGCGGCAGCTGGGCGCACAGCCGGCAGGGCACCGTGGACTGGAAGGTGGTGCGGCTTCTGGCCGCCGGCAGCATGCCGGCTGCCCTGCTGTGCATGCTGTTGTTGCATTACCTGGCGCTGGATGCCAGCCACCAGAAATCGCTGATCACCAGCGTGTTGAGCGTGGCGCTGGTATTGACCGCGCTGGCCTTGCTGCTCAAGCCGTGGTTGCACAGACTCGCCAGCCGCGCCGATGGCATCGCGTACAAACTGCATGCGCATCATTTGCCGGGCGCAACGATATTGACCGGGGCGCTGCTTGGTGCGCTGGTGACCATTTCCTCGGTCGGTGCCGGGGCGCTCGGCGTGGTGATGCTGCTGTTCTTGTATCCGCGGCTGCCGATGGCCAGGATAGTCGGCACCGACATCGCGCATGCCGTGCCGCTCACGCTGATGGCCGGCCTCGGACATGCCGCGCTGGGCACGGTGGATTTCGGATTGCTCGGCAGCCTGCTCCTGGGTTCCCTGCCGGGCATCTATCTGGGCAGCCACCTCGGCATGAAGATACCGGAACGCGTATTGCGCCCGATTCTGGCAAGCATGCTGATACTGATCGGCGGTCGCCTGTTGTTAGAGTAGAAATCTTGTGAAGGGAAAATTGCAATGAGCATCAATACCAATAACCTGTCCAGCGTGGATGAGATCGAACTGTTCGAGCAGGCGGTGCAGGCCTTCTTTGACGGTCACATCGATGCCGACCGTTTCACCTCCACCCGCCTGCAGATGGGCGTGTACGGCCAGCGCCAGGAAGGCGTGAACATGCTGCGCGTCAAGGTTCCCGGCGGACGCATCACGCCGCTGCAGCTGGAAGCATTGGCGGACGTGGCGCAAACGTACTCGCAGAAGCACTACGCCAACATCACGACGCGCCAGTCGATCCAGATCCATTACATCCCGCTGGCCCAGACGCCGGAGGCGATGCGCCGCCTGGCCCAGTCCGGGCTGACCACGCGCGAGGCGTGCAACAACACCATACGCAACATGACAGCCTGCCCGCTGGCCGGCGTGTGCCCGCGTGAGCACGTGGATATCGGCACGCATCTGGACGGCGCGATGCAGCATTTCCTGCGCAACCCGCTGACTCAGCAGATGCCGCGCAAGTTCAAGATCAGTTTTTCCGGTTGCGAGTCGGACTGCGCGCAGTCGTTGTTGCACGACGCCGGCGTGGTGGCAGTCAGGCGGGACGGACAGTTCGGTTTCATGGTGAAGGCGGGCGGTGGCCTCGGCCACAAGCCGCATGAAGCCATCGTGGTGGATGAGTTCATTCCCGAGCGCGAATTGCTGTTCGCGCTGGAAGCGCTGGTCACGCTGCACAACAAGTATTCGGACCGTACCAAGCGCGCCAAGTCGCGCATCAAATTTCTGGTCGACCGTTTTGGCGCGGACGGCTTCCGCGAGAAATACCGCGAGGAATTCGCACGCACCAGGGAGGCGCTGGCCGACAAGCCGTATCCGCAGGGCGAATGGCGCAAAGCCAGCGATGTGCCGGCACCCGGTCCCGGCGCACCGCGCAAACTGTATGCCCAGCACCAGCCGGGAAGATTTGTCCTGCCGATCGCCGTGCCGCTGGGAGAACTGAAAGTCCCGCATTTGCGCGGCATAGCCGGCCTGCTGCGCGAGCAGGGGCTGCACGAAGTGCATACCACACAGGACCAGAATCTGGTGATTACCGGCGTGCCATCGGAAAAGATCAGTGCATTGCGCGCCGGCTTTGCGGCGCTGGGCCTGCAGGAACCTGCCGTGGGCGACAACGTGGTGGCCTGCCCCGGCACTTCCACCTGCCGGCTGGGCATTACCTCCAGCACGATCGTGGCACCCAAGCTGTCCGGCAGCCTCAAGGATCTGAGCATTCGTGTGTCCGGTTGCCACAATGGTTGCGCCCAGCCGGAAACCGGCGATATCGGCATCTTCGGCGAAGGCAAGCGCCTGTTCGGCAAGCTGGTGCCGCACTACCAGACTTATTTCGGCGGCAACGGGGTCGGCAACGGCAAGTTGGCGTTGAAGGGGCCGTCGGTGCCGGCGGCGCGGGTGAAGCAGGCCATCGAGCGCGTGCAGCAGGCCTACGCTGACAGCGGCGAACAGATATTCTTCGGCTGGGCACACAAGCAGGAGAGCGGGTATTTCAAGAACCTGCTGGCTGACCTGGCTGAGGTGAGGGAAGCGGATGCGCCAACGGTGATGCGCGATCATGGCGAGGCAAACGACTTCCGCGTGCTGCAACTGGGCGGCGGCGAATGCGCGGGCGCTTCGCAAGTGCTGATCGGCGCCAACTTCTTCGAAGCGGCGCACGAACGTGAATACCGCAACGCGCTGATGTTCCAGCGCAAGTACGTGGAAGCGGCGCAGTGCAACGAATCGATCCTGCGCATTCTGGGCGGCGGGCTGGCGCAACTGCTGGGCGGCACGCGCCAGGACGAACTGGGCAAGCTGGCGATTCAGCTCGGACAATTGGCTGCGGGCGAGATTGCGCACGAGTTCGAACAGCTGGCCGCAAAATACACCAACACTGACGATATGACCGATGAAATTCTGGCGCCGTGGAACCGCGCGGTGGATGCGTGGACCGTGAAAGTGGCCACCTTCTGCGTGGCGCGCGACGAGGGGCTGGATCTGAACGAGGCGTTGCCGGAAGGGATCGCGGTATGAATCTGCAACGCAACATTGAACAAGTGATTGCCGTGCTGGCAGAGGCGGTGAGAGACTACGCGCCGGTGAGCTTCGCCAACAGCCTGGGGGCGGAAGACATGGTGCTGACCGATCTGATCGTCAAGCATCAGCCGGATATCACGATATTCACCCTGGATACCAACCTGCTGCCGGACGAGACCTACGAGCTGATGCGGGAAGTGCGCCAGTACTACGGCATTCCATTGCAGGCTTATTTCCCGGATACCAGGCTGATCGGGGACTATGTCGCGCACTATGGCAAGGATGGCTTTTACAAAAGCGTGGAAGCGCGCAAGCGCTGCTGCTACATCCGCAAGGTGGAGCCGCTGCGCCGCGCATTGGCAGGCCAGGGTGCCTGGATCACCGGCATGCGCCAGGATCAGGCGGTGACGCGCGGCAGCCTGGAACTGTCTTCCTTTGATGATGGCAACGGCCTGCATAAATTCAACCCGCTCCTGGACTGGAGCAACGACGATGTCTGGGCCTACATCAGGCAGTACGAGGTGCCGTACAACAAGCTGCACGACCGTTTCTATCCCAGCATCGGCTGCGCTCCGTGCACCCGCGCGATCACGCCGGGCGAGGACGTTCGCGCCGGACGCTGGTGGTGGGAAGATGCCGACCAGAAGGAATGCGGGCTGCATGTCGTAACGCTGCACCGGGAAGGACACCATGCTGCGCAGCCTTCCGGCGGGCGCTGACCGCATATGCGCGCCATACTCGCACTGAATCCGGGATAATGAACGGAGGCAATTTTGAAACTGGTTGAGAACAACAATATGAGCAGTCACACCTTCACTCATCTGGATGCGCTGGAGAGCGAATCCATCCACATCATGCGCGAGGTCGCGGCCGAGTGCAAAAATCCCGCGCTGCTGTTTTCCGGCGGCAAGGATTCCATCGTCATGCTGCGCCTCGCGGAGAAGGCTTTCCGGCCGGCAAGATTCCCGTTCCCGCTGGTGCATATCGACACCGAGCACAACTTTCCCGAAGTGATTGCCTTTCGCGACCAGCGCGCAGCGGAGCTGGGCGAGCGTCTGATCGTGCGGTCGCTGGAAGACTCGGTCAAGAAAGGGACCGTGGTGCTGAAGAGCGACACGCAGAGCCGCAACGCGTTCCAGTCGGTGACGCTGCTGGAGACCATCGCCGAATTCGGCTTCGATGCCTGTATGGGCGGCGCGCGGCGCGACGAGGAAAAGGCGCGCGCCAAGGAGCGCATCTTCTCGTTTCGCGACGAGTTCGGACAATGGGACCCGAAGAACCAGCGCCCGGAATTGTGGGATATCTACAACGCGCGCGTGCATGCGGGAGAGAACATCCGGGTGTTCCCGATTTCGAACTGGACCGAGATGGACATCTGGCAATACATCGCGCAGGAGAATCTGGAGATACCGAGCATCTATTTCGCGCACGAGCGCGAGATCATCCGCCGCAATGGCCAGCTGGCGCCGGTGTCGCACCTGCTGCAGCCGCTGGCGGGCGAAACGGTGGAGCGCGTCACCGTGCGTTTTCGCACCGTAGGCGACATCACCTGCACCTGCCCGGTGGAATCGGCCGCGCGCAACGCGCAGGAGATCATCGAGGAGACCGCCATCACGCGCATCACCGAACGCGGCGCGACGCGCATGGATGACCAGACTTCCGATGCGTCGATGGAATTGCGCAAGAAGGAAGGGTACTTCTGACAGGGTATTGAAACACTACTGCGGTTGGCATTACTGCGTTGCTCAAGGGATCAAAATGCTCATTTACTGGTTTGTAAACTCCGCTTTTTCGCCCTTTTGCTTCGGCATCACATTTACCGCAGGCCGATGTGAGCCTGCACTGAAACTTCGTTTTCGCGCCTTGTTCTGCCATCGCTCGCAACGTTTTTCAACACCCTGCTACCAAGTCATCCAGGACCGTTGGTCCTGAGCGTACGCGGTAAAGCCGCCGAAGCCGAAGGAAGAGCGAATCAACATATATAGGGCCAAGTTATGACCAACGCAATCCAACTCCTCCGCTTCATCACCGCCGGCAGCGTGGACGACGGCAAGAGCACGCTGATCGGGCGTCTGCTGCATGACTCGAAATCGATCTTCGAGGACCAGTTCGCGGCGATCTCCAGGACCAGCGAGAAGCGCGGCATGACCGCTGTCGACCTGTCGCTGCTGACCGACGGCCTGCAGGCCGAGCGCGAGCAGGGCATCACCATCGACGTGGCCTACCGCTATTTCGCCACGCCCAGGCGCAAGTTCATCATCGGCGACACGCCGGGGCATGAGCAGTACACTCGCAACATGGTGACCGCCGCGAGCACGGCCAACCTGGTGGTCATTCTGGTCGACGCACAAAAGGGCGTGCTGACGCAGACGCGCCGCCACACCTACCTGGCCAGCCTGGTTGGCGTGCCGCATGTGGTGCTGGCGGTAAACAAGATGGACATGGTGGATTATTCGGAAGACACGTTCAACGCGATTACGGCTGAGTACCGCGCCTTTGCCGCGCAGCTCGGCATCCATGACGTGACCTGCATTCCGATGTCGGCATTGAATGGTGACATGGTGGTCGATCATGGCGACAACCTGAGCTGGTACAAGGGCGCGCCATTGCTGGAATTCCTGGATAACGTGGTGATTGATTACGACGTGAATACCGAGGACTTTCGCTATCCGGTGCAATGGGTATGCCGTGTTCATGGCAGCGATTTTGGCGCCGGCATAGAACCGCCGGGGAGGGTTGGTCTCCGCCGATGCCGTCGGCGATATCGCCAACGGCTTTCGCGGCTACATGGGGCGCATCGAATCGGGCGAGATCGCGGTCGGCGACGACATCACCGTGCTGCCGTCCGGCCGCACCAGCAAGGTGAAAGAGATTGTCACCTACGATGGCAAGCTGGAGCGCGCCTACGCGCCGCAATCCGTGACGCTGACACTGGAGGACGAGATCGACATCTCGCGCGGCGACATGTTCGTAAAGAGCAACGCCAATCCGCCCGGCGTCGAAAAGGAATTCGAGGCCATGCTGTGCTGGTTGGCCGAAACGCCCTTGGATCTGAACCGCAAATATACCATCAAGCACAGCACGCGCATGGTGAAGAGCCTGATCTCGCGCCTCGAATACCGCGTAGATGTAAACACGCTGGCGCACCATGAAGCCACGCGGCTGAACATGAACGATATCGCGCGCGTCGCACTGAAAGTCCAGCAGCCGCTGGCGCTCGATCACTACAGCAAGAACCGCTCCACCGGGAGTTTCATCGTGATCGATGAAGCGACCAACAACACGGTCGCGGCGGGAATGATCGCCTGAGGCAGCAAGGATTGCCGGTCGTTCCGCCGGTTGTGCCGTGCTCGATTATCCACGAACATTCGTGCTGTGCCGCGCGCGCCTTGACCCTGAAGATGACGGACAGATGCAGCTGTCTATCGGCGGAAACAGAAGCGCAACCAATCTCTCATTCTCCGACCCGTAACGCGCGCGAGAAAGAACCCGGGCCATGGCAATCAGGGACACATGCAAGCACAAACATCACCTATATAGTCATTGCGTTCTTTGCCTTCGCCGCTGATCAGGTCTGCGCACTGGATCTGGGTGATCTGGTTGACAAAGAGCAACTCGATAAGCTGAAGGGGTTGTCGCGGGAACCGCAGCACCCGCCACTTCCAAGCAAACGATGACACCCGGCGCCGGCCGCGGATCGGGTTCGAGCCTGGCAAATTTCAGCAACACGGATCATATCGGCAGCCTGAAGCAGGCTCATACCGGGGCGCCGAATCTGCCGTGACGAATCTGGCCAGGGAGATCGGCTAGCTCGGCAAAGACAGGGTACGCATTCCCCCGCCTGATACCTTGGAAAAAGTGGATGGCGCTGCGTCGATTCGGCATGGGCGATCATGCGGACGAACTGGTCACCTCAATGAATCGTGCGGCTGAAGCGGCCGTGCCGGAAGCAAAGACACTGCTGATTGGCGCGGTCAGGAACATGACCGATGAAGATGCCAGGAGCATACTGACCGGCAGCGACGACGCCGCTACGCAATACTTCCGGAAGAACACTGAATCCGCACTGTCAGACAAGCTCAGGCCTGTCGTCAATGTGGCGCTGCATAAGGTCAAGTTCGCACAGAAGTATGACCAATTTTCCGGCAAAGCTGCCGGGTTCGGCCTGGTGAACGAGCGCGATGCCAAGCTGGACGATTACATCACGCGCAGGGCGCTGGACGGCCTGTTCCTGATGCTGGCGGAACAGGAAAAAGCCATACGCGCAAATCCGTTGGAAGCGAAGGCGGATCTGGCAAGTAAAGTGTTCTCGGCGATCAAGTTCTAGTCCAGGCTCCCGCGCACTGCATGATTTTGCCGTGCAGTGACTTGGCCCCGCTCGAAGCGGATGCCGCAGGACAGAATCGGTATCTCGGTATGCGGCATGTACGTCAAGGCCGGAATGTTGATTGGGCTTCGTCTCTATTTTTTCCTCTTTCCCTTGCTGATTGAGCCGCGCCATAGCGGAACTCGGAGAATCGCAGGAAGGTGCCAGGAGCGGAAGCTCACGGAGGATTTAAGTCCGGCAAATGAGGGAAACAAAACGCACCGGCAGCACGCTCCGAGAGATGAGCTTTCCATCGGCATGCTTTTCTGCCAGCACCAGAGGAAATAGTCATGATACCCATGACACCCACAATACCCATTTACAATTTACAGCCGATGATGCACTGACGTATCACGCAAAAACTGTCTCATCGAGTGGTATTAGAATGACAGCTGTTCACCATCCGTCACCCAGATAGTTCAAGCCGTTGCAGCGATTTCCCCCGTCTTGACCGTGTCGCAATTTTTCGAATGTGACCAATTTGTAACCGAGTTTGGTCGTTTGAATGCGGCATCAGGAGGTGCAAAGAAACCCGCGCTGGCCGGTTGGGTGTAACATGGGCCATAGGGTCCATAAACGCGCATCCCATGACTTTTCCTATTCTGTGGAGTCAATAATAGTGGCGGATTGTATTATCTGCGGGGCAGCTTTAATGGAGACCGAGGTAGTTGTCGGGGTTTGTTATCCATGCGAAAGAAAATTGTCACGATCGAAACTGAGCGCGATCAGAGCATATAAGTCGGTGGTCAAAGATAGATATGGAAACTTCGTTAGTGTCAGGGGAGATTCAAAATCCAATTAACCGCCGCTTCAATCGACTTGATCCTTTCGCGTGTCCAGCTGCAACTCGGTTGCGCCGATCTGTGGATCATCAATCGTTTTCCGTAGGAACGCGCTGCAATAGCACTTCCCATCTTTGCGTGCCCACTTTTCACAATCCAAGGAGGCTCAATCATGATCCGATTTCTGCACGTCTTTCTGTTCTCCGTGTTGTTCGCCATCATCTCTCCTATCCATGCCGACACTTTGCCGGGCACTGGACAAATTGAGGATCTTCTTTCCCCGTCTCATCGCATACCAGACGCGACGGTTAGTGCTACCCCTCCTAAGTGCGAATGCTCTGAAGCTACTTTCATTCTTAAGAGTGGTTCTCCACAAGGATATATCGCGAACTGCAAATGCGGAGATGTATATTGCATTGCCGCTATCACCAAAAATACCAACAGTGCTTCATCGGCCCTACAGTGTTACAAGTGAGCGGCAAAACATTGTGGTCAATTGGGACTGCGCAAAAGCACGCGGCTCCTTAGCTCCGTTCGTTGAAGGTCTGCTATATGCCGAGACTGCGCAAAAACGTAATTCCTGTGTATGCCAGATATCGCGTTATGCGTTGATGATTATGTCATTGCATACGTTGGAGTACTCACATGAAGCGATTCATTCAGGGTGAAGACAGGAATCAAGCAACCTTGTTGCCGGAGCTGCTCGACGATTATTTTGCCGATACGAACCCGGTCAGAGTGGTCGATGTCTTTGTCGATGAACTTGATCTGGGCAAGCTGGGTTTCGGGGGGGTTGAACCAGCATCGACCGGCAGACCCTCCCATCATCCTGCAATACTTCTCAAGATATACATCTACGGTTACCTGAATCGCATTCAATCCAGCCGGCGCCTTGAGCGCGAGGCGCAACGCAACGTCGAACTGATGTGGCTGACTGGACGTTAGATGCCGGACTTCAAGACAATCGCCAACTTTCGCAAGGATATCCGCCATTGGTTACACTTCTTCAAAACAGAGAGTGAGCTAACTCTCCGCTAATTCTTTGTCGCTATCTTTGCAAACTCGCGGATTTTCACGATCTCGTCATTCGGCAGGACGTGCAGGGAAAAGCGGTGGGCAATAGGACCTGCCACGTTCGTAGTAGAACGTGCTGTTCTCTTCCCGCGCCATCACAAAAAATGTCATAAAAGGAAAGTTGAATGAACAACTCAACCGAGCAAGCCTTGACCAAGGTTCCAGAGATCACACTAGTCTTCTGGGTCATTAAAATAGCCGCCACCACGCTGGGCGAAACTGGTGGCGACGCAGTCTCCATGTCAATGAACTTGGGCTATCTCGTCGGGACGGGAATTTTTTCCGTAATCTTTCTCATGACTGTGCTGGTTCAGATCAAGGCAAAACTCTTTCATCCTTTCATATATTGGACGACCATCATTGCCACCACTACCGTCGGGACGACACTGGCGGATTTTGCAGATCGTTCTCTCGGGATCGGTTATGCCGGAGGTTCCACGCTGCTGTTTACCCTATTGATGGCTTCTTTGGGCATCTGGTATCGGACACTCGGCTCGGTATCAGTTTCGACCGTCAGCTCTCCCAAGGCCGAGATCTTCTATTGGATGACCATCATGTTTTCCCAGACCTTGGGCACTGCACTAGGCGATTGGACAGCCGATACGGCTGGTCTCGGCTACGGAGGAGGCGCACTGGTGTTCAGCGCACTGCTGTTAATCGTCGTTGCTTTGTACTATTGGACAAAAATATCCCATACCGTACTGTTCTGGGCTGCGTTCATTCTCACCCGCCCCTTGGGTGCGGTTGTCGGCGATTTTCTGGACAAGCCTATCAATGCCGGCGGTCTGGCATTAAGCCGCTATTCCGCATCGCTTGCGCTGCTTGCATTTATTACGGCCTGCATTCTGATGTTCGAACACCGGCCGGCAAAGCAAGGCCATTGATGGGACATTTGAACTAACGTGGACGGAAATAAAGTAGCGCCTTATATCATTTGCATTTCTGATGCCTAAAATTTCTTCGCCATCCATATGCTCTTGGCTAATGGTGCGCTAATTTTGGCGGTGTATGGTTGCCACTGCGGTAGACATTACCAATACCGTTATCTAATCAACTCAACAAGGAAAGCCACATGAATCAAGATACTATTGCCAACACAACGTACAAGCGCCACCTGGTGAGGCTGCTCGCCATTACTGCAATGGCATTTTCACTCGATGCTTCCGCCTATACGGGCCATGAGCTTGCCAGTGCAGCCAAGGTCAGTATTGAGGAGGCGCGCGCGATTGCGCTCAAGGCCCATCCAGGCAAAGTGACCGATGAGGAACTGGAGAAAGAGAAAGGCGGCAGCGGTCTACGCTATTCCTTCGACATTCGGAACGGCAAGGTTACGCAGGAAGTTGGAGTGGATGCAAAAACCGGAGTAGTCCTGGAAAATGCTCCGGAAGGCAAGAATCCCGACTAAAAGCCAGACTGGAACCCCCCTTGCGGAGGGTATTGTATTCTTATAATTCAGATTGCAATGGTATGCGCATTTTGTTGATTGAAGATGACCAGATGATTGGCGAGGCGGTATCCATTGCCCTTAAGGATGCCGCATATGCCATAGACTGGGTCAGGGACGGCGCGACCGCCAGTCGTGTGCTTGAGCTCGGTGAGCATCAGGCTGTGCTGCTCGATTTGGGCCTGCCCAAGCGAGACGGGTTGGAAGTGCTCCGCCGTTTGCGACTGGCACGTAACACTGTGCCGGTTATCATCATGACAGCTCGTGACGAGGTAGACGACAGGGTCAAAGGGCTGGATTCGGGCGCGGATGATTATCTGGTAAAACCGTTCGATTTAAACGAATTGTTGGCAAGGCTACGTGCAATTGTCCGCCGTCAGGGCGGGCATGCGGCTGCGCTTCTCTCCAACGGCATTGTGACCCTTGATCAAGCGACCCACGAAGCGCGCTGCGGAGACACCGTGGAAATTCTGAGCGCCCGCGAATTCGCACTGCTGCAGGCACTGCTGCTGCGCCCCGGTGCGATTCTCACACGCACGGAACTGGAGGGACGAATTTATGGGTGGAACGAAGAAGTGGAAAGCAATGCGGTGGATTTTCTGATTCACGGCTTGCGCAAGAAACTTGGTGCAGGAACCATCAAGAATGTACGTGGCGCAGGCTGGATGGTGGAAAGATCGGTATGAAACGATCATTGCAGCGGCATCTTTCGATGGTATCGGGTAGCGTAATCCTGCTCGCGGGGTTGATGGCCGCAATTGCTTCCTTTAGCCTTGCTTACTCTGAAGCAAGAGAACTTCAGGATGACATGCTGCGGCAGATCGCCGTGATTTCTGCTGGCCCAGCTGCGGACCGCCTGGCATCACTTGCGCAGCAGCCCGATAGCAATAATGATCGCGTTACGGATCCGGAATCCCTGATATCGATATTTCACCTGCCCAGCGACACCGCTCCCGCCTGGGTCAAAGGCGATTTATCTTCCGGCCTGCATACTCTGAACTCAGGCACTGAAGAGCTGCGCGTATTCGTCAGCGAAGCGAAATCCGGCATGCGCACGGTTGTCGGGCAACCAACCGATGTCAGGGATGAAATCGCCGTCAACAGTGCACTGCGTACACTGATACCTTTACTACTCCTGTTGCCGCTTCTGGTATGGCTAATTGTGCGCATCGTACGCAGAGAGCTTGGGCCGATAACGCGGCTGTCCAAGAGTTTGGACGACCAACCAGCGGAACGCCCCCGTCCTATCGCAGACGAAGACCTGCCACACGAGATAGTACCTTTCGTACACTCGATCAACCGCCTGTTGGAACGGGTGACCCAATTGATGTCACAGCAACGGCGTTTTATCTCCGATGCAGCGCATGAACTGCGCACCCCCCTTACCGCACTGTCACTACAAGCACAAAACCTGAAGCACGCCAACTCGCTCGAAACCATGCGCGAAAGGGTAATTCCCTTGCAGGAAGGTATTGAACGTGCACGCCAATTAACCGATCAGTTGCTGAGCCTTGCCAGAACGCAGACTGCATCCGACGCAGAAACCGATATCAATGTGTCGGCAATCGCACGCGAACTGATAGCCGAATACCTGCCTCTCGCGGAAGCGAAGCGCATCAATCTGGGGATAGAGGAAATCGCGCCGCTTTCTCTGCATGCCGACCCGGAGGCGCTGCGCCTGATACTCAAGAACGCGCTGACAAACGCCATAAAGTACGCACCGAATGGCGGCGAGGTGACTCTTCGGCTACGCTCTGAAAATGAAAGTGTGGTCATTGAAATTATTGACAACGGCCCGGGAGTACCGGTTTCGGAACGAGAGCGGGTATTCGACGCTTTCTACCGGATGCCGGACTCTGCTGTTGAGGGCAGCGGGCTCGGATTGGCAATCGCCAGAGAAGCCGCAATTCGTTTGGGTGGTACCTTAAGTTTGCATGAACGGGCGGAAGGTGGCGGCCTTGTGTTACGTTACCGACAGGCACAGAGACAATAATCTGACTGGAGCAAATTTTCAATTGGGCGATCACTTGTGAGACGCTTCACCAACCGCTTCGGGTCGTTAGCGATGCTAGCCGAATCGCAGCTTTATGGCAGTGCAATTCTTTTTGTGCCGATGGTGGCTTTGCGGCCGGCAACATGGCAGCACGACGCAGCGGTGCGTGCCAATGTGAGTCGATCGGCCCGGCATTCTTTGCCATCCAGGCACGCGATAGGGTGGAGACTTCTAGCATCAGGCACGCGGGCTGGAAAATAAGAATCCGGATCGAACCAAGCGCGCTCTAATTGAGGCATTATCTTATATCACTTGAGGTACAGACTGTGCTCACCAAAACCGTGATTCAAATTCTTTCTTGTTTCTTGATGTTGAATAATCATCTGGCCTATTCGGCGCAACTCCAGGAAAGCATGAATTTCACTCTGGCCAATCGCTATCATATCGGTGGTGACGGCAGATGGGATCTTTTGGCTTTTGATTCAAAGCACCATCATTTATACATCAGCCGGTCAACCCATGTTCAAGTTGTTGACGCAAGTTCAGGAAAGGTCATTGGCGATATTCCCGGCACTGAAGGCGTGCATGGAATCGCCCTCGCCGATGACCTCAATGTGGGGTTCACCAGCAACGGCAAAAGCAACTCGGTCACAGAATTTGATTTAACTACGCTACAAGTATCCGAAACCATAAAGCTCTCAGGCCTGAACCCTGACATGATTCTTTATGAACCAAAATCAAAGCAAGTATTGGTTTTTAACGGCCACTCTGCCAATGCCTCTGTAATTGATGCCACCTCTCACAAGGAAATAACTACTATTAGTTTGCCGGGGAAACCCGAACTTGCGGTCAGCAATGATTCGGGCAACATTTTCGTGAACATCGAAGATAAGAATGAAATAGTCGTCATTGATGGCAGTTCCAACAGGGTATTGAAGAGTTTTCCGCTCGGCAGTGGTATTGAGCCAACTGGCCTGGCCATCGACAAAGAACATAATCGACTGTTCTCGGTCTGTGCCAATAAGAAGATGGAAATTCTGGATTCCGAAACGGGAAGAGTCGTTTCAGAGGTCGCCATAGGCGCCGGCCCGGATTCCGCTGCATTTGACTCAAAATTGGGTTTGGCGTTCAGTTCGAACGGTGACGGAACATTGACACTGGTAAAACAGAATGATCCGGATCATTATACTGTTTTGCAGAATGTCGCTACGCAAAAGGGCGCACGAACTATGGCCTATGATCCGGACAACCATCGCGTATATCTCGTGACGGCTTCTTTTGGAGAGACTCTGCCAGCCACAAGGGAACAGCCCAGACCAAGGCCCGCAATCATTCCAGACAGCACTATTGTTCTGGTTGTCTCATTGCGTTAAGGCCGCCGGAAGAATTGGGCGCCAAATAGAGAATGGATAGAATTCCGGATATCAACTGCGCGAAATGTTCGGGTTACCGTTTACGCGAAGGCACAAGCAACTGATCGATATGCTGCTCGGAGCCAGCTGCGGAATTTCAAACATGCCTCCTGGTCAAATTCAACCAGGTCAAACTGCATTGGGGCAATGATTGATGCTGCAACGACAGGCAGAGATTCACCAGAATTTGGAGACCATGATGCATCCGCAACGCAGGGTAATTTCGGTTGATTCACCTGCCCCAGGCGCGATTGGCGTGCCGGGGATGGCGCTTGGTCGAATCCGGCAATTTATCACGCAAGTCCTGTTCGCCGCGATTTTCTGTATCGCGGGTCCAGCGTTGGTCATGGCGTCACCGCTGCAGTTGCCTGCGGTTGTCGAACCGGCGAGCCACGAGCATCACGTCGGCAAGGTAATCTTTGTTGAACTGATAACACCGGATCTTTCCGCCGCCAAGCAGTTCTACACTGGATTATTTGGCTGGACTTTCCGCGATATTCAATCTGGCGGAAGACAATACGCAGAGGCATTTCATGACGGTCGTCCGGTTGCGGGACTGTTGCAAAAGCAGATACCGCCAGGCAAACATCGGCAGCCGGCATGGCTGAGCTTTTTTGCCGTACGCGACGCTGACGATGCAGAAAAGATTGCCCTGCGGCATGGAGCGAAAGTGCTGTTCGAGCCGCATAGTTTTCCTGACCGGGGCCGGGAAGCGGTCTTTGCGGATCCGCAGGGAGCCGTATTCGCGGTCCTGGCATCCAGTAGCGGTGATCCGCCCGACGTCCTGGCCGCACCCGCGGAATGGATTTGGAGTTCGCTGATCACGACCGACCCGGACGCCGATGCGGCATTCTACCAGACACTATTTGACTACGAAGTTTATGATTTGCCTGCGGACGACGGTACCAGGCATCTGTTGCTCGCGTCGGACAACTATGCCCGCGCAAGCGCGAATTCACTGCCCGCGAACAAGCCCGATCTGCCGCCGCACTGGCTCAATTTCGTGCGCGTTGAAGATTCGGTCAGGATGGCGGCCAAAGTGCTGGAGCTTGGTGGGCGAGTGCTGGTTGAGCCGAGGGTTGATCGTAATGGCGGGAAGATTGCAATCGTTGCCGACCCTCTGGGGGCAACCTTCGGATTGCTTGAATGGGGGGATGCTGACGGTAAAGAGGTGGGCAAATGAAAATCTTGCGCTGGCCAGTGATCACCCTGGCGATTGGAGTGCTCACGGTTCCGTTGTCGGGCTGCGTCGTACCTGATGGCGGATACGGATACTTTGGCGGTGCGGATTTCGGGGTGGATTACTATGAACCTTACGGTGCCGACTATAGCGGCTGGGGCCCTGGCTACCAGGTGGGGCCGTTTCGCGGCGGCGGGCATCGTCCGTACCGAGGTGGTGGGCATCGTACAGACCAAGGTGGCGGACGTCGATCTGGGCAAGATAATGGCGATCAACGAAACCCGCTGCCTTACAGGCCTGCGCCCGAATCCCGGCCGATACCATCTATTCCGTCGCGCCAGAGTACGTCGCTACCTTACAGGCCTGCGCCCGAATCCCAGCCGATACCATCTAATCCGTCGCGCCCGAGCATGTGGAACATTCGAACTGATTAAGGTAACAACAGCCCATTGGAAAAATGGCGCCACTTTGTCAAACATAATGTGGTTCGAGCGAGGAACTTACGCCCACACTGCCGATGAAAGTTGGAGGCAAGTAAGATTAATCAATGTGGCATTGCTCGGCTGAAGAAGACAAAGCCGACGAATATTTCGATTCACACGAGGAACCCGTAGCACAAAGGATTTTCCTGACGCCTAAATCTTCGGATTTTGCCCAAGGCCTCGCCTGTGTACAACTGACAGGTTGCCATACCAAGGGGCGTATTGATGGCAGGACCGCTGGTCATTCCATTCTTGCAAGAGTTATTACCATCGACATTTATCCCCCCAAAATCATAGTGCCGCTCGGTGTCGCGAACGGCAAGTCACAATTGGTGAGCGCCGGCCCAGAAGCTGAACGTCAGGACAGTAGAGCAGCTTCTTGTCAGTAACCGGATTCGTCCGAATGGGAGAGCCCAATGCAACTCGAATTCTGAGCGCCTGTTCGCAACATTGATGGGACTCGCGACGTTCTATCCGTCCTGCGCGATCTGTGAGCTTGTGTGGTATCTTGGCAAGTCTGTTGCGCATCTTGATCCGCTTTACATCATGATCCTGATTTCCCTGATCGCTGCCCTGTTGCTGGAACAAGTGCATCCGCTGGCTTCACGCAAGACCCTGAGCCTATGGCTGGGAGAGTACGTTGATTTTTTCCAGCGTCACTTCAATGCGGGCGAACACAGCCACGGCCGGATCGCGTGGCTGTTCGCGGTAGTGCCGCCGCTGCTCGGCTCGGCCGCGCTCTATTGGTTGACGCACCGCGTCTATCCGGTGCTGGCTTGGGCATTCTGTGTGCTGGTTCTGTATCTCACCATGGGCTTCCGTCAGGCCAGCCACTATTTCACCGCGATCCACCAAGCGTTGCGCGAGGGGAATCTGGACAAGGCGCGCAGCCAGCTTTCCATCTGGCGTGGCGTGCCTTGCCAAGAGTTGAATGGTCAGGAGGTGGCGCGCGTCACGATAGAAGAGGCGCTGCTGGCTTCCCACCATTGTGTGTTCGGCGTGATCGTGTGGTTCGTAATCGCCATGCTGCTGGGGCTGGGGCCGGCGGGGGCGGTATTGTATCGCCTGGTACTGTTTCTCAATGCGCGCTGGGGCAAGCAGCAGGATGCGGAACTCGCTGCGTTCGGCGTGTTTGCGCGGCAGGCCTATCGCTGGATCGAGTGGCTGCCGACACGCCTGACTGCCATTACTTTCGCCATCGTCGGCGATTTCGAGGACACGTTGTTCTGCTGGCGAAAACAGGCGCGGAATTGGCCCGACCCGGCGGCGGGCATCGTGCTGGCCAGCGGCGCGGGCGCGCTCGGCGTGTATCTGGGCCAGTCCATCCCGCAAGGCGGTGTGCCGCTCGACCGCCCTGAGCTCGGCGTCGGCGACCAGGCCGATGCCGACTTCCTGCAGAGCACGGTTGGCCTGGTGTGGCGTACACTGGTGTTCTGGATGATCTTATTATTACTGCTTGGATTGGTGACATGGGTGGGACGTTAGCGATGAACAAAGCGCACTGGGAAAAAGTCTATCAAACCAGGCCGGCGGAGCAGGTAAGCTGGTTCCAGAAACACGCCGAACGCTCGCTGCAATTCATCCGCAACACCGGCGTGGCGCAGGACGGGCACATCATCGATATCGGCGGCGGGGCATCCACGCTGGTGGACGATCTGCTGTGCGAGGGCTATAGCAACCTGACTGTGCTGGATATTTCACCCGCCGCATTGCAGGCTGCGCAGAAACGTCTCTGCGCTGAAGCGGCCAAGGTGCATTGGCTGGAGGCGGACATCACGCAGTTCGATCTTCCCGAAGCCAGCGTGGATGTATGGCACGACCGCGCAGTGTTCCATTTTCTCACTGCGGCGCGCGACCGGCAGCGCTATGTGAGGGCCGTGCGGCGCGCGGTAAGACCTGGTGGCCATGTGATCGTCGCCACGTTCGCAGAAGACGGCCCCCTGAGTTGCAGCGGGCTGGACGTCGTGCGCTACCGGCCCGAGACGTTGCACGATGAATTCGGCGCGGCGTTCGAGCTGGTTGAAAGCGCCAATGAGGCTCACCAAACGCCATCCGGCGCGGAGCAGAAATTCATATATTGCTACTGCCGCAGATGAATGGCGGGTTGGGACTGGCCAGTGCATGTGGTCTGACACGGCTGCCACAAATATATCGAGGGGCTCGCGACAACGGCTCAATTGACGATCCCTGCCCATTGCAATTCGACAATACAGCCACAATATATTTTTATTATGAGCAAGGCATTCACCAGGGAAACCGACGAGGAAGAAGAGCTGGAACCGGCGCAGCAGCTCCCGCCCGGCCAGAAGAATTACATCACGCCTGCCGGTTACCAGCGCCTGCAGGAGGAACTCGACCAGCTGTGGAAGGTTGAGCGCCCCGCATTGGTGCAGACCATCACCTGGGCGGCTTCCAACGGCGACCGTTCGGAAAACGGCGACTATATATATGGCAAGAAGCGCTTGCGCGAGATCGACCGGCGCATCCGCTTCCTCGGCAAGCGCCTGGATAACGCGATCGTTGTGGACCCGGCGCAGCGCGGCGAGTGCGACCAGGTATTTTTCGGCGCGACCGTGACGGTATGCAACAACGACGGGGTGGAAGCCACCTACAGCATCGTCGGCGTGGACGAGGCCGAGCCGGCGCGCGGGCTGGTGAGCTGGGTGTCGCCGCTGGCGCGCGCGCTGCTCAAGGCGCGCGAGGGCGATGCGGTGAAGCTGCTTGTGCCGGGCAGGGTGGAACAGCTCGAAGTGGTGGAGGTCGTTTACCGGGAGATTTTGTTTTCGTAGGTTGGGTTAGCCCGTAGGGCGTAACCCAACATCCATAGGCCGCGAGTTCAAAATCAAACCTTGGTGCGCTCCATCACGGCCGCAAAAAACCCGTCCGTTCCATGAATCTGCGGCAGCAGCTGCAGGCATTCCCCGGTATCCGGCTCGATCAGGTGCTGCGCGAGAATTTCGTTGGCCGGGTGCAGCGAAAAATCCGGGTGCGCGGCGAGGAAGGCGTCCACGATGCCACGGTTCTCTTCCGGCAACAGGCTGCAGGTCGCATAGACCAGGCGCCCGCCCGGCTTGAGCAGGCGGCTGGCCGAGGCCAGAATCGCGGCCTGCTTGTGCGTGAGTTCCGCCACGCTTTGCGGGGACTGGCGGAACTTGAGGTCGGGGTTGCGGCGCAGCGTGCCCAGCCCGCTGCACGGCGCATCCACCAGCACGCGGTCTATCTTGCCGGCCAGCCGCTTGACCTTGATGTCGTTCTCGTGCGCGATCAACTGCGGATGGATGTTGGAAAGTCCGGAACGCTTCAGCCGCAGCTTGAGGTTGGCGAGGCGCTTTTCCGAAATATCGAAGGCATATAGCCGCCCCTGCGAGTTCATCATTGCACCCAGCAGCAATGTCTTGCCGCCCGCCCCGGCGCAGAAGTCCACCACCATGTCATTGCGTTTCGGCGCGAGCAGGAAGCCGAGCAACTGGCTGCCTTCGTCCTGCACCTCGATCTTGCCGGTGACATACAGCGGCTGCCGGTTCAGCGCCGGCTTGCCCGCGACGCGGATGCCGATCGGCGACCATGGCGTGGCGCGCGCATCCATGCCGCCGGCCTGCAGGGACTGCAGCGCTTCATCGCGTCCGGCGAGCAGGGTGTTGACGCGCAGGTCGAGCGGCGCGGGCTGCTGCATGGCGCGGCCGGTCGCGAGTATTTCCTCGTCGGTCATTGTTTCGCGGAGTCTTTCCACGATCCATTCGGGCAGTTCAGCCTGAATCGACAGCGGCAAATTGGCCAGGGTGATGCCCTTGACCTGAGACAGCCATTCGCTCTCATCACGCTTGAGCAGCGGCGCGATTTCCCGCAGATTGTAGCCACCGAAGCGCACCCAGTAAGCCAGCGCCATGCGGCGCGGCGTTGGACGCGCCGAGGGGGTGGGTTGGCAGGCATGTTCAAGGAACAAACGATGGCGCAGGATGCCAAATACAGCCTCGGCAACCAGATGACGCTCGCTGGAACCGATGCTGCGATCCTGCTGGAAGAAATTACGCAAGCCGGCATCGGCCGGATGCTCCAGCGGCAGGATCTTGCGCAAGGCCTGAATCGTGAGCTCGAGACGGTATTCGGTGAGTAGCATGGATCGATGGGGGCCAGACTCGATTGATTTGATTGGGTTTCAATTTAAGTTTTGCATGTCGGTGCCAACATCAATCGAGTCTGACCGCCATGGATTTGCAGGAAGGTATCTAAAGCGCAGCGAGTTTAGCTCATGTCGCCAAGGAATGTAAGCTTGAGCCTTGCACCAAATATATTTGGAGTGAACGCGGATCTTGCATGCGGTGCGGATCGGGCAAGGAGTGGCAAACACGCTCCGCCTTGTGCAGAATGCAATGAACACAAGGAGTTTAATAATTTCGTCATGATGCGAAGGTAACATTCCTGATCCCCTTCCTGAGGAGTTGCTGATGTTGACCGGCGAACATACGTCGAAACAGTTTGATATCGAACTGGAAGCGGTGCGCTCGCTTGTGCTGCAAATGGGCGGCCTGGTCGAAAGGCAGGTCCAGTTTGCCACGGATGCGCTGATGTATGGCGACCTGGCATTGATGGACCTGGTTATCGCCAACGATCACCGGGTCAATGCGCTGGAAGTCGAGATTGACGAGAGTTGCAACAGCATCATCGCGCGCCGTCAACCCGCCGCGGGAGACTTGCGCACCATCATGATGGTGATCAAGACCATCACCGACCTGGAACGCATCGGCGACGAGGCAAAGAAGATCGCGCGCATGGCAAAGCAGTTGACGCAGAATGCCCGCCTCAGTCTGCCGCGCTACAACGAGATCAAGCATGCGTCCAGCCTGGTGCTGGACATGCTGCGCCAATCGCTGGATGCCTTTGCGCATCTGGATGTCGCGGGCGTTGCGGAAGTCGTGCGCCAGGACGAGCAGGTGGACGAAGAGTTCCACACCATCATGCGTTATCTGATCACCTACATGATGGAAGACCCGCGCACCATTTCGACCGCGCTGGAAATCCTGTTCGTCGCCAAGGCCATCGAGCGCATAGGCGACCACGCCAAGAACATGTCCGAATATGTCGTGTATATGGTCAAGGGGCGCGACGTGCGCCATGTCACCGTCGAAGAAATTGAGCGCGAAGTACAGAAGTGAACTGGAAATGGCGGGAATCGGAGGACGGGCATCGCGCTGCGTGCAGCCAGAACTGGTGTATGGCCATTAGCCGTTTTTGGCTGCACATAACCACCGTTTTGCCGGCATGAAATTGACTGGCGATTCCCTGGGCGGACGGCATCCCTGTCTCATGTTCGCTTGATTTACAGCGTTCCTGGCCGTGTTCGGCGGAAGAACGCAGCGTATTGCGGCAACTTCCATCCCCCGGAACCTTGACCGGCAAAGACCGGTATAATTGCCGCACATGCTTCCCGTCACTGTTCTCGCCGCATTTTCCACCTACCTGTTGATGCTGGCCGCGTATTCCCTGGCGCGCCACCGGTTTTTCCACATTCCGGCGATGATCTCCATCATGCTTTTTGATCTCGGGATGCCTGTCTATCTGTACACGCATCGTCGTTGGTGGCATCGGCTTATCGAGCAGCAGGACATATTTTCGTTTCTGGTATGGATGCATTTCGGGCTGATCATCACCTTGTATATACTGGACGCGGCGCAGATTTTGACGGCTCGCAGGCTGTTGAAGGGCGATGCCGAGGCTCGCGCAGAGCATCATGCTCAAGGCAAGGCCTTGCTGGTGGTCCGCGGACTGGTGATTATTACCGGGGCGATACTGGCAGATTAGCCGGGTGTCGAAAACCCACAGCGTTCGGCATAACGGCGTTGCTCAATGACTCGAAATGCTCATTTTTGGCATCCAAACTCTGCTCTTTGCGAGCTGGCCGGCTTGGCGACCATCCCCGCCAACCCCACTTCTCGCGCCTGGTTCTGCCATCGCTCGCAACATTCTTCATCGCCCTGGGAGCCGTGTGCGCCGGCTTGGTTGCGGCTCGGATTCATCCCAGCAGAACCAGCAGCCAGACCGTGGCAAGATTGATCAGGCTGATCAGCACGGCGGCGCTGCCAATGTCCTTGGCGCGCTTTGCCAGCCGGTGGTCGTCCAGCGATATGCGGTCAACCGTGGCTTCGACGGCGGAATTGAGCAATTCCACGACAATCAACAGCAGCACACTGCCGATCATCAATGCGCGGGCGGTTGCGCCGGGCTCCAGCCAGAACGCCAGCGGCACCAGCACCAGCGCGAGCAGCAGTTCCTGGCGGAAGGCATCTTCGTTGCGATAGGCCGAGCGCAGGCCGGCGAAGGAGTAGCGCAAGGCGTTCAACAAGCGCCGGATGCCGGTCTTGCCTTTATATGGACTTTCCATAAGACCTTTCAGGGTGGGTTCGCCAATATCGCGAGGGGGGCGGAATGTGTAGCTTGTCATGATAAAACATACCGCAGAATTGCTGGGGTGAACTTGCGGACCCGCATCGCGCTATGCTGATTCACGCAATATCGATGAAGAGCGGCGATGGTTCACTGGTTATGCAGATCAACTGGATGAAGGTTCATGCGAGCGCGCGGTCGCGCAGTTAGTGGCAGGCATTGTTCGCATTCCCGCAAGAATGCACAAATAATATTAACGTTTCATTATGGATGCCTGAATTGCCGCGAATCGCTGCACTGCGAGCATTTGTCGAGTATTCCAATCGACTGTCAGGATTGACCGAATTCTTATTCACGGGTAGCATTCCCCCCCTTTCGTGGTTTTGGGAGATGGACTGAAAATGCGCCGCAAGCTGGTAGTCGGGAACTGGAAGATGCATGGCAGTCTCGTCCGCAACAAGGCGCTGCTGGATGCGCTGCTGGTGGGGTTGCGTGACATGCGCGCTGCCGATTATGCCGTATGCGTGCCCTACCCTTATCTGGCGCAAGCGGAGTCCCTGTTGCACGGCAGCAACATAGCCTGGGGTGCCCAGAATCTGAGTCAGCACGAACAGGGCGCATATACCGGTGCCGTGTCTCCCGGCATGCTGGCGGACTTCAATTGCCGCTACGTAATCATCGGCCACTCAGAGCGTCGCGCGCTGTTTCACGAGAGCAACGAGATTGCTGCCGCCAAGTTCGATGCGGCAATAAAAGCCGGGTTCAGGCCGATCTTCTGCGTGGGCGAGACGCTGGCCGAGCGCGAATCCGGTGTGACCGAACAGGTGGTGGCGCGCCAGCTAGAGGTTGTGCTCAATCATGCCGGTGCGCAGGCGGTGGCGAAAGCGGTTATCGCCTATGAACCGGTGTGGGCCATCGGCACCGGCAGAACGGCCACCCCGGATCAGGCGCAGGCGGTGCACGCGTTTATCCGTCAAAGGCTTGCGCAATTGGATAGTCAGCTCGCACAAGGCTTGTGTATACTCTACGGAGGAAGTGTCAAGGCATCGAACGCCAACGAGTTGTTTGCCATGCCGGATATCGATGGGGGGCTGATAGGCGGCGCGTCGCTGGTTGCCGAGGAGTTTCTGGCAATTTGCCTGGCGGCACAGAATTAATAGTGGAGTAGCGTGTGGAAACTTTGATTTGGGTTGTACATTTGATAACTGCCGCGGTGCTCGTCGGCCTGATTCTGGTTCAGCACGGCAAGGGAGCGGACATGGGCGCTTCGTTCGGTGCGGGTTCTGCCGGCAGCCTGTTCGGTTCCAGCGGCTCGGCCAATTTTCTGAGCCGCAGTACGGCAGTGGCGGCAACAGTGTTCTTCATCACCAGCATGAGTCTGACTTACCTGGGGTCTCATACCTCCGCCCCGCAAGGCGTGATGGATCAGGCGCAGACAGTTCCAGCCCCGGCCAGCACAGCTCCGGCTGGCGCCGATACCGTGAATTCCGATACAGGTTCGAAGTCGAAGGATATACCCAAATAACAGGCATGCCGATGTGGTGAAATTGGTAGACACGCTATCTTGAGGGGGTAGTGGCGAAAGCCGTAGCAGTTCGAGTCTGCTCATCGGCACCAAAGATCAAGCCAGAGTTCCAGGCGCTGCAATAATCAGGCTCTGACCTAAATAAATATAACTGATTGCTGGTTACGCCCGGAACACAGGGTGTTGTGGAGGGGAGAGCTAGATGTTGGAAAATTATTTTCCGGTGCTGCTGTTCATAGTTGTGGGTTTGGCGGTAGGCGTTGCACCGCTGGTTATTGGTCGGCTGGTCGCGCCGCATCGTCCGGATGATGCCAAACTGTCGCCCTACGAGTGCGGTTTTGAAGCCTTCGAAGACGCGCGCATGAAATTTGACGTGCGCTACTATCTTGTCGCAATCCTGTTCATCCTGTTTGATCTGGAAATCGCTTTTCTGTTTCCGTGGGCGGTTGTGCTCAAGGAAATTGGCACCTTCGGTTTCGTCTCCATGCTGGTCTTTCTCGCCATTCTGGTGGTTGGCTTTATCTACGAGTGGATGAAAGGAGCGCTGGAATGGGAGTAGCAGCATGAGCAGGAAGCAGGGGCCCCGCGAAGCGGGGATGCGACCGGCCGCGAATGGTGCCAGTAGCCGACATGATGATACTGGGACTTGTCTTGTGGCTTTGCGAGGCGGCAGCATGAGCAGGAAGCAGGGGCCCCGCGAAGCGGGGATGCGACCGGCCGCGAATGGTGCCAGTAGCCGACATGATGATACTGGGACTTGTTTTGTGGCTTTGCGAGGCGGCAGCATGAGCAGGAAGCAGGGGCCCCGCGAAGCGGGGATGCGACCGGCCGCGAATGGTGCCGGCGCCGGGCTTTCGCCAAACGGTGAGATATTGCTGAGCCTCGATTCTGGAAAGGTTTGCCATGGGTATTGAAGGCTTGCTGGAAAAAGGAATGGTCGTTACCACGGCGGATACGATCATCAACTACGCACGCACCGGTTCGCTCTGGCCGATGACTTTCGGGCTTGCTTGTTGCGCGGTCGAAATGATGCATGCTGCGTTGCCGCGCTATGACCTGGATCGTTTCGGCGCCGGCGCCTTCCGCCCCAGTCCGCGACAATCCGACGTGATGATCGTGGCGGGGACGCTGTGCAACAAGATGGCACCCGCCCTGCGCAAGGTGTATGACCAGATGGCGGAGCCGCGCTGGGTGATCTCGATGGGTTCCTGCGCCAACGGCGGCGGCTATTATCATTATTCCTATTCAGTGGTGCGCGGCTGCGACCGCATCGTGCCGGTGGATGTATATGTGCCGGGCTGCCCACCGACCGCCGAGGCGCTGCTGTATGGCGTTATCCAGCTGCAAAACAAGATCAAACGTACCAATACGATTGCGCGCGCGTGAATATGGCTGCTGATTTGTGCAAGTTACAGGATAAGAAGTTGTTCGCGCTGGAAGAAGAACTGACCAGCCGATTCGGGGACCGCGTAGTAAGTTCGAACGTCAGCCTGTGCGAACTCACCATGGAAATCCGCGCCGCCGACCTGCTGTACGTGATGACGCAGTTGCGTGACGACGCCGTATTGCGTTTCGAGCAACTGGTTGACTTGTGCGGTGTGGACTATTCCACATACGGCAGCGATGTTTGCGAGGGCGGCGCTTACCTCAAATCCGAAGATGCGCTGATGCATTTCCCCTCCCGTTTTCTGGTTGCCTACCACCTGTTGTCGGTGACGCACAACCGGAGGCTGCGGATTCGTGTGTTCGCCGAAGACGATGAACTGCCGGTGCTGGATTCGGTCACCGAGATCTGGCCGAGCGCCAACTGGTACGAGCGCGAAGCGTTCGATCTGTATGGCATCGTATTCACCGGCCATCCCGACCTGCGCCGCATTCTTACCGACTATGGGTTTGTCGGCAATCCCTTCCGCAAGGACTTCCCGCTGTCCGGCACCGTCGAGATGCGCTATGACCCGGAACAGAAGCGTGTGGTCTACCAGCAAGTCACCGTGGAACCGCGCGAGGTCACGCCGCGCATCGTGCGCGAAGACAAGTACGGTCATCACTGAGCCATGTCGGAGATCAGGAACTACACCATCAATTTTAGCTGCGGCCGCCCTGTGGGCTTAACTTGCTTGCGCAAGTTAGCCTTCGCTGAAATGGATGGTGAACGCACGTTGAATTGCGTCTGGGGCAGATAGAAAGCCATGTCGGAGATCAGGAACTGCACCATCAATTTTAGCTGCGGCCGCCCTGTGGGCTTAACTTGCTTGCGCAAGTTAGCCTTCGCTGAAATGGATGGTGAACGCACGTTGAATTGCGTCTGGGGCAGATAGAAAGCCATGTCGGAGATCAGGAACTGCACCATCAATTTTAGCTGCGGCCGCCCTGTGGGCTTAACTTGCTTGCGCAAGTTAGCCTTCACTGAAATGGATGGTGAACGCACGTTGAATTGCGTCTGGGGCAGATAGAAAGCCATGTCGGAGATCAGGAACTACACCATCAATTTTAGCTCCGGCGTAACGCTTGCTGCACAAGCATTAGCCTGCACTGAAGTTTATTGTGAACGCGCTGATTCCGGCGTGATACAGGTATTGGACAATGGCGGAGATTAGGAATTACACAATAAACTTTGGACCGCAACATCCGGCTGCGCACGGCGTATTGCGTCTCGTGCTGGAACTGGATGGCGAAGTGGTCGAGCGCGCCGACCCGCATATCGGCCTGTTGCATCGCGCCACCGAGAAGCTGGCTGAACACAAGACCTTTCTGCAATCGGTCCCTTATATGGATCGCCTCGACTACGTGTCGATGATGGTTAACGAACACGCCTATGTGATGGCGATCGAGCGGCTGATGGGCATCGAGGTGCCAATCCGCGCACAATACATCCGCGTGATGTTCGACGAGATCACGCGCATCCTGAACCATTTGCTTTGGCTCGGCGCGTCCGGCATCGACCTCGGCGCGATGACCATGTTCTTCTATACCTTCCGCGAGCGCGAGGACCTGCTGGATGTCTATGAAGCGGTGTCCGGCGCTCGCATGCATGCATCCTACTATCGTCCGGGCGGGGTCTACCGCGACCTGCCGGATACGATGGCGAGTTACCGGGCAAGCAGGGTGCACAGCGCTGCTGCGGTGAAGAAGATGAATGAGAACCGCCAGGGCTCGCTGCTGGATTTTCTCGAAGATTTCACCAATCGTTTTCCGAAGCATGTGGACGAGTACGAAACCCTGTTGACCGACAACCGCATCTGGAAGCAGCGCACCGTCGGCATTGGCGTGGTAACGCCGGAGCGCGCGCTGGCGCTGGGTTTTAC
The DNA here is from genome assembly GCA_963782385.1 of uncultured beta proteobacterium. Lineage (GTDB taxonomy): Bacteria > Pseudomonadota > Gammaproteobacteria > Burkholderiales > Gallionellaceae > CAVXFS01. The sequence continues at coordinate 1,284,556 of CAWAJO010000001.1, forward strand.
CGGCCCCATGCTGCGCGGCTCGGGTGTCGTGTGGGATTTGCGCAAGAAGCAGCCATACGAAGTATATGACCGCATGGATTTCGACATTCCGGTCGGCGTCGAGGGCGACTGTTACGACCGCTACCTGGTGCGCGTGGAAGAGATGAGGCAAAGCAACCGCATCATCCGGCAGTGCATCTCCTGGCTGCGCGACAATCCCGGCCCGGTCATGATTGACGACTTCAAGATCGTGCCGCCGAAACGTGAAGCGATGAAGCAGAACATGGAGGAGTTGATCCATCATTTCAAGCTGTTTACCGAGGGCATGCATGTGTTGCCAGGTGAAGTCTATGCCGCCGTTGAACATCCCAAAGGTGAATTCGGCATCTACCTGGTTTCCGACGGCGCGAACAAACCCTACCGCATGAAGATACGCGCGCCGGGATTTGCCCATCTGTCGTCGTTGAACGAGATGACACGCGGCCACATGCTGGCCGACGTGGTGGCGATCATCGGCACGCAGGATATCGTGTTCGGGGAGGTCGACCGCTGATGAACACCTCCGCAAATTCTTTTTTCGGGCGAATCGCGGCGTCGCGTGCTCGCTCATTCCTCGCCTACCCATCGCGGTATGTCTCGTCATTCGCTGCGCGGCTCCTTGCGCTTCATCCCGAAAAAGCGAATTTTCAGAGGTGTTTTGATGCTATCTGAAAATACAAAGGCAAAAGTTGACCGCGAGCTGAAGAAATATCCGGCAGACCAGAAGCAATCCGCCGTGATGACTGCGCTGCGCTTCGTGCAGGAGGAAAAGGGCTGGATATCCAGCGATGATATGGCGGACGTTGCCGGTTACCTTGGCATGCCGCAGATGGCGGTGTACGAGGTGGCGACCTTCTACCACATGTACAATCTCAAGCAGATGGGCCGGCATACATTGACCGTGTGCACCAACCTGTCCTGCCAGTTGATGGGGGCAAACGAAACGCTGGAATATCTGAAGGGCAAGCTTGGCATCGATGTCGGCGAAACGACCGCCGACCGCAGGTTCAGCCTGCGCGAAGCGGAGTGCATGGGCGCCTGCGTGGAAGCGCCGTTGATGACGGTGAACAACAAGCGCTTGTGTTCGCGGCTGACGCAGGAAAAGATAGACCAGATTCTTTCCGGATTGGATTAACGATGAACGGGCCAGTCGTATACACAACGATGGATTTCGAGCAGCCGTGGACGCTTGAGAACTACCTCAGGGTCGGCGGTTATCAGGCGTTGCGCAAGGTGCTGAACGAGAAAATGTCAGCCGAACAGATCATCGCCGAGGTCAAGACTTCCGCGCTGCGCGGTCGCGGCGGCGCCGGATTCCCGACCGGGCTGAAGTGGAGCTTCATGCCGAAGAATTACGGCGGTGAAAAGTACCTGGTGTGCAACTCGGACGAAGGCGAACCAGGCACCTCCAAGGACTGGGATATTCTGCGCTACAACCCGCATGCCCTGATCGAAGGGATGGCCATCGGAGCCTACGCGATGGGCGTGAAGACCGGCTACAATTACGTGCACGGCGAGATCTACGAGGCGTACGAACGCATGGAGGCGGCCTGCGAGGAGGCACGTGCTGCCGGCTATCTGGGCCGCGGCATCCTCGGCACCGATTTTGAATTCGACCTGCACAATCACCTCGGATACGGCGCCTACATCTGCGGAGAGGAAACCGCGCTGCTCGAATCCATCGAGGGCAAGAAAGGCCAGCCGCGCTTCAAACCGCCGTTCCCGGCCAGCTATGGGCTGTACGGCAAGCCGACCACGATCAACAATACCGAGACCTTCGCCAGCATTCCCTACATCATCCGCGAGGGCGGCCAGAAGTTTCTCGAGCTGGGCCGGCCGAACAGCGGCGGCACCAAGCTGTTCTCCGTATCCGGCCACGTCAACAATCCCGGCAACTTTGAAGTGCCGATGGGCACGCCGTTCAGAAAGCTGCTGGAAATGGCCGGCGGCGTGCGCAACGGGCACAAGCTGAAGGCGGTGATTCCCGGCGGTTCGTCGATGCCGGTGCTGCCGGGCGAGATCATGATGGAAACCGACATGGACTACGACTCGATCCAGAAGGCCGGTTCCTATCTGGGCAGCGGCGCGGTGATCGTGATGGACGAGACCGTGTGCATGGTCCGGGCGCTGGAGCGCCTGGCCTATTTCTATTTCGAGGAATCCTGCGGCCAGTGCACGCCGTGCCGCGAAGGCACCGGCTGGCTGTACCGCATCCTGCACCGCATCGAGCACGGCCAGGGCCGGCAGGAAGACCTCGACCTGTTGCTCGATCTGTGCGAGAACATCGCCGGCCGCACGATCTGCGCGCTGGGTGATGCGGCCGCGTGGCCGGTGCAGGGCATGCTCAAGCATTATCGCAGCGAGTTCGAATACCACATCGAACATAAGCGTTGCCTGGTGTGAGTCAGGTGACAGGAATCAGGATTCAGAAATCAGATTCGTAAATGAAAGTATTGAGCGAATAGATGGTTAATATCGAAATCGACGGCAAGCAGATTGAGGCGGAAAACGGCAGCATGGTGATTGCGGCGGCGCATCGCGCGGGCATCTACATTCCGCATTTCTGCTATCACAAGAAACTGTCGATCGCCGCCAACTGCCGCATGTGCCTGGTGCAGATCGAGAAGGCGCCCAAACCGATGCCTGCCTGTGCCACGCCGGTGGCTGAGGGCATGAAGGTGTATACCACCTCCGAGATGGCGGTGAAAGCGCAGCAGGGCGTGATGGAATTCCTGCTGATCAACCATCCGCTGGATTGTCCGATCTGCGACCAGGGCGGCGAATGTGAATTGCAGGATCAGGCGGTCGGGTACGGCGCAAGCGCGTCGCGTTTCAAGGAAGAAAAGCGCATCGTGGTGCACAAGGACCTCGGTCCGCTGGTGGACGCCGAGGAAATGAGCCGCTGCATCAACTGCACGCGCTGCGTGCGTTTCGGTACCGAGATTGCCGGGGTGATGGAACTGGGGCAGGCATTCCGGGGCGAAAACGCCGAGATCATGACCTTCGTCAACGGCACCGTGGATTCCGAACTGTCGGGCAACATGATAGACCTGTGTCCGGTCGGCGCGCTGACCAGCAAGCCGTTCCGCTATACCGCGCGTTCCTGGGAATTGTCCCGGCGCCGCTCAGTCAGCCCGCATGACAGTCTCGGATCCAATCTTGCCGTGCAGGTAATGAACAATTCCGTGAAGCGCGTGTTGCCGATCGAAAACGAGGAAATTAACGAATGCTGGCTGTCCGACAAGGACAGGTTCAGCTACGAAGGATTGAATTCCGCCGAGCGCCTGACCCGGCCCATGCTGAAGCAGGACGGCAAGTGGCGCGAAGTCCCATGGCAGGCCGCGCTGGAATATGTCGCAAACGGCCTGCGCCAGGTCGCCGACGGCGCCGGCGCGCAACAGATCGGTGCATTGGCGACGCCGCATTCCACACTGGAAGAGATGTACCTGCTGCAGAAGCTGCTGCGCGGCATCGGCAGCGACAATATCGATTTTCGCCTGCGCCAGTCCGATTTCAGCGCCGACGGCAAGCGGGCAGGTATTCCCTGGCTGGGCATGCCGGTCGCCGACATCAATAAGGCCGACCGTTTCCTGGTCGTCGGCAGTTTCCTGCGCAAGGATCATCCGTTGCTGGCGCACCGTATCCGCCAGGCCGTGAAGAAAGGTGCACAGGCCAGCATCGTGCATTCGGCCGGTGACGACCCGTTGATGAAGGTGGCGAACCAGGCCATCGTCGCGCCGGAAGCGATGGTCAATATGCTGGCGCAGATCCTGAAGGCATTGGCGCAGGAACAACAGACTGCCGTGGAAGCGGGGGTACAAGGCGTCGAAGTGGGTGCTGTCGCTGCCGCCATCGCCAGGAATCTGGCTGCAGGAAAAAAAGCCGCTGTCTTTCTCGGCAATTTCGCGCAGCAGCACCCGCACGCTGCGCAACTCCAGTTATTGGCGCAACAGATCGCTGCCTTGTGCGGCGCGAAATTCGGTTTTCTTGGCGAAGCCGCGAACAGCGTCGGCGGCTACCTCGCCCATGCCGTTCCCGGCGCCGACGGCATGAATGCCGCCGCGATGCTGGCGGCACCGCGCAAGGCCTATCTCCTGCTCAACGTCGAGCCGGAACTGGATTGTGCCAATCCGCAGCAGGCCATGGTCGCGATGCATGCCGCCGATCTGGTGGTGGCGATGAGCGCGTTCAGGCACCGTGCGCTGGATTACGCTGATGTGCTGTTGCCGATTGCGCCGTTTACCGAAACCTCCGGCACATTCGCCAGCACCGAGGGCCGCGTGCAAAGCTTCCGCGGCGCGGTGAAACCGCAAGGCGACGCGCGCCCCGCATGGAAGGTGCTGCGTGTTCTGGGCAATCTTCTGAACCTGTCCGGTTTTGATTACGACAGCAGCGAGGCGGCGCGTGACGAGGCGTTGGCCGGCGTGGATATCGCGTCCAGCTTAAACAATGCCCTGCATAATATGACCGTGCAGATCGCCTCCGGCAACGCGAAGGAACTGCAACGGGTTTCCGACATACCGATCTATTTCGCGGATGCCGTCGTGCGCCGTGCCGCCTCATTGCAGCGCACCCGCGCTGCCGCCACCCCGGTCATGGCCATGCATAGCGCCGAATTGGCGAAACTGGGGTTGCAGGCAGGCGACGCGGTGAAGATCAGTCAGGGCGAGGGCAGCGTCCGCCTGTTTGCCGCAGCGGATGATAAATTACCCGCGGGTGCGGTGCGGATAGCGGCGGGCCACACGGCGACTGCAGCTTTGGGCGCCATGTTCGGAACCGTCATCGTGGAGCGCGCATGACGGAACTTCTGCAAAGCATAGAACAGTCCGGACAGGACCTGCTCGGCCCGCTCTGGATACCGGTATGGACGCTGGTCAAGATCGTGGTCATCGTCGCCCCGATCATGGGAAGTGTGGCCTACCTGACGCTGGCCGAACGCAAGATCCTGGGTTTCATGCAGGTGCGCCCGGGACCCAATCGCGTCGGTTACTGGGGGCTGCTGCAGCCGATCGCCGACGGTATCAAGCTGCTGCTCAAAGAGATCATCATCCCGACCAACGCCAACAAGTTCCTGTTCGTCGCAGCACCGGTCCTGGCGCTGATGCCGGCGCTGGCGGCGTGGGCGGTGGTGCCGTTCGGCGATGGCATGGAACTGGCGAACGTGAACGCCGGGCTGCTGTATATCCTGGCGATGACCTCTCTAGGCGTATACGGCATCATCATCGCCGGCTGGGCATCCAACTCCAAATATGCCTTCCTCGGTGCGCTGCGTTCCGCCGCACAGATCATTTCCTATGAACTGGCGATGGGCTTCGCGCTGGTGTGCGTGCTGCTGGCGGCGCAGAGCATGAACATGGGCGACATCGTGCGCGGGCAGAGCCACGGCTACGGCCTGCTTGGGTGGTATTTCATCCCGCTGTTCCCGATGTTCGTGGTGTACTTCATCGCCGGCGTGGCCGAAACCAACCGCGCCCCGTTCGACCTGGCGGAAGATGAGGCGACGATCGTGGCCGGTTTCCATACCGAATATTCCGGCATGGGTTTCGCGCTGTTCTTCCTGGCCGAGTACGCCAACATGATCCTGATCGCGGCTCTGGCTTCGGTCATGTTCCTCGGCGGCTGGCTGCCGCCGCTGGATATCGCGCCGCTGAACAAGATACCCGGGCTGTTCTGGATGCTGGGCAAGATGTCGTTCATGCTGTTCCTGTTCCTGTGGTTTCGCGCGACCTTCCCGCGTTATCGCTACGACCAGTTGATGCGCCTGGGCTGGAAGGTGTTCATTCCGCTTACGCTGGTGTGGCTGGTGGTCGTCGCCGCGTGGATGCAGACGCCGTACTGGCTGTGGTAGCGGTCGAGGATAAGAAATGGACACACTGACAAAATTCTTCAAAAGTTTTCTGCTGATCGAATTGCTCAAGGGCATGTCGGTGACCGGGCGATATTTCTTTTCGCGCCACATCACCGTCGAATACCCGGACGAGAAGACGCCGCAGAGCGTGCGCTTCCGCGGCCTGCATGCGCAACGCCGCTATGCCAGCGGCGAGGAGCGCTGCATCGGGTGCAAACTGTGCGAGGCGGTATGCCCGGCGCTGGCGATCACCATCGATGTGGCCGAGCGCGAAGACGGCACGCGCCGCACCACACGCTACGACATCGACTTGACCAAATGCATCTTTTGCGGTTTCTGTGAGGAATCCTGCCCGGTCGACGCCATCGTCGAGACGCGTATCTACGAATATCACGGCGAGAAGCGCGGCGACCTGTATTACACCAAGGACATGCTGCTGGCCGTGGGCGATAAATACGAAGAGCAGATAGCGCAGGATCGTGCGGCAGATGCTAAATACAGATGACAGAGGACAGAAGACAGATGACAGAGGTTTTGTTGCGGCTATGCCGCAACAATAAAAAAAGACTGCGCAGCAGACAGCGTTCTGTCTTCTGTCTTCTGTCCTCTGATTGAGGATATGTCGATGAGCTTTGAAACGCTGGTGTTTTACCTGTTTGCGGCAGTCACCGTGCTGGCCGGCGTGCGCGTGATCACCGCGCGCAATCCGGTGCATGCGGCCTTGTACCTGGTGCTGGCTTTTTGCAGCATGGCCGGTATCTGGCTGATGCTGGAAGCCGAATTCCTCGCCATCACGCTGGTGCTGGTTTATGTTGGCGCGGTGATGGTGCTGTTCCTGTTTGTGGTGATGATGCTGGACATCGATCTGGTGCAGCTGCGCGAAGGTTTCTGGCGCTGGTTCCCGTTCGCAGTGGCGCTGGCGGCTGTGATGGTGGGGGAGATGCTGTGGGTGCTGGGCGACCGCCGCATGCTTGAGACAACGGGTGCGCTGCATCATGCCGCGAACTACAGCAACACCAAGGAATTGGGACGCCTGGTCTACACCGATTATGTCTACCCGTTTGAACTGGCGGCCGTGCTGCTGCTGGTTGCGATCGTGGCGGCGATCGCGCTGGCCCATCGCCACCGCAAGGACAGCAAGGCGCAAATCGTGTCGCGCCAGGTGGCGGTCAGGCGCGAGGATCGCGTTCGCGTCGTGCAGGTGCCAGCGGAAAAGCGCGGAGAATAATAGCAAGTCGGGTTCAACAAGCCTGCGCCGGGTGCGCGAACCGGTGCCAGGCAAAGATACGCAATTGTCTGCGCGGCAGGGCCGCGCAGACAATTGCCAGAGCGCAGCTCAGGCCATCAAGCTGCGAAATGAGGGATGGTGGATTACGGCCTTGCAGCCGGATCCACGCTATATCAAAGGGGAAAAGCATGTCGAACCTTAGCCTGTCGCATTACCTGATACTGGGTGCGGTATTGTTCGCCATCAGCGTGGTGGGCATTTTCCTGAACCGCAAGAATGTCATCATCCTGCTGATGTCCATAGAACTGATGTTGCTCGCGGTGAACACAAATTTCATCGCTTTCTCGCATTACCTGAATGACACGGCGGGACAGGTCTTCGTGTTCTTCATATTGACCGTGGCCGCTGCCGAGGCCGCCATTGGATTGGCGATCCTGATTGTGCTGTTCCGCAATATCAACAGCATCAACGTCGATGACATCGGCAGCCTGAAAGGTTAAGCATGGGCAATATGCAAAACTGGTATTTGCTGGTTCCCGTGGCCCCGTTGTTCGGCGCAATCGTCGTCGGTCTGTTCGGCAAGATCCTGGGGCGTGCCTGGTCGCATCGCATCACCATTCTGTTGATGATGGTTTCTCTGGTCGCGGCGGTGCGTGTTTTCATGGATGTAGTCCAGGATGGCCATAATTTCAATGGCCCGGTGTATCGCTGGCTGACCTCGGGCGGCACCCGCTTCGAGGTCGGCTTCCTGATCGATCACCTGACCGTGACCATGATGGTGGTGGTGAACTTTGTGTCATTGATGGTGCATATCTACACCATCGGCTACATGAAGGACGATCCGGGCTACCAGCGCTTCTTCAGCTACATCTCGCTGTTCACCTTCTCCATGCTGATGCTGGTGATGGCCAACAACTTCGCGCAACTGTTCTTCGGCTGGGAGGCGGTGGGGCTGGTTTCCTACCTGCTGATTGGTTTCTGGTATACGCGCGAGACGGCGATATACGCCAACCTGAAAGCATTCCTGGTCAATCGCGTGGGCGATTTCGGCTTCCTGCTGGGCATCGGGCTGATCCTGATGGTGTTTGGTACGCTGGATTACGCCACCGTGTTTTCCCGGGCTTACCAGATGGCCAATGACATGGCACCGATACCCGGCGTGAGCTGGAACCTGATGACCACCATCTGCATCCTGCTGTTCATTGGCGCCATGGGCAAGTCGGCGCAGTTCCCGTTGCACGTGTGGCTGCCGGATTCGATGGAGGGCCCGACGCCGATTTCCGCGTTGATCCACGCCGCGACCATGGTGACCGCCGGTATCTTCATGGTGGCGCGCATGTCGCCGCTGTTCGAACTGTCCGACACGGCGCTGTCTTTCGTCATGGTCATCGGCGGCATTACCGCGCTGTTCATGGGTTTTCTCGGCATGATCCAGAACGATATCAAGCGAGTGATCGCTTATTCCACGCTGTCGCAATTGGGCTACATGACGGCAGCGCTCGGCGCATCCGCCTATACCGCCGGCATCTTCCACCTGATGACCCACGCCTTCTTCAAGGCGCTGCTGTTCCTGGCGGCGGGCAGCGTGATCATCGCCATGCACCACGACCAGGACATTCGCAACATGGGCGGCTTGCGCAAGTACATGAAGATCACCCATTGGACCTTTCTGATCGGCACGCTGGCCCTGATCGGCACGCCGTTCTTTTCCGGATTCTATTCCAAGGATACGATCATCGAGGCGGTGGAGGATTCCGACCTGGCTGTTTCGGCTATTGTCGCGCCTTCCCTGATTCTGGGTGTGTTCGTCACCGCATTCTATTCCTTCCGCCTTTACTTCCTGGTGTTCCACGGCAATGAGCGATTCGGCAAGACAGAGGACAGAGGACAGAAGACAGAGGACAGAAAAACCGCTGTACACGATGCCCACGACGATGCTCATGGCCACGACGAAACATCATCATGGTCTGGCGCCGGGCGAGAAGCCGCATGAATCGCCGTGGGTGGTCTGGCTGCCGCTGGTGCTGCTGGCGATCCCTTCATTCGCGATCGGCTTCATGACCATCGACCCCTTGTTGTTCGGCAGTTACTTCAAGGACTCCATCCATGTCAGCGGCAATCATGGCGCAATGGCGGAACTGGCCGAGGAATACGGCGGCGCGATAGCCAAGGTCGGCCATGCATTGCTCGAGCCGCCGATCTGGTTTGCACTGGCGGGCGTGCTGGTGGCGTGGTTGTTCTACATGAAGCGTCCGGATATTCCGGTCATGCTCAGGAATCGCTGCCCAAAGATCTATGAGATCCTCGACAGAAAATACGGATTCGATGAATTCAATGACTGGTTCTTTGCCGGCGGCGCACGCGGCGTGAGCGGTTTCCTGTGGAAATTCGGCGACGTGAAATTGATAGACGGCTTGATGGTGAACGGAAGCGCGAAATTGGTGGGCATGTTCGCAGGCCTGCTGCGCCGGTTTCAGACCGGCTACATCTACCATTATGCGTTTTCCATGATCATCGGCGTATTTGTGCTGCTGACGGTGCGCAACTGGTTTGAATAAGCAGGTTTGAAAAAATTGATGTATTTGTATCGAATATCTACCGCCACCCTCGCCCTTCCCCTGCAAGGGGGAGGGCGAGGGTGGCGGTAGAAGAGGCACTTTAAGATCGCAGGTTGAAAAAGTATGCAACTTAAGGAACAGGCATGATTCTGGGATTACCCCTGCTGAGCGTCGTCATCTGGCTGCCGATAGCCTTCGGCCTGCTCGTGCTGGCAACCGGCGATGACCGCAATGCGCCGATGGCTCGCATAATCGCACTGATCGGCGCCAGCCTCGGTTTCCTGGTGGCGCTGCCGCTGTATACCGGCTTCGACAATTCCACCAGCGCCATGCAGTTCGTCGAATTGCGGAACTGGATCGCCCGTTTCAACGTGCATTACCACCTGGGCGTGGACGGCATATCGGTGTTGTTCGTTTTGCTCAACAGCTTTTTCACGCCGCTGGTGGTGATCGCCGGCTGGAAGGTGATCGAGAAGCGCGTGGCGCAATACCTGGCCGCATTTCTGATCATGTCGGGACTGATCAACGGCGTGTTCGCGTCACTCGATTCCGTGCTGTTCTATGTATTCTGGGAAGCCATGCTGATCCCGATGTTCATCATCATCGGCGTGTGGGGCGGCCCCAACCGCATCTATGCCGCCGTCAAGTTCTTCCTGTACACGCTGCTCGGCTCGCTGTTGATGCTGGTTGCGCTGCTTTATCTGTATTACCAGTCGGGCGGCAGCTTCGAAATTCTCGACTTCTATCATGTGCCGCTGTCGATGACGGCGCAGGTCCTGCTGTTCTTCGCTTTTTTCATGGCGTTCTCGGTCAAGGTGCCGATGGTTCCGGTGCATACCTGGCTGCCGGATGCCCACGTGGAGGCGCCCACCGGCGGCTCCGTGGTGCTGGCAGCGATCATGCTGAAGGTGGGTGCGTACGGTTTCATCCGCTTCTCGATGCCGATCCTGCCTGATGCCAGCCACAAACTGGCAGGGTTCATGATTGCGCTGTCGCTGATCGCGGTGGTGTATATCGGGCTGGTCGCGCTGACCCAGACCGACATGAAGAAACTGGTGGCCTATTCCTCGATCTCGCACATGGGATTCGTCACGCTGGGTTTTTTCATCTTCAACGCGTACGGCGTGGAGGGCGCGCTGCTGCAGATGATCTCGCACGGCTTTGTGTCGGGCGCTTTGTTCCTGTGCATCGGCGTGATGTATGACCGCATGCATTCGCGCGACATCGCCGATTACGGCGGCGTGGTCAACACCATGCCGGTGTTTGCCGCGTTCTTCATGCTGTTCGCCATGGCCAACAGCGGTCTGCCCGGCACCAGCGGCTTCGTCGGCGAATTCATGGTGATACTGGGTGCGGTCAAGGCCAACTTCTGGTATGCCTTCCTGGCGGCAACCACGATGGTATTTGGCGCGGCCTACACCCTGTGGATGTACAAGCGGGTGATCTTCGGCGCGGTGGCCAACCGCCATGTTGCGGAGTTGAAGGACCTTACCGCGCGCGAAGTGCTGGTGCTCGGCATACTGGCGCTGACCGTGCTGGGCATGGGCCTGTACCCGCTGCCGTTTTCTGAAATCATGCATGCGTCGGTGAATGATCTGCTGGTGCACATCGCCCGGTCAAAGTTATGAGCCACAGTCAAGCGAGGAAGCAATGAGTTATCTGACCACCCTGTTGCCTGCCGGCGCGGAGATCTTTCTGCTGGTGATGGTGAGCATCCTTCTGATCGTGGACATCCTGTTCGACAGCGCGGACAGGACTGCGACTTATGTTCTGGCCCAGGCGACTCTGGTGGGATGTGTGGTGATCACGGTGGTTACGCATGAGCCCGGCGCGGTATACCTGTTCCACAACACCTTCGTCGACGATACGATGTCCGATGTGCTGAAGGTGTTCAGCTACCTGGCCGTGTCGATGATGCTGGTCTATTCGCGGAATTACCTGATGGCGCGCGGCCTGTTCACCGGCGAGTTCATGGCGCTGACCCTGTTTGCGCTGCTGGGCATGATGGTGATGATCTCTGCCAGCCACTTTCTCACCCTGTATCTTGGCCTGGAACTGCTGTCGCTCAGCCTGTACGCGATGGTTGCCTTGCAGCGTGATTCCGCCACGGCGACCGAAGCGGCGATGAAATACTTCATCCTCGGCGCGCTGGCTTCCGGCCTGCTGCTGTACGGTATGTCCATGCTGTATGGCGCCACCGGATCGCTGGAGCTGGCCGTGGTGTCGGATGCCATTTCCCACGGTGTGCAGAACAAGCAGTTGCTCACCTTTGGGCTGGTGTTCATCGTGGCCGGCCTGGCATTCAAGCTGGGCGCGGTGCCGTTCCACATGTGGGTGCCGGATGTGTATCACGGCGCCCCCACCGCGATGACCATGCTGATCGCGTCCGCGCCGAAGCTGGCCGCGTTCGCTTTCGTCATGCGCATCCTGGTGGACGGGATGCAGCCGCTGATGGTGCATTGGTCCGGCATGCTGGAAATCCTTGCCGTGCTGTCCATGGGTCTCGGCAATATCGCGGCCATCGCGCAAACCAACCTCAAGCGCATGTTCGCCTATTCCACCATCGCCCACATGGGGTTTCTGCTGCTCGGCGTTCTGAGCGGCGGGCTAGACGGCTACGGCGCGGCGATGTTCTATGCGGTGGTCTACGTACTGATGAGCCTGGGCGGCTTCGGCATGATCATGCTGCTGTCACGCGAAGGCTTCGAGGCGGACATGCTGGACGACTTCAAGGGGCTCAACCAGCGCAGTCCGTGGCTGGCCTTCGTGATGCTGCTGCTGATGTTCTCCATGGCCGGAGTGCCGCCCACGGTCGGTTTCTATGCCAAGTTCTCGGTGCTCAGTGCCGCGGTCAATTCCGGGCATATGGCCCTGGCGGTGATCGCCGTGCTGTTCTCGCTGATCGGCGCGTTCTATTACCTGCGCATCATCAAGCTGATGTATTTCGACGCGCCGGAAAGCCATGTGCCGATCTCGCTCTATCCGGACAGCAGCGTGCTGATCTCGTTCAATGGGCTGGCAGTATTGTTGCTGGGCATCCTGCCGGGCAACCTGATGGCGATATGCGCGGCATCGGTGCAGCAGTCGTTGTTGCTGCATTGATCGTTGTTCGAGCATGCGCGCGCAATGCTGCCGCCGTCGCCCGCATGGTTCGGGGTGATGCCATTGGCGCCGAGATCAATGCCGAGGCCCAAATTCGATTGGATCGCGTTGCGCGGGATCCGGTTTTCCGAAGAGGTGACGTCAGCAGTCACGCCGCCGCCCAGGTTGGCGTTGAACGCAATCAGGTTGCGAGCCTGCGCTTCGACGCCACCGCCCATGCCGGCGAGGCTCGGCGCGAACGCAGGCCATGCTTCTTTATGCCGATGATTAGTCGCGCAGCGTGCGGGTGCCCCGTGCCGGGTGTCAAGTTCTGAAATGATCAACACCGGCGAGCGGCAACGCTCGGTCATTCCAGCCTCGAAGCAGGCTCCGGCAAAGCACGATTCAGCAACTGCTCAAACTCATTCAACGGCACCGGTTTGCTGAACAGATATCCCTGGTAGGCATGGCACCCGCGCAGATCGAGAAACTCGCGCTGGCCCTCGGTTTCAACTCCCTCGGCAATTACATCCAGCCCCAAGGCCTGCGACATGGCGATGATGGTCTGCACGATCGCGGCATCGTTGGCGTCGGTGACAATGTCCTGCACGAAGGACTGGTCGATCTTGATCTGGTTCAGCGGTAGCCGCTTGAGGTATTGCAGCGATGAATAGCCGGTGCCAAAATCGTCCAGCGAGAAACTGACCCCGAGATTCCTTATTTCATTCAGTTTGCTGATGGCGTCCTCGACGTTTTCCAGCACCGTGCTCTCGGTCAGTTCCAGCTTGAGGCGCGAGGGTTGGGCACCGCTTTCCCGCAGCACCTGCTCCACCTGAGCGACAAAGTCATCCTGGCGGAACTGCCTGGCGCTGACATTTACCGCCAGCGTCAAGTCACCTGTCTGCGGGCGATTCTGCCATTCCCTGAGTTGGGCGCAGGCAGTCTGCAACACCCATGAGCCGATAGTCAGGATCAGATCGGATTCCTCGGCCAACGGGATGAACTGCATTGGGGAGACCATGGAACGGTCGGGATGATTCCAGCGCAGCAATACTTCTGCCCCCAGGGGGCGGCCGAGGCGGTCAACCTGAATCTGGTAAAACAGGCAGAACTGTTGATTCTCGATCGCATGCCGCAGGTCCTCTTCCAGAGCCGCCCGCGCTTCCAATGCCATCTGCATGTACGGATCAAAAAACCGGATGGCGTTGCGCCCTGACATCTTGGCCTGATACATGGCGACGTCGGCATGCCGCAGCAAATCTTCTGCGCTTTCCCGGTGATTGAAATAAAGGCTGATACCGATGCTGGCCGTGGTCAGGCATCTGTATTCCCCAGATTCGAAAGGCCGCTTTAACTCGTTCTGGATCTTTGCGGCGATCGACTCGGTCCGGGTGGCTGCCTCATCTGCCTCGCTGCTCAAATCCTCCAGCACCACCACAAATTCATCGCCGCCCAGCCGCGCCACGCTGTCGCCTTCCCGCACGCACGTCTGAAGTCTAAGCGCCACCTCGATCAACAGCATATCTCCCATCAAATGGCCCTGCGTGTCATTGATGACCTTGAAGTTGTCCAGGTCCAGAAACAGCAATGCGCCATGCCGCCCGTTGCGCGTGCTGGCTGCCAGGGCCCGATGCAGGCGATCCAGCAGCAGTCGGCGATTCGGCAGTTGGGTCAGCGGATCGTAAAAGGCCAGCTGATGGATTTCCTGTTCCGTCTTCTTGCGACTGCTGATGTCGCGAAACACTGCCACGTAATGGGTCACGCGCCGCTGATCATCGTAAACCGCCGTGATGGTCATGGCCTTCGGAAAAATTTCGCCGCTCTTGCGTCGGTCCCAAATCTCCCCTGCCCACTTGCCGGTGTCAAGCAGCTCCGACCACATGGCTTCATAGAATGCCGCGTCGTGCCGCCCGGACTGGAACATACGCGGATTATTTCCAGCCACCTCTTCAGCGCCGTAACCGGTGATGTCCTGGAAGGCATGATTGACGCGCAATATATTGGCATTCGCGTCCGTGATCAGGATCGCCTCGTGGGTTTCGAAAGTGACGGCGGATATGCGTAATTTCTCCTCGGCCTGCCTGCGCTCGGTAATGTCCCGGCTCGAGGCGAACAGATAGTACTGCCCGTCTATTTCGGCGCCGGAGGTGCTGACTTCCACATCCAGGATCGTTCCGTCCTTGCGCCGGTGCCGGGTCTCGAACAAGGCGCTGTTAACGCGAATCAGGTTCTGGAAGCGCTCGTTCAATTCCTCTCGGGTCCACTTCGCATCCCAGTCAGACACGTGAAGCTTGAGGACTTCCTCCCGCGTGTAGCCCAGCATTTTGCTGAACGTCTGATTGGCTTCCACGACGTTGCCCTGCATGTCCATGATGTGGATGCCTTCCAACGCGGAGGCCATCAATGCCTGAATCCATAGCAGCAACACCTGACTTTGCTGCTCCGCCCGTTTGCGTTCGGAGATATCGCGGGTGGTGCTGATAATATGTGTGGTGCCGTGAATCTTGATCGTTCCCGCGGAAATAATCCCGATGAATTGGCTGCCATCCTTCTTGCGCAGCTGCGCCTCGAAATTTTCGCAGCGTCCGGTGACTTGAAGTTCACGCACGAATCGGTCGCGGTCAGCGGGATTCATCCACATGTTGAGACCGAGAGTCGTATTGCCGATCGACTCTTCCTTTGTGTACCCGCTTATACTGGCGAAGGCATTGTTGACTTCGGTAATAGAGCCGTCAGACATGCGACTGATAAGCACCGCATCAGGACTGGCATTGAAAATGATCTCAATGCGTTCATTGACACCCTGCGATGGCTGTTCCGGGACTTTGGATTTAGTCATACAAAGAACTCGATCTGCTGATCTGGGTAAATTAGGGACGTGCAGCACCGCACAATGTTGACTCCGCAGTGAGCATACTATATTTAATCCCGGCGATGGTGCCGTCGAGCGCGGGGTATCAGTGCGCCGTTGTCCCGGGCAAACTGGATTTGGGCAACAGCGCCGATTGCAGGCACACGGGTTGCTTTGCGAATTGAATCAAGGCTGCAGCCATCAACAGAACGCGTGATCAAAACATGACGCCAGAGCACCTCGGGCTACGTTGCAGCGGAGGCGGGCGTTCGCGGCGCATGGCGGGATTCGCGCAGCTTTTCACGGAGCAGGCTGTTGCGGATGGCAACGAGCGGCGTAACTCAATGTATCCCGGTCGACGAATCCGTCTGGTTGAAAGCAAGTATCCTTTTGGTGTGGCCGATGAAGTGATCCTTCAGGCCAAGGGCCCGTTGCTCTATCAGGTGCCAGGAAAGTGCGGCAAATACAAGGCTTATTGTGCTGGCGATCAATATCATGGTCAAAGCGGAGATTCCCGGGATCAATGCCGCAAGAGACTGCTGCACAGGAAATGCGTATATGTAGAGGCCGTACGAATAATCCCCGGCCTGATTGTATTTTCTGATGTAACCGGCGGGGATATAGGCAACGTAGATCAGAACATAGCTGAGGGTCAGCGTATAGACAGCAAAAAACGCATGTTTATGGATCACTGCAGCCGACACCAGAGCGACCAGGCACAGCCAGAACATCGAGCGCGAGAGCCGTATATGGTCCTGCAGGCAATAGAAAGCCGAACCTGAAAAGAACATGAAGAAGAAGAGCATGACATCGCGGTCGATCGAGAAGATCCATGCCAGATTTTCGCTTTCAGGATAATGGAACTTCCTTATGAAGACCAAAACGCCGGATATGACCAGACAGCAGATGATCACCAGTTTAAACAACTTCAGCCGGTTCCCGATTATCGCCAGCAGGACAAGCCAGACAACGGCCAAAATCACGTACATCCTGATTTCAAACGGCAATGTCCAAAGGGAGCCGTTGACCATGAATCGGAAAGGATTATGCGCGAACACTCCGGGCAGGGTGAAGGGAACATGCGTGATCAGCGTTGCGCACTTCAGGAAATATATGTACACATCAGCGCTGCCGAGGTAGGAAGTTACAGGCAACGAAGTGAAATAAATGCCAAGTCCGAAGACGGTCAAAAGCAGCATTACAAGCAATGCAGGGAAAATTCTGAGGATTCTGGCCCAGGCAAATTCAATGACGCTTTGTCTGTTCATCAAACTGGCTGTGACCAGAAAGCCACTGGTAATGAAAAAAACATTAACGGCAATGATCCCCAGGGACATGCCCAAGCTGTCCCGAAAAGGCTCGGCTCTGCTGCTTCCCGAAGCCAGCGCAAAACTGTGGGATATCAACACGGCAAGTGCTGCGACGATGCGGATCAGGTTGAAATTATTATTCCTGCCTTGAGTGAAATTGGAAAGCTTCATTAGATCCGGTGTCTTTGCAAACAACCTGTCCAGAATTTCAAGATAGAGCGCCAACGCGCATGAATACACAATCAGGTAATAACCGCCAAATTCATCACACCAGATGTTGGCCGTTCAGTTTTGCGCGAAGCGAAATCCCGTGCCCGTGCCGCGCTGGCAACGTGCACAATGCCCGCAACGGAGCCCCGCCAGGGTATTCTGGCGGCGGCGCCGGATGCAGCAATTATTTCTTGGCGGCGTTGACGGCTGCTTTCAACGCAGCACCAGCCTTGAACGCAGGAACTTTGGATGCCTTGATCTTGAGTTCTGCACCGGTCGCCGGATTGCGGCCGGTGCGTGCAGCGCGCTTCTTCACGGAAAATGCGCCAAAGCCCACCAGGGCGACCGGGTCGCCCTTCTTGAGTGCGCCAGAAATGATGTCAATCAGTGCGGCGATGCTGCGATCCGCGTCAGCCTTGGTGCTGCCTGTTTTTGTTGCCAGTGCGTCGATCAATTCTTTGCGGTTCATGTGATTTACTCCCTGTGGTTTGGTTACTGGACGATGCAGCGCCAAAGTTTAGCATTAGCGGGAGAGCATAGGGATTTTTTTGGCCTGCAGCGTGTCGCATGCCGTTTCAACCGGGCGCCAGGCGGGCGGGCTGCCCGCTCGGTGATTGCGTCATTGGATTTCGATAGTACCGCTGATCTGCACCGTCATGCGGCTCTCGCCGGCGGCGAATTCCGGCGCCGGGATTGCCGCCTTTGCCAGCGCCGCGCTGCGCAACACCGGTTGCGGATAGCGCGGCGGCATGCTGCCGCTGTTGATTGAAAAATGCACGGTCTTGAACGACTGGGCGCCGAGCGCTGTGCGTATCAACTCGGCACGCTCGCGGAATGCCTTGATCGCATCGGCAATCAGGGTGTCTTCGATTTGCGCGCGGGTTTCAGGCGCGACGGTGAATTGCACGCCACCGAGTTGCATGGTCGATTGCAGCTGCATGATGAGTTCGCCAGCCGCCTTGAAATCCCGGCTTTCCAGGCGAATCTCGCCGTGGCCGCGCCAGGCATCGACCTGGCTATTCTTGCCATAGACCGGATAGGTACTCTGGTTGCCGCTGCTGGCTTTTACGCCACTGAACGCTGTGGCTTTCTTCAGCGCATCGTTCAACACCATGTTGAGTTGACGTGAGACAGCGTCAGGCAACCTGTCCTGGATATCCACGGTCATGCTGGCCACCAGCATATCATTGGCGACCTCGTGTGCCGCTTCCACCTGAAAATCCACCCGGTTATACGGCTCGATTTCAGCCATTGCCCAGAAACTGGCTGACAATAATGCACACAACAGCGCAATGCGTAACATGGTGTTCCCCTTGTGTTGAACAGCGCTTATGCTAATGCAAAACGGGTAACATGTGCACGGTGCAGATTTTGCTTGAAAGACATGAGGAGCCGCAATGGATTTGAAGGAAACCCGACTCGATTCCGCCGTTGCCTATGACGGCGATTTTATCAAGGTGCGCAAGGACAATGCGCGCATGCCGGACGGCAGCAGCAGCATGCGCGAATACATCGTGCATCCCGGAGCAGTCGCAGTGCTGGCCTTGCTGGACAACGGCAAGCTTCTGATGGAGCGGCAATATCGCTACGCGCCGCAGCGCGAATTCATCGAGATTCCCGCCGGCAAGATCGATGCGCACGAGGATATTCTGCTTACTGCGCAACGCGAACTGATGGAAGAAACCGGATATGTCGCCGCCGAGTGGGAACACCTCACGACTGCCTGGCCATGCATCGGCTATGCCGACGAGCGCATCGAATATTTTCTGGCACGCGGCCTGACCCACCGTGGCCGCCAACTTGATGACGGCGAATTCCTCGAAGTGTTCGAACTTTCCCTGGCGGAAGCGCTGGAATGGATTCGACAGGGCCGGATCAACGACAGCAAGACCATGGTCGGACTGTTCTGGCTGGAGAAGACGCTGGCGGGATGGGGCAGCTAGATTCTATCTGGCTGCATCGAGCATCGCTGCCAGATTTCAAGTCAGACATTGGCATTGGCCGGCAATGTTCTTCCCCGCCAAAGTACGTTCAAATTCGGGAAAATCAAAGTAGAATCCGCAGGGTTCGGGGTTCATACAACAAGTTGGCAGTTAATCAAGGGGAGAACATGGAAGACTTGAAAGTCGGCAGTGATGCGTTGTTTATATTGCTGGGTGCTGTAATGGTGCTGGCGATGCATTCGGGGTTTGCGTTTCTGGAATTGGGAACCGTGCGCCGGAAGAACCAGGTCAATGCGCTGGTGAAGATCCTGACGGATTTTGCCGTATCCACCATCGCCTATTTCTTCATCGGCTACAGCATTGCCTACGGCACCAGTTTCTTCACCGGGGCCGAAGAGCTGGCGCAAAGGCACGGCTATGATCTGGTCAAGTTTTTCTTCCTGCTTACCTTCGCCGCTGCGATTCCGGCCATCGTTTCCGGCGGAGTGGCCGAGCGCGCGCGTTTCAATCCGATGCTCGGCGCCTCCTTCATGCTGGTCGGGTTCGTCTATCCGTTTTTCGAAGGTATCGCCTGGAATCACCGGTTCGGCATCCAGGACTGGCTGAACGGGTCGTTCGGTGCGGAGTTCCACGATTTCGCCGGATCCGTGGTGGTGCATGCGGTGGGCGGCTGGATAGGTCTGGCGGCGGTGCTGCTGCTGGGCGCGCGCCACGGCCGCTACGGCAAGGAAGGGCAGATGTCGGGCCATCCTCCTTCCAGCATTCCTTTCCTGGCGCTGGGTGCGTGGATATTGACCGTGGGCTGGTTCGGCTTCAATGTGATGAGTGCGCAAACCATAGACAAGATCAGCGGCCTGGTCGCGGTCAATTCGCTGATGGCAATGGTGGGCGGGACGCTGGTCGCCTTGTGGGTGGGCAGGAATGACCCCGGTTTCGTGCATAACGGACCGCTTGCCGGACTGGTGGCGATTTGTGCCGGTTCCGACCTGATGCACCCGATCGGCGCACTGCTGACCGGCGGCATTGCCGGCGGACTGTTTGTGTGGATGTTCACGCTCACGCAGAATCGCTGGAAGATAGACGATGTGCTCGGTGTGTGGCCATTGCACGGGTTGTGCGGCGCATGGGGCGGCATCGCGGCCGGAATTTTTGGGGCAAGGGAACTCGGCGGCATGGGCGGCGTCAGTTTCATGTCACAAGTCATCGGTACCCTGCTGGGGGTGGTTATCGCCCTGGCCGGCGGCTTCGTGGTGTATGGCCTGACCAGAAAAATGGTCGGTATCCGCCTCAATCCGGAACAGGAATTCAACGGCGCGGACTTGAGCATACACAGGATTACCGCGACTCCGGAGCGCGAATCGGGCTGGTGAGTCGTGCAATACCGTTTCGCTCCTGTCCATTTTGCGCAAGGCAACGAAGTCTTGAATGGCGACTAGTGGCGGAACGAATTTGTATTGAATTGGAGACGCGACATGATCAGACCAGCCGTTCCGCCGGTTCGCAGTTGACATGCAAAGTTCGAATGGCAGTTGTCGTGCAGCGCAGTGACAAGATGCCATGGTCTGACACCGGCGGACATCGCAAGCTTGATATTATATTTGGGTCACGGCACGATGCGCATGAAGATACTTATACTCGTTATTTTCCTGGTTGGCTGCGTCAATACGGCGAAGAACATGGATTATGTGTTTGTTGGGATGTCAAGAGAGGGGGTCATAATTGCCTTGGGGGAACCGACAGATACCAGAACAAGCGACGGCGTTGAATATATGTATTACCGGCTGCGCACCGCTCCGATTGCCGAAGTTCAAGGCGGGTGTGGCGCTGCCGGCGTTGCCACACTCGGTTTGGCGTATCTATATAAAGGCTGCCGCTATTCTGACGATGATTACTTCATACAACTGAAGGAAGGCAAAGTTGCAGCATATGGCCGCATGCAAGACGCCAAGTCAACGCAAGACCCTGGAGCCGCAGCCAACGTCAACCAGACAATCAAAGAAGAAGAGTAACTGACGTTTCAATAAAGATCGCCGTCAAGTGCCGCTGCACGAAGCGACGCTTTGCCCAGGCGCGGACAGCATGATACAACGGCTTGGTGCCGGCTCCGCAGACTCGATACAAGACCGGGCCTCCGCCCAGCCTGGCAAACCAGTATCCTCGATCGTTCAACAAGCCTCCCTGCCTGATGAGCGGCTGTTGAACCCGGCCGACGTTGTTCCATGCGGCGTTTGGCGCGGCCTCGACGGAGTGGTCCGCCACTGCATCGGTGCTAATTATGTACAAGGCAACTCAGGAAAAATGGAATGCATGATGGTCCGCCATCGTCTGCACGCCGCACGAGTGAATCCAGCGTGCCCGGCCAATTCGAATCACGCGGCCTGACGCAGGCCGAGGCACTGGCGCGGTTGCGTGCCGAGGGTGCCAACGAGCTGCCTTCGGCCGGAAAGCGCAACCTGGCGACGATTGTGCTGGAAGTGCTGCGGGAACCGATGTTCCTGCTGCTGGTCAGCGCCGGGTCGATCTACCTGTTGCTCGGTGACGTCAGCGATGCGCTGATGCTGCTCGGATTCGTATTCGTGGTGATCGGCATCACCGTCTATCAGGAATACAAGACCGAGCGCGTGCTGGAAGCGCTGCGCGATCTCACCAGCCCGCGTGCGCTGGTGCTGCGCGAGGGCGCCGAGCGGCGCATCGCCGGGCGCGAAGTCGTGCGCGGCGACCTGCTGCTGTTGGCGGAGGGCGACCGCGTTGCGGCCGACGCCGCGCTGTTTTCCTGCAACGATTTTGCAGCGGATGAATCACTGCTAACCGGCGAGTCGGTGGTGGTGCGCAAGGTTGCGCGGGCGGATGCCGGGCAGCTGCAGCCGCCGGGCGGAGACGACCTGCCGTTTGTGTATTCCGGCACGCTGGTGGTGGGCGGACGGGGCATGGCGCGCGTGCTGGCGACCGGCACGCACACCGAGATCGGCAGGATCGGCGTCGCCTTGCGGGAACAGGAGATCGAAGCAACGCCGCTGCAACGCGAGATCGGCAAGCTGGTGCGCAGGCTCGCGGTCATCGGCGTGCTGCTGAGCCTGCTGTTGCTGTCGATCTACGGCTTTACCCGCGGCGACTGGCTGCACGGACTGCTGTCGGGCATCACGCTGGCGATGACTATCCTGCCGGAGGAATATCCGGTGATCCTGGCGGTGTTCATGGCGATGGGGGCATGGCGCATTTCCCGCCACCATGTGCTCACCCGCCGCGTGCCCACGGTGGAGGCGCTGGGCTCGGCCACGGTGCTGTGCGTGGACAAGACCGGCACGCTGACGCAGAACCGCATGCGCGTGCAGCAGCTGATTGCCGGGGAAGCGTCATTTACGGCAGATGATGCGAATCCGGCCCTGCCGGAAACATTCCACGAGCTGGTCGAGTTCGGCATCCTGGCCAGCGAGACCGCGCCGTTCGACCCGATGGAAAAGGCCATCCATGCGCTCGGCACACGCTACCTCGCCGATACCGAACACCTGCACCGCGACTGGATACTGGCACACGAATATTCACTGTCGCCGCAACTGCTCGCGTTGTCCCACGTCTGGCGCGCGCGCGGCCGCGACGAATACGTGGTGGCCGCCAAGGGCTCGCCGGAAGCGGTGGCCGACCTGTGTCATCTGCGCCCGCAGCAGCTGGCAAACCTTGACGCACAGGTGCACCTGCTCGCGGCACAGGGCATGCGCGTACTGGGCGTGGCGCGCGCCGGCTATCGCGGCAAGGAATGGCCAGACCTCCAGCATGATTTCGATTTCGAATTCCTCGGCCTGATCGGACTGGCCGACCCGCTGCGCCCCACCGTGAAGGCGGCGCTCCGCGAATGCGCGGCGGCAGGCATCCGCGTGGTGATGATCACCGGCGACTATCCAGCCACGGCCGCAGCAGTTGCTCAACAGATTGGCCTCGATGCGGGCAGCGCGGGCGTCATCAGCGGCCCGGAGTTCGGCCGCATGGACGACGCGCTGCTGCGCGAGCGCATCCGTCACGGCAACATCTTCGCGCGCATGGTGCCGGAGCAGAAGCTGCGGTTGGTGAATGCGCTCAAGGCCGACGGCGAAGTCGTGGCGATGACCGGCGACGGAGTGAACGATGCACCCGCGCTGAAAGCCGCGCACATCGGCATCGCCATGGGCGCGCATGGCACGGACGTGGCGCGTGAGGCGGCGGCGCTGGTGCTGCTGGATGACGACTTCGCCTCCATCGTGCGCGCCGTGCGCATCGGGCGCGGCATCTTCGACAACCTGCGCAAGGCGATGGCCTACATCTTTGCGGTGCACATCCCGATCGCCGGCTTGTCGCTGATCCCGCTGCTGCTTGGCTGGCCGGCGATGTTCGCGCCCGTGCATATCGTGTTCCTGGAAATGATCATCAACCCCGCCTGTTCGATCGCGTTCGAGGCGGAGCCGGCGGAACGCGGCGTGATGCACAGACCACCGCGCGCAGCGCATGAGCCGCTGTTCAGCAAACGCATTTTGCTGCTCAGCCTGTTGCAGGGGGCATTCCTGCTGCTCGCCACGCTTGCGGTGCTGGGCTACGCATTGCATCGGGGCGCTGTCGAAAGCGAAGCGCGCGCGCTGATGTTCTGCACGCTGGTCACCGGCAATCTCGGCTTGATTCTGGTCAACCGCTCCTGGCAGCACACGATTCCGCGCACGCTGGCGACGCGCAATCCGGCCTTGTGGTGGGTGCTGGCCGGTGCGCTTGCCTTCCTGCTGCTGGCGCTGACGTTGCCGTTCCTGCGCGAGGTATTTCATTTCTCACCAATCACGCCCTTTCAGTTCGGGCTCGGCATTGCGGCGGGATTGGGCAGCGTTGTTTGGTTTGAGCTGTACAAACTGGCCAAAAGCCGTTGATCGACGTATGAGTGGCCGTTTGCGCATGTCAATGCTCGCCAATTCTGTTGGATGACAGTGATCCAGCTTGCATCATCCCGCTGTTACTCGGTAGCATCTCATTACAGGTTTCATTATTCATCCTTGGAGGCTGAATGCCACTGCCACAAAGAAGTAGCCGCCGGTTTCCGCTGCGCGCCGTCGCAATAATCACTGTCCTCGTCCTGCTTGCCGTTGCCGCATGGTATTTCACGCGTCCGAAACCGATCCCGGTAATCCTGGCCAAAATTGAGCGCGGCACCGTGGAAGCGACGGTCAGCAACACGCGCGCCGGCACCGTCAAGGCCTGTCACCGGGCCAAGCTGGCGCCTCCCGCCGGCGGGCAGATTTCGCAACTGCTGGTGAAGAAAGGCCAGCGAGTCAAGTCCGGGGAAGTCCTGTTGAGATTGTGGAGCGACGATCTGAAGGCGCAGGAACGTCTGGCGCATGAACAGCTCGGCACCGCACAGATTAATGCGTTCCAGACCTGCACCCAGGCCGACCTCGCGGACAAGGAAGCCGACCGCGCGCGCAAGCTGGTGGACAAGGGATTCATCTCGCCTGAAGCGCTGGACCAGAAAGTGGCGGCAGCCAAGGTGAGCCGCACGGCCTGCGAATCGGCGCGCAGCATGATAGATCAGGGCCACACACGCATTGCCCAAGCCCAGGCCGCGCTGGACCGCATGGTGTTGCGCGCACCGTTCGACGGCGTCGTGGCCGACATCAGCGGCGAGCTGGGTGAATATGCGACGCCGTCTCCGCCGGGCATTCCCACGCCGCCGGCGATCGACCTGATCGATGATCGCTGCCTGTTCGTCAGCGCGCCGATTGACGAGGTGGATGCCAACGCGGTGAAAGTCGGGCAGGAGACCCGCATCACGCTGGATGCGATCAAGGGCAAGGTGTTCACCGGCAAGGTGCAGCGCATCGCGCCCTACGTGATCGACCTGGAAAAGCAGGCGCGCACGGTGGAGGTGGAAGTCGGCTTCGACTCGCCTGAATCGGGCAAGTTGCTGGTGGGCTACAGCGCGGACGTGGAGATCATTCATGACGCGCACAAACAGGTGCTGCGCATTCCGACCCAGGCGCTGCTGGAGGGCAACCGCGTGCTGCTATATCGCCCGGATGGCGTGCTCGAAGACCGCGCCATCACGACCGGGCTGGCCAACTGGGAATATACGGAGATCGCTTCCGGGTTGAATGAAGGCGATCAGGTCGTCATCTCGCTGGATCGTGATGGCGTGAAGGCCGGCGCCCAGGTGATTCCGGAAACCCCAAAGTGAGCGAAGCCGAATGAGCGCAGAGAATCAGCGATGGTTTGTGGTTGAAGATTTTGCGGCCATTGATGCCGTTTCCCGATGATCGAATTTTCCGATGTCAGCCGCATTTTTCAGGTGGGCGATCAGCAGGTATCCGCCCTGCGCAATATCAATCTGAATCTTCAGGCGGGCGAGTATGTTTCCATCATGGGGCCGTCCGGCTCCGGCAAGTCCACGCTGCTCAACCTGATCGGCCTGCTCGACCAGCCGAGTTCCGGCGTCTATAAACTGGATGGACAGGATGTGACCACGCTGAACGATGAACAGCAGGCGCAGGTGCGGCGCGAAAAAATCGGGTTCGTATTCCAGTTCTTCCATCTGGTGCCGCGGCTGTCCGCCGCGATGAACATCGAGTTGCCGCTGATCCTCGCCGGCGTTCCGGCGCAGGAGCGCAAGGAGCGGGTTGCCGCGTTGCTTGACAGCTATGGCCTGACCAGCCGTTCCGACCATCGGCCCGAACAGTTGTCGGGCGGTCAGCGCCAGCGTGTGGCGATTGCTCGCGCCACCATCATGCAACCGCTGGTTCTGCTGGCCGACGAGCCGACCGGCAACCTCGACCAGGCTACCGGCAAGGAGGTGTTGAACCTGCTCGAAAAACTGGTCGGTCAGGGGGTGGCCCTGATCCTGGTCACCCACGATCCGGCGCTGGGACAACGTGCCGGCCGCCAGTTGCAGATGGTCGACGGGAAGATCGTGGCGGACACGCAGTCATCTGATTGAAAAGCATTGACCACGGGGATCACAGGGATCGCGGAGTGCACAGGCAATACAAATTGATGGCGGAAAATTTACTTGAAGGATTGGAGGACATGGATTTGTTTCGAGCAAGATTTTGCTTGCTGTGGCTGGTAGCACTTTATTCGTGGTGCATGCGGCGATGAACACACACCTGCAATTTCAGAACCACCCGGGGCATGGATGCAAATCTGTTTTTGATCCTTGCGGCCAGAATCTTGATTTTTGCGGCCAACCATGAACTTCAACGATACCCTGAAATTTGCGTCCAGCAGTTTGCGCGGCGCGCGTTCGCGCACCTTGCTGATGATTCTCGCCATGTCCATCGGCGTGGCGGCGGTGGTGGTATTGACGGCGCTGGGGGAAGGCGCACGCCGGTATGTGGTCGGCCAGTTTTCATCGCTGGGCAGCAACCTGGTGATCATGCTGCCGGGCAGGTCGGAAACGGCGGGGGTGAATCCGGGCATGCTGCTCGGCCAGACGGCGCGCGACATCGTGCTGGCCGACGTTCAGGCTTTGCTGCGCAGTCCTGCCGTGCGCCGCATTGCGCCGCTGACCATCGGCGCGGCGCAGGCTTCGCATGGTGCACGCAATCGGGAAGTGGTCGTCGCCGGCACCAACGCGAATTTTCTGCCGATACGCCACATGGATATGGGGCAGGGGCAGTTTCTGCCCGACATCGATGCGGATACGGCAATGTCGGTGTGCGTGCTGGGGGCCAAGGTCAAGCAGGAATTGTATGGTTCCGAACCTGCCATCGGCGAATGGCTGCGCCTGGGCGACCGGCGCTTCAGGGTAATTGGCCTGCTCGCCAAACAGGGCGAATCGATGGGCATGAATACCGACGATCTGGTCATCATTCCGGTGGCTTCCGCGCAAATGCTGTTCAACACACAGGCCCTGTTTCGGGTGCTGATCGAAGCGAAGAACCGCGATCAGATCGTCCATGCGAAGCAGGATGCAGAGGAAATCATGCAGCGCCGCCATGGCGGGGAACGCGACGTGACGGTGATCACGCAGGATGCGGTGCTGGCCACGTTCGACCGCATCCTGCGCGCGCTGACACTGGCAGTCGGAGGCATCGCGGCGATCAGCCTGTCGGTGGCGGGCGTGCTGATCATGAACGTGATGCTGATCGCGGTGGCGCAGCGCACGCAGGAGATCGGCCTGCTGAAAGCACTGGGCGCGCCGCCTGGCCAGATACGCCGTCTGTTCTTTGCCGAGGCGGCGCTGCTGTCGCTGGTGGGCAGCGTGGTCGGACTGGTGCTGGGCGAGGCGGGCAGCGCCGTCATCGGCCAGGTCTATCCCACCCTGCCGGTGGTTGCGCCGTGGTGGGCGGTATTGGCTGCGGTGGGGACCGCATTGCTCACCGGCATCCTGTTCAGCGTGTGGCCGGCGAGGCGCGCGGCCAGGCTGGATGCGGTGACGGCTTTGGCGCGGCGATGATGGACACCCGTACAGTTCTGTTTTGCGGGCAAATCGCGGCGTCGCGTGCTTGCTCACTCCTCGCGCGCCAATACGATATGCGGTTCGGACACAACCCGAAGGTTACCCTTCACCGAAACTTTGGGTGTTCTCGTCCTGCGCTACGCGGCTGCTTGCGCTTTATCCCGAGCAATGAATATCCAAAGGTGTCCTAAATGTTCGTTGGGGATTTGATTCGTCTTACCACTTCCAGCCTGGTGGCCTACCGCATGCGCAGCTTCCTGACCGGGCTCGGTATCGCCATCGGCGTCGCGGCAGTGATCCTGCTTACGTCGATTGGCGAAGGCCTGCACCGGTTCGTGCTGTCCGAGTTCAACCAGTTCGGCACCAATATCGTCGGCATCCAGCCGGGCAAGACACAGACGCATGGCGCAAGCGTCGGCGTGTTCGGTTCGGTGCGGCCGCTGTCGATCGACGATGCGCTATCGCTGCGCCGCGTTCCGGGTGTGGACCACGTTACGGCCGTGGTGCAGGGCAACGCCGAGATTCGCGCCAATGGGAAGAGCCGGCGCGTCACCGTGTACGGCGCCGACGCGGAGTTTCCGCGCGCTTTCCAGTTGCGGGTGGGCGTGGGAAATTTCCTGCCGGATGAAGACCCCACCCAGGCGCGCGCCTTCGTCGTGCTGGGCAGCAAGGTGCGCAACGAACTGTTCGGGGATGTCAATCCGCTGGGGGCCTATCTGCGCGTCGGCGGCGAACGCTATCGCATTATCGGCGTGATGGAATCCAAGGGGCAGGTACTCGGGTTCGACATGGACGATACCGTGTTCATTCCGATCGCGCGCGGCCTGGAATTGTTCAACCGTCCCGGCGTAATGGAGATCGACGTCACTTATCCGGATAACGTCACCGCGGAAAAAATCGAGCAGGGCGTGCGGCGCGTGCTGGCCGCGCGCCACGGACGCGATGACTTCACCGTCATCTCGCAGGAAAAGGCAATGGAAGTCCTGGGCTCGGTGCTCGACGTCATCACCTTCGCCGTCGGTGCATTGGGCGGCATCTCGCTGCTGGTCGGCGGCGTCGGCATCCTCACCATCATGACCATGGCCGTGACCGAACGCATCGGCGAGATCGGTTTGCTGCGCGCGCTCGGCGCACGGCAGCAGCAGGTGCTGTTCCTGTTCCTGGGCGAAGCCATGCTGCTGTCGGGGGCGGGCGGACTGGCCGGGTTGGCGATCGGCATCGGCATCGCCCAGGCGTTGCATACGCTGGTCCCGGCCTTGCCCGTGCACACACCGATCTTCTTCGCGGTGCTGGCGGAATGCAGCGCGGTGGTGATCGGCCTCATCGCCGGCGTGATGCCCGCGCGCCGCGCGGCGCTGCTCGACCCGGTGGAAGCATTGCGCGCAGAATGAACAGGCCCGCTACCTGCGACATCTTCTGCAACGTCATCGACAACTACGGCGACATCGGCGTGTGCTGGCGACTGGCGCGGCTGCTGGCGCATGAGCACGGCGTTGCGGTGCGGCTGTGGGTGGATGATCTGGCAAGCCTGCACCGGTTGTGTCCCGAGTCGGACGCGGGCCTGGACAGACAGCTTTGCAGGGGTGTGGAGGTGCGGCGTTGGCGCAAGGAGGGAGGTCGGGTTAGCCCGCAGGGCGTAACCCGACGGGGTGGGCCAAATGTCGGCTTACGCTTCCCCAACCCGACCTACGGAACGGATTTCGAATCAGACGGATTGCCAGCGGATCTGGTGATCGAGGCATTCGCCTGCGAACTGCCGAAACCCTACATAACCGCGATGGCGGGTCGGGAGCACCAACCTGTCTGGATCAATCTGGAGTATTTGAGCGCCGAAGAATGGGTTGAGGGCTGTCACCGCCTGCCCTCGCCGCACCCGAATTTGCCGTTGACCAAGTATTTCTTCTTTCCCGGTTTTACCCCGAACACCGGCGGGCTGTTGCTGGAGCGCGACCTGATTGCCCGGCGCGATGCCTTCCAGCGCGACCCGCAGGCAATCGCCGCCTGGTGGGCGGCGCGGGGCATTCCCGCGCCGCAGGTGAATGAGATGCGGGTGTCGCTGTTCTGCTACGAGAATCCCGCGCTGCCGGAATTGCTGCGCGCCTGGGAACGGTCCGCCACGCCCGTCAGCTGCCTCGTGCCTGAAGACCGTGTGCTGCCGCAGCTGGCGGCATTTTTCGGGCAGGCGTCGTTCGGCAGGCCCGGTGTGAATGGCATGGAGGCGGGCGATGTGTTCCGGCGCGGCAATTTGGGCGTCCGCGTGCTGCCATTTGTTGAGCAGGAGCGCTATGACGAATTATTGTGGGCGTGCGATATCAATTTCGTGCGCGGCGAGGATTCTTTCGTGCGCGCGCAGTGGGCAGGCCGCCCATTCGTCTGGCACATCTATCCGCAGCATGATGCGGTGCACCTGAAAAAGCTGCGCGCCTTCATGGCGCGCTATTGCGAGGGTTTGCCGCCGGTGGCGGCGCAGGCGCTGCACCGGTTATGGCAGGCATGGAATCCGTCGGCAAGCCCAAGCCACGGCGTCGCGGGCGCCTGGAACGATTTTCTGGCACACCGGTCTATCCTGCGACAGCAGGCCCATGAATGGGAACGGGAGCTTTCGCATAATAACCTCGCATTGAATTTGCTGGATTTTTTCCGGGAAGTTGATAGAATGCGCGGCTTGAAAATTTAGTGAGGCAGGTAAGATATGAAAATTGCACAGGAACTCCGCGCGGGCAACGTGGTGCTGGTGAACGAGCAGCCGCTGGTCGTGCAGAAAGCGGAATACACGCGCTCCGGCCGCAACGGCTCAGTGGTCAAGATGAAGTTCAAGAATTTGTTGTCCGATGCGCCGAGCGAAGCGGTATACAAGGCCGACGACAAGTTCGACCAGATCATCCTGGATCGCAAGGAATGCACCTATTCCTATTTCGCCGATCCGATGTTTGTGTTCATGGACGAAGAGTACAACCAATACGAAGTCGAAAAGGACAACCTCGGCGATGCGATCAATTTCATCGAGGACGGCATGGCCTGTGAAGTGGTGTTCTACGACGGCAAGGCGATCTCGGTTGAGATGCCCAACATCGTGACGCGCGAAATCGTGTACACGGAGCCGGCGGTGCGCGGCGACACTTCAGGCAAGGTGATGAAGCCGGCCAGGATCAACACCGGTTTCGAATTGCCAGTCGCGGCTTTCTGCGATATTGGCGACAGGATCGAAATTGATACCCGCACCGGCGAGTTCAAGAAGCGCGTCGCGGCATAACCAGGGGTGGGGCGGCGCGCAGGAAGTTCAGCGCCGCGGCGGATAGCAGGAAGGCAGCCTGTTGGCTGCCTTCCTTGTCTTGGCCGGAACCTCGCGTTGCGCGGGAATTGGCGCTTGTGTTATTTTGCCGTGGACTTGAACTTTCCGGTGTCAGACAGCACGTCTGCCAATTCTCCCATCTTCTTGCGGAATTCTTCGGTGATCTCGGTAGCCTCCGTGCTGTTGGATACCAGCTTCGGCGTGATCATGACGACCAGTTCGGTGCGATCGTTGGCGTAATCCTGTGCGCCGAACAGGCTGCCCAGGATCGGGATACGGGAAAGGAACGGCAAGCCACTCGTCGATTTCGTCTTTTTCTCGGTGATCAGTCCGCCCAGCACCATCGTTTCGCCGCTCTTGACCACCACGGTGCTTTGTATCGAGCGTTTGCTGATGGTGGGTGAATCGATGCCGGAAGTCGTGGTCTTGTTGGCCGTGCTGACTTCCTGGTTGATCTCCATGGTGACCATGCCGCCGGCATTGATGTGCGGCGTGACCGACAACAGGATACCGGTGTCGAGGTACTGAATCGACGAGATCACCCCCGAATTGACGCTGCCATTGATCACCGACTGCGTTTGCGACGTGGTCGGAACCTGGTCGCCGACATTGATCTTGGCGCTCTGGTTATCGGTGACCATGATATGCGGCGAGGAGATCACCTTGACTTTCGAGTCGGTGGCCAGGGCATTCAGCGCGGCACCGATATTGCCGGAGCCGGGGTTGGTCCATATATAGGAGAATCCGGGAATCAGCGCGCCGATCCCGGCACTGCCGGTATCCAGCTGGCCGCTCAGGTGCGGGCCATTGGTCAGATACCACTCGAGGCCAAACTTGAATTCATCGGTCAGCGTGATCTCGGCGATGGTCACGTCGATCAACACCTGGCGCGCCGGAATGTCCAGCTTGCGTATGGCTGCCTCGATTTTTTCGTAATCGGCCGGCGAGGCCAGCACCAGCAGCGCGTTATTGTCCTTGTCGGCGATCACCCGGATATTATCGCCGACGGAAATTGTGTCGCTGCTGCCGGAGGTTTCCGGGGGTGTGTTTGATTGCGCACCGGCATTCATCTGATTATTGTTGGTGCGGGAAGAAGTCAATTCAGCCGGAGTCAGTCCGGGAGCCAGTTTCGGCGGCGTCGTGGTTTTTGTGGCGGACTTGTTGAATACCTCATTGACCAGGGCCGCCAGTTTTTCCGCGCGTCCGTTCTGCACCGGGTAGACGAACAGGCGGGTGCCGCCGCTGGAAGTTCCGGCGCGGTCCATACGCTCGATCCAGGTTCTGGCCTGATCCAGATATTTGGGCTGCGAAGTGACGACCAGAATTGCATTCAGGCGCTCGATCGGGACCAGTTTGACCAGGCCGGCCAGCGGGCTTTGTGCCTTGTCGCCGAAGACCTTGTCGAGATCGGCCGAGGCCGTCTTCACATCGACGCTTTGCAGCGTGAACAGGCCGACGGACATGCCGGACAGCCAGTCGACATCAAACATGCTGATGGTGTCCATCAGGTGCGCCAATTCGCGTTCGGTCCCGGAAAGAATGAGCAGATTGCGCAGTTCATCGACGTGGATCGCGCTTGGATCCTTTATGAACGGTTCGAGAATTTTTACCATCTCCCTGGCGGAGACGAAGGTCAGCGGCACAATCTGCACCGAATATCCTACAGGCACGGGCCCGCCGAGTTGCGGTGTGATCGTGCCGCGCACTGCGGTGGCGGCAGGCAGCACCTTGTAAACGCCTTCATCCTTGATGATCGCGGCACCGTTCATGCGCAACAGGGTTTCCAGGGTAGGTATCAAGGCACTGCGGGGGATGGGTTTGCTGGTATGCAGGTTAACCACACCTTGCACCCCGGGGTCTATGATGTAGTTTTCCTTGAGGATGTCGTTGATGATGGCTTTTACGACCTCGCGCACATCCGCGCCATCGAAGTTGAGCGTGATGTCATCAGTCTTCGGCGGCTCCTCGGTTTCAGTGAGCAGCGGCGCCGCCTTGAGCAACATTCCGGTACTCGGGTAGATCTGGACCCGGTCGTCTATATTGTCAGCAGGTTGCTGGCTATCTGACTGCTTTGCGGAAGCATCTGCCGCGGCAGCAGCTTCTGCCGGCGACGGGGACTGGACCTGCGCATCCTGCGCGGCAATGCCCGGTGCCGCTTGATGCGAGCGGGTTGCGCAACCGACAAGCAAGCCTGCCAGTAATAACGCGGCTGCATGTCGAGGTATTATTTTGCTTGTCATGTTGTGCATCATTCTACTATATACCGTCTCATATCAATATCAGGGACTTGCTGTTGGTCTTTCATGCACGTGATGAGCCGGGAGGAATCAGCTTGATCATTGCGGCGGTAGTCCATGTGCCGCGCGGCGGCGGGCTATGAGTTCCTGCAGGGCATTTGACATCGGTCGACGGCCACCCTGTGACTGGCCTGCGGGCGCAGCGGCAGCAGCCTGCGCCGGATTGGCTGCGTTATTGCTGCGCGCCTGGAGAGGTTGCTGCGGGGTGGCGACCGGCTGGATTTTAAGCACCAGATCTTCGCGCTCCTCGCCCTGTTTGAGCGTCACTTTTTCCGGTTCCAGGGTTTCCAGTTGCATGCCGTTGACTTCATTTCCCTGCTGGACATTCATTACTTTGCCGGTGGCGATTTCGCGCAGCATGGCGATTTTCTTTTCCTTGGTAATGATGACTCCGAGCAGGGTGAATTGTCCCCTGCGCATGGAAGAGGGAAGCCTTGTGTCCGATTCAGATGCGCTTGGGCGGCGGCTGGGTGTAAACAGCGGGCGCGTCAGCATCGCATCAAAGGATTTCCCCATCGGAGGCAGGACAAACTCCGGTTGCAGGGCAAGCGTCAGATCGGGAGTGTCCTGGGCCTTCTGCAGTGGCGATGGAACGCCCGACGGACGCTCCCATGCCAGTTCGGTGCCAATTTTGAGCACCAGCAGGGATGCGGTCGAGATCAGCAATATGGCGGGCAACTGGTGGGGTTCCAGACGCAGTTTCATTTTTCCTCCGCCAGCAGCGAATAACCAGACAGGTCAAACCCCGCCATCAGGTCAGGTTGATCCCCTTCGGGAGTGCGCCTGAATCCGGAATTGACTGGAGAGCGTATGCTCACGTTGTCCACCAGCAGATACGGCTGCATCGTCTCCAAAGTGTAAAGGATTTGCCGCAGCGCGGCCATGTTGCCGGTCAGCTGCACGTTGACGGAAGCCCGCCGGTACCCGTCTTCATCAAGCGACGGTGCTATCTGCATGCTGACCAGTTTTCCTCCGCTCCGGTCAATCAGGTTTTTGGCGATCTCCTGGATTTCCGAGGCAGCCAGCGCAGCACCGGTGTTTTTCAGGAAATGATTGCGCCCGTTGCTTTTCATTGCCAGATTCAGTGCAGCCCGGATACTGTCCCCGGCAGAAATAATGTTCTGATAGCGTTGCAGATAATCGCTGCGACTGGCAATCGCCTCGTCATAATAGCGGTTCAGCAGACTGAGCGGAACGTATATCAGCAGGACGGCAGTGATCAGCGACAGGAACAATAACCCGATTGCCACGGAGCGGGACTGATGTCTGTTTAGCGGCCTCATAAGTTATTCCGCGACTCTATGGCGCTGCCGCATTCGGCACGGTTTCTCCAGCGGGAGACCGTGCCGGTGCTTCAACCGGCGCTGCAATGACCGCGTTTGCCGCCTGGGGTGTGGTCGATTGCGCCGCAGCGGCGCGGCGTCCGCGATCATTTCCCTGCCTCTGCGGCCTGCCGGTAATTGCAGCCGATGGATTGTATGCGGGTGCTGTCGAGGACCTGACTGCAGATGCCGCCACTGGTTCGACCGCTGGTGACGGGACATCGTTTATTGCCGGGGAGGTAGTCTCGCTTTTGGAGGCGAGAAATAGCGGCCACGACTTGAGCGCTGCAACCGTCAGCGGCTTGACCTCGGCCACCAGCTGATAACGTTCACTGTTTGGGGTGCTGCCCTTGGTCAGCGGCGAACGGAAACTGGAATTGTGAAATATTCTGGAGCTTTCGATCAGGGTGATCAGCCTTGAAGAGGAAGCGGTCTCTCCCTGGATCTGCAGCTCCTTCCCCTTGAGATTGAATTGCTGCACCCAGGTATCATCCGGCAACAGAGCGGAGAGTTCATCCAGCACGACGATCACCGGCGGGACTTCCTGTTTCTTGTTCAGCATCAGGTTGAATTCCGCGGCCAGCTTTTCCTGTTTCTGCCTGAGGGCTTCAGTTGCCATTGCCTGTTGTTTTGCGCGGTCCACCAGCGGAATCAGCGCGATCGATGCCTGGCGCTTTTGCCAGACCGGGATCAAAATTGCGGCCAGCGCGAGTACTAGCGTCAGCAGAAACAGAGTGAGGTTAAGCTTGCCCAAGCCTGAAGGTTCTGTGGCACGGCGGCTGTTCGGCATCAGGTTGATGTTGCCGTCATCTCCATTTTCAGGGTCGGAAACATATATCGCCCGAACCGGAATTCCCAAGCGGGCCAGCAGCTCAACAGAGCCGTCCACTGCTTCGCGCGGCGCAATGATCAAATTTACCGCAATCCGCTTCCGGGCAGTGTCCTGGTGCAGCGTGCGGAAACCGAAATAGACCTGGTCGGCCTTGAATGGGGTATGCCGGTCCATTTCAAAACCCAGTACCTGGCGCAGGTTTTCCAGCGCAGCAAGCGGCAGTTCGACCCGTCTGACAAGATATTGGGTGCCCGAAAGAAGCAGCGCGACATTCTTGCTGTTCCGGTGCACCCTGCTGAAAAGCGCCTGCAACGCGATGCCGTTGGCATCGGCATTGCCCGATTGCAGTTCAAGGCGGCCCTGTTCAGTCAGGATGCCTTGCTGCCTGCGATACAGAACGATGAATTGCGGACTGATCTCTATCAACTGGGAAGACGCGGCGTTTTCACCGGCCCGCCCAAGCCACTGCGGCAGCAGTGCGGCGAGTTCTCCCGACCACCAGCGCCAAAATCGCGCAAGCAGCGAGTTGCGGTCAAATCCAAAGTGTGGCGAAGGCGCGGCCTGAACGTTATCGGTCATTGATTGATGCTTGCTCTTCACTGTCTGTTCGCGGCGCTGCTTCCCCTTCCTGCCACGACAGGAATGCAACTTTTCGAACAGCACCTGGGTTGATTGTTACGACGGCTTCACGGATGAACACGGCGCCATCCGGCAGCGCCGCTTCGGCGCGAACACTATACACGGAACCGCTACCAGTCGCCACAAATGTGGCTGCCGGAGGGAATGGCGGCGGCGCCAGATTGATGTCCCAGGCCGCTTGTCGTTCGCGCATGTATGCGTCCACCGCAACGGCGTCAGCTCCGGGCACGGCCAGCAATACATTTCTGGAAGCGATGGCGGCATTGATTCCGGACTGGTGCGAGTCCACCGTCAGGGAATCCTCCAGCCTGGCATACAGTTCCGGCGTCATGCCGAGCACCCGCCGCAATTCGTCTACGGTGGTAAAGGGCGCGTTCGCCGGCATGTATTTCATCCCTGCAGCCCGGTAATCGTTTTCTTCTGCGCCGTTGAGACGGCGCAGCTTGTCCGCGTCGCGCCAGTCCAGAATCGCATCCAGCAGAGCGTCGCTTTTCTCATCGCTTAGCCCTGCGCTCTTCAGCAATCCTCTGAGCAGATCGTCCGATGCGCTGTTCAGGTCGATCTTGCCGGATATGTCCTGTAGCGTGATGTCGATGTTGGTGCCGGAGAATTCCCATCGGTGCGTCTCGCCATTGCCTTTCCAGCGCTGCACGTCGTTGAGCGGCTTCAGCAGTTCGTAGATCGCGCGCTGAATTCCCGCATCGGCGAGCGCTTCGGCCTGTGCCGAAGCGGCCTGGTTCCTGGCCAGCAGCGAACTGGTGCGCATGCTGAAGGCAAATCCACCGGCAATCACTGTCAGCAGCGCAACTGCCCACAACACCAATACCAACGCAATGCCATGCTGATGTTGGCGCTTCATGTGGCGGCTCCGCTGACGCATCGATTGGCCAGATCGTCCCAGACGCAGCCGGTATCCTGGCCTATTACCGGCGCGACCACCAGGTCCGGCCAGACCTGGCCGTCGCTGAAGCGGATGCGTATGCGGATCAGGTAAGGCAGGCGTTGCGGCGTGTCCTGGGTACTCCAGTGATCGGTCCATCGCGGCTCCGCATCTCTTGATTCCGCGCCGAAATAGGCGAAATCCAGCGACTCCACATGGTCTGCCAGCACAACTTTTTCGGACTCGTCCAGCGCCGAAAAATCCTTGCTGTCCGAATCGGGCGGGGCCTGCATCAAGACCAGTTTGTTATCGTCCAGCCCCAGCGCCAGCAGGAACAATCCTCCCGGTCCAAGATGGACAGCAATCGGCGCGACCATATTCAGGCGGTTCTGCTCGCCGTCGAATGCCAGTTCCGGGTTGACGGTATTCTTCCAGAAATACGGCGTGACCTGATTCAATTCGCGCCGCAGGAATTCCTGCAGCAAAGTCAGGCGCGTGGATTTTTCGGCACGCGCATCCCCCGCATCCCAACTGCGGGAACCCAGGTGCAAGCCGCCGAACAGCAAGGCCAGGATGAAGCCGAGCAGGGTCATGGCAATAAGCAGCTCAAGCAAGGTGAAGCCGGATGAGGATTTGTGCAGCGCTTTCACTGTGCCCCCTGGGCCATGCGCAACGTCTTGAGAGCAATCGAATGCGGTCGCAGCGAATCGCCCCACAATACCTGCACCTCGACTTCGAGCAGTTTCACCGGCAACAGCGACGCCGGCAAGCCGGCTTGTTCATCGGCCGCCGCGGAATTGTCCTGGTAGCGGTGCATGATGAGGTGCCAGCGATACTTGCCGTCGAATTCGCCGTTGCTGTCGCT
Organism: uncultured beta proteobacterium; assembly: GCA_963782385.1. Lineage (GTDB taxonomy): Bacteria > Pseudomonadota > Gammaproteobacteria > Burkholderiales > Gallionellaceae > CAVXFS01. The sequence continues at coordinate 1,322,134 of CAWAJO010000001.1, forward strand.
TTCCTCGAGCGGGGTCTCAATGCCGATCGAGGCCAGTTTGCTCTTGGCAAGCAAAACGGCCTGCTGATATTCACCGGCGCGCGTCGCATTCTGCAGGCCGCCGGAAAAGATCCGCATCAGCACGCCCATTGCCAGCGCCAGGATGACAAATGCCACCAGAACCTCCAGCAGGGAAAAGCCTTTGTGGAATTTGACCATGGCTCAATCGAGGATCCGGACCTGCCCGGTCAGCCAGTCTACATCCACCTGATATTTTCGCTCGCCCAGGCTGACCGAGATGCGGCCACCGGTTGAACTGCCGTCCGCATAAAAGCGGATGGCCCCAACCTTGCCCTGCGACAATTCCGACTGTGCGGTGTACAGGCTGATCTTGAGTTTGGGGGGCAGCACGTAACTGTGCTTGTCGCCGCTTATCTCGAAATGATGGTTTTCGACATCCAGCGTCAGGGCGGCTTGTTGCTTGTGCATCACGGCCTGGCCGCGCGCCTGGCGCAAGCCCGCGGCCAATTCGCGCGCCGCGCTTTTCAATTCCGTGCCGGGCAGCACGGACGAAATCATCGGCACCGCTATGGCATACACCATCGCCATCAGCACCAGCACCACCATCAGTTCCAGCAGCGTGAAGCCGGTCCCGAAGCGGGGATTCATTTTTCCCAATTATCGATATCCTGGTTTTCGCCGTCACCGCCCTCGCGGTTGTCGGCCCCGAGCGAACTGATGTCGTAGTCGTTCTGGTGCTGGCCGGGCGAATCGTAATGATAGTCGTTGCCCCATGGATCCTTGGGAACCGTATTCGCTCCCCTGATGTAAGGGCCGTTCCAGCCGGTTGCGCCGGTTGGTGCCTGGACCAGTGCGGCCAGGCCTTCCTGCGTGTTCGGATAGTTGCCGACTTCCAGCTTGTACAGATCCAGGCTTTCGCTGAATTGCTGGATTTGCAGTTTGGCGGTCTTGGTCTTGGATGAGCCGAGATAACTGACTACCTTGGGGCCGACGATACTTCCGAGCAGGGCCAGGATCACCAGCACCACCAGCAACTCCAGCAAGGTGAAGCCGGTCGACCGGGATCGTCTGGTTGTTTTCAGGTTTCGCATGACTTCATCTCCATACATTAAATTGTTTGCGACTTTCATTGCGTCATTCCCGCGAACGGAGGAATGACGATTTGTTAAGCGTTTCCATGGCAATTGCGAGGCTGCTCATATCGCCAGATCATTGACGCCGAGGATGGCGAGCAGGATAGACATGATGATGCCGCCTATCAGCAATCCCAGTCCCAGTATCAGCACCGGCTCCATCAGACCCAGTATGCGCTTGACGGCGGATTGCACTTCGCTGTCATATACATCAGCAATCCGCAGCAGCATTTCTTCCAACTGGCCGGTTTCTTCGCCGACCATCACCATGTGCACGGCCAATTTCGGAAACAGGCCGGTATCCATCATTGGCTGGCCCAAACCCAATCCCTGCTTGAGCTGGGTCGCCACCTTGTCGAGGCCTTGCGCCATGACCCGGTTGTTCAGGGTTTCCTTGACGATAAACAACGCGTTCAACAGGGCGACACCATTGCCGAGCAGAGTGCCCAGGCTGCGGCTGAATCGGGCCACTTCCACCTTGGCAACCAGGTCGCCGACCAGCGGCATGCGCAGGAACCAACCGTCCCAGCGGTAGCGGCTGGCCGGATTCTTCATTTGCTGCAGCATCAGCACGTAAACGGCAAATGCGCCCAGCAGCAGCATCCACCAGTCGCGGCGCAGGATATCGCCGGCGCCGATGACGATTTGCGTTGGCAGCGGCAACGCCTTGCCGGACTGCTGGAACATCAGCGAAAACTGCGGCACCACGAATATCATCAGCAGCATCACCGAAGTGACCGCAACCACCACCAGGATGGCTGGATAGATCAGCGCCGAGGTGACGGTTTCCTTAAGCATCTTGGAACGTTCCATGAATTCGGTGATGCGCATCAGCACCGGACCCAGCGCGCCACCCGCTTCTCCGGCGCGCACCATGTTGAGGTAGAAGCGCGAGAACACTCCCTTCCGAGCATCCATTGCAGCGGAAAGCGAAGCGCCCCCGCGGACATCGTCGCGCACTTGCATCAGCAGGTCGCGCACCTTGTCGTTCTCGGACAGCGCCACCAGTATTTCCAGCGCGCGGTCCAGCGGCAGTCCGGCATGCAGCAGGGTGGCGATCTCGCGCGTGAATACGCCGATCTCGGCCTGGCTGACGCGGCTGGAAGGAGACCAGCCAAAGCGCGCCGCCGCTGGCGCTGCTGACAGGTCGTGCTTCATCGACCCGGATCGGAACATAAGCCGTAGCCTGCAGACGTTCCACGACAGCCGCCTGGCTGCGCGCTTCCATGTCGCCTTCCAGCGCTGCGCCGTCGGCGTCCACCGCCTTGTAATGGTACAAAGGCAAGATCAGGCCTCCCGCGTAACGCGCAGCACTTCTTCCACGGTGGTCACGCCTGCCACCACCTTGCGCATGCCGTTGTCGAACATGGTCTGCATGCCTTGCTGAACGGCCAGTTTATGGATCTCGCCCGAGGTTGCATGCTGCATGATCAGGCTGCGGATGCCGTCGCTCATCGGCAGCATCTCCACGATGCTGATGCGGCCGACATAGCCGGTGTTGGCGCAATGGGGACAGCCGACCGCGTGATAAAGTTCAACCGGCTGCGCGGAAGTGTAGCGGTGCAATTCCATTTGCCTGGCCAGTTCCGGCAGCACCGGGCGCAACTCGCGGCATTCCGTGCACAGCGTGCGCACCAGGCGCTGCGCCAGGATGCCGATCAGGGTGGAGGTGAGCAGGTAATCATCCATGCCCATGTCGAGCAGGCGGTTCACCGAACTGGCCGCGTCGTTGGTATGCAGCGTGGACAGCACCATGTGGCCGGTGAGCGCGGACTGCACGGCGATATGCGCCGTCTCCAGGTCGCGGATCTCGCCGATCATGATGACATCCGGGTCCTGGCGCACGATCGAGCGCAACGCGTTGGCAAAGGTCAGGTTGATCTGCGGCTTGACCTGGATCTGGTTGACGCCCTCGATCTGGTATTCGACCGGGTCTTCCACCGTGAGTATCTTCACATCCGGCCGGTTCAGCGTCTGCAGCGCCGTGTACAGCGTGGTGGTCTTGCCGCTGCCGGTTGGGCCGGTGACCAGGATGATGCCGTGCGGCTGGTGCAGCACTTCCAGGAACAGTTTGAGAGAGTCCTGGTCGAAGCCGAGCGCGGCAAAATCGAGCAGCGTTCCGCTCTTGTCAAGGATACGCATCACCACGCTTTCGCCATGCATGGTCGGCACGGTGGAGACGCGCAGGTCGAGTTCCTTGCCCTGGATGCGCAGCTTGATGCGTCCGTCCTGTGGCAGGCGCCGTTCCGCGATGTCCAGGTTGGCCATGATCTTGATGCGCGAGATCACGGCGGAGGAAAGGCGGCGCGGCGGCGATTCGACTTCGTGCATCACGCCGTCGACGCGGTAGCGCACGATCAGCCGGTTCTCGAACGGTTCAATGTGGATGTCGGACGCGCGCGCTTCCAGGGCGTGACTGATGACCAGGTTGACCAGTCGGATGACCGGCGCTTCACTGGCCAGATCCTTGAGCCGCTGGATGTCATCGCTGACACTTTCCTCGTCCAGGGTTTCGATGTCGCCGACGATCTCGCCCATCGAGGTCTTGCCGTTGCCATACATGCGATCGAAAGCGATTTCCACGTCGGCCGGCACGGCCACGCGCACGCTGACCTCGCGTTGCGACAATAGACGAAAGGCGTCGATAACGTATTGGTCGGTCGGATCGACCAGCGCCAATACCAGCTCCTTTTCATCCTCGTGCAAAGGCACCGCCTGTGAAGTCTTGAGAAAGCGCACCGAAACCTTTTCCTCGAGCAAGGGGATGTTGGGGTAATCGGCGAGTTCAGCCAGTGGCAGCGCCAACTGTGCCGCCAATGCCTCCGCGATGTCCCGCCCCGACACCATGCCCAGCTTCAGCAGCAGCGAGCCCAGGCGCTCATGTTCTCCGGCTTCATCTTCCTGCAGGCGCAAGGCACGTTCCAGGTCAAGCTGGCTCAGCCTGCCATGTTCGACCAGCCACTCTCCCAAACGCATACTCAATTTGAACTTTCCACGCAAAAAACGGGAGAAATGGTACCACGATCGGCGCGGGTAATTTGAGGCATGTGCATGGCCGCGAGCGTCGTCTGCAAAGCGGACCGCTCAATCTTCTGTACTCTGCGCCTGACCCGGTTGCGCGATCCTTGTCGCCCTCGCCATCGCGCATCGGGATCTCGCGGCGCTCGAAACACAGGCGTTGCCGCTGCAGTCGCATTCATTGCATCAGCCACATGTCGCTGGCAAAACGGCAATTACGCAATCAACGCCCATGTTTGCTCCAACTGATTCCCCGGACGTCCTGCTTATATCGTGGATCGCGGAGCATTTCGGCCGATATGTGGCCTATTGTTTGCTCTTAAGCACGGTGTTATGCTTTATCCTATAAAAGCAAAACAATTAAGCCTCAAGATGACAATCAGGGAGAAGACATCATGGCAAGCAAGCAAGCCTGCAGCACGCTGGATCAACAAGTCAGTGATTACCTGCTCACGGCCAGTGGGCATCTGAAGGAAAGCAAGGCCGGCATCGACGTGCGGCAGGCTGCGGCCTACGGCGCGGCGGCCAGCTCGGCACTGGTGATGATGTCCCAGGCGGAGGCGTCCGTGGTACACAACGCTGCGGGCACCTTGTCTCCCCCAGTGACGGTAGCGAAGACTACCTTCAGCTCCGGGACTTCTTACGTCAATTTCGACATCAACGGCGACTCGACCAACGATTTTGCCCTGTTCGGCTATTATTACACCAGTTCTGACTCGTCCTACTTCGGTGCGGGGATCAATGGAACAGTTTCCGGCAACAACAACTCGGTATTGGGAAGCGGTAACGTGCGGAAGCTCTCGTATGGCAACAACATTGGTCCAACCAATACCAGTTGGCAAACTGCGTCGGGTACGGCGCGCAAAGTCTTTTACAATTCGGGAAGCGGCACCAGCGGCTGGAGTGGCAACAACGGTGAAACCGGCTTCGCCGGTGTGCGCTTCAAGATAGGTGGCAATACCCACTACGGCTGGATCAAGTTGCAGCTCAATGCCGCCGGTTCGCTGACCGCGACCGAGTGGGCCTACGAAAGTTGCCCGGATACTCCCATAAATGCTGGACAAACCACTGGTGGCGTAAATTGCAACACACCTGCGGCCATCCCCACGATGGGGCTGCCGGCCTTGGGCTTGATGGGTCTGGCGTTGGGCGGGATCGGTTTGGCCGGCCTGCGCCGCCGCCGGCAGGAACCGCGCAGGTCCGCCTGATCTGAATCTGATTCTTTTGCGGCGCCCACTGTCGGGCCAATCGGCGCCGCAAATACTTTGACCTCTGGCGACGCGACTTGCTCACGCGGCCATCACCACATCTGTTCCATCCGCAAGACCCGTGACCCGGCTGGTCGATTTGGACGCCGCCGACCAGACGGTCATCACCCCCTCCTGGATCAGGCCAAGATGCGCAACCTGAGTGCCATGGCGGTAATCTGATAGTGTTTCTGCCCGCAAATTGTTGTGTTATATTCGCCCAAAAGCAAAATAGAAATCCTCAAATTAGAAATCAGGGAGAAACATCATGGCAAGCAAGCAAGCCGGATGCACGCTGGATCAACAGGTCAGCGATTATCTGCTCACGGCCGGCGGGCATCTGACGGAAGGCAAGTCGCGCATTGATATGCGGCAGGCCGCGGCCTATGGTGCAGCGGCCAGCTCGGCACTGGTGATGATGTCGCAGGCCGAAGCGTCCGTCGTCTACGATGCGCCACCCTCGACGCCTCGGCCCGTGACAGTGACGGCCCCTTTCACCGGGACAAGTTCTGTCAATTTCGACATCGATGGCGATGCCACCGACGACTTTGCCCTGTTTGGCGCCCTATCAACTTCAACATATTTTGGCAGCACTACCAGTACCTATACATATAATGGCCGCACCTATTCCAATTACTTCCCCTATACCAATACCTATTCCAACTTCAGTGCAGGAATCAATGCCACGGCGGGCAATGAGGTGATGGGAGAACTTGGTGTGCAGAAGCTTAACAATGGGGACAGCATTGGACCATCCGGGAGCTGGAATAACGGCAAACGCGATGTCTTTTTCAATTCGGGAAATGGTACCAGCGGCTGGACTGGCAACAACGGTGAAACCGGCTTCGCCGGTGTGCGCTTCAAGATAGGCGGCAATACCCACTACGGCTGGATCAAGTTGCAGCTCAATGCCGCCGGATCGCTGACCGCAACGGACTGGGCCTACGAAAGTTGCCCGGACATGCCGATCCAGGCAGGCGCAACTTCAGGCGGCGCAATTTGCGGCACACCTGCGGCCATCCCCGCGATGGGGCTGCCGGCCCTGGGCTTGATGGGTCTGGCGCTGGGCGGGATCGGTTTGGCCGGCCTGCGCCGCCGCCGGCAGGAAATCGGCAAGCCCGCCTGATCTGAACATCCTGCTCTTGCGCGCTCACTGACCGGTTAATCCGCGCTGCAAATGCCTTGACCTAACCACGCGACTCGCTTACGAACTGCCACCGTCATGTCTGTTTCAGGCGCAAAACGCAAAACCCTGATTGTCGGTTGGGACGCCGCCGACTGGAAGGTCATCACGCCCCTGATGGAACAGGGCAAGATGCCCAACCTGGCCGGCTTGATCGAACGCGGCGTGATGGGCAACCTGGCCACCCTGCAGCCGGTGTTGTCGCCGATGTTGTGGACCAGCATCGCCACCGGCAAGCGGCCCTTCAAGCACGGCATTCTGGGATTTACCGAACCGACGCCGGATGGCGGCGCGGTGCAACCGGTGAGCCAGCTCTCCCGCACCACCAAGGCGATCTGGAACATCCTCAACCAGGAAGGTTACCGCAGCGGCGTAGTGGGCTGGTGGCCCAGTCACCCGGTCGAGTTCATCAACGGCGTCATGGTCTCGAATCATTACCATCATGCCGTCGGCCCTCCGGATCAGCCGTGGCCGATGGCGCCCGGCACTGCGCATCCGGAACGTCTGCGCGAAATCCTGGCGGAACTGCGCTTCAATCCGAACGAACTGATGGCGGACGAAGTGCTGCCCTTCGTGCCCCTCGCGGCACAGATCGACCAGAACAAGGACCGGCGCCTGGGCTCGGTAATGAAGATTCTGGCCGAGTGCGTCTCCATGCACAACGCCGCGACCTGGCTGATGGCGAACGAGCCGTGGGATTTCTTCGCGGTGTATTACGATGCGATCGATCATTTCTGCCATGGCTTCATGCGTTATCACCCGCCGCGGCGGGACTGGATTGCGGAGCGCGACTTCGAGTTGTACAGCGGCGTTGTCAACGCCGGTTATCAATTCCACGACATGATGCTGGGCGCCAAGCTGCAACTGGTGGATGAGGACACGACCGTCCTGCTCTGCTCGGATCACGGCTTTCATCCGGATCACTTGCGCCCGCGCCAGATTCCAAGCGAACCGGCGGGGCCGGCGGTCGAGCATCGGGACCTGGGCGTGCTGGTCATTGCCGGCCCCGGCATCAAGAAGGATCAACTGATCCATGGCGCGTCCCTGCTCGATATCACGCCGACGCTGCTCACGCTTTGCGGCCTGCCCGTGGGCGAGGACATGGACGGCAAGCCGTTGCTTGAAATATTCGAAAGCCCGCCGACGGTCCAGCGCATTCCCAGCTGGGACGAGGTAGCCGGCGAGGATGGGCGGCATGCGGAGTCCATGCGCTTCGACCCGCTCGCGGCCAAGGCGGCGCTCGAGCAACTGGTGGCGCTGGGCTACGTGGAAAATCCGGGTCCGGACGCCGGCAAGGCCGTGGAGCGCACCGCACGCGAGATGCGCTACAACCTTGCGCGCTCCTACATGAATGCCGACCTCTACCTGAAGGCCATCCCGATCCTGAAGGAATTGCAGGAACACGAGCCGGAAGAATCGCGATTCGGCGTGCAACTGGCGATGTGCTACCGCGCCACGCGGGACATGTCCTCCCTGCGCAGCCTGGTCGAGCAACTGCGCGAGACGCGCAAGGCAACGGCCCAAAAAGCCGTCGAGAATCTGCAAGCCCTGCGCCAGAAAGTTCAGGAACGCAAACTGGCGCGTGAAGACCAGGCCGGGGACAGAAAGCCAGAAACGCCGCCGGATGCAAATGACGTGGAGAGCCCGCTGCTGACGCCGGAAGAACGCCGTAACTGGCGGCGCTGGCGCAGCCAGCGCAAGCCGGGCGGCTACGACCTGGACTTCCTGATGAGCTGCGTGCTGCTGGACGAAGGCCAATACGATGAGGCACTGACTTACCTGGCCAAGGCAGAACAGGCGGAGCCGAATCGTCCGGGGCTGCACATCCAGATCGGCGAAACCTATTTGCGCATGAAACAGTGGCAGCGCGCGGACGACGCTTTCACCAAGGCCCTGACCATCGACCCGCTCAATTTCCACGCCCATCTTGGCCTGGCCCGCGCATTCCATGCGCGCCGCCGATACGAAGCGGCCGCAGGGGAGGCACTGCAGACCGTGCGCCTGATGTTCCATTATCCGCTCGCCCACTTCATCCTCGGCCGAGCGCTGTTCCGTCTGCGCCGGTTCGAGGCAGCCGAAAGGTCGCTGTCGGTGGCCACCGATCTCAATCCGAATTTTGTCCAGGCCCACCGCATGCTGCTGTGGCTGTACCGCTACTGGATCAGCAAGCCTGAAGCGAGAATCCGCCACCGCAAGATGCTGGCCCAACTCCGGGGCAAGCGCAACAAGCAGGAGGATGCCAGCATTGCCGCAGTCCGGGACGAATTCGCCGAGGCGCCGCAGGGCGAACTCTCCATCCGCGCGATGCCACAGGAAACCGCCGACGAGGCGGGCGAGACTTTTCATGCCGGCCGCGACCGCTGGCCGCCGGACGAACAGGCGCCCCCGGATTTCGTGACGGTGGTGGCGGGATTGCCGCGTTCGGGCACTTCCATGCTGATGCAGATGCTGGATGCCGGCGGAATGAAGTTGCTTACCGACCGCAAACGCAAAGCGGACGAAGATAATCCCAGGGGCTACCACGAACTGGAGAAGGCGACCCAATTGCGCAAGAAGCGCGATTGGGTGGGCGAGGCGCGGCACAAGGCCGTCAAGATCGTGGCCCAGTTGCTGCCCTACCTGCCGAAGGACGTTCCGATCCGCGTGGTATTCATCGAGCGCGACCTGGATGAGGTGCTTGCTTCCCAGAAGACCATGCTGATACGAATGAAACGGGATAGCGCCAAGTTCAGTGACGCCCAGATGCAGGCGGCCTATTCGCGCCAACTGGACATGGTAAAACAGTGGCTGGCACTCAATCCCAATTCCTGGGTGCTGTACATCCGGCACGCCGACGTGATCCGCGACCCGGCCTGCACGGCCGATCAGATCAACCGCTTCCTGGGTGGCGGGCTGGACGTGGAGTCCATGGCGCGCGTGGTCGATCCGGATCTCTATCGGCAAAGGGTCGCGCAACCAGTCTGAGAAACTCATTCGCCACTAACATTTATCCGGAAGGAATAGCACCATGCGTATACCCTGTAGCCTGATCCTGCTGTTGTTTGTATCTGCTGTGTTCGCTGATCAAGCCATTGCTGCTTCCCATGCGGCGGACGACTGGAAGATGCTGAGCTGCATGATGGACAAGGACAAGAATGGCAAGCTGACGCAGGAAGAGGCGCTGAGCTTCAATCCGGCGACCGCGCGCCTCCTCGCCAATAATTTCGCGGAGATAGACGCGAACAAGGACGGGCAGGTAACGCTCAAGGAATATACGAGCTTTATTGACAAGGGCCGCTCGGAGTGGGAAGCCCAGTTCAAGAAGGCCGATACCGACAAGAGCGGAGGACTTTCAAAGGAAGAGTTGAAAGCGACCAAGCCCGGCGAGTTTGGCCAGATCAAGCGGTTCTTCGAGAAGATTGACGCCGACCACAACGGCCAGGTGACGATCAAAGAGCATGATCTCTACGTCAAACAGTTGCCGGAACTGCGAGCGGCCAGGCGGGCGTCCGGAGGGGGAGGGGGCAAGAAAATGCGCAGGAAGACGGAACCCGCCGCTGCACCCAAATAAATCGCTGAGTTCGGTGCGGCCCGTCATGAACCTGAGCGGATACTGGAGATCCGGCCCGAATTTCGCGAGCGGGATCCCCGGGACCGGCTTAATGTTTTCACCGAATATCGGGCTGCGTCCCCAGGTGGATTCTGCTCATTTTTCGATGGAAAGAAAATGAGCTCTAACCGTGCGTGTATTGACTCCCCCAAAAAATTTCAAGAAACTGGTTGACAGGGCTGGCGCAAGGCAAGCGCATGCCGTCGGAGAAAGTGCTCGCTATGCGGTTATTTTTCCGCTGATGCGCGGTGTCAGGAATCACGATGATCGCCGACGTTGAAGTTCGCCTTGCGACTCTGGCCGACGCCGCAGATATTGCAGCAATGTCGCGTGACTACATCGAACATGGACTGCCATGGGGCTGGAGGCATGATCGGGTTGCGCAGGCAATCAGTGACCCTGAAACAAACGTAGTCGTCGTGGGGCCCCAGGGTGCCCTGGTCGCTTTTGGAATCATGTCTTATTTGGAAGACGACGCACACCTCCAGTTGTTTGCCGTGCGCCGCACGAGCCAAAGGCGGGGCATAGGAAGCGCGGTACTTGTTTGGCTGGAGGCAGTCGCTCGCTCGGCCGGCGCGAAACGCATACGCGTTGAGGCCCGTACCGATAATTCAGCCGCCCGTGGTTTTTACTGTGAACATGGCTACCATGAGCGCCATATCAAAGAGGCCATGTATAGCGGCATCGCTGACGGCGTATGCCTGGAGAAATGGCTCCGAAATGACGCCTGACCTATCCATCAGCGCCAGCGCAAGCGATCATGCCGCTTGCGCCGGCGATGTCACACGGCAAGTTTCCCCAGACAACCAACTGGTTCCAACCTGCGTCGCGCGACAGGCCGGCTGGCGGAGAGTGGGGGGCATCGACCTTGATTTTCGTGTGGTGATTGAAACCCAGAATGGTTCGAGGGCCGCGCACTGCGCTGCCGGCGTGGCGGTGCCGCACGCGGGTGGGCCGAACGCGAGCGTCAGCCGGTTCAAGCAGAGGTTGTTTCGAGGACATCAATTGATTAAAGGAGGATGGCAATGAAATACATGATCAGCTGGTTCGAACGCCCGCAAGGTTCGCCTGCGGAATACGAGAATGCGCAAAAGCGGATCCTTGAAGTGTTCGGTCAATGGAAAGCGCCCGACAATTTCAAGATCGAGGTGTTTGTCGTGCGCGTGGGTGAGTGGGGCGGGCACATGTTGGTGGAGTGCGACGATCCCGCAGCGGTTCACAAGGTTTGCTCGACGTTTCCTGCGTTTGAATTCCAGGCGCGCCCGGTGATTGCGGTCGAGGACGCGGTCCGGGTCGAACTCGAAGCCATCGCATGGCGCGATGGACTGAAACGCAAGTAAGAGTCGCCGTCGCCTTCGGCCAGGCGGCGGGCTGGCCATAAATGCTGCAGCCATGGTCTGCGCTAGGCGCCGCGCAGCGGAGTTCAGTCTCGCCACGCGGCGGAACAGCGATCCGGCGCGTTTGTTTTGACTTCAAGCAATTCCCAAGGCAAGGAGCATTGATCATGCCAACCAACACTATCCGGCTGCACCGTGTAGTCCGTGCGACGCCTGCAAGACTTTATCGCGCGTTCCTCGATGCGGACGCAATGGCCAAATGGCTGCCGCCGAACGCATTCACCGGCACGGTTCACCAAGTGGATGCCGAAGTCGGCGGCGCCTACCAGATGTCGTTCACGAATTTCACCACGGGCCATAGCCACTCCTTCGGCGGAAAATATCTTGAACTGGTGCCGCATTAACGCATTCGATACACGGACAAATTCGACGACCCGAACTTGCCCGGAGAAATTCAGACGACGATAACCTTGAGGAAAGTATCGTGTGGGACTGAATTGAACATCGTGCAGGAAGGGGTACCCGATGCTATTCCTCCCGAGGCTTGTTATCTCGATTGGCAAGAATCGCTCGCGCTTCTGGCCATGCTCGTCGAGGCCGAGACTGCCAATTAGCTGAACCGTGCCGGCAGCTTTCCAGCCCCGGGCTCTAGAGGGACTGAAACGTTTCCCTGAAATAATTGACATCCCCAACTAACCGGAGGTATTTCATCGGCAAAGCAAGACCGCCCAAAGTGCCTCGTTACGGCATGCGATTCCGGGCAATTTCGGGCCGCTCAATCGCTGGCCTTTTCCCGGAATCATCACCGACTCGCCGCCGATACTTGTTCCAGCCCCTGCACCCTGTCGTGCGGCCTGATGCCATGACCGGCAAACCAGCCGCTGTTCATTTCCAGGGCATATAGCGCCATGCCTTGCGCATTGTGGATCGCCGTGGTGTTGGGTTGCATTTCATCAATGTTGATGATGCCGCCGTCGGCAGCGATGAAAGCGATGCTCAATGGCAGCGGCGTGTCCTTCATCCAGAAACTCTGTCTGTACGGATGATCGAAGACGAACAACATGCCGCAATTGGCGCAGAGCTGCTCGCGATGCATCAAGCCCTGGTTGCGGCTGGCGGGGGTGTCCGCGATTTCCGCTCGAATTTCGAGCTGGCCGATATGCAGGCTCAGTTCCCCAGGCCAGGCGGATTGCAGGACGAGCAAGCTGAACAGCAGGGGGATGGCAAGCAGTTTCATGTTCACGATCCTGAAAATTGAGTGAGTTTATCAGGTGCGCCTCGTATTTTGGTAGTATCGAGTCGAGCTACCCATGTCCAACGACCCCGTCATTTTCCGTCCAGTTCTCTCCACTGCCATCGGCATGCTGGCAGTCGCTGGTTTGGCGCTGGCGTCGCCGCTTCATGCCAACCATATTTCCGTGAGTGTCGCGGATATTGCCGGCCCTTCCTTTGCGGCGCGCGGCGTTCAAGTGGGTCTGCCCGAGGATGGCTCGGCGGAATTCAGCATTGGCGAATTGCGGGTGGCGCAGCAGGTCTGGCGCGACATCCATCTGCGCTGTCCCGAGTTTTTGCTGACTTCCGAGCGCATCGCGTGCCGGCACGGCAGGCTCGACGCAGTTCCCAAATTACAGCTCACCTTCGCTTACGGTTTTGACTCAAAACATCTTGAACTGAGTTTTTCCGGGGCGGATGAGACATGGCAAGCCAGCGCGGATTTGCGCGACAAGTCGTGGCGCGCTGCGGCAAAGTTGCGCCATGCGCAGGGCAAGCGGTTGGCGCCCCTGTTGCCGGCGGCATGGCCGGAACTTACGCAAGGGGTGTTTAACGGCACACTGGATGTGGGGGGCGACGAGTCGGGTGTGCGCCGCGCCAACGCCGATCTGCGGCTGGGCGGCGTGGCGTTTGCCGATGCCAGCGGATTGCATGCCGCCGAGAAGCTGGCGGGCAGGCTGCGGCTCGATGCGACGCGCACCGGCAATCGATGGGATTGGCGCGGCGCGATCGACTGGCAGGGCGGCGAGCTGTTCTGGCAGCCGTTGTACCTGCATGGTGGCTACACGCTGCAAGCCGCCGGCCACCTAAGCGGCGACTTGCTGCAGGTGACGCAGGCCGAGACGAGCCTGGCCGGGTCGGGCAAGATCCAGCTGGCCGCGCTGCTGGATATCGGCAAGAAAACGCTGACCGATGCCGCGCTGAGCGGCAGCGATCTCGACCTGGCACAGCTGTTCACCGATTTCGCGCGGCCCTTTCTGGGCGAGGGCATGCTATCTGCGATGGCGGTGTCCGGGCGCGCCGACATCGGCTGGAAATATCGTGACGGCGCAACGCGCGAACTGGACCTGAAACTGCATGATGTTGCGCTGCTGGATGGGCAGAGGCGCTTCATGCTGAAAGGGGTGAATGCCGACATTCCATGGCATGCCGATATGCCGTCACGGGCCGCGGTGTCTTTCGGCGAAGGGAAGCTGTGGAACGTGCCTGTTGGCTCCAGCGATTTCAAGGTGGCCATGAACGGCCTGGAATTCGCCGTGCCCAGCGCGACCCTGCCGCTGTTCGATGGCAGTCTCGAACTGCGCGACCTGACGGTGCGCAAGGAGGGAGAGGAGTGGCAGTGGGACTTTTCCGGCGCGCTGTCGCCGATCACGATGCAGCAGTTCAGCACCGCGCTGGGCTGGACCGAGATGCACGGCGCGCTGGCCGGCACCATCCCCAGGGTCAGCTACCGCGACAAGCTGCTCAAGGTCGACGGCAAGCTGCAGTTCTTCGTGTTCGACGGCATCGTGGAAGCCGACCAGATACGGCTCCACGATCCGTTCGGACGCGTGCCGCACCTGTCCGGGAACATCGACATGCGCGGCCTCGATCTCGACCTGCTGACGCGCACGTTTTCTTTTGGAAACATGCAGGGACGCGTCGATGTCGACGTGAAGGACCTCGAACTGGACAACTGGCAGCCGGTGCGTTTTGATGCCAGGCTGGCAAGCAGTCCCGGCTCCTACCGCAAGAAGATCAGCCAGAAGGCGGTGCAGAACATTTCCGCGCTGGGCGGGGCGGGCGGAGCGGCGGCCCTGCAGCGCAGTTTCATGCGCATCTTCGAGAATTTCGGTTACGACCGGATCGCACTCAGCTGCGTGCTGCGCAACGGCGTATGCAGGATGGACGGGCTGGAGCAAAGGGGCAATGGCTATGTTATCGTCAAGGGCGGCGGCATACCGGCGATCAATGTCATCGGATACAATCACACGGTCGGCTGGAACGAATTGCTGACCCGGCTCAAGCGCGTAATGCAGAAGAATATACAGGCAGTGGTCAGATGACGGGGAGCCACTCAAAGGAGACGCAATGAACAAACTATGGATCGCTGTACCTGTCGCGGGCATCGCATTGGGCGCCTGCGTCACCATCAACATCTATTTTCCCGCGGCGGCGGCGGAAAAGGCGGCGGACAAGATCATCGACGAAGTATGGCAAACCCAGCCGGCCAAACCCGCCACACCCGGCACCGGCAAGGAGGAAGCAAAATGAAACAGCTGATCAGGTTGTGGTTCTTGTTACTGGCGTCATGCATTTCCACCGCAGCACTGGCGCAGGCGGACATCGAGGTGAACACCCCGGGTGTCAATGTGATCAAGCAGTCGATGCAGGCGCGCTACGCGCAACTGTCGCCGTTCTATGACAGCGGCGCAGTGGGGCAGACCGCTGACGGCCTGGTCGCCGTGCGTGATGCCAATGCGGTGCCGCTACCGTCGCGGCAGAAGGTGAATGGCCTGGTCGCGGCAGAAAACCAGGACCGCAACGCGCTGTACGCCGAAATCGCGCGTGCCAACGGCCATCCGGAATGGGCGCCGGAGATACGCAATACCTTTGCGCAACGCTGGATCGAGCGCGCCCAGGCGGGATGGTGGGTGCAGTCCGGCGGCGGCTGGAAGCAGAAGTGACTTAATATCCCCTCCCTTTTAAGAGGGAGAGTTGGGGTGGGGGTAGGACGGCGGGATTATCCAACTCCCTACCCTCATCCCAGTCCTTCACGTGGAGCGTGGTTGTTGCCGCTTTAGCGGCTTTAGTGCAAATTCTGTCCAGCCTCTGGCTGGTAACAGATTTGCCTGCCCTTGCGGTACTACCACGGCCTACTCCTTGCGGGTGCAAAGGGTGAAGGAGCGAAAACCTGATGCCTCGGGCGGATCATGGTTTTATTTGGCACTTTGAGGAGCTTACCCGCTAGGTCCCTGCCTTTAGTTGGTAATTCATCTTAACTTGAATTCGCAATACGAAAAAATCGAATGAACCCCGTACTAGTCTTTGACATCGAAACCATACCCGACACCGCCGGGCTGCGCCAAATTCACGAACTGGACAACGCGGTCAGCGACAAGGAGGTGGCGGAGATGGCGTTTCAGATGCGCCGCCAGAAGACCGGCAGCGATTTCCTGCAGCATCACCTGCACCGCGTCGCGGCGATTTCCTGCGTGCTGCGCGAGGGCGACAATTTTCGCGTATGGTCTCTGGGCGAGCCGGACGAGGACGAGGGCAGCCTGATCCAGCGCTTCTTCGACGGCATCGAAAAATATACGCCGCAGATCGTGTCGTGGAACGGCAGCGGCTTTGACTTTCCGGTGCTGCACTACCGCGGGCTGATTCACGGCGTGCAGTGCCCACGCTACTGGGACATGGGCGAGGACGACCGCGACTTCAAGTGGAACAACTACATCAGCCGCTACCACACGCGCCACATCGACCTGATGGACCTCCTGGCGCTGTACACCGGCCGCGCCAACGCGCCGCTGGACGAACTGGCGAAACTGATCGGCTTTCCCGGCAAGCTGGGCATGGACGGCAGCATGGTGTGGGACGCGTACCAGCAGGGCAGGCTGGATGAGATTCGCAACTATTGCGAGACCGACGTGGTGAACACGTATCTGGTATTTGCGCGCTTCCAGTTGATGCGCGGCCAGTTCACCCGCGCGCAATACGATCGGGAATGCGAACTGGTGCGCGATACCCTCGGCAAGTCGGGTGAGCCGCACTGGAAGGAATTTTTGGCGCAGTGGCCGGTATCTGAAAAGTAACGTGGATACCAATCGACCTCGTTCCCTCCCCCTGGCAAGGGGGAGGGTTAGGGAGGGGGTTGAGACTCGGCACTTCTGCAACGGCTCTACCCCCATCCCGGCCTTCCCCCTGCAAGGGGGAAGGAGCGAATCACGCCGCCGGCTTTGACGACGGTAATATAACTTTCCATTGAATGAAATGAATCCCGTAACCGTTGAATCCCTCGACCAGGAAGGCCGCGGCATCGCGCATGCCGATGGCAAGGTGATTTTCATCGAGGGCGCGCTGCCCGGCGAGCACGTGACCTATACCTCGTACCGCAGGAAGTCCAGCTTCGAGATCGCGCAGGTGAGAGATATCCTCAAGCCATCCTTCATGCGCGTCACGCCGAAATGCGCGCATTTCGGCGTGTGCGGCGGTTGCTCGATGCAGCACCTGGAACCGCGCGCGCAGGTCGCGGCCAAGCAGCGCATCCTCGAGGACAGCCTCTGGCATATCGGCAAGGTCAGGGCCGAAACCATCTTGCCGCCGATCCATGGCATGCCGTGGGGCTACCGCCAGCGCGCGCGGCTGTCGGTGCGTTATGTGCTGAAGAAGGGCCGGACGCTGGTGGGTTTCCACGAGCGGCGCAGCAGCTTCGTGGCGGACATGCAGCATTGCGAGATTCTGCCGCCGAACATCGCCGAGTTGCTGCCATTGCTGGCGCAGCTGATCGACGGCCTGTCGATTCGTGAACGCCTGCCGCAGATAGAAATCGCTTGCGGCGAACAGGTCGATGTGCTGGTGCTACGCATCATGGAGGCGCCGTCGGCCGCCGACGAAGAGGTACTGCGTGCGTTTGCCGACAGGCACGGTATCCAGTTCTGGCTGCAAACGAAGGGGCCGGAAACTGCGCAACCCTTCCACCCGATGGACGCGCAGGCGCTCACCTACACCCTGCCCGAATTCGGCATCGAGATGCGGTTCGCGCCGACCGATTTCATCCAGGTCAACCACGCCTTGAACCGCCTGATGGTGCATCGCGCAATGCACCTGCTCGCTCCGCAGGAAGGTGAGCGCATCGCCGATTTCTTCTGCGGCCTCGGCAATTTCACGCTGCCGATCGCCCGCAGCGGCGCCCGGGTCGTCGGGATCGAAGGCAGTGTCGCGCTGGTCAGGCGCGCGCAGCAGAATGCCGCGCATAACGGGCTGTCCGGCAATACGGAATTTTCAGTGATGAATCTGTTCGAAATGGATGAGGCCACGCTGGACGTTCTGGGCAGTTCACTTGCGGAAACTGGGAATTCGACTCGTGATGTCTCGCTGCCCGGCGCCGATTCCGGCAATCGGCTCGCTTCGCGAGTACCGTGCCAGGGCCGCCGCTTCGACAAATGGTTGGTGGATCCCCCGCGCGACGGCGCGATCGAACTGGTGAAGGCGATTGGCGACGATGCGCCGCGGCGCATCGTGTATGTGAGCTGCAATCCGGGTACGCTGGCGCGCGATGCGGAAGTGCTGGTGCACGTCAAGGGTTACGCACTCACGGCAGCGGGAGTGATGAACATGTTCCCGCAGACCTCGCATGTGGAATCGATCGCGGTGTTCGAGAGGGAGGAGGCATGAATTTGAAAAATCTGCCACAGAGCTCACAGAGAAAACCAATACGCCATTCAGGACTTGATTCGTACCTGGGGATAGTTAGCGTGCGTTGCGCAGGTATGCGCTGTCTCCGCGTTCTCGGTAATTTCTGTCGCTTGAGTTAGGATCTTACGATGAAAAGATATGAAGACCTGGTTGCCGACGCGTTGACCCGCGTGAAGGAGATCATGCCGTGGGACTTGAGCAGTCGCCTCGCCTCCGGCGATGCACCGGTGCTGCTCGACGTGCGCGAACCGGCGGAATTTGCCGCATTGCGCATTCCCGGTTCGATCAACGTGCCGCGCGGCGTGCTCGAGCAATCCTGCGAATGGGACTACGATGAGACGTTGCCGGAGCTGGCGTCTGGCCGCGAGCGGGATTTCGTGCTGATCTGCCGCTCCGGCAAGCGTTCGGCGCTCGCCGCCGACGTGATGCTGCAGATGGGCTACCGCAACGTGGTCTCGCTCAAGACCGGCGTGCGTGGCTGGAACGATTTCGAACAGCCGCTGGTGGATGAGTTGGGCAACGCTGTCGATGGCGACAGTGCGGAGGATCAGTTGGCGCCGCGCTTGCGACCGGAACAACGAAGACCCAAAGCGCCTTGATGAAACAAAAGGCGGCCAACTGGCCGCCTTTTGGCTGAGGAGGTGCTAAATCCTCAGTCGCGTTCGCCGCTGAATGCCATCAGCAGGCTGAGCAGGTTGATGAACACGTTGTAGATGTCGAGGTACAGTGCCAGCGTTGCCATCACGTAATTGGTTTCTCCGCCATTCACGATGCGGCTGACATCGAACAATATATAGGCGGAAAAAATCATCACGGCGATCGCGGACAGGGTCAGTGCCAGCGCCGGGATCTGGAAGAACATGTTGGCCAGCGAGGCGACGATCAGCAAGATCAGCCCGATGAACAGGAATTTGCCCATGAAGCTGAAATCCTTCTTGGTCACGGTAGCGAGGGTGGCCAGCGAGAAGAAGATAATGCCGGTGCCGCCGGCAGCCATGCCGATCAGTTGCGCGCCGTTCTTCAGGTGCAGGGCGACTTGCAGGATGGGTCCGAGGAACACACCTGCCAGGAGCGTGAACCCGAGCAGGGCGACGACACCCCATACGCTGTTGCGCAGGGCGGTGACACCGAACATCGCGCCCATCATCGCACCAAACATCAGCAGCGAGGACATCACCGGATGCTGGGCCATGAAGGAGAAGTTGACGCTGGTGCCGATCATCGCGCCGATCACGGTCGGGATCATGGTCAGTGCCAGCATCATGTAGGTATTGCGCAATACCTTGTTCTGCTCAAGCGCGAGCGAGCCGGGCCGGGTTGCGGGGACGTAATTCGATTGCATGTTTTTCTCCAGATGGTTAAACAACGACACGCGTAAGACTACCTAATAGGTGTAAAAGTTGCAATCGTTGTTGCAAAAGCGTCGATCATCACGGTTAACCCTGCGAAATCACGTCAAATATTCCTGAATGCACGCGATACGACCGGATCATTCTGCTTGGACTTGCCCACTTTCTGATTTTGGCGCTGATCGTCATATCTTTACGCAAACCCGAAGCTGACCCGCGGCTCACCGGCAATTCGGGATGGTCTTATAAACGACAATTCGGTTATCATATTGTTCTATTGGAAGCTTGGCGCAGCGGTTGGCATATTCCGTCTGCAGGGTCGATCAAGGCTCATTGTCCTGCCGACCGAAGCCACAACACGCCGCGTGGCGGATTGTTGCGGCGGACGGTAACCTTCTGGTCAGCCGTAGCCAAACCCCATACCAGTACCGGTATTTGGCCGGTAATTTTTTACACGGAAGCTTGGCAGAGTGGTTGAATGCACCGGTCTTGACAACACGCCGCGCAGCGGCTTGTTGCGGCGGAGGGTAACCTTCAGGTTAGCCGAAGCCAAAACCGGCAACAAACAATTAGCAACAGGTAAATACGGAAGCTTGGCAGAGTGGTTGAATGCACCGGTCTTGACAACACGCCGCGCAGCGGCTTGTTGCGGCGGAGGGTAACCTTCAGGTTAGCCGAAGCCAAAACCGGCAACAAACAATTAGCAACAGGTAAATACGGAAGCTTGGCAGAGTGGTTGAATGCACCGGTCTTGAAAACCGGCAACGACGCAAGTCGTTCGTGAGTTCGAATCTCACAGCTTCCGCCAGAACTCGTCATTAACTTGTCTCAAGTAATCTATAGAAACCCGCATTGCGTAACGCATTAGCGGGTTTTTTGTTGTCCATCTGGTATCAGACAATCTCACTAGAGCTTGCGTTGTTTGTTGGTATCCTGCCCTATGTACCAACAGCATAAAAAACGGGTAGCAACAGCGAGGGCGATATCATGGCATTGGCAGAGTTAGAGGTTGAAAAGGCGAAGGCAACTGACAAGCCGCAAAAACTATCAGACGGAGGCGGCATGTACCTACAAGTTCAGCCGGACGGTGCGAAGTATTGGCGAATGAATTACCGCGTAGAAGGAAGACAAAAGACGCTTGCAATCGGAGTGCACCCAGACGTGACAGTTTCGCAAGCACGCGAACGCCGTGAGGATGCACGCAGGCTATTGGCGAGTGGCGGTGACCCCAGTTCAATCATGAAGGCAGCAAAACAGGCGATACACAAAGCATTGCAGACGGCATCGGCCAAAATCAGTTTCAATTCTGGGAATGGCAGCGCGAAGCCTATCCGCGTCACGTAAGAACCTTCTTCAAACAGGATGATCTGGAACGCCGATTCGCGACGCTGCAAGTTGCTCGCAAGCAGTCAAGTGTCACCATCGAAGTCAATATTGCCGGGCGCGATTGCCAACAGGGGTGTATTCAAAGACCGAGGCAGGTGCCAGTGACATTTGCAGCCCAATTTCGGTGGCTGTTTCGGGTGACTGTTATGGTATTCTTTCTGTTGATTCTCTAAACTTTTGATCGGATCAGAACATTCGGGGAGGCCGTGTTACATGGTCAAATCTTGCTTGGTCCCCGGCAGATCAAGGGGTTACTTTGTTTATTGATAGCTCAGCAGGGGAGAAAGGTTTTAACCCTGGCTGAGATGGAGGCAGGCGATGGAAATATACAAGGAGTTCATTTTTGAGGCAGCCCATCGGCTTCCGAACGTGCCGGAAGGACACCGTTGCGGTCGCCTGCACGGGCACTCCTGGCGGGGCACCATCTACGTGCGCGGGCAGATCGGCGAGCAGTCCGGCTGGGTCATGGACTATGCAGATATCAAGCGCATCTTCTCACCCATATACGACCGGCTTGACCACAACTACCTGAATGACATCGGGGGACTGGAGAACCCCACGAGCGAGGTGCTGGCGAAATGGATTTGGGGTCAGTTGAAGCCGGTGCTACCCAATCTTTCCAGGGTCTTGATCAACGAGACTTGCACTTCGGGCTGTATCTATCAAGGTGAGGAGGAAGACGGCGCATGACAGCCTGTGTCTCCGGCCCGGTTGCGCAACGCGAGGTGGTTGCCCGGCACACTGATGACGAAGGCACAATGCGGCTGGCTCTGGTGGCGGCGCGGCGCGCCGGCCTGGCGGGAGAGCCGCCGATTGGCGCTGCGCTGGTGCGGGATGGACAGGTGCTTGCCATCGCGGCGAACTCCATCATTTCGTCGCTCGACGTCACGGCACACGCGGAAATCAATCTCATCCGCGGTGCCTGCCGCAAGGAGCGCACCATAGATCTTTCCGGTTGCGATCTGTACACGACGGTGGAGCCTTGCCCGATGTGCTTCGCCGCCAGTCACTATGCCCGGATCGGACGCATCGTTTACGGCGCCAGCCGCGAAGACCTGCATGCGTTTATTGGCGCGGAGTTGCAGGCGGGTCCGAGACTCACGGCAGCGGGCGGGCCCGCTCTAAGCGGCGGCTGCCTGCGCAGCGAGTCGCTGGCCCTGATCAAGGCCTGGTCCGAGCGGAGACCGAAATGAGCTCCGGGCCGCGTAGGGCCGCAACGGCGGCGACCCAGAATGACGGGATCGCGCATGCCTACCAGCGCTCGAAGCAGTCGCCGACCCGCCGTTATGTCGAGGGTTATACCTTCTTCCGGATGCTCGGCGATCTATGCGGACAAAGCGTGCTCGACCTGGCTTGCGGCGAAGGAATTTATTCCCGGCAACTGCGTGTGCGGGGGGCGCGTCGCGTCGTGGGCGTCGATATCTCGCCCGTAATGATAGGGCTGGCGCGCAAGCAGGAAGCCGATGCGCCAGAAGCTGAATATCAGGTGGGAGATGCGCAGAACCAGCCGAACCTCGGCCTCTTTGATATTGTCTGTGCCGCCTACCTGTTGCACTACGCCCACGACGTCGGCGAGCTTGGGCGCATGTCCCTCAGCATTGCCCGCCAACTCAAACCGGGCGGTCGTTTCATTGCGATCAACGAGAATCCCGATCAGCCAGAGAATGGTTACGCCGGGTACCTGCGCTACCGGTTCAGCAAGCGTGTCGCAGCTCCGCGGTGCGAGGAATCGCCGGTTACCTATGAGATGATCAGTGGCCGCGAGCTTTTCCGTTTCGAGGCCTGCCATTTTGAGCGTGGCACTTACGAGCGCTTGCTCGCGGCTGCAGGATTTGTGGATGTGCGCTGGCAGCCCGTCGAACTCGATCCATCTGGGTTGCAGGTGATGGACGCCGAATACTGGGCAGAGTACCTCGATAAGCCGCCGGTTATCGGCCTGTCCTGCACGCTGTCCGACCGGGGAGAGGTGAGGCAGGATGGCTAATTACGGCAAATTTAGGGATACCGGCAGCAGGCAGATACTCGAATGTTGCCTGCCGCGCACCGTCGAACGCCATGCCCGCGACACTCCCGGGGCGCCGGCGGTAGTCTGGGCTGGCGAGACGCTCAGTTACGCCGAGCTGAACGCGCGCGCCAACCGGCTCGCACGTTGCCTCGATGCAATGGGCGCCGCGCCCGGGGTGCTGGTTGGCCTGTGCCTGCCGCGCGGAGCGGAACTGATCGTTGCGCTGCTCGCGATTCTCAAGACCGGCGCAGCCTACTTGCCGCTGGATCCGGACTACCCGGTGGAGCGCCTGCGCCGCATCGCCGACCAGGCTGCGCCTCAGGTGCTGGTCACGGAAGCGTTGTTTGAGGAGCGCCTCAACCTCGGCATCCCGGCACTTTGCCTGCGGCGCGATGCAGCGATGATCGATCAAGCGAGCGCGGTGGATTCCGCTGAGCCAATCCGCGCCGACCAGCCCTGCTACGTGATATTCACGTCCGGCTCCACCGGCGAACCCAAGGGCGTGATGGTCAGCCACGGCAACGTTGCCCGGCTCTTCGATGACATCGGCCTGCGCCTCGGCCTCCGCTCCTCTGATGTCTGGAGCCAGATTCATTCATGCGCATTCGGTTTCTCGGTGTTCGAGATCTGGGGCGCGCTCATCCATGGCGCCTGCCTCGCCATGGCGCCCGCCGAGGTGCGTGCCGATGCGCTCGCGCTGCGCGATTACCTGGGGCGGAACGGAGTGACGATCCTGAGCCAGACGCCCTCTGCGTTCCGCGAAACGGCGCTCGCGCCATCATTTGCCGGCGTGTGGCCGACGCTGGCGGTGCGGGTGTTGGTGCTGAGCGGCGAAGCAGTGCTGCCCGATGACCTGCAGCGCTGGTCGAAACAAGCTGCCGCTCTCCGTCCCAGGCTGGTCAATACCTATGCCATAACCGAGACGGGCGGCAACGTGATGCTGCGTGAATATGCTGCGGATGATTGCGATGCGCGCAATATCGGGCTGGCGCTCGGCCATGTGGATATTCATGTGCTCGATGCATCGTATCGTCCGGTCGCGGCTGGCGAGCCCGGTGAACTCCATGTCGGCGGCAGCGGCGTCGCCATCGGCTACATCAACGATGCCACGCTCACGGCCAGCCGCTTTGTGAATCTGCCCGGCAGCGGCCAGCGCGTATACCGCACTGGCGACAGGGTGCGAGTGATGCCTGATCGCAGTCTGGAGTTTCTGGGGCGCGACGACGATCAGGTGAAATGGCGGGGATTCCGCCTGGAGCTTGGCGAGATCGAGTCGCTGCTGCTCGCTCACCCCGGTGTCAGCGCTGCCGCCGTTGCCGTTCGCGCCGACGATGCCGGCAACGAGAAACTCGTCGCCTACATCGTACCCGTCACGAGTACCGACCCGCTGCAGGAGACTGAATTCTGGCCTTCGCTCGGCGGCTACCAGATATATGACGATTTCCTCTATGACCTGATGAGCACCGACACGGTGCGCAACGCGGCCTTCCGCGCGGCATTCGAACGGCACGCCCGCGGTCGCGTCGTGCTGGATCTGGGCACCGGCCCGCATGCGTTGCTGGCGCAGATGGCCGCGCATGCAGGTGCACGCAAGGTTTACGCGGTGGAGGTATTGCCCGAGGCGGCGGAGAAAGCGCGCGCCGCAGTCGCAGCCGCCGGCCTTGCCGGGCGCATAATCGTGATCGAGGGCGACGCCGCGTCACTGGAATTGCCGGAGCGGGCCGACGTCTGTGCCCAGGGCATCATCGGCAACATCGGCAGCGCCGACGGCATCGCGCCAATCTGGAACCGGGTGCGGTCACAATTCGGCCCCGAGTGCGTGCCGGTGCCCGCACGCTGCACCACGATGATCGCCGCCGTGGAACTGCCGGAAGCATTGCGCGAGTCACCTGCCTTCGCACCTCTGGCCCGGGAATACATGCGCAGGATATTCGCGGCTGAAGGGCGCACCTTCGATCCGCGGCTCTGTATCCGCAACCTTGATCCCGCGCGCATCCTCTCCGATAGCCACATTTTCGAGGATCTCGATTTCCGCGGCGAACTGCCGGAGGCATGGCGGGGAGGGGGCACCTTCACGCTGAAGCGCGCCGGTCGCTTCGACGGCTTCCTGCTCTGGACCGTGGTGACCACCGCGGACGGCATCGCCCTGGATTACCTTGAACATCAGCACGCCTGGTTGCCGGTGTTCATGCCGCTGCCGGAGGACGGACCCGCATTGGCGTCCGGTGCAATGGTTACCGCCGAATGGGAATGGACTCCCGCTGGCGACGGCATCTTTCCCGACTACAGCATCCATGCCGAATTCCTCACCTCCGGACAAACGCGACACGCGAGTTACACCACCCGCCATCACGAAACTGCCTCCGGCGCCACGGCAATTCACCGCCGGTTGCTGGCCTCGCCGGATGCGCCGTCGCAAAGCGTTGAGCCGGGCGACCTGCGGACCTGGCTGGCGCGCCACTTGCCCGAGCCATTGCTGCCGAACGCATGGATGCATATTGAGGCGCTGCCGCTGAACCCAAACGGCAAGCTTGACCGGCGAGCGCTGCCCGTGCCGACGACAAGAACCGGAAGTGCGCAGGGGCGCGCGCCGCAGACGGCGCTGGAAGCCGACCTCGCGGCCATCTGGTCGGACGTTCTCGGCGTGCCGGAAATCGGCATACAAGACGACTTCTTCGATCTCGGCGGAGATTCCATCGCGGCCGTGCGCCTGACAAACCGGATTCAGCAGCTCCTCGACGCTGATGTGACGCTGGCGGCAATATTCGAGGCACCGACCATTGCCGCTCTCGTTGGCTATCTGGGTGTGTATCACCGGGAGTCGGTCGCGGCGCGCCGCTGAGTCGGCTCATCATGGTTCCAGCGTCAGCGGTGTGACGCGCCGGACGCGGTAGCCTAGGACGAAACAGGAATCAAAATGCCCATTCTTGATCCCCAAACCAGCGAAGCGATGACATGTCCAGCGCTCATCAATACACTTGAACAGGCTTGTAAATATTTTGATGCAGCTCGCACAGCGGAACATTGCGGCCAGTATCTGTTTCATTTGCCCAGGCAGGCGACGACTTATCTCGGACTGGGTTGCCACAAGGTCATTCGTTACCAGCGCGACGGGTTTCATATTCAGTCGAACGGAGAGTCCGCTGTTTTGCCGGCAGTATCAGAGCCCATAGCGGCCATGCGTGACTTGCTGGATCCTGATTACCCGAGCTTCTGGATGGTCAGTCCTGATTTGTGCCGATCAGTGAGCGATCCGGAACTGCCATTGCTAATGTGTGTCCAGCCCAGGCTGGAAGTCCGGGTGAAAGGTTTCGACAGTGTCCGCGAAGCACCAACACCGTCAACGATTGAGCCAGCGCAGGGTTGGCAAACAGAGTCGGATGCCGCGTTCATTGAGCGCTTGAAACAGGGTATAGAAATATTACAGGACTATCACCATGGCAAGATGATCATAACCAGACACTACCAGCGGGCGATCAGTGCGCGTGATCCGTTCCAGCTTTTTGCTTTGTTTGCCGACAGCGAGCCCAATGCAGCCTGCAGTCATTTCATGCAGGTTGATGATGAAATCTGCTCATTGGGTTGCAGCCCGGAAAACGTGTTCGAGGTGGCTGATGGCCGCCTGATTTTTGACGTTGTCGCGGGAACCCGAGGCGTGTCGGCTGATCCGGAGATTGATGCAAGCTGGCTCGTCGCTCTGCAAACCGACCCCAAGGAACGACGCGAGCACTTGATGGCCTTTGATCGATACAAGGCCCGGATAGAAACCCTGATTAACCCGGGCAGCTTGAGGGTGGAGCATCAACAGCAAGTGCTGCAACTGGGCAACGTTCGTCACCTGTATTCGCGGCTATCGGGGGATTTTGAACCCCGATGGGATTGGCTAAGGTTGCTCTCGGCCTCCTTCCCGGCATTGACCTCTTATCCTGAAGCGCTGATACGGGAGTCAGAAGATACTGGCGAGCCTCTCCGCTTCTATGGCGGCATCCTGGGCCGGGTTGCGGCAGACTTTCAGCAGGCGGCTTTTTACCTGAACTTGCGGGCGGCAGTGGTGAAGAAGGATGTGCTCTTTACCCAGGGCGGAGTTGGTGTCATCGCTGAGTCAGAGCCCGAAAAGGAACTGCTGGAAGTGAAAAACAAGCTCAGTGGTTTGATGAAGGCAATTACAAAGTGGGAGCAAGATTGATGAGTAGCCCCGGAAATTTCGCCGGCGGCATAGCCGCCGAACATCTTCCTTTGCCCTGTGATGCTTCCTCCGGCGGCCGGGTTGCTCCGCTGTCATATGCGCAGCGCCGCTTGTGGATACTGGATCGCTTGCGGCCAGGGGGCACGGTGTACAACGAGGCGATGGTATTTCGTTTGGCCGGGAGGCTGAACGCGGTCGCGCTGCAGCAATCACTGAACGACATAGTGCAGCGGCACGAGGTACTGCGCACCCGGTTTGGGCTGGTCGACGACAGGCCGGTGCAGGTGGTCGCAACGGAGCAGGTGCTGGAACTGGAGATGGAGGATATCAGTGGGTTCGCGCCCGATACGCGGGAGGCGGAGGGCAGGCGCAGGGCAGAGAGAGAAGCGGAGACACCGTTCGATCTGACGCACGACTCATTGTTGCGAGTGCGGTTGTTGCGCCTGTGGGAGGACGAGCACTGGCTGTTGCTGACGCTACACCACATCGTGGTGGATGGCTGGTCGTATGGCGTACTGACCAGCGAGATGTCGGTGCTGTACCGCGCGCGCTGCCGGGGGGAGGCAAATCCGTTGCCGCCGCTGCCCATGCAATATGCGGATTATGCTGTGTGGCAAAGGGAATGGCTGCATGGTGGAGTGCTGGAGCGGCAACTAGCCTATTGGAAATCGGCGCTGGCTGAACTGCCGACGCTCGAATTGCCGACGGATCGGCCGCGCCCGGCCTTGGCGACGTTTCGTGGCGCGAGGGTGACTTTCGAGATCGGGGAAGAACTTACACGCAGACTTAAGGCAATCTGCCGGCAGGAGCGCGCGACGATGTTCATGCTGCTGCTGGCAGCATACCAGGTGCTGTTGTACCGGTACAGCGGGCAGGAGGATGTGGCAGTGGGAGTGGCCGTGGCAGGTCGCGCCAGACAGGAACTGGAGGGGCTCATCGGTTTCTTCGTCAACACGCTGGTTCTGCGCGGAGATTTGTCAGGGGAACCGAGATTCATGGAATATCTGGCGCGAGTACGGGCGCGGGCGCTGGAGGCATATGCGCACCAGGATGTCCCGTTCGACAAGTTGGTCGAGGAATTGCACCCGCCGCGTGATCTGTCGCGCAACCCGCTGTTCCAGACGTTGCTGGTGTTGCAGAATTCCCAGTTCGGAGAGTTGCAACTGGAGGGGCTGGAGGTGCAGCGGGTGGCCGACATCGCCCACGCGAGCGCGAAGTTCGACTTGGCCCTGTCGTTTACCGAAATCTCCGGAGGCATGCGGGGAATGATTGAGTACAGCACCGACCTTTTCGATGCCCAGACCATCTTCAGATTGGTGTTGCACTTGCAGACGCTGCTGGAAGGCATCGCCGCCAACCCGCAGGCGAAGCTGTCCGAGTTGCCGCTGCTGACGGCATCCGAGCGGCAACAGTTGCTGGTCGAATGGAACGGCACGGCGCGGGACTATCCACGCGAGCTGTGTGTCCACCAGCTGTTTGAAGCACAGGTGGCGAAAGCGCCCGACGCGCTGGCGTTAATTCATGAGGGACAACACCTGTCTTACGCCGACCTCGATTCCCGCGCCAACAGGCTGGCCCATCATTTGCGCGGGCTGGGAGTGAACAAGGAAATGCTGGTGGCGATTTGTGTGGAGCGCTCGCTTGAGATGGTGATGGGTCTTCTGGGGGTATTGAAGGCCGGCGCGGCATATGTGCCGATGGATCCAGGATACCCGGCGGAACGCCTG
Organism: uncultured beta proteobacterium; assembly: GCA_963782385.1. GTDB lineage: Bacteria > Pseudomonadota > Gammaproteobacteria > Burkholderiales > Gallionellaceae > CAVXFS01. The sequence goes on from CAWAJO010000001.1 coordinate 1,350,963, forward strand.
GCTTTCATGCTGAGCGACAGCGGGGCGACCGTGGTGCTGACACAAGCACGGCTCGTCGAACGCCTGCCGCAAACCGGAGCCCGGCGCGTCTGCCTGGACGCCGATTGGCCGCAGATTATGCAACAGCCGGATCATCCACCGACCAGCATGCTGACACCGCGCAATCTGGCCTATGTGATCTACACCTCAGGTTCGACAGGCGTCCCCAAGGGTGTGGCCATCGAGCATCGTTCGCTCGCCGACCATTGCCGGACGATTCTCGAACTCCACCAACTGTCCGCGACAGACCGGGTGTTTCAGTTCGCCTCTTTAAGCTTCGATGCATCCATAAATCAGATATTGCCGCCGCTGTGTATTGGCGCCGTCGTGGTATTGGGACAACATCAATTGAGGGATCCGACGGAGCTCGACACAAGCATACGCGTGCATGGCGTGACGGTCTTGGGCCTTCCCCCCGCGTTCTTCCAGCTTTGGATACGGTTATATGGCGCAAGCAATCCTCCCCCGGAAACACTGCGGTTGATCATTCAAGGCGGAGATGTGTTGTCGCGTCAAGCGGTAATGGCGTGGAGGGCATTGCCGAACAGCACTGCCAGACTGATCAATAGCTACGGCCCCACCGAGACGACGATTGCCTGTATGCATTACATCGTCCCCGACTCTCCGGGCAGCGGCGGCATCCCGATAGGCCGACCACTCAACAACACCAGCGTCTATGTGCTGGATAGTCATCTTCAACCGGTGCCGGTCGGCGTGTCCGGCGAATTGCACGTCGGGGGTATCCGGGTCGCGCGCGGATACCTCAACCGTCCCGAACTGACGGCCGAGAGGTTCATCGCCAATCCGTTCAGTGGAGAAGCGGACGCGAGGCTGTACAAGACTGGCGACCTGGTGCGCTACCTGGCGGATGGCAACATCGAGTTTCTGGGGCGGCTCGACGATCAGGTCAAGATAGGTGGCTTTCGCATCGAACCGGGCGAGATCGAGGCGACGCTGATGCAACATCCTGCGGTGCTGAACGCCGTTGCGCAGGCTCGCGAAGCCGGCTCCGGCGGCAGGATTCTGGTCGCTTTCATCGTAAAGCAGCCGGATGTATCCTTGCTCCTGCAAGAGCTGCGCGATTTTTTGGGAAAGCATCTACCGGCGCATCTTGTTCCTGGCAGGATATTCCTCGTCAACCGGTTACCGATCAATGCCCATGGCAAGGTGGATCGCGCCGCACTGCAAAAAGTGCCGTTACCCAATAACGAAACTCCATACAGTCAGCGGACGCCGTACAACGCGCTGCAAGCCACGCTGCTGCAAATATGGTCAGGGCTGCTGGAGATACCGGAGATCGGCATCAATGAAAACTTTTTCGAGCTGGGCGGCGATTCGTACGGTGCCGTCACCATGTTGTACCGGGTCGAAAAACTGACCAAGTGGTCAGTGCCGCTGGCCACTATCTACAACAACCCCACCGTGGAATCACTGGCGCAGGCCATGCTTGAACTCAAAGGCCAATATAGCCACTCGCCGCTGGTCGAGATTCAGGCAGGCACATCAGGACCGCCGTTCTTCTTCATGCACGGGGACTTTGATGGCGGGGGATTTTATTGCTATCAATTGGCGCGGTTTATGGGGCCGAGCCAGGCTTTTTATGCGATTCAGCCGCATGGGTTGCCCGGGCGTCCCGTGCCCACCACCATCGAGGACATGGCCGCCGAGTACCTCGCGCTGATACGCGCAGCGTTCCCGCAAGGTCCGTATTTTCTGGGGGGGCACTGCAGTGGCGCAATGGTGGCATTCGAAATCGCGCAGCGGCTGCTGCAGGAAAGAAGCAAAGTGGGATTGCTGGTGATGATGGACCCGTCTCCCGTGCAAGGAAATGTTGCTTACTTGTCCGCCGAAAGCCGGCATCCAGCCTTGGTTCGACCACTCAGGTCAATAACGAACATTGATCTCGACAAACTGTCCCCCGGGGACCGGCACGACGCGGTCATGCAGCTTTACAGGAATACCTGCGAGAACTATGCGCCGAAATTCTACCCGGGCAAGCTGACGCTTTTTCTGGCGCAAGACAACCTGGCATCACCCGACCCCACGCTCGGGTGGCGCAACATGTCGCAGGCCGGAGAAATTCATGTGGTCCCCGGCAATCATGTAAGCATGCTCTCCGTGCACGCCCCTGCCATTGCAAGAAAGCTGGTGGAATGCCGCGGCAGGATCTGCTGGGACTGAGGTCCGGCATCGTGGGCCATGTCCGGCACTGACGGAATGTGGCTCAAGCTCGGTGGCTCGAGCGAAGCGCCACGGATCATCGGCCGAGCGACGCAAAGAAGAGGTTTCAATCGCATTCAATCCTGCCGTCTGCTGCAGCTTGCAACCCGCACCGTGGCACGCACCGGCGGGCGCCGAGCGGATCCTTGTTCCCGGCGAAGCGGAATTCCTGGCGCGCGAACGCAATCTTCTGCAAGGCTTGCCGCTGCGGCCGGCAGCCTATCGGTCGCTGGTGAAGTACGGCGAGAAGGTCGGGCTCAACACCAGGCTGGAACAAGCCGCCCGATGATTCTTGAATGGATGCCGCTTGCGCACCCGATCGGCGACTCCGCACAGCGCACGCTGCGGTCATGGCGATGCGCTTGGGGATTCAGTTACAATCGCGCGCCTTGATCGATCGCCCTTGAAATATCTGCAGCCAGCGGCTATGTTCCGGAGTTGACGACAGATGACAAATAATGCCGCCCTCGGGATATAGCCCGGAATACTTGCGACTTATGAACGATCTTCACCAACGTATCGCCAACCTGACCCCGGACCAGCGCGCCCTCATCATGCGCAAACTGGGAAAGCGGGAGGATGGCATCCCGCTTGTGCCCGACCGCGCCACCCAGCCTTTGTCTTTTGCGCAGCAGCGACTGTGGTTCATCGACCAACTGGACCCGGGCAGCAGCATGTACAACGTGTCGCTGGCGTATCGATTGACTGGCGTGCTGGATGTCAAGGCGCTGGAAAGCAGCATCAATGAGCTCGTGCGGCGGCACGAAGCCTTGCGCACCACGTTCAGGAAGATGGATGAAGAGCCGGTGCAGGTGATCGCTCCGTTCGTCGCCACGCCGTTGCATGTGCTGGATCTGAGCGGACTGACCGGACTCGAGGCAGAGCAACAGGCGAACCGGGAGGCGCAAACGCCGTTCGATCTGGCAGCGGGGCCGCTTATCCGCACCAGGTTGATGCGCCTGGGCGCAGCGGAGCACGTGCTGGTCTTCGTCGTGCACCACATCGTTTTCGACGGTTGGTCAGCGGGCCTGCTGTTGCGCGAAATTTCGGCGCTGTACGCAGCCTGCGTACAGGGACTTCCATCCCCCCTGCCGGAATTGCCGATTCAATACGCGGATTATGCGGCATGGCAGAGGCAATGGCTGCAGGGGGAGGTGCTGGACCGGCAATTGCGTTACTGGACGCAGCAGCTGGCGGGTGCGCCGCAGATGGAATTGCCCACGGATCGTCCGCGCCCGGTTGCGCAAAGCCATCGAGGTGCGCGCGAGGAATTCGTGTTGACCGAATCCCTCAGGCGAAAGCTTGGCCTACTCGGGCGGCAGGAGGGCGCAACGCTATTCATGACCCTGCTGGCGGCATTTCAGGTGCTGCTGCATCGTTACACCGGTCAGGAAGATGTCGTGATAGGTGCGCCAATAGCCGGGCGCAACCGGAACGAGGTCGCCGGCCTGATCGGTTTTTTCGTGAATACACTGGTGTTGCGCGGAGACTTGTCCGGCGACCCGGGGTTCCGCGAATTGCTCGGCCGCATCCGCGATACCGCCCGGGACGCGTACAGCCATCAGGACCTGCCGTTTGAGAAACTGGTCAGCAAGCTGGCGCCACAGAGACACCTGAGCCACCACCCGCTGTTCCAGGTCATGTTTGTGCTGCAGAACCAACCAGGCGACGGCCTCACGCTGGAGGGCTCGAGCGCGACACAGATCCATCTCGAATCACGAACCGCCAAGTTCGATCTCCTGCTGTCGCTCGCCGAAGTTTCCGAGGGCATGCGCGGATCGATTGAGTACAGCACCGACCTGTTCGAATCATCGACCATCGCCAGGATGGTCGTGCACTTCCAGACGCTGCTGGAGGGTATTGTCGCAAATCCGCAGGCGAGGTTGTCAGAGCTGCCGTTGCTGACGGCAGCCGAGCGCCGGCAACTGCTGGTCGAATGGAATGACACGGCCCGGGATTATCCGCGTGATCTGTGTGTCCACCAGTTGTTCGAGGCGCAGGTTGACCGCGCACCTGGCGCAGTGGCGCTGGCACATGAAGGGCTGCAACTCTCGTACGCGGACCTCAATGCCCGCGCCAACCGGCTGGCGCACGAACTGATCGCACAGGGCGTCACCGCCGATGCACCGGTCGCCATTGCGCTGGAGCGCTCGTTTGCGATGATCGTCGCATTGCTGGCCACCCTCAAGGCGGGCGGCGCCTATGTTCCGCTCGATCCGGATTATCCCGGCGAGCGCCTGGCCTTCATGCTTGAAGATAGCGGCGCGAGGATACTCGTCACCCAGGAAAGCCTGCGCCAGCGGTTGTCGCAGACCGTGGAATACGCGTGCTGCCTCGAAGCGGATGGAACATTCGCAACCCACCAGCCAGAGTCGAATGTCGGGCGCCGGGTTGCGCCGGAGCACCTCGCCTACATCATCTATACATCGGGCTCGACCGGAAAACCCAAAGGGGTGGCGATGCCGCATGCACCGCTGTGCAACCTGATTGCGTGGCAGTTGCAGAATGCCGCGGAGGTTCATGCCAACACGCTCCAGTACGCGACATTGAGCTTTGATGTTTCCTTTCAGGAAATCTTTGCCACGCTCGCGGCCGGCGGGTGTCTGTTCCTGATCGAAAATGACGCGCGCCGGGATGGCCTTGCACTGCTGCGACTGATTCAGGCACTAAAGATCGAGCGTTTGTTCCTGCCCTATGTGGCGCTTGCCAACCTGAGCGAAATGGCCGTCCAAAGCGGGTTCATTCCCGAGACCTTGCGCTGCGTTTTTACTGCCGGGGAACAGCTCAGGATAACGCCAGCCATCAGCGATCTGTTCGGGAAAACCGGAGCCAGCCTGCACAACCATTACGGGCCGACTGAAACTCACGTGGTGACATCTTTCGATCTGTGCCGGGACGTCACGCAATGGCCGGCCTTGCCGCCGATTGGCCGACCGATTGCCAACACGCGGCTCTATGTCCTCGATCGCCAGCGCCAGCCTGTCCCGATCGGCGTCCCCGGCGAGCTGTACATCGGGGGTATCGGCGTGGCCCGCGGATATCTCAACCGTCCCGAATTGACTGCCGAACGATTCATCGCCGATCCGTTCAGCGGCGAACCGGAGTCGAGGCTGTACCGGACCGGCGACCTGGTGCGCTACCTGGCCGACGGCAACCTCGAGTTTCTGGGACGGCTCGACGATCAGATCAAGGTGCGCGGTTTTCGTATCGAGCCGGGCGAGATCGAGGCGACGTTGATGCAGCATCCGGCGGTGCTGAATGCCGTTGCGCAGGCCCGCGATGCCGGTTCCGGCGGCAGGATTCTGGTCGCCTTCATCGTTACGCAACAGGATGCGTCCCTCACTCTGCAGGAATTGCGCGACTTCCTGGCGCAGCGTCTTCCGGCGCACCTGGTTCCCGGCAGGATATTCCTCGTCAACCGCTTTCCGGTCAATGCCAATGGCAAGGTGGATCGCGCCGCACTGATGAACGCACCGTTGCCGAATCAAGCCACGCAAGCCGTCCGCCAACCGGCGTACAACGCACTGCAGGCCACCCTGCTGCAGATCTGGTCGGGGCTCCTGGAGATACCGGAGATCGGCATCAATGAAAATTTTTTCGAGTTGGGCGGCGATTCGTATGCTGTCGTCACCATGTTGTACCGGGTCGAAAAGCTGACCCAATGGTCCGTGCCGTTGGCCACCGTTTACAACAACCCGACGGTGGAATCACTGGCGCAGGCCATGCTTGAACACAAGGGCGAATACAACCGGTCGCCGCTGGTCGAGATTCAGGCTGGCACCTCCGGTCCGCCATTCTTCTTCATGCATGGCGATTTTGATGGCGGGGGATTCTATTGCTACCAGTTGGCGCGGTTCATGGGACCGAGCCAGACCTTTTATGCAATCCAGCCGCATGGGCTGCCCGGACGGCCGGTGCCCACCACCATCGGGGACATGGCTGCCGAGTACCTGGCGCTGATTCGCACAGCCATGCCGGAAGGTCCCTATTTTCTCGGAGGCCACTGCAACGGCGCCCTGGTCGCATTCGAAATCGCACAGCGGCTGCTGCAGGAAGGAAGCAAAGTGGGATTGCTGGTGATGATGGATCCATCTCCGTTGCTTGGCAACGTTGCCAGCGATCCGGGGCCGGGCAAGTCAATCACGAGCGCCGATCTCGACAAACTGTCTCCCGGGGACCGGCACGACACGGTCTTGCGGCGGTATATTGACGTGTGCAAGAACTATGCGCCGAAATTCTACCCGGGCAAGCTGACGCTTTTTCTGGCGCAAGACAACCTGGCATCGCCCGACCCCACGCTCGGGTGGCGCAACATGTCGCAGGCCGGAGATGTTCATGTGGTCCCCGGCAATCATGTAAGCATGCTCTCCGTGCACGCCCCTGCCATTGCAAGAAAACTGGTGGAATGCCGGAGCGAGGCCGGATGGGATTGAAGGCTGCCGCGACAAAGGATGCCTGGCTTCTGGCGCCCAGCCCGCTGCATCTTCCTGGCACGGAACTGCATCTGTGGCGAGCGGATGCCGTGTCATTTTCAATGCATGAGAGAATGCTGACCGCCCTGCTTTCGAAAGCGGAGCGGGAAAAGGCCAACAGTTTCATGCAACGGGCGGACCGCAGCCGCAGCATCCTGGGACGCGGCGTGTTGCGCGACATACTGGGCCGCTACATGAATCTGGATCCGAGAAGCCTCAAGTTTCAGCTTGCAGGCGAGGGGAAGCCCGTACTCGACCCGAAGCTGTACGCCGACGCACCGCATTTCAGCGTATCCCACTCCGGCAACGTCGTGCTGTTTGCCTTCGCCCGGAAACACGATGTCGGCGTGGATGTCGAGGCGATCCGCAGCAACGTCGAGGTGGCAGAAATCGCGCAGCGATTCTTCGCGCCGAGCGAGATCGGCGAATTGATGGCGCTGTCAGCCAATTCCCGCCTGCGTGCTTTTTTCGACGGTTGGACCCGCAAGGAAGCATATCTGAAAGCCCGTGGAGAAGGGATCGGGTCCGGATTGAGCCGGTTTGCGGTGACGCTGGCGCCCGCCGAACCTGTCCGCCTGGTCAGTGATGCACGTTACCCGGATGAGGTGGCATCGTGGTGCCTGCATGACGTTCCGCTGGGCCAGGATTATGCGGCGGCGACCGCGGTTCGCTGCGGTAGTTTGCGCATGCGTTACTGGCTATGGTGAGAGCCAGTCCGGAATCATGGCGTCCCCCGGCGCATCCCTGCAGTGCTTGCAGCTCCTGGGGCAGGCGGATACCTGCGGGAAGTTTGGTAGAATGTTTTGTCCACTTTCCGAAATTGTCGTAAAGTTGGGGGACCTCGGTTAAGGGCTGACTAATGGGCAAAGCAATCAAACCACTTCGGGCGATCGCCCTGGCAGCAATACTGGCAGTGGTTGCGGCCGCTGTGCCGGCGGCGGATCTTAGCGACGGGCTGCAAGCCCACCGGGAAGGCAACTACATTCTCGCGTTGGATATCTTCAGGGAACTCGCGCTGAATGGCGATGCGACAGCCGAATTCTGGATCGGGGATATGTATTCCCGGGGTGAAGGAGTCAATCAGGACTTCAGGCAGGCATTCGACTGGTATCTGAGGGCGGCCACGCGGGATGAGCCGAGAGCTCAACTTGCCGTTGCCGAGGCCTACGACCGGGGGCGCGGTGTGGCCAAGGATGGCAAGCGCGCTGCGACCTGGTACCTGACCGCGGCCGAACATGGAAATCCACGGGCAGCGTATGCAATCGGACTGCGGTATGCCAAGGGAACGGATATACCGCTGGACCTGGTGCAGGCGCACAAATGGCTGACTGTGGCTGGCGATATCGCGGCGGGAAGCAGGGCATGGGTGGAAGGCCAAATGACGGATTCCCAAATCAAGCGTGCCAAGGAACTGGAAGATGAGTGGCGTGAAAGATATAAATAATGCGGATCCCGGCGCACCGCGGGGCGTGTTGATGTTTGACCCGGGAAACAGGTTTTTCAGGCCGGCATGGATATTGTTGCTGACCGTGTTGAGCAGCGGTGCGCAGGCCGGCCTGGAGGAAGGGCTCAGTGCGTATTACAAGGGTCACTATGCCACGGCCCTAAAAGAACTCAGGCCGCTTGCGGCGGATGGGGATGCCAGGGCGCAATATCAACTGGGATCGATGTACTACCTCGGCAGAGGGGTGACGAAGGACCACAGGGCGGCACTTGACTGGTATCTCAAGGCGGCGGAACAGGGAAATGCCGACGCGCAGTCCATGCTGGGTGATGCCTATGCCGATGGGGACGCCGTAACAAAAGATCCGGCGCAGGCGTTGATGTGGTTCCGCAAGGCGGCGGCGCAGGGCGAGAAGCGCGCACAGTACAATCTCGGGTACGCCTATGACACCGGCGTGGGGGTCGGGCAGGACAATCGACAAGCCCTGGAGTGGTATCGCAAGGCAGCAGCGCAGGGATATGCCAAGGCGCAATATAACCTCGGATTGATGTATTACACCGGGCAAGGTGTGCTACGCGATTACCGCGAGGCGCTGTCGTGGTTCAAGCAGGCGGCAGAACGCGGCGATGCCGATGCGGAATTCAACCTGGGTGTCATGTATGACAATGGAGAAGGTGTCGTGCAGGATTATCTGCAGGCCATGCAGTGGTACCGACTGGCGGACAAGGAAGGGAACAATGTCCATGCGCAATACAGCCTGGGTGAAATGCACCAGGTCGGCCGCGGGGTTGCGCAAGACGCCAAGGCGGCGGTGTTCTGGTACACCAAAGCGGCCGAGCAGGGATATGCGAAGGCACAATATAGCCTGGGCAAGGCATACGAGCAGGGCCTGGGTGTCCCGGTTGATTTGTCCAAGGCATATAAATGGATGAGCCGGGCAGCAGATGGGGGCGATGACAGAGCCCGGGCAGAAAAATCATTGCTTGACCGGCGCATCCGGGCCGCGCAAAGAGGAAAGGCACGTGGATCCGGTGCGGCCACCCGAAAGAAGAAATGGCGTGCGAAATAACAGAGACTTTTCTGTCCGCAGTCCGGGCCACTGGTGCAATGACCTGACCGAACGCCGCGCAACGGCTTGATTGGTACCCGGTCGGAATTGCAAACAGACAGCCATTAGGCTTATCCATCATGAAGATCACATTGAAGACAACTTCGTTCAGCCTGCTCTGGATTTTGCTTGCGCTTGCACTGTGTTCCGTGGCGCAAGCAGATATGCAGAAAGGCATCGATGCCTACAACATGGGGGATTTCAAGCTTGCCCTTGCCGAGTTCAGTCCGCTGGCGAAGCAGGGTGACAAGGAAGCCCAGTTTCTCGTGGGGGTCATGTATTACACGGGCCAGGGAGTCGGGCAGGATGTTGATGCTGCGGCTTCCTGGTATCGCAAGGCGGCTGAACAGGGGGTTGCAGCGGCGCAGCACAATCTTGGCGTGATGTACGAACTGGGCGAAGGCGTAACCCAGGACTACCAGGCTGCGGTCGCCTGGTATCGCAAAGCGGCAGCGCAGGGATATGCGCAATCGCTGAACAGATTGGGGCTGCTATATAGCCAGGGTTTGGGTGTGCCGCAGGATTATTCGACGGCGGTGGATTGGTATCGGCGCGCTGCGATGGCAGGCGATGCCGCGTCTCGGCGAAATCTTGGCTTGATGTACAACTTTGGGTTCGGCGTGCCGCAGGATTACCAACTGGCGGCGGAGTGGTACCGTAAGGCAGCCGAGCAGGGCGATGCGGAAGCGCAGAATAATCTGGGCGTGCTTTTCGACTACGGGCGAGGCGTGCCGCGGGACTTTGTGCAGGCCGCAGCGTGGTACCGCAAGGCGGCAGAGCAGGGCTATGCAAATGCGCAGAACAATCTTGGCGTGATGTATCGCCGGGGTCGTGGCGTGGAAAAGGATTTCCGGCAGGCGGCGGAATGGTATCGCAAGGCGGCTGAGCAGGGGAATGCCGAAGCTGAACACAACCTGGGCCTGTTGCTGGAAATCTCGCATGGCTCAGCCGGTGGCTACGGCGCGGCGGTCGACTGGTACCGCAAGGCGGCGCAGCGGGAAGGAAACGTGGAGGCGGAAAACAATCTGGGCGTCATGTACCTTCTCGGACATGGCGTCGAGCAGGACTTCCAGCAGTCCGCGGAATGGTTTCGCAGGGCCGCCGAACATGGCTATGCGAAAGCGCAGCATAACCTGGGACTCATGTATTTCAAGGGGCAGGGCGTTGCGCAAAGCGACAGCGAAGCCGTTGCATGGTATCGCAAGGCGGCCGAACAGGGCGATGCGGATGCGCAGTTCGACCTTGCGATGATGTATAGCCGCGGCCGCGGTGTCGCGCGGGACTACGGTCAGGCGGCGGAGTGGTATCGCAAGGCGGCGGATCAGGGGCATGTGGAGGCGCAAAACAGCCTGGGTGTGCTGTATCGCAAGGGTCTGGGTGTGGCGCAGGATGATGAGCAGGCGTCCTACTGGCTGTTCAAGTCCGCCAGACAGGATGGGGCGGAGGCGCAATTCAACATTGGACAGTTGTACGATTCGGGGCAGATTCTGGAACAGGATGACCGGGCAGCAGCCATCTGGTATCGCAAGGCCGCCGAGCAGGGGTATGCCCATGCACAAACCAGTCTGGCCAACATGTACATGCAGGGACGCGGCGTCGAAACGGATCCGAGTCTGGCCGTTTCATGGTATCTCAAGGCGGCGGAGCAGGGCGATGCGGCGGCGCAGTACAACCTGGGGGTGATCTATGAAGTGGGCGATGCGGTTCCTGAGGATCTGGTGCAGGCGGACAAATGGTTGAACCTCGCCGTGCTGGGCGGCGAAGAAAGTGCGCAGATCGGCATCAAGGCGCTGGAAGACAAGATGTCAGCGGATGAAATCAGGCAGGCGCTGGCCATGGTGCAGAAATGGCTGGATGAGCACGGGTGATGTCATCCGCCGCGCCGATGATCCGCCCAGTTGTTGGGCGTTTCGTAGATGCGCACCTGTTCAAGATGCAAATGATTGCCGTAGGTATCGCGATAAACCGGCTTCAGGATATTGAAGGCGATGGTCGCCAGATTCTCCGCCGTGGGCGGCACATCCAGCACCACCGTCTTGTGCCCCGGCAGCGATTGCAGGAAGTCGAGCACGGGCTTGTCACCGCGATATACCAGAAAGGCATGATCCCATTCATCGACCAGCTGTTCCAGGGCAATGCGTTTCACTTCGGAATAATCCATCACCATCCCCTGCTCCGGCAGTCCGTCAGTCGTGATGATGTCGCCGGACAGCGTGATCTCGATGGCATAGCGATGGCCATGCAGATGCCGGCACTGGCTGGCATGGTTGGGGATGCGGTGACCTGCATCGAATTCGAGTCGTCGGGTGATTTGCATGTTGATGGACCTTAAAAGCGGTTAGCCGAGAGGACACAGAGTTCACCGAGAACAAACGGATGGCTTGAATTGCGGTTTTCCGGGTAACAAGTCGGGCCGCGATTATAGCTTGAATGCGCGTATTGCGCGGCGCAATGCTTTCACCGCATCGGCATCTTTGGCCGCGCCATAGCGCAGCGTGACATAGCGCGAGGTGATGTCCGAAATGGCGCCGGTAAGTTGCGGCTTCGCGCGGGTTGCGCGGCTGGCAAAATCCTGCGGTCCTTCGTGTGCGGCACGGCTGATGCCGATCTTCTCCAGCTTGCGGCAAAACCTGAGATACAGCCGTTGCACTTCATCGGTGGTGCGCACATGTAGCCGGCGCAGCATGAACAGGGTGAATATCCCGACCAGCACCGACATGCCGGCGGTCATGTACAGCGCCATATTCTGCCAGGTGACCGATTCCATTCCCAGGCGCGTCAGCAATGCGAACTGTCGTTCCGGGTTGTAGCTCAGCACCCACTGGTTCCATTGGTTGGTCAGCGCATCCAGGTTGAAGCGCAACCTGAGCAGCCAGGGCGACTGGGTACGTGCCATGAAGGGCAGCTCCGCATTGTCAGGAATGGCCGCGGCCAGGCCGGCCTGCACTCGCGCCGGCGCAACGGCGGCAGTCGGATCGATGCGCACCCAGCCCCGGTCCTTGATCCATACTTCGGCCCAGGCATGTGCGTCGGATTGGCGCACGATGTAATAGTCGCCGAGATCATTGTAGTCACCCCCCTGGTAGCCGGTTACCACGCGCGACGGAATTCCCGCCGCGCGCATCAGGAACACAAATGCAGCCGAGTAGTGCTCGCAGAAACCCAGGCGCGTCCCGAACAGGAAGTCGTCGATCGCATTGGCGCCCGGCAGCGGCGGCGGATCCAGGGTGTAGCCGAACCCCTGCTGGTTGAAATAGGCAAGCGCGGCGTTCACCACGTCATCCGCATTGTTCGCCTGCTCTCGCCATTGCGCTGCAAGCTGCCGCGCCTGGGGATCAATTCCGGACGGAAGCTGCAGGGCGCGCCGCAACTGATAGGGCTCTTCCGCCCGATTGGCGCGATAGCGGAGCAGTGAGTGCACGGTATAACGCAGCCGTTCATTGACCGCAGTCTTTTGCACGATGCGGAAATCATCGGTGAGCACGGCCGGGATCGAAATGCTCGTCGGCATCTCCAGCGCGAACAGCCAGGTCTTGTTGTGCGGCTCCAGGGATACCGTGTAATCGACCGGCTCGCCGAGGGCGTCGAACTGCGGGGGCCGGGAACGCAGCAGCCGGCCCTGGGTCCAGGTGTTCCCGTCGAAATTCGTCAGTACCGGACCGCGCCAGTACATCCGGGCGCGGCGCGGCGGCTGGCCGCTGAAGGTGACGCGGAATGCCACCGCATCGGACAGCGAAACCTTGCTCACGCTGCCGAACGACATCTTGTCATCCAGTCCGCTGCTGGCATAGGCATCCTGCGGCATGCCCCACAGCGGGCCCTGGACGCGCGGAAAGAACACGAACAGCACCAGCATCAGCGGCACTGCCTGCGCCAGCATGACGGCGGCGATACGCGAACGCGTCCGCAGAGGCAGCGTGCCGGTTTGCAGCAGCAGCCAGGTCATGACGATGACCAGCAGTGTCGCGAGCATGAACAACGCCGTGGCGATGCTTTGCGAATAGAAAAAGTTGGTGATGATGATGAAGCAGGACAGGTGGATGACCACGGCGGCGTCGCGCCGGCTGCGCAGCTCCATCTGTTTGAGCGAGGTGAGCAATATCAGCAGTGCGACGCCGGCATCACGCCCGAACAGGGTATGGAACGTGATGAAGATGCTGGCGGTGCTGCCCAGGATAATGACCAGCAACAGCCAGCGCGGCGGCAGGCGCAGTGCCGAGCGGGTGATATAGGCGCGCCATACCAGCAAGAAGGCGCACAGCGCGCTTACCCATGGTGGCAGGTGTTCGGCATGCGGCAGGCTGACCATCAGCACGCACAGCAGCAGACCATAAATCGCTCGACTCCCCACGGGATCGCCATGTTTGCTTGAGCCGGAGGCCGGTTGTTTCAGCGCCAAGGATTGCCGTGCCGCCACACTCGCCGCAGCGGGTTCTCTCCTTCGCTTGCGCGGGAATGCCCAATCCATGATGTTTGCCAAATTCACTGCTGCAACACATCCAGCCCGAGCAGCGCAAGCGCGCACAGGCATTCGTCGCGATGAACCGTCCCGCGCCCGGGCGGCAGTTCGATTCCGGGGATGCGCAGCCCATACAGCCATCCCTGCGCTTCGGCATCCAGCACCCAGCGCACCAGAATGTTCAATTTGTGCTCCATGTCAGCGGCCGGCACGAGGCTCCACTCCAGCCATAGCTCCTGTCCCTGCGGCGCGCTGAATTGTTTCACCTGCAACCCCTGGCCGCGTGCCATGGCTTTCCATGCGATGCGCTGCAGGGGATCGCCTGCCAGGTAACCGCGCAGCCCGGCAAAATCTGCGTCGCCGCTCAGGCTTTCACTGCCGGCGCCGATTTCATGCAGTCCGGCGGGCAGGGGCACGGGCGCTGACGGCTCCGGATAAACCAGGCAGCAGGAATCGAACTGAAAATACGTCCACGCATGAAACAGTCCAAGCGGATATTCGGTGAACAGCGTCAGCCTGCCGGTGTCCAGCCAGCCGCGCCGCGGCGCGGGAAGCGCAAGCCGGATCTCGGTGCTGATCTGGCGGGGTATGTCGAAGGTGACGCCGTGTCCGTTGTCATCGTGCAATGTCAGGTGATATCGTTCGAGCGCACCGATGTTGTAAAAGTGAAAGACGAATTGCGCATCGTTGCCGGCAAACACGGGATCGGCATGGCCCGCGCGGATCTCCAGCCGCGCCATGTTGCGGAAGGCATACAACATGGTCATCAGTCCCATCGTGGTGAGCAGGAAGGTAAGCACATAACCCAGGCTCAGGCCGTAGTTGATGTCGCCCAGGAGCATCAGCGTCAGCACCGCCGCAAAACCCAGACCTTGCCGCGTCGGCAGGATGAAGACGCGCCGCTGGTTGAGGGTAACGGTTCCGCGCTCGATTTTCGGGCGGAACAGCCACGCATGGAATTGTTGTCTGAACTCAGCGAGCACGCCAGTATTGTGTCAAGTATCCGAATTGCATTGAGGGCGAGGCCAGGTTGCGATCCCCGCATGCGCGAGGTTGGCGGGTTTCCCGCCGCTCCGCGGCGAACCGTTTGCCTTGGGTGTACTGCCCCACCCGGCAGCAATCGAGATGTCGTCTTCGGGAGTGATTGGCCACAATCTGTCAGTCCGCCCCATCGGTTCCTGATCCCGGCGCATCACTGGATGACTCGAGTCTGGAAATCAATGCATCGACGTGTTCACTGACGGTTCGATCCTGTTCGTCGAACACCTGGCCAACGAAATCATGGTTCGTTCTTGGGGTTGGAAACCTGCGGCGCTCGGACAACATATCCCATGCCAGCATGGGTGAAATTTCGTCATGAACAAGCGCCCTGGAACTGACCAGTCTGTGAACGGTGGTCGCAAGGAATTTCAGGTCGACACCCCACTGATTTTCGTTGAAACTGTGCCAGTAATTGGCTTCAAGAAGATTCTCCATGTTCCGCAGCAGGCCGCCTCGGACGCCCCACATTCCGCCCTGAATGGGCCACTGGCTGTGCAGCGGATGATCACGCATGATGTGAAACTGCTTGCCGCTTGCCAACCAGTCGTCCACCGCCGCGCGCTCCCGTTCGGTCAGGCGCGAATCGGTATCCCGGGAAATCATCACCTCGACCGTGTTGTCTGCCGCCGCAAGAAATCGCCATACCGTGGCTTTCCAGTCTCCGGGGACGTTGAACCTCACGAGTTCCACATTGGCATGCCGCAACAGCGCATTGGAGATGTCGGCCGGCGTCGAGCTTCCTACATAGAATCGGCAGATCCATCCAGGATACAATTTTTCGGCAAGCTGAACATTCTTCAGGGCTCCAATCGTATATTTGGGAACGCTGCCCCAGAGGGAAAACGAGATTATTTTCTTCATGGCGATATTGCCCGGACCATCCCGGAACCTTTGTTAATAGAGCTGCTTTTAACTGGCCTGCTTGTCAATCCTGGCCGCCCGTTTGCGCTCGCGATTCGCGACGCCGGCGCCCGGCGCGGTATCCGTAACAGGGGGGCCGAGCTGACAGGTGCCCAGGAAGCTCCCTTGCGTTACCCGTCATTGTGCCTTCAGCGTTCGGAGATTGCCATCCGTATGCGCCCAAGGACTCGCCTGATCCGCATGTAAGTGGTTCCGGCATCAATCTGCTGGGGGAAATGCAGTGCAGGTCTGTTCGACCGGAGCCGGTCGAAGGGCAAACTTTCAAGCTGCCGGACAAGAAACGTCAGGCCGGTCCCTGGCCTGTGGCCAGCTGGTTCTCTTCAGGGTGAAGCACCTTCTTCAGGTATTCCCCGGTCACACTGTCCGGATTTTTCACGACGTCCATGGGCGAGCCTTGCGCGATGATGTGGCCGCCGCCTTCGCCGCCTTCGGGGCCCAGGTCAATGATCCAGTCGGCGGTCTTGATGACGTCGAGATTGTGTTCGATCACCACCAAAGTGTTGCCCTGGTCGCGCAGCTTGTGGATCACCTTCAGCAGCAGGGCGATGTCGTGGAAGTGCAGGCCGGTGGTGGGTTCGTCCAGGATGTACAGCGTGCGGCCGGTGTCGCGCTTGGACAGCTCCAGAGACAATTTTACGCGCTGGGCTTCGCCGCCGGACAGCGTGGTGGCGCTCTGCCCCAGCGTAATGTAGCCGAGGCCGACGTCGAGCAGGGTCTGCAGCTTGCGCGCGATGACCGGCACCGGCTTGAAGAATTCGTGCGCCTGTTCGACGGTCATTTCCAGAACCTGGTACACGTTGCGGCCCTTGTATTGCACCTCCAGCGTTTCGCGGTTATAGCGCTGGCCGTGACATACGTCGCATTGCACATATACGTCCGGCAGGAAGTGCATCTCGACCCTGATCACGCCGTCGCCCTGGCAGGATTCGCAGCGGCCGCCCTTGACGTTGAACGAAAAGCGTCCCGGCCCGTAGCCGCGTTCGCGCGATTGCGGAACGCCGGCGAACAGTTCGCGGATCGGCGTGAACAGTCCGGTGTAGGTCGCGGGATTGGAGCGGGGCGTGCGCCCGATGGGCGATTGGTCAACGCTGATCACCTTGTCGTAGAATTCCAGCCCGCTGATTTCGGCAAACGGCGCGGGTTCGGCATGGCTGCCGTAGAGGTGCTGCGACACGGCGTGATACAGCGTGTCATTGATCAGGGTGGACTTGCCGGAGCCGGACACCCCGGTGACGCAGACCAGCAGGCCGACCGGCAGATCCAGCGTGACCTGCTTCAGGTTGTTGCCGCTGGCGCCCTGGATCTGCAGCATGCGTTCCGGGTCGGGTGAGCGGTATCTTTTTGGCGCAGGAATGCTGCGCCTTCCGGACAGGTAATCGCCGGTCAGCGAATGGATGTTGGCACAGATTTCCTGCGGCGTGCCTTCCGCGACGATCATGCCGCCGTGCTCGCCCGCACCCGGCCCCATGTCCACCACATAGTCTGCGCTCATGATGGCTTCTTCGTCGTGCTCCACCACGATCACGCTGTTGCCCATGTTGCGCAAGCGTTTCAGCGTGCCCAGAAGACGGTCGTTGTCGCGCTGGTGCAATCCGATGGAAGGCTCGTCCAGCACGTACATCACGCCGGTCAGGCCGGAGCCGATTTGCGAAGCCAGGCGGATGCGCTGCGATTCGCCGCCGGACAGGGTTTCCGCCGATCGATCCAGGGACAGGTAATCCAGCCCGACGTTGTTGAGGAAAGTCAGGCGGCTGGCGATCTCCTGCACGATCCGTTCCGCGATGGCCTGCTTGTGCCCGGTCAGTTTCATCTGCTGAAAGAACGCCAGCGACTGCTTCAGCGGCAGCGCGCTGATCTGGTAGATGGCCTGGTCCGCGATGCGCACATGGCGCGCTTCCTCGCGCAGGCGGGTGCCCTCGCATTCCGGGCAGGGGCAGCTGTTCAAATACTTTGCCAGTTCCTCGCGCACGGTGGGCGATTCCGATTCCCGGTAGCGCCGCTCCAGGTTGTTGACGATGCCCTCGAAGGCATGTTCGCGCAGTGTCGGTTTGCCGCGCTCGTTGAGATAACGAAAGGAGACCGTTTCCTTGCCGCTGCCGTACAGCAGAATCTGCTGAATGTTGTCCGTCAGGCTTTCGAACGGGCGTTCAAGATCAAAATCGTAATGTCTTGCCAGGCTGTCCAGCATCTGGAAATAGAACTGGTTGCGCCGGTCCCAGCCCTTGATCGCGCCTCCGCTCAAGGACAGCGTGGGGAACGCGACGATGCGCTTGGGGTCGAAGAAACTGATGCTGCCCAGGCCGTCGCACTTGGGGCAGGCGCCCATCGGGTTGTTGAAGGAGAACAGCCGCGGTTCGAGTTCGGGCAGCGAGTAATTGCAGATCGGGCAAGCAAACCTGGCGGAAAACAGGTGCTCCTTGCCGCTGTCCATCTCGACCGCCAGCGCGCGCCCGTCGGCATGGCGCAAGGCGGTCTCGAATGATTCGGCCAGGCGCTGCTTGGATTCCGCGCTGACCTTCAGGCGGTCCACCACGATCTCGACGGTATGCTTCTTGTTCTTCTGCAGCGTCGGCAACTGGTCCATTTCGTACACCTTGCCGTTCACGCGCAGCCGTACGAAGCCCTGCGCGCGCAGCTCGTCGAACAGGTCGTGCTGCTCGCCCTTGCGCTCCACCACCAGCGGCGACAGGATCATCACGCGCGTGTCTTCGGGCAGCTGCAGCACATGATCCACCATCTGCCCGATGCTCTGCGCCTGCAATACCAGGTCGTGCTGCGGGCAATACGGGTCGCCCGCGCGCGCAAACAGCAGGCGCAGGTAATCGTGAATCTCGGTGACGGTGCCGACCGTGGAGCGTGGATTGTGCGACGTGGCCTTTTGCTCGATCGCGATGGCGGGGGACAGGCCCTCGATCATGTCGACGTCGGGTTTTTCCATCAACTGCAGGAACTGCCGCGCGTAAGCGGACAGCGATTCCACATAGCGCCGTTGACCCTCGGCATACAGCGTGTCAAAAGCGAGCGATGACTTGCCTGAACCCGACAATCCCGTGATCACCACCAGCCGGTTGCGCGGCAGGTCAAGGTTGATATTCTTCAGGTTGTGGGTGCGGGCGCCGCGTATGCGTATCTGTTCCATGCAAATCGTGTTGAGTGATGCCGACCTGCCAATATACGCGATTTTTTGTGCTTTCCCAACCCGCCGGACCCGGCCGATTCACGCCGAAGGGTGGACGGCAACCCTCATATCACGCCAAAACAGCCTCGGGGCGGGGGTTCCGCGGCTGAACACCATGCCGCAACCGGAATGCGCCGGGCCAGGGACTTCAGCATCGAGGCCGCAGGCGCATCGCGGGCGATTCCATCGAGCCGGCCCCATTCGATCCTTCAATAAGTCACGCCCAGCACGTTAAGCGCAGTTTCCATCTGTTGTGAGCCATCCCGGATTTGCAGCAGCGCGGTATCGTAATGTCCCTGTTTTGCGTCCGCATCTGCCATCTGCCGTCTCTGCTTTGCCTTGTCGATATAGGGTTGAGCATTGTCGATGTCGTTCTGCGATGGCTGCATCTGCTCGATCGCCAGCGGGATCGCGTCTTCCAGGCTGCGGTAGCGTTCCAGTTCATAGGCGTATTCCTCGGCCGCCGACGCGAAAATCAATTCATAGGAGATGGTCCGGTCGCCGTGCAATACATTCAGTGCGCCCGATACCTCGTCCATGGCCGTCGCAAGGATGCGGTTCGCCTCGTCATAGTTCCCCGCTGCGGCGAGGGCGCTGGCCGTCTCTTTCATCTGCTGGAGCTTGCCGCTGTTCAATCCGGTTGTGCCCCGCGCGCCCGGTTCACCGAGGGCGGCCTGGTAGGAGGCCTCGAGGGTCTCGATGCCCTTCAGCAGTCTTTCATGCCTGGCCCGGGCCAGTTGCTGCACCGACTCGGAGGGGACGAGACGCGCCGCCTGGGACATCAGGTTCATCGCTTCGTCCGACCGGGCGCCGGCTTCGTCCAGGTTGCCGGAACTCAGTGCGCGTTGGGCTTCCTTCAGCCGATCCTGCGCGGCCTGGAATTTTGCCTTGGCCTCGGCATGATCGCTCGCCGCAATGCGCTTCGAAGCGGCGGAAGACCCGATGAACGTGGCCGCATACTCGAGTTTCTGCCTGACCTCATCGTCCGCCACGGTCGCGCCGGTTGCGGAGAAGGCAGTCCCCAGAAACATCGTCGCCAGAAGATGAATAAAGTAGTTGCGGCAGCGCTTCATCGGCATCATGACCTCCCTATATGTCAGCAACAGTTTGAGTGGAAGAGGGCCATTGGGTTCCCTGTTGAAACGCCATGCGAATTCAGGAGAGCTTAATAATCCTGTGGTATTGCGCCGCGCCACTGCCCTGCGCTCACACATCGGCGCCAGCCGCAGCACGGTAAAAGCAAGACTTTCCGCGCAAGATCGTGAGTGTTGCCTCTCGTTCTCTGCACGGCTCATCGACCCGATGCGCGTTTCGGCAACGTCCGGCACTGGCAGTGGAAATTTTGATATATCCTTAGGATCACCGGAAATTGAAGTGAGCGCGACGGGATGGCTCGCGCCATCTCCGTTGTTGCTCCCCATGACATGACCCAAACCGATCGACACGAATTCCTGCTGCATCATGCGGCTTTGCTGCGCGCCAGTTACCTGCACTGGACAGGCAAGCACCTGATCGATGCGAGCCTGGATGCAAACGCGGCAGTCGAAGCCCTGCAATCCGCTCCCTTTGCTTTGGTTTCGCACGGTACCGAGGCGGATCCGATATTCAACTATGCCAATCGCCGCGCGCTGGAATTGTTCGAGATGGACTGGGACAGTTTTACCCGGCTCCCTTCACGCCTGTCTGCCGAAACAGCCAGTCAGGCAACGCGTGGCAAGGCACTCGACCAGGTCAGCCAGCACGGCTACGTCCAGGGCTATTGCGGCCTACGCATCGCCAGATCGGGACGCCACTTCTGGATACACGACACGACGATCTGGAATCTCGTCACCGCGGACGGCCAGTACCACGGCCAAGCCGCGCTCATAGGCGAATCCGCGGACATATGACGCGTGATGTCCAGTGCGCTGGTGGAACAACACGCGCTTGGAGATTGACGGGGACGTTTCCGCGGCAGGCGGCATGCGCATGCACATTCCCGCAACACGCCGTAGCAACCATGCTCGAGGCAGATTCACCTGCGGTGTGGATTGAGAATTTTACGGCCTGCGTGCAGAATGCCGCCTTGCAAGCTGACATTTCGGTCGGCCACTACCCGGATTAGCCGCATGAGAGATCACGTTTACATTGCGCTGGATCGATTCAAGGCCATACCGATTTCTCCCGATGCCTGGCTGGCAGCAGCTCGCCAATGCGCGGACCTGATCGTCGTGGAAGAAAAAAGTCTGAACGGCACGATACGCCACTCAGTAATGCTTGAAGGTGACAAAAGCGCTCGCCTGGATCTGGGTCCGGATGGGCTGGTGTGCGCCAGGAACCCGTCAAGGGAGCTGATTGTGGCGATGTTCAAACTATCCGGGCTGCTTGATGCGAATGTTTATAGCGAGAGGCTGAATCGCTACAGATCTGTCGAAGATTGGGAACGGCGCAATAAGCGTCGCGCGAAGTACCGCAAGAATCGGCGATTGAGCATTGATCTCGGAATTATATTTGTCGTGCTGTTCGCAGTACTGGTCTGGCTGGTGGTCGCGATAACCTTCCGGGTGATATGAATACGCTGGCCGGTTCCCGATACGCCAGGGACTTTGTGGCGCAGCATCGGCAGATGTGACGATCTGGCCGGTGCCGCAAGCGCTGCCTGGCCTCGCATCAGACATGCGCCAGGGTGCGCATGTCAGTCGTGCTTATGGCCCATCATTGCTGGATCGAGTTGACCGCACCGTAGTCGCGCTCGAGCGATGCGCGATCCCACTTCCCCAGCCTGGCCGCCGCCTCATAGCTTGACTGCAGGAAAGCCAAAAGCATGTCATCCGGACTTTCCGCCTTTTGCACGGCCTCATAGGGCAGGATGAACTCGCGAAAATCGGCGCTGTAGAAGGCGGCATCCGGCATGACCGTTGCCACGGCAAAGCCCTCCGGTTCAGGATAGGCATAGGCATAGAACGCCGGGTAGGGAACTGTCCCACCCCCCGGCCAGAACCCGCAGCTGCTGACTTCATGTGAATAGGCCTCACGCGTCACCCAGTCCGGCAGGCCCGGAATTCCCCCAGGGTGCAGCGGAGCTGGTCGTCCGGAAAACCGCGTTACGGCCAGGTCCGGGGCGCCCCAGAAATAGTGAACGGGACTGCACTTGCCGATAAAGCGGGCGCGAAACTGCCTGAACACGCGGTCGGCCTGAACCAGGATCCGCCAGAACCGCGTTGCGTACTGCGCATCGTAGGCGCAGTGCGTTTCGTCCTGGTCGAACGGGATGGGGTCGGCGACTTCGCAAGGCTTAACCTGAATTTTCACGTGAAGACCGAGCCTGTCCATTTCCTCCATCAGGCGCTTGTAGAATGTTGCCACCGACTGTGGCTGGAGTGGAATCGCACCGGTGACGCCGTCGCTCGACCGTACCGTCAGCTGACGCGCAATGAAGTCGAAATCGATCTGGAACACTCGCGTGCCATACGGGATCGGAGAGGTGGTGAGACCTGTCGCGGTCACATACAGCGTGACATGCCATGAATGATTGATCCAGGGACTCTGGACCAGACGAATCTTGCCCACGATCTGTGTCCACAGGTGCAATGTCGCGCAGGTTTCGCTCCAGTCCTCGAGCGGCAGGCCGGGCCAAACTTCAGTGTGTGGCGTGCTCAGATTTTTCACGATTGCTCCTGCCGATTCTCGGCGCAATGCCGATCCAGGGCGGCCAGACTTTACAAGCCCAGACTGACGCCTATAATCGTATTATAGATTTATTTGCAGAGCACAATCCGGTACCGATCCACAGGCTGGCAGCGTCAGGAATCAAAATGCACGCCGACCATCCCACCCATTGACCGCTGCCACAAGGCATTGACGGCATGGGGTAACAAACCAGGCGCTGTCCGATAATCAAACCGACAAATGAAGAGTCATGGCCCTTTCCCATTCAGCCTCAGCACTGCCGGATAGACAGCGCAGGACCTGGGCGGACGCCTACCTGCGCGTGCGCACGCACAGCGAACAATTGTGCGTGCCGCTGTCACCCGAGGATTACGTGATCCAGACCGCCCCCGAGGCCAGTCCGGCCAAGTGGCACCTGGCGCATGTGAGCTGGTTTTTCGAGACCTTTCTGCTGAAGGAATATCTCGCGGGCTACGCGGAATTTCACCCCTTGTTTGGCTATCTGTTCAACTCCTATTACGAGCAGGTCGGGAAATTCCAGCCGCGCCAGGAGCGGGGATTCCTGTCGCGTCCGAGCATCGGTGAAATATATCGCTACCGGGCTCATGTTGACGAGTACATGCTGGCGCTGCTGCACAGCATCGGCGAGGACGCATGGCCGGCCGTGCGGCAGCGTCTGGAGATTGGCCTCAACCATGAACAGCAGCACCAGGAATTGCTGCTGACCGACATCAAGCTCAATCTCGGCGCGAACCCGTTGCGCCCCGCCTACCGCGGCGACCTGCCGCAAACACCGAATGCCGCGGCACCTGGCCAGTACTGGATCGAGTATCCCGGCGGCATCCGCGAGATTGGGCATCAGGACGACAGCTTCGCCTACGACAATGAACTGCCGCGCCACCGAACCTATCTGAACCCGTTCCGCCTAGCCTCCCGGCCGGTGACCAACGGCGAGTATCTGGCCTTCATGGCGGACGGCGGATATGACCAACCCCGATTCTGGCTTTCCGACGGCTGGTCAACGGTGAAACGTGTGTCCTGGTCGAGCCCCCTGTATTGGGAATCGATCGATGGTGAATGGTGGCAGTTCACGCTCGGCGGGCTGCGCAGGCTGAACCTCGATGAACCGGTCTGCCACGTAAGCTACTACGAAGCCGAGGCCTGCGCCGCCTGGGCCGGCAAGCGCCTGCCGACCGAAGCGGAGTGGGAAATAGCGGCGACCGGGATTCCCGTCGCCGGCAACCTGCGCGACAGCGGCACCCTGCACCCGGCCGTTGCAAGGCCGGGCGATGGCTTGCTGCAGATGTACGGCGATGTATGGGAGCATACGGCTTCGCCCTATCAGCCCTATCCGGGTTTCCGTCCTGCCGCGGGCGCGCTCGCTGAATATAACGGCAAGTTCATGAGCAATCAGATGGTGTTGCGCGGCGGCTCATGCGTGACGGCCGCCGATCATGTGCGCGCCAGCTACCGCAACTTCTTCTATCCGCACGAGCGCTGGCAGTTCCAGGGATTCCGGCTGGCGGAGGATGCGTGATGCAAGCCGCGCCCCCCAATTTCCATTTCCACGACCTGCGACCTGCACGGGATGATTTCCATCAGGACGTCATAAGCGGACTGAGCGGGGAAACAAAGCGCCTGTCGCCGAAGTACTTCTATGATGAACAGGGGTCGCAGTTGTTCGATGCCATCACCAGGTTGCCGGAATATTATCCGACGCGCACGGAAATCGGCCTGTTGCATCAGTACGGCGAAGACATGGCCGAAATGCTGGGGAATGACGGCTTGCTGCTCGAGCTCGGCAGCGGCAGTGACACCAAGATTCGCGTGCTGCTGGATGCGCTGCAACCCCAGACCTACGCCCCGATCGATATATCGCGTGAACCACTCCGGCTGGCGGCAGGCGCTATCGCCCAGGATCATCCGGAACTGGAGGTCCATGCGATCTGCACCGATTATTCGAAGCGGCTCGAACTCCCGGGTTTCCTCGATGTGCAGCAGCGGGCCGCATTCTTTCCGGGTTCCAGCATCGGCAATTTCGATCCCGCCCAGGCGCGCTATCTGCTGCGCAGAATCGCCGGGCTGCTCGGCCCCGACGGCATGCTGCTGATCGGCGTCGACCTGAAGAAGGCGCCGGCGCGCCTGCATGCGGCCTACAATGACATTCAGGGAGTCACCGCGAAATTCAACCAGAATCTGCTCACGCGAATCAACCGCGAGCTGGATGCCGATTTCGATGTCACCGCCTTCCGTCATGAAGCCTTCTACAACGATCAGCTGGGCAGGGTCGAGATGCACCTGGTCGCCACTGCTCCGCAGCATGTGCGCATCGATGGCTGCTTCTTCGATTTCAGGGCCGGCGAAAGCATCCATACCGAGAATTCCTACAAGTTCAGTGTCGAGGAATTCCAGGCCCTCGCGGCGCAAGCCGGACTGTGCAGCCTGCGGGTCTGGCAGGACGACGATGCGCTGTTCAGCATCCATTGCCTCAGGCCGGTCTAGCCTGCGCTTTCAACTGCCGCGCGTCGCTTCTTCCACTGCCGAAACCGCGGCCTCCAGCTGCATGCGGGAGATGTAGAAATGCGGTGAAAAACGCACGCCATTGCCGCGCTGGGCGCATATCACATTGCGTGCAAGCAGCCGGCGATGCAATTCCGCGGCTTCGAGATGCTGATGGCGGAAGGTGACGATACCCGCATAGCGTCCGGTTTGTCGCGGGGTGAGGATTTCGATATCGGGCACAACGCTCAAAGCCTCCATCAGATAGGTGCTGTTCGCAAGCACGCGCGCCGCCACTTGGTCCATACCGGCTTCGGCCAGCAGCGCAAGACTCGCACTCAGGGCATGAATACCCACCATGTTCGGGCTGCCGCACTCAAAGCGGCGGGCGCTCGCCGCCAGTTTCCAATCCGGGCGGGTGAAGTCCAGGTAGTCTTCCACCATGTGCCAGCCGTACTGCCTGAGCCGCAGTCCATCGCGAACCTGCGACCGAACGTAGAACACCGCGCACCCCTCCGGCCCGAGCAGCCACTTGTGTCCGTCGGCCATGACAAAATCTGCGCCGCAGGTCTGGACATCCAGGGGCAGCGCTCCCAGGCTCTGGATGGCGTCGACGCACAACAGCACGCCGCGCTCGCGGCAAAGCGTACCCAGTCGATCCAGATCCAGTCGCAGCCCGCTCGCGTATTGCACCGAACTGACCGCCAACAGGCGGGTACGTTCATCGATGCAGGAGCCAAGAGCCTGTTCCGGCGACAACCCGCGCATCAGGTTGGCGCAGCGGGTTTCGACCCCCTCGCCTTGCAGCGATTGCCAGACGATGCGGTTGGATGGGAATTCCTGGTCGCTGATGACGACATTGTCCCCTGTCCGCCATGCCATGCCGTGCGCGACCACCGACAGTGCCTCGGACGTGTTCTTGAGCAGTCCGATGTCATCCGCGGAAGGGGCGTTCAGAAGGCTCCGGCATTGCTCGCGCAGGTGGGCTTCGGTCTCCAGCCAGCGGGAATAATGGCGCGCGCCCTGGCGCATGTTCTCCTCGGCAAAGCGCTGCACGGCCACCGCGGTGCGCTGCGGCCAGGGCGACACCGCCGCATGGTTGAGATAGATCAGATCCCGGTCGAGCAGAAATTCACCGCTGTAGTCTTTGCTGGTCATGCTTGCACAGGGGTTGGAGTTGAGTGGCCAGACAAGATTATCCCCCTTGCTTCTTGTTGTGTGCCTGGGCATTCCACAGCACCATCACACCAATCACCGACGACAGTACCGAAGCGGCAAACACCGCGATCTTGGCGACGGCGAAATCAGCGGCGACCGGAAATGCCTGTCCGGCGATGAAAAGCGACATCGTGAAGCCGATGCCGGCCAATGTTCCGGCGCCGGCAAGTTGTCGCCAGGAATACGCACTGGATTTTTGCGCGAATCCGAGGCGAACGGCCAGGGCCGAGGCCAGAAAGAATCCAAGCGGCTTGCCGATGGCCAGACCGGCCACGATCGCGAAGACGAGCAAGCTGTGATCGCTGAAAATGTCCGTGCCGATCGCAACACCCGCATTCGCCAGTGCGAAGATCGGCAACACCAGATAACTCGATCGCGGTGCGACGTTGCGGAGCATGCGGTCGGCCGGAGATTCCAGACGATCATGGATTGCATCCAGCGCTTGCAAAGCGGGCGCGGATGGCCCACTGCGCAAATGTCCTCCGCCGTGTTGAGCTTCGGTCGTCAGGATCGACTCCGCCTGCAGCGCGAGGGTCTTGTAATTTGGGGGCGGTCGCGTCGGGATGAGCGCCGCCAGGATGACGCCGGCCAGGGTGGCGTGCAGGCCACCGGCGTGCACGCAGGCCCAGAGTGCGAGCCCGACCAGGATATAGGGCGAGACACGATATATACCGGATTTGTTCAGCAGCACCAGCACACCGGTGATTGCGACGGCCGCGGCAAGATAGCCGAAATGCAGGTCGCCGGAATAGAAGATCGCCACGACGATAATGGCTCCGATGTCGTCGACAATGGCGGCAGCGGTCAGAAAGATGCGCAGTTCCACCGGCACCCGCGCGCCCATCATCGCGATCAGCGCTACCGCGAAGGCGGTGTCGGTCGCCATCGGCACGCCCCAGCCG
This sequence comes from uncultured beta proteobacterium, assembly GCA_963782385.1. Taxonomy (GTDB): domain Bacteria; phylum Pseudomonadota; class Gammaproteobacteria; order Burkholderiales; family Gallionellaceae; genus CAVXFS01. The sequence goes on from CAWAJO010000001.1 coordinate 1,378,112, forward strand.
ATCGACCATGGGCCGGGCGGAATGATGAACAGGTAGATGAGCGCCGGTACCGCCATGCCGCCGATTGCCGCCGCAATCGGCAAAGCTGCCGCGCGCCAGCTGGCCAGGTGACCGACCGTGAATTCGCGTTTGATCTCGAGCCCCACCACTAGAAAGAAAATGGTCAACAGTGCATCGTTGACCCAGTGCAGCAGAGACATCCGAAACCCGGAACCGCCCAGCGCGAAGCCGAATTCCGTATGCCAGATTGCCTCGAAGTCGCGGCCCAGCCCTGAATTGGTAAGGCCAACGGCCAGGATCGAGGCGATCAGCAGCAACAATCCGGCCGACGGCGCCCAGCTTGCGAAGCTCAATGCCGCCGCGCGCACACGATGCCCGAGGGAACCGAGCATTGCGTCGGTGAAAGAGCTCTCGTCCCACGGCCCGTCATAGCGGCGCCCATTGATGAAAAACGTTGGCGTAAAGCGCACACCGCTGGCGCGCGCACTTTCGATATCCAGGTCGACGCGCTGTCTGGCCCGTTCGGCCGTCACCCGTGACGTTTCAGCATCCATCTGCGTCAGGCCCAGCTGCTCCGCGACGGCGCGCAGATCGTCTGCGGTCAGTATGTCGGATCGTGTCATCAGCGCAACGTGCGCGTCCCAGAATTGCTCGTGGCCTGTGGCGGATTCCGCGAGCTCGGCCGCGGGCCGTGCGATGTCGCTGCCGGTCAGCGGTTTGTGCCGGAACACGTAGCGCAGACGGTCACCAAGCTGGTCGCGGACTTGCGTGATGCGTTCATTTGCCGCGCGACAATGGGGGCATGCATAGCTGCCATATTCAACCAGGGTGATTGGTGCATTCTTCGGTCCGAGGACATGGTCCTGGACATCGTCAACCGGCCGGTCGAGTCGATCGGTTGCCGAGGCGGGGATGGCGGTCGTTCGGATCTCAGTCGGTCCCGCCATTTTGTTCTCCAATTGAGTGAAATCGAAAACCGAAGTCGGCCGCGGCTGGACGCGGAAACAGGTCAGCGTTCAGGGGATCTGCTGAGTTCAGGTCATCAACAATTGATTCCCCGGCGCGCATGTGATTTCAGTAGTTCGCGAAAACGTCGTCCCGATAGCAATACAGCCAACGCTCTCCGGGCTCGGCCGAGGCGACGACGGGATGCCCGCTTTCCTGCGCGTGCCGGGTCGCGTGGCGATTGGGCGAGCTGTCGCAGCACAGTGTCACGCCGCAGGGCTGACAGGTGCGCAAATGGACCCAGTCGTCGCCGGTCTTGATACACTCTTCGCATTCCTGGCGTTTCGCGTGTTTGACGGTCGCAATGGTTTCGATATGGTGACAGGACGGTCGAGATGCCATGGCGTTCCTTTATAGTGGCGAACTTGCCGCACGCAGGAGATCGCGATCGATCCCCGTCACTTCGCCCGGGACGCACGCGATTCGAGCCTCAGAATAAGATGGCGCAAACAGCGTGTCAACGCGGGCTTCGCTGCGGGCAGGCATTCCGCCATTCAGCGCGGTGCGGGCCTCCGCCTTTGCCGACGCGGGCACAGGCAACGAATTACCGAGCCAATTAACCAGCGCCACAAGGCATGTAGCAGGAACCTCCCGCAGGCAATTGCTGGTCGCCTGCATGGCAACTCGGTCCTGCTTGAGGGGATGCGGTACCCAAAGGTGTTGAAAACGGCGCACCGCCCACGGCTGTCAGGGTCAGCTTGAGTGGGTTGCCCGTGTCATTTTCATAGCCGATGTAGGAGGGGGGCGACAAGCAGTTATAGAAATCGGAACCGCTGGGTGTGGTAATAAGATAAAAGGGAGTCGGAACTGCATTGGCAGTTTCAGCAGTATGCAGCGACAACGCCGCCACCAGTGTCGCCGTAGCCAGCATGAACAGTCCCTGCCCGGCATGGCGCCGTATGAATGCATAGGTCGCAAGCAGGAGCAGCAGGCCGATCGCCACACTGATCCAGGGGCTGATCGGGACGGACAGCATCCCCCAGGTGACGTTATAGCCAGACACGGGCTGAGCCAGAACGACTCGAGATATCCCGGCCAGTGCCGTGAAAACTGAAAGTATGATGGACGTACGCATTTCTCCCCCTTTTTTTTGTATTTTTGACGCTGTTAGACAATTGGTTTGAACTTCCGGGCCTCATGGTATTCGCAAGATGCATGGCAAGCAAGCAGTTGCGGCCCGTGGCTTTTCCAGGCATCTCGTCACGCAAGCAGAAGACTTTTCGCGTCCATGGTGGTTAATATGGTACATCTTCTCCAACCAACCATTTACACACATTCTGGCGGATTCCAACGTGGCTCACGTCAACCGAAATAGCAGCTGTCCATGTCGAAGCGGCAAGCGCTTCAAGCATTGCTGCGGCATGCCTGGCACCGCCCTGAGCAGTTCGACAAGTCTTCGGGATATCATGCTTTCCGCCCTCGCGCATCAGCGAGCCAAGGAGCATGCAGGCGCTGAAGCGCTGTATCGCCAGGCGCTGGCGATCTGGCCCGATGAAGTGGACTGCCTGCATATGCTTGGCGTCATTTACCTCGAGACCGAAAGACATAGACAGGCCTTCGACTCCGTTTACCGGGCTCTATGCCTTACGCAATGGCGCTTTGACGCAATGCGCCACAATATGGGCCTGATCATGGCCGGGCTTCTTGCCGGCGCTGATACGAGTTGGGTGCGCAAAGTGCAGCAAGAATATCTGCAGTTCTGCCGCAAGCGGGACGCCCGGCGCATGGATAACGCGCCCCTGGTCAGCATTATCATCCCCTCATACAACCACGGCCGCTGGATACGGCAAGCCCTGGAATCCGTGTATTCCCAAACCTACCGCCGCCTGGAGTTGATCGTGATTGATGACGGCTCATCCGACGATTCGCCGGAGCGGATTCGTTCAAGCCTCGCCGCATGCCCGTTTCCCTCCCGCTTTATCGCCCGCGAAAACCGGGGCGCCCATGCCACGATCAACGAAGCGGCCGCACTCGCCTCCGGCGAATATATCAATATTCTGAATTCGGACGACTGGTTTCCGGGCAACCGGATCGCCGCCATGGTTGAACATGTGGCAAGGCGCAACGTTGATTGGGGGTTTGGTGGCGTATCATTCTTCGATGCCTCGGGCCAAAGAATCTCCCCACTCGATTACAGCTATGTTTCCGAGCTTATGAAGAGCCAGGTGCAGATGTCAGATTGGGAGACGGTGGGCGCCGCACTGCTCGGCTCGAATGTCTCTATCAGCAGCGGCAATCTGTTTGTGCGCAAGTCATTTTTTGATGCGCTGCGCGGATTCAGCAATTACCGCTACAACCATGACTGGGATTTCTGCCTGCGGGCAACGCTGCAGTCGGAGCCGGTCTTTGTGCCGCAGCATGTCTATGCATATCGGATGCATGACCGCAACACCATCAGCGAGTCGTCCGCTGGCCAGAAAGCTCTTGCCGAAGCGAACCGTATTTTCGCGGACTACTTGCTGGCTGCAGGCGGAAACGTCGTACCAAAGAATAGCTTTGCTCCCACCGTGCATGCCTGGAATATCCGATTCTTTCAGTGGATATTCGAGCACGGGAAGACATTCCTGCTGGCGCCGGGGCTGTTGCGGCAGGTAGTCGATCAGACCGCCGCACTGGCGACACTGCATCAGCATCCGCGATTCTTCCAGGAGGAAATCAGCAGCCATCAGCGCCTGGAATCCGCCGGGGCACTGGAGTGAGGAAAACGTGATGCAATTCGCAATGCTTCAACCCGCAATGGAGAGTCTGCAAATGCGCAAATATGAGATTGCCCTGACATTGGCAAAGCGATACGGATACACGAGCTATCTCGAAATATGCACGCATACCACCGGACGCACCTTTGAGCGGGTCGACAAGCAACAATTCTCGCGGCGCGTGAGGATCATGTACAGACGGCCGCCCAATTTCTGGGATGGAGAGTCAATCGATCTCTTCACGGGGGAGGAGTCCGGCGAAAACTTGTATGCTGAGGTCATTGCAACCGGAGAAAGATTCGACCTCGTTTTCATCGATCCATTTCACACCTATGACAGTTCCCTTCGTGATATCGAATATGGCTTGCGTCTGGCCAAGAACGACGGGGTTGTGCTGATTCACGACTGTTCTCCGCCCAACGCGGCTTGCGCCGCGCCTGATCCCATTGAGGGGGATTGGTGCGGTCTCACCTTCGCCGCCTACCTGGACATTGTTCTGTCTTCAGGAGAATTTCACTATTGCACGATCGACAGTGATTTTGGTTGCGGCATTATCAGCAAGGATGATCGCCTGGCTCAGATTCCGGTAGCACATTGCACTGCGGATATCGGGCGGCAGTGGCGCATGTTGAACATGTCCCGGAGATATTCCTTTCTGGCCCAGCATCGGTCTCAATTGTTACACCTTGTTTCACCGGATGAGTTCCGCAGGCACTTGTTCGAAAAGCGCCCCGTCTGAAGACCTACCGCCGGCTTGGCTGGAACGACCCACGGCGCCACAGCCTGCTCGGCGGGCGGAGGCAAAATTCACGGGGAACGCTGTTAGAAACTATACGATATCAAAGTTTGGCTTGCTGACGCATCCACAGCGTCATAAATTTCTCCATAATGGAAATCCAATTCTCATTTCTGAACATTGACCCGGCCTCGATCCGGGCGCCCGGAATTTAACTGTTAGATTTATCAAGGAATCGTGATCGATAATACATGGCATTAAATGTGCTTGCTAACCAGAAAGACTGAATCCGCCAAACGCCCTTCAGGTACCATCTACCGGCGATGATATTAAGCGGCGTGGAGTTGAAGCGGACAGTGGAAACCTTTACTCATCAATAATAAATACTGGCCTAGGTTGGCGTCAGAAATAGACGTTGCTAAATGATGGGGGCACAATCGACCGGGTAATATGTGGTAAACCATGATTGGATTATTTACTGCCATAGTCTTAGCTCTCGTCATGGTAGGGGATGCTGTCGCCGGAACTGACTCGATGTGTGTCAGCGATTGCATGATGCTCAATAACCCGAAAGAGTTCTGTGTTTCCCGGTGTTCATATAAAGAAAACTCGAAGCCGTCACAATTCGTCAAACTCAAACCGCAAACACCCAAGGCCGCTCCAGCCAATTCCCAATGCCGGAAAATATGTGCGGAAGAAGGTTCCTCGTCCGAGTTTTGCCAGCGGCTCTGCTCCAAACTGCCACATGCCAAAGAAGAAGCATTAGAGGAACCTGACTCAGACGACTAACGCACGCTTCCCGCATCGGGCTCATCGTGAAACATCGGCGGGGACCAACGAAGTGCATGCCCCACTGGCTCAACCTGCAAGACAACGCGGCTGGTTTAGAACTTGTGATGAATCATTTCCATTTTGCTTGAGGCATGGGAATGGACAGTCAACGGGTGTTCCACGCCCATCGCCCGAGTTAATGAACTTGCGTCATGACGCGGTTTGAAAGTGTTGCCGGTGAGGGATGGCTGCGGTGAGCCGCAATCGGCTGTAATCGGTTGACCTGAATGTATCCTCGGGTGCACGAGGCTTAACGTGCGCTTCAGGGACCGGGCAATCAGCATGTGCGCCCGGCAGTCGAGGGAAGAAGCGGACAGCAACAGTGCTGCAGTTCTAGCCGCAAGCGCGATGCAGGATGTCTTGCATATCGAGGCTGGGAATGACAGGATTCCAGTCGCTGATTTCCGGGGCGCTATAGACGATCTCGCCTGTGGCCATATTTCTGGAGTACGCAACGGCCGAAAGTTTTCGCATTTGCCCTTTTGAGCAGTCGTATTCGCGCAATAGCAACAACGACAGGTACGCCTTGTCACCAAATATTTCGCTTGTATTCAGGTCAATCAAGATCGGCAGTTTCGCCATATTGCCCTGACGCTGCATACTTGAAAGATCGATGTAGGAAGTTCCGACGTTGCTCTTGGAAACGGCCAACCACCCGGCTGCCTCGCTACCACCCGCAACGGCCAGCAGAACAATGAATATCGCTTTTCGCATTGCAACCCCCTGATTATTTGCAAGCACGCGTACCCGCGGAAGCCTTGCGCCACCCGCTCCTTCCTGTATTACCCGATCGTGGCGCGCCCGTGAACGTCGAATATTGAACCTCAATTTGGCCGCGGTCAACAAACCTGGTTGATTGCTTGCGAACCTGGGGACATTTTCCGGCGGCGGTTCGGAGAAGCTTGACCGGCCCGAATGAGTCGCTGCGCCCAATGCGCCGCCGCCAGTGCCCGCTGCAAACGATGATGCTCTGCGTCATGCGTGCTGTTGCCATGTCCCGGGATGCCGGCTTGCCCGCCAGATGTTCAGTTGGCCTTCGCCGCCGCATTCCCGGATAATGGTTACTTGCTCAGCCGACGGCTGCGGATCATCGGTGACATGGCCGCAAACCGGTGGTTGTTCCCGATGGCCGGCATCGTCGGCACATGCCCAAAATACAACGGGAGACAGGATGTTCGTCAATGGTCTGGGCACGGTAAATCCGCCGCGCCGCTACAGCAAAGCAGAGTGCTGGGAAGCCTTCAAGGCCTCGGAATGGTTTCGGAAACTCACTCCGCGTTCGCACATGATTGCGGAAACGGTTCTCAACAAGGACAACGGAATCGAATACCGGTCGCTCGCCGTCGCATCGCTGGATGAGGTGTTTGATATCGACCCCGACACCCTGCACAGCCGGTTCCTGGCCAACGCACCCTTGCTCGGCGCAGCGGCCGGAACAGCGGCGCTGGAGGAAGCCGATCTCGACGCCCATGCCATCGATGGGCTGGTGATCAGCACCTGCACGGGTTACCTGTGCCCGGGTCTCACAAGCTATGTGGCAGAACGCCTGGGACTGCGGGCCGATATTCTGGCTTTTGACCTGGTCGGGCAGGGTTGTGCGGCCGCGTTGCCCAATTGGCGCCTCGCCGAATCGCTGCTGTCGGCCGGCAGCTGCCGCCATGTATTGTCGATTTGCGTCGAAGTGAGCAGTGCGGCGATGTATCTCGACGACGACCCGGGCGTGCTGATCAGCGCCTGTTTGTTCGGCGACGGGGCCGGGGCAGCCGTGCTGTCCCGGCATCCGAATCCGCAGCGGCGCAGCATTGAATGGAAAGAGTTTGCATCACTGATCAATCCGGCGGAACGCAACGCGCTTCTGTTCGAGACGCGCCAGGGAATGCTGCGCAATGTCCTGACCCGGCCTGTTCCCCGTCTGGCCGCCGAGCACGCGGAGCAGGTGCTGCACACGGTGCTGAGCGGCGCCGGCCTGGCGCCTGAAGACATCAGCGCATGGATCATGCACGCGGGCGGGCGCGATGTGCTGATCGAGCTGCAAAACCGGCTCAATATTTCTGCCGAAGACCTGAGATACAGCGCAGACATGCTGCGCCTGTACGGCAACATGAGCAGTGCTTTTGTCTATTTTGTATTGCGGGCAGCACTTAGGGACAACGCCAGGCCCGGATGGTGGTGGATGTCGTCGTTTGGCGCCGGATTCAGTTGCCATGGTGCATTGCTCAAAGCGGCGTAACCGCGCCGGGTTTGCGAGACCAGCGTGGACCTGAGCCTGCCGCGGCGCGTCGAGCCGGAACTGCTTGATGGCCTCGCCGCCGATGATCCGCGCGCGCAACGCTCGCGCGGCGACTTGCGGCGCATCCACCGCGCGATGGCGACGTTGTCGATTCTGCAGCGCGCGCTGCAGCGCGGCACCGCAGGATTCCGACCACGCACCCTGGTCGAACTCGGCGCCGGTGACGGCTCACTGATGTTGCGGCTTGCGCAACGGCAAGCGGGCCATTGGCCGAATGTCGAGGTCACCCTGCTTGACCGGCTGAATCTGATCGCGCCGCAGACGCTCGGCGGCCTGCGCGACGCGGGATGGGCACCCCGCGTCGTGGTCGAGGACGTATTTGACTGGCTGGCCGCCCCGCAAGTTGCGCGCTGGGATGTCGTCCTCGCCAACCTGTTCATGCATCATTTTTCGTCAGGCGAGCTCGCCCGGTTGCTGGCGGCGATCGCGGCGCGCAGTCGCGTATTCCTTTGCTGCGAGCCAAGGCGCTCTGCTCTGGCGCTGGCAGGAAGCCGCTTGATCGGCCTGCTGGGGGCCGGTCCGGTGGCGCGGCAGGATGCAGTGTTGAGCGTACACGCGGGATTCCGGGCGCAGGAGTTGTCCGTTCTATGGCCGGCTTCGCAGGACTGGGAAATGCACGAGTATGCGGCGGGCCTGTTCAGCCACTGTTTCCTCGCCATCCGCAGGAGGAATGAATGACTAGCGGGTACGATGCGATCATCGTCGGCGGCGGCCCGTCCGGCGCCGCGGCGGCCGTGCTGCTTGCGCGGGCGGGTTGGCGTGTTGCCGTCATCGAGAAAGCGCCGTTCCCGCGGCGGAAGGTGTGCGGAGAATTCATTTCCGGAACCACCTGGCCGTTGCTGGAAAAGCTGGGGGTCGCGCAACCGCTGCTCGAGATCGCCGGACCGGCGGTGCGTCGCATCGGCGTGTTTGCCGGCGAAGCCATGACGACCGCGCGACTGGATACTGCAACCGATGACGACAGGCACTGCGGCAGGGCAGTGGGCCGCGAACACCTGGACACGCAACTGCTCAGGCGTGCGGCCGAGGCGGGTGCCGAGGTATGGCAGCCGTATACGCTGTCCGCGTTCGACGAAAACGACACCGGCTATGCGTGCACCATCGTCGAATCCCACGCGACCGATACTCGCGTATTGAATGCGCGGCTGGTCATCGCCGCGCACGGTTCATGGGAGCAGGGCGCGATGCCGACACAGGCTTTGCGCCGCGCGCCGCGCGCATCGGACCTGATCGGCTTCAAAGCCCGATTCCAGGACATTTCCCTGCCCGAGGACCTGATGCCGCTGCTGGCATTTCCGGGCGGCTATGGCGGCATGGTGCACAGCGACAACGGCCGCGTCAGCCTTTCGTGCTGCATCCGCCGCGACCAGCTGGATCGATGCCGGCAACGATCGCCGCTGGTCAGGGCCGGGGTGGCGGTGTTCGCGCACATCGAATCGTCGTGCAAGGGTGTTGCGCTGGCGCTGTCCGCGGCGACACCGGATGGCACCTGGCAGGCTGCCGGTCCATTGCGCACCGGTGTGCACAGCTTCGGCCGCGACGGTATCTTCACCGTCGGCAATGCCGCAGCCGAAGCCCACCCGATCATCGCCGAAGGCATCAGCATGGCGATCCAGTCCGCGACGCTGCTGTGCGCACGACTGATAGCACACCCGAAGTTACGCAATGATCCGGCCTGTTCGAGACAGATGCTCGACGCCATCCGCCGCGACTATGAGACGGCCTGGCGCAGCAATTTTGCTCGGCGCCTGCGCATGTCCGCGCTGTTCGCGCATCTGTTCATGCGGCCGGCAACCACCCGCATCGCGACGGAATTGATCGGGCGCTTCCCGCAATTGCTGACCGAAGGCGCGAGCTGGAGCGGAAAGGTGTCGCCATTGCGCGGTGTGCGCGATCTGGACGCGATACGCTGAATGCAGCACTGACGCGGCAGGATTTCCTTCTCCTGGTCACATTCGCACGACCTGCCGGGGATTCGCGATAACATTCTGTTACCATGCAGCCAGAATTATTGAAGATATCCCGATACCCATGAGCTCCCTGCAAACCATACAACGCATGATGGTCGAGCAATTCGACCTCAAACTCGATGACCTCGGCCCTGAAGCTCAACTGGACAGTCTGGGACTGGATTCTCTGGCTGTCTTGGAATTCATGTTCAACCTTGAGGATGAACTGAAGATCAAGCTTCCCGAAGAGCGCGTGGAGATCAAGACGATTGGCGATGTGGCAAGCGCCGTTGACAGGATCATTGCGGGGCAAAAGGTCTCCGCACAGTAGCATCCAGATGGCCAGGCGCGTCGTCATTACCGGACTTGGAGTAATCTCACCGGTTGGAAACAACCCGGAGGAATTTTTCGGCAACCTGATGCAGGGCCATTCAGGCATCAGGCAACTGCAATTCGATTCACTCGAAAGGCTCTCCATCCGCATCGGCGCGCCGGTCGAGAATTTCAATCCTGCAACTTACTTCAACAAGATACAACTCACCGGCATTGAACGCTTCAGCCAGTTCGCGCTGATCGCCGCAGAGCAGGCCGCGCAGGATGCGCAACTTGTAATCAGTGAAGCGGAGCAGGCTCGCGCCGGCGTATGCATGGGTTCCTGCCAGGGCGGTACCGGCACACTCGAAGACGGATACCGGGAACTGTTCCAGAGCCCGGATCCGCGCATCAAGCCGCTTACCGTGCTGCTCAGCATGAATAATGCCGCCGCCTCGCATATTTCGATCAAATACCGCCTGCAGGGCCCGAATATCACTTACGCCACCGCCTGCTCTTCGTCGGCGATCGCGATCGGCGAAGCCGGACGCCAGATCCAACACGGCTATGCGGACGTCATGCTGGCAGGGGGCTCCGAAGCGATGCTGACGCTGGGTGCGATGAAGGCCTGGGAATCCCTGCGCACGCTGGCACAGGAAGACCCGAACGACGCGGGCGCTTCCTGCAAACCTTTTGCAAGGAACCGCAGCGGTCTGGTTCTCGGTGAGGGTGCGGCGGTGCTGGTGCTGGAGGAAGTTGGGCGCGCGGTCAAACGCGGAGCAAGAATCTATGCGGAACTGGCCGGCTACGGCTGTTCCTGCGATTCCCGGCACATTACCAAACCGGATGCCGCCGGCCAGGCGCACACGATCCGGAACGCCTTGCGCGATGCGCAGATGCAGCCGCAGGATATCCGCTACATCAACGCCCATGGCACCGCTACGCTGGCGGGCGACATCGAAGAAACAAAAGCCATCAAGCAGGTGTTTGGCGCGCACGCCGCCAGCATTCCGGTCAGTTCGACCAAGTCCATGCATGGGCACCTGATGGGCGCGGCCGGCGCGGTGGAATTCATGGCCGCCTTGCTGGCCATGCAGCACAACGCGATACCGCCGACCATCAACCTGCATGATCCCGATCCGGAATGCGATCTGGATTATGTGCCGAACCAGGGCCGGACCGGCTTCAAGCTTGATACCGTAATGTCCAATTCGTTTGCGTTTGGAGGCAGTAATGCGGTGCTGATCGCGAAACGTTTCGTGCGCTGAGCGGCGCCGGCCTCCTCATCTGCGGCGGCTGTTGCGGTGCCTGCCTGGTCGGCGGCAATCGCATGATGCATGCCGCCCGCGAAACGTGGATCGGAATACGCCGAATTCAAGGGCCATGTCGAACGATGCATGCCGGAACAGTTTGTGCGGTATTTCCCGGGTCTCGCGCCAATGATCACGTTTCGCGAGCTTTCCACTCCGTTGCCAACCGTCGCGTTCACCGGTCACGAAAGAGGCAGCTTCTATGGACTCGAGACGACACCGCGCCGGATGCTGTCCCGGGCGCTGAATGCGCAGACGCCGATCCCGGGCCTGTTCCTCAGCGGACGGGATGTAATGAGTCCCGGAATTTCCGGAGCCATGTTCGGCGGCGCGTTTGCGGCCGCAAGCATCGAGCCGCGGGTTCTGCAACATCTTTCATGAGAACCACCGGCGCTGTTGCACGTTGGGTTTGTGCTGACATGGCGTAAATAATTCGCCAGCGCAATAAAGTCAGGCAACGGAAGTTGAGGCATGCGCCAGGCAACGGGCGGTGTTCCCCGTGAATGGTGCGGAGTTGCTATTCCTTCAGTCCAGTCTGCATGATGTGTTCTTCAAACGGTTTGTCCGCATATTGAATATGCGCGAGTATGCGTGAGAACGGCCAGTGATTGAACCACTCGAGGAACAGAAGTTCTCCAACATGGTCCAGTTTCTTCTTGAGGCGCAGCGCATCCTGTATCAACTGTTCGTGCATCTCCTTGTGCGTTTCGGTCCCGGGGTATCCGCTCAATGCCATGAGCCGTTCTTCCGTCGAGAAGTGAAAATAGGTATACGCAATGACTTTATCGATGCGCCGGTAGATTTCTTCCCGCGGCTCCTTATTCTTCACCGCATCGTTCAATTCATTGACCAGGTTCAGGAGTTCCTGATGCTGCTGCTCGATTTCAGGCACGCCAAGCATTTTCATTCCTCCTTGTTCTTCCAATGGCAGAGTAGCGCGCATAATCCCGTCTGATGCGTCAGCCGCCGGGCAGAACGCATCGCCTGCAACATAGCACACTGTCCGCTGATGCAGTAACGGAATGCGCAAAATGCCGGTTCGCCACGATTCCTGACGCGCCCCGGCGCGCCCGATGGAATGCTGAATGCGGGCCGCGGCGCAAGGCAACCGGCTGGTTCGGGCCGCATCCCGCGAGGCATCGGTGTCCGCATGCGGCACCTACGAATATGTTGTCGAATGGAGTCAATTTCAACTGCCGCGTGCGCGAACATGTTCGGCATGCAGGTGTTCGGCTCTGCGCCGTTGGCGGGATACGCATGTGCTTGAATTCAGGCTCCGCCGCTTGGAATACCGGCCGGCGGATTCCTTTTCCGTCCTTACCAGTAATTTTCAACCGTGATCTGGCCTGGCTCATGCCGGCGGTGCTTCTTCAGGCCGCGTTCGATCAACGTATTGGTCGTATCTTTGACCATGTCCGGATTGCCGCAGAGCATGATCTGGCTGTCCTCTGCGCTGATTGCAATGCCGGCATGCACTTCCAGCCGCCCGTCGATGATTGCCTGCGGTATGCGACCGCTTAGGGCAAAATCCGACGCCTCCCGGCTGATGAACGGAACGTAGGCAAAATGTCCGGAATGCTGCGCCAGAATTCGCGCGATGCGGTCCTGATAGCCGAGTTCGGACAGAGTCCGCACCGCATAGACCAGCACCACGCGCTCGAAGCGCAGCCAGGGCTCATCCGTTCCCAGAATCGAAAGAAAAGGTCCGACCCCGGTGCCGGTAGCCATCATCCACAGATGTCTGGCCGGCGGAATTTCATCGATAATCATGAATCCGTGGGCACGCGGTGCGACCAGGATTTCATCACCTGCCCGAAGCTTGACCAGCCGGGCCGTCAACGGCCCGCCCGGCAGCTCGACATAGTAGAATTCCAGCGGCCGGCGATCAGGCGGATTCACCAGGGAATACGGCCGTCCAGTCACTTTGCCGTCAATTTCCAGCCCGATCTTGATGAACTGTCCGGCCTTGAATGGCTCGATATCAGACTCGACATAAAGCGAGTGCAGCGCGTTGCTCCACTGCTTGCGATCAACCACCTTCCCGTTGTTCCAGGCCGCCATTGCCCACTCCTTATGTTCTACAATGCTGTCCAATTATAGGTTGCTTTATGAGAATGCAGAGATTCCTCAAGGGATCGATTTTTGCCCCCTGGCTTGACGGACGCTGATTCACCCATGGCGGACATCACACACGGCCATTTTTTACCAACAGTTATCCTCAATCGTGTATTAATCGTCTTCGAGCAATTTTATGGCCGTTTCCCGAAGCTGCATTGAAGTGATTGACCTCCGCCACATATGACAGTCTGAAACATCATGTTCCGATTCCTCGAATCCCTGATCCGTGGCACCCGGGCCCACGCGGCGGCAACGCCGCCAAGCGGGCTGCTGTCGTTCTATTGGCATTTCATCGGCCAGACACCCTGGCCCTACGCGGCGATGGTGGTCACCAGTCTGTGTGTCGCCATGGCGGATATGTGCATACCGGTATTCATCGGCAAGCTGGTGGCGCTGATGGCGGCGCCGGACCGCGCCGCGGCGTTGGCGGCGCAGGCTGCGACGCTGTCGCTGATGATGCTGGTCGTGCTGATCCTGCGTCCGCTGCTGCAGTTTGTGGATATCGCAATACGCCAGAACGCGCTGATGCCCGGCGCCACCAGCCTGGTGCGCTGGCAAAGCCACTGGCATGTGCTGCGCCAAAGCTGGCCGTTCTTCCAGAAGGATTTTGCCGGACGCATCGCCAACCGTGTGATGCAGACCGCACAGGCACTGCGCGACAGCGTGATGTCCGGCATCCGCGCAGTGCTGTATCTCTCCACCTACGGCACTCTGACCCTGGTATTGATCTCCGGTTTCGATCGGCGCCTGACGGTTCCGGTCTTGATCTGGCTCCTGGCGTATGCGATTTTCCTGAGATTCTTTGTGCCGCGCTTGCGCGTCCTGTCCAAGCAGAGTTCGGATGTGCGCTCGCTGGTGATGGCGCGCGTGGTCGACAGCTACACCAACATCCTGACCGTCAAACTGTTTTCCCGGTTGGCCGACGAGGACGCCTACGTGCGCGAGGTCCTGGACGAACACCAGGATGCCATCTCGCGGCACATGCGCATGACCAGCCGCTTCCTGTTCACCCTGCAGAGCCTGAATGCGCTGTTGCTGGTGAGCACGACGGTGATCGGCCTGACCCTGTGGGCGCGCGGGCTGATCAGCGCCAGCCAGGTGGCAACTGCATTGCCGCTGGTGTGGCAGATTACGAACATGGCCGGCTGGGTCTCGTTTGAAATCGCCGGGATCTTCGAAAATATCGGTGTGGTGCAGGACGGCATGGTAACTATCTCCGTGCCGCATACGCTGGTGGACGAACCGGAGGCCAAACCACTCAAGGTGACGCGCGGCGAGATTCGTTTCGACCAGGTGAGCTTCAGCTACGGCGCAGGCAAACCGGTGCTCGACGACATCGACTTGATCGTGCATCCCGGCGAGCGCATTGGTCTGGTCGGCCGCTCCGGCGCCGGCAAATCGACGCTGGTCAACCTGCTGCTGCGCTTTTTCGACATCGAGCAGGGACGCATCATGATCGACGGACAGGATATCCGCCACGTCACCCAGGAAAGCCTGCGCACCCAGATCGGGCTGGTCACCCAGGACACGTCTCTGCTGCACCGCTCGATCGCCGACAACATACGCTATGGCCGCCCGCAGGCGACACAGGCGGAGATCGAGGCGGCAGCGCGCAAGGCGCAGGCCCACGATTTCATCCAGGGCCTGCAGGACTGGAACGGCCATCAGGGGTACCAGGCCCATGTCGGCGAGCGCGGCGTGAAACTTTCCGGCGGGCAGCGCCAGCGTATCGCGATCGCCCGCGTGATCCTGAAGGATGCGCCGATCCTGCTGCTCGATGAAGCAACCTCGGCGCTCGACAGCGAGATCGAAGCCAGCATCCAGGAACAACTGATCGGCCTGATGCACGGCAAGACGGTGATCGCGATTGCCCACCGCCTGTCCACCATCGCGCGCCTGGACCGGTTGATCGTGATCGACCACGGCAAGATTGTCGAACAAGGTACACACAACGAACTATTGCGCCGCAACGGGCTCTATGCAGCGCTGTGGCAACACCAGTCCGGAGGATTTCTTGCGGAGGACCTGCCTGAATCTTCCGATCCTCCTCCGCATGAATTAATGGACCATGCGTAATAGTTCGTCATGGATATAATCCGGAATCGGAAATTCAATGCGAGCCGGAGCCGTTAAATTGCGCTTACTACTGCCATCGTGAATGAGCGAGATACAACGCTGGCGCCCGGCGCCGAACCTCCACCGAAACCCACCTGGCGCTGGCTGCTCAAGACCAGCGAAGGGTATATCCTGGCGCTAGGCATTGCCATCGCACTCGCCGGCCTCATCGTCATGGGGCTGGTCGCTTTCTGGTCGCCACAAACCGCGGAGATGATCGGCGCCATGAGCATCACCAACCTGATCTTCGGCACGGTCGTGTCCATGTCCATCGGCTACGCCGCCGGTTACGGACACGTCCTGGTGGTCGCGGTGAATATGTGGGTGGAGACCATGGTGGTGGTGCTGTTCTATCCGGTGTTCGTCTTGAGCGTGCGCAAGCTGGTGGTGTTTCCCAGGCTGAAGCGCGTCATTGACCGGACGCAGGCGGCAGCCGAGCGCCACCATGACAGGGTGCGCCGCTACGGCATCATCGGACTGTTCATGTTTGTCTGGATCCCGTTCTGGATGACGGGGCCGGTGGTCGGCAGCGCCATCGGCTACCTGCTTGGTTTCCCCGCCTGGCTGACGCTTTCGGTCGTGATCGTGGGCACCTTCATGACCCTGCTGACCTGGGCCTATCTGCTGTTCGGCGTCTATACGCGCGCCGCTGTCCTCGGTCCCTGGGCGCCGGCGCTTATCATCGTCCTGATCATTCTGGTCATTCTGATCGCAACTCTGCTCGATCGGCGCGCGAGAAATCGCAATACAAAAGCGTTCAAGAGGCGTCTTTAGGAAAGCTGAATCAGCCCGGTCGCCGCGCGCGTCCTCTGCCCTTGGCATCCCGTTCGCCCTAAGTGTTCCGTTCGCCCTGAGCGTAGCGCAGCGAAGTCGAAGGGAGCGAACTTGAACGAAGCATGCTGCACCGAGCCAAATCGCTGGCCAAAAAAGTCGGTGCACGGATTATTTTCCCGTCCCCCTGCAAGGGAGAGGGCAGCTGGGTAACCAATGACCAGGCTGTCGTTGTTGGACCGCCTGGTCAGATGGCTGGTAGTTCCATCGGTGGGGGTAGTGACTCGGCTTTCCCACCGTCCTGCCACCCATCCCATCCTTTCCCCTTGAGCGTTGTTGTTGCCGCTTTCGCGGCATTACCACCACGGCCTACCCCGTGCGGGTGAAGGGGGAAGGCGTGATAGATGATCCGCACGGCGTATTCGTGACTTGCCGGGACTTCACCCTCAGTATCCCAGCGCCAGCCCCGTGCCGCGCCGCGTATCGTTCGCGCCGTAGTAGCGATTGTTGCCCACCGGCTTTCCATTCAACGAAGGCGCGCCGACCAGAATCGCCGCGACGTGGTTGGCTTCCTGTGGCGGGCCGAACTTCTGGCCCCAGCCTTCCAGCGTCTGGCGCACCTCGGGGCTGATCGCGCCCGGTTCGAGATTGGTCAGGTCCGGCAGCCATTGTTGATGGAAACGCGGTGCGTCCACCGCCTGCTGTATGTCCATGCCGTAGTCGATCACGTTGAGCAGGGTGAGCAGCACCGTGGTGATGATGCGGCTGCCGCCCGGTGTGCCGAGCACCAGCACCGGCTTTCCATCCATGGTGACGATGGTCGGGGTCATCGAGCTCAGCGGGCGCTTGCCGGGCGCAATCGCGTTCGCCTCGCCCTGCACCAGACCGAATTTGTTTGGCACGCCGACCTTGGCGGTAAAGTCGTCCATCTCGTTGTTCAGCAGCACGCCGGTGCGCGCGGCCGTGTGCTTGGTGCCGAACCAGTCGTTCAGCGTATAGGTGACCGCCACCGCGTTGCCCCATTTGTCGACGATCGAATAGTGCGTGGTGTTGCGGCCTTCGTGTGGAGGCATGCCGGGCTTGATGAGCAGGGAAATGCCCGCCCTGTCCGGCGCGATCATCGCGCGGATCCTCATCGCGTATTTCTTGTCGAGCAGGTGGCCGACCGGGTTGTGCACGAAGTCCGGATCGCCCAGATAGCTGTTGCGGTCGACGTAGGCGTGGCGCATCGCCTCGATCTGGTAGTGCACGGCCTGTGCCGAGCGATAACCCATATCCTTCAGCGGCAAACCTTCCAGGATGTTCAGCATCTCGCACAGCGCCACGCCGCCCGAGCTCGGCGGCGGCGCCGAGACGATGCCGTAGCCGCGGTAGCTGCACTCGACCGGCTTGAGCTCGCGCGTCTGGTACTGGTCGAAATCGGCCTGCGTGATGATGCCCTTGCCCGCGCGCAGGCTTGCCACGATCGCAGAACCCACCGGCCCGCGGTAAAAACCGTCCACTCCTTTGTCGCTGACAAGTTGCAGCGTCTGCGCGAGGTCATGCTGCACCAGCTTCTGCCCGGCGCGGAACGGCTCGCCGTGGTTCAGGAAGATCGCGGCTGCGGCCGGGTCCTTCCTGAATTTTTCAGTCGCGGTCATCAGCATGTCGATGTCGCCCTGCTCGAGCACGAAGCCGTCCTGCGCGAACCTGATCGCAGGGGCGAGCAGCGCCGCACGCTGCATCGTGCCGTATTTCGCACGCGCCATCTCCATCCCCGAAACCGTGCCCGGCACACCGACCGCGAGATAACCGTCAGTGCTCGCGCCCGGCACGACGTTGCCGTGACTGTCGAGATACATGTCCGCCGTCGCGGCCAGCGGCGCTTTCTCGCGGAAGTCGAGGAAAGTCTTGCGCCCGTCGGCCAGTTCTATCGTCATGAAACCGCCCCCGCCAAGATTGCCGGCCGCCGGGTACACCACGGCCAGCGCATAGCCGACCGCCACCGCCGCATCCACCGCATTGCCGCCCGCCTTCAGCACGTCCACGCCAACGTGCGTCGCCAGATGCTGCGCCGTCACCACCATGCCGTGCTCGGCCGCCACCGGCGCCTGCGAGGCGGCCTGCGCATCGAAATGAAGAAGGGCGAGTGCTGCGGCGAGCAGAAATTTTGGAAATGAGCTGGGTTTCATGGGGCAAGCTCCGTTGTGCAGAAACAATACAATGCAGGCGTTGTAGTATTGTATCTGCAGAAAATCTCAGTCTCTTCAATATTTGACAACCATGCCACGCCGCAATCACTACCATGTCTATGTGATCGAGTTGTCGAAGGACGTCCTGCACGAAGCCCGCTTCAAGCGCTGCAACCCCGGCTACCTTCCGGGCAAGCCCTGCGTCTACGTCGGCATGACCGGAACAGACCCGGACGCGCGCTTCGACAAGCACAAGGCCGGCATCCAGTCCAACCGCTACGTCAGGGACTATGGCCTGCGGCTATTGCCCGACCTATACGAAGCCTTCAACCCGATGTCGTACGACGAAGCGTGCGAAAGGGAAGTCGAGATCGGCATCGACCTGCGCGAGGCCGGGTTCGGGGTCTGGCAGGCTTGAATTGCAACCGTATCCGAGCGGGCTTTCAGACAATTTGAACCGGGTTCGCTTACTTAACCAGATTCTTGTCCATTTAGACACAATCAGCCTGGCTAATTACATGTCGCTCTTTCTCCAGGTCAAGAACCGGATTGCCCGCGGGCGCAAAGCGACGCCAAAAGGCAAGGCATCGGCCGAAGAACTGGACGAAGTTCGCGTCAAGATTTCATCACTACTTGGAATGCAGGGGACACCTGCATCAAAATGTTTTAGCTTCGCCCTTGATAATCAGGCGGGAACCACCTCCGGTCGCGATTTACGGTAAAGTGGCTTCTCGCAAATCACACGGGCATATATATCCATGGATACAGAAGAGCTGAGTAAAGAACAGCGAATCTTGCGCCTGATGCGCAAGACCCTGGGCAACATCGTCAAGGACGTGACGCCGCGTGGCGGAAGTACCAATCCGCTGTCAAACAACACCATCCAGGACATCAAGGACTGTTTTGTCCTGATTTCGGAGCGCGAAAGAGAGTTGGCCGAAGCACTCAACTTCGATCAAAGCAAACCCTATTACGTGGACGGCCAGCCTCCGGATGCGAAAGTTGTCAGCATCCTTAAACCGAATAAACAGTAGGGAGTGGGGAGAGGGGAGTAGCTCGTAGCCTCGATGCAGCGTAGCGGAATCCGGGAAACACCCTGGGATTTCGTCGATCCCGGATTCCATTGCATTTGATCCGGGCGACCATTGGAACTTCCGGCATCGCCGCGCGCTTCAGGCGGCAGTTCCTTCCCCTGCACAGGCGGAAAAAGATTAATAGGGCCCGAGTTGACCCGATTGAATGCCGGCCTGCGCCGATGTGACGGACTTGACCAGGGGTTTCTTGATCGTTAACGCTTACTTTTTGACAACGATGCTGGCATCTTCGATCAGCAGCGGATAGACGTAGCCGCTGCCAAAATCGCGGTTCAGCACCAGCACGCCGGAAACGATGACCTGGTCACCGACATTGGCTCTTTGCTGGCTGGTGACGATCAGGTCGCCGGTGTTGGCGTCGCCTGTGCCATCCATCACATGAATAAAGTTGCGGTGCATGATGCCGGTGATCACCTTTACCACCTTGCCCTGAGTCCTGACTGTCTGGCCGGCAAGCTTGGCCCTGTTCACGTTGATGGACAGGATGGTTGGCATGTCGTCTTCTGCTGCGGTCGCGCCGAATGAAGCCAGCCCCAGTGTGCAAACCAGCCCGGCGATTACGATGGATCGAATCTTCATGAAAACTCCTGGTGAGGGTTGAGGATCGGCACGGAAATGCCGGTTGCCAGTATATCATTCGCATCATTCGTCTTCCCCGAGTTCCGGGATGGCATGGTCAAGGGCAGCGCCTTCCTGCAGTCGCTGAAGAGGAACAGCGGGTCAATCGAGTCTGAGCTGCCCCGACGAATTCGTTCTCTCTCACTAATGAGACGAAAAACGTCAGTATTTTTCCCAATTGCAGCATTCTTCGTTACCTCATGCACTGCCTGCATTTCTGCCTTCCCCGCGCAAAGCCTGTATTTACGCTATTACGCAAAATAATTTTCATCTTGGCACGCGATATGCATCTCATCCAGCAAGGGGGCAATATCAATTTCGGCGCTATTTCGCCGTAATGTGTGGCAACCGAAGGAGGTGCATCATGATTACGACCATGAATCTGAACAACTATGAGATCGAACTGGACGAGCAGGAGAGCGAGTACGGAGAAGAGATCATGTGTGCCGGCTGGAATCCGGCTGTCGACCTGGTTTGCGAGCAACTACAGGAGGTTCGCGCCGATGATCAGTTGGTCAGGGCAGCTGAACTTTCCCTGCTGAACACCCGGGATGAGATTGCGGAGGCTGCTTCCGAGATGTTCATGAGGAAGATGTATTCCTACCAGCACTGATTTTGCGGAGGGGTACAGGCAGAGTCCTGCGAAATTCACTCTGTATCGATCACGGATAATCCTGGCGCGTGGGTCGAACCATGATATCGCTGATATGGACATGGGGCGGTTGGGACACGATAAAGTCGATTGCGTTTGCCACATCCTGGCCATGCAACAACGGGCCAAACCTGGCCTCGAAGTTCTGCACCATCTCGTCACTGTAGCCCGCGCCATCCTGAAACCCGCTGATCACAATACCCGGTTCCACCAGCGACACGCGTATTCCTTTGGGTCCCAACTCCCGGCGCAGTCCTTCGGCCAGGGAATGGACGGCGAACTTGGTGGCACCGTAAACCGCGCTGAACGGAGACAGGTGCCTTCCCACTACCGAGCCGATGATCACGATATCCGCCGTTCGCTGTGGATAGCTGGATTGCAGCTCTTCGATCATCTTCCGGGCAGCCTTTTGCAGCAGGGTCAGGGTTCCGGTTATGTTGAGTTTGAGCACTTCTTCGAACCTGGACAGGTCCGCATCCTTG
This sequence comes from uncultured beta proteobacterium, assembly GCA_963782385.1. Lineage (GTDB taxonomy): Bacteria > Pseudomonadota > Gammaproteobacteria > Burkholderiales > Gallionellaceae > CAVXFS01. Next base: position 1,399,262 of record CAWAJO010000001.1, read on the forward strand.
ACCGATCCGCCCAGGCCGCGCCCGGCATTCGCCACGACGATGTCGGCCGGCTTGCCGAAGCGTTCGATCGCAGCGGCAAATAGCCGCTCCAGCACCGCGCTGTCGGTGGCATCACCTGCCACACCAAAAAATGAGGTGCCCAACGCTTGTTCAAGATTCCGGAGGTTTTCTGCATTGCGGCCATTGCCCACTACGCCATAGCCGCTGGAAACAAATCTTTTCGCAGTCGCTTCGCCGATGCCGGAGGTTGCCCCGGTAATGATCGCGATGCGCGAATATCGATCGGGCATGATGGTTTCCTCGTTGGTCATGTAACTTCTCCTGCCGGTTTCGGCTGGGCGGGAAGTGTCACCGAGGGGTAGAGTCCAGGCATATCCGCCGTTCTAACGCCATTCCGGTTGCCCCTCGCGTCGCGCGCTCCCCCGCGCTGCAAGGGGAAGGATAGCCAGCCCTCTGTCACAATCTATCGGGGCCTGTTTGCACTTGAGCTGCGAATTCCGGGTCAGGGCGCGATCGTGGCTGCGAACTTGGGATCGGATTTCAGCAGCACGGCCGCATCGCTGACAACATGCGCCGCTTCGGCCAGCAATATATCCTTGGCATTCTTTCGCGCCTTCTCGATGGCCAGGTCGGCACTGAGGTCGCGTTCGCTGGACAACATGCCGTCGTCCTCAAATTTGTCGGTGCCGGCTACAGCAGATGCCTTGCCCGGTTGCTTGCCCGCGCTGTCTTTTTCACGGGATTTCTCACGTGCTTCCTGTGCTTCGCGTTCCTTGCGGCGGTCGGCTTCATTGAGCGAGATCAGGTTCTTCCGGCGCAGCGCATTGGCCCTGTCGATATCCTCCTGCAGATACTTGAAGTCCTTGTCCTGGCTGACGCGCTTGTCGTGGTTCACGATCAACCTGGGCACGATGCCTGCAAGGTCACCTGCCGGCGTATAGTCCGATGCCTTGATTTGCGACCAGGGCAGGGCATTGTCGAAACTGGATTCACCGAAGTCATCCGCGTCAGTCATCGTCGGGAATTTGATATCGGGCGTCACGCCGCGTAATTGGGTGGTGCCGCCGTTGACGCGGAAGAATTCGGCGATGGTCATCTTGAGCTCGCCGAATACCGGCCTCTTGTTCTTCGCGATGCGGTCCAGGTCTGCCACGGTCTGCACGGTGCCTTTGCCAAAGCTTGGCTCACCCATCACCACCCCGCGTCCATAATCCTGTATCGCCGCGGCGAAGATCTCCGCCGCAGATGCGGAGCCGCGATTGATCAGCACGCCCAGCGGTCCATTCCAGGCAACCCCGGAATGCTCATCACTGTCGACGGTGATATTGCCCTTGGCGTCGCGTTGTTGCACCACCGGGCCCTTGTCGATGAACAGGCCGGTCAATTCGATGGCTTCATCCAGTGAGCCGCCGCTATTGTTGCGCAGGTCCACCAGCACGCCGTCCACCCGGGCTTTCTTCAGTTCGTCCAGCAACCGCGACACATCCCGGGTCGCGCTCTTGTAATCCTTGTCTCCCTTGTTGCGGGCAATAAAATCCTGGTAAAAACCGGGCAGCGAGATCACGCCGATGTGACGCGTCGCAGTCCCGTCCTTCACCTCGATGATCGATTTCTTGGCAGCCTGGTCTTCCAGCGTGATCTTTTTCCGGACCAGCGAAATCAGGGTGTGTTTGCCGTCCGGGTTGGCCGCGGCGGGCAGCACATCGAGCACCACCACCGTATCCTCGGCGCCGCGTATCAGGTTAACCACGTCGTCAATGCGCCAGCCCAGGACATCGATCACCGCGTTCTGCTCGCCTTGCCCGACGCCCGTAATTCGGTCTCCGGCCTTCAACTTGCCGGATAGTGCCGCCGGGCCGCCCGCCAGTACTTCCCGGATCGTCGTGTATTCATCCCGGGTACTCAGCATTGCGCCAATGCCGACCAGTGAAAGCTTCATCGAAATATTGAACTCCTCGGAATCACGCACGCCGAAATAATTGGAGTGCGGGTCGATAGCCATCGTATAGGCGTTCATGAAGTCCTTGAACGCGTCTTCTTCCTTGACCTTGGACAGGTCATCCAGCGATTTGCCATAGCGCTTGTCCAGTATTCCTACAATACTCCTGGTGTCCTTGCCGGCCAGCTTGAGGCGCAGCCAGTCGTTCTTGACGCGCTTGCGCCAAAGGTCATTCAGCTCGTCCTCGGATTTTGGCCACGGCGCATCCTTGCGGATGAACTGGTAACCTTCCTTTTTGCTGAAGTCAAACCCTTTGGCCAGGAGGGAGCGGGCATAAGCGTAGCGTTCGGCGGTTCGCTGCTGGAAGAGATTGAAAATGGCAAAGGGTATGCTCAGGTTCTTGTCGAGTATCGCGTCATCAAGCCTGGTTCGCGCATCGGAAAAACGATCGATGTCGCCCTGCAGGAAGATCAACTTGCTGCCATCCAGCACCTTCAGGTAATTGTCGAATATTTTCGCGGACAGGCTGTCGTCAAGCTTCAGGTGTTCGTATTGATACCGGCTCAGGACTTTAGCTGATAACAGGGCTGCCTCGGCCTCATGCTCCTGTGGGGCGAGCTGTGTGTAAGCCTGGGTTGTGTTGGCTGCGGCCAGCGTAAACGCCAGCATGATCCACGGTAGTAATTTTTTCATTGGCATTTTCGGAAGAATGGCAAGGGCGCGGCCCGTTCGCTGTTCAAGCGGTCATGCATGGACAGGCCAACAGGCGACAAGTTCGATATCTTAGTCGATTTGGGCGATTATTTTGAAATTCATCGGGCGCCGATCCAAGTTTCCTGAGCCAGGCAGCGAAGGCCGGGAGGAATCAAGGGGGTCGGCTCGCTCCATTTGCCCCTGCCGGACGAGACATGCCGACTTGCTTCTGTTGTCACAGGGCTCAGCTTCGATTTGCATCACTGCAAGAGAACCGTGGCGACGATGCTTACTTCCCGCGTCGCCAGAACAGACCCATCAACGGTTTGACGCTGGTTCCGTGGACGAAGATCGAGAGCGTGACCACGATCAGTGTCATTTGTATCAACTGCAGCGCCAGCGGTTCCGGCAATCCGTTCTGTATGGCGTACATCAGGTAGTAGAGCGAGCCGATGCCGCGCACGCCGAACCAGCCGGTCAGGCCGCGTATGCGCCAGGTGGCGTGCATGCCCAGCATGCCGATGATGACGCTGGCCGGACGCACGATCACGAACAGGAACAGCGCCAGGCCCACCGCTTCCCAGGTCCACGAGTTCAGGTACAGCGTGCCGCCGATCAGCAGGACCAGCACCACTTCCGAAAGCCGTTCCAGGTGCTCCTTGAACACCAGCGAGCCGCCGCTGACCGTTTGCGGCGGCTCCGGTTCGGGCGGTGCTTCTGTCTGTGCGCGTGCGGGTAGCAGGGATGCGCGTTTGTCGATGGCTGCCTGGGCTGCCTTGGCCAGCTTCTGCTCGGTCTGGCGCAGCGCGACGGCGGCAAAGAACACCGCCAGGAATCCCCAGGCGTTGACCATCACCGCCAAACCGTATACGACACCGATCAGCCCGAGTCCGAGGAAGTCGTCCATCAGTTCGTGCTTGTGCGGCTCACTGCGCAGTTTCCATCCCACACGAGCCAGCGTCACACCCGCGACGATGCCGATGGTCATGCCGGCCAGTGTGGCCCATAGCACATCGACCAATATCCAGTTGATGCCAAAATCGCCCATATCGTGCAGGCCCAGCAAGCCCAATCCCAGCATCACAAACGGGAACGCGCTGCCGTCGTTCATGCCCGCCTCGCAGGTCAGGGTAAAGCGCAACTGGTCGTGGTCGCCGGGATGGCGGATCTGCACATCGGTTGCCAGCACCGGATCGGTAGGGGCGACGATTGCGCCCAGCAACACGCCTGCACCCCATGGTATACCCAGCACATATACGGCGAATTCAGCGACCATGATGACGGTGAATGTCATGGATACTGTTGCCAGCAGTATCGGCGCGCGCCAGCGGGTGAAATTGAACGGAACCGGCATTTTGACGCCGGCAGAGAACAGCGAGACCAACACGGCGATCTCGGTCAGCACTTCAAGCAGCGCTGATTGCTTGAGTGGATTGAAATGGAACAGGTCGAGCGCGGTCGGCCCGACCAGCACGCCCACTGCCAGGTAGATGATGGCGGAGGTGACGATCGAGCGCTTGAGGATGGACACGGTGAGGCCCATGAACAGCAACAGTCCGCCTACGAGAATGAACCACAGTGTGCTGGTCATTGAGTATGTCCCGGATAAATTGTCAGCAGCATATACCAGCGAATCCGGGAAAAGTCATATCCCGGCATGAATGAAATTGGGGCGGAATTCAGGGCACCCGGTGAGGGGAAATTCGGGGGGCGCAATTTATGGGCAATATCAAGGTCAGTTTGAGCTGACCCGGATATTTCTGATTGTTTCACGTCCCCATTATTCCAACACGAGACCGGGTCCGCTCAGCCTGGCCCCGTCCGGCTTCGACAGGCCGATGCAACGACTAGCCCTTCTCGATGAACTGTTCAAGGTGCGCAAGGAAGGCGCGTGTCTTGGCAGGCAGGTAGCGGCGCATCGGCGTGACTGCCCAGGCGGGAACAGCAGGCAGACACCATTCCGGCAATATCCGCACCAAACGCTTCAGGCGCACATCTTCTGCCGCCGAGCGATCGGTTAGCGGACCAATCCCCGCACCATCGAGCAATAGCTGCTGTATTACATCAATGGAATTCAGCGTGAGTCTGCCGTGCGGGGTCCCTTCCCAAATAGTCTTGCCGCGCAGCAGTTTCCAGGGCACCGCGCTCCCGCGCGCAGACATCAGGCGCACCGCTGCATGATGTTCGAGGTCATCCGGATGTTTCGGGGCGGGATGCAATGCAAGATAGATCGGGCTGGCGTACAGGCCAATGCGTTGTTCGTCTATCTTGCGCGCCGCCAATGACGAATCATTATCCAAAGTACCCATGCGTATCGCCAGATCGAAACGTTCGCCGATCAAATCGACACGCCGTGACGTCAGGTCAAGATCGAGTTGTATCTCGGGATAAGTCTCGACGAAGGTGGCGAAGGCCCGCGAAAAATTCTGCCTCGCATATTCACCCGGCATGGAAACGCGCAGGCGCCCGCGTGGCCGCTCCTCCTGGCTGTTGACGAAATCTCGGGTCGCCGCGACTTCCTCCGCCACGCGACGGCAATGCTCGAGGAATTCCAGTCCGAAATCGGTGAGGGTCAATCGGCGCGTCGTGCGCAACAGCAGCCGTTGTCCAAGCGCGGCTTCGAGATTGGTCAGACGACGGGAAACGGTGGCTTTGGGCATGCCGAGATGCTCGGCAGCGCGAACCATGCTCTCCTGTTCGACGATGGCGACGAACAGGATGCAGTCATCGGCAGAGATATTCGTTTGTTCCATATATGAAACAGTTTATCTCATTGACCCATCTTTATCTATCTTTTTGAGCCGCCTATGATGCACTCACTTTCTAATCCCGGAGGTGTCAATCATGAAGTTATTAGCGTTCGCAGCCAGCAACAGCAAGAAGTCGATCAACAAGCAATTGGTGACCTATGCCGCCAGCCTGGTGGATGGCGCTGAGGTTGAAGTGCTGGACCTGAATGATTACGAATTGCCGTTGTTCAGTGAGGACAGGGAGAAGGAGCTTGGTCATCCCGAGTTGGCGAAGTCTTTCATGTCCAAGATAGCGGCCAGCGATGCGCTGATCATCTCCTTCGCCGAGCACAACGGTTCCTATAGTGCAGCCTACAAGAACCTGTTCGATTGGATTTCGCGCATGGGTAAGAACGTATTCCAGGACAAGCCGCTGGTGATGCTGTCCACATCGCCTGGTGCGCGCGGCGGAGCAAGTGTATTGGCCGCGGCGATTGGTTCGGCGCCATTCTTTGGGGGCCATGTCAAAGCCAGTCTTTCCATTCCGAATTTCTACGAGAATTTCGATGTCGAGCGCGGCGCGCTCAGGAACCGGGAATTGAGGACCCAATTGACCGAGGCGGTCAATCGTTTACAGACTGGGCAATTACTGGAGTTGGCAGCGGCCTGACCTGACACTCACTTTCCAACATTGGAGGAGTCATCATGAACAACATCGATACAGTCGTACAACAACATACGCGCGGCATCGAGCGCATCATCGAGGGGGTCGCAACGTCGGATGGCGCAGGGGTAAAGCTGACCCGCGTGCTAGCCGGCAAACTGCAGAAGCGTCTCGATCCATTCCTGATGCTGGATGCCTTCAGCAGCGACAATCCCGACGATTACATCGCCGGCTTCCCGGATCATCCGCATCGCGGCTTCGAGACCGTGACCTACATGCTGGCCGGCCATATGCGGCACCGCGACAGCGCAGGGCACGAAGGCTTGCTGGAAAACGGCGGCGTGCAGTGGATGACCGCGGGTCGCGGTGTGATTCACTCCGAGATTCCCGAACAGGTGGATGGCCTGATGGAAGGCTTCCAGCTTTGGCTCAACCTGCCCGCACCGCGCAAGATGGCAGCGCCGTGGTATCGCGATTTTCCGGGCAGCGCGATCCCCGAATATGTCACCCCGCAGGGTGTCACGGTGCGGGTGATCGCCGGAAGCAGCAACGGCGTGGCAGGCGCCGTTGCGCGCGAGATCACCGAACCGCTGTATCTCGATATCCATATGCCTGCCGGTGCGGAATTTTCGACCGAATTGCCGGACACGCATAACGCATTTATCTATGTGTATCGCGGGGCCGTGACTGTCGATGGCGTGCAAGTGGCGTCGCGCCGCATGGGTATCCTGAGCAATGCGACGGGCGCGGATAACCTGACACTCGCTGCAGCGAAAGACGCGCGCCTGATCCTGGTGGCGGGCAAGCCGCTCAACGAACCCATCGTGCAATACGGGCCGTTCGTGATGAATACCCAGCAGGAGATACGCCAGGCATTGGACGACTACAACAATGGGCAATTTGCCTGATTCACACAACCACCAACCGAAAGGAACAGGACATGAGCACGACAAGTATTTTCAGGCCGTTCAACGACAGCATCGCAGATCTGGTCAACAAGCCCGCAGTGAGTATGTTGCTGTCGGTCGTCGCCCGGCTTTTTGCATCGGCGATCTTCCTTGGTGCGGGGATCAGCAAACTCGGGGCGGGCTACGCGGGTACGCAAGGCTATATGGCATCGATGGGCGTGCCCGGCCAGCTTCTTCCCCTGGTGATCGCGCTGGAATTGGGTGGCGGGTTGGCGTTGCTGCTGGGCTTCCAGACCCGCTTCGTGGCATTGCTGCTGGCCGGATTCTGCATCGTCGCCGCGCTGATATTCCACACCGGCGCGGACCAGATGCAGCAGATCATGCTGATGAAGAATTTTGCGATGGCAGGCGGGCTGTTGGCATTCACCCTGTTTGGCGCGGGACGTCTCAGCCTGGACGGGGAAGCGCGGGACTAGCTTTGTTGTGGCAAAGACCATGACCCATCCCGGATAGACAAGGCGTTGCGGAAAATAGCAGCAGTTAAACGGGGCAGCTCAGGCTTCCCCGTTTACTTTGGAGTTGACCGGCGCTACGAGGATGGCAATAGAAACGACCCCGATCCATTAATCGCAATCTTCAAAAAATTCGAACCCAATATATTCGAGCCCGCCCATTTAATTCAGGTTGGTAAACCCCCGGCTATGCCGAGGGACTAAAAAAGTTTGACTTATGCGGCGGTCTATTAACAAGCCCAATTGAACTTTGCAAATGTCATTCGGCCCCCTCGCAAGCTCTCCCCCTTGCAGGGGGATGGCTAGGGTGGGGGTAGAGAGTCTGCATTTTCACTGTCCTACCCCCATCCCAACCTTCCCCCTTAAAGGGGGAAGGAGCGAAAGCCAGCCGCCACGAGCGGCCCACGGTTTTATCGGCCCCTTTGAGGGGCTCACCCAATAAGCCACCGGCTTTGCCGGTGGTAATTTAACTTTTGATTCGCGAAGAAAGTAGCCTGACTGGGGAATCGGTATATACTTTTAACGCAGTTTGGATGGCGCGTCTATGGGGCAGGAAAGCGTTGCGAACCTGACCCCGTTAGTTCCGATTTGAATTGTAGTCAGGAAGGAGATATTTCAAAAATGCCAAGATTTCTCATTGAAGTTCAGCATGAGGGCGAACAGGAAGCATGTTCTCACTTCGTCCAGATTTTTCTCGAGACCGGCTCCCATTACCTGACCCACGCCGATTGGGGATGCATGGATGGCGAGCACACCGCCTGGATAACGGTTGAGGCCAACAGCAAGGAAGAGGCGCAAATGATCCTGCCTCCCGCTTATCGCTCTCGTGCCAGGATTATCGCATTGAATAGATTCAAGGTGGAGCGGGTCGACGGACAAGTCAACCTGCAACCGTGTTAGCGGCGGCAACGCAGAGTGCTGTCGGGACGGAGTGACCTGGTGGTGTTTTCAGGTGCACCGCATCACTGATGACCACGCAACGGCGTCGACTCAAGACGAACAAATCCTGGTCTGTCCCGGATTGTCTTCCATAAAATAAATTCGAGCCATTGGATACCCGTCGGCCAAGGCGTCAGGGATCGCCATGAACAATCAACCCGGGAACGAACAAACAATTCCCGTCGCTGTTGCGGCATCGCAAGTTCCGGCGCGCGCGAAACCCTCGATCTATCCCGAGCCGTTCGCCTCGCGCATGGCGGGGCGGGAGAAACGTGCCCTCGGCGACCTGTTCGGCCTTTCAAACTTCGGGGTCAATCTTGTGCGGCTGTCGCCCGGCGCAGGCTCGGCCTTGCGGCACGCCCATTCCAGGCAGGACGAATTCGTTTACATAGTGCAGGGCAATCCGGTGCTCATCACCGATGCCGGCGAAACGCAACTCTCCGCCGGCATGTGCGCGGGATTCAGGTTCGGTACGGGCAATGGACACCAGTTGCTGAATCGCACCAGCGAAGAAGTCATCTATCTTGAGGTCGGAGACCGCAGTGCGGGCGATACCGTCGTCTATCCCGACGATGACCTGCGGGCCGCTATGGTCGAAGGCAAATGGCAGTTCGCGCACAAAGACGGCTCGCCGTATTGACACAGATGGATCGCATCACTGATGACCACGCGGCTGCATGAGATCGTCAAGGAATGCCGCTCGATCACACCCGATACGGCACTGCGGCTGGCGCGCTACTTCGGCACGGATGCGCAGTCCTGGCTGAATCGGCAAATGAGTTTCGATTTGAAGATCGCCGAAGCGGAATTGAAGGACAGGATAGAGCGCGAAGTGGAAGCGATGTCGGTGTAGCAAATATTTGAGCCTGGCTCCTTTAATTACTTTAATTACCCTGCAATCAACCAAGGGCAAAGATGCCAACAGAATCGACTGGTGCCGAAGGCCGAAATCCGCAAAATGAAGCGCTGAAGCACATACCTCCGGCCGCACCACAAAACCAGTCTTTTCCTGTTCTGGCCCTGGCGGTGCTCGGGGTGGTCTACGGGGACATTGGTACCAGCCCGATTTACGCCTTGCGTGAATGTTTTGCCGGAAAGCATCCCATTCCAGTAACGACTGACAACGTCCTCGGCATTCTCTCGCTCATATTCTGGACGCTGATCCTGGTTATTTCGCTGAAGTACATGGTCTTCGTGCTGCGTGCAGATAACCGCGGTGAAGGCGGCACCTTTGCCCTGCTGGCCCTGCTCCGACCGGACAGGGAACAAACCCGGTGGATTCGCCGTGTTCTGATCCTGCTCGGATTGCTGGGCGCCTCCATGCTGTACGGAGGAGCGATGATCACACCAGCGATCTCGGTGCTGAGCGCTGTGGAAGGCCTGCAACTTGCCGCACCCGCCCTCCAGAGTTATGTCATACCCATTACCGTGATCATACTCATCCTGCTATTCAGCGTGCAGCGCCATGGAACTGCCAAGGTTGGCGCTGCCTTCGGCCCGATAACGCTGATCTGGTTTGTCGTGCTCGCGCTGCTCGGCATTCGCGGCATCCTGCAGGCGCCGGAGGTGTTGTTTGCAATCAATCCGTGGTATGCGGTCAAGTTTTTCCTGGAGAATGGAATGACGGGTTACCTCGTTCTTTATGCCGTGTTTCTTGTCACCACGGGCGGTGAAGCGCTGTATGCGGATATGGGCCATTTCGGGCGTCTGCCCATTCGCAAGGTGTGGTTCACCTTTGTACTTCCCGCATTGCTTATCAATTACTTCGGGCAAGGCGCACTTATGATCGCCGATCCTGAAGCAGCCATTCATCCTTTCTTTCATCTCGCGCCGTCGTGGGGACTTTATCCCCTGATCCTTCTCGCTACCGCTGCGACTTGCATCGCTTCACAAGCGGTGATCACAGGCGCTTTTTCGCTGACGCGGCAGGCGATACAACTCGGACTGTTTCCTCAATTCACCGTAAAGCAGACGTCCGCCGATGCACGCGGACAAATATACCTGCCTGTCGTGAACTGGATACTGATGACAGCTGCCATCTTCCTGGTGCTTGCATTTCGTTCGTCGGGCAATCTTGCCGCAGCCTACGGTGTGGCGGTTAACTCCACCATGGCAATTACGACAGTGCTGGCGTTCAATGTGGCGCGCGAGCGCGGTGGCAGGAGCTTGCCTGCAGCACTAGCCTTTTTGCTGGTGTTTCTGGCGATCGATTTGGGATTTCTGGGATCCAATTTACTCACCATCCCCGATGGCGGGTGGTTGCCTCTATTCATCGGGGGGCTATTGTTCACCGTAATGACCACATGGCGTCGGGGTTCACGCATATTGGCGGAGATAATTGCCAATTCCACGACCAATCTTGAGACGTTCATCGGGCGAATGAAGGGCGAACAGATACCGCGAGTTCCCGGAACGGCAGTATTCATTTCCGGCAGGCTGGAGCCGACTCCACCTTCGCTGCAGCAATTGGTACGACACACAGGCGTCCTGTACGAGCGCGTAATCCTCCTGACGGTGGTGAATGAACCGATGCCCACGGTCAGCCTGGACGAACGTATTGAGTTGAAAGAATTCGAGGCCGGGTTTTATCGGATCACGCTGAGGTATGGATTCATGCACACACCCAACATTCCTTCCGATCTGAGTGCATGCGCCGAGTTTGGGCTACACCTCGATCTGGATCAAATCCACTACATTGTCGGCCACGTAGACCTGCTGGCCGGGCGCAAGCTGCACGGAATGGCCGTATGGCGCGACAAGCTCTTTGTATTTCTGGCAAGAAACACCCAGGACGCCATCGCCGGCTATCATATTCCCGCTGCACAAATGATGACGGTGGGTTTGCATGTTGGCATCTGATTTTTGTTCCCTACCCCTTGCACCCGCAAGGAGTAGGCCGTGGTTGTAAAGCCGCTGATAACAAAGTCAGGCAATCCGTTACCAGCCAAAGGCTGGACGGAATTGACACAGCGGCAACAACCACGCTCCAGGGGAAGGGCTAGGGTGGGGGTAGAAACTCAAAACTTGTACGAGATTGTCCACTCTACCCCCATCCCGGCCTTCCCCCTGCAAGGGGGAAGGAGCAATACCACCATCCTGCTGTTCTTGGCCCACCCTTCTTGGGAGCGTCAATGCTTAACGAGAGCACATTAGAATCTGACCCCATCGATTGCGAGGGAAGTGGAGATCGGCATCGACCTGCGCGAAGCGGGGTTCGGAATTTGGCAGGCATGAACGAAGCAGAAGTATGCGAATATTTCGAGACCAACCCCTTTATTTTTTGATTGGCCACTCAAGCAAATGTCCTCCCAACAACGCTGGTTACTCCCGTTCGGCCTGTTCTTCCTCTCCGTCACCTGGGGTTACACATGGGTACTGGCCAAGCAGGCGCTGACCTATGCGCCGCCTTTCGCATTCGCGGCGGAGCGCTGTGTCGGCGGTGCGCTGGCGTTGATCGTCGCGCTCAAGTTCATGGGCAGGCCGCTCAAGCTGGTCGCCCCCGGTGCCACGCTCGGTCTAGGCTTGTTTCAGATCACGGGCTTCATGGCGATTTCTACCTGGGCACTGGTGGAAGGCGGCCCCGGCAAGACAGCGGTGCTGATCTTCACCATGCCGATCTGGACGCTGCTGCTTGCCTGGCCGATCCTGGGTGAACGCATCCGGGGCATGCAGTGGATGGCCGCTGCCAGCACACTCGCCGGCCTGCTGCTGATCATCGAACCCTGGCGCATGCATACCAGCCTGTTCAGCAAATTCCTCGGCGTCACCGCTGCATTGTGCTGGGCCATCGGCACGGTACTCGTCAAGCGCCTGCGCGCCCGGCAACAGGTCGACCTGCTTTCCCTCACCGCCTGGCAGATGGTGATCGGCGCCGTACCGCTGGTGCTGCTCGCGCTCGTGGTCCCCGAGCATCCCACCGACTGGTCCGCAACCTACATCGGCATCCTTGCCTTCATGTCCGTGATCAGCACGGCACTATGCTGGTGGCTGTGGATCACATTGCTGGACAGGGTGCCTGCATGGGAAGCCAGCCTTTCCGTGCTCGGCACGCCGGTGGTGGCGATCGTTTCGTCGCGGCTGACGCTGGGGGAGGATTTTACCTTCGGCGAATTGACGGGCATCCTGCTGATCGGCGCAGGATTGGCGCTGTTGTCTCTGATCGGTTGGGCATCCAGCCGGCGCAGCCCGATAAGGAAATCGGTGTAGTGCGCGCCTTGCCGGGTGGCGAGAATTATTCGAACCCGGCTCCATCCTGCAGCAAATGCCCGGTCTTCACAAAGATCGTGCAGCCTTCGTTGCTGAAAGGGCAGTGCATACTCATGTGCGGACTGCGCAGCCAGCTGCCGGCAGGGTAACGCCCGTATTCGTCCTCGAACATCCCCTCCAGCACATAGATCTCTTCCCCGCCGTAGTGGCGATGAGGGGTGAAGCGCGTACCCGGCGCCCAGCGTACCAGCGCCGTGTGCTGGGTGCCGAACTCATGCAGCGGCATCACCGAGAGGCCTTCTACCAGTCCTTGGTACCAGGGCATCGCCGCGGTATCCACCACGATGCGCTTGTCATCATCCGTTACAAGGTGATGCCGCTTGACGAATAGCAGGCAGCCCAAAGCGGACTCGCAGGCATGCGCTGAACCGGGCGGGTTCTTCACGTAGCTTCCCTTGCCATAGTTGCCGAATTCGTCAGTCAGCACCCCATCGAGAACCACAATCTCCTCGCCCAGATCATGCGTGCAACTGGCTATCATTGTGCTTGGCGCGAGCCGTACGATCGCCGTGGCGCGTGCGTCTGCTTCAGCGTCGCCCTCCAGCGTACGAAGTTGGAGCCCTGCTACGCGCGAAGATATCCAGGGCAGGGTGGAGTGCTGCATTACGACGCGCTGAGAAATGTCCGAATTGATTTGCGTATGCCTGCCTTTTGACCGGAAGATATCTACAGCAGAGACGAACTCATCCCGGCTGTGCAGTATTGCCATTGTGATATTGTATATGCAGGAATAATTCGAGCATGACTGTTTATTCCGGAAGTCGGCGCGCACCGGACTTGACATATATTGACGGGGAGTCGCTTATGGCTGGCCTGGAATTAAAGGGCTCAGGTTCGATCTATCCTGCGCGGTCGCATGAAGGGCAGCACCGGTTCAAACTCATCAATTAACGGGAGACAACATGAGCATGATGAAAAGAAGCATATCAATCTGTTTTCTGGCATTTGCATGTGCAGCAGCTACAGCGGCCTACGCCAACAATGTTGATGTGGTGGCTATGCATGCAACGTTTATTACAAAGACGAATACCAAGGATCAAGACCCAAAGCTTGATATCAAGATTTATAACGACAAGAATGTTCTCGTTGCCGAGAATAAAGATATCACCGGTAGTTGGAGTGATAACTCAGTAGATTCCATAGTTCTTGACCTGAAATCTGCCGTCACACAGGCAGACCTTGCCGGCGGGAAAGTACAACTGGATATTCATCCGGACGGAAAAGATAACTGGGACTTTGATTACAATATCTCCATTACATATGCAGACAATTCGGTGGTCTGGGAGCGATGGAATGGTAAACAGCTTAGCCAGGATAAACCCACGACGAGCGATGCATTGACCGGCAAATAATTATATAGGCCAGGCTCAATTGATTTATGTAGGGGTGGATCAAACATATATCGAGCCTGGCCACTTCAATTTTCAAGGGTTAATGTGTCGTCATGTACCTGGTGGAAATATATTTCATACTTGGCCTGGCAATGTTCCTGGTCGCCATTTGGGATTACAAATATTTGCCAAACACGGCCAAGCGACTGGTGAAGCAACCGGGCGACGAAACCGGATTTGCGCTGATTGCGTTGTCAGTGCGTAATTTGTCGGTGATGGCTTTCTTTTCATTTTTTCTGTGGCCGATAGTCGTGGTATTTGAGCTGTCCGGAGATGGGGAAAAATGAAGGTTCGGTGAAAGCCGAAAGGATCAATGGGGTAAGTTTCGATTGATTCCAATCGTCACGAGTGAAATAAATGTCTTCGCGACCATTGTCGAATATCAATCGAAACTGATTCCATCGATTTTTCATTCTGTTGTTTTCTTACTGTTGACATATAACGCATGGCGTAATACTTGCGCGTTATGATCAAGTCGTTTACCTGCAAGGATACCCAGGCGCTGTTTGAGGGGAGCAACCCTCGACGATTCCGGGCGATTCGGGCAGTGGTCGAGCGCAAACTGACGCAACTGGACGCTGCAGCCACGCTGGATTTTCTTCGTGCGCCACCGGGCAATCGTCTGGAAGCCCTGCGGGGAGATCGCAAGGGGCAGCACAGCATCCGGGTGAACGACCCATGGCGTATATGTTTCAAGTTCAAGAATGGCGACGTATTTGACGTCGAGATCGTCGATTACCACTAAGGAGGTCAACATGGTGAAGAATGGAATGCGCCCGGTACATCCGGGAGAGATTTTGCGCGAGGAATACATCGTGCCTATGGGCATGAGCGTCCATGCGTTGTCGCAGGCATTGCGCGTGCCCGCCACGCGGCTGCACGAGATTGTCAAGGAACGCCGCTCGATCACGCCCGATACCGCATTGCGGCTGGCGCGCTATTTCGGCACGGATGCGCAATCGTGGCTAAACCTGCAACTGAGCTACGATTTGAAGATCGCCGAAGCGGAACTGAAGGACAGGATAGAACGCGAAGTGGAAGAGATGGCGGCGTAGCGCGCGACATTGGTTCCGATCAATGGGGTCAAACTCCATTGATCGGAGTTGAAGCAAGCATGGCTGGTTAATCCAAATCAATCGAGTTTGACCCTATTGATCCTTGTTTCTTTGCAAAACTGATTAAGTTGATAGTCAATATAATAAGTCTCAAGTACATTTGTTGCAGTGCAATATTTTCTACTATTGGCAACCATAGCTTTTGAAAAAAATCAATTGTTCAGGAGATGGCAATGGACGACAAAATCGTATCAATCGTATCAGCAGTATTGGGTGGTGTATTTGGTTTTGCTTTGCCTCATCTTGCTAATTTCTTGGAACGGACCAAGCGGGCTAAACGCATGGTAAATGCTTTGGAGCGTGAATTATTATCTGTATCTGTTGAAATTGAGAAAAAGCTTAAGTGGGTAGGAAGGGATATATCAGAACATTTGAATGAAGTGGATCAAGATAGAATTATTAATGCAAATGGTATGAGACTTTATCTCGGTGAGCGTGAAGAGTTTGTGGTGCCAAGGGTTTATTGGATGGCAAAATACACTGAGATTGTTGAGGTGGTTTCCAAAAATGATTTTTCGGACTTTTACGAAATGTATCGCCTAGTTGATGGGTTTGAACAAAAATTCCGTGAAATGAAGAAGACATTTGAAACTAACATAGGAGAAAAGGATGTAATGGCATTGGCGTGTTTTAATGATTTAAAGGGAATAAGTAAAAGATTGAAAAGAAAGAATAACAGGCAGGTTAAATTGAATATATAAATTAATTTTTCGCATTACTGCTTTATTTTCGATGCAATACCATCAATTCAATTTAGTCGACAAACTACCCCACTTCTTCGTAAGTTTCGTTATGGGAGCTTGATCCCGATCAATGGGGTCAGACTCCATTGATCAGAGTTGAAGCAAGCATGGCTGGTTTATCCAAATCAATCGAGTCTGACCCCATCGATTATCCACCGAGTCGTGTGCGACGTTGCTCTCTATGTTTGCTGCCGCACTGTTTGAACGTGCATCAAGGATTATGATTTTTCAAATCACTGATTGCGTATATTGGAGGGCGAGGCGATGACCAAATCATACGACGTTGCCATCATCGGCGCTGGCTCTTCCGGCCTGTCGGCGTTGCGCGTGGTGCGCAAGCAGACCGATAATTTTGTGCTGATCAATCACGGACCATACGGAACTACCTGCGCGCGCGTGGCGTGCATGCCTTCGAAAGCGTTGATCGAAGCGGCCAACGCCTTTCACCTGAGCAAGACTCTGGATGCCTTCTGCGTTAGTGGAGCAGAGCGTCTGGCAGTCGATATCCCCGCAGTATTGAGGCGCGTGCGCCGGTTGCGCGACGGCTTTGTTGCGGGCATGTTGAAGCTTACGGATGAGGTGAAGGATCACAGCATCACGGGCCGAGCCAGTTTCCTCGAGCCGCAGGTTCTGCAAGTCGGAGATCGCCACGTGCACGCGAAGAAGATCATCATCGCTACCGGCTCTCGTCCTGTCGTTCCCGGGGAATGGGCTGCGTTCGGCCCACGGATGCTGACGAGCGATGATTTGTTCGAGCAGGAAACACTGCCCGCGCGCATGGCGGTGGTAGGAATGGGTGGCCTGGGCAGCGAGATCGCCCAGGCGCTTGCCCGGCTTGGCATCGAGATCACCGGTTTCGATCTATCCGACCATATCGCGGGACTTAGCGATACCCAGGTCAACAGCGCGGCCGTGGCATTATTGCGCGCGGAGTTCGCCATGCATCTGGGCCAGGCTGCCACACCAGTGATCGAAGGTGAGCGCATCCGCGTTAGTGCCGGAAAAGAGAGTGTGGTGGTCGACAAGGTACTCGTCGCGCTAGGTCGCCGTCCCAATATCGATCAGATGGGCCTTGAGAATCTGGGCGTAGCACTGGATGCTCGCGGTGTACCGCCTTTCGATTCGAGCACGATGCAGATCGCCGATCTCCCGGTGTATATCGCAGGCGATGCCAACCGCCACTTGCCGTTGCTGCACGAGGCGCTCGACGAGGGATATATCGCCGGATATAACGCGATGCAGAGTAAGCCGACATGCTTCGAACGCCGTGCGCCGCTCGCGATCGTATTTACCGATCCGGGCATCGCCATCGTCGGACACCGCTTGGCCGAGCTCAAGCAAGACGAGATCGTCATCGGCGAGGTCGATTTCTCGAATCAGGGGCGCGCACGGATGGCTGAGGTGAATCACGGTCTGTTGCGCGTCTATGCCGACAAAAGCAGCGGCCGCCTGTTGGGTGCCGAGATGTGCGCGCCACAGGGTGAGCACCTTGCGCATCTGCTTGCATTGGCAATGCAGCGCAAGCTGACGGTGCGCGAAATGTTGGGCATGCCGTTCTATCATCCCGTTCTGGAGGAGGGTCTGCGCACCGCGTTACGTGATGCAGCCAGCAAACTGGGCGGCAAGGATCTTCCCGATCTGGCTTACTGTGAGCGGATGGGCGTTGATGCGATTGATTAGTGCTTGGGTGCTGATGCCGCAAAAATAAAAGTGTCAGCTCAAAATGACCCCAACGATTTTAATTCCCTCCCCCTTGCAGGGGGAGGGCTAGGTAACCAATGACTTGGCTGTCGTTTTTTGACAGCCTAGTCAGATGGCTAGTAGTTCCATCAGTGGGGGTAGAGACTATGCGCAAGTACAAGTCTAAATCGCAGGTACTTGCTTTTACCTGGCACCAGATGGCGAATCATGATTGACTCAAATCGCAAAACCCTGATTTAAGGGCTCTGACCCCTTAAGTTCCGCGCTCCTGCAAATTCAAACTGCGGTTTCCAGGTTCAAAGCCCCGCATAGCCCGCTTCCTGCTGGCTGCGCACAGCAAGGACAAATACGGTGTCGATTTCAGCAATGTAACGGTACAAAGCCACATAGCCGTGCGAACTGCGCCCGATCACCAGTTCTCGCTTGTCGTTATTCGCGGGGCGACCAATCATGGGATTGTGCTCCAGCACATTTAGCGCCTCGATGATCTCCCTGATGCGCAACACCGGATTTTCAACCTGATATTCGGCAAGGTGATCGAGGATGCGATCAAAATCATCCCCCACCTCCGGAGCCAATTCGATGCGCGACACCTCAGCGTGCCAGCTTGCGGGCTACCGGGCGCTTTACCTTTTTGCCGGCGAGCCGATCTTCCAGATAGCCGCGCATTTCCTGCCACGGAACCGTCTTCCCGGATGCGGCGATACGGGCATAGCGCTCCTCGGCAACCGCATCAAAATCGGCCCGCTGCCCCTCCTGCGCCGTTTTTTCCGCAATGGCCTCAAGAATGAAACCGTGCGTGCTCGTGCCTGCGCGTTTCGCCGCCGCTGCGACGCGAGCTTTCAGGTCTTCCGGCAAGCGTATGGTAGTTGTGGACATAGCTGTCTCCAAGGGTTAAAGGTACATGCATACTGTAGCACATTAGCGCTACAGGGCAACATGCTTCTCCATGGCAAATCCTTTTGCTGCTGGATTTAAGGGCTCTGACCCCTTAAGTATTCGATACTACGCATCAATGAAGGTTGGGGTTAGCTCAGACCCCATTGATCCTTGGGGCTCCGTTCCCATATCACACTGCCGGATCAATAATCAGCTGTGTTGTTCAATTTGACAACACATCGGGGTGTTGTTATTGTCTCCAACATGAAAGCTCGCGAATTGTTCAACCGCCGTGTACTTGTCACGGAACAGGCGTTCGCCGAGTTGGTGCTTTGGGAAGTTCCCGAGCCGCTTTCCGGCAGCAAACATCGCTATAAATACCGGCTGTCATTTGTGGTGGCGGGGGTATGTGTACTGCGTTACGACAACGAGGCGGGCAAGGGCGACCACAAGCACGTGAGCGGCAGGGAAGTAAATTACCGCTTTGTATCGGTGGACAAGCTGGTGACGGATTTTTTAGAAGATGTGAAGAGGTGGCGCGATGAAAACAGTAACGATTGATGTACGGCCAATGACGGACACGTTGGGCGATTTCACGCAGGCATGGAAGAGCGGCAAGCCTTCCGCGCCGCGTATCAGCTTTGAATCGCCCGAGCTGATGTTCAAGGTGTTGTCCGGAAAACGCTGGGAATTGCTCAACACGATGACCGGCGCGGGAGCCATGTCCATCCGCGAGGCCGCACGGCGCGTGGAACGCGACGTCAAAGCCGTGCATGGCGACGTAACCGCTTTGCTTAACGCCGGGCTACTGTCAAAAACAAACGACGGCATGATCGTGTTTCCCTACGATGCCATCCATGTGGACTTCATGCTCAAGGCGGCTTGAAGTATGGATCAATCGAGTCTGACCCCATCGATTTCTCCTTTTGCCGGAGGCTCGCCCATTCTGCATCTGCCTTGCGCCATGACCGAGGTGACCAAGGCCGAAGTGATCGGCATCGACCCTATCTGCCGATCTGTGGCGCTTGCTCACTGTTGACATATAACGCATGACGTAATATCCTGCACGTTATGATCAAGTCGTTTACCTGCAAGGATACCCAGGCGCTGTTTGAGGGAGGTAACCCTCGACGATTCCGGGCGATTCAGGCGGTGGCCGAACGCAAGCTGACGCAACTGGACGCTGCAGCCACGCTGGATTTTCTCCGCGCACCACCGGGCAATCGTCTGGAAGCCTTGCGGGGAGATCGCAAAGGGCAACACAGCATCCGAGTGAACGACCAATGGCGTATATGTTTCAAGTTCAAGAATGGCGACGTATTTGATGTCGAAATCGTCGATTACCACTAAGGAGGTCAAAATGGTGAAGAATGGAATGCGCCCGGTACATCCGGGAGAGATTTTGCGCGAGGAATACATCGTGCCTATGGGCATGAGCGTCCACGCGCTGTCGCAGGCATTGCGCGTGCCCGCCACGCGTCTGCACGAGATCGTCAAGGAACGCCGCTCGATCACGCCCGATACCGCACTGCGGCTGGCGCGCTATTTCGGCACGGATGCGCAGTCCTGGCTGAACCTGCAACTGAGCTACGATTTGAAGATCGCCGAAGCGGAACTGAAGGACAGGATAGAACGCGAAGTGGACGCGATGGCGGCGTAGAATAATATTTGAGCCTGGCCCCTTTAATTCATTCTAGCCCGACTCCTTCTATTTGCTAAAATTCTTTGCTAACAGATTATGCAAAAAGTTTTTATCTCCTATAGCCAAAATAACCTCGGAGATAAGCACCTCCAACGTGTTCTGGAGTTAGCTGATCGTCTAAATAATAATAATATTGATTGCGATATTGACCAATACATAAATGCACACGGAAGAAGGCTGGCCTCTATGGATGGAAAATAAACTCAGCGAAGCTGATTTTGTTCTTGTGGTTTGCACTGAAATTTACTTGAATCGGGTTCAAAAGAAGGTCAGTCCAGGTATTGGCAAAGGTGTCAAATGGGAATCTTTGCTAACTTATCAGGACATATATGAGAACAACAGCTTAAATCGGAAATTTGTTTCCAATTATCTTTGGCGCTGAAGATGCAAAATATATCCCAAAGCCATTGAAGGCCGTTTCACATTATGAACTTGAAAGGGCTGACAGCTATGAAATGTTGTGCCGATATATCACTGGGCAACCATTAGCAGTAAAGCCAACACAAGGTCAAAATCTACAATTGCCACTGAAAAACATTCCGGCTGCAAATCAAGATAAAGCTGCTAATGATGATTTTGTGGATCGCATCTAACTAATAAGCTGGAAGCTGCCTTACAATCATTTTCTGCGCAGCCGAAGGTGTGGATTTCTCCAATTCTAAGTAGAAAGCCTGAAACTGATCAAGAAGCCAAATCTGAGCCAAGATTTGATTTATCAAATCTTGTTGCAAGCCCAAAATCAACCATAATTAAGGCGCCACCTCAGTACGGTCAAACTTGTTTGGCACATTTTCTAGTCAGAGAAGCATGGAGAAATACGCCCACATCTTTATGGTTATATATCGATGCTAAAGAGTTGAAACCTCATACATCATCCATAAATGAAGCCACTTCAAATGAGTTACTAATTCTTGGCTGCTCTGAACAAGACATAAAATGTGTTGTTCTTGATTCTTGGTCAGAGAATGAGAAAGATGCGTTTAAGCTTCTAAAAAATCTGTGTGATCGTTTCAAGAATATTCCTATTATTTGTATGCAACAGATGGAAGTCGGTCAATTTAACCAAACCAACAACCCAGATTTGGGGAGGCAGTTCGAAGTGCTTTATCTTTGGTCTCTCCCTCGAGAAGAAATTCGGAATATTGTTGCGGCCTACAACGAAGGAAATATATTGGAGATGAAGATTCAGTAACGTCAAGGCTTACATCTGATTTGGAGGTGCTTAATCTTCATCGAACTGCCTTGAACTGCTTAACTTTGTTAAAGGTATCAGAAATAGATTTTGACGAAAGCCCAGTTAACCGATCTGAGATGATTCATCGAGTATTATTTCTTCTATTCAATGTGGACAAGATCCCAACATACAAAACCCGCCCAGATCTAAAAGATTGCGAATATGTGTTAGGTCATTTTTGTGAATTGTTAATTAGAGAAGGCGTTTATTCGTTTACAAGAGATAGATTTTTGCTCGAAACGCAAAGATGCTGCCATGAAAGATTCATCGATCTTGAAACACATGTTGTGTTCGATGTTCTCTCTGCCAACAACATTCTGGTTAAAAGAGGTAGCTTCTTCTATTTCAAATTTTCATACTGGATATTATATTTTGCAGCTCACAGAATGCATCATAGCCAAGATTTCGCAAACTATATTTTTGAAGATATGAGGTATTCACCGACACCCAGAGATAATTGAGTTTTACACAGGAATTGATCGTAGGCGTGATGACGCACTGATAATTCTTAAAAATGACATTAGAGCTTGTGTTGCAAACAGCAAAAAGAGATGTGGCCTTCCTGAAAACTTAAATCCATATGAATTTGCAACGTGGAAGCCTTCGCCTGAGGCAGAAGCGCAAATGCATCAGGTTATTGCCAATGGTGTGCTCGAATCTACTCTGCCTTCCATAATCAAAGATCAATATGCCGACCGCGCCTACGACACTACAAAACCATATGATCAAACTATTGCCAGCTTGCTAACCGAACATTCTTTTATGTCGATGTTGCAGACAATGAGGGCTGGAGCAAGAGCATTAAGGAACAGTGATTATGTATCGCCAGACATTAAGCGCCAACTTCTTGAAGAAATTCTGAATTGTTGGGTGCAAGCATCAAAAGTGCTATTTATTGTGTTGCCAATTCTCGCAGAAAAAGGCCGCGCAATATATGATGGCGCTGACTTTGTTTTAGTTGGTGATTTTGGGGACACACCACAGCAAAGGTTTATGCGGATATTAAGTCAGATTCCATACAATGTTGTATCGTGGTGTCAAGATGATTTATTTTCACGAAAAATGGGCCCTTTGCTTATCGATCAGTTGGGCAATAAGCAAATTGGTGAAATTGGTAGGCATGAACTGATATTACTTTTGATATTTCAAAGGCCACGTGATTGGAATAAACATGTTCAACGATACATAGCAAATAATCAGAAAAATTCCTATTATCTTTATGATGTATATGTACATCTGCGAGTGCAGTATCAATATAGTTTTGCTTCGCCTCAAACACTGAAAGATATAGAGCATCTAATAAAGATGTCAGCAACGAAACATGTTACCGGGGATAAAGAACCAGGCAAAAAATCTATTAACAAGGTCATGAAGGTTAATGAGGATATTATTCCTCAAAGGGAGGTATGAGGGAATTTTTCAGAATTAATCAGGGTCAGACTACGGTTTCAATTCGGTAGTTGAACAGCCCAGCTTAGCATTACGTTTCGCATTTTTTCCTCAGATCTTTCATCGCCTTTTTCGCTTTACCCCGTACATCTTCATTAGTAGATTAAGATTGGGGCTAGGTCTTACTTTGCAACATATAAAGAAGCAGGGCGGCTGAAACAATAGGAGGCAGCCATGCCACATGCGCCCCTCAATCATCATTATCGACACAGTCCAACGCGATAGCGTGCCTCGCCACTCCCCAGTCTTTCAATCGCCTTGTTGATGTCCGAAAATTTGAATATTCAATTTTCTGATTGATCTGGTGCGGGTTGAAATCAATAGGCTCAGACTCCATTGATTCAAGCAGACAGGCTGCCAGAGGCGACACTGTTAGAATCCGATCCTTCTCACACCCTCCTGACCAGCCGCTCATGACCAAGAAACCACACGTCACCATCCATCGCAAAGACTACACTGCCCCGGCCTATTGGGTGAACACCGTTGAAATGGGTTTCGATCTCGACCCCGCGGCAACCCGTGTGGCCACGCGCATCACGCTGCAGCGCAATAGCGCATCGCCCAACAAGGATGTGGAACTGCTGGGCGACGGCGCCAAGCTGGTGGCCTTGCGCATGAACGGCAAGACGCTGCGCAAAGGTGTCAAGGGTTACTCGATCGCAGACGGAAAATTGCGCATCGCCAACGCACCGGACGAGATCACGCTGGAGATCGAGACACTGGTTGAGCCCGAGAAGAATACCTCGATGATGGGTCTGTTTGTCTCCAACGGCAATTTCTTTACCCAATGCGAGGCCGAAGGTTTCCGCAAGATCACCTGGTTCCCCGATCGCCCGGACGTGATGGCGAAATACACCGTGATGCTGCGCGGCGACAAGAAAAAATATCCGGTGTTGCTGTCCAATGGCAACCTGATCGAACAGGGCGACCTGCCCAAAGGCCGCCACTATGCCAAGTGGGAAGACCCGTTCAAGAAACCTTCCTATCTGTTTGCGCTGGTGGCAGGCAAGCTGGTGTGCCAGGAAGAAACATTCAAGCTGAACAGCGGGCGCCGCGTGCTGCTGCAAGTGTGGGTGGAGCCGGGCAATCTGGACAAGACGCAGCATGCGATGGAATCGCTCAAGCACAGCATCCGCTGGGATCAGGAACGCTACGGGCTGGAGCTGGATCTGGACCGGTTCATGATCGTTGCGGTGGGCGACTTCAACATGGGCGCGATGGAAAACAAGGGCCTGAACATCTTCAACACCAAGTATGTGCTGGCCAATCCCCGCATCGCCACCGATACCGATTACGCCAGCATCGAGTCGGTGGTCGGCCATGAATACTTTCATAACTGGACCGGCAACCGCGTGACCTGCCGCGACTGGTTCCAGTTGTCGTTGAAGGAAGGCCTCACGGTGTTCCGCGACCAGGAATTCTCCGCCGACATGGTCGGCACGGACAGCGGTCGCGCGGTGAATCGCATCGAGGATGTGCGCGGGCTGCGCCAGGGGCAGTTTTCCGAAGACGCGGGGCCGATGGCCCATGCGGTGCGGCCGGACAGCTATGTGGAGATCAGCAATTTCTACACCGCCACGGTTTATCAAAAAGGCGCCGAGGTGGTGCGCATGTACCAGACCCTGCTCGGGCGCGACGGCTTCCGCAAGGGCATGGACCTGTACTTTGCACGGCATGACGGACAGGCGGTGACCTGCGACGATTTCCGCGCGGCGATGGCAGACAGCAACGGGCGCAACCTCGACCAGTTCGAGCGCTGGTATAGCCAGCCCGGCACGCCGCAGCTCAAGGTGCAAAGCCGCTACGACGCCGCCAAGCAGACCTATGAACTGACGCTCAGCCAAAGCTGCAAGCCCGGCGCCGGACAAAAGAAACCGCTGCCCTTCCATATCCCCGTTGCGGTGGGCCTGCTCGATGACCAGGGCCGCGACATGGCGCTGCATCTTGAGGGCGCGGCAACGCTCCAAGACTTTTCAAAACCTGCCACCACCTGCGTGCTGGAGCTGACCCAGGCAAAACAGACGTTCATCTTCAACCGCGTCACCACAAAACCCACGCCCTCATTGCTGCGCAACTTCTCAGCACCCGTGGTGATGGAATACGACTACACCGACAAGGAGCTGGCGCACCTGATGGCGCATGACAGCGATGCCTTCAACCGTTGGGAGGCCGGACAACGCCTGGCGATGCAACGCCTGTTGAATCTGATCAAGCAGGTGCAACGCGGTGAAACGCTGACGCTGGATGAGCTGTTCATCAACGCCTTGCGCACCACGCTCAACGACCGGACGCTTGATCCGTCCTTCCGTGTAGTGGTGCTGACGCTGCCTTCGGAATTGATGCTGGCCGAACAGTGCGCAGTGATCGACCCGCAGGCGATCCACACCGCGCGCCAGTTCATGCGCAAGACGATTATCTGAAAGACTCAAGGCCGATTTCATCGCCCACTATGAAGCCAACCTGACGCCCGGCAAATACAGCCCCGATGCAAAGTCGGCCGGCAAGCGCGGCCTGAAGAATCTTGTGCCTGTCCTATCTTTTAGGTTGGCAAGATGAATCCACGCTGCAACTGGCGCACGCGCAGATCGCCGCCGCCGACAACATGACCGACCGCCTTGCCGCGCTGATGGCGCTGGTCAACACCGGCAGCAAGACGGCACAACAGCCATTGAACCGCTTCTATCAGGATTTCAGGAACGAGGCGCTGGTGGTCGACAAATGGTTCAGCCTGCAGGCGGTGGCGATGCATACCGATGTCAACGCGGTGCGCAAGCTGATGACCCATCCCGCGTTCACGCTGAAAAATCCCAACCGCGCACGCAGCCTGATCTTCAGTTTCTGCAACGGCAATCCGTCACAGTTCCATGCGGCGGATGGCAGCGGCTATGCGTTCTGGACAGAACAGGTGATCGCGCTGAACAAGCTCAATCCGCAGGTGGCCGCGCGTCTGGTGCGCACGCTGGATCACTGGAAAAAATACCGGCCCGCGCTGAAACAACAGATGCAGGCTGCGTTGCAGAAAGTGGCCGCGGCCAAAGGCTTGTCCAGGGATGTGCAGGAGGTGGTGGGCAAGACTTTGGGGTGAGGGACCTTTGGGTGTGTGCAATAGAGCGTAACTAACCATTCCTTTCATTATGCGATTTAGACTATCGTCATTCCTGCACAACGCACTGAAGCACCGCATTCAGTTGGTGGTGCTTTTGTTGCTCACGGGGTGCACCGGCATTCCCGAGGGCGTTACGCCGGTCAGCGGCTTCAAGGTCGATCGCTATCTCGGCACCTGGTACGAGATCGTGCGTCTCGATCACAGCTTCGAACGGGGATTGGTCGATGTCTCGGCCACCTACCAGACCCGGAAGGATGGCGGGATCGATGTGATCAACCGCGGCTACGACCCGGCCAAACAAGCCTGGAAGGAAGCGCATGGCATCGCCTATTTCCTCGGCAGCCCCGACATCGCCAGCCTCAAGGTCAGTTTCTTCGGCCCGTTTTACGGCGGGTATCACGTGATGGCGCTCGACCCCGACTATCGCTGGGCGATGATCGCGGGGCCTTCGCATAAATATTTCTGGATACTGGCGCGCCGGCCGGACCTGCCCGACGATGTGCTGGACAAGTTGCTGCAGACTGCGCGCAATGCAGGTTTCGACCTGAACGGCTTGATACGCGTCCGCCACGGCAACGCGTCAGCCGCGGAGAAATGAGCGCAGCACCGATGATCATCGATGATCGCAGCAGCAACACGCTGGCCGCGACCAATGGCGTGAGTTGGCGGGTGATCTCGGATACGGTGATGGGAGGCGTGTCATCCGGCAGTCTTGTTCCGGCCGTTGTCGCAGGCCGGGACTGCCTGCGCATGACCGGCGAGGTGAGCCTGGAAAACAACGGCGGGTTTGTTCAGGCCAGCCTGGACCTGAGCGCGGCGGGTTTGCTTGATGCCGGTGAATATGCCGGTATCGAGATCGAGGTATTCGGCAACGGCGAAACCTACAACCTGCACCTGCGCACTGATGATACGCGCATCGTATGGCAGTCATACCGCGCGAGTTTTCAGGCGCAGCCCAACTGGAAAACTATGCGATTGCCCTTTGCAAGCTTTCAGCCACACCGCATCGATAAGCCGCTGGATACGCGCAAACTGCGCCGGCTGGGTGTGGTCGCGATCGGCAGGGAGATGGAGGCGGATATCAGTATCGCGCGGCTTTTGCTATACCGGTGAGGCGGGGCTATTGACGCACTCGGCACCTCGACAATCAACCGGGTTGCCTCACTGCAAGAGTTGCACGCTCAATCCCGTTCCAGGTTCTGCAGCACACCCGATAACTGCAATAGATACGACGTCGCAATGATCAGCAGCGTCCCCACCACGCCGATCATCATCGCGTGCCAGCCGAATGCCCATCCGCCATCGGCAAACCAGAGTTTGCTGCCGGTTGCCCAGGCGACAAACAGCAGGCCCGCGATGGTGGCGAACAGGGCCTGGCGCGATTGCAGCCTGGGCATCAATACTGCGGACAGGAACAGGCCCAGCATGCCGCCGCCGAAGATGGCCGATATATCCCACCAGACATCGAGTGCTGTCTTTGCATTGATCATCGCCAGGCTGGCCAGGGTGGCGAGCCCACCGATCAAGCCGGTTGCGGTGCGTATCATGTTCAATTGCGTATGGTCGTCCGCATCCGCATTCAATACACGCTTGTAAAAGTCGATGGTGTATACGGTCGCCGCGCTATTGAGCGATGAGCTCATCGTGCTCATGCCGGCGGCCAGCACGCCGGCGATCACCAGTCCGGCCATGCCGGTCGGCAATTCATGCACGATGAAATAGGGAAAGACCTGGTCTGCCTTGGCCGGGAAATCCGCGGGTTGCACGTTCAGGTAGTAGACGAACAGCGCGGTGCCGATCAGGAAGAATATCGCCGAGATCGGGATGTACAGCAGGCCGCCCAGCCACAGGGCTTTTTTCGCTTCGGCCTCGGTGGGGGCCGACAGGAAGCGCTGCACGTAATTCTGGTCCACCGAAAAGTTCTTCAGGTTTTCGACCAGGCCGAAAATGAAGATCACCCAGAAGCTTTGTGTGACCAGATCAAAATCCATCGGCCCCAGCGCGAATTTGTGTTCGCGGCTGGCGACCGCGCCCAGCTGTTCCCAGCCGCCCGGCATGTTGATCAGCAACACCAGCAGACACACCAGCCCGCCCAGGAACAACACCACGGCCTGGACGACGTCGGTCCAGATCACCGCTGCAAAACCGCCCAGCAAGGTATAGATGATGGTCAGGAAACCCAGCACCAGTATCAGAATCTTGATATCGATATCCAGCAACGCCGCCAAGGCCAGTGCGGTGAGATAGAGCACCACGGCAAAGCGCCCGATCTGCAGCAGGATGTAAGCCGCGCCCATGTACACGCGCGCCCACAGGGAAAAACGCTGTTCCAGGTATTCGTAGGCGGTGGTCTGCACCTTGTTGCGGTACAGCGGAACAAACCACTTTGAAGCAATGATGATGGCGATCGGCAGGGTCAGGGAAAACACAAAGGGGCGCCAGTCGGAGGCATAACTCTTGCCGGGATTGGCCAGGTAACTGATGCTGCTCAGGTAGGTGGCCATCAACGACAAGCCGATCGCCCAGCCCGGGATGATCTTTCCGGCAAGGGTGAAACCCTTCATGTCGCCGCTGCGTTTTACGAACCATGAGCCGAACAGGGTGGTCGCGGCGAGGTAAATAACGATGATGAAATAATCGACGGACGAGATATGGTTGCCCATGCAGGAATTCCCTTTGAGGCGCTTTGTTGGGTTGGGGGATTTTAAGGGAATTCTAAGGACTGGCTGCGGATATCTTGGCAATGCATCATGCGGTTCTGCCGGTGCGGATCTATTTGTCCAGGTTTTGGTTCATCTATAATGTCCTTTCCAACCTGGCAAGGAAAATATATCCCTCATGCAAACTATTCTGGACGCAATCGGCTCGACCCCGCTGATTCAGGTCGACGGCATCTGGGTCAAGCTGGAATTCCTGAATCCGTCGGGATCGATCAAGGCGCGCATCGCGAAATATATGGTCGAACGCGCCGAGCGCGAGGGGCTGCTGAAACCGGGTGACACCATCGTGGAAGCGAGCAGCGGCAATACCGGCAACGCGATGAGCATGGTCGCTGCGGTCAAGGGCTACAAGATGCTGGTGCTGATGCCCAATGGCCTGAGCCGCGAGCGCACCGCGATCTCGCGGGCTTACGGCGCAGAGGTGCATATCATCGGCGATTTCCATGTGACCGATGCACTGGCCGAGGTGCATAGGCTGGGCCAGCTGCCCGGTTATTTTGCGCCGCAGCAATTCGACAACGAATGGAACGTGGACGAGAACCGCGAGTGGCTGGGGCAGGAGGTCCTGGCGCAACTGCCCGAGGGCGTGCTGCCCGATGCGGTTGTCGGCGGGGTGGGCACGGGCGGCACGATCGTCGGCGTGGGGCAGGCGTTCAAGGCGATGAATCCGGCATGCAAGGTGGTTGCGCTGGAGCCGAGCGAGTCATGCACGATACTCTGCGGCGAGATCGCCAAGCATTTGATCGAGGGCATTGCCGATGGCTTTGTGCCCGGTATTGTTCAGCGTCACCGCGACGAGCTGGATGAGATCGTCTCGGTCGAGTCCGATGATGCGATAGCGGAAATGCGCCGCCTGGCGCGTGAACACGGCATCTTCGTCGGCCCCTCGTCAGGCGCGCACCTGATCGCCGCACGGGAATTGCGCGACCGTCACCGGATCGAGAATGTCGTTACCTTCTTCTGCGACAAGGGCGAGAAATACATCAGCGACTACTGGTTGTGAAGTAAGGCAAACAATGGGTCAGATTTATTTGTACTAATTGTGGGCGTTAGTGGGAGAGTTGAGGTTCTACCCCCATCCCGACCTTCCCCCTGCAAGGGGGAAGGAGCAAGCCGAACAAGGGGGACGTGGAGAACGTAAATTGGTGTGCCAGGTCTCTACCCCCATCCCGACCTTCCCCCTGCAAGGGGGAAGGAGCAAGCCGAACAAAGGGGACGTGGGAAACGTAAATTGGTGTGCCGGGACTCTACCCCCATCCCAGCCTTCCCCCTGCAAGGGGGAAGGAGCGAACCGTGCAAAGGGGGAAGGAGCTAGGACATTTACGCGGGTTTGTTTCGTTGCCTGCGTGAAAAGCTCAGGGCTTGAAACTGCCGGCAGGCAGGGCGGGAGCTGTAGCGAAGTTTTCGGGCAACGGGCCGGTCAGGCTGTTCAGGAACGCCACGATTTCTTCCGTTTCTTTCGCGCTCAGCGTTTTACCCAATTGCACTTTTGCCATGACCTGTACCGCTTCCGGCAAGGTTGCCACTGAGCCGTCGTGAAAGTACGGCGGCGTCATGGCCACATTGCGCAGGCTCGCCACCTTGAATACGAACTTGTCGGCAGGATCCTTGGTTACGTCGAAACGTCCCTGGTCGATCTT
Source organism: uncultured beta proteobacterium (assembly GCA_963782385.1). Lineage (GTDB taxonomy): Bacteria > Pseudomonadota > Gammaproteobacteria > Burkholderiales > Gallionellaceae > CAVXFS01. Next base: position 1,429,592 of record CAWAJO010000001.1, read on the forward strand.
TGTGCTGCCAGTTTGCTTCCAGTAATCTTCCATCAGTCCGAATTTCTGGAACATGCCGCCGCCCACGCCGACGCCATTGTGGCAGGCGGTACATCCTATGGAGATGAATCGATCCAGTCCGGCTGTTGCAAGCGGAGACAGGGCAGTGGCATTGCCTTTGAGATAATCGTCGAACGGCGACGGCGTCACCAGGGTACGCTCATAGGCCCCTATCGCTTTGCCCCAGTTTTCAGCCGTGACCGGATTCTGTTCATCGGGGAATGCCTTTTTGAACATGGCCGGATAGCCGTCTATGGCTTCGACTTTTGCCATGGCGGTAGCCAAATCAGGCTGGCCGAAACTCGGGGGGCCGGTCAGGGCCTTGACCGCCTGTTCTTCCACATTCTTGCGATCTCCGCGCCAATGCTCCACGAATTCAAGCGCTGCGTTGAGCACTGTTGGCGAATTGCGCGGATTGTCGCGACTTTTCACGCCGATGGCTTTCGACAGGCCGTCCGTGCCGTATAGCGCGGGCTGATGGCATCTTGAACAACTGACCGTGCCGTCAAGCGAGGGGCGCGGGTCGAAGAACAGCGCCCGTCCCAATGCCACCCGTTCCGGCGTGACCGGAAATTCCTGGGTGCCCATATCGGCAGGCAGGGGCTTGAATAGCGCTTGTGCCTGCTGCATCAAGGTTTCCGCCGCCATGGTGCTCATGGATGCGCCGAGCAATATCGTGCTGATCAGGACTTTTACTTTTGTGTTTTTCATTTTTTCCTCTGTGTTTGTTAAAACTCATATAAAACTTAAGGGGCCAGGCTCAATTAATGCAGCATCCTGGAATGAAAGAGGTGTTGAGCGATGAATGATACCTCCCGCATTGAAGCGCAGCAGCTCACTTCGACCCCATTATTTCGGATTATTCCACGTCCCCATTGTTCCAACGGGCGTCCCGGTCAAAGTACAATGAGGGCCGCCTCGATCAATATGGATACGAATGAATCTGATCCCGAAAGAATATACCAGTTGCGCGTTCCTGTTCTTTGCACTGTTTCCCGTTGTTTCGTCGGCCACCGTTTACAGGTGTGTCGATCAGGGCCGCGTTGTCTATAGCTCCAGCCGCTGCGGTGCTGACGCCAAAATGGTGTCCAACATGCCGCCGGACAACGATGGTGACTACAGATTGATACTGACCCGGAACAAGACGGGACGGTACGCCGGAATCGGCCTGGTTAAGGATGTGCCGGTCTCTTATGTCGTCGATACGGGCGCCTCGAAGACGGTAATCTCGAATCGCGTGGCCATCTCGGCAGGAATCAAGGGCTGTCAATCGTCCGGACTCAACCATACCGCCAATGGATTGACGTCATCCTGCGTAACGCATGCAGATATTCAGTTCGGCTCATTCAAATTGCAAAACCAGACGCTGACCATATTGCCAAACATGGATGACGATATGCTGATCGGGATGGATATACTGCAAACGCTGAAGGTTGAGCAAAAGGCCGGAATTCTGGAATTGTCCATTCAACGATAGCCGGCGATGGCCTCCGCACCGATCGGGGATGAGCCTGGCACGTGGGGCGAATCACCTGGTGCTCAGGGCCAGGTCTTGCACTGACCTATTTCCAAAGTCGCATTGAGTATCTGCCGCTTCAAGCCAATCTGCACCGCTTGTTACTCCAACACCTCCTCACTTCTCTGGCATGGATCGTCCCCCTTCCTCCACCTCGCAGCTCATCCACCTGGCCTGGCCGGTTTTGGTCGCGCAGCTTGCCTGGATGGCCAACGCCGTGATCGACACCGCGATGGCCGGCCGGCTTTCTGCGGTCGACCTGGCCTCGGTCGGCATCGCCGCATCGATCATGGCCACGGTGCTGATGTCGCTGGTCAGCGTGTTGCTGGCACTCCCCCCGATCATCGCCCAGCTTTACGGCGCAGGCCTGCAAGCGGATGTCGGGCGGGAGATTCATCAGAGCGTGTGGATTTCGCTGGTGCTGGCGCTGGCGGCGATTCTGCTGCTGTGCTTCCCCGGCCCGTTGATTGCGATCTCGCACTTGCAGCCGATCGTCGAGACCAAGGTGCGCGCCTATCTCGCGGCATCCGCCTGGGGTGTGCCGGCCGTCTTCGCCCTGCGCATTTTCTTCGGCCTTGCCACCGGCATCGCCCGCCCGCGCCCGGTGATGGTATTCAACCTGTTCTCGCTGGCGCTCAAGATTCCGCTGAATGCGGTGTTCATGTATGGCCTGCTGGGGGCGCCCGAGATGGGCGGGCCGGGCTGCGCAGTCGGCACGGCAGTGGATGCTTGGCTGATGGCCGCGCTTGCCTGGGGCTGGAGTTTGCGCCATCCGGACTACGTGCAGTTCCAGATGCGAAGGCGTTTTGCCGCGCCGGATTTCAAGGCGATATGGGCGTTCCTGCGGCTGGGCGTGCCGATCGGCCTGACATTTGTTGCGGACGTGACCGCCTTCACGTTCATGGCGCTGTTCATCGCGCGCCTGGGTCCGGTGGTTTCGGGCGCACACCAGATCGCTGCGAACCTCGCGGCTTTGGCTTTCATGATTCCGCTGGCGCTGGGCAATGCCACGGCGGTGCTGGCCGGGCAGGCCATCGGCGCCGGGCAGCGTGAGCGCGCCCGCCACACCTGCTGGGTGGGCATCCGCATCGGCATGGCGATCGCCGTCGTGCTCAGCACAATCTTCTGGTTCGGTGCACCGCACATTGTCGCGCTCTATACCACCGACCCCGAGGTGCAGAAGGTGGCGACACCGTTGATCATGCTGGTCGCCTTGTACCATCTGGGCGATGCGCTGCAGGCGGTGGCGGTAAATGCGCTGCGCGGTTACAGGAAATCGGTGGTGCCGATGGTGATCTATGCCACGCTGCTGTGGGGATTGGGCCTCGGCGGCGGCATCCTGCTCGGACTGACCGATACCCTCGTCCCTGCGCTTGGCGCACCCGGCTTCTGGATCGCCGCGATCGCCAGTCTGTGGCTGGTGGCGGGGTTGGTTGCATTGTATTTGAATGCGGTGAGCAGGGTGAGGGGCTGACCCGCACGTCCGCACCCGGCCGATTACAGGATGCCGGGGATGAATTGTTTAAGTACCGCTGAACAACTCCCAGTTGGTTGGCCGGTGAAAATTTGCCACGCTAGGTAATGAGGAGACACTGGAATTCAGTGACATCGGCGGCCAGACGGCGCGCGATGTTGGGGCAAGAGACATCTGATGTTCAGGCCGGCTATAGGTAGAAGTCTTGCATATATAGGTATACTTACATATGGAACAAGCGAGAGATTGGTGTTAATTTATACGCAAATGCATGAGGCGTTTGCTGCTTTACCGTATTGGAAGACCGTTGCCTGAATTGAAGGGTTCGTTATGCGCGAATTCGGGCAACCTATTAATAGATACCGACGGACAGGATGGAATTGCGTATTATTCTTCCTTGATGGATAAGGTACACCGATGAAAACTGCTCCCATCCCCCGCAATGAGGAAGAGCGATTAGGCTTACTTAAGCGCCTGGAGATTCTGGATGCGGCGCAAGAGGAGATCTTCGACGCTATCACCCGTTCGATCGGGCTCATCTGCGACGTTCCGGTTACGCTGATTCACCTGGCGGACAACTATCGGCCGCTGTTCAAGTTCAATGCAGTACCGGACATCTGCAAGAAATCCAGGGAAGCGACTTTCTGTGCCGCGGCCGACCTGTCCGATGAAATACTTGTCGTATCCGATACGCTCAGGGATAACCGATTCAAGGATAATCCGCTGGTCAATGAAAAGCCGAATATCCGTTTTTTCGAAAGTGTTCCCTTGAAAATCGCACCCAAGATCAGGGTGGGATCGCTCTGCGTCATTGACTACCTGCCGCGCACGCTGAACGAAAGACAACAGGAACTGCTGGAACTGCTGGCCGGCCATGCGGTTTCGATTTTCAAATTGCTGCTGGACAAGTCCGATTCGGTCAAGGAGTACGGGTCGCTGGTTTTGGCGAAGCAGAAATTGCAGTTCCAGAAGGATCTGACCGAAGCCATCCTGGACAACGAGCCCGAGGGCGTGATGATCCTCTCCGTTCAAGGCGAACTGGAGCAAATCAACAAGGCTGGACTGGACATGCTGGAAGCGGAGTCACTGGAACAGGTGCGCGGCAAGAAACTGATTGACTTCGTGCTGCCGGAATATCGCAAACAGCTCAGCGAGCTCGAAGCCCAGGTGCTCACCGGAGAACATGTCGTCAATGAATACAGGATCAGTGGCGCAAAGGGAACCGGGCGCTGGATGGACGTGCATGCCGCGCCGTTGTATGACCGACAGGGCAAGATCGTCAACGTCATCGCGATATGCCGCGACACTACCGAAATCAAGAAATCGGAGCAAAGGCTGGAACTCGCTGCGCGGGTCTTTGCCGATGCGCAGGAAGGCATCATCATTACGGATGCAGAAAGCGTGATCGTCGACGTCAATCCCGCCTTTTGCAGCATTACCGGCTACAGCCGGGAAGAAATCCTCGGGAATACGCCGAAAATCCTTCAGTCCGGCCTGCAGGGTCCCGACTTCTACACCGAACTCTGGGGAACCCTGATTCAGACCGGACATTGGAAGGGTGAAATCTGGAACCGCAAGAAGAACGGCGAACTCTATGCAGAACTGATTTCGATCAATGCGCTGAGCAACGAAGTCGGCGACACCATCAACTACGTCGCCCTGTTTATCGATATTACGGAATTCAAGCGCCAGCGGGGAGAGATGCCCGAAGTCGCATGAACTGCGCAAGGGTTTGGCTTATGCAGGCAGAATTCGACATTAGAGAGCAACTGTGATCGATCTTAAATTCTGGAAGAATAAAGGGAGCGCCGATGATGCAGCGGAATCCCCCCAGGCGCTGACCAAATCGAAAAAGATGCTGGGCTCGTTCGAGGTGGTGAGCGAACTGGGCCGGGGCAGTATGGGCATGGTCTATCAAGGAAAAGACGCCCAGAGCGGTCGGAGCGCAGCGATCAAGACGATAACCTTGACAGATGATTTTGGCGAGTATCTGGAGGACGCAAAGTCGCAGTTCATGCGCGAAGTGAAGATCATGATCTGGCTGGATCACCCGGATATCATTACCGTATATGACGTCGGCCAGGAGCATGGCTTGCTCTATATCGCGATGGAGTACTTTGAGGGGGTGAAGATGTCCGAGTTCACCACGCGCAGCAGATTGCGCCCGCTCGCAGAAACATTGGAAATCATCGCGCGGGTCGCTGATGCGCTGGGTTATGCTCATGAACAGAACATCGTACATTGCGATATCAAGCCGGAAAACATCATGTATGACGCGAAGAACAACGCAATCCGGGTTATTGACTTCGGCATCTCAAGGCTGATTTTTTACCACGCCACCCGGAGCGGCCTGGTGATCGGTTCCCCCGCCTATATGTCTCCGGAGCAAATAAGGAAGGGCCACATTGACGGCAGGTCAGACCTGTTTTCCCTCGGCGCCACACTCTACCAATTGGTGAGCGGCAGATTGCCGTTCAAGGGAGACTCCAAGACAGAAATGATGAACAGCATCGTGAGCGAGCCGCACATTGACATATTGCAGGTTAATCCGGACCTGCCTTGCTGTATGGTCGACATCATCAACCGGGCCCTGAACAAGGATGTTGAAGGCCGCTTCCAGAGCGGACAGGAAATGGCGACGGCTATCCGCAAATGTTCAACGATGCTTCACATCCGGGGAACCCGGGAGCCGGTTAGTCCATTGACATGATTTCTATCAAACTGATGTCGGGTGCGTCGCGGGGAACGTCAGGCCGGATGGGCCAGGGTCGAGGTACTTGAATGCGGTGATTGGGCTCTTCGACGTTGCCCAGGACAAGCTTCGACAGGCTCAGCCCGAACGGGTGTCAAAGGTGCGAGTCAAGTTGCGGTATCGGCAAGACTGCGGAACTTGCAATGCCGTGGTTTGCCTATACATTCATGACGACTCCGGCCACTCGGGAAAACAACGTGATCTTCCGCCAGATATTCGACCCGGCATCATCCACGCTCACCTATCTTTTCGCCGACGAGCAGGGCGGCGCGGTCATCATCGATCCGGTGCTGGAAGAGGTGGACAGCTACCTGGCGCTGCTCAAGTCGCTGAAGCTGACGCTGCGCTTCGTGCTGGATACCCACGTGCATGCCGACCACATCACCGGCTCGCAGGCGCTCAGGAAGCACACCTGCGCCACCACGGTGATCGCGGAAAATTGCGGCGCGCCGGGGTACGACAGGCTGTTGAAAGACGGCGACACGCTGACGTTCGGTAACGAGACCCTGCGCGTGATTGCCACACCGGGGCACACGCCCGGCAGCCTGTGCTACCTGTGGCGCGACCGGCTGTTCACCGGCGACACGCTGATGATCAATGCCTGCGGCCGCACCGATTTCCAGCAAGGGAGTGCTACGGAAATGTATCACAGCATCACCGAAAAACTGTTCACGCTGCCGGACGAGACGCTGGTCTATCCCGCCCACGACTACAAGGGACGGCGCGTCAGCAGCATCGGCGAGGAGAAGGTGCTCAACACGCGCATCGCGGGCAAGAGCGAAGCGGAGTTTGTCGAGATCATGAACAACCTCAACCTCGCGACGCCAAAGCGCATACACGAGGCGGTGCCTGCCAACCTGCTCGGCGGCATCCAGCCCTGATCAACGAATATCGGGCGCTGTCCCCAGTTTCCCAAAGTTTCCTAAAGTCAAATCTTTGCCTGCTTGCGCCTGAAAACGCTGAGTCCCATCAAGCCGAGGCCGAGCAGCGCGAGCGTGGCGGGTTCGGGGACCGAATTGGTTCCGGTGGTGCGCAGCTGGAAGCCATTCACGACGCCGACTTCGCCGCCGAAGAAATCGACCAGTTGACTTGATGCGTCAGCCGTAAAGGTTCCGACGACATACTGGCCGATACCGCCGCCAACGCCGGCCCCATTCACGTCAACGGGCGATGTGTTGGGATCCAGCGAGACCGCGCCGCCGTCGACATCGACCGGATACGTGAACCCACCCGTACCGGGGTATCGAGAGTCGTTCACCCACACCTGAAACTCGTAGTTCTGGCCCGACGTCAGACCGGCCATCGTCAGCGTAACGGTTCTGTCGCCCTTTTCGCCCGCGGTTCCGAGCAGCGCCTGATACTCGGAACTCAAGCCCGAAAAGGGAGCACTTGCAGACGAGGTGTCGACTTCATTCATTGCGTCGCCGACGCAGTTACCCAGGGCGAAGGACAGGGTGTAGTTGCCGTTGGTGTAGGTTCCGTCCGAGGGGAGCGTGGGGCAGGCAGGCCTGCTAATGTTGAGTAAGCCCAAAGCCCACGCCGCGAAATTCACGCCATTCACGGTGGTGCTTGATCCCGCAAGATTAAAGGCGTTCACGAGCGTGCCGTTGGTGCTGACGTCGGAATTTCCGGCGATGTCCGTCTCCGAACCCCAGGTTATGAGCGCGGCCTGCGCGGAACTGGCGCCCGCCAGGACGATGGCGGCAACGAGGACGCTCGCGCAGATCTTGGAAGTGATGCTGGAAATATTCATCGTCGATTCTCCTTCAATTGCGTAATGCTGCTCCAATTGAGTAATGCTGCGCCTTCGATAGCCCGCAGCCTCGATGTTCAGTTCGACAAAAAGCAAGAATCTTGCCGGATTCAGTTTAGATAAAGATAAACAATTAGATATGTTGCAGGCGGGCGCCGAGAAGCAAGCGCTTTGGTGGCCAGTGTCAAGATTTCCGACACCTTTTCCAGATATAGCATTGGGTTCCGTGCCCAGTTTCCCTCAATGGATCGCACTCAAAATTCATTTAACCAAATGGTTGACTTGTTCACCGAATCTGCTAACATACAACCAAATGGTTAACTCTAAAACTCATCAATTGGATCTTATTTTTCATGCCTTGTCGGACTCTACCCGGCGAGCCATCCTGCGTGACATCTCCCGGGAAGAGATGTCAGTCGGTCAGATCGCAAAGCCGCACAAGATGTCGCTGGCGGCAGTTTCGAAGCATTTGAAAGTGTTGGAGTCGGCCCATCTCATTGAGCGCAAGAAGCAAGGGAGCTTCCAGATAGTGAGCTTGAATGCGGACACGCTTAAAACGGCAGAGGAATGGCTTGCATATTATCAACAATTCTGGGCGTCCCGTTTGGAGGCACTTCAGGAATTTTTGGAAAAGGGGAAGCAATGACTGAGCACATAAAACTGGCGATAAAGAAAGTCATCAATGCCACGCCGAAGGAAGTTTTTGATGCCTGGACTCGACCCGAATTGATGAAGCAGTGGTACGCGCCGGGAGACATGAAAGTGCCAAGCGCAAGCACCGATCTCAAGATTGGCGGCGTGTACACCGTGGAGATGAAAGGCGAAATGGGTGGCGAACCCGTCAATCCAACAGTTTGCGGTACATACCAAAAAATAATTCCAAACAGGCTGGTGAGCTTCACCTGGGGATGGCAAGGTGACCCTTCACCTGAAACGCTTGTGACCGTTGAGTTGGCGGAGGTTGAGGGCGGAACGGAAGTAACCTTGACTCACGAGCGCTTTGCCAGCGTTGAAGCCAGGGATAAACATCAGCATGGGTGGACAGGTTGTCTCGAAAATCTGGCGAAGCTTTTCTCCAGGTAACATTGTCAATCCTGAAGATACGATACCAGGGTGGGCTGACGTCGCGGATCACTGCACTTGCAATTCCCGGCCCGGCAACCGGTTAATGGAGCCGGGGTCGATATGTTTCCAGATTGGAAAGTTTAGCTCCGCGTCACCGCCGCGCCTTCTGCTTCTGCAGTTCTTCCATTGCCTCTTCTGCTATGTCCCGCACTTCTTCGTTGGCGTCGCCGAGGCATGCTTCAACATGGGTGCGCGCGGCTGCGCTGCCGGTGAGGCCGAGCAGGTGGCATGCGTCGGCGCGTACGCGATGGTCGGCGTGGCGGGTGAGTTCGGCCAGCTGCGGCAGCAGATTTTTCAGTGCCCGGGTGTTGGCATGGGCTTCGAGCAATGCGCTGATGCCCAGGCGAACCTGGAGACTGGCCGCGGGATCGGCGACGACGGCAAGCAGCGGCTTGAGGCGCTGCGCGTCTGCGTCGATGAAGGCCGCGGCCTGCTGGTAGCCGCCTTGCCTTAACAGATGTTCGACATAGTGCGCGGTACCTTCTTCGCCATTCGCCCACTCGGCCCACTGGCGCAGCTCGGCAGGACTGTGTGCGCCGGTGAGCGTGAACGGACCCAGGCGCAGCCAGGGGGTGGCGCGCACTCCGTATTCCGCCGCCTGCTCGGGATGCGCGGCGACATTCACCACGGTCATGTTCCCGACCAGCCCGCGCTTGACCAGTTCGCGCAGTCCCTGCAAAACGCCGGGGCAGTGCGGGCAGCCGGGAGCGGTGAAGAGCAGGGCGTCGGGTGGCGCTGCAGGCATGCGATCTGATGGGGTCGTCATCGCGGGTCTGGCTACTCGCCCTGGATCGTCACGACAACCCGGCGCCTGCCGCCAAGGTTGCGATGTTCGCACAGGTAGATTCCCTGCCAGGTGCCCAGCCTTGGCCGGCCATCGGCAATCGGGATGTTCAGGCTGTTGCCGAGCAGGCTGGATTTCAGGTGGGCGGGCAGGTCGTCCGGGCCCTCGTCCTGATGCAAGTGCCATGGCGCGCCCTCGGGAACGGCGCGGTTGAAATAGCGCTCGAAATCCTCGCGCACGGTGGGGTCGGCGTTCTCGTTGATGGTCAACGATGCCGAGGTGTGCAGGATGAAAATGTTCATCATGCCGATCCTGACATTGCGCAGCTCGGGCAGTTCGCGCAACAGTTCGTCGGTGATCAGGTGGAAGCCCCGGGCCTTGGGTTTCAGGTGAATCTCTTTTTGTGTCCACATATCGAGGTTATCGGAACCGCAACGCTTTTATGCAAGATGGACATGTTCCGCACGCCGGAGTTCATACCAAAAATCTGCGCCGTGCGACACATGATAAAGCGTTCTTTGCCACAGTGAGATGTTTTCGGTCATCCGGGCCGGCTGCACTCTGACAGCTACTCGGCAACGGGGCAGGTTCTCACGGCACACACGGCATTTACACCGGATAATGCGCCGACGTATCATGCAGGAAATCTCCGATCAACGGGTATTGGATTGGATGCAGTCCAAGATGCCGGTTTTTATCAACGTTAACAAGGCGAATATGGACGAGAGGGATTCTAAAACGGCCACCGCAGCGGAAGGTGGCATTGAGCGTCGTGTCCAGCACAACCTGCGCCTGATCTTTGACGATTCCTGCCGCATGACTGCTGCATTCTTCGATCCGGCGCAGAATTGGGGAGATTCATCGCTTACGCTGTACGCACGGCAAACCTTGCGCGACGCCTACCCGGAATTGACCCAGCAGGAGATCGCTATTTTATTCTCCGGCGTGGTGCAATTCCATAAGCAACGATCAGGTGGCCACAAGTGAATTTCCAGCTTTCCCTGCCAGCCAAACGGGGATGCCGCACAGGACAACCGGGCTACCCGCCAGGATCAGCGAATGCCAGGCTCCATTCCCCGTTTTCACCGCCGGATCAGGGCTGCGCAAGCGATGTGCCCAGCCTGCGCAGCAGGCTGGCGCCATCGCCTGACCATGCGCTGCCATGCATGCAGGCCAGCAAATTTGGCTTGAGCTGCGCCAGCTTGTCGATCATTCGCGAGGTGTCGCGGCTGTGAGAGTAATAATCCATCTGCTGTCGAAATGCCTCGCTCGGCCCAAAGATATCCTCGCTGACCAGGGGCCGTTCTCCCGTGCCGGGCTGCGTGAACAGATCTCCGCAGAATAGTGTCCCGGTCGTTTCATCGAAGAAGTAGCCGCATTCCCAACCATGCGGCAGATGCGGGGTCGATTGCCACACCAGCTGATGCTTGCCCAGGTTGAGTTTTTGGCCATCGGCCATCGTGATCGGCACGACGTCAACCATATCAGCGACCGAGATCATCGCCGCCACTTCGCTGCACACGGGCTGGGCTTGCGGTGCTGCCGCCAGAAACTCGGGCAGGCTGCCGCTCTCATCGGCCTCGACATGCGAGAACGCGATATAGCGCAGCTTGGATACGGGGAGGACGGTTTCAATCTGTCCGCAAATCTGCGCGAATAATCTTTTCGGACCCGTGTGGAACAGCAGGGGGCTGTCATCGACCACGAGGTACTGATTGAACGAAAAGCCGCCGGGGATCATGTCCGGCAGTGGGATGCTGATACGATAAGTGTCCGCACAGATCTGGTTGATTGAGGGATGCGGGGATTGTGTCATGATCTTCTCCTTGAACCGGTGTTGGATCGGCTTGCTGGCGTTGGTTCGATAACCGCCAGCAAACACTGAACGAGAACGCGGCGCGCCGCAGCGCGAGGCAAGCGGTGCCCGCGCACCATGCGTTGCCACAAGTCGAAGGACAGAATGGACTCCCAGGCTGCGACCATATCCCGCCGCACACCGGTTCCCAGATGACGCGCCAGCACTTTTGCGACCAATGCGGACTGCATCTGGCGGAAGCCGTCAACCATCCCGGCCAGGAACGGAAGCACCCGATCTTCGCGCCATGTAAACCAGGGCTCGAAATGCAGGTGCTGCTGCTCCATTGCCGCCACCAGCAACCGGGCTGCGGCGGGCAGGTCGGGCGCGGCCAGGATCTTCTCGAGCGGCATCGGCGGCGCCTTGGCAATGACGTGCGAGGTGCAGCCTTCGAGCAGTTCATCCTGTGTCGGGAAGTGCTTGTACACCGTGGGCAGTGACACGCCTGCGTGTCTGGCGATGTCGGCGTAACTGGTCGCGATGACGCCCTTGGCTGCATGCAGTTCGACCGTGGCGGCCGCGATGCCGGCTTTCAGCTCGGCCTGTTGCCGGCGGCGTGTTTCGATGTTGTAGGCCCTGGTTTTCAACGGGATGACTCCTGCCTGCGGTGTTATTTAATTTAAGTATACATAAAATTAAATGAAATGCAAGCGCATTGTTGAAACAAGGTATGAGGCGAGTTCCAGCGGAGGAGCGCGGTTCTCGATCCGGCACGGTGAAGCATCAACTCCGTTCGTGCTGCGCGCAGCCGGCATAGCCGGCGAAGCATGCCCTGCGTACCATCGAACGGTCGAAGCACCAACTGCATCGTTTCGACTTCGCTTCGCTCAAGGCGAACGGACCGCTTCGACAAAGTCGGGACAGGCTTTAAATATCATCGGGCCGGATCAATGGGTCCCGGGGCTATCGGGCTCCGTCTCCAGTTTCCGCAGCAGATGTCCATAAGCCGCCAGGGTCTGCAGGCGTGTGTCGGTAACCGCCCCGCCGACCGTGAAGTGGTACATGCACTGCAGCGACAGGTTTTGGATGCCGGCCAGGTCATGCACGCCGTCGTCAAAATAGCAGCCGATTCCGGTGCCGCGCACATTCGCCGCTTCGGCTTCAAGATAGAGCACTTGCCCCAGCATGCCGGCTTCCCAAAACAGTTGCCGGTACACCCACGGGCTTGATGCCAGGTTAGCCTGATACTCGGCCAGCATGCCGAGGCTGAAAGCGCCGTCTGCGGCAATGTCCTGGTGGCAGGACAGGACGCGCGATGCACTTTGCGCATTGCCGCTGAGCAACCGCAACAGCGAGAAATGTGCGGGACAGTCTGTGATGGGCAGCCACTCGAACTCGGCGGACATTTGCGTGCGCAGTGTTGCTTCCACATGCGCGTTGCGCAAAAAGACATACAGGCCGGGTGCGATGTCCTCCACCCGATGGACGAACAGCAGCAGATGGATGCGGGGTTCCCACGCAATGGTGTCCCATGGCGCCACGCCGGCGCGCGGCAGGGTCATGTCCAGCATGCGATAGAATTGCGTTGCGGAAATTGATGTGCTGGCGTCGAATTCCTGGGCGCTGCGGCGCTGTTTGATGATTTCGGCAGCACCGAGCTTGCATGCGCTGTGGATCGGGGCGGGCAGGGCCGGTGCCGGCCAAGCTGTGTGCGGGGTGCGCGGTTTGCGGCAGGCGTCAGCCACTGCGTCGATCACCGGCCATGGCTGCGGCGGGTGGGGTGACAGCACATTGGCGCGGCCTTGCCAGATGCCGCCCTGTGTCGCGCGCACCAGCGCGTCAGCGGCAAACCCGGCTGCGTCGGCATCCGCACCCATTGTCGTTACCTGCAGCAGGATGTCGGGGTGTTCGCGCTCCGCCGCGCCGAAATCCGCCTCCCGCTCCACCCCCAGGATTGCGCCTGCATCCGCATCGCTCCAGGCGTCGAGCAAATGGACTTGCCAGCCCAGCATGGCAGCCGCATAGCGCAGCGCGGCAATCGCATGGCCCGCGTCATGCTGGCAATAACGATAGGCGCGTTCGCCATATTTCCATGCTTCGCGCCAATGGATCGAGGTCAGCCCGACCAGGAAGGTCGCGGGCGGCAGCATGGGCGCGCCGGCGTGCGCAGGCAGCGCGAAGCGGCAGCGCTGTTCCAGCAGGTGGTCGCGGCTCAGGTAGTGATGGACGCCGTCAGCAATGCCGACGCATCCCTGCACCGCCAGATATGCCTCAGTCGGGTGGAGATTGCCGCTGGACGGGTTGCAGCGCAGTGCCCAGCGGCTGTCGCCGTATTGCTTCCATGCAGACAGGCCGAAGGAGAGTTCCAGCAGCGCCGCAATGTTGGGCAACGTGAATGCCTGTGGCGCGATCGCCCCGGGCCGGTATAGCTCAGCATAGCGCGGCTGCGCTCCCGCGCCCAGCAAAGGCAGTTCCAGCAGCGCACTGCCTGCAAAGGTGCGGAAGGGATTCGGCTGGTTTTTCCAGTCCAACCCGTCGGGCCCGGCAGCATAGCGATGAAATTGGTGCTTGGTGCGCTGGTGGTAATCGAGCAGGATTGCGAGCGGGGTTTTCATGATTGCTTGGGGGGCTGGATGTACGGTAACACATCCTGGATCGGCATTGACTGGGCGTCGCGTCGGCGCCGCAAATTGAATGGGTCAGCTTCGCACGACGCCTTGGCTGGACGCGCACGCTTCCCGCACGGGATCTCACACGGCCTCTCCGGGTGCATTCACGACGAACAACTGACCAAAATTTGCTGTGTCCCTTCCGGCGGCGGTGCGGCATAGCTTTCCATTCCAGGCTGATCGTCGAAAGGGCGGCCGAGCAGGTTCAGCAGTCGTTCGATCTCGGAGTAATCGCGTTCCTTTTCGGCTTTTTCGATGGCGGCCTGAGCCAGGTAATTGCGCAGGATGTATTTGGGGTTGATGCGATCCATGCGTGCTTTGCGTTCGCTGTCTGCATCCGGCTGGCGTTGCAGGCGCGAACGATAGGTTGCGGACCATGCATCGAATGCGGCGCGGTCGATGAATTGGTCGCGCAGCCGGCTGTTGTTCGCATCCGGTGCCGAATTGAAATTGCCCAGACTGCGGAAAAAGTTGGTGTAGTCGAGTTGGCTGGCTTGCATCAGATCCAGCAGCGCCGAGATCAGTGGAATATCGTCCTGCGTGGCATCGCTTAACCCCAGCTTGGCTCCCATCAACCCGGTGTAGCGTTCGTAAAAGGCTGGTGCATAGTCATCCAGAATGGTCATGGCGGATGCTTCAGGGATCAACGGTGACAGGGCCAGCGCCAGGCAGCTCAGGTTCCACAGCCCGACTTGCGGTTGCTGGTCGAAGGCGTAGCGTCCGCGCGAGTCGGAGTGGTTGCAGATGTAGCCGGGATCATAGGATTCCATGAAGCCGAATGGCCCATAGTCGAAAGTCACCCCGAGTATCGACATGTTGTCGGTGTTCATCACGCCATGCGAGAAGCCGACTGCCTGCCATTCCGCCATCAGCCGCGCGGTGCGCCGGGTGACTTGGGTCAGGAATTGCGGGTATTTGTCCTGTGCATCGACCAGTTCGGGAAAATGCCTGGCGATGACATAGTCGGCGAGCGTGGCAATGTGGTCGTGCTGTCCGCGATGGAAGAACACTTCGAACGAACCGAAGCGCACATGCGAAGGCGAGAGGCGGGTAAGCACGGCGGCGGATTCGATGCGCTCGCGATAGACTTCCTCGTCGCTGCCGACGATGCACAGTGCACGGCTGGTGAGGATGCCCAGTCCGTGCATGGCTTCGGAACCCAGGTATTCGCGGATGGAGGAGCGCAGCACGGCGCGGCCATCTCCCTGCCGGGAATACGGCGTGATGCCTGCGCCTTTTAGCTGGACATCCCAGAGTTCTCCGGCACCGTTGCGAATCTCGCCCAGCAGGATCGCGCGTCCGTCACCAAGCTGGGGGACGAAGTGGCCGAACTGGTGTCCCGCATACAGCATGGCCAGCGGCTCGGAACCCGGCAGCAGCCGGTTGCCGATGAAATGTTCGACGAAATCCGCGCAGGCCGCCTCTGTCGAGTCCATATCAATCAGGTGTGCGGCATTGGGATTGAAGCTGACCAGATAGGGTTGCGGCAGTGGTGTAGGGTGCAGTGGTGTATGAAAGCTCGTCGACAGGCGGGCGAAGGTGTTTTGAAAATTCAGGTGGTCCAGTTTATTCATCGCTGAACTCCGGGAACATGGGATAAGGTCGGAAAACGTCGTGTTGTGCCAATTCCCCTGGCTCAGCAGGACAACGGGGCAGTTCTTCCAATCAGGTCGGGGGCGAAACGATACTCGATGCAATTTGAGTCCGGCCGCTTGTCGTCATCAACAGGGAAGTGCGGAAATACCTTTGACTGACACCCCCCGCTATTGCCGGGGGGTGCTGAAGCAAGCAGCGCCTATTTCTCGCCGTTTACCCTTCTATCGTCCATCACGATGACAAGAGCGGCGAACAATGGAAGTGACAAGAGAATCAATTCTGTTATGGTCACGGACAATCTCCTCTAAAGTTGTTTGAAATGGCGCTTCAGCCGGTCAATATTTTGAACTGAAGCCGGGCGAACTTTATCATGAAATACCACAGCAAAATACTGGGAAATTGCCCCTATCACCCTGACAAATATAAGGTTATGTCTGAGACGCCATTGTGAGAAAACGGGGGCAGTCAGTAAAGGGGCCGCGGCAGACACCTATCAAGATGCCGAAGACCCATTTGAACCCGGTTTCTTCATTCTCCATCATGTTTGGAGCGGAACCATCCACGATCCAATTCGGGCCTGGCTCCACGAAGTTTGCCGGTTGCTATTCAATTTGATTCACGGCAGAGTAGAAAGTGAGGATTCAATCATGTCGAAACTCTGCCCCAAAATCATCCTGGAAGGCACGCGCCTTACCTGCAAGACCGAGATCGCTTTTGCGCTCAATGAACATCCGCGTATCGTCGGTCCGCGCAAGTATCGCTACCACTCGCCGATCATCTCGGCCGAATGGTGTGCCTTTACCAATTTTCCATGGGGACGGGGCTTGATCAACTTTGAACCGCAGGAAGAAGAACTGGCCATGGAGACTTACCGGACCTGGGCGCGATTGTTCGAGCTGCAGCGCTACTATTCGTGGATCGTGGACCGCTTCCACATCTCCACGCAGATGTATCAATTGAGCAAGAACGGCAAACATTACGATTTCAAGTGGCTGGAAGACCGGTTGCGGCCGATTGGATTTCGCCTGATATTCTGCACGCGAACGCCGGACTCCTTTGCCGCGGCCAGAGCCGAACGGCTCAAGGTCTCCGGCAAACCGTCGCAGTATGACAACCTGAAGCTGTTCGTGGACGAGCAGGAACTCCTGCGCACGTTGATCGCCGTATCCACGCTGCCAACCTTGACGCTGGACATATCCGACAACGATGTCCCGCGCGCAGTCGAAAGGATTGCGGACTGGCTGGAGCAGACCGGCGGCCTGTATATGTGAACGGTCTCGCACCGAGGTATTGATAATCGCAATGATCGAGTCCGCTGTACAAACCTTGTTGGCAGAAATTGCCGCGGAATTCGCAAAATTGCCCGAAGTCACCGCGGTCGTCCTTGCCGGGTCACGGGGGAACGCGTTTGCCGATGCCGGTTCGGATCTGGATTTGTACGTCTACGCCGAGCACGAACCGTCGCAGGCATGGCGTGCCGAGCTGGCGCGCAAGTTGGGCGAACGCGCCAGCATAGGCAACGAATTCTGGGAGCCAGGCGATGAGTGGCTTGCATTGCGCACCGGCAACGTCGTCGACATCATGTATCGTTCCCCGGCATGGATCGAAGCGCAACTGGATCGTGTGCTGCTGCGGCATCAGGCGTCAGTCGGCTATAGCACATGCTTCGTCTATAACGTCCTGCACTCGACCATGCTGCATGACCGTGGCAACTGGTTTGCCGCGCTGCGGGCGAGGGCGCAGCACCCATATCCCGAACCGCTGCGGCGTGCCATCATTGCCAAGAATCATCCGATCCTGCGCAGGACGCTGTCGTCTTATGACCACCAGATTGTGATGGCAGTGGAGCGCAATGATCAAGTCAGCGTCAACCATCGGATTACGGCGTTGCTGGCCAGCTACTTTGACATCCTGTTTGCCGTAAACCGATTGTTCCACCCCGGCGAAAAGCGGCTGGTTGCCCATGCGCTGGAAACATGCCCGAAGCACCCGCCGGGCTTTCAAGAACAGGTGCATGAACTGCTGTCGGC
Source organism: uncultured beta proteobacterium (assembly GCA_963782385.1). Taxonomy (GTDB): domain Bacteria; phylum Pseudomonadota; class Gammaproteobacteria; order Burkholderiales; family Gallionellaceae; genus CAVXFS01. The sequence continues at coordinate 1,447,125 of CAWAJO010000001.1, forward strand.
GATCGCCCCGGCCGGCCAGCCGGATGTGCCTGGGCGTGTCAAGGATTTGCTTGACGGACTGGATGCACTGCTTATCGAAGAACAATTGATCACGGCCGAGCGCCGGAACCGTGTCCGGCATTGACATGTCAGGTGCCGTACTGACAAAACGAAGCATATATTTTGTGTTAGATTGACCGTGCGATTCGATTCCAGATTGGTGAAGTATCGTAGCTCCGCCAACTGGAGCGGATCGGCGACTCACTATCGAAGCACTTGGGTGGAGGGATGGATCATGATTTTTTCCGATGCAACGTGCAAAGTGTGGACACCGCGTATTTTGGGCATACTGCGCATCGTTATAGGTTTTCTCTTCCTGCAGCATGGCACGGCAAAACTATTCGGCGTGCCGCATATCGCGATGTTCGATGGCCTCCAGCTGGTTTCGCTGCTGGGCCTGGCCGGGATACTGGAACTGGTGGGCGGGCTGTTGATGCTGGCAGGCCTGTTCACCCGGTTGACAGCCTTCATCCTGTCCGGGGAGATGGCGTTTGCGTACTTCATGGCGCACGCTCCGCAGGGCCTCCTGCCCATCCTGAACCAGGGTGAACTGGCCGTCGTGTATTGCTTCGTCTTTCTCTATTTCTCGGTTGCCGGGGCGGGAGCCTACAGTATCGATGCTGTGCGCAACCAGGCATGAACGATCGCCGGAAAGAACGTCAAAGTTGATCAATCGATCCGGAATTTGATCAACTGGACGCCGTGTCGGACTCACTTCTCCGATAACTGCGCCTGCAGTTCCTTGTCCAGCGCCAATAGTATTCGCGGCAGCTGCAGCCATGAATGGTGGTGGTACAGGTGCACGGTACAACCGACCGGCGCGTCCAGCGCGCTGCGGCTGGTATCGAAACCATCCCATGCGATCAGCGGGAGCGATATCTGCAGGCAGTGGTAGCCGGTCCAGCAACTCTTTTCCAGCACCAGGTCAATTCCCAGATATTCCAGCTCCAGTTCCAGCGGGTTGCCGATGCGCAGCAATGCAAGCCTGGCGTGGTTATACAGCGCAGCATCCAGTGAATAGGGGATGCTGCGGATCGGCGGCAAGTCGCGCACCCGATTCAATGGCGCCCTCCTGCTGACGTTGAACGTTTCATGCCTTTCCGGGGTGCGCTCATTTCTTGTCTGGTTCGTCGAACACCCGGCTGCCCATGATGTCTTCAGCCTCGATCGTTATCAGGTCGGTGCGCGTCAGTTTCCTGCCGCTGGCGGCAAACAGGCGGTTGGCCTGGCGCAGGCGCGAACGGTCCAGCGCATTGCGTATCGAGCGTGCATTGGCAAAATGGGCTTGCTGCATGCGCAGCGGGATGTATTCGGCAAAGGCGTTCTCGCCTTCCGGGCTGAAACGATAGTTTTGCTGGGCCAGCATCAGCTTGGCGATCGCGAGCAATTCATCCGCGCTGTAATCGGGGAAATCCACATGGTGAGCGATGCGCGAGCGCATGCCGGGATTGCTGTTGAAAAATTTGTCCATGCGATCCTTGTATCCGGCCAGGATCACGACCAGATCGTCGCGGTTGTTCTCCATCACCTGCAGCAATATCTCGATCGATTCCGCGCCGTAGTCGCGCTCGTTCTCCGGTTTGTACAGGTAATAGGCTTCGTCGATGAACAGCACGCCGCCCATGGCTTTCTTGATGACTTCCCGGGTCTTGGGCGCGGTATGCCCGATGTATTGGCCCACCAGGTCGTCGCGCGTGACGGAGACCAGGTGGCCCTCGCGCGCATAACCCAGGCGGTGCAATATCTCCGCCATGCGCAGGGCGACGGTGGTTTTCCCGGTACCGGGATTGCCGGTGAAATTCATGTGCAGCGTGGGCGTCTCCGAACTCAGCTCGAACTTCTTGCGCAGCCGATCCACCAGCAGCAGGGCCGCGATCTCGCGGATGCGCGTCTTGACCGGTTTGAGGCCGATCAGCTCGCGGTCGAGCTTGTCCAGCACCTCCTGCACGTTCGAGGCTTTCAGCTCTGCTTCCAGGTCTACCGGGGTATCGTCCGGCAGGGTCGGTTCATCTTGCTTTGCTTCAGTCATTCACAACTCCGATAGTTGGTGAAACGGCGGGCCGCCGATGGAGGCCCGCCATCGTTATTGCTCGCCTGCGTCAGTAGCGCTCGCCTTCCGGCTTGTCGGTGGCATAGGAGTGGATGGTGTAATGGATGCTGCGTCCATTCACTTCCTGTCGCGACAGGCCGAATCCCGGCTCATGCTTGGGACGATTGACGAGGTAGGACATGGTCGGACTTTCCACACCGCGGCTCGAGTTGAATGCCGTGACGCGGATGTAATGATTGGGGAAGGTCTTTCTGCAGTTGTTGATCTCCATCATGATCCCGGCGGGATCCTTGAGGTCGAACATCGGCATGCCGAACATTTCCCAATAGGTGTTGCGAGGGTGCGGATCGTCGGTGTATTCGACGCTAACCGCCCAGCCGTTGTTCAGCGCGTATTTGATCTGCGCGGAGATCTGCTGGTCGGTCAGGTCGGGCAGGAATGAAAATTGTCCCTGCGTGACGCGATTGCCCGGATTGGTCATCATGATATTTTCTCCTAATTAGACGTTGGCAGTGACGGACGGGACGAAGTCGGCAGTGTCCGTCGAATCGTAGTTGAAGGTGATGTCCTTCCAGGTATCCAGCGCGGCCCTGAGCGGTGAACACCACTTCGCGGCAGCATCGAGGATCTGCGGGCCTTCCCTCATGTAATCCCGGCCTTCGTTGCGCGCCATGATCATCGCCTCCAGTGCGACGCGGTTGGCGGTGGCGCCGGCCTGGATACCCTGCGGGTGGCCGATGGTGCCGCCACCGAACTGGAGTATCACGTCCTCGCCGAGATAATGAAGCAGCTGGTGCATCTGGCCGGCGTGGATACCGCCGGAAGCCACCGGCATCACCTTGTTCAACGAAGCCCAGTCCTGCTCGAAGAACATGCCGTTCTCCAGGCTCTGCGGCGTGTGCGTGTCGCGCAGCGTGTCGTAGAAACCCTTGATCATCAGCGGGTCGCCTTCGAGCTTGCCGACCACGGTGCCGGCATGGATGTGGTCCACGCCCGCCATGCGCATCCACTTGCAGATCACGCGGAAGTTCATGCCGTGGTTCTTCTGCCGCGAATAAGTGGAATTGCCGGCGCGGTGCAGGTGCAGGATCATGTCGTTCTTGCGCGCCCACTTGGCCATCGACTGGATCGCGGTGTAGCCGATGACCAGGTCGATCATCACAATGCATGACCCGAGTGACTTGGCGAATTCGGCGCGCTCGTACATGTCTTCCATGGTGCCGGCGGTGACGTTGAGGTAGTGTCCCTTGACCTCGCCGGTGGCGGCGGAGGCGCGATTCACCGCTTCCATGCAATACAGGAAACGGTCGCGCCAGTGCATGAACGGTTGCGAGTTGATGTTCTCGTCGTCCTTGACGAAGTCGAGTCCGCCCTTCAGGGCCTCGTACACCACGCGCCCGTAGTTGCGGCCGGACAGGCCGAGCTTGGGCTTGGTGGTGGCGCCGAGCAGCGGACGGCCGAATTTGTCCAGGCGTTCACGCTCCACCACGATGCCGGTGGCGGGACCCTGAAAGGTCTTCAGGTAGGCGACCGGGATGCGCATGTCTTCCAGGCGCAGGGCCTTCACCGCCTTGAACCCGAACACGTTGCCGATAATCGAGGCGGTGAGGTTGGCGATCGAACCCGGCTCGAACAGGTCGAGGTCATAGGCGATGTAGGCAAAGTACTGCGCTTCGTTCTTGGTGCCCGGGCCGGTATTGGGTACCAGTTCGGAGCGGTAGGCCTTGGCACGATACAGCTCGCAGGCGGTCAGCCGATCGGTCCACACCACGGTCCAGGTTGCAGTGGACGACTCGCCCGCGACTGCCGCCGCGGCTTCTTCGTGATCGACACCGGGTTGCGGCGTGATGCGGAACAGCGCGATGACATCGGTGTCCTTGGGCCTGTAGTCCGGCTCCCAGTAGCCCATTTTCTTGTAGGGGATGACGCCGGACTTATAGCGTTCCTTTCCTTCCTTGAGTGTTTCAGATGCCATGATTATCTCCAATTATTGAATACCCGCACTGGGCCTGGCTGACATTCGCGCGCTGCAGGATGCGAAGTCAGTTCAGGAATTCATGTCAGCGCGTTGCTATAATCATGCAAAGAAACAACCATAAATAACAGTCAATTGTTTCTATATCTATGATAGATTATTATCTATAGTATTCGGAGGGACTTGTTATGCGCCACAGCACCTTGCGCCAGCTTGAATTATTCGAGGCCATTGCCCGCCTCGGCAGCTTTACGCGCGCTGCCGAGGAGCTGTTCCTGACCCAGCCCACAGTGTCCATGCAGATCAAGAAATTGTCCGAAACGGTGGGGATGCCGCTGTTCGAGCAGGTCGGCAAGAAAATCTATCTCACCGATATCGGGCATGAGCTGCATCGAACCTGCCGCGGAATATCCGAGCACCTGTCCAATTTCGAAATGATCGCGGCAGACATGAAAGGGCTCAAGCAGGGCAAGCTCAGGCTTGCCGTCGTGACCACCGCCAAATATTTTGCGCCACGCCTGCTGGGCACGTTTTGCCAGCAGTATCCGGGCGTAGACGTGTCGCTGATCGTGTCCAACCGGGAGCGCGTACTGGAACGTCTGTCGAATAATCTGGATGACCTGTACATTCTGGGTCAACCGCCGGCGGACGCAGATGTCGTGGCGGAGGCCTTCCTGGAAAACCTGCTGGTGGTGATCGCGCCGGCGAATCATGCGCTCGCAAAGAAGAAAAGAATACCGCTGGAGCGGCTGTCGAGGGAACCATTCCTGCTGCGCGAGCCGGGGTCGGGGACGCGCATGGCGACCGAACGCCTGTTCGAGGAACGCGGGTTCAAGCTTAAAATGCGCATGGAGCTGGGCAGCAATGAAGCGATCAAGCAAGCAGTGATCGGCGGTCTGGGTATATCGGTCCTGTCGCGTCATACCCTTGAGCTGGATACGCCAACCAAACAGTTCGTGGTGCTGGATGTGCAGGGGTTTCCGATCAAGCGCCACTGGTATTTCGCTTATCCCGCCGGCAAACAATTGTCCGTCATCGCCCGCACGTTCGCCGATCATCTGCGGCATGCGAGCCAGGCCAGGCAGCAGAAGACAATCAAACACGCTGCTTGACCGCGTAACATACCAGCCTCCCGTATATCGGGGCTATCCCGAAATATTTAGATCGACAGCGCCAGCGGGCGGATGCACGAGAGTCATGCAAAGTATTGCTCCGTGTTCGAATTGGCCGGCGCCGGGAGAACCGCAAACAACAGAGGGGAGGCAGCGCGATGCAAACAGGATTTATCGGACTCGGGCGCATGGGTGCGGGCATGGCTGCCCGCCTTTGCGCGGCAGGTTATGACCTCACGGTCTTCAATCGTTCGGCGCAGCGCATGCAGCCGCTGATCGAGCAGGGAGCAAAGGCGGCGAAGGATGTTGCCGCGGTGTGCGCTGCGGATGTCGTGTTCACCATGTTGTCGGACGATGCGGCGCTGGAGGACGTGGTGCTGGGCTCCGGCGGAATAGTCCAACATCTGGAGCCCGGCGCCATCCATATATCGTGCAGCACCGTGAGCGTCGCATTGTCGGCGCGCCTTTCGCGCGAGCACGAGCAAAGGCAGCAGGGCTATATTGCCGCGCCGGTATTTGGCAGGCCGGACGCTGCCGCTGCCGGCAAGCTTTACCTGGTCGCGGCAGGCAAGACGCAGCTGATCGAAAAAGTCCAGCCGATGCTCGATGCTCTCGGCCAGCGTACGTTTATTGTGGCGGATGCGCCCGAAAAGGCCAACCTGGTCAAGTTGAGCGGCAATTTCATGCTTGCCACGGTATTGGAGTCGCTGGGGGAAGCGATGGCGCTGGTGGAAAAAGGCGGGGTGGACCGGCACCAGTACCTGGAGCTGATAACCTCGTCTTTCTTCAACGTACCCGTGTACAGGAATTATGGCGCCATGATTGCCGACCGGAATTTCGATCCCGCCGGATTTGCCGCCCATCTGGGACAGAAAGACATGCGGCTGGCGCTGGCGGCGGCAGAAGAACTGAACGTGGCGCTTCCTTTCGCCAGCATAATTCGTGATCGTTTTCTCGACCTCGCGGCGCACGGCCGCGACCACCTCGACTGGTCGGCCATCGGCGCCCTCGCGGCACAGGATGCGGCGCTGATTGCTTGAAATCCGACGCCGCCCAACAGATGCAATGCGGCCATTTCGGCTGCCCACGGAAGGAATGGTCTTTTCGCCAACAATTCGCCGGGCATTTCGGGGTACACTTCAACCAAGAATGAAGTCGACTGTGGGTGATGCACATCGAGTCCAAACCGACGCGATGATTTCGATTCAACATTGGCCAAAGCAAGGGGGAGAAAATGCGTAATCTTATGAGATTGTCAGCAATCGCAGTATTGGCCGCTATGTCTATGGTGGTGCTGGCGCAACCGTCCCCGGATTTCAATGTCAGCTGGGGGCTGGTGGCCGTTCCGGTCAGCCCGTGGGTGAATGTCGCTATCGGATTGATACTGCTTGCTGCGACTTATGCTTTCATCCGGCGCCATGCGGGGCGGGGCCTCTTCATGCTGGCCACGGCTGCACTGGTGGGGATATTGTCGTTTCATACCGAGAATATGGCCAATGCTATTGATCCTGCTTATCATTCCATTACCACGCCAAGCGGCTCGGAACCTTTTTACTGCTCATCCCCATCATATCAAGGCTATCAAAATGATACGGGCAGACTCCTCAACCTGAGGGTGACGCCTATTGCGATCCCAACTGTCTTTACACCTTCCGGCATCGCATCACCTTCTGTCATCACGCCAATTTGTCAGATAGGCAATCAACAATTAGCGCCTGGCGGTCAATGCCTGATGCCTTGCGCGAGTTAGCATCAAATAGCAGCAAATAGAGGACCAGCGTCGATATTCTATCTGGGTCCGCCGCGGCGCTCCTCCCTGCGCTCGATCCTTCTTTCGACTCGATGTCTCCTCAACTCGCGATGACGGCGGACATAGACATCGGTGTACCATCTGTCACGAACGAAAAAGACCGGTCGCCAGCAGGCATCGTATTCGTGGCAATGCTTTCTCCAGTTCTTTGCATAACCAGGCGGCACATGCAGATAGATCGGCGGGGGAGGAACCGGAGTAAGCCGTTGCTGGATGATGACCGGTTTCCTGTATATGAGTTCCGGCGATGGGTAACCGCCGATGTCGAGCTGGCCGTAAAACCCCGGCTCTCCAACACTGATCGAAACGCCGACATCCGCGCTGGCCACCGGTGCCACAACAACCGCCAGGATGACGCTAAACAGAAGATGTCTCATGGTGGGCACTCCTTTCAACGGGAATCGTCCGGTCATTCTAGTAAAGCCCGTGGCAATTGACCAGTGCCGCGAACGATACAGGAGAAAAACAAGAGTGGAGAATGACAGCAGCCAGGTCGAGTCGACCGCCTCAACTGCATGGGAAAACGTTCGATGTCGTATGCACGAGTAACTGTCCTGACGTCGCTGGCCATGATCGCGTTTGCGGGCAATTCACTGTTGTGCCGCGCCGCGCTCAAGCACACCAGCATCGATGCCGCCAGCTTTGCCACGATTCGGTTGATTTCCGGAGCGATGATGCTTTGGCTGGTCGTGCGAATGGGTCGCGGCACACAAGTCGGCACGGGCAACTGGCTGTCTGCCTTTGCATTGTTTGCTTATGCGGCGGGCTTTTCATTTGCCTATATCAGCCTGCCTGCGGCAACCGGAGCACTCCTGCTGTTTGGGGCGGTCCAGGCGACGATGATCGGCCACGGCATTTGGGCAGGAGAACGTCTGCTGATACTGCAGTGGGTCGGTCTGCTGCTCGCTGTCGCAGGGCTGGTTGGTCTGTTGCTGCCGGGTCTTTCCGCTCCGCCCGTGTTCGGTTCCCTGTTGATGCTGGGTGCCGGGGTTGCCTGGGGCGTCTATTCGTTGCGCGGGAAAGGTGCGGGCGATCCCACCCGGGTAACGGCGGGAAATTTCCTGCGCGCCGTTCCCGTCACGGCAGCATTGAGCCTGTTGATGCATGACAGCGCCTCGCTGGACAGCGCCGGATTCTTGTACGCGGTGTCGTCCGGAGCACTGGCGTCCGGAATCGGCTACGCCATCTGGTACACGGCATTGCCTGCGTTGAAAGCCGCGAAGGCGGCGACAGTGCAGCTCAGCGTGCCGGTCATTGCGGCACTGGGAGGCATCGCATTCCTGGGTGAACCCCTGACACTGCGCCTGTTATTGTCGTCCATCGCCATACTCGGCGGTATCGCCCTGGTGATCGTGGAGAAGCAACGCGGGAATGGCGCCCAATCATGAAAGTGACCCGGCCGAAATCGAAATACGGACGGGTCGCCTGAGTGCTCGCAATCGAAAGATTTTTGCTGGCATGCGAGAACTGACCGCGTTTGCGAACATCATAGGGTTGTTGGTTGATGCAATTGAGTGTGCTGGCCGGCGGACTCGGCATCCCCGCAAACAGGCTGGCGTGACCATCATCGTAGCCATGCCGGACTGATGATTATTTTCAGGCAGTTGCCGCGCGCGTTTGCGCTTCGTCGTTGCGGAAATGTCGATGGGCAACCTGGCGGGGGTCGGCGCGACGTGACATTGCATATCTGGCTTGCGCTCCTGCGTGTCAAAGGTATCCATTGCCGCATCCGATGCTTGTTGTACATGTACCGAACCACAAATTCAGGGGAGGCAACATGAAAGTCAAGATCAATGTTCTGGCTCTCCTATTCGGGCTGGGTTTGCTGGCGAACGCCGCCCGCGCGGAGACTCCTCGCGAACCGCAGCATTCAGAGGCGATGCAGACCCTCAAGGTGTCCTCGCTGGACAGCGCTGCGGCACCCGAGCCCGCGCTGCTCGAGACAGGATCTCCGGGTCCCGAGACAAGTCCGGAAGATACGGCTCTAAATCATCTTCCGGAGATGGTGCGCATACCCGGCAAGAACTTCGAGATGGGCAAATACGAAGTGACACAGGCCGAATGGCGAGCCGTGATGGGCAGCGACCCAAGCTATTTCAGCCAGTGCGGCGACAACTGCCCGGTGGAGTCCGTGAGCTGGGAAGAAATAGACGAATACATCCGGAAGCTCAACGCCATCACAGGCAGGCAATATCGCCTGCCGACCGAAGCTGAATGGATATACGCCTGCTATGCCGGCAGCGAGACCGAGTTCTGTGGCGGCGATGACCTGGCTGCGCTGGGATGGTTTGCCGGCAACAGCGATGACCGAACCCATGCGGTTGGCCAGAAGAAGCCCAATGCCTACGGTTTGTATGACATGAGCGGCAACGTATGGGAATGCATGAGCGATTGTTATGATGACAGCTGTAGAAAGCGCGTTCTTCGCGGCGGCTCCTGGAGCGAATTTATGGCCAGAGCACGGGCACCGGTCCGCTACAGTTTCGGAGAGGAAATTCAATACATCGATATCGGTTTTCGTCTTGCCAGGACGCTTCCGTAATTCATGAAAGGCAATATACCTGGGGTCAATTCACGCAGTCGCCATTCTTATTCTGCCGGAATCTGATGAACGCAGTAAGCCGCACCATTCTGTACTACCATGCACATGCAGCTAGCATATTTGTGAAGCCATGAACGAATCAAGTGCTCATGCTGAACCGGATGCATCGCGATTTTCAACAGTGCTGACCTGTAGGTCTGCCTCATGATTGCAAGGAGTCAACCATGCCTGCCTGGCTCATTCCCGCGCTAAAGTCCGTGCTGCCGCACGTCGGTACTATCGTATCCGCGGCGGCGCCTGTATTTACCAGAAAAAGTGCCGATGCTGCGGCCAATCAGACGTTGTTGCTGCAACAGCAGATAACCGAACTCCAGGCGGCGGCATTCGAGAACGATGCACATATCAAGGAGCTGGCAATTCAATTGCAGAATACCGTGCAGGCGTTGGAGAAGGAGACCTCGATTGCGGAACAAAGACATCGGCGGATCCTTGTTCTGTCCGTCTCGGCCGTGATCATATCCGTATTTTCTCTGGGCACGGTGCTGGCCACGGTGCTTGCGAGATGATTGCGTCTTTAGCCGCTGCAAATGCACCCGCTGCGGCTTGTTTCAGCCTTGGTCAGCGCGCGTTCGCCGCGCGACAGTGCATTGTTTGGTCATGAGAAGCGTATTCGAAGCATCCAGCGGACTGGAAGGTCACATGATCCTGAACCTGCTTCAGCAGCGTGGTATTGCAGGCCGTATAGAAGGGGAATATTTGCAGGGAGGGATCGGCGAACTTCAGGCGATAGGCTTCGTGCGCGTGCTGGTTTCCGAACAAGACTACGCTGAGGCCAGGGCGATAATCAACGAATGGGACTCGATTCAGCCGGTCTCGGACAGGTCTGCACCGGAAGCACAGCCCTCCGCAGGATTGCTGTTCTTCGTCATGGGGGCCATGGTCGGTGCGGGACTGATGTACTGGTTCTTGAAATGGCAAGCCGCTTGATGCAAACGCCGTTGTCCGCAATTGCACGATAGTGCATGGCTTGGTGGTACAGGCAGGGAACTAGAATTCAAACACCTGGCCGCGCTGCAGCAGCGTCGGTTTGAATTCCGGAATGGCATCCCGGATTTCGCGCCAGGTGAGCTCTTCGCGTCCCGCTTCCATGTGCACGATGAACAGTTCCACCGGGTGCTGCAGCCGGTGCAGCCCCCGCGCCAGCAATTCGGCGGTCATGTGGCCGGAATGTGCGGCGCCGCTCGTGTTGGCATTGAGGAAGGTGGTTTCGATAAGCAGGTAGCGCAGGTTTTCAATGCGATTCAGCGCCTGCCAGAATGCATCGCACAGCGTGGTATCGCCGCTGTAGACCCAGCTTGAGGTGCCGCTGTCGACGCGGTAGCCGACACAGGGCACGGAGTGCTTCGAGGGCAGTGCAGTAAATCTTCTTCCGCGCAGTTCCACCGTCTCGCCCGGCGCGATCGGCTGGAAGCGCAGGTAGGGACGTTCGGGTGTGGGCAGCACGGCGTAGTCCGGCCAGATCTCGCCGTTGAGGAGGTTGCGCCGGATCGCGGAGATGGTGTCGGACAGCGCATACACGGTAAGCGGCGTGTCGCGAAAATTTCCCGCGGCATCGGCCAGCATTGGCAGCATGCAGCAGTGGTCGAGATGCGCGTGGGTGAGGAATACGGTGTCAAAGGCGATGGCCTGCTGCAGGCTCAAATCGCCCGCGCCGGTGCCGGCGTCGATCAGCACGTCGGCATCCACCTGGTAGCAGGTGGTGCGCAGATTGCCGGTGATGCTGCCATTGCAGCCGAGTACGGTCACGCGCATGTGGAATCCTTCCCGAGATACAATTGTGCCGCAAGTAGCGTTCATTATAAATGCCGTGATGAACTGCATGATCACGCCCAAGCGGGTATCGGGACTAGATTATCGATATACTGTCTCGAACAGCGAAACGGTTTTTGCGGGGCGCAGTTTTGTCTGCGCGTTTTGGAAGAAGATTGCGGAGGGGCCACGGAGCAACACATGGCAACAAACAAGTCGCCGGACCATGACCGGCTGGACAGGATAGTGGCCGAGGCGCGGCGCAATGCAGAGCTGCGCGAGCAGGGCTATCGCGAACAGGCGCTGAAGCTCTATCCGTGGGTGTGCACGCGTTGCGCGCGCACCTTTACGCGCGACAACCTGATACAACTGACCGTGCACCACAAGGATCACAACCACGACAACAATCCGCCCGACGGCAGCAACTGGGAACTTTTATGCGTCTACTGTCACGACAACGAGCACTCGCGCTACCTGGATTCGGCGGGGCGCTCCGATGTGCAGGGCGATGCGCCCAAGGCGACGTTCCAGCCCTTCGCCAACCTGAAGGACCTGTTCAAGGATAAAACCTAGCGGTTCCCTGGTGATCGAAGGCCAGGTCACTTCGCCTCTTCGATCATCTGTATGGTCTTTGCTTCCACTTCATGTGCGACCAGCGCCAGCGCGGCATCCTGCGACAGCGCCGACAGGGCCTGCGTCGGCTTGATCATGCCGATCATGGTCTTGCCGCCCTGGGTGTAGACCGAGATGCGGCACGGCAACGCCATGTTCATGCGCATGTCCATGGCCAGTACCTTGGCCGCCTGCTCCGGCTTGCATACTTCGAACACCTTGCACTGCTGCTCGAAGTCCATGCCCTTGCTGCGCAGCGTGCTGCCGAGGTTGTGCACGTGCAGCACGCCGAAACCATTGCGTTTGACGGAAGCCTCAAGATCGGCCGCAGCTTGCTCGAATGGTTTGTTTGATTCGGCAATGTAGTACATGGCTACCTCCTGGTTGTAGTTGATGCTTGACGGTGTTATCGCTTGCGTCCCATTAATGACCCCAGTACGCCACGAATGAGCCGTCGGCCCATTTCCGAGCCCATGGTGCGCACGGCACTTTTTATCATCGCCTCGCCCACCCCCTGGCGCCGCGAATTGCCGCCGCCGAAGATACCGCCGAGCATGTCGCCGATGCCGCCACTGCCCGCCCCAGTGCTGGCGCTGCCGGTTGCACCGGCGTTGCCGGCCGGAACTGCCGGCTGCCGCTGCGCGGCGCGTTGCTTGAGTTTTTCGTAGGCGGATTCGCGGTCGATGGTTTGTTCATAATGTCCGGCCAGCAGCGACGACTGGATGATGGCCTTGCGTTCCGCGTCGGTAATCGGGCCGATGTGCGCCCGCGGCGGCACGATCAGCGCGCGTTCGACGATGCCGGGGCGGCCTTTTTCGTCCAGCAACGACACCAGCGCTTCGCCCACGCCGAGTTCGGTGATGGCGGTTTCCTCGTCCAGCTGCGGATTGTCGCGCATGGTCTCGGCAGCGGCGCGTACCGCCTTCTGATCGCGCGCCGAGAAGGCGCGCAATGCATGCTGGATGCGGTTGCCGAGCTGGCTCAGTACCTTGTCCGGCACATCGGCCGGATTCTGCGTGACGAAATACACGCCCACGCCCTTGGAACGGATCAGGCGCACCACCTGTTCGATCTTGTCGATCAATGCCGGGGGCGCATCGTTGAACAGCAGGTGTGCTTCATCGAAGAAGAACACCAGCCTGGGCTTGTCGAGGTCGCCCGCTTCCGGCAGGTGCTCGAACAATTCCGACAGCAGCCATAGCAGCAGCGTCGAATATACCTTGGGCGACTCCATCAGCTTGTCGGCGGCGAGGATGTTGATCATGCCCTCGCCCTTGCTGCCGGTCTGCATCAGGTCGTCGATGTTCAGCATCGGCTCGCCGAAGAACTTTTCCGCGCCCTGGCTTTCGAGTTCCAGCAGGCCGCGCTGGATGGCGCCGATGCTCGCGGTGGAGATGTTGCCGTAGCCCGTGGTGTAATCTTTCGCGTTGTCGCCGACATACTGCACCATCGTGCGCAGGTCCTTGAAGTCGAGCAGCAGCATGCCGTTGTCGTCGGCGATCTTGAACACCAGCGTGAGCACGCCCTGCTGCGTGTCGTTGAGGTTCAGCATGCGGCCAAGCAGCAGCGGGCCCATGTCGGATACCGTGGCGCGAGCCGGATGGCCCATCTCGCCGAACACGTCCCAGAAGGTGACCGGGAAAGGGCGATAGGCAAAATCCTCGAGCTTGAGCAGCTTGATGCGCTCCTCGACCTTGGCGTTGCCGCCGCCGGCCTTGGCCAGTCCGGACAGGTCACCCTTGATGTCCGACAGGAATACCGGCACGCCGATGCGGCTGAAGGCCTCGGCCAGCGTTTGCAGGGTGACGGTCTTGCCGGTGCCGGTGGCGCCGGTTATCAGGCCGTGGCGGTTGGCCATCTGCGGCAGCAGTGCCAGTTCCTGTGCGCCGTTCCTGGCGATCAGCAGCGGTTCGATCATGGCGTTCTGTCCGAGTTTCCGGTTTGGGTTGATGGGCCGGAAATGATACCATTGCGCGAAAATTTTCAAAGGAAAGTATATGGCGGGACACAGCAAATGGGCCAATATCCAGCACCGCAAGGGACGCCAGGATGCCAAGCGCGGGAAGATCTTCACACGGCTGATCAAGGAGATCACGGTGGCCGCCAAGCTGGGCGGCAGCGACCCGGACAGCAATCCGCGCCTGCGCCTGGCGATGGACAAGGCGTACGACAACAACATGCCCAAGGACAACGTCGAGCGCGCAATCAAGCGCGGCGCAGGCGAACTGGAGGGCGTGGACTACATCGAGTTGCGCTATGAAGGTTACGGCATCAACGGCGCAGCGGTGATGGTGGATTGCATGACCGACAACAAGACGCGCACCGTGGCCGATGTGCGCCATGCCTTCACCAAATACGGCGGCAATCTCGGCACCGACGGCTCGGTGTCCTACCTGTTCAAGCATTGCGGACAGATGATCTTCGCGCCCGGCACCGATGAGAACGCGCTGATGGAAGTGGCGCTCGACGCGGGCGCGGAAGACATCATCAACAACGAGGATGGAAGCCTGGAAGTGGTCACCGCGCCAAATGACTTTGTCGAAGTCAAGCAACGACTGGAAGCGGCCGGGTTCAAACCGGAGATGGCGGAAGTGACGATGAAGGCAGACAACGAAGTGGTGTTCAGCGGCGACGATGCGGTGCGCATGCAGAAGCTGCTCGATGCGCTGGAGGATCTGGATGATGTGCAGGAAGTCTATAGCACTGCGGTAATTGAACAGTAATGCGCATTCTCGGCATCGATCCCGGCCTGCGCATCACCGGCTATGGCGTGCTCGACAAGCAGGGCCAGTTGCTGGGTTACGTCGCCAGCGGCGGCATCAGGACGCCGGAAGGTGAGTTGCCGGAACGATTGAAGGTCATCCTGAATTCGCTGGGCGAGGTGATTTCCCGGTACCAGCCGCAGTACGTGGCGGTCGAGAAGGTCTTCGTCAACGTCAATCCGCAATCCACATTGATGCTCGGGCAGGCGCGCGGCTCGGCCATTTGCGCGGCGGTGCTGGCAGATTTGCCGGTGGCGGAGTACACCGCGCTGCAGGTGAAGCAGGCGGTGGTGGGCAACGGCCACGCAACAAAGGAACAGGTGCAGGAGATGGTGCAGCGCCTGTTGAAGCTGTCAGGCCATCCCAGTCCGGATGCGGCGGATGCGCTGGCTTGCGCCATCTGCCATGCCCATGGCGGCATGGGATTGGGTGCGCTGGCCACGGCGGGTTATCGGGTGAAAAATGGGAGGCTGGTTTGATCAATTTGTTCGGCCCCCTTGCGAACTCTCCCCCTTGCACCCGCAGGGGGCAGGCGGTGGTAGCAAAACCGCTGACGCGGCGACAACCACGCACCAGGGGGAGGGCCGGAGAGGGGCTAGAGACCCGGCATTTCCACGGTCCCGCCCCCGGCCAAGGCGTACGCCGGTGGGCGCCCGGCGGCTACACCGCCACCGTTCCGCAGCCGCTGCAAGGGGGAAGGCACAGAAAACCAGCCGTCTTGCGCGGCGCATATAATCATTCCGGGATTCATCCGAAATGATCGGTCGTTTAACCGGCATCCTGCTCGAAAAGAATCCGCCGCAGATCTTGCTGGAGGTGCAGGGCGTGGCGTATGAGCTGGACGTCCCGATGAGCACGTTCTATAACCTGCCCGCCCTGCATGAAAAGGTGGTGCTGCACACGCAGCTTATCGTGCGCGAGGACGCGCATTTGCTGTACGGATTCCTGAGCCATGAAGAGCGGGTGGTATTCCGCCAGTTGCTGAAGATCAGCGGTGTTGGTCCCAGGCTGGCGCTTTCCGTGCTATCGGGCTTGAGCCTGGCCGATCTCGCCGCCGCCGTGGCAAACAGGGAAGCCGGGCGGCTGACGCGGATACCGGGCGTGGGCAAGAAGACTGCCGAACGCCTGTTGCTGGAACTGCAGGGAAAGTTCTCGGCCAGGGTGCCGGGCAGTGCAAGAGGCGCGGTTGCGATACCCGCCGGCGATGTGCTCAACGCGCTGCTGGCGCTGGGTTACAGCGAAAAGGAAGCGGATTGGGCGGCGAAGCAGTTGCCGGCCGAAACCAGCGTGTCGGACGGCATCCGCCAGGCGCTTAAGTTATTATCGGGAAAACTCTGATTGGGTCAGACATGAATCGCGTTGCTGTCAAAATACAAACGGATGCCAGGCGCACGACGAAGGTCGTAGTTGAGCCTACGATGCCGGGGAGTGCAACAGCGCAGACGTCGTATTTTGACGCAACCCAAAGTGACGGCGGAGTTGCGGGCGATCTGCTGTGTTGCCCCGCTTGCGAATGGAATAACCGTTCGCTTCACCTCGCGCCTTGCATACCATTTCGCAACATCGCCGTCGCGATCATGCGGGACGCAATCAGAGCTTCCTGCACATGATTCACAGCGACGACCTTGCTTCTTCTGACCGCCTCGTATCTTCTGCGCCGGCATCGCAGCAGGAGGAGGTGATGGAACGCGCACTGCGCCCGAAACTGCTGGACGAATACGTCGGCCAGGAAAAAATCCGCGGGCAGCTGCAGATCTTCATCGAGGCCGCGCGCAAGCGGCAGGAACCGCTCGACCATGTGCTGCTGTTCGGTCCGCCCGGGCTGGGCAAGACCACGCTGGCGCACATCATCGCGCGCGAGATGGGGGTCAACCTGCGCCACACCTCCGGCCCGGTGCTGGAGCGCGCGGGCGACCTGGCCGCACTGTTGACCAACCTCGAGCCGAATGACGTGCTGTTCATCGACGAGATCCATCGCCTGTCACCGGTGGTGGAAGAGATCCTGTATCCCGCGCTGGAGGATTACCAGATCGACATCATGATCGGTGAAGGTCCGGCGGCGCGTTCGGTGAAGCTCGACCTGCCGCCGTTCACGCTGGTGGGGGCGACCACGCGTGCCGGGATGCTGACCAATCCGCTGCGCGACCGCTTCGGTATCGTGGCGCGGCTGGAATTCTATACGCCGCAGGAGTTGCAGCGCATCGTGACGCGCTCCTCCGGTTTGCTGGAGATGCCGATCGAGCCCGAGGGCGCGCTGGAAATCGCCAGGCGCGCACGCGGCACGCCGCGCATCGCCAATCGGCTGCTGCGACGCGTGCGTGACTATGCCGAGGTGAGGGCGCAGGGTCACGCCACGCGCGAAGTGGCGGATGCCGCCCTGACCATGCTGGATGTCGATGCGCTGGGGCTGGACGTGATGGATCGCAAACTGCTGCTGACCGTGATCGAGAAATTTGCCGGCGGCCCGGTGGGCGTGGACAACCTGGCGGCAGCCATCGGCGAGGAACGCGACACGATTGAGGACGTGCTGGAGCCGTTCCTGATCCAGCAGGGCTATTTGCAGCGCACGCCGCGCGGGCGCATTGCCACGGCGAATACCTATCGGCATTTTGGCCTGGCGCAACCGCGCAATGCGGACATCAAGGAACTGTGGGATGAGTGAACCGGTGCCGCGCCAAGATCGATGCGAGCCGGCCGAGATGCGAGGCGCTGCAGGGTGGGCAACGGCGGTCCTGCCTGGCAGCGGAGCAAGCAAGTGAACACGGAACACGGCAAATCGCCCGCGCCGCAGGTTTTCTCAATGCCGATTCGCGTGTATTTCCAGGACACGGACGCGGGCGGTGTGGTTTATCACGCCAGTTATGTGAACTTTATGGAGCGGGCGCGGACTGAGTGGTTGCGGGAAATTTGCGGCTACAGCAATGCCGGCTTCATGCAGGAGTTCGGGATGGTATTCGTGGTGCGTTCGCTCAAGCTGGATTACCTGAAGCCGGCGTTGCTGGATGACATGCTTTCAGTCAGCGCCCGGGTCAAGGATATCGGGCGCAGCCGGGTGACGCTGGAGCAGCGGGTGTCGCGCGGCGATGAGGGGCTGGTGGAGGCGGATGTTCATCTGGTGTGCGTGACGGTGGATGGCTTCAAGCCGGTTGCCGTGCCGGGAACACTCCGGGAAAAAATGGAAAGCCTAAAGGGGTAGCTGATATGGAAGTCGTGCAGGATTTGTCCCTGACCAGTCTCATCGGGCATGCCAGCGTACCGGTGCAGATGGTGCTGGGGCTGTTGCTGGTGGTTTCGCTGATGTCCTGGTGGTATATATTTCTCAAGATGTTTGCCGTCAGGCTGGCTGTGAAGCAGAGCAAGGAGTTCGAGGATACATTCTGGAGGCAATCCAACCTTAACCAGTTGCACCAGGAGACCGAAGGGTCGAACGGCAGGGCGGGAAGCATGGCGCGGATCTTTTCCGCCGGATTCGCCGAATTCGTCAAGCTGAAGAAGAAGCATGCCATGGACAACAGCGCGGTCATGGAAGGCGTGCGCCGTGCCATGCGCGCAACCTACCAGCGCGAGATGGACAATCTGGAGTCGCACTTGTCGTTTCTTGCCACCGTGGGTTCGGTGAGTCCCTACGTGGGTTTGTTCGGCACCGTGTGGGGCATCATGAATGCCTTTCGCGGATTGTCCAATGTCGGGCAGGCGACGCTGCAGCACGTGGCGCCAGGCATTGCCGAAGCGCTGGTGGCTACGGCAATGGGCCTGTTTGCGGCAATTCCGGCCGTGGTGGCGTACAACCGTTACGTGCACGACATTACGCGATTGTCCTCGCGCTTCGAGAGTTTCATGGAAGAATTTTCCAACGTATTGCAGAGGCAGCCATGAAAGTACCTCTGAAAACCGGCTGCGCAGAACATGCAGTATGCGGCTCCGTCGCAACGCCGCCAATGGCGGCATTAGCCTCCGCCGCAGCAAGCCGCATTGCGGCATGTTGTCTCGGTCGCTGCGGCCCTCGCGCCTCGCATTTGATCCCGCTTGCCACGGTTTTGAGAGGTGTTTGTGTATAACCGCCGCGCTTCGCATCGGCCGATGAGCCAGATCAATGTGGTGCCCTACATCGATGTGATGCTGGTGCTGCTGGTGATCTTCATGATCACTGCGCCATTGATGAATCCGGGGCAGATCGATCTGCCCAGTGTGGGAAAATCGCTTCAGCCGCCTGTGGCGCCGCTGGTGGTGATTATCAGGAAGGACGGTTCCCTGGCATTGCGAGACAGCGGCAAGGACGAACAGGAGTACGGCATTTCGCGCAATGCACTGGTCACACTGCTGAAACGGAAGCAGGCGCAGAATGCGGAGCAAGCGGTGGTGATTTCTGCGGACAAGAATGTGCGTTACGAAGAAGTGATCAACGTGATGGATGTGCTGCAACAGCAGAATGTCAGGAAAGTGGGACTGCTGGCGCAAAGCAAGGGCAGATGAGCGCGGCCGCCTACATCTACCAGGATCCGTATCGTTTACCCGCCGGAATGCTGGCGCTGCTGGTGCATGGTGTGTTCTTCGTGCTGCTGTATTTTGGCATCAGCTGGCACTCGCAACAGCCACAGGGTATGGTAGTGGATATCTGGACCAGCTTGCCGGAACCAAAGGCAGCTCCGGCGAAACCCGTGGCGCCGGTCCGGCCGGAACCGGTCAGGCCGCCCGAACCCGCGCGTCCTGTGGTGCAACCCAAGGCGGAAATTGAACTGGCCAAGAAGAAGCTTCCGGAAATCAAGCCGGCCGAAATCAAGAAGCCGCCTGAGGTCAAGAAGCCGCCGGAAAAAAAGAAGCCGGCAGAGCAGCAGGCGGTGGAAGCGAAGCCGGTGGAACAGAGTGCAGAGGAGATCGAGCGCGCCAGGCAGGCGGCCGAAGCGCAGGCAGCCATTACCAGCGAGATCGGAAAATACGTGGGATTGATCCAAAGCAAGATACGTCGCAACATTGTGATGCCGCCGGACGTGCCGAACGGCGTCAAGGCCGAATTTGACGTGGTGCTGATACCGGGCGGTACCGTATTGAGCAAGAAGCTGTCGATGTCCAGCGGGATTCCCGCCTATGACAGTGCAGTGGAACGCGCCATCCTGAAGGCGCAACCGCTGCCGCTGCCGCCGGATGTCGGGATGTTCAATCATTTTCGAGAGCTTCATCTTTCATTTTGTCCTGAGGAAGGTTCATGCAATCAGTAAATATTTTCCGGTTCCTTGCTTCGGCGTTGCTGCTTTGCGCCGCCTTGCCCGCCTTTGCCGCGCTCGATATCGAGATTACCGGAGCGGGCGAGCACCAGATTCCGATCGCCATCGTGCCGCTGGCCGGAGAGGAAAGGTTGCCGCAGAGCATCAGCGGAATAGTATCGGCGGATCTGGTGCGCAGTGGATTGTTCCGCCTGGTCGACCCTGCGGGCAGGGCACCGCATGAGCCGCAGGATGTGGTGTTTGCCGATTGGCAGGGGACGGACGCAATCGTCATCGGCAGCGTGGAGGAGCAGATCAATGACCGCCTCACGGTAAAGTTCAGGTTGCTGGATGTGGTCAATCAATCCGAACTTGTCGGTCAGGCAGTGACATCCGGCAGAAGCCAGCTGCGTGCGATCGCGCACCGCGTGGCTGACGTGATATACGAGAAGCTGACGGGAGACGCCGGCGTTTTCAGCACGCGCATCGCCTATGTCAACCGCAACGGGAAGAACTACCGGATGGTGGTGGCGGACAGCGATGGCTACGGTGAGCAAACCGTGCTGTCGGTCAATGATCCGCTGCTGTCACCGGCCTGGTCGCCGGATGGAAGCCATCTGGCCTATGTCAGTTTCGAACAGAAGCATGCCGTGGTTTTTGTGCAGTCATTGCTGACCAACCAGCGCAAGCTGGTGGCCGGCTTCCGTGGAACCAACAGCGCGCCCGCCTGGTCGCCGGACGGGAAACAGCTGGCCGTTGTGCTGACACGCGATGGCAGTTCGCAGATCTATCTGGTGCACCCGGATGGCACGGATCTGCGCCGAATCACATTCAGCGGATCGATTGATACGGAACCGAATTTTTCACCGGACGGGCAGTATTTGCTGTTCACTTCAGACCGCGGCGGATCGCCGCAAATATACCGCATGCCCGCCAACGGCGGTGCCGCGGAACGGCTGACGTTTGAGGGTGGAAACAATTTTTCTCCGCGCTACAGCCCGGATGGAAAAAGTTTTGTATTCTCGCACCTTGAACATGGGCGTTTTTATATAGCCGTCGAGGATTTTGCATCCGGTCAAATGCAGTTTCTGACTGAAGGCGGGTGGGAAAAGAAACCCAGTTATGCGCCGAATGGCAAGCTGATCCTGTTCGCCACCGAGGCTCAAGGGCGTGGTATATTAGCAACCTCATCCAGTGATGGCAGGGTCAAAGAAAGAATGTTTCCTCAAGGGGGGGATATTCGTGAACCGACATGGGGCCCTTTTCTGAAACAATAATGTCAACTGTATATAATCGCGAGGAACACAACCATGAAGAGAGATACTGCAATGAACAAGCTTGTCATGAGCGCCTTGTTGGTTACTTTGCTGGCTGCCTGCGCCAGCAACAAATCCAAGGTGCCGGCCGTTGAAAGTCAACCGGCCGGAATGTCCGAAAGCTCCGGCGCCGGCGCCGGCGGTGCCAATGGGGGGTCTTCTGCTTCGACCTCTTCCGTCACTTCGCCTTCCATGGAAATGGACCCATTGAACGATCCGAGCAGCATTCTGGCCAAACGCAGCGTGTACTATCCGTTCGATGTGTATGTGGTGCAGGACGCCGATAAACCCGTGGTGCAGGCACATGCCCGCTACCTGCGCGACCACGCCAATCGCAAAGTGCGCCTGGAGGGGAATTGCGATGAGCGCGGCAGCACGGAATACAACCTGGCGCTCGGCCAGCGTCGCGCCGATGGTGTGAGAAAAATGTTGATGGTTGGCGGCGTTCAGGATGACCAGATCGAAACGTTGAGCTATGGCGAGGAAAAACCCAGGGCAATTGGCCATGATGAAAGCGCATGGGCGCAAAATCGCCGCACGGACCTGAACTATATCCAATGAGGAAACAGCAGCGCGCCTTGCTGTTGGCGGCAATTTGTTTCACGGGGGGACAGGCTCACGCGAGCCTGTTCTCGGACGATGAGGCAAGGCAGCAGGTGCAGGAACTCGGGACCCGTGTTTCGAGCCTGGAACAGGCCGGCAAGCAACAGGCCGAAATCATCAAGCAGCAATCAGACACCATCAAGCAGCAATCCGATGCTGCCAACCAGAAATCCAACTCCCTGCTCGATCTGCAGTCGCAATTAGATGCGCAAAATGCAGAGCTGCGCACGTTGCGCGGCCAGAATGAAGAACTGGCGCACGGTTTGCAGGATGCGGAAAAGCGGCAAAAGGATTTTTATATTGACCTGGATACCAGGCTGCGCCGAATTGAAGAAGTCCAGAGCGGCGCGCCTTCCGCTGCTGCCCCCGCGCTTCCCGTGGCGCCGGCCGGTCCGACCGGCACTGTCGTCGATGCGGATGACCCGGCCGTCGAGGATCGGGCATATGAGACGGCATACAATCTGTTCAAGCAATCGAAATACGAAGATGCGATCGGCGCATTTCAGGATTTCCTGAAAAAGTATCCGGAGTCGGTGCATGTGCCGAACGTTCATTACGAGATGGGCGACATCTACCTGGCGCAGAAGGATTGCAAGAATGCGCTGCCCAACTTTCAACTGCTGCCGAGCAAGTATTCTTACAGTCCGAAAACGCCGTACGCGATGTTGAATGTCGCTGACTGCCAGGGAGAACTCGGGGACAAGGCGGCGGCCAAAAAAACCCTGCAGCTCATCATCAGCATATACTCCGGATCCGAAACGGCCGGTGAAGCCAGGAAACGTTTGGCGAACCTTAAATAGAGCACTGTCATGCAGGCTTCCAACGCCAGCGAAGATTTTCCGCCCGGGGATGGCGGAGCGGAACCCACTGCTGCAGGCAAGGCGGCATCGCAGGCGCTCCCGCAAACGGCTGCGGCCACCCTGGCCAGCGACTTGACGAATGTGGTTGACTCGCCTGGTCGATTGGCTGGCAGTTTTTCCGGCAACCCGTCGCAGCTTCGAATCAGCGAAATATTCCATTCCCTGCAAGGCGAAACCAGCCGCGCTGGTTTCCCCACCGTCTTCATCCGCCTGACCGGCTGTCCTTTGCGCTGTACCTACTGCGATACTGAATATGCCTTCAGCGGCGGCCAGAATATGGCGCTGGGGGCCATCCTGGACCAGGTTGCCAATCATGACACGCGCTATGTCACTGTTACCGGTGGCGAGCCGCTGGCGCAAAGAAATTGCCTGGTATTGCTGCGTGCCCTGTGCGATGAGGGTTACGAAGTCTCGCTGGAAACCAGCGGCGCGCTCGACGTGAGCGAAGTCGATGCGCGGGTAATGAAGGTGCTCGACATAAAAACGCCGACGTCCGGAGAATCGGCAAAAAACCTCTGGAACAATCTGGATGCGCTCAATCCGCGCGACGAAATCAAGTTCGTGCTGAGCGATGAGCAGGATTATGCATGGGCGAGAAAGGTGCTGCAGGAATACGGGCTGCACAGGAAATGCGGTGTGCTGTTCTCTCCGGTGACGGGGCGTTTGCCGGCCACGCAACTGGCCGATTGGATATTGCGCGACCGGTTGCCGGTGCGCATGCAGATACAGCTGCACAAAATTCTGTGGGGCAACCAGCCGGGGCATTAGGAACATGAAGAAAGCGGTTGTATTGCTGTCCGGCGGACTGGATTCCGCCACCGCACTGGCAGTGGCGCGTGTGGATTTTTCCTGCCATGCACTGAGCGTGGATTATGGCCAGCGTCATCATGCGGAACTTGCGGCGGCACAGCGTGTTGCACAAGCGCTGGGGGCAGTCGAACAGCGCGTGATCGCTATCGACCTCACCGCCTTTGGCGGATCGGCGCTGACGGACCCGTCCATCGCCGTGCCGCAGCAACCGGGTGCAGGCATCCCGCTCACCTATGTGCCGGCACGCAACACGATCATGCTGTCGCTGGCGCTGGCATGGGCGGAAGTGCTGCAGTCGCAGGATATCTTCATCGGCGTGAATGCGGTGGATTATTCCGGCTACCCCGATTGCCGTCCCGAATACATCGCGGCATTCGAGCGCATGGCCAACCTTGCCACCAGGTCGGCAGTCGAAGGCAATCACCTGACTTTGCATGCGCCGCTCGTGCATATGTCCAAGGCCGAAATCATCAGCAAGGGTGTGCAACTGGGCGTCGATTACAGCATGACGGTATCCTGTTACCAGGCCGATGAGGCGGGACGCGCATGCGGTGTGTGCGACTCCTGCCGCCTGCGGCGGGCGGGCTTTGAATCGGCCGGAATCCCAGATTCGACGCGGTACTTAGGGCAATAGGCGGCAGCGGTTGCGTTGACAGTGAGGGACAAATCCGTATAATGCGCCCTTCCTTTTTGGGATGTGGGTCGTTAGCTCAGCCGGTAGAGCAGCGGACTTTTAATCCGTTGGTCGCCAGTTCGAATCTGGCACGACCTACCACTGATCGCAATCTGGGTTTCACGCCGAATCTTCATGCCGCTTTAGCTCAGCTGGTAGAGCAACCGCCTTGTAAGCGGTAGGTCGTCTGTTCGAGTCAGACAAGCGGCACCAGTCTATATAAGGATTGTAGCGATGCAGGCTATTTTCTTACGGTGCAATTTATTCTGCATGTAACCATTATGTAACCATAATTTTTCAATGGTGCGGCATCTTCACTGGTTCTGGTTAGGCGAGAATATGAAGAAAGACCGCCGGGCTATCTCTAACACCAGCAGGATTATTCGTTCAGGCAGCAACCAGTTTTTGTCACTTTCCGAAACCGGAACTTCACCATAGGCGGCTCCCGACACATGGTAGAAGTCTAGCGCTTGCGGTAATGGGTCTTAGAAATGTGCCATGACACCTTGTCCCCAGTCATCTAGGAAAGGTGCAGATTCGTCAGGGCGCTTCTGATCAAAATGAGTACGGCTTGAATCTAACAGGATAACCCTTGAAAGGAGGTAAACAGATACATCGCGCAAACCGAGCTTCTTTATCTCTATAGGAAATGTGTCATTTGCGATTCGCTTTGCTAGCGCAGAGGTATACACCCTTGAATCGACAGCAATCTTGCGCAACATCGCTTCAACTGAGAGCGTATGGGCGGAAACAATCGAGCCATTGTAATCCGTGTGCGGAGCCATGCAAATTTTTGTTCTGAAGCGCTTCCGGAACCGTTGGATGAGATCTGCAGCCGCTTTGGGGTTGTGGACGTCAGAGATTGACATGGCTAACTAAAGTCGAAGTAGAAAAATAATCTTCGCTGCATCCTGCCGTGAATCATATGGAATATCAAGTTGAAGTTCTGGTTTTGGCACCGAGCCGAACTTCAATCTATGAAATAGCCTTCCAGGAAGCGGACGGTCGCGAGATACGACTTGCGACACGTAGGAGAAAGCGGCCTAGATCGACGCGATCGTCAGCTGCGTGCCGATGGATGCCATCCATTTTCGCAAATTCAGCGCCCGAAAGCAGCCGTTTTTAACGCCGAAGTTAAGTTGCGGCGTGTAGCGACGTCAGCAATAATTCTAGATCACATCGAATATTGTTTTGGAAAAGTTGTACACGTTAAATGTTGGTTTATATATTTGCAATTTTTGGCCATACACCAAACAAAGCATCAATCATAGATTTTCGAGAACGTTGTAAAGGATATGCAACGCAAGACGAAACATACCATACACAGCACCAATTTGAATTAGTGCGGAAACAATTTGAACCATTGTCCAATGCATCAATTCCATATACCAAGGATCCGTGAAAAACTCTATCATTATTTCATCCTATAATTGACGCGCCCGGTTTCAAGCATAACCAATACTGTCTTTCAACATTCCGGCGCTAATTGTCCGCTATTGGCACACACCGGAACTACAAGGCGCTAGAATCATCGCCCGAAAGCCTAACTTCACCTAATGCAATTTATTCGGCTGGGTAGATTTACCTGCATCACTCCCAACTCCCCCACTCGAAACCACCCAGTGATTTCTTTGGTCGTTGCTCGTTATATTCTCGCCGCCACGCCTCAATAACAACCTTCGCGTGATCAAGGCTAACGAACCAGTGTTCATTCAGGCACTCATCTCGGAAGCGCCCATTGAACGACTCAATATAGGCATTCTGATTGGGCTTGCCCGGCTGAATTTGGAACAGTTGCACGCCACGGGCATGTGCCCAAGTCAGCATCGCTTTACCGCAGAACTCCTTTCCATTATCGGTGCGTATCGATTGGGGTAGCTTCCGATGAACTGCAAGCCGGTCCAGGATGGGAGTCACCGTCTGGCCTCCAATGGCGCGTTCAGGCACGACCGCCACCGCTTCGTGCGTGGCGTCATCCACTACCGTCAAACACTTGATGGTGCGCCCCTCAGCCGTCCGGTCAAATACGAAATCCATCGACCAGACCTGATTGGCGGCTAGAGGCCGAGCCAATGGCTGCCGCTCAGTAACTGGCACCTTCTTGCGCCGGCGCCTCCGCACCTGTAGGCCAGCTTCAGCATAGAGCCGATCGACTCGTTTGTGGTTAACCTGCTGCCCGGATTGGCGCAGCTTCAGATAGATCATGCCTGCGCCATAGCGTCGATGACGATGCGCCAGGCTTATGATTTGTTCTCGTAGCGCACCATTGCGGTCAGGGGCAGGTTGGTAATGATAGGCACTGGCACTCATGCCAACAACGCGAAGGGCATGACGTTCACTCATTCCGCGATCCGTCATATGTTCCACCAATTCACGGCGTGCCGGTGCCTTTACCACTTTTTTCTGAGCGCCTCCCGGGTAACCTCGTTCTCCAGCATCGCTTCAGCAAGCAACTTCTTCAAACGGGCATTCTCAGCTTCCAGTGCCTTCAGTTTCTTTGCATCCGATACACTCATGCCGCCAAACTTGCTGCGCCACAGGTAGTAACTCGCCTCAGAAAAACCATGACGCCGGCACAAATCCTTTACCGATATTCCGCTATCTGCCTCCCGCAGGAACCCGATGATTTGTTCTTCTGTAAATCGTTTCTTCATGTCCAATCTCCTTCACAGTTGGAATTGGACTCTAATCTCAGGTGCTACTCAAGATGGGGGGACGTCGGGTTAGCCATTTGATATTGGCATTTTTCCGAACTCAGCAAGCTTGCGAGCCTTATCAACAAAACCCAAGTTGTTAGGGATCTTGGACAAACTGACCGGGATTTGACCTAGCGGCACCTCGATCGTTTGAATTTTTCCCGCGATGGTGATTCAAGATGCCCGAGAATCTGTGACACCGGGCATGGCAAGTTTCGTTGCTCGGGAATCGCTCAAAGCGGGCTGGGATGGTGATGGTGCTTGTGATGTCTGTGATGCCAATGAGGACCCTGGTCACGGGCTGTAACAACGGCAGGAGCCAACTTGTGAGGCGCGGCCGGTGTGGCGGCAAAGGCAGAGAATGTTGAAGTCACGAAGACGGCGGCGACCATGCAGGACAATAGTTTGTTCATGACAAACTCCAAACAAATAGACACGATCTTGTGTCGGTGATAATAACGCGCCATAACGATGCTGGTTGACATGGTTTAGCTATGAACTTAGCAGCCTTATCCTACTGGGCAAGTGAGCCTCTATTATGAGTCTGAGGGCGCTTGCCATCCCAGTTTGCAATGTAATTGGCCAAATGATTGAAAGTATAGACAGCCTATCCAGCAATCGTTCACTTGTATGAAATTTGGTGTCCGCAGCCGACGGCCTGGTATATCCGATAAGTGTCGGCTGTGCCGCTGACGGGGTTAATTTGTCTGTTTAGAAAGATTTGAAGTATCAGCTGCTACTAGCTAGCCGGACGTTTTCGTCCGGCCCCTAAAAGGGAAGCAAAGGCCGAGCTTCACGGCTTCTCCCGAGCGGTCAGAACGGGTTACCGGCCTGGCCAGCCTCCTTCAACTTTCTCCGGCCGTTCTGCCGGAATATTCCTGCTTCAGCCATGTCAACGGCAAAGATATTCGCACGTTAATGTCATCGACACACGATGGTGTCCTAACAATTTTGGAGTTAACCATGAACAAACTGTTGTCCGCCCTGATCGCTGCCGTCTTTGCAGCGTCAGCATTCTCTGCCGTTGCCGCCGATGCGGCCAAGTCCGACAGCAAGGCTCCTGCCGCTGCTGCATCCACCGACGCCACTACGGCTTCCTCGGCCACATCCGCCCCCAAGGAACACAAGATGACCGCCAAGCAGGAAAAATTGGCGAGCTGCAAGAAGGACGCCAAGGATCAAAAGCTGCATGGCAAGGAGCGCAGTTCCTTCTTGAAGGATTGCATGAGCAAGAAGGCATAAGCAAGGAACGCCACGCCCGGGCAGTTGACGCTGCCAAAGTCCAGTTCTGGGCTGGCCGAAAAAGGCAGGGGCAACCCTGCCTTTTCTATTTGCGCGATACCACCATGATCCGGCGCGCCAATAGTGCGGCAGCCGAGGCGATTGAACAGGGAGGCGAGTTATGGCTGGCTTAGGAGCAGACGAAACCTGGAGTACTGTTTCCAATCAGCTTGCGGGTTGTGTGACGCCGGGCGAGCCCTGCCGGATCCGCGTGCGGTGATTTCTCCCGCGATTGCCGTCGCACATGTCGCGCGAGGCTGCGCAACGACTTCCCCCGGGCAACCGGAATTCGCGGGAACGGCCGCCGCCGGCCGGGCGTCGATTCGGGCCGATCCATCAACGATCAGCCGCATGGCGGTTTCGTCCAGGCACTGTCGCACCGATACTTTAAAAAGCTTCCGAGCCCGGGTGGGCGGCAAACAGTTGCCAGGCAGACTGTCGATGCGTTTGATCGTGTGTCGGAGGACCGGGAGCCGGGGCAGGCCACACGGCGCTCATATCGCTCAACCCCGGCGGAATGCCTGACACTGCCGGCTTTACGGCAGACGGAAGCGGCGCCAGGCGCTTCATGTGAATTTCCGGGAGGTAAGCCGAAAGAATGCGGTGTAAGATAGTCGGCGCATCATGGCAGATCTTGCGTGACCGACCGGACACGGCGAATGCGACACCAAACCTGCCATTCATGTGCCGTCCTGGAGCGACAACGCCGCCGTCTTGCGAAGTGCGACGGGACTCCGAGGGGAAACCCCGGAATCCAACCCCGGTGATCAGTTTATTGTGAAAGTCCACGAATATCAGGCCAAGGAAATCCTGCGCCAATTCGACGTGCCGATGCCGCGCGGCGTGCCATGTATGACCGTGCCCGACGCCGAGGTGGCTGCAACGAAATTGGGCGGAAGCGCATGGGTAGTCAAGGCGCAGATTCATGCCGGCGGGCGCGGCAAGGGCGGCGGGGTCAAGGTGGCGCGTTCTCCGGCCGAGGTGAGCGAGGCGGCCGGGGCGATCCTGGGCATGCAACTGGTGACCGAGCAGACGGGCGCGCAGGGCCGGAAGGTCAGGCGCCTGTTGGTCGAGGAAGCCGAAAGCATTGCCGGCGAATACTACGTCGGCCTCGTCATAGACCGCAGCAAGCAGCGCGTGGCACTGATCGCCAGCAGCGAGGGCGGCACGGAGATCGAGCAGGTCGCGGCGCGTTCACCCGAAAGAATCCACACGCTATGGATAGACCCGGCGGCAGGTTTGACTGCCGAACAGGCCGACTCCATGTCGGGCAGCATAGGCATTCCGGAAACGGCAACGGAGCAGGCGCGCCGCTGCCTGCAGGGCCTGTATCTTGCCTTTGTCGAGAAGGAGGCGATGCTGGCCGAGATCAATCCGCTGATCCTGACCGAGGATCGGCAGGTCCTCGCGCTGGACGCGAAAATCACTTTTGACGACAATGCGCTGTTCCGCCATCCGGAACTGGTCGCGCTGCGTGACCTGGACGAAGAAGACCCGGACGAAGTGGAGGCCTCGCAGTTCGGCCTCAGCTACATCGCGCTGGATGGCGACATCGGCTGTCTGGTGAATGGAGCCGGGCTGGCGATGGCGACCATGGATATCATCAAGTTGTACGGCGGCAATCCGGCCAATTTCCTGGATGTGGGCGGCGGCGCGAGCAGGGAGAAAGTCGCCGAGGCGTTCAAGCTGATGCTGAAGAACCCGGGGTTGCGCGCGATTCTGGTCAACATCTTTGGCGGCATCATGAAGTGCGACGTGATCGCCGAAGGCGTGGTCACGGCCGCGCGCGAGGTGCAGCTCAAGGTGCCGCTGGTGGTGCGGCTGGAAGGCACCAACGTCGACCTCGGCAAAAGAATACTGGCGGACTCCGGCTTGCCTATCATTTCCGCAGGTAACATGGCCGATGCCGCGCAAAAAGTCGTCGCTGCTGCGCTCGGATAGACCGCTGTGCGCGTGCCTTCCTTGGATGGTCGGCAAACGGCTTTCGATTTGCGGGCATGTGCCGCAACTCGGGTCAAATGGAGTTAACGGGTAGCGCATGTCCATACTGATCGACAAGAACACCCGGGTCATCACCCAGGGCATGACCGGCAAGGTCGGCCAGTTCCACACTTTCCATTGCCGTCACTATGCGCATGGCGCAAACTGTTTCGTTGCCGGGGTGAATCCGAAGAAGGCCGGTGAATCGTTCGAAGGCATTCCGGTTTACGCGTCCGTGCGGGACGCGAAACTGGCGACCGGCGCGACGGTGTCGGTGATCTATGTGCCGCCTGCCGGTGCGGCGGCGGCAATAGACGAAGCCGTGGAAGCCGGACTGGATCTTGTGATCTGCATCACCGAAGGTATTCCGGTCCATGACATGCTGCGCACGCGCTACAGGATGCAGGGCAAGAAGACTCTGCTGATCGGCCCCAACTGTCCCGGCCTGATCACGCCGGACGAGATCAAGATCGGCATCATGCCGGGCCATATCCATCGCAAGGGACGAATCGGGGTGGTATCGCGCTCCGGGACACTGACCTACGAGGCAGTCTGGCAGTTGAGCGACCTGGGCATGGGACAATCGTCCTGTGTCGGCATCGGCGGTGATCCGATCAATGGCATCAAACACCTGGATGTGATGCAGATGTTCAACGACGATGCGGATACGGACGCGGTGATCATGGTGGGCGAGATCGGCGGCAGCGACGAGGAGGAATGCGCGCGCTGGATCCGGGACAACATGCAGAAACCGGTGGTCGGTTTTATCGCCGGCGTTACGGCTCCGCCCGGCAAGCGCATGGGACATGCCGGGGCGATCATCTCCGGCGGGCAGGGTGGCGCCGAACAGAAACTGGCAGTGATGGAGGAATGCGGGATTCACATCACCCGCAACCCGGCCGAAATGGGACGCCTGATGCAGAAGGTCCTGAAGGGAGCGTGATGACTGAAATGCTGGCCTCCGCCCAGTTCTGGGCGGATGTGTTCAAGATCATTGTCATTGACATTCTGCTCAGCGGCGACAATGCAGTGGTGATCGCACTGGCCTGCCGCAACCTCCCTCCTGACCAGCGCAGAAAGGGCGTGCTATTGGGCGTAAGCGGCGCCATCCTGTTGCGCGTTCTGTTGACTTTCTTTGCGGTTGGTCTGCTGACCCTGCCTTACCTCAAGGTTGCCGGCGCGCTGTTGCTGCTATGGATAGGGGTCAAGCTGATCCTGCCCGAAGGCGAGCACCATGCGGTCAACCTGAAACCCGCTGATCAGCTATGGGGCGCCGTGCGCACCATCATCGTCGCTGATTTCATCATGAGTTTGGACAATGTGCTGGGCGTGGCGGCGGCGGCGCAAGGCAATGTTCTGCTGCTGGTTTTCGGGCTGCTGGTGAGCATCCCGCTGATTGCCTGGAGCAGCCAACTGGTGTTGAAGCTGATCGATCGCTTCCCTGTCATAATCTACTTTGGCGGCGGGCTGCTGGGTTATGTGGCCGGAGAAATGCTGGTCAGCGACAGGCTTCTGGTCACCGTGCTCGAACCCATGCCTCATGCGCACATGTGGATTCCCGCGGCCTGCGCGCTGCTGGTCGTGGCGCTGGGCAAGTGGCTGGCGATGCGTCCCACCGCCGCCAGGAAAGTGGTCAACCTGGTTGAGGGGAGTGTCTCAAGTTCAACGGCAAGCATGCGGGAGGACGAACAGTAAGCTGCGCGGTCATACGGATTGGGATGGTATTGCGTGAGCAGACAAATCTTCCCCCATCCGACCTATATTCTCGCCCCCCGATATGGTTATAGACACTTTTCCATTGACACATGTCTAATGGTCTCATTCTTGCTTGCGTATTATCGAAGTATTGAGGCAGAACAGGGATGCCGAGTTTGGCTAAAATGTCAGACTGCGATTCGCGCATCGTGAAGTGGGCTTGAATCGGGGAGGAATATGTCTGACAGCAATGCATTGGATAATCCGGATCGCCGCGATTTTCTCGGAATAGCGACGGCTACCGTCGGAGCAGCCGGCGTGGCGGCAGCATGCTGGCCGCTTATAAGCAGCATGAACCCCAGCATGGACACATTGGAAAAGGCAGCGACCGAGGTCAATCTGTCCGGGATTGCCGTCGGGCAGATGGAGACGGTTGCCTGGGGCGGCAAGCCGGTGTTCGTGCTGCATCGCACCGCCGAACAGATAGCGGCAATGGAAGCGTCGCCGGGAGGAAAAGATCCGCAGCCGGACAGAGACCGTGTCAAGAAGCCGGAATGGCTGGTGGTGATCGGGGTGTGTACGCACATGGGATGCATTCCCGGGCGCAAACCTGAAGGATGGCTATGCCCGTGTCATGGCAGCGTGTATGACAACAGCGGCCGCATCCTGCATGGCCCGGCGCCAAAGAATCTGTATGTGCCCCCGTATAAATTCGATACGGACGAAAAAATCGCCATAGGCGAGGCTTGACATGGCGAGTCGCGTGATTGACTGGATCGACCAGCGTTTTCCTCTGACCCGATTCATCAAGCATGAACTGACGGAGTACCCGACCCCGCGCAACCTGAGCTACTGGTGGAACTTCGGATTTCTCGCGGGTTTCGTGCTGGTGCTGCAAATCGTCACCGGTATCTTCCTCGCGATGTACTACAAGCCCGACGTGAACCTTGCGTTCGACTCGGTGCAGCACATCATGCGCGATGTCAACTATGGATGGCTGCTGCGCTATATCCATTCGACCGGCGCGTCGGCCTTCTTCGTTGTCATCTATGTGCACATGGCGCGAACGCTTTATTACGCTTCCTACCACAAGCCGCGCGAACTGATGTGGTGGAGCGGCCAGGTGCTGCTGCTGGCGCTGATGGCCACTGCGTTCATGGGCTACCTGCTGCCGTGGGGACAGATGTCCTATTGGGGCGCGCAGGTCATCACCAATCTGTTTGGCGTCACGCCGTTCCTCGGCGACAAGATCGTGATGTGGCTGCGCGGCGATTTTTCGGTGGGTGATGCCACCCTGACGCGCTTTTTCGCGCTGCATTACCTGTTCCCGTTCCTGATCTTTGCGCTGGTCGGCATCCACCTGGTGGCACTGCATACCGTAAAGAGCAGCAACCCGTCGGGCATCAGCCTGGCCGACAAGGACAACATTCCGTTTCATCCGTACTTCACCCTCAAGGATTTTTTCGGCCTGGGGGTTTACCTGATCGTGTTCAGCGCATTTGTGTTTTTCAGGCCGGATACGTTCATCGAGTCGGCCAACAATGTTCCCGCGAATTCACTGGTGACCCCGCCGCACATTGAGCCGGAGTGGTATTTCCTGCCGTTCTACGCGATCCTGCGCGCAATCCCCGACATGCTGGGCGGCGTGGTGGCGATGGCGGTTTCCGTGCTGATCTTCACCATCCTGCCATTTGCCGACCGCACCAGCATACCGGGCGGCGCGCGCTACCGACCGATCTATCGAATCATGTTCTATGTGTTCATTGTCGATGTGCTGGTGCTCGGCTATGTGGGCTCAAAGCCCCCGGTTGGTTTTGTCGTGACGCTGGGGCAAGCAGCCACCCTGATTTACTTCGCCACGTTCTTTCTGCTGCCCTTTGTCTCCCGGGCGGAGGAACGCTGGATGCGCGCGCGCGGCTTGCCTGATGACCTGAAGGCCTTGTTCCAGCAGCGCCCGCCGCGCGAAAAGTGGCCGCGCAAATGGAAGAAGAAATGATGCGCGCGATCCTGTTCGCTCTATGCTGGCTCGCCTGTTCTGTCCATGCGCAGGCAGAACCGGCGCTGCAGACAATCGAAGTGGCCACCGACGTGCCGACTCTGGAAAGCGGTGCGGAAACCGTGATGACGGTCTGCATCGGCTGCCATAGCCTGAAGTATGTACGTTTTCGCAACCTGGCGACGCTGGGCATCGCGAGGGACACGGTGGATGCATGGCGTGGGACCAGCCCGATGGGGACGATCATCACCAGTCAGATGCCGGCAGACGCAGCCGAGCAATCCTTTGGCAAGGTGCCTCCCGACCTCAGCCTGATGGCCAAGGCGCGTGAAGGCGGACCGAACTATATCTATTCCTACCTGCTTGGCTATTACATGAACCAGGATGGCACGCTGGGCAACCATTATTATCCGCCCACCAAAATGCCGGATGTGCTGGGTGTTGCCGGGGTCACCGATCCCGCGCAGCATGCCACACTGGAGAAGCAGGCGCGCGCTGTCGCATCTTTCCTGGTGTGGGCGTCCGATCCGCATGCGCGGGAACGGCACAGACTCGGATATTATGTCATCGCTTATCTGCTGGTGTTTACCACGATGCTGTATTTCCTCAAGAAGCGCATCTGGGCCAGGCTGGACACTGAATGCCCGATCATCATTAAAGACTGACCGGCGGCGTAAGCAGCGTTAAACTTGCCGTTCCAACGGAATGGCCGTTCATTTGTTAAAGTCGCGGTCGAACAATTCAAAGAACTCACGGGGGAAACATGAATCAGTCCGATATAGCCAGGCTCAACCAGAAATTCGCGATTACAAGACAGCTGGAGTTCACGCAGGACGCCGGCGGCCTGGTCATTGCGCGCGTCATTAACAAACACGCACAAGCATCCATTGCCCTGCAGGGCGCGCACATCATGACTTTCCAGCCATCGGGCGAGCAACCCGTGATCTGGTTGAGTCCCGCTGCGAAACTTGCGCCCGGCAAGTCGATCCGCGGTGGCGTCCCGATATGCTGGCCATGGTTCGGTCCCCACGCCGGCGACAGCGGATTTCCGGCGCACGGCTTCGCTCGTACCGTTCCCTGGCACGTCGCGTCCAGCAAACCGCTTGCGGATGGCAGCACGCAAATCATTTTTGAACTTCCGCACAGTTCCATTCCGGCGGGTCAATGGGCGCATGCGTGCAGGGTGCGCAATATTGTCACCGTCGGCAAGGACCTGACAGTGGAACTGGTCACCGATAATACTGGCCATTCCGCGTTTGATATCGGTGAGGCATTGCACACCTATTTTGTCATCAGTGACGTCGATGCTGTTCGCATCAGCGGACTGGAAGGTGCGACTTATCTGGACAAGGCGGGCAATATGCAGCGCACGGTCCAGGCAGGGGCAATCACCATCGGTTCTGAAGTGGATCGCCTGTATGTGAATACCGAAACGGATTGTCTGATCCAAGATACGGGGCTCAAGCGCAATATACGCATAGCCAAGCGCGGCAGCCGTTCCACGGTGGTGTGGAACCCATGGGTGGAAAAGGCTGCAAAGATGGGCGATTTCGGCAGTGACCTGGGGTATCGCGGCATGGTTTGCGTGGAAAGCGGCAATGCGGCGGAGAATGTAGTCGGCATCCAACCCGGAGCCAGTCACTCGTTGGCTGCGGTTTACGGTGTCGAAAAGACCTGACGCAGGGGCGCGCTGTTTTTTTAGTTACCTTTTTTCCGGCATTCGGCTATCATTCGCCACTGTCCGGACGTGAATTTATGTTCGATTTTGATGGAAGGGCAATGAAATGGATCCCAAGGTAGGTACTCTGATAGTGGCAATAATATTGTCGATTGCACTTTGGCTCGTTGGCGGCTTTGTGCTGGGCAAGGCGGTCGGGATGATTTGCGTCCTGATCGGCGTCACCGTGGTCGGCTTGGCGGCCGGCAATTTGATGAATTCTCCGGAACCGAAGAAACACGAATAACAACGGGTCTCCGTAAGTAACGCAGCGCTTCGCAGGCAGACCGGGCCGTCTCAATGGGCCGTCTGCCGGATGCTCGAGGCGCTTCCGTATTAGGGAAATTTCGCGGAATCTGTTAAGGTTCCTTTCGCAGCATTGTTTCAGTCTTGATGTTGCCGCCCCGTGATTTGTTAATCCCGCTATCAGCCTGAGACTGGCGTTCCAACGAATGACAGGCCGTAGTGCCAATAAAGGTTCATATGTCATTCTCATCCCTCGGCTTGTCCGACGAAATCCTTCGTGCCGTTTCCGAACGCGGTTATACCGAACCTACGCCGATCCAGGCGCAGGCTATCCCCGTGGTGCTGGCCGGCGGCGACCTGCTGGCGGGCGCACAGACCGGAACCGGCAAGACCGCCGGCTTTACTCTGCCCATATTGCAGCGCCTTGCTGCCGAGGAGAGGCGCGCGAGCGGCAAGCCGGCGATTCGCGTGCTGGTGCTTGTTCCGACGCGCGAACTCGCCGCGCAGGTGGAGCAGAGCGTGTGCGACTATGGGAAATACCTGAAGCTGAGTTCGATGACGATGATCGGCGGGGTCAATATCAGTCCGCAGATCCAGCGCCTGAAAAGCCGCGTGGACATCCTGGTGGCGACGCCGGGGCGTCTGCTCGATCACGTGCAGCAGAAGACGGTGGATCTGTCGCATATCGAGATCCTGGTGCTGGACGAAGCGGACCGCATGCTGGACATGGGCTTCATCCGCGACATCAGGAAGATTCTCGCGCTGCTGCCCAGGCAACGGCAGAACCTGCTGTTTTCCGCCACTTTTTCGGATGAGATCAAACAACTGGCCGACGGCCTGTTGAGCAAGCCCGCGCTGATCGAAGTGGCACGGCGCAATGCCACCCCCGAATTGATCGAGCAGAAAGTCTATCCGGTGGACCGCGAGAAGAAGCGCGCCTTGCTCACGCACCTGATCAGGGAACACAACTGGTTCCAGGTGCTGGTGTTCTCGCGCACCAAGCACGGTGCCAATCGCCTGGCCGAACAACTGTGCAAGGACGGTATCCCGGCGCTGGCGATTCACGGCAACAAGAGCCAGGCAGCACGTACCCGCGCGCTGGCGGAATTCAAGACCGGCAAGCTGCAGGTGCTATGCGCGACCGACATCGCTGCGCGCGGCATAGACATCAGCGAACTGCCGCATGTGGTGAACTATGAATTGCCCAACGTGCCGGAAGACTACGTGCACCGTATCGGCCGCACCGGACGCGCGGGCAGCGAGGGCGAGGCAAGTTCGCTGGTGTGTGTGGATGAGCTGAAATTCCTGAAGGATATCGAGCGGCTGCTCAAGCGCGAGATCCCGGTGGTAAGGGTGCCGGGCTTCGAGGTTGACCCCAGCATCAAGCCGGAGCCGATCATGAATGGACAGAACCGTGGCGGCGGACGCGGGCGCGGCCAAGGTCAGGGCCGCAGCCAGCCGGCACCGCGCGCAGGCGCCAAACCGTCTGCACCCGCTTCGCGCGGCACAGCCGCCAAGCCGGCCGTGCACCGCTTCGGTGGGCGGGGACGCTAAAGGCAGGCGGTCATTTCCGCGACAACGCGCGCAGCGAAGTCTCGAGCTTGCGGCCAGGCAGGCATAACGATGTTCGATTCATGGAAACGCAAACGGATCAATCATTCTCATCGCTGACTCCCGACTGCGTGCTGAGCGCCCTGGAAAGCCTGGGCTTCCGCAGCGATGGCCGCCTGCTGGCGCTCAACAGCTACGAGAACCGCGTATACCAGATTGGGATGGAGGAGGGTCCGCCGTTGGTGGCGAAATTCTACCGCCCGGCGCGCTGGACGGATGACGCCATCCTCGAAGAACACGCCTTCGTGCAGGAGCTGGCCGAACACGAGATCCCTGTGGTGCCGGCGCTGGTGCTGGACAGGAAATCACTGCACGGCTTCGGGGGATTCCGCTTCGCCGTCTTTCCCAGACGCGGCGGGCGGGCGCCGGAACTGGAAGACCCCCACACACTGGAATGGATGGGACGCTTTCTCGGCCGCATCCATGCCGTCGGCGCGACAAGAACGTTTCAGTATCGCCCTTCCCTGAATATCGAAAATTTCGGTGAGCAGCCGCGTGATTATTTGCTGGCGCACCATTTCATTCCGGCAGACATCGACGCAGCCTATCGCAGCGTGGGGGAGCAGGCGCTGGAAGCCGTGCGCGGCTGCTTCGGGCGCGCCGGGGATGTGGCGAATATTCGCCTGCACGGCGATTGCCATGCGGGCAACGTGCTCTGGACTGAGGACGGCCCGCATTTCGTGGATTTCGATGACAGCCGCATGGGGCCACCCGTGCAGGACCTGTGGATGCTGCTTTCCGGCGATCGTGCCGACATGGTGCGCCAGATGGCGGACGTGCTGGCGGGCTACGAGGACTTCTGCGACTTCGATGAGCGCGAGTTGCACCTGATCGAAGCGCTGCGCACGCTGCGCCTGGTGCATTATTCGGGCTGGCTGGCACAGCGCTGGGAAGATCCGGCGTTCAAACAGGCTTTCCCCTGGTTCAACACGCAGCGCTATTGGCAGGATCGCATACTCGAACTGCGCGAGCAGATCGCACTGATGCAGGAGCCGCCTCTGTGGCAAAGTTGAGTCTGTGCCCGTGCGGCGGAACACACAAGTTCGAGAACTGCTGCGGGCGCTACATCAATGGCGGTGCGAACGCACCCACTGCCGAAGCGCTGATGCGCTCACGTTACGTCGCCCATGCCCTGGGGTGCGAAGCGTACCT
This sequence comes from uncultured beta proteobacterium, assembly GCA_963782385.1. Lineage (GTDB taxonomy): Bacteria > Pseudomonadota > Gammaproteobacteria > Burkholderiales > Gallionellaceae > CAVXFS01. The sequence goes on from CAWAJO010000001.1 coordinate 1,485,673, forward strand.
GCTGGAGACCTGGCATGCTTCCACTCGACCCGCCGGACTGGTACTGCTGAACGAGGGGCGAACCCGCTGGATCGGGCTGGAAGTGAGGCGGCATGAACAACAGGATGCGGAGCATGCGGTCGTCGAATTTGTTGCGCGATACAAGGTGAACGGCCGCGCGCATCGATTGCATGAAGTGAGCCGCTTCGTGCGCGAGGCGGGGCAGTGGTTGTATGCGGGTCGCGACGTCGGATGAATCAGTGAGAGGCCATGACCATTAATGCTTGTGGCCAGGTGTTTCCGTTAAACGAACACAACCGAATCGGGGTATCCGGCTACTGCGACGAAATATAGTCCGCCAGGGCAGCGATCTCCTCGTCACTCAGATATTTGGTCATGGTGTTCATGATGCCGGCCGGGCTATTGGTTCGCTCGCCTGCCCTGAACTCCATCAGTTGCTCGTGGATATATTCCTTTTGCTGGCCGCCGATTACCGGGAACATCGAGGAAGTCGGCGCGGCACCCTTGCCTTGCACGCCATGGCAACTGATGCAGGCAAGCCGCTTTTTGAAGGGGTCACCGTGCAGGAAGATGGCTTTCCCAAGCGGATCGCCGGGCGAGTTGTCGCCTTCCATCTTCGGCTGGCTGGCGAAATATGCGGCGATGTCGGCCAGGTCCGTATCGTTTTGAACGGTAGCTGCCATCGCATTCATGATCTGGTGCGAGCGTGCGCCGGTCTGGTAATTGCGGATCTGCTTTTCAATATAGTGGGCATACTGCCCGGCGAGTTTCGGAATCAGCGGTTCGGCGCTGACGCCTTCCGTGCCGTGGCAGCCCTGGCACAGGAACGATTTGGTCCGGCCCGCGGCCGGGTCGCCGGAGCCGCTGCGCTGATGGATCGCCTCGGCGCTGTCATCATACGCTTCGCGTATCATCAGCGGATTCGATCCGACATCCGTGGGCGGCGCCGCGTTTGCGGCCGTGGCGCCGAACAGCATGGCCAGGCTGAAGCAGCTGGCACATACATTGATGCGCCGCATTCCTTTTCCCTGACTATTCGGAGGATACATATTCGGCCAGCGCTTCAATTTCATCGTCCGTCAGTTTCCGGGTGATCTTGTTCATGATGCCGCTCGGGCTGTTGGTGCGGATGCCGGCCCTGAAGTTCATCAGTTGCCTGCGGACATATTCCTTCTGCTGGCCACCGATCACCGGAAATGCGGACGTGTGTGGGGTCATTCCCTTGCCCCTCACACCGTGGCAATCGATGCAGGCGACAGTCATTCTCGAGATGTCGCCATGCACAAACAGATTCTTTCCGGCATCATTGCCGGCGCCTTCCCCCTTCATCTTGTTCTGCGAGGCGAAATATGCGGCAATATCGGCTACGTCATTCGCGTCATCAAGCGTTCCTGCCATCGCGTTCATGATCTGGTGAGAGCGTGTGCCGGCCTGATAATTGCGAATTTGTTTCTGGATGTATCCGGCATACTGCCCGGCGAGGCTGGGCACCAGTGGTTCCAGGCTGATACCGGTCTCGCCGTGGCAACCCTGGCACAGCAGCGACTTGTTCTTGCCGGCGGCGGGGTTGCCGGATCCGGCGCGCTGCATGACGGCCTCGGCGCTGTCGACGTCAGTGACAACCTGGCCCGTCAGCGGGCTGACGTTTTCGTCTTGTGCGAACGTGGCCGTTGCAGTGAGCAGAACGCCCAGCGCGAGTCCGGCTGCAATACAGGTCTTGATCTGAAGCATGTTATTTTCCTCCACTTGTTAGAGTGTCCCCGGATGCGCAGGCAATGCGGATCGGCGTCGGCGGATCAGCGCCGTCGCCAATCAATTCAGGGTTATTATTTCGGGTCTCCGTCAGGCGACACTCTGGGTGCCGTGGAGAGAAATGCGGCAATGTTCCGGATGTCGTCATCGCTGAGGTGCTTGGCGATGCCGCGCATGATTCCGACGCCTTGCACTTCCGGATCATTCGCTCTGCTGTCATCGCGCCAGTTATTCAGTTGATTGTTCAGATAGACATAGCGCTGCTGATTGATCATCGGAAATCTCGCCGCACGGCCATTGAATCCATGGCAATCCTGGCACGGGGGGACCTTACCCTTCACACCATGCATGACGATGATCTTGCCTGCAGCCGGATCGCCTATCGGATCTTCGCTGCTATCGGCCAGCCCTTTCAGGTCCGAATCCTCTATCTGGTACTCCAGGGAGTTCACGTAAACTGCCACATCGTGCCGGTCCTGTTCGGTCAGTCCCTTGGCGAAGCCGTTCATGACTACGCCCATACCCGATGGGGTGCGACGGTCAGCCGCAAAGTCGTTGAGCTGCTTCTCGATGTAATGAATGCCGAGATTGGCCAGGCGGGGTGCGCCCATGGCGTCATTCCCCATGGCCGCCTCTCCGTGGCAACCCTGGCAGGCGGCGACGTCGTCGCCCTTGCCCTCTGTGAAGATCTTTTCGCCATTGGCGATGTTGGTGCTGACGTCATTTCCGGCGTATGCCGTTGCGACATGAGCAATGGTAAACGCCAATATTAGCTGCAGCAATAATATGAATTTGGATTTGCGCATTTTCACTCCCCGATTCCTGAAATTGGTGTTGAAGCCGCCAGTATCATGGCTTCGCCGGAAACTATCATCCCGACCGATCTTTACAACCCCGAAATATATTCCGCCAGCGCTTGTATTTCGCTGTCGGTCAGTTTCTGCGTGATGATATTCATCACGCCACCCGGACTGTTGGCACGGTCACCCTGCCTGAAGTTGGTGAGTTGTCCGCGCAGATATTCCTTCTGCTGGCCGCCAATCACCGGGAACACGAAGTTGTCAGGGGTTTTGCCCTTGCCATTCACGCCGTGGCAATTGATGCAGGCGACCATCATTCTGGTCATGTCGCCGTTCAGGAACAGCTTTTTACCCAGTGCGTTGGTGCTGTTGTCGCCCTTCATCTTGTTGCGGCTGGCGAAATACGCGGCAATGTCGGGCAGATCGGCATCGTCAACCGTTGCCGCCATGCCGTTCATGATCGGGTTGGAACGTAAGCCGGTCTGGAAATCGTGAACCTGCTTTTCAATGTAGCCGGCATATTGGCCGGCAAGTTTCGGGATCTGCGGTTCGACGCTGATGCCTTCCTCGCCATGGCAGCCCTGGCACAGCTGGGATTTATCCTTTCCCGCGACTGCGTCGCCTGAGCCGCTGCGCCGCTTGATGACGTCCGGACTGTTGTCGGCGAACGCGACACGCCCCTTGAGCATATCCTGGGCGTCGGCGGCGGCCTGACTCTGGGCGGCAGCCGGTTTGGCGGCAGCCATGGTTGCGCCGGTTGAAAATACCATTAGCGCGAGGCCAATAGCGAGGTTGAATTTATCGTGAAACATGTCTTTCCTCCTGATTTATCGTTGTCGTATTTTCATGGGAACACGAATTTATAACTATTCTTGATAACGGCTCCCAAGTCAACCGGGAAATGCAGTTGAAATAATACTCGCGCATTTTTTTGGCCCGGCCAATGCATGACGTGTCCGGGATCGGCCGATTCCTTGATTGCCCGCGCGGGAAGATGGAAGGCAATTTAGGGAACGGAGCCCGACCAGGTTTTTGGCCCGGGAAAACCCGACAATCGGCGGCATCCGCCTATTCTAGGGCGAAGCGGCGCTGCCTGCAAAGTCAAAACAACGGGCACAAACACAGGATCCGGGCAAATTTTCCCTCTTTGTTCCCGCAATTTTCCTCAATTCGCACCCGCCGTTGATTCCACGTTAGACTTTCCCCGGCATAGCCATTAGACTTGCGCACTTTTTCACAGGCTTTCATCATGTCCGCCGAAATTGACCAGATATCGAACGAACCCGCTGCCGTGCCCAGCTCCGTGATCGCGCGCGAAGTGGCGCGGCGCCGCACCTTCGGCATCATCTCCCACCCGGACGCCGGCAAGACCACGCTCACCGAGAAATTGCTGCTGTTTTCCGGCGCGATCCAGCTGGCGGGTACGGTGAAGGCGCGCAAGAGCGGGCGCCATGCGACCTCCGACTGGATGGACATCGAAAAGCAGCGCGGCATCTCGGTGGCCAGTTCGGTGATGCAGGTCGAGTATCGCGGCCATGTGGTGAACCTGCTCGATACGCCCGGCCACCAGGATTTCTCCGAGGACACCTATCGCGTGCTGACCGCCGTGGATTCCGCGCTGATGGTGATCGACGCGGCCAAGGGCGTGGAGGCGCAGACCATCAAGCTGCTCAACGTGTGCCGCATGCGCAGCACGCCGATTTTGACCTTCATGAACAAGTTGGATCGCGAGGTGCGCGACCCGCTCGAGCTGCTGGATGAAGTGGAGTCGGTGCTCAACATCCAGTGTGCGCCGATAACCTGGCCGATCGGCATGGGCAAGACGTTTCGCGGCGTATATCACCTGTTGCGCGACGAGATCCTGCTGTTTGCTGCGGGCGCGGAGCGCGCCGACCAGCAATTCGAGGTGATCAAGGGCATCGACAACCCGCGCCTGGCCGAGATGTTTCCGCTGGAGATCGAGCAGTTGAAGATGGAAGTGGAGCTGGTGCATGGCGCTTCGCACCCGTTCAACCTGGCCGCGTTCCTGGCGGGTACGCAGACACCTGTGTTTTTCGGTTCTGCGATCAACAACTTTGGCGTGCGCGAGATTCTCAATGCATTGCTTGACTGGGCGCCTGCGCCGCGCGCGCGCGACGCAACGGTGCGCGATGTCGCGCCGGCCGAGCAGGCGTTTTCCGGCTTCGTATTCAAGATTCAGGCCAACATGGACCCCGCGCACCGCGACCGCATAGCCTTTCTGCGCGTGTGTTCCGGCCATTTCGAGCGCGGCATGAAGATCAGGCATCTGCGCATCAATCGCGAGATACGCGTGTCCAACGTGGTCACCTTCATGGCGTCCAGCAGGGAGCAGGTCGAAGAAGCGTATGCCGGCGACATCATTGGCCTGCCCAATCACGGCAACATGCAGATCGGCGACAGTTTCTCCGAAGGCGAGATGCTGAAATTTACCGGCATCCCTTATTTCGCGCCTGACTTTTTCCGCGCGGTGCGCATCCGCAACCCGATCAAGGTGAAGCAGCTGCACAAGGGTTTGCAGCAACTCGGCGAAGAAGGCGCGGTGCAGGTGTTCAAGCCGCTGGATGGCGGCGACCTGATCCTCGGCGCGGTTGGCATGCTGCAGTTCGACGTGGTGGCCAGTCGCCTGCAGGGCGAATATGGAGTGGATGCGGTGTTCGACGGCACCAACACCTCCAGTGCGCGCTGGGTGACCTGCGACGACAAGAAGATGCTCGCCGATTTCGAGAACGCGCTGTCGCACAATCTCGCCATCGACGCCGGGGGCAACCTGGCCTACCTCGCGCCGAACAGCGTCAACCTCAGGCTGACACAGGAACGCTGGCCGCAAGTCGTGTTCCATACTACGCGCGAACACGCGGTCAAGCTCTGATGCTGCAAGACGGGTTCAAGCTATGCGCGAGCCAGGCGGTGTCGCGAGGGATACGCGAATTTTGGTTGAAAAGCAGAGATGAGCGAATGAACGGTTTAGCCCATCTCTCCAACTCTCTCCTCACGGGGAGAGCGAGCAAGGGAGCGGGTTGCCATGCTGTACATCACCCATAGCGTCATCATTTCCGACCACGAGATCGAATTGAGCGCGGTGCGTGCGCAGGGTGCGGGCGGGCAGAACGTCAACAAGGTATCCAGCGCGGTGCATCTGCGTTTCGATATTGTCGCGTCGACTCTGCCGGAGGACTTCAAGCAGCGCCTGCTGCAGCTCAGCGATCAGCGCATCACCAAGGATGGCGTGGTCGTCATCAAGGCGCAGGAATTCCGCAACCAGGAACAGAACCGCAATGAAGCGCTGCGGCGATTGAAGTCCTTGCTGCAGGGTGCGGCGGAACTGCCGAAACGGCGCATCGCCACCAGGCCCTTGCGTAGCGCGCAGAAAAAGCGTCTCGACAACAAGGCCCGGCGCGGCGCCGTGAAGGCGATGCGTGGCAAGGTGGTCGAACCATCCTGACCCACCCGTTCGCGTCGATTTGCAGCGGCGGCCGCCAGCAAAGAAGGCGGTCAGGCGCCCGTGGATGTCTGGGCTGCATTCCGGATCGGGAAGGGTGGCGCCTCGCCTTTTTTCCCGCTGCCGGCATAAAGCGTGACATGCGGAAAGGGAATCTCTATTCCCGCCTGGTCAAAGGCTTTTTTCAGGCGGTACAGAAACTCGCGCCTAATGGCCCATTGTTCAAGCGGCAGTACCTTGATCCGGCAGCGAATAACCACGGATGATTCCGCCCACTCATCAACGCCTGCAATGTCCAGGTCGTCGATTATCTTTTCCTGCAGTGCAGGATCGCCGCGCATCTCGGCTGCAACCTTGCGCATGACCGCGTATACCTCGTCCAGATCCTCGCGGTATGCCACGCCGATTTCGATCCGCGCATAGGAAAAATCGCGCGACATGTTGGTGACAGTCGTGATGACGCCGTTGGGAATGAAGTGCATGCGGCCTTCGTAATCGCGCAGCACCACTTGGCGCAGCGTGATGTTCTCCACCAGCCCTGATTTTCCACCGGCCTCCACGACTTCGCCATGCCTGATCTGGTCTTCCATCAACAGGAAAAATCCGTTGAAATAATCCTTGATCAGGTTCTGCGCGCCAAAGCCGATCGCGATACCGGCCACGCCTGCTGCAGCCAGGATCGGGGCAATCGATATGCCAAATTCGTCCATGATCAGCATGCCTGCGACCAGCGTGATCGTCGTTGTGGCGACCTGGCGGGAGAAGTGTTCCAGCGTTTCGGCGCGTTTACGCGAGCCGCTGTCCGTGGTGCGGCCGGAAAGATAACTGCGCAATGTCCTGATAGACTTGTGGCTGACCACAAGCAGCAGCCACGAAACTGCCAGGATTATGGCGATATGGACGGACGTCTGGATCAATTCCGACCATTCCCCGGCGTTATTCAACCCGAGAAAGTTCAGAATCGCTTTCATGGTGAATCCTGTAATTTGTCGCGCGCATCAGTGAGTGTTGCGTGCATCGTTCACGGAACTGCAATTGTACCCGAATCCATTCCTGCAAATGTGTCGTGTATGATATGTTTTTGAATGGAAAGTCTGCGGCACGAAATATATATTGCCCATGAGTATCAGTTCTCTTGATCACAAGTCCGCATCAGGCAGGAACCGGCCGACAGTCATATTGTTTGGCGAAGTTCTGGCCGACGTGTTCCGGGACAGAAAGGTTCTCGGCGGTGCGCCGTTCAATGTCGCGCGCCACTTGCAGGCTTTCGGACTGCACCCGGTGCTGATATCGAGAACCGGAAATGACGAACTCCGCAATGAATTGCTGGCGGCAATGGCTGCTGCCGGCATGGACGATCGCGGTATACAGCTCGACGTTTCACGCCCGACCGGGCGAGTGCTGGTGCACCAGGCGCAGGACGGACACCGTTTTGAGATTCTGCCGGAGCAGGCTTACGACTATATCCACGCCGGGTTGACGCACATGATCACGTTGGCGATGCGCCCGCAACTGGTTTATTTCGGCACCCTGGTGCAGCGCAACGTGGTGTCCTCCCGCGCTCTGACCGCACTGGTGCGCAGCAGCAACGCGCCGCGGCTGCTGGATGTCAATTTGCGCGAACCGTGGTATGACGCGGCGATCATCGAGCGATCCCTGCAGCGTGCGAATCTGGCAAAAGTGAATCAGCAGGAGTTGGACATACTGGCATCGCTGTTTCGGCTGTCCGGCAAGACTGAAGCGAAAAAAGCAGCTGCGCTGGTCAAGCGTTTCGCCCTGGACAATATTTTGGTTACCTGCGGCGAACAGGGGGCATGGCAGCTCGACAAACAGGGAAAAGCGGTCCATGTCGAGGGTTCAAAATTCACCAGGCCGCTGGTGGATACGGTCGGAGCCGGAGATGGCTTTTCTGCCGTCTTTATCCTGGGAATTCTGCGCGGATGGCCGGTCCGGCTCACCCTGTTGCGCGCCAATGCATTTGCCGCCGCCTTGTGCGGAATCCGCGGGGCGATTCCGGATGCGGCGGATTTCTACCAGCCATTCATCGCGGAATGGAAAGCATGACGGCCGCTTTTTTCGGGAGTGGCAAAGGCGGCGCACCATGATGCGGGTGCACTGCGCGCACCGGGCACAATTGCCGGGAGGTCAGCTGGATGGCGAGACTTTCTGCGGTGAACGGTCGCAGGACGAGCGCGACGACATGGAAAACGTGCGCATAAACGCGTCGAACTCGCCGGCGGGGAGCGGTTCGGAGTACAGGAATCCTTGTCCATAATCACAACCGGCGGCGAACAGCAGGTCGTGCTGCTTGACGGTTTCTATCCCTTCAGCAATTACCTTGATGCCAAGCCGGTGCGCCATCACGATAATGGCTTCGCACAGGGCCAGCTCGTCAGAATTGTCATGCAGATTGGATACAAAGGACTGGTCTATCTTCAGGTAATCGATATCAAAGCGCCTGAGATAGGACAGCGATGAATAGCCGGTACCGAAGTCGTCTATTGAAACCTGCATGCCCTGGTCCCGGAATGCCAGCAGTTGATTCTTGGTATTGATCGTCGCGTCCAGCAACAGGCCCTCGGTGATTTCTATGGTGATGCTGTGTCCGGGCAGGCCGAGCTCATTCAGATGATCGAACCACGTGCGATGTTCGTCGCTGTTGTTCTGGAATTGAACCGGGGATTTGTTGATGCTGATCTGGAAGTCGGCATGGTGCGAGGCTCTCCAGGCCAATACCTGGGCCGCAGCCTGGTAAAACACCCAGTCGCCGATTTCGACAATCAATCCGGTTTCCTCGGCGATCGGGATGAATTCGGTGGGGAGGATCATTCCGCGCTCGGGATGTTGCCAGCGGATAAGTGCTTCCGCCTTATGCACGGCCCCGTTCTTCAGATCCACGATGGGCTGGTAATGCAGCGCAAACTGGTCACCGGCGCTGATGGAGTTGCGCAAATCATTGACAAGGTGCATCCGGGATTGTGCATACTCCTGCATTGACAAGGTGAAATAGCTGGAACGGTTGCGCCCCTGTTTCTTGGCAACGTACATGGCCTGGTCTGCGTTTTTGAGCAGCGACTCGATGTCTGCGGCATCGTCCGGATACAGGGTGATGCCGACGCTGGTCGAGACGTAACCGAATTCATCTCCCAGCTTGAAAGGTTCGACGATCCTTTGCAGGATGGTGCGGGCGACGCGGTCGACGCTGCCGGGATCATCCACCTCGCCCAGGATGATGATGAATTCGTCCCCGCCCATCCGCGCCACGGTATCGGATTCGCGTACACAACTGACCAGGCGGGCGGCAGCTTCCTTGAGCAGGACATCGCCCATGTCGTGACCCAAGGTGTCGTTGATTTCCTTGAAGTGGTCGAGATCGAGCAGCATCAGTGCCAGTTGCGCCCCGCTGCGGTGCGCCTTCTTGATCTCGTGATCCAGCCGTTCGCGGAACATGCGGCGGTTGGGCAGGCCGGTTAGCATGTCGAAATTCGCCTGTTTCCAGATCAGTTCCTCGCTTTCTTTTTTCTTGGTAATGTCAGAGAACAGCGCAACGTAACGGTGCACCTGGCCGTTTTCGTCCTTGATGGTGTTGATGATCAGCGACTTGGGATAGACCTCTCCGTTCTTGCGCTTGTCCCATAGCTCACCCTGCCAGGTACCGGTGGAATTGATGTCGTGCCACATCGCCTGGTAGAACGCCTTGTCCTGGCGTCCCGAACTGAGAATATTCGGATCCTTGCCGGTAACTTCCTCCGAACGGTAGCCGGTCAGCTTTTCGAAGGCGGGGTTGACTGCAATGATGCGGTTTGCCGAATCGGTGATTACCATCGCTTCGCTGCTGTTCTTGTACACCATGGAGGCGAGGCGCAATTCATCTTCAGTCTGTTTGCGTTGAGTGATGTTGAGACCGGTCCCGCGCAGCCCGGTCACGACACCGGCATTGTCCAGAATCGGAAGTCCGGTTACCGCTTCCCACAGTGTCTCGCCATTTTTGGTGGTATTGCGGTGTTGCAGCTTGAACGTTGTGTTGTTGACCATGGCGCCCTTGATGATCTTGATGACGGACTCAGCGTCTTCCTTGGGCATGAAGTCCATCGGGGTGTGTCCCAGCAATTCTTCCGGCGCAAATCCCTTGACTTCGACGGAGCGGTTTGAAACATAGGTATAGACCATGTTCGTATCAATCTCCCACAAGTATTCTCCGGCGGCTTCGCTTACGTCGCGGAAACGTTGTTCGCTGATGCGCAACGCCTGCTCCGCGAGTTTGCGCTCGGTAATGTCGCGGATGAAGGAGGTGAACATATGCTCCTTCCCGATCTTCAACTGGGTGATCGCCAGTTCTACGGGGAATTCATCCCCATTCCTGCGCTGGGCAGTCATCTCGATCCGTGAATTCAGTACCGGCCCGGTGCCAGTCTGGAAAAATGCATTCATGCCGTCGACATGGGATTTGCGGAATTGCGGGGGAATGATGGTTTCGTGCAACAGGCGTCCAATGGCTTCCGTGCGCTTCCAGCCGAAAAGCAGTTCTGCCTGGGCATTCCAGCCGGTGACATGACCGTCCGCGTCCATCTGTACGACCGCGTCCAGAGCCGTGTCGATGATGGTGGCCAGCCGCAACTCGCTTTGTTCTATTTCTTTCGCGTCACGCTGTGTGCGCTCGTGGACATACATCAACAGCCAGGTCAGCAGCGCGAGCAAAACGCTTGCTACGCTGCCGGTATAGGTGATGAACAGCGGTTTGCCGCCTTTCAGGCGCTCCTCGAAACCTTCCAGGGAGCGCACGGTCACCGTCCAGTTGTGGTTCGCGATTTCGAGTTTTTGGGTGAAATAGAACAGCGATGGGGCAGCAACAGTGTTGCTGAGACTGCTGGAATCGGGGTCATATATGATCGATGCATCGCTTGTCGAATCGCCATCGTGGACTTCTATGTCGAAATCACGCGTCATCCCGCTGAGGATGTCGTCCATCAGGTCATTCATATGGAACGGCAAATACACCCAGCCCAGGATGTTGGCACGGCGCTGGGCGACGGTGTCGATCGGCGGCCCACGCCTGTAGATGGGCAAATACATCAGGAAACCGGCCTGCACGTAGTCGTCGTTTGCCGTGTCGGACAGCAATTTGACCTTGCCGCTGAGGACGGCTTTGTTGGTGTCGCGCGCCTGCGCCATGGCCTTGTGCCGCGCACCAGACTCGACGTCGCCCTTGAGAGGATGATCCTGATCGGCGTACATGTCATAGCCGAGCGTTGACTGGTTTTCCTGGTTGAGCGGCTCAATGAAGTAAACAGTGGTATAGGTGTCGCGTGCGCCTTCCGGCCGGATGGTGTATTGAGGGAACCCATGCTTGCGCATGTAGGCAATATGCTGGTCCTTCAGCGATGGCGGAACAATCAAGGAATACCCCAACCCCTGCACGCCGGGATGGGTTCCCGCCAGCTCCAGCTCATTGTAATAGGCGCTGAATTCCTGCCGCTCCACTTCATGGGATGCGGCGAAAAATCCTCGTGTGCCATACAGCACTTTTTCATAGGTGAGCATGCGCTGCTCGACCAGATTGATGGTTTCGCTCGCGCGTCCCTCGAATTCGGTTTGCATCTCGGTATGCACGTGATCCAGCGCCTGAACCCGCAACAGGTAGGTGACGAGCAGGGAAGCTGCCAGAACCGCCCACGGCAACAGCACGATGTTGCGCATCCATCCGGAGCGGCGCGTGCGTGGCAAGAAGGAGATGGCTTTGAGCATTAGGGGCCCGATATATTTTCGCCAGTTATGTTTAGCCGAACTACGCTGCTTGGTGCTTACTATAAAGTACACGCAACCCGCGTGCGCCCTGAAATTTATCGGGGAGTCGCTGACCGCTGCGTCACCCGGGCGCTTGCGCATTCTAGCGTAAAATGCGCCATGGCAAATATAACGATGAAACAAACCCTTCCGCGCACTGTAGTGATATTGGGGCTGGTCAGTTTCTTCAACGACATGGCCTCCGAGATGGTCACGCCGTTCATTCCAATCCTGATCGCCACCGTGCTCGGCGCCGGTCCCGTGATATTGGGCCTGGTGGAAGGCGTGGCGGATGCGGCAGCAAGTTTCCTCAAGCTGTGGGCCGGGCGCTATTCCGATTTCGGGCGCGGTCGGCGCAAGAAACTCACCGTTGCAGGATACGCGCTGTCCAACCTTGCGCGTCCGCTGATCGCGCTGGTGTCGGGCTGGGGCGCATTGCTTCTGCTGCGCAGCATCGACCGCATCGGCAAGGGCGTGCGCAATGCGCCGCGCGATGCACTTCTGGCGGATGCCGCAGATCTTTCCATGCATGGCCGCGCTTACGGATTCCAGCGCGCGCTCGACAACGCCGGTGCGATGTGCGGCAGCCTGCTGGCGATCGTGGCGCTGAGCTGGCTGAGCCTGTCAGTGCAGCAGGTGATCCTGTGGTCGGCGCTGCCGGGCGTGCTGGTGATGCTGCTGATAGTCTTCGGCGTACACGAGCCGCCGCACCCTGTAGCTGAACCAGAGCCAATTCGCGCGCCGCTGCGCTGGTCGGCGCTGTCCCCGGTCACGCGGCGTTACCTGAAGGTGCTGGTGCTGTTCACCTTCGCGCGTGCCTCGGAAGGATTCATCCTGCTGCGCGGCAACGAACTCGGCATGAGCATCGTGAAGCTGCTGCTGCTGTGGGCCACGCTGAACATCGCCAAGGCGGCGACTTCGATCCATGGCGGACGCATGGGGGACGCATTCGGCCTCGGCAACCTGGCCATGATCAGCTGGCTCGGCTATGGCCTGAGCTTTGTCGCGTTCAGCCAAGCCGGGCATGTCGCCGCGTTGTGGGTCTGCGTGCTGCTCTATGGCCTGGTGACCGGCCTGGGTGAAGGTTCCGAGCGCGCGCTGATCAGCGTCTATGCGGACGAGCGCGAGCGCGGCACCGCGTTCGGCTGGTATCACCTGGCCGTCGGCTTGAGCGCCATCCCGGCGGGTGTGCTGTTCGGGTCGCTCTGGCATTACTGGAACGCATCCGTGGCATTCTTATCTTCCGGCTGTCTGGCGCTGGTGTGCGTGGCGTTGCTGCGGGGGTGGGGGATTGCCAGGGATGGCTCGTGAAGGATGGGGGTCGGGGCTTGCAGGATGCCGTGACGCAGGAAACAGATCGTTCGCGATCGATGCGTTTCACACCTCAGTGCATTCCGCGCCGGCTGAGATACTATTCAATTGAGTCTGAACTGACCCATCAATAAGGGTTACAGGTCATTAGGAGTCAGGCCGGCCATTACGGGCAAGCGTTTTGTGTGAACCGGATTGTCGCTTGACTTGCCAACCAAGTCGAAGCAGTGCAACGAGAAGGCGCCTGGCTTTAACCGATGGCGATTGGCCCATGCCGCAGCCGGGATGGAAATGTTTGTCGCAAGAGAGTGACTCTCGCCATGCTCAAGACGTTCAGCAATAACGCGAAGGGCAAGAACCTCAGCCTTGGACATGGCTTCCAGCGTTGTTCCACCGGAAGCAAGGACTCCCGGCTATTCAGGTACTTCTGCCATCCAACGCCCATCAGATTCCCGTTCCTGTTGTATGGTGAAATTCATTTTGACAGCTTGATTTTGCTCCGGGATTGCTGTCATTTTCTGATGGTTCTTCAGGAATGCAACTTCAATTGTCGCATCGAGAAAATCAGTAGGATGAGCCTGACCCCATAATTCAGGCACGACCGAGCACTTACCTTCCTTCCTTCTTCCGAAATAGTGAATTTAGTCTCAGGTCTTGTCTCTTGCCCCGCGCTCGGGAATGGCAAAAGGCAAGACCAAACCCCGATGCCGCTCCTGCTTTTCGCTGGGTTTGAAAGTTATTCAGTCGAGCAAAAATTTCAGACGTTCATCGACTTTTGATGGCGTGAGTTCAAGAATTTCCGCGCTTACCACATTTTCTGCTACAAACGGATCACTATTCACCCTGCCTTGAAGATCCGACAGCGACGTATGATGTGCCACAATCCCACCGCCCAAATTCGGCTGAAGACTCCCGGCCAACAAAAATACGCCGTCATCAAATCCGCGTTTGATCCATTCTCTGTGGCCTTCCATGAATTGGTTGGCCCGGCCTTTGTCACCAGAAAATTTGAGAAATACGATAAACATCGGATTGGTTCTCCTGTCAACTTGGTTGGACGAGAATATTCAGTTGTCTTAAGCTCGCGGCGGTAGCCCTTGTAGTTTGAGTGGGGGGAAGGAGCAAAGCTCATCATCAAGTATTGTGTAATCTATTCTTCCTATCAAGCAATTATTCAATAGTCATCCTGGCCCATTTAGATGCGGTTGTAGGATCGGCAATCTGCCGCCATGTTAAGCTGTCGCGCTTTCCGGCGGTGTGATTCCGGCATTCATTTGATGTTCGGAGAAGGCGGGTCGCCGAAAGCAAGTCATCAGGAGAAGCATCATGAAGTGGTTAATCATATTGGGTTTGCTGGGGACGCTGGCCGTCGTGCTGGCAAACCGGGCCGCGCGTGCGGGAGATGTCCCGAAAATCGGCCAGCCCGCGCCCGGCTTCAGCCTGCCGGACCAGAACGGGAAGGTGCATGCCTTGCAGGAATATGCCGGCAAGTGGCTGGTGCTGTATTTCTATCCGAAGGACGACACGCCCGGCTGCACGGAAGAGGCTTGCGCGTTCCGCGATGACATGCACGAGATCGTCGGCCTCGGCGCACAGGTGGTGGGCATCAGCGTGGATGACAGTGCAAGCCATGCCGAATTCGCCAAGAAATATCATCTGCCGTTTCCGCTGCTGGCGGACAACACCGCGCAGGTGGCGGACAGCTACGGCGCGCTGCGCGATTTCTGGATACTGAAATTCGCCAAGCGCTACACTTTCCTGATCGACCCGCAGGGCAGGATCGCAAAGGTGTATACCAATGTGGAGACATCGCGCCACTCGAAGGAAATCATCGCGGACCTGAAGACGCTGGTGAAGCCGGGAACCAACTGATGCCCTACCTGACGCTTGACAAGGCCGCGCTGGCCTATGGCCATGTGGCCCTGCTTGATCATGTGGACTTTCAACTCGACGAGGGCGAGCGCGTCGGGCTGATCGGGCGCAATGGCGGCGGCAAGTCCAGTATGCTGAAAGTGCTGGCCTCTCAGGCCGCGCTGGATGATGGAATTGTCTGGCGCGCGCCCGGCGTGCGGGTCTGCTACGTGAGCCAGGAACCGCGGCTCGATCCCGAGGCAACGGTATTCGACGAAGTGGCGCGCGGGCTGGGCGAACTGCACCAGCTCATCACCGATTACCATCACATGTCGCACCAGCTCGCCGAGCCGGACGCCGATTACGAAAGATTGCTGGAGGCGATGCAGCCGCTGCAAACCAAACTGGAAGCGCAGGACGGCTGGGCGGTGCAGGCGCGCATCGAGACGGCCATCCAGCGGCTGGAACTGGACGCGGAAGCGATTGTTGGTTCGCTTTCCGGCGGCGTGCGCAAGCGCGTGGCGCTGGCGCAGGCGCTGGTGGCCGAGCCGGACGTGCTGCTGCTGGACGAGCCGACCAACCACCTGGATTTCTCCTCGATCGAATGGCTGGAGGGACTGCTCAGCAATTTTCGCGGCAGCGTGCTGTTCGTGACCCATGACCGTCGCTTCCTCGATAAGGTCAGCACCCGCATCGTGGAACTGGATCGTGGCAAGCTGGCCAGTTACCCCGGCAACTTCGGCGCCTATCTGCGCGCGAAGGAGCAGATGCTGGCGGACGAGGCGGTGCACAACGCCAAGTTCGACAAGGTATTGGCGCAGGAAGAAGTGTGGATACGCCAGGGCGTCAAGGCGCGGCGCGTGCGCAACGAAGGACGCGTGCGGCGGCTGGAGCAGCTGCGGCGCGAGCGGGCGGCGCGGCGCGAGCGTGTAGGCCGTGTCGAGATGAGCATGGAGGCGGGCGACCGTTCCGGCAAGCTGGTGGCGGAGCTCACCCATGTGTGCAAGGCGTTCGGCGCGCGCAAGGTAATCGATGATTTCTCCTGCCGCATCCAGCGCGGCGACAAGATTGGCCTGCTCGGACCGAACGGCGCCGGCAAGAGTACCTTGCTCAAATTGATTCTGGGGGAGATGCAGCCGGACAGCGGCGAAGTCAGGCTCGGAACCAAGCTCAGCGTGGCGTACTTCGACCAGCTGCGCGAGCAGCTCAACGACGAGGCGACGCTGGCCGACACCATCAGCCAGGGTTCGGACTTCATCGACATCGGCGGCGTGAAGAAGCATGTAATCAGCTATCTCGGCGATTTCCTGTTCGCGCCGGAGCGCGCGCGTTCGCCGGTGAAAAGCCTGTCCGGCGGCGAGCGCAACCGGCTGTTGCTGGCGCGGCTGTTCACGCGGCCGGCCAACGTGCTGGTACTGGACGAACCGACCAATGACCTCGACATTGAGACGCTGGAACTGCTGGAGGATCTGCTGGCCAACTATGACGGCACGCTGTTCCTGGTCAGCCATGACCGCGCCTTCCTCGACAACGTGGTGACGCAGGTGATCGCGTTCGAGGGCGAGGGCAGGCTGAAGGAATACGTCGGCGGGTACGAGGACTGGGTGCGGGTGAAAAAATTCGAGAGTACGCAGCAGGCGATGAGCAAAGCATCGGCCCCGTCTCCGCAAACCCCTGTCCGCAAGGAGGCAGCGCAGCGCGGCGGCGGCAAACTGAGCTTCAAGGAACAGCGCGAACTGAACGAGATTCCCAGTCGCATCGCCGTGCTGGAACGCGAGCAGGAAGGCATCGCTGCCGCGCTTGGCAACGGCGAACTTTATCGGAGCAACCCCGCGCACGCGCGGCAGTTGCAGGATCGAGCTGCCGCCATCGAGGAAGAATTGCTGCAACTAATGGTGCGCTGGGAAGAATTGGAGAGTCTCGTCAGCGGATGAATTGTTTCCTCCCGCTGGCAGGGCGAGGGCCAGGGTGGGGGTAGAGTCTTGGCATGTCAACCGTCCTATCCCCATCCCGTCCTTCCCCCTTGAGCGTGGTTGTTGCCGCTTCAGCGGCTTTGCAACCACGGCCTACCCCTTGCGGGTGCAACGGGGAAGGGGCGAAAACCAGTGCTCCGCATTACTCATGGGTTTGTCGGCCGCTTGGACAGGCTCAACGAACAAGCCAAGGGATTTGTCTGGGGCAATATGACTGAGTTTGGTTTAGGCCTGTGGTTTGCTAAACTCAGTCATTGCTGGCTTAACCGGAAATTGAAAGAACGATATGATTCCTGCAACACAATCCAGTCGCACAATGCAAGGATTCACCCTGATCGAAGTGATGGTGGTCATCGTCATCATTGGAATACTCGCGGCGTTGATCGTGCCCAAGGTGATGAGCCGCCCGGATGAGGCGCGCATCGTGGCGGCGAAGCAGGACATCGCGTCCATCGTGCAGGCCTTGAAGTTGTACAAGCTGGACAATATGCGTTATCCCACCACCGAACAGGGCTTGCAGGCCTTGGTGAGCAAGCCGACCCTGCCGCCCGAGCCCCCGAACTGGAAGGGCAACGGCTATCTGGAACGTTTGCCGCAGGATCCGTGGGGCCAGCCTTATCAGTATCTGCAACCCGGCCTGCATGGCGAGATCGATGTGTCGAGCCTGGGTGCCGATAGCGCGCCGGGAGGCGAAGGCAACGATGCCGACATAGGGTCGTGGCAGCAATAGAGCGCAACAGAAGTCCTTTCCGGTAACCTGTCCATGTTTTCCAATTCCGCCAGATCCAGAATGCAGAATGCGCAGGGCGGCCTCACGTTGATCGAAATGATGGTCGTGCTGGTCGTGATGGGCATTGTGCTGGGGATGGCGGCCGTGCAATTCATGCCGGACGAGCGTGAAGTGCTGCGACAGGAAGCGCAACGTCTTGCGCTGCTGCTGGAGAATGCGGGAATGGAAGCGCGCGCCAGCGGCAGGTCGCTGGCCTGGTCGCCCGAGGCACATGGTTACGGGTTCTGGACCAGAAATGATTTTGGCGACTGGGTGCGTATCGAGAATGACGAGGAATTTCGTGCTCGCATCTTTCCGGAACACGTGCATATCGCCAGCGTAACGGTTGAATCCCAGCCGCTGCAACCCGGCGCACGACTGTTACTGAGCGCCGCATCTTTCACTTTGCCATTCCAGATTATCCTCGTAAACGCAAATGCCAAAGCCGGCGTGGTTGGCGGCAGCACCGGGTCGGTGACCGTCGAGTCCGGCGGGAGTCTTTCTGCCGAGCCGGATCAATCATGAGCAATGGGCGCTCCTGACATCCCTACCATCCGGCTTGCGGGCAGCGCAAGGCGCAACAGTTACGTTTTTCGTTCTCGACAAACGGGTTTCACCTTGCTGGAGACCCTTGTGGCCCTGGCCATTCTGGCGATAGCGATTGCGGCCGTGATGCGCACCTCGGGCGCAGAAACCAGCCATACCGAATCGATGCGCCTGCGTTTGCTTGCCGACTGGGTGGCGCAGAACCGTCTGGCGCTGCACGCGGCGCGCGGCGACTGGATCGCGATCGGCACCCAGACCGGAGAAGATACGCAGGCAGGGATCAGTTTTCAGTGGCGCGAGGATATCAGCGCTACGCCGAACCCGGCTTTCCGGCGCGTGGAGGTGGATGTGCTTGCGCCCGACGATCCCGAGCATGTATTGCGCAAGTTATCCGGTTTTCTTGTTGCGCAGCGGCGCAAATAACATGTCCCGGCTAAATCGCGGCTTTACTCTGGTTGAACTGCTGGTCGCGCTGGTCGTGCTGTCCCTTCTGTCGGTGGCGGGCTATCGAGCGCTGGATGCATTATTGAATACTCGGGAACATATTGCGGCAGAAACGAGAAAGTGGCAACACCTGGAATTCTTCTTTTCGCGCATGGAACAGGATGTCGCGCAAGCCGTGCACCGGTCGATCAGGGACCAAGGCGGGATCCTGGAGCCGGAATGGATAGGCCGCCCCGTGGTGGTGGCGGATAATGAGCCGCAGCTTGAATTCACGCGGGCCGGAATTCCCGGGCAGGGCGAGGAAATGGTGCTGCCGCAGCGCATCGGATACCGTTTGCAGCAGGGTTCGATCATGTTGCTGCGCTGGCCGTTTCTCGATCAGGCACCGCACACGGAGCCCGTGCGCTATCCGTTGCTGGATGGTGTGCGCGAATTCCGTTTGCGCTATATGGAAGCAAATGGGAACTGGCTGGACCAGTGGCCGCCCGGTGCGCCGGGCTTGCTGCCGACGGGGCTGGAGGTGGAGTTGATACTGGCCAGCGGTGAACAAGTCGTGCGGGACTTCGCGCTGCAATGAACTTTGATAATTCAAAGGCCGTTCGCCCTGAGCTTGTCGAAGGGCCATTCCTGATTCGACGGGCTCACCATGAACGGTCGTTTGAAAACACCGGCATTAGGCCTTCCAGTCGACAATCTGGCGTGGCCATTGTGATGGTGCTGCTTATCGTTGCACTCGCCACTTCATTGGCCGTATTCATGACGAAACAGCAGAATCTGTGGCAGCGGCAACTGGAAAGCCAGTTCGACCGGGCGCAGGCGCGCCGCATCGGCATTGCCGCGATTGACTGGGCGCGCGCGGTTCTGGCCGACGATGCGCGTGCCAGTTATACGGATCATGCAGACGAGATGTGGGCTTTGCGCTTGCCAGCCATGCCCGTTGAGAATGGCGAGGTGATCGGTGTGATCGAGGACCGGCAGGGATTGTTCAACCTCAACAATCTGGTGAGAAACGGCGTTACCAGTGCAGTTGATGTGGCACAATTCCAAAGGTTGCTTGGTTTACTGGGATTGTCGGGCGAGCTGGCCACAGCATTGTCGGACTGGATGGATGCGGACGGCGAAACGCAAGGACCGGGCGGCGCCGAGGATGCCTATTATCTTGCGCTAGCGCGCCCTTATCGCACGTCAAATCGTCCGTTGACCGAACTGAGCGAATTGGAACGGGTAAGGGGATTTGACAGGCCGACCATCGAGCGCCTGCGCCCGTTTGTGACTGCCTTGCCAATTCCCGGACCGGTGAATGTCAATTTCGCGCCGCCCGAGGTCCTGGTTTCCGTGGCGCAGCATATGAACCTGGCCAACGCGCGAACACTGGTGTTGCAGCGCAGGGGCAACCCGTTCAAGAGCGTGGTGGATTTCCGGCAACGACTGCCGAATGGGGGAATTCAAGTGTCGGACAGAGATGTATCTGTAAGCAGCCAGTTTTTTGCGGTGACCGGACGCGCCACGGTAGGGCGCGCGCTGGTTACAACGCAGGCCTTGCTGCAGCGATCCGGCGGCGGCTGGCCGGCCGTCGTCTGGCAAAGTGTGCAATGAGATGACATGAGTATTCTGCGCGTTTATTTTTCCGGGCAATGGCACGACAGTGCGTCACCGTGTCCCTGGGCGTTGTGCGACGACAGTGGGGCCGTGCTGCAATCCGGCGTTGATCCCGTGACGTCCTTGCCCAGAGGATATGAGTGTGTCGGCATCATTGCCCCGGAGCGAGTGTTGTGTGTCGCGGCAAAGCTTCCTCCCGGTCCGCGGCGGCGCTGGCAGGCATCGCTGCCATTCCTCGCCGAAGAATTTACCCTGTCCGACCCGGAAGACAACCATGTGGTCCCGGGTCCGATTCTGGCTGATGGGCGCTTGATGCTTGTCGTCGTGGACAAGCAGTGGATCGAACGCATCAGCAATGCCTGCCGGGTATCGAACGTATCCTTGCGCAGGATGATTCCGGAAATGTTTTTGCCGGCAATCAGCCGGGGAAATTGGGTGCTGGTGTGGGATGGTCACTGCGGATTTTTGCGTTCCGGGCCGGCCCGCGGGATGGCTATTGATCATGGCGACAGCAATACAGTCCCGGTTGCATTGCAGCTTTTCCTGAATGCGGAGCAGGGATCGCTGCCGGCAGCGATCGAGATCCGGTTTCCCCACCATCTGCCAAAGGAGCAGAGGCTGTTGCCGCGATGGAATGTCCCGCAGGTAAAGTTTACTTCCGGCGGCGACTGGGATTGGCAGCGAGCTGCCATTCCGGGCGACGCTCTGAATCTGATGTGGGGCGATTTTGCGCCTCGCGCGAAATTGCGCGAATGGTGGCCGAAAATTCGCCCGGCGGCAGTGATCATGTTGCTTGCATTTGGCATTGAAGCAACTGGAACCAATATTGAGTGGGCCAGGCTCAGTTATGAAAAGCAGGCCCTCGCGCAGGACATGGCGCGCAGCTTTCACACGGCGTTTGGAGATAGCAGCACGCTGGTCAATGCCCCTTTGCAGATGCAGCGCAACCTGGCCGAATTGCGGCATGCTGCGGGCTTGCAGGACGACGGTGATTTTCTGTCCTTGCTGGATGCGGCGGCTGCGGAATTCGCGCCGCTGCCGGCGGGTAGCGTATCTGCACTGCATTTCGAAGCGGGGCGGCTTGATGTGGACATCAAACTTGCCCGCGTTGAGGACTTGAGGGGGTTGCGTCAGCGCTTGCTCGGCAAGGGCCTTGGCGTGCAGATGAGTGATCCTCGCGACACGGGAAATGGTGCCGGGGCACGATTGACGCTGATGCCGGGAGAGGGCCTGTGAGGGCGCGTTATCTGGCGATCAGGAAACGCTATTGGGAGCGGCGCGCATCTGGCGAGCGACGCGCAATCGCACTGGCTGCCTTGATACTGCTGCCATTGCTTGCCTATATGTTGTTGTGGCAGCCCGCGCGCAGCGCCGTTGCCAGGTTGAACGTCAGTGTGCCCGCGATGCGCGCGCAGGCTGCCCTGTTGCGCGACCAGACTGCTGAAGTCGCCATGATTGGCCATTATCCGCATCCGGCAGTGCTTGATGCCGCCGCCTTGATGTCGGTTGTGGAAACGTCGGCAGAGCAACATCAGATTCGTGGCGCGATCACCACGCTTGATGTCCAGGGAGGTAATTCGGTGCGCATTACGCTGGATTCGGTGCCGTTCGATCAATGGTTGCACTGGCTGCGCGATCTGCAGCAGGAGCAACATGTGCGCGTGGATTCGGCAGGTATCGTCGCATTGGTGCAACCCGGACTGGTAAAGATAAATTCTACGCTGACCAACGGCGGCAAACAGTAGTCGTCATGCGCAGCCTCGTCGTCGTGATATTTGTGGTGGCTTATTTTGTGTCGCTGGTCATCATGGCGCCTGCGTCACTGCTCGATGACCTGGTTCATTTTTATACTCAGGACCGCCTGGTTTTGGCCAATGCCAGGGGGACGATTTGGCAAGGATCCGCAGTTCCAGCGTTGCGTATGCAGGATGGGCATTTGATTGCGATCCGCCCTTTGCGCTGGAATATTTATCTTCTGCCCTTGCTTCGCGGGGAAATCCGGGCGCGAATGCAATGGGAAGAATCGTTGCCGGCTGCTGCAACCGGGGTGCTGGTTTCCGGCGGTCTGGCTGAGTTGAACAACCTGTTCATCCCGTTGCCGGCCAGGTTGTTGAATGATGCTTCCCCGATCCTGAAACCGGCTGAGTTCCGTGGGCAGATGGAAGTGCGCAGCCAGCGCCTGGTTTTTTCAAGCCGCGGGATTGAGGGAGCGGCGGTGGTTGATTGGCTCCATGCCGGTTCCGCTCTGAGCAGCATTGATCCACTCGGCAATTACCGTTTTTTGCTTGATTGCGCGGGCAACACAGCCACCGTCGATCTGTCAACAACCTCCGGGATTCTTGTGCTGGCAGGACACGGACAATGGTCTGGATCGGGTGGGCTCGAATTTCGAGGGCAGGCTAGTGCATCTCCAGGAAATCAGGAGCGGCTCAACGAATTGCTTCATCATCTGGGTCCGGAGCAATCGCAGGGAGTATTCACATTCAGATTGACGTCAAAGCAATAAATCGGGCTTGCTAATCGTTTTGCACCAGGTGTTGTCTGGACAGCGCGGGGTTTTGCGCAAAAAATCGTTTGATCCCGTCCAGAATGGCATGAGCGATTTTTTCCTGATAAGCCGCATCTTTCAGGTTGCGTTCTTCCTCCGGATTGCTGATGAAGGCAGTCTCCACCAGGACCGACGGAATATCGGGCGCCTTCAGCACGGCGAATCCAGCCTGCTCGACGACGCCGCGATGCAAATTGTTGATGTCCCCAAGGTGGTTCAACACCTGCGTGCCAAGCTTAAGGCTGTCGCTGATCGTTGCGGTCTGTGACAGGTCGAGCAGGGTGCGGGCAAGGTATGGATCTTTCACGGCGATATTGACTCCGCCGATCAGGTCGGCTTCGTTTTCATTCTTGGCCAGCCAGCGGGCCGCGGCGCTGGTTGCACCATGTTCGGACAAGGCGAACACCGACGAGCCGCTGGCATCCGGTCTGATGAATGCGTCCGCGTGAATGGAGATGAACAGGTCGGCATGCACCTTGCGAGCCTTTTCTACGCGCGTATGGAGCGGGATGAAATAGTCGCCGTCACGAGTCATCACTGCACGCATGTCATCGGAATCATCGATCAGTTTCTTCAATTTCCTGGCAATCGCCAGGGTGACATCTTTTTCCAGCGTGCCGTGGCGTCCGTGTGCCCCGGGATCTTCACCCCCATGGCCGGCATCAACGACAATGATGAATTTGCGCATGCTGATCTCCGGTGGTTTTTTTTCTGCCACGAATTCAGCGGGTGCCCGGTTTGATGCGGTGATCGGGGGAGTCGTGCTGGTTGGCGCCGCAACGGGCGATTCTGCGGCATGACCCGGTGTTGCTGATGTCGTTTGTGCCGGAGCGCTCGCAGATGCTGCCAAATTCATGTCTCCGAATTTTGACAGCAGAGCCAACAGCGGGTCGGTGGCGACCGCAGGGTAGATATCCAGCACCAGACGATAGCCATATTCCGCCACCGGATTGAGGTTGAACAGCTGCGGCTTGACATTGGTTTTCAGGTCCAGTACCAGCCGAACCACGCCAGGCTTGAACTGGCCTACCCGCGCGCTTTTAATGTAGGGGTCATCGCTTCCTATCTTGCCGGAGATTTCGCTGATCGGCCCCTGCAGCGTCACATCGTCGAGGTCAACGACCAGGCGATCCGGTTTATCAAGCGTAAACATGTTGTAGCTAATCGGTTTGGCAGATTCCAGCGTCAGGCGCGTGTAATCCGGTGCGGGCCAGACACGCGCGGCAGTGACGCTGACGGCTGCCTGCGCACTGCTGCCAAGCCAGAGCAACAGGAGCAGTGAAACCAGTTGTGCGGCGAGCATGAGCATCCTCTGGATAAATCTTCCGTGAGGCTGTCTGATGGCTAAGCCGGGATACCATCCGCGGCACGCCGAACTGGAATGGGTTGCCGGGACGCGGGACGGCAACCCGTCTGCGCCTACACTATGCAGTTCAGCGTAGGGTGGATCGCAACTGAATACCCAGCGCAAGTTCACTTGTGGCTTGATCA
>CAWAJO010000001.1:1515000-2220367 GCA_963782385.1 uncultured beta proteobacterium
TGGGGTAACACTCACTGGAGGTCCGAACCCACTAGTGTTGAAAAACTAGGGGATGAGCTGTGGATAGGGGTGAAAGGCTAAACAAATCCGGAAATAGCTGGTTCTCTCCGAAAACTATTTAGGTAGTGCCTCATGTATCACTCACGGGGGTAGAGCACTGTTATGGCTAGGGGTCTATTGCTGATTACCAAACCATTGCAAACTCCGAATACCGTGAAGTGCGAGCATGGGAGACAGACATCGGGTGCTAACGTCCGGTGTCGAAAGGGAAACAACCCAGACCCTCAGCTAAGGTCCCCAAGACACAGTTAAGTGGGAAACGAAGTGGGAAGGCTAAGACAGTCAGGAGGTTGGCTTAGAAGCAGCCATCCTTTAAAGAAAGCGTAATAGCTCACTGATCGAGTCGTCCTGCGCGGAAGATGTAACGGGGCTCAAACTGTGCACCGAAGCTAGGGATCAGAGGACAGAAGACAGATGACAGAAGACAGAAAAGGCAAACCGATTAGCACGTTTGAAGACCTGGAGGTATTCAAGCGGGCGTACTGTGTTTCTTTGGAAGTCCATCGCATCAGTCTCAAATTTCCTCAAATAGAGCAATACGGGCTGGCCGATCAGATTCGGCGGGCCAGTAAATCCATATGCGCAAATTTGGCGGAAGGCTTTGGTAAGCAAAGTCAATCAACCGCCGAGTTCAAGCGCTACATTCAAATCTCGGTTGGTTCAGCCGACGAGATGCGGGTATGGATACGCTACTGTTTGGATCTAGGCTATATTGACCAATCTCAATGGCAATCCTGGCGTGATGAATATCAGGAAGTTGCCAGGATGTTGCAAGGGTTGGCGAATAGTTGGAAATGACAGGAGAAATAGTGAGAGAGGGCGGTTTTTGCTGTCCTCTGTCCTCTGTCTTCTGTCCTCTGGTGGTAGGAGAGCGTTCTGTAGGCCTGCGAAGGTGTCTCGTGAGGGATGCTGGAGGTATCAGAAGTGCGAATGCTGACATGAGTAGCGATAAAGGGCGTGAAAGGCGCCCTCGCCGAAAGCCCAAGGTTTCCTGCGCAACGTTCATCGGCGCAGGGTGAGTCGGCCCCTAAGGCGAGGCAGAAATGCGTAGTCGATGGGAAACAGGTTAATATTCCTGTACCTCAATGCAATGCGATGTGGGGACGGAGAAGGTTAGGCAGGCCAGGTGTTGGATGTCCTGGTTTAAGCGTGTAGACAGATCCTTTAGGCAAATCCGGAGGGTCAATGTTGAGGCGTGATGACGAGGCACTTAGGTGCTGAAGTTGCTGATACCAAGCTTCCAGGAAAAGCCACTAAGCTTCAGTTGTATTGGGCCCGTACCGCAAACCGACACAGGTGGGCAGGATGAGAATTCTAAGGCGCTTGAGAGAACTCGGGTGAAGGAACTCGGCAAATTAGCACCGTAACTTCGGGAGAAGGTGCGCCCCGGTAAGTTGTAGCGCTTCGCGCGTGAAGGCTGATGGGGTTGCAGTGAAAAGGTGGCTGCGACTGTTTATTAAAAACACAGCACTCTGCAAACACGAAAGTGGACGTATAGAGTGTGACGCCTGCCCGGTGCTGGAAGGTTAAGTGATGGGGTGCAAGCTCTTGATCGAAGCCCCAGTAAACGGCGGCCGTAACTATAACGGTCCTAAGGTAGCGAAATTCCTTGTCGGGTAAGTTCCGACCTGCACGAATGGCGTAACGATGGCCACACTGTCTCCACCCGGGACTCAGCGAAGTTGAAATGTTTGTGAAGATGCAATCTCCCCGCGGCTAGACGGAAAGACCCCATGAACCTTTACTGTAGCTTTGCATTGGACTTTGAACGGATCTGTGTAGGATAGGTGGGAGGCTGTGAGACGGGGACGCCAGTTCTCGAGGAGCCGACGTTGAAATACCACCCTGATGTGTTTGAGGTTCTAACCTGGGTCCGTAATCCGGACTGGGGACCGTGCATGGTAGGCAGTTTGACTGGGGCGGTCTCCTCCCAAAGTGTAACGGAGGAGTACGAAGGTATCCTAGGTACGGTCGGACATCGTACTGATAGTGCAATGGCAAAAGGATGCTTGACTGCGAGACTGACAAGTCGAGCAGGTGCGAAAGCAGGTCATAGTGATCCGGTGGTTCTGAATGGAAGGGCCATCGCTCAACGGATAAAAGGTACTCTGGGGATAACAGGCTGATTCCTCCCAAGAGTTCATATCGACGGGGGAGTTTGGCACCTCGATGTCGGCTCATCACATCCTGGGGCTGTAGCCGGTCCCAAGGGTATGGCTGTTCGCCATTTAAAGTGGTACGTGAGCTGGGTTTAAAACGTCGTGAGACAGTTTGGTCCCTATCTGCCGTGGGCGCTGGAAGTTTGAGGGGACCTGCTCCTAGTACGAGAGGACCGGAGTGGACGTATCTCTGGTGTACCGGTTATGACGCCAGTCGTATCGCCGGGTAGCTATATACGGAAGAGATAACCGCTGAAAGCATCTAAGCGGGAAACTCGCCTCAAGATGAGACTTCCCTGGGGACTAGATCCCCCTGAAGGGTCGTTCGAGACCAGGACGTTGATAGGCTGGGTGTGGAAGCGCAGCAATGCGTTAAGCTAACCAGTACTAATTGCCCGTGAGGCTTGACCCTATAACATTAAGTTGTTCAGAAGACAGAGGACAGAAGACAGAGGACAGAAGAGATGCGCGGCTTCGCCGCGCAGTTGTTTCCGGTCCTGTCGTACAGTCCGAGTCTTGAAGTGCTCGCAGCAATCGAAATCCATTTACTTCTTCCGAATCGCGACAGCAGCTTGGGCGAAGGACGGTTTAATCTGTCTTTTGACCTCTGTCTTCTGTCCTCTGTTATGTCTGACGACCATAGCGAGTTGGCCCCACTCCTTCCCATCCCGAACAGGACAGTGAAACGACTTAGCGCCGATGATAGTGTGCATGCGTATGTGAAAGTAGGTCATCGTCAGACTCCTTACCAATAGAAAAGCCCAGCCTTGTGTTGGGCTTTTTTATTGGCTCGGAATGCTGAGGGATGACCTGCTTGAACGGGGTGACAACACGCCGCGCAGCGGCTTGTTGCGGCGGACACTAACTTGCACAGCAAGTTACGGGGTAGCCAAAGTAGGTCATCGTCAGACTCCTTACCAATAGAAAAGCCCAGCCTTGTGTTGGGCTTTTTTATTGGCTCGGAATGCTGAGGGATGACCTGCTTGAACGGGGTGACAACACGCCGCGCAGCGGCTTGTTGCGGCGGACACTAACTTGCACAGCAAGTTACGGGGTAGCCAAAGTAGGTCATCGTCAGACTCCTTACCAATAGAAAAGCCCAGCCTTGTGTTGGGCTTTTTTATTGGCTCGGAATGCTGAGGGATGACCTGCTTGAACGGGGTGACAACACGCCGCGCAGCGGCTTGTTGCGGCGGACACTAACTTGCACAGCAAGTTACGGGGTAGCCAAAGTAGGTCATCGTCAGACTCCTTGCAAAGCAGAGCGCCCCACCTGGGAAGGCGGGGCGTTTTGCTTTGTGGGTTAACCGGAAGACCTGCTTGAACGCCGTGACAAGACGCTCACGACGTGAGCTTCTTGCGGCGGACACTCACCTGCGCAGCTAGTTATAGGGTGTTCGCAACACGCGCCACAGGCACTTGCGGCGTGAGATGACGGATAACGATGCCCACTTTGCGCTGCAATCAAGGATCTGTATCTTTCGATCTAATCCGGCTTGCCCAATGTGGTATTCATCACTTGCAATTCCTGCTAATTTTGAGAGCGAAAGCGATTTACGGTATCATTGCAAGCCATGACCAAATTCATCTTCATTACCGGCGGCGTGGTGTCTTCACTAGGAAAGGGTATCGCTGCCGCTTCCCTTGCCGCGATACTTGAGTCACGCGGGCTAAAGGTCACTCTCCTAAAACTGGATCCCTACATAAATGTTGATCCCGGGACCATGAGTCCATTCCAGCACGGGGAGGTGTTTGTTACGGAAGATGGCGCTGAAACAGATCTTGATCTTGGCCATTACGAGCGGTTTGTAACCGCCAAAATGCGCAAGGCAAACAATTTCACGACCGGACAGATATATGAAAGCGTCATTCGCAAGGAACGCCGCGGCGAATATCTGGGCAAGACGGTGCAGGTGATTCCTCATATCACGAACGAAATTCAGTGTTTTATCGAGCGCGGCGCCGCGGCATCACATGAAGGTGCCGCGGATGTGGCAATAGTCGAGATCGGCGGCACGGTTGGCGATATTGAATCTCTGCCATTTTTGGAAGCGGCCCGGCAGATGAGCCTGCGCCTCGGCCGTGGATCCACCGCATTCGTACATTTGACTCTGGTGCCATTCATTGCCAGTGCGGGCGAATTGAAGACCAAGCCGACACAACACAGCGTGCAAAAGCTGCGGGAGATCGGTATATTTCCGACCGCATTATTATGCCGGGCAGATCGACCGATACCCGATGAAGAGCGCGCAAAGATTTCCCTGTTTTCCAATCTGCGTGAAGAAGCAGTTATTTCCGTCTGGGATGAGGACACCATTTACAAAATTCCGCAAATGCTAAACAAGCAGGGATTGGACCGCATCATATGTGAAGAACTCAATTTGCATTTGCCGCAGGCTGATTTGTCAGCCTGGGCGAAACTGGTGGATGACCTGGAACATCCGGAGCATGAAGTATCCATTGGCATGGTCGGCAAGTATGTGGACTTGACTGAATCCTACAAGTCGTTGATTGAAGCATTGCGCCATGCAGGCATCCACACTTCCACGCGCGTCAATATCGAATTCATAGATTCGGAATTGCTTGAACAGACAGACGTGACAGAGTTGGCGCGCTTTGATGCAATACTTGTCCCGGGCGGGTTCGGCAAGCGCGGGACTGAGGGGAAGATTTCGGCAATACGGTATGCCCGTGAAAACAAGGTGCCTTATCTCGGCATTTGCCTCGGCATGCAGCTGGCTGTGATCGAATATGCGCGAAATGTGACGGGAATGGGTGACGCCAACAGTACGGAATTCGATTCGGAAACCGAGCACCCGGTTGTGGCGCTGATTGCGGAATGGCTGGATCGCGATGGAAAGGTGGAAACGCGCAGCGTGGATTCGGATGTCGGGGGCAGCATGCGACTTGGCTCGCAACGATGCCCGATAAAACCCGGCACACTTGCGGCGAGAATATATGGTGCTGAAGTGAACGAGAGGCATCGCCATCGCTACGAAGTCAATAACCATTACGTGCCGATACTGGAGAAGGCAGGCCTAATATTCCCCGCACGCACACCCAGCGAAAATCTGCCTGAAATAATGGAATTGCCGCATACGATGCACCCGTGGTTCATGGGCGTGCAGTTCCATCCGGAATTTACCTCGACTCCGCGCGACGGACACCCGTTGTTCAAGTCGTTTATCGAAGCGGCAATCAAGCACCAGCTGGCGACACGGACCGTTAAACAAAAGGTGCTCGCGTGATGCTGAGCAAACTGGAGGGCAGGACCGCGTCTGTCAAGCTTCGTGCCGGAAATATTGGCATATGAAGCTGTGCGGATTCGAGGTCGGGCTGAATCAGCCAGTGTTCCTGATTGCCGGGCCATGTGTTATCGAGTCCGAACAATTGGCGCTGGATACGGCTGGCAGGCTGAAGCAGATTTGCAACGACCTGCAAATGAACTTGATCTACAAATCTTCTTACGACAAGGCTAACCGCAGTTCCGGACGTTCGTTCCGGGGGTTCGGTATTGATGAGGGCCTGAGAATCTTGTCCGAGGTGAAGAGGCAGATTGGTGTACCGGTGCTTACCGACGTTCATGCCGTGGATGAGATTGCGCAGGTTGCTGGAGTTGTTGACGTGATGCAAACTCCCGCATTCCTTTGCCGGCAAACTGACTTCATTCAGGCGGCGGCATCTGCAGGAAAGCCGGTGAATATCAAGAAGGGTCAATTCCTGTCACCATGGGACATGCAGAACGTGGTGGCAAAGGCGCGCGAGGCAAGCGGTACCGACAATATCATGGTGTGTGAGCGTGGTGCATCGTTTGGCTACAACAACCTGGTATCGGACATGCGTTCATTGGCCGTGATGCGCGCCACGCGTTGTCCGGTGGTGTTCGATGCGACGCACTCTGTGCAGTTGCCGGGCGGGCAAGGAACAGTGAGTGGAGGACAACGCGAATTTGTGCCGGTTCTTGCGCGCGCGGCAGTTGCGGCAGGCATTTCCGGCCTGTTCATGGAGACTCATCCCGACCCATCCAGGGCCAAGTCGGATGGGCCTAATGCTTTTCCGCTGGATTATCTGAAAGAAATGTTGCAGACGTTGAAATTGTTGGATGCGACAGTAAAACAGCAAGGGTTGATTGAGGAAAAAGTAAATCTTGGCAGTGTTTAAGCTATCTGAGAAAGAGTGAGAATGAGTGCAATCGTTGATATCGTAGCACGTGAGATTCTGGATTCCCGTGGCAACCCGACAGTCGAGGCGGACGTGTTGCTGGAATCTGGAGTGATGGGACGTGCCGCAGTACCTTCCGGCGCATCCACCGGGACCAAGGAAGCCGTTGAACTGCGGGATGAGGATAAGCAGCGCTATCTCGGTAAGGGCGTGCTGAAAGCGGTCGAAAATGTAAACACCGAAATTGCCGAGGCGATTGTCGGCCTGGATGCTTCTGAGCAGACATTCATCGATCAAACCATGATAGATCTGGACGGGACCGAGAATAAATCGCGTCTTGGTGCGAATGCCATCCTGGCTGTATCCTTGGCCGTCGCCAAGGCCGCCGCCGAAGAGGCAGGTTTGCCTCTATACCGCTATCTCGGCGGCGCCGGTCCCATGGCAATGCCGGTGCCGATGATGAATATTATCAACGGCGGTGCGCATGCAATCGGCGGTGCTGACATTCAGGAGTTCATGATCATTCCGGTGGGCAGCCAGAGTTTTCGTGAGGCACTCCGCTGCGGTGTCGAAGTGTTTCACCATTTGAAGAAGATACTTCAGCATCGCGGATTGAGTACCACAGTAGGCGACGAAGGCGGCTTTGCGCCTGCTCTGGGTTCCAACGAGGCTGCGCTTAAAGTCATCGTCGAAGCGATTGAGGCGGCAGGTTACGTGCCCGGTGCGGACGTGGCGATTGGCATAGATGCGGCCGCGTCGGAATTCCACAAGAACGGCCAGTATCACCTGAAAGCAGATGGTCTCGCTCTCAACTCCGCGCAGATCGTGGATCTGTATGTAACATGGGTGGATAAATACCCCATTGTCTCCATCGAGGATGGCATGAGCGAGCACGATTGGGATGGCTGGAAACAACTTACGGAGCGTCTTGGCAAGTCCATTCAATTGGTGGGGGATGACATTTTCGTGACCAACACGAAGATTTTGCGCGAGGGCATCAGGCAGGGCATCGCCAACTCGGTCCTGATCAAGGTAAACCAGATCGGCACGCTCAGCGAGACTCTTGCGGCGATTGAAATGGCCAAGCGCGCAGGCTACACCGCTGTGATCTCGCACCGCTCAGGCGAGACGGAAGATTGCACCATAGCTGATCTTGCAGTCGCTGCCAATGCTCTGCAAATCAAGACCGGTTCCCTTTCCCGTTCGGATCGCGTAGCGAAATACAACCAGCTGTTGCGCATCGAAGAAGACCTCGGTGACAGCGCGTCCTATCCCGGGCGCGAGGCGTATTACCAACTTGGATAATGCGCTCCATTTCCTTCATCCTGCTAGCTCTTATTTTGCTGTTGCAGTATCCGCTTTGGTTTGGCAAGGGAGGTTGGTTAAAAGTATGGGAGTTGGGCAACCAGGTCGAGGCACAAAGACAGGCGAACCGGCAGACGCAGGCTCGAAATGCGGCACTGGATGCTGAAGTGCGCGATCTCAAGCAAGGCACTGAAGCCATTGAAGAACGTGCGCGCAACGAACTCGGCATGATCAAGAAGGACGAGGTATTCTTCCAGATTATCGGTGAACGCTCCCTGGAAATCGCATCTAACGTAACGCTTCGCAAGACGGCGAGTCGTTGATCCGGAATGCCGGCATGAGAACAGGATTGCTCTACGTTGTTTTTTGCCTGGCATTTGTGGGTTGTGGTAAATCAGGAAACAGGGCGTCGACTCAAGCTGGAGTGGATCACATCGCAGCGACGCAAGCGTCTGACCCAGGCAGCATGATGCAATCCGAAAAGATGAACGTCGTTCAGGTCAAGGGCTTTTCCTTGGGCATGGATATTCAAGGTGTGCCGGATGCCATGATGACGCTTCTGGCCGATCAACAGTTATCCGGCTTTGGTTTCACCGGCGTGCTCAGACTGGACAATGGTGATCAATGTGTCCTGATGTATACCAAACCGTTCATGCAAGCATTGGAGCAGCGGGCACGAGATCGGTATGGGGCCGCTAGAGCGGAAGGAATGGTGGATCAGGGAATTCTTACTGCATGCGAAAACTCGGATGGTGTGATGACAGCGCGTGCCGGACCGGACGGCAGGGCATCCAGGATACAGTTCAATGACGTCAAGGATCTGTTCAATACTCAAGACAAGTCACCCGCAGATTTCGCTACCGACCTGGCTGCCGGGATCCACATTGCGCAATTGAAGCCCAATGAAACTCAAACGACCTGGAACTACGCCGGTTTAGACGGAACCAATATTCTGGTTGAAACGAAAAACGCATTGGGGATATCGATGTTGCGGGTGGTTTTGAGCAGGTCTGTGCCATAGCTGGAAAGATGCCTGCACTTCAAATTTTCAAGGAGAAATGATCATGCTCAAAAAATTCGCTTTTGTGGTGGGCAGCGCGATGGCGCTTGGCGCCTGTGGACAAACCAAGACGCAGGACTACTATCTTGCACATCCGGACGAACTGGCGGCAGATCTGGCCGCGTGCAAATCCGGTGGCACGAGTACATACAACTGCAACGAGGCCGACAAGGCCGCATTCATTTTGAAGTCAAAAAAGAAGGAATGAATCGCATTAACACCGGCGTTCCGGCGCAAGCATAGGACCTGAGAAGGCGGGATTTCTATTTCCGAAGTTGGGTTTCCAAAAGACTATCTTGCGGTGCGTTCTGCCGCCAGCACGGTATTTGCCACCAGCATCGTAATCGTCATCGGGCCGACACCGCCAGGAACCGGCGTGATCCACCCGGCGACCTCTTTTGCAGACTCGAAATCTACATCGCCGCACAATTTTCCATCGGGCAAGCGGTTCATGCCGACGTCAATCACGGCGGCACCCGGCTTGATCATGCTGCCGGTAATCAACTTCGGTTTGCCCGTGGCCACGACGAGAAGGTCGGCGTCGCGCGTGTACCGTGCGAGGTCGACGGTTCTGGAGGTGCAGATGGTAACGGTGGCGTTCTGTTGCAGGAGCATCAGAGCCATCGGCTTGCCGACGATGTTGCTGCGGCCCACTACCACTGCATGCTTGCCCTCGATAGACACCCCGCTTTTTTCCAGCAGCGTCATTGCGCCATAAGGCGTGCAGGGTGCAAAGCGGACATTGCCGGTGACCAGTGCGCCGACGTTCACCGGGTGGAAACCGTCCACGTCCTTGTCGGGGCTAATTGCTTCCAGCACCTTGGCGCTATTGATCTGCTTCGGCACCGGCAATTGCACCAGGATGCCATGTATCTTCGGATCGGCATTCAGCGCGGCGATCCTGGCCAGCAGTGCAGCTTCGCTGGTGTCCGCGGGCAGGGCGAAGTGCTCTGAATGAAGGCCCAGTTCGGCGCAGGCCTTCACCTTGTTGGCGACGTAGACTTTGGAAGCGGGATCTTCGCCGACGATGATCACCGCCAGCCCGGGCGTGATGCCGCGCAGTTTCAGCGCGTCGGCACGCAACTTCCATTCGGCGCGAACTTCCTGCGCGATGGTTTTGCCGTCTATGATGCGGGCGCACATGCGGTCAGAACTCCGGTTTTACTTTCGCATTCTTGAAATTTTCGACACCCGCCATGATTTCGGCGCGGGCATCCTCTATTCCTTTCCAACCTTGCACCTTGACCCACTTGTGCGGCTCCAGGTCCTTGTAATGCTCGAAGAAATGGGAGATTTGCTTAAGCATGATGTCCGGCAACTCCTTGTGAGTATGCAGTCCGCGATAAACGGTAGAGAGTTTATCCACCGGTACGGCCAGGATCTTGGCATCAAACCCGGACTCATCTTCCATCTTAAGTACCGCGAGCGGACGACAACGAACCACAACACCGGTCAACAGCGGCACTGGGGTGATGACCAGCACATCGACAGGATCGCCATCTTCCGACAACGTGTGAGGGATATAACCATAATTGCAGGGATAGTGCATCGAGGTATTCATGAATCGATCAACGAATATTGCCCCTGATCCCTTGTCAATTTCATATTTCACCGGGTCCCCATGCATTGGGATTTCGATGACGACGTTGAAGTCGTCCGGCAATTTCTTGCCGGACGGTACATTGTTCAAACCCATATTATTGACGCCTTATATGCAATTTCCTGAAACCGCGATTGTAGCATCGGAGCGC
The DNA here is from genome assembly GCA_963782385.1 of uncultured beta proteobacterium. Classification (GTDB taxonomy): domain Bacteria; phylum Pseudomonadota; class Gammaproteobacteria; order Burkholderiales; family Gallionellaceae; genus CAVXFS01. The sequence continues at coordinate 1,525,497 of CAWAJO010000001.1, forward strand.
ATTGGGAATTATGGGTATCGCGCTCGCCCGGGAATTGCGAGCAGCCAATTGACATGCGGGATAAGGAGATAAGGATCGCGCCGTCCAACAGCTCGGATTCGGGAAATCAAAGCTGGCACGCCGTATATGGAGTGCCCTGCTTTTTTGTTCACAGAATCTGTGGATAACTTTGTGCATGATTTGCTTAGATTAGGCCAAAACCCCCGTGAATTCGAAGTTTCAGTCATGTTGCATATTTTTTAAACTGAAAAAATATACATATTAATCAATGTCATATCGTAAGTGTACTATCATCTGAATGCCTGATTCGGTGCGAAGTGGCATGGTTGCTGGCTCTGTGAGTTATTACGCCTTGTCAATATATTTTTTTAAAAATTTTTCGGATAAAAAACGTATGGTTATCGTGAACCGTCTGAATGGCATATTCATGCGTTGGATTCATTGTAGATATCGAAATTCATCTGTTGCGATATGATGGCATCACCTTCTGGCGAAAGTATTTTGCCTGGCGGCATTGTAAACAATGGATGCGATTGTTGCGGACCAAGAGGGGCAGGATGAATGATGATCTTGGATAAAAACCGGGTACTGAGCGTACGCGAACTGAATCTTGCGGCCAGGCAATTGCTTGAGGCCGGATTGCCACTGCTATGGGTGCGCGGGGAGATTTCCAATATTACCCGGGCCGCTTCCGGCCACTGGTACTTTTCGCTGAAGGACGAACAGGCACAGGTGCGCTGCGTGATGTTTCGCCACAAGAGCCAGCATCTTGACTGGCAGCCGCAGAACGGAATGCAGGTGGAAGTCCAGGCACTGGCCACCTTGTACGAGGCGCGCGGCGACTTCCAGTTGACGCTGGAGCAGATGCGGCCGGCGGGTCTGGGGGCGCTATACCAGGCGTTCGAGCAGTTGAAGAAGAAGCTGGCAGCCGAGGGGCTGTTCGGGGCCGCACGCAAGCGTCCGTTGCCGCTGCTGCCGTACCAGATTGGCATCATCACCTCGCCACAGGCCGCAGCATTGCGGGACGTGCTGACCACGCTGGCAAAACGCATGCCGGACGTTCCCGTACTGCTGTATCCGGTTCCGGTTCAGGGCGAGGGGGCGGCGCAGAAGATCGCGCAGGCCATTCACGTAGCCAATGAGCGGGGTGAATGCGACGTGCTGATCGTGTGCCGGGGCGGTGGCAGCATCGAGGACTTGTGGGCGTTCAACGAAGAGGTGGTGGCGCGTGCGATTGCCGACAGTCATATTCCGGTGGTGAGCGGGGTCGGGCATGAGACCGATTTCACCATTGCCGATTTCGTGGCAGACGAGCGCGCGCCAACGCCCACTGCTGCGGCGCAGCGCGTGGTGCCGGAGCGCTATGCTGTGCTGAGGAACCTGCGGGACACGGCGCAACACCTGCAACGCGCGCAGCGCAACCGTTTGCAAAATGCTATGCAGGCCGTGGATTATCTGCAGCGGCGCTTGGTGCACCCGGCGCAGCAGTTGCAGAATAAGTCACAGCAGTTGCAGCAACTGCAACAACGCATGCAGCGCGTCTTCGGCTATTCCCGACAACAGTTCCAATGGCAGTGGCAATCACTGGCGCAGCGCCTTCGCCTGGCAGGTGCGAATTTTATTCGCATGCAGGACCGGCAATCCGGTCTGGCACAACGGTTGGTCAGGACGATGCGCACCACGCAGTCACAGCGTCTGGCACGCCTCGAGCATGCTGCACAGAACCTCGCCTTGCTCGACCCCAGAAAAGTTCTGGCGCGCGGCTACAGCCTGGTGCAGGACGCTGGTGGCAGCGTGGTGTCCGATGCACGCAAGCTGGCGATAGGCGCAGAGCTGCGCATCACCTTTAAGCAGGGTTGGGCGCGGACCGAAGTGAAGGAAACGGGCGCGGAGGATTGATCATAAACAGCAATCGGCGCATCACCCTTTGGGAGGTTGTGGCATTTGGGTTAAAATTCGCGCCCGCACAAATTATCCGGCAAGCCCCCGCATTCAACACATGGAACAACCGAACAAGTCCTGCACGGGAAAATCCCGGTGCTTGCTCTTGCTGCTGCTGGCGCTGGCCGTACTCTGGTTCAGCAACATCGAATACCGCAAGCTGATCAAGCCGGACGAGGGACGCTATGCCGAGATCCCGCGCGAAATGGTGGTCAGCGGCGACTGGGTCACGCCGCGCTTGAACGATCTCAAGTATTTCGAGAAACCGCCGCTGCAATACTGGGCGACCGCGATTGCCTACGAACTGTTTGGCGAGTACCAATGGACATCGCGCCTGTGGACTGCGCTGACCGGCTTTGCCGGGATATTGCTGGTGGGATTCGCCGGAATGCGGCTGTTTGGCCGGGAAGCCGGCCTGTATGCGGCCATCCTGCTGGGCGGCAGTGCGCTTTACACGCTGATGGCGCACATCAACACCTTGGACATGGGCGTGACGTTCTTCATCACGCTGGGCATCGTCGGCTTGTTGCTGGCTCAGCAGGAACAGGCAGAAGCCCGCAGCCGGCGCAACTGGATGTATTTGGCCTGGGTTGCGCTGGCGCTGGCGGTGCTGAGCAAGGGGTTGATAGGGGTGATTCTGCCGGGCGCGGCGCTGTTCCTGTATTCGGCGATACAACGCGATGTCGGCGTTTGGAAACGCATGCATTGGGGCATGGGGCTGGTGCTGTTCATGCTGGTGGCGGCGCCGTGGTTCTACCTGGTGATGAAGGCCAATCCGGAGTTCTTCCAGAAATTCTTCATCTACGAGCATTTCACGCGTTTCGCCACCAAAGAACTCGGCCGCTATCAGCCCTGGTATTACTTCGTGCCGGTGCTGCTGTTCGGCATGCTGCCATGGACCGTGCTGATGTTCGACACCCTGCTGCGCACCTGGAAAGAAAGTTACAGGGCGGACAAGACATTCAATCCCGAGCGCTTCCTGCTGGTGTGGGTGGTGTTCATCTATCTCTTCTTCTCGGTGTCCGGATCCAAGTTGCCGTCTTACCTGTTGCCGATGTTTCCTGCGCTGGCGCTGTTGATGGGCGAGCAGGTCGCCGCGATGGACAGTCGTCGGCTGTTCAGGATGATCGTGCCGCTGTTGCCGTTGATGGTCGTTGCGCTGGCGTTGGCGCCATTGATCACTCGCACGGCAGATACGCCGCTCCAATTGCAGATGTACAGTGAATATTCCCGGTGGCTGATCGCGGCGGCCCTGGTCTGGCTGCTAGGCGTGGTTGCCGCGTTGCTGTGGCTGCACCGGAACCAGAAAATGACGGCGCTGCTGGCGCTGGCGTTCGCCGCGCTGATTGCCGCCTTGTTGGGGACATCCGGCTATAACACGATCGCGCCGCAACGCTCCGCCTACCTGATTGCGGATGCCATCCGCCCTTATATCAAGCCCGGGGTACCGTTCTATTCTGTAGGCGATTACGAACAGACCCTGCCATTCTATTTGAAACATACCTTCACTCTGGTAGCCTATCAGGATGAGATGGCTTTCGGTATCACGCAGGAGCCGCAACGCTGGATCCCGGATATCGACGGTTTTATCAAGGTGTGGAAGGAACAGCCGGCGGCATATGCGATCATGCCGGTGGACTACTACCCGATCTTGAAAGACGCGGGTTTGGAGATGAGAACACTTTACGCTGATACTTTGAATATTGTGGTGAGCAAGCCGTGAACCTGGTCAGCTTCGGCCTGATATTCACCGGCGTGATGCTTAACGCCGCCGCGCAGATCCTGATGAAGGCGGGAACCAACGCGATCGGCCATTTCGAATTCAGCATGACGAACATCCTGCCCATCGGCTGGAAGCTGGCAACCGAGTGGCATATTATCGCCGCATTGTTCTGCTATGCGCTGAGCGTGGTCATCTGGATACTTGCCCTTTCGCGTGTGCCGGTCAGTATCGCGTTCCCGATGCTGTCGATGGCCTATGTGGTGAATGCCGTTGCCGCCTATTACTTGCTGGGCGAAGGTTTCAACCCGACCAAGCTGGCCGGCATGACCGTGATCATTGTCGGCGTGATCATTATTTCGCGGGCTTGAACAACAATCGACATACCGGCCGACACCGCCATAATCCTCTCCCCCTGTGCTAGAGGATGCAATTGTTCCTTCCCCCTGGCAGGAAGAAGGCTACGATGGGGGTTGAGATGAGAATTCTATACAGGTCTTATGCAAACATATCCATGAATACCTTTCTGCCCTTCTCCAAACCCACTATCGACGAAGCCACCATCGCCGCCGTGGCCGATGTGCTGCGCTCCGGCTGGATAACCAGCGGCCCCAAAGTGCAGGAATTCGAGAAGCAGCTATCTGCCTACTTTGGCGGGCGTCCGGTGCGAACGTTTAATTCCGGCACCTGCACGATGGAGATCGCGCTGCGCATCGCGGGCATCGGCGCGGGCGATGAAGTCATCACCACGCCGATCTCCTGGGTGGCCACGGCCAACGTGATCCTCGAAGTCGGCGCGACGCCCGTGTTCGCCGATATCGATCCGCTTACGCGCAACATCGACCTGGACCAGGTTGAGGCTGCGATCACGCCGCAGACCCGTGCGATCCTCCCGGTGTATCTGGCCGGCAAGCCGGTGGATATGGATCGGCTGTATGCGATTGCAGCCAAGCACGAGCTGCGCGTGATCGAGGATGCAGCCCAGGCGATCGGCTCGACCTGGCGCGGCAAGCCAATAGGTTCATTCGGCGATTTCGTCTCGTTCAGTTTCCAGGCCAACAAGAACATCACCACCTCCGAAGGCGGCTGCCTGGTGCTGAACGACGATGACGAAGCCACGCTCGCGGAAAAATACCGGCTGCAAGGCGTCACGCGCAGCGGCTGGGACGGTATCGAGGTCGACGTGCTCGGCGGCAAGTACAACATGACCGACATCGCCGCCGCCATCGGCCTCGGCCAGTTCGCGCAACTGGATGCGATCACCGCGCAGCGGCGCAAACTGGCGCGGCATTACTTCGCAACGCTGGGCCAGGAGTTCGAGGCGCAGACGGGTGCGCAGCTGCCCCCAAAGGATTTTACCGATACCAACTGGCACCTGTTCCAGGTCGTGCTGCCGGAGCGCATCGCCCGCGCCGAATTCATGGCGCGCATGAAGCACCGAAATATCGGCATCGGTTTTCACTATGCGCCGATCCACCTGTTCCAACTATACCGCGCGCGGGGTTTCCGCGAAGGCATGTTCCCGATCTCCGAGCGCGTCGGGCGCCAGATCGTCTCACTGCCGATGTTCTACGTGATGAACGAAAGCGATGTTGAGCGTACCTGCGCGGCGATGCGCGAAGTGCTGGCGGGGTAGCCGGTGTAGGTCGGGTTAGCTGCTTGCAACCTTACATGGACTGTGCGTGATTGCATGACCAGATCCCGTTCGTGCGACAGGGAATATTGGGCAGACTGGAAACGGAGGCAGGTATGAGCAAAAAACTAAAAGCTGCGGTATCGCACCATGTGCGTGAAGTGGCCGAACTGCGCGCGGATCGCGAACTTGCGGCAGAATACCTGAAGGCGGCGATGGAATCGCTGGACAACCCGGATGATCGCGCCGCCGGCCTGCTTGCGCTGCGCACCGTTGCAGAGGGCTATGGTGGACTCGGCGCCGTGGCCGCCGAAGCAGGCAGCAGCCGCGAATCGCTTTACCGTGCGCTTTCGCCCAAAGGTAATCCGACATTGAAGACGCTCCTGGCTGTGTTGAAGGCTGTCGGGATGAGGCTTTCGGTGGAGCCGGAAAATCCGGTTGCGGCGTAGTGTAAACTTTTTGCTTAATTGGATTGGAATTCGAGCTTGGCCCATTAATCCTTGGATATTCGAGCCTTTAATTCACGGTCAACTTCGCCGTGGGTAGCCCGGCGGTTTTGGTTTGGTTTCTTTGTTGGGTTACGCGATGAAGCCGCTAACCCAACCTACACCAATTTTTTCAACTGATAAATCGTCTCCAGCGCTTCCTTCGGACTTAATTCATCCGGTTGCACTTCGCGCAACGCTGCCAACAGCGGATGTTCTTCCGTTTCCTCCGGTTCCACCACCTTGTGGTCGAACAGATCACCCTGCGGATTCTGCGCCGCGCTGTTCTGTTCCAGTTTTAGCAGTTGCTTCTTCGCGCTGCGGATGACGCTTTGCGGCACGCCGGCGAGGGCTGCGACCTGCAGGCCGTAGCTCTGGCTGGCAGCGCCTTCGTTGACGCTGTGCAGGAACACGATGCTGTGCTGGTGCTCGATGGCGGACAGGTGCACGTTGGCGAGTTGCTGGAATTCTTCGTTGAGGCGTGTGAGTTCGAAGTAGTGGGTGGCGAACAGGGTGTAGCTGCGGTTGTTTTCCAATAGATGGCGTGCGATGGCGTAGGCGAGGGCGAGGCCGTCGAAGGTGGAGGTGCCGCGCCCGATCTCGTCGACCAGCACCAGGCTGTTCTCGCTGGCATTGTGCAGGATGTTGGCGGCTTCGGTCATCTCGACCATGAAGGTGGAGCGACCGCCAGCCAGATCATCCGATGAGCCGATGCGGGTGAAGATCTGGTCGATCTCGCCGATCTCGGCGGCTTGCGCCGGAACGAAGCAGCCGACATGCGCGAGCAGCGCGATCAGGGCGACCTGGCGCATGTAGGTGGACTTGCCACCCATGTTGGGGCCGGTGATCAGCAGCATCTTGCGTGCGCTGTGCATATCGGTGTCGTTGGCGATGAAGTTCTCCACCTGCGCTTCCACCACCGGGTGCCGGCCTTTGCCGATGCGCAACACGGGTTCATCGACGAATCGCGGTGCGCTGTAATTCAGTGTGGCGGCGCGCTCGGCAAAGGTGGCGAGCACGTCAAGTTCGGCTATGGCGGCAGCGACGCGTTGCAGTTGCGGAATGTGCGGCGCGAGTTGGTCGAGCAGTTGGTCATAGAGGAATTTTTCGCGCGCCAGCGCTCGCTCGTTGGCGGACAGCGCCTTGTCCTCGAAGGTTTTCAGTTCCGGCGTGATATAGCGCTCGGCATTCTTCAAGGTCTGGCGGCGGCGGTAATCGTCAGGCACGTTGGCGGATTGCGCGTGCGTGACCTCGATGTAGAAGCCGTGCACGCGGTTGTATTCGACCTTCAGGTTGGCGATGCCGGTGCGCTCGCGTTCGCGCGCTTCCAATGCGAGCAGGAAGTCGCCGCAGTTGGTCTGGATGCCGCGCAGTTCGTCGAGCTCGGCGTCAAATCCGTCGGCAATTACGCCGCCTTCTCGGAGGATCGAGGACGGTTCGGCGCGCAGGGAAGTTTGCAGGAGGGTGACGAGTTGTGCATCGGCTCGCAGCGCATCGGCTAGCGTTTGCAGCAGGAGCGACAGTCCTACCCCCTCCCCAGCCTTCCCCCTTAAAGGGGGAGGGGGCAGAGCGGCCTGTAGTTGCGGCAAGGCAAGCAACGTGTCGCGCAAACCGGAGAGGTCCCGCGGGCGGGCACTCTTCAGGGCGATGCGGGCGGTGATGCGTTCGACATCGACGCAGGGCTTTAGGTGGTCGTGAATGGAGCGATAACCCACTCCCCCGACCCCTCTCCCGCTGGCGAGAGAGGGGAGTAAAGTGCCCACCGCATCGAGTCTTGCATTCAATACGGCGCGGTCGCGCAGCGGATGATGCAGCCAATGCGCGAGCAAACGGCTGCCCATGTTGGTGGCGCAGGTGTCAAGCAGTGACAGCAGCGTCGGGGCGGGTTCGCCGCGCAGGGTCTGGGTGATTTCCAGATTGCGCCGAGTGGCGGCGTCCATGCATACATGCTGGTTGGCGCTGTAAACCTGCAGGCCGCGCACGTGGGCAATGTTCTGGCCTTGCGTGAGCTTGGCGTAGCCGAGCAATGCGCCCGCAGCTTCGAGACCCACGGCGAAGTCGTCGCAGCCAAACCCGGCGAGGTCGAGCGTGGCGAACTGCTGGCACAGCGCGCGGCGCGCGGTCTCCAGGTCGAAGTGCCAGGCGGGGAGTGTCTTTTTTGGGGTATCGCCCTGATGCGCAGCGGCATCTTCCGCGAGCAGGATCTCCGAAGGTTGCAGGCGTTCCAGTTCGGCGGGCAAATTCGCAGCGGCGGTTTCGGCGACGAAGCATTTACCCGAGGCGAGGTTGAGCCAGGCCAGCCCGACCTTGCCGTGGCGTTCATGCAAAGCCAGCAGCAGGCTGTCGCGCTTCTCCTCCAGCAAGGCGGAATCGGTCAGCGTGCCGGGGGTGACGATGCGTACCACCTTGCGCTCGACCGGGCCCTTGCTGGTGGCGGGGTCGCCGATCTGTTCGCAGATCGCCACCGATTCGCCAAGCCGGACCAGCCGCGCGAGGTATTGCTCGGCGGCGTGGTAGGGCACGCCCGCCATCTTGATCGGCTGGCCGTTGGAGGCACCGCGCTGGGTCAGCGTGATATCCAGTAATTTCGCCGCACGCTCAGCGTCGGCGTGGAACAGTTCGTAAAAGTCGCCCATGCGGTAGAACAGCAGCATGTCCGGGTGCTGCGCCTTGATCTGCAGGTACTGCTGCATCATCGGCGTATGCGCGGGCTTTGCCGGTGAGTTGACTTTGCCGCTGGGCATGGGATTTTCAATATTGTTCATGGATGGTGCCGGGCCGATGCTAGGGTACGATTTTAACCGCGATGCCGGGCAGCGTGTTGGTGCATGGCACCGGGGGTCGCTGCGCCCACTCGCCGCGGATTTTTTGTGCAACAGCCTGCCTATTGACAGGCGCTGCCGGTATAATAAGCGTCAAGCGCAGGAATATCGTGCAACTCAGTTTGGGGTGGATACTCACCTTGTCCCATGCGGCGAATCGGTGGTCATTGGAAAACCCATGAATTTTGAAAGATGGAGTCAGCTCTGATAGAAGATTGGAGACGCCGGTTCGTATTCTTTAGCGGAGCACTTCTCGTTGGCGTGGTTGCCATTCTGTTCGCGCTGGGCTGCGAAGTGGCCAACAACACGTTCCACGGGGTGGTCGCTTTCTCGCCGTTCCTGCCGTTGCTGGTCACACCTGCGGGGTTCGCGCTGGTCGTATGGCTGACACGCAAATATTTTCCCGGTGCGCAGGGCAGCGGCATTCCGCAGACCATCGCCGCGCTGGGTTCCGGAGCCGACGAGAACCGCTCGCGCATGCTTTCGTTGCGAATCGCGGTGGGGAAGATTTTCCTCACCATCCTCGGCCTGATGTCCGGCTCGTCCGTGGGGCGCGAAGGGCCCACGGTGCAGATCGGCGCCTCCATCATGCACAGCATGAATCATTTCGCCAAGTTTGCGAAACACGATATCGATCGCGGGCTGATCCTGGCGGGCGGCGCGGCCGGCGTCGCTGCGGCGTTTAACACGCCGCTGGCCGGAATCGTGTTTGCTATCGAGGAAATGGGCCGTTCCTTCGACCAGCACAACAGCAGCACCATCCTGTTGACGGTGATCATCGCCGGTATCACCTCGCTCGCTTTCCTCGGCAATTATTCCTATTTCGGCCATACCTCGGAAACGCTGGCATTTGGCACCGACTGGGGTGTGGTCATCGTCTGCGGAATCGCGGGCGGTCTGGTCGGCGGCTCGTTCAGCCGCTCGCTGATCGAGGTCAACAAGGGGTTGTCCGGAACCATAGGGGTGATTCTAAAGGAACGTCCGGTGCTGGCCGCCGCCGGCTGTGGCCTGATCCTGGCATTGCTGGGCCTGGCATCGAACAACATGACCTACGGCAGCGGCTACATTGAGGCGAAACAGATACTCAACGGTACGGACAATTTGTCGGAGAGCTATGGGCTGCTAAAAATGGCCGCCACGCTGGTTTCCTATGTCAGCGGCCTTCCCGGCGGCATCATGGCACCGTCGCTGTCCACGGGCGCGGGCTTCGGCGCCAACATTGCGCAATTGATGCCTTCGATTCCGGCGGGTGCAGCAATTACGCTGGGCATGGTGGCATATTTTGCGGGTGCGACGCAGGTGCCGATCACTGCGTTCGTGATCGTGATGGAGATGACCGACAATCACGAGATGATACTGCCGCTGATGGCCGCGTCATTCATTGCCAGCGCATGTTCAAAACTGGTGTGTCCGACGTCGCTGTTCCACACCCTGTCCGGTGGTTTCAGCCAAAAGCAGCTCGAGCATTTGCCCGAGAAGTAGCGGCTGCGACACGTTACTGCGCGGCAGCCGATTGCGGGAGCAGCCGCTCGCACCTGTGTGGTGGGGGAAAGAGCAATAGCTGCAACTAGCTATTTAGCGTGTTGGTCAGGTGCGGCTGCGACACGTTACTGCGCAGCAGCCGATTGCGGGAGCAGCCGCTCGCACCTGTGTGGTGGGGGAAAGAGCAATAGCTGCAACTAGCTTTTTAGCGTGATGGTCAGGTGCGGCTGCGACACGTTACTGCGCAGCAGCCGATTGCGGGAGCAGCCGCTCGCACCTGTGTGGTGGGGGAAAGAGCAATAGCTGCAATTAGCTTTTTAGCGTGTTGGTCAGGTGCGGCTGCGACACGTTACTGCGCAGCAGCCGATTGCGGGAGCAGCCGCTCGCACCTAATCTTGTGAGGGAAAAAGTAATAGCTGCAATTAGCTCTTAAGCGCGTCGGTCAGGTGCGGTGCGATCAGCTGCAGCATCTGTCCGTAGATCCTGGGATTCCCCGCGCAGACGTGTCCGCTCTTGAGGTAGCCATCGTTGCCCTGCAGGTCGCCCACCATTCCCCCCGCCTCGATGATCAACAAACAGCCTGCCGCCATGTCCCATGGTTTCAGTCCGGTCTCGAAGAACCCGTCATAGCGCCCGGCGGCGGTATAGGCCAGGTCCAGCGAGGCAGCACCTGGGCGGCGCAGGCCGGAGGTCTTGAGCATCATCTCGCGGAAGATGGCGATATAGGCATCCATATGTTCGAAGCGCGTGTATGGGAAACCGGTGCCGATCAGGCAGTCAGCGAGTTCCAGGCGCTTGCTGACGCGCAGGCGGCGGTCGTTGAGAAATGCGCCGCGGCCGCGTGTGGCGGTGAACAAGTCATTCTTGGTCGGGTCATAGACGACTGCCTGCGACAGCACACCGTTGTGCAGCAGCGCGATGGAGACGGCATATTGCTGGAAACCATGCAGAAAATTGGTCGTGCCATCGAGCGGATCGATGACCCAGACATACTCCGAGTCGCCTTGGGCGCCGCTCTCTTCTGCTAGAATCGCGTGATTGGGATAGGCGTCAAGCAGAGTTTTGATGATCGTCTGCTCGGCCACGCGATCCACTTCGCTGACATAATCGGAATGCGATTTCTTGGTGACAGTGAGGTGATCGAGATTGTCTGCAGCGCGATGGATCAAATTTCCAGCGCGGCGCGCGGCTTTCACCGCGATGCTGAGCATGGGATGCATAGAAACCTTATTAATGAACGATTGGATACAGCCGCGTATTCTAGCGTGAAGAGGGCCTGATGGACAGGAGCAGGGATATGACAGGTGGCGATTTTGGATAGTGCCCGGATTTTGAGCAATGTAAGAGTGGTGCTGAGCCACACTACCCATCCGGGCAACATCGGCGCAGCGGCGCGGGCAATGAAGACCATGGGCATGCGCCGTCTGTACCTGGTCAATCCCCGTCATTTTCCCGATGCGCAAGCCGATGCAATGGCGGCAGGGGCGGACGATGTGTTGCGCGATGCGGTGGTATGCGATTCGATCGACCAGGCACTGCACGGGACGGTTTTTACGGTGGCGACGACGGCGCGTTTGCGTGACATTTCCATCGAGGTGAAAACGCCGCGCGCGGCGTTGCCGGAATTGCTCCAGCATGCCGTCAGCCAACCGGTGGCGCTGCTGTTCGGCACCGAGATGTCTGGCCTGACCAATGAGGAGTTGGGCAAGGCGCAACTGTTGGTGAACATACAGGCTGACCCGGATTTTTCCTCGCTCAACCTTGCGGCCGCAGTGCAGGTGATGGCCTACGAATTGCGCGCGGCGTTGCAGAGCCATATCCCGCATGTCCCGGAAGTGCATCCGGCGCCGCATGAGCAATTGGAAGGATTGTTCACACACCTGGAAAAGACGCTTGCCGAGATTGGTTTCTTCAATTCGCAGAATCCGGCCAGGTTGATGCAGCGTCTGCGCCGACTGTACGCGCGGGCGCGGCTGGAGCAGGAAGAGGTCAATATTCTGCGCGGTATCCTGAGCGTGGCAACCGGATACAATGCGCGGCTAAAAGATCGCTACTTGGAAGAACATCCAGATGTTCGAGAACACTAGGGAAGATATCGCCAGCGTATTCGACCGCGACCCGGCGGCGCGCACCACCTTCGAGGTGCTCACCTGCTATCCGGGTTTGCACGCGCGTATGGTTCATCGTGTGGCGAACAAGCTGTGGCACGCCAACTTCAAGTGGTTGGCGCGCTTTCTGTCGCACATCGGACGCGCATTGACCGGCATAGAAATCCACCCGGGGGCGACCATCGGGCGGCGTTTTTTCATAGACCACGGCATGGGTGTGGTGATCGGCGAAACCGCCGAGATTGGGGATGACGTGACGCTGTATCATGGCGTGACGCTCGGCGGCACCTCATGGAAGGAAGGCAAGCGCCACCCGACGCTGGGCAATGGCGTGATTGTCGGCGCGGGCGCAAAAATTCTGGGCCCGATCCACGTTGGGAACAGTGCCAAGATCGGTTCCAACGCAGTGGTGGTTAAGGATGTGCCGGCAGGAGCCACCGCCGCCGGAATTCCCGCGCGCATCCTGGATGAAGCGAAGAAGGCTGCAGGATTTAATGCCTATGGGATCGGCAATGAACAGAATGATCCGCTGTCCAAGGCCATTCACGGCCTGCTCGGACACAGCATGGTTGTGGATAAACGTATCGACTTGATTCTTCAGCAATTGGAAAAGATGGGTGTGGATGTTGAAGAGGAACGCGCCACAGCCGACAAGTTCGATCCCGCCCACCTGAACAAGATTGTTGACTAAAACGTTCAGGTATTCTATTATTCTCTACTGGAGTGGGTATTTCGTTTCACGGATTTTCACGTTGCGGAAACCTACTATTTTGTAAACTTTAAGGATTTTCCTGAGGAGAGAATATCATGCGGCTTACCACCAAAGGGCGTTTTGCTGTTACTGCAATGGTTGACCTGGCCACACGTGGCGGAAATGCACCGGTCACCCTGGCCGGCATCAGTGAACGTCAGAGGATTTCATTATCTTATCTGGAACAGCTATTTGGCAAGCTGCGGAGACACAACATCGTGGAAAGTGTGCGTGGTCCAGGTGGCGGCTATTATCTGGCTCGTCCAGGGGTGCAGATTTCCATTGCCGAGATCATCAAGGCTGTGGATGAACCAATGGATGCAAGCAAGTGCGGCGGGAAGGCTGATTGTTTTGATGACCACCAGTGCATGACTCATGACTTGTGGATGGGTCTCAACAAGACCCTGAATGACTACCTGTCAGCAGTGAATTTGCAGCAACTGGTTGATAAGCATTTACAGTCCAAATCGGAAATTTCTCCGGTAATAGTCAGTAGCCGAGCGGACAAATCAGAACTGGCGACAGCCTGATCAATTAGGAGCCAACGATGAGTTTGCATCTCCCGATCTATATGGACTATTCGGCTACCACACCGGTTGACCCGCGCGTGACCGAGGCGATGATCCCGTGGCTGACCGAGAAATTTGGCAATCCGGCCAGCCGCTCTCATGCCTTTGGCTGGGAGGCGGATGCGGCAGTGGAGCGCGCGCGTTCGCAGGTGGCTGCACTGGTGAATGCCGATCCCAGAGAGATCGTTTGGACTTCCGGCGCCACTGAATCGAATAATCTGGCACTGAAAGGCGCGGCGCATTTTTACCAGGGCAAGGGCAAGCACATCGTCACCATGATGACGGAACACAAGGCTGTGCTCGACACGGTGCGCGAACTTGAGCGGCAGGGGTTTTCCGCCAGCTATCTGTCGCCGGAACCCGACGGCCTGCTCGATTTGGAAAGATTCAAGGCAGCATTGCGCCCCGATACCATCCTCGCTTCAGTGATGCTGGTGAATAACGAGATCGGTGTGATCCAGGATATCGCCGCTATCGGCGAGATTTGCCGCGAACGCGGCATCATATTCCATGTTGATGCGGCCCAGGCCACCGGCAAGGTGGTGATAGACCTGCAGCAACTGAAAGTGGACTTGATGTCGTTTTCCGCGCACAAGACTTACGGGCCAAAAGGGATAGGCGCCCTGTACGTGCGGCGCAAACCGCGCGTTCGCATCGAGGCGCAGATGCATGGCGGCGGCCACGAGCGCGGCATGCGCTCCGGCACACTGCCCACGCACCAGATCGTCGGCATGGGGGAAGCGTTTCGTATTGCACAGGAAGAAATGGCAACCGAGAACGAGCGCATCCGCATGCTGCGCGACCGATTGTGGCGCGGTATTTCGAGCATGGAGGAAGTGCACCTCAACGGCGACATGGAGCAGCGCGTGCCGCATAACCTCAACGCCAGCTTCAATTATGTCGAAGGCGAATCCATGATCATGGCGGTGAAGGATGTCGCGGTATCCAGCGGTTCCGCATGCACTTCAGCGAGCCTGGAGCCGTCATATGTGCTGCGCGCCCTGGGACGCAGCGACGAACTCGCCCACAGCTCCATCCGTTTCAGCGTGGGACGCTTCACCACCGAGGCGGAAGTGGATTTCGTCGTCAAGCTGCTGCACGACAAGATCGGCAAGCTGCGCGACCTGTCGCCGTTGTGGGAAATGTACAAGGAAGGTGTGGACATTGGGGCGATCGAGTGGGCGGCACATTGAACGCATTCGTTAGACTCTAGTCGTTAGTTAGGGCAAAACCAACTGGCGACTGATGATTAGCGACTAACAGCGACTAACAGGAGCGAACTGAAATGGCATACAGTGAAAAAGTTTTGAATCATTACGAGAACCCGCGCAACGTCGGCTCGATGGACAAGAGCGATGCAAGCGTGGGCACCGGCATGGTCGGTGCGCCGGCGTGCGGTGACGTGATGAAATTGCAGATCAGGGTGAACGATCAGGGTGTGATCGAAGATGCCAAGTTCAAGACCTATGGCTGCGGTTCGGCGATTGCATCGAGTTCGCTGGTGACCGAGTGGGTCAAGGGCAAGACGCTGGACGAGGCACTGACGATCAAGAATACCCAGATCGCCGAGGAACTGGCGTTGCCGCCGGTGAAGATCCATTGCTCGATCCTGGCCGAAGACGCGATCAAGGCGGCGGTGGCCGATCTCAAGGGCAAGCGCCAGGCCGACGTTGCGGCCTGCAACGCCAACAAGGTGTGCTGACATGGCGATCACGCTGACTGATAACGCGGTCAAACATGTGCAGAATTTTCTTGCCCGGCGCGGCAAGGGTATCGGCTTGCGCCTCGGCGTACGCACCAGCGGATGCTCGGGCATGGCATACAAACTGGAGTTCGCTGATGAGATCGGAAATGACGACCTGCGATTCGAGAGCGGAGGCGTTACGGTGCTGGTCGATCCGCACAGCCTGCCCTATATTGACGGTATGGAACTGGATTTCACGCGGGAAGGATTGAACGAGGGATTCAGGTTCAACAATCCAAATGTGAAGGACATGTGCGGCTGCGGCGAGAGTTTCAAAGTTTGATATGTCTTGTCGGGATGTTCGAACTCGTTGCGCTGCTCCGGCCCAACCCTCCTGCTGCAATCATGGAGGCCGTCAGCGGAGCAAATCATCTGAAAACAGCACAAGGGCATGATTGGTGATGCAGGTCGCTGTTCCCCCTGATTTCCGTCAGAATTTCTTCCAGTTGTTCAGTCTGCCGCAACATTTCCGGCTGGATGGTCCGCAACTCGAACAGCAATACCATGCGCTGCAAACACGGGTTCATCCGGACAAATTCGCCCACCTGTCCGAAGCCGAGCGTCGTGTTTCCATGCAATGGGCGACGCGGGTGAACGAGGCCTATCAGACTTTGCGCAGCCCGGTCAATCGCGCGCGCTATCTGCTGTCCCTGCATGGTGTGGACACGCAGGAGGAAACCAATACCGCCATGCCCGGAGATTTCCTGATACGGCAGATGGAGTGGCGCGAAGCCATAGAAGAAGCTCTGCAGGCTCATGACGCCTCTGCTCTTGACGAATTGGAGTCGAGCTTGCGGCGCGAGACTGCCGAGATGGAGGACTCGTTGGCCAGCAAGATCGACGATGAGCGCAGCTATGCAGCCGCGGCCGGCGAAGTGCGCAAACTCAAGTTCCTTGAGAGGCTCGCGGAAGAAATCGCTTCCGCATACGACCAAATAGATACCTAGA
Source organism: uncultured beta proteobacterium (assembly GCA_963782385.1). GTDB lineage: Bacteria > Pseudomonadota > Gammaproteobacteria > Burkholderiales > Gallionellaceae > CAVXFS01. The sequence goes on from CAWAJO010000001.1 coordinate 1,541,700, forward strand.
AACAGTCGTAAGTTGTTAGGCGTAAGTTTTTAGCTAAACCATCAACTGCTTACGTCTTGCGTCTTACGTCCAAAAACTGAAATGGCACTACTACAAATCTCCGAACCCGGCCTGTCCACGGCTCCCCATGAACACCGTCTCGCGATCGGCATAGACCTGGGTACGACCAATTCACTGGTGGCGACGGTGCGCAACGGCATCAGCGTGGTGCTGAACGACGAAAACGGTCGCGCGTTGTTGCCGTCGGTGGTGCGTTATCTCCCGAATGGCGAGGTGCATGTGGGCGTGCAGGCCCAAATGGAGCAGAGCCTGGACCCATCCAATACCATCGTTTCGGTAAAACGTTTCATGGGACGAGGGCTGCGTGATATCGGCGACACGCTGAGCATGCCGTATCGTTTCATCGATGAACCCGGCATGCTGAAATTGCGCACTGTCGCCGGTGTCAAAAGTCCAGTGGAAGTGTCCGCGGAAATCCTCAAGGCGCTGCGCGAACGTGCCGAAAGCGCCCTCGGCGGAAATCTGGTTGGCGCGGTAATCACCGTGCCGGCCTATTTTGACGAGGCACAACGCCAGGCCACCAAGGATGCGGCCAGGCTGGCCGGGGTCAATGTACTGCGTCTGCTCAACGAACCCACCGCCGCCGCAATCGCCTATGGCCTGGATAATGCGTCGGAGGGCGTCTATGCAGTGTATGACCTGGGCGGGGGTACGTTCGACATTTCCATCCTGCGCCTGTCGCGAGGCGTGTTCGAAGTGCTGGCGACCAACGGCGATTCTGCCTTGGGCGGCGACGATTTTGATCATCGCCTGTATTGCTGGTTGCTGGAAAAGAACCAGCTTTCCGCGCTCAATGCAAATGACACGCGCCTGCTGCTGACCCGCTCGCGTGCCGCCAAGGAGCAACTGACCGATCGTGTGGAAACGGCCGTGACCGCGGTGCTGAGCAATGGCAGCATGGTGGACAACAAGGTGACGCAACCGGTTTTCCAGGACATGACGCAGAATCTGGTGGCGCGTACCCTGCAGCCGGTGCGCCGTGCCTTGCGCGATGCCGGGCTGAAAGTGGAAGGCATCAAGGGCGTGGTGATGGTGGGAGGGGCCACGCGCATGCCGCAGGTGCAGCGTGCCGTGGCGGAATTTTTCAAGCAGGCGCCGTTGACCAACCTCGACCCGGACAAGGTCGTGGCGCTGGGTGCTGCGGTACAGGCCAACGTGCTGGCCGGTAATCGCGGCGCCGATGACTGGCTGTTGCTCGACGTGATTCCTCTTTCACTGGGTATCGAGACCATGGGCGGGTTGACCGAGAAGATCATCCCGCGCAACAGCACCATCCCCACCGCGCGCGCGCAGGAATTCACCACATACAAGGATGGCCAGACCGCGATGAGCATTCACGTGGTACAGGGCGAACGCGAGCTGGTTTCGGATTGCCGTTCACTGGCGAAGTTCGAACTGCGCGGCATTCCGCCGATGGTGGCCGGCTCGGCGCGTATCCGCGTCACCTTCCAGGTTGACGCGGACGGCCTGCTCAGTGTTTCAGCGCGCGAGTTGCGCAGCGATGTGGAGTCGCATATCACGGTCAAGCCATCCTACGGGTTGAGTGAAGCGGAGATCACGCGCATGCTGCAGGATTCCAATCAGCATGCGCGGGAAGACATGCTGGCCCGTGCGTTGCGCGAGCATCAGGTGGAGGCGGAACAATTGCTGGACGCCGTGCAGAATGCCATGGAAGAAGACGGCGCCACGTTGCTGGACGAAGCAGAACGAATGCAGATCCATGCCGCCATGGACAGGGTGCGCGAGGCGCTTCACTCTTCCAACCACGTTGCCATCAAGCATGCCATCAAGCGGTTGAACGATGCAACAGTGGCCTTCGCCCAGGCGCGCATGGACAAAAGCGTTTCGCGGGCACTGGGCGGGAAAAGACTATCCGATCTGGAGATATAGGGATGCTTGCGAGTGTTCAGGGTTTGCCCAAATTCCCCTCTGGACACCAATCCGCTACAGGGAGAAGCAGGCCGTGCGGCATCGTCCGCAGGCGCGGAAGAGATTGGCAAGCAGCGCAGCCGATGCTTGTTCGCGCTGCCGCAACGCAATTGACGGAATGAAATCTGGATTCTTGAGGTAAGCTTGAACTGATATGCCGCAAATCATCGTACTGCCACACGAAGAACTTTGCCCGAAAGGACAGGTTCTGCAAGCCGACACCGGCACGGTGTTGATCGAGGCGCTGCTGGGAAATGGCATCGAGATCGAGCACGCCTGCGAAAAATCCTGTGCCTGCACAACTTGCCACGTCATTTTGCGCGAAGGTTTTTCCTCGCTGAATTCGGCAGGAGAAGCGGAAGAGGATTTGCTGGATAAGGCTTGGGGCCTGGAACCAACATCACGCTTGAGTTGCCAGGCAGTGGTGGGGGAGCAGGATCTGATCGTGGAAATACCCAAGTACACCATCAACATGGTCAAGGAAGGCTGATATTATGAAATGGACAGACGTGCGCCTGATCGCGATCGAACTGGCGGAAACACATCCCGAGATTGACCCGAAGGGGATAAATTTTGTCGACTTGCACAACATGATAGTGGCGCTTGAAGATTTCCACGATGACCATGGGCGCGGCGGCGAGAAAGTGCTCGAGGCCATTCAGATGGCATGGATGGAGGAGATGGAATGATGCTGGCAAATATTTCCAACCGCTGGTTGTATCTGGCCGCTGCACTGGTCATCTGCGCCATGTTTGGCGGTGCGCTGTATATTCAATATGTCCTGCATCATGATCCCTGTCCATTATGCATGATTCAGCGCTTCATCTTCATCGCCCTGGGCGTCCTGTTCGCCGTTGCCACGCTGCATAATCCCGGACGCACCGGCGCCAGGGTCTATGCCGCATTGATCGGCCTGGTTGCATTGAGCGGTGTGGGCGTTGCCAGCCGCCATATCTGGATCCAGCACCTGCCGGAAGACGAAGTGCCGGCCTGCGGTCCCGGCCTGGACTACATGCTGGACAATTTTCCGATGTCGGAGGTGCTGAAGGAGCTGATGCACGGTTCCGGCGAATGCGCCCAGCGAGGCTGGACCTTCCTGACCCTCAATCTCCCCGAGTGGTCGCTGATCTGGTATGTGCTGCTCGGCGCGTGGGCAGTGATGATCGCGGTCAAAATCAGTCGTGCCTCAAGTTGAATGGTCGGTAATGTCACGTTGCATGCCCGGCAACCGAAGCAATCAGGGTCGCGACATTCCTTCGGATGAGGAGTAACATTTCCTCCCTACTCGACCGATAGGAGGCTGCCATGGCCGACATTGCAAATCTGCTGGCGGATGAAGCGGAGAGCTTACTGGCGCATCGCTGCGTGACTATTCCAAAAGACATGCTGCACCTGCCGGGGCCGGATTACGTGGATCGCGTGGTATCCATCAAGGACCGCAAGCCCGGTGTGCTGCGCAGCCTGCAGGCGCTGTACGGGCACGGCCGGTTGGCCAACACCGGCTACCTGTCGCTGCTGCCGGTGGACCAGGGTGTCGAGCATTCCGCCGGCGCCTCGTTCGCGCCCAACCCGATCTATTTCGATCCGGAAAATATCCTCAAGCTGGCCATCGAGGGCGGCTGCAACGGCGTGGCCTCGACGCTCGGCGTGCTGGGTTCGGTGGCGCGCCGCTATGCGCACAAGATCCCGTTCGTGGTGAAGATCAACCACAACGAACTGTTAACCTTTCCCAACGAATTCGACCAGACGCTGTTTGCCAGTGTCGACCAGGCGTTCGACATGGGTGCGGTCGCGGTGGGCGCGACAGTGTTCTACGGATCGGAACAATCGCGCCGCCAGATACAGGAAGTTTCGGAGGCATTCGAATACGCGCATGACCTTGGTATGGCCACCGTCCTGTGGGCTTACCTGCGCAACCCGGCATTCAAGACCGCCGACAAGGACTACCATGTGGCTGCCGACCTGACCGGGCAGGCCAACCATCTTGCCGTCACCATCAACGCCGACATCGTCAAGCAGAAGATGGCCGAGAACAACGGCGGCTACACCGCGCTCAAGTTCGGCAAGACCAGCCCCAAGGTGTATAGCGAATTGACCAGCGACCACCCAATCGACCTGGTGCGCTACCAGGTGGCAAACTGCTACATGGGCCGCGTCGGCATGATCAATTCCGGCGGAGCGTCGGGCAAGGACGACCTGCACCAGGCAGTGCGCACCGCCGTCATCAACAAACGCGCCGGCGGCATGGGCCTGATCTCCGGGCGCAAGGCATTCCAGAAGCCGATGCACGACGGCGTGACGCTGCTCAATGCGATCCAGGATGTATATGCGGCGAAGGAAGTGACAGTCGCTTAAGCAGCAACCCCATTGAGCTGACTATCAGTTTGGCCACGCAGGACAGTCAGATTCGAAACCCGGACTGGATGGCATCGTGAAGCAGTAATTCAACAACTGCGAAGGGTATTGCGCGGGTGTTCCTGCGGGAAGACCAGGACAATATTTACCAGGCCACATTTCGCTCTTCTCCCTCAACATCCGGACGCTACGGCACACTATGTGCCCGACCGTACAGACATTCTTGAATAAGTTGTCAGATACTGCCAAACACAAGGGTATTGCTGCCACTTGACCTTGGGTTATGCCTTTTGGCCTATGCATTCATCAAAAATGCATATGCATTTGTACATATAGACAATCCATATCTTGTGGCCTACAACAAAACGACCTGCATTTCATTGCGGTTGCTGAGTCAAGCCAGATTCCCGCATGGAACCAGATCAAGAGGTGAAAGCATGAAATTGATCCGACCTTCGTTGTTGAAAACACGTACCAAATCCCCTACAAGCAGCGCTGGCTTCGATGGAATGACCGGTGCAGGGTTCCCACGCGGTCGCCGCTCGCACATCAATTCCTGGTGGATGACGCGCAGGGTTGCGAGTAGCCGGGAATCTTTTGCCCACTGCCCACTGCCCACTGCCCACTGCCCACTGCCCACTGCCCACTGCCCACTGCCCACTGCCCACTGCCCACTGCCCACTGCAAGAATGGAGTGAATGTTTTGCAGGCCCAGACGGGTAAACATCCGCATACCTCGGTGCAGAATCTCGAGAGCCGATAGAGGAATAAATCATGACCAGACCCAAGTCAAAGCCAGAATCAAGACCAGCAATTAAGCCCAGATCAATACCCAAAGCCAAGCCGCAACTACCCAAAGCGCCGACCGGCATTCAAGGGCTGGACGAGATCACCGGCGGCGGATTGCCCAGAGGCAGGCCGACGCTGGTGTGCGGCGGTACAGGTTGCGGCAAGACGCTGCTCGCGATGGAGTTTCTGGTGCGAGGTGCGACCGAGTTCAACGAGCCTGGCGTGTTCATGGCATTCGAAGAGAATGCCCAGGACCTGACCCAGAACGTCGCCTCGCTCGGGTTCGATTTGAAAGAACTGGCCGCGCATAAAAGGATCGTGCTGGATTTTGTTTACATCGAGCGCAGCGAGATCGAGGAGAGTGGCGAATACGATCTGGAAGGGTTGTTCATCCGCCTGGGGGCAGCCATTGCTTCCATCGGTGCCAAACGTGTCGTGCTGGATACCGTCGAGTCGCTGTTCGCAGGCCTGCCAAATCCGCTCATCCTGCGCGCCGAACTGCGCCGCCTGTTTCGCTGGCTGAAGGATAAGGGCGTAACCGCCATCATAACCGGCGAGCGCGGCGAAGGAACGCTGACACGACAGGGCCTGGAAGAGTATGTCTCCGACTGCGTGATCGTGCTCGACCATCGCGTCAGCGAACAGACCTCCTCGCGGAGGATGCGCGTGGTCAAATATCGTGGTTCGACCCACGGCACCAACGAATATCCTTTTCTGATCGATGCTGACGGCATTTCAGTGTTGCCGGTCACGTCGCTGGGCTTGCAGCACATTGCCTCCAGTGAACGCATATCCTCAGGTGTTGCGCGTCTCGACGCGATGCTGGGTGGCGCCGGGTATTACCGTGGCAGCAGCGTGCTGATCTCCGGCACGGCCGGCACCGGCAAGAGCAGTCTCGCGGCACACTTTGCCGTTGCCGCCTGCCGTCGCGGCGAGCGAGTACTCTTCTTTTCCTTTGAGGAATCTCCCAGCCAGATCATGCGCAACATGAGTTCCATCGGCATCGACCTGCAGCAGTGGGTGAAGAAAGGTCTGCTGCAGATTTATGCGGACCGCCCCTCGTCCGCGGGCCTGGAAACGCATTTGGCCTTGAAACACAAATTGATCAGTATCTTCAAACCGCAGGTGGTGATCATGGATCCGTTGAACAGTTTCGTCATCGGTGACAATCAGATCGAAGTCAAATCAATGTTGATGCGGCTGGTGGATTTTCTGAAAACAAGACAGATCACCGGCTTATTCACCAATCTGGCCCAGAGCGGCAACCCGGTGGAACAAACCGATGTTGCCATTTCGTCCGTGATCGACACCTGGCTGTTGCTGCGTGATATCGACAGCGGCGGCGAACGCAATCGCTGCCTGTCTATCCTGAAATCGCGCGGCATGGCGCACTCGAACCAGATACGCGAGTTCATGCTGACCGATCACGGTGTGGAATTGCGCGATGTATACGTCGGACCGGAGGGTGTGCTGACCGGCTCGGCGCGGCTGACCAAAGAGGCGGAAAATGAAGCCGCGATGTTGATACGCAATCAGGAAGTCGAACTCCGGCGGGTCGAACTGGAACGCAAGCGCACCACGCTGGATGCGCAGATCGCCATGTTGCGCGCCGAGTTTGCGGTGCAGGAGGTCGCGTCGTTGAAAATCATCGGCCAGGAAACTGCCGAGAAAGCACAACTGGCGCAAGGCCGTGTGGACATGGGTCTGAGCCGCAAAGTGGATGCGAAACCGAACAAACAAAAAGGCGGTGCGAAATGAAAACGAATCCTGCCCGGTCCGAGCAGCCCAAAGCCAAGAACGTATTGCTCAAAATAGTCTCGAGCCGCTACATCCTGAAACTGTACGTTGCCGGACAATCTCCGAAATCCGTCAATGCCATCGCCAATATCAAAAAAATATGCGAGGAAAACCTGAAGGGGCGCTACGAGCTGGACGTGATCGACCTGTACCAGCAGCCACAACTGGCACAAGGGGAACAGATCATCGCCGTCCCAACCCTGATCAGGAAACTCCCGATCCCGTTGCGGCGCATCATCGGTGATATGTCAAACACCGATCGCGTGCTGGTCGGGCTGGATCTACGAAAGCATGCGTGATGCCAAACAAACCCACCTCGGAACAGCTGGAAGCAGATAACCAGGACCTGCGAGCCCGGCTTGAAAAATCAGAAGCGACCCTGAGCGAGATACTTGGCGGAGAAGCGGACGCGCTGTTCGTTACCGGCGTGGCTGGCGCACAGTTATTTACGCTCAAGGGCGTCGACCAATCCTACCGGACATTGATCGAGAACATGAGCGAAGGGGCGCTCACCCTGACACCGGAGGGCTTGGTTCTATATGCCAATCGACGCTTTGCCGAGATGCTCGGAGCGCCGCTCGAAAAAGTGATCGGCTCGGAGATACGCAACTGGTTTGTGCCGGAAAACCGGCAGGCCCTTCAGGCACTGCTGCAAAAAGATGCGCTCGACAGCCACCGTGAGGAACTGGCCCTCGCTGCCGCTGACGGAACACTGGTACCGGTCTATCTATCGGTGAGCCGCCTTGTTCTGGATGAGATTGATTCAATATGCATGGTCGTGACCGACCTGACGGAGCAGAAGCGCAATGAGGCGATCCTCGCCGCTGAGAAACTTTCAAACGCGATTCTGGAACAGGCCGCCGACGCGATCGTGATCTGCGACGAGAGCGGACGGATCATGCGAGCCAGCACGCAGGCGCACACGTTCTGCAGCAAGAGTCCTCTCGGGCAATTGTTTGAACAGGCCTTTCCACTACGCCAACTGGATGGTGCCGCATTTTCTGCCGTCCGCGCCATCGATACGAACCGACAAATTTCGGTGGAGGCGAGGCTGAAACGCAACGGGCGGGAATTCGATCTTCTGGTCAGTGTCGGCCACCTGAAGGGCGCACGAGACGAACTGCTCGGCAGCGTGGTTACGCTGACCGACATCACTGAACGCAAGACGGCTGAACTTGCATTGAAGAAAAGTGAAAGGCAACTTTCCGAAGCCCTGGCAATTGCCAGGATTGGTTACTGGGAATATGAATTCTCTACGGATGAATTCATATTCAATGATCAATATTATTCGCTGCACAAGATCACTGCCGAGGAAGCGGGGGGCTACCGGATGTCCTCAGCGGATTTTGCCAGTCGCTACGTCTATCCTGAAGACGCACCCATCGTTGGCCAACAGGTTCGATTGGCTTTCGAAACTCATGATCCGGACTATTTCGCCAAGACCGAGACTCGCATATTGAGCGGGGAAGGAGAAGTCATCTGGGTGGAAGTACGTTTCAGAGTCGAGAAAGACTTGCAAGGCAACACAATTCGGCTGATCGGCGTCAATCAGGATGTCACCGAGCGCAAGCTGGCGGAAATGAAATTAATCGAAAGCGAGCGGCGCTTTACCGACTTGCTGGAAAATGTCGAACTGATATCAATGATGCTGGATCGCGAGGCGCGGATTACCTATTGCAACGATTACCTGCTGCGCCTGACCGGTTGGCAGCGTGAGGAAGCCATCGGAAAAAACTGGTGGGATCTTTTTGTACCGCCCGAACTTCACGATTTGAAAGGCGATTTTTTTGCGGCACTGCTCGAAAACCGGCCCGAGGCGCTGCATCACGAGAACGATATCGTCACACGTTCGGGCGAGCGCCGGCTCATCCGCTGGAACAATTCGGTGCTGCGTTCGGGTGCCGGCGAAGTAATCGGAACGGCAAGCATAGGCGAAGACATCACCGACCGCATACTGGCGGAAAAAGATCTGCGCTGGAGAACTGCATTTTTCGAGGCTTTGGTTAAAACGTCGGTAGACGGCATTCTCGTCGTCGATAGTCAAGGCAATAACATCCTGCAGAATCAGCGGATGATCGACCTGTGGGAGATACCGGAAGATCTCGCGGCGAACCCCGATGACAAATCGCGACTGCAGTACATTATGAACTATGTCGTCGACGCCAAACAATTTGGCGACAAGATACGCTTCCTCTATGACCATCCTGAGGAAACATCGCAGGACGAAGTCGCGCTGAAAAATGGCACGGTCCTCGATCGCTATTCGGCACCGGTGTTCGATAGTAATCGTAATTACTTCGGGCGTATCTGGTCGTTTCACGACATCACCGAGCGCAAGAGAAATGAGCTGAAGTTGCTTGAAAGCGAACGGCGCTTCACCGACATGCTGGGAAATGTGGAACTGATTTCAGTAATGCGTGATCGCGAAGAGCGGATCACCTATTGCAACGAATATTTGCTCCGCCTGACCGGTTGGCGATACGAGGAAGTTATCGGTCGAAACTGGGCGGAAATTTTCTTGCCGCCTGAAATTGTTGAAGAGAAGAAAAAGTTTTTTGCGGAACTTCTCCTGAACTCGCCAGAAGCGCGGCATCATGAAAGCGAGATCCTTACACGTTCACGCGAGCATCGGTTGGTACGCTGGAACAATATGTTGCTGCGCTCGGAGGACGGCAATGTAATCGGAACGGCAAGCATCGGTGAAGATATTACTCACCGTAGGCTCGCCGAATTGGAACGGCAGCACCGGGAAGCAGAGTTGGCGGAATCACAGCGCATCTCGCGGATCGGGAGTTGGGAGTGGAACCTTGCCACCAGTGCCATCTTATGGTCTGAAGGATTGAACCTTGTCCTCGCCCGCGACATCGGTTCGCCAGCCCCGATGTTTGATGACCTCCAGCAGTTCTACACACCGGAAAGCTGGCAGCGTCTGAGCGCAGCCATCGCCAGGACCATCGATACGGGGGCGCCGTACGATCTTGAACTAGAAATGATAAACGCCAACGGCGCGGCCTGTTGGACATCAACACACGGCGAGGCCGTGCTTGGGACGGATGGCGCCATGGTGATGCTGCGCGGGACAGTACAAGACATCTCCGAACGCAAAAAATCGGAAGCCAGCATCAAATATCTTAACCGGGTGCTCTCCATGCTGAGCGGCATCAATTCCCTGATCGTGCGCGTGAATAACCGCGAAGACTTGTTCCGGGATGCGTGCAACATCGCGGTCGGGGAAGGTGGTTTCCGCATGGCCATGATAGTTATCGTAGACCGAAGCACGATGCTGCCGGTCTTAGTCACATCGTCAGGTAAGCCTAAGGAACTTCTGGTAGCTGTGGAAAACGCTATGTCATCTGGTGAAGTTATGCAAAAGAGCCTGGTCGGACGGGTGATCAGGGAGAAAAAAGCCGTTATTTCGAACGACGCGCGAAATGATCCCAGGCTTATATTCGGCAAGCAGTACGCTGAAGCAGGGGTAAACTCGATGACGGTATTGCCGCTGATAGTTTCGGGTGAAGGAGTCGGCGTACTTGCGCTTTACGCCAGCGAGATGGAATTCTTCCAGAAAGATGAGATGAGGTTGTTGACGGAACTTGCCGGCGACATCTCGTTCGCAATGGATCACATCACACAACAGGAGCGGCTCAAATATCTCGCCTATTACGACGTGCTCACCGGCCTCGCGAACCGCAGCCTGTTTTTCGATCGGGTGGCGCAGTATATACACAGCGCAAACAGCGGCGGGCACAAGCTCGGCATAGTCCTGATTGATCTGGAACGGTTCAAGAACATCAACGACAGCCTCGGTCGACCGGCCGGCGACTCCCTGTTGAAGCAGGTGGCAGAGTGGCTGGCACAATTGGGGCGTGACCCCAACTTGTTGGCGCGAATTGAAGCAGATCATTTTGCCTTCGTGGTGCCGGAAGTAAAGTTAGATGACGACATGACGATGCTGATCGAGAATTTGATAGCTTCGTTTCTGGAACATTCGTTCAGCCTGAATGAGGCCGTATTCCGATTCGGCATCAAGGTTGGCGTCGCGCTATATCCCGATGACGGTTACGATGCCGACACCTTGGTCAGGAACGCCGAGGTCGCACTCAAGAAAGCCAAGGTGAGTGGTGTCCGATTCCTGTTTTACAAACGGATAATGAACGAAGCGGCGTTAGACAGGTTTGCGATCGAAAATCAACTGCGCCGGGCGATCGACAACGAAGAATTTGTGCTGCATTACCAGCCCAAGGTGAATCTTGTGAGCGGCAAGGTCACCAGCGCCGAGGCGCTGATCCGCTGGAATGAACCGCGCACCGGCCTGATGCCGCCGGGCATGTTCATCCCGATCCTGGAAGAATGCGGCTTGATCAATGAAGTCGGGCGCTGGGCTCTGCGCAAAGCCATGACAGATTACCTGCGTTGGCGCGCTGCAGGCCTGGCTGCCGTGCGCATCGCAGTGAACGTGTCCCCGCTGCAGTTGCGCAATATCAACTTCATGGACGAGGTCAGGCAGGTGGTCGCTCTTCATGCGGATGTGGCGGAGGGACTGGAACTGGAGATCACCGAGAGCGTGATCATGGAGGACGTTAAACATAGTATCACCAGCCTGCAGGCGATCCGCGCCATGGGCGTCACCATTGCCATCGACGATTTCGGCACAGGCTTCTCTTCGCTCAATTACCTGGCCAAACTGCCGGTGGACACGCTGAAGATTGATCGGTCCTTCGTGATAGAAATGGATGCCCCGGAGGGGCTGGCGCTGGTGTCAACTATCATCTTGGTTGCTCATGCGCTGAAGCTGAAAGTGGTGGCGGAGGGCGTCGAAACCGAGAAGCAATCGCGCCAGCTCCTCTCGCTGAACTGCGACGAAATGCAGGGTTTCCTGTTCAGCAAACCGGTGCCGGTGGAAATCTTTGAAGCAAAATTCCTGGCTCATCTCCTGCAAAACGAGACACAATAACGAAAAACCCTGACATGGACGACTCGTCAGCCGATCAAGCAACATTGAAGGACACTTCGGTTCCAGCTTCGACACCGGAGCATTGGTTTAGTCATGTAATAGAATCACGCTTCCTGTTTCCGGTGATCGCCGTTCTCGCGCTGGCTGCGATTTGGGGGACGACCCTGACTTTGAGCAAAAACGAGTACGCCGATGCCGAGCGTGCTGCAGCAGAGTCAAGCCGCAAACAAGCCGAGATTTTTGAAGCGCAGGTCGTACGCGCGTTGCGCGAAATTGATCTGACCCTGAAGATCGTCAAATCTGCGTACGAAGTCTGGGGCCTGCAGAACGTGCTGCCGAAGTTGAAAGCCAGGAATCTGTTGCCGCCGGGGCTGGTGTTTGATGTCAGTATTGCGAACAATAGGGGTGAAATCGTGGATAGCACCGACCCCAAGGAGATGACGCATATCGCCAATCGGATTGGGTACCTGAACCGGGATCAGGCAGATGTTATGTCGATTGGCCTTCCGCAGCTTGGCTCTGACACCGGAGAATGGCACCTGCATTTCAGCCGCAGGGTCACTGCGTCGGACGGAAAATCCTTGTGTCGGTGGCTCGATTCCGCCCCGAGCCACCAAATTAACAATTAATTATGATGAATTTTATGGGTCTTCTTGTTTAGGGGGACACTGGCGGGACATTTCATAAGAACATCTCTAGCTGTTTCTCCAAGCCTAAATAATGGACCTGAACGCCAATTGCCAACGACCGCTTTCAGGCAGGCAGTTAGCATGAGCGATGGGCTGCTTGGTGCCTATTGTGTTGAAAAACTCAAGATTCGCACCCCTCGGAAATTGCGCGAATTGAAGGAGCATTAGTGAAACGCACTTGATCGTCAAGAGTACGACGGGTTACGGGGTCATGGTTGAATCTAAGGATGTCTGCGGTATGCGCCCATGTCGAAATAATTTTAAGCGCCCTATGGGACTAGAATGTTTTCATCACGACCGGAAAATGAGTTTTTCAACAGAATATGCCAACAGCGGACGGTCAGCTTGATATTTCATTTGGTTCACAGCACGATGCGAACATGAAGACACTTTTTATACAGTTTCGTTATGGGCGGCAACGCACAGATAACATCATATTTAATCGTGTAGTCTTTCACGAATTCCATTAGAAATTCAGCCAAGACAGGCGTCTTCTGTTCAGCAGAGAGGGTGAGCGTTTGCAGCAGGCGGCCGAGAAATTGGCACAAGCGCATCAAATTACATGGTGGGCATCTGCATAAGCCTACCTTGCCGGAAGGGTTAAGAGTTGTATGCAGCTAATTTGTACTGATACCCGCTGCGCTAGGGTTGATGAAAGGGGTATTTTGATATGGGCAGCATAATGCCGATTCAGCAACGTCTCTCAAGCAAGCACGGCTTTCCGCTACGGCTGTTTGCTTTCGCATTTGTGATCAGCGTATTGACCGCTGTGTTCAGTGGATGGCAGTCGTGGCAGATGCACCACAGCTTTCAAGAGATGTCGAGCAAGCATATCGCCCTGACCGAGGATGTGGGCCGCATCATGCTGTTCGACGAGGTGCTGACCATGTCGGCACGCATGGCTGCCGCAACGGGAGATCTTAACTACGAGAAAAGATATGACCAGTTCGATCCACAACTGACGACGGAGATCGATGAGGTAAGAGCCATACTCCCGCAAGCGGAAATAGCAGGTTTTGTAGGGGAGACGGACGAAGCGAATCTCGCGCTGGTAAAAATGGAACGGCAGGCTTTCGCATTGACGCATCAGGGCAGACGGCAGGAGGCGATGGCGCTGCTGACCAGCGCTGAATACATACGCTTGAAAAAAGTTTATGCGGGCGGCATGGAAAAAACCGTTAATGCCGCAACTGGTCTGATTGAAAGAGAGACCCGACATTTTCTCTATCTGTCCCTCTGGTTAGCGGCTGCAAGCGCAGTGAGTATTCTGGTGTTACTGACGACCTGGTTTTTTGCCGTTAGGTCTGCACGCGGTTGGGACGCAGAGCGCAGGGAAGCGCAGGATGTGTTACGAAATGCCTATGATGAGATGGAATCCCAAGTTAAACATCGCACGGCAGATCTATTGAGTACCAATGAAGAACTCAATCGCGAGGTTTCCGAACGCAAGCAGGCGGAGGCAAATCTGCGCATCGCTGCAATTGCCTTTGAAGCGCAGAATGGCGTTTTGATCACCGATGCCAACAGCCTTATCCTTCGGGTAAACCGCGCCTTCACCGAGATCACGGGGTACTCTGCAGAAGAAGTAGTAGGAAAGAATCCACGCATACTCGGCTCAGGCCGCCAGGATGCAAACTTCTATGCGGCCATGTGGAAGAGAATCAATAACACTGGTTCATGGGAAGGCGAAATCTGGAATCGGCGCAAGAACGGCGAAGTTTATCCTGAGCATCTTACTATCACCGCTGTGAAAAACCAGGATGGCAATGTTACCAATTACGTTGCCTCACTCACCGACATCACTTTGCGCAAGTCGGTTGAAGAAAAGATCCAGAATCTGGCGTTCTACGACCCTCTCACTCGCCTGCCCAACAGGAGGCTTCTGCTAGACCGCCTCCAGCAGGCATTTGTTTTCAGCGCGCGTAGCGGCCGGGGGGCTGCGCTACTGTTCGTTGATCTGGACAATTTCAAGGACATTAACGACACCCTCGGCCACGACATCGGGGACTTGCTGCTACAACAGACAGCGCAACGCCTGGAGTCCTGTGTGCGCGATGCCGACACCGTGGCACGTCTGGGTGGTGACGAGTTCGTGGTGATGCTGGAAGACCTGAGCGAGCAAGCCATTGAAGCCGCAACACAGACGAAAGTCGTCGGTGAGAAAATTCTCGCTACGCTCAACCAGCCTTACCAGCTTGGCACGCACGAATATCACGGTTCCTCCAGTATCGGTACGACCATATTCAGCGATCACGATAATACTGCTGAAGAACTGCTGAAACGAGCCGACATCGCCATGTATCAGTCCAAGAAAGCTGGCCGCAACACCCTGAGATTCTTTGATCCGAAAATGCAGGACATCATCAACGCCCGCATAGCTTTCGAAAGTGAATTGCACACGGCACTCGAGAACCAACAATTCCAGTTGTATTACCAAATCCAGGTGGACAGTTCGCACCATCCATTAGGCGCTGAGGCGCTGATCCGATGGCTACACCCTTTACGTGGTTTGGTGTCTCCTGATGAATTCATTCCGCTTGCAGAAAAAACCGGGCTGATACTGCCAATCGGGCAATGGGTGCTGGAGACAGCTTGTACCCAGCTCAAGGTTTGGGAGCAAGATACACTCACCCGCGACCTCATTCTGGCAGTGAACGTGAGTGCCAAGCAATTCCGCCAAGCCGATTTCGTGGCGCAAGTGCAAGCTGCCGTGCAACGCCATGCCATCAACCCGATGCGACTCAAACTGGAACTGACAGAGAGCACATTGCTGGAAGACATTGAAGACACCATTGCAACAATGAACACATTGAAAGAAATCGGTATCCAGTTCTCGTTGGACGACTTTGGCACCGGCTATTCCTCCTTGCAATACCTCAAACGGCTGCCAATCGATCAGATCAAGATCGATCGGTCGTTTGTGCGCGATATTGGCACCGATAACGACGATAATGCGATTGTGTCCACCATCATTGCCATGACGCAAAGTCTGAAACGGAGCGTAATTGCCGAGGGGGTGGAGACGAAAGAGCAGCGTCAATACCTTTTGGACGAAGGCTGTACTCACTACCAAGGGTATCTGTTTGGCAAGCCGGTACCGATTGAGCAGTTTGAGGCACTGCTGAAACATGGCCGCGCAGTTGATGTTGTGGCGGAATCCTAACGGCTGCTTTAGGTAAGTCGAAGGTCGGCTTCCCGCCAACACGATTAGCAAAGAAATCAGACTTCCTGAATCTGCGTACTCCATTCCTATCGGATAAACATACACCCGCATTCATCATGACAAAACTCAAGGCACATATTGGAGAACAATTCTCATGCGTCACGGCAAATGTTGGTGACGGGATTCAAGGCATTTCTGTTCGCACTGATGCAACAGCACAACGGATATAACAATGGTCACCTGGATTTGGTTAATAAATGGCTTGCCAAGCATGGGTGGCCTAGCGCAAGCCAGAATAAAAAGATGCGTTTAGAATTGATTCAACGTGGTTTGGTTGTTCAAACCAGACATGGCGGATTAGGCGCAGGTTCCAGTTGGTACCAGTCCCACACAATCCGAAGCAACATTTCGCCGCGAAACCTACTGCAAAGCCTACTGAGTAGAAGAAGAAATTAGAGCCGCAAAA
Source organism: uncultured beta proteobacterium (assembly GCA_963782385.1). GTDB lineage: Bacteria > Pseudomonadota > Gammaproteobacteria > Burkholderiales > Gallionellaceae > CAVXFS01. Next base: position 1,557,902 of record CAWAJO010000001.1, read on the forward strand.
ATGGCCGAATTGCAAAAACCTACATGTACGAGCAGTCTCCGAAACCGACGGCAATGACAGCATGCATAGTAACCACATCGCAAGGCTGTTATGAGCCGTCGTGATAGTTTGAATAACAGCGTGATCGGTTTTCGAATTATCCCGTCACTCTGAAACGCCATCTGTACGGTAACGAACAATAGAGTGAGAATTGGTTGACCCTGGGCCGCCTGATGTTAAGCGCATGCCTAACGCGGTGTCGCATGGCGATGGCTAACAGGAACAGCAATGACTTTGGCAGCGTATTTTCTGCGCTCGGCTACCTCGACAGACTGCCAATGGACAAATTGAAGATCGACTGCTTGTTCGTGATCGAAATGGCTTCCGGACTTGAGGGGCCGGCGCTGGTATCCAACATCATCAGCCTGGCGCATTAGTTGAAACTGAAGGTGGTGGCGGAGGGCGTCGAAACCGAGGAGCAATCGCACCTGCTCCGTTTGCTGGCCTGCGACGAAATGCAGGGTTTCCTGTTCGGCAAACCGGTGGCGGTTGACGTCTTCCAGGCGAGGATCCCGGGTCCGCTTACGCCGGCCGACAAGCAAGAATGTCCAACTCGAATGTGCATGCCCGCAAGACGTTGTTTGCAACACAGGCAAACCGGCAACATACGTTGACCGGGCCGGGGCAATGGTTGATCATGCCGGCTGCGCTAAGTTAAAGAGGGCCTCCTTTGACGAAATATGTTGGAATTCTCACCTCCGGCGGCGATAGTCCCGGCCTGAATGCAGCGATTCGCGGCATCGGCAAGGCTGCGCTGAGCCGTTACGGCATGCAGATCATCGGTTTTCGCGATGGGTTTCGCGGACTGATGGAAAACCGTTCGATGCGGCTGGAGGCCGCTGATCTGTCGGATATCCTGACGCGAGGCGGTACCCTGCTCGGCACCAGCCGTGACAAACCCCACCGCATGCAGGTCGGCGGCAAGGTGCAGGACATGACCGACGTGATCGTCGGCAATTACCACAGCAATCATCTCGATGTACTGGTTTGCCTGGGCGGTGGCGGTACGGTGAAAAACGCGCTGCGCCTGAAGGAAAAGGGCCTCAACATCATCACACTGCCCAAGACCATCGACAATGACATCGCCATGACCGACATTACCTTCGGCTTCGATACTGCCCTCGGCATCGCAACCGATGCGATCGACCGTCTGCACAGCACGGCGCATAGCCATCACCGCATCATCGTGGTGGAAATCATGGGCCACCGGGCTGGCTGGCTGGCGCTGGGGGCGGGAATTGCAGGCGGTGCCGACGTGATCCTGATCCCGGAAATTCCCTATGCTCTGGAAAGCGTGGCCGAAGCGGTCCGTGAACGCAGCCGCCGCGGCAAGAGCTTCAGCATAGTCGCCGTTGCCGAAGGCGCGCTCTCGGTTCATGAGCACGCAGAACTGCTGACTGTGCAGAAAAAGAAATCAAGCGCTAAACCGAAAGACAGCAAAAAGGCGGAAGCCGCATCTGCACCCGAGACGCAATACGCGGAGAAAACGGTGCGTCTGGCCAAGCAGCTCGAACTGCTGACCGGATTGGAATCCCGTATCACCATCCTCGGCCACCTGCAACGCGGCGGCATTCCGTCTGCGGCTGACCGCCTGCTCTCCACCCGGCTGGGGACTTCCTGCGCCGAGCTGGTGGATCAAGGGCAATATGGCGTGATGATTGCGGTCAGGGGCGACGGAACCCAGGCAGTAATGCTCGAAGAGGTAGCCGGGAAAGTCAAAACAGTGCCGCGCGATCATCCCTGGGTGCAAAGCGCACGAAATGTCGGAATCAGCCTCGGAGATTGAACTCGGTTAATCCTGGCCGCCTGCGAAATGCGCTGCAGGGGGTGTAGCCATCTGCAGATGCCACAATCAGCCGAATAACTGAAGAATCCTGCACTGCACCAGAATGTTGAATCGCAGCGGAGATGCCCCGTCGCCAACGCCATTGAGACGATGATCAAACGTTTGCCTGATGTCATGGATGAGCAGGCTCCGCTCGCCTGGTTGGCTGTCAGCTGATCAACGCTCCCCAGGCAACTATCATGCGCGAATCCGCGGCGTTGACCGACGGATTCTGGGAATGCCTCTCAGCACCAGTCCGGGTCCGGCAGTTCCGCGAATGCTCTTTTCAACCCATCTGACCAACTTTGGCTCAGTTGGTTGAAGTACGGATCGCTGTCGGTGATGCGATGCAGGCAGTCGGATTTGAAACTGTCGGCGCGGTACATGAACATGTCGATGGGCAAGCCGACCGAAAGATTGCTGCGGATGGTCGAATCAAAAGAGATCAGCGTGCATTTGGCTGCTTCGATGAGGTCGCTGCCGGTGCTGATCACGCGATCGAGGATCGGCTTGCCGTACTTGGTTTCGCCGATCTGGAAATAGGGAGTTTCGGCGACCGATTCGATAAAGTTTCCGGCTGCGTAGATGTAATACAGGCGCGGCGCTTCTCCCTTGATTTGGCCGCCCAGCAAAATGGACTGATTGAAGTCGGCCTGATGCATTTTAAGGTGTTCTGCATCTTCATGGTGGACGGCGCGCACAGCATCACCCACAATTCGTGCAGCGTCGAACATGCCTGCCACACCAAGCAAATTTGGCTCCGCGCCCTCGTCTATATCCCTCTTGAGACGACCGGTCACTGCCTGTGATATTGCCAGATTTCCGGAAGTCAGAATCACCAGCACGCACTCTTCCGGCTTTGAAAAAATGTTCATTTTCGGGAACGTCGCGAAGTGGTCCACACCGGCATTGGTGCGGGAATCGGAAGCCATGACCAGACCACTGTCGAGCAGTATGCCTACGCAATAAGTCATAATTCGGGTAAATCTCTCTATTTGTTGATGGGTTACATCATATCCGCCCGGGCGGGGATAGACAATAATCGCAATCCGGATATACGGCTGGCTTGATAGTTGCTTCCTGATTGATTTTTGAATCAGCAAACCTGCAAGTGAGGCATCCGCGCATGAAATCAGCACACAGCTCACCCGTAATAATTCGATTAGGTAAACCCTTGGCTATGCCGGGGGACTAGAAAAGTTTGACTTATGCGGCGATCTATTAACAAGCCCAATTGAACTTTGCAAATGTCATTCCCTCCCCCTTGCAGGGGGAGGGCTAGGGTGGGGGTAGAGAGTCTGCATTTTCACTGTCCTACCCCCATCCCAGCTGCCCCCTCGCTTCGCTCTCCCCCTCTTAAAGGGGGAAGGAGCGAAAGCCAGCCGCCACGAGCGGCCCACGGTTTTGTCGGCCCCTTTGAGGGGCTAACAAAACAAGCCCCCGGCTTTGCCGGGAGTAATTTAACTGCGCGGCGCATGTCGATCAAACGCCCGATTGAATTCTCCGCATATGGCGATGCAGCCGGATTGCACAAGCAGGACTAAGTCAGGGTAAACTTCGCCCCATGCAAACCCAAATTCAATCCCAAACGAGCCAATTCGGGTTATCGCGCTCCTATCTGCTGGGTGCGGATGATTACGATGAGATGCTCGATAGCCAGGGTCAGGTGCGGCCACATTGGTCCTATCTGATGCAAGCGATGGAAAAGCTTGGCGGCGTGGAGATGGAACTGCGGCGCAGCGAAGCACTCAAGCTGTTGCGCGAGAACGGTGTCACCTACAACGTCTACGGCGATCCCGACGGCTCCACCCGGCCATGGCAGCTTGACCCGGTGCCGCTGCTGATTTCTGAAGAGGAATGGTCCGATGTCGAGGCTGGCCTGCTGCAACGCGCCGAACTGCTGAACTTGATATTGGCCGACCTCTACGGCCCAAGGGAACTTACCAGGAAGAATCTGCTGCCGCTGGAACTGATATACAACCATGGCGGGTTTCTGCGCGCCTGCGATCAGGTCAAGCTTTTCGGCAATCATCAGTTGGTCGTCTACGCGGCAGACCTCGCACGCGGGCCGGACCAGAAGATGTGGGTGATCGCCGATCGTACCCAGGCTCCTTCCGGCGCCGGCTACGCGCTTGAGAATCGCATTGCGGTTTCACGAGTGTTGCCGAACATATTCCGTCATTCCCAGGCACATCGACTCACGCATTTTTTCCAGTCCATGCAGGCCGGCTTGAATGCCATTGCCCCACCGCATGCGGAATCGCCCCGCATCGTCGTGTTGACACCGGGTCCGTTTAACGAGACCTTCTTCGAGCACGCTTACCTGGCTTCATTCCTGGGCTATCCGCTGGTGCAGGGCGACGACCTGACAGTGCGCGACGGTTATGTCTGGTTGAAATCGCTCACCGGCTTGCAGCGAGTTGACGTGATCATGCGGCGGCTGGATGACAACTATTGCGACCCGCTGGAACTGCGGATCGATTCCCGCCTTGGCGTGGCGGGCTTGCTGGAAGTTGCCCGGCGCGGCAACGTCGCAATTGCCAACCCGTTGGGAAGCAGCATACTGGAAAATCCCGGCATCCAGCCTTTCCTTCCCAAGATCGCCCGGCATTTGCTGGGACAGGAGCTCAAGCTTGCGTCAGCGGCCACCTGGTGGTGCGGCCAGCCGCTCGAGTTGGAATATGTGCTGGGCAACCTCGATCAACTGGTGATCAAGCCGATTTACCGCAAACCCAATGTCAGCCCGGTGCTGGGCCACATGCTGAGCCAGGCACAGCTCGGCGAGTGGCGTGATCGCATCCGCGCCAATCCTGCCTTCTACGTCGGACAGGAACATGTCAGTTTTTCCACCGCCCCCTGCGTGACCCCGCAGGGCTTTGAACCGCGCAAGGTGCTGCTGCGCTGCTTTGCCGTAGCCTGCCGCAACGGATACGAAATCATGCCGGGAGGACTCAGCCGCAGTGCGCCGGAGAAAGGCGATCTGCCGATCTCGGGACAGTTGGGCAGTATCAGCAAGGATACATGGGTGATAACCACCGAATCCCAGAGCGCGATTGAAGGCGTCAGCAAAATTGCCGCACGGGCGATTTTCGGCGAGCACAACAACGCGCTGCCCAGCCGGGCAGCGGATAACATCTACTGGGTCGGACGCTACGCCGAGCGGGCCGAAGGCAGCATTCGCCTGCTGCGCGCCACGACCAAAAAGCTGTACATCAACCCCGATCGCAGCAATCCGGATTACGAAGCCAGCCTGCATTGCCTGCTGCGAGGGGTGACCAACCTGACCGGCACCTGGCCGGGTTTCTTCGCCGAAGAGCAAGAAACCATGCTGCAATCGCCGGAGGCGGAACTGCTCTCGGTCGCGCTGGACGAACGCCGAATCGGCAGCATCGCATATTCGCTGCGTAACCTGGTGCGGGCCGGCTACTCGGTCAGAGATTTGTGGTCCTCGGATACCTGGCGCGTGATGGATGATCTGGAAGAAAATCTGGCCAGCCCGCAACAACTAAGTGACAGCACCCTGTGGCAAATGCAGGAACACATGGACAGCTTGATTGCCACACTTTGCGCTTTCAGCGGACTGGTCATGGAGAACATGACGCGCGGCAACGGTTGGCTGTTCCTTGACATCGGGCGCCGGCTGGAACGCAGTCTGCTGCTGATCTCGACGCTGCGCAGCATCTTCTCAGAGCAGCGCAGCGATGGAATAGAAACGCAGCTCATCGAATCGCTGCTGGACACCAGTGACAACACCATCTGCTACCGCCATCATTACCGCAGCTACTTCGAGTTGTCTTCCTTTCTTGAGCTGTTGCTGCATGATACGAATAACCCTCGCTCGCTTGCCTACCAGATCACCAGCCTGAATGTCCATGTCGCGAAGTTGCCTGGCCCGCGCCGCGGCCAGCGCCTCAGCGCTGCACAGCGTCCGCTGCTGGAAGCCAGCTGCATGCTCAACCTTGCGAACCCGAACGACTTGCTGGTCGTTTCCGATAGCGGCATTCGCGAAAATCTGGACCAGCACTTGAGCCGCCTCTACCATCTTCTGATCTCGCTGTCCGACACCATTACTGCCGAGTATTTTCGTCACGGCAGCGGCCCGCAACCACTTTGAAATATTATGAGATGGAAAAGAATATGAACGTGAACAATCAAGTACAAGCGGCCGCGAGTGCAGAAGCGGATCGATATCAGCCTGTGCGGCGTATCAGCGGCTGTCTCACTGCGCCACGATTCGCACTTTCTGCCTCTATTTTTTAAGGATCCCCCGTGCATTACCGCGTTTCACACACGACGTCCTATGAATACACCGAAATGGTAGGGCATTCGTACAATGAAGCCCGCTTGCTGCCACGCGTGTGCCAGAACCAGAACCTGATTTCCGCTCGGCTGGAAATCCGTCCTGAACAAAGCGATTTCCGTGTACGGGAAGATTTCTTTGGAAACCAGGTCGCCTATTTCACCATCACCGAACCCCACCGGGCATTCTCCGTCACCGCTATCAGTGAAGTACAGATCTTCAGCCCCGCCGGGCAACTCGAGTTCTCCCAAGGCGCGCCATGGGAGGCGGTCAAGGAAACACTGCTGCAGAACCGCCAACCTGAAGTGCTGGATGCCCGCCAATACATACTGGATTCTCCCTTCATCGAAGCCAGCGCAAATCTTGCCGCTTACGCCCAGCCGTCGTTCACGCCGGGAAGACCGCTGGTCGACGCAGTGCACGATCTGATGCAACGCATCCATCGCGATTTCATTTTTGACCCGCAATTCACCACGCTCGCCACCCCCTTGCAAGTCGTGCTGGAGCACCGGCGCGGTGTCTGCCAGGATTTTGCCCACCTCGCCATCGGTTGCATGCGCTCGCAAAAGCTGGCCGCGCGCTACGTCAGCGGCTACATCGAAACCCTGCCCCCGCCAGGACAGAACAAGCTGGTCGGCGCGGACGCTTCGCACGCCTGGTTTTCGGTCTTCCTGCCCGAAGTGGGCTGGATGGATTTCGACCCCACCAACAACCAGGTGCCCGGCGACCAGCACATTACGGTCGCATGGGGCCGCGATTACGGCGACGTGACGCCGCTAAAAGGCGTTATCTTTGGCGGACAGAACCATGAATTGCAGGTTTCGGTGGAGGTTGAAAGGCTGGGATCCTAGAGGCGATCTGCTGGCCAGGCGCCAGTTGTGATCCGCAGACTGTCTGCTTTGGAATTCTTCTCGTATGCTGCCGAAGTTGGCAAGCAGTCTGTCTCCGGCAATCATTTTGCGGTCTTTCTGTATAGAACCGCATAATTGTATGACTGATCTATAAGAGATATTTTTTCATCTTCGGGAAGGTATTCCACGTCGATCACGTTATTCATGCCTCTGTCGATCCTGCTGGTATTGACCAGGTATTTCAGCGTGTAGCTCTTTTCATAGATACTTTTTGCGATGCCCCAATATAGATCGGTCGTTGGAGCTATCCAGGCGGCAATCAGATCCGGTTTTTTTGAAAGAACATATAGAGGGTCAAATTTCAGATGTCCGGGGCGAAAGTTTGGCGTTTGAGGCTCCATTTTCGCAATGTGTTTATCATTCAGACCAAGCATATCTATCGTCCTGAGCCCGGAAAAGTAAGGAATTTTTCCCGCAGCATCCACAGCCAGTGAGGCGCCAGGATAGTTTGCGCCAAGGAATTTACCGGCAGTAATCCAGCAATCATATTTGTTCAGGCTGTATTTGAACCGGCCGTCCGACACAACAAATACCGATTGGATTACCAATATGGCAACAAATGCGGAGATCCAGATTGACTTGTTGTTGGAGGCTTCAAACAGGGTAATGGTTGTGTAGATCCCCATCGGAATCAGCGCGACAATAAAGCGTTCGTAGTAAATGTCTCCGCCGATATAAATCAAATACCCAGACCATAGAATAATGAAGAAGACTGCAAAGTCAATCTGGCTGCTGACATTACGATGCTTCAGTCCCATGACAAAGCGTAATCCAATTACGCATATGGGCAGCCAGAATCCCGTCCTGACGGCGTTCTCGTACAAGTTGTGCAAGCCACGCTGGATACGCAAGGAAATGCTTCCGGCCACTTTGGCGTAGTAAGTATTGGACATTACGTCCTCGTAGTAAGAATATCGCCATGCGGTGTATAGAGCACCAATGGACACGACGAGCAACAACAGTCTTGTCGCGAGTTTTCTTTCGTTTCGATATATTGCGTAGGCAGCCATTGCCAATGGAAGGATGAATCCATCGACTCTGCTTAGAATTGATAACCCGGAAAAAATCATCAGGCCAAGGAAAATATTTTTGTTCTTCAAGTTCAAATATTCTTCCAGCAAGATCCATGATCCGGTTGTTATCGCAAGGATCAGCGTGGTTTCCATGCCAGTCGCAGCATTGACCCATACCCAGGGATTGAGCGCCAGCAGCAGCGCGCCAAGAGCGGCTTTCGTCTGGTCAAGCCGTCTTGATAGAAAACCGTAAAATATGCAGATCGAAAAGGACAGCAGCAGGCAATTGATTACGACGCTGTATGAATATACGAAATCTGCGGACAGCAAAAAGACCGGAGTTATCAGCAGCGTGTACAACAAATTTGAATAGCCCTCGACCCTTTCTCCTGGATTAAAGACCAGCCCATATCCGTCAAAGAGATTTTTTGCATAGCGGAATGATATATAAGCATCGTCCGACCCTATGGCATGCATGCTTTTCATCATTTCGGTCCCGGACTGTCCTAGCCATGAGTGAATCGACACCCCCAGGACAGCGACCAATGCGATCCATAAACCGCGCCAGCTCAAGCAGAAAAAAGGGAATTTGTCCGGTCTTCTATTTTCCATCACGAACAGCCTCCCAATTCTCGCCCCGCTTGCGAAGACAAATCTTGTTTGGAAAGTGGAATATATTGATGCGGCGCCGCGCCCAGGCGTGTGGCTCAAAGGCAGAGCTGAAGCTCGCCTGGGTGTCGACGCACTGCACGGAATTCAACGGTATTCAGCTTTTTGCACGGCAGACATTTTACTATCGTACTTCGATCGCCGTGGTTGGCGCTTTGCAGCACAATGACAGGCAGGCCGGGTCCGGCCCGATTTGTATATGAACTGCCGCTATCGCGCATGCCAGCGCAAATCCAGCGTATACGGATAATCCTTGTTGGGTTCTTCCGCTGGCAATTCTTCGGCGCATTCGCCCGCCGTGTGGCCGTGGTTCCAGAATCGGCTGACGCGGCGCGCTTCGGCTTCGTAGGCATTGACGGGTTGTGTGTCATAACTTCGTCCGCCGGGGTGGCTGACGTGGTAGGTGCAGCCGCCGATGGCGCGGCCGCTCCATGTATCAAAGATGTCGAATACCAGCGGAGCCTGCACGCCGATGGTGGGATGCAGCGCTGAGGGCGGGTCCCAGGCACGATAGCGGATGCCGGCGACCATCTCGCCTGGCGTATCGGTCGCACGCAACGGCACGCGTCTTCCATTGCAGGTCAGGGCGTAACGCTCACCCATGGCGCCGGTAAGCTTGGCCTGCAGCCGTTCTACAGAGGAATCCACATAGCGTGCCGTGCCGGTGCTGGTGATTTCCTCGCCCAACACGTGCCACGGTTCGATTGCCTGGTGCAGTTCCAATCGCAGGTCGTCGATCTGCAAAGCGCCAAAGTGCGGAAAGCGAAATTCAAGGAAGGGTGCAAACCATTCCATCCTGAAATCGTAGCCGGCACTTTGCAGGTCGCGCGCCACATCGTGAATATCGCCGGCAATGAAATGCGGCAACATGAACCGGTCATGCAACTGCGTGCCCCAGCGCACCAGCGATTTGTTGTACGGCTGTTTCCAGAACCATGCCACCAGCGAGCGCAGCAGCAGCATCTGCACCAGGCTCATTTGCGCGTGCGGCGGCATTTCGAACGCGCGCAATTCCAGCAAACCCAGGCGGCCGGCATCGGTGCCGGGTGCATACAGTTTGTCGATGCAGAATTCGCTGCGGTGGGTATTGCCGGTCATATCCACCAGCAGGTTGCGCAACAACCGGTCTACCAGCCACGGCGCAGGCACTTCTCCATCGGGCATTTGCTGAAAAGCAATTTCCAGTTCATACAGGCTGTCGTTGCGGGCTTCGTCCACGCGCGGTGCCTGGCTGGTCGGGCCGATGAAGAGGCCGGAGAACAAATAGGATAGCGCGGGGTGGTGTTGCCAGTAAGTGATCAGGCTGCGCAGCAAATCGGGACGGCGCAGGATGGGGCTGTCGGCAGGCGTAATTCCGCCCAGCGTGACGTGGTTTCCTCCACCGGTGCCGGTATGGCGGCCATCGAGCATGAATTTCTCCGTGCCCAGCCGCGTCAGCCGCGCCTGTTCATAGAGCGTGATGGTGTTGTGCGCCAGTTCTTTCCAGTTTGCTGCCGGGTGGATGTTGACCTCGATCACGCCGGGATCCGGCGTGACGGGCAAGCGCGTGAGGCGCAGATCATGTGGTGGCTGGTAGCCCTCGATCATTACCGGCATCTTCAATGCGCTGGCCGTCGACTCAATCGAGGCGATGATATCCAGGTAATGTTCCAGTGCGTTGGTGGGTGGCAGGAATACATGCAGACGGCCATCGCGGCTTTCCACCGTCAACGCAGTGTGCGGTGTGTGTTTCGGTTCGGCCGGCGTGTCGTCGTCGGCCGTTTCCATCTCGGCGGCGTGAGTAATCTTCTTGCCGGTCCTGCTGTATCTGCGGCTTACCTCGGAATCGATGTCCCCCAGCGGTTCCACGGCTTCATACAGGCTGCGTTCGTGCTCGTGGTCGCGGTCTTCGAACGGTACCCAGGGCAGACTCTCAAGCGGCAGGCGCAGACCCATGGCCGAATCACCGGGCACCAAAAACATTTCGCCGCGGCGGAATTCCCACGCGCTGCTGCTCCAGGTATTGATCTTGTGGCTCCAGTGCAGCGGCAGCACGTAACCCACCGGCGCACCCAGATCGGCAGACAGCACGTTGCTGAGCCGTTTGCGTTCGAGGTCATCCTTCAAGTTCGACTTAAGCGGATCGAGGTTTTGCGGCAGTACGCCTTCCTGCAATAAATAATAAAGGGGATCCTCGAAGCCGGGGCGGATGGTATTGCCTTTCAGGCCCAATCTGGTTGCCAGTTCGCGAATAAACCGCTCGGCCTGATTGCGCTTGAAACCGTAATCCTTGTTTTCATCCGCCAGCAGATCGGGGTCTTTCCAGACAGGCCTGCCGTCCTTGCGCCAGAAACAGGCCAGTTGCCAGCGTGGCAGCGGTTCGCCCGGATACCATTTTCCCTGCCCGTGATAGAGCAAGCCGCCGGGCGCGAAACTATCGCGCAGTCGCCGCATCAGTTCTCCGGCGAGCTTGCGTTTCTGTTCGCCGTCGGCATCCGTGTTCCATTCCGGCTCATCCATATTGTCGATGGATACAAAAGTCGGCTCTCCTCCCATGGTCAATCTCACGTCCCCTTCATTCAGAGCCGCATCCACCTTGTCGCCGAGCAGGTTGATGGCATCCCACTCGTGTTCGGAATAGGGTTTGGTAACACGCGGGTCTTCATGGATACGCGTTACGCGGTTGCTGAAAGTAAAGGTAGTGTTGGCCTGGCCGGCAAAACCGCCGCTGACCGGCGCGGCACTTACGTGATCGGCAGTGCAGGCGAGCGGAATGTGACCCTCCCCCGCAAATAAACCCGATGTGGGATCGAGTCCGACCCATCCGGCACCGGGGATATAGACTTCCGCCCATGCATGCAAATCGGTGAAATCCTTGTCGGTGCCGGAAGGACCGTCGAGCGATTTGACATCGGCCACCAGCTGCACCAGATAGCCGGACACGAAACGCGCTGCCAATCCGAGCTGGCGCAAGATCTGCACCAGCAGCCAGCCCGAATCACGGCACGAGCCGAGTTTGTTCAGCAGGGTTTCTTCACAGGTCTGGACACCGGGTTCCATACGGATGGCGTATTTGACGACCTGGTTGACGCGCTGGTTGATGCCTACCAGAAAATCGACAATAGCCTGTTTGTCGCGTGCGGTTTCATCAAGGAATTCTTGCAGCAAGGCGCCGTGCTCGCGAATTTCGAGGTAGGGGGCAAGCTCCTTGAGCAACTGTTCCGGATAACTGAACGGATAGTTTTCTGCATATTCCTCAAGAAAGAAATCGAACGGGTTGATTACCGTCATCTCGGCAATCAAATCCACTTCAATTGATAGCACGCTGGTCTTTTCCGGGAATACCACTCGCGCGAGATAGTTGCCGAAAGGATCCTGCTGCCAGTTGATGAAATGCTTTTCCGGAATGATTTTCAGTGAGTAGGCAGTTACCGGCGTACGCGAATGCACGGCCGGTCGCAACCGGAACGTGTGTGGCGTCAGTTGAACCGCATGGTCATATTGGTAGGTGGTCTTGTGGTTGATGGCTACGCGGATGGTCATGTCAGGAAGAGCTTTCTGCCTGCAACAAACGCAGATTCTCTTCCACTCCGGCAGCATGGGTCAAATCGGCCACGTTCTGCTTGGTGAAGAAACCGTCGAAGTCCCCGAAGCGCTGCACGTATTCGATGATCAGCGAAGAGTGTTCCGACGCGCTGGAAAATATCTGCTTCAGTCCCTCCTCGCGCGATCCGATCACGTCAAGCAAGAAATCCTTGCCCTTGGACTTAATGGATTCAACCACATAGTCGATGTTGGCCTGGCCGTTGACCTCGCCATCCGACACCGCCAGCGCGATGTGGTGCAGGCGCGGTCCGTAATTGCGCACGAAATCTTCGGTGGGCGACGGCAGCCCGACCAGATGATTGACGAAATGCGGATGGTTGGCCGCGGTAAACACCTTGGCCGGGCTGATGCTTTCTGCGTCGTAATGGATGCTCTTGGTGACGTTGGTGGAAGAATTCTGGTCGGCGATATCGTAGGAACCCCAGTAATAGTAACTGGACAGGGTCAGGTATTGCAGGATCGCCACCTCGCGATTCTGGCTGTATACGCGTGTCGCGAGGTGGTCGATCGGCTGGATCAGCTTTTCCAGCCCGAGCTGGGCCTGGGTCTCCTTGGCCTCCTGATAGCCGCGATTGACGTCGTCGCGGATCACACTGTTGCCCAGCGCATAAACGCGGATATCCGCAGCCGGGCGCTCCCAGTAACCGAGGATGTTGTGGGTATAAGGCGAAGGCTTGACGATCGCCATGTTGCCCGGCAATTCCAGCTTGCGGATCTGGTCCTGGTTGAAAAAACGCACCGCGCGCCCCTTTTGCAGCTCGACCACTTCATGCAGGTTTTCGACGCGGAATATCTCGCCCATGTAGCGCGAGTTCGGCTTGTGCGCACCGATCGGGTATACCTCGTTCAGGCTGCGGAAGATGCCGCGCAGGTCGGGATTACGTACTTCGCGCACCAATACGTCCGGCGAAGTCATGCCAATGCGCAGGACATGCGTCCAATGTGATTCCGATTCCAGCGTAACCAGGTAATGGTAAGGGGTCATCAACGCCAGTTCGCTGACATAGGCTACCGAGCAGCCGGGCTCGACGGTGATCATCAGGGCATCGACCTGGCGGATCATGTCGGTCAGGCCGATGCGGTCGCGGTCTTCCAGCAGTTTGACCAGAAATTCGTCAAACCAGGGAGAGTTGGCCTTGTCGCCGTGCTTGGGGTGGATCAGTGAGTTCATTTGATGCTCATATTGTCATCATTTGGATTGTTCCATGCCATGAGACTTGACGCCGAACGAAGTCGACGGGTTGCCTTCGCATTGTACCCCTCAGGCAGACTGAAAGCGGCAAGAAATCCCTCACCGTCCTCACCTCGCTGCAGGCAGAGTTATCTTCCGGAGAACGCGATCCGTCGACGACCAGGGGAAGCGTTTGATGGAAACAGTGTTCGATATAGAATCGCATGTCAAGGTGTGCTAGCGCGTACGTTGAGAAAGGTGCGCTGAATTTCGCTGCCAAGCGCGTAATTGGACTCGATGAATTCCTGCAGGAATTCGTGCAAACCCTGCTGGAATATATCTTCCATACGCCCGTAATGCAGGCGCGCATGCAATTCACCAGCGAGCCGAAGGCACTCCCAGCCGCGGGATGCGCAAAGCTGCTCAAGTATCGGCGTGACTTCGTCGAGACAGGCATGCAGCGAACGCGGCATGTCGTGGCGCAGGACCAGCAGTTCCGCCACGCGCCACGATTCAATCGTGTCGCTGAATACTTTTTGGTAGGCTACCAGGGCGCTGACCGAGCGCAATATTGCGCTCCATTCGTAGTAATCTATCGCACCGCCCACTTCCGCCGCAGACGGAAGCAACAGGTGGTATTTCACATCCAGCAGACGGGCGGTGTTGTCTGCCCGCTCCATGAAGGTGCCAAGTCGCACGAAATGGTAAGCATCGTCGCGCAGCATGGTGCCGTAAGTGACTCCGCGGAACAGGTGCGATCGGGATTTTACCCAGTCGCAAAACTCGTCCGGATTTTCCAGCACCATGCTTTCGCTGGCAATGCCATGGAATTCCAGCCACAGGGCATTGATGTTTTCCCACATTTCGGTGGACATCGCCGCGCGCACGGCACGGGCATTTTCTCGCGCACGGTTGAGGGCGGTGACGATGCTCGACGGATTGCGCTCGTCCAGGGCCAGATAGCGGATAACGTTGGCGGCGCTGTAATTGCCGTAATAGTCTTCGAATGCCGTCGTGGTGTCGGCAATCAGCACTGCCGGGCGCCACTGGCCTGCCTCGTTGTGCGACGCGCTGGGCACCAGCGACATGTGGTTGGTGACATTCAACACCCGTGCGATGTTCTCGGCCCGTTCGATGTAGCGGGCCATCCAGTAAAGGTGATCCGCGGTTCTACTCAGCATCGTTCAACACCCAGGTATCCTTGGTTCCGCCGCCCTGCGACGAATTGACGACGAGCGACCTTTCACGCAGCGCGACCCGGCACAGTGCGCCGGGAACCAGTGTGACCGTTTCGCCTGACAGCACGAAGGGGCGCAAGTCGACATGGCGCGGGGCCACACCCTGGTCTACCAGCGTCGGACAGGTGGACAGTGCCAGCGTCGGCTGGGCGATGTAATGGTCCGGACTGGCGAGAATGCGCGCACGAAATTCTTCGACCTGCGCCTTGCTGGCGGACGGACCCACCAGCATGCCGTAGCCGCCCGACCCGTGAACTTCCTTGATTACCAGTTCCTCCAGGTTGCCCAGAATATACTTGCAGTCCTCCTTGCTGGATGCCTTGTAGGTGGGGACATTGGAAAGTATGGGTTCCTCTCCCAGGTAAAATCGCACCATTTCCGGCACGCAGGTATAGGTCGCTTTGTCGTCCGCGACGCCGGTGCCGATGGCATTCGCCAACGTCACCCCGCCGTTTCGATAGACCGAAACCAGCCCCGGCACGCCCAGCAGGGAATCTTTGCGGAATGCCTGCGGATCGAGAAAATCGTCGTCGATACGGCGATAAATCACATCGACTTGCTTTGGACCTTCAGTGGTGCGCATGAACACCGCATTGCCTTTGGCGAACAAGTCCTGGCCTTCAACAAGTTCGATGCCCATTTGTTGTGCAAGAAACGCGTGCTCGAAATAAGCGCTGTTGTAAGCGCCCGGGGTCAGCAGCACGACGGTTGGGTCCTGCACGCCGGGCTGGGCCACGGTGCGCAGGTTGTTCAACAGCACTTGCGGATAGTGTTCGACCGGAGCGACGGAATAGCGGCGGAACAGTTCCGGAAACAGGCGCATCATCATCTTGCGGTCTTCCAGCATGTAGGAAACGCCGGATGGCGTGCGCAGGTTGTCTTCCAGCACATAAAACTCGTTCTCGCCCGTGCGCACGATGTCGATGCCCGCGATGTGGGCATAGATGCGGCCCGGAACATCCACGCCTTGCATTTCCGGGCGATACATTTCGTTGCTGAGAATGGCCGGCGGCACGAGGCCCGCCTTGATAATCTCCTGCCCGTGGTAAACATCATGCAGGAACGCGTTGAGCGCCTTCACGCGCTGGATGGCGCCTGCCGACAGGCGCCGCCATTCAGCGGCGGACAGGATGCGCGGAATGACGTCGAACGGGATCAGGCGCTCTGCACCTGCCTCCTCACCGTAGACATTGAATGTGATACCAACCCGCCTGAAAAGCAGCTCGGCTTCACGGGTCTTTTGTGTCAGATGGGCGTGGCTGGTGTCTTGCAGCCAATCGGCGAAGATTCCGTAAACCCCGCGGACTTCGCCTCCGATGTCGCGCATCTCGTCGTAAGCATTGCTGATGTCAATTGTCATGATGACTAAATAAACCAGCAAAGGTCGTGCCAAGTACAGATACTGTGTTAATTCATTTTGTTAACAATGGCTCCCTTTGAAAAAGCGCTTGCTTGCACCTGAGCGGGGCGTTGTTCGTGCGGTTCGCTCCAAAATGAGGCGACACCTGACCGGAAAGCCATTTCCCGTGACTGCGCTAATTGTGTTTGGAATTATCGAAACCAGAAACCGAAAGGAGTGTCGGCATGTGGCGCAATCACGTTTATCAACCGGAAAACCGGGCATTCAGACGCGAATGCGGGCCTCGCAATGCGCAAGATTCAATCTCATCCCGGACCAGGCCCCCCCGGCTGAAATCTTAATCTATTGCACAGAATCCGATAATTGCGAATGTTCGACAATCTGCTCCAAAGCGGACGCCAACAAATTTCTGCGAACGTGGCAAAGTCCAAACGGTATTCAGACGATAAGACCGCGTTTGTCAAGCGCTTGATCTATGCTGGCGATCAATATGCCGAGTTCCTGATCAATCTGGGCAAGCAGCGACTCAACTTCACTAATTGCCCCATTCTTTATATTATTTTCCAGCAATTCAGCCTGATTTTGCAGGGCTTCCGCGCCGATCGTACCTGCGATGCCTCGCATGGTGTGAGCAAGTCTTTCTGATGTTTTCGGGTCGTTTGCGGACAACGCTTCCCGAATTCTTGGGACAAAATCCCGCTCATTGGCCCGGAATCTGTCAAGCAGAGAACAATACAACGATGCATTTCCTCCGATCCTGCGTACGCTTTCAGCGACTTTCACCCCTGGCAAGTCCGGGAGCGGCTCCTGCGCAGAAATTGGAACCATTTGTGGAGCCGTGTGGCCCTCCTCGGGCGGGGTCGGGTGCACCCATTTTGCAAGGGTGACCACCAGCCGATTAGGATCAATGGGTTTGCCGATGTGGTCATTCATTCCGGCATCCAGGAATTCATTTTGCTCGCTGACCATCACATTGGCGGTCAGGGCAATGATCGGCAACTTGGAAAAATGCGGATCTTTTCGTATCTCACGCGTGGCGCTAACGCCATCCATCACCGGCATCTGTATATCCATCAGCACACAATCGAATTGTTCATCCTTCAGCAGCGCAATCGCTTCCTTGCCGTTGTCTGCAACCATCACCGCGATTCCGAAACCTTCGAGCAATTCCTGCGCCACTTGCTGATTGATTTCGTTGTCTTCGACCAGCAGAATGCGTGCCCCACGGATTTGAGAAATGAGTTGAGGATCGAACTGTGCGCCGATTGAAAACTTGCCTGATGTCGATAGGTCCCGGCTGAAGACCTTGGTGATGGCGTCGAATAAATTGCTTGGCTGGAATGGTTTTGCCAGTATGCCATTCACGGTCTGATCATCGATATTCGGCAGCATTTCATGCTGGCCGTAAGCCGAGATCAGCAACACCTTCGGCCTGACGCGCAAGTCAGTCATTTCCCCGAGTTGTCGCGCCAATTCCATACCATCCATATTCGGCATTTTCCAGTCGACAATGGCCAGATCAAAAGGTTCTTCCTCTTCATTTGCCCTGCGCACTGCGTTCAGGGCTTCCTGGCCATCGCCGGCAGCGGCCACCTTTAGGAAAGACGCCTCAAGGTAGCTCTTCAAGATCTGCAGGCTGCTTTCGTTGTCATCAACCGCAAGAACCCGCAGTTTGCGAAAGTCGTTATGAGCAGACTGACGATAGCTGGCTTGTTTTCCCGCCTTCCGGAAGCGCGCGGTGAAAATAAATTTCGAACCAACACCCGGGGTGCTTGCTACCCGGATGCTTCCGCCCATCATTTCGGCAAGGCGCTTGCTGATCGTCAGCCCCAGGCCGGTACCACCGAATTTGCGAGTGATGCTCGTATCCGCCTGGGTAAAGGGTCGAAACAGCCTGGCAATATCCTTCTCCGACATCCCGATTCCGGTGTCCGTCACGGCAAAACGAAGAACAACGAGATCACCGGCAACCATTTCCAACTCGGTACGAACTGACACCTCGCCCGTTTCCGTGAATTTGACGGCGTTGCCGGCCAGATTGATCAAAACCTGGCCGAGCCTCATGGGATCGCCAATCAGCGATGATGGAACGCTCGGGGCGGTATCCAGAATGAATTCGAGATTTTTTTCCTGGGCTTTATGACCCACGATCGTGGCCAGGTTGCCCATGACCTCTTCCAGGTCGAAGGGTGTTTGATCCATCTCCATTTTTCCGGCCTCAATCTTGGAGATATCCAGAATGTCGTTAAGAATCTCCAGCAGCGATTTTGATGCACCGTGAATCTTCTGCAGGTAATCGCGCTGTTTCCGGGACATTTCTGTCTGCAGACAGAGATGGCTCAAGCCAATGACCGCGTTCATCGGAGTGCGCAGTTCATGGCTCATGTTGGCAAGGAATTCATCCTTGATATGGCTCGCTTCCAGTGCCTGACTCTTGGCCTCTTCGGCGGCTTTCAGCTTCCGGATTTCCAGTTCCAGTTCGCTGTTTGCCCTAGCCAGCATCTTGTTTCGTTCTGCCACGGTACTTTCCAGCTTCAGGATGCCGCGTGTAACCCGCACTGTAAGCAACACAATTATGGCCAGCATGAATGTGCCGATTCCAACGCCCCATTTCTGCGCGCGTGCTGATCTTGCGATGGCGTTGCTGACATCGTCCTGGAAATCCTTCTCCGCCAGATGCTTGTACACCGTTGCGTCTGACAAATAGGCATCACGCGCAGCTCTCATGCTTATTATCTGCTGCGCAGCCGGCAAATTCATTCTGGTCGCCATGCGCTGTGCTACATCAATGGCCAGGGCAAAGTACGTATTGAACTCGGCTTTCAGCTTTTCAACCGTATCCTTGCGCTCCGTGTCAACACTTGCCAGGATTTCATAACGATCAAGAATTGCAGATGCCCTTTCCTTGGCGGTGTCGAGAATGTCCGTTTCTCCGGTTGCCGCCGCCGTATCTAACGCATCAACAATCCTGTCATGATCGTAGAGATTCTTCTCGGCCGCATCGAGTATCGGCAGGTCAATATCGCGAAGTTCTACAAGAAGGTCGTTGCCCTTCGACAAGACCATTGAGGAATACATAAGGTACGCGGCAAAGCCCAAAGTTGCTACAGCAGGAACCAGCAACAGCTTCCAGGACAATGAATTGCCGAAAAAATTGCTCATTTTTTTGGTAATTCTGCCTTTGGTTCCAGAACTACCCTGACGCTGCTGTCTACGGCGCTCTTATTGACATATCCGATAGCGTTCGGACTGCTGGCGACGGCCTTGATGACTGCCGCATCGCTTTCCAGTTTTTCCGGCGGGCGACCATCGCCCGTAAAAATGACTTTTGCCCAATACGCACTGAGCTGCGAGGGGCTCTTGTGCACAATTTGGGAGTAGAACTCATCCCTGGCTGCATTGCCTTCAGTCTGGTCGATTGGCGCGGCCGTGTCGTCATTCGGGAATCTATTGGTTTTGCCGAGGAATATTCGTTTCGCCTGATCAGCCGTCAGGCTGGTGATGTGGCTTTGGGCCGAAACGATAACAACTACAACCGCGTGGGCACTTGTGGCAACCATTAACATTGCGGGAAACAAAAGGTGTTTGGCGCATTTGTGGAATATGTCTGAAAGTTTCAAGGTGTACTCCGCGCCTAGAACACGAAATCTGTCACGGCAGTAATCACATGGAACTTGGATCCGTAGAGGTTTACACCCGCAGGCACGTTTACCAGAAAACCATTTGAATCGTTACTGAGTTTCACCTGATCGTACTGAATCTTCAAATCGGCATTGTTCATGAAGTCCCAGCGTAGCCCCAGACTGACCGCACTCTGCGACCTGTTTGCCAGCCGCACGCTGTTCGACGATGGCGCGGGGAAACCCGGAAGAAAGGAGCCTGGGCTATTTTGGCTGTAGGTCAGATAGGGAGTCAGCTTATTGACACGGTAACCACCGCTGATATACATCGCATCAATCTTGTAGTTTGATTTACGCTGTATCCACTCGGAGATGACGAACCAGTCACCCGGATCATAACTTGCCCCAATCGACAAATCGCTGTTTTTGACCTCCTCTCCAATTACACCTGTAATGAGATTTTCGGAAGCTGACTTGCGCTCCTGGTAGCCAACGTGGATGGTGGTGGAGCCATATTCAACCATATCGAAAATTCCCCACATGTCTCTCGAGGTCGATTTGCTGGTCTTGCGTTCAATTGTGCTTCTGCCGAAAACGGCCTTGATGGAATTCCTCGCATCCCCAATTTCCAGGCGGTACATGGCATCGATGCCGTCGCTGCTGGTAATGGCAAGTTGATGATACAGCTCAACCGGCGCATGGACCCATGGATAGCTGTAGCCGACATCCCGATTCTTGGAATCCAGAAATGTCGGCAATTCCGTGCGCCCGACCCGGACGTAGATATCCGGCGTGAAGGCATATTTCACATTGGCCCATTCAACCTCAGGCAGGTAGGTGTTTTCGACGTGATATTCCGAAACAACCTGCAGCACGGCCGAGACTTTTGGCGTGAGATTGGCGTCAAGGTGCGCTGCAATCCGAGTGTCATTGGCAGTCGACCAGGTGTCGCTCAGTCCCGGCCCTTTTGGTATGCTGCTGTCCAGCACGTAATCGCCCAGGCTCTGGCTGGAATGGGATATGCCCAGTGACCCGAATCCGCTAAAGGTGAACATCGGCTGGTCTGGCTCGACGGCTTCCGCATCGGCAATGACTGCTGCAAGCAGAACAAGTACAATAACCTTAAATTGTTTAGTCATATTTATTCCAAATATCTAAATCCTGTTTGATCTATTCAGAACCGGGTCAGGGCGCTCAAGTGTAGCGTTCAAACAGGCATTTTGGTAGACTTGACCTCCCACATATAGTTCATGCAACTTGGTCAACTGAAAAACGGCAATTTTAATCGGATGCAGTAACCCAAGGCAACGCTTTATCTCGGTTCTCGAATTCAGGTGGTGTTCACAATACGCGTTTAGAATAGCTGGTCGCCATTCGGAGTAGTGTCCCGGTCGCACTTAATAATGGCGCATGATTGAGGAGAGAAAAATGGAAGCATCTTCAGTACGGCCTACAATATTGGTAGTGGATGATGCCCCTGAGAATCTGATGGTAATGGAGTCGATCCTGGCAAACCATTATTTGCTGAAATTGCTCAACGATCCGAATGATGCGCTTGAATACGCACTGGCCAACCCTCCCGACCTGATCTTGCTTGACATTATGATGCCCAATATTGACGGTTTCGAAATGTGCCGTCGACTGAAAGCCAACCCGAAACTCCAGGATGTGCCGGTCATCTTTATCACATCGAAAAATGATGTCGAAGACGAAGAACTGGGATTTTCAGTCGGTGCATCGGATTTCATCCATAAACCGATCAGTGCGCCGATTGTGGCGGCGCGCGTCAGGACCCATCTCAAGATCAAGCTGATGATGGATTATTTGAGGCATGAGAACGTTCGTTTGCAGGAAAGTGTCGGCCATACCTCTGCCGAACTGGGAATGCTCAAGGAATTCATTTGGGGCAGCCAATATAGCAAAGGCTGATTGTGCAATCTGTGGTCATGGCAGCGATTATTCCCACGCGGATTTGCAATCGCTGAACGAGGAGAAGTGATGTTGAAATGTATTGTAGCGGGAGCTGGCCTAGTGCTCGGGGTTGTCCTGATTGGCGCTTACTTCCTGCTGCAAAGCGGCCTTATTCCGGCCAATGCTGACGCGAAGCCCGGTCGTCTGGAAACCTGGATGGCCGAGACTTCGCTGGATGCAACACTGGGCCGCGAGGCGCCAAAAGAACAGAATCCGGTGGAACTGAATGAGCAGAATCTGCGTGAAGGTGTTCGTCTGTACGCCAGGAATTGCGCGGTTTGTCATGGTTCAGCGAAAGGGGATGCGTCTGCATCGCCGATAGCAAAGGGCCTTTATCAAAAGCCACCGCAATTGGCGAGCGAAGGTGTAGAGGATGACCCGGAAGGAGATTCGTTCTGGAGAATCAAGCATGGAATTCGCCTGACCGGAATGCCTTCGTTCGGGAATACCCTGAGTGACCGGGAGATCTGGACGCTTGCGCTATTCCTGAAGCACATGGACAAGTTGCCCCCTGCGGTGCAGCAGACCTGGTTGCAGGTACAGAATTGGCCGGTTGCGTCCGTGAACCAGACGGGCCAGAAATAGCCTTTCGTGTGGGACACGTGACCATTCCGGTCGGTGGGCGCCAGTCACCAGTGTATGCTTGCAGTAATCTGAACGTCTCGTTTGATTGAACTGCGTCATGCCATCTATCTGCCTGTGGAAAACGAGGAGCGAATTTCCGGCCGGAATCAATTACAGACGTCGAGGATTTCTGTCATTGACGGACGCTCGTCACAAGCGCACACCGATTATCCCGGCACACAGGTAACCGTAGTCCAACCAATTCGTATCGCAATGTTTGGGCTGTATAACTGAGGAGATCGATCATGGCTAAAGGTCAGCAACGAAAGAACAAGGAAGCCAAGAAACCAAAGAAGAAACCGGCCCCTGCTATCCAGCTTGGTTGCATCCTGAGCGGGATGTCGCGGCCAGAACAGAATAGTTGGCCGGGAGCAGAGGTCTAGATAGCCTATAAAGCCGATTGCCCGTTCGATTTGCCTGAGAACAGTGTCATCTCAAAGACTGATGCTGCGCCTGTAATGGCGAGTCAGCTGGATTGACAGGAAAGCGGCCATCCACATGTGCCACGGGGAGAAGTTCAACGCCTTGACCCATCTCGTCGGGGCAGTGTTGGCGCTCTGTGGCAGCGTGGTCCTCGTCGTTGTGGCTGCGCTGGAAGGTGATCCGTGGAAGATAGTGAGCGTCTCGATCTATGGCGTGACGCTGGTATTGCTGTACACCTTCTCGACCCTTTATCACAGCCTGAGCGGGCGTGCCAAAAATGTCCTGCGCGAGTTCGATCACCACTGCATCTATTTGCTCATCGCCGGCAGTTACACACCATTCTGCCTGGTGACGTTGCGCGGCCCCTGGGGCTGGTCGCTGTTCGGAGTCGTGTGGGGTCTGGCGGTCCTTGGCAGCCTGCAGGAACTGTGGCTTAAGAATGGAGCGCGGATTCTAGCCGTAGTGATCTATGTCGCGATGGGTTGGGTGGCTCTGGTGGCCCTCGCCCAACTGCTTCACGCACTGGGGCCGGCCGGATTTGCGTGGCTCGTGGCCGGCGGATTGTTCTATACAATCGGTGTCATCTTCTATTCGATCGACACCCATTTCCCTTATGCGCACGGTATCTGGCACCTGTTCGTTCTTGCCGGAAGTGCTGCCCAATACTTTGCAGTCCTGAATTACGTGCTGTAACAAAGCAAGGTACAAAATTTGATGGAATATTTTCCGGTTAGCGGGATATATTCAATCCGCAGCATCGGGTATTAAACACCGGATCAGATGAAGTCGTCGTTCAATCAGGCAGGATCGCTCATGTACAGGGCTTTCCGCGGCCAGTCGCTGATGAGAATGTCCACACCCAGTTCCAGCGCCTTGCTTATTTCGCTATCGCTATTGCAGGTGTAAACGGTGACGCTCTTGCGCTGGCTGCGCAGCAGCGCGACCATCGCAGTGTCGATGGTTGCGATGGGCAGACACAGGCCGTGCAGGAAAGGCTGTTCGGCCAGCACGCGGTGTGCGTCCTGAATGGTCTGCTCAGGTTCCAGGTTATATATCAGCGGGAACTCTGGCCTGCAGCGATTGGCATAGACCAGGCTGGCAAGATGAAAAGAGGAAACCATGATGCTGTCGCCATCGTGAGTTCCGGACAGTTCCAGCGTTTGTCTGATCTTGCTTTTCCGCCGCATCGGGGATTCCTGTGTGTGACTCTTGATTTCGAGCAGCAGCCGGCAGCGCTCGCGGTAGGCGTCCAGGAATTCCTGCAGGGTCATGACGCGTTCCGGTTGCGCATCCGGCGCAAAGTGTCCGGCAAAATCCATCGTCCCCAGCTGGCTGTGATCGAAATCGTCGACGCGCTTATCCGGCAATCCCAGCTTGCCCAGATTTGAGTCATGCCACAACACCGGCACATTGTCCCGGCTGAGCTGCACGTCGGTTTCGATGCCGTCGATGGCATATGCCAGCGCCTTGTCGAACGCTGAGCGGGTATTTTCCGCAGCCTCCTTGTTGGCGCCGCGGTGGGCAAAGATTTGGGTTTTCATAGGGCTCATGGCAAGTTATCGGTGAAACGTCCGATGGACCTTTCAAGCGCCGCAAAATGCGGATTGACCATCAATCGCCGCAATGTACCGACCTCGAGGTTTTCCTCGGTGACCTCACCTTGCCACGCCTCGTTCGGCCTGCTGATGCAGGCGGCATATTTGTCCATGTGATGCGGATAATAATGGATGCAATTGGCATATTCGCCCGCCGTGCCGTAATGCGCATCGTCGGGCGGCAGCACGATGGCGGTGTGCGCCGAACTGAGGATCTTTTGCTCCGGTACTGCGCCATTTACCAATTCCAGTCTTTTCGCCGGAATGCCGGCAGGCGGGTTCGTCGTATCGGTGGTATAAAGCACCAGCATGCTGCAAGGATGCAGAGTCTGCGCCATGAATTCCACGGTCGCCGCAGAATCAACCGTCGCATCATCGCTGCTCGCTGCGGTGAATATCGGAATGTTCAATTTTCGGCGCCGCATAAGGGCGTTGACTTGGCGTATCAACGCCTCGCATCTGGGCAGCGGCATTCTTGGGGAATGACTCGTACTTGTAGATGTCATTATCGGGCAAGATGTTGACCCATTTGGCTGACGGCATCAGCCAGCTATACAGCTTGTGCAGGGCGGCCCAAGCCGCACTTGACGCTATCCTGAGCGCCGGAGAAAAAAGGAAAAGGCCGCGCACACGCTGATCTCGCAGACTATGGTAGACGCTCAGCGTGGCGCCTGCTGACAGGCCGGCGAGATAAATTTCATCGGCTTCTTCGGCCAACCGGTCAGCCCCGTAGGCAACTGTGCCGGCCCATTCCTGCCAGATGACTTCGAGCAAGTCTCCCGGTTGCGTGCCATGTCCGGGCAGCAACACAGCCATCACGCGAAATCCTTGCTTCTGAAACAATGCCGCAATTTGGCGCATGAAATAAGGAGAGTCGGTCAGGCCGTGCGTGAGCAGCACGCCGCGGCGGTACGGTTTGCGTATCCCCTCCGGGAAACCGGCTGCGGGGGTCAATTCGAACGGCGCGTTGCCATCGACGATCTTCTTCAACTCAACTGTATTGCTGCCCGCACGCGCCTCGGCAATGCTGTTGCGGCAGCGTGCGATATAATCGGCAAATGTCAATTGCTCCCCTTTGAGGCCGACGTTCAGTCCGGATACCTGATGCCGTGGTGCAAGCGGCGGCGTGGCTGCCATGAATCACACTTGCCCGTGCGCCTGCTTCGAGGCCGCACTGTCGATTTTCTTCATCTGCAACATCGCCTGCATGACCTTTCCCGCCGTGGCTGGGTCCGCATTGCTCAGCAACTGGCCCAGTGCGTCCGGAACGATCTGCCACGATATGCCGAACTGGTCGGTCAGCCACGCGCAGTGACCTTCTTCTCCGCCGGCCAAGAGTACTTGGCAATAGTAGTCGACTTCTTGCCGAGTCTTGCGGTGAACGACAAAGGAGTTGGCGGGCGTGAAATTGAATACCGGGCCGCCATCATGAAAAGTCCCACCGGGACGCAGGTCGAGCTGGGCATGCGCCATCTTGAATCCCCTGGGTCCGAACCAGTTCATCAGTTTTTCGCGTTGCGTCGACGCTTCCCACACTTGCAGACGTGTCGCATCGAGCACGCGGCTGGTGAGGAATCCCAGCTCGGACGAGGTACTAGCATTTTTTTGCGGCCATCATTCTTCTCCTTGCCTCGCAGTGTTTGCAGATAGGTGTCCGGCCGGTCGAGGCTCAGTTCCCGGAACTGGCGTTTTTGGTCGATGAAGTCGGCAACTTCGCTCAGTGGCGCGGCATCGAGCCGGCATGGACGCCACTGCGCCTGGCGGCTGCGCGTGATCAGGCCAGCGTCCTCCAGCACCTCGAGGTGCTTGGTGATCGCGGACGGACTGATCTGGAAAGGGGGGCAGGCTCGCTGACTGATGTCTCGCCCGAGACAAGCCGTGCAGGAATGGCGCGGCGGGTAGGGTGCGCAAGGGCGGCAAAAGTGGCGCTCAGATGATCGGCTGGCATTTTCTTACCCATTAGTTAATTAACCAATAGGTAAATGACAATCCAACTCTGGATCGATGTCAAGCGCAGTTCTGTTCAACAAGATGGCCTACCACAAAATCAAATGGTTATGCTTCAAACCAGACAGCTGATGCGGCGTGATGGCACTTTGATTTGGCAGAGAGAACGCCGATTCAGAACCAATCGTTGAAGCCGCTCTGGCTGTTGCCGTTCCCTGGGCCATCAGCGCTGTTGAGATTGATTCTTGACACGAACCTTGCCATCCAATGTGATCTTGCAGCGGGCGCCGTTCAGCTTGGCTGGGCAAGCGCGATTGAATTCGGCAAGCCTGACGATAGCACGTCGGACCGGTTGCCCGTACGCGAATGAATGGCGTGCTATGGGCGGCCAGACCGGGGCAGTACATCTCGAAAGCCCCTGCACGACGGCCATTTTTCCGCGAAGGGCACCACCAAGTTGGATCGAGGGCTTGGGTATTGCGCTTCAAAACAATACCAAGATCGGCAGCCAGGCGGGATCCGGGGGAATCGGGTATGCACGTAACTTATTGATGATATGGAAAAGTATTCATGGTTGTCGCGAAAACCATCCGCAAACATGGCCCGCCATCGGGAAGGTACACGCCTGTTGCAAGTAATTGCCGCCTTGAGGCTTTTAAACGAATAAATGAGCGTGTTTTTGCCCGCTATTCCTCGCTTGACTATTTATTTGG
Source organism: uncultured beta proteobacterium (assembly GCA_963782385.1). Taxonomy (GTDB): domain Bacteria; phylum Pseudomonadota; class Gammaproteobacteria; order Burkholderiales; family Gallionellaceae; genus CAVXFS01. Next base: position 1,584,906 of record CAWAJO010000001.1, read on the forward strand.
TCTGGTAACTTAGCTCCCGTGCTGCAAGGTAATTACCAAAATTATTTGTGGGTAATTTTTCAGAGTGGGGAATGTTCAAGGAGATTGAAATGGGGAAAGCAGAAGCGATACCGGATTTGATAAGTCCGCTGGAAATTGAATACGAGCAGATTACCACGCGATTTGACACCGGCTACGGAATATCGTGGGTATTGATGAATCCGAAATCCGTTCCCTGTTTCAATCAGGTTCTGCTGCGCGAATTGAAGCAATACAATCAGTCGATCGAGTATTGTGGGGGTTCGATCTGGAAGGAAGGCGAGTTCCATTCGGTTCGCTATATGGTTTACGCCTCCAAGGTTCCAGGCGTGTTTAACCTGGGTGGACAGCTTGCCCTGTTTAAGGAACTGATCAGGAAGCGTGACCGCCAGGCCCTTGAGCAATATGCAAGAATGTGCATCGATGCGATGGAGGCCAGGATCAGGCATTACAACCTGCCAGTGGTCACGATCTCATTGGTGCAGGGAGATGCTCTGGGCGGTGGTTTCGAGGCAGCATTGACAAGCGACGTCATCATTGCCGAGCGCAGCAGCAAGATGGGATTCCCCGAGATCCTGTTCAACCTGTTCCCCGGCATGGGCGCATACAGTTTTATCGCGCGCAAGATCGGGCCTGCGCAGGCCGAGAAGCTGATTTTGAGCGGCAAGCTGTACAGTGCCGAAGAATTGCATGAGATGGGTCTGGTTGATGTGCTGGTGGAAGACGGCGAGGGAGAAGAGGCGGTAAATGACTATGCCCGGAGACAGGAACGCTGTTCCAACGGCTATATCGCCGTGCAGAAGGCCAAGAATCGATTCAATCCGGTTACCTATCACGAATTGATGGACATCGCGACCATTTGGGTGGATGCAGCCCTGCAGTTGGGCGAAAAAGATCTCAAGATCATGGACCGCTTTGCGCGTTCCCAGCAGAAACTCTTCGAGAAGAGCGAGCCATCTGTTGAAGTGCAAGCGCCCATTTTGCAAGCCCCATTTTGCAAGCGCCCATTTTGCAGGTTCCCGTTTCGCCGGCGCGCGAGCCAAAAATGGTGCTGGCGTATTCCAATTGAAATCTGATTGCTTGCGGGTCAAGCGGTGGTGTGGGATTTCCTTGGCGATCCCGCCGGCGCAGGGTCCGCGTCGTCGCCAAGCTTGTTCAGGGGCAAGGGTAAGGACTTTCCGCCATGCTCCTGCGGACTTTCCAGGTAAGCCTGTAACGCATGCCGCGTGGATTCAAAGCGGCTTTGTGCGTCATTCATCAAGTGTTCGGTCTTGCCCTGCAGCTCCTCAACATTGTATTGGGAAATTCTGCGGCAGACATTGAACAAGGCTTCCGCGCCAATATTGCCCGCGCTCCCCTTCATGGCGTGGGCCAATTCCTTGAAGGTATTGAATTCATTGCTGCGCAGAGAGTTTTTCATCTGTTGCAGCAGGCTCTCGCCTTCGGCCAGGAATCCGCGAATGACGGAAATGACGAAATCATCCTTTCCGCTATCCAGCAACTTTAGCTGCTGCAGCATGCTTTCATTCAGGATTGGCGATTCGCTTTTTGGCCGTGGCGTTTGCACTGCGGATATAGCCTTGGGAACGCGGGGGGCATCCATCACATGGTGTTTTTCAGTGAGTTGCGCAACGGTACTGAGCAGCTTGATGGCGTCAATGGGCTTGGTAAGAAACGCATCGGCGCCGGCTTCCTCGCATTCGCGTCTGGCTTCGGTCGTCGCGTTGGCGGTCAGGATGATAATGGGCATGTAGGGTTCGTGCCGGGCCGTGGCCCGATAAATCTTCATCGCATCCAGGCCATTCATCGAAGGCATGTGCATATCGAGTATCGCCAGATCATAATGCTGCTCCAGGGCATCCAGCGCCTGTTCCCCATTCTCCACCATTGATACGACATGGCCGGCGTGTTCCAGAATCCTTGAGATGATCATGCGGTTGGTGCTGTTATCCTCAGCAACCAGAATGCTGAGGGATTGTTTGCCCAGGTTGTCTTTCCTGTAGCGATCCACGAACGAGGAATAATCGTCGGCGGCCGGAATCTGGCTGTTGATTACCCCGTGCAGCGCATTGAATAGCGATGAACGGTCAAGCGGCGTTTTCAGCAGACTTGAATAACCCATATTGAGCAATGCATCATCGCTTTCTCCGGTCAGACCCGGGTCAATCAGAATGAAGGATAACTTCAAGGATGGGTGGATTGCCAAAATGCGTGAAACGAAGTCTTGGGCCGTGAGTCCCAGCGCCTGCGGGGTGCACAGAATGGCAATGGTCCGTTGTCCCCCGGTCTGAATATGGTCAAGCAGCTGAAACAGCTGGTCTGCGGATGCGGCGTGGTCGAAGCGCACTTCCCATTTGGCCAGACATTTGGCCAGCACCCCATGCTCATAATCTGAAATACCGGCAGAGATCACCCTTATCGACTGGCTGAGGATCCGGAATTCATCCAGTGTGCGGATTTCCGGCTGCTTCTTGAACGGAAGTTCGAACCAGAATGTGCTGCCGCTGCCCTCCTCGCTGTGCAACCCGATCTCGCCACCCATGAACTGGACGAGTTGCTTGGAAATTGTGGTGCCCAGCCCGGTGCCGCCATATTTGCTGTTGACGAAGGCGTTGGCCTGGGTGAAGCTTTCAAAGATGGCCTGCTGCGACTCCTGCGGAATGCCGATGCCGGTGTCGGACACCTCAAACCGCAGTAACGCAGATTCCGCATTCTGTTTCAGCGTGCTTACCTTCAGCTCGACTGAGCCTTCGTGCGTGAATTTGATTGCGTTTCCAACCAGATTGATGATCACTTGTCGCAGGTGTTGAGCGTCTCCGTGCAACAGGAACCAGGTTTCGGGAGAGAAATAGACACGCAGCTGCAAGCCTTTGTTCTTTGCCTGCGGTGAAAACATGTCGACGGTACCATTGATCAGGGCATGCAGGTCGAAGTCGACCGGCTTGGCGGATAACTTGCCGCTTTCTATGCGCGCGAGATCGAGTACATCTTCTATCAGTTTGTGAAGGACATGTCCCGAGTTTCTCAGTGTTTGCACCAGGTCGCGCTGTTCTGCGTTCAATGGGGTTTCCAGTATCAGGTCGCTGATACCGATAACTCCGTTCAGCGGCGTGCGCATTTCATGGCTCATGTTGGCCAGGAAATAGCTTTTTGCCTTGTTGGCTTCTTCCGCATGGCTTATCACCTGGTTCAGGCGGTCGACCAGTTTGTACATATACATGGGGATCAGCAACAGGGTTAACAGCAGTGCGATGGACAGCGTACTGTGACTCAGCCAGTACTTGTTGAGCAATATCACTATAGTGAAACCGACCACGCTGATTACATAAGATTGAATCAGCGACCTGGTTCCATAGCGCAGACCGTTGCCGACGATGACCCACAGATAGATTCCGTAGAACAGGGTGCCGGTCTCTTCGGTCATCAGCATGCCGAAAGTGACGGCACCCAAGTCGGAAAACATCGCCAGCAACTGGCGTCTTCTGGATTGCTGGCGGCTACGATAGACGATGATCAGGAACAGAATGGAAAAGATGACGAAGCCTGCCGAGAACGCAAGTACGACCCTCTGGATTTCCGGGCCTTTGCTTGCGTCTATGGATAACAGGTGCGCACAGATTATTACTGCGAAAATAACCCTTAACAGGGCCTGCTCAAGTTCGCTGCCGACTCTGTCGAAGCGCTGGAAATACTCTCCCAACCATTGAATCATCTGAGCGCGGGTTCCGATATGGGATCCGAAAAATCAAAAGCCTGCTGCTGTATGGATAATACCTTGTCGAAATGCGCGACAAATGCTTCCACGCATTCCGGATCGAAATGCCTGCCCTTGTTGCTGATCAAATAATTCATTGCGTCCTGGTTTAACCAGGCTTTCTTGTACGGACGCTGTGAAGTCAATGCGTCATAAACGTCGGCTACGGCAACGATGCGTGCCTCCAGCGGGATGTTGCTTCCGCTGAGACCATAGGGATAACCGCTGCCATCAAATTTTTCATGATGACCGAGGGCGATTTCAGCACCGAGACTCAGGTATTTCGATGGGCTGTGTTGCAATATCTGGTAGCCGACCAGCGGATGCGATTTCATCGCATCGTATTCTTCGGTGGTCAGTTTGCCTTGCTTAAGCAGGATATTGTCGGGAATGCCGATTTTTCCGATGTCGTGCATCGGCGCCGCAACTTCAATAAGGTCGCACCTTTCCTCCGGAAGATTCATGGATTCCGCGATCATGCGTGAATACTTGGACATGCGCACAAGATGGCTGCCGGTATCCTGATCGCGGTATTCCCCGGCCCGCGCCAGACGAAACAGGGTTTCCAGTTCTCTCTGTCGTATCTGTTTGGTGGCTTCCTCTATTCTCACCTCCAGAAACTGTGAGCGGTTCAGAATGATCTTCTGCTGCAGGCGAAGCGAGAGCATGTTGCGGCAGCGGACCCGGCATTCATATGGGTCGATGGGCTTGGTGATGAAATCGGTTGCACCCGATTCCAGCGCCTGGTACCTGATGTTCCGTTCCTCAATCGAGGTGACCACCACGATTGGCACTCCTTCAAGCGCGGAGATATGGCGCATCTGCTGCACCGCTTGCAGCCCCGTCATTCCGCTCATCATGTAATCTACCATTATCAGGTCCGGCTGGTTTTCCCTGATCCAGCCCATGGCTGCCACGGGGTCGTCAAACGCGTTTACGATGATGTCGCTCTGGATGCTTTTCACAACCTTGTCCAGAATAGCGCGGCTGGTGAATTCGTCGTCAATGATAACGACGATCGGGGGCGATGCTTGTCCAACATCGTCATCTATCAGTTCGAATGGCATACTATCCCTTCAATTAACTGTTCCGCTTTTCCAGTCGTGGTTCCAGATGCATAGCAGATAACGGTCAGTGCAATCCGGATTGACATGGCCATTGACGGCCGGGACATGATCAGAACCACTGGTTATCTCCTGTGATTGAGCATCCAGTACCGCGAGAGCAGTCGGTCGGGTAATGCACAGTACTTCGCGCGGACCGGCTTGGCAACCGATTCGCAGAGAAGGCTTTCTGTATGCATATCACAATCGTGTTTGCAGCGCAAATCATACCGATTTTATAAGATGTCTAATATAAGCTACGGATTCCTAAGCATCATCGATTCTGCGCATAGTACATTTTTAGTGGCCACAAAACCATAGATTTATTTCATTGAAGGCAGGTTTTACCGGGCCTGTATCATTCAAATTGCACAGAATACGACTATCATTCCGTTCGGTCGAGAAGATTTGGCCTTGTTCCATCAAAGTCCATCGGCATTGACGGCAGGTGATGTATCATTCCCGCCATGTTTCGCGGGGGATATCCGTTGCAGTTTTGCCGCATTCACTGATGTGGCGGATGGTGAATCCCCGCAAGAATGCTTCCATTCCTTATTACCTTGCATTGCCCGGACACTGATGTTCAATATCGATAATGGCGCTGGCTGGACGGATATGCATAGCGTTTCCGCTCCATTCCAGCGCGCAATAGTCGTGACCTTCGTCTCGATATTGCATATTACGGCCGTTGTGGCCTGGATGAAGTCCCATCCGCATAATATCGCGCCGAAACCTGAAATGGAGGTTGCAATACTGCTCGCGCCTGCAATCGTCCCGGCGGTACGGCCGGCGCTGCAACCGCCGCCCAGGTTCGTTCACTTCGCGCCGTCGCGCGACGAGCGCGCGCCGGCGCCTCTGCCGCCGGCTGAGGTGCTACGGGAACATGGGGTTTCCCTTGATAGACCTGAAGAGGCTGCGATTGCAGGCATGGTAATGTCTGACATCCAGCCGGCGGCGCAGGAAGCGGAGCCGGAAGTGGAGCCGGACTTCAAGGCGTCCTACCTGAATAACCGCTTGGTTTACCCACTGTCGGCGCGCCGCATGGGCATCCAGGGACGGGTGGTGCTGGATGTGGAAGTGCTGGCCGACGGGTTGTGCGGAAACATCGATGTTGCCCAAAGCAGCGGCCACGATGTGCTGGACCAGGCAGCCATGGAATCAGTCAGAACCTGGCATTTTATGCCCGCGCGCCACGGTGCCCAGGCAGTCACCAGGTGGTTCAAGGTTCCGATCAGGTTTTCTTTGAAGGATGACGGGGCATGAAGGAATTGTTTGGGGTGAATTCGCTCATCGTCGCGGGCACACTGCTGCTGCTGCTGCTGCTATCCGCCGTGACCTGGTCGATCGCGATACTGAAGTTATGGAGGCAGTTGCAGGATACCAGGCGCAACCGTGCCTTTCGCGATGCATTCTGGTTGGCGCCCGACTGGCTCGAGGCGGCAAAAGTGGCGAAGGCGGGGGAAGGCGATCTGGCGCGATTGGCGCAGGTGGGATTTGCCGAGGTGAGGAACCTGAGCGCGGACCAGCAGGATTTGCAGCATCTGGGGGCGCCGAAGGAAGTGCTGGAGGGCATGTTGCGCCAGCAGGTGCACAATATCCAGCGCTATCATGAACGCGGGTTGGCGGAGTTGGCGAGCATAGGCTCGACCGCACCCTTCGTCGGTCTGTTCGGAACGGTGTGGGGCATCATGCATGCGTTGCACGATATCAGTCGGAGCAGCACAGCCACGCTGGACGTGGTTGCCGGGCCGGTTGGCGAAGCGCTTATTGCCACCGCGATCGGCATCGCGACCGCACTTCCTGCGGTGTTGGCCTACAACTATTTCCTGCGCGGCCTGCGCCTGAAAGTCACCGAACTGGAAAATTTCGCGCTTGACTTCATGCGGCTGGCAATGAAGCACAATTTCAGACTGTGAGGGCGGGATGTCATTCGATACCGATCAAACCATGATGAGCGAGATCAATGTCACACCGCTGGTGGACGTGATGCTGGTGCTGCTGGTGGTATTCATCATCACGGCGCCCCTGCTCGCGCCGCAGTTGATCAAGGTCACCCTGCCGAAGACAGTGGCGGTCGCGTTCCGGCAGCCAGGCGCTGGGGGCGCATCTCGCGGTCGACGCGCGAGGCCGCATCGCACTCGATAATCTGGCGCTGGACGATGGACAATTGGCGCAGATATTGAAGCAGCGCGCGGCACAACCGAAGTTCCAGGTTGAATTCGAGGCCGATGCGGCAGTGAACTACGGGCGGGTAGCCGAACTGATGGCGATCGCGCAGAAAGCAGGTGTCGCCAGGTTATCCTTCGTGACGGTGGCCACCAAGTAGCTTGATGCATCTTTGAACCGGAACTGATCCGATGGTGCGGTCCCAGGGCAAGTTGCGCAAAAAATCAGTATAATCACGCTCCGTTGCGCATGGATCATTCAGGTGAAATTAAGGGTACCTGAATATCATTAAGATTCGAATCGAAAGCCGGATTTTTCGGCGACAACAAAGAATAAGAGTCTTCCCCAAAATCAATCTCCTACAGATGCCTGGCCGTTTGTTCCGATGCGGCGGGCGGATGGAAGATATTGGAGTGATTCCAGGACTTATGTAGATTACGCTCCTCGCTTCTGAAGGGTGGTATTCGCATCGCATATCGGCGGGTGGAGGGATAACCGGGTTTCGGGCCGGATTTTTTTGGGAGGAGTCATGCGTATTGGTATACCCGCAGAAGCGCCTGAGCCGCGAGTAGCCGCTACACCGGAAACGGTGAAGAAGATGGTGGCGGCAGGGCATGTCGTGACCGTGCAGACCGGTGCCGGATTATCTGCCACCTATCTGGATGCCGAGTATCAGGCTGCCGGCGCGATGCTGGAGGAAGATGCTGCCAAAGTACTGGGTGGTTCCGAGATAGTGTTGAAGGTCGGGGCGCCGACTACCGAACAACTGAAGCAAATGAAACCGCAAACCGTCCTGATCGGCTTGCTCAAGCCGCATGATCCGGAACGGGTGACGGACTATGCCAAACAGGGCATCACTGCCTTTGCCATGGAAAAGCTGCCGCGCACCTCGCGCGCGCAGGCAATGGATGTGCTGTCCTCGCAGGCGAATATCGCAGGCTATCGGGCCGTGATCGTCGCCGCCAATCAATTCAAGCGCTTCATGCCTATGCTGATGACGGCTGCCGGAACGGTGAAGGCTGCGCGCGTGGTGATACTCGGCGTCGGCGTTGCCGGTTTGCAGGCGATCGCCACGGCAAAACGTCTGGGTGCGGTGATCGAAGCCTCGGATGTGCGCCCTGCGGTAAAGGAACAAGTCGAATCGCTCGGTGCGAAATTTATTGAAGTTCCGTATGAAACAGATGAGGAGCGCGACGCAGCGCAGGGCGTCGGTGGCTATGCGCGTCCAATGCCGCCGAGTTGGCTGGAACGGCAGAAGGTTGAGGTGGCCAAGCGCGTGGCTGCGGCGGATATCGTGATTACGACCGCGCTGATCCCGGGACGCGCAGCGCCGGTGCTGGTGACTGAAGAGATGGTGAAGTCCATGAAACCCGGTTCGGTGATCGTGGATCTGGCGGTCGAGGCGGGCGGCAACTGCCCCCTGTCGGAACTGGACAAGGTCGTGGTCAAGCACGATGTGACCATTGTAGGCATCCCGAATCTGGAAAGGGGGATGGCCGCTGACGCTTCGGCGATGTATGCCCGCAATCTGCTTAACTTCCTCAATCTACTGTGCGACCCGAAGGCGGGTGGCAAGATGAACATAAATCGCGAGGACGACATTATCGCGGGCACCCTGTTGTGCATCAACGGCGAGATAACAGACAAGAAATGACCAACACGCAGTCGGCGAATGGCCTCGGTACTATGCGCCATTTGCGGGATGTTTTCGAGGAGTGAATTATGAGCGGCGTGGATCCTTTTATTCTTAACCTGACGGTGTTCGTGCTGGCTGTCTTCGTCGGTTATCACGTGGTGTGGAACGTTACGCCCGCGTTGCACACGCCGTTGATGGCGGTGACCAACGCCGTGTCCGGGATCATCATCGTCGGGGCGATGCTTGCAGCCGGGCCGCAGCAACTGGATGCCGGAACAGCATTGGGGCTGGTGGCGGTTACTCTGGCGGCGGTCAATGTATTTGGCGGTTTTCTGGTTACGCAGCGCATGCTGGAAATGTTCAGGAAGAAAGGCAAGTAAGCATGTCGGCAAACTTCGTAGCATTGGCTTATCTTGTTGCATCGGTGCTGTTCATCCTCACGCTGAAGGGACTCAGTTCGCCGGTGTCGGCGCAGCGCGGCAACAAATTCGGCATGACCGGCATGGCCATCGCCGTGCTGACCACGCTGTCGATCACGCATAACGTACTTTACATATTGCTGGCGATCGCGATCGGCGGCAGCGTAGGCGCGATCATCGCCAAGCGCGTGCAGATGACCGCGATGCCGGAACTGGTGGCGGCAATGCACTCGCTGGTCGGCCTGGCTGCAGTATTGATTGCCATGTCGGCATTCAACAATCCCGTGGCCTACGGCATCGCGCTGCCCGGCCATGGCCTGCACGCATCCAATCTGGTTGAACTGTTCATCGGCACTTTCGTCGGCGCAATAACCTTCACCGGTTCCATCGTTGCTTTCGGCAAACTATCCGGCAAGCTGGGCAGCAAGCCGCTGCGCTTTGCCGGGCAGCATTGGGTGAACCTGGCGCTGGGCATCTGCATGCTGGTCTTTGGCATCGTGTTCGTGGTTGCGCAAAGCTGGACGCCGTTCCTGGCCATGACCGGCATTGCACTGCTGCTTGGCTTCTTGTTGATCATGCCTATCGGCGGCGCTGACATGCCGGTGGTGGTGTCCATGCTCAACTCCTATTCCGGCTGGGCGGCGGCAGGCATCGGATTCACGCTGAACAACAACATGCTGATCATCGCCGGCTCGCTGGTCGGCAGCTCCGGCGCGATTCTGTCCTACATCATGTGCAAGGCGATGAATCGCGCTTTCCTGAATGTGATCCTCGGCGGCTTCGGCGGCGGCGAAGGCGCGGTTGCCGACGCGGGCGGGGCGGTGCAGCGAAACTATCGCAGCGGCAGCGCGGAGGATGCCGCGTTCATGATGGGCAATGCCGACAGTGTCATCATCGTGCCGGGCTATGGGCTGGCGGTGGCACGTGCGCAACATGCGCTCAATGAAATGTCACAACTGCTGACGAAAAAAGGCATCCGCGTGCGCTATGCGATCCATCCCGTGGCCGGACGCATGCCCGGCCATATGAATGTGCTGCTGGCCGAGGCCGAAGTGCCCTACGACCAGGTCGTGGAAATGGACGAGATCAACAACGAATTCGCCGATACAGATGTGGTCCTGGTCATCGGTGCCAACGATGTGGTCAATCCGGCGGCCAAGAACAACCCGAACAGCCCGATATTCGGCATGCCGATCCTTGAGGTGCACAAGGCGCGCACGATACTGGTGGTCAAGCGCTCAATGGCGACCGGCTATGCCGGACTGGACAATGATCTGTTCTATATGGACAAGACCATGATGGTGTTTGGGGACGCCAAAAAAGTGGTCGAGGATGTGATCAAGGCGCTGCAACACTGATTGCTCCCGCATGAGCGGTAATCAGATCGTTGATGCGACTGCTCCTGAAGACTCACACCAGGCAAGCCGAATAGTCGAAGCCATGATATAACCTTGCACAATCAGGTTAGGCGATGACGCCAAGCCATAACGGTGGACGCAAGTGACCTTGGCTGCAGGGCAAGGATTGGTGCGGGTTAGGAGACAATGGCTACGTATTCGAAAAATGATCTGCTCCCGGCCCTGGGTACGGTAATCCTGTACTTCTTGAGTGTCAGGCTGAATCTGATGCTTATACCGTCCGGCAATTCCGTTGCCCTGTTCTGGCCAGCATCCGGTATAGCGCTGGCTGCCCTGCTGGTATATGGGATACGGCTGTGGCCGGCAGTCGTGCTTGGCTCCCTGCTGGGCAACCTGTCGGACGGATTCCTGTCCTCGCTGGAAATTTCTGCTGGCGCCACGCTGGAAGCCGTGGTGGGCGCTTGGTATTTGCACCGCTTTCCTGCGTTCAATTTATCGCTTACATCCATCATGGATGTGTTCGGGTTGTTGCTGGTTGCGACCGGCAGCGCCCTGTTCAGCGCGTTGAATGGCCCGTTCTGGCTGGATTTCAATGCTATCACGCCGCTGGACGTGTATCCCGATGCGATGCTTTACTGGTGGATGCGCGATGTTCTTGGCATTGTTCTGTTCACCCCATTGGTGCTTTCCTGGCTACGCCACAAGTCTTCATATGCATTCGCTGACCTGCGCGAAGAAGGCGCGTACTTCGTCCTGTTATTGCTGGTTTGCATGCTGGTGTTCGGGAATTTTGGCTCGTTGGTTCTGAAGAACTCGGTCGGTCTTTTCTTGTTGCTGACAATCGTCGTTTGGGCAGCGATGCGCTTTAACATGCGAATCACCATCCTCGGCGCCGTCATCGTATTTTGTTTTTCCATAATAAGTGTGCTGCACAAGACCGGGCCGTTTTCGCCGGTTACGGCGGAGTCCATCCGCGAAGCATGGTTCTTCAATCTGGTAATGGGATTGACCGGCCTGGTTGTCGCGATTTCCAACTACCAGCGAAAACAAATCAACAAATCGTTGCAAGCGAGCGAGGCGGACTTGAAGCGGGCGCAGGCGATTGCCAAGATAGGCAGCTGGCAACTCGATGTGGCCGGGAGCGAGTTGCGCTGGTCAGACGAGACGTGCCGGATTTTCGGATTGCAGGCCGGAGTCCCAAGGGTGTGGGAGGCATTTTACGATTGTGTGCATCCTGACGACCGCGCGTTAGTGGAGGCCGCGTGGGAAGCCGCACTGCGCAACGGGTCGGGCGAGATCGAGCATCGCATCCTGGTGGATGGCAAGCTCAAATGGGTGCAGGAAAGGGCGGAAATTGATTTCGACAGCAATGGCCATGCAGTTTCCGCCATTGGCACCGTACGAGACGTCACGGCCATGCGGGAAATTGAAGCGCGCCTGCATTTGTCGGCAAAGGTGTTTGCAAGCAGCGGCGAGGCGATCATGATCACTGATGAAGAAGCCAGGATAGTTGCGGTAAATTCCGCATTTACTTCCATGACCGGGTATACCGAACAGGAGCTGCTGGGAAAGAATCCGCGGGTGATGGCTTCCGGCCTGCATGATCAGGCGTTTTTTCGGGAAATGTGGAAGGCGATCAACGACACCGGCCATTGGCAGGGTGAGATATGGGATCGCGGCAAGAATGGGCGGATATATCCAAAATGGACGACCATTAACCTGATCAGGAATGAACAGGGCAGGCCGGTGAATTATATTGCCGTGGCCAATGACATTACCGAACGCAAGATCGCCGAAAAAAACATTGAGTTTCTCGCTTATTACGATGTGCTGACCGGACTGGCCAACCGAACTTTGCTGCACGATCGACTTACCCAGGTGATGGCTGCGGCGCACCGCGACAGACAGAAGTTTTCACTGTTGTTTCTGGATATTGACCGGTTCAAGTATGTCAACGATTCGATGGGACATGCAATCGGAGACAAATTGCTCCAGCTCGTCGCTCGGCGCATGCTGGACTGTGTGCGCGAGGGCGACACCGTATCCCGTATCGGCGGCGATGAGTTCGTTGTGCTGTTGCGCGAAACAGATGAGAGCGGTGCGGCCCACGTCGCGGAAAAAATCCTCAAGTCACTGGCAGTTGCCTATGATATCGAAGGCACACGTATTTCCACTTACGCCAGCATTGGAATAAGTGTCTACCCTGATCACGCGGGTGATATTGATACGTTGATCAGAAATGCAGATATGGCCATGTATCACGCGAAGAGCGAGGGGCGCAACAACTTCCAGTTCTATACTCCGGATATGAATTTGCGCACCACCCACATGTTTGCGATGGAGAAGGATATAAGCCTGGCACTCGAGCGGCAGGAATTCTCAATGTGTTACCAGCCTCAGGTTGGACTGAGAAGTGGCAGGATTTGCGGGGTGGAAGTATTGCTGCGCTGGCAACATCCGGAAAGAGGCAACATTCCTCCTACCGAGTTCATCCCGGTCGCAGAAGAAACCGGACAGATCATGTTGATCGGCGAGTGGGTGTTGCATAATGCTTGTGCGCAAATGGCCGCATGGCGGAAGCAGGGCATGACCAGGTTTCCGATAGCGGTGAATGTGTCCATCCGTCAGCTGCGCCAGCCCAATCTTGCCGGGCGGATCGCATCGATGCTGGAGGAATTTCAATTGCTTCCAGGCGACCTGGAACTCGAGCTGACAGAAGGCATCATGATGGAAAATTCGGAAACGGCCATGACGTTCCTGACGAAAATGCATGAATTGGGCGTGCTCTTGTCCATCGACGATTTCGGGACAGGTTTTTCCAGCCTGGGCTACTTGAAGAAACTGCCAATCGACAAACTCAAGATAGACCAGACATTCGTGCGTGATATTGAGACCGACGACAGTGACGCTGCAATCGTGCGCTCGATCATCAGTCTGGGCCACAGGCTGGGCCTCAGCGTAATTGCGGAAGGGGTGGAAACGGTTGAGCAGTTGGATTTTCTTCGCATATGCGGTTGCGATGAAATACAGGGGTATTACTTTGGCCATCCTTTGGTCGCCGATGAATTTTTTCAATTCGCCATGCGCGACCCGAAGTTGAACACGGGAGTCGTTTAGCGGCAACATGCTGTCGCGGCTCCATTCCAGGCTGTCTTGGCACGGAGCCACTGTGAACTTGTCGAACCATGAGCGGAGATTGCGGGCAAATGTCTTTGGTTATTGATCGGCACGGTCCACTCCCTCCCGCATTGCGGATGGGCAGTTCCTCTTGCGTCGCTGCATCATGGCGCCCTGGCATTGGGGCATAATTTGCGTTGATCATGGGTATCTCGGCACATCGACATGGCTGATTATATTTTTCCTACCTTATTCATTCCGCATGGCGGCGGGCCATGCTTTTTCATGGACCCGGGGCCGGGGCTTCCGCCTACGCTGTGGGATCGGTTGGCTGCCTATCTGCGCGGCATCCCGGCAACGCTAGGCAAATGTCCCAAGGCCGTGCTGGTGATTTCCGCCCATTGGGAAGGTTCGGTGCCAACGGTGCTGGCAAGTCCCAGGCATTCATTGCTGTATGACTACTATGGATTTCCGGCGCATACCTATGAACTTGCCTATCCGGCCATGGGATCGCCAGAAGTGGCGGCGCGGGTGCGTGAACTGCTCGGACTGGCTGGCATCGATAGTGGCGAAGAAATAGAGCGTGGGCTGGATCACGGCGTATTCGTTCCGTTCAAGCTGATTTATCCGGATGCGGATGTCCCTATCGTGCAACTTTCCCTGCGACAAGGTCTGGATGCTGCGCAGCACCTGGCAATTGGACATGCGATCGCTCCGCTGCGCGGCGAAGGCGTGCTGATAGTGGGAAGTGGGAACAGCTATCACAATCTGCGCGAATTCTTTTCGTCAAATGAATCGGCGAGCATGGCTTCTGCACAGTTCGACGATTGGCTGGGGAAGGCGGTTGAATCGGCACCTGCCGAGCGGGAACGCTTGCTGGCACATTGGCAGGAGGCGCCCGGTGCGCGCCTCAGCCACCCGCGCAGCGAACACCTGATCCCGCTGATGGTCGCCGCCGGCGCTGCAGCCTCTGACGCCGGCCGCGTTACTTACCGGGAGCAGATGTTAGGAAAAATGTTCTCCGGGTTTCAATTCGGGGAAGCTTCCGCAACTGGATCAGCATATGACCAGTAGACCGGCATTAAGATTGGACGCAAACGACGAGATGCAGCAGCGACCCGATCTGACAGGAAGCGTCTGAATCAATTGACTGTCTCAGCCAGTGCAGAAAATTGGTCACGGGTGTCGGCTTTATGGCTGGCAGAATCGAATAACTTGGTTCAGTTCGGTTCCACAAGCCGCAAGCCATGGGTCAGTGCCATTGCCGCCGCCATCCCGCTAATAGGAAAATGGAAAGAACAATGCCGTAGCCAGATTCTGTACTACGCGAACCAGGCTGCGTTGCGATCTTTCAGATGTTGCGAGTGCATATAAATCCAGGCTGCCGATAATTCTTCCGAACTCACGTTCAAAACTGAGATTGCGATCGCTGCCATTCAATTCGTTGGTTAGCAGGTAAAGCCGCCCTTTGTTGTCTCGCTTATTAGAGAGCCTCCATACTGCGATCTCAACATTGCGTGCGGCATTGTAAATGTTTTGTGGGTCGATATTGTCGGTAATATAGAATTCGGATTTTCCACCATGCGCTTTGATCAACATGGACTGTATGCCGACGATCAACGACAATACACGATCACCTGAAAACTCAGGACTGAAAGCCTGTTGAATGGCGTCAGTTCCCTGCGCCCCATTGATCTCATCAAATATCCAGCCATTTTTGTTTTCAAATACGGATTTCGCCATTTGTTCCGCGCTTCCTGATGAACTTTTCCTGAGTTCGTGAGGGTTACGCTTGTATAGCTTTATCATCAGGATTCGCAGGCTTTGAGTATTTTCCCGCATCTCAACATCTGCCAAGTAGTCAAAATCAGTTTTGCTAAACGCTTTGAATAAGCTGGTATCTCCCTTCCTCGGAATAGGTTTGTCGATCTTCGATGGCAATTTGGTGGTGCAGGAAGGCAGTAATGCTGCAACAACAAGTGAAACCAGACAGAAGCGGCTTTTGCTTTCTTGAATCATGCGATAAACATGCAGTTCAGCGTAGTATCCGGAATATCTTAAAGGGCGAAGGTGCAACTTGGTTAAGGTCGTACATGGCAATGCTGGAATTGTATGACTTTGTCAACAGTGGAGTCAGCTAAAATAGCCTGTGCTGCTAATTGGGGGCAAGATTTCATCATTGAGTGGTGGATTTGTTGGACTCTTGCGCACCTGCGATGGGTGCCTGCGTAACATGAATGGCTGCCTGCTTGGAGCAAGCGCGTCAACATTAGTTGTCGCAACCCCCTGCCAATAGCGGACTCACGGCAGCTTCACTGTATATTTTGTATGCGTTGCAGTTCCTTGATCTAGTCGATCACCTTCATCGCAACAAGTTGTATGCTCGATTGCGAATTGAGTGTTGGCATATGCGGAGCAGCGACCATCAAACATTTTTGGGTTGAATTCACGATCCAGAAAATCAGGAAAAACATCGGTGCTGCTTCCTTGCTGGTTGGTACGAATGCCATTGCGGGTGCGGTCTGGACTATAGGCTGCGTACCCTCATTTATGACAAAGCAAAGCGGGATTGGCGTTGCAGAATCGGCCTGCACGCTGGGTGGATTTCGAGTTTTGCAACAAATTGGGATCTCGAACAGTGCAGGAAATCCGGTGCGAGGGAGGTAAACTATCGTCGACAATCCCCACAGCCTCCGGGGATGCCGCCTCGGTCGATACCACTGTCTTGATTAGACTGACGCGCTGGACGGGGTCCAATGCAGGGTGTTACGAAGCGCCGCTTTCGCCTTCAGCAGCTACCGAAAGTCTTCAGGACCCATACCGCTAGCCGGCCAAATGCTGACTTGGCCGGTTCGGTTCTGCGGATCATCAACGATGCGACAGCCTTAATGCAGCTTAATTCTTTCGGGCATTTCCGCTGCATAGCTCCCAACGGTCTCCGCTGGTATGCGTTTCAAGAACGCCTCACATTCTTTTTCGCTTATCAGTCCACACATGTGAAATGCGCCACAAAGTCCGGTTGCCAGGCCGCGGCCATGCGGATTGTCTGCACCGGCGAGCGCATCTTCGATTACGTTAAACGCCATGAGTTTATCAAAGGATTCCATCTTGTTTCCCCCTCAATTCAAGCAGCGAAAATCTGACAGACGCACATCCCAATGTCGTTTTCAGAATCGGATATGCTCTTGCTGAATGTGCTTATCGTGAACAAAAAGCCTACATCATTTGCCCCCGGGCTGGAATTGGACAAAGGTACAAGCAGCAGGCACAACATGCGGTACGCCTGCCGGGAAGCACCAGTTTGAAGATCACAATACCAGTGGCGTGTCCGGCAATTCATTCAACGCTTCGAGTCGGGAAGGGAAGTGCAGGCGCAGATGGGCACCGACCGCGTGTATGCCGTCAATGACGCCGGCTTCGAAGCGATTTTCGCGGAATGACGCTTCCATGTCGCGGCAAATCATTTCCCACGCCTCGGCGCCCAGCTTGGAATGGATGCCGCGGTCGGCGACGATTTCCACGTCATGATCGGCAAGCAACAGGTAGATCAGCACTCCGCTGTTATTTTCGGTGTCCCAGATGCGCAGTTGCGAAAACATGTCGATGGCGCGTTCGCGCGCACTGACATCACGGAACAATGACTGGAAATCGAGGGCAGCCTCAACCGCGAAGCGGATCTGGCCGGCGTGTGTGGCTTCGGTCTCGCGGATCGCCCGCTCGATGGCATGCATCGAATGCGGCGGGAACGCGGCTCGCACCGCCAGGTTCCCGCTCAGCAGATGCCTGATCATTCGGCTGACATTCATCGCTTGAGTCCTGTCTTCATTTCATCCATGGTTGTCTGGCATCTCGCCAATCACCATCTGCCGGACGCGCCGCCGCCCCCGAATCCGCCTCCGCCGCCGCTGAAACCGCCGCCACCGCCGCCGAATCCACCAGACCAGCCGCCGCCATAGCTGCCGGAGCCGATACCGCCATATCCGCGTCCGCCGCCGGCCAAAGTGAAGAAGAATGAAATGATGCCGACAATCACCGCAATCAACACCGGCGCAACGATCAGCCAGGCCAGCAAACCGGTGGCGAGGCCGATTACGGCTGCCGCGGGAAGCCGGCCGAACAGTGAACGCAGCACGCCTCCAACCACGACCACCAGCATGAAACCGATAAACAGCAGCGAATCGTAGTTGTGGCCGTTTTGCGCAGGGTTCGCCCGCTCGCGTGGCGCGGGTAGAGGTTCCCCTTCGACCACGCCGATCATGCGCGTTACGCCTGACACGATGCCGTTGTAGTAATCGCCCTGCTTGAAGTACGGTGTAATGATCTCGGCAATGATGCGCCTGGCCGTCGCGTCATTGAGTGCGCCTTCCAGGCCATAGCCCACTTCGATGCGCATAGTGCGGTCATTCTTGGCGACCAGCAGCAGCGCTCCGTCATCCACACCCTTGCGCCCGAGCTTCCATGCTTCCGCGACACGCATGCCATATTGCTCTATGGTTTCCGGTTCCGTGGTCGGCACAATCAGTACCGCGATCTGGCTGCCCTTTTTCGCCTCGAACTGTGCCAGCAGGGATTCCAGCGTCTGTTTTTGTTCGGCGTTGAGGGTGGAGGTCAGGTCGGTGACGCGCGCGGCCAGCGGCGGAACCGCCACATCGGCATGCGCCACAGGGGAAATAAGGAGGGACGCAAGCAGCAGTGCCCGCGCTGCGTACCATAACATGCTATCTGCCTGTCGCCGCTCCGGCGGGAGAACCGAAATCCACGGTCGGCGGCTTGGATATCTCCTTCTCGTTCTCTACGGTGAAGGACGGTTTCACCTTGAAACCGAAAATCATTGCCGTCAGGTTGCTCGGGAACGAACGTACTTCTACGTTGTATTCCTGCACCGCCTTGATATATCGGTTGCGCGCTACGGTGATGCGATTTTCCGTGCCTTCGAGCTGGGCCTGCAGGTCGCGGAAATTGGCGTCGGATTTCAGTTGCGGATAGTTCTCCGATACCACCAGCAGGCGCGCCAGTGCCGAAGACAGTTCACCTTGTGCAGCCTGGAATTTGGCGAACGCCTGCGGATCGTTGATCAGTTCCGGCGTGGCCTGGATGCTGCCAACCTTGGCGCGTGCATTGGTGACGCCGAGCAGCACCGCCTGTTCCTGCGCGGCAAATCCCTTTACGGTATTGACCAGGTTGGGCACCAGGTCGGCGCGGCGCTGGTACTGGTTCAACACCTCGGCCCAGCCCGCCTTGATCTGCTCGTCGGCCGATTGCAGGGTGTTGTAGCCGCAGCCGCTCAGCAGCAGGGTCGGAAGCAAGGCCAGTATGAGTAACCATTTGCGCATGATGTCATCCTTATGAATTGAAGAGGCGCGGACAGGATATGGTGCCGTCGCCGGATTTTTCAAGATGCAAGTTTCCGCATGTCTGGGTTCGAATGCAGTTTATAGCAAATGGAGCCACGATCGATATATTTACACGAAGCGCGACGAGGGTCGTGACACGGACGACGATGTCGAGAAACGTGATTCTGCCAGCACGAAATTTTGTCGCACGCCCGGCATCCCCCAACCCGCAAAAACCGAATTCGCGGCCATGTAAAACTTCAGCTGCTCAGTCTATCAGTGACAGTTCAAACAACCCAAGATTGTGCACCAGTTGACTGGGCAACTTTTCGCCCATCCTGTCGAACCATTCCTTGTGCAGGGCCAACTCCTGTTTCCACGCATTCGCATCGACCCGGTTGAGTTTGTCGAATTCGGACTTGCTGATTTCAATGCCGCTCCAGTCAATGTCCTCGAAGCGCGGCATCCAGCCCAGAGCGGTCTTGTTGGCGGCGACGCGATTGTTGACGCGGTCTACTATCCATTTCAGCACGCGCATGTTGTCGCCGAAACCGGGCCACATGAATTCGCCTTGTTCGTTCATGCGAAACCAGTTAACGCAGAAGATTTTGGGCGCGTTCTCGACCACATGCCCCATCTTCAACCAGTGGTTGAAGTAATCGCCCATGTGGTAGCCACAGAACGGCAACATGGCGAAGGGGTCGCGGCGCACCACGCCTTGTTTCCCGGAAGCGGCGGCCGTGGTCTCGGAACCGAGTGTAGAAGCCATGTAGACGCCAAAATTCCAGTTGATCGCCTCGTACACCAGAGGAACCGTGCTCGCGCGGCGTCCGCCGAATATGAAGGCTGAAATTGGAACGCCCTCCGGGTCTTCCCAGTTTGGGTCGATAGAAGGACACTGGCTTGCGGGAGCGGTGAAACGGGAATTGGCGTGGGCCGCCTTGCGGCCGCCCTTGCCGTCTGCCGGCGTCCAGTCCTTTCCTTGCCAGTCGACCAGGTGGGACGGGGCTTCGCTGGTCATACCTTCCCACCAGACGTCGCCGTCGTCGGTCAGCGCAACGTTGGTGAAAATGACGTTTTCCTTGAGCGTTTTGAGGGCGATGTTATTGGTTCTTTCGGAGGTGCCCGGGGCGACGCCGAAGAAACCCGCCTCCGGATTGATGGCATAAAACTGGCCGTCCTTGCCGGGTTTGATCCAGGCAATATCGTCGCCTACCGTAGTCGTTTTCCAACCGCCGAAACTTTTCGGCGGAATCAGCATTGCGAGGTTGGTTTTGCCGCAGGCGGATGGAAAAGCCGCCGCGACGTAGCTCTTCTCGCCGGAAGGCGATTCGATGCCCAGGATCAACATGTGTTCAGCCAGCCAGCCCTCGTCGCGCGCCATGGTCGAAGCGATGCGCAGTGCGAAACACTTTTTACCGAGCAGGGCATTGCCGCCGTAGCCGGAACCGTAGGACCAGATCTCGCGCGTTTCCGGAAAATGCACAATGTACGTGACGCTCGGGTTGCATGGCCATTTGACATCATGCTGTCCCGGTTGCAGCGGGGCGCCAACGCTGTGCAGGCAGGGTACGAATTCACCATCCGCGCCAAGCACGTCGAAAATCGCCTTGCCCATGCGCGTCATGATGCGCATGTTGACCACGACGTAGGGCGAGTCGGAAATCTCGACGCCAATGTGGGCGATGTGCGAGCCGAGCGGCCCCATGCTGAATGGAATCACGTACAGTGTGCGGCCGCGCATCGAGCCCTCGAACAGGCCGGTGAGCTTCTTGCGCATGATCTGCGGGTCTTCCCAGTTATTGGTCGGGCCGGCGTCGTCGCGATGCGCAGAGCAGATGTAGGTGCGATCCTCTACCCTGGCCACGTCGGACGGATCGGAGCGCGCCAAATAGGAATTTGGACGCTTGTCCGGGTTGAGCTTGATTAAGGTGCCGGAGGCAACCATCTCTGCGCAAAGGCTATCGTACTCTTGCTGCGAACCGTCGCACCAGACTATGCGGTCGGGTTCGGTCAGGGCTGCGGTTCGGGCCACCCATGCTTTGAGTTCTTTATGCTTGACGTATTCGGGTGCTGCGATGTCAGTACTCATCAATCGAATCTCCTCTGCTCGTTATGACCTGCGACAGGTGAAGCAATACGAGATGGCAATGTCCGGACAGCAGAATTCGGCTCGCAAACAATGCATGGCATTGTAACGAGGTTGTCGTCCGGCGGATATACCTGCTGCTGTTAGCGACCCCTGAACAATTCCTGCCACAGCGTCGTCACCGGCCGGGAGTCGAGCTGGTTTGCGTCGATGCGGCAGGGGGCCAGGCTGTTCAGGCGCATCTTGTGCTGCAGCGTGCGCAGGGTGCGGTAGATGTCGCAGACCTGCTGCGCAAGCTGCGCATCGATCAGGCCCAGTCTTCCGGCCAGCGTTAGCAGGGCAAGATTACCGCTGTTGGCGGTCAGTTCAGGATGCGCGGCCGCATGCGCAAGCACCAGGAATTGCACGATGAATTCGATATCCACCATGCCGCCGCTGTCATGCTTGATGTCGAACAGGCCGCTGGAATTCGGGTGGCCGTCATGCATCTTCTGCCGCATCGCTGCGACTTCCTTGCGCAAGGTCGGCAGGTCGCGCTTCCGGCGCAGGATCTCGCTACGGACCGCTTCGAATTTGTTGCCTACCTGTTCATTGCCTGCGCAGAAGCGTGCTCGCGTCAGCGCCTGGTGTTCCCAAACCCAGGCTTGATGCCGCTGGTATTCGGAGAATGCCTGCATTGAGCTGACGAGCAAGCCGCTGGCGCCATCCGGGCGCAGGCGCAGGTCGGTTTCATACAGGCGTCCGCCCGGCGTATAGCTGCCCAGCATGGCGTTGATGGATTTTGTCAAGCGCGCATAGATTTCCCCGGCATCCGGGTGCGGGTCATCGTACAGAAAGATCAAGTCGAGGTCGGAAGCGTAACCCAGTTCGCGGCCGCCCAGCTTGCCATAGGCGATGACGGCGAACTGCGGTTGTTCCTGGTGTCTTTTGCGCGCGTCCCGCCAGCACAGCTGTAGCACGCGGCGCAGTATCAGGTCAGCCAGGTTGCTCAGGTGGTCGCTGAGGATTTCCAGCGGCAGCAGTCCCTGCAGATCCATCGCCAGCAAACGGATTGTCTGGCTGTGCCTGAATTGCAGCAAGGCATCCAACTGGCGTTCGACATCGAAGTCGCAATCGAGCAGTTGTTGTTGCAGTGCGGCGTCGAGTTCCTCCCAGTCCGGCGCCTGATATATCTCGCGGGCATCAAGCAACTCATCCAGCAGCATGGGATGCTGGATCAGATAGTTACAGGCCCAGTCGCTGGCACTCGCGATCTTGACCAGACGCTCCAGTACTTGCGGATATTCGGTCAGAAACGACAGGTAGGACGCGCGGCCGCTGATGCTTTCAAGAAACATGAGGATGCGTGGCAAGGTTTGTTCATGATATTCCGCAGCCGAGCACAGCTTGATGAATTGAGGCACCAGCTTGTCAAAACGCTGTCGGCTGGATTCGGGCAAGTGCCGGTAGCGAATGCTGTTGCGGATGCCGATCAGCCGTTCGGCCAGATAGGAAGCGTCGCGATACCCGAGTTTGGACAAGCCATCGAGTAATTCCTGCGGCTGCAGATTGTCATGCCACAGCGCGCTGTCCGCTACCTTGCCTGGCTGGGTGCTGAAGATCCGCTCAAATTGCGTGCTGACCAGAGCGCGGTGGACCTTTAGTTGCCGCAGCAGCGCCGGGTAATCCGCGTAGCCCATTCCCACTGCCAACAGAGCGCGGTCGTGCGCGTTGTCCGGGATGTCCTGGGTTTGCTGGTCTTCCAGATATTGCAGACGATGTTCCAGGTTGCGCAGGAAGATGTACGCCGCGCCCAGTTCGCTGGCGATTTCCGGGGCAAGCTGGCCACTGCTGCCCAGTCGTTGCAACACTTGCAGCGTAGGCAGGATACGAAGCCTGGCATCGCGTCCGCCGCGTATCAGCTGGAACACCTGCGCGATAAATTCGATCTCGCGGATGCCCCCCGGACCCAGCTTGATGTTGTTGAGCCGGTCGCGCCGTTTCACCTCGCGGTGAATCTGCACGTGCAGCTTGCGCATGGACTCGAAAGCCCCAAAGTCCAGGTATTTGCGAAAAACAAATGGCCGCACCAGTTGCATGAGTTCCTTGCTTGCCGGGTATCCCGGCGGGGAAATAACACGTGCCTTGATCCAGGCATAGCGTTCCCATTCGCGCCCCTGTTCCACCAGGTATTCTTCCAGCGCGGCGAAGCTCATCGCCAGCGGGCCGCTGTCACCATAAGGCCGCAATCGCATGTCGACACGGAATACGTAGCCGTCCCCGGTGCGCTCGCTGATCATGCCGATCAGGCGGCGGCCGAGTTTGGAAAAGAACTCGTGGTTGCCGATCGCCCGTGCACCGTTGGTCGAACCGTCTTCCGGAAATACAAAGATCAGGTCTATGTCGGAGGAGACGTTGAGTTCCGCGCCGCCCAGCTTGCCCATGCCGATCACCAGCAAATCCTGCGCCAAGCCGCCGCCAGCGCCCGTTGGCACGCCAAATTGCAAGATCAGCGACCGCATGGCGCAGGCTTGCGCACGGCGCACCGCGAGTTCCGCCAGCGCCGTCATGGTGCCCATCACCTCGTCCAGTGTTGCCAGTCCACCGAGGTCGCGCGTAATCAGCTTGAGCATCACGCGCTTGCGCAACACACGCAGTGCGCATGACAACGACGTTTCGTCCGTTGCCGGCATGGCGTCCAACCATGCCGCCAGTTCGGCGGCGTTGCATGCAGCGGCATAATTTGTGCGCAGCCACGGCAGCATTTCGGCATCGCTGTCGAGTAATTGCTGAGCATACCGACTGCCGTTCAACGTGCGCTGCAGCAGGGTGTCAAAATCCATGGCAATGTTCATGCACGGGGCTTCGGGTTAAAATGCTGTCCGCTGCGGATACGCTAATCCTGAAAGGCGATGAGCTACGGTTATGAACGGATATCCACGAAAACATGCGGCTTTGCTGCGCGTGAACTTTCAGGATAATCCGTGGACGAACTATATTGGCGGTGATTATATAACCTTGGTTCCATAAATGCTGAAAGCGTCCCTGCGCCTTACTGTGCGCAGCCTTAACCTGATGAGCCGTGTCGTACTGGCAGGCGCGTTGCTGATCTTCCTGATTGTCACCGGGTCGTTGCTTTCGTTGCGCTACTGGGTGTTGCCGGACATCGAGCGTTACCACGACGACATTGCTTCTTCCATCAGCGCGGCTATTGGGCAGCCGCTTTCCATAGGAACGATCGAAGCGGACTGGAGCGGCCTCTCACCCCACTTGAGCCTGACCGATGTGCGCATCCTCAACAAGGACAAGCCGGGGCAGGTCGTGTTGGCTTTGCCGCATGTGGATGGGGTCGTGTCATGGATGACTCTGGTGAGCGGGGAAGTGCGCTTGCACAGCCTGGAACTGGATAAGCCGGACTTGCAGATACGCCGTGACGAAAATGGTTCACTTTACGTCGCCGGGATTGCCTTGTCGGGGGAGTCGGCGGACACCGGATTGACCGATTGGCTTCTGCATCAGAGGCACGTCACGGTACGCGATGCCCGCATCACCTGGGGAGACGAATTGCGCGCCGCTCCGCCGCTTGTATTTGATCAACTCAACCTGAATATTGAAAACAAGTCGCGCCACCATCGGTTTACCTTGCGCGCGCTACCGCCGCCGGAATTGTCCGGATTGCTGGATGTGCGCGGAGATCTTGTTGGCTGGAACCCAGGCGAACCGAATACTTTGCGGGGACAGCTGTACACACAACTTGCGTATGCCGATGTGGGCGCATGGCGCCCGTGGCTGAGGCTGCCGACAGAATTCAAACGTGGCAGGGGCGCGCTGCGCGGCTGGTTTGATCTGAGCGACGGCAGAATCAGCGAGGTGACTGCTGATCTCGCGCTGGCGGACGTACAGGCACAGCTGGGGGCCGACTTACCCTTGCTCAACCTGCGCACACTGCGTGGGCGGGTAGGCTGGAATAGATCTGCTGAGGGAATCGAAGTCACTACCCGGAGACTTTCTTTGGTCATGCGCAATGGGCTGGCGTTGCGGCCCACGGATTTCTTTCTGCGCTACGTCCCGGCGGAACATGAGCGTCAGGCTTCCGGCGAGATTCAGGCCAATAGTCTGGAACTCGCCGATCTGGTCGAGTTGACGGACTATTTGCCGCTGGAAAGGAACGTGAAGGAGCGACTGGTCAAGTTTTCACCGCATGGGGAGATCTCCGATCTGCACGCCACGTGGCAGGGCGATGCCGAGAAACTCAAGCACTATGAAGTGAATGCGCGATTTGACCGGTTGTCGATGAAGCACACGGACACACTGCCCGGGTTCAGCGGATTGAGCGGTGCTGTGAACGGAAGCGATGGCAGCGGCAAGCTGACCTTGAATGCGCACAGACTGACGGTGGACGCACCGAATTTCATGCCGGAAGTGCTGGCCTTCGACAAACTTAGCGGGCAGTCCAGCTGGCAGACTACCCCGCGGGGACTGGAAATCACATTTAGCGATGTTGCCGCGGATAATGCCGATCTGGCTGGAAAAGTGTCGGGCAGTTTCCTGTCCTTGCCCGACAGTCCCGGCGTGATAGAACTCAATCTCGATTTGACGCGCGCTGCCCTGCAGCATGTCGATCGCTATATCCCGCTGGATGCGCTGGACGAGAAAACACATGCCTGGCTGCGGTCTGCACTGGTGGGTGGGCGGACGGACGATTTTCAACTGACGTTGAAGGGGGAGTTAAAGGATTTCCCGTTTCCGGATAACAACACGGGTATTTTCCGGATTCGGTCGCACATCAAGGATTTGGTGCTGGAATACGGCAAGGACTGGCCGCGCATTGAAAACGGCACCGCCAACCTGGATATCGACGGGAGGCGGCTGGAGGTGTATGCACCGACTGCGATGACCATGGGGACCATTCTGCAAAAGGTGAACGTGGTTGTGGAAGACCTGAACAGCCCGGACATGTCGCTGCAAATCCACGGCGACGCGGTGGGGGAGACTGCTCACAGCCTGGAATTCATCCAGAACAGCCCGGTGCGAGGCTATATCGATGGCATTTCCGATGGCGTGAGGGCAAAAGGCAATGGCACTCTGCACCTGGCGCTGGACATCCCGCTGCGCGGCGACAAGCGGGCAAAGGTGAAGGGCAGCTATCACTTCGCCGACAATGAGCTGATCCTGGGAGATGGCATTCCGCTTTTGAACCAGACCACCGGCGACCTGTTGTTCACGGAATCGTCGATCAGCATGCCCGACGCAAGTTCGCAGATTCTTGGCGGTCCGGCTCGACTGTCGGTGCAAAGCGGAAAGGACGGCGTGATTCAGGCAAGTTTGAGCGGCAGGACAGACGTGGATGTGCTGCGGCAAAGCGTCGCTCACCCGTTGCTGGAATACCTGCACGGAGGCAGCGATTGGCAGGCGGAGATCAGGATGCAGAAGCAGGTGACCGATGTTGTGGTCACTTCCGATCTGGCCGGGATGGCTTGCGACATGCCTGTCCCGTTCAACAAGGAAGCGGAACAAGCGATTCCGTTGCGCCTAGAAATCAGGAATGAGACTCCGGACCAGGAAATGGTGGTCGCACAATATGGCAATCTGGTCGGTGCAAAGCTGTTTCGCCGCAAGGAGGCAGACAACTGGGTGATCAAACGCGGAACGGTGAATTTCGGCGGATTTGGCAAGTGGCGCAATCGTGATGGCGTATGGTTCACCGGCATCATTCCGGAAATGTCGCTGGGTGGCTGGGGCGCCCTGACCGGTTCATCCGAGAAAGCGCTGCCATTCGACATAGCGGGGGCGGAACTGTCGATCCAGAAGCTGGACGCTTACGGACACAGCATAACGGGATTGCGTGTCAATATGCTCAATCAGCAAGGGGTCTATGTCGGGCAATTGGCCGCCAGTGCGGTCAACGGTGAAGTGAGCTGGGATGCGCAGGGAAAGGGCAAGTTGGTGGCGCACTTGAAGAATCTCACTCTCGGAGAAAGAGACGCTGACAGGAAGCAAGTCGCCGAACATAAGCCGGAGTCAGATGCGGTTGCCACCCGTCCCGATTTCCCGGCGCTGGATATCACGGTGGACGACCTGACCTGGAAAGACAAGCAACTCGGCAAAGCGGAACTGACGGCGCAGTACAAGGGAGGGGACTGGCTGGTCGATCGCTTGCTGATCACCAATCCGGACGGCACCCTGACAGTGGATGGCAGGTGGAGCATGGACGGCGGCAAATCCCGGACGCAGGGCAACATGGAACTTGAAATCAGCGATGCCGGAAGGATACTTTCCCGATCCGGCTATCCAAACAGCGTCAGGAAGGGCAGCGGAAAACTCGAGGTTGCATTCTCATGGCCCGGTGGCCCGGACGAATTCAGTTATGGTGCGCTGGACGGAACACTTAAGCTGGATGCGGCCAAGGGTCAGTTCCTGAAGATCAAACCGGGAATCGGAAAGTTACTGGGCATCCTGAGCCTGCAAGCCCTGCCGCGGCACATCACTCTGGATTTCACGGATGTGTTCAGCAACGGTTTCGCGTTCGACAGTATCAACGGCACGGCGCTGATCAAACAGGGTGTGATGACCACCGATGATTTCAGGATCGACGGCTCTTCCGCCAAGGTAACCATGAAGGGGCAAGTGGATCTCGGGCACGAAACTCAGGATTTGCGCATACGCATTCTGCCGACTGTCGGCAACAGCGTCTCACTGATCGGCGCCTTGACAATCAGCCCGATTACCGGCCTCGGCGCATTCATTGTCAACAAAATCCTGCGTGAACCGCTCGATAAGTTGGCATCATTTGAATACAATGTAACCGGAACCTGGGTTGACCCGAATGTTGCCAGAGTCAACAAGTAATCAAGTAATCGAGTGAGCGGAAATGTTCCGCAGAGAAAGCGTGAAATGTCAGGAGTAAATTCAACCCGGAGACCAAACGTCGAGCAAGTTGAAATTTTCAAGGTTGCCGCCGTGCAGATGGCCTCCGGCACCAATGTTGCGGGAAATCTGAGCGAAGCCGGTCGTCTTGTCGAAAGAGCCGCCGACATGGGTGCGCGCCTGGTCGTGTTGCCGGAATATTTCCCCATCATGGGTCTGAACGAAATGGACAAGGTGGGCGTGCGCGAACAACCGGGTAGCGGCATGATCCAGGATTTTCTGCGCGAGACGGCGCAGAAGCACAATATCTGGCTGATCGGCGGTTCCATGCCGCTGGCTGCCAGCGTGCCGGACATGGTGCTCAACACCTGCCTGGTGTTCAACGGCAACGGCGAACAGATGGCGCGTTATGACAAGATTCATCTGTTCAACCTGAATCTGGGCAATGAACAGTACCATGAAGCGCGCACCATAGAAGCGGGAAATCAGGTGGTGGTGGTGGACAGTCCGTTTGGCCGCATCGGGCTGGCGATTTGTTATGACCTGCGCTTTCCGGAACTGTTTCGCGCGATGAAGAATGTGGACATCATAGTCTTGCCGTCCGCTTTTACCGAGACCACCGGGAAGATGCACTGGGAGCCGCTGGTGCGCGCGCGCGCCATTGAAAATCTGGCCTATGTCATTGCCGCCGCGCAGGGCGGTTACCATGTGAGTGGTCGCGAGACGCACGGCCACAGCATGATCGTGGACCCGTGGGGACGCGTGCTGGACAGGCTGAACCGCGGTTCGGGTGTGGTGGTCGCCGAGGTGAATACCACCTATCAGGCCAGTTTGCGTGCCAGTTTGCCGGCGCTGTCTCACCGTACGCTGTTTATACGTTGAAGATGAAATTTGTTAATAGCAGGACGAGCACGCAAGGCGCAGATACAGGCCACAGCGTTCACAGAGAACATAGAGATTATGCGGGTTATGCAAATTGCGCGTTTCGGATGAAGGTTGTGGACAAGACTTGCCGTAGTCGATGATTACTTCGAAGGCGATGATTTCTCGCGCGAAGCCGTTCAATCAGTTCTCTCTCTGAACTCTGTGCTTACTGTGGCTAATAGCTCTTTTCGGCGTAAAATTCACGTTTAGACATTCAGAACTCGAGCCATGCATAAAAATTCACTGTTTTCACTCGCGCAACAATCGCTGCTTGCGCCGCACGCGCTGGAAGCGGGTCATCTGCAGCAGGTGCTCGGCCAGATGCTGGCCTACCGCGTGGATTATGCCGACCTTTATTTTCAATATGGTCGTGCCGAGAGCTGGTCGCTGGAAGAGGGTATTGTCAAGTCCGGGACCTTTGGCATAGACCAGGGCGTGGGCGTGCGTGCGGTGAGCGGCGACAAGACCGCTTTCGCCTATTCCGACGATATCAGCCTGTCGGCACTGGAAAGCGCGGCCCGCGCTACCCGCGCCATCGCTCGGCAAGGCGGAAGCCAGGCGGTGCCAATGCTGAAAGCAAGCGGCAAGCGCGAGCTTTACCTGGCGCATGACCCGATCGCCTCACTCGATGCCGCCAGCAAGGTTGCTTTGCTGGAACGGCTGGAGCGCCATGCTCGGGCACTTGATGCGCGAGTCACCCAGGTGATGGCCAGTCTGGCGGGCGAATACGAAGTGGTGCTGGTGGCACGCAGCGACGGGCTGATGAACGCCGACATCCGTCCGCTGGTGAGGCTGTCGCTGCAGGTGATCGTCGAGGGCAACGGCAGGCGTGAACAAGGCTCTGCCGGCGGCGGGGGACGCTTCGACTATGCCTATTTCACCGACGACGTGTTGCGCGAGTATGCCGCGCAGGCAGTGCATCAGGCCGTGACCAACCTCGATGCCAGGCCGGCACCCGCCGGCAACATGACCGTGGTGCTAGGCCCCGGCTGGCCCGGCATTTTGCTGCATGAAGCGGTGGGGCATGGTCTGGAGGGCGACTTCAACCGCAAGGGCAGTTCCGCGTTTTCGGGCCGCGTCGGCGAACGCGTCGCCGCACCCGGCGTGACCGTGGTGGACGACGGCAGCATCGTCAATCGGCGCGGCTCGCTCAACATGGATGACGAAGGCAACCCGACGCAGCGCACGGTGCTGATCGAAGACGGCATTCTGCGCGGTTATCTGCAGGACACGCTGAACGCGCGACTGATGAATGTGCCGGTCACCGGGAATGCGCGGCGCGAATCGTTCGCGCACCTGCCGATGCCGCGCATGACCAACACCATGATGCTGAATGGCGACAAGACACCCGAGGAGATCATCTCGTCAGTGAAGCACGGCCTGTACGCGGCCAATTTCGGCGGTGGCCAGGTCGACATTACCAGCGGCAAATTCGTGTTCTCCACCACCGAAGCCTATCTGATCGAGGACGGCAAGATTACCACGCCGGTGAAAGGCGCCACGCTGATCGGCAACGGCCCTGAAGCGCTGACCCGCGTCAGCATGATCGGCAATGACATCGCGCTTGATCCCGGCGTCGGCACCTGCGGCAAGGAAGGCCAGAGCGTGCCGGTCGGCGTGGGGCAGCCGACCGTGCGCATCGATGGGTTGACGGTTGGCGGGACGGCGTAGGCAGCAACTGCCGCCACTCCCCGTTGCTTGACTACCTTCTTTCCCCACACCAAAGTACTTCTACTGCAGCAACGGCCGGATTACGAACGCGACGAAGAGGGTGACTTCGATTGGCAGATTCGTTGGCTGACTTGCGGTGTCACTAACGGGTCGACAATGTGTCGAGGTCACCGCCACAACGACCCATAGCCATTACCCGATTACCAGACCAGCGCGCAAAGTTCAAGTCTTGGCTGCCTCGCCGGTTTGGACGACTCCGGGTAGTGGCAGGATGTCGTCTTGCTGCCTTGACGTTCCTCTATTGGGTATTCAGTTAGCGCAGGTGACGCGTGACCTACGACCCATGTCTGCCATTGGTGCCAGCAGGGAGCCAATGACTGCTCGTATGGGTGACGAATGCTGAGATCAATTGTGGAGCGGCTGGTCGCTCAGGATCGTCATTCAAGCAATTCTACGAGAAGCTGGTGGTCCGTCACCTCAGCGGCATTAGACTCGGCCCTGCTTCTGCCTTATTCGCCACAATGATCTGATAACTTCTGAATCGCCTCGGAAGGATCGCAAACAGTACGCGAGTTACCAAGCCCCTTTTGGTAGGCGGGTAATAGTAGTGCTCGTAGGTGAGACTTTGAGTGCTGAACCCTGCATAGTCCAGAAAGCGCATGACCTCAGATGAAGAGTACTCACGAATGTGCCCCATGTGCCCAATCCGTCTGAGTTTGGAGAACTCCTGAAGCGGATCATTGAAACCTCGCCCGAGTAGAAATTTTACAATGCGTTGGATGGCATATAGGTTGGGGGTGGTGAGCAGCAGTGTCCCCTCGGGCCGGATTATCCGGTTGATTTCTGAAATGACGAACAAGGGATCTACCCTCAGGTGCTCCAGCACTTCATTGAAAACAACCAAGTCGAAGCTACCGGGAGCGAACGGTAACGGCTCTCGTTCGATATCGCAGCGATGTACGACAAGTCCTTCGCGCTCAATACGATTCCAGTCGCGTTCCGGTGCCAGATCGACGCCTATGCAGGGATAGCCGAGACGCTTTAGCAGCATGGTCAGGTGATAGGGGAATGCCCCGATCTCGAGGATGGGCCCTTTGCGAAAATGCTCACCAATCCGAATCGCATCGCAACGGAATCGATTGCGGTGAGCAATGAAGTCCCAATAGTCGGGGTCGTTATGAATGCAGTTCTTCACTGTATTCAGCGCGTTGTCGATTTCTTCTGGGCTAGGTCTCAATAACATGGATTAGGGGTTGTATCCAAGGATGCAGCGTACGAAATATTGCCGGTCCTCCGCCATGTTCTCGACCGATAACTGGACATTAGTTCAGACTGAAAGATATTACACTCGCGGCAACTTTGGGTCTCAATGACTCGTTCGGTCGAAAGGCAGCCACCGAGCAAAATTTCGCAGATGTCTCCAACCGGATGCGGAACAGACGCTCATCAGTTCAACTCTGCAGCCTCGTCCAGGGCCGGTTCCGGCACGTTCCTGCAATTGGCGACGCGACGCCTTGTGGAGGCTGAATTATCCGTAGATCGTTCGACGTCCCCCGATCCAAGTAGCACAAGGGCTTCGGACATATGGGATCACAATTTTTCAGGAATAAAGGTAATACGCACAATCAGGAATAGTATTGATGTATTCGTACAAATATATTTCTTGTTTGAGTCCGAACCGGCGAGGCAACAGAAACTCAAACGCTTGGCTGTACAGTCCACTGTCGGAAAGTCCGTGACTCTCGATCGCAACGCAAATAACAATCAACGCCAGGGGCTACGACCATTTTGCAGCCCCATGCGGTCGCCATGGAAGTCAGTTTGGTTTGTGTTCCGCAGCCCATTTGCGCAAGGCTTCGAGCGTGTTTTCGACATGCTTGTCCGGTTGCAGGTCTGTGTAGGTATAGATGATCTCGCCGCTTGGAGCGATGACGTAGGAAGTGCGATTCGCATATTCGGGTTTTGCCGCGAGGATCGCATCGTAGGATTTCATAATGTGCTGATCGGCATCGGAAGCCACCGCAAACTTGCTGCGGCATTCACTGACCGAAAACCGGTTGAGCTTCTCGATATCATCGTGCGACACGCCGATCACCGTCGCGCCCAGCGCGTGATATTTGTCGATGGCTTCGGCAAAGTCATGCGCCTCGATCGTACAACCCTTGGTGAACGCGGCCGGATAAAAGTAGAGGACAACCGGTCCCTGCTTCAGCGCATCGGCGAGCGAAAACGTGAACACCTTGCCACCCAGCGAAGCCTGGGTAACGAAATCGGGCGCCACGGCCCCGATATTCAGGGCTGCATGTGCCGGCATGGCAACCGCTGCTGCCAGGAGACCAAGTGCGAGGAATTTATTCATGGCAAACCCTCCATCTGCTATTGACGTTGTGCGAATTATAAGCGCCCAGGCCCCGTGAAGTCACCTTGCATTCACATCAACCGGTTGGCCGGGGCGGGCAGGGAAGCAAAACCAAAGTTGCGGGCGCGAGCGGGTGTCCGCTGTCGGAAGCACGGGCTTATTCAAGCGGCTTGCGCAGGTGGAGCCGGGACAATATCAGTGCAACAAGGGAAGCAGACGTTCTGGCTGCATCGTTTCCGGGGGGATCTTCCTGGTGCTTTTCGACCCGGGTTCGCCGCTCTGTTTCGGCCATGTTTTGCGCAGGGTCCGGCGGGAGTGTGCAGAGCAATCCGTTAAGCATGGCGGAGTCTCCTGTGTTCGTAAACAGTATATATAGTATATATTGATCAAAAGATCAAGTCATCAATGCTTGAACTTGCCTAGATGAATTCATGCGGCGCAACATCATGCTTGGCAAGGTTGCGTTGCTTGGGCTCGGGATATGGAATGAAATGAAGACAAGGCCCCAACAGTGGGCCGGGATGTGTTTGGTGTGCGTGAGTTCTTGTCCGTGCGGGCGAAGGTCGGTTCTCGGGGCCTGCCAGTCATTGTTCAGTCGGGCCGGCAAGAAACCGAAGCCCACGGCCTTTCAACCGTGGGCGTGGTATTGTCGGCATCTTGCGGCGATGCCGTGCCGAATTACAGCAACGGCACGATCAGCAACGCGACAATGTTGATGATTTTGATCAGCGGGTTCACCGCCGGTCCGGCGGTATCCTTGTACGGATCGCCCACGGTGTCACCGGTCACTGCGGCCTTGTGTGCCTCGGAACCCTTGCCGCCGTAGTTGCCGTCCTCGATGTATTTCTTGGCATTATCCCAGGCGCCGCCGCCGGTTGTCATCGAGATCGCCACGAACAGTCCGGTGATGATGGTACCCATCAGCAATCCGCCCAATGCCTGCGGGCCGAGTATCACACCGACCAGCACCGGCACCAGCACCGGCAACAACGACGGCACGACCATTTCCTTGATCGCGGCCGCGGTCAGCATGCCGACCGCGCGCGAGTAGTCGGGCTTGGCGGTGCCTTCCATTATGCCGGCGATTTCCTTGAACTGGCGGCGCACTTCGATCACTACCGAACCGGCGGCGCGTCCGACCGCTTCCATCGCCATCGCGGCGAACAGATAGGGCACCAGTCCGCCGATGAACAGGCCGATGATCACCATGTGGTTGGACAGGTCGAACTCGAATATCTTGTGAAATTGCGACTCGAGAGCGTGAGTGTAATCGGCGAATAGCACCAGCGCAGCAAGACCGGCCGAGCCGATGGCGTAGCCCTTGGTCACCGCCTTGGTGGTGTTGCCGACTGCGTCGAGCGGGTCGGTGACGGCACGCACACTTTCCGGCATCTTCGCCATCTCGGCGATGCCGCCGGCGTTGTCGGTGATCGGGCCATAAGCGTCAAGTGCGACGATGATGCCGGCCATCGACAGCATCGAAGTTGCGGCGATGGCGATGCCATACAGGCCGGCCAGCGAGTACGAAGTCCAAATCGCGGCACACACCGACAGCACCGGCCAGGCAGTCGCTTTCATCGAAATGCCGATGCCGGCGATGATGTTGGTGGCATGCCCGGTCTGCGAGGCGGCAGCGACATGCTGCACCGGCGCGAAATCGGTGCCGGTGTAATACTCGGTGATCCACACCAGCAGGCCGGTCAGCACCAGGCCGACGATAGACGTGCCGTAAATCGCCAGGCTGCTGTAAGAGGTGCCGTCCTTCAGCGTCACGCTGTCGCCGAGCAACCAGGTGGTGATCGGGTAGAACGCGATCAGCGCCAGCACGCCGGCAACGGCGAGGCCGCGATACAGCGCATTCATGATCTTGCCGCCCTCGTTCGCCTTGACAAAGAAGCAGCCGATAATGGAAGCGATAATGGATGCGCCACCCAGCACCAGCGGATAGATGACCGCGTTCTCGCCGATGCCCGGGAGCATCAAGGCGCCGAGCAACATGGTGGCAATGATGGTCACCGCATATGTTTCGAACAGGTCGGCTGCCATGCCGGCGCAGTCGCCGACGTTGTCGCCGACGTTGTCGGCAATCACTGCCGGATTGCGCGGGTCGTCCTCGGGGATGCCTGCCTCGACCTTGCCCACCAGGTCGGCGCCGACGTCAGCACCCTTGGTGAAAATACCGCCACCGAGACGCGCGAAGATCGAGATCAGCGAGCCGCCGAAGGCCAGACCTACCAATGGCTGGATGATAGTGTGGGTGTCGTCTCCTGCTCCGGCCATCATCTTAAGCACAATGTAGTAACCGGTGACGCCGAGCAACCCCAGACCGACCACCAGCATGCCGGTTATCGCGCCGCCGCGGAAAGCGACATCCAGCGCAGCAGAGATGCCGTTGCGCGCGGCTTCGGCAGTACGCACATTGGAACGCACCGACACATTCATGCCGATAAAACCGGTGGCGCCGGAAAGTATCGCACCGATGGCGAAACCGATCGCGGTCTTGCCGCCGAGGAAGATGCCGATCAGCACCGCCAGCACGACGCCAGCGATGGCGATGGTGGTGTATTGCTTGTTCAGGTAAGCCGATGCGCCCTCCTGGATCGCGGCCGCGATCTCGCGCATTCGGTCATTGCCGTCGGGCCTGCTGAGTATCCATTGAATCGAAATGACCCCATACAAAATTGCCGCAACGGCACATAACAGCGCAATCCACAATCCACCTGACATAATTTCTCCCCCTTGAAGTTAAACCTGCAATTAGTTCAAACCTTGAAACTGTCCAGCTTTTTTGGTACGGCCACATTTTTGAGGCGCACATATTGCGGCAGGCCATCCTTGTAGGGCGGATAGTCCTCGCCCTTGATCAGCGGCGCGAGATAGGTGCGGCATTTTTCGGTGATGCCGAAGCCATCCTTGCTGATGAAGTCGCGCGGCATCATCTTTTCCACGTTGGCCACGTTCTTCAGCAGGGCGACGCCGATCTTCCATTTGTAGGGTTTGTCGGACAGACGGGTGATGGCGGGCATCACGGCGTTCTCGCCCTTGAGCGCCAACTCTACCGCGGCCTTGCCCAGCGCATAGGCCTGGTCGACGTCGGTCTTGGAGGCGATGTGGCGCGCAGCGCGTTGCAGGTAATCGGCCACGGCCCAGTGGAACTTGTAGCCGAGCGCATTCTTCACCATGTTGGCGATGACCGGTGCGGCGCCGCCCAGTTGCGCATGGCCGAACGCATCGCGCAGCCCCTGGTCGGAGAGGAACTTGCCGTCCGCGCCCTGCACGCCTTCGGACACCACCACCGAGCAATAGCCGTGCTGCTTCACCATCGCATCCACCTTGGCGAGGAATCTTTTCTGGTCGAACGGGATCTCCGGGAACAGGATCACGATCGGGATCTCGCAGGCCCTGTCGGAAGCCAGGCCGCCGGCTGCGGCGATCCAGCCGGCATGCCGGCCCATCACTTCCAGCACGAACACCTTGGTCGAGGTCTTGGCCATCGAGGCGACGTCGAAACTGGCTTCGCGCGTCGATACCGCGATGTATTTCGCCACCGAACCGAAGCCGGGACAACAGTCTGTGATCGGCAGGTCGTTGTCCACGGTCTTGGGCACATGGATGGCCTGCAACGGATAGCCGAGTTTTTCGGAAAGCTGCGAAACCTTGAGGCAGGTGTCGGCGGAATCGCCGCCGCCGTTGTAGAAAAAGTAGCCGATGTTGTGCGCCTTGAACACCTCGATCAGGCGCTGGTACTGCGTCTTGTTCTCTTCCAGTCCTTTCAGTTTGAAGCGGCATGAGCCGAATGCGCCGGAGGGGGTGTGGCGCAGGGCGGCAATGGCTTTGGCAGATTCCTTGCTGGTGTCGATCAGGTCTTCGGTCAATGCCCCGATAATGCCATTGCGTCCGGCATAGACCTTGCCAATCTTGTTCTTGTTCTTGCGCGCCGTTTCGATCAGGCCGCAGGCCGATGCATTGATGACGGCGGTGACGCCGCCGGACTGGGCGTAAAATGCGTTCGTCTTGGCCATATTTTGCATTTTCTCCTTGACATCGATTTTTGTGCCATTTTATTTATTCCACCATGGAAGGCGCGCCAGAGTCAATCAGCGACCATTTACGCATTATGCCTTGATTTGTTACGATTAGATTAACTTTTTCATGACACAAATATCCGGATGGAATAAAGGGGATTTGCTGCAATCACCATTCTTCGCGCCTTTGCATCCGGTGTTCGCGCAACTCGATGCCCTGGAATTTCCCGGTCTGAATGAGTTGAATTTCCTGCTCACGACTTGCAGGCAACCGGTGGTTACAGCAAGCGGGAAACCGCTGCGGTTCGTGGCGCAGGTCGCTGGCATACTTCCATTTGAACACCAGTATGAGCCGCGCTGTTTTTTGCACGGTGAAGTGCAGACGCGCGAACATAACTGGCACGATCTGCTCAATGCGCTGGTATGGATGATCTTTCCCAAGGCCAAGGCAGCCATCAATCTGCGGCATTATCAGGCATTGCTGGAAAGCCGGGCGCCGGCCGACTCTTCCAGATTGACGACAAGCCAGCGAGGCGCGGCACGGGACGTGAATACGCTGCTGGATGAATCGGGTGTGGTCGTGGCGTGCGCCGACAGGGAATTGTCCGGCTTGCTGAACGGCTTTCGCTGGAAGGAATTGTTCTGGCGACGGCGTGCCAGGGTGCAGGAGAGTATGGGCTTCTATCTGCTTGGCCACGGTTTATATCAGAAGGCGCTGCATCCGTACACCGGAATGACCGGCCAAGGTCTGGTGCTGGCGGTGGAACAAAACTTTTTCGATCAGCCGCTGGAATACCGGGTGGCGCGTCTTGATGGTTTGCTGGCGGGCTACCTGAATGCGCCGCAGCTTGGCCGCAGCACGCGGGAACTCAGTCCTGTACCCCTGTTGGGTGTGCCAGGCTGGACCGCGGAAAATACCCGCGATACGTATTACGACAATGCGGCATATTTCCGAGCCGGTCGGCTGCGGTGACAAAGGAAGCGCCAATCCCGGTATTACGGGGCAACCACCTTAAATGAAGTGGCATAGCGTCGCAGGTTCTCTACATAGCGTGCGCTGTTGGCATGCATGGCCGAGATCGCGTCGTAGTTCAGGGTGCGTATCACCTTGCCCGGTGAACCGACCACCAGTGAATTGTCCGGAATCACCTTGCCCTCGGTGACCAACGCGTTTGCGCCAATCAGGCAATTCTTTCCGATTACGGCATGATTAAGGATCACACTGTTGATGCCGATCAGGCTGCCGTCGCCTACGGTGCAGCCGTGCAGCATGGCTTTGTGCCCGACGGTGACATTGTTGCCAATTCTCAACGGCGCCCCCGGGTCGGTATGCAGCACGGCGCCATCCTGCACGTTGCTGTTGGCGCCGATGTGGATCGGCTCCACGTCGCCGCGTATTACCGCGCTGAACCAGACACTGACATTGTTTTCCAGGGTCACTGTACCGATCACGCTGGCGCTCGGGGCAATGAAATGACTGTCGCCGCGCAGTTCCGGAATGCAATCTCCCAATGCGTACAGCATGGGTCAGTCCGGGCTGAGCGCGTTCGCGCCGGCCTGCGCGATGCGCCCGTCCTGGAACGAGCGCACGCCGCTGACGCCGACGCCGCCGATGATCTTACCGTCTCGCACGAGTGGCACGCCGCCTTCCGCCGGGATGACGCCGGGCAGCGCAAGGTGAATCAGGCGTCCGCCCAGCACCGCGTCCTCCGAGGATTTGGTCGGGCGCTGGAAAGCGACCGCGGCATGTGCCTTCATGATGGCCGTTTCGACGCTGCCGAACTGGGTGTCATGGCCGCGCTGCAGGTAGAGCAGGTGGCCGCCGTCATCCACGACGGCAATCACGACGCGCCAGTCATTGCTCTGCGCTTCCGCTTCCGCCGCAGCGGCAATGCGTTTGGCATCGGCCAGAGTCAGTATCGGTTTGCTGGACATCTCACTTTTCTATGTCAGTGCCGCAAATATTCGGTCACGGATTGCATCCACGCTGCCGACGCCGCGTAT
This sequence comes from uncultured beta proteobacterium, assembly GCA_963782385.1. Taxonomy (GTDB): domain Bacteria; phylum Pseudomonadota; class Gammaproteobacteria; order Burkholderiales; family Gallionellaceae; genus CAVXFS01. The sequence continues at coordinate 1,623,728 of CAWAJO010000001.1, forward strand.
GTTAATGCAGTGCGGCGCGCGCGCGTCACCGCTGTTTTCCCATGAACGGTAATACTCGACCAGCGGCTGCGTCTGCGCATGATAGACCTCGAGGCGTTTCCTGACGGTGTTTTCCTCATCATCCTGGCGCTGTACCAGGTCTTGCCCGGTGATGTCGTCCGTGCCGGCCACTTTCGGCGGGTTGAATGTGACGTGATAGGTTCGGCCCGAGCCGGGATGCACGCGGCGGCCGCTCATGCGCCGGATGATGTCGTCATCCGGTACGTCGATCTCGACCACATAATTGACATCGATCCCGGCATCCTTCATCGCCTGTGCCTGCGGCAGGGTGCGCGGAAATCCGTCAAACAGGAAACCGTTGACGCAGTCCGCTTCCCGTATGCGCTCCTTCACCAGGTTGATGATGATGTCGTCGGAAACCAGATTGCCCCCATCCATCACCTGTTTGGCGGCAAGGCCGAGCGGCGTTCCCGCTTTGATCGCGGCGCGCAGCATGTCGCCGGTGGAGATTTGCGGGATGCCATATTTTTCTGTGATGAAGCTGGCTTGTGTGCCTTTACCGGCCCCGGGCGGGCCGAGCAGTATCAATCTCATGGTGATTCTTCCTTGTCCTATTGTAATTGTGAAAACAATAAACGGAACATCGCCGGCAGCAAGGTTGACGCGCAATGCGCAGCAGCGCAGGGATGCCCCGATTATGCCCGGCTTCCGGTCGATGCAAATAGCTCTCTGGCGACCCGCAGGTCTTCTTCCGTATCCACTCCGCCCGGTGGCGCATCTGCGGTGACGGTGACGCCGATTTTGAACCCGTGCCACAGTGCACGCAACTGTTCCAGCGCTTCCGCTCGCTCCATGGCAGCAGGTTCCAGTGAGCGGAAGGTGCGCAGGAAAGCGGCGCGGTAGGCATAAATACCGATATGCCGCAGCACAAAGAGGCTTTCCGGAAAGGAACGGTTCTCTCTCACGTCGGCTTGTGGGCTCGCAGAAGCCGCGGGCGAATGTGCGAACGCATCGCGCGGCCAGGGAATCGGCGCGCGGCTGAAATACAGCGCGTGGCCATGTTTGTCGAGAACCACCTTGACGACATTCGGATTGCGCAGCGTTGCCTCGTCATGCGAAGGATGACAGGCCGTGGCCATCGCGCATTCGGGATGATCGTGCAAGTGTTGCGCGACGTCGCGAATAAGCTGCGGTGGCATCAGTGGCTCGTCCCCCTGAACGTTGACGACTATCGTGTCATCCGGCCAGTCGTGTTGTTCCGCCACCTCTGCGATGCGGTCGGTGCCGCTGGCATGATGGGCGCGGGTCAGGCAGGCCTTGAAGCCGTGCTCGTGCACGGCGGCGATAATCGGATGGTGGTCGGAGGCGATCCAAATCTGCTGCGCGCCACTCTTTGCGGCCTGCTCCGCAACCCGCACCACCATCGGCTTGCCGGCAATCGGCAACAGCGGTTTGCCGGGCAGTCTGCTGGAGGCGAAGCGGGCAGGGATGACTACGTGAAAGTCCACCATTCCGGCATTACAGTTGTTCGACTTCTTCAGGTGTTAATTTGCGTGCTTCGTCGACGAGCATGATCGGGATGTCGTCCTTGATCGCATAGGCGAGATGGTCGGCCTTGCAAATCAATTCCTGCTCGGCCTTGCGATAGATCAGTGGCGATTTGCACAGCGGGCAAACCAGTATTTCAAGCAGCTTGGCGTCCATTCCGCGTAATCCTTTCCAGGATGTGATGGGTGAGTGCCGGGTCCACCTGCGCATCCACGCGCAACACCCAGCATTTTTCGGTGGCGAACCGGACGCATTTTACCGCATCTTTTTCGGTCATGAGTATTGCATCGCAGTCGGCGAAGTCCAGGTCGGCCAAGGCGAATCGATAGTGGTCGGGGAACGGATGCGGCAGTGCCGTCAGACCCAGTTTGCTCAGGTGTGCAAAGAAGCGCTGCGGATGGCCGATGCCGGCAATGGCACGCAGGCGCAATCCATGAAAATCGGCGGCAGAGCGTGTCAGGCTGGGGTTGAGCAGATTGTGAAATACCGAACCGGTGAGTTCCATGCGGTATTCCCTGCCGGTTGCTGTGCCGCCGTTTATGACCACCGCATCCACCTCGTTCAGGCGCGACGGCAATTCACGCAATGGCCCGGCGGGCAGCAGAAAGCCATTTCCAAAGCGGCGCGTGCCATCCACCACCGCAATCTCGGCATCGCGCCGCAGTCGGTAATGTTGCAGGCCGTCGTCGCTCAGCAGCACATCGCATTCGGGATGGGTTGCCAGCAGCGCACGGCCGGCGGCGGCACGGTTGCGCCCGACCCACACCGGGCACAGATTGCGCTGCGCCATCAGCACCGCTTCATCGCCGGTCACTTCAGGATCGACGGTGCCGAGCACGGCTTGCGGTGACAATGAATTTCCGGCGTAACCACGACTGATGATACCCGGATGCCATCCCGCCTCGATCAGCTGTTGCGTCAGCCACAGCGTGAGCGGCGTCTTGCCACTGCCCCCGACCGTGATGTTGCCAATTACAATGACCGGGACCGGCAATCTTTCAGCATGCAGGACGCCGGCTCGATAGAGCGCGCGGCGCGACGCCGCCAGCAGCAGAAACAGCATGCTCAAGGGCAGCAGGATTAGGTGAAGGAAAGTGATGCGGTACCAGTGTCGTTCCAGCCAGTGCATTATGTTGTATCTCGTCAGCCAAGTCGCAGTGGTTAGTTCGCAATAGAGCTCAAGACCTTGCCACAGAGATCACAGAGAAAACCTCCGGCCAGTTTTTGCCTTTCTCTGTGATCTCTGTGTACTCCGTGGCTAACAAGTTTTTTGCGTTGTGCTTCTTCAAGTATTGCCGGCTCCATGGGACATTGAAACCGTCGTGGTATTACTTGCGGCTGGTGGTGAAAGTGATGCGCCCGTAGCCAGCCAGGCGCGCAGCTTCCATGATATTGATGACTGACTGGTGCGGCGCCTTGGCGTCAGCATTGATCACGATGGTCGGATTGTCGTTGTCCCCGGCGGCTTTGTGCATTGCCTCCGACAATTTGGTGACGCCATTGAAGGTGAAGGTCTGGTCATTGATGGCGTAGTTTTCCGAGGAGTCAACCGAAATGTTGATTTGATCGCCCTTGGTAGTGGATGGACTTCCTTCTGCTTGTGGCAAATCAATTTCCAGCGCGGAGAATCTGGTGTAGGTGGTGGTGATCATCAGAAAAATCAGGATGACCAGCAACACATCTATCATCGGTATCAGGTTGATTTCCGGTTCTTCACGTGCGCGCCCGCGTTGAAAATTCATGCCTAGCCCCGGCGTGTTCCATGGATGATTTCCACTAGCTTGATGGCCTGCTGCTCCATTTCGATGGTCAGGCTGTCGACCTGGGCGCGAAGGTGGCGGTATGCGATCATGCTGGGCACGGCGACGATCAGGCCGAGTGCCGTGTTGTACAGGGCGACCGAGATGCCATGCGCGAGGATGGCCGGATTGTTGCCGGTTGCGGTCTGGGACCCGAAAATCTCTATCATCCCGACTACCGTGCCGAACAATCCCAGAAGCGGGCTGATCGAGGCGATGGTCCCTATGCTGCTTAGCGTGGCGATGCTGCCGAAGCCGGGAATGGATACATATTCCAGTTCATGCACTACCGCGCGTCCTGCTTCCTCGATGGATTCCTTCATTATCTCGGGAGTGCTTCTGACGTTCTTGAGGCCCGCTGCGAATATTCGTCCAAGCGGCGAATGAGATGCGAGATGCGCCAGCATGGCATCCGTGACCCCCTTCTGCTTCAACTCACGCACAACATCATAGAGCAGGTCCGGAGGAGCGATGTTCTTGTAGCGCAGGAACATCAGGCGTTCCCCGATCAGGGCCACTGCCATCACTGACGTGATGATCAATAACCAAATTGGCCAGCCGGCGGCTTCTACTAAGGCAAACACTCAACATCTCCAGAAAGATTGAACTGTCGAACTGTATCCTGTCGTGTGCTTTTGGGCAAGATTTCGATAGCGGCGCGATTAATCTCGTCGGCTATGGGATGTCATTTACGTTGCGTGTGGGTGGGTGTATTTCTGTTCATGAGTCAGTAACTCTCTTGCTGCGCATTCCATTTGGCGAAAACCCATCAATATCCGGCCGGAGCGTTTGCCGTTCGCCAGATACACGCCAATTTTGTTTCCTTGTCCCCGTTCATGGCTGGCTGATAGATTATCTTCGTGACTTCAAATTTTGCGGGATTGCGGGCCATGATTCGTCTAACGGCAAAGTGCAAACCGAATGTGCGCCACAGATCCGCGGTGGCACAGGATTAAGGTGGACATGCCGGGCTTTTGCCGAATTGCATGTGACGTAACGCGTCAAAAAACAGGTAACAAATTTCCTAACTTCAACCTATCCGAATTACTCGTTTTTAAGATTTATGCATTAATTCATGACAATAACGTTCATGCATAACGTGGCACGCTTACTGCTTCAATCAGCACGTGAATTTCAATCAGAGAAATTGAGTGATCCATATGATGATGAAACGAGTCCAGCACGGCTTCACCTTGATCGAACTGATGATCGTGGTCGCCGTCATCGGCATCTTGGCCGCAGTGGCGGTACCTTCTTATCAGATATACACCATGAAAGCCAGATTTACAGGAATAACGGCGGCAGTGATGCCGGTCAAGCTGGCAGTTGAAGAATGTGTCGCTGAAAGCAGCTGCGTTTCCGCGGGCACTATCACCGGTATTAGTCCCGGAAACAATGGATTCCCGACATTGCCCGCGGCGAGTGGTCATCTGGCTTCAATGGACGTATTACCGGATGGCACAATTCTGGCCGTGGGCGATGGAACAGTGAATGGTGCAGACATAAGATTTTTACCCGCAACAACTAATTCTGGCGCTGGCGGATCAATGCATGTGGCCTGGACGATTAGCGGAACCTGTCTGGTTAAAGGACTCTGCAAGGCTCCCTGAACCATTCGATAAGCAAACACAGGCTGCGGTGGTGAAGGGCCTTAGATGATTCGCGGGCGCTAATTCAAGGTAACAAGGCTCCATGTGCCAACTTGCATTCAACGTGTAGTCGAGCGCATCAGTTTGAACCTCGGCAGCGGCTTTCTTCGCGACGTTCCTTTCCAATATTCCGGGCTTGCTGTTCCCCTTGGTTGCAACACGTTCACACTCTCTGGCGCGCTTTGCTTAGGCTCTTTCTTTTTTCATCGCTTGCTGTGCCTCGCGCGTTGCGCGCTTAATATTCGCTTGGCTCATATTAGCCTGCGCCGCAATCGGGCTGGGTCTAACGTCGATCTTTTTTCATCGCCTGCTGGGCCTCGCGAGACGCATCCTTTTCACGCTCAGTTGCGCGCTTGTCATGCAGTTTCTTGCCTTTGGCCAGGCCGATCTCGAGTTTGACGCGACCGCCCTTGAAGTGCATGTTGAGCGGCATCAGGGTATAGCCGGCGCGCTGTACCTTGCCGGCGAGTTTGTCGATCTCCGCCGCATGCAGCAACAGTTTCCGCGTGCGCAGTGGATCGGGATGTATGTGGGTGGAGGCAGTGGGCAGCGGGCTGATATGAGCACCGAAAAGGTACAGGGCGCCATCTTTCGCAGTGACATAGGCTTCCTTGATCTGTACCCGTCCGGCGCGTATCGATTTGACTTCCCAGCCTTCGAGGGCCAGTCCTGCCTCATAGCGGTCTTCGATGAAGTAGTCGTGAAATGCTTTTTTATTTTGGATGATGCTCATAACTTGTGTATTCTAGCAGTTTCGATGTTGATTCAAGCAGGATGGCGTCAGTTGAAAAGACAGTGTTGGTGTCATTTAGCGCGGCGCAAATGTTCGCGCTGGTGGACAATGTACCGGATTACCCCAAGTTCATGCCCTGGTGCGGCGGAACCAGCGTCAGCCGCGTGGACGATGACACGGTGCATGCGACAGTAAACATCAATTACCACCATATCAAGCAGAGCTTCACTACAGAAAATGTGCGCGTATTTCCGGATCGCATCGATATGACCCTGAGGGATGGGCCGTTTCAGCATCTGGATGGAAGCTGGCATTTCATCCCGCTTGCCGAATCTGCCTGTAAAATAGAATTCCGGCTGCATTATGAATTTTCCAGCAAGCTGCTGGAAAAGGTGGTCGGTCCGGTTTTCCATTATGTGGCCAACAGTTTTGTGGAAGCTTTCATTCACCGCGCAGAAGATATTTATGGCCGAAGAAATTAATGTTGAAGTGGTCTATGCCTTGCCACATGAGCAAACCCTGCTCAAGGTGCAGGCGCCGCAGGGTGCTACCCTGGCCGAGGCGGTTCGGCTTTCCGGCATTCTGGACAAATACCCTGAGATAGACATCAGCAAGAACAAGTTGGGCATTTTTGGCAAGCTGAGCAAACCGGAAAGCGAATTGCGCGACCATGACCGCATTGAAATATATCGCCCGTTGATTGCCGATCCCAAGGAAGTGCGCCGCCAGCGCGCAGCGGAAGGTAAGGTCATGAAGAAGGGCGGCGGCGAGTGAGTATCCCCACCAGTCTGTTGTGCAGCCAGATTTCATTGTCGCGTGCTCGCTCACCCGTCGTCTACCAGCCACTTTATGCCTCTCCGCTTGCTGCGCGGCTTCTTGCGCTCAGGCTTGTTCGCAACGATTGCTAAGGATACTCGATGCTCGATTACGATTTGCATAGCCATTCCTCCGTGTCGGACGGATTGCTGTCGCCGGCGGATCTGGTGGCGCGTGCGGCGCAACGCGGAGTGAAGTTCCTTGCGCTGACCGATCATGATGCGGTCGCCGGTCTGGGCGAGGCGGCTGAGGCAGCGGCCCGGCATGGCGTGCGGCTGATCAATGGTGTTGAGGTTTCGGTAAGCTGGCGCAGCCACACCCTGCACGTGTTGGGACTGAACATCGATCCTGCCTATGCGCCGCTGGCCGAGGGTTTGCAGACGATTCGCCGCGGCCGCATGGCGCGTGCCGTATTGATGGCGGAGTCCCTGTCCAGAAGCGGCATCGGCGGCGTGCTGGAAGGCGCTAATCGTTACGCGTCCAACCCGGAAATCATCGGGCGCACCCATTTTGCGCGATACCTGGTCGAGGCGGGTTACAGCAAGGATGTACGCAGCGTGTTCAGAAATTATCTGGTAAAGGGCAAACCGGGCTATGTGCCACACCAGTGGGCGCCGTTGCCGGATGCGATCGAGTGGATAGCCGGCAGCGGTGGCGTGGCCGTGCTGGCGCATCCCGGCCGTTACACGGTCGGGCGAACGAAAATGGGCGGCACCACGCTGCGCGAGCTGTTGCGGGAGTTCGCGGAATTGGGTGGAATCGGGATCGAGGTGGTGAGCAGCAGTCACACGCCGGAGCAGTTCGCGTTGTTCGCGCGATACGCCACGGAGTTCGGATTGCTTTCGTCTTGCGGTTCGGATTTTCATGGTCCCGGTGAAAGTTTTTTTGATCTCGGACGCTTGCCGGATTTTCCGTTGGATTGCCGTCCGGTATGGGGTGCCTGGGTAGCTGACGCATCTCTGGAACGGCTGCCTGACACCCGTGCAGGAAAGATGGCTGCCGGAGACGCGACCGGATGACCGGCAGCTCACATGGCGCAATTCTTTGTGATTCACCCGGACAACCCGCAGCAGCGCCTGATCAGGCAGGCGGCAGCTATGGTACGCGATGGCGCGGTCATCGCGTACCCGACCGATTCCTGTTATGCCCTGGGATGCCATCTGGATGACCGGGATGCGGTCGCGCGCATCAGGCGGATACGCGGTGTGGATGAAGATCACTTCATGACCCTGATGTGCCGCGACCTGTCCGAACTTGCACGCTACGCGCGGGTCAGCAACGTGCAATTTCGCCTGCTGAAGAACAACACGCCTGGGAGTTACACGTTCATTCTTGAAGCGACCAGGGAAGTGCCGCGGCGCCTGCAGCATCCCAAGCGCAGCACGGTAGGCATGCGCATTCCGGATCATCCCGTGGCGCTGGCACTACTGGAGGAATTGGGCGAGCCCCTGCTGAGCTCCACGCTGATCCTGCCGGACGAGCAGCAAGCGTTGAATGATGCGGAAGAAATTCGTGATCGGCTTGACCAGCAGCTAGACCTGGTACTGGACGGTGGTGCGGTCGGGCTGGAGCCGACCTCGGTGATTGATCTGACCTCCGATGTCCCAATTCTGCTGCGGCGAGGCAAGGGCGAGGTCGCTCATTTTGGAATCAACGAAACTTAAGGGTACCTCAAAAATTGCCGCCGGAGAAACGAGAACCAGATGCAGTTTGACCAATTGATACAAACCATTGCCATTGCAGCTATCCCGATCATATTCGCGATCACCCTGCACGAAGCGGCGCATGGCTACGTCGCCCGTTATTTTGGGGACATGACCGCTGATCGGGCTGGCCGCATCAGCCTGAACCCGGTACGCCATATCGATCCGGTGGGGACTATCCTGTTGCCTATCATTACCCTGTGGCTCGGCGGTATCCTGTTCGGATGGGCCAAGCCGGTGCCGGTCAATTTCGGCGCCTTGCGCAACCCGAAGAAGAACATGCTGTGGGTAGCCCTGGCGGGTCCGGCGTCCAATTTCCTGATGGCGATAGGCTGGGTCATGCTGGCTAAGCTGGCAACGAATTTTCCCGGAGATTACTACACCATGCCATTGCTGAAAATGGCGCAGATCGGAGTGGAGATCAATGTCATACTGATCGCGTTGAATCTATTGCCGTTGCCGCCGCTGGATGGAGGCCGCATAGCGGTCAGTCTGTTGCCGCACCGGCAGGCAGTCATGTTGTCAAGAGTCGAGCCTTATGGCATCTTCATCCTGATTTTCATGGCGCTTACGCCGTTGTTGGGCTGGGTGTTGATGCCGGTGATTGCAGTTTTGAAGCACATGATATATTTCTTTGTCTGAATTCAAGTTGGAAGGCTATGTTTGCTGATCGCGTATTATCCGGCATGCGCCCCACGGGCAGTTTGCATCTGGGGCATTACCACGGCGTGCTGAAAAACTGGGTGAGGATGCAGCATGAATTCGAATGCCTGTTCTTTGTTGCAGACTGGCATGCCTTGACCACCCATTACGATACGCCGGAACTGATAGAACACAGTGTATGGGACATGGTGGTCGACTGGCTGGCGGCAGGTGTGGATCCGGCGCATGCCACGCTGTTCATCCAATCCAGGGTGCCCGAACATGCCGAACTGCATCTGCTGCTGTCGATGATAACTCCGCTCGGCTGGCTGGAGCGCGTGCCGACCTACAAGGATCAGCAGGAGAAACTGTCCGAGAAGGACTTGAGCACCTACGGCTTTCTCGGTTATCCGCTGCTGCAAAGCGCGGACATTCTGATATACCGCGCCACCCAGGTGCCGGTTGGCGACGACCAGGTGCCTCACATCGAGTTCACGCGGGAGATCGCACGCCGCTTCAACCACGTATACGGCCGTGAAGCGGGATTCGAGGAGAAGGCTGAGGCAGCGGTCAAGAAACTGGGCAGCAAGAAAGCCAGGCTTTATCGGCAATTGCGCACGCGCTTCCAGGAGCAGGGAGATGACGAAGCGCTGGAATCGGCCAAATCACTGCTGGATGAGCAGCAAAGCCTCAGCATCGGCGACCGCGAGCGCCTGTTCGGCTACCTTGAAGGCGTGGGTAAGATGATCCTGTCCGAGCCGGAAGCCATGCTCACCCATGCTTCAAGAATGCCGGGACTGGACGGGCAGAAAATGTCCAAGTCATACAACAATGTCATCACCCTGCGCGAGGACCAGGCGGTCGTGACCAGGAATATCCGCACCATGCCTACGGATCCGGCGCGTGTGCGCCGCTCCGATCCCGGCTCGCCGGAAAAATGCCCGGTATGGCAGCTGCATCAGGTGTATTCCAGCGATGAAACGAAACAATGGGTGCGTCAGGGCTGCACCACCGCAGGCATCGGCTGCATCGAATGCAAGCAGCCGGTGATTGCCGCTGTGCTCGAGGAACAGGAGCCGATGCGTGAGCGTGCCCAGCAATACCTGGACGATCCCACGCTGGTGCGCAGTATCATCGCCGATGGCTGTGAGAAAGCGCGCAAGCTGGCATCCGAGACCATGCGCGAGGTGCGCGAGGTGATGGGGGTGAGTTATGGCTAGGCCGAGTTTATGACCCAAACTGTCCTTCAATCCGTTCCTGTTGCGCATATCCACGGCGAGCCGCTGATGGAGATGCCGCATGACCTCTACATTCCGCCGGATGCGCTGGAAGTGGTGCTGGAGACATTCCAGGGGCCGCTGGACCTGCTGCTGTACCTGATCCGCAGGCACAATCTCGATGTGCTCGATATTCCGATGGCGCAGCTGACGCAGCAGTATATGGATTACATCGAGCTGATGCAGCGCCGCCGCCTGGAACTGGCTGCCGAATACCTGCTGATGGCGGCGGTGCTGATCGAGATCAAATCGCGCATGCTGCTGCCGCGTCCACCGCGGATGAACGAGGAAGAGGCGGAAGATCCGCGCGCAGAATTGATGCGGCGCCTGCTGGAATACGAACAGATGAAGCTGGCCGCACGCAAGCTGAACGAATTGCCGCAGGCCGGGCGCGATTTCGAGCTGGTGCAGGTGTTGATCGAACGCGCGGTGGAGCAGCGCCTGCCCAGCATTGCCGTGGAGGATTTGCGCCAGGCCTGGCTGGCGCTGCTGGCGCGCGCCAAACTGAATGCGCACCACAAGGTGCGGCGCGAGGAATTATCCGTGCGCGAGCGCATGACGCATATCCTGCGCAAGCTGCGCCACGGCGATTTCGAGCCGTTCGAGAACCTGTTCGACCTGGATGGCAGCATTCCGCAACTCGTGGTGACCTTCATCGCGATACTTGAACTGGCCAAGGAGACCTTGGTCGAGATTACGCAAACCGAAACACTGGGGAATATCTATGTCCGAGCAAGCCGTAGCCTTACCGTCGCAGAGTGAAGAAGCCGCGCCGCCGGTTGTAAGCGGGGCATCGATCGATGCGATGCAATTCAGCAGAGTTCTGGAGGCAGCGCTGCTGACCTCGCAGGATGCGCTGTCGCTGGCGGATCTGAAAAGACTCAGCGATGCGCCGGCAGAAAGCAAGCTGGTCGAGGAATTGCTGGATCAATTGGCGCAGAAATATGCCGACAGCGGCGTGGAACTCTGCCGTGTGGCGAGTGGCTGGCGCTTTCGTGCGCGGCCGGAGATGCAAGGCTATCTGGACCGCCTCAATCCGCAGAAGCCCCCGCGCTATTCACGCGCAGTGATGGAAACGCTGGCAATTATTGCCTATCGTCAGCCGGTAACGCGCGGCGACATCGAGGAGATACGCGGCGTGTCCGTGTCTCCGCAGATCCTGAAGACCCTCGAAACGCGCGGGTGGATCGAAGTCATCGGCACCCGCGACGTTCCCGGCAAACCTGAGCTGTTCGCCACCACCAGGCAAATGCTGGACGACCTTAACCTGCGTACGCTGCAGGAACTGCCTTCGCTGCAGGAGATCGGCAACCTGCTGGAGCAGGATGGGGCCGCGGAGCCTGACTCTCCGCATCTGGGCTCCGGCACCTGATCTTCATCCAGTCATGTCTCAAGTCTCCTGATCAGGGCTGATGATGAATTCCGACCTCAGTTCGTTATTGGGCTATTCCGCGGCGATCCTGACCACCATTGCCTTTGTGCCGCAGGCATGGAAGTCCTGGTGCACGCGCGATCTTTCCGGGATTTCGTTGCCGATGTATGCGCTGTTTACGCTGGGCGTGGGGCTGTGGCTCGGCTATGGCCTGGCGATCGGCAGTCTGCCGGTTATCGCCGCGAATGGCATCACGCTGATGCTGGCGTCAGTGGTGTTGTGGCTGAAAGTTCTTGAGAGACGTGGTTGATTGGGAAGTGGGAAGTGGGGAGTGGGAAGTGGGGAGTGGGGAGTGGGAAGTGGGAAGTGGGAGTGGGGAGGAGCGTAGCGGAATCGGGCATTCGGTCGACTAAAACATCAAATCAAACTCGGCCATTCCAATTCCACCCACGCGCAGTTGGCAATGCTGCCGCAAACGATCTGCTCAGCATCGCCGGCAGTCAAAGCCAGCGCTGCGAGTATCGGGTTCTCGTGCGATACGGCCAATATCATTTCGTCTGGATGGCGCGCGGCGACCTCATCCATGAAGCTGCGCAGTCTTTCCATCAGCTGCAGGAATGATTCACCCCGTTCCGGCTTGATGCGCAACGGATCGGCGCGCACCAGGTCATCGAAGGCGCTGACCGGCAAGCCATCCATGCCGGAGCGGCGTTCGTTGAGACGTGCATCGATCTGCAGACGGCAGTCCCGGCGGCGCAGCAGGATCGCGGCAGTCTGTTGCGCGCGCGGGAATTGCGAAACGTAAGCATGGCGAAACCGCAGCGGTACCAGACTGCCTGCGGCGGCTTCAGCCTGTGCTTTGCCGCGCTCGGTCAGGTTGATGCTGCGTGCGGGGTCGTCGCTGATGCGGTCGGCGACATTCGCGTCGCTCTCGCCGTGGCGAACCAGGATAATTTTCATGGCTCGGTGTCGTTCGCTTCCGGCCTGGTGAAAAACCGACCGCTCATTTCCTCCAGGCCCAGCGTATGCAGAAGTTCATTGAGCCGTTCCGCCGCGCGTTTGCGCGGCAGGTTCCCGTAGCTGGCGATGATCAGTTCGTTCTTCATTGAGTGCTCCCAGCCCACCAGTTCGGTGACCGTGACCCGGTAGCCGTGCGCCTCCAGTTGCAGGCAGCGCAGCACGTTGGTGACATGGCTGCCGAATTCGCGGGTGTGGATGGGATGGCGCCAGAGCTCGGGCAACGCGTGCGTCGCCAGTTCCCGCCCCTTGTTCCTGCGCAGCACAGCGGCCACTTCGGCCTGGCAGCAGGGCACCAGCACGATGAACTGTGCCTGCTTGTGCAGCGCAAAGCGGATCGCATCGTCTGTGGCGGTGTCGCAGGCATGCAGCGCGGTGACCACATCAACCTTGGCGGGCAATGTATCGGACACGATGGATTCCGCCACCGAGAGATTGAGGAAGGACATGCTTTCGAAGCCCAGGCGCGCCGCCAGTTCGATCGAATGCGCAACCAGTTCCTCGCGCGTTTCGATGCCGTAGATGTGGGCTGCGCTTTTCGGCTGCGACTTGAAAAACAGATCGTGCAGGATGAAGCCGAGATAGGATTTTCCCGCGCCGTGATCCACCAGGCTGATGTCGCCATGGTTGCGCTGCACTTCCAGCAACAACGGCTCGATGAACTGGTACAGGTGGTACACCTGCTTCAACTTGCGGCGCGAGTCCTGGTTCATCCTGCCATCGCGCGTCAGGATGTGCAGTTCCTTCAGCAATTCGATGGATTGGCCAGGCCTGATTTCGTGCTTGTCGCTCATTGCCTTGATCTGTTGAAACGCGTGTCGGGTGGGTGCCATGATTGGTCGGCGCGGGCACATTATCGCCCGAGAATGGCCGGGCGTTTTCGATTTTGCGGCGCATGGCCGAATTCTGATTCATGGATGCTGCGATATCCTGCCAGCCGGCAAGGGTCGCAGGCATATGAGCATGGTCATACAGTCCAAGCTATAATCCATGCAGCTTCAATCCTTTCAGGAGCCTGCCTGGAAACCGTGGCCCAAGTGTGATGTTTGGTGCGATTCAGCAGGCAACGCGCTGACGAATCGAGACATGCCTGGCGGATTGACATTCAGGTGGATGCGCAGACATGAACAATAAATCCAGTTCTTCGAACCTCGGAACAGTTGTTTCGGTGCGCGGCAGTGTCGTGGATGTCCGTTTCGACGACTCCCTGCCGTCGATATATGCTTTGCTGCGCACCGGGCAGATCGCGATCGAAGTGCTGGCTCAGCTCGACGCGCACAGGGTGCGCGGCATTGCATTGACCCCTACGCAGGGACTGGTGCGTGGTGCGATTGTCGAAGACACCGGCGGGCCGTTGCAGGCGCCGGTCGGCAAGGGCAACCTTTCCCGCATGTTCGACGTGTTCGGCAACGCCATCGACCGCCAGCCGGCGCCGGCGGACGTGCAATGGCGTTCGGTCCATCGCGCGCCACCGCCGCTGGCGCGGCGCTCCACCAAATCAGAACTGTTCGAGACCGGCATCAAGGTCATCGACGTGCTGATGCCACTGGAGCGTGGCGGCAAGGCCGGCCTGTTCGGCGGTGCGGGCGTGGGCAAGACGGTGTTGCTCACCGAGATGATCCACAACATGGTCGGACAACAGGAAGGCGTGAGCATCTTTTGCGGCATCGGCGAACGCTGCCGCGAAGGCGAGGAGCTCTACCGCGACATGAAAGCGGCCGGCGTGCTGGAAAATATGGTGATGGTGTTCGGCCAGATGAATGAGCCACCCGGCGCCCGTTTCCGCGTCGGCCATGCCGCGCTGACCATGGCCGAGTATTTTCGCGACGACGAGCATCGCGATGTGCTGCTGCTGATCGACAATATCTTTCGCTTCATCCAGGCTGGCATGGAAGTATCCGGTCTGATGGGACAGATGCCGTCACGCCTGGGTTACCAGCCGACCATGGGCACCGAGTTGTCGCAACTGGAAGAGCGCATCGCCAATACCGATACCGGCGCCATCACCTCGATCCAGGCGGTGTATGTGCCGGCGGACGACTTCACCGATCCGGCGGCGGTGCATACCTTCTCGCATCTGTCCGCCTCCATCGTGCTGTCGCGCAAGCGAGCGAGCGAAGGGCTGTACCCCGCCATCGACCCGTTGCAGTCCAGTTCCAAGATGGCCACGCCCGGTATTATCGGCGAACGGCATTATGCGCTTGCGCAGGAAATCCGGCGCACGCTCGCGCAATACGCGGACCTTAAAGACATCATCGCGATGCTCGGCCTGGAACAACTGTCGCCGGATGACCGCAACGTGGTTGGTCGCGCCCGGCGGCTGGAACGATTCCTGACCCAGCCATTCTTCACCACCGAGCAATTTACCGGCCTGCAAGGCAAGCTCGTCAGCCTCAAGGACGCGCTGGATGGCTGCGAGCGCATCCTGCGCGATGAATTCGAGGACTACCCGGAAAGCGCGCTGTACATGATAGGGGCGATTGGCGAAGCGAAGCAGAAAGCTGCACCCGACAAGTTAGCAGCCATGGCTGAACCGCAGCGCGACCCCAACCCCAACCGAAGGTGGAACATGCAGCCAGCGCGCATGAGTCTTAAGATCCTCCTGCCCTTCCGCATATTCGCAGAGAAGCAGGATGTGTTGCGCATTGTCGCCGAGTCTCGCGCAGGCTCGTTCGGACTGTTGCCGCACCGGCTGGATTGTGTGGCATCGCTGGCGCCGGGGATACTGGTTTTCGAGACCGAAGCCGAAGGCGAGGTTTACATCGCCGTCGATGAAGGCGTACTGGTCAAGTCCGGCGCCGACGTGCGGGTCTCCGTGCGCAACGCGATCGGCGGGACTGATCTTGGCAAGCTGCGCGAAGCGGTAGAGCAGGAATTCCTGAATCTGGACGAGCAGGAGAAGAGCGTACGTTCGGTGCTGGCGAAACTGGAGAGCGGATTTGTCCGGCGCTTCGCGGAGTTTCATCATGAATGATGATACGGAAGAAGAATCCGCGACGGGCGAAACGGAATTCAGCCAGCAAGTGGGCGAGCAGGCGGCACGCAAACTCAAGGCGCAACGCCATGTCACGCAGACTGTCTGGTCCGGACTGGGCATGATGGGCCTGGTAGGCTGGTCGGTGGCCGTGCCCACGCTGCTCGGCGCGGCACTCGGGCTATGGCTGGACAAGAACCATCCGGGCACCCATTCCTGGACGCTCATGATGCTGGCTATCGGCCTGGGGTTGGGTTGTGTCAATGCCTGGCATTGGGTGGCCAAGGAGGACCGGGAAATACACGAGCAAGAGGAGAACGACCATGGATGAAGCGCTCAGTATGGCGTTCGCCCTGGCAACAGGAATAGTGCTGGGAACATTCTTTTTCGGCGGTCTTTGGTGGACAGTGAGCAAGGGCGTTTCGTCAAGGCGACCGGTGCTCTGGTTCTTCGGCAGCATGCTGTTGCGCACCAGCATCGTTGTGACCGGGTTTTATTTCGTCCTTGGGGACGACTGGAAGAGGCTGCTGGCAGGGCTGCTGGGTTTCATCGTCGCGCGCATTGGCGTGACCAGGTTAAGCCGGCCAGTGCAACCGCAAGACCAATTGATGAAAGAGGCCGGCCATGCACCTTAGTCCCGACGGGATCATTTTCTGGCAACACGGGGTTTTCAAGCTCAACGCCACCATCGTTTACACATGGGGACTGATGGCCGTGCTGGCGCTGGGATCAAAACTCGTTACGCACAAACTCGTCACCGGCCATCAACGATCGCGCTGGCAGAATCTGCTGGAGATAATCGTCACCGGCATCAACAAACAGATTGCAGAAGTAGGCATGAGCCAGCCCCGGAAATATCTCGGCTTTCTCGGCACATTGTTCCTGTTTGTCGCGATGGCGAGCCTGTTCACCATCGTTCCCGGCTATGAGCCGCCGACCGGTTCGCTCTCGACCACGGCGGCGCTGGCGATCTGCGTGTTCGTTGCGGTGCCGCTGTTCGGCATTGAGCAGAGCGGCCTGGGCGAATATCTGCGGGCCTACCTGAAGCCGACGGTCATCATGCTGCCGTTCAATATCATCAGCGAGCTTTCGCGCACGCTGGCCCTGGCCGTCCGCCTGTTCGGCAACATGATGAGTGGCACGATGATACTGGCCATACTGCTGACCATCACGCCGTTCATCTTTCCGATCGCGATGAGCGCGCTCGGGCTGCTGACCGGCATGGTGCAAGCCTACATCTTCAGTATTCTGGCCACGGTTTATATCGCGGCTGCGACACGAGTGCGCATACCCGAACCCGAAGCAAAACTTTGAAGCATCTATTGCAAAATAAAGAGGGGATATTATGGACAGCATGACTATTATCGCGGTGGCATCGATTGTCACTGCCGGCATGACCATCGCAATCGGGGTCATCGGACCTTCGCTTGGCGAAGGGCGCGCGGTAGCGACTGCGCTGACTTCGCTGGCCCAGCAACCCGATGCCTCCGCCACCATCACGCGAACGCTGTTTGTCGGTCTGGCGATGATCGAATCCACCGCCATCTACTGCTTCGTGGTCTCGATGATCCTGCTGTTCGCCAATCCGTTCTGGAACCACGTCATCGCGCAGGCAGCCGGAAAGTAAATCATGCTGATCGACTGGTTTACCGTCATTGCGCAAATCGTCAACTTCCTCATTCTGGTGTGGTTGTTGAAGCGCTTCCTGTACCAGCCTATCCTGGATGCCATCGATGCGCGCGAAATGCGGATCGCCAAAGAGCTGGCCGACGCCGACGCGAAAAAAGCCGAAGCCCGGAAGGAGCACGACGAATTTCAGCACAAGAACGAAGTGTTCGAGCAGCAGCGCAACGCGCTGATGAACAAGGCGGCGGAGGAAGCGAAAGCCGAACGTCAGCGGCTCCTTGACGAAGCGCGGCAGGCGGCCGATGTCTTGAGCGCCAAGCGACAGGAAACGCTGAGAAACGATGCCCATAACCTGAATCAAGCCATCAGTCGCCGAACCCGGCAGGAAGTATTCGCTATCGCGCGCAAGGCGCTGGCGGACCTCGCCGCAACCAGTCTGGAAGAACGCTTGGCAGAAGTGTTCATTCGCCGCCTGGGCGGGATGGACGAGCAGGTGAAAAGAAGCCTCCGCGAGTCGCTCAGGTCAGCATCCGATCCTGCGCTGGTGCGCAGCGCCTTTGACCTGCCTGCGGCGCAGCGCACATTGATACAACAGGCTCTCAACGAAACCTTCTCGACTGAAATCCCGGTCCGTTTCGAGGCCGCGCCGGAATTGATCAGCGGCATTGAACTCACCACGAACGGACAAAAAGTGGCGTGGAGTATCGCGGACTATCTGGCGTCGCTGGAAAAAGGCGTAGACAATTTGCTGAAACAGAAGGGCCAGCCTGTAGCCAAAGCTGCGCCCGGGACAGAGTCAAAAAGCCAATGAACGGGAGACCCGAGAGCCTGCAGAACGTTTTCGACAGCGCCTTTGCCGGGATAAGCCAGGTACGGGAAGCCTACTCGCCACAACTGAGGCCGCGTGAAGTGGGCACGGTCACCAGTATCGCCACCGGTATCGCAAAAGTTTCCGGCCTCCCCGGCGTTGGTTTTGAAGAGGTGCTGAGGTTTCCCGGCGATGTGTACGGCATAGCCTTCAACGTCGACGAAGATGAAATTGGCGTCGTGCTGCTGGGCGACTACTGGCAGTTGCATGCGGGCGATGAAGTCGAGCGCAGGGGGCATGTGATGGACGTACCGGTGGGAGACGGAGTGATCGGGCGCATCATCAATCCAATGGGGCATCCGCTGGACGGGAATGGCCCTCTGGCATCCGGCGCGCGTTTGCCGGTCGAGCGTCCAGCGGCCGCCATCATGGATCGCGCGCCCGTCACCGAACCGCTGCAGACTGGTATCAAGGTCATCGATGCGCTGATCCCCGTCGGGCGCGGCCAGCGCGAACTGATACTCGGCGACCGGCAGACCGGCAAGACCGCGATCGCGCTCGACACCATACTCAACCAGCGCGGCCAGGATGTGCTGTGCGTGTATTGCGCCATCGGCCAGCGCGCGTCCGGCGTGGCCAAAGTGGTCGCCGCCCTGCGCGAAAATGGCGCGATGGATTACACCGTCGTGGTAGTCACCGAAGGCAACGACCCGCCCGGCCTCGCCTACATCGCACCTTACGCCGCGACCAGCATCGCCGAGCATTTCATGGAACAGGGCCGCGACGTGCTGATCATTTACGATGACCTGACGCATCATGCGCGAGCCTATCGCGAGTTGTCGCTGCTGCTGCGCCGTCCGCCAGGACGGGAAGCCTTTCCCGGCGACATCTTTTACATCCACTCGCGGTTGCTGGAGCGCGCCACACATTTGCGCCCGGAACTCGGCGGCGGTTCGTTGACTGCATTGCCCATCATCGAAACCGAAGCGCAGGATATTTCCGCCTACATCCCGACCAACCTGATCTCCATCACTGACGGCCAGATCTATCTGTCGCCGACACTGTTCGAATTGGGCGTGCTGCCCGCGATCGATGTCGGCAAATCCGTTTCGCGCGTCGGGGGCAAGGCGCAGCACACAGCCTACCGCGCCGTGGCGGGCGACCTTAAGCTCGCCTACGCCCAGTTCGAGGAACTGGAAACCTTTTCCCGCTTCGGCGCGCGGCTGGATGAAGCCACCCGCAAGACCATCGAGCACGGGCGGCGCATCCGCGCCTGCCTCAAGCAGCCTGAATTCGCGCCGGTGTCCGTGCCCGCGCAGATCGCCGTGCTGCTGGCATTGACCGCTGAACTCTTCGACGGTGTGCCGTTAGACCGGATGAGCGATGCCGAGTCGGCCGTGCGCGAGGCGGCAACGGAGATCCCATCCGAGGTGCGCGCGCGATTCGACACTGCCGACCAGTTGAGCGATGGGGATCGCGAAACGATCATCAAGATCGCGCGCCAGGCGCTCGTGGCTTTTCAAGCCAAGTCGGACACTCCGTCGAGCAAGGCCAATCCAAAGCCTGTGGCGGAAACCGGAGCAAAGCCATGAGCGATACCGCCGCGAGTCTGCGCCACAAGGTCGCCAGCGCCGGAGAACTGGAATCCGTGGTGCGCACGATGAAGGCCATGGCCGCGTCGAACATCGGGCAATACGAGAATGCGGTGCACTCGCTGGATGATTATTATCGGACGGTGCAACGGGGCCTGGCCGCATGTTTCAGGCAAGGTGATTCGCCAGGGACCAAACCGCGAGCGGGCGAAAAGGAACCCGGGTCGATAGCCGCGGTGGTGTTTGGCTCCGACCAGGGACTGGTTGGCCAATTCAATGATCTGATGGTTGAGTATGTCGTGAATAGGCTGGGAGAGTTGCCGGGCAAAAAAACGCTCTGGGCTGTCGGCGAGCGCATTCAATCGCGCCTTGCGGATACCGGCATGCAGCAGGGAGAGAAGTTTGTTCTGCCGAATTCCATCGGTGCGATCACGCCGCTGGTCGGGGAGATTCTGCTCGAGATGGAAAAGCAGCATGAACAGGGCGATATCACCCAGATATACCTGTTCCATAACCGCCCCGGGTCAGGCGCGATTTATACGCCTGTCAGTCAGCGCCTGTTGCCGCTGGATGATGCATGGCGCCGCAATCTGGCCGCAATCCCCTGGCCGACCGGGAATTTGCCCGAGGTAATGAATGACCCGGAGCGGACACTGATGGCACTGGTTCGCGAATATCTTTTTGTCTCGTTGTTCAGGGCCTGCGCCGAATCCCTGGCGAGCGAAAATGCCAGCCGTCTCGCCGCAATGCAGCGCGCCGAGAAGAACATCGACGAGCTTGCTGGAAGATCTCAATCAGAAATTTCACCGGTTGCGCCAAAGCGGCATCGACGAGGAATTGTTCGATGTCATTTCCGGTTTCGAGGCGCTGGCGATCCCGTTGCGCCCTTGATACGTCAGTATATTGCCGCCAGCCGCGCTACCTCCGGGTGACCATCCTTGGGACCAATAGTTTGCATGAACGAGGAAACAGCGTGGGTGAAAGGCGCGCAACCAGACAGGACGGTAATTGCGCTGACGGCCCGCGGCAAAGGCTGCAACCCATGCCGGCAGTTTACTGAGCGGAACCATGACCGAATCAGTAATGTGTCAACGCCGGAAATCGTTGCAAGAATCAAGTACAGTGTGAAACGTTCCAAATCTCTGGTCAGATAGACTGTGATCGCGTGGCCCATGTTCAGGAATAGGAGGATGCGGTCAACTGATCCAGGCCCATCGATCCGCGGAATTCAGAATGAACAATAGAAATCTGGTGTATTCAGGCTATCTTTTTGCAGGATTGGCCGTCTTCTATCCATCGCTGACCGGCTACTATTATGCGGATGATTTTGCTTTCCTGACGATCGCCAGATTTATCGGCAATCCGCTCGCTTTCTTTTATCACAGCCATTTCCCGGGGAGTTTCTTCTACCGACCAGTTGGCTTGTTGTCATGGTGGTTCTCCTATCAATTGGCCGGCACCCAGCAGGTCTACCAAAATCTGATAAACATACTGATCCATATCGGAAATGCTTGTGTCTTGTTTCGTATTTTCACTTTGGTTCGCGACAATATGAAATTGAATGCCCTGCTGGCGCTGCTTTTTCTGGTTCACCCGCTGACGATATCTACCACCATGTGGTTGTCAGACCGCTTTGATCTACTGTCGACGTTGTTCTTTCTATTCAGCATCTGCCTGTACTTGCGTTATCGCGTGGACGGATCGCGGCAGGCTTATGTTCTTTCTGTTGCAGCGTGTATTTTGGCAGTTCTCTCGAAGGAAATCGCCTATTTCATACCCGTAGTGATAACGGTCGCGGCGTTCAAGTTCAGGCGGAATGCAGCGCCAACCATGCGCGAGAAGCTGTACGAGATCATCCCGTTTTATGCTGTGGTTTTGCTTGCATTCGGGCTGCGCTTCGCTCTGTTGCGAACCGCAGTGGCGAATCAGCTGCTTGGCGAAAACTCCCTGCTAACCGTCATGGTTGGGGGTATCGGAAAGTGGCTGCGACTGTCACCGGATTATTACTTGTTTTATTCAGATTTTGCCCACTGGAATATGGGCGTTTATGCGCTGATGGGGATCAGCCTTGCCGTTCTGTCTGGGTACAGCCTGAACTCTCTGTTCAGGCAGGGCAAAGTGGAATGGGGTATGGTCGCGCTCGGCTTGACGATTATGTTGACGCCTGCCGTCTTGCAGGCACCAGTTTCCTTTTCCCGCCTGTTTCACAATATCAGCAACGGCTTTGAAGTTGTGAATATGGTGAATTCGCGATTCTACTATTTGTCCTTTGCAGGTTTCCTGCTGGCAGCACAGCAGCCGTTGAGTGTTGTTTGCAACGAGTATCCTCGCCGCAGGATCGCTTCAAGCCTGATTTACATCCTGCTCGCGCTGGTGTCTCTGTTCTTTGGGATATTGTCCCATTCGCTGGGAAGTGGCTGGAGTCAATTGTCCAATGGCCAGTCTCGCCATGTTGCAGAGCAGGCCAGCCTGGCCGTGGATCAATTGCCGTTGCCGCAAAACAGCTGCAAGGTGTACCTGTTGAATACGCCTCCTGACGCTCTGTATTTTCGCGAGTATTCCGACAGCGCGATCAAGGCACTCGCCTCTGAGGGAAGCCAGGCAATCCACTGCCTGGTGATGACAGAAAAGGCGCCCTGGTATCAGTTCCTGCTGCGCGAAGATGTGGCGTCAATGCAGATCGCACCGTTGCGTCATCATATGGTTGGCGGCAAAGTCAAGGCGCCTACGTTGATAGGCAATCTCGCTTACGTATACCTGAATGTGCCAGACGACAGCGCCGTCGCACGCGATCCGAATGCCGTGTTCTTGGAGTTTGACGGGAACAAGTTCAATGATGTTACGCAACAGGTCCACTCCGGCCTCAAGAAAATAAGGTTCTATTCCGATCGACCCTGACCTCAGGCTTTCAACGAACTTGATCGTGGCCATCACTTCAACGAGCGAATTGCGAATCGGGCACCATTGCACGGTTGCTGTGGAAATGGATGCTACTGGCTTTGAGCGGCATATCGTCCCCTGCAACAACCGTCTTGATTATGCATAACAGTCGCAGGAGATTGTTACTTGTCCTTTTTCGCGGCTACTCGATGATTTTGTTGATATGGCATCTGCCGATTCCGCCAATGTCTCGTCCTGTGTTCGACGCAAGTGCTGGAAGGACTGGTCAAGCAGAATATGCCATCACGCGCCGACGTGACGGAAACTGCGATGGCGGAGCGCGCCGAATGTGTCATGCTGAACAAGGGCCCGTTCGTGCTGGATGCGATCGAGGTACTCGACCATGTCGTCGCGAGAATGCAATCCCACCAGCACAAGAAAAGCTCGCGCATGCGCATCCTGAACCGGTAACAACATGTTTGGCAGACATGTCGCCGCAGAATCGGCCTAACCGGGATCAGAAGGCTGAATGCGTATTAGAAACCCGAGCAGGAAGCGGTCTTGATGCTATTTCCCCTTCGCTGCCTTTGCCTTTGCAGTTGGCTTGGGCTTTGCAGGTGCCTTGGCTTTTGCGGTTGGCTTGGGCTTTGCAGTTGACTTGACCCCTGCAGTCGCCTTGGCCTTCTCAGGAGACTTGGCTCTTTTTCTTTCCTTGGCCGCTTCCTTTTCCCTCAAAACACGGATCATTTTTCGCCATGAAGCAAGTTGCTCGTCTTCCAACTCCATCTGTATGGCCAACGCCTCTTGCTGGCTTAACTTTTCCTTTTGTAGCCATCGCGGAAGCTTGCCACCCATGCGGGATAACAGGCGCTCCATTTCGACTTTGGATAATTGCTTAACTTTTTCCAGGTACTCCGGCTTGCTGATTTTCTTCATAATCATATCCCCCCTAACCCGTGATGCTGTCTGGATGCTTTTGCTCAAAGCGGGATAGCCTAGCTGTTCCGGCAGCCTCTTGCAATTGTAATATTTGCGGAATTGATCACCCTGATCCACAAGTGGGGTTGCCGCTGACTGGATATTCTGCACGCATTGTGGGCTTCCAAAATATCTCAAAAGCACTGCCCTCGAGGGATTCTGCCATTCACCGGAAGTTGCGATTGCCAGTGCGCAAAAAATTCACTTTTCGTACCGTGCCGCCCACCGTGCACCACTCAAACGCAGACCAGCCATAGCATTTGTCTTGGCGATCATTTCAATGCCGTCATCCTGGTACCTTCGTCCAATTTCGGGCCAGGGACAATTGATGTAGCCTTGTTCTGTCACAACTGGATGGCGCTTGACCCGAGCAGCAATCATGAACCAATTAATTCAAAACAATATGCACCCGGACGAAGCCGCATATATTGCGGCATACATCGTTGAGCAGATATTGATTAAGAATCTTACAATTCATGACGTGGACGGGGACATGATTCTCGAGGCAGTCAAGGCAGCCGAGGCCTACACAGAACTCAGGGAAGTATGAGACGTGACGCCAACGTTTCCGTCGCCAGTGCACAGGAAGATCAGGCTGACACGATTTCGCTGATGGTATTGTTGGCGACCTGCATACGGCTGATCCGCTGAATCGTCAGCCAGGAATCATGTGCCACAGCAGACAGACCGGCCACGCCGGTTTTTTTGCGGCTGAAAGTCTGGGGATCACTGATCAATTGCGCCCGCGTGGCCATGCAGGCAAGATGCAAAACATCCATGGGTTGTTGATTGACTGGAGGCGGGGGTCGGAATCGAACCGGCGTAGACGGATTTGCAATCCGCTGCATAACCACTTTGCTACCCCGCCGTACGCTGAACTGCCTGAAGAAAAACTAAGGGAAAGCCAGCGCTTTCCCGGAAAAAATTTGGAGCGGGAAACGAGATTCGAACTCGCGACCTATACCTTGGCAAGGTATCGCTCTACCAACTGAGCTATTCCCGCAAAAACGAAGCACGCATTATAGGGATATTAAAGGCAGTGTCAAGAAATTAAGGTTTGACCGGAAAGGTAAAACCTCAGACAAACAAGCATGTGGAAACTGTTGATCGCTCCGGCGAACTGGTTCGGTACCAGAAGACGTGCCGCAGGCTTGATACGAAAATCCTTGGCCGCACTTGAACCCAGTCGTACAGCTCGACCCTGCATTGTCGGGTTGCTCAGAAGTCTTCCTCAGGCAGTAACGTTGAGTAACCAACGCGGTAAGCATCTCTGTATAATGCCCGACTTCGCGATGGATCCCTATGTCTCCTGCATCTGCAGGATTGTCTCGATCAGCCCGGGTGGTGAAATTGGTAGACACAACGGACTTAAAATCCGTCGGAGGCTAATCCCTCCGTGCCGGTTCGATTCCGGCTCCGGGCACCAACCACGCGGCTTTCGAATCATTTATGCATCTTGCTTCTGTAAGCGCGCGCGCTTACACGGTCTTGCTGATCGAAGCTGAAACGCAGCCATCTCCGACAGTTTCCAAGCTTGCAACCGCGTGAGCGAGACGAAATGCTGCACCAAGAGCATTTCGTGCGGCCGTTGCCGGCATTTTCCACTGAAAAGAACGGACGGCGCCGGTTCGGTCGAATTGCTGAGCCGCTCTAAGTGCCGATCACGCAGCAGGCGTGAGACTTCGATTAAACAAATTCCGGATGCTTTCCCAGCTCGCATCGATTCATCAGAACAGCGTGAAATATTTATCTCTTCTCATGTAGGTCAGTCTCCAGGCACCTATCGTCAATGCCCACCAAATAATCTTCCATGTCATCGTGCCAAAGGGCAGCATATCCACCTGTAAACAAACGGTGAAGGCAGTGATGTTGAACGCCACCATTGCAAAGATGATTGATTGGGGCAGTTTAAGCATAAGTAGCCTCCCTTTGCTTGATCCGGTTTGTGGCATGACCGTCCGGTTGGCGATCTCGCTCAATTGGCAGAATTCTAGCACCGATTCGGGAATAATTCGCACGCGCAGTTGCCTTCCGGCAGAGTCTCATCGTCGACAGATGGCTGCGGCAGACGCGCCCTTGCCGGACGCGCGCTACAGCATGTCGCCGGGGCGGTTGGCTTGCTTCCCGCTTATGCCGTTGGCAAAATCTGGGTCTGCTGCCGCGGTCTGCAAACCTAACGGGTAAGTCCGGCATAGATCAGGAGTAGTTTTTCCGGCAGGCCTCTGAGGTGGTCGACCACCAGGTAATTCTTTGCGCCGAATATGCGGGATACGTATACGTCAGCGCCGGGATCGAGACTGAAGCAATAGGTATGGATGCCACAGCGCCTGGCTTCATCGACCGATATTCTTGCGTCATCGCGCAAGTACTTGCGGTTGGGAACGTCGATGTCATACGGTTCGCCGTCGGACATCAGAATCAATAACTTCTTGCTGGATTTCTGATTGTTCAGATAATGGGTGGCGTGGCGTATCGCCGCACCCATGCGGGTGCCAAGCTGGCCTGAAATGCCGGCGATGCGGGCCTTCAGAACGTCATCGTAGGGCTGTTCGAAATCCTTCAGGCGAAAGTACTCGACATTGTGCCGGTTCTCGGAACAAAAACCATGGATAGCGAATGCGTCCCCGACCGCTGCGATCGCATCCGCAAACAAGGCACTGACCTGCTGGGTAAGCTGCAGCGCGGTATGCCCCCGACCCTTGACCCTGTTGTTCATCGAACCGGACAGGTCCAGCAGCAGCAGCACCGATATATCGCGGGTCTTGCGCACCGAACGCATCATGACTCGGGTGTCGGGCGGCATCCCCAGTCTGATGCTGACTTGGGTGCGGATGGCGGAATTGATGTCTATTTCGTCGCCTTCTTCGAGTTTCCGAATGCGGTGAACCGCCCCATCCCGAATGGCGTGGAGCAGGGTCTTCATGCGCGCCAGGAGATAATTGTTTTCCGCGATGATGCGGTCCACGATCTTCACATCGCCGGATGCGGGGATCGTTTCGTGCAGGGTCACCCAGGACGGATCCAGGCTTTGGCTGCGGTAATTCCACTCGGGGTAATAGTATGTTCCCAGAACCGCCTTTTCGTTTTCGACTCTATTGGTCAGCATCCGGGAACTCCGGAAATCGTCTCCAGATTCGTCGATTCTGAACCTGGTCTTCGACTTGAAATACGGATTGATGATTTCCAGCGGCTTGGCGGAACGCCTCCATAAAAAACGGTTGTCGTCGCGATAGGGAGCGCTCAGCATGTCCGAGCGGATGTTGAACCTGATCTTCTTTTCCCGAAATGAATCGGCAAGTCTCAAGCCTATGTCGCGCGAAACACGATTGCTTTCCAGATCATCGGCCGCATCGAACAGCGCCCGCCCCTGGCGGATCCAGGGATCGTCATCCTGGTATGTCTCGTCCAGCAATGCGCGCGCAAGGCGATTGAGGTAATCCCCGGCAGTCGTGTGGTCACCAGGCGTGGCCTTGTGCTGCCTGGCCCAGAGACGCTTCAAACCGGGAAACTGCCGGATGGACAAGGTTTCCACTCGCGCATCCTCAATCATGGAAATCATGGCGACCTGCCACTTGTCGAGGGATTGTGCGGAAAAGCGGTTTCTGGAGTGAACGATGTGAGCCGACGCATGAGCGGCCGCCGCGCGATAGATTTGCAGGCCCGTCACCCGCCTTGCACCATCCACCGCGGAATCGTAAATGACGTTGGGCAAATGGATGTCGAAATTGTCGATGAACGGCTTCCGGTCTTCATCGTCCGCGCGCGCAAGATCTGTCGGTTTCATGATGAAATCTGCGTCCCACAACGCTCGCAGATACATCCCGATGCGGCGGTGAATATCCATGAAATGGGTTTTCGTGCCCGTTTCATCGAGGACGGCCGAAGATGCCTTGGGGAGCAGGCCGAGGAAATTTCTGATCTCGTATGCGAGGCGATTGAAGTCAGGGCTCATGAAGACATCGATATCTGGAACAGCAATGGCGGGACGAGCAAAAACTGAAGATCGTATATATCAAGCATTTCTCGACACTCATAACCCATTTCGTCTTTCACCGAGAATGTATTGCATGACCGGTTCGTGTCCATGCAAAAAATGCCCAGCTACCTCAGCATGAAGCGCATCACGCATATCCTGGCCGTCAGTGATTGGGGATTCCAAGCCAACATGGCAAGCCGTTTCAGGTTCAACATGCCTGGCAATCAAGTCAAGCTCTCGCCACGGGCTGTTCCGTAAACAGTTGCCCTTCGGCTTTGGGCCTCCGCAGACAAGATACTTTCACCGTCCGCCTTCGAGAAATTATTATGTCCTCTAACGGCACAAAACGGAAGGTCATGCCAGAAAGTTAATCGGTCGCCAGTGCCCGGTTTTATCTGGTTGGATGTGCAATTTATTGAAGCAAGGCGGACGTTTCGCGCGCCGCCGGCGCATCAGGCTCGCCTTGGCCTGGCACCAGCCGCAGAAACCAAACGAGTTTGCCATTACTCGATGTCTTTGGGCAGGCGGCAACATCGCAGTGCACGACCACGCACCGGAACGCCAATATGCGACTTTGACGGCAGGGGTCCCCGATGGGCATTCGCATATCCGGTTGGACTCAAATCGCTTTGGTAACCTGCACCATCCTAAATTGACACCGACCACGCTCGCCACCAGGGTGGCGAACCCGGTCTTGCCCGAAATACTGATGAATTCTCTCCTGCTCAACTTGCTAAAGTCAGTCATAATTTTGTCTCCTCTTCGCATGTGATAAACCGGTTTATCCTTCGAGCGCTGTAGCACCTGCCTATTTCAGGGTTTCGCGATATTTATTTATTGAGGGCACGGGAGCCACGCTGGGCAAGGCCATCAATGGCGCGAATTACAGTTTGAATGCTCGAACTAATCTAACGAATTGCATGAGTTGTATCTATTGACGGAGTCAATCGCGTCCTGACCTTCAAGCCTGCCGTGGAGTTTTGATATGCACGGGCGCAGTGACTAGTGCAATGAGTTTTTTTGAATCAGCTTCATTGACAGAATCAATGATCTGCCATGACCACAGCATGGATAATAAGTATCCCTACTTATGGTAATGGTCTAATTGATCATGCCAGTATTGAAAAATGGCGATGGCCGGCAACAGCCTTGACGTCCTGGCGGTGCAGACGTTAATCGAATGCTGCGCTCGAAGGATTCATTGGGGTACACCGACCCGATCCTGTGGATTACCGCAGCTTCATTGAGCGATTGAATTATATGGAACCTTCCAATCCCTTTTATATTAGGCAAACCATGACCCTGCAGGAACTGCGCTATGTGGTTGCGCTGGCGGATGCCGGACATTTCGGCCGCGCGGCCGAGGCCTGCTTCGTCAGCCAGTCGACCCTTTCCACCCAGATCAAGAAGCTGGAGGATTTTCTCGGCATCACGCTGTTTGATCGCAGCCTGAAATCCGTGACGCTCACGCCGGCCGGCCGGGATATTGTCGATTCCGCCCGCCGCATCATCGAAGAAGCCAATCGCATATGCGAGCTCTCGAGACAGATCAAGGATCCGATGGTTCGCGCCATCCATCTTGGCGTGATTCCCACGCTGGGGCCATATTACCTGCCACATGTCCTGCCTCGCGTGCATGGATCCTTCCCCAAGTTGCGCCTGTTGTTGCGCGAGGAAATGACGCCGCATGTGCTTGCCCACTTGAGCGAAGGGAAACTGGATGCGGGCCTGCTGGCCTTGCCATTGCCGAGTGAAGATCCCGCGATGGAAACCGTGCCGCTATTCCGCGAGCCATTCTTGGCTGCTGTGCCTGCCGAACACCCCCTGGCCGCGGCAGAACAGGTGCATATCGATGAACTGGTGAATGCCGGGCTGTTCTTGCTGGAAGAGGGGCACTGCCTGCGCAATCAGGCTCTGGAGGCCTGTCACCTGGCGGCACTCGACAATGAGGAAATTCGTGCGACCAGCCTGGAAACGTTGCGCCAGATGGTCGGCATGGGACTCGGGGTCACGCTGATGCCTGCGCTGGCCGGCATGCAATCTCACGATTTCGGCACCCGCGTCGCCCTGCGTCCGCTTGCTGCGCCTGGCGCATCTCGCGTCATCGGGCTGGTCTGGCGGCGGCGCTCGCCCATTGCCCCCACGATGGAAAACCTGGCGAAATTATTGAAGGATTTGTTGCCGCCGGAGACCCTGGCCGTGGAATGAAGAAACAGGGAACTTATTAGCCTTCCCGTCGCTCAATCTATTCTGTCTATCGAATAGATCGAAATAATTTACTTTTTACGACATGGGCAAAATAGTATCCTATCAATTGTGACTTATGGTCACTTGATCGATAGTCGATATTTTCAACCATACTGAGGTGAACATCATGAAACTGAAAGGAAGCAAGACCGAACAATCCCTGAAGGACGCCTTTGCCGGCGAATCCATGGCCAACCGCCGTTATCTTTATTTCGCATCCAAAGCCGACATCGAAGGCTACAACGATGTATCCGCGCTGTTCCGCTCCACCGCAGAGGGTGAGACCGGGCATGCCCATGGTCATCTGGAATATCTTGAGCAATGCGGCGACCCTGCCACCGGACTGCCGTTTGGCGGCACCGAGGACAATCTGAAAAGCTCGGTCGCGGGCGAGACGCACGAATACACCGACATGTATCCGGGCATGGCCAAGACCGCACGCGAGGAAGGCTTCAACGAGGTCGCCGACTGGTTCGAAACCCTGGCCAAGGCAGAGCGTTCCCACGCCAACCGCTATACGAAGGCGCTTAACGAGTTCAAGGCCTGAACCTGAATCAAGACTTATCATCCGGCCGTGTTATCCCGCGGCCGGTTTTTTCCACGATCAACAAACACACGGGACATCGTCATGGAATCCCCTGCCCGCGAAGGCAATCTTGCAGCTCCAACCCGCCATCCACTGGAGTGGAAGGGCCCGGATTTCTACGACGAGGAATCGTTGTTCAAGGAGATGGAACGGGTTTTCGACATCTGCCACGGTTGCCGGCGCTGCGTCAGCCTGTGCCAGGCATTTCCCACGCTGTTCGATCTGGTCGATGAATCGGCCACGATGGAAGTCGACGGCGTTGCCAAGGCAGATTACGACAAGGTAGTCGACCACTGTTACCTCTGCGATCTCTGTTACATGACCAAGTGCCCTTATGTGCCGCCGCATGAGTGGAACGTGGATTTTCCGCATCTGATGCTCAGAGCCAAGGCGGTGAAGTACCAGAAGGGGGACGTGAAATTGCGCGACCGGATACTGACCAGCACCGACACCGTCGGCCGCCTTGCGGGGATCCCGGTGGTGGCGCAGGTCGTGAATGCGGTCAACAAGGTCGGCGTGGCGCGCAAGGGACTGCAGGCTGTCGCCGGCATCCACGCCGACGCCTGGTTGCCGGAATTCCAGAGCAATCCGCTGCGCCGACGCCTTGCCGGGCATCGCAGCGCGTCCCAGGCTGACCCGGCAGGAAGCACCCGGGGCAGGGTTGCCCTGTTCGCCACCTGCTACATGAACCGCAACGAACCGGGACCGGGCGAGGATTTTGTCGCGGTGTTCGAGCATAACGGCATCCCGGTCACGCTGGCTCCGCAGGAGCACTGCTGCGGCATGCCCAAGCTGGAGCTGGGCGATCTGGAGGCAGTGCAGAAAGCCAGGGATTTCAATATCCCGGTGCTCGCCAGGCTCGTCGATGAGGGATGCGATCTTACCGCTCTGGTTCCCTCCTGCGTACTGATGTTCAAGCAGGAGTTGCCGCTGATGTTCCCGGACGATCCCGATGTGCAGAAAGTCAGGAATGCATTTTTCGATCCTTTCGAGTATCTGATGCTGCGTCACAGGGAAGGCAAGTTCCAGCTGGATTTCAAGCAACCGCTGGGCAAGGTCGCCTATCACGCCGCCTGCCACCAGCGCGTTCAGAACATCGGCCAGAAGACCCGCGAAGCCTTGTCGCTGGTGCCCGATACCACGGTGGAAATCATCGAGCGCTGTTCCGGCCACGACGGCACCTATGCGGTGAAAAAGGAGTTTCACGAATTCGCGATGAAGATCGGCAGGCCGGTGGTGGATCGCGTGATCAGCGCCGAGGCGCAGCACTATGGCAGCGATTGCGCCATGGCCGGCCACCATATCGAAAATGGCCTCAAGGATGGTCGCGCGCCGGAACACCCGATCACCTTGCTGCGCAGGGCTTACGGTATTTGAGGTTTAAGGAGAATTTAAATGTCACACGAAGGCTACCACGAACCAATCGAACAGCTCAGCGCGGAAACCCGCGACATGCACCGCGCAATCGTTTCCCTGATGGAAGAATTGGAGGCGGTGGACTGGTATAACCAGCGAGTCGATGCCTGCGGCGATCCCGAGTTGAGGGCGATCCTCGCGCATAACCGCGACGAGGAAAAGGAACATGCGTCGATGGTGCTGGAGTGGATCCGGCGCCGCGATCCGAGTTTTGACAAGGAATTGCGCGATTATCTTTTTACCGACAAACAGATCGCGCATGAGTGAAACTCGACACGAAAGACAACCAATGAACAAGTTGACCCGCGACGACCTTTACTCCCTGGAAAGATATGCGTCAGTTCGGAACGAGTTCCGGGCCAAGGTCATGCAGCACAAGGAAAGCCGCAGGCTGGCCATCGGCCCGCATGCCACGCTGTATTTCGAGGACGGCCTCACCATGCAATACCAGGTGCAGGAAATGCTGCGCCTCGAGCGCATCTTCGAGGCGGAAGGCATCCGGCAGGAACTCGACGTTTACAATCCCCTCATCCCTGACGGCAGCAACTGGAAGGCCACTTTCATGGTGGAGTATGAGGATGTGGAAGAGCGCCGCGCCGCGCTGGCACGCTTGATTGGCATCGAGAAGTCTGTCTGGGTGCAGGTTGAAGGACACGACAAGGTCTATGCCATCTGCAACGAGGACCTGGATCGGGAGACCGAGGACAAGACTGCTGCCGTGCACTTCCTGCGCTTCGAACTCACGCCGGCAATGGTCGCTTCGGTCAAACAGGGCGCAAGCGTGCGGGCAGGCATCGACCATGCGCAATATTGCGAGGAAGTGGAACTGCCGCCGCAGGTGCGCGCTTCCCTGGCCGGCGATTTGACCTGACCCGCATGGTTGACGCATCAGGAAAGCGCAGAACAAGACTTCCGTTCAGGGCGAGCCCTTCGATAGACTCAGGAGAGCCCGGTCGAACCATGAACGAAGGGCGATTCAAGATCAACGAGTTGGTTTGCCGGCCGTGCGACAGGCACGCGGGGAACGGACTGGTTCGGCACTTGCATAAAGTGTTCCTCGGCGACGATACGATTCCGGTGCAGGCCGCAGATTCAGGCCTCGCCCCTAGCGACCAGCCCAAACCCGCCTTGCATACCCGCTTCATGTCCGACGCGAACCCCACTTTTGCCGCAGCCACGCTTTTCCCGCATTTTCGTTTTCCATAATCTCATTATCTTGCTATAATCTGCGCGATTAACAGATGGGCCTCGAGCCCGTTTTTTATTTGTGGGCGCAGAGCATGGACGTAGCAAGACTGGTGGAAACCACGCTGGAGGGCATGGGTTACGAGTTGGTTGACCTGGAAAAGTCCGGCCGGGGCCTGATGCGCATACTGATGGACAAGCCGGGCGGCGTCACGCTGGATGATTGCGAGGCAGTGAGCCGGCAGTTGACGCGGCTGTTCGCGGTGGAAGGGGTGGATTATGAGCGCCTCGAAGTTTCGTCGCCGGGCCTGGACCGGCCGTTGAAGAAGGAGGCGGACTTCGTGCGATTCCGCGGCGAAAAGGCGCATCTTAAATTGCGCATGCCGGTGGCATCGCGCAGGAACTTCACCGGCATCCTGTGCGAGGTTAATGATGGTGTGCTGGTGCTGGATGTGGACGGCGATCGGGTTGCGATCGAATTGTCGAATTTGGACAAGGCACGATTGGTGCCGACATTTTGAATTTTTTGCCGTGATTGACGGCATGTTTGGCTGGAGATGGTGATGAGTCGTGAAGTCTTGATGTTGGTTGATGCTCTGGCGCGCGAAAAGAGCGTGGACAAGGAGATCGTGTTTTATGCGCTGGAATCCGCGCTGGCTTCTGCCACCAAGAAGCGTTTTTCCGGAGAGGCGGATGTGCGTGTCAGCATCGATCGCAGCACTGGTGAGTACGACTCATTCCGCCGCTGGCAGGTGATGGATGATGAAACGTTCGAGACGCCCGACTTGCATATCAAGCTGGCCGAGGCGCAGAAGATCGATCCGGACATCCAGCTGGAGGAATTCATCGAGGAGCCGCTGGAATCAATCGATTTTGGCCGCATTGGCGCCCAGGCGGCCAAGCAGGTCATCTTTCAGAAGATTCGCGACGCCGAGCGCGAGCAGATCCTGAGCGATTTCCTGGAGCGCAAGGAATTTCTTGTTTCCGGCGCGATCAAGCGCATCGAGCGCGGCAATGCGATTATCGAGTTCGGCAAGATCGAGGCGTTGCTGCCACGCGAGCAGATGATCCCCAAGGAGAATATTCGCGTCGGCGACCGCGTGCGTGCCCATCTGTTGAAAGTCGATCGCACGGTGCGCGGTCCGCAGATCATCCTGTCGCGCATCACGCCGGATTTCCTGGTCAAGCTGTTCGAACTGGAAGTGCCGGAAATCGAGGAAGGATTGCTTGAGATCGTGAGTGCGGCGCGTGATCCGGGCGCCCGCGCCAAGATTGCGGTGCGTTCGCACGATGCGCGCATCGACCCGATCGGCACCTGTGTTGGCATGCGCGGTTCGCGCGTGCAGGCGGTGACCAATGAGCTTGCCGGCGAGCGCGTGGATATCATCCTGTGGTCACCGGACCCGGCCACTGCGGTCATCAATGCGCTGGCTCCGGCAGAAGTGAACAGCATCGTGGTGGATGAAGAGAAGCACAGCATGGATGTGGTGGTCGAGGAGGACAATCTGGCACAGGCCATCGGCCGCAACGGCCAGAATGTGCGGCTGGCCAGCGAGCTGACCGGCTGGGAGCTCAACATCATGACGGTGGAAGAATCCGGGCAGAAGAATGAACAGGAGTTCGCCAAGGTGCGCGACCTGTTCATAGCCAAACTGGACGTGGACGAGGAAGTCGCCGATATTCTGGTGCAGGAGGGTTTCAATACGCTGGAAGAGGTGGCGTATGTGCCGCTGGAAGAAATGCTGGAGATCGAGGCGTTCGACGAGGCGACAGTCAACGAGTTGCGCAGCCGCGCGCGCAATGCGCTGCTGACTGCGGCAATCGCCAATGAAGAGCAAGTGGAGCACAACATCGAGGATTTGCTCAAGATCGAGGGCATGGACGAAGTGACGGCGCGCGTGTTGGCTGGCAAGGGTGTCGGCACCCAGGATCAACTGGCCGACCTGGATACTGACGAACTGGTCGAGTTGACCGATATGGATGAAGAACGTGCAACCACGCTAATCATGACCGCGCGTGCGCCATGGTTTGCATGATGGGAAATTGAGGCATGTTCGCAGGCTTTACTGAGGGATAGGAATGGGAAAAATGAATGTGGGGCAGTTTGCGGGCGAACTCGGTTTGCCGGTCGAACTGTTGCTCGAACAACTGCAGGCGGCCGGGGTCGTCAAGCAGGAGGAAAGCGATACCCTATCTGAACACGACAAGGCGCAATTGCTGGAACACCTGCGCAGCGCGCATGGCGCGGCAGGCGCAAAGAACAAGATTACGCTCACCCGGCGTGAAACCACGGAGATCAAGAAGTCGGACGCGACCGGCAAGGCTCGCACCATACAGGTTGAAGTGCGCAAGAAACGGGTGGTCGCCCAGCCTGCTGTGCGGGCGGCGGCAGCTGCTGAAAAGGAAAAGGCGACGCCGGCGCCTGCCGCGCGCAAGCCTGCGGGCAAGAAACTGAACGTGCAGGAACTTGCCCTGCGCGAAGAGGAAGCGCGTGTTCAGGCCGAATTGGCTGCCCGCCAGGCTGCCGATGTCCAAGTCAAGAAAGATCGCGCCAAACGCAAAACGGCTGCGGCCGAGGAACAACCCGTTGTGAGCGAAGCGCCGGTCGCCGTCGAGGTCAAGCCGGAAGCGCCGGCCGCGGAACAGGCGCCAGTCGCCGGTCCGAGCCTGGCCGAAGGCACCTTGCATAAGCCTGCGCCAAAGCCGGGGGAAAAGGTCGGTAAACCCGCCTCCAAGAAGGGTGTCAAGCAGGACAAGAATAGCCCCTGGGACGAGGCGGGACACAAGAAGCGCATGCCGACGCGCAGCGACACGCGCACCGCCGGGTGGTCCACTTCCTCGCAAGTGCGCGGCGGCCCGCGCCACCATGAAAAACACGCCAAACATGAGGAAAGCACGCAGCACGCATTTTCCATGCCGACAGAACCGGTGGTGCATGAGGTGACGGTGCCGGAAACGATCAGCGTTGCCGATCTGGCGCAGAAGATGTCGATCAAGGCCACCGAGATCATCAAGGCGTTGATGAAGATGGGTTCGATGGTGACCATCAACCAGGTGCTGGACCAGGAAACTGCGATGATCGTCGTGGAAGAACTGGGCCACATCGCCAAGCCAGCCAAGGCCGACGATCCCGGCGCCTATCTGGAGGAATCGGACGAAAGCAAGAATGCGCCGCTCGAACCGCGTGCGCCGGTGGTAACCGTGATGGGTCACGTTGACCACGGCAAGACTTCGTTGCTGGACTATATCCGCCGCACGCGAGTGGCTTCCGGCGAGGCCGGCGGCATTACCCAGCACATTGGCGCTTATCATGTGGATACGCCGCGCGGCATGATCACCTTCCTCGATACGCCGGGCCACGAGGCATTCACCGCGATGCGCGCGCGCGGCGCGAAAGTGACCGACATCGTGATCCTGGTGGTGGCGGCGGACGATGGCGTGATGCCGCAGACGCAGGAAGCGATTCACCATGCCAAGGCGGCCGGTGTGCCGATCGTGGTGGCGATCACCAAGGTCGACAAGCCCGAGGCCAATGTCGAGCGCGTCAAGCAGGAGCTGGGCCAGGAAGAAGTCGTGCCGGAGGACTGGGGCGGCGACACCATGTTCATCGAGGTCTCCGCCAAGACCGGGCAGGGCATCGATGCGCTGCTGGAAGCCGTGCTGCTGCAGGCCGAAGTGCTCGAGCTGAAAGCGCCGAAAGAAGCCAACGCCAAGGGCATCGTGATCGAAGCACGGCTGGACAAGGGCAAGGGGCCGGTTGCGACCATCCTGGTGCAATCCGGCACCATGAAGCGTGGCGACACCATACTGATCGGCGCGGTGTTCGGTCGCGTGCGCGCGATGCTGGACGAGACCGGCAAATCCATCCATCAGGCCGGTCCTTCGATACCGGTCGAGATCCAGGGCTTGTCGGAAGTGCCGGTCGCAGGCGAGGATGTCCTGGTGCTGACCGACGAAAAAAAGGCGCGCGAGATCGCCCTGTTCCGTCAGGGCAAGTTCCGCGATGTAAAACTGGCCAAGCAGCAGGCCGCCAAGCTGGAAAACATGCTGGACCAGATGGCGGAGGGCGAAGTGCGCACCCTGGCGCTGATCGTCAAGGCCGACGTGCAGGGTTCCTGCGAAGCGATTGCGCACGCGCTGGAAAAACTGTCCACCGGAGAGGTAAAGGTCAACCTCATTCACAGTGGTGTGGGCGCGATCAGTGAATCCGACATCAACCTTGCACTGGCATCCAAGGCCGTCGTGATCGGATTCAACACCCGGGCCGACGCCGCGGCGCGCAAGCTCGCGGAAGCATCTGGCGTGGATGTGCGCTACTACAACATCATTTACCAGATGGTGGACGAGATCAGGGCCGCCCTGTCCGGCATGCTTGCGCCGGAGAAAAAGGAAAGCATTATCGGCATGGTGGAAATCCGCCAGGTGTTCCATATCTCCAAGGTGGGCACCGTGGCAGGCTGCTACGTGACCGAAGGCATGATCAAGCGCGGTTCACAAGTGCGTGTACTGCGCAACAACGTGGTGATCCACACCGGTGAACTGGACTCGCTCAAGCGTTTCAAGGATGACGTGAAGGAAGTGAAGTCGAATTTCGAATGCGGGCTGTCATTGCGGGGCTTCAACGATCTTGAAGTGGGCGACCAGCTTGAGGTGTTCGAGATCGTCGAAGTGGCGCGCGCACTGTAATGCCCAGGGATTACGCCAGGACCGACCGCGTCGCCGAACAGGTTCAGCGCGAACTGGCTGAACTGGTGAGCCTGGAAGTCAAGGATCCGCGCGTGCGAATGGTCACCCTGACCGGTGTCGAAGTGGCGCGCGACTACTCACATGCCAAGGTGTTTTACACCACGCTGGAAGGCTCGAGCAAGGCGGTGCAGGAAGGTCTGGAGCGCGCCAGCGGCTACCTGCGCAGCCAGTTGGCCCACCGCATGAAGTTGCGCATCACGCCCCAGCTGCATTTCGTTTACGATGCATCGGTCGCGCGCGGCGCGCATTTGTCGCAATTGATTGATGAAGCGGTTGCCAGTGACAAGCATGGAGCGGACCAGTAGCTTGTAGCCGGTAGCATGTGGCTTGTAGCGGCGCGGATGGTCTCTTCCTTCCCCCTTGCAGAGGGGGAGAGCAAAGCGAGGGGGCAACTGGGATGGGGGTAGAACCATCGAATTGCGAAGTCACTGCGCTCGCCCGACCCTCCGCCTGCAAGGGGAGGGGGGTGCAGTGAATCAATCACCCTGTGCTGAATGTTATACCATGTCTCGTAACCTTCGCCCGCTGGACGGTGTCCTGCTGTTCGACAAACCCCTGCACCTCAGCTCAAACATTGCGCTGCAGAAAGTGCGCCGTCTGTTCCGCGCGAAGAAAGCCGGGCATACCGGCACCCTTGACCCGATGGCGACCGGTCTGCTGCCCGTCTGCTTCGGCGAAGCCACCAAATTCTCCACCGCCTTGCTCGACGCCGATAAGACCTATATCGCATCTCTGCGTCTTGGCCTTACCAGCACGACAGGCGACGCCGAGGGCGAAATCACCGACACACATTCCGCGCTGCCGACTCAGGAACGGGCGGCAGCCGTGCTCAACCGTTTCATGGGCGGCATCGAACAGATGCCGCCCATGCACAGCGCGATCAAGCACCGGGGCAAACCGCTTTACGAATACATCCGAAACGGTGAGACCGTCGATCGCAAGACCCGTTGCGTCACCATCCATGACCTGAAGCTGGAGCGGTTTGCCGGCGACGAGTTGGACATCAGCGTGCATTGCAGCAAGGGCACCTATGTGCGCACGCTGGCTGAAGACATCGGCCAGGCCCTGGGATGCGGCGCGTATCTGCAGGGGCTGCGCCGCACCGCGATCGCGCAATTCCATCTGGATAATGCCTACACATTGGATCAACTGGAAGCAATGGATGCCGAACAGCGTGACGCCTGTTTGCTGCCGGTGGATTGCCTGTTGCCGGACATGCCGGGAGTTGAGCTGGATGCTCAGCAGGTGCGGCGCATTGCGCAGGGGCAACAACTGGACCTGGAAACCGGCCTGGCGGATGGCAAGGTGCGCCTGTACGGTGATGGGAAATTCATAGGTGTGGCTGAACTGTCGGGACGGCAACTATCTCCATACAGACTGGTGTCCGGCGTGGCGAAGAGCGCGGCAAGTTCCGAATAGAATTTTTTGGTTTGTGATGGGACTGGCTCGCCGGTTCGGACGAATCTGGGTATTGGCGAGTGATTGGCTAGATGCCCTGACATTCAGCTTTCGGGTAGGCAATTAGCACTTGTGACGCGTCGTTCGCGACACTTCGTTGCCTGTCAGGATGCTCGCCATGAAAGCCCGTTGTTCCGGCCGAAGCGGGCTTTGCGACCTGTAACGAATACCGATTAGCTTGCGCGTTCAAGTCTTCCGAATCCAAGTCCCGCGAGGCCAAGGCAAAGGAGGGCAATAGACGAGGGTCCCGGCACATTTGTCGAAGCCGAGGGCAGGACAAATTGGGTGACGTGAAAGGCATTGCGATTCGGGTTGGTAAAGATTACGTTGGTGCCCGCAGTATCTGCGATGAATCCGACGAAGCCTGTGTCGATGCCAGCATTAACAGGAGTAATCAGGTTAAAGATGTCGCCAATCGATAGGTTGCACGCCCTGAATGCGGCCTAGCAATCAGATTGAGCGAAAGAGGAACCGCCGCTGTATGGGTTGGCGAGATAAACAGGGAGTTGGAGAAAGCACACAAGGTAGTTCAGCGGTCCACATAATAATCAGCATCAAGGCAATCAACCGGGGCTTCTTCGGAAACGGTGAATTTTGCGTGAGGGTACCTCATTATCATAGAGACATGACTGGATATTTATTCTTCCAATTTCATTACCATAAGGCTCAGTAAACCAAATGTTGCCGTCAGGTCCAGCCGCAACCCCGGCACCATGAGAGTTAGGAACTGGAATCTCCCTCACTACACCATCGGTGGTGACATACCCGATGTTGTCGGAATCTTCCTCACTGAACCAGAGGTGGCCATCGGGCCCAGATATGATTTCGTATGGCTTGGCATCGCTCGGAACCAGAAACTCACTGATCCTTGGCAAATAAGGGCTTGGCAACTTGCCCTTCCTTACATTGACTCGTCCTATTCTCCTGCCTTTCCGTTCCGTAAACCAAATGTTGCCATCTGGGCCAGCGGTCATGCCTGATGGACCTCCATCGGGTGTAGGGACTGGAATCTTTTCATCGATCACACCGTCAGTTCTGATTCGCACGATCTGGTTGCCAGTCTGTTCAGCAAACCAAAGGTTACCATCGGGTCCGGATGCAATACCTGCTGGCTTGTCATCTGCAGACAGTGCAAATTGCGTAATTACGCCATCCACTGTAATGCGTCCAAATTTATGACCAAGAGGCTCATCAGGCTGAGTAAACCAGATGTTGCCATCAGGCCCAGCCGTGAGGCCATTTACTCCTACTGCGGCAATAACGCCTGGAGGGCGTGGGTACTGTGTGATTACACCATCCATTGTAACGAGCCCGAACCTGGCTGCGTCGCCACCAAGTGTGATGTCGAACCAGATATTGCCATCAGGCCCAGCCGTGAGGTCGCGAGGTTGGAGAAGAGCTGGTATTAGAAAATGTCCCATATATTCGCCGAGCGGCGTAATTCGTCCTATGGCACTATTTATCGGTTCGGAGAACCAGAGATTGCCATCCTTGCCAACGGCAATACCAGTGCCCGCGATACGCCCAGGGAGTTGAAACTTACTGACCGTACACTTAAAAGTGTCGGCATACGTCGTCGAGCAGGATAAAAACATGAGGCTAAAAAGCAAATGGAAACAGGTGGCGCCGACACGCGCTAAACTCCACAAAGATATTCTCGATAGCATAATATTCCTCCCGTTTTCGCCCTTATTGCAGTTGCCAGGCATCAGCGAATGTTAAATTATTTTGCCGTGGTCATATAATGAAGGAAGAAAAGAAAACCCGCCACCAGGACGGGTTGATTGCGCTGGAATCACTCAGGAACAATGCTCGATCACTTCCAGCGCCACACGTTTATCAAAGGCTCCCATGTCGACAAACCGGCAGGACGCACGCCAGGAATGCACCCAGCCAATTGAGCAGGTTTGGGAAAATTGGTGGGAAAATGAAAAAGGCGAAGGGAAGCTTTCTGACGGTGAATTTGTAGCCTCCTCGCCATTCCGTCCCAGTCAGAAGTTGAGGGTTGAGGTATTGTTGCATACGATGGGTCCCTGGCGGAATCCTTCCCGATGCCTCATGCGCGCGCTCATGGTTGTATCGGTGCATCCACTCTTCCGTCCGCTGCCTGACTTCAAGCAATGACTCGAACGCAAGCAATTCAGCACTTCGGTTCGATAGGAGCGATTGAATCGCTCGATATAGGCATTCTGGGTTGGTTTTCCAGGCTGGGTAAGGGTGCGATACACCAGCCATTGAATTAGTCTCTTGGTTCTATCTATCCTATCCATCGCAGTGACTTGAATCTGGGAGCTGAGAAGATCGCAACGGAAGGCATTTCTCTTACGGAGAAACGATCCATAACAAGAGATTCCAAATGTCCCGTACGGAATGTATCCTTAGCAAGTTCAATATTCATAAAAGTGACGCTAATTAATGCCTATTGCAGTGAAATGGATATAGCTCTTGGCGCCATTAGTAATCGATTTA
Source organism: uncultured beta proteobacterium (assembly GCA_963782385.1). Lineage (GTDB taxonomy): Bacteria > Pseudomonadota > Gammaproteobacteria > Burkholderiales > Gallionellaceae > CAVXFS01. The sequence goes on from CAWAJO010000001.1 coordinate 1,665,225, forward strand.
CTCTAAAAATAAATTTTGTCTGTTATTGGTGCGACTAAAAGCTAGAATTGATAAACAATGCGCAAACTGGCCTAAACCAGAAGATGGCCGCCGGCTCAATTTTTAAAATACTTGGGAGATAGCATGACAAATATATTTGCTGCCTGCTTGGTTTGCATGCTGGTGCCCGCGCTAGCGTATGGCGAAGATAAGCCAGGGAACCCTCTTGATGACTTTGGCGAATCATCATGGGGCCTCCTAAAAGTATGTTCAGTTAAAGGGCGGATCGCCTTCCGGCATATCGATCAGGGGAAATTGCCTGCAGGCGAAGCAATCTCGTCAATTGCAAATTGTCAAAAACAATCCGTTGAAAAAGTGAGGAAACTGTTCCCAAAAGCTAAAAGATTTCTCGGTAAGAATCGGTCAGCACAAAAGGCTCTTGAAGATTACTATACCGCATGGACGTCGGCTATTAATGGCGCGATGCTGGTGACCAATGAATCAAGAATGGACTACGAAAAGAGACAGGGAGAAGCATCAAGATATGCTGATACGATGTGGGACAAAGTTGAGATAGAAGTTGAGAAAGAAGTTGAGAAAGAAGCTGAGCCTTAGTTTTCTTGTGGCACGGACGGTATGCAGCGTTGACCGGGAAATCCTGCACTAACCCTACATAAGGCAAATTGCGCCAGATGTGAAAAAGGGCCTGCATTGCTGCAAGCCTTATACTATATGGTGGCTCGGGGCGGAATCGAACCACCGAAAAAAGGATTTGCAGTTGTTTTAAGATACCGTTTTATGAAGTTATTGACCCGCCCTCACTTGCAACTGCTATTTAACAATCGCCAGCTTTGTCACGTTCAAGTACCAAACTTCTTGTCCATCGAATGGCTGGTTTTGGGGCGGCAGTCAGCATAAGCACAGGGCCGCTTCGTGCCAGAAGCCGACCATCCCATTTTCCCCTATTGAGCAGGGGTTATGACTCCCTATCGGAACTACGTAATTCCCTTGGCTTATGCTTAGGGGAGTTCTTTTATGGGTAGTGCTATCATTCATTCATTGGTTGATTTAGAGTAATGGATGGTTGTTGATTTTGCCGCTATCCTTAACCTGATACATCAGGGAATAGTGAATCCTAATTGCTTCATTAAGACAGATATGCAAACCAAAGTATTGTCCTCTGAACTCAAGATCGGCATGTTCGTTGAATTACTGGACCGGCCGTGGCTGGATACTCCTTTCATGCTGCAGGGGTTCTTGATTCATGATGATGAAGATATCAGGCTTCTGCAACAATATTGCGAATTCGTACAAGTGGACTGGAGCAAATCGACTCTTCCGCCGCCTGCCGGGGCTATCAATCGAAAAAATCAACCGGTCGCGCCTATCGGCGTCAAAAATCCGTCTCCCTACATCACTTATCAATCTGCCGGCGCAGGGAACAAACCCCGGCCACTCGACACAGCTATTGACGCCGAAGGCGATTCCGTACGGGAAAGCATGCTCTCCGAGGTTGCCTCAAGGATATTTGGATTCTGGAAGAAATCGCCGGAGAAGTCGAAAACCCTTGCTTCTCCCAGCCGCCAGCACTCGATTATGGAAGATGTTCCCGAGAAATATGAGCGCCCGGCATTCATTCCAGCCAATATTGAGCTGTCCACCTATGTTGAAGTGAGGCCTGTTGAAGAAGAGATTGCGCCGGCTGTCAAGGCGCACAGTCATGCCAACGAGGTATATGACAATCTTGTCGAAGACATAAGGTCGAACAAGCGCTTCGTATTTGCTGAAACCGAATCCGTGGCTAAGGAGGTTGTAGACAGCATGGTACGCAACCCGGATGCAATGATGTGGATCACCCGGCTGCGCAAACAGGATGAAATGATCTATGGCCATGGCTTGCAAGTCGCGGTCAACATGGTTGCATTGGGCCGTCATCTGGGTTTGCCCAAAGATTTTCTCGATCGCTTGTGTGCAATCGGTCTGCTATTGGATATTGGCAAGATCAAATTACCCAAAGAACTGTTGCTTAAGAAGGAGAGGCTTGACAGTGAGGAGTTTGATACGATAAAAAGCCACGTTCAACTTGCTCTGGATATTCTCAAGGAAACGCCTGACTTGCATCCCGATGTGCTAAAGGGAATTGCGCAGCATCATGAGCGGGAAGACGGCAGCGGTTACCCCGCCGGATTATCCGGAAAAGAGATGAGTTTGTTCGGTCGGTTGGCAGCGATTGTTGATGCGTTTTCAGCATTGACCAGCCCTCGGCCCTACGCCGAAGCGATGCCTGCATATGAGGCTCTGCAATGCCTTGCCAACTTTAATTCCAACCTGTTCCAGGCCTCTATGGTCGAACAGCTTATACAGGCGATCGGGGTATTTCCGGTTGGCTCAATGGTCGAGTTATCTTCTGGTGAAGTGGCAGTAGTGATAAGCCATAGCAAGGTTCGCCGACTGAAACCACGCGTGCTGATCATCAGTGACTCGAACAAATGTCCCTCGCCACAACCTACCTCGCTAGACTTGCTTTATCAACCTCAAGTGGTTGACAAAGATGATGTGCATATCTCTCGTGGATTGCCTGCCGGAGCTTATGGTCTTGATGCGCGCGAATTCTTTCTGGTCTGACCAAATACAAGCAGCAAGCCGACCTGCCCATGCGGGAACATAAGTTAACCCATCAGCATCTTGTCGAGTTCCTGAGCGATCAGATCTTCACGGCAGCGGACCGGACGGTGGCTGTGGTCATTGTCGGATTGCGCCGACCTGACCGTATGAATTCGATCACTGGCAAAATATCCGCCCAATCCGTACAGCAGCACGTCGATCATATTCTGGAAAAATTGCTTAGGGATGGTGATCGTTTTGCACATCTGGACGGTGAACGGATATTGCTGATTCTGCCCAACCTGGCAAACGCGGATCACAGTGTCCTGGCAGCGGTCAAAATTATGTCAGAATTGGCCAAGCCGTTTGTCGTGGGTACCTATCCAATCACGCTACGACCATGTTTAGGGATTGCCAACTATCCTGAAGTGAGTCGGGACAGCAACCAATTGCTGATGTGTGCCGACATCGCATTGGGTATCGCAGCCACGGATGAGCATGGATATTACGTATGTCAACCCAATGACATGGTTGAAGCAAGGGCCTACAGCGGCCTCGACACCGAGCTTAAGAAGGCTATCAGCGAAAACGAGCTGCGCGTTAACTTTCAGCCGAAAGTCAGTTTTAAGACCGGTCTGTGCATCTCGGCTGAAGCGTTGGTGCGCTGGACCTCGCCACGCGGGAATGAGGTCAATCCAAGTCTGTTGATCAGAGCTGCAGAAGATTCCGGCCAGATCAATCCGCTGACGCTTTGGATACTCAATACCGCGCTGAGGCACATGGCAACATTCATTCAGTCCGGAGTCGATATTGGCCTCAACGTCAACCTTCCGCCGAAGATGCTGGAAGATGATGAATTGCCACAGATCGTTCAGCAGTCTCTCGATGTATGGGGAGTGCCCGCATCGATGTTGACCCTGGAGATTACTGAAAGTTCGATGATAAACAATATCGAACCTTCGATTGCGATGTTGTCTAGGTTACGGGAACTGGGCATTCGATTGTCCATTGACGATTTCGGCACCGGTTACTCGTCTTTGGCCTATCTCAAACGATTGCCGGTGCAGGAGTTGAAGATCGACATCATGTTCGTCCGAAACATGCACAACTCGATTGGCGACAAACAACTCGTTCGCACTATCATAGACTTGGCGCACAATTTCGACCTTAACACAGTCGCTGAAGGGGTGGAAGATCAGCAGACATTCGACTTGCTGCGCGAACTGGGTTGCGATGAAGCGCAGGGATTTTTGTTCAGCCGGGCGTTGCCTGAAGTGGACTTTATCGACTGGTACAGGCAGCACTCAGGAGTCGTTCACTCTGGATGACTCGGCAAGGCAAACCATAGTATTTATTTGCATAACTCCACGGTAATATCAGTAGGCTTGGTTAGGTGCGGGTTAATGCTTCGTAACGCGACGTTTTGTACTAGATGTCCAAATTACTGTTGCAAGAGCAGCGGGTTAGGCACAAAGAGATTGGCTAGGAAACTTGGAATTACTGAAGATCGGCTTTCCGGCGATGATATTCTTGTCGTGCCGCTTCGCGCCCTGAGGCACTCCGCCAAGTCATTTTTGCAGATTCTGTGATGTTAGCCAGCAGGGGCGATCCTCGATTTCCAAGCGCTTTCAAAGAAGCAAATTCGTCATGGGGCGACCGTGTTTTCCAGCAGCGATAGATGATTCGTAGCCACTTGAACGGCAGAGCTCGTACCGCGACCCGATGAGAACAACCTTTGCTGCGTTGCTGTTGATAATGGGCCCCGGCCCAGAAGGATCTCGGTATGGTTGAGCCTGCCCACTCGACAAAGGTTTGGCGGAGGAAAGTGGGGCAGGCGATCCGCCAGTGAACCCGGCACTTGTTACCGCTGCGCTCAACCACCGGGGCCACCCCTGAATAGCGCTGCATTTCTGATGCGCTCGCATAGCGATCCCGATCTTCGCCAAAGGCGACCAATAATCGCGGAGCCTGAATGTGTCCGGCACCTGGTAGGGCTGCGAACAGATCATAGTCGGGCAGGCTCTTGGTAACGGCATCAATCTCGGTATCAAAACGATCGATAGCCTGCAATAGGACGCGCAACTGCTCAACCAGCATTTGCACGACCATCTGGCAAGGGCCGGATGACGGACTCATCCTGTGTAAGGGCGGTGGCAGCCCGGATACCCTGGATGCGCTCCTCGACGAAGTGTGCACGGCGGCCATTGTGCCGGTGAAAAAAGGATTCAAGTGTTGAGCGCCTTGCGCGCTTAACTTGTTTTAGCGTTGGCCAGCGGTCCAGGAAATCGCAGAAGATCAGGGTATCCCGGTCTTCGAACCAGTTCAGTACCTGCGGGTAATATTGCTTGAGCGTGCTGGTCATACGGTTGGTGATGCTGGTCACGTCATTGACCAGGCAACGACGCTCCTCAACCAGTGTAGCCAAGGTACGCATGGCAACACAATGAATACGCCCGTTTCGCAATATCTTCCGGCGAATGATCCATAGTGCCGGACACATGCTGGTCTGAACCGGCGGCCTGCAAACAGAAGTCGTGTTTCCTGTCGGCCCCGTCGATGCCAACGAAGGCCGCAAAGGAAGGAGTGGATTGCGGCTTCATAATCAGCTCCACTAGTGGTGGATTACAGATACGGACATGCATGCATGGGTTCTGCGAAGGCAATATAGAGAGCCGGTTGTGCGGCGCGCCCTGAGTATTCGTTAACGAACCCAAGCGCACCTGCGGATTCGAAATCAAAGCGGTAGACATCGAATGTTGGTGTCGAATATTCGTAACCCGCAGGTGCATGTCCTGCCTTCACCGGCAGCTACCTGCCAGCCGTGACTAGTATCACTGAAAACAGGATGGAGCGACTATATCTTGCCTATAGCGGTCATTGTTCAAATGTCTGGTTTGTGAATTAGAATAGATAATCTGATCTTAGAAGAGTATTCATTGTCGGAAATGCGCTGTTCTTTCATATTATTGTTGTTACTGTGTATATCCGGTTGCGCTCCTCGAGTGCAATCGTCTAGCCCGAGTGGTGTGGCGATAGAATCTCTCAGGGTTCCACCAGACATGAAGAAGATTAGAGAGTTGGCTGATGCTGAATGCGCCAAATATGAGCGCATCGTTAAAGAAAAGAGTAGGAGTTCTTCATTCGCTAAACATCGGCATCAATATGGGGATATCCCTCTTTTTAATTACATTTGCATAGATCGGCCTGCAAACGTAGAAGACGAGAGAGTGGACGCAGTTCCTTCCTATGAGTGGCCGGAACTACTTCCGCAGAACGTTCCATGACTTAAGAAAGCTATCATTGAGTGCGCTGACTCTATCCGGTTAGGTTGCTGGTTGGGAAAACTCGTTCTTGCATTCTGGAAGCGCATAAATTTGGCGGGGTGCATGGTGTCCGGTCAGAATGATGGCGACTTTGCTTCCCCGACAGGGGCAGGTCCTGGTTCCATTTAAGATGGGCTTGTGCCTATTTGTGAACAGCAGCTTTCAGACGGTATATTCCGAGGCATGACCATCTTCGATGTGCCAATGGCGGCGAGTCATGGATCGTCGATTGCTGGCTCTTCCGACACGTGAGGTCATTGAGCGCTCTATGATTCAACTTCTATGGCTACACAACGGTCAATTGTCCTCCTCATCAGCATGTGATTTCTTGCCATCATCTATAAATATCTGCCCCACGAATCCAATTGTAGTACCCAAGGTTCAATCGCCCAATCGCACTCCATCTGTCCTGGGCAAACAAAGGGTAACGCGTAGTAAGTGTCACATCATTCAATAGAGGACGCAATGCTTCGATACTTGTTGTTGGTGACGAATTAAGCACTGTTTCGACGTAGCCCTTAGGAAATTTTCGAATATAGTGACCAACCCTGGATCCGGAAACCGCGGGTAGGCGTGCAAGGAAAGCATCAGCCAAGGCAACACGATCCACGATATGGACATTTGGGCCTGCGTAGTAACCCCGCATACCAATGGTGTCCGTCCATATTGCGATTGGAGATCCGGTGGTTTGCGCTTGAGCCTTCAAGTCAAGCCCGTTCTGCCACCATGGATGCGAGGGATGGACAGTCTCGAATCCTGTTTTCGCCCACCTATTCAATGCAGGCAGTAATCCGGTATACGCATAGAAGACGCGCCGCTCATCCGTAATGCCGTTGTACTGCTGCGAGCTTTGTTCCTGATCTATTCGCATGACCAGCAATAAACCAATCAGCGCGACGCCGGTCAGGCAGGCGAATTTAACATGTCTTGACAACCAGGCCGGAGCCGGTGCTCCCGCAAGCATGCACAGTGCAAGAAAACCCGGCGCCGTAAAAAACCTGGCTGACATGAAATCACCGCCAACGGTGATTATGTAAGCGACATACAGGACTATCCCCCCGCCCAGCATCCTGGTTATCCCGTCTCGTGAGCGCGCGGAATCCATGACCACTTTGATGATGACCAGCGCAAGCAGCGGATCATGCAGCACGAAATCCCTAATGTATGCCAGTCCCTGCGCAACAACCTCACCAATATCATAGCCGGTGCCCAACTTCGCATACGCTGTATTAGGGAGCGGCGTGCCGAAGTAAATCACCGAAAACACCATCCATGCAAGCATCGGCAATGCTATTGCAAGCGAAACCATGGTGCGCTTGCTTCGTTCCCGGAAGAAAAGATACGCGGCCGCGGGCCCAACCAGCACAGCCAGGTCGAGCCGGTTAAGCATCAGCAACCCGATGATGATCGCAGGCGTGCCCACATTCTTGGTTCGATATAACTGCCAGACCAATAAACCCAGCAATAGAAATGTGAGCGGACATTCGAGGCCGGAGGAGGAAAACTGGTAGATGGCGCGCGAAGCCATGGCAAACAATATCAGCAGGCTGCCATAGCCAGCGTCTTTGGCTATCCTGGCGCCAAGCAGCCACAACGCAGCCAACGACACACTCGCGGAAACCAGCATGGTGGTCACCATCGGTTCCCTGGTTAGTGCATAGATTGGAGTGATCAACATCAGCCACAACGGATGGGTGAACACTTGTACCCGATCAATTACGTTGTAGCGCAAGCCATACCCATTGATGAAATTATCGACCACGCGCAAGGTGATGAACGCATCGTCGCTCATCCATGCCGTGCCCAACAACATTACCGCTGCGGCCAGCAGTGTCATCGGGATAAGAACTCTGGGCGTCAAAAAAGGCCTTTTCTTTTTTCCCCTTCACGTAGGGGGAGATACGGATACATGAAAAGCAATCTAACAGAAACAAATCTTTCTGGACAAGCTTTAGGTGTATCTAAGCAACTCGCTTGACTCCTTCCCAATTCAAGTCCAAATCGGCGAGCACACTTAACGTTGAATTTTGAAGTTCCGATTGCGGTTAAAGTGAATAGCGGGAATGTGTCGATTGTGTGAGGTCGCCAATGTCGGCTGTCGGGCAGCTCAGTTTTTTCACGCAAGGCAATTTTCATCGTTATAAAGCAGTCGTTGGTCAATTCACACAATCGACACAGAGGAGACGTTCAAGAATCTCAGCAGTAGGAGTGCAGAACGCATTCAGATGCAAGAGTTAGGCGCTTTCCATCGATGAATCCCATATCAGCACACAATTCCGCCCTGCGGATTTGGCCGCATAAAGGGCCCTATCGGCGCGGTCTATGGATTTTTCAACAGGGATATCCGGCTCGAGGAGCGTCAAGCCGAAAGATGCAGTAATGCGGATGGATTCTTTTTCGCCGATGTCTATTTCTAACGCGGCAAGACCCTCATTGATTTCCTTTATCCGGTCAAAGCCCGGCACTAATTCGATATATGGCATGCACAGCACGAATTCTTCCCCGCCATAGCGGAACACCTTGTCATAAGGACGGAGATTCTTGATCAGGTAATGAACTGCTGCGGCCAACACTTTGTCACCTGCAGCATGCCCGTGAAGATCGTTGATAGCCTTGAAGTGATCCAGGTCCATCATGGCAATGTAGCAAAGCTGAGCATGCCGCTTAACCAGCTCCTGTTGTTCGCGCAAGGTAGGCAATATACCGAAACGGTTAATCGCGCCGGTCAGTGCATCGTGGTTGAACAACGAGTTTTCCAGCTCCCGCTCCAAGGCGGATATTTCAAGCCGCAGCCGTTCCAGCGCATTGGCAAAGTTGTCGAAGTCGAGAGGAGTAATCGGGTTGTCGGCATCCGCAGAGATTAGCAACAACCTGGCCATGTGATGCAAGCGTTTATGCTCCTCACCCAGAGCGATGAAACCGGGATGTTTGCGTAGCTTTTCAGGTGCTTTGCTGTAGTACCATTGGCCGAAACGGCATTCCGTGTGGGCCTCATCGCTGGTGTCGTGCTTGTCGCTAGGCAGTCCGCACACAAGTGTGCGAATCAATGCCCCATGCCATTGCTGGTGGTTATTCAGGGACTCTTTTAGCTGTGCAATGACGGCTTGTAATTCATCGCGCGTGACTTCGTGGAGTGCCATAGTTTGTGTTTCCTGAATTGTTTGAATCACCCAAGCGAGGCTCGATAACGCGAACTATTTTTCAGCGGCGATACGATTATATGGACGCTACATGACTATGTATATATAAATAGTATGCCAAACGATTCGATAAAAGGATTCACTTGATAAACGGCCGCCAGTGGCACCTACCTGCTGTTCACCCCTTGATATTCACCGCCATAAAGCGGCCCTTGGAGCGTTACCTTCGGATAGTCTATTCAGATCGCCCTGAAGCGGTCCGTCGTGAAATCGCGCAATCGACACGAAGGCGACCTTCATATTTCCAGATAGCGGACAGTCAACGCTCGGGTTCAGGCGCGGCGGCGCATCAGTGCCGACGTCGCTTGGAACCCATTGTTAGGCTAATTGCTGTTTAATCCAAATGCTCTGCTTCCAAGCTTTTTCTTCGTGAGAACTTCTTGGTCAATCACCTCGTCCTTTGTTGCGCTCGGTTCAAGCACGCGCAAAACGGAGAACTGAAATAGCTTGTAACGAGACGGACTTTTCACAAGAAGTTGCTTCAGAAGAACATTTCCACCAGCCGGAGATTTAACATAGCTTTTCCATCTGGCCCAGATTCCACCAGCGCCGTAGGCACTGCCCACATACTGTTTTCCGGTGCGCTGATCCAACAGGACGTATACGCCACATACAGATGACAGCATTCTTTGCCACTCACGGTTTGAATCCGGATTGTTAACCATAGTGGTGAGTTGATCGTAGGAGAGCGTGAAATTGTAGTAGCCGGGAAAATCCATCACGTAGTTGGGCGGCAGTAACTCAACAACATCTCTATTGCCTTGTCGATGTAGCCACTGAGCCCAAGACCTTGTTCCTTCTCCCCACCGCACGACTAGCCGACCCTCCAACTCTTTGAAGCCGGGAAGTTCCTTTGTTTTATACCGAAAACCCTCGGTTTTCCTTTTGTGCTGTTGAAATGACCTCCCAGACCCCTACAAACTTTGCATATCTGTTCCGTTCGGCAATAAAGCTGATAATGTAACGAGCGCATATCCCAAAAACGTCCCAGGATTGCCCATTTTGATAATGCTCAAAACCGCGGCCCAATTTTTCGTAACTCCCAGAGATCCCACCGCGAATCCTTGTGCCGAAGCACTTTTACGAAGCGGTCGTTTCGCAATCGCTCTGAACTGATGCAGGTCGGAAAGCTTCATGTATTCTCGATTAGCTTAACGTTTGAATTCACCGGCGCTGCGCGGCTTCATCGCGCAGCGTCCGGTGGAATGATGGGTTCGGCACCTGATCGGAATATTCCCTCAAACGCAAGAAGTTGCTCGGCTTTGATGATTATTCCAAGGTTGTTCGGAATTCCTGCAACCGAAACGGCCTTTTGTTGCGTGGGCACCAATACAACTTTTACTTCGCCTTCGACAGTGTGCTGCGGCCCTGCATACAAGACGCCCAGTAACTTTATGCGCGACGTGCCCATGAAGTTCCCCTTTCGGGTTTGGTAGCTACCTATTTCGAATAGCATCACTGGAGACCCGCTTGATCCCGGAAAACAAGCGGCGTCGATAAGAAACTCTTTTTTTCCGTTCCAATCCCGCTTGTAGTCCGTCGCGAGAACTCCCCTTCGAAAGATTGGCAGATTGTTGGAACTGTCCCACAATCCGTTGGGATATCCGACCATCGTGATGTTTTCCAAACCAACCATATCCTCGATGTCTGAGGCGGACAAAATCAGTGTCTTATCAAGAGTGGCGAAGAAGAACTTGGTGTTCGTTCGCTCGGCATCCTGCAAGAGTGGTGCGATTGGCATTACACAGAGGTCGATGCTGGCGTCGGGGTGCGGTACCCAGCGCTGTTCAAATGAATCGAGTTCGAATGCACGAAACGAGCCTACCGCTGGACCTCCACTTTCGTCTTGCAGCGTTAGCAGGAACCTACCTTTGCTAGCGTCAGCGATGACGTGTTTGTTCGTGACGATTACGGGCACATGCTGATCGCCGTTTCGGTCTAGGCTGTAGAAGAAGCCCGTCCCCGTACCAATTCCACCACCTGCCAGGTCGCACTCGATTCTTACTGTGCTATGGGCAAGCTTCTCTGCTGGACTAAGAGACATGTGTCACCTTGGGGCCGAACGTGGAAGTGAGCGGCCTGCGCGGCTTTTCGTCCAGGTCCGCTCGACTGCAGGGTTGGGCGTCATCGCATCAGTGCCAAAGGAGTAGCGCGTTCAGTGGCGCCGTCGACAACCAATACCTCCCGAAATGGAACTACGGGAAGCAGACTTTCCACCTCCCGAATTAGAGTTCTCCATTCACCGGGCATGTACAGGCTATTCAGGTAACACTCGACGACTAGTGACGTACCTTCCGGGTAGCCGATTTGGGCCTTCTTCTGGATGGCTGATGCGACGATCGGTGCAAACCCTGAAACGTGCTCAAGATTCGAGAACACGATGGGTTCAGACTCAACCGGTTTACCTCTCTCCTTCCGAATGCCTTCGGGAGCAAAAGCCGGACGCCCTTGCCCGAGTAGCTTCCATATCCAGTGCTCGTTTTCATGCATCGCGCAAGTGGCCTCCAAGTATGCAAGCGGTTCGTAATATCCCTGCGCAATGTAATCACCTTTCTGATGAAGCTCTGCGTCGAACGATTGGCTGCCGTTTACCCAGCGCACGGAGATGTACCGCCCGGGACGATAGTACGTTTGGATGTACCGACAAATGGGCAGCAACTCCTCAAGTAGCCTCTTTTCGGTATTGCCGGAGCGAAGGCGTAAACGCTCGATACCTTCCGGAGTGCTACGTACGGATTCAAACAAGGCGTAGGTGATTGCGCAGAACTGGAGTCCGTCCAGGAGATTTCCGTCAAGGTCACCGAGGCAGGGAGTATTCATGACGCCCAACGTGGAGCTAACCGGCGCGCGCTGCTTTTGCGCGCGTCCGTGTTGAGCGCCGGGTTAGGCAGAGATATCAAGGTACTCAACGATGCTTGCAGGTTGCGGGATAGGCAAACCATCTTCAATAAGTCCCTCAATATGAAATTTGATTGCCTCACGAATTTCACGCTCTGTTTCTTCGACGGAGAAGCCGGTAGCGACACATCCCGGCAAGTCTGGGACGTAAGCTGAATAATTGTTTTCTGTTTTTTCGACAACGATTGCGTAACGCATATATTAGTCCTTTAGCTGAGCCTGTTTAAGTATGCTATTCAATGTGCCAAGCGCCAAATCGTCGCTTGGTTTTCCTGGCACTGTGACGCGACCAATCTTAATGGGATGCTTGAATTGCCGATGACTACCTCTCGTTGCAGCGAGATACCAGCCATCAGCCTTTAGCATGTTCAAGATTTCATTAACCTTCATGCGACAAGGATAGCAGAATGCTTTGATGCTGCCAAAAACGCCTAACGTAAAAGTGAGGGGCGCGACGCCGATAGGCGGAGCGTCCCTCTCGACTGACAGGTTAGGCTCATACTGTTGACACTCTCCGAAGGTAAAAATATGACGCCAGTGCTAAAACTGTAAATATTACTAAGTCTGCTGCAACTCCAAGAACGGCATAAACAAAGAGAACCAGCGCTAAGCAAAAGGCAAAATGCTTGGCCCAAGGTTGGCGGAGAAAAACACCTAAGCTGGCCACTAAGGCGAGCGCTACGGTTAGAAATAATAAGATGGTAAATTTCACACTTGATACTGCTGTTCCTTGCAATAGCAATCTAATAGTGGAGCTATGGGAAAAGATTAGATAAACGGCCAAGAGAAAAAAGAACGAAGAAATTGCCCAGTGGATGTGATTATTTGAGGGTACTACACCCTTGGGGGACGTAATTGCGAGGACAAGCAGGCAGATTGCGCTCACTGGAACCCAAATCATGATGACTGATATGAGTACCCAGGGAAATGCCCCTCCATCGCGCCGACTGAGAAAAAGCGGAAATCAGAAGTGCTCCCACAATAATGATTACAGCTAAAGCTGAGGAAATCTTTAATAGTTTCTTAGCAAAGTTATTCATAATAAAAAATCCGCGAATAAATCTGAAAGCCTAACGTGGAGCTAAGGGGCGGAGCCACGCAGTGGCGGAGTCCCGCTTGAGCGCAGGGTTAGGAGCCATTTGTACCTCGCGCGGCAAGCATTATTAACGCTGAAGCTATGGACGCACAAGCAAGAACGACTAACACGTCAGAAAAGCTAAACGTCTTGCCCGTGGCTAAGAGCAGCAGCGATGTAACGAAAGTAAGAGCGCAAGCGCCAACAACCCAACGGCGCTGATGCCGTTCTTGCGATACCGCGATGATTGCGGCAGCTATGGTGGAAGCCAAAGACACAAATGCAGCAACACCTATGAGCGACGTTTCGGCTTTGAAGAACAACCCGGCTCCGATGGGCAAGCGCGAACAATGCGATTGCGAGAAGACGGAGCGGCAAGCTTATCAATTTTCACGATGGCACTGGGACGTTTATTATTGAGGGGCTGGCGTTGCCAGTCCCTCTCGAATGTAAGGTTAGGCTGGTGCTAGGCATACGAATGACGCAGAGATAACAAAGCAGACCACAGCACCCCGAATACGCTGGCACCCAAAAACCAAAATAACATTCGCTTCACTATTACCCAATAGCGAGCGCGCTCTTCTGGATTCATGAAGAACCATGTGCGACTAAACGGTTCGTTGTCTCGTCCAATGACAAGGTACACGGAATAATATCAACAAAAATACCAACGCAGCACAAAGCCAAGATAGATTATTTTCGAGCACAGACATATGTCCGATGATTCATCCACGTTTCAAAAGGAACAAATCCAAAAGTACACCACGCACCTGCAAGCATGGCCGTCTTGTTAGTGGGAACTATTGGCATAACTTGGCCTAACGTTTCAATTGCACTAGGCCCTGCGCGGCTTTTCGCGCAGGTCCGGTGAAATGATGCGGTTGGGCAAGTGTTCATTGTGAAATTAATTCCTGAACGGGTTCACGAAATCGGAATTTCGTTATGCGTATAAGGATATTGCATTGACGTTTTAGAAGGTATTGGCAAATCTTGCGTCTCCAATAAAAATAAAAATAACCATTTTCGGAGGCGAACCAATCATACAGCAAACTATCTTTCAAGCTTAGCAGTTGGAGTTGTCGGATTAGTCATTCTGACGCTGTATAAAATATCGCCAGATGATGTGAATTTAGAAATAATCATCTTGCCGAGTTTTTAACGTTTAGCAATAACCCAAATATATTTGTCATCACAGAAAGTTTCGGCTCTTTGTTCTAGCATCTCGCCCAAAGGAAAAGGGATTCATCCAGAATATGGCAATCTTTTATTCCCTGTCTGGTCATTGATAAATCGCTTGCCAAACATCAAGTTCTCCGGATCGGGGGGCAATAGCAATTTTGAACAATTTGCGCGAATTATTGTTCCTGTTTGTGCAGAAAGAGATTTGTAATAATCATCCGAATTTCTAACAGTGCCTTCTTGGCTCTCTACGGCCTCTAATGCGATATCTGAAAGGCTTAGGCATGGGGATGTCTGGAAGAGGCTTTAGAGGAGGCCGACAGTCACCTTGTAGCCGATCATTACGATAATTATTCTTGAACTCGTAATGCCACTCTTCGTAGGTTCTCGGAATTTCTTTCTGGAAAAAACCGCCATCATTTCCACTACCTCTAGGCAGATTAGCTACCCTTAGCACGTCAGGTGCCTTCTCCACAGGAACCGGCACCCACTTACCAAAGAATCCTGATTCGTATTTTAGGTAGGAGTAAGGAAGTTCAGAGCACCCGTAAATGGCCTCTGTCTCCTTGTTTACTCGCCCAAGCACGACCAGATAGGGAACGCCGTCCACAATATCCAGAAGCACTGGGGTGTAATACAGTTCGCCTTGCCAGGTAATCGTTTCCTGAGTATCTGGATTTTTAAACTTGAGGTGGAACGTGTTTGGGCCGGTTGATTCAAAACGCGGCGCAATACCAATGACTGGATTAAAAATGCGAAATTCGGTCTTCGACTGAACCGTGCGCTCCACCTCAATATGCCTCCATCGTGAAGTGGAACATCTACGACTAGGCTATCTGTGCGAGATGTAAAGCCCATCGCTGCAGAACAAACAGTACACAGCAAGAGTAAAGACGCGATGCGCAAGATCATCTGGAAGATCCTCAGATTGATGCCCAACGTAAAAGTAAGGGGCTGCGCGCTTTTGCGCAGTCCCGCTTGACTGCAAGGTTAGGGAGTATTGTCATACCGTTGCCAACCATTTGGAAGTTCGGAACCGCGCACAATGAATAGCGGAATACTATGCTTGCGACAAATTGCCTTTATGTCCTCCAGTACTTTTTTCTCTGACGCTTCATAAGCATCAGGGTGGGTCGTCACAATCCAAGCGCCGTTTTCTTGAACTCCCTTATCTTGCTTTTGGACAAAAGCAAGAAATTCCATCGCAGATTGCAGCACCGGTTCAGCTGGCTCTGGCTTCAAGTATTCCGCATACGTTACCACGAGCCCCCACTTCTTTCCGCCAATATCAGCTACTCGCTTAGGCATCATGTGCATTGAAATGCCCTTGGCACGTTCAGGTGTGTTGACCGAAAAAGCTGGGAACGAGACTGCAACAAAAACCAGGAAGATTATTGATGAAATAATTCGCATAGCGATCTCCCTAACGTTGAGCTAAGGGGCGCCGCGCTTTTGCGGCGTCCCGCTTGAGCGTAAGGTTAGGTTTCATTTTCCAATTATTGCCGCCGAGCCAAGCACTTGAAGTTGTGCATCATTGGAATTGGCGGTCGTAAGTGTAAACAACATTTTTCTTACCGCGTTTGGAACTGACCATTCGTAAGAGATAGTGTGAGTAGGGCCATTGGCTGCTGTTTGCGCACGCTCGTCTTTTGCAAGCCGCGAAACGAGCGGAGCTGGTGAATTACCAACTAACCCTACGAACATCTGTTCAGCTTTCGTTGTGTCAGCTCTCCCCGCATAGACCATACAAATATTCTTGTTGCTGGGAAGCGCAAGAACAAATGTTCCGGTTTTATCAGGAACTGGCCAGGCATCACCAACATTCCCTGATAAGAAAAGAGCAGATTTCTCTGGTGGGAGTTTGGGCATGGCCTTTAACTTTTCTCGAAGCCCTTCCAGATTAGTGAGATTCTTCAGGCAGAGTGACGCATAGATATTTGCGAATGCGTTGGCCTGATTTTCTGCATCGCTTGCAAAGCAATTATTGGATGCCAGAACGATCATGGATATAGAGGCGAAAATGTTGCGCATTGATACTCCTTAATGAAATCTAACGTGGAGGTAAGGGGTTACGCTTTAGCGCAATCCCAGCGTAGCGAAGCGGAGCGAACTTGACCGTAGGGTTAGCCGGAACAAACGCTTCGTATTCCCTCAGCAAATTTTCCGGGGCAACAGTTTTCTCCCCACTTGGAAAAGCTAAGAAGCCGATCGGCAGAACCATGAGACAAAACCAAATGCTGCCGGGACATCTGAACGAACAACAATAAGTAGGTTTCCATCAGACTGCGACTCACGAAATACAGTAAAGCTGACTTGTTTGCCTTCGATTTCAGCAACCTCAGTTTTCGCTATGGGCAAGGACGATAGCTCCCAAAAAGGTAGGTCGCGTAGCACATTTTCACGCGATGCTGTAATTCGGCGATGACCTCTCTCGTTGTGCATGAGCGCTCCGTTACGGCTAACGTAAAAGTGAGGGGCTGCGCGCTTTTGCGCAGATCCCTCTCGACTGACGGGTTGGGACTCAACCTCACCCATATGCCAATAATGCTGAACGCTGAAACAAGAATCACTAGATAGAGACATGGAAAGCTCCACCCTTGCCATCTTGTGCCGAGACGAACATGAACGTCCGCAAACCACTCTCATGGCGAAGCAAACTGCTTTTCAATCTCCGACCTATTGTCCTGCTGGAACCGCACTTGAATCTTTCTGTGAGCCAGATACGTTCTATGGTTTTTCTGCAGCAGATAAATCGCCCAGACAAGAAGTAAGAGCACCGCGACGGTGATGACGGTTTTGACCCAACAAGGAGCGGTGAGTGGATTTGACGCGCGACCTGCAAGTGCGTACAGCGTAGTAACCAATCCAGCGTTGACCGCGACGTAAAAAGCAAGGATCTTCGTTGGCCAGCGAGCGCGTATGCTCTACCTCGACCTTCAGCTTGGTCCAGAACGTACTTGTCAATGTCGCTCATTGTCATGCCGTTGAGTCCCAACGTAAAATTGAGGGGCAGCCCGCTTCTGGGCTGTCCCTCTCGAATGAGCCAGGACTTGACGGCGTATTGAGCTACAGTGAGCCATACGGCCCTCCTTGACCCGTCAGGGCCGTAAAGCGCCTCACCTCACGGAATATTGATAGAAGATGGCGAAAACGCCAACGACCCAGCAAACTGCAGCCACACCGAGCCACCACCGAGAGAAACTGCGCCGACCTAGCAACAAAACACAGGCGAGCGCAGGCGCCGCACCTTAGAGTAAGGATGGCGTGGAGTGGAAAGAAAGCTGGCCCAATGAGTGCGCGGAATTGGAATGAACCCATGAGTGCCACGAGTACAAGCTCTACTGCGAATAGCGCCAGGGCACCGATGGAAATGGAATGTGCTAGCCCAAAGAGTCTTGGGAGAAATGGCGAAAGCTTGACCAGAGCAAAACAAAACGCCGGTGCGGCAAACGAGCCCCCAATATGCGAAGAACGGTCATGCCAAGAGTTTCCATGTGGTTTTCGTTATGCCCAACGTAGAATTGAGGTGCTGCGCTGCTTTAGCGCAGTCACCTCGAACGTAGGATTAGGCTCTTGCCTGAAAAATTGCAGGGTCTCTGCTGCCATGAAATACTGCCAAGACAACAATGCGATGTTGCTCCGCACGAAAATAAACGCTGTACGGAAAGCGATTTGCGACGACACGTCGAATGTCCTCGCGAACAACGGCAAACTGGAGAGGATGTTCAGCTGCCAACGATACGCAACGGTCAATCTCCGCCATGAACTCAAGAGCAAGGCCAAGTCGCTTGCTTTCATACCACACACTTGCTTCGATGAACTCTGCACTGGCGGCACGATGAAAAGTAACGGGCAGACTCATTGCCTGATTTTGGCAAGAGCGGCAGCCTTTACTTCACTCCAGGGAACCACATCATTAGGGTTCGCAAGATGGTCTGCGAGACGGCGGTCAAGTTCTGTTTTCTGCGCTTCGGTCAACGATGGCGCGGCACCCTGCTAACGATGCCGTCCCAGATGGCCTCAACCAGTTCGATCTGCTCGTCAATGTCGAGCACACTTGCTTGCTGCAAGAGTTGAGTGTTCATAATCCGGACTCCCATTCAGTAACAATGGGGCAATTCTAGCGTTCATCCTCCCCTATGTCGAACGTATGCCTAACGTGAAGTATGCCCCAATAAAAGACTTAAACTTTTATCTGGACAGGTGGATAAACAGATTTTAGATATATGAGTTATTTCCATTTCAATCGGTTAGGTATTTTTAGCACACCACTTTTCTAATTATTGAAAAAAGCAAACACACCTTGTAAGAACCACGGCGGAATCTTGCAATACAAGACCTTACAAAGCAAGAGTAATGAATGCATATGCATTTACGAGGCTGTCAGACTGGGTCTTAGTCAAGATCATCGAACCAATAAGAACTCGATGCTGAGCTTCCGGTATTGGCACGAAGGCCCCCATCGCTCACGCAAAGTGCCTGCGCGAAAGCGGTCCCTCATTTGAAATTATTTATATCACCCGACAGCGGAAGTTCGTGACTATCGGCTCGCGATACATTGCCGACCTACATGATAGAGCATTTGAGCGACTGTTTTACAACCTACATGAGACATTGAAACCGGTGAAAATAATAGGGTCTGGCCGCTACTGGCCTGCAGCAGGCTAATAATGACTTGACTGCTTATGGCCGTGGTATTCCCGATTGCAGTCACCGTCCATTTATGGCCTTTACTTTTGCTACATTCCGCCCATTGGCCTGATTTCCATGATTTCGATTGAGGATTGTGGAATCTGAAAATGTGGGTGATTTTCAAATGATTTCGCCGCTGCTTCATGCGACGCGGCCTCTACAATTGAATACAGCATGATTTCGTTCCTGGTATCAGTAACGCCGGTTGATGAGACCCGTTTGGTCTTCCCAGCAGCGTCTGTGCTAATGAACATCTTTGAATGAGAGCCCATCCATTTTCCCCACTCGGCCCGCATCTTCTCTTCGGCAGTCTTCTTTATTTCTGGGTCCGTCTTTGCCCACTCGTCCAATACAGTGGTCGGTGCAAGATATAAAACAAGAAACTTCTTCGTGTTTGAGCTAGCCATGACATCTCCTTTCTTTGCCTTCGGCTGGTTGGAAAGTTATCCAGAACCTGACTGACATATTCAAACTATATCAGGATGTTTTATTGGTCACTGTGACTGTCTGCAACTGGCCGAACCTAGTCGTTGCACCTGCGTATCATCCAATGTCTGGTCTTCAACTGCAACAGGTCGCTCGAATGAACTGTGTGGACGTCTGCAACTAAAGTTGGCACACACCCGCATGTCCAGCTGTCATATTTGCCGCCAGAAAGCGGACACTTGCGAAGCGCAAAATTTGGCACTGTTTTTCCGCACAATATATTTCCGCAATGTGGGATTGGCGGATTATAGGCCCAAAATTCAACGGCAGCTTTGGCAGAAGAGCAGCTACGCGTAGCAAACGCGGTGCGTTTGAAGGTGCTCGGAAATTGCAGGATTCATCTTTGCCAAGACTGGTACGCTGACCGAAGGCCGCTTCGGCGTGACTGAGACGCTGGTGCTGGCGCGGGATATGAATGAACAGGCTGTTGAAGAACCGTAACCCGAAGGGCCATAAAGAACCTTGTTCGGTAACGCACTGACGCCAAGACAGCCGAGCTGTATAAAAGCCGTTCGTGTAATTGGTCATGCATGTTCCGGTGGTGGGCATTTTGTCGAGCAGCGGAACATTTCAGTTGATCAACCACAAAATGGAGTATGACCATGAAACGCATGAACATACGCAAGACATTGAACGCCGTCGCGTTGCCGGGCGCAACGATCATGGCATCACGCGCATTGGCCCAGACGCAAGGCGGTTCTGGCTACGGCATGGGCTCTGGCATGATGGGCGGCTATGGCGCAGGCTGGATGGAAGGCGGGTACAGCGGGATATGGGTGCCGGCCTTGTGGCCTGGTTCGTCGCGCAAAACAGAAAGTAAGGGGATAGCTGCGCTCAAACATGCCTGGGCTCATGTCCGGCATTGACTGGCACGGCTGGCATTTGGGCAGGCACCGCCGAGATACCGCGCTGCGTTCCTGCCGCCGGCAACCGGAATGAATACGCAGCGTCCAATCCACAGTTCCACTACGTAAAAGGAGTCAATTCATGTACGGATTCAGCACACCGCTAAAGCTGCCGTTCGATACTGCAGTCACGAGAGTCACCGAGGCCCTGAAACAGGAGGGTTTCGGCGTACTCACCGATATCGATGTCAAAGACACGTTGAAAGCCAGGCTCAACATCGACCATCGGCCGTATCGCATCCTCGGCGCATGTAACCCGAAGCTGGCGCACCGCGCGATTGAGGCCGATGGAAGCGTAACGGTTGCATTCATGGATCCCGAGGCAGTGTTGAAACTGGTCGACAAAGCGGAAGTGACTGCCATTGGCACGGAAGTTCGGGCACTGCTGCAGAACGGTTTTTGTGAGCCTCAAGGCGTGATATCGGGATAATCGGGATACCTGGCGCAGTGTTGCATTCTGTCTGGAACTCAAGCGACTGTTATTTATTGTGTCGCAAGCTTGACGGTGCGATAGTTCGAAACACCGCTTCCGCCTTGCACAGGGGGAGGAGGAGTAGAATCTCAAAGTACTTGCCATTCCGAACGTTACTGCCGCCATCCTGCCCTTCCCCTTGCAAGGAGGAAGGAATAAATTCAATCAAGAAAGCAACAATACACTAGACCATGACAACCAACACACTCCCATCAGAACTGCTTCACAAGATAGACGCCTACTGGCGCGCCGCCAACTACCTTTCGGTCGGCCAGCTTTATCTCTACGACAATCCGCTGCTGAAACGGCCGCTGGCGCTGGCGGACATAAAACGCATGCTGCTCGGCCACTGGGGCACGACCCCCGGCCAGAATTTCATTTACGTGCACCTGAACCGGGTCATCAAGAAATACGACCTCGACATGATCTACGTCTCCGGGCCCGGGCCACGGCGGCCCGGCCGTTGTCGGCAACACTTATCTGGAGGGTACCTACAGCGAGATCTATCCGAACATCAGCCAGGACGAGGCCGGGCTGCAGAAGCTGTTCAAGCAGTTCTCGTTTCCCGGCGGCATTCCCAGCCATGCCTCGCCGGAGTGCCCGGGCTCGATCCACGAGGGTGGCGAGCTGGGCTATTCGCTCAGCCACTCGTTCGGGGCGGTGTTCGACAATCCCGCTCTGGTTGTCGCCTGCGTCGTCGGCGACGGCGAGGCGGAGACCGGACCGCTGGCCACGGCATGGCATTCCAACAAGTTCCTCGATCCGGTTACCGACGGCGCGGTGCTGCCGATCCTGCACCTGAATGGCTACAAGATCGCCAACCCCACCGTTTTCGCGCGCATCGAACCGGAGGAACTGGAACAATTTTTCCGCGGCTGCGGCTGGACGCCTTATTTCGTCGAGGGAGATGAGCCGGCGCTGATGCACGAGGCCATGGCGACTATTCTTGACACGGTGATCGAGCAGATCAAGAACATCCAGCACGACGCCCGCATCAACGGCAACCTGACGCGGCCGCGCTGGCCGATGATCGTGCTCAAGTCGCCGAAGGGCTGGACCGGGCCGAAGGTCGTCGACGGCCTGCAGATCGAGGGCACGTTCCGCGCACACCAGATACCGCTCGCCGTGGATGCCGAGCATCCCGAGCATCTGCCCATGCTGGAAGACTGGATGAAGAGCTACCGGCCAGAGGAACTGTTCGACGCGCAGGGCCGCCTCAAACCGGAGCTGGCCGAACTGGCGCCCAAGGGCGAGCGCCGCATGGGCGCGAATCCGCACGCCAACGGCGGCATGCTGCTGCGCGATTTGATCATGCCGGACTTTCGCGACTACGCGGTGAAGGTGCCGGCGCCCGGCGCCGTGACGGCGGCCGACACGCACGAACTCGGCGTATTCCTGCGCGATGTGGCCAAACTCAACCGAAAGCAGCGCAATTTCCGCATCTTCGGCCCGGACGAAACACTTTCCAACCGCCTGGGCGCCGTGTTCGAGGTCACCAACCGGCAGTGGGACGCACGCACGCAGGACAACGATGAATTCCTCGCGCTGGATGGCCGCGTGATGGAGATGTTGAGCGAGCATCAGTGCGAAGGCTGGCTCGAGGGCTACCTGCTCACCGGCCGGCATGGACTTTTCAACTGCTACGAGGCGTTCATCCACATCATCGACTCGATGTTCAACCAGCACGCGAAATGGCTGAAGGTCACGGCGGACCTGCCGTGGCGGCGCAAGATCGCGTCGCTGAACTACCTGCTGGCCTCGCACGTCTGGCAACAGATGCATAACGGCTTTACCCACCAGGATCCCGGCTTCATCGACCACGTGGTGAACAAGAAGGCCGATGTCGTGCGTGTCTATCTGCCGCCGGATGCCAACTGCCTGCTCTCGGTCTGGGACCATTGCCTGCGCAGCCGCCACTACGTCAATGTCGTGATCGCAGGCAAGTATCAGGCGCCGCAATGGCTGACCATGGACGCCGCCGTCAAGCATTGCACCGAGGGCATCGGCATCTGGCAGTGGGCCAGCAACGACCAGGCCGTAGCACCCGACGTGGTGATGGCCTGCTGCGGCGACGTGCCGACGGTGGAAACGCTTGCCGCGGTCTCCATCCTGCGCGAACACCTGCCCGAGCTGAAGATCCGCGTGGTCAACGTCGTCGACCTGATGAAACTGCAGCCGCAGATCGAGCACCCGCACGGGTTGAGCGACATGGATTTCGACGAGCTGTTCAGCAAGGACAAGCCGGTGATCTTCGCCTTCCATGGCTACCCGTGGCTGATCCACCGTCTCACCTACCGCCGCACCAACCACGACAACTTCCACGTGCGCGGCTACAAGGAAGAAGGCACCATCACCACGCCGTTCGACATGACCGTGCTGAACGACCTGGACCGCTTCCATCTTGTGATGGACGCCATCGACCGCCTGCCGCAGACCGGTGACAAGGGCATCTACCTGAAGCAGCAGCTGAAGGACAAGCTGATCGAGCACAAGCAGTACATTGACAAGCACGGCGAGGATATGCCGGAGATCCGCAACTGGAAATGGAAAGGCTGACACTGCAATGGCGTTACGCTTGATCGAAATGGTGTTGCAGGAGAAGGACGTCACTGAACTCCGCGAACTTCTCAAGGAGCAAACGATGATCGAACACCGGCAACTCCGTCTGCCGGACGGACAAGTGCTGGTGCGGATCCTGCTGGACGCGGAACGGAACGAGGCAGTGCTGGATTTGCTGGAAAAACACTACACCGGTGAGACAGGTAACCGGGTGGTTATCCTGCCGGTCGAAGCGACGCTGCCACGTGCTGCGCCAGAACCAGAGACGGCAGCCGTACCCGAACAACCGTCATCAGAGGAAAAACCGCCGGGCAGGATCGGCCGGGAGGAGTTGTACGAGGACATCAAGGATGCCGCACAACTTTCGCGGGTCTATATTGCAATGGTGGTGTTGTCCACCATCGTGGCGGCCATCGGTCTGTATTACAACAGCGTGGCCATCATCATCGGAGCGATGGTGATTGCGCCCTTGCTCGGGCCGAACATGGCAATGTCGCTTGCCACGACCCTGGGCGACATGACACTGCTGCGGCGCGCGCTGTTGACGGGCCTGGCCGGGATCGTGACGACGATGGTGGTGGCGGTGATCATCGGTGTACTGCTGCAAATCGACCCGGCATCGCCGGAAATTGCGACGCGTGATGCGGTGGGAATAGGCGATATCGTCGTGGCCCTGGCGTCAGGTGCGGCGGGCGCGCTGGCGTTCACGACGGGCGTGTCGACGACACTGATCGGGGTGATGGTGGCAGTCGCGCTGTTGCCGCCGCTGGTGGCGTTCGGATTGTTGCTGGGTGGCGGGCATTCGGCACCGGCAATGGGTGCGTTGTCACTGTTCCTGATGAATCTGGTTTGCGTAAACCTGGCGGGCGTGACGACGTTTTTGATCCAGGGCCTTCGCCCGGCAACCTGGTGGGAGAAAGATCGGGCCGTAAGAGCTGCGCGCATCGCCATCGCACTGTGGACGGCATTGTTGGCGGCATTGGTCGGCATGATCCTGCTGTTGAAAAAGGGCTGAATAAGCCAGCCGTAAAGAAACCATTCCTCGAGGTGGCACTCGCACACCTGAGTTTTCTTAACCTGGATCAAATCAAAGGAACCAAAAATGACCATACAACTCAATGAAGAAAACAACGGCAAGCTGCTCGTCATCCACGTCAGCGGCAAGCTGGTAAAGGCGGATTATGCGCAATTCGTGCCCGAGGTTGAACGGCTCGTTCGGCAGCACGGGAAGTTGCGCATGCTGTTCGACATGACCGACTTCCACGGCTGGGAAGCAAGTGCGGCCTGGGAGGACTTCAAGTTCGGCGTCGAACATTTCGCCGACATCGAACGGCTGGCAATGGTCGGTGACAAGGAGTGGCAGCACGGCATGGCAATCTTCTGCAAGCCGTTTACAAAAGCACAGGTCCGTTACTTCGATCATGCCGATGCTGCCGAGGCGCGAAAGTGGCTTGACCCAGCCTAGCGGTTCCTGCACAAATAGTTCGCCTGTATTCCTGTCCATTTGATTAGACTTGCAACGAACAACGCATCTGCCGACCTATCGAGGCATGCATGAAATCAATACTCAAAAATCAGTACAGCGCGCAGTTGGAGCGCATGATCCGGAAACAGGAATCCCCCAACTTCCTGGACCCGCTGTACGAGTGGCGCCGCCTCTTTGCCGAGGCCTGGGGCACCTTCCTGTTGGTTCTGGTTGCCGCCGGCGGCGGAGTCGTTGCCGCCAGGAGCGGCGGCGCCGTCACGCTCGGCATGATCGTGATTGCGCCCGGGTTGATGGTGATGGCGATCATCTACTTCATGGGCACCGTAAGCGGAGCGCATTTGAACCCGGCTGTCACCCTGGCATTCGCCGTGCGGCGCAATTTCCCGTGGCGCCGCGTTCCGGGCTACATGCTGGCGCAGTTGATCGGCGGTCTTGCGGCGGCGCTCTTCCTGCGGACCCTGTTTGGCACCATCGGCGCGCTGGGGGCGACTGTGCCGGGCAGCGGCGTGGGAAGCGGGACAGCGTTGGCAATGGAAGTGGTATTGACCGCCGGGTTGGTGAACACCATCCTGGGCACGGCCTCAGGAGCGCGCAACATCGGCGCCAACGGAGCCATTGCAGTGGGCGGATATATTGCCTTGGCGGGACTTTGGGCGGCACCGATCAGCGGCGCCTCGATGAATCCGGTGCGATCATTGGCGCCAGACTTGCTGCGCGGCGACCTCGGCACGTCGTGGATCTATGTGGCAGGACCGTTACTCGGCGCACTGATAGGCGTTGCCTTCGAGTGGATACTCAAGGGCAAGCCAACCACCAGCGGCACACTCGCCGCGCAAGGTTATCTGGATGACGATACGATACAGACAGACAAATCGGAACGTCCCTAATACCCTCATCCTTTGTCTGCGCCGACCGCCATTAGTTCAGGTTGGTGAACCCCCGGCTATGCCGGGGGACTAAAAAAGTTTGACTTGTGCGGCGGTCTATTAACAAGCCCAATTGAACTTTGCAAATGTCATTCGGCCCCCTCGCATGCTCTTGTCTGTTTCGTTTTGCCAGATATGAATGAGTTGATGAATAATTCTGTCTGGCCCGGCATGGTAGCTCCCCCTTTAAGGGGGAAGGCGCGAAAGCCAGCCGCCACGAGCGGCCCACGGGTTTATCGGCCCCTTTGAGAGGCTCACCCAATAAGCCACCGGCTTTGCCGGTGGTAATTTAGCTGCCATGGCAGCGATTGGCGAATACGAGATGCAGACCGAGACGATATTGATTCTGTTGTTTTTGTTGCAGCGTTTGCGGCGACTGAGGTGAAGATCCGGATTATCCCGCAATGCATGAACGTTCCGTATGGCAAAGACAATTAAGGAGACATGAATATGGAACCGAATACCGACCAGCCCAACGCGCTGGAAGCGAAGGACGAACTGAAATCCCTGCCACTCGAAGAAGTGGAGAAAAAACTGGGGTCGTCGCCAGATGGCCTCACCCAGGCGGAAGCGGCAAGGCGGTTGACCCAATATGGACCGAACGAGATCGAGGAGAAGAAGACCAATGCCTTCCTGAAATTCCTGACCTATTTCTGGGGGCCGATCCCGTGGATGATCGAAGCGGCCGTGATCCTTTCGGCGGTAGCCCAGCATTGGCCCGACTTTGGCATCATCCTCGTGCTGCTGGTGGCGAACGCCGTGGTCGGATTCTGGGAAGAACACCAGGCGGGTAATGCCATCGAGGCACTCAAGGCCAAACTGGCGATCAAGACACAGGTGAAGCGTGATGGCAAGTGGACCAACCCGGCCGCGCGCGAGTTGGTGCCGGGTGACGTGATCCATATGCGCCTGGGTGACATCGTGCCGGCGGATGCGCGTTTGCTGGCCGGTGATCCGGTGGAGGTGGACCAGTCCGCACTGACCGGCGAATCATTGCCGGTCACGCACCAGTCCGGCGAAGCGGTGCTCTCGGGTTCAATCATCCGCACCGGCGAGATCGATGCGCTGGTATACGCCACCGGCCAGCACACCTACTTCGGCAAGACCGCGCAACTGGTGCAGGGGGCGCAGACAGCCAGCCATTTCCAGCGTGCGGTGCTGAAGATCGGCAATTACCTGATCATCCTCGCCGTAACGCTGGTGGCGGTAATCATTACCGTAGCATTGTTCCGCGGCGACCCGATACTCACCACGTTGCAGTTTGCATTGGTGCTGACCGTGGCGGCGATCCCGGTGGCAATGCCCACGGTGCTGTCGGTGACGATGGCGGTCGGGGCGCGCCTGCTGGCCAAAAAGGAGGCGATCGTGACCCGCCTGGCCGCGATCGAGGAACTGGCGGGCGTGGACGTGCTGTGCTCGGACAAGACCGGCACGCTGACCCAGAACAAGCTGACACTGGGCGATCCGTTCAGTGTCAATGGCATTTCCGCCGATCAAGTCATCCTCAATGCCGCACTGGCATCGCGCGCGGACAACCAGGACACCATAGACCTGGCGGTGCTGGGCGGCCTGAAGGACGACCAGGCCTTGAAAGAATATCAAGTGGTGCATTTCATGCCGTTCGATCCGGTGCACAAGCGCACCGAAGCCGCGGTCAAGGGTGCGGACGGGAACCAGTTCAAGGTGACCAAGGGCGCGCCGCAAGTGATCCTGGAATTGTCTGCCAATGCCGATGGGGTGATCTCCGCAGTTGATAAGGCCGTCAATGAATTTGCGTCGCGCGGCTTCCGCTCATTGGGTGTGGCGCGTGCCGACGGGGACGGTGCCTGGCAGTTTGTCGGCGTGTTGCCGATGTTCGATCCGCCGCGCGAGCAGGCGAGGGCGACCATCGCGACCGCCCGGCAGATGGGCGTGAATGTCAAGATGGTGACGGGCGATGCAATTGCGATCGCACGTGAAACAGCGGTGAAATTGGGGTTGGGCACCAACATTCTCGATGCCAGCGGTTTTGGTGACACCCGGCATCATGAGACAGGACAGTTGGCGGAGTCCATCGAACAAGCCGACGGTTTCGCTCAGGTGTTCCCCGAACACAAGTTCCACATCATCGATGTCCTGCAGCAACGCGGCCACATCGTCGGCATGACCGGCGACGGGGTGAACGATGCGCCCGCGCTTAAGAAGGCAGACTGCGGCATCGCCGTTTCCGGCGCGACCGACGCGGCGCGCGCGGCGGCGGACATCGTGCTGATGACGCCCGGCCTGACGGTGATCATCGATGCGATCAAGGAGAGCCGGAAAATCTTCCAGCGCATGAACAGCTATGCGATCTACCGCATCACCGAGACGCTGCGCGTGCTGTTGTTCATGACCTTGTCGATCCTGGTGTTCAACTTTTATCCCGTGACTGCGGTGATGATCGTGATGCTGGCGTTGCTCAACGACGGGGCGATATTGTCCATCGCCTACGACAATGTGCATTACAAGGACAAGCCCGAGGCATGGAACATGCACCTGGTGCTGGGAGTTGCCACGGTGCTTGGCGTCATCGGGGTAGTCTCGGCATTCGGCCTGTTTTATCTCGGCGAGCGCGTGTTCCATCTCGACCGCGAACACATCCAGACGCTGATGTATTTGAAGCTGTCGGTGGCGGGCCATCTGACGATCTTCCTGACGCGCACGCGCGGCCCGTTCTGGACGATCCGGCCCGCGCCGATTCTGTGGGTGGCCGTGCTCGGCACTCAAATCCTGGCGACGCTGATCGCAGTTTACGGAGTGTTCATGACACCCCTCGGCTGGGGCTGGGCACTGTTCGTCTGGGGCTATGCGCTGGTGTGGTTCCTCGTCAACGACCGCGTGAAATTGCTGGCATACCGGGTGTTCGATCCGACTGACGCGCCACTGCTGGAAAGGAAGACGACAGATGCGACAGCACAGATCGCCAGGCGCGCCTATGAACTCTACGAGTTGAGAGGCCACCGCGATGGGCAGGCTGACCAGGACTGGCTGCAGGCAGAGCTTGAAATTCGAAAAAAATAAGTGGGCCGCAGATAGCGTATTCAGCGACCCTGTGGTTAACCAATCTGAATTCGATTAGGTAAACGTCCGGCTGTGCCGGGGGACCCAAAAAGTTTGACTTATGCGGCGGTTAATCGATAGACCCAATTGAACTTGGGAAATGTTATCCCCTCCCCCTTGCAGGGGGAGCGCTAGGGTGGGGGTATGGAGTTTGCATTTCCATTGTCCTGCCCCCGTCCCATCCTTCCGCCTTAAAGGGGGAAGGCGCGTGAACCAGCCGTCTTTGGTGGATCAGGGTTTTATCGGCCCCTTTGAGGGGCTCACCCAATAAGCCACCGGCTTTGCCGGTGGCAATTTAACTGACGGTTGAATCAACCTGAATGATTTTGACAACGAAAGGACCAGCATGAACATCAATATCAAGGAGTTCTATGTTGCACCGGGAAAGAAGGTCAAGCTTGATAAGTGGCCGACACAGGTGAAGGCGGTGTACAAGTCGAAGAAACAGTACCGGGAAATGCTCGGCCAGCAAATTGAGGAACTGAGCGAGCAACAACAGCTGCAATACGCATCCAACAGTTATGCGGTGCTGCTTATATTCCAGGCGATGGACGCCGCCGGGAAAGACGGCGCCATCAAGCACGTGATGTCCGGCATCAATCCGCAGGGCTGCCAGGTGTTCAGCTTCAAGCATCCGAGCGCCACGGAACTGGACCACGATTTCCTGTGGCGCACCACCCAGTGCCTGCCGGAACGCGGCCGCATCGGCATTTTCAACCGCTCCTATTACGAGGAGGTGCTGGTCGTGCGCGTGCATCCGGATATTCTGAAGTCACAGGGTATTCCGGACGGACTGGTGAACGAGAAAACCATCTGGCAGGAGCGCTATCGTTCCATCGTGGATCTGGAAAGCCACCTGTACCGCAACGGCACGCGCATCATCAAGTTCTTCCTGCACCTGTCGCAGGAAGAACAGCGCAAGCGCTTTCTGCAGCGCATCGATGATCCCGACAAGAACTGGAAATTCAGCAGCGCGGATATCGAGGAACGGAAATTCTGGGATCAGTACATGCAGGCCTACGAAGATTGCCTGGGTGCTACCAGCACGCGCGATGCACCCTGGTACATCGTTCCCGCCGACGACAAGGAGAATGCGCGGCTGATCATTTCCCAGGTCATTCTCGATACGTTCAAGTCGCTCAAATTGGCCTACCCCGAGCCCTCTGCGGAACACCGGAGCGAATTGCAGTTGATCCGCAAGCAACTGGTCAAATAGAACTGTCTTTTGCAGCGCAGTTCAGTCTGGCGCAGTTGCCTTGAAGCCGATGCAGGATAGCGTTCACCTGCGCATCAGCGGATTTCCCTTCGGCTCGCCTGACTTATCCTGCGTTTGAGTCTTGGTCAGGCACTGTTTGGGATCACGGTGTTGCATGATGGCCTGGCGTTCGCACTCGGCCTGTTGCTTCTCCTGTGGTGTTTGTGTTTTCGCGGCGGACTTGCCCTGCTGCTGTGGCGCTGCCTGCTGCTGCATCTGGGGCGGCGCGGCCATAGGTTGCCGCTGCATCGATTGCGGCGGCGCAGCCATAGGTTGACGCTGTTCCGGTTGTGGCGGTGTGGCCTGAAGTTGACGCCGCTCGAGTTGCGGCGACGCAGCCTGAGGTTGGCGTTGCATTGGTTGCCGCGGCGCCGCGACAGGTTGACGCTGTTCCGGTTGCGGCGGTGTGGCCTGAAGTTGACGCCGCTCGAGTTGCGGCGACGCAGCCTGAGGTTGGCGTTGCATTGGTTGCCGCGGCGTCGCGACAGGTTGACGCTGTTCCGGTTGCGGCGATGCAGCCTGAGGTTGGCGTTGCATCGGTTGCGGCGGTGCAGCCTGAGGTTGGCGCTGCGCCTGCCCCTGTTGTAGAGGGTTGCCCTGGCCATTGTTTACCTTGTCCCGAGTCTGGCTGCCGCTCGTTGGGCGGGAGGGGATCACGGGATTGGTCGAACGATCCAGCGGCCGCAACTGACCGGGAGTCACGGAAGGTTTGTCGCCAGTGCGGCGGGATCCCGCTGAACGCGCGTCTACCATGCCGCGCTGTTCGGCGATAACGCGCCAATTTGGTGCCGAGATCGCGTTGCGACTTATGCTGTTGGGATCCGGTGCCCGTCCGGGATTTTTCTGCAATAGCGGTTCGCGTGCGGAAAACGGACTCACGCTGGGCGGTGGCGTATTGCGCACCAATACTTTGCGGTCGAACGCTTCACGCGCCGGACGCGCCTTGGCGGTCGTGCCTGCGCCGATCACACTGCGCGTGCTCGGTGCAATCGGAGCGAGGCGCGTGATCTGGCCGCTGGTGACTGCCTTGGGGTCGAGCTGAATCGCCGCCTGCCGCACCGGTCGCGCGTCCATGAACACGTTCCTGGGGACAGCGGTGACGGCGCCGGCAACCTTGCGGTTGACATAGTTAACCTCGCGAATGTTGACCGCGCCGCTGGAATAATTGTTATAGACATTGGTGATGGTAATGTTGTTGACCACCGTATTGTTCACGTTGACGCGGTGGAAATAATCGCGGCTGGCATGATAGGACGGCACGTAGACTTCGCGCGGCCCCAGCGGGAACCAGCCGATCGGAGAGCCGGTCGAGATCGACAGGCTCCAGTTGCTGCCGCCGATGAAGGCTACCAGTGCAGGCGCATACACCGGACGCACATGGCGCGGGCCCGGAATCCAGCCCCAGCGATTGGATACGTGGACCCAGCGTCCGTAGTGCGAGGGTGCAAAGCCCCAGGGCGCATTGTCCACCCAGGTCCATCCCCACGGTTCCTGCCAGATCCAGTGGCCGTCCCGGTAGGGCGCCCAACCGGCACTGACGCGGCTGGGAAACCATACGGTGCCGTAGCTGGACACTGGACGCCAGGTGCCATACTCATCCAGGTCCGCGTAGCCCACCACATCGTCGTCGAGGTAGCGCAGGGACGCGGAGCGGGCCAGAAGCCGGTCGCGTTCGAGACAGTAGCGATCGAACGCGTCCTCGCGCGGCAGGCCGTATAACTCGTAATCCTGCAGATTTGAGTCGTAGAAGCGCACATTGTCACCGGCAATCATCGGGAAGTTGGTGTTCTCGCCATAGGCCACACCGGCGCCTTCGCGGATCTGGATGGTGGTTACGTTGTTGTTCGGGTCGACGTCGATGCGATAGCGGCCCTCACGGCTCAGGGTGAAGGCCAGCGTTGGCGTATCCACTTCGAATATCTGTGCGGGATAGAGGCGACGCACGCTCAGGTTGAGCGTGCCCTCGGTCAGCTGGAACTGCGCGATCTTATCGTCCAGGTCCAGGATCTCGAGGCTGGTGTTCGAGCCGAGCCGGACCGCGGCGCTGCCGACCTGGAATTCGGCCAGGGAATCGTAATCCGACCACAGCCGGTCGCCCCGGAACAGCGGACGGTTGCGCACCACGCCGACCCAGTCGTTTTCGCCGGCCGGCGAAAAACTCACGTCGCCCTGGCTGAAGTTCATCCGCGCCACGCGCTCCGGCGGATCGACATAGTCCGCGCGGGCGGACGCAGTGCACAGCAAGAACAGCAGCATGCCGGTGAGGACCAGAAAGCGCGATGAATTCGACATGGTTTACTCCTTTTGATTATTTGCGTGCACGGCCAACAGCAATATGCCTGCTATGCGCATGCAACCCGGACAATTCATGCAATGCCAACAATATAATATATATTCGCCAAATACCCGACCTGGTTCGGTCGCGACCATGCCTGCTATAAACCTCAGTCCGATTCCGTGAGGAAAAGTTTCCTGCGTCGGTGGCCGTGAGTCGTTTGGGCGCTGCCGAAGCATGCTGCGCCGTTTCGGCCGAGCCTTGCGCTCACCACGAGCGATGAGCACCGCGATGTTGCGCGCGTGCCCGGCACAAGTGAAAAGGCCAGAGGCGATAGCATCGATCCCTGGCCCGGTCTGCTCCGCAGCACGCTACGGTCAATGCATCAGCGTTGAGCTGCAGCCTTAACGGTCATTTTCGATCTTGAGATCGCTCCAGACTGTTTTTACGTTTTCTGTGTTGCGTGCAATTGTAAGTGCCTGGTCAATTTCTGCCTGATTATTGGCGGTGCCGCTCAGCCATACAACGCCATCCTTGCTGGTGTCGACCGAGATATGTTTCATGCTGCCCGGATGATCCGCGGCCAGTTTGGCCTTGATTTTGGTTGTGATCACCGAGTCGGTGATGAATGTAACCGGATGCGTGCGGTCCGTGTCGGTATCGGCATGCGCCGCAATGGGAGCCAGCAGGGTGCCGATGATGAAACAGGTGGTTGCGAGTTTGGTCTTCATGTATGTCTTCTTCATTAGGTAAGCAAGGAGTCGCATATTCCAACTATTTTCAAAACCTATCTGTTCGCTGGCACACATAGGGGAAGACAAAGATGATGATGCGCGCCTGCTGCCCGGAGACAGGTCCGGAACCGGGGCGATGCCAGCGAGCGCCTGTGAGAATCCGCCCATCAAGTGCGTTGGCGAGCCCAGCGGTGGCCTTAAGCTGGTGCTGGTGATCCTGCTCATTCTTATGCTGGCGGGCATGATATGGCCTGCCGGACTGGTAACGGAGTCCGTTACCCTTGCTGCTGCACGGCGTTGCATAGACTTCCTGATTCTTTCAATATCCGGGGACCCGCAGCCAGCACTTTGCCTGTGGCTTTCTTGCGCTTCGCATCGGGCATCGCTGCCTCACTCATCCAGCACCCAAACAGAACGGCCCCTGCGGGCCGTTCTGTATCAGGTGTCGCGGCAAACCATCACTCCCGCGGCTCGCCCCTGTCATTGACAGTGACGGTGGCGCCCGGGGGATCGGTCATCTGCACGCTATGTTCCAGTCCGCGGAAATTGTAGGTGACATCCCAGTAGTCAGGTCGAGCCTGGCTCGGCATTGTCTTGCAATGCTGGACATTTTGGGTCGTTACCTGCTGACCGCCTTCATCGCGTCCGACGTTTGCACCCACTATGGCCCCTGCCGCAACGCCCCCGACAGTAGCGATATCCTTGCCGCTGCCGCCGCCGATCTGGTGACCAAGGATGCCGCCTATCACGGCGCCGGCCAGCGCCCCGGGAACATTGGGACTGCTACGATCCTGAACGACTTGCTCGCGTTCGACCCAGCATCGCTGCTCGGGTGGTCCGACCACCGCGCGCACTGAAGTGACGTTCGCCTCGAACAGCCGCTCGTTCTTGTGCCTGCGATAGTCATGCCGCGAGGCAGGATCGGGCGCATAGCGATTGCTATCGATACGTTCGTCGTCGCGCACGTGACGTACTGATGAGATACGGTCATTCAAGCCCATCGCGGCCAGTGACGGATATCTTCCCGGGCGCAGGACGACGCATCGACCGCGAAACCGGGATTGGTCACAAACCTCCCAGCGGTCTCGGTCAACCACTACAGAGGAGGCGCGGTCGTTGAAACCATAGCGCCTGAAATTGTCGATCCGGTTGTCCGTGGAAAATTGGCGTCCTGAAAAGGATTCACGTTCATAAAATGTGACCTGCGCGACTGCCTGCGTCGCCATGGCCAATCCGGCAGCGGCCATTGCGATTTTCAATAGTGCATTCATCTGTTCCTCCAGTAATGGTTATTGTTAATTCGATTAGGTAAACCCCCGGCTATGCCGGGGGACTAAAAAAGTTTGACTTATGCGGCGGTCTATTACCGAGCCCAATTGAACTTTGCAAATGTCATTCGGCCCCCATGCAAGCTCTCCCCTTGCAGGGGGATGGAGCGAAAGCCAGCCGCCACGAGCGGCCCACGGTTTTGTCGGCCCCTTTGAGGGGCTAACAAAATAAGCCCACGGCTTTGCCGGGGGTAATTTAACTGATCAGCAATCAATATCGCAGACGCCGCAGGCGTGGTCTGTGCGGGCGCACACATAAGACATCATTGAACATGCCGGTTTCGAAGCTGGTCAGAACCGGCGACAGACATGCTCGCATTCGACTTGCGGATAATTTGCCGCCAATCAGGCAGCATGCAGATCACGTGCCAGTCTTTCATACGAAAAAATGCCCTGCACTGGCAGGGCATTTTGTTGCCGTTGAATTGCGGGCAGACTGATTACTTGTAGGCGATGCGGGCACCTTCCACTTCGATTTGCACGTTGCGATCCGGCTGCAGGCAGGCGATCACCCGGGCGCTTTTGGCGCCGCTGCATGTGCCAGCCAATGTAACCGGCTGGGTCTCTCCCTTGCCTTCAGTCTGGATGCGACTCGATTCGATGCCTTTGCTGACCAGGTAGTTCTTTACCGCCTGCGCGCGCTGCTCGGAAAGTATCTGGTTGTATCTTTCCGAACCAATACGGTCGGTATTTCCGACAACCGAGATGGTTTCCGGGCTGATATCCCTGGTGTCGGCAATGAATTTATCCAGCGCCACGCGCCCTGCCGGTCGCAGGACTGACTTGTTGAAATCGAACAGCGTATCTGCGCTCAGGGTCAAACGTTCGGCTTTGCGAACGGGTGCCACAGGTGCCACATAAGCCACTGCATCCGGTTCCGGCGCTGCGACAGCCTTGGCAACCGGTTGGGGAGCGGGTTCGACGGCTTTGCTGATCGGTGCCGCAACGGATCTTCCACCGCAATCGGTCCGCATCGCCTCAGCAGGACCGGTTCCGGTGCGCCAGCATCCGCCGTTGCTGTTCCTGACGGCATTGTCAGGCTGCGATACCACATAGCCGACTTCCGTCAAAGTATTTTCTGCCCGTGTCGTGCCGGATACAACGCTCAGTGCCAAAGCGCACGATATGGCTAGTCCTAATTGTTTCCTGGTAAATGATTTTGTCATGATTTTTCTCGATCCATTAAGTTGTGAAATTTTCCGCCATCTTGTTGCATTTGATTTGTTGCGGCTGCCTGCATAAGTGGCGAGATACCAGCAGCCAACCGATGTTACCCAATCGCCGATCCCTGGCTATGCAAGACGAGTATTGGTTTGAAGCTGCTTCATGTCGTCCGGCACTGACCGCAAATTCCGGGAGCCATCGGCCATTGCAACAATTATCCACACAATGCCTTGCGTTCTCTGTGCGCTGGCGCGCATAGCGCACAATCGGCGTCACGCTGCAAATATCGTTGTTGCAGACTGTTGCCTTTGCGGGTGCACGTGCATCGCCAACATGTGCTCGCCGTGACAGGATCAATGATTTCTGCGCTTGTGGCGTTCTGGTGGCCGTTTTGCAAGCCAAGCACACTCCCTGCTTGCGGTATTTATTGCGCTATGAGCGCTAGCGCACGGAGTGCATCCCGGGTGAGCAGGAAAATACTCGAACCTTCAAATTACAAACCAGAATGGAACAAACCATTGGAAATGGGGATACGAGAGTTGGGAAATGAAACAACGCCGGATGTTGAAAAGGACGGGACTCGTCACGATGATGAGACCGGCGTCAAAGTCGCGTCCGCAACATCCGTCCCGGCAACAGATTCTGCGGTGGACACGATCAATCAGTCGCGTTACGTGCGCATGATTGTGGCGATAGGCGTGCTGGCAGTCATCGCGCTGGTCGCTGCGCTGTATCTTGCGCGCGCCTTTTTCGTGCCGTTGCTGATCGGAATCCTGGCCAGCTATACGCTGAGCCCGCTGGTGGGCTGGCTGCAGAAATGCCACCTACCGCGCCCCCTGGGGGCGGCGCTGGTTCTGGCTGTGCTGGTGGGCAGCCTGTCCTGGATCATGTTTTCGCTGAGCGATGATGCCGCGGCAATGATCGAGAAGCTGCCGGATGCCGCGCGCAAGCTGCGGCAGAACCTGAGCGACGAACGAACCGGCCCGACTGCGCTGCAGAACATGCAGGAAGCCGCCAAGCAAATTGAAGGGGCAACTGATGATGCGGGCGCAATTCCCGGAGCGCGCAAGCGGGTCACCATTCAGGCGAGCGAACCCACCGCATGGCTGCGCAACTACGCGTTCGCGCAGTCCGCGCTGTTATTCTCTGTTGTCAGCGAGGCGCCTATCGTCTTGCTGCTCACCTATTTTTTGCTGGCCTCGGGTGCGCATTTTCGCCTCAAGCTGGTACAGTTCGTCGGGCCGTCGATACAGCGCAAGAAAGACGCCGCGCTGATACTTGATGAAATCAA
Source organism: uncultured beta proteobacterium (assembly GCA_963782385.1). GTDB lineage: Bacteria > Pseudomonadota > Gammaproteobacteria > Burkholderiales > Gallionellaceae > CAVXFS01. The sequence continues at coordinate 1,702,134 of CAWAJO010000001.1, forward strand.
TGTGCAAATCCAGCGCTTCATGCTGACCCTGCTGATGTCGAATGCCCTGGTGGGTGTTGGCACCTGGATTGCGTTCGAGGCGCTGGGGATGGAGCATGCAGCTGTATGGGGCGTTGCAGCCGGTGTGCTGCACTCAGTCCCTTATCTGGGTCCGGCTTTGGTCGCATTTTCCAGCGGCACGGCCGGATTCCTGCAGTTCGGATCGCTGCTTTATGCGCTTTCCATAGCGGGCGTGGCGTTCCTGGTGGCGGGCGCTGTCGGGTTCGTGTTCTTGCCCTGGCTGCAAAGCCGGTTCGCCGGCGTGAATGCCACCGTGCTGTTCATCACCTTGCTGTTCTTCGCATGGCTGTGGGGAGTATGGGGCCTGTTGCTGGGGGCGCCGCTGGTTGCCATTGCAAAGGTAATCTGTGACCGGATCGAATCGCTCAAGCGGATCGGCGCGCTGCTGGGAAGGTGACAGCAACTGCAATCGTGCTCAATTTAGCAATGCACAGACAGGCGGTCTGGACCTACTTGTTTCCCCGCTGTGCAGCGCTTAAGTGCGCCAGCGCACAGATCGCATCCGTGAAGAAGTGTCCAATAGGCGTGGATGTATTCCGGAAGATCCGGTTCTGCAACAGGGTGCGTCCGGATTTCGATGCGGCGAAATATTTCACGCTGTGCATCCCGCTCTTATGAATTTGCATGAGCGTAATTCGCCAGGATGGCAGTAAACTTGGAAAAGCAAGTCATCGCAACGTACGAGTTTCTCTACCCCAAGATATCGCGGCATGGAATCCGCTTTTCTTGATGAGCCAGCCATTGGCGACACTTTGGGCGGCTGTACAGGAAGTTGAATCCAGGCATCGCAAGGTGTATTTTGGCGCCAACTCCATCGAACCATCGCTTCATCGAATTTGGACAGCGATATTACGGAAACACCGAACAAGTCCTCCGTTCGTGGTGAGCCTGTCGAACCATAAAGGGAGGCGATGCAATATCAATGGGTTGGTTTGCCTGCGCTTCAACAGGCTCAGGGTGAACGGACTTATTCAGCATCTCCTTATGGATCTTGACTTATGGGTACGAGCAACCTGCCTCGACACCAGATAATTGACAGCCTCACCGAGCCGCTTACTGAAGAAGTTGCGGATGCCGCAATTAATTTATGGGAGCCGCTGGCGTCCCAGATCATTTTGATCGTCGGTGAAGGGGGATTCAATTCACTTTACGCAAGAAGCCTATTCCTTGCCCAGCCAACCTTTCCCTGGCTTGCGGGCAGCTCACAATCACCGCAGGCTGATCAGCGCTTCATGGAATTAAAAACCCGCCTCGAAGGACAAGCGCCTGCGCAGGCCAGCGCTGCAAACAGATTGCTGCTGATCACGTTCACCGACATCCTGGCCTCGTTAATAGGCGAGGAGTTAACCGTCAGTATTTTGCATCTGGCCTGGGGCGCCGAAGATCTCTTGGCCGGGCACTCGCAGGACGCCGCGTATAGAGTCAACAAGGAGATGAAGAATGAGTAAGGTAAGTATACGACGCCTGAAAACCGGCGTGCCTGGGCTGGACAATCTTCTGGGCGGGGGTCTGCCGGAGTTCTCGTTCAACCTGATTGCCGGCACGCCGGGCAGCGGAAAAACCACGCTCGCGCACCAGATCATGTTCTCGCTGGCCAACCCGGATAATCGGGCACTGTACTTCACGGTGCTCGGCGAACCCACGCTGAAAATGCTCCGTTATCAACAGCAATTTCATTTTTTTGACGTCACTAAAGTCAATCAATCGATCCGCTTCGTCAACCTGTCCGCAGACCTGCTGGACGGAAATTTTGACCGCGCATTGTCACGCATTGCCGACGAAGTGAAAGGCTATACGTCCAGCCTGGTATTTGTTGATTCGTTTCGATCTGTCGTGCAGACAGCAAAACAGAGGGAACAGGGGGCGTCCGACCTGCAGCGGTTCATGCAGCAGCTGGGCATGCAAATGACGAGCTGGCAGGCAACCACATTTCTGATCGGTGAATATATGTTGCCGGAAGCAGACTCCAGCCCGGTGTTTACCGTGGCGGACGGCATCCTGTGGCTTTCGCAGAATTTGCACCGCAATTCCATGGTGCGCAAGATGCAAGTGGTCAAGATTCGCGGTCAATCCCAGGCGCCTGGTTTGCATACGTTCCGCATCAGTGACAAAGGCATACAGATATTCCCGCGTGCGATCATCCAGCACGATGCTGCGCATGAGACACCGATCATTTCAGGCTCGGGAACGCAACGCGTTCCGATGGGGATTCCCGGTCTGGATGAAATGCTGGGGGGCGGCCTGCCAACCGGATATTCGATGCTCGTGGTCGGGCCTTCCGGTTCCGGGAAAACCATATTGGCGACGGAATTTCTCGCCGAAGGGGTACGCCGGGGCGAACCCGGTGTGATTGCGGCGTTTGAGAAGAGTCCCAGCCAATTGCTGAACAACGAGCTGAATGCGCTGGTCAAGGCGGGACAGGTTGGGATGATCGACACGCGTTCGCTGGATTTGTCGATTGATGAAACCCTGCATGATCTGATCGAAATGATTAACCGCATGCAGGCAAAACGCGTCGTCATTGACTCCCTGTCCGGATTCGAACTGGCACTGGCTCCCGAGTTCAGTGAGGATTTTCGCGGATCGCTGTACCGGATGATTGCCGAGCTGACCAGCATGGGCACGACCATAATCATGACCTCGGAACTGGAAGACCGCTACACCGATCTGCGCTTCAGTCCATTTGGGAGTGCTTTTCTCGCTGACGCCATTATCGTGCAGCGCTATATCGAAATCGAAGGGCAGTTCAAACGCGCCTTCTCTGTCGTTAAAGTCCGGGGCAGCAAGCACAGCAAGGATATTCGGTTGTATGACATCACCGACGAAGGCATCATCATGGGCGAGACCCTGTCCGCGTATGGCGGAATCATGACGGGCCGGCCCACGGTCAGCCCGTAGCCTGAAGCAGGCGATGAAAGGCGGCAATGGACAGCAATAACCATGACGAAGTTTCTGGTACCGATGACCCAGGTCATCCGGGGAACCGCGCTGCCGTCAACAATCGCGTGACCGTTCCAAGCCGCGAGGAACTGGCCTCTGCGCGGGAGGATGCCGTGCATCTGCGGGAAGAAGCCGCCGACTTGCGTGAAGGGGCAGCCACCAGGCGTGAGCAGGAATTTCACGCGGCAGGGACGCTGCAGACATTGCCGAACGATCAGATGATCAGGTTGTTGCAGGAAGCGAACGCACACCTGGTCACCGCGACAATTGAAGCTCACAAACTGGCCGAACAAGTCCAGGTGGCTAGAGTTGAGCTGGATCATTTGGCCCATCATGATGCGCTCACCGATTTGCCGAATCGAATACTGCTGCAAGACCGGCTTAACCAGGCGATTGAGTTTGCCCGGCGCCAACGCAGGCAACTTGCGGTGATGTTCATGGACATGGATCATTTCAAGCACATCAACGACTCGCTGGGACATGCGATTGGTGACCAGCTGCTGCAGTCGGTGGCACTGCGCCTGGTGGCTAGTGTGCGTCACTCCGACACCGTCTGCCGCCAGGGTGGGGATGAATTCTTGCTGCTGCTTCCCTATATTGAACATGCAGAAGACGCGGCGCTGTCTGCGCGAAAAATGCTTGCGGCGCTCGCGCCGGCTCACCACATCGACGGGCACGATCTCCACGCCAGCATGAGCATCGGCATCAGCATCTACCCCGACGATGGTCAGGATGCGGGAACCCTGATCAAGTGTGCGGACATTGCAATGTACTCTGCCAAGGAAAGCGGGCGCAATAGCTTCAAATTCTTCGAGCCGGACATGAATGCCAAGGCTGTTCAGCGGCAATCCGTCGAAGCCGGCCTGCGCCGCGCGCTGGAACGGCGGGAATTTATGCTGTACTACCAGCCGAAAATAAATCTCTACAGCGGCGCGATTGTCGGCGTCGAGGCGCTCATCCGCTGGCAGCATCCGGAGCAAGGACTGCTGCTGCCCGCGCGGTTCGTGCCCATCGCCGAAGACTGCGGTCTGATCTTGCCGATTGGCCGCTGGGTGCTGCGCGAAGCCTGCCGCCAGGCGCAGGCCTGGCGGCAGGCTGGCTTGCCACCGCTCACCATCGCAGTCAATGCCTCGGCGCTCGAGTTTCGCGACGAGGATTTTCTCGACAACATACGCGCCACTCTCGAGGATACGGGTCTGGAGCCGCGCTATCTGCAACTCGAGCTGACCGAAAGCGTCCTCATGCGCGATGCCGAGGCCACCGATTCCGTGCTGCATATGCTCGCAGACCTGGGCGTAAAGCTTGCGGTCGATGACTTTGGCACCGGCTATTCCAGCCTCAGCTATCTGAGGCAGTTTCCGATCGATACCCTGAAGATCGACCAATCGTTCGTGAACCGGATGACCAGCGACCCGGACGATGCCACCATCGTCAGAGCCGTGATCAGCATGGGTAGAAGCCTCATGCGGCGTGTCATTGCGGAGGGCGTGGAGACACGGGAGCAGTATGTATTTCTTCTGGCCGAACATTGCGATGATGGTCAAGGCTATTATTTCGGCCATCCTCTGGCAGCGAGTGCGCTCACCGCGTTATTGCAGACTGGCGTATCGCCTGCCATCCCCCATTGATGACCTGGGTAAATTCTGCAAAATTCATCGAGTCCACCCGGCCTCGCGCCAATGTCTGTCCGAGATGGAACGCGTGACGCAGGTGGTGTATTTTGGGTGGTGTTCGAGGCGTTCTAACCCAAGGGCGAAGGCGTCCCGACGAATACCCAATCAGGCCCCGCTGACAATCAGGCATGCTCATCGCTCATGGAGAAAATGGCACTTCCACCGCGATTCGTGTGGCAGGGTCTATTGTTTGTGCGTTAGCGCACAGTCAGAACAGAGCTACTGCGCTAGATTGAATATTATTAAGACTGGAAGGTAGCCGTCCGCAGCGCCCGAAAGATTCAGAAAATGGCCGGTATTACTATAGAGGAAACAGAAGAACCGGCTGGTGACGCCAAGGATAGCGGCATGAACGCAGCAAAGTTGCATTACACCAATTGAGGCAGCGGGCCGGGATTCCCCGGCATCGGAGGTCTAGAACGGAGGTATTTGACATGAACACGAAACAAAGAATTGCAGTGAATGTGGCGACTGTAGCGTTGCTGCTTGGTCTGGCCGGTTGCTCCGGAATGTCGGCGCAGGATAAAAATACTGCGATCGGCGCCGGCGTTGGCGCCGTGGGTGGGTCCGTCCTCACCGGAGGCAGCGCCATCGGCACGGTGGGCGGCGCGGCGGTTGGCGGCGTCGTTGGCCACGAGATCAACAAATAGCATCACGGTTGATTTTGCAGTGCATCTGCTTGTCCCTTCAAACGCAAACGGGAAAGAGCAGGTGATCGCATCGCAGGTGCGGTAAAACTCGCACCTGCAAATGTGGCAACGTGATAAATCGAGGAGATATCCTGCGCCAACCAGTATTTTTCTGGTTTGTTCCTTCGTCTCATCAGCCGACAACCATGGATTTCTCATGGTTGCCAGTCCCGGCCCTGACTAGAATTTGAAAATTGCGCCCAGATTCCAGTTGCTGACCTTGAAGTTGCGGGAGTTGCCTGATCCATCCTTGATGGCGGCCCCGTATTGATCCCAGCCCAGGCGCATACCAACAGCGGGAGTCAAGTCGTATTGGGCGCCAACGCCGTAGGTTACATCGGAGCGGTTGGTGCCTGAAGCGGCCGTGACATTGCTGGACAAGCTGGATCGTGTATTGGCATAGCCCAGCTTGGCATACAGCGAGAAGGCATCGGCAACGGGCACGATGCCAACAATGGCCAGGGCCAACACTTCATTTTTGCCGGTAAAGTAATCGGCTTCAAAGTCACCAAGACTGGTGTATTGCGCTTCGAAGGCGAAATTCTGGTCGAACTGGTAACCTAGCAATATGCCATAGGAGGTGTCAGTTGTCTTGGTCAGGGCAGTGGATCCGATACTGGAATCTGCCTTTGAGCGGCCTGCATCTATTCCGGCATAGTAACCGTAGTCAGCCGAAAAAGCCGGGGCGGCTATGACAGAAAGCAACAGGGCGGCAGCAATTTTCTTCATTACTTTCCTTTCATCGTTTCAATGGTTGATTGCACTAGATTGGTTGTGAGTACGGCTCCTGATAATTCTGCGAGTCCTGGTTCGCGTTGCTCATAATCGCACCAGGGTTGCCTTGCTTCTGTGCGGGAACGCACTTATGTCACATGTTCGTAAGGCAGTCTGAATGAATATCCGGGAAGTTGAACGATTGCGAGGAATTGAAATCGCATGTTGGCCTGCATGCAAATTCCAAATGCTTCGACGGGCGCTGTACTGCCTGGGCGATATTTGTGCCGGTACCGTGCAAGGTGCGCGTCGCATGGATCCGCAGCAACGTCGATCCGCTGTGCAGAACAAAAAATGGCCCGAAATGAGGGGAGCCATTACGGGCCTAAGGGATCAAACAGGTATTCTCTGGGAGAGTTTACCCATCAAAAGCATGCACCACTTTTCAAATCCGGTATGTGCGCTGGCGCACATAAGCCGGGTGAAAGCTGATCCGACTCTAAAAGGTCGTCCGGAGCCATACTCCTGTTGCAAGCGCCATACGCAGCGCAACTTAAAGTAACATCTAGATCACGCCCAGCAAAAATAAAATCAGCACTATGACGAGAATAAGACCTATCCCGCCACTGGGACCATAACCCCATTCCCTGCTGTGAGGCCAGGTTGGAATCACGCCTACCAGCGCCAGTACCAGGATGACCAGAATTATTGTTCCTATGCTCATTTCTTTCTCCTCAATATTGCGGTGACGCAACGCACGTCACAACACGGTTGTGCAAAGTTCACGATAACCATTCGCGCAACTTGTTTCCGTGCTGTGCCGCACTTGGGCGCTTTCATTGTTTCCAGCGAATGATTGCATGCGAGGTTTGCTCAAGGGCGTACCGTCAACCGCGCCGTTGCCGACCGACCAGCAGGCGCCAAACTGCTCTATCAATGCAGTCACGGTGTCCTGTGCCTGCAACTTCGGACAGGGTCTATGCAGACGGGTAGCAGCGCCTGTGCGCCGCTACTTCTTCCTTTGAACATCAGTGGAATTGGATGTCTTCGCGGCACTTCAACATTGCATCGATTTCCGCCGTGGCAGCCAGCCAGTCTGCCAAAGGATCACCACCGGTGAAGCCGCGATGTTCGGCAAGAAAATAGGCGGCGACGGCAACATGCTCGTGATGCGAAGTTGCTTTGTGATCAATCGAATCTTGTTGATGTAGTGCTTTTGCTCCGAATTCAGCATGCGCCATGATGCTCCTCCATTGGAAATCAGTTAGGTATCGGGATTCGACGTGCATGGCGATTCATGAATTCACCACCAGCTTATATAATGCACGCACAAATGCAGCGGCACTGTACGGCATCACACATAACGCGAAATTTGAGTTATTGGCCTGCTTGCAATTCACTGCGGACCAGGTCAGGCGATGCACTTTGAACGCGAATCACCGAAGCAGTAGCGTTGCTGCCCCGTTGCATTCAGGGATGAGCAGGTTTATCACCGACAGGCGGTAAACAGCAAACCAGTATGCACAGTTTGCAATCAGGGAGGGCAGAACAGAATCCGTTTGCTACGTTATCCAGGTGACGAAGAACAGAAATGCTGAAAGAGATACTATCAATATGGCCCAGAGGATGGAAAAAATTGTTTCCCCATCCATCTTGTCCTCAAAATTCGTTCTGCGTTCCTTCATTGGCGTCATCGTCACGGATCTCATAATCTTGTCACATTCCTTTCAGGATCGCGGATTCATTGCGACATCCAAAATCCGTGTTTCCGACTGCATGCGGGAATTCGGCATGCATCCACTGGCTGTTCTTTGCCGCATGTTCAGACGACTTGAAAAATGTATCTCGCATAGGATGTACTTCCTTTGCATCTGGTCGTCGCGCTGCAAATTATTTTCAATTCGATGACTGAGCGTGATTTGCCAGCTATGGCTTTGGCGTTCAAGTTGTCTTGAACGACCAAGCATAGATTGCATCAGTAATCAGATTTCGTCTGTTCGGTAGCGCACACATGGTCAAGCGGGCCCGATGCCCGGCTTGACCATGTGCTAATTGGAGCCTGCATGCGTGATGTCACTTCGGGGGGAAATATATGGTAGCAGGCGATCGAATTCCGTCTTGACGACCTGGTAGCATTCGCACACCCGCTGCTCCAATCCCGGCCGGTTCAGCACCGTGATGTGGCCGCGCCGGTATTCAATCAAACCTGCTTGCTGCAATTTCTTTGCGGCCTCCGTGACGCCTTCGCGGCGCACGCCCAGCATGTTGGCGATCAATTCCTGGGTCATGACCAGCTGAGCCGAGGAGAGCCGGTCGAGGCTCAGCAGCAGCCAGCGGCAAAGTTGCTGATCCAGCGAATGATGCCGGTTGCACACCGCCGTCTGCGCCATCTGGGTGATCAACGCCTGCGTATAGCGCAGCAACAGGCGCAGCAGCGGCCCGTTCAGGCCAAACTCCTGCTGGACCAACGGGGCGCGCAAGCGGTAAGCGAAACCCCCGCTCTGCACGACCGCCCAGTTCGGCATGGTATCGCCGCCCATGAACAGGGCGAGACCCACGATGCCCTCGTTGCCGATCACGGCGATTTCGGCCGGCGCGCCATTCTCCATGACATACAGCAGCGATACGATGCAATCCGTGGGGAAATAGACATAATGCAACTTCTCCCCAGACTCGTAAACAATCTTGCCGAGCGGCATCTCGACCCGTTCAAGATTGAGCAGCATGCGCTCGTAGACGACCGCAGGCAGTGCGTCAAGCAGATGGTTTTCCCGCGGAGTAGGCTGGTCAGGCATCCGAGCTCCCTTCGCTAGATATATGCAGCCCAGGCTGAATGCAGAAAATGATTCATATGCCGAATAATTATATAAGATTTGCGCCAGGTATGTCCGGCACGCACTCATAACCACCGTCGGCCGCATCCAGACTGTTTGCATGGCCCAATCTGACTGTGAACCTCCCTATATTGAACGCCAGGCCCCGCTGCACATTGCCGCTTGGCCTTATGTTCGCTCCCGCACAGACTGCATTATATTTTGCCGCTACTCTCGCGTCATCAATTCAGGAGGTTTTATGAAAACAGCACAAATAGTTATCGCTGCATTCCTTGCGACAGCAGCCTTGCTGAGCGGCTGCGCGAATAGCGGTTCTCGACCGCCGTCCAATTCATCATCCAATTATGGTGCGGATTATGGTGTGATTGAGTCGATCGAGACGGCTCGTGGCAGCGGCGATGGTATAGGTGCCGGCACCGTCATTGGCGGCGTCGTGGGCGGCGTGCTCGGACATCAAGTTGGTGGCGGCACCGGCAAGGATGTCGCCACCGTGGCCGGCGTGGTAGGCGGCGCAATGGTCGGGCACGAGATGGAAAAAAACAACAGTCAGCCGGATGCCTATCGCATACGGGTGCGGCTTGAGAACGGGCAATATCAAACCGTGACGCAGCAAAGTGTTACCGACTTGCGCGTCGGAGACCGGGTTCGTATTGAGAACGGGCGCGTGTCCCGCGAGTGAATGTGATTGCTGGTCGTCATCCGTGCGTTGCCGCACGAAAGCGACCGGGCATGAGCATTTGGTATTTGAATCGTCAGGATTTTGGTCGCATGCAGCATGCAATCCTGACTTGGGCCTGAATTTTTGAAATGGGGATCGCAGAATGCAGAAACTTCGCAACGTATTAATCGTACTGGGGGCACTGGCTGGCTCAGTGACTGCTGCCGATGCCCAGGTCAGCATCGGCATCGGATTCCAGAGCGCAAATATCGGCTTCAGCCTGTCGACATACCCGGATTTTGCCGTTGTGCCAGGCTACCCGGTCTACTACGCGCCGCAGGTGCAGGCAAACCTGTTCTTTTATGACGGCATGTACTGGGCTTACCAGAATGATAACTGGTATACCAGCGCCTGGTACAACGGACCGTGGGATTATATCGATCCGGAGTTTGTGCCGCTGTTCATCCTGCGCGTCCCCGTGCAATACTACCGCCAGCCCCCGATGTACTTCCGCGGGTGGCGTGCGGATGCGCCGCCGCGCTGGGGTGATCACTGGGGCCATGGCTGGGAGCAGCACAGGAGCGGCTGGGACAGATGGAATCGCAGGGCTGCCCCGGCACCTGCCCCGTTGCCAACCTACCAGAGACAGTATTCCGGAAACAAATATCCCCGGCAGGTTGACCAGCAACGCCAGCTTATCCAGCGGAATTACCGATATCGGCCGAGTGACCCGGTAGCGCGAAAACTTTTCCAGGGCGGGACGGTGCAGGGAAAGCCAACGCAGCAGCGAAAACAGGCAGCGCCGGCAGATAACAGAACAAGGCAGCAGAATATTCAGCGTAATACCCCACAGAATGGCTCCGCCAACTCGCGCACTCAGCCGCCGCAAACAAGTGGCAGGGGCGTTCAAAAGTCGGCCCCGGCAGATCGGGGAACAAGACAGCAGACTATTCAGCGTAATGCGCCACAGCATGGTTCCGCCAACTCGCATACTCCGTCACCGCAAACAAGTGGGATGGGCGTTCAAAGGTCGGCCCCGCCCGCTTCACAACAGGGACGCCAGCAGGTTCTGGATAACAAGCAGCAGCCGGTGAAAGGAACTGACAATAACAAGAAGAAAAAGAAAAAGACAAAACAGTCGACGGACCAGCAGGATCAACAGCAAGGCAATGGCGCCACGAACGATCCAAAGCATGAACAACAGCAAGGGCGTGACCGGAATCGTAATCAGTGATGAAAATATATCTGGACCCCAGGCGGGAGTTGGCGCTGCCGCCTTGGTGGAATGCAACAGTTCCAAAGGAAATTGCTGCAGACACAGTGCCGTGCCAGTGTCCTTCAGGACATGAATAAATCTTGTTCGTTTCGGTTCAGGTTCAACACCGGGGTAACGATTGCGGTCGCCCGAATTCGAATATGGGCAAGCCGATTTCCAACGACCACACAGCAAATCGCTCTGCAACCCGAGACCATGTCCGGCGCATGATTTGCAAGTCAACCGTACTCAACTGGAGAAAATCAATGAATAATTCCAACAGCATCAGACCGTATCAAATGCGGATCCGGATAGCCGTAATCGCGGCCGCTGCCATCTTCATGGCTGGATGCGCAAGCACGCCGCCGCCTACAGCGCAGATGGCCGTTTCCCGGGCAGCGGTAAACAATGCAAACAGCGCCGGAGCCAATGAATTTGCACCGGTACAGATCAAGTCTGCGACTGAGAAAATGGCCGGCGCCGAGCGTGCAATGGTAAACGAGGATTATGAGCTTGCCGGGCAGCTGGCGGAACAGGCACAGGTCGACGCCGAACTGGCGGGAGAGACGGCGCGCTCTGCCAAAGCGCGGAAAGCTGCGGACGCGGTGCGGGAAGATAGCAGTGTGCTTCGCCAGGAAATCGACCGCAAGACACAGTCACAGTAATAACAACAGGAGTTCATCATGCAAAAAAGACATTATTTTCACATGACCATAATTGCTGCCGCGATTCTAGCCGGCTGCAATTCCGCGTCGCACAATGCATCTCTCACGGAAGCGCATGGCAATTACAACGCTGCACGAAGCAGCACCCAGGTCACGGATCTGGCTGCGGTTGAATTAAAACGGGCCGGCGATACGCTGACCCGGGCGGATCATGCCTTGAGTCGGGGTGACAGCGAAGCCTCGGTCAATCAACTGGCCTATGTCGCCAAGCAGCAAGTGGCGATCGCGCTGGAAACTTCGAGGCGGAAAGCAGCTGAACTGGAGGTTGCCCAAGCCAGTGCCAATCGCGATCAAATCCGCCTGGAGGCGAGAACCGCTGAGGCCGATGCGGCCAAACAGCAGATTGCAGTCATGCAGGACGCGACCGCTCAGCAGGCTGAGTTATTGACGATTGCCAGCGTCAATGCGAAGCGCGACCAGGCCAGCCTGAATGCGAGGACGGCTGAAGCCGATGCGGCCAAACAGCAGGTGGCGGTCTTGCGGGATAGCTCAGATTTGCAGGCGGCGGCATTGGCGGCTGCCGGCGCCAATGCGCAACGTGACCAGGCCAGCCTGGAGGCGAGGACGGCTGAAGCCGATGCGGCCAGGCAGCAGGTGGTGGTCATGCAGCAAACATCCGATCAGCAAGCCGCAGCACTGGCGGACGCCAGCGCCAAATCGCAACGTGACCAGGCGCTCATTGCGCAACAGGAAGGTCAGCTCAAGGAATTGAATGCCAGGCAGACTGCTCGCGGCCTGGTGATCACGCTGGGAGACTTGCTGTTCGGCACCGACAAGGCGCAGTTGAATTCCGGCGGTATGCGCAATGTGCAGAAACTGGCCGAATTCCTCAATCAATACCCGCTACAAAAGGTTCTCGTTGAAGGCTACACCGACAGCACCGGAAGCAGCAGCTACAACCAGGATCTCTCCGACCAGCGCGCCGGCGCTGTGCGAACCGCTTTGCTGGACAACGGGGTTGGCAGTGACCGTGTCTCCACGCACGGTTATGGCGAGGCGTTCCCGGTCAGCGGCAATGACACAGCCTCAGGCAGGCAAATGAATCGGCGCGTTGAAATTATCCTTTCAGACAGCAACGGCAAATTTGCTTCGCGCTAGCAGGCGGTTCACTTTAGAGAGGGAACCGGTTTTTGCATGAAGCAATCGTGCTTGTCACGATTCCAGTAATGTTCAACAGGAGCAAAAAATATGGGCAAGGAACAAAGAAGTGACAGGATGGATAAAAAGAAACCCGTCATGACGCCAAAGGAAAAGAAGGCTGCGAAGAGATCCAGGAAAGAATCCATGAATGAGTCCAAGAATGTTTTGGTCTTTGACAAGATGCATTAACCAGAATTGTCCATTGGTCAAAATACTCCTGTAGATACACCGTCAGCTGTGCATGTCGGGCTGTTTCTGACCCGACCCGCAATGACTGCGAAACCCTGTCAATTCGTGGCTAATTGACAACTCGGAATAAATCGATCCAACGACGCCACCATTATTGCTGAGGCCTGGATGCGTAAAAAACAGCGTTAGGAATATTGCGATCGACAGGTAACAGGCTGATGGGCTGAAATCGGCAGAATGAGCTTTCGGCAAAAACAGACTCCTGGGCCTGTGTTGCGCCGACAGCCCCGAGTTCCATCCAGGAGAATGTCGTGGTCATCAAGGAGTTGGTATTTTCCGAGCGCGCACGCAATGCATTGCGCAACGACGCAGATGCCGAGTTGCTGCGCTCGGAGCTGTTCAGCATTGAACAACTCAAGCGGCATGGCGTAACGCTGGCGGGCCAGCACATAATCGATCCGCGTCCTGGAGCGGACAAGTTATTGCCGCGGCTGGCGGACAATGCGCGCGTCCTGCTGGCGGCATATGACGTTGTGACAGCCGCAGCCTCACCGGGGCAGCGCACCGTACCGGCGGAAGCCTGGTTGCTCGACAACTATTATCTTATCGAGCAGCAGATCGACATGGCGCGCCGGCATCTGCCGCGCGGGTACAGCCGGCAGCTGCAGCGACTGGCGACGGGTGCGTCAGCCGGCTTTCCCCGCATCTATGACCTGGCGCTGGAGCTGATCTCGCACATGGATGGTCGTGTGGACAGCGATAACGCCACCCAGTTCGTCGCCGCCTACCAGACTGTTGAGCCGTTAAAGCTGGGCGAATTGTGGGCATTCCCGATCATGCTGCAGTTGGCGCTGGTGGAAAACCTGCGCCGCGTTGGCGTGCGTATCGCGCGCCGGCGCGAGGAACTCGACGCGGCCATCACCTGGGCCGACCGCATGCTCGCGGTGGCCGAAAAAAAACCGAAACAACTGATTCATTTGCTGGCCGAGTTTGCCAATGCCGATGTGCCGCTGACTGCGCCGTTTGTGGAAGAGTTTTACACCAGACTGCAAGCCCAGGGGCCCGCCATGGCGTTCGTTCAAACCTGGGTCGAGCAAGAACTGCTCGAACAAGGGGTGACGGCGACGCAGTTGTCCGAGGCGGCCGGCCGCACGGCCGCAACCAACCAGATCTCCATCGCCAACAGCATCGGCAGCCTGCGTTTCATCGGCGCGATGGACTGGAGGAATTTCGTCGAGTCACTCAGTGTCGTCGAGCAGACCTTGCGTGAAGACCCGGCAGGCATGCACGCCAGCCAGGATTTTTCCACCCGCGACCGCTATCGGCATGTCGTCGAAGACGTGGCGCGGGGCTGCGCGCGCAGCGAGGAGGTCGTGGCACGCGCCGCGATCGTCTTCGCGCAGGCCGCCGCAGCGCGCCTGGGTGCCGGCGACCGCAGCGCGCATGTCGGATACTATCTGATCGACCGCGGGCGGCACATGCTGGAGCGCCAGGTTGGCTGCCGCTGGTCGTGGAGCAGACACGCCAGCCTGGCAAGTGGTCATCTCCGCCTGTTACTTTACCTCGGCCCCATTCTGTTGCTCAGCGGACTGGTGACCACGGTCGTGCTTTCCTGTTTCAGCGGGTTCGGTCCGGGTGACTGGCGCTACTGGTTCTTTGCCCTCACCGGCATGATCGGTGCGTCGGCGCTGGCCGTCCCGCTGGTGAACTTGCTGGTCACGCTGGTCATGCCGCCGCGCGGATTGCCGCGACTGGACTTTTTGAAGGGGATTCCGGATATCCACCGCACCATGGTGATCGTCCCCACCTTGCTGGGCACGGCACAAGAGATCGATGATCTGCTCGAAGCGCTGGAGATCCGCTATCTGGGTAATCGCGATCCCAACCTGTTGTTTGGCCTGCTCACCGATTTCCGCGACGCGCCGGAGCAAACGCTGCCGGACGATGATGCGTTGCTCGCCCACGCGCGCGCAGCGGTCCTGGCGCTGAATGAGACCTACCGCGATGACCGCCCCTGCATCTTCTACCTGTTTCATCGGCCGCGCGTGTGGAACCCCGATGAAGGCGTGTGGATGGGCTATGAGCGCAAGCGCGGCAAGCTGGAACAGTTCAATGCCCGGCTCAGGGGCGGCGAGCACGATGCATTCTCGGAAATCGTCGGCGACGTATCCATCCTTGCTTCGATCAAATACGTCATCACGCTGGATACCGACACGCAATTGCCCCGCGACGCGGCTCGCATCCTGGTCGGAAACCTCGCTCATCCGCTCAACCGGCCGGTGTACGACGCCGACAAGGGCCGCATCGTCGACGGCTACGCGATCCTGCAGCCGCGCGCTTCGATCAGCCTGACCAGTGCGGGCCAGTCACGTTTTACCAGATTGTTCGCCGGTGAGTCAGGCATCGATCCGTACACGCGCGAGGTATCGGATGTGTACCAGGATATCTTCGGCGAGGGGTCGTTCATCGGCAAGGGCATCTACGATGTGGACGCTTTTCGACAGGCCGTCGACGGACGCTTCCCGGACAATCTGATTCTCAGTCACGACTTGCTGGAAAGCGGCTATGCGCGGTCGGCGCTGGTGACCGATGTCGACCTGATCGAAGAACATCCGGCCAGCTATGCCATCGAGATCAGCCGGCGCCACCGCTGGATACGCGGCGACTGGCAGATTGCCGGCTGGCTGCTGCCGCGCGTGCCCGGGCCGCAGGGAGCGGCAGGTGCCAAGGCAAAGCGGCAGGCGAACCCGCTCACCGCCCTGGCACAGTGGAAGATTTTCGACAACCTGCGTCGCAGTCTCGTGCCACCTGCACTGCTTGCCTTGCTGGCAGGGGGCTGGCTGTTCGGCCCGGGGGCGGCGTGGTTGTGGATCCTGCTGATTGCGGGCGTGGTGTTTTTGCCCATCGCGCTGTCAAGTGTGCTCGAACTCGTGCGCAAGCCGGAACAACGCGATTGGCTGGTGCATCTGAGCCTGACCGGAAAATCCGTCGGCCGCCCTATCGTGCTGGCTTTGCTTACCCTGGTCTTTTTGCCCTACGACGCGCTGATTTGCCTGGATGCGATCCTGCGCTCGGGAGTGCGCATGCTGTTCACGCGACGCGGATTGTTGCTGTGGCAACTGCCATCCTATGCCAGCCGCAACGCGTGCCGTTCGCTTGCAGATTTCTACAGGGAGATGTGGGCCGCACCGGTTGTCGCGCTGGCGCTGGCTGTTGCATTGGGGAGCAGCGGCTCGACGCAATTGCTGTGGTGCGCCCCGTTATTGCTGCTCTGGCTGGCATCGCCTGCCGTCGGCTGGTGGATCAGCCTGCCGCTGGTGTCCGCGGTACCGGACTTGAGCGTCGAGCAACGCGCGTTCCTGCGCTCGGCGGCACGGCGGACATGGCGCTTTTTTGACGAGTTTGCCGGAGCAAATGACAACTGGTTGCCGCCCGATAATTTCCAGGAATATCCGGCTCCGGCCATCGCCTCGCGCACTTCGCCCACCAACATCGGCATGTCGCTGCTGGCAAATCTGGCGGCGCACGATTTCGGTTACATCTGCACCGGGGAATTCCTGCGGCTGACTGAAAACACGCTGGCCACCATGGAAAAACTGGGACGCTACCACGGCCATTTCTTCAACTGGTACGACACGCACACGCTGCAAGCGCTGCACCCGCAGTACGTGTCATCGGTGGACAGCGGCAACCTGGCCGGCAGCCTGCTCACTTTGCAGGCGGGACTGGCCGAGCTGAAACACCAGCCGGTGCTGTCGGCAAGCGCATTTCAGGGATTGCAGGACACCCTGCGGGTGCTTACCGAACAAGTACCTGCGTTACCCACGCCGGATCTTGCGCAGAAGATCCAGTTTTTGCAGGACACGCTGCACTCACTGACACTGAACGGGCTGCCGCAAACCCTGGCTGCCGCCGATAGCTTGCTGGACGACATTCAGCGCGGCGGCGAGGGGCTGGTTGCGTGGCTGCCGGCGGATATAGATATCGATGGCGAACTGTATTACTGGGCGCAGGCCTTCGACCGTCAAACCCGCGCGCTGCGGGATGAACTCGGGCTCTTGGTGCCCGGTCCGCGCCATTTCAGCTCCATTCCGACGCTGGCAGAACTGGCCAATGAGAGAGCTGTTGGCGCTGTGCCCTCCGCCGGGTCAGCCGTGCTGCATTACGAGGGCGCGGTGCAGCGTCTCGGCATCATCGACAATCTGGTCGAGCGCAGCAACCAGCTGGCGGCGATGGACTTCGAATTCCTCTACGACGCGTCGCGCGACCTGCTCGCCATCGGTTACGACGTGGACGAACGGCGACGCGATCCATCCTGCTATGACTTGCTGGCATCGGAAGCGCGCCTGGCCAGTTTCTTGCTCATCGCGCAGGGCCAGGTGCCACAGAAACATTGGTTCGCACTCGGTCGCCTGCTGACCAGTCACGGCGGCGACGTGAGCCTGATTTCCTGGAGCGGATCAATGTTCGAGTACCTGATGCCGCGGCTGATGCTGCCGGGTTACCCGAACACGCTGCTGGATCAGACGTGCAAGGCGGCAGTATCACGCCAGATCGAATATGGCCGGCAACGTTCCGTGCCGTGGGGAATTTCCGAGTCCTGCTATAACGCCACCGACATGCACCAGGTCTATCAATACCGGGCGTTCGGCGTGCCAGGCCTGGGCTTCAAGCGCGGGCTGGGAGACGATCTGGTAATCGCGCCGTACGCCAGCGCACTGGCTCTGACGGTGATGCCGCAGGCAGCATGCCGCAACCTGCAAACGCTGGCCAGCCAGGGTCTGCTCGGCGACTATGGCTTCTACGAGGCAGTCGATTACACGCCATCGCGGGTGCCGCGCGGCAGAAATAACGTCATCGTGCGCAGCTTCATGGCGCATCACCAGGGCATGAGCCTGCTGGCCTTCGACCATGTATTGCTCAACGGGCCGATGCAGCACCGCCTCATGTCTTCTCCCCTGGCACGGGCGGCAGAATTGTTGCTGCAGGAGCGTGTGCCAAAGAAGGGCGCTACCTTGCACCCGCATGCCGTTGAAGTGAGTGCCGTAGCGCGCCCTTCATCCGTGGAGACGGGTGCGATCATGCACGTGTTCACCGATCCGGACACGCCGACACCCGAAGTTCACTTGTTGTCCAACGGCAGGTACCACGTCATGGCGACCCACGTCGGCGGCGGTTACAGTCGCTGGGGCGACCTGGCCGTCACCCGCTGGCGCGAGGACGCCACTGCCGATTGCTGGGGCACGTTCATTTACCTGCGCGATCGCGACACCGGGATCTATTGGTCAAGTGCGCATCAACCGACGCGGCGCCGTGCCGATCACTACGAGGCGATCTTCGTGCAGGCGCGTGCAGAATACCGGCGGCGCGATGAGGCGATCGAGGCGCACACCGAGATCAGCGTTTCACCCGAAGACGATGTCGAGATTCGCCGCGTCACGCTCGCCAACAAGTCATCCCACACCCGCAATATCGAAGTGACAAGCTATGCGGAAGTGGTGCTGGCGCCGTTGAATGCAGACCTGTCCCATCGCACGTTCAGCAACCTGTTCGTGCAGACCGAAATCCTGCCCGGGCGGCAGGCGATCCTGTGCACGCGGCGGCGCCGCATACCGGGAGAGCAGACACCGTGGATGTTTCACCTGTTGGCAGCGCCTGGTGCGACTGCCGGCGAGCCGTCTTACGAGACCGACCGCGCCAGATTCATCGGGCGCGGTCGCACGGCCGCCAACCCGGTGGCGCTGGATGGCGGTGACGGCGCATCGGTGCTATCGAATACCGAAGGTTCGGTGCTGGATCCCATCGTGGCGATCCGCCGCACCGTTACCCTGTTACCCGATGAATCGGCGACGGTACAGATCATCTCCGGTGTTGCGGACACGCGCGAGGCAGCATTGGCATTGCTTGACAAGTATTGCGACCGCCACTTCGTCGAACGGGCCTTTGAAATGGCATGGTTCCAGAGTCAGGAGGTGCTGCGCCACATCAACGCCAGCGAAGCAGATGCGCAACTGTATGGCCGCATGGCCGGCGCCGTCATTTACGCCAATCTCATGCGCCGCGCCGCGCCCGGCATCATTGCGCGCAACCAGCTGGGCCAGTCCGGATTGTGGCGCTTTGCCATCTCGGGCGATCTGCCTATCGTGCTGCTGCGCATCGGCGACCTGAAGCGCATCGACCTGGTAAAGCAGGTGCTGCAAGCCCATGCCTATTGGCGCATGAAGGGCCTGGCCGCGGAGCTGGTGATCGTGAACGAGGACTTTTCGGGTTATCGCGCGGTGTTGCATGACCAGATCATGGGGCTGATCAACGCGGGTCCCGAGGCGCAAGTCATCGACAAGCCGGGCGGCGTCTTCGTGCGGCGGGCCGAAGAACTTTCCGAGGATGAGCGAGTTCTGTTCCAGACGGTCGCCCGCATCGTGGTCACTGATAGCACCGAAACTTTGGTCGAACAGGTGGAACGCCGTGTGTCGAAAGCGCGTGTCTCCGATCTTCTGGAACCGGTGCGTCGACCTGCAACCGGACAGATTCACCCGCTTGCGGCGCGCGAGCGCATTTTCTGCAACGGGCTAGGCGGCTTCACGCCCGACGGGCACGAATACGTCATCACCCTCGAGCCGGGCCAGAGCACGCCGGCGCCGTGGGCCAATGTTATCGCCAGCCCGCACATCGGCACGGTCGTCAGCGAGAGCGGCAGCGCATATACCTGGGTGGAAAACGCGCACGAGTTCCGGCTGACCACCTGGCACAATGATCCGCTGAGCGACAGCAGTGGCGAGGCACTCTACCTCCGCGATGAGGAAACGGGTGCTTTCTGGTCGCCGGCGCCGCTGCCCGCGCGCGGCCGCTCCGGTTATGTGTGCCGGCACGGATTTGGCTACAGCGTGTTCGAGCATGACGAAGCCGGGATCTATTCCGAGCTGCACACCTACGTCGCCATCGACGCACCGGTCAAGTTCGTGGTGGTCAAGCTGCGCAACCATTCGGGACGCACGCGCCGGTTGTCGCTGACCGGATATTGGGAACTGGTGCTTGGAGCATGGCGACACGACAATCTGATGCACATTGTTACCGAAACGGATGCGCCCAGCGGGGCGCTGTTCGCCCGCAATGCCTACGGCCGGGAATGCGCCAATCGGGTGGTATTTGCCAAGGTCAGCGAGGCAGCGCGCGCGGTGACCGGAAACCGTACCGAGTTCATCGGCCGCAACGGCTCGCTGGCCAGTCCGGCGGCCATGCGGCGCAAGCGCTTGTCGGGCATGACCGGTGCGGGCCTCGATCCGTGTGCCGCCATACAGATCCAGATCGAACTGTCCGACGGGCAAGAGCGCGAGATCGTGTTCGTGTTCGGCGCGGCCCGCAACAGCGATGAAGCGAAGCGTTTCATCGAACGCTTTGCCGGGCCGGCTCGTGCACGGCAGGCATTGGAAGCAGTGTGGGGGTACTGGAATCGTACTCTGGGCGCGGTGCATGTGGAGACGCCGGATCCATCTCTCGACGTGCTGGCCAACGGCTGGCTGATCTACCAGACACTGTCCTGCAGGCTATGGGGCCGCAGTGGGTATTATCAGTCCGGCGGTGCCTACGGTTTCCGCGATCAACTGCAGGATACCATGGCGCTGATCCATGCCACGCCGTGGCTTGCCCGCGAGCAATTGATCCGCAGCGCCGAGCGCCAGTTCCTTCAGGGCGACGTTCAGCACTGGTGGCATCCGCCCAACGGCCAGGGCGTGCGCACCCATATCTCCGATGACTATCTGTGGCTGCCGTATGCAACCTGTCGTTATGTACTGACGACCGGCGACACCGGCGTGCTCGACGAATCAGTGCATTTTCTGGAAGGCCGCGAGCTGAATCCGAAAGAGGAATCTTACTACGACCTGCCGCAACGCTCGACTGCAGCGGCAAGCCTGTATGAACATTGCGTGCGCGCGATCAAACATGGATTACGTTTCGGCGCGCATCAATTACCGCTGATAGGCTGCGGCGACTGGAACGATGGCATGAATCTCGTCGGTCACGATGGCAAGGGCGAGAGCGTCTGGCTGGCATGGTTCCTGTACGATAACCTGCAACAGTTTGCAGCGCTGGCGCGTGGCCGAAACGACGAGCCGTTTGCCGATTTGTGCAATGCGCAGGCTTTGCTGCTGCGCAACAACATTGAAGCCCATGCCTGGGACGGCGATTGGTATCGACGCGCATGGTTCGATGACGGCACGCCCCTGGGCTCGTCCGGCAACGACGAATGCAGCATCGATTCGATCAGCCAGAGCTGGGCGGTCATATCGAACGGCGGCGATCCGGCGCGCGCGCGGCAGGCGATGGCGTCAGTGGACCAGCGCCTGGTGCGGCGCGATGCGCAGTTGATCCAGCTGCTCGACCCGCCCTTCGACAAGTCGGAACTTGAGCCAGGCTATATCAAGGGCTACGTGCCCGGCGTGCGCGAGAACGGTGGTCAATATACGCATGCCGCGATCTGGGCCGCGATGGCATTTGCCAGGATGGGAAACAAGGAACGCGCGTGGGAATTGTTCGCCATGCTTAATCCGGTCAATCACGGCGATACACCTGCGCAGATCGAACGCTACATGGTCGAGCCTTACGTCATGTGCGCGGATGTTTACGCTGCGCCGCCGCACACCGGTCGCGGCGGCTGGACCTGGTACACCGGGGCGGCGGGCTGGATGTACCGTCTGGCCATGGAAACGCTGCTGGGCCTGCGACTGGAAGTGGACCAGTTGCGCATTGCACCGCGTATTCCGGCGCATTGGCAGTCGTACAAGATACACTACCGCTATCGCGAGACCTTCTACCATATCACCGTTACGCAAACCGGCGCAGCCGATGTTGAACGGGACGACGCGATGCGCGTGACGGTGGATGGTGTCGAACGCACCGACAGGATCATTCCGCTGATCGACGATCGCCGGGATCACGCGGTCGAAGTGACGATAACGGCGCTACCCCAACCAGTTCACGCATGACCAGGGTCACAGACATGAGCATGACTTTAAGCCCCGCCCCGCTGGTCCTGCTGATTGCCGGCATACTCATACCGGTGGTGCCGAGTCTGCTTAACTTCATCGTCGCAATATATCTGATCGTCATTGGCCTGATCGGGGGGGTTCGGCATGGGCGGTTTCCATATCCGATAGGGGCGGGCGCTGCCGGGGAAATTTGCATGAACCCGGAATGCTCATACAGCCTGATTCGATGAGGAGGTAACCCCTCCCGGCTATGCCGGGGGACTCAGTCAGGTTCGACCGTTGCGGCGGTCATTTGAAAGAACAAGGTTAAAACTTGGCGACATCGTCCGGCCCCCTCGCTTCGCTCTCCCCCTTGCACCCGCAGCGGGCAGGGCGAGGTTGTAAAGCCGCTGAAGCGACAACAATCACGCACCAGGGGGAGAGGGTAGGGAGGGGGTAGGGAGGGGGTAGAAACTAAGCATGAACACAGTCAATATTTCTACCTCCATCCCATCCTTCCCCCTGCAAGGGGGAGCGAAAACCAGCCGCCTTGCGCGGCTCACGGGTATATCAGCCCCTTTGATGGGCCCACCCAATTAGTCATCGGCTATGCCGGTGGTAGTTTATCTTAACTGAGGTCACCGACATGCCTGTACATGCAAGGGAACGACATCGCACGAATCGCATCGGTTGGTTGCGCGCAGCAGTATTGGGCGCGAACGACGGTATCGTTTCCACCGCGAGCCTGGTGCTCGGTGTCGCTGCCGCACATGCGACGCATGGCAGCATCCTGGTTGCAGGCGTCGCGGGCCTGGTGGCAGGCGCCATGTCGATGGCTGCCGGTGAGTATGTGTCCGTCCATTCACAGGCAGACACCGAACAGGCCGAACTCGAACTGGAGCGCAAGGAACTTGCAACGGACCCCAAGGGCGAGCATAGGGAACTGGAAGCGATCTATATCAGCCGCGGCCTGGATCCCGCGCTCGCGCAACAGGTTGCGCAGCAACTCATGGTGCACGACGCGCTTGGCGCGCATGCCCGGGACGAGTTGGGCATTTCTGCCGCGTTCAGCGCGCGCCCGACGCTGGCTGCGTTGGCGTCGTCAGCCTCCTTCGCTGTTGGCGCGGCCTTGCCGTTGCTGGTCGTGGCATTCGTTCCGCATGCGAGCCTGATTCCCGTTGTCGCGTTAACCTCGCTCGTGTTCCTGGCACTGCTGGGCGGATTGGCAGCGTATGCGGGCGGCGCGCGCGTGATGGTGGGGGTGATGCGTGTCACGTTCTGGGGTGCACTGGCCATGGGGCTGACTGCAGGTGTCGGGGCGCTATTTGGAACGGTGGGGTGAGTATGAGTCAGGTGCATAGGGTCTGTTCGGGCGCCGGTCTTGTCCTCCCGCCTGCTTCGACCCGACTCGCCTATGCTGATTCAATATCTATCCAGAATTGACTTTCGCAATGTGCGATAGCGCACTGACGAGCGTTCACGAAAGTGGGATAAGTCGAAACCAGCGCTGGTCGATTGTACTGGTGGCTTGCTGCGTTCACATAAATACGGGAATGATATGAATAGATTCGATAGCGTTACCAGATCACTGCTGTGGCCCACGGCATTTCTAATTAGCTGTTTGGCTGCTGGATGCTCCGGTGGAGGCGGTGGCGGAGGGGCAGTACAAGAACCTGTTCCGAACTTGAACGCACCAATAGTGACGGCAGTAACTCCCCTTCCCGATGCCATCGGTGTACCCATCAATACAACGGTAATCGCTGCCTCCTTCACCAGTGCGATGGATCCCGCCACGCTCAACCCAGGCAGCTTTACGCTGGCATGTCCTGTCGGAACACCGATAATCGGGACGGTTAGCTACCTGGCAGCAAGTAATCTGGCTTTACTTGCACTTCCAGCGGCAACCAGTCTTCCGCCCAATACCGTATGTACTTCCACAGTGACCACCGGGGCCAGGGACACTGCAGGTAATGCACTGGCAAATGACTTCGTATCCAACTGGACCACGGCTGCCGCTTCGGATACTACCGCACCCAGGGTAACCTCAACAATCAATACCAACGGCCAGACTGACGTAGCCATCAACACCAAGGTTGGTGTCACTTTCAGCGAAGGAATGGATCCCCTGACTCTGAACGAAGCGAATTTCAACTTGCAGGAAACAGTAACCGGCATCGCGGTACCTGGCACCGTGCGCTACTCAGGTGTGACCGCATTATTCATACCGTCAAGCAATCTCACTCCCGGTACCCACTACACTGTCACCGTCAAGGGCGGGGCTGGCGGAGTCACGGATGTGGCAGGCAATCCAATGGCAAATGACTTCTCGATCAGCTGGTATACAAGTTCGGTCGCAGACACCACCGCGCCCACGGTCAGCGGAGCTATCCATACCAACAACGAAACCAACGTCGCCATTAACACTAAAGTGGGTGCAACGTTCAGCGAGGGGATGGATCCGCTGACGATCACCAATACGAACTTCACGCTGAAAAATTCATCAACCGGCGTCGCGGTAGCCGGTGTAGTGAGCTACTCCGGAGTAACTGCGCTGTTCATCCCGATTAGTTATCTGTCTCCCAACACCCGCTACACTGTCACCGTCAAGGGCGGAACTGGCGGGGTCAAGGACCTGGAAGGCAATCCGATGACAAACGACTTCGTGGTCAGCTGGACTACGGGTGGCGTCGCAGACACTGCCGCGCCAATGGTAATCGGGACCTTCAATGCCAACGGCGCGACCAACGTATACACCAACACCAATGCCGGGGTAACGTTCAGCAAGGCCATGGATCCGTTGACGATCACCAATCTGAATTTCACCATGAGGGATACGCTAACCGGTACCGAGGTACAAGGCACGGTGGTCTACTCGGGCGTGAACGCGGAGTTCTTTGTTCTGAAATCAAACTCATCCGGAGTGCCACGGTTTTATAATTACGATATCAATACCAGCTACACCGGCACCATCAAGGGTGGTGACGGCGGAGTCAGGGATCTGGCAGGCAATCCAATTGCAAGTGACTATGTTTGGAGCTGGACGACAGGCTCGAACAGCGACACCACTGTACCCACCGTGATCCTGGTCGACCCCGCTGATCTTGCCCAGAATGTGGCGACCAACAGCGTTATCAAAGTAACCTTCAGCAGGAAGATGGATTTGTTATCAATCAGCAACGTAACCTTTACGGTGGCAGGCGTTACAGGAACCGTCTCCTATGATGCAATAAACAATATCGCTACCTTTACGCCATTAAGTGAGCTGATGGGAAGCACTACCTATACTGCCACGGTTACTACCGGTAGTGCTGATATTGCAGGGAATAAGCTGGTAGTCAACAAGGTATGGAGCTTTACTACAGCAGCGAGTCCTTGAAGCAGGCAACGCCAGACTGATGCCCCGTTGCTCCGCAAGGGGGCATCAGTGCGTTTTATCAGGCACAAATTGCGCGTCGTCGACGCCGAACAGGGGGATTTCCGTGCGCTAGCGCACAGAATATCCGTGCCTTTCAGTGCATCATAAAACCCGGTGAAGCTCAAGGCAGTTTCTGCTGCCTGCGCTCCGATCCTTAAATCGATTTCTATACCAAGGAGACTCATCATGATCAGAAGAATCTTTGTACTGCTGCTCTCGACTCTTTATCTGGCCGGGACTGCCGCGATGCTTTCCGGGTGCAACACGGTTGCGGGCGCTGGCCAGGACATTAAGCAGGGCGGCCAGTCAATCAAGGACGAGGCGAACGAGAACAGGAACTAGATCTGATGCGCAGTAGCCAAATGGTTACCCGGTACTGCGCAGTTGTGCAGGATGATGTTGGTCGCAAGACCAGGTTGGTCTACTGAAGCGCACAGCCAGTGTGGGCCGCTTTTCGTCCGCTTGATCTGCATTGCCCAATATCGCACATGATTCCTGAATTTGCCCTGTTTATAAAATCGTCATCATAAGGAGTAGAACATGAGCTTGGGAACCATACTGTTGATCATTCTGATTCTGATGCTGATCGGCGCCATTCCGACCTGGCCGCACAGCAGGAACTGGGGCTATGCCCCCAGTGGCGGGTTGGGGCTGATATTGATTATCATCATCGTGCTGATGTTGCTGGGACGACTGTGACGAACAGTTCCTGTTTTGCAGTCGGCGTGTGTTGCGACCTGGCGATCTCGCGCAACTGCACGGTTGATTGGCGCGGAGGTTCAGGTCATCCGGGTCCATTCGCCGCAGACAGAGTGGACGCGCGCTTCTGAATAAATCGAAGATCGGACGAGACGCCGGCGTTATGGATGCCAAGGACATCGATGCATTCAACGCAGCTGCATTGGCTGGCATGCGTTATTGCGTATACAAGTACTTTTTTCAATACGTTTCAGGAGGACTGTATGCTTGTGACATTTAGTACCGATGCCCATGCCAGCATCACCATGTTCGGTGATGACGCGCTTGCGATGTTGACGAAGATGGGACACAGTGCGACCGTACCAGGCGCTATTCAGGCAGAAGATGTTCCTGCCGCGCTGAGCCGGTTGACAGCCGCGATCGATGCAGAAAAAGGACAGGAAATGCCGTCCGCCTCGGGTAAATCTGCGGATGAGCCGGCAATCAGCGTGGCTACGCGAGCGCTGCCGCTGATCAATCTGCTTGCTGCCGCTGCCAGGGAAAAGGCTTACGTAATGTGGAGATGATGCGCTGACAGAAAGTTCATGATCTGCCGCTGACATCCGACATCCAGACGGGCCAGAAATAGCCTGCACGACATTTCTGCAAAAGTGAAGTTTCTCCTCCTCATTGTATTGCTGCTCGCCATCGCCCTGGGATGGCTCTGGTACTGGCTGGGTTGGCATGAAGCCGATGTCAGGCGGTGCTGGCAGGCGTTCGTGCAACATCCGCGCGCGGCAGCCTTGCGCCGAAGTGTTGCTTCGCAACTTGAACCCCTGCTCGACCGTCTCTCGCCGCAGGGTTATCTGGGTCTGCATCTGACGATCGGCATCCTGCTCCTTGTCGGCGCATCCTGGTTGTTCGGCGGCATTGCCGAAGATGTGGTGACCGGTGATCCGCTGACGGTGTTCGACCGGTCCGTCGCGGCGTGGTTCCACGAGCGCCGGACTTCCGCATTGACGACAACGATGCAACTGGTGACCGGTCTCGCCTCTACCCTATGGGTAACGGGCATCACGCTGGTCGCCGCCCTCATCCTGTGGTGGAAACGATGCTGGCATCGGTTACTGGCTCTGGTGCTGGTAGTGCCGGGCGGCATGGCTGTAGCGTTCCTGCTGAAGATCGCCTTCCATCGGCAGCGCCCAGATTTCGCGGATTCGTTCCTGGTCTTTGACGGCTACAGCTTTCCGAGCGGCCACACGATGGCCGCCACGTTGCTGTATGGCCTGCTGGCAGCTTATGCGGTCATCTCGCTCAAGGCGTGGCGCTGGCGCGTGGGCGCAATTCTTGGCGCGCTGGTCATGGTGCTGCTGGTTGGATTCAGCCGCGTCTATCTGGGTGCCCATTATCCGAGTGATGTGCTGGCAGCCGCAGCGGCGGGATTGGCCTGGCTGGCCTTGTGTCTTACTGCGCTGGACATCCTGCGGCGCAAGTACGAACCCCGAGGATAAGCTCGGCGGTTTGTATGCCAGCGACTCGAGACGCGTAATCGGCTATCGGGCGGTTACACTCGCTGGCGCGATTCCAATCAAACCTGCTGCGATGCGGTCGACAAGCACACATACCCTTGGGCACGTGTGCTTTCAGCTCAACGCTTGAAAGGAAAAACAGGGAAAAACAGGGACGGAGCCCGATATCCGGGATTGCTGATAGATTGAAGAATAGATGATGCGTGGAAATAGGGCTTAGCCCCTATTTTTTACGGAGGCGCTACCGATCCGGCGTAGATCACTTTGCACTCTCCGCCAGATAAGATGGCCATCCCCTTCTTGAGCAACTTGAGCACCGGCCCGGCAAGAGAAATCAGGATGTTCGGCTTCTCCACCACCGGTTTCTGAAAGGGTCCGTGGATCTTCTGCCGCACGATGGCGCAGCCCTTGGCGTCGATCAGCACGACGCTCACGTCATCGAACTGTTCGTTGACGAAATCGAGTCCGCCCTGCAGCGCGATGCGGTTCTTGCTCGTCGCCATGGCCACGTCCTGCGCCTGCGCCACGCCGTTTTCGACCTTCCAGTCGGAGACCAGCGTCCGGATCTCGCTGCTGCCGCCCGATTCCTTGAAGATGCTGGCAAAGTTGTATCCCTTCGTGACCGCCAGTCCGACAGGCCCGACGAAAAAGAAGGCGCCCACGTCCACAAGGTTGAAGTTCTGGCTGGACTCGAACCGGGCAAACTCCTGGTCGAGATCGGTGCCTGTGAGTGTGAGGTTCTTGCCCTGCAGGGAGATATTTCCGACTGCGGACTGCTTCATGCCGCTCACGGTTTTTCCGTGCATGGTCAGGTTGGCGGAGAAATCCATTGTGCCTTGCGCGACCTTGTTCGGCGACAGGTTCTTGAAGAACTCTTCGATGCGGAATTGCGGCAGAGAGTAATGAAAGTGGTACAGGGGGACTGCGCCCGAAAAGTCTGCCTGGATGTTCCCCGACCCCTGCTTGCCGAACACCTCCAGCGTGAGTGGCTTGACATCAAACACGCCGCTCTGCCCCGCGACCGAAAACTTCAGGTCGGAGGCGGCGAAGTCCCGGGTCTTGAACCTGCCGCAGGCGATATCCGCCGTGATGGCAAGTTGCTTCATCAGGTCCACGCTTTCCCCGCCTGCAAGCTGCAGGTGGTGCACGTCCAGGCTGCACTCCCCGAGCTCGAATCCATCCCCGGATTGTTTTTCGGCATAGCGAAGCGTCCCATCCGAGAGGGAAACATTAGCCAGGTCGAGGGTGGGTAACGTTCCTCCGCTCGTCTCCGGTTTCTCGAAGTTGAACTTGCCGCTGCGGTCCTGCTCGATGGATATGCCGGGATGTATCAGGGAGATATTGCGAATGCGAACCTCATCGTGGAGCAGCGGGAGAAGATCGATCCCAAGCCTGGCCTCATTTGCCGAGGCCAGAACCATCCCCCGGTTGCTAATGTGCACGTCCTTCAGGGTGAGATCCAAACCGGGAAAAAAGCCGATCCCCAGTTGACCGTCGACTCTTACCTCCATCCCCAGGGCATCCGAGGCAGCGGCTTCCAGCCGGGGCTTGTAGGCGTTAGCGTCCACAAATAGAAACAGGGCCACGGCGAGGAGGACGAGGAGCCCAACGAGGCCGCTGGCGGCGAGGAGAATGATTTTAAGTGATTTTGACATTGCCCTGATCCTGTCTTTCGGTAATTCTATCGCCGCCCGGCCCAAACAGCACAACCGCCGAACAAACGCAGGGTCCTGTCGGCAACCTGGAATCACGCCACCTGCACGGCGACGTCTCGCACAGCCCACTTGTGGGGCGTGGTTTGAATTTTTAAACGAGCGCGGGCGTCGCCTATCGTTTTTGAAGCGCTCAACGAATTGAATTGAGTTCGTTTTTTGTAGCGTCGGTATCGCAACCCATAATTAACGAAACATCTTGTTTGGGGTTTACCCTCAGCAATGAGAGGGGTTCCCGGGAACAGACGCCGAATACTTTCACTTCTTTCCGCTACCTTTGCTGTCCTTGTCGGGGCGCCTGAGCAGCAGCGAGGGATTGGCTTTGACCTTGTCCGTCAACGCGCTGACGCTGGTCACGACTTTCTTGACCTGGTCTTCGATGCCCGAGAATTTATCGACCAGTTGCGGAAGTTTGTCGAGCATGGCTTTGAGGCCGGTTTGTTCCGAGGCAATCTCGGGTGTCTGGTTTGGGGGAGTGACCGCAAGCAGGGTTTGCGCTGCCGGGTCTCCCCCGCTCAGTTCAATATAGACGACACCGGTGATGTCCTTCAGAGTAAGGCTGGCGCGGGTGTCGGTCTTGACCGGCGTTTCCTTGCGCAGCCTCACATCCACCAGCACCAGGCGCGCATCGACTGGATCAATGATGATCGATTTGACCGTTCCGACATCGACGCCGCGGAATTTCACCGGATCGCCGACAGTGAGCCCGGATACCGGGTCGGGAAAGTGGATGCGGTAGCGCACATCATCACGGTGGCCCGGACTCCCAGCCACACGGCAAAGAATGCCGCGGCAACGGAAAACAGGATGATGAACAGCCCTTCGAAGAAATAGTGTTTGTCGGTTTCCATGGCTTTCTTTCCTTGCTTTCATTGCGCCTTCAGCGCGTGCTCCGTGAAAAAATTCGTGTATCCACGGATGAGCGGACTTCATCAGCTTGTCCGCCGTGTCGACGGTTATTCTTCTGTCGACCAGCACGGCGATGCGGCCGCATACGGTAAACAGGGTCGTGAGATCGTGCGTGACGATGACCACGGTGATGCCGAGGCTGTCGTTGAGTTGCCGGATCAGCGCGTCGATGCCGCCTGCGGCGATCGGGTCTAGGTCGGAGGTGGGTTCGTCGAGGAACAGGATCTTCGGGTCGAGCGCCAGTGCGCGCGCAAACGCAGCGCGCTTCACCATGCCGCCGGAAAGCGCCGACGGGAAACTTGATGCCGGTGTCGCCGGCAACCGGAAAGCGCCAGTTTCATTGCTGCGATCTGCTCCTGCTCCGCGACCGCCAGCGAGGTATGCTCACGCATCGGCAACATGATGTTCTGCGCCACCGACAGCGAGGAAAACAATGCGCCTTGCTGAAACAGCACACCAAACATGGCAGCCTTTTCCGCCGCACCAATGGATTGAACCGCCTTGCCGTTGATCAAAACCTCGCCGGCATCCGGCGTGTGCAGGCCGGTGAGCGTCTTGAGCAGCACTGACTTGCCTGCTCCCGATCCGCCGGCGATACCGATGATTTCACCTGCCTCGATATCGAGGCTGAGCTTGTCGTGCACCACCTGCTTGCCGAAGCGGTTGACGATATTCCGCGCGGACAGGATCGGATCGGCATGCGACCTGGCGCGGGCGTTCATATGTACATCCTTTCGAACAGCACGCCACTTGGCAAAACGGGCGCCAAGTCGCACGTATTCCACCAGGCGGTCACGCAACCTATCCAGGCCCTCGGTGACTTTCTCGCCGGGATGACCGGCCATGTCCTTTGCCCCCGCGTCCACTTTCACACCGGGAATGATGCCTGCATCGATAACGGCTTGAACGAAGGGAACGCCTTCACTCGTCGTCTGGCGTATCGTCTCGTCGTAAAGGATCGCGCCGCTGATGCATTCGCCAAGGCCCGGTGTCGTCACGATCATCTCGCGGTAAGAGCGGTGGGCTTCACCGGTCTGTGGTATGCCCAACCTGGCAAAGCGTTTGTTGCAGGTGGGATTGCTTTCATCCATCGCCAGTATGCCCTTGTCGTCGGCAACCAGTGCCTTTGCGGTATCCATGATCTCCTGTGAATTCATCGCCAGTCCTTTCAAGTATTCATTAGTTAAATTACCACCGGCAAAGCGAGTGGCTTATTGGTGAGTGCCTCAAAGGGGCCGATAAACCCGTGGGCCGCCCAAGGCGACTGGTTTT
This sequence comes from uncultured beta proteobacterium, assembly GCA_963782385.1. GTDB lineage: Bacteria > Pseudomonadota > Gammaproteobacteria > Burkholderiales > Gallionellaceae > CAVXFS01. The sequence goes on from CAWAJO010000001.1 coordinate 1,733,492, forward strand.
CGCTCCTTCCCCCTTTAAGAGGGGGAGAGGGGAGCGAGGGGGCAACTGGGATGGGGGTAGGACCGTGGAAATGCAGACTCTCTACCCCCACCCTCGCCCTCCCCCTGCAAGGGGGAGAGCTTGCGAGGGGGCCGAACGACATTGCCAAAGTTCAATTCGGCTTGTTAGTTGACCGCCGCATAAGTCAGCCTTTTTGAGGCGCCCGGTATAGCCGGGGGTTTACCTCACTGAATTATGAGTCGCTCATGTCCCGGTCAATTCTCTGGAATACAGGGGAAGTTCCTTAAAATTACTTCCAGTCAATCACGGTGCCGGCAAACACCACAGACAAGCCGTCGCCAAGGCCACGCTCCTGCCCGCCCCCTGCTATGCCTCGCTTCATTCTTGCGCGTCCAACTTTCTCGCCGCGACATGTCCATCGGCGCGATCCGGGGACGACATTTGCTCAGCGGCCGCATCTGTTTCCGGGGATTCGACACGCAGCAACTCCGCGTCGATATCCGCGAGCAACTGATCCTGTATGGCCTGACTGAACAGCCCGAGTTGAAAAGCCTTGATCACCGCGCCCTTTTCCACCGACTGCAGATGCCGCCGCGCCCGTTGTAATTCTTCGTCAAAAAGTTGCTGCCGGTCGAGATGCAAGTCATCCAGTTTTGCGCTATCGCGCTCGACCTCTTGCTCATATTCACTGCGGATTCTGGCAAGCACCTCCGGATTGGTGTTATACAGCTGCGACATCTGGTCGATCTCCTGCAACGCGGCATTGGCCGCCTGCAATTTGCCGCGCGTCAACTCGTATGCCGTGTGTTCCTTGTGTCCTCGCACGATGCCCAGCCATCCCAGCAGGGGTGACATCGTCAACCCGTGGACAAGGATCGAAAGAATGACGACCCCGAAGGTCATCGAGACCAATAACTCCTGGTGCGGAAAATCCCGCGGGAGACTCAGCACAAGCACCATGGGCAATGCACCGCGCAATCCGCCCCAGGTCAGGATCGCACTCCACGCCCAGGGAATTCGCTCGCGTGTCTTGCGAAACAGCGCAGATGCCCCGAAGATGATCAACGTCCTGCCCCCTGTGACCACGAGATAGGCGACCAGGATCGCCTGCCAGGAATCCATCAGTGTCTGGAAATTCACTTCGAGACCGATCAGCAGGAAGACGATCGAGTTGAGTGCAAATGCGATGTATTGCCAGAATGTATCCACGGCAATCCGGGTCGATGGCGACATGCCGACACGCGCCACATAGTTTCCACAGAACATGCCGGCCGCCACGGTTGCAATCACGCCGGAAAAATGAAAGTGCTCGGCAACCAGGAAGGATCCATACGCGGCGATCGTCGTCAGCGTAATCTCGATCATCGGGTCATCTACCCGCCTGATGATGTGCGAAACAGCCAGACCGACTCCCATCCCGATAAACCCGCCAAAGCCGACGATCTTGATAAAACCGAAGACAAACCCACCGGGTGTCACCACCGTTCCCGTCACCAGCGCAACACTGAGCGTGAAGAAAACGATCGCCGTGCCGTCATTAAGCAGACTCTCGCCTTCGAGCAGCATGGTCAGGCGTTTCGGGACACCCAGGTTCTTGAAGATCGCGACGACGGCGATGGGGTCGGTGGCGGAAATGATCGCGCCGAATACCAGTGCGTGTTTCCAGGTAAAGCCCTGCATGAAATGCAAGGTGTTGGCGACGGCTGGCAAAATCAGGGCTGTCAGTCCGATCGCCGCCGCCACACCCGGCAATGCCAGCGAAGAAATGGTCAGGCGGTTGCGCCAGAATTGCTTGAAATCAATATGGAACGCCGCATCGAAGAGCAGTCCCGGCAGAAAGATGCCGAACAGCAATGCTTTGGTCAGGTGCGGCGCTTCAAAGGCATGCAACATCCCAAGCGCAAGGCCGGTGAGAACCAGGGCCACCGTGTAGGGAATGGCCAGGCGTTGCACCGCGATCGCCACTGCCGTGACCACAACGAACAGCAAAATTAAAACGGTTTCCGTTTCCATTCCGGCGCCTTATCTCCGTGCGTCACCCATGGTCACATGATCAACCACACGCTCCGCATTCCAAGTCCGGCCGCCTGTTCTTGTTTGACCCGGAGCAAAAAGCCCATTTCAGTAAATCTCCTGGTCGTCATCGGATGGCATGGTCGTCAATGCCAGCTCAATATTGGAGGCAAGCTTTTCCGCATATTTCTCCGCCTCGAACAAATGCAGCGTCGCGTAATATTTTGCTTTCAACCGGAAATTATCGATATCGTCCGACAGTATCTTTCTCGTTTCGTCTTTTGTCATTTCATCACTCCTGCGTTTGGTTGATATGGGCAAGCCGTTATGCCTGTCCAGCCACTTGCGGGCCTCGGCTGCTTTGGCATGATCGAAATAACGGACCTGTGCTTTTGTAAACGGCTTGCAGAAAATCGCCATGCCGTGCTGCCACTCCTTGTCACCGAGCATCGCCAGCCGCTCGATGTCGGCGAAGTGTTCGACGCCGAAATTTAAGTCTTCCCGGGCCGCGCCGGCGTCCCAGCCGTGGAAACCGGTCATGTCGAACAGCATGCGCAACTTCCCGTGCTGCCGGACGAGCCGTTCAACCTCCGGCACGAATTGCGCATAATCCGCCCTTGCCAGCTTGCCGCTGACGTGAATGACGAGCAGCTTGCCGCTGTTTTCTTCATTGAGTTGTATGGTCATTCTGGCTCCTTTGATTCAATTCATGTAAAGACGTTCCGCGCACTGGATGCGTGTCTTGTCGCATCTCACTGAATGGGTGCTTTCCACTTCCAGCTGCGGATTTGCGGGACATCCTCGCCGTGCTTGTCGATGCGCTGCTCCCTCTGCAAGGGGGGGGAATGATATTTGCAAAGTTCAATTGGGCTTGTTAATAGACCGCAGCATAAGTCAGTCTTTTTTTAGTCCCCAGGCACAGCCGGGGGTTTACCTAATCGAGTTAAATTTTGCGAAATTCTTCGCCGCAAAATCACAGTTCGCCAAATGATTGATCAGGTTCTCGACTAAATTGGCGCGCAGGTTGCGGTTGTGGATGTAATAGGCATTCCGGTGGGCCGTAAATTTCGGCAAAATCTGCCGCGACAAATTTAGTCATCGTTGATATTGTCCCTTGCACGCAAAATGTTGTATGTACGCTGGCGTACGTAATGCGGAAAACGTGATCACCAGCCAACTATGTGCCAACATGACCCGAGCATCAGCCATGTGGTCGAAAGCGTGGCGCACAATTCTGGCGCCATCATCAGGCCGGGCCGTTCAACCCGGATTGTCCATTAGAAAAAACTGCGTCATGCCGGCGCAGGCCGGTATCCAGATGGTTAACAAATTCCCGCGTCAGTGCGACAACACCATCGTTTTGTCCGCGCACCCGCAAGGGGTAGGCCGTGGTTGTAAAGCCGATAAATCGGCAACAATCACGCACGCGCGGAGTGTTTTTATTGCCGGATTCCGGCCCACGCCGGACTGACGGCCTAATGGATTTTTTGGGTTCGAGTTAAGACTGTCGTTGGAGCAATCATTAACCCTCGCCATTATCTGCATACCGGCCAACGCGCCTGCCATGCTGATGACGTGCAAGAGTTCCCGTGCGCAGGTTCCGGCCAGGACACATCGTTTGATGTCGGCACACCCTGGCCGGAACCGCGATTCGAAATGCGCGACGACGATGGCATCTCTATGTTGCCTAGCGCACAGTAATTGACATGAAATAAGTGCATTGTGATCTTTGGTTAATGCCAGAAGCGCCCTGTGAATTTCAGATTGAACCACTAAGTTAATTTCTTTTGGAGACATATGATGAAGAACCATTTACGGATATTTAGTATCGTCATGGCCGCCTCGTTGTTCGGGGCTGCCGCAAACCTCTCTGCCGCAGCAACGCCTGCGGATCGGCAGAACAATATGGGGCCCGGAATGATGGGAGGCTACGGGCCCGGATACGGTATGGGCCCCGGAATGATGGGAGGCTATGGCCCGGGATATGGCGGCATGGTGGGCGGTTACGGACCCGGCTATGGCATGGGATCCGGCATGATGGGTTGGGGAAATTACCGTGACCTGAATCTTGGTGCGGATCAAAAGTCCAAGATCACACAAATCCGGCAAGAGATTAGGGCCAAGCAATGGCCTCTGATGGGCGAAATGATGGATGCCCGGGACAAATTGCAGGACTTGTATGACGCGGACGAACAGGATGCAGCGGCAATCGACAAGCAATATAAAGTCGTCGAAGATCTGCGTCGCCAGATGGTAGATAACATGGTCGATGCACACAACCGGATCAACAGCATCCTGACCAAGGAACAGCGGGAGAAATCCCGGGAGTGGAACCAGGGCGGTTACGGACCCATGATGGGATATTAAGCACTTCTTCTGCATGCAAGCACGTGGGTTTTTTACCAGTGATTGCGACTGGCCCAATGCGTGGAGTTGTTGATGGCTGAGGTGGTTTTGTACTCAGTAAACACTGTTAAAGGAATTGCAATGTATGGCCCTGATTATGGTTCATGGATGCATGGTTCAGGCATGTTTGGTGGTGGTTTAGCCATGCTTTTTATGTGGCTGATTCCTATTGCGTTGGTAGTTGCGCTCATTGTGTTTTTGACAAAACGGCCCGGTTTTGGCTCCGGTGAGAAAACCGCCCTCGACATTCTCAAGGAACGTTATGCCCGTGGCGAGATCGGCAAAGACGAGTTTGACCAAAGGAAACGCGATATTGGAAGCTAACCAATCAGTTCGGATCAACTCCAGGTAGCGCCGTTTACTTCCAGGCGCAAAACAAAGGAAACGTCGAAATGCTGGATGGTGCAATGCTTGTTTGGTTCGTGCTGACGATGATGTCGCTACTGTTTGTGGCAATGGATATTCGCTCCACGCCTGAATCTCCGGTGCTCAAATGGGGCTTCGTATTGCTGACTGCATACACGGGACCATTGGGCGCCTTTCTTTACGTACTTGGCTGCCGCGAACCACTGCCGGGACTGCATGGCGTTACGTGGCAGCACGCTGGCGGCAGGTGCTTGGCTCGACGATGCATTGTGTGGCGGGCGATGGCGAAGGTATCCTGGCGGGTGCTGTAATCGCGAGTTTCTTCCACTTGTCCAAACTGACGGATATTTCGTTGGAGTACCTTTTGGGGTTCGGTTTCAGCTGGACGATGTTCCAGGCTCTTTTCATGCGCGACATGGCAGGTGGTTCGTACTGGCGTTCGCTCACCAGTACTTTCTTTCCGGAATTGCTGTCCATGAACTGCCTCATGGCGGGCATCGTGCCGACGATGATTTTGGCGAAAAACTATGCTCCGGCGAGCAACGATCCCTCAGGGCCGGAATTCTGGTTCGTGATGTCCATGGCCCTTCTCGTTGGCTTCATCACTGCCTACCCCATGAATTGGTGGCTGGTATCCAATCATATGAAGCACGGGATGATGACGGTGCGAGCATCTGAGCAGCCAACCATCACCCAAGCACATGAAGGCATGCAGGAACACCATGCCGAAAACCGTGACACCGAAAATTCGCGACCCATGAGCGCGGCGACATGGTGACGTAGAGAAGGGCTCGCGCAGCAAACTTGTCTGGATGACCATGCTCTCGTTTCTGGTGTTTGCCTTGGGGTTGATTGTTGCTGCTACATTCGGTGGTATATAGTCGCGTAAATGCTGAAGTGAAGAACAATCGAAGTGATCGCGCCTGACAAGCATCTGCACCGGAAAGCAATTTCTCGGCACTTCATTGCCGCCGGTGAGCTGATTGTTAGGACGGATTCGGACAAAAATGAAACAAAACGACAGAGATAAGACGGTTCACATCCTTTTCGATATCAGTCTAATAGGCAAGGCCGTGGACGGCGTGCTCGAAGTCATTGGTGGTGTCGCCTTGTTCTTTGTGAATCCAGACCAAATCAATGGAATGTTGAAGGTTCTCACCCAGCATGAACTCAGCGAGGATCCGCATGACGCTCTAGCCAATCTGCTCCTGCATTCCGTACAGAATCTATCAACCGGCACCAAGGTCTTCGCCGCGTTCTTCTTGCTGTGGCATGGGGTAGTCAAGATCGGTCTTGTATGGGCATTGTTCCGTAAACATTTGTGGGCCTATCCAATTGCAATAGTCGCTTTCGGGTTGTTTCTTGCGTACCAGGTTTATCGCTACTCGCACACTCATTCTGTGTGGCTATTGGCCCTTTCGATTCTTGATATATTGGTTATTGTCCTCGCTTGGCTGGAATACAAGCGCTTGCGTACTTCACAACAGTTCCGCAGGACTTCTAAAAGGAGTACTAATCGTGAATCCAATAATGCGTAACGCTGCAATCGCAATTGGATTTGCGCTCATGACACTTGCAATGTCGTTTCTGTCGATCCAAAAAGCAAGTGCTGCCGGAATGAATCATGGAGCTGCTGGTCCCAGTCCGATAACAGGATTACCAAAGAATCCCAATGTACCGTTTCAATATGGACTCGGGCTGCAGAAATTTCGGGAAAAATGTTCCGCGTGCCATGGCGAGTGGGCGGAGGGTACGGCAGACAAAGGACCTCCCTTGATCCACCCCCTTCTATAGACCATCCCACCATGATGACGATTCATTTTTCCCGGCTGCATTCCGCAAAGCGGTCGTCCATGGTCAATTCCGTCCGGACTGCTGCGACCGACCGGAATGGCCGAATTGAAGGCTGCCCGGAAATCGGCCGTAGCTGCAGTTGATTGATCCACTTCTTGAAGGCTGCCTTGCCGCTGATAGCGGACTTCGTTGATGTTCCCGTTATGTCAGCTGCGTGCTCATTCCCGCCGCGGCAACGCCGTTCCGGATTCGTCGAACAGGTAGCACGCGTGTGGCGGCACTGTGACCGACACGCGCTGCCCCACCTCGATCGCAGTGTCGCCAGCGGACTTGATCACCAACGGTTCGTCGTTACCGCAGGCGAGGTAGACATAGGTTTCAGCACCCAGATGTTCGAGCGCGATTACCTCCCCGTAGAGCTGCCCAGCGTCGGCGGAGGTGTGCGTCAGATGTTCGGGCCGGAGCCCGAGCGTGACCTTCGCACCCGGCCCCAGGACCGGTGTAGGCCGCGTCCCGTCGGCGACGGCCGCGACGACGCGCCGGCGCGTGCCGAGGTCGAGCGTGACCCGGGTTGCGTCACAGGCGGTGACTGTGCCGGCCAGAAAGTTCATCCTCGGCGAGCCGATAAAACCTGCGACGAACAGGTTGCGCGGATGGTGATACAGCTCCAGCGGCGCGCCGATCTGCTCGACCGCGCCGGCGTTGAGCACGACAATGCGATCGGCCAGCGTCATCGCTTCCACCTGGTCGTGCGTGACGTAGATCATCGTCGTGCCGAGCTCGCGATGCAGGCGCTTGAGTTCGATGCGCATCTGCACCCGCAATGCGGCGTCGAGATTGGACAGCGGCTCGTCGAACAGGAACGCGCGCGGTTGGCGCACGATTGCGCGACCGATCGCCACGCGCTGGCGCTGTCCGCCGGACAGCTCGCGCGGCTTGCGCCCGAGCAGATGTTCGATTTGCAGGATACGGGCAGTTTCGCGCACGCGCTCGTCTATGCTGCGCTTATCGGTCTTCGCGAGCTTCAGGCCGAACGCCATGTTGTCCCAGGCGCTCATGTGCGGATACAGCGCGTAGGACTGGAACACCATGGCGACACCGCGTTCAGCCGGCGCCAGTTCGGTCACGTCCCGCCCACCAAATACGATGGTTCCGTTGCTGACATCCTCCAGGCCGGCAATCAGGCGCAGCAGCGTGGACTTGCCGCAACCGGAAGGCCCGACGAACACGGCGAATTCGCCATCGCGAATGTCGAACGTTACGTTCCTGATGGCTTCGGTGTTGCCAAAGCGTTTGCCGACAGCTTGCATGGAAATAGAAGCCATGGGTTACGGTCTCCTCTCAATACATAGCGGCATAAATCTACTGCGCGACCCTGGAGCGGGGTCGGGCGGTGCTCGCGCTCCTCACATACTGCCGTGTATGCTCCGGGCGCTGCGCTCCGGCCTCCCCCGCCCCAAAGCCGCTCGCTACGATTTCTGTCGTTATGTATAACATGGTTCAGCCCTTGATCGCGCCCGCGGTAAGTCCGGTGACGATACGCCGCTGGAATACCAGCACCAGCACAATCAGCGGCACGGTGACGATGACCGACGCGGCCATGATGTTGCCCCATGGCAGCTCGTGCGTACTGGAGCCGGAAATCAGTGCGATCGCCACCGGCACGGTGCGCATGTCGCTCGACAGCGTAAAGGTCAACGCAAACAGAAATTCGTTCCAGGCCGCGATGAACGCCAACAGACCGGTGGTCACCAGGGCCGGACCCAGCAGCGGCATGAACACGCGCGTGACGATGGTCAGCGGCGTCGCGCCGTCGACGATCGCCGCCTCTTCCAGCTCCTTCGGCAGCTCGCGCATGAACGTCGTCAACACCCAGACCGTGAACGGCAAGGTGAAAATCAGATAGGAAAACGACAGCGCCAGCAGATTGTTGTACAGCCCGAGCGAGTTGATCAACTCGAACATGCCGGATAGCACCGCGATCTGCGGGAACATCGACACGCCGAGAATCACGAACAGCAGCAGCGTGCGACCGCGAAACTGCACGCGGCCGATGGCGTAGGCGGCGGCCAGCGCCAGCACCAGCGACAGCGTCACAGTGGATACCGCCACGAACAGCGAGTTCAGGATGTTGCGGCCGAAAGGTTGTTCGCGGAACACCGCGACGTAGTTGTGCCACTGCGGATGCGTCGGCCAGAACTCGACCTGGAACAGCGCCGACCCCGATTTCAGCGACGAGACGATCGCCCAGTAGAACGGGAACACGGTGTAGATGCCGATGACTGCGAGCAGCAGATAGAACGCGTTTTTGCCGGCCAGCCGTTTCATTCTGCGCAACATCCTTCAGCCTTCCCGCCCAACCCGGGCCACGGTGAGATACACCACAGTGAACAGCGCGATGATCGCGAAGATCAGCGTCGCCGCCGCCGAGCCGAAGCCGAGGTCGCCAAAATCGATGAGCTGCTGGCGCGCATACACCGACATCGACATGGTGTCACGGCTGTTGCCGCTCATCACGTAGACCAGATCGAACATGCGCAACGCATCGAGCAGGCGAAAGATGATTGCCACCGTCAGCGCAGGCTTGAGCAACGGCAGCGTGATGCGGAAGAACACCTTGGCCGGATGCACGCCGTCGACGCGGGCGGACTCGTAGCATTCCTTCGGCAGCATCTGCAGGCCGGCGAGCAGCAGCAGCGCCATGAACGGCGTCGTCTTCCAGACGTCGACCAGGATGATAGCCAGCAGCGCAGTGTGCGGCGAGGCAAGCCAGGCAATCGGCTGTGCGATCAGGCCGAGCGCTGTCAGCACGCGATTGATGACGCCGAACACGTCGTTGAACATCCAGCTCCACATCTGCGCCGATACCACGGTCGGGATCGCCCACGGAATCAGGATTGCCGCGCGCAGTCCGCCGCGGCCGGGAAACTGCGCGTTCAGCGCCAGTGCGATCACCAGGCCCAGCACGGTTTCGAGCGACACCGAGACCACGGCGAATACCGTGGTATTCCATACCGCCGCCCACCAGTTCGCGTCGAGCAGCAGATAGGAGAAGTTGTCGAAGCCGATGAATTTCGCCGAAGCGGGATCGATCAGGCTGGCGTCGGTAAAACCGTAGGCGATGGTCTTGAGCAGCGGCCAGCCGGCCACCAGCGCCAGCACGATCAGCACTGGCGCCAGAAACAGCCAGGCCCAGCGCACACGCTGGCGCGTCAGCCTTGAGACGGGTGGGCGCGCGCGCATGCCGTTCACCACTTCCCCCCGCGCGAGAGCAGCGTCAGCTTGCGCTGCAGCGTCGCCAGCGCGGGTGCCGCCGCCGTCTTGCCACTCAGCACGTCGTGCACTGTGTAGTAAAACTCGGCGCTGACGCGCGCATACTTGCTGCCGGCAATGCGCGAAGGCCGTGCCACCGCATGTTCGAAGGTGGGATAGAGCGTGCCAAAGAACGGCGTAGCCGCGAGCACGTCCGGATCACGGTACAGCGCCACTATCGTCGGGTTGTAGGAACCAGCGATGGCGCGGCGCTTCTGCTCGGCGAAGCTGGTCAGGTAACGCACCAGATCGGCGGCAAGCTGTGGATGCTTCGAGTAGCGCGACACCGCCAGTTGCCAGCCGCCGAGTACGCCGCTGTGATGGCCGCTCGGCCCACCCGCGGGCAGCGCAACGACGCCGATCTTGCCGCGGATTGGACTGTCCGCGGCATTGCCCAGCGCCCAGGCGTACGGCCAGTTGCGCATGAACACGGCGTTTCCGGACTGAAACACGCCACGGCTTTCCTCCTCGTCATAGTTCAGCACGCCCTTCGGCGCGATGTCGCCGATCCAGCTCGTGGCCAGTTGCAGCGCCGCCACGGCGAGCGGGTTGTCGACGGTCACCCTGCCGTCGGCGTCAACCAGCGCGCCGCCGCCGAAGCTGTCTATCCATTCCAGCGCATCGCAGGTGAGGCCCTCGTAGCCCTTGGCCTGGAACACAAAACCGTACATGCGCGGATTGCCGGCCCTGCGCTCGGCGTCCTGAATCAGGCGCGCGGTGACTGTCAGTTGCTGCCAGGTGGCTGGCGGCTGAGCGTGGTATTTTTCCAGCAGATCCTTGCGGTAGTACAGCACGCCGGCGTCGGTGAACCACGGCATCGCCACCAGCTTGCCCGCTACGATGTCATTGGCGATCAGCACAGGGAAAAACTGTATCGTGACATCACCGCCGATATACCGCGACAGGTCCACAAGATGCGGCGCCAGCGTGCCGGGCCAGACCACGTCAATCTGGAGGATGTCGATGTCGGACGAATGCGAAGCCAGAATCTGCTGGTAGAGTGCGAAACGCTCGGTCGCCGAGTTCGGCGTCGAGACGACCTTGACCTGATTACCGGTGCGCTGCGACCAGGCCTCGACGCCCTGCCGGCACAACCGCAGCTCCACCCCGAGAGCGCCGCAGGAAATCGACAGCGTCGCCGCCTGCGCCCCTTCGCTGACGCCGATCAGAATCAGCAACAGCAAAGCCAGGAGCTTGGGCGGCGGTACGCTCATCCTGTCGAAATCCTCCTGAGAAATTCCATATGCTTTCCCCTAATTATTCTGTATAGATAGTCAGATCGTTGGCCGCATGACAATGACAGGCAAGTACGGACAGAATTGCTCAAGAAATCAGACGAGATTGGCAGCCCGCAAATAGCCGCTCCTGGCCGCATTCTGCCTGATTGTCGTCACTAGCGCCAACGTCCGTTGCTCCACTCTTAAGAAACGCCAGGATTAACTACTGTGTAGGGATGATTGTCTTATGCTGTTCATACGGAACAGGCGGTCAGGCCCTCAGTTTTGTGGCCCATTCTACGGCCGGTTCCACTTTGCGACCAGCCATATGCAATCGTCCGAAATTTCGGCGAAAACGGCCATAGACCACAAGCGATTCGTGCGGCAGCAATGTGGCAACTAACGGCCATTGATAAAGAATGTTAGGTGTGCTGGCGCACAGACATCAATACGAGCAAATGCTTTAATCACCTAATGAACTCGTGCTTAATTACCCTTCCAGAGGGTGAGCTATGAGATGGAGGTGAAAAATGTATATCGGCCTCGGTACTGTAGTGCTCATTATTGTTCTATATCTTGTCTTTTTTCGTTAGAGATCTACCAAAACGATAGTCGGATTGGACGACACTCAAATCACGCTAGACGCCTTTGTGGGCGCTAGTCTCAGAAGCTGGCGCCGGTTCGTGATGCGACGAGGCCAAACTGTTAGACGGCGCACGGAGTTTCGGTTGGATAAGAGTGAAGGGCCGCCTGTTAACCGGTGAAGCGGACCTTGAAGTACCACTCCAGGACACCCATCTGTGCGGTGGCGCACAGACTCAACAGTCGAACTTTCTCAGTGTCTTGGCATGTCACCATGGTTGGCAGAAACGCGACAGCACCCCCAGGCCCATTGGCGTAAAGGGCCGACAGTCTACGTTTCGATAGTGGCCCAAGGAGGAAGTTCTTGCTTGATGTCACGTCTCTGTCTTCCGATTCTCACGTACGGCGTGCCGGCCGTTTACCAGCATACGTTGTAAGGAGCAAGTTATGAGCATCAACACAGATCAAGTTAAGGGCCGCGCCGAAGAAGCGAAAGGCAAGGCCAATGAAGTCACCGGCAAGCTCGCAGGCAACGAGAAACCGGAAGCTAAATGCAAGAATCAGAAAATTGTGGGCGAAGGTCAAGCAAGGTTTGGTGACCTCAAGCAAGACCTGAAAGACGCAAAGAAGGGCGCCTGACTTCAGACCATCTTGTTCCGCAAGAAGAGTACCTAACGGATGTGTGTGGTTTCTGTTGGCTGACACCTGCGGGTAATATTGCTTGAGCGTGCTGGACATACGGTTAGTGATGCTGGCCACGTCATTGACCAGGCAACGACGCTCCTCAACCAGTGTAGCCAAGGTACGCGTGGCAACACTTTGCAGCCTGATCGGCTGTAGCGTGTCAGGATGGCGGAGCATAATGTCCAGCGCCATTTCAGCATCGGCCGGATCGTCCTTGGCATGGCTTGGAACGAAAGCTTCCCGGTATTTTGCGAGTGTTGATGGATGGACAGGGAAGAGAACGAGGAATTCAAATCGCTGTAGTGCATAAACCAATGGACCCTTGGCAAGCTCGAGACGGATGGCAATAGTGCCACCAAACCGATCTCGCAATGAATACGCCCGTTTCGCAATATCTTCCGGTGAATGATCCATAGTGCCGAACACGCGCTGGTCTGAACCGGCGGCTTGCAAACAGAAGTCGTGTTTCCTGTCGGCCCCGCCGATGCCAACGAAGGCCGCAAAGGAAGGAGTGGATTGCGGCTTCATAATCAGCTCCACTAGTGGCGGATTACAGATACGGACATGCATGCATGGGTTCTGCGAAGGCAATATAGAGAGCCGGTTGTGCGGCGCGCCCTGTGTATTCGTTAACGAACCCAAGCGCACCTGCGGATTCGAAATCAAAGCGGTAGACATCGAATGTTGGTGTCGAATATTCGTAACCCGCAGGTGCATGTCCTGCCTTCACCGGCAGCTACCTGCCAGCTGTGACCAGTATCACTGAAAACAGGATGGAGAGACTATATCGTGTCGATTGTGTGAATTGACCAACGACTGCTTTAGAGCAATGAAAATTTCCTGGGGTGAAAAATACTGAACTGCCCGACAGCGGACATTTGCGAACTCACGCAACCGACACAAACCGGATATTGATATTCCTGAAAACATTCGGTCTGTTCAATGTTAGCAGCGTCTCAAATTGCCCGATTGTTATCTGTTTGCCGGAAAAACTTCAATAGTTCATTGGTCATATGCTATCGTAAGTGCAAATCATTTCTTGATCATTCAAAGTGAAATAACTTATGCAAAATTTCGTATTCTTAACCAAGTCTTTTAAGAAATTCTTTGCAGTCATGGCGCTGGTGTCAATTTTTTTAGGATATCAACTCTCCCAAACGATTTACAGGGTGAATGACTCATATCTGCAACGCACATATAAGCTACTGGCAATGGATGAGCCAATAGATGCAGCAGCTATTGCGTTGAGTCAGCAGATTCAAGAATGGAAGGACATGCTATTGCGTGTCAATGACGAGGAACTATACAACAAGCATTGGAAGGCGTTCTTAGCCGCTAGTGATAACGTACAGAACGCATTGCAACGAACAAAAACGAACATGCGGAATGGCGGCATGGTTACTGATAAAGTCGATCAGTTGATCTATGAGCACAAATCGTTGCTTTCAGATTATTTGCTTGGGCAAGCTATGCTGAATAGGCAGAAAATAGATTCCTTCCATAAAGTTGATTTGCTGGTTATGGGGGTTGATCGTAAACTGCAACATGACATCGCCGCTGTGAAAGCCGATATAGAAAATTTTACCAAGCAGCAGTTAAGTGAAATTATGCCCCCACAGAACTATCACTATCTTCTGATCGGCCTGCTGGGAGCAATATTGTTATTTACCATGTCATTGGCGGGATTTATCTTTGCTAGCTATTCCCACGGCTATAGATCCAAAAAGACAGAGCATTTAACTTCATCCTGATACCCATTACAAAATGGGATTTCGCGAAGCCACGTAGTCAATGATTACCAATGCCAGCTCTTGGCACGCAACGGCTGTAGCGCCTTGCTAATGGCATGCCACAAAGCGGTCGTCCATGGTCAATTCAGTCCGGACTGGTGCGACCGACCGGACTGGCCATATTGTGTTGAAAAACTCAAGATTCGCACCCCTGGGAACTTTCGCGAATTGAAGGTGCAATAGTAAAACGCACTTGATCGTCAAGAGTACGGCGGTTTAAGGGTTCATGGTTGAATTTAAGGATGTCTGCGGTATCCTCCCATGTCGAAATAATTTTAAGCGCCCTAAGGGGGTAGAATTTTTTCGTCACGACCTGATGATGAGTTTTTCAACAGAATAGCCAAGAACCGGCACTTCAAAATGCATTGACTGAGGGACGACATGGCACGATCCTGCCATTCGTCCGTTTCCCGCTACGTGCTGGCTCAATTCTCAGCGTAAGCGGTTCGGGTCTCATTCTCCTTGCGTCTGTAAAGCAGTTGCTTGGCGTCTCGCCTTGCGGCGTTGCAGCCATTCGCTCAGGTGTTCCATCGCGACATAGAACGCCGGCGTGATGTAAAGCGTGAGCATCTGCGAAAACAGCAGGCCGCCGACCACCGCGATGCCGAGCGGCCGCCTGGCTTCCGCGCCCATGCCGGTGCCAAGCGCGATCGGCAGGGTGCCGAAAATCGCGGCGAGGGTGGTCATCATGATCGGGCGGAATCGCACCAGGCAGGCCTCGATGATCGCATCGCGCGGGGCGATGGCCTGTTCGCGGCGGATCTGCAGCGCAAAGTCGACCATGATGATGCCGTTCTTCTTGACCAGTCCCACCAGCAGGATCAAACCGACGAAACTGAAGATGTTCAGTTCCTGGCCGAACAGGATCAGCGTCATCAGCGCGCCCAGCATGGCAAGCGGCAATGCGGTGAGGATCGTGACGGGATGGATGAAATTCTCATACAGGATACCCAGCACCATGTAGATCACCAGCACCGTGATCAGCATCAGCAGCGGCAAGCCGACGAGCGAATCGCGGAAGGTCTGGGCATTACCGGTGAAGCTTGAGGTGATGCCTGCCGGCAATTCATTGCGCGCCAGTTCGTCGATGCGATCGGTGACCTGGCCCAGAGAAATGCCGGGCGCCAGGTTGAAGGAGAAGCTGACGGCCGGCAGCTGGCCGTAATGACTGACCGAAAGCGGACCCACGCTCGGTTCGATGTCGGCCACGGCGCGCAATGGAACCAGCTTGCCGTTGTTGGCTGGAACGTAAAGTGCGTTCAGTGCATCGATACTGGTCTGGTAGCGCGGCGCCAGTTCCATGATGACCTGGTATTCGTCTGAGGCGCCGTAGATGGTGCTGACCTGGCCGCCGCCGTAGGCGCTGTACAGTGTTGACTGAATTTGTTCGATGTTCACGCCGAGTGCCGCCGCCGTATCGCGCCGGATATTGACGTTGACCTGCGGATTGCTGAGTTCCAGGTCATTGCTGACATCCTGCACGCCTGGCACTGCGGCCAGTTTTGGTTCAAATTCCACGGCGGCCTGATCCAGTTCATCGACGTCTGCGCCTTGCAGCACATACTGGTACTGGCCGCTGCCGCCCAGGCTGCCGATGCGTATCGCCGGCGGGTTCTGGAAATACACCTGGATGCCACGAAAACTGGCGGTCGATTTGCGCATTTGCTGCAATACATCGTTGGCGTCGTCCTTGCGCCGGTCCTGCGGCTTGAGGCGGATGAACATGCGGCCGACATTGCCGCCGCTTACACCGCCGCGTCCCTGGCCCGCGCTGGACATCGCGGCGGCGACGTTGGGATTCTGCATCACGACCTTCGCAACCTGCGCCTGCAGGTCGCGCATCTGCTCGAAGGTGACGCCTTCCGGCGCCTTGGTGTCCGCGATGATCTGCCCGGTGTCCTCGCTTGGAATGAAGCCGGTCGGGGTGATGCCGAACAGGTACCAGGTCAAACCCAGAATCATTGCGGCGGCTGCCAGCATCGTGCGCCAGTGATCGACCGACCACGCCAGGGTGCGGCCATAGCCGTCGCGGACGCGGTTGAAGCCATGTTCCAGCCAGTTATACAGGCGACCGTGGTGTTCGTGCTGCTGCAGAAAACGGCTGCTCAGCATCGGCGTCAGTGTCAGCGACACCACGCCCGAGATCAGGATGGCGCAGGTGACGGTCAGTGCGAACTCGTTGAACAGGCGGCCGACCAGTCCGCGCATGAACATGATCGGGATGAACACCGCGACCAGCGACAGCGTCATCGACACGACGGTGAAGCCGATCTCGCGTGTGCCGCTCAGCGCAGCCTGCATCGGTTCTTCGCCCATCTCGCGATGGCGCACGATGTTCTCCAGCACCACGATGGCATCGTCCACAACGAAGCCGACGGCCAGCGTGATCGCCATCAGCGACAGGTTGTCGAGGCTGAAGCCGAACACCTTCATCAATGCGAACGTGCCGATCAGCGAGGTCGGCAATGCCATTGCGCTGATCAGCGTAGCGCGCGGGTTGCGCAGGAACAGGAAGATCACGCACACCACCAGGAAAATGGCGATCGACAGCGTGAATTTCACTTCATGGATGGAGCCGTTGATGAAATCGGCGCGGTCATACAGCAGGCGCAGCGTCGCGTCTCCCGGCGCCTGGCGCGTGAGTGCCTCAAGCTGTGCGCGTACCGCCCGCGACACCTCGACGGTGTTGGCGCCGGGCTGGCGTTTCACCGCCAGCACGATGGCCGGGCGCAGGCCTTTTTCCTCAGCCTCGTTGTCGAAGAAGGTGGTGAGTTGCTTGTCCTGTTCGGTGCTGTCGTAGGCCTGGCCGACCTCGCCGAGATGCACCGGCGCGCCGTCGCGCCAGGCGATCACCAGGCGGTTGTAGGCGGCGGCATCCTGCAACTGGCCGGCGGCCTGCACCGTGTAGCTGCGCGTGCTGCCGTTGAGCGTACCGGCCGGAAGATTGGAGTTGCCGCCCTGGATCGCGGTCTCCACTTGCGCCAGCGACAGGTTGCGCGCCGCCAGCGCGTAGGGGTTCATCTGGATGCGCACGGCGTATTTGTGTGAGCCGAACACCAGCACCTGGGCCACACCTTCGATGGTCGAGATCTGCTGGGCGACGCGCGTTTCGGCAAAGTCGTCGAGCTGGGTCAGCGGCAGTTCGCGCGCGGACAGCGCCAGGTAGATGATGGCGAAATCGGCCGGATTGACCTTGCGCAAGCTGGGCGGCGAAGGCATGTTGTCGGGCAGGCGGCGCACGCTTTGCGAGATCGCGGTCTGTACGTCCTGCGCGGCCGAATCGATATTGCGCGCCAGGTCGAATTGCAGCGTGATGTTGGTATTGCCGGAGCTGCTGACAGAATTCATCGAGGTCACGCCGGGGATGGCGCTGAACTGGCGTTCCAGCGGCGTCGCCACGGATGCCGCCATGGTCTGCGGGTCGGCGCCGGGCAAGCTGGCGGAGACGCTGACGGTGGGGAAATCCACGTTGGGCAGTTCGCTGACCGGGAGCGTGAAATATGCGGCCAGCCCGAACAGGATCAGCGCCGACATGACCAGGGTGGTCATCACCGGACGGTGGATGAAGGGTTGCGAGAGGTTCACGGTTGTGTCGCCGCCTGCTGCGGTTGTTCGGCGATCGCGACTTTCGCCCCCGGCCGCAGGTTGCGCGGCACGCGTGTCACCACGGTTTCATCGGCCTTGAGGCCGGAGTCGATAACGGCCAGGTCGTCCACCTGACGGTTCACCTGCACCGGCCGGATTGCCGCGCTGCCCTGTTCGATCACATACACGAAGTTGCCGTCCTGTCCGGTTTGTATCGCGGTCTGCGGCACGACCAATGCATCCGACTGCATCGCCAGCCGGGTGCGTACGCCGACGTATTGTCCCGGCCACAATTGCTCCTGCGCGTTCTTTGCGCGCGCCTTGAGCAGCACCGTGCCGGTGTCGGTGTTGACGGTGTTGTCGATGAATGCCAGTTCGCCCTGGTCCAGGTCGCCGCTGCCGTCTTCATGCGTGATGAAGATGTGGATGCTGTGCCGCGCCTGATAGCGCCGCAGGTCTTCCAGGTTTTGCTGCGGGATGCTGTACTGCACCAGGACCGGCTGCATCTGGTTGATGACCACCAGCGGCGCGGCATCAGTTGGCGCCACCAGGTTGCCGGGCTTGACGGCAATGCTGCCGGTGCGGCCGCTGATCGGCGCGCGGATATCGGTGTAGGCCAGATTGATCTCGGCCTGCTTCAGCGCCGCCTGTGCCTGGTCGACCGCGGCCCGCGCGGTGTCATATTCCTGGGTGGTGACATATTCCTTGCCGGCCAGCGGCGCCAGGCGTTGCGCCTGTTCCTTCGCGTATTCCCATTCGGCGCGCGCCGCGACCACGGCGGTTTCGTACTGCGCCGGATCGATGCGGAACAGCTTTTGTCCCTTCTTCACCGAATCGCCCTCGCTGAAATAGACCGCCTGCAGCATGCCGCCGACCTGCGGACGGAGCTGTACGCTGTGTTCCGGCAGCACCTGCCCGACTGTCTGCAGCGAGATCGGCATCGGCTGGATCCTTGCCTTTGCGGTTTCCACTGTCAGCGGTTTCTCGGTGCGTTTGCCCGCGGTGTCGTCGCCGGGGGCAAGGCGCCATTGTGCCAGGGCGCCCAAGCCTGCAACGAGGACGATGATGATCAGCAGTGGAAGAATTTTGCGTGTCACGGTGACTCCATTGAAATTGCCGGCGCCTTGAGACCGCCGACCGCATGGCCCAGGGCAGCACGCGCCGCCGCCCAGTCGAGGCGCGCCTGCACCTGTTGCACGCGGGCATTGGCCAGCGTGGATTGCGCGTTCAATGAATCGAGTATGGTATCGAGTCCCCTCTTGTAGCGCGCCGTTGAAACTTCCGCCGCGAGCTCGGCGCTCTTCAGTTGCGCAGCGCTGCTGTCCAGCGTCGCAGCGGCGGTGCGCAGGTTCTGGTAGGCCTGCCACACCTGGAGTTCCACCTGGCTGCGCAGATCGTCGCTGTCGGCGCGGGCACTCTCCAGTTTCGCCTCGGCCTGCTCCACCGCGGCGCGATCGGCAAACCCGGCGAACAGCGGAACCTTGAGGCTCAGCAGGGCACTGAATTGCGAACTGCCGCCGATGTCACGCACCTGGGTATGGCCGGCATTGGCGTCGAAGTTCAGGCTCGGCAGGCCGCTGCCGCGCGTGGCCGCCAGATTCGCGGCGGCAGCCTGTTCCTGCGCCTTGGCGGCAAGCAGTTCCGGTCGCGCATGGCGCGCGTCATCGAGCAGGCTGGATACCGATTGCGTCGGCAATACCGCTGTCACCTGCGCTTCCCACGCGGCGAGCGCCAGCGGCGTATCGGGTGCGTCGCCGATCGCGGCCGCCAGTGCGCCATGCGCGGATGCGAGTTGTCCCTCGGATTGTTGCAAGGCAAGTTTTGCCCCGGCCAGGGCCGCCTCGGCCTTGTAGGCATCGCCCACGGTGGCGAGTCCCGCAGCTCGGCGATCCTGCGCCGCCGCCAGGTTGATGTTGGCATCGTTCAGGCTTTGGCGATTCGCCTCCACGACCGCCTGCAGTCCCAGTACCTGATAGTAAGCCTGCTCCACCTGCAGAATCACATCCTGCACCATTTGGTCCTGGCTCAAGCGCGCCGAGGCCAGCTCGAAGCGGGACTGCTCCAGCGTTCCGCTGCGCACCCCGAAATCCCACAACAGGTAACTCAGGCTGACACTCGCGCCGTAGCGGGTCTGGGTAGTGGAAGGCAAGCCGGAAAAATTCAGTGCGCGGCTGCGCTGCGCGCTCAGCGTTGCGTCGATCAGCGGCCAGTAGCCGGCCCGCGCCAGTTCGACCCCCGCCGCAGATGCGCGCAGTGCGGCCCAGGCCTGCCTCGTCTTTGAATTGCGCTGCAGGGCAAGGTCGGTGAATTGCACCAGGGTCAACCCCGGCTTGGCGGCAGGCGCCGCGCTGTCTTCATTGGATGGCATGGCGTCGGCATGGGCTGCCGTCACGAGGAACAGCGTGGCAGCAAGCAGCAAAGAGGGGCACGGCGCGGTTGTTTTCATTCTTGTACTGCGACCAGGCACGGTCGGCAGAAGTTCAGGACGGGTCAGCCCATATTTTGTCACGCCGCGTAATCATACAGACAGCAGGCTGAAATGTCCTGCCCGATAACGCGCTCGCCATAATCCTGCGCAAAACCCTGAACTAACAGCACATCCGATTCAAACTGGCACCTTCGTTTCCGTCGTTAAAATTTACCCGCCCGCGCGCCTTGCGTATAATGCTCCGCTTTGCAGAGGATATTTACCATGCGTATTTCCCAAAGAGCGCTGACTTTCGACGATGTCTTGCTGGTACCGGCGCATTCCAATGTATTGCCGCGTGATGTCAGCCTGCGCAGCCAGGTTACCCGCAATATTTCTCTGAACATTCCGCTGTTGTCCGCCGCAATGGACACCGTCACCGAGGCGCGCCTGGCGATTGCGCTGGCGCAGGAGGGCGGCATCGGTATCGTGCACAAGAACATGAGCGCAAAAGCCCAGGCGCTGGAAGTATCCAAGGTGAAGCGTTTCGAGAGTGGGGTGGTGAAAGACCCGATCACCATCGCGGCGGACATGACGGTGCGCGATGTGCTCAATATCACCCATCAGAACAAGATCTCCGGATTGCCAGTGGTGGACGGCAAGCAGGTGGTCGGCATTGTCACCAACCGCGATCTGCGCTTCGAGAGCAATCTGGATCAGCCGGTGCGCAACATCATGACCCCGCGCGAGAAGCTGATCACGGTTATGGAAAGCGCCAGCCGCGAGGAAGCGCGTGCCTTGATGCACCGCCATCGCCTCGAGCGTGTGCTGGTGGTGAACGATGCATTCGAGCTGCGCGGCTTGATCACCGTGAAGGACATCCTGAAATCGAGCGAACATCCGCTGGCCTGCAAGGATGACTTTGGCCGCTTGCGCGTCGGCGCGGCGGTGGGCGTGGGCGAGGGCACGGAAGAGCGGGTCGCGATGCTGGTGGAAGCCGGGGTGGATGTGATCATCGTGGATACTGCTCACGGCCATTCACAGGGCGTGCTGAGTCGCGTGCAGTGGGTCAAGAAGAATTTTCCGCAGGTGGATGTTGTCGGCGGCAACATTGCCACCGGTACTGCGGCCAGGGCATTGCTGGATCACGGCGCGGATGGGGTCAAGGTCGGCATCGGTCCCGGCTCGATCTGCACGACGCGCATGGTCGCGGGGGTCGGCGTCCCGCAGGTCACGGCGATCCAGAATGTCGCCGATGCGCTGGAAGGAAGCGGCGTGCCGCTGATCGCGGATGGTGGCGTGCGATACTCCGGCGACATTTCCAAGGCAATCGCCTCCGGCGCGCACGTGGTGATGCTGGGGGGACTGTTTGCCGGCACGGAAGAGGCGCCGGGTGAAGTGGAATTGTTCCAGGGCCGTTCCTACAAATCCTACCGCGGCATGGGCAGTCTGGGGGCGATGCAGCAGGGCTCCAGCGACCGCTATTTTCAGGACACCGAAGACGGCAACCAGGACAAACTGGTGCCGGAAGGCGTGGAAGGGCGCGTGCCGTACAAGGGCAGCGTGATGGCGGTGATCCATCAATTGATGGGCGGCCTGCGTTCCAGCATGGGCTACCTCGGTTGTCCCGACATCGCCACCATGCACACCAAGGCCGAGTTCGTCGAGATCACTTCCGCCGGCGTGCGCGAATCCCACGTGCATGACGTGCAGATCACCAAGGAAGCGCCGAATTACCATGTTGATTGAGCCAGATTTAAGACTTAAGACGTAAGACTCTAGACGCAAGAGAAAACTGCGAAGCGGCAACGACAGCTAATTTTTGCGTCTTTAAACAAATAACTGGGAATTCTGATGGCCGGGCACCGTGAACTTAAGGTTTGGCGACTGGCTATGGAGTTGGCGGAGGAGGTGTATAAGCTCTGCGCTGAATTTCCGCGGCATGAGGTTTATGGACTGACCAGCCAGTTACAGCGCGCTGCAGTTTCTATCCCGTCCAATATGGCCGAGGAACAAGCCCGCAACTCAAACAAGGAGTTCGGTCGTTTTTTTGGTATTGCGCGTGGATCATTGGCTGAGTTGTAAACCCAGATTATGTTAGCTCAAGGCCTTGGTTATCTGATCGAAGAGAAAGCAAATCCGGCGCTCGAGAAAGCCGAAGAAATCGGCAAAATGCTTAACGGTCTGCAAGAGATAATTTTCTCCAAACAAGAATCTTATTAGACGTAAGAAGTAAATTTGAAGTTACTGTAGTCCGCGAGCGGGATGCTGCTTTAACTTACAACTTGCGTCTTAAGTCTTACGACCAACAACTCCCATGACCCACAAAAAAATCCTCATCCTCGACTTCGGCTCCCAGTACACCCAACTCATTGCGCGCCGGGTGCGCGAGACCCACGTCTATTGTGAACTGCATCCGTGGGACATGGCGCCGGGGGAGATTCGCGTCTTCGATCCGGCTGGCATCATTCTGTCCGGCGGTCCGAATTCGGTGTATGAGGAAGAGACACCAAAGGCGCCGCAGCTGGTGTTCGAACTCGGCGTGCCGGTGCTGGGCATTTGCTACGGCATGCAGACGATGGCGGCGCAACTGGGCGGCAAGGTGGAAAGCGGCAGGGTGCGCGAGTTCGGCTATGCCGAGATCCGCGCGCGCGGCCATTCGAAATTGTTTGACGGCATCCAGGACCGGAGCAACGCTCAGGGCCATGGTCTGCTCGACGTGTGGATGAGCCACGGCGACAAGGTGACGACACTGCCGCCGGGGTTTTCGGTGATCGCCGCCAACGAGGCGACGCCGATCGCGGCGATGGCGGACGAGGCGCGCCGTTTCTACGCCGCACAGTTCCATCCGGAAGTCACGCATACGCCCCAGGGCAAGGCCATCCTCGCCCGCTTCGTGCATGACATCTGCGGCTGCGGCCAGGACTGGAACATGCCGGATTACATCGGCGAGGCCGTCGCCAGGATTCGCGCGCAGGTCGGCGACGAAGAGGTCATTCTGGGCCTGTCCGGAGGGGTGGATTCCTCGGTGGCGGCAGCGTTGCTGCATCGCGCGATCGGGGCACAGCTGACCTGCGTGTTCGTCGACAACGGCCTGCTGCGCCTGAACGAGCCGGCGCAGGTGATGGAGACATTCGCGAAAAATCTGGGCGTAAAGGTGATCCACGTCGATGCCAGCGCCGAGTTCATGAAACACCTTGCAGGCGTGGCCGACCCGGAGCAGAAACGCAAAGTCATCGGGCGCGAATTTGTCGAAGTGTTCCAGCGCGAATCCGCCCGGCTGAAGAGCGCGAAGTGGCTGGCGCAGGGCACCATCTATCCGGATGTGATCGAATCGGCCGGCGCCAGGACCAACAAGGCGCACAGCATCAAGTCGCATCACAACGTCGGCGGCCTGCCGGACACGCTGCACCTGAAATTGCTCGAGCCGCTGCGCGAATTGTTCAAGGACGAGGTGCGCGAACTCGGTGAGGCGCTCGGCTTGCCGCACGATATGGTGTATCGCCACCCGTTTCCGGGGCCCGGCCTCGGCGTGCGCATCCTCGGAGAAGTGAAGCCCGAATATGCCGAGCTGCTGCGGCGCGCCGACGCCATTTTCATCGAGGAACTGCGCGCCGCCACTGATGAGTCAGGCAGGAGCTGGTACGACAAGACCGCGCAAGCCTTCGCCGTATTCCTGCCGGTCAGGAGTGTCGGCGTGATGGGCGACGGCCGCACCTACCAGTGGGTCGTGGCCTTGCGCGCGGTACAGACGCAGGACTTCATGACTGCCCGCTGGGCGGAATTGCCCTATGCGCTGCTGGGCAGGGTTTCCACTCGCATCATCAACGAGGTTCACGGCATCAATCGCGTCGTATATGACATATCGGGCAAACCGCCGGCCACGATCGAGTGGGAGTAGCATAACCGGCTAATTATGTTAAGGTAGCCATCGGCGAAATTGCAGCGTGGTCGGGACGCCGATTCATGCTTCCATTGGAGGTTGGATGTGATAGAAGGCAAGCTTCTAATCGTTGAGGACGTGCTGACTACCCAGCAGATATACCGTGCCATTTTCGAGCGTGCCGGCTACCAGGTGGTCGCCGCCAGGAACTTCGACCAGGCGATTGCCCTGGCTGATTCTTCCGTGGATCTCGCCCTTGTCGATATCAGCCTGATGGGTGGGAAGTCCGGCATCGAAGTATTGAAATTCATCCGCCAGCATCATCCCGATTGTCCCGTGATAATGGTTTCGGCATATGCCGACAAATACAATGCCATCGATGCGTTGCGCGAGGGGGCGGCGGATTATCTGGAAAAGCCCGTGGACCCGGACGAATTGCAGCATGTCGTGCGGCGCTGGTTATCCTACCGCTTTCTCAAGCGCGAAAATGTCCGCCTGCAGGACTTCAAGGCCATGTATGACGCAGTGCAGGAGAGCGAAGCGAATTACAGACGCCTGGTCGAAAGTTCGCCGGCCATCATTTACGAATTTTCGGATAAACGCGGCGGGATCTATTATTCGCCGCAAGCTGCGCAGGTACTGGGTTACCCGCTTGAGCATCTCTACGCCAACCCGTTTCTGTGGAAACAGTCGATTCACCCCGATGACATTCAGGCCGTCGACCGGGCCACCAAGAATTTCAAGCAGACCGGCACCTTTGACGTCACATACCGGATCAGGGACGCGCAGGGCAACTGGCACTGGTTCCATGATATCTCCATCGGCATACGGGAAGAGAATGGCGAAGTAATCATCAACGGTCTGGCGGGAGACATCACCGAACGCAAGCTGATGGTGGAAGAGCTTCAGCTTACCCAGTTTGCCAGCGACCATGCCCCCGATATCATCATCTGGGTTGATGAACACGCGCGCATCTGGTATGCAAATATCGCGGCATGCCGGGAATATGGCTATTCGAAAGATGAAATTCTGGCGATGTCCATCCCCGATATCAATCCCGATATTCCGATCGACGCGTGGCCGGCCCACTGGGCGAAGCTGCAGCAGATAGGCTCCTTCACCTTCGAAACAAGGCACCGGCGCAAGGACGGCTCCATTTTCCCGGTTGAGGTCTCCGCCAACATTGTCAAATTGGACGGCAAGGAATTCAGTATTGGATTCTCCAGGAACATCACCGAACGCAAACAGGCGGACGCGGTCCTGCGCGAGAGCGAGGAAAAATTCCGCAGCCTGGCTGAGCAGTCACCTAACATGATCTTCATCAATCAGCGCGGAAGGGTTGTGTTCGCCAATGCCCAGTGTGAAAAAATGATGGGTTATGGCATCGAGGAATTGTGCCGGCCGGACTTCGACTTTCGCTGCCTGATCGCGCCCGAGCATCTTGGTCTGGTCAATGCCAACTTTGCCATGCACATGACGGGCGAAGAAGTCCCGACTTACGAATGTGCCTTGATCACCAAGGCAGGCAAGCGGCTGGTTACCATCCATAACACAAAATGCATCAGTTACAAGGGCGACCAGGCCATTCTCGGCATCGTCACCGACATCAGCGAGCGCAAACAAGCCAGGGACGCTCTGCAACTCCTCGTCGAAGGCACCGCCTCGGCAGCCAGCAGTGATGACTTCTTTCGGGCATTGGCCAGGCATTTGTCCGATGCGCTCGGCGTTCGTCATGCAATTGTAGTGGAGGATTTTCCCGAAATGCGCATGGGCCGGACGCTTGCTTGCTGGGATGGTGACGGTTATATCGAGAATTTCGACTATTCCCTGGCGGAAACACCCTGCGAAGGTATTCTGAAAGGCGATATCTGTTTTTATCCGCGCGAGCTCTCCCGCCTTTTCCCCAGGTATGCGATGCTGGAAAAGATCAGGGCGGAAAGTTATCTGGGCATTCCCTTCGTGAATGCCAACAATGAAATCATTGGCCATGTCGCGGTGCTGGATAACCAACCCATGGCTGATGATGAGCAATCACGCGCGTTATTGAAGATCTTTGCGGCACGCGCCAGCGCCGAGGTGCAGCGCATGCGGGCGACGCAGCGTTTGTTTGCCTATCAGCAGGAGCTGGAGCAGGTCGTTTTGCTGTCGAAGGAAATGAGCGGGCACAAGACCGAGCATGCGGTTCTTCAGCACCTGTGTGATGCGACCGTGAGGATATTCGATCTGCGACTAAGCTGGGCAGGACTCATTGACAATGGGCATTTCGATATTCTGCCGCTTGCCAGCAGCGGACCCTCCCGGGATTATCTGGAAAGGATTACGGTGCGCTGGGATGACTCGCCGCAAGGCAATGGCCCCAGCGGTCGGGCGGTAAAGACCGGATCGGCGCAGGTCGAAAACAATGTCGAGGGTGAAAGCACCTATGGCGCATGGCGGGACGAAGCCCTGCGCCACGGCTTCCGCTCGTCCATCGCGGTGCCGCTCGTCAGCGCGCAGAACAAAACCTTTGGCATAATGAATCTGTACAGCGACAAGAAGGACTATTTCAATTCAGACCGAAGTACCTTGCTGATGGAACTGGCCATGAGCGCGGCGATCGATATCGAAAATATCCGTCTGGTTGGGGAACTGGAGGACAGGGTCATGGCCCGCACCAGAGAATTGCAGGCAGCCAAGGAACTGGCAGAGGCAGCCAACCGGACGAAATCCGCCTTTCTGGCCAACATGAGCCATGAGTTGCGCACGCCGCTGAATGCGATCATCGGCTTTTCGGAAATGATGCACGAAGGCGTGTCCGGCGAACTCGCATCGGAACAGAGACAGCATGTTAAGGATATCCTGGATTCCGGCCAGCACCTGCTGGCACTGATCAACGATATCCTCGACTTGTCGAAGGTCGAATCGGGTTCCATGCAACTCGAATTAGCAGATATGGATCCGATCGGCGTCGTCGAATCTGTCCTGAGAATGCACCGGGAAAAGACCGGGAAACGCAATATTGAATTGACATCGCAGATGAGTGAGGACATCGGCGTGATCCAGGCTGACGAACGCAAGATCAAGCAGGTGCTGATCAATCTGGTAAGCAATGCGGTGAAATTCACACCGGAAGGCGGCAGGATCAGCGTCAAACTGGATGGCAACCACAGCCATGTTGAATACTCGGTCACCGATACCGGTATCGGCATCAAGCAGGAAGATTTTCCACGGCTGTTCCAGCCTTTCCAGCAGCTGGAAGCGACGTTGACAAAAGCGCATGAGGGCACCGGCCTGGGCCTGGCCCTGAGCAAGAGTCTGGTGGAAATGCATGGCGGGCATATGGATGTGGTGAGCGAACCCGGCAAGGGCAGCACGTTCAGTTTTACTGTACCCAGAATGGCAGCTGGGAAAAAAATTGTCGATGCGGCCACCGGCCTGCTGACCTGGGAACACGTGCTGGACCACATCGGCTTCATCCGCGCTTACCACGACAGGGAGAATTTGAAATTCGGCCTGATGCACATTACACCGTCGTCAAAAGGGATGGCTCATGACGATATAAAGCTGGCGGCCGCGTTGAAGAATGCCGTGCGCACCAACGAGGTGCTCGGCCATGGCGAGACTCGCGGCAGTTACTACGCCATACTGATGGATACGGACCAGGCGAAGCTTGAAAACGTGCGCAAGAGATTCCAGGCCATATTGTTGCAATCTGGCTGGGAGGCAGGCCTCTCCACGGTGGTTTATCCCGATGACGGCAGTGATCTGCAAACCTTGCTGATACAGCTGGAGAAGGACAGCCGCATGCTGCATTGAGCCGGCATTGTGCAGCGGGTCAACAATGGCGGCTTCTTTGGCGCGGCGATCCGGGTCATGTTTCAGGCAACGCGCATCCGGTCATGTCAATCTGCCGCGCTGCAACCTTGTACGCGTTCATTTAGTTGCGTAGTATTCATTCGTCAGTTCAGACAGGGAGTTTTCAACAGGCACATTCCATGAGTATGTTATCGACACTCCTGAAGACTCCCGCGCGCGTGGTGATTGTGATCGGCGTGATCATTACGGTGACCGAACTGCTTATCATGCTGGTGGTCGAAAACCTTTATATCTCGTTGCAAAAAGGCACGATTCTGGAAGGGCTGAGCTTCGATTACGTTGACCCGGTCCTGCTCTCCGTGATTGTTGCTCCCGTCCTCTATTTCCTGGTTTTTCGCTCGCTCAAGCAACAGATCGAACTCAAGAAGCAGATCGCCGAACGCAGCGGACGCCTGACCAGTATCGCGGAAAATCTGGCGGATGGGCTGATCACCATTGATACGCAGGGCATCGTGCTGAGTTTCAACCCGGCAGCCGGGCGCATTTTCGGCTATCAATCCGATGAGGTGATCGGCCGCAACGTCAGCATGCTGATGCCCGCTCCCTATCATGGCCGGCATGATGGGTTTATCCGGCACTATCTGGAGTCCGGCGAAAAAAAGGCCATCGGGTTCACTCGGGAGTTGGAGGGAAGACACAAGGACGGCAGCGTCTTTTCGATGGATCTGGCTGTCAGTGAAATACGCACCGATGAAACGCGCCAGTTCATCGGCACCATACGCGATATCAGCGAACGCAAGGCAGCCGAAGACATCATTATGGAAAAGACCCGTGAACTGGAGTTGCGCGGGAGTTATGACAGTTCTTATGCGAAAGTCATGGCGCTGTTTTCCTCGTCCTATGATCAGCAGCAGGTGTTGTCCGGCTTGCTCGACATTCTTGCGAATAACCATCCCTTCCCGGTGTCGGCCATATATATCCATGATGAATGGAGCGGCGATCTTGAACTGGCTGCCTCGCATGGCGCGCCGGCATCCCTGCAAAAAACCTTTGAACGCGGCACCGGGTTGGTCGGGCAGGCCGCCATGGAAAATGCAACACGCATCCTGCATGATTTCAGCGATGAGCATGGTCTGTCCATTGAAGCGGGCGTGCTGTCCTTTCGTCCCGCCGCCGTGCTGATCAGCCCGATCAGCTTTCAGCAAAAGGTGACCGGCGTCCTGGTCCTGGCGTCAAGCAAACAACTGTCCGGGCTGGACGGGGATTTCATCGAGCGCCTGACCAGGCAACTCGGCGTGGCCATGAATAATTTGAAGCAACATGCCGATCTGATGGCGCTGTCCGAGCAATTGAAAAAGCGCGGAGAGCAGATCGAGCAGCAGAATGCGCAGCTTGAGCAGTCGAGCCGCATGAAATCCGAGTTTCTCGCCAACATGAGCCACGAACTGCGCACGCCGCTGAATGCCATTATCGGTTTCTCCGAAGTGCTGAAAGACGGCGTGATGGGTGAGCTGAACGCGGAACAGCTGGAATACATCGGCGACGTGTTCACCAGCGGCCAGCATCTGCTGTCCCTGATCAACGACATCCTCGACCTGTCCAAAATAGAGGCCGGCAAGATGGAGCTGGATGTTACGCCGTCCAACGTGACGGAGCTGCTGAGCGCCAGCCTGTCCATCGTCAGGGAGAAGGCGGTATCGCATCAAATCAAGCTGGAGATGGAGGTGGGCGAACACATTGGAGATTGTCTGCTCGATGAGCGCAGGCTCAAACAGATCGTCTACAACCTGTTGTCCAATGCAGTCAAATTCACCCCTGATGGCGGCCGCGTGCGATTGTCCGCGGAACGCGTCAAGGGCAGGGAGTTGGCCTACAGGCGTCCCGCCCCGCTCAACCTGCCGCGCGCTGTCGACGCGGACTTTCTCGAAATTCGTGTGACCGATTCCGGCATCGGCATTCATGCGGAAGCCCAGCACAAACTGTTCAATGCCTTCACTCAACTGGACAGCTCGTTGGCTCGCAAATACGAAGGGACAGGCCTGGGCCTGGTGATGGTCAAGCGCATCGCGGAATTGCATGGCGGCGCCGTCGGGGTGGAGAGTGAGCCGGGCCGGGGCAGCACCTTTGTCGTCTGGCTGGCATATCGGCCTGTATCCGACGCTGCACCGGTTGCACCTGTTTCAATACCGGATACTGATACAACGACATTGGCGGCGGTGCATCGAGTGCTCATCGTCGAGGATGATGACAATGCGGCTGAACTGATTCGCCGCCAGCTTGAGGCTGAAGGTTACGCGACCCTGCGTGCGACCAGCGCCGAGGAAGCACTGACAATACTGGCGCAAGACAAGCCGGACCTGATCACGCTGGATATCAAGCTGCCCGGCATGGACGGCTGGGACTTCCTGACGCAAATCAAGAAGCAGGGGGATTTGACGCATCTTCCGGTGGTGATCGTCTCCATCGTCGCGGACGAAAAGCGCGGATTTTCGCTGGGCGCTTCGCAGGTGCTGCAGAAACCCGTGCTCAAGGAAGATCTGCTGGCTGCCGTAGCGGAGGTGGGCCGCAAGCACGGATGGACGCATCGGACTTTGCGCATCCTGGTCGCCGACGATGATCCGAAGGCGGTGGAATTTGTCAGCCGCCATCTCGAAGGCGAAAATTGC
Organism: uncultured beta proteobacterium; assembly: GCA_963782385.1. Classification (GTDB taxonomy): domain Bacteria; phylum Pseudomonadota; class Gammaproteobacteria; order Burkholderiales; family Gallionellaceae; genus CAVXFS01. The sequence goes on from CAWAJO010000001.1 coordinate 1,763,992, forward strand.
ACTGTGTACCGGGCCTATGGCGGCGCAGAGGCGATCGAGGTGGCTGGCCAGAAGAATCCTGACTTGATCATCCTGGATCTGATGATGCCGGAAGTGAACGGCTTTGATGTGGTGCAGGCCCTGAAATCGAAACCGGAATCGGCGTCGATTCCGATCATCATTCTGACGGCCAAGATCGTCACGGCGGATGACCGCAAGACGCTGAACGGCGACGTGATCAAGATCGTCGAGAAGAGCAGCTTCGATCACGGCGGTTTCATCTCGGAGATCCGGCGTATCCTGAAGCCGGGCGCCGACACCGGAGCACGAATTCCGATGGCCGCGAATTCGACTGCGCCACCACCTCCGGCGAAACAGGTAGCCCCATTGATCCTGATCGCAGAAGATAACGATGGTGAGGCAAACCTGATCGAGCGCCATTTGCGGGATCAAGGCTATCGGACGTCGCGCGCGCGCAACGGCCGCGATGCCCTGGAGCAGATGATCCGCTTGAAGCCGGATCTCGTCACGCTGGATTTGATGATGCCGGAAATGGACGGATTCGAGTTTCTGAACGAGAAAGCCATGCGCAGGGAGTTTGCGGCCATTCCGGTATTGATTGTTTCCGGCATGGACAATCCGGAAAAAGGGCTGAGTCTCGGCGCCCATGCCATTTTGAGGAAACCCCTGCAGCGCGAGCAGCTGCTGGAAATCATTGCTTCCATGGGGCTGCATCCGGTCGCGAACAGGAAGCCGAAATTGTTGATCGTGGATGATGACCCAAAATCTGTCCGCATCATCGCTTCCTATTTTGATCCACAGCACTATGACGTCATACAGACTTTTGGCGGCAGAGAGGGGCTGGCGGCGGCGCAGCAGTATCTGCCGGATCTGCTGCTGCTTGACCTGATGATGCCAGAAATGGACGGGTTCCAGGTCGTCGACCGGCTGAAGCAGGACGCGCGGACTCGTGCCATTCCGGTCATCGTGCTGACTGCCAAACTGCTCAGCAGAAGCGAACGCGAGGAATTGATGCAACACGTGCGAATGGTCGAACAGAAGGGCGGCATCAACAGGGAAAGGTTCCTGCTTGAGGTGTCCCGGCTGTTGAGCAGGTAAGACTTCGGATTGAAACTTATCAGGACTGGAACGGGATGAAGATACTTGTCGTTGAAGATAACCAGGCGAACATGAAGCTGGCCACCACCTTGCTGACCAAGGAAGGCTACGAGGTCGTGCAAGCCGAGGAGGCGCTTGGTGGCATCGCAATAGCCAGGCAGCAACTCCCTGATCTGATCCTGATGGATATCCAGTTGCCGGGCATGGATGGGCTGGCGGCGACCCGTCTGTTGAAGGAAGACCCGGCAACCCGGCATATTCCCGTTGTCGCCCTGACGGCATTTGCGATGAAAGGGGATGAGGAAAGAATGCTGGAGGCCGGCTGCGATGGCTATATCGCCAAACCCATCCGCTACAAGGAATTTCTCGCGACCGTCAAATCCTTGCTGGAGCCAAGATAATGCCCAGTTTTCGGCGCAACATCAGGATAAGCGATGGATGAACCGCGCAAGATATTGATCGTCGATGATGATGAGAAGGCTCGCCGTCTGCTGGTTGCTCTGCTCAAGGAAGAATTCCAGACGTATGAGGCTGAAAACGGCATGGAAGCGCTGAACATGGCCGCGGAGATCCAGCCCGACCTGATCCTGCTTGATCAGATGATGCCCGGCATGACCGGCTACGAGGCGACACAAAAACTCAAGGCCGATCCGGTTACCAAGGCGATTCCGATCATTGTCGTCTCCGCACTGGATGACAAGGAGTCGCGCATCCGCGGCCTGGAGGCTGGCGCCGAGGAGTATCTGACCAAGCCGGTGGATCGGATGGACTTGAAGATAAGGGTGCGCAACCTTTTGCGCATGAAGGAATTCAGCGATTTTCTGAAGAATCACAATCAAATACTGGAAGCGCAGGTGCTGGCACGCACCAGGGAATTGCAGACGTCTTTCATCGAGTCGATTTTTACGCTGATGCGCGCGGCGGAATACCGGGATGATGAAACCGGCGCACATGTCAAGCGCATCAGCCATTACACCCAGATTCTGGCTGAACAGATGGGCATGTCGACGGAATTCTGCGATCAGATATTTTATGCCAGTCCGATGCATGACATCGGCAAGATCGGCATTCCGGACCATATCCTGCTCAAGCCGGGCGAGCTGGATCCCGCCGAATGGGAGATCATGAAGAGCCACGCGGCCATGGGCGCAAAGATTCTGGAGAACAATTCCTCACCCTATTTGAAGATGGGACACGAGATCGCTCTGGGCCACCATGAGCGCTGGGATGGCGGGGGGTATCCCAAAGGCATCAAGGGTGAAGCAATTCCCTTGGCCGCCCGCATCATGCAGGTGGCCGATGTGTACGATGCGCTCAGAAGCAATCGTCCGTACAAGCCGGCGATCACCCACAAGAATAGCCTGGACGTCATCAGCAAGGGAGATGGACGCACCCATCCACACCACTTTGATCCGGTTGTGCTTGCTGCATTTATCAAGCGGGCCGATGATTGGGCAGAAGTCTTTGCAACCGGCAGCACGCCAGAGGAGCAATAGGAGCTTGTCGGTTTCGCCCCGGGAACTGGCGGACCGGTGAAGAAACGGGGAATCGTCAGGCATCGCCAGACCTGCCTGAATTCGATTAATCCTGCACAGTCGGCGGATGCCTTCAACCGCTTTACCGTCCCGTGCCTGAACGGTTCATCGAAATCCGACGTCTTGCTGTTCGGCGCCGTCAATCTGATCGAGGGCCGACGCCGGATTCGTTCGACCGGCTCAACCCAAAACATCCGCAGTGTGCATTAGGAAGCACTGCCGCGCGAAAGCTCCGCTACGGGTTCTTGACCGCGCATGGCTCGTGCAACCGGTATTCATCTTGCATAAATTTGAGTTGAAGCAACTTATCTAGTACATTGGGCGGCAAATTACAAACAAATTACTGCCGTCCGGGCGCGACGCATAGGTTTTCGCGCGCGGATTGGGGGGCGCAGCATGGGGAGGGGAGAAGTTGAAGCCGTTAATGAGCCTTAGCCTGTTGATACTGGCCTTGATGTTGCCGGGCATTGCGCTAGCTGCCGACGACGCCAGGCGCAATGACATTGACGTCAAGCTGGTGCAAAACAAGGTCACCCGGCAAGATGGCGCGGACAGGCTGGTCGCAATTGACCAGATTGCTCCCGGCGATGTGATTCAATACGAAGCGACCTATTCCAATACAACACAGCGCGCCGTACACGGACTCAAGGCAGATCTGCCGATTCCGCTGAACACCCAGTATGTCATGGAAAGTGCCCAGCCTCGAAATGTGCTGGCCAGCACCGATGGCGCGACATACGCGCCATCTCCTCTCAAGCGAAAAATCCGGAACGCGAATGGCGTCGTCGAAGAGCGCGAGGTTCCGGTATCGGAATACCGGCATCTGCGCTGGGAATTGGGTGAATTGCCTGGCGGCAAGAGCGTAACGGTGGTTGCGCGTGTTCGCGTTGACGCCCTGCCACAGAGCAAGAATGGGGAAGATGGGCGATGAAAGCCGGGGGAATGACACGCCGTTCGAGGCTGCCTGGTATCGGATATTCCTGAATTGGCAGCGAGGTCGCAACAAGTGAGGTGTTTTCTGGTCAAGTTTAATAATAATCTTTGGGAGTTGCTCAATGTCTAAGGAAAATAATCGGTACGGAGGAAGTGTGGCAGTCTTGCGCAGATTGGCAGTGACAATCTTGTTCGCCTATGGTGCATTGACTGCAGGATTGACTCAGGCTGCCACGCCTGCGGCGGGCAGTTCGATCGGCAACCAGGCATCGGCAACGTATACCGATGCGTCGGCGATCAGCCGCACTTCGACCTCGAACACGGTGAACACCATCGTGCAGCAAGTCGCCTCCTTCACGCTGACCAGCGCGCATTCCGTCAGTGCGGCACCAGGCGCGCCATTGGCCTTTTCTCACCAGATCACCAATACCGGAAACGGATCCGATACCTTCGATCTGGACATATCGGCCACGGGCGGGAGCGTGCCTGGTGACTTGTCCACTGCAACGTTCTATATCGACGCGAACTGTAATGGCATCGCGGACAATGGCACTGCGATCACCTCATTGGGGCCGATCGCTGCGGGCTCAAGTTCCTGTTTCATCGCTGCATCGACGGTGAGCGGCGGCGCTGCGAATAACGACACGGCCTCGTTCACGGTACGGGCCGCGACGCAACTTGGAGGATTCGCCGACCAGACCAACGTTGATTCGGTGACGGTAACGGCGAATGCCGTCATCACGGTGCTGAAGTCGATCAGCGTGCCCAGTGGCATACCCGGCACGACGGTGACCTATACATTGACCTATACCAACAGCGGCAACAATGCCGCCACCCACGTGGTGCTGGCGGATATCATCCCGTCCGGCATGACCTATGTGGCGGGTTCGGGCAGATGGAGCGTGAGCGGGGCGACCGCTCTGGGTGACGCCACCGGCGGCGATCAACCGGGTATCTCTTATGATTTCAATGTGACCACTGCCAATACGGTCACGGCCAATATAGACAGCGTGGCCAGCGGCCAGAGCGGCACCTTGCAATTCTCGGCAACGGTGGACGCCGGCGTGGTACCTGGCACGATCAACAATACCGGCGATTACTGTTACTACGACGGTGCATCCCAGCAGCCGGGAACGTCGAATGGCACTTCGGGTGCAGGCGCCACGAACTGTTCGACGACCGGTACGCCGACGGGCACCGTGCCATTCACCGTGCTGCAATCGGCGGCAGTGGTGCTTGATGATGACGGTTCGTCGACCGACTCGGATGGACTCAACGACAAAGTCAGGGTGGACAGCGCGACCCAGGGATCGACCGTCTCTTTCGAAGTCGTGGTGCATAACAACGGCAACGGCACGGATACCTTCAACATCACCTTGCCAGGCCCAAATACGTTCCCGCCGGGGACCAGTTTTGCCTTGTACAAGACAGGCGGGGCAGTGCCATTGACCGATTCAGGCGTGGACGGCGTCGACACCGGTCCGATTGCTGCGAATGGCACATATGTAGTGGTGGTGAAAGCGACGTTGCCCGGATCTGCAACCGGTGGCGGCGCGTATGACAATGTGGTCAAGGCGACATCGGTGGCTTCCCCCGGCACGTCCGATACGACGACCATCGAACTGGGCACCATCACGCCCAATACCGTCGACCTGACCAACGATAAAGCGGTTGCGACAGCGGTGGCGGGAGACGGTCTGGGTCCTGACGACGGTGTCTCGAAACGCACAGTCAGCGTCAATCCGGGATCGACTGCAACCTTCACATTGTTTGTCAACAACACATCGGGCGTTGCCGACAATTTCGACCTTTCGACAACGACCTCCCTGCCTGCTGGCTGGGCAGTGACTTTCCTTGCCGCGACCGGCGGTCTGGGTTCGGAGTGTTCGACCACCGGGGCAAGCCTGACAAACACCGGTACGGTCACTGCAGGATCGAACAAGGTCGTCTGTGCGGTGGTAACGACGACAGCGGCCAGCGCGGCCGGTGATACCGATGTCGTGTTCAAGGCACTGTCGCCGATCAGCACGGCAGCGGATACCATCAAGGATACCGTGACGGTGAACACGGTGCGTTCGCTGACGCTGACCCCGGTCAACAGCGGACAGATCTTTGCCGGCGGTTCCAAGGTCTATACCCACATCCTCAAGAACACCGGTACCGTCACCGAGACCAGTATCGGGCTGGCCACTGCGCTGACCGGCGTGACGGCTTCCTGGAGTGCGCTGATCTATGAGGACACGGACAGCAGCGGTTCGCTGAATGCAGGCGACCTGGTGATATCCTCGGTCGCCTCGCTGGCGCCGGGAGTGAGCAAGACGCTGTTCGTCAAGGTGCAGGCCCCGGGTGCGGCAGCGGCCGGCGATATCGATGTCTCGACGCTGACTGCCACGGGCTCGACCTGTACCGGCGGAACCTGCTCGGGATCGCCGCCTTCAGCGCCCATCGTCAATACGACCGATACTTCCACGGTCATCGCCGGCCAGGTAGCGCTGACCAAGGAACAGGTGCTGGATGCTGATTGCGACAACAATGGCGGAGCGGGCTTCCTCCCCGGCGATTACTCCAATGGCAATATCACCACGGGTGCGATCCCGGGTGCGTGCGTGCGCTATCGGATCACCGCGCAGAACCTGGGCGCGGCTGACGTGACGACATTGATCATCAGCGATGCGACGCCGTCGAATACCCGCTATAACTGCCAGGGTTCGGGGGCGGGTTCTGCAGGCCCTGCTGCAGGCGATGCAGCGGTGGATGTGGGGTCGATCACGGCATCACCGACCCATTGCCTGTCGGGAACGGTGGAAGCCACGGTTGGCACGTTGACGCCTGGCGCCAGTGCCGTGCTGACATTCAGCATCCAGATCAACCCGTAAGTCAGGATGAGTTGGCGTCATTCGGGAGGGGGAACACCCCCTCCCTTTTTCATAGCGGCCGCGAAAAAGATGCAGTTTGCCCGGATTGCGGATATGGAAATTACCAAACTGAAGCAGTTTTGGTCGGCGCGATTCGGGAACTGCACGGATCCAGGCGACCGCTAGACGATGATAGAAACTGACAACACATTAGCGTGCAGAGTATGGCGCCTGATTCGGGTTGTGATGTGGTGCGGCGTTGGGTTGTTCTCGGTTCTGGCGCCGGCGATGACACAGGCGGCCGTAACCATCACCAACCGGGCCCAGGCTGATTTCATCGACTCTGTTTCGCTCACCGGCGGTTCCCTGACTTCCAACACCGTCAGTGTAACGGTGCAGCAGGTTATCGCGACTTCCATCACGGTAACGAAATCTCTCAGTGTTTCGTCCGGGCCATCTCCAAACAGCAACGGCGGCGCGCATATTCGCGTCACGATCACGCTGCACAATACCGGCGTTGCGCCCGCTACGAATATCGATATTGCCGATGTCATCGGGAGTACCAGTGCCGTTCCGGCCTACAACAGCAGCGGAATGAGTTATGTTCCGGGCAGTGCCGAGTGGGATGCCGTCGCGCTAACCGATGCTGCGGGAGGAGATCCGGCCGGTATCGACTACCAGGCCATCACGGTGTTGAATGCGACGACGATCAATGTGACCTTGGCCAGCCTGGCGCCCGGCGCCAGCACGGTGCTGACCTATTTGATCGACATCAAGGCAGGGCTTCCGCCCGGATCGGCGACAACGAACAATGCTTCCCTGGTCAGCTATTTTGATGGCGCGAACACCCAGACAGTAACCAGTAATCTTATCGCTTACACCGTGATCAGCGCGCCGGACCTGAAGTTGACCAAGTCGCATGTCGGCAATTTTGCGGTGGGCATAAATGGCCAGTTCGTGCTGACTGTCAGCAACATTGGCAAAGCATCAACGACTCGGCCGATCGTTGTGATGGACTACTTGCCGGCAGGTCTGACCTATGTTGCGGAAGCGTCAGGCGGGCCCGGCTGGTCGTGTATGGCGGGCGATCGGACCATTGACTGTACTACCCTTGCCATTCTGGCCCCGAACGGGACATTGCCGCTCCTGACGATAACCGTCAAGCCGACGCAGGCGGCGCTGGACGCCTCGCCTCTGACCAATGTCGCCGTCGTACACGGCGGCGGCGAATCGCCTGCATTCTTTGGCAACGACACTGCCAGCGATGTGGTGGCGATCCAGGCGCCTGCCTGGGTGAGCGGGCACGTCTGGCTCGATAGCGACCGTGACAATATTTTTGATGCGCAGGAAAAACCCGTGTCCGGCATGGTTGTGGAGTTGCTTGATGCCGGTGGCAATCTGTTGGTATCGGCAATTACCGATGAGGCGGGTTACTATCTTCTGGGCCCAGCGGTTGCGGGTTCGGGCTACCAAATCCGTTTCCGCAAAGCGGGCGGCAACATGCCTGTCTATTCTTCTCCGGTGGACGGCGAACAGGGTGTCAGAATATCGCAGGCAACCATTGCCAACGGCATCATTCAAAGCATCACGCTGGTGGCGGGAGTCACGATAGCGCAGCAAAGCCTGCCGCTCGACCCCACCGGCGTGGTTTATGACTCTTGGTCGCGGCTGCCGCTTGCCGGTGCGGTTGTGACCATATCCGGGCCGCCCGGATTCGATCCTGCCGCCGATCTGATTGGCGGGATGCTGAATGCGTCGCAGACCACAACCGAAGATGGGCAGTACCAGTTCATTTTGCAGGCCGGTTTTCCGGCAGGAGTCTATACGCTGAGCGTGACGCCGCCAACGGATTACCTGTCGCCTTCGAAGCTGATCCCGGCCCAGACAGCCGCGCTGACACCGCCGCTGGGAACCGGCTTCTATCTGGTGCAGGAACAATCCACCCCACCCCCTGTCGGCAGCCCGACGACCTATTATCTGAAGTTCAACCTCGGCGGCGGCGAGATGGAGATAGGCAATAATCATATTCCTCTGGATCCCGTGGTGATTCCCGGCACCGGTTTGCTGGTGGAGAAAACCGCATCGGTCACGACTGCGGAAATCGGGGACTTTATCGATTACACGCTGGTCGTGAAGAACACCACTGTCAAGCCGATGACGGAGGTGACCATGAGCGATACCCTGCCTTATGGTTTTGTCTATCAGCTCGGGTCCGCACGCGTCGACGGCGTCTCGACGCCGGATCCGGCAGGCGGCCGCGGCCCGCAATTAACATTCAAGGTGGGCGAGTTGCCTGCCAATTCCGCGAAATCGATCACCTATAGGGTGCAGATCGGGGTCAACGTCACGCCCGGCATCAAGACCAACCGGGTGCTGGCCAACAGCAGCAGCGCGACGTCGAATACCTCGAGTGCCGACGTCAATGTCACACAAGGCGTGTTCAGCGACAACGGTTTCATCACCGGCAGGGTGTACATGGATTGCAACGGTAACCGGCAGCAGGATGCGGACGAGACCGGCATCCCGGGCGTACGCTTGTTCCTGGAAGACGGTACCTCTGTCGTGACCGATTTGGACGGCGAATATTCCCTGTACGGCATCGCGGCGCACACCCATATATTGAAACTCGATGAAGTGACGCTGCCGGCCGGCATGCAGCTGGAATCCCTGTCCAACCGCAACGCCGGTGTCGCAGGCAGCCGCTTCGTCGATTTGAAGAAGGGCGAATTGCTGCGCGCCGATTTCGCTTCGGATACCTGCAGCGATGCGATCCTGGAGGAATTGTCAAAACGCGCCGCGCCGGATGCAACAACCGATAACGAGTCCGAGCGAATGTTGAGGTACCGCCTCAATCCCGATGCCACGCAGTCTCAGGCGGCCGATCCGCGCAGCCTGCCTTCCAGCGGTGAAGTGACGGCGGTCACGCCCGGGCAAACGCCAGTGACCGGCGACGCAGGCTTTAATTCGCTGGCGCAGGACAGCGTGCTGGATGCCGGTAATTCCAGCCTGCCGCCGTCGCCCGTCGCCGCGCAACCCGCCGTGGAACTTGAAACGTTGCTGGATGGACTGGACAACCAGTTGGATTTCATCGGACTGAACGACCACGATGTGATGCCGATGGCGCAGACCTCGGTGACGGTGAAGGGGAATGCCGGCTCGCTGTTCAAGTTGACCGTCAATGGCAAGGAAATATCCGAGCACAGCGTCGGCAAGAAAGTGACGCTGCAGGACAGGCAGCTGGAGGCGTGGGAATATTTCGGGGTCAATCTCGAACCGGGCGACAATGAACTGAAACTCATCATGCTGGACCAGTTCGGCAATCAGCGCGGGAAGCGAACCATACACGTGATCGCGCCGGACCAGTTGGCGCATGTCATGCTTGATGTGCCGGAAAACATCGTTGCCGATGGCAAGACGCCGGTCAAGGTGGTCGTCAGGTTGGTGGATTCAAAGGACGTTGCAGTAACAGCGCGCACGCCGTTGACGCTGGAGGTTGGCAACGGACAATGGCAGGCAAAGGACCTCAATTCCAAGGAGAGCGGGGTCCAGGTGTTTATCAGCGGCGGGCGCGCCGAGTATGAGCTGATGCCGCCGACGCAACCTGGCCCGGACCGGGTTCGGGTCAGCAGCGGCCTGATCCAGGCCGAGCAGAAGATAGCCTGGTTGCCGGAATTGCGGCCGCTGGTTGCGGCCGGTGTGATCGAAGGCGCGATCAATCTCCGCCACCTGAATGCCGGTAGCCTGGTCCCGCTCGATACCCATGACAGTTTCGATCAGGAGATCAGCAGGCTGTCCTACGGCAATGCCAATTCCACCGCAGCGGCGCGCGCGGCACTGTTCCTGAAAGGCAAGGTCAGGGGCGATTACCTGCTGACCTTGTCCTATGATTCGGACAAAGGCGATCAAACCACCCTGTTCCGCGACATCCAGCCGGACCAGTATTACCCGGTGTATGGTGATTCCGCCGAGAAGGGGTTCGACGCGCAATCGACCGGCCGCCTCTACGTGCGAGTGGACAAGGGCCGCTCCTACTTGCTGTATGGCGATTTCCAGACGCAGAGCGCCTCGCAGACATTGTCGCTGTCAAATTACAGCCGCTCGCTGACCGGCGTGAAAGGCCATTATGAAAGCAGCAAGGTCGACATCTCCTCCTTTGCTACCAAGGACGATTCAATGCAAGTCATCGAGGAGTTTCCGGCCAATGGCACATCCGGACCTTTTCAGCTGAATACCAGAGGCGCCACGATCAACAGTGAAAAGATCGAGATCCTGACGCGCGACCGCAATCAGCCCAGCCTGATCCTCAAGTCGGTGGTGCAGACACGATTCACCGATTACGAGATCGAGCAGGTCACCGGCGGCATCCTGTTCTCGAGACCGGTTCCCAGCCTGGATGCGAACCTTAACCCGATTTCTATCCGGGTGACCTATGAATTGGCGCAAGGCGGCGAGACCTTCTGGATTGGCGGCGCAAATGCCCAACTCAAGCTGAGCGACAACCTCGAAGTCGGCGGGGTCGTGGTCAAGGACAACAACCCGAAACAGCCGAGTCGATTGGTCGGATTGAACATGACCGGCCGCCTGGCCGAGAAGACGTTGTTGATGGGTGAGATCGCCCAGACCAGAACGGCCACAGACGGCAGCGGCGCGGCGCAGCGCATCGAATTGCGGCATGATGGGGACAACCTGCAGGGCAGGCTGTTTGCCGGGAGTTCCGATACCGCGTTCAACAACCCGTCTTCCGTATTGAACAAGGGACGCCAGGAAGCCGGGGGCAAGGGCAGTTACCGGCTCAGCGATACCACGCAGGTCGGTGCGGAACTGGTGGCGACCAAGGACCGCTCGACCGGTGCCGCCCATGAAGGCTTGCTGCTGAAGCTGGAACATGCATTGTCCAGCTCGACCAAGGTCGAAGTGGGTACGCGCGACACCATCGATTCCAGCGTGACGCCCGGCGTGACACCGTTGCACGTCATTACCCTGCGCGGAAAATTGAGTACACGTCTGGAGCGCCTGCCCGACGTGAGCGTTAGCGCCGAGGTCGAACAGGATACGACCGACTCGAGCCGCAAGATGGCGGCGGTGGCGGGCGAATATCAATTGAGCGGACGCGGCAGATTGTATGCACGCCATGAATTCCTGTCGTCCTTGACCAATGCCTACGCCCTGAACGGCGCGCAACGGACCAACACGACCGTTGTCGGGCTGGATACCGACTATACCGACAACACGCACCTTTTCAGCGAATACCGCGAGCGCGGGGCGATTGATGGACGCGAGGCCGAGGCGGCGGTCGGGTTGCGCAATCAATGGCAGCTGCAGCCGGGGTTGCGCGTCAACTTGGGATTGGAGCGGGTGCGCAGTCTGGCCGGTGCGGCCGGGCGCAATTCCGAGTCGTACACCACCGGGGTGGATTACACCGCCAAACCGGACTGGAAAGGGGCCGGGCGGCTCGAGTACAACAAGACGGATACGTCGGAATCCTGGCTGAATACGCTGGATGGTGCCTGGAAATTATCGCAGAGCTGGAGTCTGCTCGCCAAACAGGTGTATTCGGTTACGACCAACGTCGGCATCGGCGCCGGTTCGCGCATCCAGTCGCGCCTGCTTTCCGGGCTGGCCTGGCGCGACCTCGAAAAGCACAAGTGGGATGCGCTGGGCAAGTACGAGCACAGGCGCCAGACGGACACGACCTCGGGCGCGGATTTCTGGCAGGTGATGGACATAGTTTCGATTAACCTGAATTACCAGCCGCAACACGACTGGCAGTTCACCGGGCATTATGCGGGGAAGATCCTTGACGACCACAGCCTGGGCCTGAATTCTTCGTCGACCACGCATTTACTCTCCGGCCGGGTCATGTACGACCTGTCCGAACGCTGGGATGGCGCGCTGCTTGGTTCGATGATGCATACCCAGGGCGCGTCCCGTGGCACCCGCTACGGGCTGGGGGCGGAGCTCGGCTACCTGATGCAGGCAAACACCTGGATCTCGTTCGGTTACAACTTTTTTGGTTTCGACGACCCGGACCAGATCGGCTTGAATTACACCAGCCAGGGTATCTATGTCAGGCTGCGCTACAAGTTCGACCAGGACCTGATGGTTGAAGCGTTCGACAAAAAGGCTGACGCGAAAAGATGATCCGTCTCGAACAGATATTGGGTCAGATGCAGAACCGGGCCAGGAATTGGCGCCACCGGCTGGCGCTATTGTCGGTTGTGCTGCTGCTGGCCAACCTGTTCGCCGCCGGCGACGCTGATGCAGCGGTGCGGGCATTTTCGATCCGCTATACGAAGAACACCAATGGCAATATCGCCCAGACCGGCAATACCGTCATGCAGTGCTCCGGTACCTGCGGCGCGGTCAACAACAACTCGAACATGGTCAACGTGGACGTCGACGCCGATGCCTCTACCTTCAATTCCAGCAGTGCCGACCTGAGCCTTCCGGCCACGGCCAATATCCTGTTCGCCGGCTTGTATTGGGGCGCGCGTTCGCCGTCGCCTGCGCGAAATCAGGTGCTGTTCGGCAGTCCTGGACAGTTCGGCTATACGACGGTGACCGCACAAAACCTGGACTTCACCGGCGCGACCGGCGCTGCGCAGAATGGAGATGATTACGGCGGGTTTGCCGACGTGACCAGCCTGGTTCAGGCCGGGGGCAATGGCACCTACTGGGTGGCCAATGTGCAGACCATCTCGCCGTGTGTCTCGGGTTGCTGGGGCGGATGGAGCCTGGTGGTGGTGTACGCCGATTCCACTCAGTCACTGCGCAACCTGACCGTGTTCGACGGTTATCAATACGTGAACAACGCCACCGGGTCGACCATGGGTGTCGGCGGTTTCCTCACGCCTTTGAGCGGACCGATCGTTACGCGCATCGGTCTGGTGGGATGGGATGGCGACAGCGGGTCGGGCGGCGGCGTGTATACCGGCGACCAATTCCTGGTGAATGGCACGGCGTTGTCGGACGCCTGCAATCCGTCAAATGATTTCTTCAATTCCAGCATCTGCACGCTGGGCGTTTCGACGACGAATCGAAACCCCTCCATCGTCAATACGCAAGGCGTCGATATCGACCAGGTGAACGTACCGGCCGGCATCGTCAAGAACGGCGATACCTCGGCCACGCTGAAATTCACCACCGGCGGTGAATATTTCTACGCCCATGCCGCCACCTTCGTCACCGATCTGTATGTGCCGATCGTGGTACCCAACGTGACCAAAACCGTGGCAGATGTCAACGGCGGTGACCTGATGGTCGGCGATGTGATGCGCTATACCATCTCGCTCGGCAATACCGGGCAGGACACCGCCACTGATGTGGTTCTGACGGACAATATTCCAGCCTGGACCACCTATGTGCCCGATAGCCTGAACATCCTGACCGGGGCGAACGCCGGCCACAAGCTTGATCCGGTTGACTCGGATCAGGCCGAATACGTTGCAAGCGGCACGCCGCACGTGGTGTTCCGGTTGGGCAATGGCGCCAATGGAACCAACGGCGGCGCCTTGCCGTTCGGCTCGTTCACCTCGCTGAGTTTTGATGTAACGGTCAATTCCGACATACCGTCCGGCACGATCATTACCAACTCGGCGGACATTGGCTATGCCGGACAGACGCTGGCGCAGTCCTACGCCACGACCAGCGCCCTGGTGGCCGCTGTCGTGGTGACGCCGCCAACCATGACCAAGACCTATGCCACCAATCCGATCGCCGTGAACGGCGTCACGCGGCTGAATATCGTGGTCACCAATCCGGGCAACAATGCCAGCGACCTGACCGGTATCACTTTCAATGACACCTACCCGAGCGGCCTGGTGAACAGCGCCACGCCCAATCCGGCGATCAATTGCACGCCGGGTGCTACGGCGGGGGGACTCACCGGCGGCACCGCAGGTGGCAATTCCATCGGTATGAATCCGGGCGCGACGCTGCCGCCCAACAGCAGTTGCACCATCTCGGTCAATGTCACCAGTTCGGTCGCAGGCAATTACACCAACACCGTCACCGACCTGACCTCCAGCAACGGCGGCACGGCACCCGCTGTAAGCGGCACCCTGTCGGTGGGCAAACCGGCCATCAGCAAGAGTCTTCGCGGCCTCGACCGTGTTGGCGGGCTCACCGGTCAGGCTGACGCTGACGCTGAACAATCCGACCTTGTCTGCGTGACCGGAATGGCCTTCACCGACACCTATCCGGGCGGACTGGTCAACGCCACGCCGCCGAATGTCAGCAACACCTGCGGCGGGTCGGTGACAGCAACCGCAGGAGGCGGCCTGTTGTCGCTGGGCAGCGGTACGCTGGCGGCCAGCGGCAGCTGCACCATCGCGGTCGATGTGACCAGTGCCGGTGCGGGCATCTACGATAACGTGGCAGGAGGCGTTTCCTCCAACGAGACCGGCTCGGCGGGCAATGACAGCGCACCGGCCAGCATGACGGTCATCGGTCCACCGGTCGCCAGCAAGATGTTCCTGCCCGCCTCGGTGACATTGAACAGCATCAGCTCGCTGCACATCTCCATCAGCAATCCGAACACCGCCACGACGTTGACCGGCGTGGCGTTCACCGACACCTATCCGGCCAATCTGGTGAACAACGCGGCGGCCAACTCCACGCTGAGTTGCACCAGCGGCTCCAGCGCCACCAAGGTGGGCGGCGTGGCGGCCGGCAACACGATCGGCATCAGCGCAGCCACGCTGGCGCCGGGAGGCAGTTGTGCCGTGACGGTGAATGTCTCCAGCGGCTCGACCGGCAACTATGTCAACAGCACCGGCGCCATCAGCAGCAACGAAGGCGGCGCCGGCACAGCCGCTTCGGCGACGTTGAACGTGAACAACAATACGGCGCCGGCCGCGACCAAGTCATTCAGTCCGGCGACCATCGCGACCAACGGCACCAGCACGCTGACGTTGACCTTCACCAATACCAATACGCTGGTCGTGAACGGGCTGGCATTCGACGATGCCTTCCCCGCCAATCTGGTCATTGCTGCTGCGCCCGCGTTGAGCAACAGTTGCGGTGGCACCGCAACGGCAACAGCTGGAAGCACCGACCTGGTACTGAGCGGCGGCAGCGTACCGGCACGAGTCGGCGCGACCAACGGCAGCTGTTCGATATCGGTGGACGTCACCAGCAGCGTGCCGGAAACCTATATCAATACGCTGCCGCCGGCAGTATCGCCACCGCGAATGCAGGGGTTCGATGCCGACGTGTCGGGAGAGCTGGGTGTGCTGGCGCCTCCGACCATCACCAAGTCATTCAGTCCCGGTTCGGTCGCGGCCTGTAATCGGCACCGGCAACTCGACCATGACCATCGTAGTGACCAATCCATCTGTCAATCCGGTGGCGTTGACCGGGGTCGCTTTCGCGGATACCTATCCGGCCAGCCTGGTAAACAGTTCGACCACATACGTCACCAAGAGTTGCACCACAGGCGGAACTTCGCGGTACGACTGCCGCTTCGTGTTCTGGGACCAATCCAGGCACCATGACCCTGTCCGGTGCCACGATCGCTGCCGGCGGAAGCTGCACTTACTCGCTGGTCGTGAGGGCGGCAACTGCCGGAGCATATACCAATACCACTGGTGCGGTCAGTTCCGCCAACGGCGGCACCGGCTTGACCGCCTCGGCCACGCTTTCTGTCGCGCGGCCGGCAATCAGCAAGGCGTTTTCGCCGGCACGGTCAACACTGGGGCCAACTCGACACTGACCATCACGCTGAGCAATCCCACCGGGTCTAACATGACGCTGGCACAATTCACCGATACCTATCCCAGCGGCATCGTCAATGCATCCGCGCCGAGCAAGACCTGCGCGAATGGAAGTGTCACGGGATCGATCGGCGGCACCGATGTGGGCCTTACTGGTGCGACCATTCCGGCGAATGGGTCGTGCACCGTCACGGTCTCGGTCACCGCCACGGCAACGGTGACCAACACGATAGCGGCGGGTGCGCTGACGGTAAACGGCGGCGCATCGAATGCGGTGCGAGCGACGGCAACCCTGACGGTGAATCCGGCGCCGATCGTCAGCAAGAGTTTTTCGCCGGTCAGCATCCTGACCGGTGCGACTTCCGCTGTTGACGTATGATTGTGCAGAACTCCAACAGCAGCAACATGACCGGCGTGGCATTCACCGACAGTTATCCGCTTAACCGGTCAGGTTAATACTGGCACGCCATCGCAGCCACTACTTCACCTGCGGTTGTACTGGCACGTTGACCGCTGCGGCAACGGCAATGCCCGTCACGCTTGTCCGGCGGCACGGTTCCGGGCAACAGTTCATGTACCTATCCGGTTAATGTGACCAGCAACACCGTAGGGGTCGTACCTCAACAGCACGGGTGCCGTGAACGTCTGTCAAATTTTGGCAATGGCGCGGCGGGTAGCGCGACGTTGAGCGTATTGGCGCCGCCCATCGTCAGTCAAGATCGTTTACACCGAACAGCATCGGTTGCGAATGGTACTTCGCTGCTGCTGATTACGCTGACCAATCCGAACGCGTCGCGATCACCGGCGCGGCCTTTACCGACACCTATCCGTCCGGACTGGTCAACAGCGCCAGTGCCTCGCCCTCGACATCGTGCGCCGGTGCGACGGTTGTTGCAGCGAACGGCGGCAATCAACTTTCCGTGAGTGGCGCCACGATTCCGTCCAGCGGCAGCTGCAACGTGACGGTTAACGTGACTTCTGCCGCTAACGGGGTCTATACCAACAACACAGGCAGCGTCAGCACCGGCAACGCGGGCAGCGGATCTTCGGCGCAGGCGGTGTTGACCGTGCTCAGCGCACCGACCATCAGCAAGTCATTCAGTCCCAATCCGGTCAATGCCGGTAGCAGCAGCACGCTGACCATCACGCTGACGAACCCCAATGCCGCAACTGCCATCACGCTGTCGAGTCCCGCGTTCAGTGACGTGTTCCCTGTCGCGCCGGGCCAGATGCAGGCGGCTTCTCCGCTGGTGGCCAGCACCACCTGCAGCGGGGCGACGCTGCTGAATTCGTCCGGCGGCACACTGGTCGCCGGCGATGTCGGCATCCGCCTCGATGGCGGCACCATCCCCGCCAACAGTTCCTGCACGGTGACCGTGAACGTCACTGCCAGTGCGGCGGGAAGCTATGTCAATACCACGTCGGAACTGGCTTCGGTGGAAGCGGGCAACAGTGCCGCCGGCGGCAGCGATACGCTGACCGTCAACATCGCGGGCTACGACGTCAGCGGTCTGGTCTACAGCGACGGCAATTCAAATGGCAGCATCGAAAGCGGCGAAGACTGGAGCGGGGGCGCCACCGTCTATGCCAAGCTGTTCAGCGGCACCTGTCCGGTGGCCAGCGGGCCGACCGCGCTGGCGGTGCAGACCATCAATGCCGGCACCGGCAGTTACCTGTTCGGCAGCAGCACGGCACCGGCTACCGGTGTCGTCGCCGGCAGCTACTGCATCGTGCTCAGCAACAACAGCACCGCGACGGACACATCGCCGTCCGTTCCGTCCGGCTGGGTCAACACCCAGCCCAATCCCGGCGAGATCGACCTGACAGTGAGTTCGACCGATGTGCCGAACCAGAATTTCGGCCTGTACAACGGCGCGACATTGTCCGGACGTGTGTTCGCCGATACCGGCACTGGCGGCGGCATCGCCAACAACGCGGTGCAGGATGGTGCTGAGACCGGCATCGGCAACGTCAGCGTGGTGCTGCACAATTCGAATTGTGCGGGCGGCATCTGCGGCAGCGCGACCACCGATGCCGGCGGCAATTTCAGCATCGCCGTCCCGCCCGTCGCGAGCGGCACTTGTACACTGGTTGAAACCAATCCTTCCGGTTACACCAGCGCAGGGGGCAGCGCCGGTACGACGGCAGGCAGCTACAGCATCGCGACCGATACCATCACTTTCAGTTGCTCGCCGGGACCAGTTTCAGCGGCGTGGATTTCGCCGACGTGCCGGTGAACAGTTTCCTGACCGACGGGACGCAGACGGCGGTGCCGGGGACCGTGGTGTGGTTCAGTCATCTGTATACCGCCGGCACCGTCGGCAGTGTCAGCTTCGGCATCGCGAGCGCGCCCAGTCCGGCAGCGCCGGCATGGAGCCAGGTGTTGTACGTGGACAGCAATTGCAATGCCGCGTTCGATTCCGGCGAGCCTGTCCTGTCCGGCGCGCAGGCGCTGGGGGCCAATCAGACGCTGTGCATACTGGTCAAGGAATTCGTGCCGGCCGCCGCGCCGCTGGGCGCGCAGGACCATCTGACCGTGAGTGCCACTTTTACCCAGGCGAACTCCGGTATCGTGGACGTGCTGACCCGTAGCGACGTTACCACGGTGGGACTGTTCAGCGGCACCGGGCTGACCCTGATCAAGTCGGTCGACAAGGCCACGGCGAAGCCGGGCGACATGCTGGTCTATACGATCAACTACGTGAACAGCAGCAGCGAGCCATTGTCGGATGTGATCATCAACGATGTGACGCCAAGCTATACCCTGTTTGTCAGCGCCAACTGCGGCACTTTGCCGGCCAATCTGACAGTCTGTTCCACCACACTGCCTGCCGTCGGAGGTACCGGGGCGATCATGTTCACTTTCACCGGCAATCTTGCGCCTGCTGCCGGCAGCAGCGTGACGTTCTCGGTTCAGGTACAGCCGTAGTGCATGGCAACCACGACTTGGTTGGAACGGACAAAGCGTTGGCATTCAATGCTCGCAGACGTACCTGCTTAAAGGCGGGTGCACTGGAGGATTGGCTAGCGTATCAGTCATTCCGGAAGAAACCGCAGTTCGTGCATGACCGCGCATTCTGATGAAGCGCGCTACCTGAACGTTCGAATCGCGTCCCTTAAATTCTGGAAAGCGGCGCTTGAATTTTCAGCCGGCGCAGTCAAGCCCTGTTCGATGAATGAATGGAGTTGGGCACCTGCAGATGTTGATTCATTTGAAAGTGGCTATGCAGCCTTCGACCCGAAACTGCTGTTCGGTACCTTGAAACAGTCGTCCGGTAGCGGTCATGCAATGCGGGGCGATTCACGTGGCGGTGAACGTTATGCCCGTGAGCTCTCTGCTAGCCGTAGGAACTTTCGCCGGCGTGCCTCTGGCCAGACCTGTCCAGCGAACCGGTTACCAATAACGCGAGCTTGAGCCGGTCTTCAATATTCAATTTACGAAAGACCTCTGACAAATGCGCCTTCACGGTTCGCTCGCTGATAGACAGACGTTGGGCGATTTGCTTGTTGTTTTCGCCGTTTCCGACAAGTGTGGCGATTTCCTGCTCGCGTTGCGTGAGGTTGGCCAGCAAATCACTGGCGGCCTGTTTCAACTTGTTTCTTTCCAGTGCGATCGCCCCCAGTTCTTCCAGCAGGCGGAAAGTGAGCGATCGGCGTATCCACAACTCGCCTTGCTCAATAACATTGACAATATGTTTGAGCTGCTTGGTATCAATGTCTTTTTGGCAGCATCCCCGCACGCCTGACTTGAACAATTCCCATTCGGTTTCTTCTGTGATCGGATTGCTCAGGATGATGATCCTGGTTTCCGGGCTCAATCTCATCAACTCGGCAACTCCCGTCGAACCGCCCAACTGGGGCAGGTCATGATCGAGCAGGAGAACCGAAGGGGTGATTCGCACAAGATCATCCCTGAGTGAATCCAGGTTATCCACGCTGGATACAGAGGTAAAGCTCCGCGTTCCCTGTTTCCAGCGGGCGATAATATCTTGCGATGGACTAGCTAGCAGGATCAAGATGGCCTCCTCTTGAACTGACCTGGCACCAAAGCGATACTTGGCTCATGATTTTACCCAGCATCTTGCGTGGCACCCAAGCCTCCCCGCGATCAACTACATGCACAGCTTTCGAAAGGTTAACGTTGAACGTATCCGCCTTGACGTCCAGATAACCGCGCGCCCCGCCTGCCAGAGCCTGCATGACCTGATCTTCCTGATGATCCGGGTCATCGGTCAACAAAACAACCAGCGTCTGGGGGCACTCACGGCGCAAGGACTCCAGCATAGCATAATCATCTTCGATAACCTGCTTTATGCTGGCAAACAGCACGCGGGGCTTGAGACGGCGAACCCTGGCCACCCTGTTCTCAGCAGCCGTAATGTTCGAGCGTGAAATGCGTCGACGGTCCTTAAACATATCCTTCTCATTTGATTTAACGTTCGTAAGGATTCTGATACCTGGTTCGCCACGAAGAAGGTTCTCAAGTTTTACGCGTCTTTCCACATTCTCGTCGGAAATTGTTACAGCAATTGGTTGCATTCGACGCCTTTGAATTCTGATTGTGTTGAATTGTCTCGCCGATTAATCCGTCAGGATTGAATTATCTTAAATACAAAAGCAATGCAAATTCAAGGGAGCGTTACAACGCTTAAATCAAAAGCTATAGCAGAATCTGACTTGCCAACCTTTCCCCAATAAGTCGATGTCGCTGGATAGCTATATTCTCATCAGAACAAGATTCAGGATATACGTATCCACACGTATGCAATTATATATGTCGGTACGCTGAACCGGTCCCTGGTTCGTGTTGCGTCCTTCGACAAGCCCGGAAGAGCCTTGTCGAAACATGAACCGAGGATAATTCAAGATCAATGAGTTGGACCGCCTTCCCCCCGCCGGGCCAACGCGAACATACATGATTGGCGCTTTAAGATAAACATATATTTAATATTTCGGTTCTCCTGCCGAAAATTGAAGTGCAAATCTGCACCAATTCAATTAGCCAAAATATCCTGGCAAGGCCTCCTGGTACGGTTGGCGACCTCATCGCTGTTGCCCGTTGGCCGCAACTACCCATCGAATTCCATAGATGATCGCAGGCACAAATAATTGTTGACACGTCGGTATGTTTATCGATGGTCATTTTCGAAAATCAAGCGGCTCAACGCGGGCGCAGATAAGCTGGATAACACGCGTCATTACATCGATGCTTGTCTCGCATGGGAAGGCCAATCCGCGCCTGCTAATCCGCGAAATAGCTCTAACGATCATTCAACACGAATTGTATCATCGGACAACTGCGGACCAAGTTCCACGCGCTCGATGCTGGCGAAACGCTGGCTGATCTTGCGGCTGGTAATCTCCACTTGTCCGGCTTCTTCATGCGCGCGGCGGATATTGTCCGCCAGTTTCTTCATGCGCTCGTCGAAACGGCCGAAATCCTTGCCCAGCTTGCCCAGTTCGTCCTTGATGATATGCACCTGCTTGCGCGTCTCCACGTCCTTCATCACTGCGCGCGCGGTGTTCAACACCGCCATCAGCGTGGTCGGCGACACGACCCACACGCGCCGCTGCATCGCATAATCCACCACGTCCGGGTGATGCGCGTGAATCTCCGCGAACACAGCTTCGGCGGGGACGAACATCACCGCACCATCCGAGGTCACTTCCGGGATGATGTACTTGTCGGCGATGTCGTCCACATGTTTCTTGATGTCGGCCTTGAACTGGCGCGCGGCAAGGATGCGCTCGGCCTCGGTGCCGTCGAACATCCTGTGGTAGTTTTCCAGCGGGAACTTCGAATCCACCGCGACCATGCCGGTGGGCTCCGGCAGTTTGAGTACACAATCGGCCCGGCTGCCGTTGGGCAGCGAGTATTGCATCGCGTATGCCTGCGGCGGCAACATGTTGCGCACCAAGCCCTCCAGTTGCACCTCGCCGAACGCACCGCGCGAGCGCTTGTCGCCCAGCAGTTCCTGCAGGCTGACCACGTTTGTGGTCAGACCGTCGATCTTTTTCTGCGCCTCGTCTATGGTGGCCAGGCGCGCCATTACGCTGACGAAAGTCTCGTTGGTCTTCTTGAAACCTTCCTCCAGTCGTTCGTTGACCTTGCCGCCAATCAGCTCAAGCCGGCCATCCACCGTCTTTGACAAGACTTCGACGCTGTTCGCCAGATGCTGAGTGGCATTGCGGAAGGAAGTCTGAATAAGTTCCTGGTCGGCTCGCCCCTGTTCCGATAGCCGTTCCAGGGTCTTGGTGAGCATTTCATTGCGCAAGTTGTGCATCGCATCGCGCGTCACCCGAAGATCGTCGGCGACCGATGCACGCAAGCGTTCCGAAAGTTCTGTCTGTGCGGCGAGCAGGCGGTCACCGTGCTTGTTCAGTCCGTCATGCAGATCGGTAAGCATCGCACGGTGCTGTTGCTCCAGCACCTGCGCCGCACGTACAGGCTGCTTCTGCTGCATCGCCAGCAGGACGATGAGGAGCACCAACGCAATGACAATCAGAATAATTTCCAGCATGGATACTCTCCGTAGAATGCGGTGAACCTGCAAACCGCGTCAATCGCGACCAATGCAGCTCCCGCATCGCCGCATCCTGCAAACGATGAGCCGGAGCGTGGGAGGTTAGCGGAGTTCGCGCGCCTATTTCTTGGTAAACGCCTCCTTCAGAAACGCCAACCCCGCTCTCCACGAATCCTTGTCGGCCACGGCATTGTAGGCCAGCGGCAGATTGAACTCCTTTCCGTATTTGTCGGCTTGCGGATTGGTGAAGGAGTGCTTGGTATCGGGATAGGTTTTTACCTGGTATTTGACGCCAGCCTTGTCCATCTCCTGGCGGAATGCAGCGACTTGCGCCGCTGGAATGAAGGGATCGGCCTCGCCGGTGAAAGAAGCGATACGTGCCTTGACCATGCCCGGTTGCGCCGGATGTTGCGTACTCAGGCCGCCGTGGAAACTCACCACGGCCTTGAGCGGTTCGCCGGCGCGTGCCATGTCCAAAGCCACCGACCCGCCGAAGCAATATCCGACGGCGGCGATGTTGTCTGCATCCACCGTCTTCTGCTGCTTGAGCAGATCGAGCGCAGCATCGAAACGCGCCTTGGCCAGCGCCGCATTCGAACTGACTTCGCTGGAGAATTTCTGCGCATCGTCCGGATGGTGTGCCTGCTTGCCGTTTCCATACATGTCCAGAGCCAACGCCGTGTAGCCTTGTTCGGCAAACATGCGGGCGCGTTTGCGCGCGTACTCATTGTGTCCCCACCATTCATGCACGACCAGGATGCCGGGACGCTTGCCCTGAAGCGCATCATCGTAAGCAATGTAACCCTTGAGTGTCGTGCCGTTTGCGCTGTAGCTGACTTCCTTGCCCTGAACCGCTGCGTACGCAGATGCGGCGGCAAGCAGGGAAACGACGATCAATAGCAATTTCTTCATGGATTCCTCCCCGGGGTAATGTGACGGCATGGTGCGAGTATTGCAGGTGCATTGTAGAATCATCCGCGATTTCAGGCGAGGGGGATCTTTCGCATTGCGCAGCCGGCTTGCACGCCTTGGACATGGCTCAGCAAGGATTTCTCATCGACAATGATTTTCGTGCCCGGACTCCCGGTCACCTTTGGTATAATTTGAGCCAATTCCTGTTCCGATGTTGAACGGAAGGCCATTCACGAAACTTGCCCGGGAGTTGCAGACATGACTGAAACCCATAGCGTTGCCGCACTCAGAAACCGCCTCAATGCAGACATTAACGATATCGAGTCAGCCAAGACCCTTGGAGATATCTATTTTGACAGCGGTGATGCGCCGCTTGCCATTCTTTATTATCGGCATGTTCTCGATCTGGATCCCAGTTTGTCCGGTGTAAGAACCGATCTTGGGGCCATGTACTGGCGCAACGAAAACCTCAGTTTGGCGGAAAAGGCTTTTCGTGACGTGATCGCCAACGAACCGGGCTTTGGCCATGCGTACATCAATCTCGGCTTGTTGATGCGGCATGCAAAAGGCAACATCATCGAAGCGCGAACCATCTGGCAGCAATTGCTGGATATCAATCCCGAGCACGAAGTGGCGGCCAAAGCGCAGGAACTGCTGGATGAATCAAGCCTGCTGGTCAATTAAGGGCGTTTCCCCCTTTCTCCTTCCTCCGAATGAGGCTACCGGCCGTTCGACCAGGCTGCCAAAGACGGCAGCCTGGTCGGTGCTGATCCCGCAACCGCGGCGAGCGAAGAGGAGGGGGCGGCGGTGCCGGGATAATGGCTCGCTGCGCGAGTATCACGCTAGAACTCAAATTCGACTTGCATCCTGAACACATGGTCGGGCGCGGCTTTGCTTGCGCGCAGCAACCATGCGACGTTATAGCGGACCGCCTGGCGGTGGCCCAGGACGATTTTTCCAAATGCGGCAGGCCCTATTCTGTGGTCCTGGTCGGACTGCTTGTCCCATTGATCCCATTTTCCCATTTCGCCGAAGCCTTGCAGTCCATATTCAAACGCCTGCCGCCAGCGATATTTGGCTTGCCACTGATAGGAGAAGGTGGTGTTGAAACGCGCTCCTTGCTCATTCGCTGAACCAAACGCGCGCTCGAACAGCAGGTTGCCATTCAACTGCAGCCTGCCGAATTCGGTTTGCAGCAATGGCCCGATCCTGAGTTCCCAGGGGGCATCGCCGCTGATCGGCGCTTCCACTTCCGTGATGAATCCTGCGTCGACCGGATACTCCCCGGTTTCGGTGAGCTGGAACTTATTCTCCCATTCGGCCAGCGTCGAGCTGCTGCCGCTTTCACGCGCATGTTTCAGGTATATCTCGGTGAACCAGTGTTCCTTCGCCCCATAACCGAATCCTACGCTGCCGCCCCGATCGGCATTTCCGTCCAGCGGCGCTGCGTACCCATACTTGAAATCGACCTCGCGCTCACCGAATTCGACGATCGGGGTGTAGACGTAATCCGCCGGATTGGCTAAAACCAGCGCCGGGTAGAATAGCACCAGCAGGAACGCGGGAAGTCTTCTCATCCGGGCTTACCGTTTTAGCTGCAGCTGCTGCCGGTTGGCCACCATCTTCATGCCGAAAGCGATCGCGATCAGGACGGTAAAGTAGAACACCATTTGCATTCCGGCCGGCCGCGAATCGTAGCCTACGAGGCTATGCAGCAACATGCCGGGGATCGAGTTCATCGGAAGCACAGTCGATGTGTCCCACAACGGCGAGGCCAGGCTCGGCAACAGATCAGCCTGGATCAGGAAATGTGCGGCCTGGGAAGCCAGCCCCGCAGCCAGCAACAACACCAGTATGCCGGTTGCGGCAAAGAACCAGCGCAGCGGCACACGCAGCAATCCAGCATACATCATGTACCCGACGGCGATGCCTGCCATCAATCCTGCCGTGCCGCCCACCAGCATGGTGAAATGCCCGCCCTCATCCGAAGCTGCGATGCCATACAGGAACAGGACGGTTTCCGAACCTTCGCGCAGCACCGCCAGGCCAACGATGACCATCAGCACTGAGCACTCGCTGCGCCCGTCGCTGATGCTTCTACCCACCGATTTGGCATTGGCTGCCAGGGCGGCGCCGTGCGACGACATCCAGATGTTGTGCCATGCCAGCATCAGTACCGCGATACCGAGTATCAGGGCGTTGAATATCTCCTGGCCTATGCCGTCAGCCAGTGAACCGATCACATCGGCGAATGCCGCGACCAGCCCGGCGCCGATAAGGCCGACCAGCAATCCGGCGGCCAGCCAGCGCCTGCTGCCGGGCACCGCGCGCGTTGCGGCAGCCACGATCCCGATGATCAACGAGGCTTCCAGGACTTCCCGGAAAAGTATAATGGCAGTTCCAAACATGATGGATTCCTTTACTTGGCTATGATTACACCCTTGGCGGTTGCTTCATGGTACTCGCCAATGAATGGATAACTTCCCGCATCCAGCGGCCCGACATAAAGTGTGGCTCTGCTGTGCCCGGCAATTATTTTTTCCCGGTTGAGGGAATAACTGTCGAACTCCTCCGCAGTGCCATCCCGGTTCTCGATCGAGATCCTGATTTTCTGTCCCTGCGGAATAGTGAGCTCGGATGGCTGGAATCGGTGATCTTCGATTATCAGTGTGTAATCCGCATCGGCCGCCAGCGCTGCCGGCGCAAGGTACAGAAAGAGCAGGGCGAGGAAACTGAACATGGTGACTCCGCTAAATAGTAGTCTTAATGATAATCATTCTCATTTGTGATTGCAACTGTTTTCTGTTAATATTTTTCGGTGTTTCACTCCTCGCGCCACTTAACCGGGAAACGTCGCCATGATTACACCCAAATATCTCAAGAATGCCGGACTGAAATCCACCATCCCGCGTCTCAAGGTGTTGAATTTGTTTGAAACCAGCGAGGAACGGCATCTGAGTGCGGAGGACGTATACCGGCTGTTGCTGGCCAGCGGTGACGATGTTGGCCTGGCGACGGTGTACCGGGTGCTGACCCAGTTCGAACATGCCGGCTTGCTGATGCGCCACCATTTCGAAGGCGGCAGGTCGGTGTTTGAACTCAACGAAGGCAAGCATCACGACCACATCGTCTGTCTGCAATGCGGTCGCGTCGAAGAATTTTTCGATGCCGCCATCGAATCACGGCAAAAGAAGGCCGCAGCCGATCGCGGGTTCGCCGTGCATGACCACTCCCTGCATATCTATGCAGATTGCATCAAACCCAAATGCCCGCATAAGCCCGCAAAGTGATTACGCAGGCCCTGAATAGGCCGTCATTCCCGCACTCGCGGGATTGACGGAGGTGTGCGTTTTCGGGTTGGGTGTCCGCATCTGTGTGGACTTCGCAGCCTGAATCAGGTTTTTAAGGTTAAATATCAAGCCAGCAGCGGGGTTGTGCTAGAATGCGCGCCTTTTGCAACAGGCAGGTAGCACAACATGTCGCGCGCACTACGAAATATCGCCATCATCGCCCACGTTGACCACGGCAAGACCACCCTGGTAGACAAACTCCTGCAGCAGGCCGGCACGTTTGCCTCGTACCAGCATGTGTCGGAACGGGTGATGGATTCGAGTGATCTGGAAAAGGAACGTGGTATCACCATCCTCTCCAAGAACACGGCGGTGGATTACGAAGGGACGCATATCAATATCGTGGATACCCCGGGACATGCCGATTTCGGCGGTGAGGTGGAGCGCGTGCTGGGCATGGTGGACGGCGTACTGCTGCTGGTGGATGCGGTTGAAGGCCCGATGCCGCAGACCCGATTCGTCACCAAGAAAGCACTGGCACTGGGATTGAAACCGATTGTTGTGATCAACAAGGTGGATCGCGCCGGCGCGCGCCCGGACTGGGTGATCAACCATACGTTCGACCTGTTCGCCAATCTCCGTGCAACCGACGAACAACTGGACTTTCCCGTGGTATACGCCTCGGCGCTGAACGGTTATGCCACGCTGGATCTGAACAAGCCGTCGGACAATATGCGCCCGCTGTTCGAGACCATACTCAAGTATGTCCCTGCGCCCGTGGGCGATGCCGATGCAACGCTGCAATTGCAGATTGCGGCGTTGGATTATTCCAGCTATACCGGCCGTCTCGGCGTGGGCCGCATCCGCAATGGCCGCATCAAGGCGGGCCAGATGGTTTCAGTGATGAACGGGGACAAGCAAGTCGGTTCCGGCCGCATCAACCAGGTGCTGGGCTTTCAGGGACTGGAGCGGGTGCCTGTGGAACAAGCCGAATCCGGCGACATCGTGATCATTTCCGGACTGGAACAGATCGGCATCGGCGTTACCATCTCCGACCGCGACAATCCCCTGGGATTGGCGGTGCAGCCGGTGGACGAGCCGACGCTGACAATGGACTTCATGGTGAACACGTCGCCGCTGGCCGGCACCGAGGGCAAATTCGTCACCAGTCGCCAGATCCGTGACCGCCTGACGCGGGAGTTGCTGGTGAATGTGGCGCTGCGCGTCGAGGATACGCAGGATGCGGATGTATTTCGCGTATCCGGGCGCGGCGAATTGCACCTGACTATCCTGCTGGAGAACATGCGGCGCGAGGGTTTCGAGATTGCCGTGGGCAAACCGCGCGTCGTGTATCGCGAAATCGACGGGGTGAAATGCGAGCCATACGAAATTCTGACTGCAGACGTGGAAGACGCCAACCAGGGCGCGGTGATGGAAGAGCTGGGGCGTCGCCGCGGCGAATTGCAGAACATGGAATCGGACGGCCTTGGCCGCACCCGCCTGGAATACCGCATCCCGGCGCGCGGACTGATCGGCTTCCAGAGCGAATTCATGACGCTGACGCGCGGCACCGGCCTGATCTCTCACATCTTCGACGAGTATGCTCCGGTCAAACCGGAGATGCCGGGTCGCCGCAACGGCGTGCTGGTCTCGCAGGAAGACGGCGAGGCTGTCGCGTATGCGCTATGGAACCTGGAAGACCGCGGCCGCATGTTCGTCAGCCCGGGCGATAAGCTGTACGAGGGCATGATCATCGGCATCCATTCGCGCGACAACGACCTGGTGGTGAACCCGATCAAGGGCAAGAAGCTGACCAATGTGCGCGCTTCCGGCACGGACGAGGCAGTGCGCCTGACCACGCCGATCAAGCTGACGCTGGAGTCGGCCGTGGAATTTATCGACGACGACGAACTGGTCGAGATCACGCCAAAGAGCATTCGTATCCGCAAGCGTTTCCTCAAGGAACACAACCGCAAACGCGCCTCGCGTGAAGCGGCCTGAGATTGCACGCTGCCGGGGTTTGCGCGGCTCACCCCAGCCTGCGGTGTCATTTGACGGATGACTCCAGCTCCCGCGTTTTTTCAACCGGCTTCTGCCAGCCACCGCCCAATGCTTTGAACAGGTCTGCCACCGCGGAGTCCTGCGCACGTTCGGCATCCAGCCGGTTGAGTTCCGCCTGAAAATAATTCTGTTCCACGTCCAGCAGTTCCAGATGGCTGGAAATGCCGCTTCGGTAGCGCAGTTTGGCTTGGTTATAGGCCTTCTGCAGCGCCTGGCTGCGCGTGGTTTCCAAAGCCAGCGTCTGGCGCGCCGCATCCTGCGCCGACAATGCCGTGCGCACGTCGGCGAAAGCGCTGGCGACCGCCTGCTTATACTGGATCAATGCCTGGTCGCGTTGCGTCTCCGCGACTTTCTCCAGGTTTTCCAGGCGACCCGCATTGAAAATCGGCTGGACGAGATTCGAGGCGAACTGGAATATCCCCGCCGGCTCGGTGAACAGGCCGGAGAACGCCGAACTCTCACTGCCCAGGTAGGCAGTCAGCGAGATCGATGGAAAGAACTGCGCCCGCAACGCGCCGATGCTGGCATTCATGGCCGCAAGATTGGCTTCCGACGCTTTCAGGTCGGGTCGGCGCAGCAGCAGTTCAGCAGGCAGCCCGGCTGGAACACTCAGCGTAGCCAGCCTGGGGCTGCCCCGGTTCAGATCGGCCGCATTCAACACATCACCCGGCGTGCGTCCCAGCAGCAAGGCGAGTGCGGTTTCCTGGGATTCCCGGGATTGATCCAGCGCGACCAGTTGTTGCCGGACCGACGCCGCGTCTGCCTCTGATTGATGCAGGTCGAATTCCGCAATCGCCCCGGCCTTTAACCGGCTTTGGTCGATCCCCAGCCGTTCCTGCCTGCCTTCCAGTATGCGTTGCAGCACCGCCCGTTGCGCATCCAGTGCCACCAGGGAGAAATATTCCCGGGCGACCTCGGCTGTCAGCGTCAGGCGTACCGTGTCCCGCGAAGATTCGGCTGCGAGCAGTTGCGCGCGCGCTTCCTCGCTGGTGCGCCGCAGCTTGCCCCACAAGTCGAGTTCATAACTTGCATTCAGCGTGATCTTTGAAGAATTCTGCACGCGCGGCACGGTCGACGAATGCGGTACCGTTCCGGCCAGGCTGCTCTGGGTGCGGTTTTCGTCATTCTGGAGCGTGACGATCGGGAACTGATCCGCCTGGCTTATGCCCAGCTGCGCACGGGCCTGGTCTATGCGCGAGGCCGCCAGTTGGACATCGGCATTGTGTCGCAGCGCCTCGTTTTCCAGCTGGTCAAGAAATGCGTCATTGTAGAGGGCCCACCAGTTTTCGCCGGCATCGCTTGCCGTTGCGGTCGTCGCTGGTGTCTTGTCGGTACCCAGACCGGCCTGTTTCACCGGCCAGTGATCCGGCAGTTGCATGGCCGGCCGCTGATAATCCGGACCGGCAGTGCAGGCGGCCAGCAAACAGACCGGGAACAATGCGCTGACAATTCTTTTCGCAGGCTCATTCATTGCCATCCTCCTCGATGTGGCGCTTGCGTCCCGGAAATATCCTGCGCACCACGACAAAGAACACCGGAATCAGGAACACCGCCAGCACGGTCGCAGCGAACATCCCGCCGATCACGCCGGTGCCCAGCGCATGACGGCTGTTGGCGCCGGCGCCGGAAGAAATCGCCAGCGGCAATACCCCGAACATGAATGCGATCGAGGTCATCAGAATCGGGCGGAACCGCAAACGGCAGGCTTCCAGCGTGGACTCGATCAGGTCGTTGCCCTTGTCCTGGAAGTCGCGCGCGAACTGAATGATCAGGATCGCGTTCTTTGCCGCCAACCCGATGATCACGATCAATCCCACCTTGAAGTAAACATCATTGGGCAGGTCGCGCAACCAGACCGCCACCAGCGCCCCGAGTACGCCGATCGGTACCACCAGGATGACCGCGAGCGGGATCGACCAGCTCTCATACAGGGCCGCCAGGCACAGGAACACCGCGACGACAGACAAGCCGAACAGCAGCGGCGCCTGGTTGCCGGACAGCTTCTCTTCAAAGGAGGTGGCGGACCAGTCGAAACCGAAACCCGGCGGCAGCTGCGCGGCGATTTTCTCCATGGCATCCATTGCTTCGCCGCTGCTGCGGCCGGGCGCAGGGCTGCCGGAGATCTTCATCGCAGGCAGGCCGTTGTAGCGATCGAGTTTGGGCGAGCCAACAGTCCAGTGCGCCGTGCAGATCTCCGACAACGGCACCATGCCGCCCTTGGCATTGCGCACCGGCAAGCGCAGGATATTTTTGATGTTCTCGCGCGTTGCCGGCTGCGCCTGCATCTGCACGCGCAGGATGCGTCCCTCACGCACGAAGTCGTTGATGTAGGAAACACCCAGCGCCGATTGCAGGGTGTCGTTCAGGTCGGCCATATCGATGCCCAGCGCCTGCACCTTGGCACGGTTCACATCCAGCATCAGTTGCGGCGCCGGCTCCTGCCCTTCGGGACGCACACCGGCAAGTGCCGCATCCTTGCCGGCCATCCCCAGCGCCATGTTGCGAGCTTCCAGCAGTTTGTCGCGCCCTTCGCCCGAGCGATCCTCGAGCCGGAAATCGAAACCGCCGACCGCGGCCAGTTCCGGGATCGGCGGCACGTTGATCGAGAAGATCATTGCCTGCTTGCTGCCGAACAGATTCATGTTGGCGCGCTTGACCAGGGCTGATGCGGAATTATCCGGGCCGGTGCGCTGATCCCAGTCCTTGAGGCGGACGAAAACAATACCGGCATTCTGTCCGCGGCCGAAAAAGGAGAAGCCGGCGACGCCGATAGCGTGTTCCACTTCGGGCTGCTTGAGGTAGAACTGCTCGACCTTCGACAGCACCTCAAGCGTGCGCTCGCGTGTTCCGCCCGGAGGCAGTTGCACGATGCTGATGAAATAACCCTGATCCTCTTCCGGCAGGAAACTGCCGGGCAGTTTCGCCAGCAGCCAGCCCATGGTGCCCAGGATCACGGCATACACGAGCAGCGCGAGTCCGGTCCGTTTGAGCACCAGTTGCACACTGGCGCGGTAACCGCGCGTTGTGCGTGCAAAAACGCGGGCGAACCAGCCAAGGAAACCGTGGGTCGGCACCACTTCGTGCGTGGCGTCATTTCTCAGCACGGCGGCGCACAGGGCCGGAGTCAGCGTCAGCGCCATCAGCACCGAGAACACCATGGTCAACAGCAGCGTCACCGCGAACTGGCGGTAGATCGCGCCGACCGAGCCACCGAAGAACGCCATCGGGATGAACACGGCGGCCAGCACCAGACTGATCGCGATGATCGCGTTGAATATCTGGCCCATCGCCTTGCGCGTGGCCTCGCGCGGCGGCAACTTCTCTTCGCCCATGATGCGTTCGACGTTCTCCACCACGACGATGGTGTCGTCCACCACGATGCCGATGGCCAGCACCATCGCGAACAGCGTCAGGATATTGATCGAAAAGCCGAAGAAATACAGACCGACCAGGGCGCCGGTCAGCGCCACCGGCACCACGATGGCGGCAATGAAAGTCGCGCGCAGGCTGCCGAGGAACACATACATAACGAGAAACACGAGCGACATGGCGATGCCCAGTGTCTTTACCACTTCGCCGATCGAAATTTCGACAAACATGGAAGTGTCATACGGGATCAGCCAGCTGATACCCTTGGGAAACTGGCGCGACAGGTCGGCCATCTTGACCTTGATCGCTTTTGCGGTTTCCAATGCATTGGCGCCGGGCGACAGGCGCACCGCGATGGCTGAAGCAGGCTGGCCGTCGATGCGCGCCTGCACATCATAGCTTTCAGCGCCGAGTTCCACCCGTGCCACGTCCTTCACCCGCACCGTGGAGCCGTCTGGCTTGGCGCGCACGATGATGTCGCCGAATTCCTCCGGGGTGGACAGTTTGCTGCGCGTAGTGATGACGGCGTTCAGTTGCTGTCCAGGCACGGCGGGAAGGTCGCCCAACTCACCCATGGCCAGTTGCGTGTTCTGCGCGCCCACCGCGCGCTTCACGTCACCCGGCGTCAGGTTGTAGGCATACAACTTGTCCGGATCGAGCCACAGCCGCATCGAATATTCGGTGCCGAACAGCACCGCTTCGCCGACGCCGGGCACGCGCAATACCTGGTCCAGCACATGGGCCGCGTTATAGCTGCCGAGCGCGACGTTGTCGTAGCTGTGGTCGGGCGAAATCAGCGCGATGAACATCAGGTAGTTGCGCGCCGATTTCGCCACCGTGATACCGATGCGGCGCACCTCGTCCGGCAGGCGCGGCTCGGCGCGCTTGATGCGGTTCTGCGTTTCGACGGAAGCAACGTCGAGGTCGGTGCCGGACTCGAAGGTCAGCGTGATGGTGCCGCGCCCCGACTCGGAAGAGGATTCCATGTAGAGCAGGTGCTCGATGCCGTTCAATTGCTGTTCGATCAGCGTGACGGTGGTTTCCTCCACCACCTGTGCCGAGGCACCGGGATAAGTGACGGTGATGTTGATTGCCGGAGGCGCCACGGAGGGGTAAGCGGAAACCGGCAGCTTGCGCAATGCCAGACCGCCGCCCAACAGGATAACCAGCGCGATAACCCAGGCAAAAATCGGGCGGTCGATGAAGAATTTTGGAAGCATGGCGCGCCCCTACGATTTAGTCGAAGGTGCAGTTTTTGATGGGGCCGGTGCCGTCTGCTGATTTCTGTCCCCGGATTTCTGCCCACTGTCTTCCGGCAGCGGTACAGCCTTGACCGGACTGCCGGGGCGCGCCATCAGCAAACCGTCGACGATCACCTGGTCGCCCGCTTTCACGCCGTCGGCTATGACGAAGTCTCCGCCCGCCATGCCCTCGGTCTTGACCGGGCGCGGCGCCACTTTGCCATCCTCAACCAGCATGACAAACTGGCCTTGTGCGCTGGTCTGCACCGCGCGCTGCGGCAGGCGTATCGTGTTGTCGGCCAGGCCTTCGGCCAGCCGCACCTGGACGAACATACCAGGCAGCAGGTCATGATTCGGGTTGGGAAATTTGGCGCGCATGGTCATGCTGCCGGTATCCGGATCGACAGCAAGATCCGAGAACAACAGCTTGCCGGTGTGCGGATAGATGCTGCCATCTTCCATGATCAGATTGACTTCGGATGCTTTGTCGCGCTTCAGCTTGCCCGACTGGATGGCATTGCGCAGGCGCATCACATCGGTGCCGGACTGGGTGAAATCGGCATAGATCGGATCAATCTGCTCGATCGTGGTGAGCAAGGTTGCTTCTCCATGCCCGACCAGCGCGCCTTCCGTCACCTGCGCACGTCCGATACGGCCCGAGATGGGTGCAGGCACCAGCGTATTTTCCAGGTCCAGCGCGGCTTTCGCCAATGCGGCCTCGGTCTGTTTGACCCTGGCTTGAGCCAGATCGTAATCCTGCTGACTGATCGCCTTGGCGTCGAGCAGGGCTTTGTCGCGTTCCGCGATCTGGCGCGCGACATCGTTGTCCGCCCTGGCAGAATCATAGGTTGCCTGATAATTGCGCGCATCGATGCGGAACAATTGGTCGTTCGCTTTCACGTCGCTGCCTTCAAGATACAGGCGTTTCTCGACAATGCCGTCTACTCGCGCGCGAACTTGCGCAGTCTTGTAGGCCAGCAGCCGCCCCGGAAGATCCTGCGTCATGCGCGCGGTGCCGACAGTCACGGTGACCACATTCACCTCGGGCGGTGGCATTCCCGCACCTGCACCGCCGCCGGGCCCCTGTTGCGCTTCCTTTTGGCTGCATGCGGCAAGCAGCAGCACTGTCGAAAATACAGCCATGCCGATCTTGAAATGTTCTTCTTGTTTCATCATGGAAATCTCCGCTTGATCATTCGTCACGTTCGACAGCAAACAACCGCATAAAGCAATCCACCACACGCTCAGCCTTGATTGACTCGTCTGCCGGAGGGCGCTGCACGCCGAACAGCAGTTGCGAGCGCTCCTGTCCCACCAGCATGGAAATCAGCATCTCCGCCGCAAACACCGGATCGTCATTGTGCAGATGCCCGATTTCCATCGCATTGCGCAGAAAACCGGCCAGCCGCTCCAGCATCTGGCCGGCGCCCTGCATGTACACCTCCCGCGCCATGTCGGGGAAGCGCTGCGCCTGGCTGCTCAACATGCGGTATGTCGCAATGCCTTGCGGGCTCAGTGCGCGTTGGCGGAATATTTGCGCGAAGCCTTTCAGACTTTGCCGGAAGTCTTCCGTGCGTCCGTCCAGCGGCGCCATGATGTCGAGGAAACAGCTACGCACCACTTCGGTGAACAGACTTTCCTTATTCTGGAAATGATTGTAGAAAGTCTGCCGCGCCACCCCCGCTTGACGAATGATCGCGTCAATGCTGGCATCATATCCATGCTCAAGAAACACGTCTCTGGCTGCGAGGAGGAGGCGTTCCCGGCTAGTGACCACGTGCTCGGGCAAGTTCATGGCCGAGCAATATACTCAACTTAGACTGGCCAGTCTACCTATCGCATGCATTCCCTGCGCGGACAGCTTAATCAGTTGAAAAACAACATGCACTGCAGGGATTATCGAGATTGGCTCATTCAAGTTGACAGGTTGCATGCTGGATGGTACTTTTCACTTGCGCCGATTTGAGGAACAGCTTGCGGGCGCGATATAAATTCAGCTAAAGCGGGCGAACCCGGTTTGGCGCTAAGCTTTCCGGGTTTTTGTTTTTCGGGAGCCACATCATGTCAGAACAAAATTCGTATCAGCCGGAAACGCTTGCAGTGCGCGCGGGCGTCGAGCGCAGCCAGTTCAACGAGCACAGCGAGGCGCTGTTCCTGACCTCCAGTTTCGTGTTCGACAGCGCGGAGCAGGCGGCCAAACGCTTCATCGGCGAGGAGCCGGGCAACATCTATTCGCGCTTCACCAATCCGACCGTCACCATGTTCGAGCAGCGCCTGGCCGCGATGGAGGGCGCGGAGCAGTGCATCGCCACCGCTTCCGGCATGTCGGCGATCCTCGCTTGCTGCATGGGTGTGCTGCAGGCCGGCGACCATATCGTTGCCTCGCGCTCATTGTTCGGTGCGACGGTCAACCTGTTCGGCGGCATCCTGAAAAAGTTCGGCATCGCCACCACATTTGTTTCCGCCACCGATGTTGTGGAATGGCAGGCGGCGGCGCGTGCCGAGACGAAGCTGTTCTTCCTGGAAACGCCGTCCAATCCGCTGACGGAGATCTCCGACATCGCGGCGATCGCCGCAGTGGCGAAACAGAAAGGCGCGCTGTTGGCGGTGGACAACTGTTTCTGCACGCCGATCCTGCAGCGCCCGCTGCAGCTGGGTGCAGACATCGTGATCCATTCCGCCACCAAGTACCTGGACGGGCAGGGCAGGGTGCTCGGCGGTGCCGTGCTCGGCAACAGGAAGACGCTGGAAGGCGTGTACCAGTTCCTGCGCACGGCGGGGCCGACGATGAGCGCGTTCAACGCCTGGGTCTTCCTCAAGGGCATGGAGACGCTGAAAATCCGCATGGATGCGCACAGCGCCAACGCGCGGCAACTCGCGACGTGGCTTTCAGCGCAGCCGAACGTCGCGCGCGTGTTCTATCCAGGACTGTCGTCGCATCCGCAGCATGCGCTGGCGATGAGGCAGCAGAAGACCGGCGGCGGGATCGTGTCATTCGAGGTCAAGGGCGGCAAGGATGCGGCGTGGCGCTTGGTGGACAGTACGCGGCTCGTCTCGATCACCGCCAACCTGGGCGACACCAAGACCACGCTGACGCATCCGGCGACGACCACGCATGCACGTAATACGCCGGAGCAGCGCGCGGCGGCGGGGATCAGCGATGGCCTGCTGCGCGTGGCGGTGGGACTGGAGGCGGTGGTGGATATTCAAAATGATCTCGCGCGTGGTCTGGGTAAATGAAATGCAAAAAAAGCTGGCCACAGAGGACACAGAGTTCACAGAGAAAACCACCGGCAGGTTTTGACTTTCTCTGTGAACTCTGTGAACTCTGTGGCTAATGGTTTTTAAAAAATGAATGAACTCGCAATCAGGGTAGGTGAATTGCTCAAGTCGCACGGAATGATGCTGGCGACGGCGGAGTCCTGCACCGGCGGACAGGTGGCGATGGCGATCACCGCGATCGCAGGCAGTTCGGCGTGGTTCGAGCGGGGTTTCGTCACCTACGCCAATGCCGCCAAGGTGGAAATGCTCGGCGTGCGCCAATCCACGCTGGACGGGCACGGCGCGGTGAGCGAACTCGCCGTGCGTGAGATGGCGGAAGGCGCGTTGCGGCAAAGTCACGCACACATTGCGCTGGCGGTCAGCGGCATCGCCGGGCCTGCCGGCGGCACGCCGGAAAAGCCGGTTGGCACGGTATGGTTCGCCTGGAGCCTGAGCGACGGCGCAACCCGTGCCGAGAAATTTCATCTCGCCGGAGATCGTTCGCAGATCCGCAACCAGGCAACGCGTATTGCCCTGCAGGGCGTGGTCGATCTGCTGAAGGGATTGAAGCTGACTGGATAGATAGGCACTGACGTTGGTGCAGGCATCTCCGATATGCCATAATCACACACCATTTTTCGAGGAAAAAAACAGCATGGATGACAACAAGAGCAAGGCGCTCGCGGCGGCGTTGAGCCAGATCGAAAAGCAGTTCGGCAAGGGCTCGATCATGCGCCTGGGCGAGCACGAGGTGGCGCGCGACATCGAGGTGGTGTCCACCGGATCGCTCGGTCTGGACATTGCGCTCGGCGTCGGCGGTTTGCCGCGCGGCCGGGTCGTGGAAATCTACGGCCCGGAATCTTCCGGCAAGACCACGCTGACCTTGCAGGTCATCGCCGAGATGCAGAAACTGGGCGGCACCGCAGCCTTCATCGATGCGGAGCACGCGCTCGACCCGCAGTACGCGCAAAAGATCGGCGTGAACGTCAGCGACCTGCTGATTTCGCAGCCGGACAATGGCGAGCAGGCGCTGGAGATCGCCGACATGCTGGTGCGCTCGAGTTCGGTGGACGTGGTGGTGATCGACTCGGTCGCCGCACTGACACCACGGGCCGAGATCGAGGGCGAGATGGGCGAGCCGCAGATGGGCTTGCATGCGCGCCTGATGTCGCAAGCCCTGCGCAAGCTCACCGCCAACATCAAGCGTTCCAACACACTGGTGATATTCATCAACCAGATACGCATGAAGATCGGGGTGATGTTCGGCAATCCGGAAACTACCACCGGCGGCAACGCGCTAAAGTTCTACGCTTCGGTGCGCCTCGACATCCGCCGCACCGGCGCAATCAAGAAGGGCGACGAAGTCATCGGCAACGAGACGCGCGTAAAAGTGGTGAAGAACAAGGTGGCGCCACCGTTCAAGGAAGCCCACTTCGACATCCTCTATGGCGAAGGCATCTCGCGCGAAGGCGAGGTGGTCGAATTGGGCGTGCTGCACAAACTGATCGAAAAATCCGGCGCGTGGTACAGCTACAAGGGCGAGAAGATCGGCCAGGGCAAGGACAATGCGCGCGATTTTCTGAAGAGCAATCCGGAGCTCGCGATCGAGATCGAAAATCGCATTCGCGAGGCCACCGGCGTTGCCGCGTTGGTTGCGCCGAAAGCGGCATGATGATTCGGGGGGATGGAATTTCGGCGGAGGCTAACATGCGCTTGGTGCATGTTAAGGCTGCAGTTGCGGCCGGCCGTAGCCAAAATCGCATTCGCGAGGCCACCGGCGTTGCCGCGTTGGTTGCGCCGAAAGCGGCATGATGATTCGGGGGGATGGAATTTCGGCGGAGGCTAACATGCGCTTGGTGCATGTTAAGGCTGCAGTTGCGGCCGGCCGTAGCCAAAATCGCATTCGCGAGGCCACCGGCGTTGCCGCGTTGGTTGCGCCGAAAGCGGCATGATGATTCGGGGGGATGAGATTTCGGCGGAGGCTAACATGCGCTTGGTGCATGTTAAGGCTGCAGTTGCGGCCGGCCGTAGCCAAAACAAGGTGCGCGCCGCGGCTGGCGTCGCCGCGCTCGGTGGTGGCGAAGCAAAAGACTGAGCCGACGCTGCGCGTCCGCGCACTGCAGCACCTGGCGCGGCGCGAATACAGCCGCGCTGAACTGCGCGCGAAGCTGCTGCCGCATATCCAGGAAGGCGACGATGTGGAAGCCGTGCTGGACGAGCTGGCAAGGCGCAACTGGCTCTCCGATGCGCGCGCGACCGAGCAGCTGGTCAATATCAAGCGCGCCCGCTTCGGCATCCGGCGCATCACCCAGGAACTGCGGCAGAAAGGCATCGCCGAAAACCTGATCAGCGATGCGCTTCCACATCTGGAAGACACCGAACTTGCCGCGGCGCGCGAGGTGTGGCAGAAGAAATTCGGCACCGCGCCGCATGACGCGAAAGAAAAATCCAGGCAAGTTCGCTTCCTGCAATCGCGCGGATTCGCGCTGGAGGTCATTTTCAAGGTACTGAGTCCGGGTGAAACCGGTGATTGATAACTGCCTGCAGGATACGCCCCATGGCGCGTGGCCGGAACGGACGGCAACGCCGGAGAGGCTTGTGTACTCGGGGTTGCCCGGCGGCCGCGGGCGCATGGTCTGATTCAGCGCTTCCCTACCTTATTACCCTGGCCAAAAATACCGTCACTTCTTCGCGGTCATGGTAGAGCTGCCTGGCTTGAAGGCGGTAACGAATTCCCTTTGCATCCAGGGCGCCGCGCACGATGTCGAGCGCATCGTCCAGCGCCGCGGTGCGCTTTTTCATTGGCAACTTGAGATTGAAAATGGCGCGGCTGCTCAAGCCCGCCGCGACCCACTCCGCCATCAGCGCGGCCACTCGCTGTGGCTGTTCCACCATATCGCACACCACCCAGTCGACAGGGCGTCGTGGACGATAGCGGAAGCCATCCTGGCGCAGATGCTTGATCGCGGGATGCTGCGCCGCCACGCCTTTCAGCGGGCCGTTGTCCACCGCGATGACTTTCATACCGCGCTGCACCAGTTGCCAGGTCCAGCCGCCGGGCGCGGCGCCGAGGTCAACCGCGGTCATTCCGGGCTTGAGCCATTTTGCCTGCTGTTCCCGGTCGAGAAAGACCTCGAATGCTTCGGCCAGCTTGAGGCAGGAGCGGCTGGGGGCGTCGTGCGGCAGTTTCAAACGCAGGATGCCCATGTGCACGGCGGCGCTGTTCAGCGGGTCGCTGGTGCCGATGAGCGCGCGGTGCCTGTCAGGGAAGAAGATGTGCAGGCGCGGCGATTCCTCCGTTCGCCCCAAGCGCGTCGAAGGACGAACAGGTGCGGCCAAGTCCGTTCCGGCTTGGATAGGCCCAACGCGAACCGAGACATTGCTTAGGAGTTTTCCCTGCTCGCGCAGTGCGGCTTCGAGCAATGGCTGGAAGCGCCGCGTGAAGCCGGAGAGCGTCTTGCCTTCGTTAGTGTCCGGCGTCTCCAGCCAGAGTGCGCCGAATGGTATCGGCGCATCAGGAATTGCGGCCAGCAACGGTGTGAGTCGGTCGCGTTCGGGTAAATCCTGAACGTCACCGAGCAGATGGATGAGTTGGCGCGCGAACGTGAGTTCAGCGAAGGAAAGGCGCGGCTTGCCTTGCAGAATGACGAACCCGCTTCCGACCTTCACTTCGATGGGTCTGGCCCGGGATTCTTCGGCACAGTCGCGCTCAAATCCGGGACGGCAGTAGATCAGCCAGTTGGTTGCGTTGGTTTGCATGGCGCGCCATGCTAGTGCCGGTTGGCCCGCTGGGCAAGCAAATTGGCCCTGGCCCTGCTGCAGAATGGAAATGCACGGCAGTAATTCCATTTCACGATCATGCAACGGCGGTGTTGCGGACGCACCTGAAGACTTCGTTCCGGCCGAGGTTTTTATATTTGAATGAAAGCGGGAGATTGGGTACAATGCGTGGCCTCAACAGGCGTGTAGCTCAGCTGGTTAGAGCACCACCTTGACATGGTGGGGGTCGTTGGTTCGAGTCCAATCGCGCCTACCAATTGGTAGTTGATGGCAGTCCCAAGCAGTTTACAAAGCCCGCATGAATAAACGCATTGCGGGCTTCTTGTTGTCTCAGGCAGCCTATCCGTTCAACGGCACCGCAAGCGGGAATCACGAGAATTCTTGCAAAGCAGTTGCGAAGCCGCGCGCCTGTCCAGTGCAGGCCGGTCATCACTCTGACGTGCGGGGCATTCCCTGGCCGCCCTGCAATTTGCTCAAAGCTTCTGGCACGCAGTGGTCTTTCCCGTTAACATTGCATCATTGCAACAAATTGGGTATGAAATCCATGCGCCTGATACTACTGCCACTGTTGCTTCTCCAGGTTGGATTGATATTTTCTCCAGTTGGCTACGCTGAAAATTATGAGCTTGGCCAGGGCTGGCATGCGGGAAGTTATTTCATTTCCGGCTACTTGAATCTTGAGGCCGTCAACCGTTTTGACGCGCCCACCAAGCTTGATGTAGATGATTTGAGTCTGTTTGTCGGGGGCCGTGTCAGCAACCAGGTCAATCCTTTTGCGGAATTCGAGATATCCAACGCGACCTTGTCCCGACAAGGCGGTGGCGGAGACAACGGCGAAGTTGTTGTGGAGCGGTTCTACAACGACTGGATACTGTCGGAATTCGACAACTTGCGCGTTGGCAAGATACTGACCCCGCTGGGGGACTGGAACCTGGTGCATGCGGCGCCATTGATTCCGATGATTACCCGGCCCTACACGACCGCGCTCGGATTCAACTCCTACATGAGCGGCATATACTGGGAACATGATCCGGAGGACGGGGCAAACCCGTCCTTGCAACTGTACTGGCAACCGAACGACGAGTGGTTCAAGCGATCGACGGACCTGACAACCAGGAATTTCCACAATGTGTTCGGCGGGCACATCAACCTGCCGCGGGGCCTGATCGACAAGATCGGGGCATCCTTTCAGCATGGCCAGTTCATTGAGACAGGAGAAAATTATGCTCTTTTCGGACTCAATGCCAATAAGTCATTTGGCAAACTAAGATTGGAAGGCGAGGCAATAACGGCCCATTTTTCAGGCACGGTGTTGCCCGCAGCAGCGCCCCGTATTCACGCCAGCGAATCGGGAATATTCGCGCTTGCCGATTGCTCGGTTACCCCGCAGTGGCACGGAATTCTCGAATCCGAATACTATCAGGACCACATGATGGAAGCGTCCTCCCGAAGCACTTCGATTACGGTCGCTTACAGGCCCAGCATACCGATGGTCTGGAAACTGGAATACATTCATCAGGCGGGCGTATCGGCATCGATAGCGTCCATTCAGACCGGCTGGAAAGCTGCATTCGCCGTGATGTTCTGACGTGATGCGCGTCCTGCTGCCTACTTCTGTTTGGGGTTGTGTGGTCATTGCTTTGCGAAGCAGATGGGCTGTTGATCATTGCCTCCCCCCAGGTACCGGTCAACTCGATCTCCGTCGAGCAGCTGGCCGACGTATATTCCCTGAAAAAGGAATTCTGGAACCCCAGGCTTCAGGTAATCCCGGTAAACCGCGAAGCATCGAGCACAGAACGAAAAATATTCACCGAGCAGGTGTTCAACCTCTCCCCCCAGGAGTTGGGAGAATATTGGAACCGGTTGAGCTTCCAGGGCAAGCTTCCTCCCCCGGTTCAAACATCCGACCAGGCTGTTCTGGGTTTCGTGCGCAGCATTCCCGGAGCGATCGGTTACATCAATGACATCCAGGCCCCGAAAGGGGTCAAGGTCTTGTTGAGGGTTCCATGAGGCTGTCTTTTCCCAGGATGCACCATGAGATTTCCAACTGACTGGTTTGGTGGATCTATCGCCCGCAAGCTGCTGCTTGCTTTCTTTTCCGTCTTTTTCATTACCTTTCTCGTGACTTCGCTGGTGGTGCAAAGCGCTGTCCGGTCTGCGGTGACGGACTCGGAACTGGATACCTTGTCACAGCTGGCCCAGATCAAACTCGGCGCTCTCAATGAAAGGTTCGAACAACTGGCAACCAGCCTGCACGCATGGGCCAAACTGGACGTGATGAATGACCTCGCCTCCGGCGACGTGGATAAACGGGTGGAAAATACGCTGGAGAATCTGGA
This sequence comes from uncultured beta proteobacterium, assembly GCA_963782385.1. GTDB lineage: Bacteria > Pseudomonadota > Gammaproteobacteria > Burkholderiales > Gallionellaceae > CAVXFS01. The sequence goes on from CAWAJO010000001.1 coordinate 1,806,903, forward strand.
AAAGGATTATGGCCTCAAGGGCGAGCTTTATGCTTTCAATACCGCGGGTCACCTGATTGCCGCCAGCGACAGGATGCACAATCTCGACATGCTGCCGGAAGCATGGAAGCCACATGGAGAAATCAGCTTCGTCAATAAGCACCACAGTCCGGTGGATGGCGACAACATTGTGGCCCTGGTGGCGCCTGTGGTGGCATCTTTTTCAGACAACTATTACCAGCTTGGCACCCTTGTGCTGGCATATCACTGGACTGAGGTAAAAGACATACTGCCTGAGCAAGCTCTCCTCCTGTATCACCAGCAACCACCTGCGCCGCCGGAATCCACACCGAATGCCGCGTCGGCAAAAGACTCGCCGCCCAATCCGGCGGCGGCTCAAGAACCTGTCATCCTGCTGGAATCGACGCTGAACACTTCCATTGGCGGTGAGACGCTGCCCAAATTGGACAATCTCGCGGGCTGGGGAGAGATTGATGATGAGCAATATCTGGTTAACCATGCCCGGGAAAAATCCGGCATGCTTGCCGGATGGGAAATCGTGATGCTGCAGAAACCGGGAGAACTGCACCAAACCGTTTACCTGGTGATAATGAAACTGGCCATTCTGGGATTGATTTTGACTGTGCCGATATTCGTGGTCATTCGCTGGCTGGCGGGCCGGTTGACCGCACCCTTGCGTACGCTGACCAACTTTGTCACGGACATCACGGAAACGCATGATCTGTCCAAGCGGCTGGAACTGCAATCCGACGACGAGATCGGCATTCTGGCAGCTGATTTCAACCAGATGACTGCACGACTGGAAAGCGGCTCAAAAGCGCATCGCGAAGCCGAGGCGCGGCTGCGTGCCACAATCGATAACGCGCTGGACGCCGTTGTGCAGATGAATTCCGAAGGAGTTGTAACCGGCTGGAATGACCAGGCGAAGAATATTTTTGGCTGGACCAGCAAGGAAGCGGTCGGTCGATTGCTCCACGAATTGATCATCCCGCTCCAGTATCGCGAGGGCCATATCCGCGGCATGCAGCGTTACCTGGCGACTGGCAAGGCGAGCATCCTGAATTCCCGCATCGAAATGGTGGGTCTGCATCGCGACGGCCACGAGTTTCCGGTTGAGTTGGCCATCGCCACGATCAGGGTGCAGGACCGTCACGAGTTCAGTGCTTTTATTCGGGACATCACCAGCAAGAAGGAATCCGAAGAAATAATCTGGCGGCAGGCCAATTTTGACAAGCTGACCGGGCTGCCAAACCGCCACATGTTCCATGACCGTCTGGACCAGGAAATCAAGAAGGCCCATCGCGCAGATCTGCAGATGGCGCTGTTATTCATTGATCTGGATCACTTCAAGGAAATCAACGACACGCTGGGTCACGATATGGGCGACATCCTGCTGATTGAGGTTTCGCGTTGCATCACCAGTTGCGTGCGTGAATCAGATACCGTGGCACGCCTGGGAGGAGATGAGTTCACCGTCATCATTTCCGAGGTCAACGATACCAGAAACGTGGAGCGGGTCGCCCAGGAAATCCTCAAGAAATTGTCCGAGCCGTTCCAGCTTGGAGATGAAGTGGTCTATATTTCAGCCAGCATCGGCATCACGCTGTATCCCAATGATGCAGCCACGGTTGAGGATTTGCTGAAGAACGCCGATCAGGCGATGTACGTTGCCAAGAGCCGGGGCCGCAATCGAACCAGCTACTTTACCGCCGAGTTACAGGAAGCTGCGCAGGAGCGCCGGCGCCTGACTCACGACTTGCGCAGCGCGCTTGCGGCCGAACAGCTCATCATCTATTTCCAGCCGATCGTCGATTTGGCAACCAGCCGCATTCAGAAAGCCGAGGCACTTGTCCGCTGGCATCATCCGGAGCGCGGCTTGCTCAAGCCGATAGAGTTCATACAGCTTGCGGAAGAAACCGGATTGATCAATGGGATCGGTGATCATGTTTTCAAGGAAGCAGCCCGCTGGGCAAGACGTTGGCGCCAACTGTTTGCGAATGACTTTCAGATCAGCGTGAATATGTCGCCGATCCAGTTCCAGTCACTGGAACACTCCTGCGATGCCTGGAGCGACTATTTGCATGACATTGACCTCGCCGGACAGAACATTGTCATCGAGATCACCGAGAGCCTGCTGCTGAACGCGTCAACCGGTGTCACCGACAAACTGCTTAAATTTCGTGATGCGGGCATTCAAGTGGCGATCGACGATTTCGGGACAGGTTACTCATCCTTGTCCTACCTGAAAAAATTCGATATCGATTTCCTGAAGATTGACAAGGCATTTGTGGACAACCTGGAGACCGGCATTAATGATGTAGCCTTATCCGAGGCGATCATCGTGATGGCGCACAAGCTCGGGCTTAAGGTGATTGCAGAGGGCGTCGAAACAAAGATGCAATGCAAGATATTGACCGATGCAGGCTGCGACTATGCGCAAGGACACCTGTTCTCGAGGGCGCTTCCGCCGGAGGAATTCGAGGCGCTGCTCAATCAGTCCATCTAGATGATCGCCACAACATGCCGGCGCCTGTTTCCATGACCGTGCAACAGGCGTGGCGCAAATCCGGTGAAAAAGCCGGGAAACTTTCAGGATGCTATTATCCGTCCGGTCACCGCATCGACCAGCACCACTGCGAAAACATCTCCGCGCCGGAGTTCGACCAGATAGGCAGGATTGTCTGGCAGGATTGCAGGCTGGTTGTCTGGCACTGCACCCTCAGCCGAAAGTGGTGTCTGGGCACTTACCAGAGTGATCTTGCCTCTTGAAATGTTTTCGGATTCGCTTTCAACGGGCCCATCGACAAAACCTATCGCGGCAGTCAGGGCAATAATACCTGCGGCGCCTGGTAAGATTCTCGGTTTTCTCATGTTTATCACCAACTACTGAATGCCGGTTGCATCGTTTTTCTTGAGTGAACGACGGAAACAAGCCGGGGTTGCGGTAAATTGCCAGGCCATGCCGAATATTGCATAGACCCGTTACACATGCTGGCTGGCCAGGCCATTTGCATCTTCCACGGTAGGATAGCGCCCTCCATATAAAGTTCACTCATTCAAGCAAATTGCAGAACGATCTTGAAATGAAGCGCACTTTTCAATAATTTGCTTCCGGCAGGATGCGGGTCGTCAAGGCGCTGGCTTGCTCATTTCGTGTTTGTGCATAATTAATCGCTAATTTAGGGGCGCTGGTGATCACAATACTCAAGTCTGTCGCACCCGGCCCGACCGGCGCTGACGAACCCTCAAGATCGCAGGATTGGGTCATCGCCATGCCGGGTCTGAAAATCCGGGCCGCCACGATAACCTGGTCGAAACGAATATCTTGAATGGTGCCTGCATCGCTGTACCGTCTTGCAGCATAAATTTGAGAAGTTGGCTCCATGTGTCCGGCTGAAGCTCGATAGTCAAGCCTTGCGTCTTCAAACGTCGAACTGCAATCGGGCCAGCCGCGCGTAAAGTCCGCTCTGCCTGCGCAAATCTTCCGGTGATCCGGTTTCGACGATGCGGCCCTGTTCCAGCACGACGATGCGGTGGACCTTCTGCACGGTGGCCAGCCGGTGCGCGATGATCAGCGTGGTGCGTCCGCGCATGGCGGCGTTCAATCCCTGCTGCACCAGGATTTCGGATTCGGCGTCGAGCGCGCTGGTCGCTTCGTCCAGCAGAAGCAGCGGCGCGTTCTTCAGAATCGCGCGCGAGATGGCAATGCGCTGGCGCTGTCCGCCGGAAAGGCGGGTGCCGCGCTCGCCGAGAAAGGTCTGGTAGCCTTCCGGCAGGCGGGAGATGAATTCTTCCACCTGCGCCGACCTTGCGGCGGCATGAACCTCGTCGTCGCTGGCGGCAGGGCGGCCGTAGCGGATATTTTCCAGTGCGTTGGCCGAGAAGATCACCGGATCCTGAGGCACGATCGCAATCCTGCCACGCAGTTCATGCAGAGAAAGCTGGCGGATGTCTTGCCCGTTGAGGCGGATGCAGCCGGCCGTCACGTCGTAGAAACGCAGCAAGAGCTGGAACAGCGTGGTCTTGCCGGCACCGGAGGGTCCGACCAGCGCGACGGTTTCGCCGGGGGCAATGTCCAGTGTGATGTCGTCCAGCGCAGCCGTTTGCAGGCGCGCGGGGTAGCGGAAGCTGACGTGCTCGAAGCGGATCGCCGCCTGCGCGGGCTGCGCCAGCGATTGTGGCGAGCCGGCTTCCGCGATCGCGGGCTGCGCATGCAGCAATTCCAGCAAACGCTCGGTCGCCCCGGCTGCGCGCATCACGTCGCCCCACACTTCCGACATGGTGCCGACTCCGCCGGCGACCAGCACCGCGTAGAGGATGAACGAAGCCAGTTGCCCGCCAGTCATGCTGCCTGCCTGCACCTGGTTGGCGCCGACCCACAGCACGAAAATGATCGACCCCATGACTGCGGTGATGACCAGCACCGTCATCACCGAACGCACGCGCGTACGGCGGATCGCGCTGACGAAGCTGGCTTCGGCGCGTCCGGCAAAACGCCCGGACTCCCGCTGCTCCTGCGTATAGGCCTGTACCGTCGGGATCGCGTTGAGAATCTCGCCGGCCAGCGCCGAGGCATCTGCAATCTTGTCCTGCGATTCGCGCGAGAGTTTCTTCACCTTGCGGCCGATGGCGATCAGCGGCAGGGTCAGCACGGCCATCAGCCCCAGGTTCAGCGAGAACAGGTAAAAACTGGTGACCGCCAGCATGATCATGCCGCCGACGAATTGGAACAGGCTGCGCAGCCCCATCGAGATCGAGCTGCCGATCACGGTCTGGATCAGCGTGGTGTCGCCGGTCAGGCGCGACAGCACTTCGCCGGTCTGCAGGGTTTCGAAGAACTGCGGCGACTGCGTCAGCATGCGCGTATACACCGCGCTGCGCAGGTCCGCCGTGACCCGTTCGCCGACCCAGGTCACGGTGTAATAGCGCGCTGCGATCGACAGTGCCCAGATGCACGCCAGTCCGAACAATGCCGCGAAGTGGCCATTCAGGCTCAGCGTGCCGAGCAGGGCACCGGTATTCTTGCGTTGGCCGAATCCGAAATCGATCAGGTCGCGGAACGCCAGCGGCACCAGCAGGATGGTGGCGGAACCGAGGCACAGCAGAAAGAACGCCAGCGTAATGCGCGCGCGATAGGGGCGCAGGAACGGCCACAGATCGCGCAGCGCAGACAGGCGCCGGGTGGGAGTTTCCGGGGTTTGCTGCAATCCATTGAGCGTTGGCGGGACGGCGCTATTCATCGGTCGGGTCGGCTCCCTCGCGCAGCGCAAAATCGCCGCGGTTGAATGCGGCAATGACTTCCCTGGCTTCGGCAACGCGATCGGCCGGCACCAGGATGCGCACCCCCCCGACTGCGACCGAGATGATCGACAGCATCCGCACCATATTGTCGTCCGCAATCATCGCCGGGACACCGGCGGCCTCCAGGCACGAGCGCACGATGTGGGCCTGGGTCGGATTCAGGTAGCGCGCGACTGTCTCGAAGTCGTCCGCGTAGTCCGTGTTTTCGCGGCCTGTGGGTTTCAGTTCAGGCAAGGGCAGGCCGCGAGCGATAAGTTCTGTGGCGGCAATGGATTGTGCATCTTCGGTCAGGCCGCCGGAGCGGAAGCGGGACAAAAGCTCGTCGTCGCTCAATTCCTGGAAGCGTTTGGTTAGATCATGCTGGTTGGTGTTCATGCTGAGAATTAACTACAAGAAAAGCTCGCCAGAATTGCGCGAAATGCTTCACTGGCTGTATGGACCTGACATGTACGTTGTTAATTTTCATTTCTTCCCTCTAAGAATTCAGACCGTGCCTGTGCCATTGCTTTGTCTAGGCCGATTGCAAGAAATATGAATCGAACTCGTGGTGAAAGAGTGGGAAATTGATCTACGTTTTGAATCCTGAGCCTGACCAAATTTGCCTCAATTCCCAATAGGAAGCCTTTCCTGTCTTGTTCGGCGAGCGCGCCATAGAGGTCGTTTACGTTAACTTCGGAAATCGAGGTGTTGAGGTTGTGGCCAAATGCGTTTCGAATATGTCCAAGTATATTGAGCGGTTTGAAAAGACGCTCTTGCAGCCCAAGGGCACAGGCAAGCTTCAGTTTTTGTTCATATCGTAGATGTGGGAGTTGTTTGGGGTGGGGGACGGCGACATCAAGCAGTTCATTAATGCCGGATTCAATGTGTATATGCGCTCTGATAACAAGTCCAAGTTCATCATCGCCTAACAGCGCCCCAAGAAATTGTTCGTCTGGACCACTGACGCTCATTCTAGACACCTATATCTCTATGAATCAATGCTGTGAGTCTTGACATGATTGGATTTAACGCCATATTCATTTTCATGGCAAGCGCCAGTCTCGAATCGTTGGGCTGCCTAATGTGGAGGCACCATCACTATGCGATGCCGTCGAATTGTCGACAGCAAATGGCAGGCATTCGAATCCCGCTGAACTCGTTCCATGCATTGCGCCCGATGCTGCCCTGACTGCCATTTGGGTTAAAATAACGGCCTCATGCCGAGAGGAACCCGACCATGACCTATGTAGTGACCGAATCCTGTATCAAGTGCAAATACACCGATTGCGTGGACGTTTGCCCGGTGGATTGTTTTCGCGAAGGGCCGAATTTTCTCGTGATCGACCCGGACGAGTGCATCGATTGCACGCTGTGCGTGGCCGAATGTCCGGTCGAGGCGATCTATGCCGAGGACGACCTGCCGATGGAACAAGTCCATTTCACCGAACTCAACGCCGAGCTGGCGAAACTGTGGCCGTCCATCGTCGAAAAGAAGGATGCCCCGGCCGATGCGGACGAATGGAAAGACGTGAAGGATAAACTGCAATTGCTGGAACGATAGGCGGGTCGGCGTGGAACGGATGAACAGCAGCGGCATGCGAGGAGCAGCCGCTGTTTTTTTTGACGACGTCGCGCAGCGCATCCTCGATCAGCATGCGCCGCCGGACCTGCGCGGCGTGATTGTGCTGTTGCCGAATCATCATGTGGCAAAGCCGCTGGCTCAGGCGCTGATGTGCGCTGCGCAACGGCCCACGCTGCTGTTGCCGCAGATGGTCACGCTGGATGAATGGGCGCAACGCATCCCGCTGCAGGGGGCGGTTTCGCCCGAGAGCCGCAGCCTGGCCATGCTGTATCAGGCATTGCAGTCGCGGCGCTGGTTCGGCGCTGTGGACCTGTGGGGCATGGCGCGGGAACTGCTGGCATTGTTCGATGAGCTGACCGGTTCGCTCACCGAATTGCCGCAAGATGCCGAAGCATTCGCCGCAGCAGTGCAGCGGGCATACCAGGCCAGGCAGAACGAGACGCTGCAATTCGAGGCGCGGCTGGTGTTCGAATTGTGGCATGCGATGACCGATGGCGATGAATTGAGCGCTGCGCGCGCCCATCAGCAGCGCCTGGCTTTGCTGGCGCAGCAGGCGAGCCAGGCGCTTTGGGTATTGCGCACCTCGGACTGGAACGCGATGGAACAGCGTTTCCTGGACCAGTATGCCGAGCGTGCAGCGGTGATGGTGTGTGATGTACGCGAGATGGTGGTGGGGCGGGATGGCACAGGTTCTACCCCCACCCTGACCCTCCCCCTGCAAGGGGGAGGGGACTCGGATTCCCTGCTCGGCCAAGCTGAATATTTGCTCAAACAGAATGCGCCAGCTTTGGGTGGCCGCCTCCGTTTCTTCGCAGCGAACAGCCTGGAGGAAGAGGCGCGCGCCGCGGCCATGCAGGTGCGCCGCTGGCTGCAAGCCGGTAAACGCGACATTGCCATCGTTGCTCTGGACCGTGTCGTGGCGCGGCGCGTGCGCGCCCTGCTGGAGCGCGCGCAGATACTGGTGGCCGACGAAACCGGCTGGACCTTCGCCACGCTGTCGGTGAGCACGGTGCTGATGCGCTGGCTGGATGTGCTGCAAAGCGATTTCTATCATCACGACCTGCTCGACCTGCTCAAGTCTCCCTTCATCTTTGCCGACTTGCCCGCCGCCGAGCGCAAGGCGGCCGTGTACCAACTGGAGCAGCTGCTGCGCAGGCATGGTGTGGTGGCAGGGCTGGAACAGTTCGTCTTCCTGGCCGGCGACGAAGCAGTGTTGCAGCAACCGTTGGTGCGCCTGCGCCAGGCTGCTTCATTGCTGGTAGTCAGCAGGAGACTATCGTTGTCGGGGTGGCTGAATGCGTTGCACCACAGCGTGAGCGTGCTGGGCATTGATGCCGGGCTGCAACAGGATGATGCCGGCGCCCAGTTGCTGAACGCGCTGCAAGACTGGCAGCGGGAACTGGCCGAAGACCAAAGCCCGTTCGGTTTCGCGGAATGGCGGCGGTGGCTGGCGCAGCAGCTGGACACCAGGACTTTCCATGATGCCGCTATCGACAGTCCGGTGCGCCTGACCCACCTCGCCGCAACGCGCTGGCGTGCTTTCGATGCGGTGTTGCTGCTGGGCTGCGATGCCGATCACCTGCCTGCCGTGCAGGACGGTGGACGCTGGTTCAACGATGCGGTGCGAGGCAGCCTGAACCTGCCCACGCGCAGCGTGAATGCCCTGCGCCAGCGTGACGACCTTATGGCTTTGTTGATGCTGAACGATAGCGTGCTGGTCACCTGGCAGAAGGACAGGGAGGGCGAGACGGTGCTGCTCAGCCCGTACCTGGAGATGCTGCGCGACCTGCATCTGCTGGCTTACGGCGACGACCTGGCCGATGCCGAATTGCGACTGTATCTGGCAGCTGAAGATGCGCGCACGGTCGACCTGGCGCAGGCGATCTCGCCAGCACCGAATGTCATGGCGCAGCTGGTGCCGGGCAGCGTCTCGATCAGCGCCTACAACAGCCTGGTGGCCTGCCCCTATCAATTCCATGCGCGCCACATCCTGCGCCTGAACGAACTGGACGAGGTGCAGGAAGGCATCGAGAAGCGCGATTACGGCGAGCGCGTGCACGATATCCTGCGGCGCTTTCACGAACGCTATCCGTGCGTCAGCGACCATCCCATTGGGGAGCCGGACGCCGCTTTGCGGCAGATCAGTGAGCAGGTGTTTGCCGATCTGCTGCAGCAGGATTTCACCGCGCGCGCCTGGCTGGCGCGCTGGTTCAAGTCGATGCCTGCCTATCTGGAATGGCAGCGCGAGAACGAGGCGCAAGGCTGGCGCTATCGGGAAGCGGAAAGCTTGTTCGAGTGCGAACTGGACGGCGTGCGATTGCGCGGGCGCATCGATCGCCTGGATGTGAATCAACAGGAAAAGCGGGTGCTGGACTACAAGATGCAGAACGATCAGTTGCTGGGCAGCAAGTTGCGCGAGGCGGGAGAGGATGTGCAACTGGCGTGTTACGCCTATGCCCACGGGGCGAATCAAGCGGCATTCGTCAGCATCGAAAGCGGCAAAGTGAAGCTGGTCGCACCCGGAGAGGATGTCGCGCAACTGGCGCGGCTCAACGCCGAGCGGCTGGTGCAGGTGATGGACCGTATACACGGTGGCGCCGGATTGCCGGCAAATGGCATCGATGCGGCGTGCGCGTATTGCGAGATGCGCGGCGTGTGCCGGAAAGGGGATTGGTGAAATTTATGAACCGTATCTTAGCAACGTCAATCAAAAAGACAACGGTGCCATACCTACTCTTTCCCCCTTCAGGGGGGAAGGTTGGGGTGGGGGTGGGACCGTGGCAATGCATAGTCTCTGCCCCCACTGATGGAACTACTAGCCATCAGACTGGGCTGTCCAAAAACGACAGCCAATTCATTGGTAACCTGGCTTTCCCCCTGGAGCGTGGTTGTTGCCGCTTTAGCGGCTTTACCCCCACAGGGGGCAAGTACCTCTCCGAGGCAACCACGGTCTACTCCTTGCGGGTGAAACGGGGAGGGGAATTTACGGCAATTGAGGTGATTGATGAATAATCACCTCGCCCTCGATCCGAGCCACAGCGTCGTCGTCGAGGCCTGTGCCGGCAGCGGCAAGACCTGGCTGCTGGTGTCGCGCATTGTGCGTCTGCTGCTGGATGGCGCGCAGCCGTCACAGATCCTCGCCATCACATTTACGCGCAAGGCGGCGCAGGAGATGCAGGCGCGATTGCATCTCTGGTTGCGCGACCTGGCGACAGAGGACGATGCGACGCTGCGCAATTTCTTCACCGAGCGTGGCCTTGAGCAGATGAGCGAGGAGCAGGTGCAGCGCGCGCGCAGCCTGTACCAAAATGTGCTGCTGGCGCAGCCGGGCATCACCATCAGCACGTTTCACGGCTGGTTCATGCAGGTCCTGCAGCGCGCACCGTTGAACGCAGACGTGATGCAGGGCATGTCCCTGCTGGAACGCGCGGGCGCCGTGCAGGAAGAAGCCTGGGAAGAATTGCTCGAGCAGATGCGCCGGCAGCCGGACGGCGCCGAAGCGGGATACATGCAGTGGCTGTTCGAAGCGTGCGGCCTGTTCAATACGCGCAAGCTGATTTTCAGTTTTCTATCCAGGCGTGCTGAGTGGTGGGCTTATGCCGGTGACCAAACTGATCCGCTGGCATTCGCGCTGGACAGGTTGCGCGCCGATCTGGCGGTGGATATGCAGCGCGATCCGGCAATGGAGTGGGGCAAGCGTGGTCAGAGTCAGGAAACACTGTTTACGTTTGCACGCCAATTGGCCGATGGCGGTACGGATACGCAGAACAGGAAAGCGGCTGAACTGGAAAGTGCGTGGACGGACAGTGCGGAAGGCAAACGCTTTGCCAGGCTATGGCCATTGTTGTTCACTCAGGCAGGCGAGGCACGAAGTTTCAAGCCGACCAGGAAACAAGGTGCGGAATCCTTCCTGTTAGCGCGCGATGTGCTGTTTGACCGGGTGCAAGCAGTGGGCGATGCGCTGGCCGAGCAGCGGGCCTGGAGGCTGAATGAGGCCGTGCTGCATTGCGGCGCTGCATTGCTGGCGCGCTATCAGGCCTTGAAGCAGCGACAGCAGCAGATGGATTTCACCGACCTGGAATGGCAGCTGCGCCGGCTGCTGCAGAGCAGCGAGCACGCCGAGACCATGCAGTACAAGCTCGACAGCCGCTACCGCCATGTGTTGCTGGATGAATTCCAGGATGCCAATCCGTTGCAATGGCAGATCATGCGTGCCTGGTTTGACGCGGCCGTGGCGGTGGACTCGCAGCCCACGGTGTTCGTGGTCGGCGACCCCAAGCAATCCATCTATCGTTTTCGCCGCGCCGATGCGCGCCTGTTCGGCGTGGCGCGCGACTATCTGCAGCAGAATTTTGCGGCGCACTCGCTGCACAACAACCACACCTGGCGCAACGCGCCGGCCGTGCTGGATGCCGTCAACGCAGTGTTCGTTGCGCATCCGGAAGGGTTCGTGGATTTCGCGCCGCATACGGCCGAACACGCCGGCTTGCCCGGATATGTCGCAGTTCTGCCACTGGCGACAAGCGCACAGGATGAAGAGGACGCGGCAGCCGTCGTGGCCATGGCGCTGCGCGATCCCTTGACCACACCCAGGGATGAAGTCGGGCAAGGTGGGCGCGAAATCGAGGCGGATCAGTTCGCTACGCAAGTTGCGGGCATGGTCGGAAGCTGGTGCGTGCGCGAAAAGAAAATCGTGCAGCGCGCCCGCTATGGCGACATTATGGTGCTGGTGCGCAGCCGCACTCATCTGGCAATCTATGAAGAGGCATTGCGCAAACGCCATATCCCGTTCATCAGCTCGCGCCGCGGTGGACTGCTGGATACGCTGGAGGCGGAAGACATCCAGGCGCTGCTGCTGTTCCTGATCACGCCCTTTGCCGACCTTGCGCTGGCACAGGTGCTGCGCGCCCCGATCTTCGCGTGCAGCGATCAAGACCTGATGCGCCTCGCGCAAAACTCACCCGCTTCGGTTACTGGTGAGCAGAGCAAGATCAGCTGGTGGCGACGCCTGCAGCAGCTTGACGACCCGTCACCCTCGTTGCGGCGCGCTGCCGAGCTGCTGCAACGCTGGCTGGAGCTGGCTGACAAATTGCCGGTGCACGATCTGCTCGACCGTATCTATTTCGAGGGCGAGGTGCTGGCGCGCTACGCCGCCAGTCTGCCGGTCGAGACGCGCGCCAAGGTCTCCGCCAATCTGAAAGCTTTCATCGGGATCGCGTTGGGCGTCGATGCCGGGCGTTATCCCAGCCTGCCGCGCTTTCTGCAGGAGTTGCGCGAATTGCGCGACAGCAGCGACGATGCGCCGGACGAAGGCAAGCTGGGTGTGGCGGGCGATGCGCTGCGCATCTACACCGTGCATGAAGCGAAAGGGCTTGAAGCCCCGATCGTTTGGCTGCTGGATGCGAATGCGGAGCCGAAGAAGACCGAGGGCAACGATGTGTTGCTGGACTGGCCGACGCACGAGCCGCGTCCGCGGCATTTCTCCCTGTATGCGGAACTGGCCTCGCGCGGGAAGCGCAGGCTACCGCTGTTCGAGCAGGACACCGCGCAACAGGCACGCGAGGAGATGAACCTGCTCTATGTCGCGATGACCCGCGCGCAGCAGGCACTGATCGTCAGCGGTAACGGCAGGGGGACCGACAAGGAAAAACACAGGAGATCGATATCCTGGTATGACCGCATTGCGGCGGCCGTGAGCGAGCAGCCGAACCCGCTTGCTGCCGCTGATCCTCAAGCGGATGTGGACATGGAGCAGCGGAGCACGGGAAATGTGGCTGAACTGGCATTGCCCCCGCTCATCCCCGCCGGCCAGCGCGCAGCCCGCAGCACCATGCAGCAGCAGCGCGGCATCTGGTTGCACGCATTGTTGCAGCATCTCACGCTTCCCTCGCCTGCGCGGCCGCGCTCCTTTGTCCCGCTTGCGGAAGAGGGACTGTGGGACAGGGCTGTATTGCAACAATACCTTGCCATACCGTCCGCAGAAATGGATACGCTCTGGCAACAGGCCAGCCAGTTGCTGGCTTCGCCGCAGCTGGCACGTTTCTTCGACGCGCAATCCTATCGCAGCGCTTGCAACGAGATGCCTTATATCAATGCCGCGGGCGAATTGAAGCGCATCGACCGGCTGGTCGAGTTTGACGATGAAGTCTGGGTGCTGGATTACAAGATCGGCGACGGCGCGGAAGCCGAGCGCTATCGCGCCCAGATGGACGAATATCGCAATGCGATGCAAACGTTATTTGCGGACAAGAAAGTGCGCAGTGCGCTGCTATTTTCAGGCGGGGTGTTATGCGAGATTTGAAAATGCACAGCGCGAGACGTGTTGCTGCCGAACGTGATAACTGCCTTTGCCGAGTTGCAGCGCGACCCATACCCGCTTTTTTCACTAATTTTCACCGGAATCTTCAAGCCAGAATACGATGTATCCCGCACGCTGCGCGCGACTGCGTTCAGAAGAGCCGTTGGTTACAAGGAACACAGGACGCTTTGGTGCCAAAGCCGGTGAGTCCAATATTCTTCTCAATGCAGACAGGCAGGGGCCTCCAGGGCATAGACGTGGCTAACCGAAAGAGTCTTCTGTAAATTTCTTTTGAATCAGCTCCACCTCATCGCGGCAATTGATCAATGCTGCCACGCAGTCGATGTCAAACTTGGTTCCCGCCATGGATTCCAGGAAATCAAACGCCCGGTCGTTGCTCCATGCCTGTTTGTATGGGCGAACGCTGGTCAGCGCATCGAACACATCGGCGACTGCAACAATTTTTGCCTCAATGGGAATTTCTTCGTCCATCATTCCGTTATAACCGCTGCCGTTGATAGCTTCATGATGATAACGTGCAATATTGCTCAAAATTTCCGCGTGGGGAAATTCATCCAGGCCAAGATTTTTCAGCAGCATATCTATAATCTCACCACCTTTCGAGGCGTGGGTTTTCATGGTGTCAAATTCCGCCTCCGTCAACTTTTCCGGCTTGAGCAGAATGCTGTCGGCTATACCGATCTTCCCTATGTCGTGCAACGGCGAGAACAAGAATATATGCTCCACGAGTTCGTCGTTAAGTTGATATTTTTTTGCCACCTCTTTCGCGATCAGTCGTGCATAGTTGGACATTCGGTCAAGATGCGCCCCGGTCTCGGCATCTCGGTGCAGCGTTATATTGGCTGCCGTCTTCACAATCGCATACAAACTGCGTGTCGTCGAAATGTCATGTATCACCAGCAACGAAATAAAGTGGCCCACCATATCCAGAAAATGCAGTGTGGCCTCATCAAAAACATCCTTCAGGTGAGAATTGAAGAACAGGAAACCAAAGAATTCTCCATTCAGGAACATCGGCATGGTGTAGCTGGATTTATACTTCAGTGCGGCAATGCGGCGCGCGTGCTCTGCCTGGACATTGCTGAATATGTCAAGATCATTTACTACGCGGGGACGACCTACCTTTAGAATCTCTTGCATCGATGCCGAATCAGCCAGCTTGGCAGAATATAGAACCAAAGGATACTCATCATTGCTGCTATACAGAAATGTCTTGAGCAAATCAGTTTTTTGATCATAAATCGCCACCGAAATCCGGTCGATAAAACCAAAGCGGCGCTTCAAAAAACCGTGGACGTACTCAAGTTTTTCCGATAATGGCAATTTTCCATTCAATGCGGCCAAAACATCCTGATGTTCAAACATGATGTAGGGTATAGCTCTCCCTCGATGAACTTTGTTTGCAGTCTATCAATTCTGGATGTCAGGTCAACAAAATTGTGACAACGTTATTCTCGCTCTGACTCAATGGGGCAAAATCATGGTATTCGGCCTGGCGGCATGGGGCGCGAACTTCGCTCGGTGCCGCCAGCGTCAGCAAGCATATCGTCACTCTCGATCTGATTTGCCACTTTTCCAGATCGATAACGGCAGCCGTATGCCGTGGCTGCAGCGCCAGGGTAACCGAACAGACGGAAGAACAGAATGTTCGGCACGGATTGACGTCAGGCGTGAGATAGCGGAAGACGCCAGGGAACAGACTTCTCCAAAGCTGAGCTTCTCAGGCAGCAAGCTTCCTGCGCGGGTTTCCTGGACGCAAGACGCCTCCAATTTCCTTCCCAATAGTCATGAAAGCAAGAATATCTAGCGGGAATTCCAGCAGAACATGAGTGATGCTCAAGAAGTATAACGCCTTCAATCCAGATGCATAATCAAACAGGTATAACATGAGCATCACTGCCCACAGGATTAGTACGACCACCAATCTGAAGCGCGGAATTTCGTGCCATCCGATCACGGACGTTTTGGAAAACCAATTCAGATAATGGTATAGATATGCAAATGCAATGAAGGACATGACGGAAAGCGCAAGCGGCTCATGATAGATGAAGTCATTTATGCCGCTGACAAAGCGGGAAACATCTGCGCCCGGCTTGCCGAAGTCATGCAGGTTGAAAGCAGTCATTATCTGGTAGTTCAGGCCGGCGAAACCGTTGGCCCAGGTTCCATCAATGTTCAAGTATCCGTAGCTGTCTTTCACGTACTTGCTGACATTATGCATTGTGCTCGATGGGCGGTAACAGACAATGCCGGCCGAAATGATTGCAAATACCGACAATGAAAGGAGGCCCGACAGGTTTCGTCCTTTCAATACGCCGACTAGAATGAACAGCCCCGTGAAGATGAAAACGTGAATCAATGTGGGCAGGAATATTCCAAATATTGATTCAAAGGCTGAATCATTTACGAACAATTTGCTGCTGATTGCTGCCAGCACAATCAATGCGGCCCGCGCAGCCGCATTCGTTGTCAATACAAAAATCATGGCCGAGATGAATGCAATGAAGGTAACTTCCGCTGTCGCATAGCCGGGAATGTTCGGAACCATCCTGAAATAGTTCAGGCTGATAATTATTCCGGCTGCCAGCAGAAAGAGATAGTCGAACCTGCCTTTGGAATAATATTGCCTGTCATGCAGCCAGCTGATTTCGGTCAGATAGTGCAGCGGCCCGAGGACAGCATAGGCAAACAGAAAGGTTTCAAACGGTCTGATACAGGCAGCGATGGCTGCTGCAATCATCATCCAGATGTTGAGATAATTGATCTGGTCTATGGTGAGTCTTAACTTCATGTTCGAGCAAGAAATGGAATCTTAAACAATGCAGGCCAATATAGATTACAGGATTTTCGCTAGCATTTGTTTTGAATACGGCGAATCCGTGTTCGTTTCGTCTTAATAGGTAAATTGATCCGTAAGGGGACAGCGCATGGGTGGTGAGCACTTGGTTTCCTGTCTTTGCGTTACCCGCAACCGGGTGAGAATGTTGCGGCGTGCGATAACGTGCTTTCTCAACCAGACCTATAAGGCGCGCGAATTGATAGTTGTCTATGAGGAAGACGATCCGGCGACGCACAACTATCTCGTTTCACTGAATGAGCCCTCAATTCGTCCGTTCAAAGTGGCGGTATCGCCCAAGCTTTCCCTCGGGGCATTGCGTAATCTATCCATTCAATTCAGCAGCGGTCACTATGTCGCACAATGGGACGATGACGATTGGCACGGACCTACCAGGTTGGCCGAACAAATTCGAGCTACCGAGGAAACTGGCAAGCAGGGATGCATATTGATACGCTGGCTGATTTATGACGCAGCCACAAAGACAGCGTACCAATCCGGCCGCCGCTCCTGGGAGGGAAGCATTGTCGCCGAGAGGAGCGCAATACCGCGCTACCCTGATTTGCGCAAGGGTGAGGATTTGGTCGTAATCACCCAATTGGTATCGGAGGACAAACTCGTGGGTCTGGACAGGCCGCAAATCTATATTTACACCTACCACGGTGCCAATACCTGGGGACGATCACACTGGAAGCGAAATCTGTTGCCGTCTGCCCAGATTCTGGCGCAGGAAGATCAGGAGCGAGTGAGATCTCTGTTTCTCGAATAGTCAATAATTCGAAATGCTGCCGGCACTACAATGCTACGTCGTCTGCCGAAGATGCAGGAATGAGCAGCCGCTGTCTGCAGAATCGAATATCGTATTCGGATCGGGAACAGTGCGGGGCGAAGAACCGGTTTCGGGCGGTGCAACATCTCTGTTAGGGGACACATCGAAGAACCTGGAGCAGCAATGGTGAATAAATCGCGAATGGGCGAGAACGTCCTGTCAGCCGGAAGAAGAAGGAGCGGTCAGGAGGAAACCTATACGCACTGGCTGTAGCATTGGGGTAGCCGATCATTACCAGCGCCCAGACGCGAAGATTTATGCCGCCAGCCCGCCAATCCATCCACTATAGAGTTGCCGCGCGACAGCGTGCAGTTGCGGCAGGTTGATTGCTGTTTGCGCCTGGATCGCTGCCGCGGATTGAACGCCGGGACTGGCCGCGCTTGAGGCGATTTCAGCAGCGCCCGCTGCGCACCAGTTGTGGATAAGATTCTCGGTCATTTCCACGTGGCATTGCAGGCCGAGGTGCTTGCCCAGCGCAAAGCCCTGATTGATGCAATGTGCGCTAGACAGGATATGCTCCGCCCCTGGGGGCAGGCTGAAGGATTCGCCGTGCCAGTGAAATGCTTCGAACGTCTTAACTTCACCGAACCATGCCCGCGCCGTGTCGTTGTCTGCAACTTCAGCTTCTCCCCAGCCGATTTCCTTAACCGGGTTGCGCGTCACCTTGCCACCGAGTGCTTTGGCGATGAGTTGCCCGCCCAGACAATGGCCGAGCACCGGAATGTCCAGCGCCACAGCATGGCGGATCAGTTCCAGCACCGGCGCTATCCATGGCAGGTCATCGTTCACGCTCATCGGACCGCCCATGAACACCAGTCCCGAATAAGCGTCGGCATCCCGCGGCACCGCTTGGCCCGCATCAATGCGGACGAGATGCCAGGAAAGCGCCTCCTGGTCGAGGAACTCGGCAATATATCCGGGGCCCTCGGAGGGAAAGTGGCGGAAGATGGCGACGGGATTCATGTCATGTTGGTGCGTATGGGATACGCCCTTGGCGAACAATAGGTAGGCGTAGTGCCATACGCCCTTACCGTGTCTTGTCTCGTTCGATCAACGCGTAGGCGGAATGATTATGGATCGATTCGAAGTTTTCAGACTCGATCACGTAGGTGTCGATACGATCGTCGGCGTTGAGCACGGCTGCCACGTCACGCACCATGTCCTCGACAAACTTGGGATTGTCGTAGGCGTGTTCGGTGACGAACTTCTCATCCGGGCGCTTGAGCAGGCCATACAGTTCACAGGAGGCCTGTTCCTCGGCGTAGCGCACCAGTTCCTCGATCCACACCGAGCTGTTGGTGCGCACGGTGATGGTGACGTGCGAACGCTGGTTGTGCGCGCCGCGCTCGGAGATTTTCTTGGAGCAGGGGCACAGGCTGGTGACCGGCACCAGCACGCGCATGGTGAAACGGTAATCGCCGTTGTCAATTTCACCGATGAAGGTCACATCATAATCGAGCAGGCTCTGCACGCCGGACACCGGCGCGGCCTTGGTGACGAAATACGGGAAACTCATCTCGATATGGCCGGCCTTCGCTTCCAGTTTTTGTACCATCTCGCGCAGGATGGTTTCGAACGATTCGACGGAAATATCGCGTCCGTGCTGGTTGAGTATCTCGACGAAGCGCGACATGTGCGTGCCCTTGAAATCGTGCGGCAGATGTACATACATGTTGAAGTTGGCAATGGTGTGCTGCACGCCGGCGCTTTTGTCCCTGACGATTACCGGGTGACGGATACCCTTGATGCCCACCTTGTCTATCTCCAGCTGGCGCACATCCGCCAGATTCTGCACGTCGGGGATGATGTTGGTGTCTGGGAAATTCATGCTGGTCGCCCTCCTATCTCAATTGGCTTTGACTATTATAATTCAATACCTGATTATTTCCCTCGGCTATTTTCCTTGTGACGGCAGCGAAGATGCCTGCGGCGTCAAGGCCGCAACGGGACAGCATCTGCGCCGGGTCACCCTGTTCCAGAAACGCATCCGGCAGACCGAGTTGCAGCAGTTGAATCATGATTCCGTGGCGCGACACGCATTCCTCCACCGCGCTTCCCGCACCGCCCTGCACGGTGTTTTCTTCCACTGTCACCAGCAGTGAATGTTGGTGCGCCAAATTCACCACAAGTTCCTCGTCCAGCGGTTTGACGAAGCGCATGTTGGCGACCGTGGCGTTGAGTTGTTCGGCAGCCTGCAAAGCGGGCGCCAGCATGGAGCCGAAAGCGAGTAGGGCGACTTTTGCGCCCGTGCGGCGAATTTCGCCCTTGCCAACGACCAGAGGCAGCAGATCCGGTTCCACCGGCACCCCCGGGCCGCTGCCGCGCGGATAGCGCACCGCGCTGGGCGTGTCGAGATGAAATGCGGTGGTCAGCATACGGCGGCACTCGTTCTCATCCGCTGGCGCCATCACCGTCATGTTAGGGATGCAGCGCAGGAAACTCAGATCGAAACTGCCCGCATGGGTTGAGCCATCCGCGCCGACCAGCCCGCCCCGGTCTATCGCCAGCATCACCGGCAAATTCTGGATCGCGATATCGTGGATCAGCTGATCATAGGCACGCTGCAAAAAGGTGGAGTAGATCGCCACCACCGGCTTGTAGCCGTCGCAGGCCAGCCCGGCGGCGAAGGTCAACGCATGCTGCTCCGCGATCCCCACATCGAAATAGCGTTCGGGAAATTTTTGCGCAAATTCGACCATGCCCGAGCCTTCGCACATCGCCGGGGTGATGCCCACCAGGCGCTGGTCCTGGGCCGCCATGTCGCACAGCCAGTCACCGAAAACCTGGGTGTAGCTTGGCTTGCCGACCGCCTTCGGCGCGATACCGTTGAGTGGATCGAATTTGCCCACGCCGTGGTACAGCACGCTATCTTCCTCCGCATGGGCGTAGCCCTTGCCCTTTTGCGTGACCACGTGCAGGAATTGAGGGCCTTCCAGTTGCTGGATGTTGTGCAGGGTGTCGGTCAGCACATCCAGGTCGTGGCCGTCAATCGGGCCGATGTAGTTGAAGCCGAATTCCTCGAACAGTGTGCCCGGCACCACCATGCCCTTGAAGTGTTCCTCGGCGCGCTTGGCGAATTCCAGCACCGGCGGCATGCCCTTCAGCACTTTCTCGCTGCCGCGCCGCATCGCCGCATAGAAGCGCCCCGACATCAGTTTGGCGAGATAGTTGTTGAGCGCGCCGACCGGCGGCGAGATTGACATGTCGTTGTCGTTGAGTATTACCAGCAGGTTGGCATTCATCGCCCCCGCGTTGTTCAGTGCCTCGAACGCCATGCCGCCGCTCATGGCTCCGTCGCCGATGATCGCCACCGAGCGGCTGTCGGAACCGGCCAGTTTGGCAGCCACCGCCATGCCCAGCGCGGCGGAAATCGAGGTACTGGAATGTCCTGTGCCAAAGGCATCGTAGGAGCTTTCATTGCGCTTGGGGAAGCCGGAAATGCCGCCCGCCGTGCGCAGCGATTTCATCGCCTCGCGCCGTCCGGTCAGGATCTTGTGCGCATAGGTCTGATGCCCCACGTCCCACACCAGCTTGTCGTGCGGTGTGTTGAACACATAGTGCAGTGCTACGGTCAATTCCACGGTGCCAAGGTTGGACGACAGATGCCCGCCGGTCTTGCTCACCGTCTCGATCAGGAAGTGGCGCAACTCATCCGCCAGTTGCGGCAGTTGCCTGCGCTCGAGATGGCGCAGATCCTCGGGGGTATTGATGGTGTTGAGCAGGGGATGCATCAAAACTTTCTTAATACGATAAAGTCGGCGAGTTCGCGCAGGCGTTGCGCCGCTGCGCCGAATCCGGACAGCGCGTCCAGCGCCTCGCGGTGCAATTCGGTGGCCATCTGTTTGGCTGGCTGTGCGCCGAGCAGCGTTACATAGGTGGGTTTCCCGCGGTTCGCGTCCTTGCCGGCCGTTTTTCCGAGCGTGGCTGTGTCCGCTTCGCTATCGAGCAGGTCGTCCACCACCTGGAACGCCAGCCCGACGCATTTTCCATAGCGATCCAGACGACCTGTTTGCTCCTGATCCAGCTCCGCACCACAAGATGCGCCCAGCAGAACTGCGGCACGGATCAGGGCGCCGGTCTTGTGGATATGCATCTGTTCCAGTTCGGGCAGCGTGAGTTGCCTGCCCACACTGGCCAGGTCGGTGGCCTGCCCACCGGCCATGCCGCGTGACCCGGCGGCGGCGGAAAGCAGTTTGACCATATGCAGCTGCCGCGCAGGGTCGTTACTGAGTCGATGCTCGGCCAGCAGCTGAAATGCCAGGCTCTGCAGCGCGTCGCCCACCAGCAGCGCAGTGGCTTCGTCGTATTCGACGTGGCAAGTCGGTTTTCCGCGGCGCAGCACATCGTCGTCCATGCACGGCATGTCGTCGTGCACCAGTGAATAGACGTGGATCATTTCAACGGCGGCGGCGGCCATGCGGACGCGTTCGCTGTTCGCCCCCGCCAGTTCGCCGGCGGCGAACGCCAGCAACGGTCTGACTCGCTTACCGCCGTCCAGCACACAGTAGCGCATTGCCTGGTGCAGGCGTCGCGGCTCAATTTCAGCGGCCGGCAACAGGCGGCGCAGCACTTCCTCAATGCAGTTCTGCTGGTTGCTGGACCATGCCTGGAAATTAGCGACGGTCATCAGGACTGACTTGCATCACCCGGAATCTGGAAAGTTTTCAGCGCTCCTTCTTCCAATACGCGCACTTGCTGCTGCGCGTCCTCCAGGCGGGCACGGCATTGCTGCAGCAACTCCGCACCGCGTTTGTATGCGGCCAGGGAATCGTCCAGCGACAACTTGCCCGACTCCATGTTTGCGACCACCTGTTCCAACTCGGCCAGCGCCGCTTCGAAGTCTTGCGTTTTGGGAGTCTTTCCGGCCATCTGGGTATCCGTGTGCAAAGACATGCATTTTACCAAAGGCAACGTTCACTACCAACAAAAACAGACGGCGCCGCATTACGAATTTTTCAGATGAATGACGCGGAGAGCGTTCCCGGCGCGGATGCGTTGGTTGAAGAGAAGCCCATCGTGCGCGATCCATGTGCTGCGCAGGGCTCCCCCCTGAGCTTACTGAGGCGCTCGCCGTATCCTCCCCTCGCAGGCCGTCTCATGTTGGGACGCAAAGCCATCGTTGCGTGCGATGAGTGTCGGATCAGGCAGATTCGCGGGTTGCCCCCCCTCTGGTTTTAGGGGACAATCTCTTTCCGTTTCAAATAATACAAGACCGTATTCACCATTTTTCGCAAGGAGGATGTGGGTATGACTGACGTCGCCAAGCCCGATCAATTCACCCAGGTTTCCGCCCAGCCACCGTTGAGCTGGTTTTTCAACCACCAGGTTTTGGAGGTCGAAAAGCGCGTCCTGTTCGAAAATGGGCCGGGTTACGTGGGGCATGAATTGATGGTGCCCAATCCCGGCGACTATCATGTGCTGGAATGGATGGACAATGCCAAGATGCTGGTGCGCAACGAAGCCGGCGTGGAGTTGCTTTCCAACATTTGCCGGCATCGCCAGGCCACCATGCTGCAGGGCCGCGGCAGCGCCAGGAACATTGTCTGCCCGCTGCACCGCTGGACTTACCAGATGGACGGAATGCTGCTGGGCGCGCCTCAATTTCCGCAGAATCCCTGCCTGCACCTCAACAAAATGCCGCTGCAGCGATGGAATGGCTTGTTGTTTGCCGGACGGCGCGACATCGCCAGGGACCTGGCCACAGTTCCCGCTTTCGAGGAGATCGACTTTGCCGGCTACATGCTGGACCGGGTCGAAGTGGATGAATACAATTTCAACTGGAAGACATTCATCGAGGTGTACCAGGAAGACTATCATGTCGGTCCGTTTCATCCGGGGCTGGGCAAGTTCGTGGACTGCGAGGATCTGCAATGGGAGTTCGGCGAGTGGTACAGCGTGCAGACCGTGGGTGTCAACCGCGCCCTGCGCAAGCCGGGCAGTCCGGTATACAAGGAATGGGCGGAAAAGGTGCTGCACTACAGCAATGGCAATTTGCCGAAGTATGGCGCAATCTGGCTTACCTATTATCCGAACATCATGGTTGAGTGGTATCCCAACACGCTGGTGGTCAGCACCATCGTGCCGCGCGGAGTGGACGCCTGCACCAACATTGTCGAGTTCTACTACCCCGAGGACATCGTGCTGTTCGAACGCGATTACATCGAAGCGGAGAAGAAGGCCTATCGCGAAACCGCAGTGGAAGACGATATCATCTGCCTGCGTATGCAACAGGGCCGCCGTGCCTTGTACAATCAGGGAATAGAGGAAGTTGGCCCCTACCAGTCGCCGACCGAGGATGGGTTGCTGCACTTTCATGAATTCCTGCGCCGCAAACTCGATCCCCATTTCTGACCGCCATTCTCGCCCGTGCGCGAATGACTAGGCGCATGGGGGCGCTGTGGATGCTGGTAGCCGGATTCCTGTTCGGTTGCATGGGAGTCTTTGCCAAGATCGGCGCACAAGATTACTCCAGCATGGAATTGGTGTTTTATCGTTCTTTTGTCGGGCTGCTGGTGGTATATGCCGTCATCCGCCAGCAGCGCGGCTCGATTGCCACGGCGTATCCGCTCGGCCACTTGTGGCGCGGCATTTCTGGAACCCTCGCGCTGATGCTGTTCTTCTACTGCATAGCAGTGCTTCCTCTGGCGACGGCGGTAACATTGAATTACACCTCAGCATTGTTTCTTGCGTTGCTGGTCGTGCTGGTGTTCAAGGAACGGTTTCACGCGCCACTTTCGTTCGCTATTGCGCTTGGTTTCATCGGAGTGATGCTGTTGCTGCATCCCACGATGGAACGAAATCAGATGGGCGCCGGTCTAATCGGGCTGATTTCCGGTTTTTTGGCCGGAGTTGCGCTGCTGAATGTGCGGCAACTCGCGGTCAAAGGAGAGCCGGAATTGCGCGTGGTGTTCTATTTCAGCCTGATTGCCACGATCGGCAGCGGCGCGATAGTGCTGCTTGGGGACATTCATGGCGTCGGCCTGCGCAATTTGCCCATATTGCTGGGAATGGGCGCCAGCGCCACATTTGCGCAACTCGCCATGACGCGCGCCTATGGAACCGGCAAGACGCTGGTGGTGGGCGGGCTTTCGTACAGCACGGTGGTATTTGCCAGCCTGTTCGGCATCCTGTTCTGGGGGGAAACATTGTCGTTATCAGGATGGGCGGGCATTGTGCTCATTGTCACAGGGGGTGTGTTATGCTTGAAGCTGTCACCCAGACTTTAGCGCGAAACTGACGCGGCGAATCCTTGCCCCGTCTCCCGCCGGCGGATTTATGTGTAAAGGGAGTTTAATCAGGCGCTTATGCTTTACGATGTGCTCTTGCGCTTGCGTGTATACTCTAATTTAAATTGCATATTCACCTTCGAGACTTGGCAGTCCCTCAATTTCGTGATGAACAGTTTCCTGCAAACGCGGAAACACAGAAAGAAGGAACATGATTACTCTTGAAGAGGACGAGAACTTGCTCAACATTGCGGTATTGGGCGAGTTTACCCTGGCGGATTTCAAGCAATTTGAGGAGTCGGCGCTCTACAAGCTGAAAACGCCCGGCGAAATCAACCTGCTGTTCGACTTGCGCGATATGGTAAACTACACGCTGGATGTGGCGTGGGAAGAGATCAAATTTTTCCGCAGGGATCACCAGCATGATTTCAGCAGGATTGCAGTGGTCACCAACGATCAGTGGATGACATGGCAGGCATGGTTATCCCGCCTGTTCGTGGATGCGGAGATTTGTGCCTTCGCCGATTATGATGAGGCAAAGGGTTGGGTGGCGGCCAAGACGCCGAAAGCCGAGCCACAGTCATTATCCTGAATTCGAATTTGGAGAGAATTATTATATGTATACAGGTTTTATAGATTTGCCGTGGTGGGGTTACGTACTGGTTACCCTGGTATTGACCCAGATTACCATCGCGTGTGTTACTGTTTTCTTGCATCGTCACCAGGCGCATCGTGCTCTGGACCTGCATCCGATACCCAGCCACTTCTTCCGTTTCTGGCTGTGGCTTGCTACCGGTATCGTCACCAAGGAGTGGGCCGCCATTCATCGCAAGCATCACGCCAAATGCGAAACGCCGGAGGATCCACACAGTCCGGTCATCCTCGGTATCCGCAAGGTATTGCTGGAAGGCGCCGAGCTCTATCGCAAGGAGTCCGCTAAAAAGGAAACCCTGGAAAGGTATGGCCACGGTACGCCGGATGACTGGCTGGAACATCACCTGTACACCAAGCACAATTATCTGGGAATTTCACTGATGATGGTCATTGACGTCCTGCTGTTCGGTCCTATCGGGCTGACCATCTGGGCCGTGCAGATGGTGTGGATCCCCGTCAATGCTGCGGGCGTCATTAATGGCATTGGGCACTATTGGGGTTATCGCAACTTTCAGTGTGAAGACGCTTCAAGCAATATCCTGCCCTGGGGTCTGTTCATCGGTGGCGAGGAACTGCACAACAATCATCACGCCTATGCTTCATCGGCACGGCTTTCCAGCAAATGGTACGAGCTGGATATCGGCTGGTTCTATATCCGTATCCTGCAAGCGCTGGGCCTGGCGCAGGTGAAAAAACTTGCCCCGCGCGTGCGCCTGAACAAGTCCAAGACAACCTGTGATCTGGAAACCGTGCAGGCCGTCATCGCCAACCGCTACGAAGTGATGGCGAAATACGCCAAATCGCTGAAAAAGACCTATGCCGGGGAAATCGAACGCATCAAGCAGCAGGCTTCGGGCAAGTTTGATGCAGACGTGGCGCGGCTCAAGCAATGGCTTTATGTGGACGAGAATGTGCTCACCGACCAGCAAAGATCCCGCATCCGCGAACTGATTGCGGCCAGCCCGACGCTGGCGAAAGTCCATGCTTCGCGCCTGGAACTTAGCAAGGTTTGGCAACGCTCTGCAACCAGCAAGGAACAATTGGTCAAGCAACTGGAAGACTGGTGCCGTGATGCCGAGAACAGCGGTATAGCCGCGCTGCGGGAATTCTCCAGAAGGCTGCGCTGCTACGCTTCCTGAAGCGGGTTGTGAGACGGCACGCGCTGTTGGCCGCGTCCTGTTGGGCAGATCAACCGCGGCAGCCTCTGCAAAACAAAACGCCTCACTGAGTGAGGCGTTTTGTTTTATTCCGGCATGCGTGAAGCAAGCGCCCGAATTACTTAAGCTTGGTTTCCTTGTACATCACATGCTTGCGGGCGACCGGGTCGAACTTGCTGAACTCCAGCTTTTCCGGAGTGGTGCGCTTGTTCTTGTTCGTCGTGTAGAAATGCCCGGTGCCGGCAGAGGACTCCAGCTTGATTTTTTCGCGTGCGCCTTTGGCCATAATCGGTCTCCCTAAACTTTCTCGCCGCGGGCGCGCATTTCGAACAACACGGCTTCTATGCCGTTCTTGTCGATGGTGCGCAAAGCGGCATTGGTCAAACGCAGGGAAACCCAGCGCTTCTCACCTTCCACCCAGAAGCGGCGGCGCTGCAGATTCGGCAGGAACCGGCGCTTGGTTCTGTTATTGGCGTGGGAAACATTGTTGCCCACCATCGGGCGCTTGCCCGTTACTTGACATACGCGTGCCATGAAAAACTCCAAGCTGATCTCAAAGAGTCGCGATTCTACACCGGAATTGGGAAAATGTTCAACCTGCATTTTTCATTTCGGCAGTGACCGGATGGTCCTCTGCGCGTCCGGTTTGCATTGCGGCGGGATGACTCATGCAGGCAAAGCTATCTACGGCTTACTTTGCCGCACGGTTTTCCCGCGCCTCGCGCAATGCCTCGGATAGCTGATAGACAGACATGGCATAGAAATCGCTGTTGTTGTATCGCGTGATTACCTCGAAATTGTGAAACGCCAGCCAGAATTCCTTACCGTCATTCACGCTGAAATCCATCAGGCGTGCATTATCATCTTTCGGCAAATCTTCCTGGGCCTTCACTCCCGCTTGTTCCCACGCTTCCACAGGTCGTGATTCGAGCAGGCTCCCCAGGCACTGATCTTCGCTGACCATCACCCGCGCCGCCACCGGTTCTCCGCGTTTCCATCCGAACTGGCTGAAGTAATTTGCAACACTCCCGATGGCGTCGATCGGATCACGCAACAGATCAAGCTTGCCATCATGATTGAAATCCACCGCATACTTCCGATAGCTGCTCGGCATGAACTGTGGTATGCCCAATGCGCCAGCATAAGAACCGCGCACCTTCATCAGGCCGAAATCCTGTTCTCGCGACAGCACCAGATAGTTCTCCAGTTCGCGGCGGAAGAAATCTGCGCGCCGCGGATAGTCGAAGGCCAGGGTAGTCAACGCATCCAGCGTGCGAAACTTTCCCGTGCGCTCCCCGAAATGGGTTTCCACACCCAGCAGCGCCACAATGATCGACGGTGGAACTCCATATTTCCTTTCGGCACGGTACAGGGTTCGGCCATGCTTCCTCCAGAATTCGAGTCCTTCCCGGATATTGTCGTCGTTCACAAAGACCGCGCGGTAATCGATCCAGGGTTTCGCGGTGGCAGGAGAATTGATGGCGTCGATCACGGCTTGCTGATGCTCGGCATGCTGAAACATGTTCACCAGTTCATCGCGCTTGAACTTGTGCTTCGCCACCATATCATCGATAAATTCCGGGATGCCCGGCAGATCGACTGCGTAGGCATGGGACAGCGTCAGCAGCAGAAACAGTGAGGCATAAACACGCGCAAATATCATGCGTGCATTTTACTCGACAGAGAAGCGCGCCACTGTTAAATTCCGATACTATTTGAAATTTGACCGGAAAGTTTCGCTATGGAAAAAACCACGCAACACCATCGTTTGCTCATTCTTGGTTCCGGGCCAGCCGGTTACACCGCGGCCGTATATGCCGCGCGCGCCAACCTCAAGCCGACATTGATCACCGGTCTGGCGCAGGGCGGCCAATTGATGACCACCACCGAGGTGGACAACTGGCCTGCCGACGCCAATGGCGTGCAGGGACCGGAACTCATGCAGCGCTTTCTGCAGCACGCCGAGCGGTTCAACACTCAGATTATTTTCGACCATATTCATACCGCGCAACTGCAACAGAAACCGTTCCGGCTGGAGGGGGACGAAGGAACTTACACCTGCGATGCGCTGATCATCGCCACCGGCGCATCGGCGCAATACCTTGGCCTGACCTCGGAGCAGGCGTTTATGGGCAGGGGCGTGTCCGGCTGCGCCACGTGTGACGGCTTCTTCTACCGCAATCAGGATGTGGCAGTGATCGGCGGCGGCAACACCGCGGTCGAGGAAGCGCTGTATCTCGCCAACATTTCCAGGCATGTCACGCTGGTGCACCGGCGTGACCAGTTTCGCGCCGAGCGCATCATGGTGGATCGCCTGATGGAAAGGGTGAATGAGGGCAAGATCACATTGCAGCTGAAACAGGTGCTCGACGAAGTGACTGGGGACGACAGCGGCGTGACCGGCATGCGCATCAGGCATGTCGAGACCGGCGCCGTGCAGGACATCGCGCTGAGCGGCGTATTCATTGCCATCGGCCACAAGCCCAACACTGATCTTTTCATCGGACAACTGGAGATGATCAATGGCTACATTGTCACCAAAGGGGGCCAGGATGGCAACGCGACGGCGGCCAGCATTGCCGGCGTGTTCGCGGCAGGGGATGTGCAGGACCACATCTATCGCCAGGCGGTTACCAGTGCCGGCTCCGGCTGCATGGCGGCGCTGGATGCGGATAGATTTCTGAGCGCACAGGGCGTGTGAACAAGAAAAAAGAACAGCGCGGATCAGAAGATACCGAACTGTTTCAGAGGGCGCTGCATGGTGTCGTTCCGCTGGCGCCGACCGATCGCATAACGCCCGCCGCCGCGCCGCCGCGCCGTGCGGCGCCACGTAACACTGCTGCCCCCAGAGTTCCCGTTGCCGATAGCCTGTCCGACCACGGAGCAGAGGAAGTCATGCTTACCGAATTCATGCGCAACGGCCTTTCGCGCATGACCTTGCGCAAGCTGCGGCGCGGATTGTGGCCGGTGCAGGACAGCCTGGACCTGCACGGCCTCGGCAGCGATGAAGCGCGCAAGCTGTTGCTGGAATTCCTGCAACACGCGCTGCAACAGGGCGTGCGCTGCGTATGCGTGATACACGGAAAAGGCCGGCATACGGGCGGAATAGGTATCCTGAAAACCCGCACCCGGCACTGGCTGACACAGTGCGCGGACGTGCTGGCGTTTTGCGAGGCGCCGCCAAACGCGGGCGGCGGCGGGGCCGTGCTGGTGTTGCTAAAGGCCCAAAGCCAGAGCTGATTTTTCGCGTAATTCAGATTTGTGAACAGGATTGGAAATTCAGGAGGATTTACCTGGCATGAAGTACTCCTGCACGCCAGTGTCGTCATTTCCATTTCTGGAATCATATGACCCGCTGCAGGCGACAACCAGACGTTGGATGATTTGATGTCGAATCGGCATTGCGCTTTCCGCTTGTGCTGTTCACGAATGACCGCCAGTATGGTCGGGGTGGTGGCATCAACTTTCTTCTGCAATGTTTAAGAAACTGGGGTATATGAAGTGGAAAAGAAGGGCAGTACAAAGCCCACCCAAGGCAACGGCCAGGCCAACGGGGAAGTTGATTACGATGGCAATATCTTGTAGTTTCCGGGATGGCGTGAAACAAGGCCATTGGAGCAAGCAAAAAATCAGGCATCCTGGCTTCACGCATGGTTATCAAGTGCGGTAGGCGAGCATGTTGCCGTGAAACCAGTATTGGTGTTACCCCGTTGGTATATCAAAAGAAACCGCCCAGGGGGAATATGGGTGAGCAATGGCAAGAATATGAAAACCTCGCTGCGCCATCCACAGGGAAGCTCACTGTCGCAAGAAATTGTTCAACAAATCACTCACCAATTGGATCAACGGTGCAGGAATGTAAGGCCGACGGGTAGCAACATCGAGGAAAAAAGTTAGCTGCTGCGGCAAACCCGCTCAATGTGGTATGAAAATAAACCAGATCAGGCCGCTAACGACCAAGGCCACCGCGACGAAAATTATTATCTTTTGCAATATGTCCATATTTCCTCGGTATCAGCATAGTCGACTTGGCATAAGGGATACGCCGCCATCCGGATTGTCGTACAAACTGTCCGCAATCTCCAGTTGCCTATTGCTGAACGGCAGTTGTCTGGCAGACAATCAGCATGACCGTAGGGCATCTCGTTGCCATATCCAGCCACTCGGCAGTGTTCGACATGGCAAGCGGGTACCACGCAATCTTAGTTGGTAACCGGTAATCGGTGTTCGCTTTCAAAACATTCTAATGAAGATGAATTTTGATGACAGTTATCAATAGTAAGGAATTTAGCGTTACGCAATGCTTAAGTACATCACATTTGTTGAGCGTTATATCCGTCCATCCAGGGCTTGTAAAATAATTCCAAAGCGGATTATTGGTTCTTGGAATTGAGTGCCTCGGCATGGGCCTTGTTTATCTGGACGCACTGCTGCCATTTTACACTTGAAGCATTGAAAGGATCCTGCTGCAGGAAGCATTCGCACTTGCAATAAGCCGCTTGATAACATCCAGCCATGCTGCCTCCTTTACATAAGGCTTGTTGCCGTGAACACTGGCTGTTGCAAACCTTGGCGGTCTGAATGGCCTTTTGCTGCTCTGCGAGCGGCACCGGAGGTGGTAACTGTGGCTGTGAATAAATGCCCCATATCATCATGGCAGCGCCCATCAGGAAAAACCCGCCAACCAGCCAGTTAAAACGAGAAAGCACCACGCTCAGTTTTTCACGCCAGGTCGAAGTGTTTCCCTTCCCCCCAAACTCGAAACTCAGCAATCCATGCGCTCCCGATTTTGCATGCAAGCGATTGCAAGCATCGATACATTCACCGCAGTCAATACAGTTGTCATACGTTTTGATATGTGTGGGTTGAATGCCGGTAATGCAGGTTGTTGCGCAGTAATTGCACTTGGTACAGGCGCTTGAACGCGAGCTATCGTAGGTTACATGCAATGAACCTTTAGTCTTGAAGATTTTCTGCCCGATACG
Source organism: uncultured beta proteobacterium (assembly GCA_963782385.1). Lineage (GTDB taxonomy): Bacteria > Pseudomonadota > Gammaproteobacteria > Burkholderiales > Gallionellaceae > CAVXFS01. The sequence goes on from CAWAJO010000001.1 coordinate 1,837,771, forward strand.
GTACAAGCACGCGTAATCACAAAAGAAATAGCGAACCACCGAGATATCGATGAATATGAGGAAGACAGTGAAGAAATAAAGGCGCTGCATGAATGCAGATAGTTTAGCGCTCGAGCTGGACGTGAAAAATGACCACAAATCGGCAAACGAATAGAAGAACAAGAATGGGATGAGCGCCAGAAGAAATGCGGCGCCCAAGAAAATTAATGCAAGAATAATCCAGTTTGCAGCCTTGTTCTTGGCAGCAGAGACCTTCAATCCCTCACCAGCTACGTCAACGTTGGCACGCTTCCCCAAAAGCTTATGCGTCAGGCCATTTGCCCATTCCGAGAGCAGGTTTTGAGGACATGCCCATCCGCACCACACGGTGCCCATGGTCATATAAATGATGATGGGGACGGTAGCAAACACTAGCGCCATGCCGAGCATTAGGGAGACGTTCGACCACCAAATTTGCTTACCCAGAATGGAAAAGCTGGCAGTGGTCAGGTCAATGCGCAACAGCCCGAGCGCAGGAATCAAAGTAATCAGCAAGAGCGTAGCAAGCTGAACGATTCTTCTTTTCCAACGATATTGCGACAAAGCCATGTTTGTCCAAGAACTAGAATATTACATGCTCAATAATACGCTTGGGAGGGTGTCATTTGTTGGTGGAACATATATTCGACCCAAGTATGGCAAACGACTAGAAATCTCCTTCGAATAGCATAAATAGCCGAACTTAACCATTTGCTAATATAGTGTATCTTGGAAGTAATTACAATGCATCTCGTTTCCTAAAAGTTCCGGTCTGAATGTTGCTGAGGCGAGCTACATTTCACGTCGCGAGGTGTTTTTTGTCGAGGGCTGCTTGTGAGGTGGTTCCGCTTTCTGGCAGCGTACGAGCAAGATGCTATAGCTGGTTGGTTCAGGTTGCGGAACTTCAACTTGATAATTCAATTGATTCACGGCGCGATGCGATTATGTTTCGAACTTTTTCTACAGCTTCATTGGACGGCTAACCGTTTCGCACCCATTGGTGAGCGATTCTGGCTTGCTTTATTCACTATGTACTAGGTGCTATGATTCAATGGTGGAGGGTGAAGGCATAAGATACAGAAGGACGCGACCAGAAGGCAAAATTCTTCTCATCATATAGTCGCTGATCACGATTCGTTTGTGCGCCTCCGATGAAGTGTACGCCCATCGCTAAAGGAGATTCAAATGTCAAAGTATCTCGTTCAAGCTAACTATGTTGGTGAAGGAGTTAAGGGGTTGCTCAAAGAGGGCGGCTCCGGTCGCCGCGCAGCCGTCGAAAAGCTGTTTGGATCGCTCGGAGCCAAGGTGGAGGCATTTTATTATGCCTTTGGTGATACCGATGTTTTCATCATCGCGGATGTACCGGATAACGTCACCGCGGCGGCACTCTCCCTGACCGTCAATGCCGCCGGGGCTGCCACCAGCAAGATCACGGTGCTCCTGACCGCAGAGGAGATCGACGCAGCCACGAAAAAGACGCCAACTTATCGCCCGCCCGGGAAGTAAGGGTATCACTCCTTAACTATAGCAGGTGAGGTCGCCGGCGTTGTGACCGCAGGCAATCGAGACGCTGCGCTACGCGCGCGGTTGATGCCTGCCGTTGACTGACCGCTATTCGACAATTCGTATGGCGGGTATGTGTCAAAACGGAAGGTCAACTTGATGTGGCAATTGACTCACGGCACAATGAAATATGAAGAATACTTTTTCTACAACTTCGTTTCGTCGCAAATTCATGAAGGGAAGCGAATTGGGACAACGCACTCTCTTGCGCTATGGAGTTGTCGCCCAGTTCTTCCATTGGGCTACGGCGATCCTCGTGTTGGTCGCGTTCTTTTACGGCCCGGGTGGATCAGAGCAACGGATATATTCGCCTGCCCGCGATTTCGACCGGCAGCTTCACGAGACACTTGGGTTGTGCGTATTCGCGCTCGTCGTAATGCGCATACTGTGGCGCATAGTCGACACGCGACCTGACCCTCCACAAGTTCCGCGGTGGATGGACGTTGCAGCGAGGGCCGTACATTGGTCTCTCTATCTGCTTCTTTTTGCGCTTCCGTTCAGCGCCATCTCCGGCGCGTGGCTCGAAGGACATCCCCTGACGCTTCTCGTGGGTGTGAAAATTCCATCGCTCATCGGAATTTCGCACGATTTAGGAGTCACGATCGCGCGAATTCACACTTGGCTTGGCGATGCGATTCTCTGGCTTGCAGGATCTCACGCGCTCGCCGCACTCTACCATCACGTTGTTCTCAAGGACGGCGTGCTAGCTTCAATCCTTCCGCGCTGGGTTCCCTTGCGACAACCGAACGGACGTTGAGGAGCGCAATCCACACATCTGATTTTGAACGACCGCTTTCAGGCGGGCAGTTAGTTTTGCTGATGCGCAGCTGAGTGTCGTCTGTGCAACTTTACGACCGTCGGCTTTCCGGTGATCTGAATGGTTTGCCTGGTAGCAATGCTCGAATCACGGCTTTTCGCCTGCCAATATGGCATCAAGAAGACCAGGTCCGAGCCAAAAGAGCAGTCGATCAGTAACCCAACTGTGACGTCGGGTTTTATTACTCTGTACCAAAGTCCAATTTGATTTCTTTCATATTTCAGCTAGGTTATGCCCTGCAAAGCGGTAATTTCCGGTTTGCTGATTGCACGCAGTGGTGCGGTACAAACTGTAAGGAGGTGTGTCATGAAAACCAAAATGGACATGGGCAGCCACGAAATCGAGCGCGATTCGATCGAGGAATACGGCGATGATGTCTTGTACGCTGGCTGGAATCCTGAAGTTGGTTCGGTAAATCAACAAATTCAGCTTGCTGCAACTACAGAGCAGCAGGGCATGTCAGCCGTATCTACGACGAATGTATCGATCTGGAATTCCGACTGAGCGCATGGGGTCGAATGCAGCGCCTTGCAAAGTTCGGCTTTCCGGTTCGCTGATTGCAGGCAATAAAGAACGCGTTCTTCTATCTTGACGGCGCATAAATTTGGTTTGGCGGTAGGTTTCCCTCGCTAGAGCTATCGGTCTCAAGGCGTCCGCGATATCTCAACGAAAAAGAATACCGCCGGGCTGTCTCTATCGGCGGCGGCTTGTTCTGATGATGTCATATTGATTTCATACCGCAGGCGAAATTGAATATGCCTTGATCTAAGGCGTCTGGTGTAACTGGAGACCAGTCGTTATCAAAATTATGAGTATAGATCACCTCTCCCGTACCCATATTTGCAGAGTATGCAATCAAACCAAGCAGGCGGATTTGATCTTCATTGCAGTCAACTTCAAATTGGTCCTTTGTTGAAAAGTACGGCCTGAAACCCGGTACAGATTTGGGCGTCTTATGGTCGTACATTATCGTTAGCGTCGCCTTGTTACTCGACCTGCTAACGCTGTCAGGATTGGCGTAGATAGCGGTACTCTTATCGCTGCTCATGGTAATAAGAACCCACTCCGCCATCGCCCTGCTGCTGGCAGCGCTTAACAGCACAATCAAGATCAGTTTGCTCATTGCTGCCCCCTGTTTGCGAACTCACGCTGGGATAATGCCACGAAGGGGCAGGAAATGAAAAACCGCCGGGATGTTTCCGGCGGCGGCAGAATCACAATTCCAAGTTCTGTTTTGTGTCCGTTGGTGCACTGGGTGAATGGTAGCTATGGGGCGACCTGCATGTTTGATTTGGGTGCATAGCGCAACGGGCAGACTTCTGGCCGTGAGTATCAAGGGGGACATAGCAGGTCGGCGCCGAGTTCAGGCTTTGGCGTTATAAATAGCCATCCACATTATTTAGGAATCGCATGTCTCGCTCGGGTCGATCTGAGGCAGTCAAGTCACAAGAATCTTGCCCATATATAAGTCCGTGTTCTGGCGCCGGGCAGACAATCTGATACCTGAATGCTATTGCTGCTGTGAGCGGAAGGTTGCATTTCCGGCTGTTCGATTCTGGCCCAATGAAAAATATTCCAGGATATAGTCTGCCACTCTTTGCGGCGCGTTGATATCCAGAGTCGGTATGAGTAACGGTTCCGGGTGGTCGGTTACGACAGCGATGATGTTGCCGTCATTTGGATATAGCATCGGATGACCGGTTTCCGTAATGTGTATCTCCAGCTTGGGGATGGTCGAGAATTTGTAGCCTTCGACCAGCACCAGGTCGCAGGGCGATAACCGCATGCAAAGCTGCTCCAGACCAGGCTCGCTTTCGTCGTGCAGTTCATGCATCAGCGCCCAGCGATGTGCTGAAGCGATCAATACTTCGTATGCCCCGGCAGCACGATGACGAAAACTATCCTTGTCCGGTCGGTCTGTGTCGAAATCGAGGTGAGCGTGTTTGATCACCGAGACGCGCAGTCCGTGTTTTTTCAGCAGCGGGATGACCTTCTCCAGCAGCGTGGTCTTGCCGCTGCCGGAGTAGCCGGCGAAACCGAGTATATTCAATCTGAGAACCTCAGACGTGCACCCGTTGGAGCCTTCGACTCCGTGCTACGGGCTACGCTCAGGGCGTACGGGGCGTTTGCCAATTGAGTGACTTGCCCTGATCCGTTCACGCTGAGCCTAACATGCGCAGCCTGAGAAGCATGTCCTGAGCGAGTCGAAGGGTCGAAGCATCCGAACTTCAAATGTCACGTTCAATCGGACGGCCGTCTATTTGCTTACGGTTTTCTGCAGCGCGTTGCGTATCGCTTCCGGCGCTTTCATGATGTTCATGAAGCTGTGGCTGCCCATCATCGACAGGTCGGGAAAGTCGATGGCAATGCGAAAGCGCGCATACAGCGCCAGCACCTGGTTGCCGGCAACCAGCACTTCGTAGGGCAGGTGGGCGGTGGATTTCACATCGCGGAAATCGATCTCGCTCATGATGTACTTGTCGTCCATATACTTCTGATCATCGGATGGAGCCTTCATCGCGACGCCGAACACCGATTCCTTGCCGCCGGGAACATCCACGCGGTAGACCTTGGACACGCCGAACTTGTTCGCGGCCAACCCCTGTTCGACGGCGTTCAGCGCTTCATCATGGCTTGCGTATTCGGCCAGTTCGCTGGGTTCGGTGAAGTATTCCATGCCGATCATGTAGTGGTATTTCCGCGCCTTTTCAGGCGTCATGCCCTTGGCACCAAAATCTTCCACCTTGCCCAGCGCGGTCTGGAGTTTCCCGGCCACATCGGCAAGATCGCCCTGCATGCGGTATACGTTGGCCATATATACCGGATTGGTGTAACTCACCTGTATTTCATCCTTGACCCTGGTCAGCGCCACACGCTGTATCGCACCAAACCCGCCATGCTCTGACTGGGCAGCGTTGTTCTTCAGTTCATCATTGGTCACCACCAAAATTTCGGCGTCTGGATAGGGCGAGTAGCCGCCGACAATGGTGAATCCATTGGCGGTTAAAGCCGCCCTGGTTGCTTCCACCTTGTCAGCCAATTCGCCCGGGCCTTTCGAGGCCAGCACGAACGGCTTCAGCAAGGCATCATCGGCCATGGCGGCCGAGCCCAGCATCATCAGTGCTGCGAGAAATACGATTCTTGCCAATGTCTTCATGATGCTTTCTCCCTTGAAATGGATTGATTAACTGCGACCTCTGTTTTGAACCATGAAAGCTTTTCCATCAGTGTCACCACGCCGCCGACGATGATCAGCGTCGGGGCATGGAGTTGCGCTACCTCGGGATTATTCGGCAGCGTGGCGAGCGTGCCGCTGACCACGCGCTGATTTTGAGTCGTGCCTTGCTGCACGATGGCAATGGGGGTCACTGCCGCCAATCCGTGCGCAATCAGTTGCGCGCACAGCATCTCCAGTCCGTGCAACCCCATGTATACTACGATCGTCTGTTTCGGGCGCGCAAGCAAATCCCAGTCGAGATCCATCGTGCCGTCCTGCAGGTGGCCGGTAACGAACACGCAGGATTGCGCATGATCGCGATGGGTGAGCGGTATGCCGGCGTAGGCGGAGACTCCGGATGCGGCGGTGATGCCGGGCACTACCTGGAAGTCGATCTTGTTCCCGGCCAGTTTCTCGATTTCCTCGCCGCCACGCCCAAAGATGAACGGGTCGCCGCCCTTGAGTCTGAGCACACGCTTGCCTTCCTTGGCGAGGCGCACCAGCAGGTCGTTAATTTCTTCCTGCGGCAGCGTGTGGTTGCCGCGCCGTTTGCCAACGAAGATGCGCTGCGCATCGCGCCGCGCCAGTTCCAGTATTGGCTTGGAGACGAGATTGTCGTACAGCACCACATCGGCCTTCTGCATCAGGCGCAGGGCGCGGAATGTAAGCAGATCCGGATCGCCCGGTCCTGCACCGACCAGGAATACCTCGCCGCGGGCCTTTGATTGGGGATTTTCAAGGCGGTCGAGCACTATCGCTTCCGCAGCCTGTTCGTCACCTGCGAATACCTTTTCCGCCACCGCGCCGTCGAGCATGTCCTCCCAGAAGATGCGTCGTTGTTCGGGCGTGGTGATGCGCTGCTTGATGGTGTCGCGAAAGCGCGCGGAAAATTTCGCGAGCCGCCCATACGCTTGCGGGATTAGCGCTTCCAGTTTGCCTCGCATCATGCGCGCCAGCACGGGTGCCGCGCCGCCGGTGGAGAAGGCGACCACCAGCGGTGAGCGATCGAGGATGGCGGGCATGATGAAGCTGCACAGCTCCGGGTTGTCCACCACGTTGACCGGAATGTTGCGCTGCTTTGCCTCGCGCGACACCTGTTGGTTGACCGCAGCATCATCGGTTGCAGCGATGGCCAGCGTCATACCATCAAGATGTGCGGGGGAGAAGCGTTCCGCGACGTGCGAACAGGCAGGCGCAAGCTCAAACGATTCGATGAGATGCGGGGCCACGATCTTCACCAGTGCCCCGGCTTGCAGCAACATCGTTGCCTTGCGCGCGGCAATCTCGCCGCCGCCCACCACGAGACACGGTTGGTTTTGCAGTTTGAGGAATATCGGCAGGAAATCCATCAGCTATTGCCGCCGTCCGGGTAATTGCGGTTTCGCGTATCCCACATCGTGGAAGCCAGTGCCTCCGCGTCCGCAATATTGTCCGCGCGCCCCATCATGCGCAGGGCGATGGCGGCGGTGCCTGTCACGCTGGCCCGGCCGTATTCGTCATCAATATCGCCGCGCCATAATTGCCGCAGCCGCGCCACGTCCATCGCCTCATCCTTCAGGTGTCGGCTGGGGAACAAAGCGGGCCAGACTTCCTCCAGCATCTTTCCGGCGCGCATCATCCTGACGTTGCATGGACCATCCGGATTCCTTTCAGCTTCGCCGCCTTCGCCCTTGAACACCGCCAGGTTCTGGTCACCCAGCAAATCGGCCGCCTGCTGATGGGTTTCATCGTACCCGGGATGAAAGATGCCCATGATCGACGCGGGCGCGGAAAACGGGTTCAGCATGCGAACGACGGTGTGCACGGGGGAGCGCAGGCCGAGCACCTCCTTGAGTTTCAGGATGTGCTCGAGCCGGGTACTCAACAGGTGAAGCGGCACAAAAGCGAAATGCGACCTGTCGATCTTTTCCACTGCATCGTCGATAGAAATCGCCGGCTCCAGGCCAAAAGATTGCAATACCTGGGGAATGTACACCCTGCCCGCCGTGCCTCTTCCGATCCCGTGCATCGCAACCGATATGCCGCGGCTGGCCAGCAGCAGAGCGGACAACAGATACCACGGCAACTGGCGGCGCTTGCCGGCATAGGTTGCCCAATCCAGATCGACTGCCGAAAGGTGGGTCGGCAAACCGAGCGAAGCGCGTGCGGCCAGCGTAAAGCCGGCAACTTCGGCTCCCGTTTCTTCCTTGACACGCATCAGCATCAAAAACGCACCCAATTGTTCCGGTTCGGTCTGCCCGGACAGAATCATGGCCATGGACTGTTCGGCTTCCTGTTGCGTCAGGTCGCGCGATCCGCGCCTGCCCTTGCCCAGCATTTTTATGTATTGCGCGAAAGGATGTTCCATATTTTCTGCATGAGGTGAGGGGGCCCATATTGTTGCATGAGATTTTTGATTGGCTGTGGTCGACACGCCGGCCTGCTCCTGCCGGCGGAAAAATCGAGGATATGTGTCAGATCGTTATATGTTCGGCAATTGGCCCATGATACTGAATATTTCGATGTCCGCGCGTTAGCGCGCGGCCTGCAACGGCAGACGCCGCGCTTCCTGCTTGATATGCCGCACAAAGGCCACGAAACGGGCAGCCCAGTAGCAGCTGCCTATGGTGCGCAGATGGGTATACGAAGCCAGCAGGTTATGGATGATCAATCCGTCATGTTTTCCATTGATGCCGTAGCCACGGGCAACGCTGTAGGCGAAGCGGCAATCATCCGGCAGGTTCTCCAGGCTGGAATAGTGGAATTCGTGCGCCCTGATTTGATCGTCGGGGTCATGCGGACGCGGCCACAGGTGGCCGGATTCTTCCGACAGGTGCACATAGCCGCGGCCCACCGGCCTGTCGTGCATCAAGGTGTCCGCGGGAATTGCGCCAACCATGTCGTAGTTCTTGCCCTGGTGCGAGATTCGCCGGCTCAGATACATCAGTCCGCCGCATTCGGCGTAGGCCGGCATCCCGGATTCGATCGCATGCCTGATATCGGCACGCATTGTGTTATTGGCTTCGAGTTCGCGTGCGCACATTTCCGGAAATCCGCCTCCGATATACAGCGCATCGATAGCGGGAAGATGCGCGTCATTCAACGTGTCGAATGGAACCAGATCGGCTCCGGCAGCGGACAATGCATCCAGGTCGTCGGCATAGTAGAAGCCGAATGCGCGGTCGCGCGCGATGCCGATGCGTATATTGTCTATTGAAGGAGAACCTTCGAATTGATCGCGAGCATCATCAAACTTGTTTCTTCCCCCTTGCAGAGGCGGAGAGCGAAGCGAGGGGGCAATCAGGATGGGGGTAGAAACGTCGATTGACTTCAGAGACTCAATCCCCTCCCCAGCCCTCCCCCTGCCAGGGGGAGGGAGTATTGCAGCTTCGGCCTTGGCGGTGATGGCAAGCAATTTGTCCAGGTCAACCTGTTCCGCGATGGCTTCCCCGATCTGGCGGATGCGGTTTGCGGCCTCGCCCAATTCATTGCTGGGCATCAGTCCAAGGTGGCGCTCGACGATCTCCAGTCGTTCATCGTGCTGGATTGCGCCAATGACCGGAACGTCGGTGTAGTGTTCGATGACTTCGCGCAGCTTCGCTTCATGGCGCATGCCGCCGAGATTATTGAGAATCACCCCAGCGATGTTTATGTCACGGTCGAATGCCTGGTAACCCAGGATTAGCGGCGCGATGCCGCGCGTCATGCCGCGCGCATCGATGACCAGCACCACCGGCAAATCGAGCAGCCTGGCCAGTTCCGCATTGCTGTTGCTGCCGTCGAGTGCGAGGCCGTCATACAGCCCCTTGTTGCCTTCGACCAGGTTGATGCCGGAACTGTGGCGCGCGAACGTGGAAATGATGTCCTCACGCCCCATCAGGTACAGGTCGAGGTTGCGGCAGGCGCGCCCGCATGCCAGCGACAACCACATCGGATCGATGTAATCCGGCCCTTTCTTGTACGGCTGAACGTCGTGGCCGCGCGCTTTCAATGCCGCGCACAGACCGATGCTGACCGTGGTCTTGCCGGAAGACTTGTGGGCGGCGGAAATCAGCAAACGATGCATTAGTCGCTTTCCCGGTGGTGAGGGTTCTGGTCGTCGTGCGGCAGGAGGGAGTCAATCACCCGCACGCCGATTATGGTGATCAGGAATGCGATGGCGATGCCACCAAAGCCCAGCAGGAATTCAGGGAGGGAAGGGGTGTAGCTTGCAATTTGGCCATCGCCAAAACTGCTGGTAACGATATAGCCGGGGAAAATCGAAAGTGGAAAGGCCTGGCCGCCGATGATGAAGACGTAAAGCAAGATGAAGCTGCCGAGGATGACCAGCAGCGATGCAGCAACCACGAAGCCGGTCTTTCCCAGGCTGGGATGGAAGATCAGAAACAGCGGCAGCATACTGCCCATTACGACATAGCCGGCCCAGAACAGCCACGGATAGATGCCGCCGCTCACCAGGATGAAATGCTCGAAGGCGGTCTGTTTGGCAAAATACAGGTTGGTCAGGTGGTAAACCGCGACCAGGTAAAGTGTGCCGAGAACGAAGATGCCCAGAAGATTCTTCATGCGACTCAGTATCTCCGGATCCGGTGTCTTGCCATTCCAAGCATACATCGCCGACTGTACGACAAAGAACACCGCCATTCCCCACCCAAAGGACATGACCAGGAACATTGGCGGCAAGACTGCCGAAGCGTACGCCTGGCGCGCGACCAGGAAGGCGAAGATCAACCCGGTGCCGGTGGTCAGGATAATGCGCCAGGTGAACACGGCCAGGCCGACGGGCTTGATCCAGCGGTTCATACGCTGCTCCAGCAAGGTCCACATATAGAGTGCGACGAGCGTAAACAGTCCGCTGTACAGCAGGATGTTCCAGGCAAATACCGAGGTCGGATTGATGTTGGTCATGGCGACGATGAGCCGGTCGGGACGGCCCAGGTCGAGCATCAATACCGCCAGTCCTCCTGCCAGCATCGCGATCGACAGCATTCCGGCCAGCGGCGCGCGACCCTTGTACACGGCCTTGCCGAACACCGACCCGATGGAGGCGATATTGAGCACGCCGGAAGCCGCGACAATCATGAAGATCGCAAACACGTGAGGCATACCCCACACGATCTGGTTGTTCATGCCGGTCACGACATGACCATGCTTTTCAATGTAGAACTCTGCAGCAAGTCCTGCAGCGAGGACGAGCGCACCCAACGCGACCAGCGAGTAGAAGGAGAGCGCTTCCGTTTGGGAAACCATTTTTCTCATCACAGCCCCACGAAGGAAAAGCCGGTATCCAGGCCCAGGTCGGCGCGCAACTTCGATGTGGCGACGCTGGTAATGCGGCGGCTGATTTCGCTGTTGGGGTCGTTCAGGTCGCCGAACAGGATCGCGCGGTGTCCCGCTTTGGCGCAGGCTTCCGCGCAGGCCGGCTGTTCGTCGCGGTCGACCCGATGCACACACAGCGTGCAACTCTCGACCGTGCCCTGGCCGCGCGGCATGTAGGAGTCGTGATCGACAACAGGTTCGTGCACGAAGGAGCGCGCCTTGTACGGGCAGGCCATCATGCAGTAGCGGCAGCCGATGCAGCGGTGCTTGTCGACCAGCACGATGCCGTCCGCGCGCTTGAACGAGGCATTGGTCGGACACACATCGACGCAGGGCGGATCGGCGCAGTGCTGGCACATCATCGGCAAGGATACCTTGCGCCCGCTGGAAACCTGCTTCAGCTCCACCTTGCGTATCCATTGCACGTCGGTCGGCGTTCTGGCGATGGGCCAGCCGTTCTCCTTGCTGCACGCGGTGATGCAGTCGTCGCAGCCTTCTTCGCACTGGTTGGTGTCGATCAGCATGCCCCAGCGCACGGCACTGGACGCCGGCTCACCGAGCGGCCGGCCGTGGGCAAAATCGAACAGCAGCAAGCCGGGCGCGATGGCGATGCCGGCAGCCAGGGCAGAGGCCTGACCGAGGAATCTTCTGCGGTCGCCGTCTATCTCATTCATTCGCTGCCTCCGTGATCACCTTGCGTTTGCTCGAATGGCACTCGAAGCAATCGATGCTGACCTTGGCATATTCATGGCACCCCTGGCAGAAATTCTCGCTGCTGCCGAGCACGCTGTTGTTCTTCTTGCTGGCATGGCATTCAACGCATCCTCGGAGGCTATACTTGCCGCCTCGGATGCCCAGCCGCATCGTCTCATCGCGCTGGCGCAGCAGCACCACCATGTGGTTGGTGCGCATGAATTTCGGATCATCCACGCAATGCCCGCCGAGTCCGATGTCGAGCTTGGGGCCGATCGCATCCGACGCCCAGGCGGGCGTTAGGGTGAGCAGCAAGGTTAGCAACAGAAGTTTCATGGTTCGTAGTTTTTTCAATCGGCAATCAGACTTCAGCGTTCTACCCCCACCCTAACCCTCCCCCTGCAAGGGGGAGGGGACCAAGCTCCTTCCCCCTTGCAGAGGGGGAGAGCGAAGCGAGGGGGCCACGGGATGGGGGTAGAGACTATCTATTCCCGAAACTCCATCATTCCCCCAACCCCATTTGAATATACCCCGTCGGGCACACATCCTTGCAGATGTGGCAGCCGATGCATTTGTCATAGTCGGTATCGACATAACGCCCCATCGTTGATTTCGACTTGGGCACGCGGAACACTGCGGTCTGCGGGCAATAAACAACACAGTTGTCGCATTCGAAGCACATGCCGCAACTCATGCAGCGCTTGGCTTCGGCCACGGCCTCGGTTTCGCTCAGGGAATGCAGGCGCTCCTCGAAATTGCCCAACGCGGTCTTCTCATCCAGCGTGATGACGGCTCGCCTGTTTCGCGGCGTGAAGCCGAAGTGGCCGAGGAACAACTCCTCGTGCGGGATGACGTAACGCATGGAACGGTTGTCGAAGTTGTGCACGGCCACATTGGAATCGTCGGTCCCGCGTATCGGTTCGTGGGTTTCGTTGATCTGCAATCCCTTTTCCGCCATCTTGCGCAGCAGGTCGAACTGGTGCACGTCTATCTTCGGGCGCTTGTCCAGTTCTTCCCCGGCGAGGAAGCGCTCGAGGCCTTCGGCTGCGATTGAGCCGTGGCCGATGGCGGTGGTGAGCAAGTGCGGACGCACCACGTCGCCGCCGACGAAGATGCCCGGTTTGCCGACGACCTGGTAATTCTTGTCGGATGCGATCGCACCCTTGCCGTTGTCGAATTCTTCCAGGCCGGTGAAGTCGACTGCCTGGCCGATAGCCGATACGATCAGGTCGGCGGGCAGGTCATGTTCGCTGTTTTCCTTCTTGTTGATCTCGAGCTTGCTGCCGACGATCCTTGCCTCGCATTCGGCGACGCGCAGTGCGGTGGCGCGGCCATTGGCATCGCGCACGATGCCGACCGGAACCAACCCGCCGCGGATCGCGATGCCTTCTGACATGGCCTGCTCGATCTCATGCTTGTTCGCCTGCATCTTGTCGATCGGGAAGATCGAAGTCAGCACGACTTCTGCGCCCTGCTTGGCCGAGATGTCGGCAACGTCCTGTGCCAGGTGGCCGGCGATGGCGAGTTCAGAATCAGTCGGCTGGGAATGTTCGATATGCCCCAGACGCCGCGCCACCGTGGCTACGTCGATCGAGGTGTCGCCGCCGCCGACCACCACCACGCGCTTGCCGACATGCTGCAAACGACCGTCATTGAAGGCACGCAGGAACGCGGTCGCGGTCACCACATTGGGCGCCTCGGCATCGGCGATCGGCAGGGCGCGTCCGGCTTGCGCTCCCATGCCGAGAAACACGGCGTCGAAATCCTTGCGGATCTCCTCCATGGTGATGTCCTTGCCGATGTGGCACTTCAGGCGCGTCTTCACGCCGAGGTCGATGATGCGCTGGATCTCCGAGTCGAGGATATGGCGGGGCGTGCGGAAGCCGGGAATGCCGTAGCGCATCATGCCGCCGAGCAATTCGTGCTCGTCGAATATGGTGGCCTCGTGTCCCTTCAGCGCCAACTGGTAGGCACAGGCCAAGCCGGCCGGACCGCCGCCGATGATCGCCACTTTCTTGCCGGTGCTGGTGGCCGGCTTGGGGTATTGCAGGTTATGTTCGATCGCGTACTCGCCGAGGAAGTGCTCGACCGAGTTGATGCCGACATGGTCTTCCAGCGCATTGCGGTTGCAGCCGGTCTCGCACGGTGCCGGGCACACGCGCCCCATCACCGAAGGAAACGGGTTGGCTTCGGTCAGCCTGCGCCAGGCATATTCCTGCCAAGGCATCGCCGGCTTGCCATCGGCGCCCACGGGCGGTTTCTCGACGCCGCGCACGATGTTCAGGTAGCCGCGGATGTCCTCGCCCGCCGGGCAGCTGCCCTGGCACGGCGCGGTCGACTGGATGTAGGTCGGGCATTTATACGTGTAGCTCGACTGGAATATCTGTTCGCGCAATGTGTGGACCTTGCTGTCACCATCCTTGTAGCGGCGGAAGGTGGGTTTGGTTTCTTGTGTGGTTTCTGGCATCGTCGATCTCCTATTTGTCGCCCAACTGGATTGCATTACTGACTAATTGGTGCACGCCGCCGATCATGTCGCGCTTGAAGCCGTAGTAGGGCAGCACCTTGCTGAACTGGGTCTTGCAGATGGCGCAGATGGCCGCCATGAAATTCACGCCATGGCTGTCGACCACTTCCTTCAGGGCTTCCATGCGCGGCAACGCGCCTTTCACCCTGAGATCGAGCAGATCGTCGGTGAGCAGGCCGCCGCCGCCCCCGCAGCAGAAGGTTTTTTCGCGAGTGGTCGCGTCCGACATCTCGACGAAATGGTTGGCCACCGCCTTGATGATGTTGCGCGGGATCTCGAACTGGCCGCCGGGCAGGTCGCCCATGCGCGAGGCGCGCGCCACGTTGCAGGAATCGTGGAAGGTGATCACCAGGTGGTCGTTGGCGGTCTTGTCGATCTTCAGCGCGTTGCGTTCGAGCAGGTCCCAGGTGTATTCGCAGATGTGGCTCGGCTGTTTGTGGCGCGGGTCGAGCTGCTTCTGGATCATCAGGGCATAAGGATCTTCTGCGCCTGCGCCGACACCGGACAAGGTATTCCAGAAGCTGTAGGCGACGCGCCAGGCATGGCCGCATTCGCCGACGATGATGCGCTTGACGCCAAGGTCGAGCGCGGCCTGGCGGATGCGCAGCGCGACCAGGCGCATCTGCTCGTAGTTGCCGATGAACAGGCCGAAATTGGCCGCCTCTGACGACATCGACGACAGCGTCCAGCTGACGCCGGCGGCATGGAACACCTTGGCGTAGCCGATCAGGCTGTCGATATGCGGTTCGGCGAAGAAGTCGGCGGAAGGCGTGATCAGCAGCACTTCGGCGCCTTCGACGTCAACCGGGAAGCGCACGTCGATGCCGGTGTCTTCCTTGACGTCTTCTTCCAGTCCTTCCATCGTGTTGACCAGCGCAGGCCCTGGCAAACCAAGGTTGTTGCCGATCACATGTACCTTGCCGATGATCTCGTTGCTGTATTTCTGGCCGTAGCCGACCGCGTCGAGGATCTCGCGCGCCGCCATGGTGATCTCGGCGGTATCGATGCCATACGGACAGAACACCGAACAGCGGCGGCATTCCGAGCATTGATGAAAATAGCTGTACCACTCGTCCAGCACATTGCGCGTCAGGTCGCGCGCGCCGACCAGTTTCGGGAACAGCTTGCCGGGCAGGGTGAAGTAGCGGCGATAGACGCTGCGCAGCAGGTCCTGGCGCGCCACCGGCATGTTTTTCGGGTCCTGCGTCCCGATGAAGTAATGGCATTTGTCGGAACAGGCGCCACAATGCACGCAGGCATCGAGGAACACCTTGACCGAGCGGTACTTGGTGAGCAGTTCGCCCATCTTGCCCAGCGCACGTACCTTCCAGTCTTCCGGCAGTTCGCCCGGGAAGCCGAGCGCATCCTGGATCTTTTCGTTTGCGAGAAACGGCTTCACGCCCTCCATCGCGCCGGGGCGCAAGTCCGGGATGATCGGAATGACGCGGAAGGCAGGGGCGGTGATGGTGGCGGCCATGGCTACTTCTCCAACTCGGCTGCCCAGGGCGCAAGGTGGCGTTTTTCGCGCGGATTGTCGGCCTGGTTACGCGTCGGCGAAAAAAACACGCCAGGCGCATGCAGCAGTTTGCTGAACGGGAAGATGATCAGCAAGGTAGCGACCAGTCCGAGATGCAGGTACAGCACGCCATCCTGCGGCAGCGGTTGCCAGTTGAATTGCAGCAGGCCCAGGCAGAAACTCTTGAGCGTAATGATGTCGGTGTGGGAAACGAATTTCATCAGCAGGCCGGATGCGGCGATCAGCAACAGGAACGCCAGCATCAGGTGATCAGACGGTGTCGAGATATAGCGGATGCGCTCGACAAAGATGCGCCGTGCCCACAGTCCCGACAGCCCCAGCACCATGGTTAAACCGGCATAGATGCCAAATGGCTGGATCAGTCCGACCCACGTCCAGTCGGTGAAATAACGCAGGTGACGCAGCAGCACCAGCGCCAGGCTGACATGGAACACCCAGCCCGCCGCCCAGGTCCACAGGTTGCCCTTGAACAGGCTTTCAAACAGCACAACTTCCCGCAGCATGCGCAATACCACGCCACCGGTAGTCGTCGGGGCGGGCGTGGTCGGGATCTTCAGCGGGGCAGGCGTACGCGAGTAATCGTAGATCCGGTATGCGAGCCCAAGCGCGAACAGTGCGAACGCGAAATAGAACAGCAGGGTAAAAAGCACACTCATTCCGGACCTTCCAATACGCGGGGAATATGATCGGGTGAGGGTATGCAGAATCTCTACCCCCTCCCTAGCCCTCCCCCTGCAATTGGGAGGGAATTTGACTCCTTCCCCGTTGCAGGCGGAAGGTTGGGATGGGGGTAGAACGTCTCTGTATTCCCCGCGGTTTCTTGTCTATCAGACGAAACTAAACACAACCCGTCGGCTTGGGCAGGCCGGCGATCTTGCAGGCCTGTTTGGCCGGGCCGTACGGAAACAGGTCGTACAGGTACTGGCTGTTGCCTTTTTCCGCACCGAACTTCTTGCCGATCGCCTTGGTCAACACGCGAACAGCCGGAGCGATCTGGTATTCTTCATAATACTCGCGCAGGAAATTGACGACTTCCCAATGGTTGTCGGTCATGTTCACGTTTTCGGTCTTGGCGATATATTCGCCAACGTCTTTGTTCCACTCGCCGAGATTGACCAGATAGCCTTCCTCGTCCGTTTCGTAGGATTTGCCGTTCACTTCAATGCTGGCCATGCTTTTTCTCCTGTTGATAATTCAAAAAAACAACTTTTGCCACATAGAACACAGAGAAGCCTATTCTATTGCATTCCTCTCTAATGATTCCTTGTCTGGTTTTCTCTGCGATCTCCGTGGCCTCTGTAGCTGATGGTTGTCAGTTTCTCTTTACAGCCATGACTGGCAATTCTTGCTGCTTGCGACGAGGTCAACAAACCCGCCGTAGTCCACCGTCGCAATTCCGTCGATAACACGATCGGCCATGCCGCGCGCTTCGAGGTCAGGCAGCAGGACATGAAACTTGAGCCGGTTCATCGCCTCGCGCATCCGGGCTTCGAGGGCGCTGCCTTCGGTTGCCGCATATACGGCGTCCTCGATCAGGAGGATCTCGTCCGCCCCTGCGATGCGCAGGCAGGTATCCAGGGAGGTATTGCTGAGCGGCGATTTGTTGATGATGTGCAACATGTCTGGTTTTCCTCGGCTAGAAGCTTAACACCACGTCCTGCTGCTGCATCAACTCGCCCATGGCCTTGCTGTCCAGCACGGTGACATCGACCAGCAGATCCTCTTCGCTCAAGCCTCGCGCTGTCATCGAGTCCTGGTCGACATACAGTTTCTCGACGTCATAGCCTTCCAGCGCGCGATAGGTCGGGGAGAAATTCTTGGTCTCGATGCCCTTGGTCTGCTGGCCTTTTTTCAATTGAAAAACGCCATCGTCCATGAATACCAGTGATACATCCTGGTCGAAAGCGGCCGTGATCAGCACGACTTCCAGCGACTCCAGCGCGTAGATGGTGCCGTAAGGCGCCTTGCGGTTGACGAACATGAATTTTTTGATGTCGCTCATGCTGGCTCCTAATCGCCGAATGTGACCAGGCGGTCAGACTGGATGCCGGCCTCGACCAGTTGTCCGAGTCCGGAGATGCGGAATCCCGCTGCCAGGTTCTCTTCCTTGATGCCGCGGCGCAACGCAGCCGCCACGCACACCACCATATCGAGTTTGTGCTCTTCCGCCAGCTTGCTCCAGCGTGCCACGATGTTGCGGTCATCCTGCGGCGGCTCGGTCAGGCGCGTGGCGTTGTTCACCCCGTCGTGATAGAAGAATACGCGAAAGATCTCGTGGCCTCTTTCCAGCGCCGCCTTGCAAAACAGGTAAGCTGAATCGCTGGCTTGGTGCTGGTACGGGCCCTCGTTGATGACTATGCCTAACTTCATTTTGGGCATCCTGTAAAGTGACGGTTAAACCGAACGTTCAAACAACCGGTTCCTTCCCCCTTTACGGGTGCAAGGGAGAGGGGACTTGGCGGATTTGCCGGCATTCAACATGCTTGCGCCATCCTCCATCAGAACCGAATATGGGTCGAGGCGTTGAGCGTGGCGCGCGAGCCCCGCCAGTCATCGATCAGGTATTTGGTGAACGGCAATTCGGTCTTCTCGAAGAAGCGCGGCCAGCCGATGCGTTCGATCCAGTCGGCCATGCGTTCCCACGGACGCGCGTCTTCCTTGTAGGTGTACAGTATCTTCTTCACCACTTCACCGGCCTCGATCCAGCGTGGCGGATTGTTGGGGATGCCGGAGGCGACCATCTTCATGAAGGTTGGCTTGCCGCGCGCATTCGAATTCTTGCCGCCCACCCAAATGGCGAGCTTGGAGTATTCCGGGTCGTTGATCTGCATTGGCGGGCACGGCGGGTAGCAGGCGCCGCAGCACATGCATTTGCTCTCGTCGATCTCCAGCGAGGGCTTGCCGTTTACCATGGCCGGACGGATCGCGGCTACCGGACAGCGCGCTACGACCGCCGGACGCTCGCATACATTGGCGACCAGGTCGTGGTTGATCTTGGGCGGCTTGGTGTGCTGCACGATGATGGCTATGTCTGCCTGGCCGCCACAGTTGATCTCGCAACAGGAAGTGGACAGGTGCACGCGGTTGGGCATCTGCTCGGTCTTGAATTCGCCGATCAGGTCGTCCATCAGCGACTTGACCACGCCCGAGGCATCGGTGCCGGGAATGTCGCAATGCAGCCAGCCCTGGGTGTGAGCGATCATCGATACCGAATTGCCGGTGCCGCCAACCGGGAAGCCGTTGGCCTCGAGTTCGGCGATCAGCGGTGCTACCTTGGCCTCTGTGGACACCATGAATTCGATATTGGAACGGATGGTGAAACGCACATGGCCTTCGGCAAACTGGTCGGCGATGTCGCATAGCTTGCGGATCGTGAACACGTCCATTTGGCGCTGGGTGCCGGCACGCACCGTCCATACTTCATCCCCTGTGTGCGAAACGTGATGCAGTACGCCGGGCCGTGGACGGTCGTGGTATTTCCAGTTGCCGTAATTCTTGGCGAGCTTTGGATGCAGGTATTGCTTGTTGTCGGGGACACCGCTCTCGATCGCGCGGCGCATTTGTGGTTGGGCCATGGTCTATCTCCTCAGGCAGCGTGTTTGTTGGCGTTGATCTTGGCGACTTCGTCATCCCAGCCGTCGGTGCGCACATAGGGATTCATGCGCGGCGACGCCACCATGTTCGGGTCCACCTGTATGCCCATCGCATCGAGGAAGTTGACCAGGCCGATGCGCTCGATCATTTCCCCGGTGCGTTCGTGTTCCAGCGCGTTCTCGGCGAAGAAGTCGATGATGCGCTGGCCCAGGTCGACCAGTTTTTCCATGTCTTCATCGGTGTCGAGTTTCATGAACGGAACCACCACGGTGCCCATCAGGTCGCCGATCTTCAGCGTGCGTTTGCCTCCGACCAGCACGGTCGCGCCCTTGTCCTTGCCGGGCGCGAGCGCGCCGGTCATCACATTGATGCAGTGCATGCAGCGCACGCAGTCGTGGTTGTCGATCTGGATCGCATGCGTGTCATTGATGGCGACGCTGGAGATGCTGTCGCCTTTTTTGATGTCCTTGATCTGCTTGAGCTGGAAGGTCTTGGTCGGGCAGCGCGCCACAACGTCGTTGACCAATTCGTCCATGCCATGCTTGGCGAACCATTTCCTGGCCAGTACTTCGTCGGTCTGGATGTTGTCGCGCCAGGTACCGATCACTGCCATGTCGGCGCGCTGGATCGAGTTCATGCAATCGTTGGGACAACCGGAAAACTTGAATTTGAACTTGTAGGGCAGGGAGGGGCGGTGGATGTCGTCGAGGAAGGTATTGAGCACCGTGCGATGCGCCTTGGCTTCGTCGTAGCAGGACTGCTCGCAGCGGGCGTGGCCGACGCAGGACATCGACGTGCGCACCGCAGGACCGGCGCCGCCGAGGTCGAAGCCCAACTCATTGATCTCGTCGAACGCCTTCTGGACGTTTTCGGTGGTCGCGCCCTGGAACATGATGTCTCCGGACTGGCCGTGGAACGCAATCAGGCCGGAACCATGTTTTTCCCAGATGTCGCACATATCGCGCAGTACCTTGGTGTTGTAATGCATTCCGGCAGGCGGCATCACGCGCAAGGTGTGGAATTCCGCCGCATCCTTGTATACGGGCTCGCCTTTTTCATCCTTGAGCTCGGTGAAGCGCGGGATGATGCCGCCACCGTAACCGAACACGCCGACGGTGCCGCCTTTCCAGTATCCCTTGCGCGTTTGGTAGGAAGTTTCCAGTTGCCCCAGCAAGTCGACCGCCATGTCGCTATCCTTAGCCAAGCGTTTGATGCCGGTAACAAAACTGGGCCATGGACCGCTCTCGAGCTGATCCAGGTTCGGTGTATCATGCATTTTCTTGGCCATGGGATTTCCTTTCGTAACGTTCGTCCAGTTCCAGCGTGCTGGTGCGCAATACAAATGACCCGGCGCATCGGGATAGGTTCACTATGGTCGGCGACTGCCTCAGCAGCAATTCAGCAAACTCTAATTTAGCGGTATATTGACTCATCTATCCATCATGTTAAATAACCCGAATGGGGGGGTAATTATTCCTATTGGTGTTATTTGAACTTACCCTGTAAAGGCTATAGACGCAACTGGCCCATATTGCGCTCAATATGATGCTTGGAGAACGACGCAATGACGCAGATCAAGGTGCTGGAAAAATTCACGCTGCCACTGGGCAAACAGGAAATCGAGTTGCAGCAGATTGATTACGCGGAGGGCGGCATGAGCATGCTGCGCATTCGCATCCGCGAAGGCAAACGCTTTACCATCTTTGACATTGACCCGGTGACGGCCCGGCACTGGAGTGAAACGATGGGGCGCTGGGCCGAGGCACAGGAACCGGGGACGGATGAAAAATAGCGCCGGCGAAATGATTGATTTTTCTTTTGCCCTGAAGGGAAGCTATCTTCCGTCAGGGTACCAGTTCTCGCTTTGGCAGGAACTGGTAAGGTGCCTGCCGTGGCTTGAAGCCGAAGAATCGGCTGGACTTTTGCCGATGAGCGGCGTGACCGGCAGTCCGGAAATGATCTTGCCGCAGCGCGCAAAACTGAAGGTGCGCCTGCCGGCCGCACAGGCCGGAAAAGCCGCAAATTTGTCCGGGCAGGCGCTCAAACTTGAATCCGGCTTGCTGCAGGTGGGGGAAGCCAGGCAACGCGTGCTGCAGCCTTGCACCACGCTGCATGCCCATCTGGTGGAAGGAGGGGAACAGGAAGTCGAGTTTCTCGATCAAATTGCCGAAGAACTGGATGAATTGGGAATTGCCTGCAAATGGATCTGCGGTAAACGCGCGAGCATCGCCGCCTCCGGGCAGAGCATCAACGGATACAGCCTGGTGCTGCATGACCTCAAGCCGGATGCGTCGCTGCAATTGCAATATCTGGGGCTGGGTGGCAACCGCCATTACGGCTGCGGGATCTTTGTCCAGTACAAGGCGATTGCCGGTCTGGGTTGATATTTGTTTTCGATGCAAGGAGAAGAACGATGGCATATACAGTTGCAGGGACAGAATTGGAAACCGACGGTGACGGATATTTGCTGGAGGCAGACTTCAATGATGACACCGTCAATGTCATTGCCGCGGCGGAAGGCATAGAATTGACACCCAGACATTGGGATGTGGTGAAATATCTGCGCGACGAGTACCGCGAGCACGGACATACGCCGAATTTCCGCAATATGCTGAAGGGCGTCCAGGCATTCTGGCCGGAAGCCGAAAGCAAGGACCTGTATGACCTTTTCCCGATGGGGCCGGCCAAGCAGGGCGCGAAGGTCGCCGGCCTGCCGCAACCTCTGGGCAAAGGCGGCTACTAGAATTGAAATTACTTTCTTGAGGAATTGAAATGAAGACTCCCAGTGTGACGCTCGACATGAAGGGGTTGTCCTGCCCGGCGCCCTTGCTTGGAGCGAAGCGGATAGTGGACGATCTTGAAGCCGGTCAGGTGATGCTGCTTGTCTCTGATTGCCCCGGAACCAAAGACGATCTGTATGCCTGGGCGAAGCAGACCGGCAACGAGGTGCTGCAGGCCGACAAGCTGCCCGGGGGCGGCACTGGCTACCTGATCCAGAAAGGGCATGGTGCAGAACGCCAGGCGAACGTCGTGCTCGATATCCGCGGCGTGGCCTGTCCCGGACCCATCGTCGAAGCCAAGAAACTGCTGAATGGCATGCAGAACGGCGAAATATTGAAACTGGTCAGCAATTGCCCGGGGATCAAGTCGGACATAGTCGGGTGGGCTGAAGCGACTCATATGAAACTGGACGAAACCATAGAGATCGCCTCCGGCGAATTCGAGTTCTATATCATCAAGGGATAATCCGCAGTCGGCGCGACCCGATCGGACAGGAATGTCTGAATGGACTGGCTATTATTGCTGCTAGGGGCAGGTTACGAGTGGCTGCTTTCTGGAATGCAAAGTCGCATCCCGTCAATCAGTTCGGTGCCACAAGAGGAAGCGGTTCCTGGTCGACAGGCGCCGAGATTGGAAGCCGCAAATTCTGCATATGCTCCGGCCATACGGAGCGGCAACTCTACGCGCGCTGAATCAAAAGTAAAATATGCTGATAAGCAGGAAGCCGACTATCAGCAAGCCAAGAACGACCATTGGAAGGAATTCCACCCATGTCAGTTTTCGGTTCCATGAATCACGTCTCAGTCTGAGTGTGGAGTCCTGTTCGGCACGCAACACCTCATTGTGATACTTCATTCTTCTCTCCTGCCTGATTATTGCCACGCCGGTACACTACCAAAAATGACGGTGAAAACCCAAGTTCATTCGACGGTTTCCGGTTGACCGACAAATGGTCGCTTCCAGGGCATTCAAGGCTCGACGCAAAGTTGTGAAGCAAGAGAATTAAAGAGGCTTTGCTCGATAAGGTCGATGAAATTCGCCCAAATAATCGAAGGAAGCAGTGAACATGGCGCCTTCAACGCGCTATCAAATGAATGCCGAGAACGTGCGCAATTCAGAGCAAAGCCGGCTGTCTAGCAAATTCATATTGGGTGTCGAACTTCTTTACATTGCCGGAGACACATCCATTGCCCCGATAAATAATTGATTGATAAAAAGGACTAATCTTTCGTTGGCATTGATCGTGCATGCTACGCATTGCTACCCGGGTTTAGGGGGTTTTCGAGGAGAATCAAATGGAACGACTTGTACTGACGTTCATCCTGGGCCTGACCAGCCTTCCGGTTCTGGCAGGACGCCCGGATGCTACCCTGCCAGAGCCCGAGGTATTGCCGCTGCTGGCTATTGGTGCCGTGGCGGGGCTGGTGGTGTGGGCCCGCAACCGCAATAAGAAGTAAGTCTGGCCTTCGAGAAGGACAGATGGACACTCTGGCGCATCTGACCGAAACCAATTCTGGTTTCTATTGCCTGCTGGCGGGTTTCGGACTGGTCGCAACCTGGGAGGGCTTCCGCCCCCTTCGTCGCGCGAGCGTGTCCACGCCCCGGCGTTGGGTGAACAACATCCTTTGGTATGTCCTCAACGGATTGTTTCTTCGCTGGGTGTTGCCAGCCTCCGCGATCGGCTGGAGCATTCTCTCGGCCGAGCGCGGATGGGGTTTCCTCGCTGACGCAGGACGGCCGGCGTGGATCGGACTAGGGATGGGCCTCCTTCTATTGGATCTTGCAAGCTATTTCACGCATGTGCTGCTTCACAAGTCGACAGTATTGTGGCGTCTGCATGCCGTGCATCACAGCGATGTCGATTTGGACTGCAGCACTGGCTTCCGCTTTCATCCTCTTGAAGGGCTCTTTACCTCCGCCGTCACGCTTACGGTCATCGCGGGTGCCGGAATTTCCCCGCTGGCCGTTGCATTATATGAAACCTGGCTTGGGGTGCAGAACTCGTATGGCCATGCGAACGCCCGGTTTCCCGTCAAACTGGAAGAAGTGCTGCGCTGGCTGGTGGTCACTCCCGATATGCATCGGGTGCATCATTCTGCCCGCGTTGAAGAAAGCAATCGCAATTACGGGATTGTGTTCCCTTGGTGGGACAGACTATTCGGTACTTTTCAGGCGGATCCGCTTGATGGTCACGAAGGAATGCAAATCGGCCTGGAGTGGCGTCGACAGGAGGGTAATCTTGCCGAGCTTTTCCTATTACCGTTCAAGGCCGAGTTTCCCCAGGGGAGTTTGGAAAGCGATCAAGTTTAAGGGGTCAGGCTCGATGAATTCCAAGAGGCGCGCGTAACTGACGGAAGGTAGTAATGAGCCTGGCCCATTCAACGAGTCGTGAATGGCCACCATCGGTGGCCCAAAAGGGCGGGGCCGCGCGAGCGGCTCCGTTTAGCCGCCTCGCACGGCTCGGATAACGTAGCCCGCGGCTATGCCGGGGGTATGTGCTTTTTGCCATAATCGGGACATGCTTGCTCAAATTCTAATCTGTGCGGCCCTTGGCCTCCTCATCAGTTGCGGTGTACTGTTTGTATTCGGCCACCGGCTGCATCGTGGGCATTGGCTCCTCTCACTGGCGACGATCGGTGCGCTGGCCTCTCTGAGTTGGGGTCTCGAGCAGGCATTGTGGGACAATGCGCCCCCATTTGACGCCAGTGTCGCGACGGCGCTGATCGCCGGTGCCATTGTGACGAAGCTATTCGATCGCTGGAACGCCTTTGGGCATGCATGTTTTACCGCAACCTTCCTTGCGATCACACTTTATCTGAGCTATTCCGCCTTGGTGCTCATAGTGGCGAACCTTGGTTCGTGGAGCCTGATATTCGGCATCGTCCTGTTCTTGCTTCAGCTGGCGGCCATGCTGCTGCTGCTGGTTCACACGTTTGAAGTCATCGACGTAGTTTGCCGCACTCAATGGCAACACCTGGCCGGCCCGAAGTACGTCCCCGGCTATTCGCCAAAGGTATCCATCCACGTTCCAATCCATCGAGAGCCCCCAGAGATGGTGATGAAGACACTGGATGCACTGTCGTTAATGGACTATCCAAGCTATGAAGTTCTGGTTATCGACAACAACACGGATGATGAAGCCCTGTGGCGCCCTGTCGAGTCGCACTGCGCCCATCTCGGCCCGCAATTCAGGTTCTTTCACTTGCTGCCGTGGCCTGGTTTCAAGTCAGGCGCATTGAATTTCGCGCTGCAACATACCGCTGCGGACGCGGAATTCATCGGAACCGTCGACGCCGATTATCTGGTGGAGCCTCATTGGCTGGCGGATCTTATCGGACATTTCGCCGACCCGCGGGTGTCCTTCGTACAGACGCCCCAGGACTACGTCGATTCCGATAGCCGAGGCGTGTACGGAAAGGCGCTCGCATTGTCCTACAATTATTTCTTTCGCATTTCGATGGCCACGCGCAATGAGAGCAACGCCATCATTTTCGCGGGTACGATGGGGCTGTTGCGCAAGTCTGCATTGGAGAAGGTTGGCGGCTGGGACGAGTGGTGCATTACCGAGGATGCCGAATTGTCGCTCAGGCTGCTGGATGCGCGCTACAAGTCAGTGTATATCGACCGGACCTACGGGCGCGGAATCATGCCGCTCGATTATGCCGGGCTAAGAAAACAGCGCTTCCGCTGGGCCTTCGGCGGCATGCAGTTGCTGCGGATACATGCCGGCAAATTGTTCAATCCATGGGCCAGCGGCAATCTCACATTCGCGCAGCGCTGGGGATACCTCAGCGGTGGCATGCAGTGGTTGAACGATCCGGTCACGATGGCGTTCACCGTGCTGCTGCTCATCGGTTCAAGCGCATTGCTGATGCTGGGTCCCGTCGCGGTGCAGCCTTTTGCCGGGCCCGTTATGTTCGTTCCACCGTTGTTTCTGCTGTTCGCAATTACGCGGTTCTTATGGGCGTTGCGCGTGCTGGAGCGCTGTTCCTTGATGCAGGCAATGCGCGCGCTGACAGTATTGCTGGGTCTGTCCTGTATCGTGACACTGGCGTGCCTGCGCGGGCTATACAGCCGGGAAGGTGTCTTTTTGCGCACCCCGAAACAGGCTGATACCGCCAGACTCGGCGATTCATTTGCCATCGTCCGTTGGGAAATGCTCTTCGGTTTCATCTGCCTTGCCATGGCCGCGATGTTGCTGTCGTTCGCGCCGTCCGCATGGCTCTCCGCCCGCGCCGTCATTGTCGTGCTGTTGGTCTGGCAGGCAACGATTTTTCTTGCCGCGATGGCGACATCACTGTGGGACTATCGGGCACGAAAAGCCGAACTGCCTGCCGCACGGCTTTCATCTCGCACGTTTGGCTACAAGCTATACAGGGCAGCGACCGAGCGTCGGTCCGCGATATGGGTAAGCGCCGCCATATTGTTGCTTGCACAGTTAACGTACCCTGCAAACGCAAGAGCACCCGAATTCGAGCCCATGTTTCGTGCTGATCCGATGAAACACCTTATCTCCGCACCTTCGGTACTTTCCGCGGGCCCAAGAGATAAGACCGGTGCCGTGTTCGTTATGGGATCTGCTCTGGCCGAGCGAGCGAAGTAATCTGCAAAGTCCGCCTCTGCTGTGGCATCCTGAAGCTGTCATGGTTGAGGGCAATTTCACGCCGGAGGACTAAAGCGACGACCGGGTCCCGCAGGGAGTCAACGGCTTGCGTAGGCAGCACCGTCATCAGTTGCGCAGACGCCGCTTCCCTTCGCTTGTTCGTGCGAACATGGGTGGCAGGATTGCGCGAGCGCGAGACCATGGTCAAGGACATCGATACGCCGATCGTCAATGGCAATGGCAATCAGGCCAGGCGCTTTGGTTGCGGCGATCTGATCGCTGCGATACATCAGGAGCGATGGCAGATTATGAGACTGGAACTGATTTGGACGCCCAAGCCTGTGTCCGGGAAACCCTGCATTGGAGACAAAGGATGAACACAAGATTAGATGTCAGCGGTTGGCTGTTTCCGCTAATAGCCGTCTTGCTCATGGGGTACTCGCAGCGCTTGACAGCGCAGGAACTGGTCATGGGCTGGGAAGGCAGTTCAGCTCGCGGCTATGGCTTTTTGAGTCCCATGATGACCATGCACCGCGGCGAACAAATTTCATGGATTCTGCGCGCTGCGGCCAGCTACCTTTATTACGATTCCCGCGATGCCACAGGAACCACAGAGGTGCGGTCGCCCGGCGAATCGCTCGGTATTGCTGTTCGCTATGCAGGCCCAAAGCTAACGTTTACCTTTGGCCCGGGATACGAAATACGTCAAACCCGGCGCCGCCCGGCCGGCGGCGTTGAAACCAATGAAAACGAACATGGTGCGACGTTTCAGGGTGATATCCTGATTCAAGCTGCGCCATTCACGACCGTCAGTCTCCTCGGCAGCTATGGCCAGGCCAACAAGTATTACTGGGTTCGTGGGGGTATCAGGCAACAGATATCCAATCTTGATCAACAAGGTGATACCACGCTGCGCGCGGGGATTGAGACGACAAGACAGGGAAACGACGATCTCACTTCTTCCCAGGTCGGCGGAGTATTTGAGATTGCCTATCCGGGTTCCGGTGCATCGCTTCAGCTTCGCTGCGGCTATTTGCGGCGCGAAGACGCCGACGGTACGCGGGATTCCGGAGTCTATTTTGGTGTTGGCTCTTACTGGGCTTACTAGTTGATGACACCATTCGGTCAACATGACCATCTGGAATGGCGTCGTGATGGTTGCTAACCTGCCGTGCCGCGCCAATAGTTGCCATCCAGGCTTGATCATTGATTCGTAAGGAAAGATGGAATCGGCACCGAATGCGTTGGCACCTCGAACCAGTTTTAGAATTCTTGGATCGGGAATGCAGGCGTCGCGTTAGCTAGATTCCCATTACGATAATTCGATTAGGTAAACCCCCAGCTATGCCGGGGGACTAAAGAAGTTTGACTTATGCGGCGGTCTATTAGCAAGCCCAATTGAACTTCGCAAATGTCATTCGGCCCCCTCGCTTCGCTCTCCCCCTCTTAAAGGGGGAAGGAGCGAAAGCCAGCCGCCACGTGCGGCCCACGGCTTTACCGGTGGTAATTTAACTTGCAGACGAGGCAGAGTTGATGATTCGAAGAATACGTTTATGCGAATTGAAGCATTGACCTTCTACAGATTCGTTGCGGCGATATTGGTTATTGTCAGCCATTTTGGCTATCACCTTGTCAGCTTTACACAGGCAAACCAGATGGCGACATTATTCTTTGTACTGTCAGGATTTGTACTGGCCATCGTCCACTATCCGCAAGCGAAGTTGCGTTGGGCGGGGTAAGTGTCTGGATTCCAATAGTGTGGCGGTTATCAAAGAATAGCCTGGGTGCGATACAGGTACTCGGACATTTGTTCCTTCGCGCCACTGTTGCGTCTCGCCACACCGTGCACATGCAGGACCAGGTTTCGCATCACGCAATATGGAATGGAGGGATGCGCATGCAACAGGCTTTCCAGCCTGGAGCGCTGCAAGAGCAGAACCGCACTGTCTTTCTTGACATTTATCCTGGCGCTGATTTTCATGTTGCCGCCACCAACAAAACTGACTACCCTGGCCAGATCTCCCGGTGCTTCGAGGCGCAGCGAGACGGGCTCATTGTTGACCGTAGCGCTTATCACGATCTCGCCCTCGACCAGAATCATCAAGGTATCCTTGAATGGATCCTCTTCCAGTTCAGCAACATATGTTTTGGCCTCCAGGTATTTGCCGGAGATGAGGTCGGCAAGTACCCTGATTTCGGATTCCTGCAAATTATCCACGATCGTGCTTTTTCGCAATGCGCTCATGATTTGATCATTGGAGAATGCCTGCCCACCCATCGTACTCATGTTGGTCAGGGGCTTTTCAATTTGTGTGTCTTTCAGCATCATTTCTGCTATTCCCATCAAACATTCTTGCCACGATCACCCCAAGCAGGCCGAATAAAGGCCGCTTGCATTTCCGCGTCGACGCTCTTAACCATATCCAAAGCAATCTGATAGTGCCATTGGCTGCTTCCTCCAACAATGGCAATTCCTGTTGAGCATAATTCATGCCCGGAAGAAACCAAATGCTGTTTTCAGTAAACTTCCCATCCTTGATTCGATCGGGCACCGGAAGCTAATCGAGCTAAATGCGAGTCACGAAGCCAAAAAGAAAGCTATCGCAATGACGTCTGAAGATGACGGTATTAACCCGATAGGAACATGGGTCTGCGAGGCAACGCACAGATTTGTGAGCACCAAAGGTGTCCATGCACCATAAATGTGCAGAGTTTAGAATTTGCCGGCCTTCATGGACGCCGGCATCCGAGAAGAAACAAGGCAGCAATCGGGCGGGAACGCCAATTCACGAAATGCGGCTTAGTGGCGGACGAAGTAATTGACCTGATGTGAAGCTGCCAAGGGCAGCTCTTTGTCGGCAAATACGGCAGCATGACGGGCGGGTGTTTGCCAGTTGCAGACACTCAGCCCCGCACCCGTCCTCAAATATGTAGAGTATGTCGGCGTATATGGCGAGTGCCAAAGTTGTGCTTTAATAGCCTGGTGTTGGCTACTTAACATTGATTGGACCGATTATTTCTACCTCGTTGAAAAATGAATAATCAAAATCAAACGAGACTGACCCCATTGATCTCTCTCCCTTCTATTTTTTCCTTACTGCCGTTCGTGTTGGAAGGCACGGCGCGTCTCGCATTGATCGCTGATTCGGTCCGCGCGGTACTGGGCCCGTGGGGTCGGAACGGTTCCTCGGATAGGGTGAATTGACCAATGGGCCATTCTTTCTTGATCGCCGTTGACGAGGATCGGGATGCCCTTGCCGTCGTCGAATCTCAGCTCGTTCGACGGTATGCCCATGACTATCGAGTGGAGTGTCTAGCCGATCCAGGTCAAGCGTTGAGTCTGCTGACGGAGCTTGCCCAAGGCGGTGAGGAGGTGACGCTGGTCCTTGCCCGCAACCCACCCGGGAGTACAACCGGCTTCGAGCTGCTCGACCACGTGCGCCGGCTCCACCCGCTCGCGAAGCGCGCGCTGCTGGTTCCGGCAGACGTGTGGTCACATGAGGCGACCGCGGAAGCGATCCGGGTCTCGTTGGCCATGGGACGTATCGACTACTACGTTCCCAGCCCGGCAATGTCGCTTGACGAGGAATTTCATGAGGCCGTCTCGAGTTTCCTGCTCGAGTGGGCGCGGGATCGCGGCCTTGCTCCACAGACCATTCACCTAGTCGGCAAAACGTGGTCGGGCAGGGCCTACGAACTGAGGAAGACGCTGGAGCAGTGCGCGGTGCCGCACACGTTCTGCCTGGCGGATTCTGACCTGGGGCGAAAGCTGCTCGCCGATGCTGGCGCCGATCCGAAGCTCCCTGCCATGGTGCTTCCTGACGGACGGATCCTGAACGACCCTTCGAACGCCGAGCTCGCTCAGGCCGCGGGGGCCCCTGCTGGATTGGCGGAGCAGGTATTCGACGCGATCATCGTCGGCACGGGACCGGCAGGTCTGTCTGCAGCGGTCTACGCCGCCTCCGAGGGGCTGGAGATTCTCGTCATAGATGAGGGCGGCATCGGTGGACAGGCGAGGTCGAGTTCGCTTATTCGCAACTATCTGGGTTTCGCCAAGGGCGTCAGCGGCGGCCGGCTCGCCGAACAGGCCTACCACCAGGCAGCCGCCTTTGGGGCGAGTTTCCTGTTAATGCATCGGGCGATCGCGCTTACTCGTTCGGAGCAACTCCTCAGCCTGTCCATTGCGGATGGGCCGCAAGTCAGTGCGGGAACGGTGATCCTTGCAACCGGAGCGACCTACCGCCGTTTGGAAATTCCCGCTTTGGAGGCCCTGAACGGCGCCGGTGTCTTCTATGGCAGCCCGCTCTCCGAGGCGGCGGCGCTGAGCGGAAAGGATGCATACATCACGGGTGGAGGAAACTCTGCGGGTCAGGCTGCCGTGCACCTGGCGCGCTACGCCCGGCGCGTTACCCTCGTCGTGCGAGCATCGTCGCTCGGGGAGGGGATGTCCCATTACCTGGTGCGCGCAGTAGAGGCGGCGCCGAACGTGGAGGTGCGTACGGGCACTCAGGTGGTTGGCGGTGGCGGCGACGGCCGTCTGCAGCAACTTGTTCTGCGCGAGCGTGCCACCGACAAGGAGGAAACGGTCCCCGCCGACGCACTCTTCGTGATGATCGGGGCCCGCCCCCACAGCGATTGGCTGCCCGCGGACATTGCACGGGACGGACACGGATTCCTGCTTACCGGACCCGACATACCCGATGGATACGAATGGCCGCTCGAGCGTCCTCCGTTCCCGCTTGAAACCAGCATGCCCGGCGTGTTGGCGGTCGGAGACGTCCGCCACGGCTCAGTCAAACGAGTGGCCTCCGCCGTAGGAGAAGGCGCGATCGCCGTAGGATTCCTCCACGGCATTGTCAACGAGTTGGCGCACCGTCGGGCGCCGAACTGAGAAGTATGACGCGGCGTCGGGGTCCGGTTCGCTGTCGAGGAAAATCGGGGTCAGGTCTAGAAATGTTCCCAGTCACGAGAGACTAAAAGATCGAAATGCGCCGAATGTAAGAAAGTTCAGATTTATTTTTATCATCAAAGAGAAAGTAAATCTGAACCTTCTTGTCTCAGGTCGATCGTTTGAGTTGGCCAGCGGCGGCGTTAGGGCAGCGAAAATATTTTCGGGTTTCTGACTGCTTTGCGGCTATGATTTTTGGAAGCTGACTGATCACTGTGTGCCAAGAGTGACCCGTCATGAATAATTTGCGGTGAACAAGTCTCCCACCCATTCCAACACCTCAGGAGATGACCCAACGATTGAATCTGCAATAGTTATAGGCTAGACTGAAGACTCTCACAAGAACTGGATCAGGATTTAACTCAGGTCAACCATGACGACAAACAGCATAGGATTCCTTCAAATCGTATCATTCTGCCTGGTCATCGGCGGAGTGTCTTCGGCTCTTTATCCGGCCGCAACGGCGCCAACATCGAACACGGCGTGGTTCGTTTATGGGGGCTGGCTCGCACTAGCGACGGCACTCCTTTTGAATATCTTGATTGCAGCCAAGACACGATAATCGATTAGTCTCGCAAGGAAAGTACGGGAGGCAGTACAGCACCTTGCGGGGTTCATCATTTTCCTTCGCGGATAACAACATGCACTGTCCGCTTCTTCATACAATAGACCTTAACAGACGATCAAGGCAGAAAAATCGTTTGCTTCCAGTGCCCAGTTATATCTCTTCGGGCGCACCAATTACAAATCTGAATGAGTGCTGTGTGTTGCGGAACTTGACCGAGTTCTGCTTTCGGGCAGCGAACTTGCCAAGTTGCTTAAAGGCGTGGAACAGTACAAACGCGGCGAACTGACAGAATTTATCAGACGGGGCTTGGGTCACAGGAGATGATCCCATACTCATTTTGCTACATTGACTACGTAATGACGGTCGGTTTTTCCCGTCCCGTGCGCTGTTTCAATTCCGAAATTTGCAGCGCAATCCCGATCAGTTCGGCCAGCGCCACTTGCGCATCGAGGACGTGGCGCGAAATGTCGGCTTCATACGCTTCCAGGTACACACGAAGTGTCGCGCCTTCGGTGCCGGTGCCGGACAGGCGAAAGATGATGCGCGAGCCGTCGGTGAACAGGACGCGCACACCCTGTCCCGTGCTCACGCTACCGTCCACCGGGTCGGTGTAGCTGAAGTCGTCGCAGGCATTTACGGTATATTTGCCGAACTTTGCGCCGGTCAGCGCGGTGAAATTATTCTTCAGGTGCTGCATCACGCCATTCGCCGCTTCGGTTGGCAGACCTTCGTAGTCGTAGCGCGAATAGAAATTGCGGCCGTATTTTGCCCAGTGCTCGCGCACGATGGCTTCCACCGGTTGCCTGCGCGCGGCCAGGATGTTCAGCCAGAACAGCACCGCCCATAGCCCGTCCTTTTCGCGCACATGGTTCGAGCCGGTGCCGAAACTCTCCTCGCCGCACAGCGTGACCTTGCCCGCATCCATCAGGTTGCCGAAGAATTTCCAGCCGGTGGGCGTCTCGTAGCAGGGGATGCCAAGCGCCTGGGCCACGCGATCCGCTGCCGCGCTGGTCGGCATCGAGCGCGCAATACCCAACAGGCCCTGCTTGTATCCCGGTGCCAGGGTGGCGTTGGCGGCGAGCAGCGCAAGACTGTCCGAAGGCGTAACAAAGAAATGCTTGCCGAGAATCATGTTGCGGTCGCCGTCGCCGTCCGAGGCCGCGCCAAAATCCGGCGCGTCCTCGCCGTACATGATCTCCACCAGTTCATGCGCGTAGGTCAGGTTGGGGTCGGGATGGCCGCCGCCAAAATCCTCCAGCGGCACGCCGTTCATCACGCTGCCCGCAGGCGCGCCGAGCCGGCGCTCGAGTATGTCATGTGCATATGGCCCGTTCACCGCGTGCATGGCGTCGAACTTGATGCGGAAGCCGCCGGCGAGCAGCGCGCGGATCGCCGTGAAATCGAACAGCGATTGCATCAGGTCGGCATAGTCGTTAACCGGATCGATTACCTCGACTGCCATGCCGGCCAGCGTGACCGCGCCGCGCGTGTCGATATCCACGTCGGCCGCATCGAGGATGCGGTACTCCCCGATGACCTTGCTCTTGGCGAAGATCGCCTCGGTGACGTTCTCGGTCGCAGGGCCGCCGTTGCTGCTGTTGAACTTGATGCCGAAGTCGCCGTCGGGCCCGCCCGGGTTATGGCTGGCAGACAGGATGATGCCGCCGAAGGTTGCATATTTGCGAATCACGCACGATGCGGCCGGTGTGGATAATATGCCGCCGCGTCCGACCAGCACCTTGCCGAAACCATTTGCTGCCGCCATCTTCAGGATGACCTGGATCGCGCTGCGGTTGTAGTAACGCCCGTCGCCGCCCAGCACCAGTGTTGAACCCTTCGGTGCGGCGATCGAATCGAAGATGGATTGCACAAAATTTTCCAGGTAATGCGGCTGCTGGAATACCGGGACCTTTTTGCGCAAGCCCGAGGTGCCGGGTTTCTGGTCGGCGAATGGCCGGGTCGGAATGATGCGCACGCTCATGAATGCCCTCTCTGAATGGATTGTTTTAACCGCATCATATCACCACAGGTTGGATGCAAGTGCGGGCACAACCACTCGACCCGGCGCGGACGGGATGACTTCACCGCTTCATGCACCGGTCAATCGCGCAGGATTCCGTCGTTTGTGCAGTCATCCCCGTTTTCAGATTGGAAGATGTATTGAGATACACTTGCGGCATGAACGATGCGAATCGCAACCCAATCCGCACCCCGGAGGCACTGCCCACCGTACCGGACTTCGAGGTGGTGATAGAGATCCCGCGGGGCAGCTTCCTCAAACGCGGATCCACCGGCCACGTCGATTTCGTCTCGCCGCTGCCGTGTCCGTTCAACTACGGTTCCGTGCCGGAGTACCTGGGACTCGATGACGACCTGCTGGATGCACTGGTGCTTGGGCCCCGGCTGGCGCTCGGCACTCGTGTAAGGGTCAAGGCATGGGGCGCAGTGACGCTGACCGACCGCGGCATGGAGGACGACAAGCTGATCTGCAGCGACCATCCCCTGAGCCTGAGTGAGCGCCACAATGTGCTGCGTTTCTTTCACTTGTATGCGAAGTGCAAGGGCCTTTTGAACATCTGGCGCCGCCGCCCTGGGCGCAATGCATGCGAGGGCTGGTGTGAGGTCACTCAAGCACTCGCTCGCGCCCGACCACGCGACGATTCGTGGAATGGATCACCCATCGAGTTCTGATCCTTGCGGTGGGACATCGCCTGCGTTCGACTTCAACGTGTCCATAGCAATGGTCTGCTGTATCCAGGCAAGGTGCAGGGGGTTGTGACCTGCGGCTCTCGAACTTCCGGCAAGACTGCAAAACACAGATTCAGGCTCAGGGATGATTCATTGCTTGTTCGAGCTTAGCCCGGAGATGATGACGGCCATGCTGGCCGGCTTGTACAGCACCGGCCAGTCAAATGATCTGGCTTTATGAATGAAGCTTTGCGAGGTGTCGCCGGTCATCAGCACCGCCTGGATCGGCTTGCCCAGTCTGTTTCGCAGTTGGTTGAGGAACTGAATGCCATTCTGTGCGCCGCCCAGCATGTGATCGACGATGAAGTAATCATTGTCTTCGATATGCGGATGGCTCAAGGCGTCTTCAGCGCTGTAGAAACATTCCACCTCACCTCCCATGGCCAACAATGATTTGCTCAAGGCCTCGTTAACCAGCAAATCATCCTCCACCACAATAAAGCGTTTGCCGCATACAAACGTGTTGTTGACCTCATCTGTGCCGGATACCGCAGCAACGGATTGCTCCCTTACGCCGCCTGACGCAGCGTTAAGGGGCAATCGAAATCCGAACACTGACCCGTGCCCGACACGCGAGCGGCAGGTAATTTCCCCGCCCAGCAATGATATGGTGCGTTTGGCGATGGTCAATCCCAGCCCTAGTCCTCTGGTTCGGTCGCGCTGTGGATTGTTGGCTTGATAGAATTCATCAAATATTTGCCCGATGCTTTCTTCAGGGATGCCCATGCCGGTATCCCACACCTGAAACAGAATGTCCGGTCCGCGTCGTCTGGCGCTTACGAGAATAGCGCCATGAGCGGTGAATTTGATCGCATTCGAAACAAGATTCATCAACACTGACTTCAGCAACCCGATGTCGCCTCGAACATCAAGTGATTCCCTGACTGGGTAATGCAGCTTCAGAACAAGCTGCTTGTCGCTGGTTATCCGGGCAAAGCTCTTCTCCAGCCAGTCCATCATCTCCTCGATATGGATGGCGGTGAATTCCGGCTCTATCATGCCCGCATCAAGTTTAGAAATATCCAGCAATGCATTGAGCAAGTCGTTAAAACTCGACATCGTCTGTCCCAGGCGCCGGATGATCTCGTCTTGCGCAGCGGTCGTTTGAGTAAACTTGAGGGCTTCGATGAACAGGTTGGCTGCGGCCAGCGGCTGCCGCAGATCATGTCCCGCCGCAGCAAGAAAACGCGTTTTGGCTTCTTCCTTGCGTATGAGTGCGACCCGGTACTCGTTTACATCGGTGATATCCCGTCCCACCCCCAGGACGGAAACAATGTTGCCTTGCGCGTCCCGCTCCGGTGTCAATCGAATATGGCTGCAAATCTCCTTGCCGTCCTTGTTGGGCCATTTCAGTTCGAACTGGGCATTTTCGCCGGTCGTAAATACCTCCTTGACCTTTGCCTCATAGGTGTCGGCATTCTTCCCGCCCGGACTTTCCGAAGGCTTCTTCCCCAGCAATTCGGCAACGCCGCCAGATACCAGCGCCCCGAATGCCGGATTGGCGTAGATGCGCCGGCAATCCCGGCCATAGCGTGCAATCGTATCAGGGGTATTTTCGAGCATGGTGCGTGACTCCTGCTCGCGCGCAACGAGTTCTTTTTCCATGCGCTTGCGCTCGGTGATATCCCGAGCCACACAGAGCACGGCCGGCTTGTCGTCAAATGCAATGACCTTGCAGTTCATTTCCACCGGAATCTCGCCGCCATCCTTGCGGATATGCGCAGACTCAAGAAAGAGTTCACCTCGATCAAAAGCTGCCTTGATGCGTTCCTGAATCTTGGCGGCGTTTTCCGGGGTGCTGATGGCAGCGGGGCCCAATCGCAGCAATTCTTCGTGGCTGTAGCCCAATTGGTCGCAGGCAGCGCGATTGACATGAATAAAATGCCCATCCGTATCAATGACAAGAACGGAATCGGAGATCGTATCGAGGAGCGTGCGAAACGTATTTTCGGAGTTCATGGCTGTACACCCCTGGCCGGGAGTTATTTGCATCATACGTGAGTCAGCATCTGTTGAACAAATTGAGGCGTTACTTGCGCAGTGATTAAGGCATGCTTCGGCTCACGTCGCACGTCTGGATCGGGCCAGTTGCCGACAGATGCCGGTGCCTGTTACGGCTTGACATGAATAATCAGGCGAGTGCGCAAGGTTGCAAAGTCCGCTTCCAGGAGGACAATTGGCGTGGGAATAAGGCAGCCTGGTGCAAATGAATCAACATTGACGACGGGCGCTAATATGTCTCCGGAAAAGACAGTTGCTTGCGGACTTGGCATTGACTATCATCCGGCGGGAAATTTGCCCTGCCTGCAGAATCCGTCGTGACAAACAGCGTTCAGCCGTCAATGATGTCAGTGTCTTATAGATGCACTCCCTCATAACAAATATTCGGTGCTTCAAAGTCGCCCATGGCCTACCAACTGACATTTATCCAGAAACCCGCGTATCTGCACGCCATTGTTACCGGCCGCAATAGCAAGGAGAATGTGGTGCGGTACTTGAACGAAGTCTTTGCTGAGTGCATAGCCCGCGGATGTTCTAGAGTGCTGGTGGAAGAGCGCCTCGAAGGCCCCAGAATGGGGATGATGGACGTGTTCCAGATCGCGCTTGAAGGAAGCACTCGGGTGCATAGGGCGTTCAAGGCGTTTGCCTATGTCGACGTCAATGCCAGGGGCGAATTGATGAAGTTTGCCGAGACGGTAGCGGTCAACCGCGGGGTTCCCGTGGCTGTATTCTCAACGGTGGCGGATGCCGAGGAATGGTTGCTGAATGAAAAGCATGGAGGTTCCGCACCGCACGCTGCAGCGGACGCATAGAAGCCGAGCCGCCAGGCTTGCGATTAGCCTTGCATGACTCTTTGAGGGTGACCATTGCACCTGTGCAATTGATCGAGGCAACCCGTTCTTCCGCTCGTTGTGCGCTTTCTGACGCGCTTGCATGTTCCAGCCGTTGTAGCTGACCAGTAATTCGCGTCGCCTGGGCGATCGCCGAAACAGTGAGCGGCCGACTCGAACTTCGGCCAGCGTTTTCATTCAATTTTTAATCGCTGTGTGGAATGACTGACCTGGCGGAACCCGCATATCCGGTGCGCATGAAGTGTAATCGCCGCATCGATCAGGCGACAAAGGCAAGGTGGATAATTTGAATTTGATACACTGGTCCATTCCTTCATGACAGGCACCCGCGGATGATGAAACTCAAACTGCACTGGCAGATCCTTATCGCGCTGCTGCTGGCTGTCATTTGCGGTTCGCTGGCGGGAACCGATGCGGCGCTACTGGGTGTGCGCTTTTATGCGGTGTTCGATTTCATCGGCAGCCTGTTCCTGAACGCCCTGAAAATGCTGATCGTGCCGCTGGTGGTGTCGTCCATCATCGTCGGTATCGCCGGGATTGGTTCGGGCGGCGCATTCGGCAGACTGGGCCTTAAGACCCTGCTGTATTACGTCACAACCAGCACATTTGCGATCCTGGTCGGACTTGCCGTCGTGAATCTGGTTGCACCGGGCATGGTGGAGGGCGAGCCGGCAAAACATTTGATCGGCCTGTCCGAGAATGCCAGCGACGTTGTCGCCAGGGTCCAAGGCAAGGGCATGGGCGATCTGGTCGGAATCTTCCTGCGCATGGTGCCCACCAATGTCATCGCGGCAGCGGCGGATGGCCAGATGCTCGGGCTGATCTTCTTCAGCCTGCTGTTTGGTTTCTTCATGACCAGAATCGATGAAGCCTACGCGGAAAGCATGTACAACTTCTGGCAGGGCATGTTTCAGGTGATGATGAAGATCACCGACTGGGTGATGAAATTCGCGCCGATCGGCGTTTTCGGGCTGGTGGCCAAGGTGGTGGCCAGCACCGGCTTTTCCGCTTTCGTCCCGCTGGCGTGGTTCTTCCTCAGCGTGCTGGCGGGATTGGCGCTGCATTTTCTGGTGGTATTGCCATCGCTGCTTATTCTTGTCGGGCGGGTCAACCCGCTGCGCCACTATCGCGCCATGGCACCGGCGCTGCTGACCGCCTTTTCCACCAGTTCATCCGCCGCCACGCTGCCGCTCACGATGGAATGCGTGGAAAAGAATGCGGGCGTCTCCAACCGCACCACCAGCTTTGTGTTGCCTCTCGGCGCGACGGTCAACATGGATGGCACGGCCCTGTATGAATGCGTGGCCGCAATGTTCATCGCCCAGGCCTATGGGATCGAGCTGGGATTCGTGCAGCAATTCACCATCGTGGTGATGGCGCTGGTCACCTCCATCGGCGTGGCGGCGATTCCCTCGGCCAGCCTGGTCGCCATCGCCATCATTCTGGCTGCGATCGGCTTGCCGGTCGAGGCGATCGGCCTGATTCTGGCGGTCGACCGCATACTGGATATGTGCCGCACCGCGGTCAATATATTCAGCGATTCCTGCGGGGCGGTGATCATTGCGCGACTGACCGGGGAAAAAAACGTGCTGGGCGAGCCGCCGATGCAGCGGGGATTCTGACGCCTTTGCCGACTGCTTCATCCGGTGCGATTCGGCGCCACGGACATGCGCCGATGCCTCGCAACCGGTGTCCTGGATGAAACCCGAAGAAAAAAACGCAGCCATCAGGCTGCGTCAGATTCCGGCAATCTTCCGTACGCGATCATGGATCGAGCAAGGTTACGGATGCGGTCGCTGAACCGCCCTTGCCATCGGAAATCGTGTAGGAGAACGTCGCGATCGGAAAATGATTCCACGGGAATGAACCGGAAGGGGTAAAGACCAGATTGCCGTTGCCGCCCAGGGATAACGTTCCTCCGGTACTGGGTTGCGTGAATGACTCGATCGTCAGGGCGTCACCATCCGGGTCGCTGTCATTCGCCAGGACATTCAGCACAGAAGGTGCGCTGGTCGGGATGGTGAACACATCATCCTTCGCGATCGGGGCGTGATTCGGCGCATATTGCTTGTCACCGGTCGTGACAGTTACCGCGGTCTCCTGCTGGCGATAAACGTCCACGCTTTCCTTGTGCGGCATCGTATTGTGCAGTGCGCGGCGCAACCAGGGCGGTTCGACGTCGATCATTTCGCGCACCCATTCGACCGCGGCGGGCTTGACTGCAGTGGGCGCCTGTTCCGTCGCCGGCAACTGCACTTCCTCAATCTTCTCGGCATAGGTCACGAACTCAAGATCGACGCGGCGATTTTTTGGCCTCATCTCCCGTGTGTTGGGATAGGTCGGGTCGAGTTCCCCTTTGCCTTCGGCAATGATCGCATCAGCGGGAATGCCGCCATGACTCGACCAGGTATTTCTTGACGGAATTCGCGCGCCGTTCGGAGAGCTTCTGGTTGTATTCGACAGTTCCGATATTGCAGGTATGTCCGGTCAAGTGGATGTTGCCGGAATATCCGGACTTCTTCAGGGTTTCAATCACGGAATCAAGCGCGCTACGGGCTGCCGGGGTCAGCCTGGATTTGTCGAATTCGAAAAACGCATCCGAGTTCATGGACGCAGTGGTTTTAACCATGCGCTTTTCCATTTTAGGCTGGCTGTCGACTGAAGCAGCGGCGGTACTTGCCGGTTGCGCCGCGCTGGAAGGCGCTTCAGCCATGCGCTGCGGCTGTTCCCGCTGATAGTTCTCGCCGCCGAATTCATAGTGGTACATGACGAACAGGCGCTTGTCGCCGCGACTCTGCACCAGCGGCCCGGATTTGTCATACATCTCGGCGTCTACGGAGACGCTATGCGGAGTATGGGCAATGAATTTTTCGAGTTTCAGGGAAACCGTGGTCTGCTTGTTGGAATCACGGCCCCATTCGTAATCCAGTCCTCCCGTCAGACGAATCAGCGGCTGATCATAGTAACGGCCCACGCGCGCACCGATACCGTAATCGTAGGGTCGCGCAGTCAGGAGGTTGTTCGTGGTGGTGGTTATATCCTGCGTGTATTGCCGCCCATCCGGCTCGGCGCCGTTAATGGTCTGGATGGACGTCGACACATTGTTGCTGATCGTGCGCTTGTCGCTGATCGCGGCGGAAACATAGGCGCCATAGAAGATATGCTCGCGCTCGATTCCGCCGCCCAGGGTGACTTTCTGGTCATGATCCTCGTTCTGGTCGATTGCCGCGAATAGCTTGCGCACGCTTGGGTTGGCAGACAATCCCGACTTTCCCCCCGGAACCCAGTGGTAATCCAGCTTCAAGCCACCGGCTGAGCCACTGGCCCATCCCTCTCCTATCCATGCTGAAAGATCCTTCTCCGAAAAGATCCAGTAGGCATCGCCGCGGAGATGGGTCTTGGTGTCATAACCGATGCCGATGCGGCCCTTGCCGCCGGTGTAGGAAATATCCCCGGACTGGGTCTGCTGGTCCATCTGATCGGTCGCCATGGCAAACGGAGTGAGGACGGCAGATACCGCAGCCGTCAGTAAGGCTTTCATGAAATTCATGATGGGACTTTCAAGTTGATTCAATATTATTATTTTATAAAAATCATTATCGATTGCGGCGCGCCTGTCGGCGAGTGCTTCAATCGGGCAAATTATTCGCCACTATACCAAAATTTCATTGTTCAATGAAACTGATTCGGTTGCACGAGTTGCTATTTCGGCTTGAATGTTCAAGTGCAATACCTTGTATTTGGATCGGGTTGGCCGGAACGGCATAACAAGCCTCGTCACAATCCCTGCGCATCGGCTCGGGCAGCACATCGCTGACCGGTCCGACGGATCCGATCAGCACCATCTACACGGCTTATGTCGTTTTCGGGGAGCGCATATCAGTGCTGCAGATTTTCGGATCGACGCTGGTATTGATCGGAGTGCTGATCATCAGCCTGACCCGCAGACAAGGAATGATCGATCTGGACGGATTGCCGGCAAGGCGCAGTTCTGGTGCGGATGTGGCCAGGCGAATCTCGATCACAGCTCGTTCAGGATGCGCTGCTTTTGCTGTTTGTATTCGGACTCGTCGATGAGCTTCTGTTGCAGCAATTGCTGCAAAGTGCGGAGTCGGCCGGCGATGGATTGGTCGGCAGGACTGGTTGTTGCCGGAGCGGATTCCCTCGGCGCGACGGCAGCGGGAGGTCTTGGCTGGAGCAGATTGCCGAGCGGTGCTACCGGCTGCGCAATATCCGGAGCGGCAGGCCTCTGTTCCGGCATCGGTGCGGTCACGGCGGCTGGCCCGTTATCGTCATTTGCCGCATGCGCCCCCCAGGCGATCCCGGTAATGCCGTTCCCGGCGGCAAGCTGCCGCGTCTGCTGTTCGACGGTGGGGGCCAGCAAATCCACCACCGGACCTGGAGCTGCGCCGCTATAGCCGAAGGTATCCGTCGGTCGTCCGGTTTCCGGCTGCATCACCCCCAATGCGAGCTGCTCGAGCGGAGTCTTTGCCGAGGAAAAGAACGACAATCCGACCGGGATGTTGGTCATGGCACCGGTGACCAGGGTGGTGACGGCCCAGTCCGTTCCGTCACTGCCGGAAAAAAAGTCGGCAGGCACAAAAAAGGCGATCGTCTTGCCGCGGACGCGGATACGTGTCGGGAAATACATCGACTGGTCGACACTGGCCGCGGTCTCGGCTTTTGGCCGATCCGGATATTGTTCGGCCAGCACATCCAGCAACTGCTGCCGCATGAGTTCGGGTCTCGGGGTGAGGATCACGGCCTTTTCCCACGCATAATCCGGATCGATCAGCACGTGGCGTCCGGCAGCAGTGAAAGTGTTGCCGGCTCCCTTGATGCGATCAGTGTCGACATAGACGTCAATATTGAATTGGTAAAAACCTTTGCGCGCAAAGGTTGCCAATGATTCGGCACCGACCGAATTGGGGACGTGAGCCGGATTGCGGATTGGATTCTTGAACGTTGCCTCGAACCAGAAACCTTCCTCGTTGCGGCTGATCTTCAGCTGAAGCAGGTCGAGATCGCCAGCCTGAAAATCGTTGCGTTGCGGATAGACGAGCGTGCCGGCACCATAGTCATCGCCGGACGGATCACTGATGGTGACCAAGGTTTGCTCGCCAGCCCAGCTGCTCAGCATCGGCAAGAAAAGGGCAATAAACAGTAAACAGGATTTCATGTGGCGGTCCTTCGTAATTCCGTGTCAGATCGACTGAACCCGGCCATTCGTGCAGGGCCAGATGCGCTTCACGCAGAACAGGCTGAGCACGATTCGCGCCGAGCAATGACCGGGCCCCATGGAAACCCCTCCCCGAGCAGGGGAGGGGCGCGGTCTGCTGAATCAGTCGCAGGGTTCAAGGTCTAGAAGTTGGCTTGTGCAAAGGCCTTCATGCGGTATTGCGAAATGCTCGACTGGATGCCGGTCAGCCCCAGGTCGGCATTGCCGCTGATCCATTGCGACAGCACGCCCACTTCAAAACCGGGCAGGTTATAGGCAAAACGCACGCCCACGATGCTTTTGTCATTCTTGTATTTGACGCCGCCGACCGTGATGTCGCGGTAATATTTGCCGTAAGTTAGGGTGCCGTACAGCTGGCTGAGCAACTGGTTGCCCACGCTGAAACTGTAACCGCTGTCCTTCACTTTGAGGTCGTCCGCTGCGGTTGCAGCACTCAGGTCGTCCTTGTCGTCCACCATCTTGTACTTGAAATTGGTATCCAGACCTCCCATTGTGTCGAAGATGTGATTGACTTTCAGCACGGCGAT
Source organism: uncultured beta proteobacterium (assembly GCA_963782385.1). GTDB lineage: Bacteria > Pseudomonadota > Gammaproteobacteria > Burkholderiales > Gallionellaceae > CAVXFS01. The sequence continues at coordinate 1,881,301 of CAWAJO010000001.1, forward strand.
ATTGGTCGAACGATCCTGGTTCGGCTGATACACGTCGTAGGTTCCCTGGCCGTGCCCGACATCGTAGATGTTGGCTTTGCCGTCGTAATTCTGCCAGTTGGTGTTGTAGCCGACGCGGGTCAGCTCGAGCGACATCGGGGTGTCGGCGTACTCGTAGGAAGGCTTGATGGTGAGCCCTTTCCAGCCGATGACATTCTCTGCTCCGGGTTCGTCAAAGTCCGTGAATGCATTATCAGCCTGGATGACAGCGACTTGCTGCATGTCATTGGCGCGTCCACCGAGCCACACATTGCCCTTGCCCCAGCCATACCAAGCGGCTTCCGAACCTTCGGTCAGCAGCACGTCGGATTCACGGCGGGCACCGCCAACGCTGACATAGCCGGAGCCGATATTGAAGTACTGGAACTGCATGGTAAGTCCTTCCGCTGCTGCCGGTCTCCAGTCGAGGTCGAGCTTGATTGCATTGTCGTTGACATCCGCGCCCGGCGTCATGCTGTAGCCCATCACGCCGGTAGTCTGGTATGCGGTTGTCGTCGAGCCGCAGCCATTGCCCAGGGCAGGATCGCTGCAATAGTCACCGGCTGGGATAACGGCAACAACATTTGCGTTATTGACAGTGTAGTTGGAGTGGTGAAGCGAACCGCGAACATCGATCTCATCACTGGGCGAAGCTTCCACCTTCAGGGACAGAATCGTGTTCTTCATCCGGGCCTGGAGGGATTGTCCATTGAGCAGATTCGTGTCGGTGTTGTCTATCTGCTCATTGTTCAGGTAGGTGATTCCTTCCATCAACTTCACGCCGCTGACATCCTGCTTGAACTGGCCGATATAGATTGCCTGGTTCTTGGGCGAGGAGCCCGTGGTGAAATTTATACCCAGGTATTCCGGGAGAGAGACCCGTGCGGCCTCCCACGAGCCACCGGCCAAAGGCCCCTTCAAATAGATTCCGTTGTAATTGTCACGGTCGATATAGCGAATCTTGCCCATCGTGAACGGGTCGAACATGCCCCAGTCACTGGTGCCGACGCGGGCATCATTCAACCAGTCGTAGCCCGGCGTGAGTTCCACATAGGCGCCGCGCAGTTTCATGAACTTCTGGTGGTTCACTTCATTGTTGCCGACGGAATTTTCCGAGCCGAAGCCGCCGTATTCAGTCCAGTAGGCTGCGCTGCTGCGGCTCTGGATACGTCCTCCGGCCTCGACCTGGGGCGATATCGTCGCCTTGAAGATCAGGTTCAGTTCCGTGAACTGGCCCTGGTCGCCGCCGCTCTGCGTATCGATGCTCCCACTGGGCATGCCCTGCTGGTTGCCGTCGAGGAACTTCATGTAGAAATTGGTGCCGCTCAAGTCCAGGGTTGTGGCGCAGGCGGAGCCCGCCAGACCCAAACCGAAGGCCAGGCACAAGGGTTTTAAAGTATGCTTATTCATTGCTAGTCTCCCTAGTTTGGTTTACGTGCAAACTACATCTTGATCATTTTCAGAGTGGCCATTTTTTCCGATTCGCCGTTGGGGCCGCAGGTGTATGCCAGCATGTCCGATTGCTTGGCATCCGGTCCATCCAGCACATCCATCACGTGCGGATCGCAGTCTCCGTCGTTGCCGCCGCCAAAGCGGTGCTGGCCTTCATACTCATTGACCTTGCGCGTCAGCAAATCGCCCGCGGCAGGGAAGCCCTCATTGGATTGCATGACCACCTGGTACGCCCACGCATCGACGTTGCCGTCGCCGCCCAGTTCGCTCAGCGGCACCGATCCCTTGATGGTGCGATTGTTGCCGCGGGTGGTGTTGGGCACGAGGATGTCAGCCACGAGTTTGGGCGCTTTGGTCTCGGCCTCGCCGACGACGCGGGCTTTTTTCTGAGGTGACAGGATCACCACCTTGTTCCACTCGCTGCCCGGAGCAAACTGCACGTTGAGGCCGGGCAGGCCTTCGGTGTGGCCGCCGGGCGCATTCTTGATAAAGATGAAGACCATCTGCACCGAAAAGCCCACGCCCATGCCCCAAGGATCAGCCAGTGAGCTGTTCACGCTGACGGCAAATTCCGCTTGGTCGCCTTTTTTCGTGATGGCAACCTTGGTGAGGTCGAATGAGCCGGACTTGTAGACGCTATCGGTGGGATACACATAGTTGCCCGGACCGTTGTCATCCCCTTTGGGATCGTCAAACGTGACAGCCTGGGCGGCGGAGGCGCCGAGTGCCAGCAGCGATGCCAGGCAAACAGCGAGTGGGGTCTTGAAGTTACTCATTTGCTTTCTCCTTCTCTCTATAAAAGCATTACAGTTCGTTGACACTTCCTGTGGAAATTCCGAGATCGGAAAGTTTTCGAACACAAAAAATTCACAAACGACATCATCATCCAAAATGGGCCGATCATCTGATCGGCTGCGATATGCCTCAAATCATGTAGATACCAGTTGCCTGTGATGACAGTTTTCAGTTTACTCCTCCCTTCAATATCAGTTACAAATTTACTTGACACTTCCAGCAGTCAAACCCGAGATCAGATATTTTTGCAGTTGCAGGAATAAGGCCACCACCGGCAGTGAAACGATCACCGACCCGGCCGCGAAGTATCCCCACTGCGACGAAAACCCTCCGACGAAAAAGCGCAGCCCGACCGGCGCCGTGTAATTCGCCTCTGATTCCATGAAGATCGAAGCCAGGATGAATTCATTCCAGGCGGTCATGAATGAGAACAGCGCGGTGATCGCGATCGCCGGCTTGGCCAGCGGCAGGATGATGCGCAGAAAGATGGTCAGCCGGGAGGCACCGTCGATGATGGCCGACTCCTCGATGTCGTACGGGATGGTGTCGAAATATCCTTTCAGCATCCAGACACAGAACGGGATCGCCGTGGTCGCATACACGATGACCAGCCCCACATAGGTGTTGCCCAGCCCCAGCCACTTGACGATGATGATGAACAGCGGGATCAGCATCAGCGTGCCGGGGAACATCTGCGATATCAGGAACATCAGCATACCGGTGTAGCGGCCGGGAAAGCGGAAGCGCGAGAACGCGTAGGCCGCGGTGCAGGCGAGGAACACGCCGAGCGCGGTGGTCATCAGCGAAACCACCGCGCTGTTCCACATCCAGCGCCCGAAATCCTGCTCGGTCCACACCTCGACAAAATTCTTGACCGACCAGTGCGCCGGCATCGGCAGGATGCCGCGGAAGCGCTCGAGGAAGGTCGGGTCTTTCGGCAGGTCGATCAGGCCCACGCTCTGCTGTCCGGAAAACGACAGCGCCAGCACCCACAGCACCGGATAGATCGCCAGCACGGTGAACGTGATCAGGGCCACGTGCAGCCATACATGATTGTTGGATTTCATATTCGCCATATCAGAATGACTCCGTCGCCTTGGTTATGCGCGTCTGGAAGATCCCGTACACCAGCAGGATCATGAAGATCACCGTCGAGTAAGCGGCCGCGTACGCATATTGGTAATTCTCGAACGCGATCTTGTACGCCTTGGTGATCAGGATCTCGTTGGCGCCGCCCGGCTCGCCGCCGGAAACCAGGAAGATGATGTTGAACATGTTGAACGTCCACACCACCGACAGTACGATGGCCGGGATCAGCGTCGGCCGCAGCAGCGGCAGCGTGATGAATTTCAGGCGTTGCCAGCGATCCGCGCCCTCAACCTCTGCGGCTTCGTACATGTCGCGCGGTATCGATTGCAGCGCCCCGAGTATCACCACCATCATGAACGGGAAACTCAGCCAGCCGTTGGTCGCCACCCCGGTCAGGAACGAACTGAACACGCCATCGAACCAGGCGACAGGTTGCATGCCGAACATCTGGAGCACCTGGTTGATCACGCCGAACTGCGGGTGGAACATGCCGCGCCAGACCAATGCCGTGATGTAATTGGGGATCGCCCAGGGCAGGATCAGGATTACGCGATAGATTGCCTTGCCGCGCAGGCCCTCGGTGTTCAGCGCCATCGCCAGCAGGAAGCCGATGGAGACGCCGATGGTGACATTGGACAGGGTCCAGGCGATGGTTACCAGCAGCGTCCAGTAGAAATTCTGGTAATTCCAGATGATGCCGTTGGCGGTGTGCTCGTACAGGTTGAAGTCGCCGAGGATCGCCTTGAAGTTGGCCCAGCCGATCAGGCGATCCTGGAACGGCAGGAACTCGTTGAACAGGGTGGTGTCGGTGAACGACAGCACGACCCCGTAAGCGAACGGAAAGAAGACCAGCACGATCATGCCGACCATGGCGGGCGCGACATAGGTGTAGGCATCGGCATGTTCCTTCAGGGCCGCGAAGGTGCGTGCCACATAGCCGAAAGTGAACAGCAGCAGCACGGTTATGCCGAGAAGGTCGATCGCGGTCAGGACGCGCTTCAGGAAACTGCCGCGCTGGCCGAAATACTCGGCCTGGGTTGCTCGCGATACGCTGCCATCGGCGGCGATCAGGCCCAGCGGGCGCTGGTAGTGATCGGTATCCCACAGGTTGACCGCCGTGCTGTCATGCGCCAAAGGCAGGTACCCGAGCCGGTCGTACTGTTGCGCCGTGGCGAGATAGTCGGCCGCGATCGCCTGGTCGGCCTGCGCCATCGTCTGTTCGAGCCGGTCCAGCCGCTGTTGCTGGAAATACAGCGCGATTGAGACGAATGCAGCGAGCGCCAGCAGTTTCGTGAGTTCGAACTTGCGCCCGGCATCGATGCGCAGCAGCGATCCCGCCAGCAGGGCGGCCAGCACCAGCAGCAGCGGCAAGGTGTACGAATCCGGTGTCGGATTGAAGATGTCCGCACCGGAGGTATTGAATTGCATTTGAAGGATGCCGGCAAACTCGCCGTCCGACAGGTACGGAACGGTAACCGCGATATGGCCGAAGGATTTCTCCTTCACCTGGATGGTCATCTTGCGCACGACATCCTCGCCCTGGTTCGTCTCGCGCGCGGAGCGGATCTCGTTGGCCAGGTCGTATAGGGGTTTTTCTTCGCGCTTGAGCTGGCGCGGGGCGCCGTCCACGGAATTGGTCGAGGCCACCAACTGCATGCCGCCGACGATGATTACCGACTCGATGCGCGGATCGAGCTTCTGCAGTTCGCTGACCCGCTTGCCGGTCTCTTCGGCGCTGGTGCCTGCGACGGCCAGCGCCAGCGCGTTGGCATGCATGATCGACAGCCGCTGCCGCTGCTGCAGGCGGAAATTGCTTTCCTCGGAGCGGAACATCCAGGTGCTGAGCACGAGCGTGACCAGTATGCTGACGCCCAGCCCCAGCATGGCAGATCGCTTCAGGTGTTCAGTCAGGTTCATGGTCGGTCAGCGGTTCGGTTCGATCGCGCTATCGGATCAGCGTCCCTTGCGCAAGGCGTTGATGCTGTCCTGTATTGCGTCCGACGCTTCCTTGAGCGCCGCCTCAGGCGTGGCATTGCCCTTGACCACCTTGTTCATCGCGGTCGTTACCGGCGACCACATCATGGTCATTTCCGCGAGATTGGGCATCGCCTCGGCGCTGCTCAACTGGTCGTGGAAGGCATTCAGCACGACATCGCTGGAGACGCGCTTGTCCTTGTAGATCGCGGCGTTGGTGTGCAACTGGCGGCCTTCCAGCGCGAGCACCAGGCCGGCTTCCTCCGAAGTCAGGTATTTTGCGAAATCATAGGCCAGTTCTTTCTGCTTCGAACTGGCGGAGACATAGGCACCCTCGATGGTCAGCCACGGGCGCATCGGCTTGTTGCCCGCTTCGTCTATCACCGGCAGCAGGGCCAGCCCATAGTTTATCGACGGCGATATCTCGCCGATGAACCAGGGACCGTTGAATACCATGGCCGCCTTGCCTTCATTGAACATCGAGGACACCAATGCCTCGGAGGGCTCGGTCGGCATGATGCCGTCCTGCTTGTACCATTTCATCATCAGCTTGATCGAGGCGATGGTCTGCGGCGAATCCAGCACCAGCTTGCCGTCCTTGTCGAACACATGGCCGCCGAAGGCATTCATCAGCGCGGAATGAAAGTAGAAATTGGTGTACCAGTAAACCAGGCCGTAGCGGCCGGAGTCGGCGTTGGTCAGGCTCTTGGCGAGCTTGACCAGTTCTGCGGAAGTCTTCGGCGGGGTTTTCACCAGCGCCTTGTTATAGATCAGCGTGATGCTCTTGTAATTCAGCGGCAGGCCATACACCGTGCCCTTGTAGGTCATCGCATCGAGCATGCCCGGCAGGAACTGGTTGCGGGTCGCATCGTCCAGGTAGAAGCCGATCGGCTCCACGGTCTTGCCGGACTCGATCCAGCCGCCGAGCCGGTCCTGCGCATAGATGAACACGTCCGGTCCCTTGCCCCTCGGGACGGAAGCGCTGATCTTGTCGGCGTAGGCATCGTAAGGGATGGCCAGCGTCGTCACCTTGACGCCCTTGCTGGCCATTTTGGCCTCGTACATCTTGGCGACCTTTTCGAACGCGGTCTTTTCAGCACCGCGGTAGGCATGCCAGACCACCAGGTCGGCTGCCTGTGCCGCGCTGAAGATGCCGCCAAGGAACAGCAGTCCGGCTGCCATTATCGTTTTCATCTGTTTCATTTTTTTCTCCTCTGTTTATGTTTTGCGCAAGCGCTTCTCGGTGTCCTTGTCAAACAAATGGATCGCCTCACACTTCAGCTTCATGCTGACCGTATCGCCTGCCGCCGGCAGGCTGCCGTGGCTGTGCAGCCGCCCGGTCAGCACCAGCTCGCCGATTTTGAAATGAACGATGGCTTCATGGCCCAGCAGCTCGACCATTTCCACCTGTCCCTGCAAGGTCTGCGTCTCCGCCCAGTCGACCTGGTCGGGGGCTCCGATGTGTTCCGGACGGATGCCGAGTGTCACCTCGCGGCCGCGCATGGCAAGCGCTGCCTCCTTGAACTGTTCGCTGACCGGCATGCGGCCGCCGAACATCTCCACTTCGGTGCCGTCGTTGCTGATGCGCGCGGGCAGGATGTTCATGTGCGGCGTGCCGATGAAGCGCGCCACGAACACGTTGTCGGGCTGGTCGTACAGTTCCATCGGCGAGCCGCACTGCATCAGGTTGGTGTCGTGCGGATTCGAGCTGTCGCAGGCGCGCATCACGGCGATGCGCTGGCCCATGGTCATGGCTTCGACTTGGTCATGCGTCACATACACCGTCGTGGTGTTCAGCCGCCGCTGCAGGTTGCTGATCTCGGCGCGCATCTGCACGCGCAACTCGGCATCGAGGTTGGACAGCGGCTCGTCGAACAGGAACACGGACGGGTTGCGCACGATGGCGCGCCCGAGCGCGACGCGCTGGCGCTGTCCGCCGGATAAAGCCTTGGGTTTGCGGTCCAGGAATTTGTCGAGCCCGAGCATGTCTGCGACGTCCTGAACCCTCTGCTTGATCTCATCGTTGGGCATCTTGCGGATCTTCAGGCCGAAGGCGATGTTGTCGTACACGCTCATGTGCGGGTACAGCGCATAGCTCTGGAACACCATGGCGATGTCCCGGTCCTTGGGGTGCACATCGTTGACTACGCGGTCGCCGATCGAGATTTCGCCGGAAGTGATGGTTTCCAGCCCGGCGATCATGCGCAGCACCGTGGACTTGCCGCATCCGGAGGGACCGACGAACACCATGAACTCGCCGTCGCTGATTTCAAGATCAAGGTTCTTGATGACTTCGGTTTCGCCGTAGCTCTTGCCGATCTTGTCGAGTTGGATCGATGCCATCAGTGCTCTGCCTTTCCGGTAGCCAGACTCAGTATGCGCACCGACTCGGGCGCCATGTTCAGTTGCAGGTGCCCGTCTGCAATCACCAGCGGCCGCTTGTTGAAATCATCCTCGACCGGCTTGCCGCGCCAGCTGTCCGGCAACGCGAAGTCGGCGGCAGCTTCCTTGTCGTCGCGGTTGACCAGCACCATCACGCTGTCATCGTTCGCCGCGTCATGCCGCACATAGGCGAGCACGGTGTCCTTCGGGCCGGTCAGCAGCGTGTAATCGCCGTGGGTCAGCGCCGGATGGCTGCGCCGGATATGCAGCAGCGCCTTGTAGTATTCGCGCATGGATTCATCGCGCGCCTTGCCCTTGCCCGGCAGGATGTCGCGGTCGCCCCACGGCATGTCGGTGCGGTTGAGCGGCCACACGCTGCCGGCGCGCGCGACTTCCTCGCCGTAATAGATCACCGGCATGCCGATCGAGGTCATCTGGATCGCCGCGCAGATGCGGAATCGGGCCTTGTCCTTGTCCATGTCGTACAGTGCCATTGGTTCATCGTGGCTGGACAGGTAATCCGCCAGCAGGTAGCCCTTGCGCACCTTGTGACGCGAACGCAGATAGCTGCCATAGGCCACCGCGCGCCCGCGTCCGTTGACGAACGATTCGCAACTGCCCTTGAAGCCGAAATCGAAACCGGCGTCGATCTCGTCCCTGGCGAAGAACGGGTCGAGCGAACTGGCATCGCCGCCCCAGTACTCCGCCAGCAGAAAGAAATTTTCTCCGAGCTCGGCGCGCGTGCGGTGGCGATGCTCGAGCCAGAAATCGGTTTCGACATGCTTGAACGTATCGAGGCGAAAACCATCGACGCCGGCCTCCCTGGCCAGGGTGATGTTGGCGTCCAGCAGGTAATTCCGGACCTCGGGCAATTCGGTCCTGAAGTCGGGCAGGCCGCCAACGCTGCAGGTGATCGGATCGACATCGCAATTGCCCTCGCCCGTGCGTACCCAGCTCTGGCCGTCGGAAGTCTTGCGCGATTCATACTGGGAGCCGTAACCGGAATGGTTGTAGACCACGTCGAGCAGTACCTTGATCTGCCGCTTGTGCGCTTCCTCCACCAGATGCTTGAGGTCGTCGAGACTGCCGAATTCCGGCTCCATCGCAGTGAAGTCGTCGATCCAGTAACCGTGAAAACCCCAATGCTTGAATTCCGGGATGCCAAGGCTGGCCGGTGCGCTCGCAAAAAAACCCTTGGCCACCTGCTTCTGCACCGGGTTAATCCACAGCGCCGTGATGCCAAGATCGGCGAGTTCGTCCAGGTGATCGGCCAATCCCTTCAGGTCGCCGCCGTGGTAGCCGCCGGGATTGCCGCGTTCGACCCTCTGATCGTTGGTGAGGTCGCCGTCCGCGTAGCGGTCAATCAGCACGAAATACAGAATCTCATCCGACCAATCCGCTGCCGCCCAGGACTGGGCAGGGGACAATAATATGCACAACAGGGAACCCAGCGCGAATCGAGCCAACGTATGGTCGGTGAGCCGGGTTCTGAAATTCATTTCAGGATACGGTTGGGAAGTCTGGCTGCAATTGCATTCTCCTCAAATTGGCCGGACGCTATGCCTGCGGTGCAAGGATTGCCTGCACTGGACGGGCCCGCGTCTCGTTTCTCTTTTGCAATGCCAAGTTATTGTTGCTCTGAAAAATATTCCTTGTCAATGCAATGTGTGTTGCACCTCGATTTTGGCAATGTGTTTAATGCTCTCAATATGATTTTGATGCACATGCCGTGATTCCGCCGGTCATTAAGGAGTAAGGCCGGTGTTCCCTCCCCCTACAAGGGGGAGGGTAGGATAGGGGTAGAGACTCAACTTTAGAATTTGCAATTCCTTATACCCGTAAATCTGTACATGGCGGAGTAATCGGCAGTGCCGAAAATTGCCGCTTGGAATGCGGGTGGCGCAAGATATCAGAGCCGGAAGCATAGGTTCCGGTGCTGTGTTCGACATCAGGTTGCGGTAAGCTACGACCTTTCCAGAACCCCATGACAGAACCCAAATGGCCCAATATGTAATGTCGATGCTCCGCGTGAGCAAGATCGTTCCGCCGAAGCGCCAGATCATCAAGGATATCTCGCTGAGTTTCTTCCCCGGCGCCAAGATCGGCCTGCTCGGCCTGAACGGCTCGGGCAAGTCCACCGTGCTGCGCATCATGGCCGGCGTGGACAAGGAATACGACGGCGAGGTGCAGCACCAGCCCAACATCTCCATCGGCTACCTGCCGCAGGAACCGCAACTCAATCCCGACAACACCGTGCGCCAGGAAGTGGAGGAGGGCCTCGGCGAAGTGTTCTCCGCGCAGAAGAAACTCGACGAGGTGTATGCCGCCTATGCCGAAGAGGATGCCGACTTCGACGCGCTCGCCGCCGAACAGGCGCGGCTCGAATCCGTGATCGCCGCAGCCGGCTCCGACACCGAACACCAGCTCGAGATCGCCGCCGACGCGCTGCGCCTGCCGCCGTGGGATGCGGACATCAAGAACCTCTCCGGCGGCGAGAAGCGCCGCGTCGCGCTGTGCAAGCTGCTGCTGCAGAAACCCGACATGCTGCTGTTGGACGAACCGACCAACCACCTCGACGCCGAATCGGTGGAATGGCTGGAACAATTCCTCGTGCGCTTCCCCGGCACCGTGGTCGCGGTCACCCACGATCGCTACTTCCTCGACAACGCCGCCGAATGGATACTCGAACTCGACCGCGGCCACGGCATCCCGTGGAAGGGCAACTACTCGAGCTGGCTGGAGCAGAAGGAAGCGCGGCTGGAGACCGAGAACAAGCAGATCGACGCGCACATGAAGTCGATGAAACAGGAACTGGAATGGGTGCGGCAGAACCCCAAGGGACGCCAGGCGAAATCCAAGGCGCGTACTCGCCCGCTTCGAGGAACTCAATTCGCTGGAACACCAGAAGCGCAACGAGACGCAGGAGATCTTCATCCCGGTCGGCGAGCGGCTCGGCAACGAGGTCATCGAGTTCAACAACGTGAGCAAAGCCTACGGCGACCGCCTGCTGATCGACAACCTCAGCTTCAAGGTGCCGCCCGGCGCCATCGTCGGCATCATCGGCCCGAACGGCGCGGGCAAGTCCACGCTGTTCCGCATGATCACCGGCAAGGAACAACCGGATTCCGGCGAAGTGAAGATCGGCTCCACCGTCAAGATCGCGCACGTCGACCAGGCGCGCGATGCGCTGGAAAACGACAAGACCGTGTTCGACGCGATCTCCGGCGGCAACGACATCCTCACCGTCGGCAAATACGAAACCCCGTCGCGCGCCTACATCGGCCGCTTCAACTTCAAGGGCGCGGACCAGGCCAAGATCGTCGGGCAGCTTTCCGGCGGCGAGCGCGGCAGGCTGCACCTGGCGCAGACGCTGATCTCCGGCGGCAATGTGCTGCTGCTGGACGAACCGTCGAATGACCTGGACGTGGAAACGTTGCGCGCGCTGGAAGATGCGTTGCTCGAATTCGCCGGCTGCGTGCTGGTGATCTCGCATGACCGCTGGTTCCTCGACCGCATCGCCACCCACATCCTCGCGGCGGAAGGCGATTCGCACTGGAATTTCTTTGACGGCAATTATCAGGAGTATGAGGCGGATAAGCGGAAGCGGTTGGGTGAGGAAGGGGCTAAGCCCAAGCGGATTCGGTATAAGCCGATTAGTCGGTGAGAATGAACGTAATGAAAAACCGTGGTCTGTCCCCGTTTAATTTCTTTGAAGTCCATTCCCCCCGTATATTTATTTGCAATTACACTTTCAGCAGAGCAAAACAAGCGCATATATTGAACGTAAAGCTATAGGAGCTAATGATGGATGACCAGTTACTTACATTGTCAAAAATATTTGTTGAAAGATTGTTCCGCATTCCTGATTATCAACGTGGATATGCGTGGACAGAAAAACAACTTAAAGATTTTTGGAGTGATATACAGCAATTAGAACCTGGGCATAATCATTACACAGGTGTACTCACATTAGAAAATGTAACAGAAGACACTTATCGCAATTGGCCTGATGATTATTGGATAATTGATTCCAAAAGCTACCAGCCATTTTACCTTGTTGATGGGCAACAACGATTAACGACGGCGATCATAGTAATTCAAGTGATATCAGAAAAAATTAATGAGAACGTGAAACTCAATTTCACTGAAAAGAAGGATATACAACGAAAATTTATATTTGATTCTAAGGATAATGGGATATCACGATCGTATATTTTTGGTTATGAAAAAGACAATCCAAGCTATGAATATTTAAAAACAAAAATATTCAATGAGAATTCATCAAGCGCTTTAGGGGAGGAAACTCTTTATACCCAAAATCTTGAATATGCTAAAAATTACTTTACGCAACTGATTAAGCCTCTGGACTTGACGGAAATTGAATATCTCTATAAGAAAATAACACAGCACCTCTTGTTTAATATCTTCACTATCACTGAAGATGTTGATGTATGTGTTGCATTTGAAACAATGAACAATCGAGGTAAGCCCCTTTCGTACTTAGAGTTATTAAAAAATAGACTGATTTACCTATCACTTAAATTTAATGCAGCTGAGTATGAGCGACGTAAACTCAGAACCGCAATAAATGACTGTTGGAAAACAATTTACCATAATCTTGGACGTAACAAACAAAGTCCATTGGACGACGATAGATTTTTAATTAATCACTATATTATTTATTTTGGCCACTCGATGTTTGTTGAAAATCCCGCTGGTGACGTTAGACTTAGATATAGAAATATTTATCGAATAGATTATGCAACTGATCTCCTCGAAAAACGCTTTATCCCAAAAAATGTATTAGATACTGCTGACAAAACTTCACGTATAAAACTCGCAGATGTATACAAATATGTTAGTTCGTTACAGGATGCTGTGGATACTTGGTACAAAATATTTAATCCTCAGAACTCGGGATTCTCACACAATATTCAGATATGGCTCGATAAGCTGAATAGATTAGAGGTAAGTCTATTTCATCCAATGCTTCTGGTATTTTTACAACGTAAGGAAACAGAAGCCATACGTTTAGAATTCTTAAAGGCTATTGAGCGTTTCACCTTTGTAAGTGCTATGGGATTTGGTCGGACTCTCGGGCATGATATGTTTTATCCTGAAATTGAGATTGACGTAATTAGGCTTACTATTGATTTAGCTGCGAACAAAATTTCCTGTGAAAAGTTGATTAAAACAATATCTGATGAAACGTCGAAAATACTTAAGAGTCAATATTTCATGCCTTCAGTTATAAGGTTGTTTAGAGAGCGTGGTTTTTATCAATGGGATGGTTTGCGATACTTCTTATTTGAATATAACCTAAGCCTTCAACAAGCTTCAAGAACTAGTAGGCCAAAGATATTTTGGTCCGAATTTGTGGAGAACAAAACTGATTTTAATTCAGTAGAACATATCTATCCACAACAAGCCCGCAGTCAATATTGGACAACAAGATTTAATGGCTTTACTCAAAAACAACGTGAGGCATTAAGAAACTCATTAGGTAATCTTTTACCTCTATCAAGATCTAAAAATTCCAGCCTATCAAACAAACCCTTTCCTGAAAAAGTCGATGGAAATAACTCTACCGTTGGCTACCGCTTCGGCTCATACGCTGAAAATGAAGTTACAAAGCAAGATGAATGGACACCTAAACATATTTTAGAAAGAGGATTGACCTTATTACACTTTTTAGAGAGGCGGTGGAACATCGATATCGGTGATGATAGAAAAAAGACTCAAATGTTGGAGTTGGAATTTTTATCGAAAAGACATTAGGACGATATGGGGACGGAGTGAGCTAACCCGGTTATCACGGACGGTTTAATTGGTTAAATTATAAATTAAAGGGGCCAGGCTCGATTTAATTTTCGGACTGAAATGAAGAGCGAAGGAAAAGTGAAAAAGGAAAAATAGGGACGGAGCCCGATATTCGATTTAGTATTTCTCTATTCTGGGGGGCATTGGGGTCTGGTCTTGCATTAACGTATCAGCACTTCTTGCGCCCCACTTGACAATACTCTCGCGCCGCGAGAGTATTATTCTCCATGATCACTGACTTCCACGATGAAGACACCCTCAAGGTCTGGATGGGCGAGTTTTCCCGCCGTCTGCCTAACCAGATTCAGGACGTGGCGCGGCGCAAGTTGCGTATGTTGCACAATGCGCAGCGGATCGAGGATTTGCGTATTCCGCCGAATAATCGGCTGGAAGCCTTGAAAGGTAATCGTGCCGGACAATGGAGCATCCGCATCAACGATCAATGGCGTGTGTGTTTTTTGTGGAATGACGGACAGGCCAGTCGCGTGGAAATCTGCGACTATCACTGAGGAGTAAAGACTATGAGCAAAGCAACCAAATTACGCAACATCCACCCCGGCGAAGTGCTGCGCGAGGAATTCCTGACCCCGCTCGGCGTTACCCAATACCGGTTGGCGAAGGAGATCGGCGTGACCGAAGCGCGCATCTCGGCGATCTGCTCCGGCAAGCGCGCGATCACGGCAGATTCGGCATTGCGCCTGGCCGCCTTTTTCGGCACGACCAGCGGTTTCTGGATGGGGCTGCAAGCAGACTACGATACTGAAGAAGCGGCCAAGGCATTGTCCGGCGAACTGGCGCAGATACATCGCTTTGAGCCGATGGCGGCTTGATCGCTGAATTAAAGGAGCCAAGCTCGCAGATGAATAATGAGCCTGGCCCCTTTTAAGCCGAATAATGAGCCTGGCCCCTTTTAATCTCCGTGAACTCGTCATTCCCGCGTAGGCGGGAATCCAGTAAAACTAAATTCCTGCGAAGCAGACAATAGCCCCAGCACATGGAATAATAGCTCATGGAATTTGAAGCTGACCCAGTCAAAGCTGCGCAAAACTTCAAGAAGCATAAAGTCAGCTTCGAAGAAGCAGCCTCCATATTCGGGGATTCAATGGAGCTTGCTTTTGCCGATCCTGATCATTCTGTTGGTGAGGTGCGTTGGCTGTCATTTGGTATGTCCAGCAGAGGGCGAGTTCTTGCTGTTATTTACACGGAGCGCCGGGGCAAGATTCGCCTGGTCAGCGCGCGATTAGCAACAAAACGTGAAAGGAAAATTTATGAAGAAGATTGAACAAATGCGCGCCGAATATCGTCGCGATGAACTCGGGAAAGGTATCCGCGGAAAACATCACGCGGCCTTCAAGAAAGGCAGCAATCTGGTGTTGCTCACTCCTGAGTTGGCAAAAATATTTCCGACCAATGAATCCGTTAACTCGGCACTTGAATCATTGGTAGGTATTGCGCGCTCGGTGGTGACAAAAAAATCGTCACCCAAAAGGATCATCGAGCATAAATAAATCTGTCCCCTTTTTGTGCAATTCAAGCTGCGTCGCGGGTTAGCTCAGGCTCGAAATAATCTTCAATGCGTGCTAGGATTGGGTCTCCTTAATCCAGCAATGGGGAATCCCGCATGCACACGGCACTTCGCAAAATCGCTGCCACCTTGATGTTCGCCATTACCGGATTGCTGGCAATGCCGGCAAACGCGACGCTGACACTGCAAGTCACAGCCTCCACCGCCACAGACTTTGACTTTACGGTCTCCGGTGATTTCTCCGGGTATACAACACCCGTATCGTTGACGAACTTTTTGTACCTGGTACCAATGGATAGCTGCAACAACCCGGTAACAACCTGGGTACCCTCTGAGCAGACTGGAGATTATCCCAATGGTGCAATCAACGGGAACACGATCAGCGGTTGGGTATTCATAGATAGTGCAGTCAGATCCGACGATTATTCATTTCTTGCGGGAGACAGCTTCACCGTATCATTCAATGGGGGGTCTTATGATTCCACCGCCGTCATGACAAGCGATTACACAAGAAGTCAGGCGGGCCTCACATTGAATCCGGCGGGTATCGACCATTTCAACCTGTACTGGGGCAGAACGGTCCTGGTTGCGTCGACACCGTCGGCTGGCCTCGCCTGTTCCTCCGCCGCACCCATCCCGACCCTGTCCGTCCATGGGCTCGTTCTGGCAATGCTGGGCTTGCTGGCCGTGGCGGGGATAAGTTTGCGCGCATTGGCCAAACGAGAAAAGAAATCACGGGGTCAGGTCTAGAAATATAGCATTGAGCTGTCCCAGTTGTGCATCTCTACTAGACCTGACCCCGTTGTTTCGCACGGCATCCCCGCTGTTTTGGTAGAGGAAGGGCAGAATAAATGAAGGCACCGGTTTCCCACCTGAAAGATTCGAGTTTGAAAAATGCGCCACAAGCCTTGCTGCGTGCTGCGGAAAAGGCGCGCCATCTGGCCGAACAAACCGGAACACGATTGATTCTGCGGAAGACTGCAAGCGCCACCGCTAAACACAAGTAGTGAATATCTGAGTCCCATTATGGCCTATGAGGAAAACTGAAGAAATGCGCGCCGAATATCGTCGCGAAGACCTCGGGAAAGGCGTCCGCGGAAAACATCACGCGGCCTTCAAGAAAGGCAGCAATCTTGTGTTGCTAACTCCCGAACTGGCAAAAATATTTCCAACCAATGAAGCTGTGAACTCTGCACTTGAATCGCTGGTAAACGTTGAATTAAAGGGGCCAGGCTCAATAAATCTAGTGATGAGTTATGAATAATGAGCCTGGCCCCTTTTAGTCATGACACATATATTTCAAAGCTTATATGGGAAGTAATCCCTATTCAAAATACGATAATGAAGATCTGATCCTGAGGGATCAGTTAGCTATCGATCGTACCCTGTTGGCAAATGAGAGGACACTTCTATCATATCTAAGATCAGGTGTAGCTTTGTTCATTGCCGGGGTATCGATTATTCATTTCTCGCACGAAGTATGGTTTACATTCACGGGATTTATTTGTTTGCCATTCGGTGTCATAACCATGTGGTTCGGGATCTTGAGATACAAGAAAATGGATAACGCTATTTCGGTTGTTCGTGTGAAATTGGGCAGCAATACGGTAGCGGAGGAATCGATAGCAGGACAGAATCATGACTAGCAGCATAATTAAAGGGGCCAGGCTCAATAAATCCAGTGAGGAGTGATGAATAATGAGCCTGGCCCCTTTAATCTCGTACATCATAGGCGGAATCAATGGAGTCTGACCAGAATGATCCCAAGGCTGCTGCCGACACACCGGCTGCACTGACCTTGAGCGCGCGCACCAACCAGATGTTCCCGACGCTGACGCAAGCGCAGATCACCCGTATCGCGGCACTCGGGCGCAGGCGTCCGGTAGGATCCGGCGAGGTACTCTTCGAAGCGGGCTCGGAGAACATACCGTTCTTCGTGGTCGTGGAAGGAAAGGTCGAGATTGTGCAGACATCCGGTGCCACCGAGGCGCTTGTTGTGACGCATGGACCGGGCCAGTTCACCGGCGAAATCCAGATGCTTTCAAATCGTCGTGCCCTCGTCCGCGCTCGCGCCGCCGAGGTCGGGGAAGTGATCGAACTCGATCGTGAAAGCTTGATGGCAGTGGTGCAGACCGACAGCGAATTGAGCGAGATCATCTTGCGCGCGTTCATCCTGCGCAGGGTGAATCTGGTTGCGCACGGGTTCGGGGACGTCGTGCTCATCGGCTCGATTCATTGCGCGAGTACGCTGCGCGTCAAGGAGTTCCTGATGCGCAATGGCCATCCGTACTCATACATCGATCTCGACAGTGACGCCGACGTCCAGGAACTGCTTGACCGGTTTCACGTCTCCGCCGCCGACGTGCCGGTACTGATCTGCCGCGGCGAGCTGGTGCTGCGCAATCCAAGCAACCTGCAGATCGCCGACTGCCTCGGCTTCAATGCCGCGATCGACCGGACCCAGCTGCGCGACGTGGTCATCATCGGTGCCGGGCCCGCCGGACTGGCGGCAGCCGTGTATGCCTCGTCGGAAGGACTGGATGTCCTGGTGATCGAATCGACCGCACCCGGCGGACAGGCCGGCTCAAGTTCCAGGATAGAAAATTACCTTGGCTTCCCAACCGGTATCCCGGGTCAGGAACTGGCGGAACGGGCATATACGCAGGCTCAAAAATTCGGCACGGAGGTGATCATTGCAGGCGGCGCAACGCGGCTTTTCTGTGACCGCAGACCGTACTCGGTCGAGATTGACCATGACCAGCGCGTGCCGGCGCGCGCCATCATCGTCGCAACCGGCGCCGAGTACCGGAAGCCGCCGATCGAGAACCTGTCGCGCTTCGAAGGTATGGGCGTGTACTTCGGCGCGACGCATATGGAAGCGCAACTGTGCACCGGGGAGGAAGTGATCGTAGTCGGCGGCGGAAATTCGGCCGGCCAGGCCGCCGTCTTCCTGGCACAAACGGCCAGGCGTGTTTACGTGCTGGTACGCTCGGACGGACTCGCGGCGAGCATGTCGCGTTACCTGATCAGGCGCATCGAGGAAAATCCCGCGATCGAATTACGCATAATGACGGAGATCACTTCCCTCGAAGGCGCCAGCCATCTCGAACGCGTCGGCTGGCGCAACAATCAATCCGGGAAAACCGAAACCCGCGACATCCGGCACGTCTTCTTCATGACCGGCGCCGCACCCAATACCAGTTGGCTCGGTAACTGTGTCGTACGCGACGCCAAGGGATTCATCAAGACCGGCCCCGATCTTTCCGCGGACGAGCGGGCTGCAGCGAACTGGCCGCCCGGCCGCGCTCCCCACCTGTTCGAAACCAGTGTGCCCGGCGTGTTCGCAGTCGGCGACGTCAGATCGGGCAATATCAAGCGTGTAGCCTCCGCCGTCGGCGAGGGTTCGATCACGGTTTCATTTGTGCACCAGGTACTTAACGAGTAAGGGAGGCTTCATGACATCCGCATCTTCCTGTGTACATATCGAAGGCATCACTTCCGTCAAACAACCAAAACGCCGTGAGTGCGAAGAATGTATCAAGATCGGCGAAAAGTGGGTTCACTTGCGCACCTGCCAGACCTGCGGCGTGACACTGTGCTGCGACGATTCGATCAACCGCCATGCCACCCGGCACGCCCGGGCAAGCGGGCATCCCGTGATCGCCTCGGCCGAGCCGGGCGAGCGTTGGCTGTATTGTTATCCGGATGATGCGTTCGCCAATTACTGAAAAGATGATCGCGGGGTCAGCTCAGGCTCGCAATAGTTCCAGGAAGAAAATGTAGCCAACTTCGGTATCGTGTTTGAAAGGAGGATGCAATGAGTAGCCCCCAATCCGACAAGAACTTCGGCAGTTCAGTGGCGAAGTTTTACGATGAATATTTTGTTCCGCTGATCTTTGAGCCGTACGCTGAAGATATCGCAAGGCGTCTGGCTACGCGCAGGCTTGCCCGGGTACTCGAGATCGCCGCCGGCACCGGCGTCGTCACCCGTCGCCTTGCATCCCTGCTGCCGGAAGACGTTTCCATCGTTGCCACAGACCTGAATCAACCCATGCTGGACCTGGCCGCCGAGGTGGGGACTGCCCGCCGTGTAGAGTGGCGGCAGGCAGACGCCATGCAACTGCCCTTCGAAGATGGATCGTTTGACACCGTGGTATGCCAGTTCGGGGTAATGTTCTTTCCCGACAAGTCAAAGGCGTTCGCCGAGGCGCGCCGGGTTCTGAGGTCTGGTGGCGTGCTGCTATTCAACGTATGGGACCGGATCGAGGAGAATGAATTTGCCGACGTCATCACGACTGCGCTCGAGTCGGTCTTTCCCGACGATCCCCCGCGCTTCATGGCGCGTACGCCCCATGGCTACCACGACATCGCAGCCATACAGCAAGACCTGCGGGGCGGCGGCTTTGTCAAGACGCCGTCCGTGGATACCCTGGCTGCGAGAAGTATCGCCGGGTCGGCAAGGATTCCCGCGATGGCGTACTGCCAGGGATCACCGCTGCGCAATGAGATCGAAGCGCGGAACAAGTCCAGGCTCGATGAAGCGACCGACATTGCGGAGGACGCCATCGCCAGACGGTTCGGACGTGGTCAAGTTGACGGCAAGATCCAGGCACACATTGTCATGGCGGAATGCTGAGAATGACAGAAGTGATATGGGGGCGGGGCCCCTTCTTTCTTAATCTCTATAAACCCTTCTTCATCGAAAAATCACGGGGTCAGGAAAATCACGGGGTCAGGTCTAGAAATATAGTATTGAGCTGTCCCAGTTGTGCATCTTTGCTAGACCTGACCCCGTTGTTCAGGCACGATCCGTCTTCATCGGGTACTACGCGCGAAACCGGAGCGCATATATAAGGCCTTCCTGGATGCGGAGGCCATGGCAAAGTGGCTGCCGCCCTATGGCTTTACCTGCAAGGTGCATCACATGGACGCACGGGTCGGCGGCACGTTCAGGATGTCTTTCACGAACTTCACCACAGGCAACGGCCACTCGTTCGGCGGCGTGTATCTCGAGCTCGTGCCGCACAAAATAATCTGTTATTCGGACAGGTTCGACGATGCTAACCTCCCCGGGGAAATGAAGACGACGGTGACCCTGACGCAGGTGTCGTGCTGCACCGAGATCGCCATCGTGCAGGAAGGGCTGCCCGAAAATCACGGGGTCAGGTCTAGAAATATAGTATTGAGCTGTCCCAGTTGTGCATCTTTGCTAGACCTGACCCCCTTTGATTTCAAGTTGCAAGACCTGACCCCCATAATTTCAGGTTCTGTCTTGTTGTTTCAATAGTGAATCGGCCTCCACCGCCGTTAAGAATTTCCAGGGCAGCGGTATCAGGCCGGGCACGCGCGCCATATAGCGGCGGTAAGTGTCGCCGTGATAGACCAGCAATTTCCTCTCTTCCATGCGCGATCCGATGACGAAATAAAGCGTAATGAACACGCTGGATAAAAGCGTCGTCACGCTCATGTCACGCGTCCAGACCAGGACCAGGCCGAAGAAATACCAGGGGTGGCGCACGAAGCGGTGGAATGGGGAAAGATGGAATTGCTCCTGATCCTCGACCCGCCGGACGTCGAACTGCAACTGGCGCAGGCCGAGGAATTCCTGCATATCGTAGCTCTTGAGCGACAGCCAAAAGCCGAAGAGCGCGGCCAGTGCCAGCCCATTAGCCAGCCAAACGGCGATTCCCCGCCAGCGCCACAACATCGGCCCCGGATCATGGTAGGTGAGCCACAGGATCGGCAGGATCAGCAGTGACGCCAGGATGTTGTACGTCAGCCGGTAATACGGCATCAGGTTCGGCCAGGCCGCGGCAACCCTGCGCTTCACCACCAGCGATGCCAATGCGGAGTGCAGGGCGAAGTACCCGATCCAGAAGAATGACAGCAACACGAAGTTCTGCCAGCCGGATTCATTCATGCGATTTCACTGCCTTTCTTCGCGTCCTCGGGGATGCGTGGGATTGGTTCATCTTGCCCCATTTGCTAGAGTGTTTCTCTATGTTTTGCCAACCATACATAATTTCCGTTTAAATAGTAGTTGAGAAATAATTAAAGGGGTCACCCATTAGCCGTCCCGCGTCAAGCGAGCAAACGACTCTATGGCGGCGTTCAAAAAAATCGACAGGGTCAGACTCTCATGGCACTCGATCAAGCATTGACGCTCCCAAGAAGGGTGGGCTAAGAACAGTAGGAAGTGGTATTGCTCCTTCCCCCTTGCAGAGGGGGAGAGCGAAGCGAGGGGGCAACCGGGATGGGGGTAGAGTGGACAATCTCATACAAGTTTTGAGTTTCTGCCCCCACTGATGGAACTACTAGCCATCTGACTAAGCTGTCAAACGGCGACAGCCAAGTCATTGGTTACCTAACACCCCCCTGCAAGGGGGTGGGAACCTAAGCTGCATGATGTGGTGAGCTTGCGATCCGCATCAATCGCGAACGATGCGCTTCTCTGCGTTCAGCGCAGCCTACCGGGCTGCTAACCGTGTCACATCAAGGAGCAAGTAACCTGATTTATGTTCAGCGATTGCTTAACCGAGTGCCATAAGGGTCAGACTCCATTGATCGCGTATGAAAAAGCAGATTGGTGTCACCCATTAACCATCCCTGTCAATAAAAGCAAAAGGGACTCCATTGATTCCGTTGTAACAGGCAAGGCGCCAGCTGCACACAAGCCGGCTATGTGTGGTAGCGCACGGTGCAGGCTGGAATTTATCGCCATGATGACATACGGCGATTGATCTTCATTACAGGGCACAGGTGCCCCATATCTTTGATCGCGTGATTCGCCCCAAGGCCGCTTGAGGATTTACACGGAAGCGCGATGTCTTCGCGGCCATAGCCGCTGTCATATATGAGCGGTATCGAATTATGAAGGAGTAAATCATGACCATGTTAGAAACTATACTGCTGCCCGCATTCTTGAGCGTTCTTGTGTTGGGCAGCGTTGCCGGATTGATAGTCGGTGCCATCCTGATTTTGCAACCCAGCTGGCTGGTGCGCGCGAACCTGATAAACAACCGCTGGATTTCCACCCGTCACCTCGACAAAATCCTGGAACGTCCGATCAACTTTGATTCCTGGTTTTACCGTTATCGCCGAGTCAGCGGTTTGCTTACGTTGGCTGGGGCGATTTATATCCTGTATTATTTTAGTGTGCAGCTTGATAAATCCAGCGCCATTTCCAGCCTGGCACGGAGTTTCAAGGTGTCGACAACATTTATCGATATGCTGTTTGACCCAATGGTATGGATCGCGTTATCGGGGTCGGCTTTTGCCGTGATCATCAGTGTGTTCATGCTGTTTCGGCTGAATCTGTTTCGCAGGTTTGAACTTGGCGCAAATAAATGGGTTTCATTGCGACGTACAATTAAACCGCTTGAGATCTTGCACAGCAATGTAGATGATTATACATTCAGCCACACCCTGCAAATGGGCGTGATGGTGTTGATGGGCAGTGTTTATACGCTGGTAATGCTGACTTTCTGGGCAAGATAAACATAATTGATCAAGGAGCAGGGGGCGAGGCAATGAATCAACTGCTCATCATCTTCCTGCAAAATTTAACGGGCCAGGCTCGATGTCTGCGATCTGGCGCGGAGGAGTCAGCAGTCGCAAAAGCTGACGAATTGCATCACCCAAGCGCAGCGACGTTACAGAGCGTCAACAGGAACAGAACCGATGCACCCAAGAGCCCAATTTCTGATCGACGAGCTAGGCTTGCAGCGACATCCGGAAGGTGGTTATTTCCGGGAGATATTCCGCTCCGCAAGTACGGTGCAACCGGGTGATCACCGTTCCGGGCGCAGCGCGCTGACGGCGATCTATTTCCTGCTGGTTGCGGGGCAGCATAGCGGCTGGCATCAGGTGCTTTCCGACGAGATATGGAGCCATCTGGAAGGCGACGCACTGGAGCTGCTTTGTTTCGATGCAGCGACTAACCAAGCCAGCGCGATAGCATTGGGCCGCCTTGGCAACGGCGGCGCCGTACCTATCCACGTCGTTCCGGCGGGTATATGGCAGGCGGCACGTCCGTTGGGGGAATACGCCTTGTTGGGTTGCCATGTCGGCCCGGGTTTCGATTTCAGTGATTTCCGCATGGCATCGGACGATGCCGATATGCGCCGTATCCTCGCAGAACAAGGCGAGGCATTTGCGACCTGCTTGTGAAACCAGCTCAGATCGAAGTAAAAAATGCGTGAAAACAGGGACGGATTTGTTTATTTCGATTGAAAATATATCCGTCCCCATCAGTTTGAGAAGCGAAAGGAGAGCTGAACATGTCCACAGGCACCATCCGGCTTCATCGCGTACTCCGTACAAAACCAGAGCGCATCTATCGGGCGTTTACAGACGCTGATGCAATGGCAAAGTGGATCCCTCCTTATGGTTTCACCTGCAAGGTTCACCACATGGATGTCAAGGTTGGCGGCACCTACAGGATGTCGTTCACGAACTTTACGACAGGTCACGACCACTCGTTTGGTGGCGAATATCTTGAACTCGACCCATTCAATAAAATTTGCTATTCGGACAGGTTCGACGATCCGAACCTGCCCGGAGAAATGAAGACGACGGTGACCCTGAGGCAAGTGTCATGCGGAACTGAAATCGATGTCGTGCAGGAAGGGATACCTGAGGCCGTCCCGCTTGAGATGTGCTATCTCGGCTGGCAGGAATCGCTCGCGCAACTTGCGAAGCTCGTCGAGCCGGAGATTCAGGATTAATCAAAGGGGTCACCCATTAGCCGACCCATGTCAAGCAAGTAATCAATCCCACGGCGGCGCAAGCTGCCGATTTTATTTCTTCATTCCGTTGCAGTTGCCAAACCGCACCCGTTTTTTCAATTTATGGCTGCGAACGAATCGCGCCAGCCACCCATCAGGATCAAGCGATCAGCGGTGTTCTGCTTTCGCCCTGGCGGCTTTGCCGCCCCAGAAAAACGTTGGCAAGTTCGCAAACTCACTTTAACCCCACCGCTACGGCGGTGGAAGGCCGGCTAGATGATTTTCAATCCGGCCCCTTTGGTTTCGCCGATCGCGATTTCATTTCTTTTGCAGCACCGGAATGTGCGATCTTTGAGAACACCCGGAGTATGTCTGTCGATGACAGGATGCCCACCAGCCTGTTATCGTTATCGACGACAGGCAATGCGCCGATCTTGTTGTCGGCCATCATTGCAGCGGCATCCGCCGCAGAAGTGTCGCGTTTAACGGTTTTTACTCCACGGCGCATGATATGCCGAACTTTTTCCGGGACCACGAGAAGCTCAGCTGAATTCTTGCGGGTCGAATCCTTGATGACATTGGAGTTGCCTTTGGGTCCCAGGGCTTTGTACAGATCCCGGTCGGATACTATTCCGATCACTTTGCTATTTTCAACAACGGGTACGTGCCGGATCCCTTCGTAATGGATCAGGAAGAAAACGCGATCGATAAAATCATCTTGCCCGACTACGAATACTTTTGAAGTCATTAATTCGTCAACACGCATTATTATTCTCCGTCCCCATAATTTTAGATTACCGTTTGCCCAACTCCAGTATGAAGCGCACGAGCTTTTCGATTAGCGCATGTCTGGATCCGTCCGGGTCCAGGGCAGGCATTGCTTCCACACCCCAGTTGCCGCTGCCGCCATGGGAGATCTTTGCCACCAGACCCTCGGTCAGGGGGTAGCTCTTGCCCTTATATTCGTAGGTTGCGACATTCTGGTAGCGCTTGCCGACTTCATGCCAGGCCGGGCCGACGATCTTGTGGTCCGGCGCGTGGCAGCTGTTGCAGCCCAGCCTAGTGGCAAGCAGGGGCATGCGGTTTTGCCGCAGGGCGCTCTGGAGGTCTTGGTCCACATCGAAATTCAGGCTTTCTTCCTTCTTGTAATCGATTTTTTCATCGCAGCCGGCGAGCCAGGCCAGCGCGATCAGCAGCATCAGGGATTTGATCAGTTTTCGTTTCATCATTTGCTCGTTCTATCCGCATGCGGCATCAGGCAATTCGGGTAACAGTATGCTCAATTGGGTGTTCATCAGTCAGGGAGACAGGGGCCGTCGTTCCGTCCGGTTTCAGATTCAACTTGTGTTATCAGCCAATTCTTTATAAATTTCGAGCATTATGCATCGCGGTGGAAGTTTTGCCAGCTACCGGATCGCGGCCGGTTGTTCCTATCGGGCAACTCATCTTTGCTTCAAAACCGTGACGTGCAACATTTTACTGAGAGTGCAGGGTGTGAGGGAACGGACATCGCAGATCGGCGCTTCCATGATCCGGGACGATAATTCGCCATGTCCGGCATAGCATCGGCCGGCTCGATAAACGACATATCAAGATGATGTACACAATTCGACATTTCACCAGCTTCGAAGAGCTCCCCGCCAGCTATATTTCATTAATTGAGCCGAACGCAAGGGTCGATTTGTTTTCCGATCCGGAGTGGTTCGCGATTTTGATGCGGCATATCTTTGCCGAGAAGGGCGTTTTCCGCGTCTACGGAGTCGAAGAAGCGAGTGGAGGCCGCCCTCTTCTCGTCGTGCCATTGCTCTACGGGACGATGGATAGGGCTGTTTCCCGCGCGCGCGTGTTTTCTTCCATCAGTGATCCGGAAAACTATGCGGAAGTTGCCTTCACTTTCGATCCGGCGGTCAAGGAGCCAGCCCAGGTTCTCACCGCCCTTTTCCAGTACCTGAGAGAAGGTCGGCCCAAACATGGGGAACAACCCTGTGACGTCATCCGCCTTTCGCCGATGGAAGAAGGTTCCACTTTGCTCAAGACCGTCCATGCTGCCCTGCGGGCCGCCGGATTCTGGGTCCAGGCCTATGCCAATTCCTGCAACCACTTCGAATCCACGTACGGAATAGATTACGAAACCTACTTTGCAGGGCGCAGCGCTAACCTGCGCTCCAACATCCGCCGCAGACAACGTGCGCTGGAGAAGGCCGGCCGGCTGGAGCTGAGCATGTGTTCTGACCCAGCGGGGATGCAGAGTGCCATGCAGGACTATTTCACCGTTTCCACGGAAAGCTGGAAACACATAGAGACAATGATCACTTTCGACATGCTCGACCTGATGCAGCTTGCTGCGGCCAAAGGTTGTTTGCGTCTCGGCTTCCTTCGCCTGGATGGAGAAGCCGCCGCCGCTCAGTTCTGGATTGTCACCAACGGTGTCGCCCACTGCTTAAGGCTGGCGTACCGCGAAAAATATAAGGACCTGTCTGTGGGCGTGGTGCTGACTAACTTTATGATTGCTCATGTTATCGACAAGGATCACGTGCTCAAAATAGATTTCGGCTACGGCGACGATGACTATAAGGGAGGTTGGATGAAGGAGGTCCGCAATTATTTCGGTTTGATGGCCTTCAATCCGGCCACCCGCATAGGTTGTTATCACGGGGTGAGACATATTCTCGGTCGACGCCTGAAACGAGCGGTCAAGCATTTGTTACGGGTTAATCGCCCCGATTAAGGGGCTCAATTGATTTATCGAGCATCACAGGGTCAGGTCTAGCTTGGTAGCACGCCACAATATGCAACCTTATAGACTTGACACCCAGCCCTCCAAGGCGTCTTGAAGTCGTCTTATGATCTGAAAGGAGCGTCCCATGATTACCATTTCACCGGAAAGCAAAGGAAACATTCTCGTCATCAGCGCCACAGGAAAGTTAACCGATCAGGACTACAGGGAAGTGCTCATCCCACGTCTGGAAGCAATCATTCGGGAGCATGGCAAGGCGCGGTTGCTGCTGGACATGGGGGACGAATTTCATGGCTGGGAAGGTGCGGCGGCATGGGATGATGCCCGCTTCGGGCTTGCCCACAGGAACGATTTCGAGAAGATGGGCGTCGTTGGCGGCCCCAAATGGGTCGAGTGGGCTTTGAAGATCGGCGCAGTCGCCATAAGCGGTGAAATAAGAAACTTTGCCGCAAGCGAACGCGAACAGGCAATGCGCTGGATCGGTAGTTGACTTAAGTGAATAATTCAGGTTGGTAAACCCCCGGCTATGCCAGGGGACAGAGTAAGGTTTGACCGTTCCGCCAGTCATCAAAGGGCAATGTCACAATGCTCAGCAACATCGTTCCCTCCCCCTTAAACGGGGAGGGTTAGGGTGGGGGTAGAGAGTTGGCATTCCAACCGACTGCAGTATTCCCATCGTCCTACCCCCATCCCAAGGCCCCCTCGCTTCGCTCTCCTCCTCTGCAAGGGGAAACGAGTTGAAACCGACCGACTTCAGGCGGTTCACGGTTTTATCGGCCCCTTTGAGGGGCTCACCCAATAAGCCACCGGCTTTGCCGGTGGTAATTCAACTGATTTATCGAGTGGTGAACATCTGAGGACAAGTTCACTTCGTCCCCATTTATTCCAATTCTGACATGCCAGAAGGTGCGAGGGACGGATTGAAAAGGGGGCAATGGCTGTCGGTTGAATCCGCACTCCAAAGCGGATATTCAACGCTGAATCAGGGGCGCGCATCGAAGACATTCTGTGCGGGTAATTTGAGTATACGTTTGGGAATGATAGTGCGTGTCGTTTGAGAGTCTGAGGCTGCAGATAACTGCACTTTAAAACGGTGCAACATGTTGCGCCAGTCATGCCGGGATCGTCAGGTTACGCGAAAAAGCCGCTAACCCAACCTACATACCTAACCGTTGCTCTTGCAATTTGCAGCTCCCCAGTGCGTTTTCCAGGCGATGAATTCTTCCGCCGGCATCGGCCTGGCAACAAAATACCCCTGCACTTCGTCACAGCCAACGGCGACCAACAGGTCCCAGTCTTCCTGGGTTTCCGCGCCTTCGGCGACGACGCTCATGCCGAGCGTATGGCCCATTTGCACGCTCGATTCAAGAATGGCCCGTGCAACGCTATCCCTCGTGGCGCCGCAAACGAAACTGCGGTCTACCTTGAGCTCGGTGAAGGGCAACAGCTTCAACTTTTCCATGCTCGAATAGCCGGTGCCGAAATCGTCTATGGACAGGTCGAAACCTTTGAGTCGAAACCTGGTGATGATCTCCAGGCTGGTGGCGATATTGCTAATCAATCGGCTCTCGGTCATTTCCAGTATCACCTGCCCGGTCTCTACACCAGCTTGCCGGACAATGTCGGTGAACAACTCCGGCAGGTCAAGCCGGTTCAGGCTGTCCATGGATACATTGACCGATATTTTCAGATTGTGTCCCTGACGTGTCCATTCGCTGAGATACGCCATCGACTTGCGGAACACCGCCATGGTCAGGTCGTCGATCAGGCCGTGCTCTTCCGCCACAGAGATGAAGGCAGCTGGTTGTATCAGGCCGCGTTCCGGGTGGCGCCAGCGCACCAGGCATTCTGCGCCCACTACTCGCCGGTCGGCCAACGTCACCTTGGGCTGGAAGAAAGTTTCCACCTGACCGGCATCCAGTCCGACACGAATTTCTTCCGGACTGAGCTCTTTTATCGGGCCATAATTAACCTTGAGCTCTGCACCAGTGAAATTGATGAGCGTATTCAACAGTGCCGCTTCCTCAACAGGCTTTTGCAGCGTGCCGAGAAATTGCAGCTTGTGCGCCTGCACCAGGCTTTCCACAGTTTTGATGACCCGTTTATCACTGCCGGAAGAAAGCAACACCCCTCCTTCAAAATTCCGCTCCGCCAGGTGCCGAAAAAATTCGATGCCATCCATGCCCGGCATGTCGAGATCGCAGATTACCAGTTGCAGAGACCTGATCGCGCCATCAATGGCCGCCAGCGCAGCATGCCCATCGAGCGCCCGGCTCACGCTTTTGACGCCCAGCCTGTGCAGCATGTCCTCGACAAAATCCAGCACAAATTCGTCATCATCCACCAACAGTACACGCAAGGATTCAAGCTTGTCTGAAAGTAACGCGGAAATATTGCTTATTGGTTTTTTCATGGTGATAACTCCTGCATAAATACAGTTATATTGACAAGCTCAGGCGGTTTCTTGCTCCACCTGCATGGCGATGCGTTCCAGCAGCGGATGCAATTGCCGCAGCAGTATCTCTGCCTGAAACATATCATTGGCTTTGCCGGTGGATTCCAGCGCTTGGCAAAGATCGGCGAAGCCCATCGCCCCTACCGTCCGTGCAGAGGATTTCAGTTTGTGGCCAAGCCCGCCGAGCGCAGCCAGATCGCCACCGGTATGCGCAGCATCCATTTCATCCAGGGTAATCCGCGCCGT
Organism: uncultured beta proteobacterium; assembly: GCA_963782385.1. Classification (GTDB taxonomy): domain Bacteria; phylum Pseudomonadota; class Gammaproteobacteria; order Burkholderiales; family Gallionellaceae; genus CAVXFS01. The sequence goes on from CAWAJO010000001.1 coordinate 1,910,520, forward strand.
CTCCAAAAACTTGAGCGCGAACTTGCGCACCCGGTCAGGATCATCACTAACCAGATGACCCAAAATGGCAAGGTTGATCACATCGTCTCTAATCCTGCCTCCTGCAGCACGCCGGTCTTCGCTGCTGCGGCGCTCTTTACCGCTACGTGGATCAGCGGCGAGTTCCTCCTCGGGTTTTATTCCCGCCCTCTCCGGCAGCCACTTGGCCAGTACCAGCACCATCTGGTCAGGGTCTATCGGCTTGCTGATGAAATCATCCATACCGCTGTCAAGACAGCGTTCGCGGTCTTCGGCCATGGCATTGGCTGTCATGGCAATCACTTTCTGTCCGGCCAGCCGGGACGTCGCGCGGATTATTCGGGTGGCCTCGTAGCCGTCCATTTCCGGCATCTGTACGTCCATCAGCACGATGTCGAAACGCTTCTTGAACAGCGATGTCAGCGCCTCGCGCCCGTTGTCGGCCAGCACCACGTTTGCGCCGGTTTCCTCCAGCAGCTCCGCCGCCACTTGCTGGTTGAATGGGTTGTCCTCCACCAACAGAATATTTGCGCCGCTGAGGCGTGCGCGTGCGGTAGCCAGCTCCTCACTGCTTGCCGAGGTGCTGGGGGAGAACGCCTCGCCATGGCCGAACCGAGCCGTGAAACGGAAAATGCTGCCCTTTCCCGGCGCACTTTCAGCCCAGATGCGCCCCCCCATCATCTCCACCAGCTGTTTGCTGATGACCAGCCCCAGACCAGTGCCGCCATAATGGCGTGTAGTGGAGGCATCCGCCTGGCTGAAGGGAAGGAATAAACGCTGCATCTGTTCGTCCGAGAGGCCTACGCCGGTGTCACGCACGGATAACTCCAGCTCCACTACTTTTTCTTCGGCATTCTTCAAGTTCACCGTAATGGTCACAGCACCATCGGCGGTAAATTTCACCGCGTTTCCGGCTAGGTTCAGCAGCACTTGCCCCAGCCGCAATTCATCGCCACGCAGAAAGCCGGGTACTTCGGGATGGATTGTGGTATCGAAGCGCAAGCCTTTTTCCCGCGCCAGATGGCCCACTATGGAGTCCAACTTAGCCATGGTTGCGCGCAGATCGAAATCGTGGGATTCCAGTGTCAGCTTGTTGGCCTCGATCTTGGAAAAATCGAGGATATCGTTGATGATGCCCATCAGCGTCTTGGCCGACTGGTTCGCCTTCTCGATATAGTCGCGCTGCTTGTGGCCAAGTTCCGTCTTCAGGCACAAGTGCGTCATGCCGATGATGGCATTCATCGGGGTGCGTATCTCGTGGCTCATGTTGGCGAGGAAGTCGCTTTTCGTCTGGTTGGCCTTATCGGCAGACTGTTTGGCCAGTATGAGTTCGTCGTCTATGAGTTTGCGTTCGGAGATGTCCTGCACCGTCCCGAGCATTTTGACTGCTTGTTCATTTTCATTGCGTAGCATCTCCGCCTGTTCATGCACGTAACGAACCGAGCCATCCGGACGCAAGATGCGGTGATCTATGTTGTAGGGGTGCCCCAACTCAATCGCTTCACGAATCCGGCCTTCCACGAGCTGCCGGTCATCAGGGTGTACGACTTGCATGAATGCTGCGTTGTTGGCGATGAATTGCTGCGGCGTAAATCCGAAAATACGGTAGGTTTCATCCGACCATTCACGCGTGTCGGTTGCGACATCCCATTCCCAATTGCCGAGGTGGGCGATGCGCTGGGCTTCAGTGAGCCTGGCGGTACGTTGCGTCACCAGCTGCTCCAAGTGTGTGCGGTATTGCTCCAGTTCCTCGTCGCGCAACTGGATTTGTGCCAGCATGCCATTGAATTCTTCTGTCAGTGTACCCAGCTCATCCCAGCCGCCCGGCTCCGCCCGCAACGCAAAGTTTTTCTCGCTGGAAACCCGGTCCATCAACCCGACAAGATCGGAGATAGGCTTGGTAATGATAGTGTTCAGCCGTGAAACCAGCACAACCGCCATGCCCAGCCCGCCCAACATGGCGGCAGATAAAGCCGCCAGGTTCCACAGCATTTCGCTGTACAGCGCAGACAGGTCGGTATGCACGTCTATTCCACCGACCTGCTCGCCTTCGAAAATGATGGGGGAATACACCTCAAGATGGCCGGCGGTGAACAAATACCCCTCACCTTCCGGCATCTGGTGCGGTCCCGGGAGTGACGCTCCGGGGCGCACATAGCTCACAAAAGGCTTGCCGTCCTTGTCATGGATCATCGCGAACTCTATGCCGTCTATCGCGCCGATTGCGCTCAGCGTCTTCTCTGCGGCCTTGGGATCATTGAACATCAAGGCCGAGGTGCTGTTGGTCGCGATGATTCTTGCCTGGCTTTTGACGGACGCGACCAGCTCGCTGCGGATCATGAACCACTGCAACACCAACGACATCATCGCGGCGAACAGCAGGGCTGCGCCCGTCGCCACGACGGCGATCAGGATGAGCTTGTATTTGACCGGAGCATTCCGGTACATGGTGCGCAGGTTCATTGCATTCCCCCGGATTGCTGGACGATGCGCGCCAACTTGAGCAATTGCGAACTGATGTTGAGTCCGGCACGTTTGGCGGCACCCGTGTTGATCTCGAAGCGCACCATACTGTCTTTCAGATAAAAGTTGGCCATGACACCCCGTTCGGCATAACCATCGGCATCCCCCAAGGTCAGCACGGCACTGCCATTGATGCCATCCAGTATCTGCCTGAGCTTGCCGGATTCGGAAGCGGCGATGAACAGCACGCGGCATTCTTTGAGGTTGGTCTTGGGAACGACCGGTACAACCTCCCAGGCCAGATTGCCGACCTTTTTGTTCCGCAATATGTCCAGAGCATTCCCGAACGGATTCTCTCCAAGCACGCAGAGCCTCATCGTGCTTGGGGTATTTCCTGGCGTGGGCGGCCATTCAACATATCTGGCGATATTGTGGATGAAGGCGGCCTTGACTTCGTACTCGGTGGGCGCGGCGTATGCGCTTATGCTGCGACCCGCGAAAAAAATAACGCAGAGCAGGGTGAAAATTATTGTTTCCAGCTGGTTCAAGACAGGCTTTCCCTAGAAGCGATAGCTCATCTTGAGCCGATAGCTTCTGCCATCCTGCGAGATCAAGCCCTGGACATGCTCTTGCCCGCCGGGATCGGCATATCGTTTGTCAAACAGGTTATAGACGCTGGCGGAAAGCTCCATGCCCCTGGCGATTTTTTCGCTGAGCAGGGTCAGATTGGTGAGCAAATGACTGGCCGAAGATTCGCCTGCCAAAGTTTTCCTTCTGCCTGTGTATTGAAGTTCCAATCCTGTACGCAGCGCATTCCCCAACACTGGCGCGGATACATTTATTTTCGCCCGGTGCTTGGGAGAATTGATGAGCTCGGTCCCGCTGTCCACATCGCGGCTGATCTGCCATGAATAGTTCGCGCGCAGCCGGACGCCGCTGTCCCATAAGCGTTCCGCTTCAACTTCAGCGCCTTGCGATTTGACTTGCCCAGAGTTGACAAATACCAGCAGATTGTCTGCCGGATCAATAATCTGATTGATATTGTCCCTGATCGTATTTTCATAAACATCAGCGGTGATGCGCAAATTGGGCCGAGGCTGGTGCTCGATGACGAATTCGTAAGAGGTGATTCTTTCCGGCATGAGATCGGGATTTGCCTTTTGGCTGCCGGCCGAAGCGTAGTACAGCTCATAGACGTTGGGGGCGCGGAAAGCGGTACCATAGAGCAATTTGAAAGCTGTAGTTCCGGCAGGATTCCAGATGAGGCCAAGACGCGGGTTGGAGGCAGACCCCACGGTAGAATAATAGTCGTAACGCAGGCCCGCATTGAGCAGCAGCCCTTCGCTCAATGTAATTTCATCTTGGACATACAACCCTTCCCTTGTGCTGCTGCGCTTGTCATCCAGAAGAAGTGCGTAAGGTGTCACGTAAAAACTGGCTTGATTTTGCCGAAAGTTATCCTGATATTCCGTACCCGCCACGACCTTGTGTCTATCCAGATGGCCAATGAACTGCACTTCAGTTCCCCACCATGCGCCCCTGGCTTGATCGTAGTTTAGGGTGACCGGCGCACCCGCATAAGGGTAGATGCCGTCGTAGGAGTAATGCCCTTGAAACAGATCGGCGGAAACATCCCAGCGCTGGCTCACTTCCCCGGCATAGTCCAGGTTCACATAGGACACCCCGTCGCTCACCTGGAAGTTTGGGTCGTTGAATAGCGTGTCAAAAGAGGCGGTTGGAACTGCCTTGTCATGCTTTGAATAAGCGCCGGTCAGCGTGAAACCGGCGAATTTCAATTTCCCGAAATAACTATTGTAGCGATCGCTGTCAAGATTTCGGGCAACCCCGTTGTTGGTGTCGTTGAATTCGGGAAAATAAAGATCTTGCCCTCGGCTGCGGTAGCGGGATGCTGATAACAGTAGCACGATATCATTCTCATACTGTTTGCCGTAACTCAGCCGTTCCTTGTCGGTGCCAAAGCTGGCAAGTTCACCCGATGCCTCCGTTTTGTTGAAATTCTTTCCGAATTTGGTGATGACGTTGATAACACCGAGGACGGCATTGCTGCCGTAAATCGAGGAGCCCGGTCCGCGCACAATTTCCACCCGGTCTATGAGATCCACATCCACGGGAAATTCCGTACCGATGGGCGCAGTGTCATAGATGGGATCGTTGAGCCGGTAGCCATCCACCAGCAGCAGCACGCGGCTGTTGTAATCGCCCGTCCTGCCAATGCCGCGGATGCCGAGGTAGTCATAATTACGATCATAAGAAACCGACATGCCGCGCACGCTTTTCACTATGTCGGCAAGCGTGCGGTAGCCATAGGTCTTGATATCCTCGGCGGTGATGATAGTTACGGAAGACGGGGCTTCCATGGTTTTTTGGAGAAATTTCGAGGCAGTGGATACCTTGATGCTCATCAACTCTTCGATGGGAAGTTGCGTGAGATCTGTCTGCGCGGCCGGTTCTTCAGTCTCAGCCTCAGCCACCCTGGCCAAGATCATGGTCAGTGCGATACAAATGAAGATCATCCTCATCACAACGGATTTCCCAAGTTATGTGCGGTTCTTTTAAATTGAAATAGAAACTCATCCCCAACCGCGCAAATGGGGGAATTCATTATTCACTTTGACAGCCATTACCATATCTTTCCGTGCGTTATCGAACATAGGCACCAATATTTGGAGTCCGTGGGGATGACCGAGCTTTAATATGGCGCAACAGAATTGCTGCTGTCTGTTGGGCGCGCGGAAATTCGGCAACGAGATCAATAGGGTCACCCAGTAGCCACCCATTAACCAGCCCGCGTAAAGCGGGTGAGTAACCCCATGGCGGCGCCAGCCGCCAGTATTTTCAATTCCATCCAATTCCCCAACAACCAACAAATCGCACCCGATTTTTCAATTCATGGCTGCGAAAGAGTTAAAGGAATTAAAGGGGCCTACTCTCCGAATTTGCGAGATGAAGGATTCGGTCACGCCAATTCTCTCTTCTTCCTGGATGACGTAACGGATCTCGACACGCCGGTTGGCTGTGCGGCCGGCCGCAGCCTTGTTGCCGGCGATCGGCTTCTGATAGGCATAACCCGCCGTACTAATTCGATCGTCCGCAACACCATGATCTACCAGCCACATTTTCACGAATGCGGCGCGCAGCTCGGAAAGCTTCGGGTTTTCCTCCAAGGATCCTATGTGGTCCGTGTCTCCGCTTGCTTCAAGCGTGATTTCAGGATGTTGGTTTGCGGTGTCCGCCACCCCGGTTAGCTTGCGGTCTGCCGTCTTCAATATTCTGGCCGAATTTGACGCAAAGTTACCGCTTTCACTGAGAACCGGCTTCCCGGTCAATACTGTCGTCCAGTCTTCTTGTGGTGAGTTTGCGTGAGCAGGTGCTGCGTCAGCGTTCTCGACAGGAGTTTCGGCAGGTCCAGGAGCGGGTTGGGTTGTTGCAACAGGTGTGCGTGCATGAAGTCACTACGAGAATCGCAAGCACCGCCAGAGGGTTACCGAGATTGTTCATGACTTGGTCTTTCTTTTCGTTTGCAATATGCTATGTTTACCAAACAGGAGACAGATCTATTGCTTCCATCTGTCCCATTCTTCTGTCGGAGTGTCACACGGAGATGATCGTGAAGCTGAACATCAAAGCATTGGCCATATCTGCCGCCGTACTGTTTCTGTTTGCGGCGCTGCTTTTCCCGTTGCTTTCCCAGTCGGTCGAAGAGCCGTTCACGCAGGCAAGGCTGAATGCGCTGAATCAGTCTGGCCAGCCGGTTCTGGTGGCAATTCATGCAGACTGGTGTTCGACTTGTCGTACCCAGGAGCGGGTGTTGCAGGAACTGATGCGGCGACCGGAATTCAAGCGGATCAAGCTGCTGCGAATGGACTTCGATCAACAGAGGGATTTGGTGCGTTCGTTCGGCGTGCAGTACCAAAGCACGCTTATTGCATTCAAGAACGGACGCGAAGTGGGGCGCTCGACTGCCGAGTTGAGCGAGGATCGCATCGCGGAATTATTGCGCCTGAGTCTGTGAAGCGAATCAATGGAGTCAATCTCCATTGATTTCTAGGATTTGAATCCAGCCTTTGAATCGGGCGTCACTTGCACCCGAACGCTTAACCGCTAGGCAACGGACTTTAGGTGATTATCAACGGTAGGAGGTTTGGTGTAACCGCTGGCTTGCATGTCGATCGCCTTGGGATGTGCCCGATAGTGTTTTCTCACGCTATTGGCCAATGCCTGTTTGGTATCGTCTTCCACAGGACAAATATCCTTGTCCGCCAGGCAAGCCATCATCTTTTCCAGCAATTGGTCCTGCGGCGCCGGCATCTTCTGTTTCCATGAGGCCAGCAAAAGTCGGTTGACGTGCGAGGGCAGCGAAGCCAGGATGCCGACGTCATTCTGGTCGTGAACCAGCAAGCCCGACGTGGTGCCGCGATCCAGCGTCAGCACCTGGAAGAAATACAGTGTGTGGTAGTCCAGCTGCCGCTTGCGATCGTCCTCGGTGGGTGAGGTGCGCTTCTCGACCGCCGAAGTCAGGATGTCGATGTAGGTGTCGATCGCCGCTTCGCCAACTGTCCTCGCCATTTTCCGGTCGACGTCAAAATCACCGCTGGTATAGGTTTCCAGGTAGAAATGCGTCACGCCACGAGTGCGTCCCAGCACGGGGATATCGAAATAGCGGTCGCCCTGCGCTGCGGCCTCGGCATATTGTTGCGGTGCCGCCTGCTCCAGCTTGTTTTTGAACTCGGTCTTGTCTTCGCTATATTCTATCGCGGGGTTGAGGTCGGCCATGACGCGCCAGTAACCGCTGCCGTTCTTCATCTCGGTCCAGCTGATATGGATGTGCACCGATGGCGCCAGCGGATTTTTGGGATGGATGATGGTCGAGATCGCATTGGCAGATGCCAGTTGCTTTGTATCGTCGTCGTCATATTGAACCTGTGAGGTATTGACCGACGCGCGATTGAATATCGTGTCGTCGGTCGCCATGAAGCGGACGCCGCCGCCATGCCTGCCGTCATCGCGAAACCATTCGGTCGGCTCAAAGGGTTTGCCGTTGCCGTATTTCCTGCTGATCGCGTTCAGTTTGGTGACGAAACGCTGCTGCAGGTCGGTTACGAGCGTGTAAGCCTGGGCTGCTCGGGGAGATTTTGCCGGGATTCTCTTCATCATTGACTGATACCTTATCTATTTAATATGGTTCTTGAGCTTCGACTTCATTCCGGTCGAAAATGTAGCACATTTTATGAGAACGGTTTCGTTCGCAATGTCTGCGCGGTGCTACCAGATGAGGTGAGGCATGAAACGGACCTTGCGCAGGGCAGACCTGGTGTGGGAATCAAACGGTCCTGCCTGAATCGTTATGAACTTCCGAAATCGCCTCCGACGCTAACCAGCCCTGCTTGTGGGGAACTTTCCCGCGCGGTATTCTGAATCATCCAATTCCCGGCCTCGGCAGGTTTCATGCAAAGCTCTCGTATCCTGCGGATTGTGATTCTCTGCATCATCATCGCGACTGCGGCCTATATCCTGAAGCCTGCCGCGTTCTCTCACCCTTCCGGCAGCGCCAGCAACGTCGCTCGAACAAAACGGGTTCGCAGTCACGTGATCGACAAGGCCGGGGTGCTCCCGCCCCAGGACCTGCCGCGCTTCGAGCAATACATCGGATGGATCATGCGTGAATCCGGGGTGGACGTGCGCCTCGTCTTCCTTCCCGGCACGGCCGGGCAATCGATCGAAAACCTGGCGGCCGACATGATGGACGAGCTGCAGATAGGCGGCCGCACCGGACAGGAACGCGGCGTTCTGCTGCTCTATGACATGCAGGGTCAGCGGCTCAAGGTGGAGGTGGGTTACGGACTGGAAGGCTGGTTTCCCGATGCGTTCGTCAACTACCTGGTGCAGGATCATGCGCGGATGTTTTTTTCCTCCGGCGATATTTCCGCAGGCTTGCGCCTGATGCTGCGGCTGTTGCAGCACCGGATACGCGAAGCGGTGATTGGCAACGATTTCGACCCGCGCGTCCTGGACAAGGTTCAGCCCCTGAGCCACATGTCCGGCGGGGCAGGCGTGAGCACGGCGATGGAACTGGGGGATGGCGCAGCTGGCGTGCCACCGGCTGCTGCCGTTGACGCGGTGGCATTTCCCGCCGGGGACTCGCCCGCTGAAGCCTATAGCGGCTACCTGGACTGGCTTGCCCAGTGGCCCACCAGCCCGCGGGTCGATCTGTTCACGCCGGCATCGCGCAGTTACCTGGCATCGATGCATATCAGCCCGGCCTATGCCGAATTCATCCTGCTGGCCGAGTATGGCAAGCAATTCCAGGTGGACGAGCGCGGCGACCTGGCGCTGCTCTATTTCACCGACACGCCTTTCGTCTCCCCACATTTCTTCGTGCGCCAGCAGGGGCGCTGGCGCATGGACATCGCGGCAGAGGTGCGCGACACTCATGAACACGTGGGGGGAGAATATACTTGGGCCTATTACGGGAAGGACGACAACTACACCCGCACTTTCGGCGACCTGTTCACCACGCTGAAAGGCTATCGCCGCATACGCGAGGGCGACAACCGGGAACTCATTATCCGGGGCAGTTATTGATTCAAGGCGGGCAGGCGGGAGTGAGCCTGCGAATGAGGCAGTGAAAGGACAGATGCATGCGCGATGACGGACGGGAAAGCGAGAATGTGGAAGATCGCCGGGGAGCCGGCAGGGGTTTTTCGATCGGGGGTCGCGGCCTGGGCCTGGGCACGATCGTGATCGCCCTCGTTGCGTCCTGGGTGCTGGGGATAAGTCCCATCAAGGTGCTCAGCCTGCTAAGCGGCGGTGACGGGTCCGGACTGCCGGTGCAACAACAGACGCCAGCGCCGCCGCCTCCTGCAAACGACAAGCAGGCACATTTTGTTTCCGTCGTGCTGGCCGATACCGAGGATGTCTGGCATGACATCTTCAAGCAGGAGGGGGGTCACTATCGCGAGCCCAAGCTGGTGCTGTTCACCGGGCAAACGCCTACTGCTTGTGGCTTTGGGCAGGCGGCCACCGGGCCATTCTATTGTCCGGGCGACGAAAAGGTTTACATCGACCTGCGCTTCTTCCAGATGCTGCGGGATCGCTTCAAGGCGCCCGGCGATTTCGCCCAGGCCTACGTGATCGCCCATGAAGTCGGGCATCATGTGCAGAAACTGGTGGGCATCACCGACAAGGTCGAGGCGATGCACAGCCGCATGAGCGAAGCGCAGTTCAACAAGGTTTCAGTCCGAATGGAGCTGCAGGCGGATTGTTTTGCAGGGGTCTGGGCGAACCATGCGCAGAAGATGCACAACATCATCGAGGCGGGCGATATCGAAGAGGCGATGCAGGCCGCCGCTTCCGTGGGGGACGATACCCTGCAAATGGCCGAGCAAGGCACGGTGGCGCCGGATAGTTTCACGCACGGAAGCTCAGCCCAACGCGTCAACTGGTTCAATGCCGGGATCCGGGGCGGGGATATGAATCAGTGCAACACGTTCCAGGCAAAAAAATTATGAATCAAGGGGGTCTGGGCTCAGCGCATCCGGCAGCAGGATGGTGCTGTAATCTTGCGCGCCGCGCGGGGCAAGATTGGTTATGATTCGGCCACACATCATTAAACGAAAAAGGTTGTATAGATTGTTCGGGGAGAGGTGCGAAGGTGATCGGCAGGAAGATGATGATGCAACCAAATGAATTTGCACTGGGCTCCTTGACGCCTTGCTTATTCCCCTGATCGATGATGCCATTAATTGAATTCAATTGTCTGCCTGAATTCCAGGCGATGCCATGAGCCTGGACGCGCGCACGCTGCTTTTTTCGCTGGTGTTGACCTACGCGCTGTCGGTGCTCAGCATGTTCGTTGCGGCCCTGGGACGGGACGGCAACAGCAGACCCGATGGCACGAGCAAATGGGCGACGGCGATGTTCATGCAGACGCTGACCTGGGTATTGATCGCGCGACGCGGAGCCATTCCGGATTTCCTTTCGGTCATTGTCGCCAACGGATTCATGGCGGTTTCGTACGCCCTGATCCTGGCAGCCCTTTACGAATTTCAACAGCGCAAGGCGCAGTACTGGCAGTACTGGGTCCCGGTTGCGCTGACCCTGGCGATGACGACCATTCTGGTGGATGACATCCGTGGTCGCTTCGTCTGGGGCGGCCTGATCTACGGCTTCCAGATGGTGCTGGTTGGGCGCGCCCTGCTGTCCGACCGGGAAACCCGTACCGGGCGTGCCTGGCGGCTGCTGTTCGGTGGAATCGTCATGATCCTGGTGGTGCTTGGCTTGCGTGCCCTCGACGCGCTGTTTGTTTCCGATGAATTGGCCCAGCCGCAGAATGTCGCCGCGGTCCAGCCTATTCAACTCATTTCGTACGTTGCCGCGATGTCGATCGCGCTGCTTGGCTCGATCGGTTTCGTGCTGATGGTGAAGGAACGCACGGACAGAGAAGTCATGCACCTGGCGATGACCGACAGCCTCACCCTTGTTCCCAACCGCCGCGCGCTGATGGACTATGCTGCGCATGCCCTGGCCCGGCGCAACAGCTCGCCGCTGGCGTTGCTGATGATTGATCTGGACAACTTCAAGATCATCAATGATACATACGGGCATTTGACGGGAGACGAGGTGTTGCGCAAGGTGGCCGAACTGCTTGCCACGCGGCTGCGCGGACAGGATTTGCTCGGACGTTATGGCGGCGAAGAATTCTGCGTGGTCGCTCCGGAGACTGACACCAACGGCGCGCTGGCGCTGGCCAGATCCCTGCGGGAAGCCATCGCCTGCACTCCGATTGCAACCGAAAGCGGAAAACTGGATATCTCGGTCAGCATCGGCATATCGAATTGTCCTGCCGCGGTCAACTGTGACCTGAATGGAGTTCTGGCGGAAGCTGATGCCGCACTTTATGAGGCCAAGCAAACCGGGCGGAACAAAGTGGTCTGCTTCGGGACCAAGAATGTAGTTGATTTAAACTGACCGCCGTAACGCCGTAACGCCGTAAAGGGGCCCAACGCCGTAAAGGGGCCAGGCTCAAGAATGGAATGAAACAGGGCGGACGCAAACCGGCCCCAGGAGGCCACGATGGAAGTGAAGAAGATCAATTCGGGAAAGTTGCGCGCCATTGGATACGATGCACGCGCCCGGTTGCTGCAGGTCCAGCTCGAAGACGGCAGCACGCTGCAGTACAGCGGCGTCGGCGAGGACACTTGGCGCCGCCTCAGCAATTCAGGGGCGGCCTGGAGCTACTATCGCGACAACATCGAGGAAGAGTTCTCGGCGAAGCGCGTCTCCGGCAGCGCCCCTGCAGGCAAGAACCCGCTCGACGATCTATTTCGGAAATCCTGAATCCGATTTGTTCACTTTTTGTTTTATGGAGGGAAGCATGAACATGGACCTGATTGCGGAATTCAAATCCAGGCAACGCGAAATGTGGACCATGGGAAATTTTGGCGACCTGGCCGTGTTCACGACACCTGTGGCCGGACATCTGGTTCGCTATGCCAGGGTGACGGGCGGGCAGGCGGTGCTGGATGTGGGGACGGGGACCGGTGTGGTGGCGGTTACCGCGCGGAATATTGGCGCCAAGGTGAGCGGCCTTGACCTGACGCCTGCGCTGCTGGCGCAGGCGAGGGAAAATGCCACGCTGGCCGGTCATGACGATATTGCCTGGCATGAAGGAGATGTTGAGGCGCTGCCTTTCCCGGATGCCTTCTTCGATGTCGTGTTAAGCCAGTTCGGCCATATGTTTGCGCCGCGGCCAGAGGTTGCCGTGAGCGAGATGCTGCGCGTGCTGAAGCCTGGCGGCACGATTGCCTTCGCCACCTGGCCCGGCGAGCAGTTGATCGGCCGCATGTTCAGCCTGATCGCCAAATATGTGGAGCCGCCGCCGGGCGTCGCGTCGCCGGTGCAGTGGGGCGATGTCGCGCTCGTGCGGCAACGGCTCGGGGACCGAGTAAATCGCCTGCACCAGGAGCGGGGCATCATGGCAATTCCGGCACTCACCCCCAGGCATTGGCGCGTGTTCCAGGAAGCCAAGGCCGGGCCCTTCATTCGAACCGTGCAGGCCTTGCAGCAGGACCCTGCAAGACTCGAAGCATGGCGGAATGAGATCGACGAAATGTCAAGCGAATATCTGCATGACAATGTTGTCCGTCACGAGTACCTGCTGACACGGGCCGTCAAGGCTTGAGTGCCGGATTATTCCGGAAACGCAGATTGCCGTGCCGCGCGTTATGGCGTACTGTTTTGTCGTGGATATAACGTCCTGGTCACCACGGAATCATCCCTCAACGCCGAATGAAAGGAACCCAAATGAAGATGATCTTTGCGCTTGCACTCCTGCTGGTTCTTCCAGTTCCCGCCTTTGCGGCCGACGCTGCCAAGGCTGCGATGAACACCGACGCGATACAAGAGAGTTTCAGTGAATTCTTCGCATCCTGGAACAAGCACGACGTAAAAGGCATGATCACGCACTGGGCAGACGACGCATCGCTCATCAACCCGACGGGCAGGGCGGCCAAGGGTAAAGCCGAGATAGCGAAGCTTTTAACCGATGAACAGACAACGGTGTTCAAGGACTCGACAGCGAAAATACTGAGCGTGACGACAAAGCCGATTACCGGCAGCATCGACTGGTACGACGCGGAAATGACCGTCGACAATGCCCTCGCGCCCGACGGCGCGGCCATGCCGCAGATGAAGATACATATCGCCGGTCTGATGCAGAAGAAGGGTGGAAAGTGGCTCGTCTATGCCGCTCGTCCCTACGAATTCATCACCCCGCCGCCGGCGAAAAGGAACTAGGCAGATCGAATGATCGCGGCAGGGGAGGCCGCGAACGGCCCCCCTATTTTCTTCAATTCAATGGGGCGCCCTCTCCATTGAAGACCAGGCAAGCCAGGGCCGCAATGGCGCGCCAAGCCTGCGCTGGGATATGCACTCAATCTCGGTGGCTCGTGCCGCGCACGAAATTGACCACATTGATCCCTTGCGCCGGGCCGGTGGAGCAGGCGCCCTTGAGTTCACCCAGGCTCAGCTCGGCTTCATACAGCTGGTTGATGACTTCGACGTAGTCCTTGTCTTCCGCCATCATGCGCGCCGTACGGCCGCCTTCGTTCTCGGCGCGGACATCCACGCCCGCGGCCAGCAGCACGTCGATGACCCCGGCCTGCCCATAACCGGCAGCCAGCATCAGCGGCCGCGTGCCATAGCTGATTTGGGTTTCGATATCCGCGCCGGCTCCGACCAGTGCGCTGACGATCTCGGGAAAGCCGCGATCGAGCTCGTGGTTGTACAGCGCTTTCATCAAGGCGGTCCAGCCGCGCTGATCGGTCTTGTTGATATCTGCGCCCGATCCGATCAACGCATTGACGATTTCGAGATTGCCATTCCCGGCCGCCAGCATCAACGCGGTAGCGCCCTCGTTGTCGCAACTGTTGCAGTCGGCGCCACTTTGCAGCAGCGAACAGACATTGGTCACGTCGCCCGCCAGAATAGCTTCGATTAATTCAGTGGACATGGTGCTCTCCTCAGCCGTTCAAGAATGAGCTTTGATTCTAGTGAGGGTCAAGCATATTAGTCAATCATTATGAACTGGCTCGAGCGGGTTTCGATCGGCTGTTCGCGGCTTGATCGGCGCATTCCCGGCTAGAATGACGCCATCGTCAACCGACATGAGGAGCGCACGATGAATCTGGCAGAGCTGTTTCGGTACGAGACCGATTTTCAAACGCTTCCCGCAGGACAGATTTTGTTCAAGCAAGGCGATCCGGGCGATTTGATGTATGTCCTGATGTCCGGCACCGCCGAAATCATCATCAACAACAGGGTGGTGGAGACTGCGGAAACAGGTGCCATCCTCGGAGAGATGGCGATGATCGACGAAGGAACGCGTTCAGCGATGGTCGTCGCAACGAGCGATTGCAAGCTGCTGCCAATCAATCGCAAGAGATTCAATTTTCTGATACAGGAGACACCCAATTTCGCGATATACGTCATGCGGGTGATCGCGGCCCGCCTGCGCAGGACGGATGAATTCCTGTGAACGAATCCTGCTGGTTCGGGCAAGACGGCGCGTTGCCGAGCATCCGCGCAAGGGAATGCCGATGCGTCTGCAGCGTGGCGCATCGGCGTGATTTGCTTCAACCCCGCTCTATCCGGTTGCGTCCCTGTCGCTTTGCTGCGAGCAACGCATTGTCGGCCGCGTCTATCAATTCCTTGTCATCGGTAAATCCCGGATAGGCCGCAATGCCTGCGCTGAAGGAGGCGTTCAGCGCACCGCCCGCGTGGACATGCGGCAGGTTGGCAAAATCGGCGCGAATGCGGTCAAGCACCGACCAGGCTTCATCGAGGCCAACGTCGCGCAGCACGACCAGAAATTCTTCGCCGCCATAGCGGCCGATAATGTCAGAGGCCCGCAGCCGCCCTTTCAGCAGCCAGGCCAGATTGCGAATCACCTGGTCCCCGACCGGATGGCCGTAGGTATCGTTGATAGACTTGAAGTGGTCGATGTCGAGCATCGCCACGCACAGCCTGTCCCGTTCCGGATTCAGCGAAGGCAGGATCTGCGCGAGCCGCACCTTCGATGCCGTATGGTTGAGCAGGCCGGTCAAGCCATCGTACAGGCTGGAGCGCTGCATTTCGCGGTAACGCTCGATTCTCGTTTTCACGATGGTGGTCAGCAGGACCGGATTGAATGGCTTGCTGATGAACTGGTCGCCGCCCAGGCGCAGTGCGGCGACCTGCATTCCCATGTCCGTTTCGCTGGAGAGGTAGACCACCGGCAGCGACTGGCAGGTGGGCAGCTGGCGCAGCACGCGGGTCGCTTCGATGCCGGTGTAGTTCGGCATGTGCATATCCATCAACACCAGGTCAGGGCGATACTGCCACACCGCGGCCAGCAGTTGTTCCGGATTGCTGATGGCGTGATTGTCGATGCCGTGCTGCGACAGCGTGCGGCAAATCGCCGCGATGGCGGTCGGTGAATCTTCCACTACCAGTACACGATACGGTTCCTGATCTTGCGTCTCGATCAGTTTGAGCACATTCACCAGCACGGTGCTGGTCTCCTGTTTGGCGGGGATTGTGACGTCGGCGCCGGCGCGCAGCAAGGTCACCATCGGCTTCAGCAGTTCCGGCACGGCCACGCAGAACAGCTGGCTCAGTGGATGCGCGCCGCGCACGTTCTGGATAACATCGACGTGTTCGGCCAGGTAGTCGCCGTGCGGCGGAATGAACAGGATCACCAGCGGAGACTGGCCTTCCAGCGCGGTGTCCTGCCAGTTGAAGCGCTTCACGCCGAAGCCGAAAAAACTGAGTTGATCGGTCAGGCCGTTTACCCATGGATGCGACGCATCGGCGATCAGCCAGATGCTGCGCGGGTTGCTGCGGCCGGCGGAACCCGCATCGACGTTCACGGTCATCTCTCTGCGTTCCTCGGTCGCAGGGAACTCGGATGCCTCGCCGCATGACAGGATCGCCTGGACCTGCTGAGTCAGCAGGTCACTATCCGCCTTGCCCAGTGGATGGTCAGATGGGCTGAAGGGCAATGTCAGCGCCTGTTGGCTTAGTTCCTCGCACAGACGCGACAGGCCGGGCAGATTGTGTTCCTTGCATTGTTCGGTGAGGATGCTGAGCGCCAAGACAAACTCGGCAAACTGATCGACGTCGGGCTGCTGCAAGTACTCCTGCCAGCGGTCTCCCAGGGCTTGCAAGAAGTCAGCTAGCGAACGGATGATGGTTGGCATGACGAAGCCCTAGTGATAGCTGGAGATCCAGTTACAGCTTTTGACTATCGGGCGATTCTAAGACAATCTATGCCAGGCGGGTAATATAAATAAGTTGCGCGTCGCAGCGCATTTGGCGCAATAGCGGTCGCTCGTTGCACCCGGTGGAGAATAATCGGAAATCAGCTGATCGTGTGCCGGGCTAGCGGCAGCGAGGGTTGGCCAGCAATGGCCGCGAAAAATGGGACCGACCTATCTGCGCACAGAAACAGGTCGATCCCAAAGCTACCCGTTTGATCTACCGGCAGCTGCCCAGGGGGTCGTTGCAATACGGCACGCTGATCCAGCTGAATATTGTGCCCTTGCGCGGGTCGATCGTCAGCTTCAGCCATTCGTTAGGGGGGGGTTTCAACGGATTTGCGGGAAGGTTATGGTCTGTTTCCACTGCTTGGTTTGGCCTGTTCAACGATGGAATACTCAATGTAATATTTGCAATGGAGTTATCCGATTGCGGAGGTTCTGACGACATGATTCCCAAGCGCCCTTACGGAGATACCGGTCTGATGGTTTCAGTTCTCGGACTGGGTGCGATGCAGATCGGAGCTCCGGCACTGGAGGAGGCACAGGCCGCGTCCTTGCTGAATGCTGCCGTTGATGCGGGCATCACGTTGATCGATACGGCGCGCAGCTACGGCAGTTCAGAGGAGCGCATCGGGCGCCACCTTGACGCGCGCCGCAACGACATCGTACTTTCCACCAAGCTTGGTTATGGCATAGAGGGCTTTGAGGACTGGACCGGACCCTGCGTCACCGCAGGAATTGAACGGGCGCTGCGCGTTCTTCACACCGACCGCATCGATATTGCGCATCTGCATTCGTGCCCGCGCGCGACGCTGGAACGCGGCGAGGTCATTGCTGCCCTGGAGCAGGCGAAGCGCGACGGCAAGGTGCGCGCGATCGCCTATTCGGGAGACAACGACGATCTCGCTTGCGCGGTTTCCTCTGGCCGGTTCGATGGGTTCATGGCGTCACTAAATATGTGCGACCAGCGCGTGATCGATGATGTCCTGCCGCATATTGCCGCACAGGGATTCATCGCGAAACGCCCCGCGGCGAACCACCCGTGGCGCTTCAACCAGCGGCCGGTTGGCGATTACAGTGAGGAATACTGGTTGCGCTGGCGCGCGATGGGACTCTCCAGTCACGGCCACGATTGGGGCGAGATCGCGATCCGGTTTGCGCTTTCACTGCGCAGCGTATCGAGCGCAATCATCGGCACCGGCAGCATCGCGCATCTGCAGCAGAATGTCGCATGGGCGCAGGCGGGCGTACTGGATGCGGACTGCCTGGGGGCGTTGCGCGCGGCATTCCGGCAGCATGACAGTGGCTGGCTGGGACAGGTGTAGAGCAATGCATTCAGCGACTCGCTATTTATCATGATCCATTTCGACAACGCGCTGAGAGCATTGGGAACGTCCGATTTCGAGACTGTTCTCAAGCAGGAGATCGTGCGGCAGACGGAGCATCTGCCATTGCAACAGGGATTGTCGACCGGCAACTATGTCGCCGCTGAGCCGATCACGGTTGTGCTCAACAGTGTTGCCGAACTGGAAACCATCATTCGCGTAAGGGCGGGAATCTTTTACCGGGGAGTGATCGGCGGATGCAGTTGCGAAGACGATCCCACCCCAGCCAGCGAGATCAACGAGTATTGCGAAGTGCAGCTTGATATCGACAAGGCAACAGCAGCAGCCGCGGTAGCACTTGTAGCATAGCGATGGATGGCGACAATAATCGCAGCAAGCGGGCCGAGATGGGCGGAACCGGGTGCGCAGGCAAATGATGCGCACGAGAATGCCGGGCACCGTGCGATGCCTGTTCGCGCAGCAGTTTTATGGCGTTTTGTATTAACATGAAGCCAATATTGGAAAGTCCGGCTTCGCGACGAACGCCGGGCTGGAATGGCAGGGAGAACAGACCATGAAAAGAGTGATCGGCATACTGGTTGTGCTGGCGCTGGCGGCGGTTATCGCCTTTTTCGCGTTCCGGAATCCGCTGGGCAGGCTGGTCAAGCTGGCCATCGAAAACTTCGGCCCCGAGATGACACAGGCGGAGGTTAGCGTGAAAAGCGTGGATATTGCCACCGCCGATGGGCAGGGCACGCTGCGCGGCCTCCATCTGGGCAATCCCAGGGGATTCGCGACCGATCATGCTTTGAATGCCGACACTATACAGATCGCGATCGAGCCGGCCAGCATTACCAAGGACGTGATCGTGCTGCACAAGGTGCTGATCAACTCGCCGCACATCATCTATGAGAAAGGCGCAAACGGCAGCAACTTCGACGCCATCGAACATAACGTCGAGACCTATATCGGGACCGACGCCGGAAAGGGCAGGACCCAGAAGGATGGCAGCGGCAACAAGAGGATGATCATCGATTCATTCATCATCCGCAATGCCAAGATCAACTACAGCGGAAAGGTGGAACTGCCCCTGCCGGACATCGAACTGCACAACGTCGGCAGGAGCAGCGGTGGCGCCACACCTGGCCAGGTGGCCAGGGCCATCATCGACGAACTCAATGACAAGTTGGTTCGGGCGCTCGCCAAGGCAGCCGTCATCAGCGGCGTGGGCAGCGCGGCAGTCGGTGCGGGAATGGCACTAAAGAGGCTGCTGGGGAAATGAGCGGAGAGGTTGGATTGACGCCTGCTCCTTGCCGTCGGCCCGTGCTGTTGCATCAGGGAAACTTGACTAAAACAGTTGGCCATGCTAGATGTGCCGGCGTTGATCGAGCTGGCCAGGAACTGGATTTCCAATTCCGATCGCGTGAGGTTCAGAACCCGGGTTTTCTTTGTGATCACGGCGCATCGCTTGCGGAAGAACAGGGGACGCACTATTCCCGGATAAGGATTGGCTCTCTTTCGACAGGGGCACTTTTGTCGAGGAATCGCTGGCTCGTGCGGCTGGATTTCCTTCCTTTTTCTTTTTCGCACGTCACCAAAATCCAGGGAGAATTCCATGTACGCACTGAATAGAATCGTTAGTGGCGCGCTGATGCTTGCCGCACCGTTCGTGTTGTCGACGAGTGTTCAAGCAGCAGATGATATGGCGATGCCTTCGACCAGCGATGAACAAATGATAACCAGCGCCATGTCCGCCGCGCCAGCCAATGTATCGAAGGCGGCAACCATCGTGGTGATGGAAGCCGACGGAAAAATGCGCACCCTGCGCGAGGGAACGAACGGCTTCACCTGCATGCCGGACAATCCAGCAACCCCCGGCCCCGACCCCATGTGCATGGACAAGAACTCGATGGAATGGGTCGGCGCCTGGGTTGAGCACAAGGCGCCGCCGGCCGGCAAAGTTGGTTTCATGTACATGCTGGCCGGCGGAACGGACGCCAGCAATACCGACCCGTACGCGGCGAAGCCGGATGCCAAGAATCACTGGATCAAGACCGGCCCTCACGTGATGATCGTCGGTGCCGATGCCAGCTTCCTCGATTCATACCCGAAGAACGCAGACCCCGACACATCGGTTCCCTACGTGATGTGGGCAGGTACGCCATACCAGCATTTGATGGCGCCGGTGAAGTAATGGTCGAGTCTCAGGAATACCACCCGGTATACCGGGCAGGGCGGGTTGCTCCGAATCAGGCTTCCGCCCTGCTTATTCGATCGGAGTTGACTTGCAGCAGCATCGTTGTTTCCCGACATTCCCGGTTCAGCTGGTAGTTGCCGGAACCAGGGATTGCTGACAGACCATGGTTTCATGATTCGGGCTCGCCAAAGCATTGGATGCCCGGTTTACGTCACGTTTTGAGCCTGTCCTGCGGCAGGAGATCGCGCAATTGGACGCGCATGAACTGCACTAGCAGCAGGGATTATCAACCGGCAACTAAGGGTGGAGATTCTTACCGGGGGCGATCGGCGGGTACAGCTGCGAGGACTAGCCTACCCCCGCCAGCGCGATCAATGAATATTGTGAAGTGTTACCGGGGATTGATAAGGCGGCAGCAGTTGCAGTGACTCTGATTGCAGATCAAGCAGGGAACGGGAAGCGGGCGCGATGTGCACCGGAACGACCGGTGCGGGATTTTGCGCCAGCGGGTTCTCTACACTGCCAACACGAAGAGAACCAGTAATGCGGCGATCGATGCCGCAGCCATGGCCCAGAGGAACTCTGAATTGATGTGCCCATCGATGCCGTCCTCAAAATCAACTCTTCGTTCCACGAACGGCTCTATATTGATATAGCGCATAATCCTGTACCGGTTCCTTTCTGAATTGTGATCCGACTGACGTTGCATAGTTTGCGCTGGCGGCCACGATAGTTCTGTGCGGTAACACACTCTCGCAATCATCGAGTCCTGCAGCATCGTTGTGACGGAACGGCGTGGCAGGACTTGAAGATGCTAGGCTCATGCCAAACCGGCATAAAAGTGCTGCAGAGACTGACATTTCATTGGGTCCCCGCAGCTTGTATAAGTCTTGACTAATATACTCGAACTATATCTAATTGCACCCTTACGCATTCAACATGAAAGGTTGTGAACATGGGAATTCCAAATCGAGATGGTGATGGCTATCTCATCGATATGAGTGACTGGACGCCGGAGATAGGTCGGACGATGGCCGAAACAGACGGCTACGAGCTGGACGAGAAGAAGTGGGAACAGATCATGAGGGCGCGCGAGTTTTACGAGGAATTCGGCACGGTGCCGCCGATTCGCAAGTTCGCGAAATATATCGGTGAAGATCAGAAGGATGTCTTCGCCCTGTGGATGACCGGTCCGATGAAGCCGATCACCAAGTACGGCGGGATGCCCAAGCCGACCGGCTGCGTCTGAGCAGTAATATCAGGCTGTTGCCGGCAACGCATCCAGCTATCACCTGTTCGACGATAAACTTCCAGACTCGAGTCCTGTCACGACTGTCGACAACCATGTTTTCGCCATTGTCATTGCTATAATGACGGCGATGGCCATCTCCGCAAGAGCTGGCACACCCCACTGATTGATTGAGGTAAGCCTCCGGCATTGCCGGAAGTGCATATACTTGGCCGATCTGTTAAGACAGCCCACGCATGGTACGCAATGAACCTTCTGCAGGGGCTGCTGTCACCAATACCAATTGACAAGAAGGCCGGCCGCTTCATTTGTAATCCATTAAGCCGGGCGCAATGCCTCTGTGGTTTGCATTCAGCTTGCCCGAAAGGCGCAATCGACAAGACTAGGGATAAACATGCAGGACGTTCTCGATTATTCGATTTTTGGAAATACGGTTCTCAGCTACCTGGCATCGCTCGGGATTTTTATCGGCGGCATGGTTGTCGTCTTTGCATTCAAGAAATACGTGTTAGGTCGGCTGAAAATATGGGCCGAGGCGACCGATACGACGATTGACGACCTGCTGGTCACTCTGATCGAGAAATACCTGGTGCCGGTGGTTTATTTCGGCATCTTCTACGCTTCGCTGCACACGCTGGACCTGACAGAGGAATTCAAGCAGGGGTTGAAAATCTCGGCGGTCGTACTGGTCACCATCCTGGCAGTCCGAGCCGCCGTATCCGCCGTCAATTACGGGCTGGAGTCGTACCTGAATAAATCTGCCAGCTCGACGGGCGGCGAAAAACAGCTCAAGGGCATACGCGGATTGATCAACGTTGCAATCTGGGCGCTCGCGCTGGTGTTCCTGCTGGACAATCTTGGCGTGAAAATCTCGGCGGTTGTCGCGGGTCTCGGCATCGGCGGCATTGCCGTTGCGCTGGCCGCCCAGGCGGTGCTGGGCGACCTGTTCAGCTATTTCGTGATCTTCTTCGACAAGCCATTCGAGATCGGGGATTTCATCGTCGTCGGCGACAAGATGGGAGTGGTGGAATATGTCGGGATCAAGACCACCCGGATACGCGCGCTGTCCGGGGAGCAACTGGTTTTCGCGAACAAGGACCTGACCGATTCGCGTATCCACAATTTCAAGAAGATGGAACGGCGCCGTGTGGTGTTCAAGCTGGGTGTGATCTATCAGACGCCATTCAAAAAATTGACGCTGATCCCGCAAATTGTCAGGGACATCATTACGGAACAGGCGGACGCCACGTTTGACCGGGGCCATTTTGCATCCTACGGCGATTTCAGCCTGAATTTCGAATTCGTCTATTATGTGACCGGCGCGGACTACAATAAATACATGGATATCCAGCAGGCGATCAACCTGAGCATTTATAATGCTTTCGAGCGGGAGAAGATCGAGTTCGCCTACCCGTCACAAACGCTGTTTGTAAGCAAGGTCGATTAGTGTGCAGCCACAGGGTGCGGCAGTTCACCATCTATAGGGAGGTCTATCATGTTTACACCGATTAACATTCCGTTTGGGGCAAAAATGCTTTTCAATACGCTCAAGCTCAAGCCCGGTGTGCAAATGGAGGAAGTCGAACTGGCGCTGGGCGAGATGTGCAATGTCGTGAAAAATACCTATGGCGGGGATAAGGGCGGCTTCATCGCCGGCCAGGTCTTCCAGTTCTCGGGTTTCGTTTCGGACGAAGGATCCCTGAGTGCATCCAGGGTGGCGGATGATCATGTTGCGATTGTCACCTACTGGCGGTCATTCGAGGAACATGAAAAATCGCATGCGGACGAAGTGTTCAAGGCCAGGTTCTCGGCGCTGGGCGAGCTGTGCACGGACAGCAAGGAGCTGGGATACGACATGCTGTGGCAGGGTGAGCCGGAATAAGGCCCGGTCCGCACCAGGCAACGCGGCTATTTCGCCGGCCTGTCGAGTTTCTCCAGCCGCTCCAGCGCGTACTCCATGCTGTCCGACAGCGCGCGCCAGCTGGCATCGATGATGTTGGGACTCGCGCCGACCGTAGTCCATTTTCTCCCGCCGCTCTGGAAGTCGATCAGCACCCGTATCGATGCGGCCGTGCCGGTGGCGCCATCCAGTATGCGCACCTTGTAATCGGTCATCCACACGGTTTGCAGTGTTGGATAGGCGCCTACCAATGAGTCGTGCAGGGCGTTGGCCAGCGCATTGACCGGGCCGTTTCCCTCGCCGGCGGTGAATTTCACTTCACCCTTGACCCGCACTTTTACAGTCGCCTCGGATAGCAGGCCGCGATTCTGGCGGCGTTCGCTGATGACGAAGTAGTCGATCAATTCGAACGGCTGCACATAGCCGGGTCGCAGGCGGTACAGCATCAGCTCCACGCTGGCTTCCGCCGCCTCAAAGGTGAAGCCCTCATGTTCCAGACGCTTGATATTGTTGAGCAACGTTTGTACTTCATCGCCGTTCAGGTCGATGCCCAGAGATTGCGCCCGGAACAGGATATTGCCGCGCCCGGACAGTTCCGAAATGATCGATCGCGTTTCGTTGCCGACCAGCGCCGGGTCGACGTGCTGGTAGGTGTCGCTGGCCTTCAGGATCGCCGCGACGTGAATGCCGCCCTTGTGGGCGAAAGCGCTGTGGCCGATATAGGGCGCATGATTGTCGTGCTTGAGGTTGACGACTTCCGCCACGTACCGCGACAGCGAAGTCAGCTCGCGCAGGCGTTCCGGCGCAACGACCTGGCAACCCATCTTGAGCTGCAGGTTGGGCAGGATGGTGGTCAGGTTGGCATTGCCGACGCGCTCGCCATAGCCGTTGGTGGTGCCCTGCACCTGCGTGCAGCCGCCGCGTACTGCGGCCAGCGAATTGGCAACGCCGCAACCGCTGTCGTTGTGGCAGTGGCAGCCAAGCGGCGTCTTGAAGCGCTGGCGTACTTCGCGCACGATCTCTTCCACCTGCCACGGCAGCTTGCCGCCGTTGGTCTCGCACAGGATCAGCCAGTCCGCGCCGGCGCCTGCCGCGGCCTCCAGCACGGCCAGCGCATAATCGCGGTTGGCGAGAAAGCCGTCGAAGAAGTGCTCGGCATCGAACACCGCTTCGCGTCCGGCGCCTTTCAGGTAGGCGATGGAGTCGCGGATCATCGCCAGATTCTCTTCCAGCGTGGTGTCGAGCACCTGCCTGACGTGATAATCCCAGCTTTTGCCGACCAGCGCGATGGTCGGCGTGTTGGCGTCGAGTAATGCCTGCAGGTTGGCGTCCTGCTCGCAGGAAGTGTGTTTGTGCCGCGTGCTGCCGAAAGCGGCCAGCCGCGCGGCGCCCAGATCCAGCTTGGCTGCGCGCATGAAATATTCCACGTCCTTGGGATTGGAACCCGGCCAGCCGCCTTCGATGTACTGGATGCCGAAGTCGGCCAGGCGCTTGGTGATGCTTAGCTTGTCATCGACAGACAGGGAAATGTCTTCGCGCTGCGTCCCGTCGCGCAGGGTTGTGTCATAAAGGGATACTTGAGGCATGAGGTGATACTGGCAATGCGAACGGTTGACAATGCCATATGATAAATCAAATCGGTGTGTCACCGTGAGTTTGACGTTGCGTGAAGGTAACAATATGCCAAGGAACCTCTGATTAAGTCTCACATGACCGCGCACTCGGCTGTTCGGGGTGGGATGCAAGGAAGGCGACGACGCGAATGGTGGCGACCATGACGCGGTGCGCGGAGCGGCAGGTGCGGGAATGGTCGCCAGCGGTCGCTCCCGCAAACGGCTGCTGTGCAGTAACGTGTCGCGACCGCGCCTTCGCTGGGAGCATGACACCGCAGACCGCCTGCACAGCCAGTGCCCTTGCGGGTTGCGACAAAAACAGGTGCTCGCAGCGTCGCGCTCCTTGGCATCGTGGAATAACTGCTGCCATGACCCGGTGCGCGAAGCGGCTGGTGCGGGAGTGGCAGCAGGCGGCTACGCCCGCAAACGGCCGGCTGCGCCAGTAACGTGTCGCAGCCGCTACCTGCGTCGCGCGCCTTGCGCTAGACATCGGCTCACGGTACGCGAAGCGCTGGTGCGGAGACGATGCTCCC
Organism: uncultured beta proteobacterium; assembly: GCA_963782385.1. GTDB lineage: Bacteria > Pseudomonadota > Gammaproteobacteria > Burkholderiales > Gallionellaceae > CAVXFS01. Next base: position 1,935,635 of record CAWAJO010000001.1, read on the forward strand.
ACGCCGCGCCCGCAAACTGCCGTTCCACGGCAACGTGTCGCGGCGAGGTTCCGGTTTTTGTCAGCAACGCGATTCATGGAGGACTTGATCAGAGGTTCCCTGAATAAATTATCGTTGGCAATGGTATGTGATTGGGCTGATTTTGTTCGAGATCGTCATCAGCCTGGTCGAGTTGGGTGACAAGTTCTTGCAGTGATGGACTTGGCAAGCGAAATATCTATAATGCGCTTCGTCGGACCGGTCGTTTCCCGTATTTGATTTCCATTGAGGAGAATCCATTGAGCAAATTCATCATCGCGGCAATATCGATCCTGTTCTGTTCCAATCTGGCTTTTGCCGCTGACGCCTCATGCGATGCGATGGCTGCGGAAAAGAAACTGTCCGGTGCGGCCAAGGCCAGCTTTATCAAGAAGTGTGAAAAGGATGCCGCGGCGCTGATCTCTGCTTCCTGCGCAGACAAGGCTGCGGAAAAGAAGCTGTCCGGCGCAGCCAAGACCAGTTTCATCAAGAAGTGTGCAAAGGATGCCGTTGTCCAGGTCTCGCCAACCTGTGCAGACAAGGCGACGGAAAAGACGCTGTCCGGCGCGGCCAGAACCAGTTACATCAAGAAGTGCGAAAAGGATGCGGCTGCCGCCAGGTAGGCGGCCCGTGTCATTTGAGCGAATGGCGTTTGACATGGAACGATTTCACCCCCGATAATCCCTGTCCATGAAAACCTTTCCTGCCATGCCTTACGTCCGAGCCGCCGCAGTTTCATTCCTGCGCGGGCGGTGGCCTCTGCGCGACGTGGTCTGGAGAGTTAGCGTGTAAGCATCAGCCGTTATGCAGCTTCAGAAAGGCCACAGACAGTTCCTGTGGCCTTTCTGTTTTTTGAGTTCGTTATTGAGGGAATAAGCATGTCGCTTCCAGCCGCATTCGTCTCGGTAATCTTGATCTGGTCCACCACACCGCTGGCTATCAAGTGGAGCGCGCTGGGGATCGGCTCCAGTTTTGCGGTGCTTTCGCGCATGGCCGTCGGCACATTGCTGTGCGCGGTTTTGCTGCCGCTGCTGCGTGTTCGGTTCCCCGTTCACCGCAGGGCGAAACAGGCTTATCTGGTCAGCGGTCTGAGCATGTTTGGCGCAATGGAGCTGACCTACTGGTCGTCGCAGTATGTCAGTTCCGGCATGATCTCCGCGCTGTTCGGCCTGTCGCCGTTGCTCACCAGCATGGGCGCGGCACTGTGGCTGAAGGAAGAAGCGATTACGCCGAGCAAACTGGCGGGAATGCTGCTGGGCATGTCGGGCCTGCTGCTGGTGTTTCGCGGCGGCCTTAACCTGGGTGCAGGCGCCAGTTGGGGGATGGTTGCCTTATTCGTCGCGGTACTGCTGCAATCGCTGGGACTGGTGTGGCTCAAGCGCATCGGTGATGACAGCCCGCCGCTGGCGACGACCCTGGGCAGCCTGATCGTGGCCTTGCCGCTGTTCTTCGCGGCATGGTGGTTCGGCAGCGGGCAGGTGCCTGTGCATATGCCGCTGCGCCCGCTGGCGGCGACCGTGTATCTGGGGGTGTTTGGCTCGGTACTCGGGTTCGCCTTGTACTATTACATGGTCAGGCACATGGAGGCGGGGCGCATCGCGCTGATCACACTGGTGACGCCGGTGATGGCGCTGCTGCTCGGGCATGGGCTGAACAACGAGGTCGTTCTGCCGCAGGTGTGGATGGGTACGGCCTGCATCCTGAGCGGCCTGTGCATCCACCGCTGGGGCGCGCGCTGGCTGGCCTATCTGCCTCTGCGCCCCTGATGCGGAATCGGAACAGATAATAATGCGCGGCAGTGTTAACCGTCGCCTGAAATCGATTGCCAGCATCGTGGTCTGACGTTAAAGTTCGCCCATAACTATAACGGAGGCGGTAATGGCATTCTTGATGCTTGCAGCGGTGTTGCTCGTGGTTTTGCTGCTGGCATTCTTCCGTTCCTCCATCTGGGGTTGGCTGCTGGCGATGATCATCTTCGTCCCGCTGATCTCCATTCAGAGCCGCCTTTCGGCCGATGCTTTCCAGACCATCATTATTGCGCTGACGTTGTTCGTCGCGCTGCTGGGTATCCCGCTGCTGCGCCGCCTGCTGCTGACCGGCCCGATGCTGAAGATTTTCCGCAGGATCGTGCCGCAGATATCGCAGACCGAGCAGGAAGCGCTGGATGCCGGCACCGTCTGGTGGGACGGCGCATTGTTCGGCGGCAATCCGAACTGGCACACGCTGCTGAACTACCCCAGGCCGGCGCTGACTGGCGTCGAGCAATCCTTTCTCGATAACGAAACCGAACAGTTGTGCGCGATGCTGGACGACTGGGATATCACCCACGTGCGCCAGGATCTGCCGCCCCAGGTCTGGCAGTTCATCAAGGACAACGGTTTTTTCGGGATGATCATCCCGAAGCAGTACGGCGGGCTGGAATTCTCCGCGCAGATGCACTCGGCGGTGATCACCAAGATCGCCTCGCGCAGCACCACGGCGGCGGTGACGGTGATGGTGCCGAATTCGCTGGGGCCCGCCGAGCTGCTGCTGCATTACGGCACCTCCGGACAGAAGGAGAAATACCTGCCTGCGCTGGCCCGGGGCAGGGAAGTGCCGTGTTTCGCGCTGACCGGGCCGTTCGCCGGGTCCGATGCGGGGGCGATACCGGATTACGGCATCGTGTGCCGCGGGGAATTCGACGGGAATCCAAAAGTATTGGGCATGCGCGTGACCTGGGAGAAGCGCTATATCACGCTGGCGCCGGTCGCCACGCTGCTCGGCCTCGCGTTCAAGCTGTATGACCCGGCGCGGCTGCTTGGAGGCGAAGTGGAGCGCGGCATCACGCTGGCGCTGATTCCAACCGACTTGCCCGGCGTGGACAGCGGGCGCCGGCATTTTCCGCTTAACTCCGGGTTCCAGAACGGACCGACCTCGGGCAACGACGTGTTCGTCCCGATGGAGTACATCATCGGCGGACAGGATCGCATCGGCCATGGCTGGCGCATGCTGATGGAATGCCTGGCGGCGGGTCGCTCGATCTCGCTGCCTGCCAGCGCGACCGGCGGGGCCATGCTGGCGGCGCGCACCTGCGGCGCCTATTGCCGCGTGCGCAAGCAGTTCAAGCTGCCGATCGGAAAGTTCGAGGGCGTGGAAGAAGCGCTGGCGCGAATCGGCGGCAATACCTACATGATGGATGCGGCGCGCAGGCTGACGGCGCAGGCGCTGGACATGGGCGAGAAGCCATCGGTGATTTCCGCCGTCGTCAAATACCATTGCACCGAGCGCGGGCGCCGGGTCATTAATGACGCGATGGATGTGCACGGCGGCAAGGGCATCTGCATGGGGCCGAGCAATTATCTGGCACGCGGCTACCAGCAGACACCCATTGCCATCACGGTCGAAGGCGCTAATATCCTGACCCGCAGCCTGATCATCTTCGGGCAGGGAGCGTTGCGTTCCCATCCCTATGTGCTGAAGGAAATCCAGGCAACGCAGGACACGGATACGCAGCGCGCGCTGCACAATTTCGATGCGGCGCTGCTCGGCCATATCAGCTTCACGCTGAGCAATGCGGCGCGCTCGCTGATCTTCGGACTCAGCGGCGGATTCGGCATTCCAGTCCATGTCGAGGGGCCGTCGCGCCGCTACTTCCAGCAATTGACGCGTTATTCCTCGGCCTTTGCACTGGCGGCGGACGTGTCGATACTGGTGCTCGGCGGGGCGCTCAAGCGCCAGGAAAAGATTTCCGCCCGGCTCGGCGACGTGCTGAGCCAGTTGTACTTATGCTCGGCCACGCTCAAGCGTTTCGAGGACGAAGGGTGCCAGACGGAAGACCTGCCGCTGCTGCACTGGGCGATGCAGGATGCGCTGTACCGGATGCAGGTCGCATTCGACGGCGTTCTGAGGAACTTCCCCAGCCGCCTTGCTGCACTGATATTGCGCGGTTTGATTTTCCCGCTGGGACGCGGCCTTGCGCCGCCATCCGATAAACTGGGTCACCAGGTTGCGGCCTTGCTGATGCAGCCCGGCGCGGCCCGCGACCGGCTGTCCGCCGGCATCTATTTGCCCCGCGACGAGAATGATGCGGTGGGCGCACTGGAAGCGGCGCTGGACAGCATGCTGTTATGCGAACCGCTGCAGGCACGGATAGATTCGGCAAGCAAGGCCGGCCGCCTCAAGATGCTGGAAGAACTGGCGCGCATCGCCGAGGCGCGCGACAAGGCGGTCATCAGCATTGACGATGCCCTGCTGCTGGAACGCGACTATGCATTGCGGCGCAAGGTGATCATGGTGGATGACTTCGCCCCGGAGCAGTTGGCGCCAGGCCGTCAGGTTTCCATGACTGTGCAGGGGGACAGGTGTTGACCGACCTGCGCGACAAGACCATCTTCATCACCGGCGCGAGCCGCGGCATCGGGCGCGAGATCGCGTTGCGCTGCGCGCGCGACGGGGCGAGGGTGGTGATTACCGGCAAGACGGCAGAGGCGCATCCCAGGCTGCCCGGCACCATCCACAGCGTGGCGGCCGAGGTGGAACAGGCGGGCGGCAAGGCGCTGGCGATGCGCCTGGATGTGCGCGATGAACAGGCACTGCAGGCGGCAGTGGAGGCGGCAGCGCACCATTTCGGCGGCATCGATGTATTGGTGAACAATGCCAGCGCGCTCGGCCTGACCCACACGCTGGACACCCCGGCCAGGAAACTTGACCTGATGTGGCAGGTGAACATGCGCGCCACTTTTCTTGCCTCGCAGGCCTGTATTCCATATCTGAGGAAATCCGCCAACCCGCACATCCTGACGCTGTCGCCGCCCTTGAACATGGATGCGAAATGGTTTGCGCCGCACCTGGCCTACAGTATTTCCAAGTACGGCATGAGTCTGTGCGCACTGGGCATGGCGCGCGAGTTCGCGGACGATGGCATCGCGGTGAATTGCCTGTGGCCGCGCACCACGATAGCCACCGCCGCGATCGAGTTCAATTTTTCGCGGCAAATGCTGGAGTCGTCGCGCAAACCCGCCATCGTGGCCGATGCCGCGCATTGCATCCTGACGCGTGACAGCCGCACCTGCACCGGAAATTTTTTCATCGACGAGGAAGTGTTGCGCGATGCGGGCGTGGCCGATCTTGCGCAGTATGCGGTGACGCCGGGCGCGCCGTTGTACGATGACCTGTTCGTGGGATGATCGGGCAATATAGAATGACGGCTTCACACGCACAGCGGTCGGGTTCCGCAGGACAAGCCATGGCTGGCAACATAGACCACATCATCAGGCCGGACGAAGCGGTCACGCTGCACGGCCTGTTTCTCGAGCGGGTCAAGCGCACGCCGGACACGGTTGCGTACCGCTATTTCGACGCATCGCAGGAAATCTGGCTGGAGCTGACCTGGAGGCAGATGCGGGACGGGGTGGGGCGCTGGCAGTCTGCTTTGCTGCGCGAAAAGCTTATGCCGGGCGACCGGGTCGCAGTGATGCTGCGCAACTGCCCACAATGGGTGATGTTCGAACAGGCAGCGATGTCGATGGGACTGGTCGTGGTGCCGCTGTACACCGTGGACCGGCCGGACAACGTGGCTTACATCGCCAACGATGCAGACGTGAAGGTGCTGCTGATCGAGACAGATGAGCAATGGCGGGCGTTGCGCGGCGTGAGAGATCAGCTTGGCGGTTTGCAGCGCCTGATCAGCCTGGAAGAAATTGCGGACGCGGACGAGCCGCGTCTGCTGTGCGCCGATGAGTGGCTTCCGGGCGAGGCGGAGATGGGTTGGGACCGGGTACGGGACCGCGGTGCGCTGGCCACCATCATGTACACCTCCGGAACCACCGGCAAGCCCAAAGGCGTAATGCTGTCGCACCACAACATTGTCACCAATGCATACGGCGGCCTGATGACGTTCCCGATCGGCGCGCAGGACATCATGTTGTCGTTCCTGCCGCTGTCGCATGCATTCGAACGCACCGCGGGTTATTACATGGCGATGATGGCCGGAGCCGCTGTGGGGTATGCGCGTTCGATTTCCCTGCTGGCGGATGATCTGAAAGTTATCCGCCCCACGATACTGGTTTCGGTGCCGCGCATCTACGAGCGCATCTACGGCGCGATTCATGCCAAGCTGGAAAACGCGCCGCCACTGCGGCACAAGTTGTTCACGCTTGCGGTGGATGTCGGCTGGGATCGCTTCGAATATCAGCAGGGACGAGCCGCATGGTCGCCGAAATTGTTGATGTGGCCGCTGCTGAAAAAGCTGGTGGCGGACACGGTGATGGATCGGCTGGGCGGTCGGCTGCGCCTGTCCATCAGCGGCGGCGCGGCCTTGCCGCCCAAGGTGTCGCGGCTGTTCATCGCGCTCGGACTGCCGTTGGTGCAGGGTTACGGCATGACCGAGACCGGCCCGGTGGTGAGTGTCAATCGCGTCGAGCATAACCTTCCGTCCACCGTGGGGCAGCCGCTGCAAGGCATCGAAGTGCGTCTCGGTGAGCAGGATGCGCTGCTGGTGAGAGGGCCGTGCAACATGCTTGGCTACTGGAAAAATCCCGAAGCCACTGCCGCGATCATCGACCAGGACGGTTGGCTGAATACCGGCGATATTGCGCGTATCGGCGCCAGCGGACACATCACGATCACCGGCCGGCTGAAGGAGATCATCGTGATGTCCAATGGGGAGAAGGTGCCGCACGCCGACATGGAGACCGCCATCCTGCGCGACACCCTGTTCGAGAACGTGATGGTTTATGGCGAGGGACGTCCCGCACTGGTGTTGCTGGGGGTAGTCAATCCGGAACAGTGGCAGGCAATTGCCCGGCAGGCCGGCGTGCGTGCAGACATGCCGGAATCGCTGCATGACTCACGCGTCGAGAAGCAGGTGCTGCAACGTATTGCGCAGCAGATCAGCGAATTTCCGGGTTATGCCAAGGTGCGCCGGGTGTTGCTGCTGTCCGATCCATGGACGATAGAAAACGGGTTGCTGACACCGACGCTCAAGCTCAAGCGTGCAGCCGTTGCACTGCGTTTCGCCGATGCGATCGAGCAACTTTATCAGGGACGGTAAAATGAACGATAGCAAGCCAGCCTCAGTTGCCTTGCCCGGGCGCGAGCCCACCCTGCGAGTGGTGGCCATGCCGGAAAATGCCAATTATGCCGGGGATATATTCGGCGGCTGGCTGATGGGGCAGGTGGACATTGCGGGCAGCATTCCGGCGCTGCATCGCGCCAGGGGCCGCGTGGCCACGGTGGCGGTGAATTCGTTCCAGTTCAAACAGCCGGTGTTCGTGGGCGATATCGTGAGCCTGTATGCCAGCATCGTCAATATCGGGCGAACATCGATCACGGTGGACGTGGAAGTCTACGCTCAGCGCGACCCGGCCAAGCCGACCTGCGTCAAGGTGACCGAAGCCACTCTTACCTATGTCGCGGTGGATGAAAACCGCAAGCCGCGGGTTGTGCCGCAGGAGGAATGAGTGCATGATTGTTCAACAAGAAAACAGAGTTGTTTTTAACAACCGGGCAACGGAGGAAATGACATGACGTTCAATGCAGCAGCCGTATTGGCAGGTGCCGTGATCGCCGCGCTGGCGGGAACGGCCGGAGACGCATCCGCTTCGGGGTTCGCGCTGATCGAGCAGAGCGCGAGTGGATTGGGAAATGCCTATGCCGGCGGCGCGGCCGGTGCAGAAGATGCCAGCACAGTCTATTTCAACCCGGCGGGCATGTCGCGCTTGCCGGGCAGTCAATTCGTCGTTGCATTGCACGGCATCAAACCGTCGGCGAATTTCAACGACACGGCTTCCGTTGGCGCAGCCTTTCAAACCAAGGGTGGCCCGGGCGGTGATGCCGGCAGCCTGACTGGGGTTCCCAACGGGTATATTACGGCTGAAATCAATCCGCAGACCCATATCGGCTTTGGCGTGAATGCGCCGTTCGGATTGAAGACGGAATATGACTCGACCTGGATGGGGCGCTTCCAGGCCGTCAAATCCAAGATCGAGACGATTAACCTGAATCCGGCAATTTCGTATCAGGCAAATGACCAGGTCACGCTGGGCGCCGGCTTGAACTACCAGCACATCAGCGGGGAATTGACCAGCGCGGTCAACTATGCGGCTGCGGTCTATTCCGGCGCAACCGGCCTGCTGGGGGCGTCTGCGTCAGCCGCCGGTACGGCTGCCACCGCAGCGATCACGGGCGGACAGGGAGAGGGCTTGTCCACGGTCAAGGGCACCGATTCCTCCTGGGGCTACAATCTGGGCGTGTTGCTCAACGTGTCGCCGGAAACTCGAGTCGGGCTGGCTTATCGTTCCGCCATCAAGTACACGCTGACCGGCACGGTGAGTTTCTCCGACAATCGGCCGAGTGCGGCGACCCTGGCCGGACTGGGCGCCGGCGGCCCGCTGCTTGCCGGCGGCATCGCCGCTTCGACGGCAGACGGCAACGTAAGCCTGGACCTCAAGTTGCCGGCGACTTTCTCCGCCAGCGTGTTTCACAAGGTGGATGACAGGATGGACGTGATGGCCGATGCGACCTGGACGCAGTGGAGCACGTTCGAGCAATTGCAGGTGATTCGCTCCGGCGGCGCGGTGTTGTCGACAACGCAGGAAAACTGGAAAGACACCTGGCGCATCGCGGCGGGCGGCAGTTACCACTACAACGAACAGTGGACTTCCCGCATCGGCGTGGCATTCGACCAGGCCCCGGTATCCGACACTTATCGCACAGCACGCATTCCCGATGGCAACCGTACCTGGCTGGCCGTCGGCGGGCAGTACAAACCGGATACCGCCAGCGCGGTGGATTTCGGCTATGCGCACCTGTTCGTCAGCGATGCGTCGATCAACCAGAACCTGAGCGCGAGCGGCGCGGGCGCATTGATCGGCACTTACAAGAACAGTGTGGATATCCTGAGTATCCAGTACTCGCATCGTCTATAGGCTGAATGCCTTGCGGGGGGAAGGCGCGCGCCTTCCCTTTTTGTTTGGAGAGAGCAGATGAGCGAGACGTTTTACATGCGCAAGGTCGCAGTGCTCGGCGCCGGCGTGATGGGCGCGCAGATCGCGGCGCACCTGGTCAATTCCAACGTCGAGGCGCTGCTGTTCGAGTTGCCGGCCAAGGAAGGCGACCCGAACGGCAACGTGAACAAGGCGCTGGAGGGGCTGAAGAAGCTTGATCCCAGCCCGCTGGCCTCCCCGGCCAAACTCACCTGCATCCAGCCCGCCAATTACGAACAGCATCTGGAAAAGTTGCGCGAGTGCGATCTGGTGATCGAGGCCATCGCCGAGCGCATCGACTGGAAGTCCGACCTGTACCGCAAGGTTGCACCGTTCCTGCATGAGCGCGCCATCTTCGCCAGCAATACCTCGGGACTGTCCATCAACAAATTGGCTGAAGCCTTTCCGGAAAATCTGCGCCACCGCTTCTGCGGCATCCACTTCTTCAATCCGCCGCGCTACATGCACCTGGTCGAACTGATCGCCTGCACCGCCACCGAGGCTTCGCTGCTCGATCACCTGGAAGAATTCCTGGTGTCCACGCTGGGCAAGGGCGTGGTGCGCGCGAAGGACACGCCCAACTTCATCGCCAACCGCATCGGCGTGTTCTCGATGCTGGCCACCAGGCATCATGCGCAGGCATTCGAGCTGGGCTTCGATACGGTCGATGCGCTGACCGGGCGCTACCTCGGCCGCCCCAAGAGCGCGACCTTCCGCACGCTGGACATTGTCGGTCTCGACGTGTTCGCGCACGTGGTCAACACCATGCGCGAGAACCTGACCGACGATCCGTGGCGCCAGCACTTCGAGGTGCCGGGCTGGTTCCAGTACCTGGTGGAGCAGGGCGCGCTCGGGCAGAAGAGCAAGCGCGGCGTCTACCAGAAGATCGGCAAGGAGATTCATGTTCTCGATTTACATACGCAGGAATATCGGCTTTCCGACAGCAACATCGACGATGGCGTAAAAGACATCCTGCGCGAGCGCGACTGGGCGAAGAAACTCGCCGGGCTGCGCGCCAAGCCGCATCCTCAGGCGCAGTTCCTGTGGGCGGTGTTCCGCGACGTGTTCCACTATTGTGCATTGCAGCTGGAGCACATCGCCGACAATGCGCGCGACCTGGACTTCGCCGTGCGCTGGGGCTTCGGCTGGGACAGCGGCCCGTTCGAAATCTGGCAAGCGGCAGGCTGGCAGCAGGTGGCGGGCTGGATCAGTGAGGATATCGCCAAGGGCAAGGCGATGTCCGATGTGCCGTTGCCGGCATGGGCCACCGATCCGGCGCGCGTTTGCGTGCATACCGTGCATGGCTCCTTTTCGCCCGTCACCGGCAGGGACCAGCCGCGCTCCACGCTGCCTGTGTATCGCCGCCAACTGTTCCCCGATAGTCTGCATGGCGAATCCGTGCTTTATGGTGAGACCGTGTTCGAGAACGATGACATCCGCATGTGGCACACGGGCGACGATATCGCGATCCTGAGTTTCAAGACCAAGATGCACGCGATCAGCAACGAAGTACTGGACGGCATCCTGCGCGCGATCGACGAGGCCGAGGCACATTTCTCTGCGTTGATCATCTGGCAGACCGGAGCGCCGTTCTCCGCCGGCGCGCACCTGCTGCAACTGATGCAGGGCGTGCAGGAAAGCGCGACAGCCGAGCCAAAGGGACTGTTCGACAAGCTCAAGGGCGCGACCGAGCGTGTCAAGTACACCATCGCCGGCGGCGGCGGACTCGGCCAGATCGTCAACGCCGCAACCGGAAACGTGCCGCGCGTCGAGGAAGTCGTTGCCAAGTTCCAGCAGGTATCGCAGCGCCTGAGATATGCGCAGGTGCCGACCATCGCGGCGGTGTACGGCCTCGCGCTCGGCGGCGGCTGCGAATTCTCGATCCACTGCACGCGCATCGTCGCCGCACTCGAAAGCTATATCGGCCTGGTTGAAGTCGGCGTCGGAATTTTGCCCGCCGGCGGAGGCTGCAAGGAGATGGCGCTGCGCGCGGCGCATGAAGCCCGCGGCGGCGACATCTTTCCGCATCTCAAGCGCTACTTCCAGAACATCGCGATGGGCGAGGTCGCCAAGAGCGCCGAGCTTGCGCGCGACATGGGCTACCTCAAACCATCCGACCGCATCGTGCTCAACCAGTTCGAGTTGCTGCACGTCGCCAGGGAAGAGGCACGCGCGCTCAGCGCCACCGCCTACCGCCCGCCGTTAGCGCCGCGCCAGATTCCCGTGGCCGGCCGCACCGGCATCGCGACGCTGAAGGCCGCGATGATCAACATGCTCGAAGGAGGATTCATTTCCGAACACGATTACAACATCGGCTGCCGCATCGCCGAGACGATGTGCGGCGGCGATGTGGAGGCGGGGAGCATGGTGGAGGAACAATGGCTGCTCGACCTTGAACGCAAGAATTTCATGGAATTGCTGGCGACGGACAAGACGCGGGCGCGGGTGGAATATATGTTGAAGAATGGAAAACCGTTGCGGAATTGATGAAAAACTGCTGCGAGGCGATGATGCTGCGTTGGAAACTGCCGAAAAATGCTCACCTACTTTGTGTAGGCTCCGCTTTTTCGCCGGTTTCCGCCTTGCCTGATCGCCTCTCGCGACGTTTTTCACTGTTGTTCGGAGAAAGTTAACTGTAAGGAGATTTGATGACTGAATGTCCAGTGTGTAATTCCAAGCTGAAAGGGTTCAAAGATTTGGGAAGAAAAAACCTGTATGAGTGCCCGCGCTGTGGCCAATATTCTATGTCATATGAGGCTCAACAGGATTTGGCGTCGCTATTAAGTAGAGGTGTAAACAGTAATGCACGCTTAAGTCATGCGCTTTATTACATGACCAAACGCCAACAATGGGCGCTTGTTACAACTGAACTGCTTAAAAATATTTTGGACAACACTGAACTGCCCAGGCCCCAGGAACAACTTGAGAACCTTATTCTTTGGCTTGGAGAAATCCAGCCAAATATGGGAGCAACAATTCAAGCAGAAGAAGATGCAATTGCTGCAGTAGGAGCAGTTGATATTTCAAGCCTTGGCTTTCTAGTGTCTCAGGGAATTGACGTGGGGTTGTTGAAAGGTGGTGTTGAGTATTATGTTGATGGGAATTGCGCTATACATTCTCTGCAATTAACTTTAGCCGGATGGCAATTATTTGAAGATTTGCAGCGTGGTAAATCTACCAGCCGGATTGCTTTTATGGCGATGCAGTTCGGGGATGGAGTGCTGGATCGAATTTATATAGACCATTTCAAAGGAGGAGTGGCCGCTACCGGATTTGATTTGAAACGTGTTGATGAAGGTCAGCCTGCTGGACTTATCGATGACCGCCTACGAGTTGAAATTCGCCAGTGCCGATTTTTGATTGCTGATCTTACCCACCAGAACAGGGGAGCCTATTGGGAGGCAGGTTTTGCTGAGGGGCTTGGAAAGCCCGTCAGCTACACATGCCGCAAGGATGTGTTTGATGATAAAACCAAAGGTACTCACTTTGATACAAATCACCACCTTACTGTAACGTGGGAACCAGATAAACTTGATGATGCGGTTGACCGGCTGAAGGCTACAATTCGTGCAACGCTGCCAGAAGATGCCAAGCTTACTGATTAAATACGATTAGGGATTAGAAAGATGGTAATGCAACCATACAATGAATTTAATGGGCAAGCTCAGTTTCCTGCAAAGATATGTTGCCAGCTTCACAATGTTTTGCGAACAGTAGAATGTGCAGCAAGCATTTTTGAAAGGCCGTGATATGAACCGCACAACAACATTGCAATTGCTTTCTGAGCACAAACAGACACTGGTGCAACGCTTTGGCGTGGTGCGTCTGGCGCTGTTCGGCTCGGTCGTGCGCGATGCAGCGAAGGAGGGCAGCGACGTGGATGTGCTGGTTGCGTTCGATGGGCCGGCCACTTCCGCGCGCTACTTCGGGGTGCAGTTTTATCTGGAAGATCTGCTGGGATCGCCGGTTGATCTGGTAACCGAGAACGCACTGCGCTCCGAGTTGCGTCCGTTCATCGAGAAGGAGGCGGTGCATGTCTGATGCGCCAGTGCGCGAATGGCGCTTCTATCTTGTTGATATGATCGGCTTTGCCGAGAAGGTCATTGCCTATACAGATGGACTCGATCAGGAGGGCTTTGTCGCCAGTGCCCTGAATTACGATGCCACGGTGCGCAATCTGGAATTGATCGGCGAGGCGGCGACGAATATTCCGGATGAGATTCGCCAGAGCAATCCGCAAATTCCGTGGCGACTGTTGGTTGCCACACGCAACAAGTTGATCCATGGCTACCTGGGCATTGATAACGATACGCTATGGAGCATTATCCAGACTGATGTCCCGGCCTTGCTGGGTGAGTTGCACAAGATGAGAAGTGCTAGATAACACATCCCTGATTCAAGCGTCTGGCACAAACAGGAGGCGCAATAAAAATGACAATGCGGCCATACAAAGCCAGTTGCCACTGCGGCGCGATCCACTTCTCGTTCGAGGCTGAGCCTTTCACGCATGGGATACGCTGCAACTGCTCGTTCTGTTCCAGGCGGGGAACGATGATGCATCTCGTGCCGGGTGAAAAATTCCGCATCGACACGCAGGAAGGCGCGCTGAATTTTTACCAGTTCGGCAGGAAGCAGGCAAAGCACTATTTCTGCAAGACCTGCGGCATCCACACCTTCAGCGAGACAACCCGCAGACCGGGGCAATATATCGTGAACCTGGGTTGCGTCGAAGGAGTAGACACTTTTGCGCTGGAGACGACGGTGTTCGATGGCAAGCATCTGCTTTAAAGATGGAATTAAACGGACGGATAATATGGTGGCAGCAACGCAGTAAATCCTGGGTAGGCCACAGGGCAAGAGACCCGTATATCAACGCAGGAGGAGAATGGAAATGGACAGAAAATTTGTAATGACGGCTTTCGGTTATGCAATTCTCGGACTTATGCTCGGAATCTATATGGCGGCTTCCAAGAATCACGGTGAGTTCGTGACGCATGCGCATATCATGCTGCTGGGTTTTGTGGTGTCGTTCATTTATGCTTTGTGCCACAAGCTGTGGCTGAACAACAGCACCTCAACGCTGGCCGTCGTTCAGTTCTATATCCATCTGGTCGCATCGTTTGTCTTGTTTGTTGGCCTGTTCCTGCTATATGGAAATCTTGTTGTAATGGAAAAGATCGACCCGGTTCTGGCTATTGCATCCATAGCCGCATTTATCGGGCTGATCCTGATGTTCGTCATGCTGGTCAAATCACCAAGGAACGCATGACAGGGGAGAACACGGGATGCTTGAACTCAGACCGACCTGCGAGCATTGCAACAAGCCATTGCCACCCGATTCGCTGGAGGCGCGCATCTGTTCGTACGAATGTACGTTTTGCGCAACCTGCGTCGATACCCTGTTGGTCAATGTCTGTCCGAATTGCGGGGGCGGTTTCGTTCCCAGGCCGATCAGGGCTGCGAACAACTGGCATGGCGACAATTATCTCGGCAAGGACCCGGCGAGTACCCTGGTCAGGCACAGGCCGGTCGATTTGGCAGCCCATGCGCAGTTTGCAGCCAGGATCAAATCGATACCGCCGGAAAAGCGGTAGGAATATTCGTGAGTCAGCGTTGAAGAGGTTGCACCGTGGATTCCCTCCCCCTTGCACCCGCAAGGAGTGGGCCGTGATTGTAAAGCCGCTAATGCGGCAACAACCACGCTCCAGGGGGGTAGGGTGGGGGTAGAGACTTGGCATTCCCTACGTCTATGGTATTGCCACCGTCCTACCCCCATCCCGGCCTTCCCCCTTAAAGGGGGAAGGGGCTAACCAGTCATTACGGGCGGCCAGCGGCTTATCGGGCGAGACCATTGGCGAGACCTGTTAAAGGTGCTATTCTTGGCTCCATTATATGGAGGGTTAACCAAATGGCACATGTGATCCTGGCGGAAACGACCGCCAGTGTTTCCGAGTTGAAGAAGAATCCGATGGCGACGGTTGCGGCGGGTGAAGGTTTTCCGGTGGCGATCCTGAACCGCAACGAACCGACTTTCTATTGCGTCCCGGCGAAGGCTTATGAAGCGCTGATGGACAAGCTTGAAGACATGGAGCTGAATGCCCTGGCAGATGCGCGCCTGAAGGACGGCCGGAAACTGGTGCAGGTCAAGCTCGATGACCTATAAGCTGGCTTTCCATCCCAATGCGCTGGCGGAGTGGCGCAAGCTGGATGCGACGGTGAGCGAGCAGTTCAAGAAGAAGCTGGCCGAACGCTTGCAGCATCCGCGCGTCCCGTCGGCCAAACTGGCGGGACATCAGGACCGTTACAAGATCAAACTGCGCAGCGTGGGATACCGCCTGGTGTACGAAGTTCGGGGCTCCGTGTTGCTGGTGATAGTGGTTGCTGTTGGAAAGTGCGAACGCAATGCGGTTTATCGTCTGGCGGCCAAACGTTAGCCAGAAAGGAGTCCCATCATGAGCAAACAAATCCAGGAAGCCTACATCGTCGCCGCGACGCGCACACCGGTGGGCAAGGCGCCGCGCGGGATGTTCCGCAACACGCGCCCGGACGACCTGCTGGCGCATGTGCTGAGGAGCGTGCTGGCGCAGGCGCCGTCACTCGACCCGGCCGCCATCGGCGACGTGATCGCGGGCTGCGCAATGCCGGAGGCGGAGCAGGGCATGAACGTGGCACGCATCGCGCTGTTGCTGGCGGGATTGCCGGACAGCGTGCCGGGCATGACGGTGAATCGTTTTTGCGCTTCCGGCCTGCAGGCGGTGGCGCTGGCGGCGGACCGCATCCGCCTCGGCGAGGCCGAGGTGATGATCGCGGCGGGTACCGAGAGCATGAGCATGGTACCGATGATGGGCAACAAGGTGGCGTTCAATCCCGCGGTGTTCGAGGACGAGCATGTCGGCATCGCCTACGGCATGGGGTTGACGGCAGAAAAAGTGGCGCAGCGCTGGAACGTGTCGCGCGAGGCGCAGGATGCGTTTGCCTACGAAAGTCACCAGCGCGCGCTGCGGGCGACCGCTGCCGGCGAGTTTGCGGACGAGATCTCGCCATTCAACATCGAGGAACGCCGGCCAGACCTGGACGCGCGCGAGGTCGCATCGACATCGCGCGAAGTGGCGCAGGACGAAGGCCCGCGTGCCGATACATCTCTGGAAGCGCTGGCTAAATTGAAGACCGTGTTTGCACAAAAAGGAACGGTCACGGCGGGCAACAGCTCGCAGATGTCGGACGGAGCGGGTGCGGTGTTGCTGTGCTCCGAATCCGCGCTGAAGCGTTATAACCTCACGCCGATCGGAAAATTCCTTGGCTTCAGCGTGGCTGGTGTGCCGCCGGAGATCATGGGCATCGGGCCGAAGGAGGCGATACCGCTGGCGCTGAAGCAGGTGGGCTTGGGCCTGGGCGACATGAGCTGGATCGAACTCAACGAGGCTTTCGCTGCGCAGTCGCTGGCGGTGATCCATGATGTCGGGCTCGACCCGGCGCTGGTCAATCCGCTCGGCGGCGCCATTGCGCTCGGCCATCCGCTGGGCGCCACCGGCGCGATTCGCACCGCGACGCTGTTGCATGGCCTGCGCCGGAGCAAGCAGAAATACGGCATGGTGACCATGTGCATCGGCACGGGCATGGGTGCGGCGGGAATCTTTGAAGCGTTTTGAACGGAAGGAATGGGCATGAAAGAATTAATTATGGTCGTTCTGCTGTGCCTTTCCACGCAGGCATTTGCCCTTGAATTGGCGGGTGTCCACCTGGATGACCGTGCCAGTGTTGGCCCGGCTAATCTGCTATTGAACGGCGCAGGAGTCCGCAGCAAGCTGATCTTCAAGGTCTACGTGATCGGGTTGTACCTGGACTTGAAAACCGACCAGGCTGACATCATTCTCGATAACGCGGGCCCCAAGCGCGTGACCCTGGTCATGTTGCGTGATGTCGATAGCCAGGAGCTGGTGGCTGCGTTCAAGGAAGGCATTGCCAAAAATACCTGGCCGGGCATGCTGCAGGCGCTGGAAACGTCGATCCGGGATTTTTCGACCATCTTTGAGGTGATCAAGCAACTGAAGAAAGGAGATGTGATCCTGATTGACTACGTGCAGGGATTTGGAACCACCATCAGCCTTAATGGGGTACCACAGGGGCACGTGGACGGGGATCTGCAGTTCTATCGCGCCATGCTGGGCATCTGGCTGGGCAAGGATCCCATAGACGATGACCTCAAGGAGAAACTGCTTGGCAAGAAGGCGATTACCCCATCGGAAAATCCCATCCCAAATCCAAACGTCAGGCACCAATATCACAGCCCGGACTGTTGTCTTTAATCAGGGTGCTTATAATCGGGATTACCTGCTGGTTCGAACCTCTCGCTTTGGTAATTAAACAACCTCAGAAACTGAGGTGCTTCCAAGGGTTCCAATTCGATCTTCGTGTTCGATGAATCCAGGAAAATAAAGGTAAATGACGACTTGTTGCTGGCCTCGAGTTTGAATGGCGATTGCCATGTAGCCAGGATCGATCGCAATGCGCTCGACCTGGCGTTGCGCGCGCAGGGAGATGATTTCCTGCGGCGCGTAACGGCACAATGCCCGCATCTGTTTGCCGATGCCGCATATTTTATTTCCGCTGCACAAATGATGCAGATGCGCGAGGTGATTGCCGCAGTGGGGCGAGTGGTCGGGTTGCCCGGATGGAAGAACTCAACTGCGGATACCTTGATCAAACCTCCAGTGCCGGGTGGGGAACGGAGGGAACTCGGCGTATTCTTCGGCTACGATTTCCATCTTAACGCTGATGGGGCTCACCTGATCGAGATCAACACCAATGCGGGCGGCGCTTACCTGAATGCCTTGCTGGTGGAAAGCCAGCGCAATGTTTCGATTCCCGGGGATGCAACAGGTCGGGACGATCTGGAGCGGGTCTTTCTCGATATGTTCCGCAACGAGTGGCGGCTGGCGCGTGGCGATGCGCCGCTGCAAACCATTGCCATTGTGGACGAGTCCCCACGGTCACAATACATGTATCCCGAGTTCGTGCTGGCGAGCCGTGTGTTCGAGCGCGCGGGCATCGCCGGGCTGATCGCCGATCCCGCCGAATTGCAGGGCGGCGGCGATGCATTGTATTGCAGGGGACGCAAGGTCGATCTCGTTTACAATCGGCTTACCGATTTCTCTTTGAAACAGCATCCGGTATTGCTCTCGGCTTACCTCGACGATAGGGTCGTGCTGACTCCGAACCCGGAAATTTACGAACGTTTTGCGGACAAGCGCAACCTTGAGCTGCTGACCGATGCCGGCAGCCTGCGCGAGATGGGCGCAACTGAGCCCGACATCCTGGTGCTGCAAGCAGGCATTCCGCAGACGCGCGTGGTGCGCAGCGAAGATGGAGAACAGTGGTGGAACGAGCGCAAGCAATGGTTTTTCAAGCCGGCGACCGGTTATGGGAGCAAGGGATCCTACCGCGGGAAAAATATCACCCACCGCGTGTTCGGCGAGATTATGCTGGGAAACTATGTGGCGCAAAAGCTTGCCATGCCGGGAGAGCGCAACGTGTGTACGCAGGGCGGCGATGCCGCAGTCCCGTTGAAGGCCGATGTACGCTGTTATGTCTATGATGGTCAAGTGCAACTAATGGCGGCTCGCCTATTCCAAGGGCAGACCACCAATTTTCGCACCACGGGAGGTGGCTTCGCACAAATCCGTGTCGTCGGTTAGAATACCAAGCTGGGTTAGGGAACTTTCAGTGTCTATTTTCAGAATGCGGGTTATCAGCAGCTCAATGGTGAAATTCTTTTTCAGGTCTGCCTTTCTGCGGCCATTTCTGGCCGTATGTTTTGTTGCCTTCAGTGCAGCCGTACACGCGGGTTTGCAGGAGGGTATCGATGCTTATCAAAGAGGGGATTACCCGGCTGCATTGAAAGAGCTCAATCCGCTGGCGAACAGTGGCAAGGCTGAGGTCAATCTGTATCTGGGCAAGATGAACGAGCTCGGGCAGGGGGTCACACAAAATTACACGGTTGCGGCATTCAGGTACAAGTTTGCTGCCGAAGCAGGGAATGCGGAAGCACAGTATCGTCTGGGAACGTTGTATGCCAGCGGGAAAGGCGTTCAGAAGGATAGCAAATTAGCGGCGGACTGGTTCCGCAAGGCTGCCGATCAAGGTTATACCGCTGAGAACGACCAGGTGAAGGTCGCGGAGAAAGCCAAGCCCGCGACGGAAGAAACCCAGGCTTCGACCGAGGAGTCCAAACCTGCGACCGAAGAATCACCGTCCGCAACTGAAGAGTCAAAACCCGCGACAGAAGAAACCCAGGCTTCGACCGAGGAGTCCAAACCGGCGACCGAAGAATCGACGTCAGCAACCGAGGAATCCAAACCCGCGACGGAACAAACCCAGGCTTCGACCGAGGAGTCCAAACCGGCGACCGAAGAATCGACGTCAGCAACCGAGGAATCCAAACCCGCGACAGAACAAACCCAGACTTCGACCGAGGAGTCCAAATCGGCAACCGAAGAATCCCCGTCCCCCGTTGAGGAAAGCAAACCGGCGACAGAGGAGGTCGAGTCATCGAATCAAGAAGCGAAGCCAACTTCTGAGGAAGCAAAGGCCGGCGAGGCGGCAGTTGCGCCGGAAGTGGCGACAACCACCCCGGCAGCAGAATCCGGCAGTGCGGTGGTGCCCACCGGACTGCAAGCGGGCATCGATGCTTATCAGCGGGGAGATTACGATGCCGCGCTAAAGGAGCTCAATCCACTGGCGAACAGCGGCAAGGCTGTAGTGAACCTGTATCTGGGCAAGATGAATGAACTCGGGCAGGGGGTCAAGCAGAATTATACGGTTGCCGCATTCAGGTACAAGTTTGCTGCTGAAGCGGGGAATGCGGAAGCACAGTATCGTCTGGGAATGCTGTATGCCCTCGGGAAAGGTGTTCAGAAGGATAACAAGTTATCGGCGAACTGGTTCCGCAAGGCTGCCGATCAAGGTTATACCGGTGGGGGTGCGCTGGAAAAGGTCGAGGAGGAAGCCAAGGCTCCTTCGGCGGTCAAGGCACCAGACGAAACCAAGCCGGCAACAGAGTCCACATCAGCGGAAGCCAAGCCCGCGACAGAGAACGCGAAGCCTGTTAAAGCGGCCAGCGAGGAACAGCAAGCCAAGCCGGCAGAGGAATCAAAGACTGGCGAGGCTGCGGTTGCGCCGGAAGATGCCAAAGCCAAGGCGGAAGCGGAGGCCAAAGCCCAAGCGGAAGCAG
Source organism: uncultured beta proteobacterium (assembly GCA_963782385.1). Taxonomy (GTDB): domain Bacteria; phylum Pseudomonadota; class Gammaproteobacteria; order Burkholderiales; family Gallionellaceae; genus CAVXFS01. The sequence continues at coordinate 1,955,846 of CAWAJO010000001.1, forward strand.
AGGCCAAAATCACGGGAGAAGTTCAGGCCAAGGTCAAGGCGGAAGCGGAGGCCAAAGCCCAGGCGGAAGCGGAGGCCAAATCCAAGGCCGAGGTGGAGGCCAAACTGCAGACGAGCCTGGATGCCTACCATGGTGGCAGTTACGAGACCGCATTAAAAGGATTCACCGAATTGGCGGACAAGGGCAATGCCGTTGCGCAGTTCAGTATCGGCGTGATGTATGACCTGGGACAAGGCGTGGTTCAGGATTACAAGAAAGCGGCGGCCTGGTATCACCAATCTGCCGATCTGGGCTATGCGCAGGCACAGCACAACCTGGGGGTGATGTATGACTTGGGGAAAGGCGTGGCACAAAATTACGGGACGGCGGCCGAATGGTATCGCAAGGCGGCAAACCAGGGATTTGCGGAATCCCAGAATAGCCTCGGAATGATGTATGAAATGGGGCAGGGTGTTGAGCAGGACTACAAGTCAGCGGTGGAGTGGTATCGCAAGGCAGCCGGAAATGGCAGTTCTGAGGCCATGCACAGCCTTGGCACGATGTATGCCTTGGGCCAGGGTGTTTCCCAGAGCTATACGGTTGCTGCGGAGTGGTACCGCAAGGCGACGGAACAGGAGCAGGCGAACCTCAAGGCGATGCAAGCCAGGGCAATAGCCGAGGCGAAGGAAGCAGAAGCCAGGGCGGCTGAGGCAGCGAAGGCGGCGGCAGAGGCCAAGGCGGCAGAAGATGTCAAGGCAGCATTGGCAGCCAAGGAGGCGGCAGAAGCAAAAGCGGAAGAAGAAGTCAGGGCAGTAAAACTGGCTGCGCAGCGGGCGGAAGAACAAGCTGCCGAACAGGCCAAGCTTGCGGCAGAAACCAAGGAACTGGAAACGGCAAAGTCGGAAGCCAAGGAGGCGCTGCAGGCACGGACCGATTCTCGCAATGCATTGGCCAAAATCGAAAATGCTAACTCCGCTCGGACCTATAAGTCACAGCTTGGCGAGTACCTCAAGTCAGCCGCAAATGGAGATGCGGCGGCACAGTACAACGTTGGATCAATGTATGACCAGGGCAAGGGTGTGCCGCAGGACTTCAAGCAGGCAATCGGGTGGTATCTGAAAGCGAGCAAGCAGAATTACGGAAAGGCATTTGTTGCGCTGGGCATGCTAAGCGAACTGGGACATGGTGTTCCCGTGAACCCGGCAAGAGCCGTGACCCGCTATCGTCAGGGAGCGGATCTGGGAGATGCCGAAGCGCAGCGAAAGCTTGGTTCGATGTACTACGAAGGCAAGGGAGTGGGCAAGGACTACAAGGCTGCGGCGGACTGGTATGAAAAGGCAGCGACGCAAGGTGACATTGAGGCGCAAACCAGCCTCGCAATGATGCTGGAACTCGGTCAGGGCGTGGTGCGGAATAGTGGGAAGGCTGCCGAGTGGTATCACAAGGCAACGGAGTTGGCGAAACGGGAAACTGAACAGTCCGATGCCAGGCTGGCCAAGTTGAAACCTGAGGACGGGACGAAACCCAAGACCGAGGAGGGAGCGCAAGCAACGGCGGAAGCAAAGACCGCAGAGGAAGCAAAGACTTTGGAGGCAGCAAAGACTGCAGAGGAACCGAAGACTGCAGAGGAACCGAAGACTGCAGAGGAACCGAAGGCTGCAGAGGAAGTAAAGACCGCAGAGGAAGCGACGACTGCCGAGGAAGCGACGACTGCCGAGGACGCAACAGCTGCTGCGCCCGAAGAAAATAACGTACAGGAGGAAACTCAACCGAACATTGTTGAGGAAGCCAAAAGCGTCATGACCGAAGATGCGCGTGCAGCGGCGGAGGCCGTGGCGGCTGAACAGGAAAAAGCTGCGGCTGAAGAACAGGCGAGGCAGAAACTCAAAGCCAACGCTGACAACGAATCACAAGTAGCTGCCGAAGCGACTGCCCCCAAGGAAGCCCAGGCCACGGAGGAAGAACAGGCGAAGCCGGAAGCAGAAACGAAACCCGTTGCAGAGTCCGAAACGGGTGCAGGCAAAATGGCAAGCGCAACGACGGAAACCAGCACCGCAGCGGAAGCGAAAGCGGCCGAGGAAGTATTGGGTGAACGGGTGACCGATGCCGATCTGGCGAAGCAGAAAGCCGTAGCGAAGGTTGCCGAGGAAGCCAGTGCCAACGCGGACGAAGAAGCAAGACTGGCGGCAGAAGCCAAGGCCGCCGAAGAAGCAAAGGTCAGAGAAGCGCAGGCGTCGCAGGACGCTGAAGCTCTCGCTGCGGAGGAAGCCAAGGCCAGGGAAGCGAAAGCTGCCGAGGTAGCCCGAGCAAAGGCGGATGAAGAGGCGAAAAAAGCGGAGGAAGCCAAGGCCAGGGAAGCGCAAGCTGCCGAGGAAGCCCGGGCACAGGCGAGAATAGCGGCGATAGCCCAGGCCGCCGACGAAGCCAGGGCAAAGGAAGCGCAGGCTGCGGAGCAAGCCAGAGCAAGGGCGGAGGAAGAGGCGAGATTGGCAGCGGCCACGGCCGCCGAAGAAGCAAAGGTCAGAGAAGCGCAGGCGAAGCCGGAAACCGTAGCGCCGGCCGCTGCTGAGGCCAAAGCGGCCGAGGCAGGCGAAGCCAACGCGGCGGAAGAAGAGAGTTACAGGACTACGTACGAGATCTACCGCAAGGCTGCCGAGCAGGGAAGCGCTGAAGCGCAGAATAGTCTCGGATTGATATATCACTTCGGCCAGGGTGTCGAAAAGGATGACAAGCTGGCGGCGGAGTGGTTCGAAAAGTCAGCCAGGCAAGGGAATGCAGAGGCGCAACAAAACCTCAAGACATTGACCGCTTCGCTGAATGCGGGCAACCAGGAGCCGATCAAAGAGCAAGACCATGCGATTCAGGAAGCCAAAGCGGAGGTTGCCGGAGTAACCGAATCCAGGCCGGTGGAGAATGCGGGATCGCCGGTCAAACCAACGACTCAGGAGGAAGTGGACTACAGGACCACGTTCGAGATCTACCGCAAGGCGGCCGAGCAGGGAAGCGCAGAAGCGCAGAATAGTCTTGGATTGATATATCACTTCGGCCAGGGCGTGGAAAAAGATGACAAGCTGGCGGCAGAGTGGTTCGAAAAGTCGGCCAGGCAAGGGAATGCAGAGGCTCAGCATAATCTGAAGACGCTGAACGATGCACTCAAGGCAGAAGAAGCAAATGGTATGGTGACAAGCGAAGCGGGCGAACAGACTACGCAGGCTGCAGAATCAAGAACAATGATGCAGGCCAGGCTTGAGGCGGAAGCCATTGAACTGAGTGCGGCGCGGACAGAAGCGATGGCGGCACTGCAGAAGTTGTCCGAATCGCGCGATGCACTGGCAAAAGCCGAGCAGGAGGAAGCGAGCCAACGGTACTTCAAATCGCAGTTTGGAATGAGACTCAAGGCCGCGGCGAAGGGAGATGCGGCGGCCCAGTATGAAGTCGGGGAGATGTACGATCAGGGGAAGGGAGTCGAGCAGGACTACAAGCAGGCAATGAGGTGGTATCTGCAAGCGGGCAAGCATAACTATGCGAAGGCCTATCTGGCACTTGGCGTGATCGACGAACTGGGCCATGGCATACCCCGGAACTATGCCAAGGCTGGCGCTCGGTATCAACAGGCCGCAAAGTTGGGCGACGTGGAAGCACAGCGTAGGCTGGGCGAGTTGTACTACACAGGCAAAGGCGTGGCGAAGAATTACCGGATTGCAATGGCGTGGTACGGAAAGGCGGCGGCGCAAGGTGATATCGATGCCCAGAACAGTCTGGGGATGATGCTGGAATTGGGGCAAGGAGTAACGCGCAGCAGCAAGATTGCGACAGATTGGTATCGCAAGGCAGCGGCGCAGGCGAAGCAGGAAGCTGCCGCAACCGATGACAAGCTGGTGAAATTGCAGTCTGCGGCGGAAGCGCTGGTGAAGGCGGAAGAGGAAGCGCGGCAGGCGGCGGAGGCGAAGGCGGCGGAAATCGCGCAGGCGAAGGCGGAAGAGCAGGCGAGAAAACAGGCCGAAGCGAAGGCGAAAGAAGAAGCGAGACTGGCGGCCGAAGCGAAGGCGAAGGAAGAAGCGCGGCAGGCGGCGGAGGCGAAGGCGGCAGCGATCGCGAAGGCGAAGGAAGAAGCGCGGCAGGCGGCGGAGGCGAAGGCGGCAGCGATCGCGAAGGCGAAGGAAGAAGCGCGGCAGGCGGCCGAGGCGAAGGCGGCGGCGATCGCGAAGGCGAAGGCGGAAGAGCAGGCAGCAGAGCAGGCCCGTCTCGAAGAGGAAATGAGGGAAGCGAGCGCGGCGAAGGCAGAGATGACGCCGGCGCTGCAGGGGCTGTCCGAATCGCGCGATGCACTGGCAAAAGCCGAGCAGGAGGAAGCGAGCCAACGGTACTTCAAATCGCAGTTTGGAATGAGACTCAAGGCCGCGGCGAAGGGAGATGCGGCGGCCCAGTATGAAGTCGGGGAGATGTACGATCAGGGGAAGGGAGTCGAGCAGGACTACAAGCAGGCAATGAGGTGGTATCTGCAAGCGGGCAAGCATAACTATGCGAAGGCCTACCTGGCACTTGGCGTGATCGACGAGCTGGGGCATGGGATACCGAAGAACAATGCCAAGGCGGCGGTAAGGTATGAACAGGCGGCGAAGCTGGGGGATGCGGAAGCGCAGCGTAGGCTGGGCGACCTGTACAGTGCGGGCAAAGGTGTTTCGAAGAATTCCAGGACGGCAGCGGCGTGGTACGGAAAGGCGGCGGCGCAAGGTGATATCGATGCCCAGAACAGTCTGGGGATGATGCTGGAACAGGGGCAGGGTATTGCGCAGGACGGCAAGCAAGCGGCAGAGTGGTATCGCAAGGCAGCGGCGCAGGCGAAGCAGGAAGCTGCCGCAACCGATGACAAGCTGGTGAAATTGCAGTCTGCGGCGGAAGCGCTGGTGAAGGCGGAAGAGGAAGCGCGGCAGGCGGCGGAGGCGAAGGCGGCGGAAATCGCGCAGGCGAAGGCGGAAGAGCAGGCGAGAAAACAGGCCGAAGCGAAGGCGAAAGAAGAGGCGAGACTGGCGGCCGAAGCGAAGGCGAAGGAAGAAGCGCGGCAGGCGGCGGAGGCGAAGGCGGCAGCGATCGCGAAGGCGAAGGAAGAAGCGCGGCAGGCGGCGGAGGCGAAGGCGGCAGCGATCGCGAAGGCGAAGGAAGAAGCGCGGCAGGCGGCCGAGGCGAAGGCGGCGGCGATCGCGAAGGCGAAGGCGGAAAAGCAGGCAGCAGAGCAGGCCCGTCTCGAAGAGGAAATGAGGGAAGCGAGCGCGGCGAAGGCAGAGATGACGCCGGCGCTGCAGGGGCTGTCCGAATCGCGCGATGCACTGGCAAAAGCCGAGCAGGAGGAAGCGAGCCAACGGTACTTCAAATCGCAGTTTGGAATGAGACTCAAGGCCGCGGCGAAGGGAGATGCGGCGGCCCAGTATGAAGTCGGGGAGATGTACGATCAGGGGAAGGGAGTCGAGCAGGACTACAAGCAGGCAATGAGGTGGTATCTGCAAGCGGGCAAGCATAACTATGCGAAGGCCTACCTGGCACTTGGCGTGATCGACGAGCTGGGGCATGGGATACCGAAGAACAATGCCAAGGCGGCGGTAAGGTATGAACAGGCGGCGAAGCTGGGGGATGCGGAAGCGCAGCGTAGGCTGGGCGACCTGTACAGTGCGGGCAAAGGTGTTTCGAAGAATTCCAGGACGGCAGCGGCGTGGTACGGAAAGGCGGCGGCGCAAGGTGATATCGATGCCCAGAACAGTCTGGGGATGATGCTGGAACAGGGGCAGGGTATTGCGCAGGACGGCAAGCAAGCGGCAGAGTGGTATCGCAAGGCAGCGGCGCAGGCGAAGCAGGAAGCTGCCGCAACCGATGACAAGCTGGTGAAATTGCAGTCTGCGGCGGAAGCGCTGGTGAAGGCGGAAGAGGAAGCGCGGCAGGCGGCGGAGGCGAAGGCGGCGGAAATCGCGCAGGCGAAGGCGGAAGAGCAGGCGAGAAAACAGGCCGAAGCGAAGGCGAAAGAAGAGGCGAGACTGGCGGCGGTGATCGCAAAGGCGAAGGAAGAAGCGCGGCAGGCGGCGGAGGCGAAGGCAGCGGCGGAGGCAAAAGCGAAGGCGGAAGAACAGGCCCGGCTGCAAGCCGAAGCGAAGGCGAAAGAAGAGGCGCGGATAGCGGCGGAAGTGGAGAAGGCGAAGGAAGAAGCGCGGCAGGCGGCGGAGGCGAAGGCGGCGGCGGAGGCAAAAGCGAAGGCGGAAGAACAAGCGAGAAAACAGGCCGAGGCGAAGGCGCAAGCAGAGGCGCAGATCGCGGCGGAGGCGAAGGCGAAGGCGGAAGAGCAGGCAGCAGAGCAGGCCCGTCTCGAAGAGGAAATGAGGGAAGCGAGCGCGGCGAAGGCAGAGATGACGCCGGCGCTGCAGGGGCTGTCCGAATCGCGCGATGCACTGGCAAAAGCCGAGCAGGAGGAAGCGAGCCAACGGTACTTCAAATCGCAGTTTGGAATGAGACTCAAGGCCGCGGCGAAGGGAGATGCGGCGGCCCAGTATGAAGTCGGGGAGATGTACGATCAGGGGAAGGGAGTCGAGCAGGACTACAAGCAGGCAATGAGGTGGTATCTGCAAGCGGGCAAGCATAACTATGCGAAGGCCTACCTGGCACTTGGCGTGATCGACGAGCTGGGGCATGGGATACCGAAGAACAATGCCAAGGCGGCGGTAAGGTATGAACAGGCGGCGAAGCTGGGGGATGCGGAAGCGCAGCGTAGGCTGGGCGACCTGTACAGTGCGGGCAAAGGTGTTTCGAAGAATTCCAGGACGGCAGCGGCGTGGTACGGAAAGGCGGCGGCGCAAGGTGATATCGATGCCCAGAACAGTCTGGGGATGATGCTGGAACAGGGGCAGGGTATTGCGCAGGACGGCAAGCAAGCGGCAGAGTGGTATCGCAAGGCAGCGGCGCAGGCGAAGCAGGAAGCTGCCGCAACCGATGACAAGCTGGTGAAATTGCAGTCTGCGGCGGAAGCGCTGGTGAAGGCGGAAGAGGAAGCGCGGCAGGCGGCGGAGGCGAAGGCGGCGGAAATCGCGCAGGCGAAGGCGGAAGAGCAGGCGAGAAAACAGGCCGAAGCGAAGGCGAAAGAAGAGGCGCGACTGGCGGCGGTGATCGCAAAGGCGAAGGAAGAAGCGCGGCAGGCGGCGGAGGCGAAGGCAGCGGCGGAGGCAAAAGCGAAGGCGGAAGAACAGGCCCGGCTGCAAGCCGAAGCGAAGGCGAAAGAAGAGGCGCGGATAGCGGCGGAAGTGGAGAAGGCGAAGGAAGAAGCGCGGCAGGCGGCGGAGGCGAAGGCGGCGGCGGAGGCAAAAGCGAAGGCGGAAGAACAAGCGAGAAAACAGGCCGAGGCGAAGGCGCAAGCAGAGGCACGGCTGGCGGAAGCGATTGCGAAGGCGAAGGAAGAAGCGCGGCTGGCGGCAGAAGCGAAGGCGGCGGCGGAGGCAAAAGCGAAGACGGAAGAACTGGCCAGACAGCAGGCCGACGCGAAGGCGCAAGAAGAGGCGCGGATAGCGGCGGAAGTGGCGAAGGCGAAGGCGAAGGAAGAGGCGCGGATAGCGGCGGAAGTGGCGAAGGCGAAGGCGATGGAACAGGCGGCGGGAGCAGCGAAGACGGAGGTTGCGGCATCCGGGCAGCCGGCCGTGCAAGCACCAACCGATACACTGGAAAAACTGGTCGAGCGAACGGTGAGGAACTGGGCTGCTGCCTGGTCAAAGAAGAATATAAATTACTACCTCACTTCTTATGTGCCCGATTATAAGCCGGAAGGAATGAGTCATAATGAGTGGAGAAAGCAACGCATCACCCGGATCAGGAAACCAAAATTTATCGAGGTTACACTGAGTAACATAAAGCTCGACATACAGGATGATAGCCATGCAACGGTCATGTTTGTTCAGGGCTATCGCTCTGATGGTTACCGGGACAAGGTGGCGAAAACGCTGGAGATGGTCAAGCGGTTTGATCGATGGCTGATCGGCAAGGAAACTGTTGACAAGGAAATGAAGCTAGAAGACGACCCCAATACCGGGAATACGAAGATCGAGCCGGGCGCGAAAGATGAATCCGGGGCGGAAACAATTGCGGTTGAAGGGTTCGTTGCAGCGGCCGGCGCAGAACCATTTGACAAACTGAATCGCAAGCATTGATAAAGGGATTCTCGACAAGATGAACAGCAGCAAGTCGTGCAACGTTGGTGCGATAGAAGTTGCCCCGAATCCAACCCGTTGATCATGTCGATCGCAGCAGAATTCGTTGTATTTCAGTCCACGCCGGCCTGAAGATTGCGCATTGCAGCATCGGCAGTTCCGCCCGTCTTGTCGTCGTTCGTTTTCTGTTTGCGCCGCTTTTCATGCGCCGAGCTGAATCTGCAAATGCATCGTCCCGGACAACCATATTCCGGCTCAACACGAAGATTACATGACTAGCCATAGACCATGACGCTATATGCCTTCATCGCAGTCGGCCTGGGCGCATCGATAGGCGCATGGTTGCGCTGGGGCCTGGGGATGTGGCTCAATCCTGCGCTGCCGGAACTTCCGTTGGGAACGCTTGCGGCCAACCTGGTCGGCGGTTACCTGATCGGCCTGGCGATCGCATTCTTCATGCAACATCCGGGACTGTCACCGGAATGGCGACTGTTCATGATTACCGGTTTCCTCGGTGGGTTGACGACGTTCTCCACTTTTTCTGCAGAAACCGTTACGTTGCTGATGCGCGGCCAATATGCGTGGGGTGCGGCTATCATCGCGCTGCATCTCGGCGGTTCGCTGCTGATGAGCGTGATCGGGATGCAGTCATTCAAGTGGTTGCATTAATAGGGGAGTCCACCATGCAAAGCGTCTATCTCAAATTCTACGTCGCCGAAAAGCAGCGGTATGCCGGCACACTGCTGTATGAATGGCTGCTGGAACAGGGGAAGAAGCTCGGAATGCCGGGCGGCTCCGTGTTTCGTGCCATTGCAGGCTTTGGGCGACACGGCCATTTGCACGAAGAGACCTTTTTCGAACTCGCCGGCGAGATGCCGGTGCAGGTCGAATTCGTGCTGGCAGCTGCGTTGGCCGACAAGTTCCTGGAAACGCTGAGTGCCCACAAGTTGAATTTGTTCTATGTGCGTTATACGGTGCAATCAGGCGTGGTGTGAGCGATGCCATTGATGCCGTAGCGGGATGACCATGATGAGTTCGGCAACGGATATTTCCGTCAACCCGGCCCTCTGCGGTAAAATGCCGCCCCATGAATAATCCCCAGCTTTCCGTCGTTATTCCGGTCTACAACGAAGAACAGGGTTTGCCGGCCCTGTTCGAACGTTTGTATCCTGCCCTGGACAATCTGGGCATTTCGTACGAGATCGTGTTCGTCAACGACGGCAGCCGCGACCGCTCCGCCGCGATCCTGCGCGAGCAGTTCCAGGCGCGCCCCAACGTGACGCGGGTGATCCTGTTCAACGGCAATTTCGGCCAGCATATGGCAATCATGGCGGCGTTTGAGCATTGCCGTGGTCAGCGCGTGATCACGCTGGATGCGGACCTGCAGAATCCGCCGGAGGACATCGGCCTGTTGCTTGCCAGGATGGACGACGGTCACGACTATGTCGGCTCGATCCGCCGCCAGCGCAATGACAGCTTGTGGCGCCGCCTTGCTTCGCGCGCGATGAACCGGCTGCGCGAGCATATTACGCGCATCAGGATGACCGACCAGGGCTGCATGTTCCGCGCCTACGACCGGCGCATCATCAATGCGATCAACTCCTGCCGCGAGGTGCATACCTTCATTCCTGCGCTGGCCTACACTTTTGCGCGCAACCCTGCCGAAGTGGTGGTGGGGCATGATGAGCGCACGGCGGGTGAATCGAAGTATTCCCTGTACAGCCTGATCCGGCTCAACTTCGACCTGATGACCGGTTTTTCGCTGGTGCCGCTACAGTTGTTTTCGATGCTGGGCATCGCGATTTCCGTGCTGTCCGGGTTCTTCGTGGTGTTCCTGATGGTGCGCCGCCTGTTGATCGGGCCGGAAGCGGAAGGACTGTTTACGCTGTTCGCCATCGCATTCTTTCTGATCGGAATCACGCTGTTCGGCATCGGTCTGCTGGGCGAATACATCGGGCGCATCTATCAGCAGGTGCGCCACCGGCCGCGCTATCTGGTGGAGGCCATCCTGGAAGAGCAGAACACGGAATACATCCAGCCTGATACTGATATTAAATTGGCAGTTCGCCCATGAGCAGCGCCGTTGTTTTTGCGTATCACAATGTAGGCGTCCGCTGTTTGTCCGTGCTGCTTGCGCACGGTGTCGTGGTGCCACTGGTGGTGACGCATCGGGACAATCCGCGGGAGAACATCTGGTTTGACAGCGTCGCCGAACTGGCAATGCTGCATGATATTCCGACCGTCATGCCGGACAATCCGAATGTGGCCGAAGTCATAGGGCAAATCCGCGCCATGCAGCCGGACTACTTTTTTTCGTTCTACTATCGCGAGATGCTCAAGCGTGAATTGCTGGAGATACCAAGCCGCGGCGCGCTCAATATGCATGGCTCGCTGCTGCCCAAATACCGCGGGCGCGTGCCGGTTAATTGGGCGATAATCAATGGCGAAACAGAAACCGGCGCGACACTGCATTACATGACCGAGAAGCCGGACAACGGCGATATCGTGGCGCAGCAGGCGGTGCCGATCCTGCCCGATGACACCGCGCTGGAAGTATTCAACAAGGTAACGGTTGCGGCAGAAATCGCACTGCATGGCGTGTTGCCCGACTTGCTGGCGGGCAAGGCGCGCAGGGCAATCCAGGACTTGACCAGGGGTGGGTATTTCGGCGGGCGCAAGCCGGAGGACGGCGTGATTGACTGGTCGCAGCCCGCACAAGCGATCCACAACCTGGTGCGCGCAGTGGCGCCGCCCTATCCGGGCGCGATGACGCGCTTGATGGGCAGACCAATGCGCATCCTGCAAACGCTGGTGACGCGCTGCTCCGCATCAGGCAAAACGCCGTCGTTCTACGTGAAAGAAGGCAGGGCCTATGCGATATGCGGCAGCGGTGTGCTGCGCGTGGTGCGCTTCGAGCTGGATGGCGCTGAGATGAGCGCGGCGGAATTCGCGGCGCAGCATGGGGTGGAAAAAATTGAATTTAATTCGGTCAGGTAAATATCCGGTAATGCCGAATGATGTGATTAACCTCGTACCCTCCGCCTTTCAGGGGGGGTTAGGGTGGGGGTAGGGACTTTGCATTATTCACCGTCCTACCCCGATCCCAGCCTTCCCCCTTAAAGAGGGAAGGAGCGAAAACCAGCCATCTTGGGCGGCTCCCGGCTTTGCCGGGGGTAATTTAACTGTGTAAGGAAGAAGAAATGAAAAAAGTGCTGATTCTGGGTGTGAACGGCTTCATCGGCCACCATCTGTCCAATCGTATTCTCGCCACAACCGACTGGGAAGTCTATGGCATGGACATGAACAACGAGCGCATCACCGATCTGCTCGACCAGCCGCGCTTCCATTTTTTCGAGGGCGACATCATGATCAACCGCGAATGGATGGAATACCACATCCGCAAGTGCGATGTGATTCTGCCGCTGGTGGCGATCGCCACGCCTTCGACCTATGTCAAGGAGCCGCTGCGCGTGTTCGAACTGGATTTCGAGGCCAACCTGCCGATAGTGCGCGCGGCGGTGAAGTATGGCAAGCATCTGGTGTTTCCGTCGACTTCGGAAGTCTACGGCATGTGCCGCGACGAGGAATTTGACCCGGAAAATTCCGAGTTGGTAGTTGGTCCCATCCACAAGCAGCGCTGGATCTATTCCTGCTCCAAACAGCTGATGGACCGCGTGATCTGGGCCTACGGCATGCAGGAAAACCTCAACTTCACGCTGTTCCGCCCATTCAACTGGATCGGCGCGGGGCTGGATTCCATCCATACCCCGAAAGAGGGCAGTTCGCGCGTGGTGACCCAGTTCCTCGGCCATATCGTGCGCGGCGAGAACATCAGCCTGGTGGATGGCGGCCATCAGAAACGCGCCTTCACTTATGTGGATGACGGCGTGGATGCGCTGATGAAGATCATCGCGAACAAGGACGGTATTGCTTCCGGCAAGATCTACAACATCGGCAATCCCGCCAACAACCACGCGATCCGCGACCTGGCCGAAATGATGCTCAAGCTGGCGAAGGAATACCCCGAATACCGCGACTCCGCCGCCAAGGTGAAGATCGTCGAGACGAGTTCTGCCTCCTATTACGGCAAGGGTTACCAGGACGTGCAGAACCGCGTGCCAAGAATCACCAACACATGCGAGGAACTTGGCTGGAAGCCGACTGTTCCGATGGCGGATACGTTGCGCAAGATATTCGATGCATACCGCGGACAGATCGGCGAGGCACAAGGCCTGATGGATTGACTATTCCTCCATTCCGCTGCCGCTTTCCTCTCTGCCGGGAAGGGTCCCTTCGTCCACCCTTGCACCCACAGGGGCAGGCCGTGGTTGTAAAGCCGCGGCAGCGGCAACAACCACGCACCAGGGGAAGGGCCGGGATCGGGGTAGAACCTGTCAGTTATTCGTAGCGTTCAAATAAATGCCCCAACAACTCGCTCTCAAGATTGACGTGGACACTTATCGGGGTACGCGCGAGGGCGTGCCGCGCCTGGTGCAGGCGCTCAAACGCCATGGCGCGCAGGCCACGTTTTTCTTCTCGCTCGGCCCGGACCACACCGGCCGCGCCATCCGGCGCGCGTTTCGTCCGGGCTTTATCGGCAAGGTTTCGCGCACGTCGGTGCGGGAACACTACGGCATCAAGACTCTGCTGTATGGCACGCTGCTGCCCGGGCCGGACATTGGGCGCAAGTGTGCCGACATCATGCGTTCCGTGCGCGACGCCGGCTTCGAGGTCGGCATCCATTGCTACGACCACATCCGCTGGCAGGACCATGTCGCGGGCGAAGACGCCGATTGGACGCAGCGCGAAATGCAGCGTGCGGTGGATCGGTTCACCGAGATCTTTGGCGAAGCGCCGAAAGCGCATGCGGCGGCCGGCTGGCAGACCAACCGCCATGCCCTGCGCCTGACGCAGCGCCTGGGATTCGATTACAGTTCCGATACGCGCGGCAGCCATCCGTTCATTCCGACCTGGAAAGCCGAGATCATTGCCTGCCCGCAATTGCCCACCACCTTGCCGACGCTGGACGAATTGCTGAATCACGAAGGCGCAACACCGGACAGCGTTGCACGACAGTTGCTGCAGCTGACCGAAATCCCGCCCAGCGCCGGCCATGTGTTCACCCTGCATGCGGAACTCGAGGGGGGCAAGCTGCTGCCGTTGTTCGAGCAATTGCTGCAAGGATGGAAACAGCAGGGCTATGAACTGGTGGCGATGCGCCAATATCGCAAGGAATTCGGTGAAGCGCTGCCGCGGCGCGAAGTGGTGATGGGGGCGGTGCAAGGCCGCGTCGGCAAATTGGCGCTGCAGGGATAATTCATTCCTCAACCGCAGCCTGTGCAAAACATCCCGGCATTGCCATGGCCAGTGTTGCATGGGCAGTCGCGAACACCAGCAGTGCCGTCATTCCCGCAAAAACGAGCGAAGCGAAGTTTCAAGCTTGTGGCCACACGAGCGAAGCGAAGTATCGGGGGAATGGCGAAGCGGGATCATTCAGCGTATCGGTGCCGCTGCGCCTGGCGCTGTGTCCTGTGTACAGAGCAAGCATTTCCCGGTCGTTGGGTTCAGGGATGGGATTTTGCATCGCGAAGCTCCTTGTTGAGCGCGCTCTGCCACAGTGCACGCAGAGCGGCATCCAGTTCGGACAGATAATCGGGCAGCAGCATGGCGGAGACACCGGGGCGGGTGCAGATCGGCTGGTTGCTGCCGACCAGTTGCCACAAGCCCAGAATCAATGCATAGGAACGCATCAGCAGCTGGACTCCGCTGGCGGTATCCGGCAGCGAAAAATGAGCGCACAGCAATTGGCCGGCGGTCATCAGTTGCGCGGCGATGCGCTGATCGAAGGCTTCGGCCGCTTCCGCGGTAACACCCTTGTGGCGCAGGCCGGCAACCAGTGTGGCCAGCGGCAGGAAGGCGGGAATGCCGGCGATATGGTCCCGCGTCAGCCGCATCGTGTCATCGAAGGTCATTGTCCTGCGCCGGGAAGCGCGTGCGATCAGCGCCGAGAAGAAGTCATGCACATGGCGTTCATGCACGGCCAGCAGCAAATCTTCCTTGCTTCTGAAATACAGATAGACCGTGCCCTTGGCTAACCCCGCCCGGTTCGCGACCTCGCCGACGCCGGGTATGTGCTCGGGTTTCTGCAGCCACAGCGCTTCCGCCGCATCCAGCAACTGGCGCGTGCGGTGGTCACGTGCTTCCTGGGTAGCCGGGTGTCTGGGCATTAATGACTGGTGGTCAGTTAATTTAGTACATGATAAATGACCGACGGTCATGATATCAAGCGACACGTATGGACGGGCAAGCAGGAGATGCAGAAAAATGTTGCAATGGGTTGTTTTTGCGATCCGTTCAAAATTCACAGAGCAGGTTGGTACCGACCCGACCGGTTCCAACCAACGGCTGTCATGGACGGGTCAGTTCAGGATCGAAGCCAGCACAATGCCGCTATCGATTCATACTGCCTGAGCCACCAGTAACCGCTCGAACTCTTCTGGCGGAAGGGATCTCGAGAACAGATAGCCCTGCGCGTAGTCGCATCCGGCGGCAATCAGCAGGCGGCGCTGTCCTTCCGTTTCCACTCCCTCGGCGATGACTTTAAGCCCGAGCTTATGCGCCATCACGATAATCGCCTCGGACAACGCCATGTCATCTGCATCTGTCTCAAGGTTGCTCACAAATGATCGGTCGATCTTCAGATAATCGATATCAAATTTCTTGAGGTAGGAAAGCGATGAATAACCCGTGCCAAAATCATCGATCGCCACCTGAATATCTGCATCCCGCAGGCTGAGCAGTTCGTCCCTCACATCCGCATCGGCGTTCAGCAGCATCCCTTCGGTTATTTCAATCACGATGTTGGTCCCGGGAAGCCCAATCTCCCGCAAATGGTCGGACCAGCGCGAAGCAAAACGATGGTTTTCAGCTTTGAATTGAACCGGGGACTTGTTGACACTGACCTGGAAATCGGGAGCAAAATGCTTGCGCCAGCGTTGGGCCCAGCGTGCCGACTCCTTGAATACCCAATCGCCTATTTCGTTGATCAGCCCGGTGTCTTCGGCCAGCGGGATGAATTCCGCCGGACTGACCAAGCCGCGTTCGGAATGGTGCCAGCGAATCAGTGCTTCGGCTTTATGGATGCGCCCGGTCGTCAGTTCAACGATTGGCTGGAACTGGACGCTGAAGTGACCGGCTTCCAGTGCGCCGCGCAGGTCATTGGTCAAGCGCAGCCGCTTCTGCGCCAGATCCTGCAGCGAGGCGGTGAAATAACTGAATCGGTTGCGGCCTCTATTCTTGGCTGCATACATCGCCTGGTCGGCATTCTTTACCAGCGTATCGATGTCGCTCGCATCGTTCGGGTACAGGGTAATTCCGATGCTTGCCGAAATGTAGACAACCTCACTATCCAGCAGGAATGGTTCCGCCAGATTGCCGATCACCTTCTGCGCGACATCCTCGACATGCGTCTTGTCGGAAATCGATGACAGAACGATGGTGAATTCGTCGCCTCCCAGGCGGGCCACCGTATCCGATTCCCTCACGCAAGCTTTGATGCGGCGCGCCGCTTCTTTCAGCAACACGTCGCCCACCGCATGTCCAAGCGTGTCATTCACTACCTTGAACTGATCGAGATCAACCAGGAGCAGCGCCAGCGGGAGGTCGGCCCGAATCGATTTCTTGGTCTCCTGTTCCAGGCGATCATGGAACATGTCCCGGTTGGGCAGTCCGGTCAGCGTGTCGAAATTGGCCTGGCGCCAGATCAGTTCTTCGGATTTTTTCTTGTCGGTGATGTCCGAGAAAAGCGCCAGGTAACGATAAATCGATCCGTCATTATTTCGAATTGTATTGATGGTGAGCCATTTTGCATGGATCTCGCCGTTCTTGCGCTTGTCCCATATCTCTCCCTGCCATTGGCCGGTGGTGTTGATCTTGTTCCACATCGTTTCATAAAATGCCTGGTCATGAAGATCGGATTTGAACATCCGTGGGTTCTTGCCTTTCACTTCCTCGAAACGGTATCCGGTTATGCTTGAAAAGGCCGGATTGACGGAAATTATCCGGTTGTTTTCGTCGGAGACCAGCATTCCCTCGCTGCTGTTCTGCAGAACCATGGAGGACAGCTGCAGGGTTTCTTCCATTTGCTTGCGTTTGGTGATGTCGCGAACGTAGGCGCAGTTATATTCAGTGTCGTCAAAGCGCATATAATTCACCGACACTTCCACCGGATAGATCTCGCCGCTCTTGGTCTGATGCCTCGATTCGAAGGTGTAAGAGCCGTGCTTCTTGAGTTCTTCCCAGTGCTTCGGCCAGACCTCGGCCGAATAGTCCGGATCGAAATCGGGCACGCTGAGCTGCAGCATCTCCTCCATCGTATAGCCCAGAGAACTGCAGGCGGCCAGGTTCGCGTAGACAACTCTTGCATCGGAGGTGACCCAGGTGACCTTGTCTGCCATGTGATCCATGGAAAACTTCATCATTTGCATCAAGCGCTGGTCACCGGTGAGCGCGGTGACATCGCGCACGAAGGAACAGATAAGTTGCTGGCCGTTGTAGACAATGAAATTTGCCGTAATTTCGATATCGATGAGGTGGCCGTCCTGGTGCCGATGTGTGCTGGTGAATGCGATCGAGCCCTGCTTCTTGACATTTTCCCAGGTTGCATCCCATGTTTCGAGGGGGAAACCCGGGTTCAATTGTCCCACCGTCATGGAAGTCAGCTCTTCCCGGCTATAGCCAACCATCCTGCAGGCGCCGTCATTCACATCCAGAATCCGTGACCGTTCATCAATCCAGTAGATGGCGTCTACCACATGGTCTATCGCGTACTGGATCAAATCAAGATTTCTGGGTGATTCCGGGTGGCTGTTCATATGGTCAGTAGAATTATTCTGAGCGGCCGTTTGCCAGCATTAAGTCGGATAGGAGAATGACCACAACAGCAATTCTGATACAGCGAAACTCGAAACTCTTATACATCATAAAATGATGAGGTTCAAGCAGCTTTCAGTCACTCCCGGTCAACCATAATTGGCAGGCACATAATGTATTGCTTCGAGTCCTTGCATGAGCCGGTAATTGAAATTCAGGGCCATTGTGCATTGCGGATCAGTACGATATTCGGAGGCAGTATCGCTGGAGCCGGGACATTGATTTGCCGAAAATGGCCGCATTCTTCTTGTCCTTCTATCTTGTCAGCGCCACGAGAGCCTTGGCGAGCTTCGTTCAGACCAGGGCCCTGTGCTAGAATCGCCTCCCGAAATGTGCACGCAAATGCCGCGAAGATGGGATGGCCTGCCGGCTCGGCTTACAACTGGAAAAACGGCGAGCGTTAAGCGTCCCCGGCTTCGTCCTAACCGAACTGGCGTTACTTTTGCACCGAGGCTGTACTTCGCGCAGGAAGAATCAGCAGTAGCGACTTGATGCACGGAGGCTGGTGGATATGTGGCGTTTCTTCATTTATTTTCTGCTTATTCAGGGAGGCCTGTTCGCGTTTGAACTCACACCGCCCGGCCAGGCGCTGGTGCTTCCCTGGACGGAGATCCTGGCCAGGTTCTGCGTCGGCCTCATCACCCAGTTTGATTCGCATGTTATTGCCTATGGCAAGGTGATTCAGAGCCAGAGCAACGGCTTCGGGATCTCCATTGAGGCCGGATGCAATGCCGTCGAGGCGTGCATCGTTCTGGTTTCCGCCATAATCGCCTTCCCTGCACCGTGGCGCCACAAGATGTGGGGTCTGCTCATCGGCATTGTCGCGGTGCAAGGCCTCAATGTCCTGCGCATCATCAGTCTGTTCTATCTCGGGCAATGGCGCATGGATGCATTTGAATTCGCGCACCTGTACCTGTGGCAGGGACTCATCATGCTGGACGTGCTGGTCGTATGGCTGATCTGGATCCGTCTCGTGCCCGCCCGTTTGGTCTCCCGCCATGGGGCGTAACCCGCTTTACGCTTTTCTGCTCAAGGCGGCGCTGTGGCTGCCGCTGTGTCTCGCTCTGTGGTATTGGCAGGCCGAGTGGATCAACTGGCCGACCGCCATGCTATCCGGATGGATCCTGCACGGACTGTTTCCCTGGGTGGAGTCGGTGGAGTGGTCGCAGCGTCTGCTCGACGTCGTCACCACGCTGAAGGTGGACAATGTGCCCGCCCCGGACGGCCGCATCGCCATGATGGTGGCCGAAGCCAATCCGCTGCAATACAGCTATGGCCTGCCGCTGTTTGTCGCCCTGTTCATCGCCAGTGGACAGGCCATACGCTGGCGCCGGCTGGCGCTCGGGCTGCTGCTGCTGATCCCGTTTCAGACATGGGGGGTGTGCTTCGATATCCTGAAGCAGGTGGCAATCACCGCCGGTGCAGCGGTGGCGGATCAAACCGGATTTTCCGCATGGCAGCGCGAAGCCATAGCCCTGGGGTATCAGCTGGGATTCCTGCTCCTGCCGACCCTGGCGCCGATAGTCTTGTGGCTGGCGCTCAGTCCGCAATTCATTCCGATGCTGATGCTGGAGGGTGCGCTGCAGCGCAAAGAGTGAGATTCGGTAGGCGGGTGACGGCTCAGTCGTGCAAGCAGGTGGAGGCGTTCTACGTGCGAGGGATGACTTCCTGCTGAAAAACTGCCGGGCAATGACCATTTGCCCTCGTGTGGCTCGGGCCGGGACAGGCCATCGCCAACAACTTTTTTGAAAATGCCAAACAAGTGAAATACGCGATACAACTGAGCATATTTGCATGCGTGATCTTTGCGTTATTCAGCTACTGGGGAATAAGGTCGCCAGACGGCGAGGTAATTTTTCGTACGACGCAAGCGCTCGCCACGCAAGGTGAGTTTGCGGTTTCGGACGATGCTGTGCTGAATGGGTTTGGACTGTCCAGAGGAAAGGACGGGAAACTCTATTCGCTGTTCGGACCCGGGGAGGCCATTGCCGCGGCGCCGCTATACAGACTTGCCGAAGCAATCGAGCGCACGGACTGGTACCGGAACGCGCCGTCTTTGGTCGGCAAGAGCTTCTTTGTGCATGGCGGCATATCGAGTTTTCTCAAGGACAGAATTCCGCAAGATCTTGCGCCTCATGCCCTGCGCATGGTCGTCTGTTCATTCAACATCCTTGTCTGCTCGCTGTGCGTGCTGGTTTTCTTCTTGACCATAAAAGCGCTTACCCGGTCTGAGCAGAGTGCATTGTTGACCTCGGTGCTGTTCGCCTTTGGCTCGCTGCTGTTTCCCTATTCAGGAACTTTTTTCAGCGAACCCCTGGCCACTTTCTGGGTCATGCTGTCCTTCTATATTCTGGTTCGCGACGGCGGGAAACAGGATGATGCACTGACACCTTTGGCATTGCTGGCTGCCGGCGCCGCACTGGGCTTGGCTGTGGCAACGCACATCACCGCCATTTTGTTTGCGCCATTTTTCTGCATATATGCCGCCTTCCTGGCCAGGCAGGACACAGGTTCCCGATCCCACTCCAGATTGGCCGGCGTTGCCATTTTTTCGGCGGGTTTGGGCGTGTTGCTTGTGCTGCTCGGTTACTACAATTTTGCCCGATTTGGCGATGTGTTGGAAACAGGCCGCACGGCGGGGACTAACAGCTACGGGACATTTGTTGCGCCGTGGCGGGGTCTGTGGGGGGAATTGTGCAGTGCGGGCAAGGGTCTGGTGTTCTATTGTCCCGCATTCATTCTGGGGTTGGCGGCGTGGAGGCCATTCCACAGGAAGCACCGCATCCTGTCGCTTGTCATTGCTGCGGCGGCGTTGTTCCGGGTGATTTTTATTGCTTCCCGCAGCGATTGGCACGGCGGTTTTTGCCTCGGACCAAGGTACATGGTCATGCTGATTCCATTCCTGATGCTGCCCATCGGCGTGCTGGTCAACGAGTTCTTGAGCGCCCGGAAGCGGAAGGCGATGCTCATGTTTTCGCTGTTTACCCTGGCCTGCATTGCCCAACAGATATATTTTTCGTTGGGAGAGATATTTTCATACCTGTATTCGGTCAAGTGGTCCGGCATGAATCGGGGGGTAAATGTTCTCATGGATGACGTGATCTATCTGGACTGGCATGTCTCGCCCTTGCTGCATCTGCTCGATGGGCAGCGCGGGCCGCTGCTTTCAAGCTCGACAGAACTGGGCAATTACTCGCTGTGGCTGTTGCTGGTGGCAGTTGCTGCTGTGGCTTTGGTGCTGCTGTATTTGTTTACGCTCGGGGCTAAGTTCTGGCGCAGGGTGTGAGTGCACTACCTATGCGTTTGCCAAAATCCTGGCCATGCTGCGAGCGGCCGCTGGGTTTTACCGTTCCGGCAGACATTGAAATGGCCAAGTAGAAAACCTAAGCGATACTACGCCCTCCCCCTACAAGGGGAGGGCGCAAAACCAGCCACTGCGGGCGGCCCATGGTTGAGTTGTCAAACAGCCTGCCAGTTCTCGATGATCAGCTGCAACGAGGTTGCGCCGTTGTATTCGTTGGCCGCCAGTTTGAAGGTGGCCGAGATGCGTTCGGGCAGGGGTTCCACGCTGAAGAATTGCATGGCTTCCACAACACTGTGGTCGGTGGCGAGGCGCAGCTTTAGATGCTTTTCGCCGACCACGCGCTGCGCTTGCACGTCGAATGAGCCTTCAAACAGCGGCTGCGGGAATCCCTGGCCCCACACCTGCTGCTCCAGCGCGCGAGCCATCTCGAGGGAATACTCATCGCTCTCCAGCGGCCCGTCGGTTTCGATGACCTGGGTGAGGTCTGCCGGGGTGAGCAATTGTTGTGCGATGGATTCGAAGGCGGATTGAAATTCATCGAAATGCTCTTCACGCAGACTGACGCCGGCGGCCATGGCATGGCCGCCGAATTTCTGCAGCAGGTGCGGATGGCGTTTGGATAACAGGTCGAGGGCATCGCGCAGGTGCAGGCCGGATATGCTGCGCCCGGAGCCTTTCAATTCACCGGCCGACGCGCGCGCGAAAGCGATCACCGGCCGATGGAACTTGTCTTTCAGACGCGAGGCAAGAATGCCGATTACGCCCTGGTGCCAACGTTCATCGAACAGAGCCAGGCTGAAGCCATCCGCGGGGTCGGTGTTTTCCAGCGCCGCCAATGCCGCTTCCTGCATGCCGGCTTCAATGTTGCGCCGTTCGCGGTTGAGCTGATCCAGTTGCGCCGCAAGGTCTGCGGCCTCAACCGGATCATCGGTGAGCAGACAGCGGATGCCCCGGCTCATGTCCTCCAGCCGCCCGGCGGCGTTCAGGCGCGGACCGATCACGAAGCCCAATTCGTAGGTCGACGCCTTCACGGCTGCTTTGCGCGCCACCTGCAGCAGTGCGTTGATGCCCGCAGCCGCCCGTCCCGCGCGGATTCGCTGCAATCCCTGGTGTACCAAAATGCGGTTGTTGTCATCGAGTTTTACCACGTCAGCCACCGTGCCCAGCGCGACCAGGTCGAGCAGGTTGGCAAGATTGGGTTCCGGCGATTCGTTGAACGCGCCGCGCATGCGCAATTCGGCGCGCAGTGCCAGCAGTACATAGAACATCACGCCGACGCCGGCCAGGTTCTTGCTCGGGAATTCGCAGCCGGGCTGGTTGGGATTGACGATGCATAGTGCATCCGGCAACACATCGCCGGGCAGGTGATGGTCGGTGACCAGCACCTGCATGCCCAGCCGGTTCGCTTCAGCCACACCGTCCACGCTGGCAATGCCGTTGTCCACGGTGATCAGGATATCCGGCGGCAGTTGCGACTCGTTACTGGTGGAACTGCCAGCCATTCGACCAGGCTGGCAAATAGCGCCAGCCAAGTCGCCGGTTAAGGCGCAGCCAGCCAATTGCGGGAGCAGCGGCCTGGCCGTTCCACTCTTGTCCGAAGATTCTTCGATACCGTAACGGAGCGGCAATCGTGCCGCCAGGTGAACGATTTCCGGCGTCAATCCGTAGCCGTATTCGAATCGGTTCGGCACGATGAAATCCACTTGCGCGCCGAATGCGCGCAAACCGCGCAGTGCGACGGCGCAGGCGGTCGCCCCATCGGCGTCGTAGTCGGCGACGACGAGCAGTCTCTTGTCTTGTGCGATCGCATCGGCCAGCAGGAGTGCCATGCGTTGCGCGTTCTTCATCTGCGTGAAGGACAGCAGCCGGCTGGATTCGGCCTGCAGCTGTGACTTTTCGCGGATGCCGCGCGCCGCGTAGATGCGCGCCAGCAGCGGCGACATACCGGAATTGACCAACGCCTGCGCGGCGTCCGGCGGATAACTGCGGGTGATGATTCGCGGCATGGAGGTTGCTCAGGGATAGCGGGAAGCCGCAGTTTATCAGGCTCGGGCGAAAGTCGTATCACCCTCGTTTTTTGCGGGCGGTTCAGGTAAAATCGCGCACTATTTTTCCATCAAGTACGGGAATATCGTGGCATTGATCGTCCAAAAATACGGCGGTACGTCGGTCGGCAGCCCGGAGCTCATCAGGAATGTGGCACGGCGAATTGCCAGGTTCAAGGCGCAGGGGTATCAGACTGTGGTGGTGGTTTCCGCGATGAGCGGTGAGACCAATCGCCTGATCGCTCTGGCCAAGGAGATTCAGCCCCATCCTGATCCGCGCGAACTGGATGTCGTGGTTTCCACCGGCGAACAGGTGACCATCGGGTTGCTGGCGATGGCATTGAAACAGGAAGGCGTGAAAGCGAAAAGCTACACCGGCGCTCAGGTCAGGATACTCACCGACAGCGCGTTCACCAAGGCGCGCATCGTCAGCATCGACGAAGAGAACATCTACGCCGATCTGGCCAATGGCAACGTGGTGGTGGTGGCCGGGTTTCAGGGCGTGGACGAGGACGGCAACATCACCACACTGGGTCGCGGCGGTTCCGATACCACCGGGGTGGCTGTCGCGGCAGCGCTGCACGCCGACGAATGCCAGATATATACCGACGTGGATGGCGTCTATACGACCGACCCGCGTGTCGTGCCGGAAGCGCGCCGGCTGAAAAGCATCACGTTCGAGGAGATGCTGGAAATGGCCAGCCTCGGTTCCAAGGTGCTGCAACTGCGCGCGGTCGAATTTGCAGGCAAGTACAAGGTCAAGTTGCGCGTCCTGTCGTCATTCCTGGACGACCCGGGCGATGGCACGCTGATTACTTTTGAGGAAGACGATAAAATGGAACAGGCAATCATTTCGGGCATAGCTTTCAATCGCGACGAAGCGAAGATCACCGTGCTGGGCGTGCCGGACAGGCCGGGCATCGCCTATCAGATACTCGGACCCGTGAGCGAAGCCAACATTGACGTGGACATGATCATCCAGAATGTCGGCGTCGATGGTTCAACCGATTTTTCCTTCACCGTACACCGCAACGACTTCACCAGAACCATGGGCATCCTGATAAACCAGGTGCAACCGCATATCGGCGCGCGCGAAGTGATCGGCGACGAGAAGACCGCCAAGGTTTCGGTGGTCGGAGTCGGCATGCGCTCCCATGTTGGCATCGCCAGCAAGATGTTCCGCACGCTGGCCGAGGAAGGCATCAACATCCAGATGATCTCCACCTCGGAGATCAAGATTTCGGTGGTGATCGACGAGAAGTACCTGGAACTGGCCGTGCGCGTGCTGCACAAGGAATTCGACCTGGACCAGGAAGAGCTATAGGCATTGGCGTAGCACTGCGCGATAGTCCGGCCCGCTCGCTACGCTCTCCCGCTGCCAGGGGAAGGGCTAGGTAACCGATGACTAGGAGTTCCATCAGTGGGGGTTGAGACTTTACATTGTTCACCGTCCTACCCCTATCCCAAGGCCCGCTCGCTACGCTCTCCACTCTTAAAGGGGGAAGGAGCAAAACCCCAGTCCTGCAGGATGTGGTGACGAAGGAACCGCATCGATTGCGAATTATGCGGTTCGCAAGCTCACCGTATCCTGCATCTCAGCGAGATAGATCCCTCCCCCTGGCAGGGGGAGGGTTAGGGTGGGGGTTGAGAATTTGCATTATTCACCGTCCTACCCCCATCCCGGCCTTCCCCCTTAAAGGGGGAAGGAGCAAACCCCAACTCTCCCCCGCGAATGTCTGGCGTCACTGCAGCTCGCCAAAGAAATTCCGGACCGCCAGCACACGCTGGCTCAATTCCCCGTACTTCAATTCAATCCGCAGCTTGTCCTGACCCGCCATCCTGATATGGCGTTTGCTCTGGATCAGGCTGATGATTTTCATCGGGTCGATCGGCGGGTTCGGCACGAATTGAATCTGGATCGCGTCGCTCGACGCATCCACTCTGGTGATGCCGAGCGGTCTGGCGGCGATGCGCAGGCGGTGGCAGTCGAGCAGCGCCTTGGCCGGGGCGGGCGGCAGCCCAAAGCGGTCCACCAGTTCCTGGTGCATGTCGTCGAGTTCTTCCGGTGTGCTGCAGTTGGCCAGGCGCTTGTAGATCACCAGCCGCTGGTGAATGTCGCCGCAGTATTCATCGGGCAGCAGGGCCGGGGTGTGCAGGTTGATCTCGGTGGTGACGCCGAGCGGGTGCGCCATGTCCGGTTCCTTGCCTTGCTTGAGCGAGGTGATTGCGGCGTTCAGCATGTCGGCGTAAAGCGAAAATCCGATCTCCTGCATCTCGCCGCTCTGTGACTCCCCCAGCACCTCGCCTGCGCCGCGTATCTCGAGGTCATGCATGGCGAGGTAGAAGCCCGAGCCCAGCTGTTCCATCGCCTGGATGGCTTCGAGGCGTTTCTTCGCCTGTGCGTGGATGCCGTCCTTGCTGTCCACCAGCAGATACGCATACGCCTGGTGGTGCGAGCGCCCGACGCGGCCGCGCAGCTGATGCAACTGCGCCAGACCAAAGCGGTCGGCACGGTTGATGATGATGGTGTTGGCGCTGGGCACGTCGATGCCGGTCTCGATGATGGTGGTGCACAGCAGAACGTTGAAGCGCTGGTGGTAGAAATCGCGCATCACCGCTTCCAGGTCACGCTCGCCCATTTGGCCGTGCGCGGTGCGGATGTGGGCTTCCGGCAGCAGCGTTTGCAGTTTCTCCGCCATGTTGGCGATCGTGTCGACTTCGTTGTGCAGGAAATACACCTGGCCGCCGCGCTTCAATTCGCGCAGCACGGCTTCGCGGATCACGCCCTGGCTGTACTCGCTGACGAAGGTCTTGATCGACAGCCGCCGCTGCGGCGCGGTGGCGATCACCGAGAAATCGCGCAGCCCCTCCAGCGACATCGCCAGTGTGCGCGGGATCGGCGTGGCAGTCAGCGTAAGCACGTCTACCTCGGCACGCAGGGCCTTCAGGCGCTCCTTCTGCTGCACGCCGAAGCGGTGTTCCTCGTCGATGATGACCAGGCCCAGGTTGTTGAACTTCACGCCCTTCTGGATCAGCTTGTGGGTGCCGATGATGATGTCGAGCTTGCCGTCATCCATGTCCTGCAGCGCCTGCGTCTGTTCCTTCGCGGAACGGAAGCGTGACAGTTCGGCGATCCTGACCGGCCAGTCTGCGAAGCGGTTGGAAAAATTCTGGAAGTGCTGCTCGGCCAGCAGCGTGGTCGGCACCAGCACCGCGACCTGCTTTCCATCCATCACCGCGACGAACGCGGCGCGCAAGGCGACTTCGGTCTTGCCGAAACCCACATCACCGCAGATCAGCCGGTCCATCGGCTTGCCGGATTGCAGGTCGAGTATCACGGCTTCAATGGCGCCAGCTTGGTCCGGCGTCTCTTCAAAGCCGAAACCGGCGCAGAAGGCTTCGTAGTCGTGATGGCTGAGCTTGAACGCATGGCCCTTGCGCAAGGCGCGCTGCGCATACAGGTTCAGCAGTTCGGCGGCGGTGTCGCGCACCTGCAGCATGGCGCGGCGCTTGGCCTTGTCCCAGGCGGCAGTGCCGAGCTTGTGCAGCGGCGCGGCTTCCGGCGCGCCGCCGCTGTAGCGGCTGATCACATGCAGTTGCGCCACCGGCACATACAGCTTGGCCTCGTCGGCATATTCCAGCAGCAGGAATTCGTTCTCGCCCTCGCCGAGATCGAGATTGACCAGCCCCCGATAGCGCGCGATGCCGTGTTGCTCGTGTACCACCGGGTCGCCCGGCTTGAGCTCGGACAGGTCCCGCAACATGCCTTCCAGGTTGCTCTTCTTTGCGGCGCGCGCGATGCGGCTGCGGACCTGCGCGGCATATAGTTCGCTCTCGGTGACAATCGCGATTGATGCCTTGGAATAACCTGCTGCGTACCCAAGCTGCTGCGTTGCGTGCTCGCTCGTTCCTCGCCTATCTTTTTGGTATGTCTCGTCGCTTGCTGCGCGGCGTCTTGCATCTTGGGCTACTCGCGACGGTTCTCCAGAGGCATCAATATCTTGATCCAACAGGATGAAGCCACTTTGCAGCGTGGCGACGCCGAGCATGAATTTTTCATTGCCGGCGAGGAATGCGGCATAGTCCTCGCACAGTGCGGGGACAAGCCCATATTCGCTCAGGTAGCCGGAAATGATCTCGCGCCGTCCCAGGCTGTCGGCCAGCAGCAGGACACGGCCGTCGTAACCCCGCAGGAAATTCTCAAGCGCCTGGGTGGGGACATCGGCACGGCGGTTGACGGCGATGTCGGGCAGCGCAGCGGTGCGGCAGGGGATCAGATGTTTGGGAAATTCGATTCCCGCTCCCCCAGCCCCACTCCCTTCAAGCGAGAGAGAGGGAAGCAAAGTGGAAGGAGAGGAAAGAATGTCCAGCCGCGCAAAATCCTTCACCCGGATGAAAAACTGCTCCGCATCCAGAAACAACTCTTGCGGTTCCAGCAACGGCCGCTGCGGATCGCCGCGCAGCAACTTGTAGCGCGAGGCCGCATCGATCGCAAAAGTCGCGATGGCCTCATTCACTTCATGATGCAGGCACAGCATGGCATCGCCTGGCAGGTAGTCGAACAGGGTGGCGGTGTGGTCGAAGAAAAGCGGCAGGTAGTATTCGATGCCGGCGGGCGCGATGCCCTTGCTCACGTCCTTGTAGATGCCGGACCGGGAGGGGTCGCCCTCGAAGCGTTCGCGGAATCTCTGGCGGAATCTGGTTTGCCCGTTTTCATCCAGCGGGAACTCGCGGGCGGGCAGCAGGCGGATTTCCGGCACCGGATACAGCGTGCGTTGCGTGTCCACATCGAAGGTAGCGATGGTCTCGATCTCGTCGTCGAACAGGTCGATGCGGAAGGGCATGACGCTGCCCATCGGGAACAGGTCGATCAGCCCGCCGCGCACACAGTATTCGCCCGGCGTCAGCACCTGCTGCACATGGCTGTATCCGGCGAAAGTCATCTGTTCCCGCAGTCGGTTGATATCCAGCTTGTCGCCGCGCTTGAGGAAGAAGGTGAAAGCGGCAAGGTATTCCACCGGCGGCAGCGGATACAGCGCCGTGGTGACCGGCACCACCGCGACATCGAATGACTGGCTGCGAATGTGGTGCAGTGTTGCAAGCCGCTCCGACACCAGATCCTGGTGCGGCGAGAAATGGTCGTACGGCAGCGTTTCCCAGTCCGGCAGCATGTGCACGCGCAGGCTCGGCGCGAAGAATGGAATCTCCTCCACCAGCCGTTGCGCCTCCAGCGCATTGCCGGTGATCACGACGAGCGGCGATTTGATTGCGGCAAGTTGCGCCAGGGCCAGTGCATCGGAGGAGCCGTGTAGCCGGGTATAGCGCGGGCGGGGATTGGAAGGCGAAAGCGGGAACAGCATTGGGTGTGCGGCTTATCAAAGAAGCGCATTATAGCCGGAAGCGGAAGGCCAATTTATCGCGCGTTGCACCTGGCCGAGATAATCTTCCGGGGTCATATGACGCATGCAAAGATTGAATGGATACGCCCGTCACTGACGCGTTATCATGCCGTTAACGGGACGATGAATCGGGGTTCTGCAACCGAACACTAAATTGATTTTTGAGCGTCAGCCCTGTATAGTGCCGCGCTCTCGGGGTGTAGCGTAGCCTGGTAGCGCGCCTGCTTTGGGAGCAGGATGTCGGGAGTTCGAATCTCTCCACCCCGACCAGGTTTGTTCGGATCGGCTCGAAAGAATTGTGCCCGTAGCTCAATCGGATAGAGCACCAGCCTTCTAAGCTGGGGGTTGCAGGTTCGATTCCTGTCGGGCACGCCAGAGATGTAATGGTCAGTTCAGTGGTGACTGTAGCTCAGTTGGTAGAGTCCCGGATTGTGATTCCGGTTGTCGTGGGTTCGAGCCCCATCAGTCACCCCAAAATTCAAAGAGTTGGCGCATGTTTATAGCGCTGACTGTCTAATACTTTTACGAAGTTATCAAACTCGCTGGTAATGGCGCATCTGTTTCGTTTGGACGGATAGCGGCCCGAGTGATGTTGAGATAGTTGATTACCATTAAGGAGATGGAAATGGGTAAATTACAGAACATTCATCCTGGTGAAATACTCCTCGAAGAATTTTTGCGTCCAATGGAAATTAGCCAAACCAGGCTGGCCAATTCGATTGGTGTGCCACCGCGCCGCATAAACGAAATTGTGCTGGGCAAGCGCGGCATTACTGCGGATACCGCACTGCGGCTGGCCAAGGTTTTCGGAACATCAGTGCAATTCTGGATGGGATTGCAGGACGAATATGAATTACGCGAAGCGCGCGTTTCAATCAAGGATCAATTGAAAAATATGATGCCGATTGCGGTATAGTCTTGCGAAGTTGCTGTACATGATATTAGTTTTAGAAAGGCCGGCAGTCGAGAGGTGAAACGATATGACTAAATCAGCAAAGCACCGGAATCCCGCAGAAATGCCGGATGAAGACGATCCGGAATGGACGGCAGAGGATTTCTCCAACGCACGTCCTGCGTCAGAAGTGCTGCCTGAAATTTTCCCCAAGGCAGTGGCTGATGTCATGCTCAAACGAGGCAGGCCACGCAAAATTTTGAGTTAACATTGTTTTAATTCAAAGTGATATTGGCGATAGTTAAACTGATTGCGATTCCGGCTGTCGTGGGTTTGAGCCCCATCAGTCACCCCATCAAGTTCCATGCGACCATTCCGAAAAATTGTTGGCCCCGGTAGCGGTTGCCACGATCTATGGCTTCCCCATCTGCACGATACAGGCAGGAATTACTTCAGGTCTCGATGGAATCCCTCTGAAACATCAGGTCGAACTTGAACATCCAGTTGCAAAGGCGATTTCACCTATTGTTTATATGGTCTTTTGCTGCTTGTCAACTCAAGAGACAAATGGCAGAATTCCCGAGTCTGCTGCTTGCTTATATGATCACGATTAAAACTGTCGGTTTAATCGCGATTGTCAAAGCCAAATGGTCGACACAATTTTACCAATACTTCAGGAGGGATTGCCGTGTCAACCATGCTGATTCTGCCGCTTGTTTTTTCGCCGTTTATCATTCTTGCACTTATCGTGATCTTTTCTGGCCAGCCAAATAACTAGAGAAGAAGCAATACCGTTACGCTAGCCAACAAAGTCGGAGAAGGCTTGGCTTTGTGCCAAGCCTTCTCTTGTAGACGACGGCGAATGACAGGCTATTTTGTGGTCGGTACAATGCCTCCCTCTGCCCCGGCCAACGCGGAGCTTGATTTACACAGGCCGCCATATGCAAACGCTCGCTTCTTGCAATGAGCGAACCGTCCAATAGTCGGTGCAATACGTATTTCTACATATGTATTCACGCGTATATAATCAATTCCATCCCTGCTGTATCTTGTATTTAAGTCATTAATGTCTCTTCAGATTTTTCAGAGGCGTAAAATTAGTCCGGGCAACGTCGACCATACCAAAAATCGAATTCGAGGGTCTTGCTGCGCGTGTGCCGCCAGGCGCAAACTGGTAACGCCACGCTGAGTAGTACCAGACGCTAACGCTGGCATTCGATGGAACTGGCACTATTGTCGATTGCAGTATGTCAAAGCATGTTGTTTGTTTCGTGCACAATTCCAGAAGACCCGATGACGGTGATGAAACTGCAACTGCGACCAAACTCAAGAATCGCATGACATCATCTTGACCAAGTTCGCCTGAATCGATGCGACCAGTGTCGCGGCACCCTAAACCTTGTGTTCCAGATCATGTGCTCGTGCGGCGGGCTGGAAAGATTGTGCAACGTACATTACTGGAGGCATTCAAATGACGGCAAAACAGGTTATGTTCCATGACGCTGCCCGTATCAAGATCGTCGAGGGAGTGAATATCCTGGCGGATGCGGTCAAGGTGACACTGGGTCCGAGGGGCCGCAACGTCATCCTCAATCGTTCTTACGGGCCGCCTCTCGTGGCCAACTCCGGCGTCGTCGTGGCAAAGGAGATCGAGCTTGAAGACAGGTTCGAAAACATGGGCGCGCAGATGGTGAAACAAGTCGCCAGCAAGACCTCCGATGTGGCGGGTGACGGCACTACCACTGCTACCGTGCTGGCCCAGGCAATCGTGCGCGAAGGAATGAAGTTCGTCGCAGCCGGGATGAACCCGATGGATCTGAAGCGCGGCATCGATAAAGCGATTGCGGCGACCGTAGAGGAACTGCGGAAAATTGCCAAGCCCTGCACGACGAACCGCGAAATTTCCCAGGTCGGCGCCATTTCCGCCAATGCCGATGTGTCGGTCGGCGAGATCATCGCCCAAGCCATGGAGAAAGTCGGCAAGGAAGGCGTGATTACGATCGAGGACGGCAAGAGCCTCCAAAACGAACTGGAATTGGTGGAAGGGATGCAGTTCGATCGCGGCTATCTTTCGCCTTACTTCATCAACCATCCCGAAAAGCAGATCGCCGTACTGGATGAACCCTACGTCCTTCTGCACGACAAGAAGATCAGCAATATCCATGATTTGCTGCCGCTGCTCGAGCAAATTACCAGGGCCGGGCGGCCGCTGCTGATCATTGCCGAGGATGTCGAAGGCGAGGCGCTGGCGATGCTGGTGATCAACAATCTTCGGGGTGTGCTGAAGACCGTTGCAGTCAAGTCTCCCGGATTTGGCGATCGCCGCCGGGCCATGCTGGAGGACATCGCAGTCCTGACCGGCGGCACGGTGATTGCGGAAGAAACGGGCCTCATCCTCGAAAAAATCACGCTGGAGAATCTCGGTCAGGCCCAACGCGTGGAAGTGGGCAAGGATGACACCACGCTGATAAGCGGCGCCGGAAAACCAGCGATGATCCAGAGCCGCATCAGGCAAATCCGTCAGCAGGCTGAAGAAGCTACCAGCAGTTACGACAAGGAAAAACTGCAGGAACGCGCCGCCAAACTCGCCGGTGGCGTGGCAGTGATCAAGGTCGGTGCGGCCACCGAAACCGGGATGAAAGAAAAGAGGACGCGTATTCAAGACGCGATGCACGCGACCCGCGCAGCAGTCGAAGAGGGCATCCTGCCCGGAGGCGGTGTGGCGCTGTTGCGTGCCAGAACGGCGATCAGCGGGTTGAAGGACGACAACAGCGAGCAGGACTGCGGGATCAAGGTCGTGTTGCGCGCTCTGGAAGAGCCATTGCGGCAGATCGTCGCGAACAGTGGCAGCGAGCCTTCGGTGGTGATGAACAGGGTGCTGGAGGGTAAGGGCAGCTTCGGCTACAACGCGGCCACGGAGGAATATGGCGATCTGATCGAGATGGGAATCATCGATCCGACCAAGGTGACGCGCTGCGCCCTGCAGAATGCCGCTTCCATCGCCAGCCTGATCCTGACCACGGACGCGATGGTTGCCGAACTGCCGAAACCCGAAACCGGGCCCGCAGACCCGAATGAGATGGAGATGTAGCGGAAGGGCAATTGGCGTGCCGGTTCATGAATCCGCTCGTTCCCGCAATTCCAGAAAAGGAGAACCTATCATGAGTCATGCAGCGATTTCCGAAGGCTTCCGCCAGATTTCCCGCCACGATGGCATCTTCCAGGAGAATGTGCACGATGCCTACAAGGCCAAGGGCAAGTTGCCGGAGCCGACCCTCTGCCCGCAGTGCGGCGCGGTATTTCACAAGGGGCGCTGGCAATGGAGCAAGATACCGGATGGTGCGCACCGGGAAATGTGCCCCGCATGTCATCGTATTCACGACCATTTTCCGGCAGGGTTTCTCACTCTGCAGGGTGAATTCCTATCCGCGCACCGCGACGAGATAATGCAACTCGTGCACAACCTTGAAAAACACGAACGGGCGGAGCACCCGCTCAAACGCATCATGGCAGTGGAAGCCAAAGATGACGCAACCTTGGTGACCACCACGGATATCCATCTCGCCCGCGGCATCGGCGAAGCGCTGCATCACGCCTATCAGGGTGAACTGAATTTCCACTATAACCCCGAGCAGAATCTGTTGCGCGTGAGCTGGATGCGCTGAAGGCCGGTTACGATGCGTGCCATTGAACTGTCCGGGTTCGCGACGATATTGGTCATGGCCTTGCAGTTTCCCGGCTTGCAACCCGGTTTTGCTGGGGAACCATCTTGAAAATAATTCAAACGATGTTTATCTCTGCCGCGTGCCCTGATGCTTGTGTCCACGATCGGAACGAGCTTCTTTCTGCGGGAATGTTCCCCGACAAAGACGGTTGGCTCGCACACCAGCGCGGCAACTTTGTCCGGAATGGCATGACAGTTGCCGGCATACGACCGATTGCTCGCCGTGATTAGCCTTTGAAGAGTGAAATCCCGGCATGCACAAGGAAACGCCAGCGGAAGACAAACCTGTTGCCGCCCTGCCGAATCTTTCGCCGTCCGGCGTTGCGGAACTCGCGCCAAGATCGGTTGCCGAAAAACCGGCAGTCAAGGGCACCTTTGGTGTGGAGGCGCTGTTCGAGTTCGACATGGCCGCAATCAGGCCGGAAGGCAGGAAAGCACGGGATGAAGACATCGTTGCCGGCATCAATTCGCATCCGGAGACGGAACTGCTGACAGGCACCGGCCACGCCGATCACGTCGGAACAGAAGCGTACAATCAGAGCTCGTCCGAGCGGCGCGCCAATGCGGTTAGGCATTATCTGATTAAGCAGCACGCGGCCGCTGAACGCATCCGGGCGGTGTCCGAACCTGACCCCCATGCCAACACCGGGGTTGCCTGCAGGGGATTAGGAGGCAGCACGCTGATTGCGTGTTTACAACCGGATCGCCGCGTCACCGTCGTATTGCAAAGGCCTGCTGCGGACTAATAAATGGATCGGGCAGTTGACGATGGCCGCTGCAAAGAGTATTCATGAACATCGCGCCCCGGCATTCGTGGCATTGTCTTCCCATGGGAGATTTTTCCGGGGACTTATCCCCGAAAAGCTCGAGTCAGTGATGAAAAATGGTGGGGAGTTGTTGAATATGTCCGGTTTCTGCACCATGTTGCAAGCCCGGAACAGCGGTGAACCGGGCCGCCATGTCATTGGGATTCAACAAGGCCGGCAGCGGGATGGCACACGAATATATCTGAAACTGCAAGATCATGAATGCGAGGCGCGACTATGGGCCAGGAGCAAACAGAACCATTGAGCCAATTGATAAGCAGCGGAACCAGTTATCCGCTGACGGAAAAGGAATCAAGTCCAGTTCCCGGCAATAGGGTATTCGCCACGGACAGACTGCTGTTGAAAAAGCTGCTGCGCGCCATCGGCAACCCCCAGGTTAAGGTTGTGCTGTGGGACGGGCGGGCGGTGGAGAACCATGTCGATCATTCGGCGGCGCGGGTCTCGGTCTACATTCGCGATCGCGGTGCGCTATTCAGGCTGATCAGCAATCCGGAGCTGAATTTCGGAGAGATGTATTCGTCCGGGCGCATCGATGTGCAGGGAAACCTGCTGGATTTTCTCGAGGAGGCCTATCGGACCTGGCCATGGCCCAATCAAGCCAGGAACGGCAAAATGTTGCTGGCGCCATTCCAGGACAAGCAGCGTAATACCATAACCAGGGCGCGCCACAACATTCGGCATCATTACGACATAGGCAACGATTTCTATCAGCTCTGGCTCGATCAGCGAATGGTATATACCTGCGCCTATTTTCCCAGTCGGGACATGACGCTCGAAGATGCCCAACTTGCAAAGATGCATCACGTGTGCCGAAAGCTGGAGCTGCAGCCGGGTGCACGCGTGGTCGAGGCAGGCTGCGGTTGGGGCGCCTTGTCATTGCACATGGCCCGGCACTACGGCGTAACGGTGCAGGCCTACAACATATCGCACGAGCAGATCGCCTATGCCCGGCAACGCGCCCGCGCCGAAGGGCTGGACGGGCAGGTGGAGTTCATCGAGGACGATTATCGCAATGTGCGCGGTCAGTGCGATGCCTTCGTTTCGGTCGGCATGCTCGAACATGTCGGCATGGATCACTATCGGGAACTGGGCGCCGTTATGGACCGGTGCATGAAGGATGACGCTCGCGGACTGATCCACAGTATCGGCCTGAACTATCCCCGGCCGATGGATGCCTGGGCAAAGCGCAATATTTTCCCCGGCGCTGCGCCGCCGAGCCTGGGGCAGATGATGCAGATTTTCGAGCCGTTCGATTTTTCGGTGCTGGATGTGGAGAACCTGCGGCTGCACTATGCCAGGACGCTGGAGCACTGGCTGCAACGCTATGAGGAAAACGCCGCGCGCGTGGCTGAAATGTTCGACGCGGAGTTTGTGCGGGCATGGCGTCTCTATCTCGCCGGGTCCCTTACGGCCTTCAAGATGGGAAGCATGCAACTGTTCCAGGTGGCTTTCGCCCGCGCCGGCAATAACCGGATTCCCTGGTCGCGGCAGCACCTCTATCCCTCGCAAGGAGCGGGAAATGGAAACCTGTGATGCACTGATTGTCGGAGGCGGCCCCGCAGGATCAAGCTGCGCATGGGAATTGAGCCGCCACGGCCTGGATGTGACGGTAATGGACAAGGCGGCATTCCCGCGCGACAAGGTTTGCGCCGGCTGGATCACGCCTGCCGTGGTCCGGGCGCTGCAACTGGATACCGATGCTTACGCGGCCGAACGTGTGCTCCAGCCGATAACGGCGTTCCGCACCGGCCTGATAGACGGGCGAGAACTGGAGACCCGTTACCCCGACACCGTAAGCTACGGGATCCGCCGCCGCGAATTCGATGACTACCTGCTGCAACGTTCCGGCGCGCGCCTGTTGCCGGGACAGCCCGTGGAATCCATGGAACGGCGCGGCAGCCAGTGGCTGGTCAATGGCGCCGTCACGACGCCGCTGGTCATCGGCGCGGGTGGCCACTTCTGCCCGGTAGCGCGTTACCTCGGGGCAAAGCTCGGTGCTGGCGAACCCGCGGTGGCGGCCAAGGAAATCGAGTTTGAAATGAACCCGCAACAGCGCAATGATTGTCGGGTGCGGGCGGATATGCCGGAACTGTATTTTTGCCGCGACCTCAAGGGTTATGGCTGGTGCTTCCGCAAAGGCGATTACCTGAACATCGGGCTGGGACGCGAGGGCAGCCATGGCCTGAAGGAACATCTTGAGGGTTTTTGTGCTTTCCTCAGGCAGCGCGGCCGGATTCCAGAGGACATCCCGGACCGGTTCCATGGCCATGCCTACCTGCTGCATGGGCATGCGCCGCGCAAACTGCTCGACGACGGTGTGCTGCTGATTGGCGACGCGGCGGGGCTGGCCTATCCGCAGAGCGGTGAAGGAATCCGCCCGGCGGTCGAGTCCGGCCTGCTGGCCGCCGCAGTCATCATCGAAGCCGGAGGAGACTACAGCAGCAGGCAATTGGCGGCCTATTCGGGTCGTCTGGTTGAACGTTTCGGGCCGCTGCAGGCCGCTGGCAGTGTTGTGCCGGAAACCGTGTACAACTTGCTTGCCGGCGCA
This sequence comes from uncultured beta proteobacterium, assembly GCA_963782385.1. Lineage (GTDB taxonomy): Bacteria > Pseudomonadota > Gammaproteobacteria > Burkholderiales > Gallionellaceae > CAVXFS01. The sequence goes on from CAWAJO010000001.1 coordinate 1,991,672, forward strand.
TTGGCAGGAACCTTGATGGGCAGCCGGTGGTTTACCCGCCATGTGGTGCTGGATCGCTGGTTCCTGCACGCTGGCCAGACAGCGATGCAGGCCGGCTAAAGACTAAGGAGAAAATACAATGGTGCGACCCGGACTGATTATTGCAGTGTGCCTGTTCTTTGGCGTGCATACCCAGGTTCATGCTCAGACCAAAGACGAAAAGACAGGAGGAGCGCTGCTCTATTCGACTTATTGCAACGCATGCCACACCTCGAAGATTCATTGGCGCGAGCAAAAGCTGGCGACCGACATGGACAGCCTGTATTTCCAGGTGCGCCGCTGGCAAGACAACATCGGGCTGAAATGGACCGAAGCGGAAATCGCGGATGTTGTGCACTACCTGAACGAGGTTCATTACCATTTTCCGGAAGCTGGCCGAATAGATTAGCCGAAGGAACATGAGTACACGCAGTCGCCACGCAATAATCCGGGAAGCGCTGAACAAGGCGCCCGTTTGTCATGCTCCCCTGCATGAACTCGGGAGAGCCTTGTCGAAGCATGATCGGAGGACGTCGCCAGATCAATCAGCCGGCCTTTTGGCCCGCCGACAGGCTCAGGACGAGCGGACTTGATTCAGCACCTCCTCGGCCCTGGGGATAGGGCGAGAAGCCAGCGAAGCAACGTTGAACGGAGGCCAGCATGCCGGTAAGTGAAATATGCAACCGCGAAACCATCATCGTGCGGCGCGACGATACAGCCATGGAGACGGCCAGGCTCATGCGCCAGCATCATGTCGGCGACGTTGTGGTCGTGGAGTACAGTGATGACGGCACGCGCATCCCGGTCGGAATCGTCACCGACCGTGATCTGGTCGTTGAAATCGTGGCCACCGGGCTGGATCCGGCAACCATAACGGCCGGCGATATCATGGCGCCGGGACTGGTCTCGGTGAAGGAGAACACGGGCATATTCGAGACTATCCAGTATATGCGCGCCAAAGGCGTACGGCGTTTGCCGGTGGTGGATCAGAACAGCACCCTGGTTGGTATCATTACCCTGGACGACCTGATGGAACTGTTGTCGGAAGAGTTTCTGGCGCTTGCCAAACTGGTAAAACTGGAACGGAAAAAAGAAATCATGAATCGCCGCTAACCGGCCTGGAATTATGAGTCACCATTGTTTAAGGAGAAAGTCATGCAAATACCATTGCAAATCACCACCCGCGGGATCGACCATTCTGACGCGCTTGAAACTCACATACGCGACAGGGTAGACAAATTGGACAAGTTTTTCGATCGCATCATGTCCTGCCGCGTGGTGGCCGAGGTGCCGCACAAGCACCATCATCAGGGCAAGCATTTCACGGTGCGCCTGGATATCGGCGTGCCGGGCAGCGAAATCGTGGTTAACCGCGACCATGCCGAAGATATTTACGTGGCGCTGCGCGATGCCTTTGACGCCGCGCAGCGGCAGCTTGAAGATTACGCGCGCAAAATGCGCGGTGACATCAAGACCCATGAGCCCAAACGCCCGGATACAAGCGAAGATCTGGCGGTCGAAAAATAGGGGGTTCTGCGCCTACAACGCAGCGCGCAGGTTTTGCCTTTCCACCAGGAGCATCAACATGCTGGAGACATTGAAAGAGGCTGGAAGAAATATTGGCCGCGAGCTTGGCCGTACATGGGAAAACCTGTCGGAAGGCTGGCGCGAGTTGCTTAGCCGCAGCAGCAGCGCGCTTACCCATTTTGTGCGCGGCAAGGATGAAGCGCCCATCGAAAGCGGAGCGCTTGACGCGTTCCCGCGCTGGAGCCTGCTGGCGGGAGAAGTGGAGGAAACTGCGGGGGAAATCGTGGTGCGGGTCGAGACGCCGGGAATGGAAAAGGAGGATTGCCGCATCACGATTGAGGGAAGTACGCTTTATCTGAGCGGTGAAAAGCACTCCCAGCGGGAAACCCGGGACAGCACCTATCACATCATGGAACGGGCCTACGGCGCGTTCCAGCGCGCCATCCCATTGCCGAATAATGTGGACACGGACAAGGCGGAGGCGACCTACAGGAATGGCGTGTTGACGGTACGTCTGCCCAAGACAGGCAGCTCAACGGCCAGGACCATACCCTTGTCCTGAGCACGAGAAGATTAAGCATCGGCTTGGCTACCGGGCAGGGGCGCTTGTCCCGGGAATCGTTCTGTTGTGCATTGTCGTCGGATTGGCCATGGCTGGCATGTATTCTGGCGAGAAGGTGAAAATTATCGTGACCTTGGCTATTGATTCGCCATCATTCCGGCACAACGGCATGATTCCGGCGCTGCATACCTGCGATGGACTGAATGTCTCACCGGCGCTGGCATGGTCGGGCGTGCCGTCCGCGGCGAAGAGCCTGGTGCTGATCGTCGATGATCCGGATGCACCGGATCCGGCCGCACCGAAAATGACCTGGGTACATTGGTTGCTCTACAACATTCCGCCCGATACCCATGGCTTGCCGGAAAGCGTCGCTGCCGGCGGGCTCCCGCCCGGCACCTTGCAGGGACTCAACGACTGGCGCAGCACCGGCTACCGCGGACCTTGTCCGCCGATTGGCAAGCATCGCTATTTCTTCAAGCTGTACGCGATGAATGTCATGTTGCCGGATCTGAAGAATCCGGCCAAGGCAATTCTGGAAAACACGATGCGGAACCATGTCATCGGCCAGGCCGAGTTGATGGCGTCTTATCAGCGCAGCCGCTGAGCAGCCTTATTTGCTCTTGTGCTCCAGCGCGATACCGATAAACTCCAGAATCACGCCCAGACCGAGCAGCAACGCGCCTTGCCAGACTTCCGGAGCAAGAAACATCAGGAGTCCGCCCAGCGCCATCATGATCAAGGTAATGGCGCGCCGAGTACGCGGATTTTTTATCATGGGTTCCACCGACTTTCGCTAATTCGAATTTTGAGTATAGTTCAAATTGCAATCACCCGGTTTGCATGATGTTTACCGCGCCTTGCCAGGCTGCATGATCGAGATGAGCCGTCATCGCGCGGCGGCGGTATGCGACTGATGTGGCACGTTCTGGGCACTCTGGTCGCAGCCTATGCCGCGCTTGCACTGCTGCTGGCTATCTTTCAGTCGCGCCTGGTTTTCTATCCGGAAACCGGGCGCGAGTTCAGCACCACGCCCGGGCAGGTCGGCTTGCCATACGATGACCTCCAACTCAAGACTTCCGACGGGATCAACTTGCATGGCTGGTACATCCCGGCTTCGCAGCCGCGCGGCACGGTGCTGTTCCTGCATGGCAACGCGGGAAACATTTCCCACAGGCTGGATTCAATCCAGATGTTTCATCGGCTGGGCTACAGCATGCTGATCTTCGACTATCGCGGTTATGGGCGCAGCGGCGGCGCGCCGAGCGAGCAGGGCACCTATCGTGATGCCGACGCCGCCTGGCGCTACCTGATAGAACAAAGGCACATGCCATCCTGCCGCATCGTGCTGTTCGGCGAATCGCTGGGCGGCGCCATAGCCGCGCGGCTGGCCGCCCGCCAGAAACCGGCTGCGCTGGTGATCGCTTCCGGTTTCACGTCGGTGCCCGATCTGGGGCAACACATTTATCCGTATTTCCCGATACGCTGGCTGGCGCGCATCCATTACGACACGCGCGAGTATCTGCGGTCTGTCACGGCACCGGTGTTGATCGCCCACAGCCCGCAAGATGAAATCATTCCGTTCGAGCACGGGCGTGCACTGTTTGCCGCGGCCAATGCGCCCAAACAGTTTCTCGAACTTGCAGGCGGCCACAACGACGGATTCATTTTCTTGCGTGAGTCATGGGTCAGTGAACTGGAGGATTTCCTGCAGACGCAGATCGATAAGTCTTGCCGGTGAAGGATCCGAGCAAAACCGCAGCAGGGTTGCACAAGGCCGTTATACTTGGGACGCAGCAAAGGGTGCGATGAGCACGTCCGTTCGTCCTGAGCCCTTCGATAAACTCAGGAGAGCCCTGTCGAAGGGCTCGCCACGAACGGGAAACCTGCTCAGCGCTTCCGTGAACGGATTCCCGGTTCGGCTCCCCTGATTGTACGGTCCGAGAAGTCAGACACAATCCTTCATATTGGCGCGAACATGCTCTTCCGACTTGCCGCTGACGCAGTTTTATGTATCCATCTGGCGTTCATCCTGTTCGCCCTTCTGGGTGCCGTCATCGCGGCGCGCTGGCGCTGGATTCCGTTTGTTCATCTTCCGGCGGCCGCATGGGGATTTTTCGTCGAGATCACCGGCCGTATTTGCCCGCTTACCTATCTGGAGAACTCCCTTCGTATCAAGGCGGGCCAATCGGGCTACCCGGAGAGTTTCATCGAGCACTATCTTCTGGCAATCATTTACCCTGCCGGACTCACCAGGGAAATCCAGTTTGTGCTGGCCGGCGTGGTCATCGGCGTCAACATTGCTATCTATGGCTGGCTCTTTCTTCGCGCGCGCCATGCACATTGACGAAGCGGCCAGAGCGTTATCGTGGTTTGTTCAATACAGTGGGAAGGAACCGTGGCGGCGCTGGCACGACCTCGTTTCCTTCCCCATGAGGGGGAGGATTAGCACCCGCAAGGAGCAGGCCGTGGCTGTCTATCCGCTAAAGCGGAAACAGCCAGGCTCGGCGGGGGTGGGCAGTGAATGAGAGCGGGGATCGAATCGTCAGGTCACGCATTCTTATTCCATGACCAATACGGCTGCGCCGCGTATGCGCCCGTCACGCAGGCGACCCAGCGCCTCGTTGGCATCCTCCAGGCGAAACGTCTCCACCTCTGTCCTGACGCCCGCATCGGGCGCGATGCGGAGAAATTCCTCGCCGTCGCGGCGGGTGAGATTGGCGATCGAACGGACCATGCGCTCGCCCCACAAGATCGAATAGGGGAATCGGGGAATATCACTCATATGGATGCCTGCGCACACGACTGTGCCGCCTTTCGCGGTGTGACGAAGCGCCTCGGGTATCAAGGCGCCGACCGGCGCAAACAGTATGGCCGCATCCAATTGCTCGGGCGGCGCCGACGTGGAGTCGCCCGCCCATGCCGCGCCAAGCTCGATGGCAAAGCGCTGCCCGGCCATGTCGCCGGGTTTGGTGAACGCAAAAACACTGCGTCCCTGCCAGCGCGCGACCTGGGCGATAATGTGGGCGGCGGCGCCAAAACCGTATATACCTATGCGTTGCGCGTCGCCGGCGGCGACCAGCGCACGATAGCCGATCAGCCCCGCACACAGCAGCGGCGCGACTTCGGCATCGGCATAGTCATCCGGCAGGGAAAAGCAATAGTGCGGGTCAGCTACTGCGTATTCTGCGTAGCCTCCGTTCAGGGTGTACCCGGTGAAACGCGCCTCGTCGCAGAGGTTCTCGCGCCCGCTCACGCAGAAGCGGCAATGGCCGCACGTGTGGCCGAGCCAGGGCACACCCAGCCGTTGACCCATGGCAAACCGTTCAACCTGCTCACCCTTTGCCACCACGGTGCCAACGATTTCATGTCCGGGTATCAGGGGCAACCTGGGCTCGGCGAGTTCACCATCCAGAATGTGCAGGTCGGTGCGACACACACCGCAGGCGTGCACTTTCAGCAGGATTTGGTCTGCGCCGTATTCCGGCAGCGCCAATTCGACCAGCCGCAGGGCCGATCGGGAAGATTGCAGAACCATTGCACGCATGATTAGTCTCAGATTGCTTGGTTACGAGTCTCAAATGCAGTAATGAATAACTTGAAAAATGAAACCTGAAACCATCCCAACTCGTTTTGCTGACAGTGAGACAGATACCCCGAAGACTGACGCGCAAATATTGATTGCATCCATTATAAGCGGAACGAATAAGGGAAATGCATGACGAAGAAGGGCAGCGTGAAGCTCCAGATCGTTTTGGCGTGAAAATTCTGGTGCGGGTTCAAGCGAATGGTGTCAATCGGTCGTTAGGATGTCGGTTTTGGCTATAGCCCAAACTCAGTGCACGCTAACTGCAAGAATGATATGGAGATCTACGTTACAGGCATGTGACTGGGAAAACTGATGCAGAATGACGGGACCCTTATTTCAATCTATCAAGTTGCATATACCTAGACCTATGCCCCGATTAGCCCTATTTGTTATGGTGCTGTTGATTACCGGATGTTCTACCAACAGCCGGCCGCCAAGATTTTGGGATGCATTGGCATTGGCCGAAGTTCAGCACCCCGTAGTCTCAATCATGGACAAGCCAAAAGGCAAGGTGATCGCCAGCGTCAAAATCGAAGACATCAGGAGAACGATTTCAGTCAAGCAGCGTGTGGAGGAAGCAGCCGGAATGATACGCACCAGGCTCCTGATCGCGGATGACAACGAGCCTAACGGTTTTTCGTTCGATTACCATGGGATGCAGATGATCGCCATCAACATCGGCATGATCAACCTCATCGGCCAGGACGACGATGCGATGGCCGCGCTGATGGGGCACGAACTGGCGCACTTGTACCTGATCCACGGCGAGCGGCGGAAAAGCCGGGACGATAACGGCATCTTCGCATCGACCCTGCTGAGTTTCGCGCTGGGCATGGCAGGTATCCCGGTCCCAATAGACGCCACCGATGTTGCGACGAATTCGGTTGTAAACGTATTCTCGAGAGATGACGAACGCGAGGCAGATGAATTCGGCGTTGAATTCATGGATCATGCCGGCTTTGATCCCTGGGGCGCGGTGCGTTTGCAGCAAAAGCTGGTTGCAGTCGCGGGTCATTCGATTCCATTTCTGAGCACACACCCGACCAGCGCGGAGCGCGTCGAAAACATGAAGCGTCTCGCACGGGAGATAAAGCCTGATCAAGAGCCTGATTTGACCTCGGTCGGAAGCCTGGAAAAAATTAAGACAATTGACCTGCCGACGTTTCGTTAATCTCTTGTTCCGGAAATCAGGTTGTGAGGAGGGTAACGGCGTTATCATTGCCTCTGGGCTTTTGAAGATCTTTGCCGTAGATTCACTCTTGGCTCACGTACATGGGAGGTTGACGGCTGGACGTATGGTTGAGGCGGTGGGGAACGTGTATAGCCTGTACTCAGTTCGTTTGTACTTATTAGTAAGGAGGGGTGGTGATTGGCAATTAAACAAGTGCGCTTTAGTCGCTTAATGCTTTTTTAGCTTTTTGTTGTCTGTTTTTTCGTCGTGACTTTATCGTTGCTTTGATGTTTGTATTTGTTTGATGTCTTTATTACATCATTTTGTTGTGTGTGCGTGTGCTATAGTTTATGATTTGATATGGATGGCATGTGTTTATATTCTATTGGTTGTCGAGTTTATACTTAATCGCGTGAGTGGCCGGCGGTTGTTCGATATTTGCAAATGATCATGTTAGCTTGACGATCTCAGTTCATCATAGGCAGAGTGCTCCATTGCTTGCGTTTGCTGACGTGTCGACTCGAGCCGTAGATAGGCTGATCTCATACTATACAGTTAGTGAGGCCGTCTCCGATCGTCATCCTTGCCGCCGCAATAGGTCGCCGCGGCCTTCTGGTTAGAGGTATGCGGAGTTTTCGTCGTGTTGGACTGTTACTTTCTGCCGTTTTTTTTTTTCTTAGGTGAGCGCACTAGCCCAACTGTGAGATTAAGACACTGCGATTTGCAGCTTGCATTTTTTTTGTGGTTTGGTGCCTGCTATTTTTTCGTTTTGATATCTTTTCATGCACTTATCGTTATTGCCTTTAACTGTTAGTTTTTTTTTTTGGCCGTGATGGCTACGGGTTTTAAGTGGTTCGTTTCGCATTTCATATCAGCACTCGCTTTTGGTTCTCGTTTATGTTGGTTTATTCAGTTGCTACGTTGTTGCTCATGGTCTTTACTTTTTGATAGTCCGTGCGGTTTTGCTTTTTTTTTTGCCGTTTCTTGTTTTTGTCGATTCTAGTGTTTTTTTTTTTGTTCTAGATAGTTCTTTTGCTTTTGTTATCGCTTTTCTTGGTGCGATGTTTTTTCATACGTTAGCTCAATATCAGTGGCTTTAGGGTAATTTCTGTGAAGTGTTACGCCTTTGTTTTCTCAGCGATAGGTTTTAGGTTTAGTGTGTGTTTGTGCGCTTGATTTGTGCTTCCTTATCTCTTCAGCGGTTGTTTGTGCGCCGTCATCTGTTTGTTGCGGTTGGCTTTTTGTTTTGTCTTCATTTTGTGGTTGGTTGTGCTCTTTGTTGGTTGCTTATTTGGTGCTTAGCTTTTCATTCTTTGCTTTTGTTTTGTTCGTTTGTGGCTTCTTATCTTATATTTTTCTTGCCTTGTTGTTTGTTTTTTTCTCTTTGTTTTTTACTTCTGCGGTGTTTTTTTTTAATTTTCTTTACTTTGCTTTGATCGTTGTTGCTTGTTCTTGTTTTTTTTGGCTTATATAGCTATTTAGTTTGTTTTTCTTTTCGCTCGTTGGTGTTTTTCGGTTAGTTCTTAGTGTTGCTGTTGCCTTTGTTTCGTGGCTGTCGATATCTTGTTTTTGTGTTTGTTGTTTCGTTCTATTCGAGCCGTTTTGTACCTTCCCGTTCTTTTGTTATTTTTTTTTTGGCTTAGCTTGCTTCTTTTTGCTTTACTGTTTATTGTTGTTCTACTTTTTTCGTTTTTCTTTTGCTTTGCTTTTTTTTTGCTTGCGCTGTTTTTTTTCTTTTCTTAGTTCAGCTTTTTTTTGGCTTCGCTTCTGTGTTCTTCTCTTTTTCTTTTCTTTTTCGAGCGCACGTTGTGCTAATGGCATAGCCTCTTTGTACTTGGCTTGTTGATATAGAACAAAGGCTTCCTGAATAAGCTGATCGGCATTCGCCAATTCTGCTTGTTCCGCTTTTCCATAGCGGTGGGAGGCTATTCTCTGCAGATGCATATGTGACTCTAGAACGGTTATCAAAAATAACAGCGCAAGAAATACAAATGCAAGATATTTTCTCTTTCCCATTTTGCACATTTCATTTCGACAATTCTATCGATCTAGAGACATGGAACAATGCGTGGCATCTTATCCAAATAGCTCAGCTGCATCCCAAACCGCTGTCACAGTTTTTTTATCCTATCACCTCAAGCAACTAACAGACAACATTCGTTACTACGGGCATTCCTTAGACCATGTACCTCGTGTTTGGAAAAGATGGAGGTTCATGGTATTCCCCTAGTCATGGCCGTGTACGATGCACTTGGGAATGACGGACATCATTTGGCATTGGAATAAACAAATTCCAGAGACCAGATATGTTCGAGCTGTTGAGTCGTTCTAGACAGTAAATAGTACCGATCCTCAGGCAGGAAATATATCATTGAGCGTACGTTAGATTTGAAGAATAGAAATGAAAAATGCAGGGTGTCCTAATAGAAACATAGATACAAGTTTAGAGCTAGCTTCGCCCGCTACTTACACCAACGCGCGGTCAAACAGTCTAACGGATGGCAAAAATCGGCCTTAAGATATAGTGGTCGAGATTCGGTTGGACATGAAGCATCCGAGCGGCCGAAAACGATCCTGAGCCGCCGGTGGCTTTACCTTCTTGGCGCGCATTTTCCGCCCCACTGGAGTGACACGACAAGCGCAACCTCGCTATCCCCTTACGATTACAAAGCTTCCGATCGTTTTTCCAACGTGACGTCGCTATTCGTTCAGCAGGCCTTGATAGATAAGACGCCATTGTTGCAAGACCAATTCGCATTTGGTAGCATTCTCGCAACACAATTATAGTTGGAATTTTGATTGACAATCGGATGATGCTAGGAAAGACCGCTTGCAATCACCCCTTCTACCCCTGTAAAGAAAGAATGACCGGAAATGTAGTGCTTTGTTAATCCGCTAAAGCATCATAAATTTAAAACTATAGGTTGGCGCCATGTCACTCGGATCATCCCGATTCTTGTTCAACATGATCCAGAAGCTGGTTGCCGCGATGATTGTTACGGCCAGTCCGACCACCACTTTGGCTCAGGTCACCCAGAGCATTGCGCAAGCTTTTGCAGGCTCCCTTGTTCAGGCTACTCTGACACGAGAAGCTACCACCGCAAGTGTTCTCACACGAGGAAACGAAATTGGACAGGATCGGGTGGCTTTGGTCATCGGCAATAGCAATTACCAATATCTTCCAAACTGCGCAACCCAAGAAGTGACGCCGAAGATGTCTGCAACGCATTAAGAGAACTTAACTTTGACGTTATCTGCCAATCCGATGTCCCTAATCGTTCGCAGATGAAGCAGTTCATCAGGTCATTCGCGTCGAAACTCTCCCCTCAAACATTAGCGCTATTCTACTTCGCAGGCCATGGGATCCAAATCAACGGTGAGAACTTCCTTCTCCCGTTGGGGCTGGATGCGCAAATGGCTGCGGATATAGAAGACGAAGGTTTCAGCCTCGATTATGTGCTGCGAATCTTGGAAGAATCACGCAGCCTGCCGAATATTGTCATTCTCGATGCCTGCCGAGACAATCCCTTTGTCAGCCGAATCTCGGGTATCACAAAGGGCCTTGCACGCGTAGAGCCGCTGCCGGGACATTACTAGTCTACGCGACAGCACCCGATGGCGTTGCAATTGATGGCTCTGGACGAAATGGCTTATTTACAAAGCATTTACTGGCCGAAATTCAACGCCCGGAAGGAAACTCGACGACTGTTCCAGATTGTGGCCCATGATGTGGAACAAGAGGCACGAGATGCGTACAATTTTATTCAAACGCCGTATCGCAGTTCGTCTTTTTCGGGTGGCTTCTGCTTGCCGGCTGCGAAAACCGGAAATCGCTAAACAGATTGAGCATTATAAGAAGGAAGGCGAGGAGGCTGCCAAAAAGTTGACTGTCTGAAATGAAAACGCAACGCTAAGGCGGCAATCTGAGGAGCGTAACTCCTATGTCTCAGATCTCGAAAAGCGTGTCGACCGGCTTAGCCGTGACTTATCTTTCACTGGCAACCAAGAGTCTGAAGCGTTGCGGAGCTTGGAGGCATTGAAACAGGAACTGGAACAAGCCCATATTGCACAACGTGCTGCAACACAGTTAGAAGACTCGCTCGGCACGGGAGGCCGAAATTGTCCACCTTCGACAGATCGCAGAAGAATCCGAGCGTAAGGTGCGAGACCTAGAGTCCTATAAATTGCGGTCGAAGAGCTTGAACGCGCCAATGCAGCCAGGCCCAGGTTGTCCAGCAACTCAGCACCATCCGGAAGCAGAGCGAAGAGGCTAAGCTACGGATTCAGCAACTCGTTGAGGAAAACGCTAAACTGAAAGCCTTTCCGAGCAGCGCCGAAACAATGTACTTGAACTGGAACGTAGGTAGCAAGGGTAGTTTCCAACCACAAAGCGCAGCTGGAAAATATTCGGAGCAGGACACAACGGCCCGCTTAAGAAGGCGCTCCAGCAGGCACGTCAAGAACAACAGGATCAAAAGGTCCAGTCAGGACATTGCGGAGCGGACAAGCAGATATCGTTATTGAGGACAAAACTTGCGACTTCGAGTCGAAGGAAACGCAGCTGGAAGACTACGGGCGCAAATTGAGTTCTGAGAAGCAGAATGCGAGAGGAGATGCTTAGCGACACGCGGCTTACAATACAACTCGCACTTGTGTGCTATTAACATAAATCGCGTTCTTTCATAGGATCCTCGACATGTATAATACAAGTGCTGACGCATTCTGCTCTTTTTACCCCAGCTACAGCTTTCAGGAAAAGTGACGTAGCTACCGTGAGAGGCGACATGCACGCAAAATCTGGGCTGCAGATGGAACACTCTGCTGATGCGCAGTGACACCGGCGCGTGACTGCTGAAGCACTATCGATCCGCATTTCCATCACTACGTGCGCAGTAAAGGTTCGTGCCACAGTCGGAGACAGTCGTCGGCACAAACGGAGCAGCGCGCGACGATTATGCTCGGATACGGTACCAGGTGCTATGAAACAGGCACCACAAGGACGCAGAGCGCAGGCGGGTACGATACGGATAGAGGGGACCGGGAGGGTACAGCCCCAGCGGCAGGTACGTGCACGGAGCAAGATGGACAAACGATCGAGCTCAGAACTCGCTCGAACAGATCGGCGAAGGGGCTATCGACAACGATGCGAACGGTACGAAGAGCGCTTGATTGGACGGCGCGAAAACAGGGACAATCGCGACCTACGCGGCTACGTATTGGGACACGTCCACCGAGGCGGTGGGACGGCGCTAGCGACAACGCGGCGGACCGCGGTCGGCCACGCGCCCGGAACGCAGCAGAGTACGGTCCGCGTGCGTGCGCGACGCGAACAGCGGACCAGACCGCCGCGCCGAGCGGGGAGACAGACGGCCCACACCGATCGGCGCGGCGACGAGGCGGCGACTCAGGAGCCGGTGAAGATGCGCGCGACAGTCTTGCATAGCGCTTCTTGCGCTGCTTCTGACAGCGCGCTGCTTCCACAGTAAGGTGATGGTGAGTCGGCAATTAACAGGCCTGAATCTTTGCTTCTGATTGCGCCATTTCGCACCTCACTGTGCCGAAATGTGCCGTCATTAAGAATCTACCATGATGTGTTACACGCTGCGTTCACACCGGACACTTATATTCTTTTAGAAAAAGGAAATGAAGCGTGACGTTGGTGGGCGATACTGGGTTCGAACCAGTGACCCCTGCCGTGTGAAGGCAGTGCTCTACCACTGAGCTAACCGCCCATTTGAGGGCGCAAATTAAATCACATCGAGCGTTTGCCGGTCAATGCATGTGGTTCGGCAACCGAGTTGGCGTAAAATACCTGCTTTAATTTTTGGCCAGTTCCATGACCGTTCGCACTCGTTTCGCACCCAGCCCCACCGGTTATCTGCACATAGGCGGCGCCCGCACGGCGCTGTTTTCCTGGGCGTATGCCCGCAAGCATGGCGGCACTTTCATTCTGCGCGTCGAGGATACCGATGTGGAACGGTCCACGCCCGAGAATGTGGGGGCGATTCTGGATGGGATGGCGTGGCTTGGGCTGAATTACGACGAGGGGCCGTTCTACCAGATGCAGCGCATTGAGCGCTACAAGACGGTGATCCAGTACATGCTGGATCAGGGTACGGCCTATTACTGCTATACCTCGCCAGAGGAACTGGATGCGTTGCGCGAAGCGCAGCGCGGGCACGGCGAAAAGCCACGCTACGATGGTCGTTGGCGCCCGGAACCCGGCAAGACATTGCCGCAGCCGCCGGCCGGGGTTGCGCCGGTGGTGCGCTTCAAGAATCCTGAACACGGCTCGGTGATGTGGAAGGATCTGGTGAAGGGCTATATCGAATTCGACAATGGCGAACTGGATGACCTGATCATCGCGCGCGCCGATGGCACGCCCACCTACAATTTCTGCGTGGTGGTGGACGACTGGGACATGGGGATCACGCATGTGATCCGCGGCGACGACCATGTCAACAACACGCCGCGCCAGATCAATATCCTCAAGGCGCTGGGGGCGACGCTGCCGCAGTATGCGCATTTGTCGATGATCCTCGGCGATGACGGCACCAAACTGTCGAAACGCCACGGCGCGGTCAGCGTAATGCAATACGATGAGGATGGTTACCTGCCGGAGGCGGTGATCAATTACCTGGCACGTCTGGGCTGGTCGCACGGCGACGAGGAGGTGTTTTCGGTGGAGCAGTTCTGCTCATGGTTCGATCTCGACCACATCACGCCGTCCGCCGCGCAATTCAATACCGAAAAACTGAACTGGCTCAACCAGCATTATCTGAAGCTGGCCGACAATGCGCGCCTGGCTGCGCTGGTGCGTCCGCGCCTCGAGGCGCGCGGCGTGACGGTGGGCGAGATGCCCGTGCTGGATTCCGTTGTGGCGCTGTACAAGGAGCGTGTCGCAACGCTCAATGAACTGGCCGATGCGGCCGAGGTGTTCTATATCGAATTGCATCCCGCGCAGGAATTGGTGGATGCGCAACTGACCAGTGAGGCGCTGCCAGCCTTGCGCGAATTTGCGGAACGATTGAAGGATGTGGCGTGGGAAGCGCCGGCCATCGGTGCGGCGATCAAGGAAATCATCGGCAAGCATGGCCTGAAAATGCCCAGGCTGGCGATGCCATTGCGCGTGATGCTGACCGGGCAGACTCATACCCCGTCTGTGGACGCAGTCGTGGCGTTGTTTCCGCGCGAGGTTGTGCTGGCGAGGTTGACGCGGTATCTGAAGTGATTCAATTTATTGATTGCTCCAGATATTCCCCCTGCAGGAGAGGGCTCGGGTGGGGATAGAGTCTCGGCAATCCCAATGCTCTACCCCCATCCTAACCTTCCCCCTGCAAGGGGGAAGGGACTTGTAAGCACAAATGGACAATACGAATTGATTTGCTCTCGTGATATCGGCTTTACATTGATAACCTCGATCACTATAATGCGCGCTCTTTTTGGGGGTATAGCTCAGCTGGGAGAGCGCTTGCATGGCATGCAAGAGGTCAGCGGTTCGATCCCGCTTACCTCCACCAAAAAGTTGCATCACTGGTCCCCATCGTCTAGAGGCCTAGGACACCGCCCTTTCACGGCGATAACACGAGTTCGAATCTCGTTGGGGACGCCACATATCGATGTTGCAAACATTTGCTTGATTGTTCCCTTCCGCATCGTGTTTACCGGTAAGATATCGACACGGCGCTTCTCCTCTTTTGGAGGAACTGTTTCTTGAATCTCCTTCCTGATTTGTTTGACGTGATTTGCCTGCCAGGCAGACTTTGTGCTCGAGATTCGTTCGCCATTCGGAGGATGTGAGCTTTGCGCATCAAGAGTCACTGGTTCAAGGGTGGGCAGCAGAAAGCGCCGGATGAAATTGGCGCAGCGATGGCCTTCATTCTTTACCGCATTGGCCTGAACGCATTAAAGCAACTGCGACAGGCCGGATTCGATATTGCGGTCGGAGAACAGTATTTCGAGTTTCTGACCGAATTTCAGATCTATTTGGTGCAGGTCGCTGACCGGATCGCTTACGCACATTACCAGCCTGAAGATCGCCAGACTTTCACCGTGGCACTTGCCAACAGAGCCGCCGAAACCCAGGCCGAAAACCGCAGCGAACTGCTCGGTGGGCAAGCTTCCGAGCATAAGAGCCGTTTCATCGAACGCCTGAATCTTCGCGCCGGAGAGTATGCCGATTTTGACTATGATGCCGAAGGCGGGAAGTTTGCCTTTGTCCGTTTGCTGGCACATTGCATCAATGCTATCGTGGACCAGAAGGACAAGAGCTGGGTGGTGGACCAGATAACCGCCATAGAGGGTCCGGAGGCGGCAGATATGGTCGAGAAGTCGATGCGCGGTCTGTTCGATACGGAATCCAGACCCCGACGTTCATCCAGCGTCAGCGGGGGAGAATAGCAATATGGGATCTGTGCAAGCAAGGCCTGCAATGAATCCATACGATTTGGATAACCAGGCTGGTTACCTGGCTTGGCGCGAATGGAAACTGGCCAATGCGCCGCGCGCGGCGGATGACTTGGTGGTTCGGGTCGAACACCCGGGCCGCTTGTCCGCCGCCGAACATGCGGCACTGATGGCCCGATGCCGCATCGCCAATATGGCGATCTATCTGAGCCATGAGCGTGATGCGGACAAGGAAATAGTCCACCGTGTCGGGCGCCAATTCAGCCTGGAAAATCTCGATGCCAACTGGCTGGCGGGTGAAGACGGCATCTCCGAGATCGTGGTTGGCGCCGACAGCCGGCGGCAAGCCTTCATTCCCTACACCGATCGTCCGATAAAATGGCACACCGACGGCTATTACAATCCGGCCGACAGACGCATCCGGGCCATGTTGCTGCATTGCGTGAACAGTGCGGCTGAAGGCGGCGAGAACCGGTTGATGGATCATGAAATCGCTTACATCCTGTTGCGCGATCAGGATTCCGATTATATCCGGGCGCTGTCTGCACCGGATGCGATGACGATCCCGGAGCGCACCGACGAAGACGGGATGGCGCGAGCCGCGCAGACCGGGCCGGTGTTTTCGCTGGATGAACTGGGCAACTTGCATATGCGCTATACCGCGCGCACCCGCAGTATCGAATGGAAACAGGATGCCGCAACGCTGGCTGCCGTTGCCGCTGTGGAAGCGATCCTTGCATCCGATTCGCCCTACATCTACCGCACTCTGCTCAAACCCGGCATGGGATTGCTGTGCAACAATGTGCTGCACGATCGCTCGGCATTCGTCAATGCGGACGATCAACCGCGATTGTTGTACCGTGCCCGATATTTCGACCGGATCGGGGGAGCATCAGCAAGCCCTGCTTGACGGACGGATGCCTGATAGAATTGGTACGAAGCTTGTTCGAACGGCGTTATCCGTAATCTCGACAATGCATTGATTTTGATCGGGCCGACGGGAATAGACTGCGTCAGCCATTACGTGGAATTGGAAATGAAAAGACTTTTCTTGTGCAGCATGGCGCTGACAGTCGCCTTGATTCTTGGCGGGTGTCTGGGTGGCGGAGGGAGTCCCGCGCCCGTTCCCACCAATGTATCCGTCGTGGCAGGTGACAGCAGCGCCATCGTTTCATGGGACATGTTGCCCGGCTTCGATTACTGGGTGTACAAGGCAGCAGGAACCGACGTCACCCCGCAAAATTGTATTTACATGCCGGAGTGCCTGACGACTATCAAAGCTGTTTCTCCTGCGGTGATAGGGGGCCTGACCAATGGGACAACGTATTCCTTTACCGTCAACGGACGAAGCGGTGGGGCGAGCGGAGGTCCTGGTTCTACCCCAATTTCGGTCGTTCCAAGATTGGCGGGTGCGGTCTGGAGCAGCGGCGCTCCGGCGGGCGCAGACGATTTGCGCGGGGTTGCCTATGGAGCCGCGACAACAATTCTATTAACGGGCACCTATGTTGCCGCCGGGATCAACGGGGCCCTGTATTCGAGCACCGACGGAATGACATGGACGGCCTCGGCGAACCCGTTGCCAACGGTCAATCTTTATGCGGTGGCGTACAGCGGGGGGGAATTCCTGGTGGCCGGAGCGGGCGGCGTATTGCTGACGAGTCTGGATGCGGTGACCTGGACTCAGCGGACCAGCACGGCCCTCGATGACCTGTACGGTATCGCAGTCAATGGCGCCGGAGGATTTATTGCCGTCGGGGCCAATGGAACGATCATCGTCAGTTCCGACGGGGTGAACTGGACCCAGGTATCATCCGGCACCTCAAAGAATTTGTATTCGGCCACTTACGGCAATGGCCGGTATGTGGTTGCGGGTGCCGACGGTACGTTGCTGACCAGCGTCGATGGAGTAAATTGGCAGTCGATTAGCCTGTCAACCAGCCAGGACCTGAAAGGTGCAGTCTATGGTTCAAGCACCCTGAATGGAGTTACCACCCTCAGCACATTTGTTGTGGTCGGAGGCGCGGGGACTCTGCTGACAAGTGCGGACGGCGTGAACTGGACTGCGCAGGCTTCGCTGCCGTCACTGATGCTGAACGCTGTTGCCTATGGACATCAGTTTATCGCGGTGGACAACAACGGCAATATTTTCACCAGCATTGACGGAATTTCCTGGCAGACGCAACCGTTCGTGACATCTCTCCCGTTGTATGCCATAACAAACAGTCTTTATGACTATTCCGCAGTGGGGGGAACAGGGGGCAATTTCTACTCCATGTAATGGAATGGCGGCAGGAGTATTTCCGAAGCAAGGCATTGCGAGTTTGTTGGGCTGGCCTCTCTGCACAAATCGGGCTTGCCACCATCGCTCGCCGAAGAAATGATGCGTTGCCTGACGTCAACCGCTGGGAACAGTTCAGTGGTGACCCAATGATGAAAGGGACAGTCGCATGTCCGCTCATCGCCAAATGCAAGATTGCTGAGAGTGTAATTTCATGGGTATGAATTCCAGGGCGGCTCCATTTCTGCTTGCCTTTATTTCAGTCTTCATCGTCATCGCGCTTTACTACACGCAGAATCCGTTCCTTGAGGCGGTCGAAGCCAGGACCTACGATCTAAGATTCAGCTATCTTCGCGGCGCCATTCCGCCCAGCCCGAATATCGCTATTGTGGCAATCGATGACAGGAGCATTGCCGAGCTCGGGCGTTTTCCCTGGAGCAGATCCCAATATGTGCGTCTCATAGAAAGACTCTCGGCCGCAGGCGCCAGGGTTTTGCTCGTCGACGCGTTCTTTCCGGAGCGAGAAACGGAAGCCATAGACCAGTCTTTTGCGGACGCGGTCAGGAAGGCCGGCAATGTTGAATTGGCCGTGGTATTCGATTTTGACAAGGATCTGCGGGTAACGGGCAGTACCCATACACTTCCTGAAATCGAACGAGCGGCG
The DNA here is from genome assembly GCA_963782385.1 of uncultured beta proteobacterium. Classification (GTDB taxonomy): domain Bacteria; phylum Pseudomonadota; class Gammaproteobacteria; order Burkholderiales; family Gallionellaceae; genus CAVXFS01. Next base: position 2,009,884 of record CAWAJO010000001.1, read on the forward strand.
GCCGGGATAGGCCATATCAATTTGCTGGCCGAAGACGACGGCATGAACCGGCGCAACATGCTCGTGATCGATGCCGATGGAAAGCTTATCCCGTCACTGGGTTTGCTGGGAGCGATGGCGGCGCTGGGTGAAAAAACGTTCGTTCCGGGCCACAATACGATCCGCGTGGGAAACAGGAATATTCCGGTGGATGCAAACTATTTCATGTGGATTAATTACATCGGAAAGCAGGGCAGCTACCCCCGGTTTTCTTTTGTGGACATCGTTGACGGACGAGTTGCCCCGGAGATGCTGCGAGACAAGGTGCTCTTCTTGGGGGCAACAGCGCTGGGCATCAATGATATGCGTGTCACCCCATTCGACAGCAACGCGCCCGGCGTTGACCTTCATGCGACGGTTGCCGACGACATTATCAGCGGGCGCTTTATCCGCCGGACCGGGCTCGAGTCGCTGTTCGACGTCGCGCTGATCGCCGTACTGGGATTGGTTGCGTTCTACCTGACCATGCGCATGCGACTGTATGTCGCGATTCCTGCCGTATTCATGATTTCCGCACTTTATGTGTGGTTGTCCTACTGGATCTTTCTCCAAGGGCATTGGGTAAGCATGATCTACCCGCCTTTGTCGGGCATGGCGGCGCTATTGTTGGGCGGCAGCTTTCGCTATCTGGTGCTCGATCGCCGCGCGCGGCAAGTTCGCTTGATGTTTTCCAGCTACTTGTCCCCTGCACTGGTTGCGCGACTGGAGAAAGAACCTGAACTGGCCCGGCTTGGCGGCGATACCAGGGAAGTGACGGTACTGTTCTCTGACATCAAGGGTTTTGCCACGTTCAGCGCGAACCGGCCTCCGCTCGAGGTTGTCACCCGATTGAACGAATATTTTGCCGCCATGGTTCAAGTGATTGATCGTTTTGAGGGCACGGTTGACAAGTTCATTGGTGACGGCATCATGTTTTACTGGGGCGCGCCCCTGGCGCAGCCCAATCACGCTGAGCTGGCGATTTCATGCATACTGGAAATGAAGAAAGAGATGGCACGCCTGAATGCCAAGTGGCTGATGGAAGGCGTGGAACCGTTTTCGATTCGAGTTGGTGCGCAATCAGGCGACGTGGTCGCCGGAAATGTGGGCTTGCTTGGCAAAAAAATGGAATATACTTTAATCGGGGATACGGTCAATCAGGCCGCGCGGCTTGGGGGTGCGGCAAAGTATTACGGGGTGGATTTCCTGATCAGCGAGAGTACTTATCTATTGACCCGCAATACTTTCAGATACAGGGAACTTGACAAGACCCGGGTAATTGGAAAGGAGACACCCGTTACGCTTTACGAGTTGATCGGCGTCTTGTCCGATTCCGAAGACGGGTTGGTCACAAAGTTCGATGAAGCGCTGAAATTGTTTCGGGCGCGCAGGTGGGATGAAGCGGAAAAGCGTTTTGCGTCAATATTGGAAGATAACCCAGCCGATAGGCCGAGCAGAATCTATCATGAGCGCTGCGATCATTATAGAAAATTTCCCCCTGCGGAAGGGTGGGACGGCGTGATTTACAGATCGGATAGATAGGGTCCTGCGATCTTGCACGGGTGGCTTGTGTGCCTGGGATCGTTCTGATATTTGTAGGTGTTACGGTGATTGATATGCGTATTTTCACCATTGCGGTTCTGTCATTTATCTTGCTGGCATCTGCCCGCGCGGAGACTGCAGGTGTACGTTCTCCAGCGGGCTTTGCGACAATCGAACTTGCGCAGGAACTCCCTATCGGCGGGATGCGGAAGTTGCTCGGATGGAGCGGCAGCAATGCTTACTTCGCGAAAAAGGACGGCTCCGTCAGCGTCGTGAACAAGGATGGGCAGGAGCTTGTCACCCTGCAGGCCAGGGACAGCAAAGGAGATGCCGTACTTAAACGGCCCGCGGCAGTGACGGTTTCCGACAACGTAATTTACGTGGTTGACAGCGAAGCAAACCTCGTTGCCATGTTTACCCCAGAGGGCAAATATCAGGGGAGCTTTGGCGCCAAAAGCGGCGGAGGCGGAGGATTCTTCAGTTTTTCCGGAAGCAACAGAAATGCACTCAGTTCGCCACAAGGTATTGCAATCCACGATGGTATTGTCTATGTGACAGACAGCGGCAACGGAAGGGTGCAATTGTTCGGCATCAACGGTGTTTTTCTGGCCACTCTCGAGATCGACAGCGCGCCTGAAAACAGGGACGCGAAGGAGAAGAAAGAGCGCCCCTATAAACTGCATGAGCCGACCGACATTGCGATTGATGCCGTGGGAAGGATATACGTGCTGGACACGGATGACGACCTGATCAAGGTGTATAACCCGGACGGTGTATACCTGAAACACCTTCCGCAGGAGACGAAGCCGCTGTCCTTCGCGATGGCTCGCGACGGCATCTATGTGGCGGACCGGAAATCGTTTGTGATCCACAAGTACGATTTCAAGGACAGGCTGCTTTACTCCTTCGGTTCCAAGGGAAGCGGGCGCGCGCAATTTGAAAGCATCGACGGATTGGCCACCGACCAGGATCAGCGGGTGCTGGTCGGTGATGCCGAGAAGGGAATGGCAAATGTATTCACGGTCGAATCGGGCGCGCCATTTGAAGGAATAGTCAAGGAACCCTCAAGGACATCCGTGAAATGGGAGAAGTCGATCCCGTTGCCCGCGGGCAAGATGGCGTGGGATGGGAAAGGGACGTTGTATGCCATCGTCGCAGGCGATGACGACCGCAAGGAGGGCAACAAGATCGTCTGGATCGTTAATGGCGCGGTGGCCGGCGAGATCAAGGTCAAGGAGTTGTCCCCGGTGTCGATTGCCGTTGACAGCAGCGGCGCTCTCTGGGCACTGGACAAGAAGAAGGGGGTGCTTGCGAAACTGGACGAATCCGGCAACATAGTTGCCAGAATCGGCTCGTCCGGGAGCCAGAAAGGGCAATTCGACGACCCGGAGGATTTTGCCATTTCCAGCACCGGCGTCATCTTTGTGGCCGATAGCGGAAATCGCCGGGTGCAGGCATTCAGCAGCGACGGCGTATTCTTGAAGGAAATCCGCAGCGATGCTTCGGGCAAGCTGGAGGATCCGGTGGCGATCGCCCTTGATGCCAGGGACGCAATCTATGTTCTGGACAAGGGCCGCTCTGTCGTGTCCCTGTATTCGGCGAAGGGAGAGCCACTGGGCGCGTTTGGCAATCAAGAGGGGAGCGTGAGGCTTTCGAAACCGGCAGCGCTGATGGTAACCGAGGATGAGGTGTTCGTTGTCGACTCGGATCAGGTCAAGGTGTATTCGCACAGAGGACAGTACATGCGGTCGTTCGGAACCCACGGAAGCGGAGTGGGGGAACTGGATGAGCCCGTGGCAATCACGGCAACCGGCGGTTCGACTTTCAGCATCTCGGAGCGCGGCAACAAACGGCTGCAGTCATTTACCACGCTGTACAAACCATCTGCCCCTGAACATTTGACGGCGCAAGGCGTTGTGCATGCGATAGATTTGCGTTGGACGCCTTCTGACCTGCCTGATTTCAAGCAGTACCGGATCTTCAAGGCGCAGAGTGCAAATTCAGCGTATGAGCAGATAGCCACCGCCAGCGAAGCCAAATATGAAGACCAGAGCGTGGAACTGGACAGGAATTACTATTACCGCGTGCAGGGGGAAACGCGGTACGGATACCTGGGACCGATGAGCGAGGCGGTAAAAGGGGCGGCCAGGAAGTACGTTCCACCTGAGCTGGAAAACGTTCAGGTTGAGGCATCGCAATTGCAGCTCAAGATGAGCTGGGACCCTGTTGATCGGCAATATTTCAGCGCATATCTTATTTATAAGAATGATGTTGATGTATTTACCAAGATCGGCGAAACGACCATGCCGCAGTTCATCGTTAATGGGTTGGCGCCCGACACTGAATATACCTACTACCTTTCGACCCGCAGCACCGACGGCGTCGAATCGGAAAAAGTCAGGGTCACTGCCTCCACACTGCCCTATACCGGCCCCCCGCTGGAAATCGATGTCGTCAAACTGGATGACATTTTTGCCAACTCTTATAAGCTTTACGAGCAGAATGGCATCGGCCGCATCAAATTGACCAGCAACACCTCCAAGCCGATCGAAAAGATCAAGGTAAGCTTCATGCTGAACAATTTCATGGATTTCCCGACGGAAGTGCAAGTCGACAGATTATTGCCGGGGCAAAGCGAAGAGATTACTCTGAAGGCCGTGTTCAACAACAAGATCCTGACCATCTCCGAAGACAGTTCCATACAAGCGTCAATCGAGGCAAGCTATTTTCAGGACGGCACGCGTGAGGTTTACAGCAAGAATCCCACAATCTCCGTCTATGATAAACACCGCATGACCTGGGATGAGGACGAGCGCCTGGCTTCATTTATCACACCTAAAGATCCGCCGGTCATGGACTTCACGCGTTCGATTGCCACGGAGTTTCGCGATACCAAAGATGAAGCGCAGCTGGCTGCCGCGCTGTTCGATGCCATGGGGGCAATGGGTTTCACCTATCTTCAAAATCCGACTGACCCATATCAAATATCCATTGCCAAGACGGCGACGACCAAAAAGACCGATACCGTCGACTATGTCCAGTATCCGCGAGAGACGCTGGAGCGAAAATCGGGAGACTGCGTGGATCTGGTGTCGTTCTATGCAACGGCTCTGGAAAGCATTGGAATAAACACGTTGATGCTCGAAGTGCCGGATCACTTGTTGATGATGTTTTCCACCGGCATTGCCGCCGACCCGGACGGATACACCATGGATAACATGTACGTGATACATGATGGCAAGCTGTGGATTCCGGTTGAAGCCACGGTCGTCGGCAGGCCGTTTACCCAGGCGTGGGAGATTGGCGCAGCTAATTACTACAAATGGGAGGGCCGCGGACTGACAATACTTGACGTGCATCCCGCATGGAACACCTTTAAGCCGGCGACTTTGCCCGATTCCTCCACAAAACCCGTAAGCGTGCTCGCCGAGGACATCGACAAGAAATTCCCGGGAAACTTGTTATCAATCCTCAAGATCAGTTCGCAAACCAAGACCAGGCGTTATCTGCAGGCAATAGAGAGGAATCCGGCCGATTTGGAAGCGTATCTCCAGATCGGGATAATTCTGGGCAAAGTGGGTGACCGCGAGGAAGCAATGAAGTATTTCGACAAGGTTCTCGAGGTCGACCCCCAGAATGCGTCAGCGTTGAACAATCGCGGCAATCTTTTCATGTTCGACGACAATTATGCTGAGGCACAGAAGGCCTATGCAGCCGCGGCAAAATCAAGTCCGGAAGATCCGTATGTTTGGGTCAACCTGGCGAAATCGTACCAGGCGACGAAGAATGCGAAGAAGGCAAAGGAGGCTTTTGTCACGGCTCAAGGTCTCGATCCATCGGTAAAGGAGAAGTACAAGACGATGGCTTTGGAGCTATTGAACACACTGTAGCGCAATATCGCGGGAGGTGAACGCTTCACCGTGTAGCATGAACTCATGTCAACAGACACGAAGGAGAAGATGATGATAAACAGATTGCTGATGCTGATATTGATCTTGATGGGGCTGGCGTTCGGTTCGCAGCTAACGTATGCGGATGAACAGGGCGGTTCGGCCGATTTTTGGGAGAAACTCCGAAACAAGATTGACTCCTTTACTTCCCGGGAGAAGGACATGACCCCGACCACGGCAACGGCCGGTGTTCGCGGCGCTCCGGTGGCATCCGACGATATCTACTGGAAAGGGGAGGCTCCGATTCATAGCATAGACCCCGATGAACTGCAGGCATTCAAAAACGCGATGGGATTTGTCGATGCGGGCGACCACAAGCAGGCACAGGCGGCATTCTCGGAATTCATCAGCACATACCCGGACAGTCCATTGCGCAAAGACGCTGAGCAGGCATTGGTGTTTTCCACCCCCTGATCCATTGTTCTTTCATGGGTCTTGTGAGGCATCGGGGAGCATCCCTTTTGCGTTGGATCCATGCAAAGACGACCACGCAACGGTCAGGGCGTTCGTTGGGCAGCGGGAGGCTGCTGGCTGAAGCAGAAATGGAAACAGGCTCGCCAGCGGTCACTTCGAGCCGATGCGCAGTGATATATATGCATCTTTATATATTTACAAAGAGCAAGCGTGTGTTCGAGGATCGTTGCGGGTTTCCCTCAAACTCCGAACATATGATGTGCTGGCCAGCAGGATTGGACAAGGGAAGTTCTACACTTAAAAGCCACGGCAAGCGATTCGAGGAAGAGGCCGGATTCGCGGCAACCGTGGCTGGCTTTGGCAGCTGCGATGACCGCCTTGGCGGCGCGCATCCGGCTACCGGCATGCAACGTTGCTCAGTAGTGGAAGAGGGCGCAACAAACCACAATTGGAAAGGGTGGGTCTTCCATCCGTTGTAATGACAGGTGTGGTTTAGCCGGCAACCACAACAGTTCATGTTCACGCAAGCGTTGAAGGAGTTGGTTCGGCCCGAGTCTGTCGAGGGGCTGGCAAACCGACTCTTGGATGCTGCACCTTCTCCCGTTTCCGTTTCGACAAACTCGCCAGGAGAAAGGAACTTGTTCAGCGGTTTTTCGGTAGGCGATTTGCAGCGTGCCAAATTACGCAGGAATTCACTGTAAAAGCATGTCGGTGGCCACAGCCCGAGTGACTTGCCCCGGTACGTGTTCGAGGTCCCTGCATAAACATTCAGTTCTTCCTGCCTGAAGATCGCCAGCCTTTGCTGCCTGGATAGGTGTTGCCAAAGTGTGGCCGGCAGAAAAAGACAGCCCGGTTTGCTACAGTCAGGCATCGAGGTGCATTTCTTGCCTTGGGTCGCCGTGAAGGCCCTGCGCAGTGCGCACCGAATGCCTCGCTGGAACCGTCCAGAGCCGACTGTGCCGTGCAAATGAGTATTATCTCCCGCATCACACCATCAGCGCGGTGCGCTGACCCAACGCGTCGACGGAAGAATGGTGCAGCGTGGATCGAATCGTGGTGAACGGGCAGGGGCAATTGGCCTATCGCTGCAATAAGTAGAAATACGTATTTCGAAAAGAGCCGGAATATCTAATCATCTTAATGAATAAGTGTTATAAATTGGGCTCGAAAAAGGGTGCCAGGGGATAGAGTGAATAAGTGGTCGTTTTGGCAGAAGGACTGGTTCGTCGGTTTGCTGGTTACATTGGTATTCATTCTTGGTGCCAATAGCGAACTGGTGCAAAGCCTGGAGCGCAAGGCCTATGACCTGGGTGTATTGGCTTCCTCGCGGACCCCGAGCGACAAGATTGCAGTGATTGCGATTGATGAGCAGAGTATCGCCAATCTGGGGCGCTGGCCTTGGCCGCGTTCGATACATGCCAAGATGATAGATGTTCTGGCATCAGGTCATCCGAAGGTGATTGGTTATACCGCATTCTTCTTCGAGCCGCAGGTGGATGCCGGGCTGGGCTATATTTACACGATCGCCCAATTGCTTGGCAACACGAAGCTCAAGAATACTGCCGATCCCGTGCAGCAAGCCGAAGTGGCTCAACTCAATGCCTTGCTGCAGGAGGCGGAGCACAATCTCAATACCGATCAACAGCTCAGCAATAGCATGGCCGATGCGAACGATGTCTTGCTGGCGGATTTCTTCGAGTTGGGAGAACCGCAAGGCAAGCCCGATCATGAATTGCCCGACTTTGTGCTGCGCAATAGTCTTACTAACGTGGAGAATGCCGGCGGCTCGGGAAACATGCCACTGCCGTCAAAAAGTGTGTTGTTGCCTATTTCGGAGTTGGGCGACAAGGCATTGGCCATCGGGCACATGAACAGCTATCCGGATGTGGACGGATCAATACGGACCGAACCGCTGGTGATTGGATATTACAATCAATACTACCCATCGCTGTCGCTGATGTTGGCGGCCAAAAGTCTCAATCTCGAGCCAAAGGATATACGCATCAAGCTGGGCCAGGGGGTGCAATTGGGTAAACAGACTATCACCACAGACCCTGCGCTGCGGATGTACACCTATTTCTACAAGGATAGCTATGGACGACCAGCTTTTCCGGTGGATTCCTTCTACGATGTTTTAACGGGCAGGATTCCTGCGGAAAAATATCGGGACAAGATCGTGCTGATTGGTTCAACCGCAGCCGGCATCGGCTCATTCCAGGTAACGCCGATTTCTTCCGCCATGGCACCAGCGGTGACTTTGGCGCATTCGGTATCGAGCATTCTCAAAGGCGATTTTTTTATTGCGCCAATGTGGGCCAAATGGGCTCAAGCAGGCATATTTCTGCTGATTGCACTATATCTGATTCTGCTTTTGCCGAGTCTGAATGCCGCCATCGGTGCGCTGGTCACGGGCACGCTGTTCGCAGTGCTGCTGATTACGCATTTTGCGTTGATGACGACGCAGGCGATATGGTTGCAGCTGATGTTGCCTGCTACGCTGTTGCTGGTTGGCCATTTGTTGCTGACGACCAAACGCTTCCTGATGACAGAGAAGGGTAAGCAGAGATCCGATGCCGAATCGGCGGAAAGTAATCGAATGCTCGGCTTGGCCTTCCAGGGCCAGGGGCAATTGGATATCGCCTTCGATAAATTCCGCAAAGTGCCGGTGGATGATAGCCTGATGGAGGTGTTGTACAACCTGGGCCTCGATTTCGAACGTAAACGGCAGTTCAACAAGGCGGAGTCGGTATTCAAGTACATGGCGGAATATAACCCAAAATTCCGCGACCTTGACGCGCGCTTGGCACAGATAAAGGCAATGTCGGAAACAGTCATTCTCGGTGGTGCTTCAGCGAAGAGCAATGCCGGTTCGCTGCTGCTCGACAATGCAGGCGTGTCCAAGCCGATGCTGGGACGCTACGAAATCGAGAAGGAACTTGGCAAGGGAGCGATGGGGGTCGTGTATCTCGGCAAAGATCCGAAGATAGGTCGTGTCGTGGCGATCAAGACGATCGCGCTGGCGCAGGAGTTCGAAGCCGACGAGCTGGACGCAGTCAAAGTCCGCTTCTTTCGCGAGGCCGAAACGGCGGGCCGTTTGAATCACCCGAACATCGTAACGGTGTACGATGCTGGAGAAGAGCACGACCTCGCCTACATCGCGATGGAATTCCTCAAGGGCAAGGATTTGGTACCCTACACCAAGCCGGATAATTTGCTGCCTTTGCCCAAATTGATGAATATCTTTTCACGTGTTTGCGATGCGCTGGATTATGCGCATAAGCAAAACGTCGTGCATCGCGACATCAAACCGGCCAATATCATGTATGACGCCGAGACTGATACGCCCAAGGTGACCGATTTTGGCATTGCGCGTATCACCCATTCCAGCAAGACCAAGACCGGTATTGTGCTGGGCACGCCATCCTATATGTCGCCGGAGCAAATGGCCGGCAAGAAGATTGAGGGTGCGTCCGACCTGTTTTCCCTGGGGGTGAGCTTGTACCAAATGGCTTGCGGTAAGCTTCCTTTCGCAGGGGACTCGATAACACAGTTGATGTTCAGCATCATACATGAACCGCATACGGATATTTTGAGCATCAGGCCGGATGTTCCGCCGTGTCTGGTTGCGATCATTGACCGGGCATTGGCCAAGCAGGTTCAGGACCGCTTTGCCAGTGGCGCTGAAATGGCCGACGCCTTGCGCCAATGTGCGGCACTCTCAAGGGGAATCCAACGGCGAATGAGTGACCGTTCCGGGGACAGCAGGCAGGGGGATAGATAGAGATGGCAGCAGCTCCTGGAAATCTTCCATCCGCCGGCACAGGGTGCACTCGCACAATCAGGAAGAAATCCTGCGTTACGCCGACGATGCTGTTCACGCTTGTTTCAACCGGGACTATTATGGCCATGAGGGCGCGGCCCCGCTATTCTGACGGTCGATTGTTCGTCGGTAGCGATGCAGGTTTGGCGCTTCGTAGTCTTCACAGAATGGGAGGCACTTCGGCATGAAAGGATTATTGAAGAAAATGGTCAACAGCCTGCGAGGCGGCGCAGCCTCGCCGGGAAATTCCCAGCCCGACGCTGGGAGCAAACCGGTAAAGATGATAGGCGGTTATGTCATCGAAAGGAAACTGGGGTCGGGTGCCATGGGCGACGTATATTTCGGGAGGCACGCAGAAACTGGCCGTGAAGCCGCCATAAAAACCATGGCCATGGGAAAAGAATTCGAAGCGGACATACTGGAGGATGTCAAGTCAAGATTCCTGCGTGAAGCAAAAATCACCGAACGCCTCAGTCACCCCGGCATCGTGGCCGTATACGGCTCCGGAGAGGAATATGGCCTTACCTATATTGCAATGGAATTCCTGAAAGGCAAGGATATGCTTGCCTACACCCGACCAATCAACTTGCTGCCCGTGCCCGAAGTGCTGGACATCATTGCTCGTGTAGCAGAGGCGTTGGGGTATGCACACGAGCGCAACGTGGTGCATCGCGACATCAAGCCGGAAAATATCATGTATGACCCGGCGGGCAACACTGTGAAGGTGATGGATTTTGGCATTTCAAGAGTTATCGATGATTCGAGAACCACGACCGGCATGGTGCTGGGAACCCCGTACTACATGTCTCCCGAACAATTAAGGGGCAAGAAGATCGAGGGGCCGTCCGATCTGTTCTCACTCGGCGTCAGCCTGTACGAGCTGTTGGCAGGGAGACTGCCGTTCCCAGGCGATTCTGTCGGCGATGTCATGTATCGCATAGCAAAAGAGCCGCATGACAGCATCCTGTCAATCAGATCTGACCTGCCTGCCTGCGTCGGCGACATCATAGACCGGGCCCTGGCCAAAGAAATCGGAGAGCGATATCAAACAGGGCAGGAGATGGGCGCGGCCATTCGAGAATGCCTGGCATCAATGCACTGATGCCGTTCAGGGCATTGCAAAAAACGAGCCGCTGACGATCGAACTGCGTTCGTCAGCGGCCCGATATCTTCAATCTCCCGGTGCTGGCTGACCAGTTCCGTTAATGTTGACCGCGGCCCGAGTCATTCCAGCCATCCCCATTGTCCGCGCACGCGTTATCGCCTGCCTCCTTGATTTGTCGCGGCACATAACCCGGCAGATCATTTTCGCTGAAGGCAAACACGAAGAACATGTTTGGATTGGAAATCGTTCCGCGCGTGGGATCGCCCGGAAGTTTGAATGGATCGGCGATAGTAGCGAGAAAGCCGTTGTCATTGGCGATGAACAAAGTGTGCCTGGCGTCTCCATTGATGACTACATCCTGCCCAAACGCCGCACCTTCGATCTTGGATGGAATCAGATAACTGTCAATGCCGGCGGCATTGAGGCCGGCGACGGAGATTACTGCTGATCGTCGTCAAGTTTCAAACTGAACCACTACCGATTATTTGGCCGCGCGGCTGCCGGGTTTATGCAGGATGGTTATCCACAATTTTGGTGGATAAAGCTGTGAACAAACTGCTGAATGGCAGTAACCATAAGTGTCAACATGATGTGCCTCAAGATTTAGCATGAAAGTAATCCTGTATATATCTATTCCAATCGCTCAATTTCTGCCATCGTGATGCAGCAACTGCGGCGGGATATGCAACATCGCGCCATATACTCCTTGGTGTATTCGCGGATGACGCTGTCCGACGCGAATCGCCCGCATCGCGTGACGTTGAGGATGCACATGCACATGCGTGACCACATTTCCTGATCCCGGTAACCATGGCCCAACCGTTTCTGGCAGTCGATGAAGTCCTGGGCGTCGGCGCAAACCAGGAAAGGGTCACCGTTCAGAAAATTGTCGAGAAGTGGCCGGAACGGTTCGCCGCTATAACCAGCAAGTACGCCACCTCAGACCGAGATAACGGACGAAATTTGTTGTTGCAGCGTTGACGCAGACAGCTGCTCAAGCCGAAGCCGCTCGCACCCCAATTCCAGCAGCAAGCTGACATACGGGCCCACTTCTCCAAAGTTTCATGAACTTGATTACGGTTTGCCCGTCCAGCGTCCCATCTTCGGCCGTTCGAAATGATCTTTCAATGTTTAATCGCGGCAAATTAAACATATATGACTGATCGCGAGACTTAACGTTAAGAATCGCACTAAGCAAATTGAAAATGAAGATCAAAGAATATTTGTTGAAGTCAGCTGCCAAAATCGTATTTTCCCCAAACTATTTTTGTCTATAATTGCAGGCCTTCGCAGAAATCTTTTCTTCCACGAAAGGCAGATTGTTATCATGGCCACATCCGATCACGTGAAGTTAGAACCCGATCATCTGAAAGTCATCGAGGCGCTCGCCGAAGAAATTAATCTCTCTGTGGAAGAGGTGACCCGGATTTATGCTTCAGCATATGAAAGGCTCAAGACGAGCGCTCGGGTCCTGGACTATCTTTCGGTGCTCGCCAGCAAGAAAGTGCGTGACGAACTACACGATTAAGAACTTTCATATAGTTGTCAGCCTGGCCCCGCTTTGCTCGGAATCGGTTCCGCAAGAATCATCTGTTTTCCTGACGCTCGTATGACATATTTGCAGGAGATTTCCGTCTTTGGTTGATCCATTCTGGGAGAACTGATGAGACGAGCTCCGACCACTGCCAGATCGCGCAAGAAGCTAGTTGCCTGATGATTTCCCGCATATGCCATGCCACGGTCCGCGATGGCAGGGCCACCAAGTCTTTGAAGGTCACCTCGGACGGATACCGTCAAATTGCAACGCGGTTGATTAACACGATTGACTTTGCCATGAGTGGAATGAATGGAACATATCAATGCGGCATCCGGCCGCTCCGAGCTTCGTTGCGGTTGCCCATACGCGGGAATAATCATGCAGGTAGGTTCAACCATGGCCGCCGATATTCGGCAATAAGGGGTTTTGGCAAGGGCGTGAGGAAATAGTCTTGCGCCACTGCATCAGAAGCGGTGGCCATCGGCCCGGCGATATACTATCTGACAGACCGCGGAGAGCTGTTGAATTCCAATCGTCGGTATTGAGCAGCAATTTATAATGAGCAATTGAATCTGGCATTCGAATCGGCCAACAGGCAATGCCTTCATCATTGCGTCATAAATACGCATTATAAAGAGCATTCATGGCGATGCGAATCATGTTGATCATGCTATTGGCAACCAGCACTATGACCTGGTCGGACGAGCCCGATTCTGGACTTCAGTTGGACGTGAAACGGGACGGGCATCGTTACACACTGACTGCAAGTCTTGATACGTCCCCGACCAAATGTGAAGCCTATCGCTATCTGACAGGTTATGAAGCTGCAAAAAGATTGCCAGGGGTAGTTGAGTCGATTGCGTACCGCGAATCAGTGAACGAAATCAAGGCCGACCGCACAGGTGATGAGCATGTTCCGTTTTTCCATGTCAGGCTCCACTCGATAATGGAATACCGGGAGAAACCGTTTGTTGGCATTGAAATTACACAAGTTCAAGGTGATTCAAAACTATTCCAGGGCAATTGGGATATTGAACCAATCCGCCAAGGCAGCAAGCTTCGATTCAAAGGTTTGTGGGAACCCGATACCCTGATCCCGATGTTCATCATCGATCATTTTGCAAGAGGCGACATGGTGGATCGATTCACGGCAATCGCTGAATTGGCTGAGACTAGCGAGGATATACTCCAGTTCAGGTGCATCAATTACTTTGGCCGGTTGAACGCTTGCTTGAATGAGTGTCCAGATAAGGCTGATGGCAACCGGAAACTACTGATCTTGGTCAAACCAGCGAATACTGGACGATCATTTATGCATAAAGGAAGGACTCCATGGATAAGCAGCCAATACCGTTATATGGGGAGCTGGTAATCAGCGCATCCTATGAAAACCTCGAGGGAAACCCGGAAGTGGAAACAATGGAAGAACAGGCCCGGTTAATGATACAAGAAGCGGCTTATTACCTGGCGGAAAAAAGAGGATTTTCCCCTGGCCATGAATTGGAAGATTGGCTCAGGGCAAAAAAGCAAGTTTTAGAACGATTCTTGTGATTCCAATATTCAGGCGGTTGTGGTTGGCTTTAATCTGTTTACCAGTGCCGGTTTCTGATTGATCAGGTAGATCAGCAAGACTGGATGACTATATTGGTCGGTGAGTCAGCGGTCTCCGGCCAGCTGAATCTCAGCACATCTGATGGGCATCAGTCCTCCATTGTGACGGCCGTCCGCGGTGAGTGCCTGGTCGATGCGTACCCCAAGAACCGCATTCGATCCAGCGCGCCTCACAAAATCCTTGCCCTGACGTATGCAATAGTTCGTGAGGAAAATTCAAGAATCGAACTGCGGCTGCATGCCAAAATCCGTAGTCGGCAACCGGCAGATCCGCACGTGTTCCGGCTGGTGCACTTCGTACCTTAGTACAATAGGCTTCAAAACAGAAATATACGAATATGCATACCAGACGTTTTCACTTTGGCTTTTGAAGGGGGTGGCATGAATAAACTACTCGCGTCGGCCATTATAGCGACCATGGTCCTGTTTTCAGTTGCCGCAATTGCACAAGTTATTCCAACCGAGTCGCTTGACTTTCTGTATCGAGGTGAATTTGGCTATTATTACAAGTGGCTGTTTGTTGGGCTAGGTTTATTGTGTTTTATCGAGCTTCGCAGAGAGGAGTAGCCATGTCACGTGCCAGGCCTGCATCAGAAATCAATCCTGCTGTTCGTGCCACTGCAGGTGGCCCAGTCGGCAGATCGTCTCTCGCCTCATATTCCTCCCCAAAATCTCCAAAGATGCAAGAATTGCATGCAAGACAGGAAGCTCTTGATGCACCAGAAACCAAACACAAGCCAGTCAAGCCCGGCCACAGCTGATTTGGGTGAACTACCTGTGCAACAAAGCTACGGGTTCGATGTCAGCGGGCCTTTACCCTTATTCCACATCCGGAATTGAATGCCGCTTCGAAAGATCACAATGGGTCGAAACTTGCGTAAGGTGAGCGACGTCTCCCGGCAATGAATTATTCAGATTGACGTCGTACAGTCGTGATGGCGTGATGGTAAAGCGAGCAACTCCGTCTTTTCAAGATCAAGTAACCAGTCGCAAAATGCCAACTCCTGCGAGCGGAAGCCCTATACTATGCATCCGATTGTTTGAGGTACTTGTCCAGTGCCTTCAACAACATTCCCGGTTTGCTGATCTCCTGCAACAATGCTTGCCCTGCGGCAATTTGGGCAGCAGTCATCGATGATGATATTCTTTCCCGGTTCGCAACTGCTCTGTTGCCTGTTGCTGGACCATTCGACGCAGACAAGTTATAGAGCGCAAAGGCTATCACGCGGTTTTGACTCACACCCTTGCTGGTTGCGTACATGTCGCCCAGGTTATTCTGGGCATCGGCGTCACCTTGATTAGCGGCGAGCCGATACCACTTCACTGCCTCCTCATAGTTCTGGGGTACGCCCAGGCCGATTTCATACATCTCCCCTATGTTGAATTGCGCGTAGGCATAACCCTGGTCTGCCGCGAGCCGGTACCACTTCACCGCTTCCTCGTAGTTCTGGGGTACGCCCTGACCCGTTTCGTACATTATCCCAAGGTTGTTTTGTGCATCCGCCCGCCCATGTTCAGCGGCGAGCCGATACCACTTCAGCGCCTCCTTGTGGTCCTGGGGAACGCCGTCGCCGTTTTCATACATCGTCCCGAGGCTGAATTGCGCCATGGCATTGCCCAGATCGGCCAATGGCCGCCACTCGCTGAGTGCGGCGGAAAAATCCAGTTTTCTGTATGCCGCCATTCCCTTGTCGATTCCGGCATGCGCGTTCGTTGATACGGTTTTCCATCCACTCGGGCACGAAGATACATATGGGTAGTAAGCATCGGCGGCCGTACAAAAGTATAAATAAGGCATCGACGCCGGCACAGCGCTTGACTCATTTGCTGCTGCATAGACTGGTGCAGGTGGCACGAAGCCAGATTGCGGTCTGCTCGTCGCATATTCGACAGCCCCACCTGAAACGAGACGGTCGCGTCCCAAACTCGAAACACGGCTGATGCCAGGATCACTGACACCATCGGCGCCAGCCGGAGTGGTTGATAAGATTGCAAGAAAGGCAATAATTAGACCTGTCTTCATAATATGGATCCCAGTAGCCTCTCAACTCGGCTGACGTGTCTGCAAGTGCAAGTGCAAGTTTAGTATGCTTCTTGGCAGGTTGACGGAGTAACGCGGGTTAGTGTACGTCGGACTTTGGCAATATACTGGCCGCCAGCTTGGGATTTGCTTCGAGCAGACCGATTTCATCGCTGAGAATATGCGCTGACTCGTTAAGCAATACATCGTCGGCATTCTTTTCCTCCTTTTCGATAGCCAGGTCGGCCTTGATATTGCGTTCGTTGGGCTGCAGGCCATCGTCCTGGAATACATAAACCTTGGGTTCGACACCTGCGTTATCCTTTGCATTAGCAGTCTTGTCATTTTCGCGTAATCGTACTCTGGCTTCGTGCGCTTCTCGTTCTTTGCGGCGCACCGCCTCATTGAGAGAGATCTGGTGTTTGTTGCGTTGAGCATTGAACTCGGCAATATCTTCACGTAAATATTGAAAGTCCTTGTCCTTGCTTACGCGCATATCGTGTTCCGTTATCAGTATAGGTACGACTCCCGTCAAATTACCCTCCGGCGAATAGTCGGTCGCCTCTATTTGTGTCCAGGGCAATGCATTGTCAAAGCTTGATTCACCATAGTCCTCCGTATCAGTCATCGTCGGCAGACTAATATCCGGCGTTACTCCGCGCAATTGTGTCGTACCGCCATTTATGCGAAAAAATTGGGAAACGGTCACCTTGACTTCGCCGAATTTCGGTGTTTCGTTCTTCGCGATCCGATCCAGATTTATCACAGACTGGACCGTGCCCTTCCCAAAGCTTGGCTCGCCGATAACAATTCCCCGACCATAATCCTGTATAGCTGCTGCAAAAATTTCGGAAGCTGATGCCGAGGCGCGATTAATGAGGACTCCCATTGGTCCATTCCACGCAAGATCGGTGTTGGAGTCATTTTCTACCGTAATTTTTCCCGTGGAGTCGCGCTGTTGCACGATAGGGCCTTTGCCGATAAAGAGGCCTGTCAGTTCAATGGCCTCATTTAATGAACCGCCGCTATTGTTGCGTAGATCGATCAGGACGCTTTCAACCTTGTCTTGTTTGAGTTCGTCCAGGAGGTGCGATACGTCTCGGGTTGCGCTTCTGAAATTCTTGTCGCCGTTTTGCCGGGCAGTAAAATCTTGATAAAAGCCGGGCAGGGTGATAACGCCGATGCGGCGTGTCACATTGTCGTCTTTCACCTCGATAATTGATTTCTTGGCGGCCTGTTTCTCCAGGCTGATCTTTTTGCGCACTAGGGAAATGAGTTCAGGTTTGGCATCAGGGCCGGCTTCCGCTGGCAACACATCAAGACGCACCACAGAGTCCTCTGCACCTCTTATCAAGGCCACCGCGTCGTCAATGCGCCACCCAATCACTTCGTTAATCGGACCATCTTCACCTTGGCCGACTCCCACAATGCGATCCCCGACCTTCAGTTTTCCTGACAGGGCAGCCGGGCCGCCAGCCACCAGTTCCCTGATAGTGGTGTATTCATCTATTTCCTGCAGCACTGCACCAATTCCTGTAAGCGACAACGTCATCGAAATGTCAAAATTATCTGAAGCACGTTTGCCGAAGTAATTGGTATGCGGGTCAATGGCCATCGCGTACGAGTCCATGAAATACTGAAATACGTCGTTGCTCTTGACCTTGGAAAGATTGTTCAAGGAATTTTCATAGCGTTTGTCCAGTATATTGATGATGCTTTTGTCGTCATCGCCGGTAAGTTTGAGGCGCAGCCAGTCGTTCTTGACACGTTTGCGCCACAAGTCATTCATCTCGACTGTTGATTTTTCCCATGGCGCATTCCTTCGGTAGAATTGATAGCTTTCTTCCTTCTTGAAATCAAAGCCTTTATTGAGCAAAGAACGGGCAAATGCAAGGCGTTCAGCAATTCGCTGCTGATAAGTATTGAAGATGGCAAAGGGGATGCTCAAGTCTCCTTTCAGTATGGCATCATCGAGGCTGGTGCGCGCATTCGCGAAATTATCAATGTCGGCCTGTAAGAAATATACCTTTTCGCCATCCAGCGCCTTCAGATAGTTATCCAGTATCTTCGAAGATAATGCATCGTCAAGTGAGGTATGCTTGTAATGATATCGGGTCAGCACTTCAGCGGATAAGTGCGCAGCTTGAGACTGCTCTGGCAGCGGCATAATCTGCGGTGCGGCCTGAGCTATATTTAGCGCGGCTGAAGAAAGCGCCAGCAATATCCATCGTAATAAATTCTTCATCTGCATCTCCCGGAATCTTCCAGGATTATATCCCGGGTTCGTTGCCGACGGCGATGCCGTGGTTTCGGTGAGTAATCCCTTTCTGACGCAAGATCCATTACCTGCCGATCTCCGCAACTTGAAGCATAAATGGAATTGTTATGGCTGCTTCGGGAATGTTAAACGACCGCAACGCATTGCGGTTGTGTGAAAAGTCGAGTCCCGTCAAATTGCAGAGACGCTAAACCATTGGCACGTGCTCGCAGTATTCTATGGATCGGTGTGGAACTCAATATCAATGCATCCAACGGTCCGGCATTCAAGGCCGGCACTGCGCTGAAAGCAATCTACAATGGTGTTGGAAATAAGGGTTACCAGGCGTACACTTGGCGAGCCAAGGCTGTTCAAATTCAACATTAAATGTGCTGTTATCTTGTCAAATCCTCGAAGTTGCTTCCGGTTTTTATCCTGACGGGGCTAATTCTGCTGAACGGTTGTGCAGGCAAAGACTGGCGCAGCGCAAATCGCGAATCCGCCGGGATCGCACCTGACCCATTCATCACAAATGAAGCGGTTCTGCTGGTATATGGGGCGAGGGCCTGGGGCTGGCGTGGCTGGTTTGCAATTCACACATGGATCGCAGCGAAGCGAACCGGGGAAACGTTCTACACGATATACGACGTGGTCGGTTGGCGAGGCAATAACGGGCAACCTGTCCTGAAAATTACGCAGGACATTCCCGACCGCTACTGGTACGGCGCAAAACCGTTCGAACTCAAAGAGCATAAGGGGAAAGGTGTTGACGAACTGATTGCATCCGTCGACAAGGCTGCCCGCACTTACCCATGGAAAATGACGTACAGGGCTTTCCCTGGCCCCAACAGCAACACCTTTACTGCCTGGATCGCCAAACAGGTGCCGGAACTGCAGTTGAACCTGCCATTTTCTGCCATCGGCAGTGGTTACGAGGAATAGAAGAGATCTGTGGAATGAATTGCTCCCGATTGGCCAGACATTGTCTTTCCCTGCGCCCTGCGAGATGCCGCCACTCAAATTCGACGGAAGACTGGTGGTTATTCTACGCGGCCGAAGTCTTGGTGGCTGATTGACTTGACGCAATATTCGAAGGGCGGCTTCAGGACCGGCTGATGCGATGGTCGAGTGGCGCCTGCATGCCGATGGCGATGCGCCGGGAATGGCCCCATGACTCGCATTCGTTAGAGTGACTTTCCTTGATTCTCGGAACAGGATGTCGTTAACCACTAATTGCATACAGATTGCCGCTTGCCTGGGCTACAAGCATCGCTTTTTCCGCTTTATGAAAGACTTCAGATATCGATACGGGAGGCTTCTCGAAGGTCGCGTATCCAATGCTTGTGGAAACCGGGAGCGAAGCTTCTATCATGCGAGTCTCAATGTTATCGGAAAGTTGCCTGCAGAGCGACTCGCAATCAGCAGCCGGGGTATTCGGCATCAGGATGGCAAACTCATCTCCGCCAAGTCGCGCAGCCGTGTCAGATTGCCGACTATTTTCTCGTATTACGTTCGCAATCAGTTTCAAGACCTCATCCCCGACCAGAAATCCTTGTGATTCGTTCAATTCTTTAAAGTTGTTGAGGTCGATAAATACAAACGAAAAGACACCTCCATTGTGCTGTTGCCTCTGAATTTCCATATCGGTCATCGACTCAAAACTCAACCGATTGCGTAACCCGGTCAACCTGTCGAAGGTCGTGAGGTTGCCGACCTCCAGAAAATTTGTGCGGGCGATCCTTGAAACATAAGCAATCATGATATTTGACGGGAGAACCAACGCCGCGATAAACAGCCTTGACAATAATGGCAGGGAAGAATCGAATATGAAGAGCGTAGCGCTCTGCAGAAGAAGCGCAAATATGACTGCTATTTGAACCAGTCTCATTCGCTCGCAATGAAAGCTGACCATAATCAGCGGAAATATATAAAGCATATGCATCTGAATGGTGGCGCCGGTAACCAGGTCAATCGAAAAAATCAGAAAGATTATCAGGTAACTGCCGATCGCCACGAAAGTTGGTGAAACGGCTCCGGGAATCACCAGGCGCTTCAGGGGGTTCAAATGACGCCTGGTCATTAATTGATGATCAAGGCCCGCTTTGGCACGCAACAAGTTCTCGCGGCATGAAGTCAGTTCATCCGCCAATTCCTTGCCATTCTGGTAGCGCTCATCCGGATTTTTTTCGAGGCACTTGGCAACGATCAAATCCAGGGTTTCCGGAATTTCCGGATTCAATGAACTGGGAAGCGGTGGATTGTCGTTTACAATCGAGTACATCAGCGCGTTGGCATTGTCCGCGGTGAATGGAAGCCGCCAGGTGAGCATCTGATACAGTGTTACGCCAAGTGAGAAAATATCCGAGCGGGTGTCAATCGGTTTGCTCAGGATTTGTTCAGGCGACATGTACAACGGCGACCCGACAATCATGCCGTCTTGCGTGAGTTTCAACGATGACGGCATGCTGGCAATGCCGAAGTCGGCGATTTTGACGTGGTTGTCGCCGAGCACCATGATGTTCGAAGGTTTGATGTCGCGGTGCACGATGCCGCGCTTATGCGCAAAATACAATCCGGTGGCTACTTGAGCGGCTATGTTCAACGCTTCTTCAACTGACATGCGCTTTACGCCGTTCAATATTTCCTGTAATTCCCGGCCCTCCATCAGTTCCATGGCAATGTAGGCCACATCAGCGCTTTCACCCAGGTCGTGAATCGTGACAATGTTCGGGTGATTCAAATGGCCTGCGGCCTTGGCTTCCTGGTAGAACCGTGCCCGATATGCCGCCTTTTCAGCCTCTGGCAGGATATGAAGGTCAATGGTTTTGATTGCGACAAAACGATCAATCAGCGGGTCCTTTGCCTTGTAGACAATGCCCATGGCACCGCGACCCACCTCTTGAAATATTTCATAACGCCCGAGATGACTTATCATTGTTATTCAAAGTTCACAGATTGTGATAGCACAAAGTAACACAAAGGTGAAGTTCAAAGAACAAGAAATGGGGCTTGAGCCGGTTGCTGATACAGACGGCGTTGTGGATGGATGGAGTCATTGGCTCGCGCCATGATGGCCAATGCGAGATGAGATCGCCGAAAAGCAAAGAAACAAAATTAATAACTTGTCATAATGGCCACATATAATATTCGCTATTCAGTAAATAACAAGAACACGCGGAATGCTTAGCAAGGCTAAAACGAATCATGTTGAAGATTTCCTGTTAAAGGCAGAAGAATAAGATATGGAAAGCCATCTTGGGCGGTATGAAATTCTTGAGGAGTTGGGGCGGGGCGAAATGGGGGTCGTCTACAAGGCGTATGACCCGCTGATTGATCGTTTTGTCGCAATCAAAACCATCGACCTTCAAAAGCTGAACGAGAAGGAAAAGGACGAATACAAAGCGCGGTTCTATCTGGAGGCCAAGGCAGCCGGACGCTTGAACCACCCAAATATCATCACAGTCCACGACTTGGGCAGGAAAGGCGACGTTGCCTACATTGCCATGGAACTGATGGAGAAGCTAGACCTGCAGAGCATAATTGAAGAACAACGACCACTGAATATTGGAGAAAAACTGGATATTGCATTTCAGGTGGCGCAGGGTTTGGCTTATGCGCATGAGCATGGGGTTGTGCATCGTGATATCAAGCCCTCAAATATAATGGTATTACGAGGAAAGCACGTCAAAATCGCCGACTTCGGCATTGCGAGAATGGAATCGACTTTGTGGCGCACGGAGTCAGGCAGGGTTATGGGGTCGCCGCTGTATATGTCTCCCGAACAAATTCAGTCCCAGTCAGTCACCCCGCGTTCGGATATTTTCTCATTTGGTATCGTGCTGTATAAATTGTTGACGGGAAAACTTCCATTTAACGGCGAAAATGTCAACTCGTTATGGTACAAAATCATTAATGAAGAGCCGCAAAAACCCAGTTCATTGAATCCTGAAATTCCAGAAGAACTCGATCATATTGTAGCAAAGTGTCTTGCCAAAAAACCGGAAGACCGATATCTGAACGCCAATGAGTTGGCAAGTGACTTGCATTCCTGCCGAAGGCAGTTGTCACTTGCCAATACAGGCAGCAATCTCGGCAGCCATTATTTTGAAGATGACGGGACGACTTATACGAGGAATATCACCAAGGCGAAATTAATCTGGATCATAGTGTTGACCGCGCTTATTTCGTTGGGGCTCTATGCGCTGATTGATCAGATATTCATTGACAAAGGAATGCGGTGAAATATTGAAGATTCGCTACTGGCATATTGTGTTTGAAAACTCTTTGCTGGGGTGACCTGTAAACTTGCCGAACGTTATTGAAAGTAAATCGTCACCTCGTGTTGTGGACGAATTGAGTAGCATGGCCTACGCTGGGGTGAGCGGCGAGATGTCATCCCGCACCCGCTCGGATTATATGGGCATATGCCCAGACGGGAAAGCACTAGCGGTGCCTTGGTGATAGACAACAGTATGCAACTTCCGGCTTAAGATTTGTATCTTGGTACAATGGGCGTCATCGCAGAAATATACAATTATGCATGCCAGCGACGTTTTTCTTGTGCCCGATCGGGGAGTGCGATGAAGAAACTTTTCGTATTGGCTGCTACGGCAACCATGGTGTCATTCTCGCCGGCGTCAATTCCACAGGTCATTGCCTGTGACTCGGTTGAGCCCATTTCGGAAGGTGCAACTTGCAATTATCATTCTAGTGGTTGTTCGTCTGGTTAGGTTAGCGGTGCTTTATAGATCCTCGCAGAATGGAGTAGTCATGTCACTTATCAGGCCAGTTTCAAAAATTCATTCGCTTAGTGGCGTCAGTGCAAGACACCCAACCGGAAGGCTGCTTCTCGGGTTGTCTTCCCCGCTAAAATCCCCAAAGAGGCAAGAGTTGCGGTCAAGACACCAAGCTGTTAACGCATCACAAGCCGAACTGAAGCCATTCAAGTCCGAGCGAGCCGAAGCCTGACAATTTTGAGCCTGGGTATCATGATTGCTTTTACTATATGGGGATTCATTTACGAGGGTGGCAAATATGTGGATTTCAATCTGGATATCTTTGCCGAGTCGCCTGTGGATGCCAAGGAAAAGGTGCTGAAACAGTATTCAAATCTGGTTGTGTCCAGCGTATGCAGGGCTAGCAGGGGAAGCTTGGCATATTACTAGGGCGAGTGTTTCTGGTCGAAACTCACCCGTGATGAACGGCCGGTTTTTGGCAACCAATAAATCACAATGGAGAATCTAGATTGTTGTCGTAATCGCGTGATGGTGAAGAGACTATCTCTTTTCAGCGGCCTTGCTCTCCATAGGAGGTGAAACTGCCGGCGCGGAAGCTTCGGTGATAATTATCTTTGCATTCGCCTTCAGGTCATCAAGCACTTTCTTCAAGTTCTGCTGCTGAACTTTCTGTTGCAATACTGATTTGACTTGATCAAAAGGTGGAATCATTTTTGGACGGGAGTCTTCCAGCAGGACGACGTGGTACCCAAATTGTGATTTGACCGGTACTTCGGAGAATTGTCCCTTTCCCAGCTTTGCCACTGCCTCTGCGAATTCAGGGACCATCGCACGCGAATCGAACCAGCCCAGTTCGCCGCCGTTTGCTTTGGAGCCGGCGTCCAGGGATCTTTCCTTGGCCAAAGATTCAAAGGACTTGGGATTCTTCCTCAGCTTGGCGATGATGTCCTTAGCTTCAGATTCTTTCGCCACAAGAATATGACGCGCCTTGTATTCGCTACCAGTCATCTGGCCTTTAATCCTTTCGTACTCGGCTTTAAGAGTGTCATCGCTGATGGGATTGTTCTTCAAGTAGTCCTGAATGAATGCGTTGGTCAGGATGGAATGCCTGGTAATATCAATCTGATCCTGTACTTCAGGTACCTTATCCAGGCCTTTCTTAACGGCTTCCTGAGAGACCAGGGATTGCATCGACAGCTGATCGATAATATCTTTGCGCAACTCAGGAGTATCGGGCTTTCCCTGTTTGGCACTTTCCATCACCAAAATGTTGACTTGATTTTCACTAATGGGAGTGCCGTTCACAGTAGCTGCAACGCCCTTATTTAGGGAAACTGGGGGTTTTGAATGCTCAGTGGGTTTACAGGCGGATAAAGAAAGTATGCATAACGCACCGACCATCAGAATTCTGGATATGGACAAGATAAATTAAGACCTTTTTATAGATAGATTAAATCAAGACCGCGCAGAGAAAGGCGGCTTGCAGCGTTTTGCGGAGAATCTGTTATTCTGGGTTATATCTGAAGCTGATGTCAAATCTATCCGTATCATCGCGAACCGATGCCGTAAACTGCCCCTAATCCGAACCGATGCCGAACCTCAAACCCCATATAGTTTCTGCGCTGTTTCCTTACGCCATACCAAACATCGAGTTGCAAAGATTTTTGCCGAACTAAGACTGAACACCTGCAGGGATCGTCACCGAAAACTTGGGGGTAGACTGGTGAGCCAAGGCGTCGCGTGGGCTAGATTTCCGTGTTTCCCCCGAAGATCACGCCAAGATCATACGGCAATATAGCAAGCATCCAGAAGCAACTGTAATAAATATGGCGTAAACTTCGATTTCCGAACCAAATGATCTAATAAACGGTAAGTTGAAATGCAATATTCTAGAAAATCGTTAACAATTGTTGCAAGAATGCTACTGATTGCGGGGCTAGGAGGTTGCGCTAGCAACATGATCGATGTGAACAAAGGCTCTGACCAAGTGACGGTAGCGGATGCAAGTCAGGTTAGTAACTGTCAGTCCAAGGGAGAAATTAGTGTGAGCGTTCTCGCAGAATATGGGTTCATCAATCGTAGTGTCGAAGCGGTGGAAGCTAATTTATTGCAGTTGGCACGCAATGGCGCTATAGAATCTGGCGGCGATACGGTGGTGAAGGGTCTTTCGCCAGATTACGGAAAGCGCACCTTTGCAATCTATAAATGCCGGCCTTAATCTGGTTATCCTTTTGTTGGGCAACGAAGTTCACTACCCTACTGGAAGAATCGGGGGGCACGGGGTGGAAGAAATCGCATGGTGGGGGAAAACCCCCGAGGTGGGCCAGAGACGGGCGCGGCGGGCACCGGACGGGAGTTGGCATCCCCGACACCGTGGATTGCCCCAAGTCGGGCCACTATGGGTACACGGCGCGGCAACTCGCTCTTCGCCTGGAACTTACTTCGCCACCTCGGGCCCGAAACTGCCCGGTGTGGCGGTCCTGGGGGGCAGGGGGCGAAAACCCGCAAATCTGAATTCCTGAAAACCTAATTTCCCAGAGATTACTTAGCCACGCTAGTAAGTATCCCCCGGCATCGCCGGGGGCTTCAATTTGTGAGCCGCTCAAAGCGGCTAAAAGGGGGTGGCTTACGCGGCTCCTTCCCTTTGAGCCACCTGTTGCTGGCCGGTTAGCGCCATAGGCTTATCTGCTCTAAGCGCTTATCCTCTTCCTCTTGGCGACGGATGTACTGCCGTACCATTATAGGAAACCACGAACATCCAACGGCTGATATTCAATGCAACCGCATTTTGGAGCTTGATCTTATTCCACATCCATTCCGCGAACATCCTGAAATTATTGAACATGACTTTGGCATGAAATTCTGTGTGCCACATGTCAAAGTTCCGGCGGCTATTGCAGGGTATTTACTACGATTGTGGATTGTTGATTGCTCTCCAAACCATAGTCTTGAAGGTGAAGAATACCGACTCTGTCTCAAAAATGACCTGGCACTCTATGGTGTATCGAGTACTAAACTTGCCTCTGGATATAGGTCACCTCGAAACGCAAAGTCATATTGACCCATCAACCCGCCCAAACCCCTATCCCAAAAGATCGTCTCTTAGGCAATACCGAAACGGGAGGTTCCATGAACCCGACCTGATGGAACCCGTTTGCCTTGCAGTCAAGTGAACCTGTACGGACCTCGTACATTCCGACCTCACATGAACTGGCAACCTCACATGAAACAAATCTGGCGTATCCCGCGATACCCATAGCAATCCATCCGAGGGTAGTCTGGAACATCGTCCTGTAGGTCAATCGGTTTCCTCGATTGAAGATGTCGACAATTGCCATCCACTAAATTAGCCATCTGCTGAATTCAACTTGAATAAAATTTTCCAATTATCTCTTTAAGGACTGGTTTCTATGGGTATACTATCGCGGATGCAAGGAAATCGTGGATGAAGAAGGAGGTGCGTACGTGGACGAAAAAGGAGGTGAGAAAGTGCAAGAAAAAAAGCCTTGCAATGCTGCAAGGCCTTTGTTTTGTCTGGCTCCCCGACCTGGGCTCGAACCAGGGACCTGCGGATTAACAGTCCGTCGCTCTACCAACTGAGCTATCAGGGAATTGATTGGGTCGCTATACTATCGATGCGTGGGTCTTTGGTCAATACTCGCCGGGCAATTTCACTATTTCGAGCGTCGTGGTGAATTCAAAATATCGGAAACATACGTGGTCTTGATTGCAACCTTGCTATTCGAATCAGTTCTCGAATGATTACACCGTTTATTACTCTACTGATGGGTACGATCCAAGCGGATCGCCAGGATTAGGGCACATGGATAACAAGACCGTATTTGTCGTGACTCTTAGGGGTGAAGGCGAGTTAAGGAATCATACGCGGCACTTGTCCGAGGACCTCAAGCGCGCCTTGATGCTGGTAGATGATACTTCCACAGTCGAAGAATTGACAAAGCGAGCCGCGCCAAGTTTGCGCGGCAATCTGGCCGACAAATTTCAGGAACTCGCGGATGGCTGGTTTATCCAGGACAGAACAAAGATGGGCCAAGTGCCAAGGATGGCCGTGCCCAAACCCCTTCCAAGAGAGGAAGGCGTAGCTGAACTTGATTTCACTTACGTTGCCGAGCAGCCCGATTCCAAGGGGCAGCAGTCCGGAATTGGAACGGGAATAGAGAAGCTGGCAACACGAGTCAAGAAGGGTTTTGATACAGTTCGAATGAGGATTGGTCAGACTACAATCAAAACCAAGGCTCTCCCCGGGGCAGAAGCAAAAGCAAAACAGGAAGCAGAAGCCGCTCAACTCAAGGCAGAGCAGGAAGCGGCGGCAGCGCGGGCGCAACTCGAAGCGGCGCAAACCCGGATAGAAGCTGAAGCCAAGGCGCGCGCCGAAGTGGAAGCAAGAGCGAAGCGGGAGGCTGAGGCGGCACGGCTCAAGGCCGAGCAGGAATCGGCGGCGGCTCGGGGGCAACTCGAAGCCGCGCAAGCCCGTATCGAAAGCGAAGCCAGGGCGCGCGCCGAGGCAGAGGCCCGAGTGAAGCGGGAAGCTGAGGAAGCCCGGCTCAAGGCAGAGCAGGAAGCAGCGGCGGCCAGAGCACAACTCGAAGCCGCGCAAGCCCGGATCGAAAATGAAGCCAGGGCGCGCACCGAGGCAGAGGCCAGAGTGAAGCGGGAAGCTGAGGAAGCCCGGCTCAAGGCAGAGCAGGAAGCGGCGGCAGCCAGGGCGCAACTCGAAGCCGCGCAAGCCCGATTTGAAGTCGAGTCGCTGGCGCGTTCCGAGGTTGAAGCAAGGGCCAAGCAGGAAGCTGAGGCAGTCCGGCTCAAGGCAGAGCAGGAAGCAGCAGAAGCCCGGGCGCAGCTCGAAGCTGCGCAAGCCCGGATAGAAAGCGAGGCCCGGGCGCGCGCTGAGGCAGAGGCGCGAGTGAAGCAGGAAGCGGAAGCTGTCCGGCTCAAGGCAGAGCAGGAAGCGGCGGAAGCCAGGGCGCAACTCGAAGCGGCGCAAGCCCGGATAGAGAGCGAAGCCAAGGCGCGTGCCGAGGTGGAAGCAAGAGCGAAGCAGGAAGCAGAAGCTGTCCGGCTCAAGGCAGAGCAGGAAGCGGCGGAAGCGAAGGCGCAACTCGAAGCCGCGCAAGCCCGGATAGAGAGTGAAGCCGCGGCGCGTGCCGAGGCAGAAGCCAGAGTGAAGCGTGAAGCGGAGGCGGCCCGGCTCAAGGCAGAGCAGGACGCAGCGGAAGCCCGGGCGCAACTCGAAGCCGCGCAAGCCCGATTTGAAGTCGAGTCGCAGGCGCGTTCCGAGGTGGAAGCGAGGGCGAAGCAGGAAGCGGAAGGCGCATTGCTCAAGGCAGAGCAGGAAGCGGCGGAAGCCAGGGCGCAACTCGAGGCCGCGCAAGTCCGGATCGAAAGCGAGGCCAGGGCGCGCGCCGAGGCGGAAACCAGAGTGAAGCGTGAAGCAGAAGCGGTTCGGCTCAAGGCAGAGGAGGAAGCGGCGGAAGCCAGGACGCAACTCGAAGCCGCGCAAGCCCGGATAGAAAGTGAGGCCAGGGCACGTGCCGAGGTGGAAGCAAGAGCGAAGCAGGAAGCGGAGGCAGTCCGGCTCAAGGCAGAGCAGGAAGCGGCGGAAGCCAGGGCACAACTCGAAGCCGCGCAAGCCCGGATAGAGAGCGAAGCCGCGGCGCGCGCCGGGGCAGAAGCCAGAGTGAAGCGGGAAGCGGAGGCGGCCCGGCTCAAGGCAGAGCAGGACGCAGCGGAAGCCCGGGCACAACTCGAAGCCGCGCAAGCCAGAATTGAAGTCGAAGCGCAGGCGCGTTCCGAGGCAAAATCAAAAGCGAAGCAGGAAGCGGAAGGTGCATTGCTCAAGGCAGAGCAGGAAGCGGCGGAAGCCAGGGCGCAACTCGAAGCCGCGCAAGCCCGAATAGAAAGTGAAGCCAGGGCGCGTGCCGAGGCGGAAGCCAGAGCGAAGCGGGAAGCGGAAGGCGCATTGCTCAAGGCAGAGCAGGAAGCGGCGGAAGCCAGGGCGCAACTCGAAGCCGCGCAAGCCCGAATAGAAAGTGAAGCCAGGGCGCGTGCCGAGGTGGAGGCAAGAGCGAGTCAGGAGGCAGAAGCAGCCCGGGTCAAGGCAGAACGGGAAACGGCGGAAGCCAGAAAACAGTTGGAAACTGCGCAAGCTCGCATGGAAGTCGAAGCCAAAGCGCGCGCCAAGGCAGAGGCGCGGGTAAATCAGGAAGCGGCAGCAGCCCGGCTCAAAGCAGAACAGGAAGCGGCCAGATTGCGCAAGGAAGCGGAAGCCATTCTGCTTGAGGCGGAACAGAAAGCGGCTGAAGCAAGGGCAAAGTTCGAAGCAACGGCAGGCAAGCTGGAACAACAGACAAGAACTGATAATGAAAAGATTCAGGATAATCTATATGATCAGCATACGGGTCGAATCCGCCACAAAGGCGCTCTGCCCGGCCCGGAATCGGTCGATGAAACTCGCAAGGCCAACAATACATATTCAAGATCCTCCATGATCAAACCAGATACCACATCGTCAAGGAGCATGATTGCGACAGTGTTGTTTCTCGATATTGTCGGCTACACGAAATGGTCCGTATCCAAGCAAATTGAACTCAAGAAGTGGTTCAACGCAATGGTCTGGGGACTACTCAGTGAGATCGAAGAAAGCACCCGCATCATCCTGGATACAGGCGATGGTGCCGCAATAGGCTTCCTTCAGCACCCTGAGCAAGCCATCGAAGTGGCGCTGGAGTTTCGACAAGCCTTGACTGAAAACAGGCAAAAGGAATGTCCGGAACTCCACGTCAGGATGGGAATCAATCTTGGTCCGGTAAACGTGTTGATGGACATGAATGGCCAAAGCAACATGCTGGGCGATGGAATCAATGATGCGCAACGCATCATGAGTTTTGCCAAGCCGGATCATATATATATTTCACGCTCCTATTACGACGTGATCTCGCGTTTGAGCGGTGAATATGTCAAGTGGCTGATATATCGTGGTACGGAAAAGGACAAACATGGTCGCCAGTATCAAGTATATGAGGTAACAAAGGGGGCGGACAAACCTTCCGGAAAGCAGCCATCGGTGAGTTCCGAAGCAATCAATTTGGGGCCATTCACCTTGAGTGGTGCCAACGGTGCGCAGGAACAGGGAACGCCGCTGCAATTTGAAGAAGCGTTGAGCCGTGAACCGGACGAGCAGGTTTCCGATATCGATATCGCGAATTTTGTTCAACTTTCGGATGACGTTGTGGCAAAGATCGGAGTTGTAGAACAAACACCGATAGTAGATTCCACGGAAGCAAAGTTGCCTGAAGAGGAAAAGCAACAAGAAATTCCGCCCACAACCGAGACTGAATCGGCAGAAGACAAGGCGCAATTGGAACAAGATTTGCGCAGGATGGCTGACGAACAGGCGAAAGCCTGGATGGATGCCGAGCAGCGCGCGCGCGAGCTGGCGGCAGCTCAAAATATTGCCAAGACAGAGCAGGCCAAGAATGCCGAGACACGCGAGAAAGCGATGCATACGCCCAGAGTGCCGCGCAGGCCGCTGTCACTTATAAAAATATCTTCTGCCTTGTTCTTGTTCTTGTTGGTCTTGGTGTTTATATTGCCCTATATTTGGCCGATGCACGGATACGTCAATCGACTGGAGAAGAAATTATCCGCGCAAATTCATCAACCAGTGCGTATTGCGGATATGAAGGCGGCGTTCATACCGTGGCCGAGACTGAAACTGCTCAATGTTTCCGTGGGCAATGCAGAGGAATTGAAAGCTCCCAATGTGGTTCTGAATTTCAGTATTTCCGCCTTGATCAATGAGGTAAAGCCGCTTTCGAGCGTGGAGATTGACGACCTGGAGTTCAGGGCCGATTCTTTGGGCGAGACCTTACCCTGGCTCGCGGCCATCGGCGCTGACAGGCAATATCCGGTGCAGCGGATCGAGGTGCAAAATGCCCACCTCAGCAATTCCGATTTGAACTTGCCATCCATGAGTGGCAATGCGAGTTTTGACGGGCAAGGTAACTTGCTCAAGGCCATGCTGAGCAGTAAAGATAATAATCTTGACATTTTGCTGCAGCCTCTGGAAGCCAATAACCAGATCGTGTTCAATCTCAAGAACGGCGGCTTGCCGCCATTCCCTGGTATCAGGTTCGACGAATTGAACCTAAAGGGCAATCTTGGCAACAACCAAATCATCTTTTCGGAAATGGACGGCCGATTGTATGGCGGGGAATTTTCCGGCAAAGCAAAGGTGAATTGGCAAAACGGGTGGCAAGTACTCGGACACACGACAGTCGACAAGATGGCTTTGGGGGAAGCTTTCCCAGATCTGGGTATTGACGGGGAAATGCAAGGTGACGCCGAATTCAAAATGGCAAGTGCCTCTCTGCAGCAATTGGCTCACGCTGTGAGTCTGGATGGAAACTTCCATATCAAAAAGAGCACATTGAATCGCCTGGATATTCTGGAAGCCGCGCGCCAGTCAAATGCCAATCACGTAACGGGAGGACGAACCCACCTGGATGATGTGAGCGGCATATTACAGGCGCAAAACAATAGCGTGTCCATCCGCCAACTGGAATTTTCCTCAGAAGTAATGAACGGCAGCGGTGCAATAAATGTCGGCCCGGACGGACGCATCTCTGGTCAATTGAGTGTCGAGTTGAAAGTCAAGCCAGATCGAGTCTCGCTGCTGGTGTCCGGTACTACTGAGGAGCCCTTGCTGGCACCGGCGCATTAAGCTGAAGATTCAGCTCAGCGCCCTGGCAATCCGATCGACCGCATTTTTCAGATTTTCCATGGAAGTTGCGAATGACAGGCGAATATATCCTTCGCTGCCGAAGGCGGATCCGGGCACCACGGCCACCCCGGCAGTTCCAAGCAAATATTCCGAAAATGCCACGTCGGTTGCTTCCTTGAGCGATCCTCTCTTGTGCAATGCGAAAATTGCCGAGGATGCATCGGGGAAAGCATAAAAGGCCCCATGGCTGGCGAGGCACCTCAGTCCGGGCACCTTGTTCAGCGCATCCAGCAAATAATCGTGACGTTCGCGGAATGCCTTCACCATTGGCGCGATGCAACCCTGGTCGCCATTCAACGCAGCCTCAGCAGCGACTTGTGAAATCGAAGTTGGATTGGATGTGCTCTGCGACTGCACATTTTCCATTGCGGTGATGATGTGCTCCGGACCTCCGGCATAGCCGATGCGCCAGCCGGTCATGGAGTAGGCTTTTGACACACCGTTCAGGACCATGGTACGCGGATGCAGGTCGGAACACGCATCCAGAATGTTGACGAATTTTGCATCGGTAAGGGCAATGTGCTCGTACATGTCATCGGTGGCGACAAGGATATGGGGGTGCTTGCGCAGTTCCTCGCCCAGCGCCTTCAATTCGCCGAGGGAATAGACCGCGCCGGACGGATTGCTCGGACTGTTGAGCACCACCATCCTCGTTTTCGGCGTGATTGCCGCTTTGAGTTGCGCTGGGGTCATCTTGAACCCTTGCTCGATGCCGGTCTGCACGATGACCGGCTTGCCTTCGGCAATAATCACGATGTCTGGATAGGAAACCCAGTAAGGCGCGGTAATGATCACTTCGTCGCCAGGATCGATGATGGCCAGCGCCAGATTGAAGAAACTCTGCTTTCCGCCACAGGAAACCAGGATTTGCTTTGGCGTGTAGTCGAGCCCGTTGTCCCGCTTGAACTTGGCAATGATCGCCTGCTTCAGTGACGGTGTGCCGCCAACCGCCGTATACTTGGTGAATCCCTTGTTGATTGCCGCGATCGCGGCATCCTTGATATGTTGCGGCGTATCGAAATCCGGCTCGCCGGCGCCAAGGCCGATGATATCCCTGCCCTCCGCTTTGAGCTTTGCGGCGCGTGCCGTTACGGCAAGCGTGGGGGAGGGCTTGATGGCTTGTACGCGTTTCGATAGTTCCAAGATGTTTCCTTGCAATTGGTAAGATTGTTGCCGCGGATTATACCGTCGCGTTCATGAGAATGAACGGGTTCGCTCAGGGGAAATGGAAAATTTGCCATTAATCCATTAAACTGGATTTCGGGCACTTTTCTTGCGGCATATCCTTGTTTAGCACGAATATGTGCTGCAATATCATTTGCCTAATGTGGGACGTTGATTGGTGCAGTTGTCTTGATCTGCAATGGGCGAATCTGTGCGTCACGAGCTACAATCCTGCCGAAAAGCGATCGTTATCCATCAATAATGAATATTACGCTACTTTACTTTGGCCGTCCCCGCGAGCATCTCCGCAGCGCCGGCGAATCCGCAGATGTTCCAGACCATATCCGTACGCTCGCCGAACTCCTGGCATGGCTGCGCGCGCGAGGTAATCCGTGGACTCATGAACTGGGCGAGGAGCGCGTGCGCTGCGCCATCAACCAGAACATGGCCAAGTTATCCGAGCCCATCTGCGAACATGACGAGATTGCGATCTTCTCGCCTATCTCCGGTGGCTAAGCCAAACATTTCAATCCAGCCTGGTAGTAGGTGCTGATGGATTTGCAATCCTCCATGGCCAAGCAATCTGCGACCAATGACTGCGCTGGATAATTGCCATGGTCTTTGACCGTGCAGAAGGTAATCAGGTACAATTTGCCGCTGTTTGCTCAACTTCTTTGTGACAGGAACTGTTAACAGGGAGCTAGCGAAAGTGTTTGCAGTGCGGCATTGCCGCACTTTATTTTTTGAGAAACGGATTTCAGACGTTTTAAGAATATGCCAGTCATTACCTTGCCAGATGGCTCACAGCGTAGCTTCGCGCAGCCGGTCACCGTTGCCGAAATCGCGGCCAGCATCGGTGCGGGGCTGGCGCGCGCTGCATTGGCGGGCAAGGTTGACGGCAAGCTGGTGGATACCTCGTATCTGATTTCCGCTGATGCGCAACTGATCCTCATCACTGACAAGAGCGATGAGGGCCTGGAACTGATCCGCCATTCGACAGCACACTTGCTGGCGTATGCCGTGAAGGAACTGTTTCCCGAGGCGCAGGTGACCATCGGCCCGGTGATCGAGGACGGCTTTTATTATGATTTTTCCTACGCCCGCCCGTTCACACTGGAAGACCTGGCGACGATCGAAAAGCGCATGGCAGAACTGGCCAGGCTAGATCTGCCGGTGGTACGCCGCGTGCTGCCGCGCGACGATGCGGTAGCCTATTTCAGAAGCATCGGCGAACACTACAAGGCGGAGATCATTGCCTCCATCCCGGCCGACCAGGAAGTGTCGCTATACAGCGAGGGCGAATTTACCGACTTGTGCCGCGGGCCGCACGTGCCGTCCACCGGCAAATTGAAGGTATTCAAGCTGATGAAGGTGGCCGGGGCCTACTGGCGGGGCGATTCGAATAACGAGATGCTGCAGCGCATCTACGGCACCGCATGGGCGAAGAAGGAAGACCTGGATGCCTACTTGCATCGTCTGGAAGAAGCCGAAAAGCGCGACCACCGCAAGCTTGGCAGGCAACTCGATCTGTTCCACATGCAGGATGAAGCGCCGGGCATGGTATTCTGGCATCCCCACGGCTGGACGCTGTGGCAGGAAATCGAGCAGTACATGCGCGGCGTGTATCGAGACAACGGCTATCAGGAGATCCGCTGCCCGCAGATCATTGACCGGGTGCTGTGGGAAAAATCCGGGCACTGGGAACACTTCAAGGGTGGCATGTTCACCACCGAGTCGGAAAAGCACGAATACGCGATCAAGCCGATGAACTGCCCGGGCCACATTCAGGTATTCAATGCCGGCCTGCGCTCCTATCGTGAACTGCCGTTGCGCTATGGTGAGTTCGGTTCCTGTCATCGGAACGAACCATCGGGCGGCCTTCATGGTTTGATGCGGGTGCGCGGTTTTGTGCAGGATGATGGTCATATATTTTGCACCGAAGGTCAGATCAAGAGCGAGGTGACGGCTTTCAATTCTCTGGTCTTGAAGGTATATCGCGATTTCGGCTTCAACGACGTGGCGGTGAAACTGGCCCTGCGCCCGGAGAGCAGGGTCGGTTCTGACGAAATATGGGACAAGTCTGAAGATGCCTTGCGTGCGGCATTGCGTGCCTCCGGAATGACTTGGGGAGAATTGCCGGGTGAAGGCGCGTTCTACGGACCGAAGATAGAATTCCATATCAAGGACGCGATCGGACGTTCCTGGCAGTGCGGCACGATTCAGGTGGATTTCTCCATGCCGGGTCGCCTGGGAGCTGAATTCGTCGATGCTGACAATACGCGCAAGGAGCCGGTAATGCTGCATCGCGCCATCGTCGGTTCCATGGAGCGATTCATCGGCATCTTGATCGAACATCATGCGGGCGCGTTCCCGCTATGGTTGTCCCCGGTGCAGGTGGCGGTGATGAACATCTCCCAGGCTCAGGACGAATACACCACCCAAGTTGCGCAGGCTTTGCGCGCGGCGGGTTTCCGTATCCAGCTTGATTTGCGTAATGAGAAGATTACCTATAAAATACGCGAACATAGCCTGCAAAAGCTTCCTTACCAGCTAATCATCGGCGATAAGGAAATGGCTGCAGGTCTCGTTGCCGTGCGATCCCGAAAAGGTGAAGACCTTGGGCAGATGTCGATGGAAGCGCTGATACAGCGACTGAAATCCGAACTGCAAATGGATGGCGCGGTTTAATTTTGAATGGAGAATTTGCAATAGCACAAGAAAAAGCACAACGCCTTAACGAGCAGATAACAGCACCCAAGGTGCGGCTGGTTGGGGTTGAAGGGGAGCAGATCGGTATTGTGGCGGTTGCAGAAGCATTGCGACTATCCGATGAAGCTGAACTGGATTTGGTGGAAATTGCGCCGATGGCTGAGCCGCCGGTGTGTCGCATCATGGATTACGGCAAATTCAAATATGCCGAAAGCAAGAAGCAACACGAAGCGAAGCTCAAG
This sequence comes from uncultured beta proteobacterium, assembly GCA_963782385.1. Taxonomy (GTDB): domain Bacteria; phylum Pseudomonadota; class Gammaproteobacteria; order Burkholderiales; family Gallionellaceae; genus CAVXFS01. The sequence goes on from CAWAJO010000001.1 coordinate 2,045,812, forward strand.
CAAAAGCAGATACAGATCAAGGAAGTCAAATTCCGGCCCAGCACCGACGAAGGGGATTACAACATCAAGTTGCGCAACTTGATCCGCTTTTTGGGTGAGGGCGATAAGACCAAGGTCACCCTGCGCTTCCGGGGACGCGAAATCGCGCATCAGGAACTGGGCCAGCGCTTGATGGAACGTGTCAGGACAGACCTTGAGGAACATGGTGCAGTGGAACAGTTTCCCAGGATGGAAGGCCGCCAGATGGTGATGGTGCTGGCGCCGAAGCTGAAGAAGAAATGAATTGATGTCATGCCGGTCAAGGGACTCCCGGCGTGATGCGTGCATGGTGACATGCAGGGTCGTACAGAAGTCCCCATAAGTGGTTCCGGGTTTGCAAGTGTTCCAGTCAGGAAACACCCGGCGTCATCAAATTTACAAGGAGTAGTCATGCCCAAGATGAAAACCAAAAGCGGCGCGGCAAAACGTTTCAAGGTGCGCGGCAGCGGCAGCGTGAAACGTTCGCAGGCGTTCAAGCGTCATATCCTGACCAAGAAGACCACCAAGAGCAAGCGCCAATTGCGTGGGACCACGGAAGTTCACGCAAGCAACACGGCGTCAGTGCGCGCCATGATGCCGTACGCATAAGGAGTAGATCATGCCTAGAGTAAAACGTGGAGTAACCGCGCGCGCGCGCCACAAGAAGGTTCTGGACCTGGCCAAGGGATACCGCGGCCGCCGCAAGAACGTCTATCGCATTGCCAAGGAAGCGGTCATGAAGGCGGGGCAGTATGCCTATCGCGACCGCCGCCAGCGTAAGCGCCAGTTTCGTACCCTGTGGATCGCGCGCATCAATGCTGCTGCGCGCGAGCAGGGTTTGAGCTACAGCGTGTTCATGAACGGCCTGAAGAAGGCTGCGATCGATATCGACCGCAAGGTGCTGGCTGATCTGGCCGTGTTCGACAAGGCTGCGTTCGCGCAGATCGTCGGCCAAGCCAAGGCCAGCCTCGGGGTGTAATTAACCAGCTGCACCGGAAAAGGAGGCTTCATGCCTCCTTTTTTGTTTAACCAGGAAAGCCGTCAGCCGCAATTTTCCTTCCCCCTGCAAGGGGGAAGGAGCTGTGGCGTTAATGGGCAATCTGACTATAACTATTCCCTTCCCGCCAACAAGCCGGCCAGAGGGAAAGCAAATGAGTGGTTTGACTATTTTTCATGGAAGAACTTCAACACATACTTGATGATGCGCTGCGCAGCTTTGCCGCGATCGACAATGCCACGGCACTGGAAAATGCCAAGGCGCGTTACATTGGCAAGGAAGGCAACCTGACCAGCCTTCTGAAGGGGTTGGGCAAACTCGATGCCGCCGAACGTCCGGCAGCCGGTGCGCGCATCAATCAGGTCAAGCAGCAGATCGAGGCCGCCCTTCAGTCACGGCGCGAAGCGATTCAGCAACTTGCGCTGAATGCCAAGCTGTCATCGGAGGCGCTGGATGTGACGCTGCCGGGACGCGGTGCGGGGGTGGGTGGCTTGCATCCCATCACGCGCACCATGGAACGCATCGAATCGCTGTTCCGTTCCATTGGTTTCTCGGTTGCGCAAGGCCCGGAAATCGAGAGCGACTATTACAATTTCACCGCGCTGAATATTCCGGAGGGCCATCCGGCACGCGCCATGCACGACACATTCTATGTTGACGAGAAGCATGTGCTGCGCACACATACCTCGCCGATTCAGATTCGCTACATGCAGAAGCATATGGAAATATATGGACATCTGGGGGGGTCGATGCCGGACATTCGCATCATCGCACCGGGACGCGTCTATAGGGTGGATTCAGACGCGACCCATTCGCCCATGTTCCATCAGGTGGAAGGTTTGTGGATTGGGGAACAGGTGACATTTTCCAACCTGAGAGGGGTGGTGCAGGATTTTCTTCAGCGCTTCTTCGAGCGAGACGATCTGCAGCTGCGTTTCCGGCCATCGTTTTTTCCTTTCACGGAGCCTTCGGCCGAAATAGACATGAACTTGAAAGGCGCCTGGCTGGAGATTGGTGGCTGCGGCATGGTCCATCCCAATGTGCTTAACCACGTCGGGATCGACGCGGAAAGATATTGCGGCTTTGCCTTTGGCCTCGGGGTCGAGCGCCTGGCCATGTTACGCTATGGCGTCACTGACTTGCGCCTGTTCTTTGAAAATGATCTTCAATTCCTTAAGCAATTTGCATCATGAACAGGTTATCGAAGATCAATTCAGTGGAGACTAATGCGGCAAAGCCGCGTTATGACGTAACTAAAATGATCTTCAATTCCTTGAGCAATTTGCCTCATGAACAGGTTATCGAAGATCAATTCAGTGGAGACCAATGCGGCAAAGCCGCGTTATGACGTAACTAAAATGATCTTCAATTCCTTGAGCAATTTGCCTCATGAACAGGTTATCGAAGATCAATTCAGTGGAGACCAATGCGGCAAAGCCGCGTTATGACGTAACTAAAATGATCTTCAATTCCTTGAGCAATTTGCCTCATTAACAGGTTATCGAAGATCAATTCAGTGGAGACCAATGCGGCAAAGCCGCGTTATGCCGTAACTAAAATGATCTTCAATTCCTTGAGCAATTTGCATCATGAACAGGTTATCGAAGATCAATTCAGAGGAGGCTCGCGCCAAGGCTGCGTTATGCCGTAGCTGGAGCGACCGGCAAATGCTGAAGCAGTTTAACTGATCAACTATTATGAAATTTTCTGAATCCTGGCTGCGCACATTCGTCAATCCATCGCTTTCCAGCGAGGAGTTGTCGCAGCTGTTGACCATGGCCGGCCTGGAGGTGGAAGAAGTCTCCCCGGTTGCGCCGCCGTTCGACCTGGTCATCGTGGCACAGGTGTTGACCAAGGACCGGCATCCTGATGCCGACCGGCTGAATGTGTTGACGGTCGATGTGGGGAAGGATGAGGCCCTGACCATCGTATGCGGTGCGCAGAACGTCAGGGTTGGCATGAAGGCCCCCTGTGCCCTGGTCGGCGCGAAACTGCCGGGCATCGAAATCAGGCAGGCCAGGGTGCGCGGCGTGGCATCCTTCGGCATGATGTGTTCGGCAACGGAACTGGGGCTGGCCGAGGAAAGCGATGGCCCTTCGACCGAGCTCAGGACAGGCTTGCTGGAATTGTCCGCGGATGCACTGGTCGGACAGAGCATTCGCGAGCACTTCGATCTGGACGACCACCTGCTCACGCTGAAGCTGACGCCGAATCGCAGCGACTGCCTGTCTGTGCGGGGAATCGCGCGCGAAGTATCGGCATTGACCGGCGCTGCCCTGCAACCACTGCCGTTGATTTCATTTGCGACCGGCGCTAAACGCAGTTGTGCGGTCAAGGTGAGTGAGCCAACAGCCTGCCCACGCTACACCGGGCGTGTGATAGAAGGCGTGAATGCGCGGGCGACGACACCGCGGTGGATGGTCCAGCGCCTGGAACGCAGCGGTTTGCGCAGTATCAGCGCCATCGTCGATATCACCAATTACGTGCTGCTGGAACTTGGCCAGCCGTTGCATGCCTTTGACCTTGACAAACTGAATGGCGCGATCGAAATACGTTATGCGCGTGTCGGCGAAAGGCTGAAATTGCTGAACGCGCAGGATGCGGACCTGCAGGAAGACATGCTGGTCATCGCCGATGGCACGGGTCCGGTTGCATTGGCTGGTGTAATGGGAGGTGCGGCCAGTGCAGTGGATGATGGGACCGCCGATGTATTTCTCGAAAGCGCTTTCTTTGCGCCCAGCGTGATCATCGGCAAATCGCGCCGTCTCGGATTTGTTTCCGATTCATCCTATCGATTCGAGCGTGGCGTCGATTTTGCCGCCACCCGGATTGCGCTGGATCGCGCCACGCAATTGCTGCTGGACATCTGTGGCGGCGAGGCCGGAGCGGTGTCGGAAGTGCTCGGCGAACTGCCTGCGCGCAAGCCGGTGAAATTGCGCGTGCCGCGCGTGTTGCGTGTGCTGGGAGTGGCCGTGAAATCTGAAGAGATCTCGCAAATTCTGTCGCGTCTGGACATGTCATTTCAACAGCATGGCGAAACATTCAGTGTGACGCCGCCCAGCTTCCGATTTGACATCGCCATCGAAGAAGATTTGATAGAGGAAATAGCGCGGGTATACGGCTACGAACGCATTCCGCCGGCGCTGCCGCAGGCGACCATGGCCATGCTGCCCCAGACCGAGAAACAACGTTCCCTGACTGTGCTGCGCCGGATGCTGCTCTCGCGCGACTACCAGGAAGCCATCAATTACGCATTCGTGGAAGCCGGCTGGGAGCGGGATTTCTGCGGCAACGCAACGCCAATCGTGTTGCAGAATCCAATCGCGAGCCAGATGGCTGTGATGCGCAGCAGCCTGCTGGGTGGCCTGCTGGGCGCCTTGCGCACCAACCTGTCACGCAAACAAACGCGTTTGCGTCTGTTCGAAATCGGCGGTTGCTTCAGCACGGCAGAAAAGGAATATATACAGCATGACCGCGTGGCAGGTGTGTGTTACGGCCCGGCGTTGCAGGAACAATGGGGAGTTGCGACGCGCAATGTGGACTTCTACGATGTGAAAGCGGACATCGAAGCACTGATCACTGCCGCACCCTTGCGCTTCATGGCAGCAGTGCATCCGGCGTCGCATCCGGGCCGATCAGCGGAAATCGTGCAGGATCATAAGGTCATCGGCTGGATCGGCGAACTGCATCCGCAGTGGATGCAGAAATACGACTTCCCGCTGGCCCCGGTATGGTTCGAGATCGATTTGCCTGTGCTGGAAAATACCATCATCCCAAGTGTCGGCGAGATCTCAAAATTTCCGCCGGTACGCCGGGATTTGGCTGTTGTTGTGGATGACGGCGTCACGCTGCAATCAATGCTCGATGCCATGCAGGCTGCGGCAGTTCCCTATGTCGCAGAACTTGCATTGTTCGACCTGTATCGCGGCAAGGGTGTGGAACAAGGCAAAAAAAGCCTTGCATTCCGCGTGTTATTGAAACATACTCAAAAAACCTTGAATGACACGGAAATTGACCAAAGCATGGCGCAGTTGATCGATATCCTTCAGGTTCAAGGTGCTCAGTTACGCGTAACAAGGTGAATAATATGACAACACTGACCAAAGCAGAACTCGCCGATTTGCTGTTCGAGAAAGTTGGCCTGAACAAGCGAGAAGCCAAAGACATGGTGGAGGCGTTCTTCGAGGAGATACGCGCCCAGCTTGAACGCGGGGAGAGTGTCAAACTGTCCGGGTTTGGAAATTTTCAGTTGCGGGACAAACCGCAACGACCGGGCCGGAACCCGAAGACTGGCGAAGAAATCCCGATTACCGCCCGCCGGGTGGTTACTTTCCACCCCAGCCAGAAGCTCAAAAGCATGGTAGAAAAGAGCTATCATGGAAAACCGCACGTCTGATATCTTATTGCCGGCCATTCCGGCAAAACGTTACTTCACCATTGGTGAAGTAAGCGAGCTATGCGGCGTGAAAGCGCACGTTCTGCGTTACTGGGAACAGGAATTTACTCAGCTCAAGCCGATCAAACGACGTGGAAATCGGCGCTATTATCAGCACCATGAAGTCTTGCTTATCCGCAGTATCCGCAAATTGCTGTATGAGGATGGTTTCACCATCAGTGGTGCACGCAGCCGACTGGACCATCTTTCCCCGCGTTCACGCCTGGACATTCCTGCGCAGCTGGACGAGCAGACAGGCAACCCAACCGACATTGCCCGCGAGTTGCGCGAAATTCTTGCATTGTTGCAAGCTTGAGGGCGAGCGGAAAGACTTCTTGCGCGATGCGCTGTCGGTGCAGTTGTTTCTGTGCCTGAACCTGCTGCCCCCCGGGATATATCGATGAATGAAGAAGAACTGATGCGCGCAGCGCTGGAGCTTGCGCGCCAGGCTGAAGCAGCAGGAGAAGTGCCGGTGGGTGCGGTTGTGGTCAGGGATGGCATGATAATCGGACGCGGCTACAATGCGCCGATTTCCCGCCACGACCCTTCGGCGCACGCAGAGATGTTGGCGCTGCGCGAGGCGGCGCAGCATCTCGGCAACTACCGCCTCGTGGATTGTGAATTGTTCGTCACACTGGAGCCTTGCGCGATGTGCGCCGGTGCCATGCTCCATGCTCGCATTTCGCGCGTGGTATATGGTACACCCGATCCCAAGACGGGCGCATGTGGCAGCGTGCTGGACTTGTTCGCGGACCAACGCTTGAACCACCATGCCGATGTGAAGGGCGGCGTTCTGGTGGAGGAATGCGGTGCAATGTTGAGCGATTTCTTTGCACGACGCAGAAGCGAGCAGCGTTTTGCACAACTGCCTGCGGACACATGAAGATCAATATTCGCATCCCGCGGCAGGAACTGGAACTGCTCGATGACGCCGGGAACCTGTTGCGCCGTTATCCGGTTTCCACTGGCGCCAATGGCATGGGCGAGGAGAGCGGCAGCTATTGTACGCCGCGTGGCCGCCATATAATTCGTGCAAAGATTGGCAAGGGACAGCCAATCGGCACGATATTTGAGCGGCGCAGGCCCATCGGTGAGATCTTTACCCCGCAACTCGGTGCGCAGCATCCCGGGCGCGATTGGATACTGACGCGAATTCTCTGGCTGTCAGGTTGTGAGGTCGGCTATAACCGGCTGGGGCTTTGCGACACGATGCGCCGTTATATCTACATACATGGAACACCGGAAGAAACCGAACTGGGCAAGCCTGGTTCCCGGGGCTGTGTGCGCATGCGCAATGCCGATCTGCTGGAATTGTTTGACCTGGTTGCCGCAGGCACCCCGGTGATGATCAGCGCAGCTTGATCAACCTGAAAAACCCTGCTTGGCAAAGCAAATATGGAGCTGGTTATCGGCGGCTTCTATTATTGTCTTTAAGATGAGATGGTCGAATCGCAATCGGGCCGCGTCATCTTGTCATCGACAAGGCGTGATTGATCAGATGGCGTCCCATGTGGCGGTCCGACTTGGCAATGTGGCCACTGAACCAGTCAAATAGCAGGAGCTGGCTGCGAAATGCGAGGTAGGGCAATTCGCATGCCTGCTCGTGTAATTCTTCCTTAAGTGCCGCAAGGTTTTCAATAAACCGGTCATGCTCGTACATGTGGATGTCGAGGAACGGGTAGTCGTTCCGATGCATCAACTCGGTTTCTGAACTCAGGCTCTCCTTGTTGCTGCTTTCAACCAGGGAAAATATCTCGCGCATCGTGTCAATGTTGCCGCTCGTGGTTGCCGAAATGAGCAGATTGACCAGGTCAAACAGGCGCTTGTGGGATCGGTCTATGACTTCGATCCCGGTCTGAAACTCGGCACGCCATTCCATGTGGTTGTTCAATTCGCCGGTGCTGCTGTGCTGGCCGGACTTCAGGTATTCCCTGCAACGCTCGAGGTAGATCTGGGCGGGTACATCCTGCGGCGTCAATTCGATGCAATAGGTTAGCAATTCCATCGCACGCGGGATATCCTTGAAGTGGTAGTAGGCAATGGCTTGCTCAAATTTTGCCTTGGTGGCGCGTTTGCCATCTCTGACTTTGAGCGGATCATTGTCAAACACCTCGTATATGGATAGTGGCTGAGTCTTGCCCTTTACCCGGATACGATCGAGAAAACGGATGTCGTATCTGGCGGGATTGGCGAGGTCATAGAGGGTATTCTGGCTGATCAGCAGGGGTGACTGGTAGGTCTTTGTGGCCTGTTCGATGCGCGCAGTCAAATTGACAGCGTCTCCGATGACGGTGCTTTCCATGCGGTCATTGCCGCCAATCGTGCCGATCATGACGTAGCCGGTATTGAGACCGAACCCGATATTAATCGGCGCGTAGCCGGCATTGGCGCGGCCGGCGTTGTATTTGTCCAGCCGTTCCAGCATTTCAAGCGCTCCAGTCAACGCATCGTCAGCACTCTGCGTGAACAGGGCCAGGATGGTATCGCCGACATATTTGTCGATGATGCCGCGATGCGCTCCGATGATCGGTTGCATAATGCTCAGGTAGGAATTCAGGAAATTGAAGTTCTCCTGCGGAGTCATGGATTCGGACAGGGTGGTGAAGTTCCGAATATCCGAAAACATCACCGTCAATTTGCGCTCAATCTGATCACCCAGTTTGACTTCGTTGATGTTGTCCCGGTCCAGCAGTTTGAGCAACTGATGAGGGATCAGTCGTCCAAACGATTTTTCGGTTTGTTCCAATAGTGATAGTACCTGCTGATATTCCTGGGAAGTCTGGCTGTTAAGATGTTTTTCCCGCTCCAGTTTGTCTTTCAAGGCCTTGACCTGCGACGTGCGCCGCATCAGAACCCATTCAGTGCGCGATGCCCTGGTGGCCATGGCCAGTATCGACGCAATCAGGACGCCGGTCAGGAAAGTGACCCACTGCAAACTGAGCTGCGTAAAGTAGATCGCGAAGACCAGCAGCGCCACGACAAGAACCACCGCAAAGGCGGTAATATAGGGCTGGACTCCATGAAAGAACTTACGCGTACGCATTTTTCACCTTACGATTTCAGGCCGGCCTCGGCCAACGCCAACTCGGACTGCAATAATTCCTGTAAATTTATCACATCAGGGGTAATCGGTTTCCGGATTGTCCAAAACCTTCAATAACTGTGGCGGGAAATCGATACTCTTCCGCGCCGGCCATCCGGAAACCTCCGCGGACGCGCCAATATAACCATAATTGGCGATAATACCGTGCATCCCCGCTGCCTCGGCGGCTTGCATGTCGCGCAGGTCGTCTCCCAGATAAACGCAATACTGCGGGGCGATGTTCATGCACTGTGCCGCGTGCAGCAATGGCTGAGGATGGGGTTTGGCCAGCGCGCAGGTATCGCCGCTGACCAGACAGGCGGCACGTTCTGCATAGCCGAGCGCATGCATCAGCGGAACCGTGAAACGGTGGGGTTTGTTGGTGACGATGCCCCAGGGCAATGCACGTTGTTCCAGTTCGTCAAGCAGTTCGGCCATGCCGGGAAACAATATGGTCTGTTCGCAGATATGGGCGTCATAGTAGGCGAGAAATTCGGCGCGCAGTTGGTTGAACTGCGGTGATTCCGGCCCGATGCCGAACCCCGCCCTGAGCAAGCCGGCGGAGCCGTGCGAGGCTTGCGGCCGCGTTATTTCAAGCGGCAGCGCTGGCAGCTGGTGCTGCAAACGGACATGATTGAGCGCGGCAGTCAAATCCGGCGCGGTGTCGGCAAAGGTGCCGTCAAGATCGAACAGAACGGCTTCAATCACGACGGCAGGCGAAGATGTAATTGACGTCGGTATCCTTGCCCAGCGAGTAGGCCTTGCTGATCGGGTTATAGGTCATGCCGGTGATATCGGTGATGTCCAGGTTCGCATTGCGGCAGAATTGCGCCAGTTCGGAGGGCTTGATGAACTTGGCGTAGTCGTGCGTGCCGCGCGGCAACAGATTGAGCAGATATTCCGCACCGATCACGGCAAACAGATAGGATTTTGGATTGCGGTTGAGGGTAGAGAAGAACACCTGCCCGCCCGGCTTCACCAGCTGCGAGCAGGCCCGCACCGTGCTGGACGGGTCCGGCACATGCTCAAGCATCTCCAGGCAGGTAACGATGTCATAGTGTCCGGGTTCCTCAGCTGCCAGACTTTCCACCGCGATCTTGCGGTAATTGACCTGTTTGCCGCTTTCCAGCAAATGCAGCTTTGCGACCTGCAAAGGCTTGTCGCCGAGATCTATGCCGGTAACCTCGGCGCCCAGCCCAGCCATGCTTTCAGACAGGATGCCGCCACCGCACCCGACATCCAGGACAACTTTTCCGGATAACGGCGACATGCGATTGATGTAATCCAGCCGCAGCGGATTGATGTCATGCAGCGGTTTGAATTCGCTGTTTGGATCCCACCAGCGGTGGGCTAGTTGGCTGAATTTTTCCAGTTCTGCCGGGTCAGCATTCGTCGTCGTGGTAATCATGGATGGAATATAGCAAAACCGGGTTCGAGTCGCCAGCAAACGGCAAGCAATCTTGAATCCATTCCGCTGGCCGCCACCAATGCCCGCTGTTGAAATTCAATGCTTGCTGTCTTCGTCCACGGCTGCCTTAAGCATGTCAAAGATGTCCGGGATGGCGGCGATTACCCGATTCCAGTTCGGGATGAGCGGGGTGCCCATCGGGTTTTCCATGAACGCCTGCGTGGCCATGGCGATTGATCGGGTAAAGGTCTCCACGGCTTTGGCTTCCTCGTGCCGGTCGAAATCCAGCCCATTGATCATTGCATCCGCCTCGTATTTCATCAGGGTATCCTCTGCCTGCCGCAGATAGGACACCAGAAGCGATTTGAACAGACCATCGGAGAACACGATCCCTTCCGATGCGAGCGTGCGGAAAATGGATTTGCTTATGTCGACCGCCATCTTCATCAGGCCTTTCCCTGCATCATCCGGGGAAAGCGCCTGGTGTTTATGCTCATAGGTGGCGGCAATGTCCACCTGGCATACGCGGCGCGGGGAATAATTGCGGTGCACTTCCGCAAGCGATCCGACTTCCAGTCCCCAGTCCCACGGTATCCTGTTCACGCGCGCCAGGTCGGTAGTCATGCAGAATTCTCCGGCAAGCGGATAGCGGAAGCTGTCGAGAAACATCAGGAAATCGTGCTGCCCGACCAGTTGCTGGATCGAGCGCACCAGCGGGGTAACCAGCAGCCGCGTGACCCGGCCGTTCATCTTGTTGCTGACCCGGCTGTAGAAACCCTTGCAAAATACGTAATCCAGGTTCGGGTTGGCCACCGGGTAGCACAGTCTGGCCAGCAGTTCCCGGTTATAGGTGATGATGTCGCAATCATGCAACGCAATCACATCCGAGCGCGAGCGCGCGAGCACATAGCCGTAAGCCAGCCAGGCGGAACGCCCCTTGCCGGGCTGTCCCACATTCAGTCCGTTGCGCATCAGCGTTTCATACACCTCGGTAATTCTTTTGCCGTTGTTGTGGATGATACTGAGTTCCGTGGGTATCGGCGCCATCATTTCGCGCGCATGTCGGAGTTCTTTTTCCGATGCCCGGTCGAGCGTCAGCACGATCTCGTTCAGGTACCTGACCTTGGCCAGTTCCTGGATGATGCCGGCCATGGCCGGGCCCTCGAATTCAGAGTAGAGCGCGGGCAGCACCAGGGCGACCGGCCTGACTTTCGAGAAGCCAAGCAATTCCGATTCCAGACGCTCGAGAGAAGGTTTGCCCAACTGGTGCAGCGTCGTGATGATGCCAGTCTGGTAGAAATCAGTCATGACGAGTTCCGTCCCTAAATATGTTCAATTTCGTCCTTCGGTTCTTCTTCGCGCTTTGCCGGGGTTTCCTTTTCGATTATCCGCCGCGCGGTGTCTATGCCGCCCACGCCGAAGGCGATGGCGAGAGCGATCACGATGCCGCCAAAGATGATGGAAAATGCCGCAAGCACAATGCCGGGAGCGATCTGCAGTTGCTCCATTGCCATGGCCATGATCAGCACGATCAGCAGGGTATGCATCGCTTCGGCGAGCAGCTTGGCATAGTGGAAGCCGCTGTTTGCCGCGGCGATCAATATGGCACGGCTGATGAATCCGGAGAACAGATAGCCGACGACCAGAATCGTGGCGGCAGACAGGATGCGCGGGATATAACCGAAGAACTGATCCACCAGATGTTCAATCGCCGGAATCTGCAGCGCGTTCAAGCCGCTCATCAGTGTTACGATGATCAGCAGCCAGAAGACAATTGCGGCAAGCGCGATCGAAGGCTTGCTCCACAGGTCGCCCTTGCGCATCAGGTTGGTAAAGCCCATGCGGTCGGACCAGCTGTCGAAATTGATGGCTGCCAGGAACTTCGCGAGAATCCGCTTGATGATGAAAGCCAGTAATATCCCGATCAGCAGAATTACCAGCATGGCCAGGAAGTTGGGCACGAAAAACTGGAATTTCAGGAACAATTCCTTCAGCGGGTCGAATATCAGGTTGAGAAAATCCTCCATAACACACCTCCTTGCGGTTATTTCCAGTTGGTAACCAGGTAGTCCTTGCTGTTTTCGAACCCCATGCAGAGTCTCTCGATCTCTGCTTCCGCCTCCTGTTGTCCCATGTCTCTTGCATGCAGTATGAACGACGCGGTCTTGCCGACATACAGCGGCGTCATCGATTTTATCAGGTGCTCGACCGGCAATTTTCTTTTGTGGAAGGCGAGTGCATAGTCATAGACCACCTGCGTCCACAAGCCGATAGGGAAATGGAATACATCGTCAGCCTGGCTTCCGAGTCTTTCGACTTCATTGAAATCTCCTGCGCCGAGGATGTCGCTCCAGATTTCGCCCAGGTTCCTGAGCCCTTCGCGGAAAATGTTAAGCATCCTCGAAGTGTTGACGTTCACCGGCTCGAGTCCCACGGTGTATTCGAAACCAAATGCGGGAACCGATTCGGAGCCGCGTATCGGCATCCACACGTCGGCATAGTTCTCCATCAGATCGAAGGTTGCGCTGACCACCTGATACAGCATGTTGCTAAGGTCGGTGCCGGGATCCTTGGCGTCGTGAATCTTGGCGCCCAGAAACGACTGGGTGACCTTGAAGTCGTTCGCGATCGCCGTCGTGGTCATCCAGATGTCTATGCCGAAGCGCGCAACATCGGATTCCCACACATCCTTGGTCAGATAGAACTGCGCCAGCCTGCCGGAGAAACCGAAATCGCCGCCGATCGGCTGGCGCACGCGCTTGCCATAGAGCGCCCGGGTGAGGGGATAGACGATGCTGTTGGTGATGGTGCCGTCGAATTTGTGTCGGTGGTAGAGCGGCGACACGTAATCGTAGCCTCCCGCCAGCACCGGTTTGATCAGCAATTCGATCCATTCCGGGGTGATGCTCCGCAGATCTGAGTCTACGACGGCGCACGCTTTTGCCCCCAGATTCCCGGCAATCTGAAAGATGGTGCGGAAGGCGCTGCCTTTGCCGGGAATGCCCGAATAGGGAAATACAATCTTGGACGTCGGTTCTACGCGGTGATGCAGCAGTATCGCGTTGTAATCATCGATTGAGGTGTTCTTTACCACGTCCATCGTCCCGTCGCTGGAACCGCCGTCGGAATTTACGATCACCGCCTTGTTGCCGGGGAAATACTTGGCCAGGCCCGCTTGAATTGCGCGTACCACGTGGCCGATGGTGCGAGCGTTATTGAAACTGGGAATGCCCACGATGATGTCGGCTTGCCCGATCGTTTCGAGCTGCTCCCGTATATCCGCTTCGAAGGTGGCGCTAATCATCGCTGCGTGCCCTCCTGGAAGATTCAGCAGCTTGCTTGAACGGAGGTTCCTCGTTGCTTAACAGCACAATCTGGATATCCATCACGTTGGTACCGGTCGGTCCCGTTTTGAAATGGCTGTGTGTGCCCGACGCCGAATCGAACCGCTGAAAGAATGCGTATGAGTCGTTATTGTCAAGGTGGCGCAGCGGGTCTACGCCCAGGCTTCGCGCCAGCGCTGCCATATTGCCATCAACCATTGCGCCTGCAGCGTCGGTGGGGCCGTCGCTGCCGTCGGTGCCCGCGGATAGCAGCGACACGCCCCTCAACTCCTCGATGTCCAGCATAAAGGCCAGGGCGAACTCCTGATTGCGGCCACCCTTGCCGTTGCCGCGCACCGTGACCGTGGTTTCGCCGCCGCAGAGCAGGCAACGCCGCTCGCCCGGCTGCATCGCGGCCAGCTCGTTGCGCGCGGCTTGCGCCAGAAAATGGGCCGCAGCGCGCGCTTCGCCTTGAAGTGTATCGGAAATTATCTTCGTGGCATACCCGAGTTGCCCGGCTTGCTCTGTCGCTGCGGCCAGAGCCTGATGAAGGCCTGCGATGATCACGTTGTGCGTTGACTTCAGGCAGGGGTCATCCGCCTTCACGGTTTCCGGTACCTGTCCGACATTGCCGCGTTGCAGGTAGTCCACGACGCGCGCTGGAAGCATTTCCCGCAAGCCGTATTTCGCAGTCACGGCCCATGCCTCGGCATAGGTCGAGTTGTCTCGCGCAGTCGGCCCGGAAGCGATCACGTCGAGCGGGTCGCCGATGACATCGGAGAGTATCAGCGTCACCAGCCGCGCCGGCCAGGTTGCCTGCGCCAGCCTGCCGCCTTTCACCGAGGAAAGATGCTTGCGCACGGCATTCAGTTCGGTGATGGATGCACCCGCATTCAGCAGTAGACGGGTGGTTTCCTGCTTGTCCTGCAGCGTAATGCCTTCGACTGGCGCGACCAGCAGCGCCGAGGCGCCACCGGAAAGCAGGCAGATAACCAGCGTCCTGTCATCGGCGGCGCGCACCATGCGCAAAACGCGCTGTGCGCCCGCTATTCCGGACTCGTTCGGCACCGGGTGGGAAGCTTCCACTTGCTCGATGATGGACAGCGGCGCGGTGTGGCCATCCTTGACCACGATCAGGCCGGCGGCGATCTTTCCGTCGAACAGCGATTCGATTGCCAGGGCCATGCGTGCCGTCGCCTTGCCCGCTCCGACCACAATGATGCGGTCGAACTCAGCCAGGTTGTAGGCTACACCGGCAACGCGCCACAGCTGATGCTCGATGCTGACGGCTCGCAGCACTGCGTTGTAGGGGTCGACTGCCGCCAGCGCCGCGTTGAAGATTGCCCGCAGGTGCTGCCGATCCCTCAGGCTCTGGACGTTCTCGCCAGGCGTCTGCATCAGCAAATGCAGCATGGCCTGATTCCAGCCTGCAGGGCCGGGAAGCTGCGTCTTCAGAAGATCGGGCATGGCAATGCGTCCATCGTAACTGCCGTCGGCATGCCGCACGAGAACCGGCCTGTCCACGGCAATCAGCATCGGCAGGTCGTTCAGGCTGTCACCCAGACCGATGCTGGCAATGGCGCCGTATTGCTGCCGGTAAAGCGATATCAGCATGTTCACCGCCCGCCCTTTGTCGTGGTTGCCCATGATGTGGAATATGCGCCCTTGGGTCCAGCGCAGGCCGGCGGCCTCGATCGCATGCAGGAAAGCTGCGTCTGCCGCGCCGTCGAACACGAATGGCTCATCGAAGTCACGCAGTTTGGCCCGCGCCGCCTCGTCATTGGAAAGGCCGGTCAGGGCCGCAACCTCGGCACTGGACATATCCGCAAAGCCGCGCACGCCTGCGTGCAACTGATCACGCAGGCGGACAAACTGGTCCCTGATTTCGGCATAGGGTGTGCCCAGCTGGACCAACTGGTAACCATCGGATTCTTTCGCTTCGATGGGCGCCGCGAAATAACCTCGCGGGATGAAGATGCCGCCGCCATTTTCGGAAATGAAGGGATGCATGTTGTTCAGGCGCCTGCGATACGCCTCCAACTCCGTCCGCGTCTTGCTGGAGCACAGGATCAGCGGCGTGCCGCCTGCGGCGATCAGGTTCAGTGCGGGCAGCGCAGCCGCATGGGAATAGGTCGCCGCATCCAGCAGGGTCCCATCCAGGTCGGTGAAGATGACGGTCGTTTTCATGCGCCTTCCGATAAGTCGTTGGGCATGCCCAATCATAACCAGACATTCCTGCAGTATGCCAGACGTCTTCGACGATTACCGAACGATGCCCGACCGGGTGTAGCGGCCTGCCCGGCGGAAAGTGAGTGCAATTGCCGCGTTCAGGGGGACGCGGTGACATTCTAGAATCCTCATGATTTCACCATTGGACAGTGGCAATTTCCATGAATTCCAATGAGCCGGTTTCCATGTCGCGAATTGGAACAGGTGCATGCGACCCGGGAAATCGCTGAACTGGTGACTTGTATTCCCGTTATCGCGGGCCGGCGATCCATATAAGATCGCTTGCGGGCCGTCTTCCCGGAGATGGCCGCACCCGTTCATTCTGCTATGCTGAGCCATCCATGGTGCGGCGCAGCGGGCAGGACAACAGCTTACGCCGCAGGGATTTTCGGGTATCCAAACAGCTCGAAATCAGCACTGAACAACTCGTTGATCCTGGCAACTGTGAGAGGATCCAATCGGTTTGCGTACCGATAGCCGTGTGCATCCGGAACAACATCCTTGCCGTCTGCATGATTGGAATTCTGCCTGGTTTCGGACTCGATGCCAAATTCCTGGCACAACCTGTCAAAGTCTTCCTCGAAATGCTCCACCCGTCCGACGAAATTGGCAATCTGGCTGCCATTCCAATGGGTCCAGTAGTGGGATGGATGAAGTTGCAAACTGGAATCCCGGCCCGACTCAAGCAGGTGATATGCCGGCAGTTGCGTGAACCACAGGTTGACATTGAACTTTGCCTTGCACAGCATCGCAACATTGTCTCCCAGTTGCCGGGTGACCAGATCCCCGATCCAGGGCTCCGGAAACTCGCGCAGCGGATGATTGTTCAAGTCCTTGAATACCTGCTTGAACCCGGAATACACCCGGTCATAGGGGTTGCGGATGAAGACGGCAAGCCGATAATTCTGGCGGCTTTCAGGCAGCGCCAGGAAGTCGGAAAGCGTCATGTGCTGGTTCACGACGCGGTTGAGATATGGATTGAAATCGAAGAACTTGGAATAAGGTGACTGGTCGATATGCTGCAAACGCACGCGGAGAGTCTGGCTGGCTGTTTTCCATGGCAACAGCATGACCAGTTTGTGCTTGTGGCTGACTATCATTGGGATGGTGCGATTCCTGAATTGCCGAATTGAAAAAACTCTGATATCTGTAGGAACCGGTCTGGATCAAACACGAAGTTTTCACGCCCGTTCCTCGCGCTTGCTATAAGTGCAGCCAGCTTTCTGCCTTCCGGGCGCGACGCAGTCTATATTAATCCAATCCTGATTTCAAGTTGTCCCACAGGCACATCAGTTCAATCCAGCAACCAGTTACTGCAATCCCATCCCAGCAGCCGCTCAATGCCACGTATTTCATACTCAAACATGAAGCGCAGATAATCCTTTTCCCTGTCGGAAATCGAGAATAAATACGGCCGAGAATGCACTTGCCTGGCATCGATTTCATGGAGTCGGCCTATGCCAAGAAAATCGCATACTTCCTGAAGTGTTTCAAGCGGTTTGACTTGCAAGTTCTCGTTTCTCAAGATCAGGACTTGCTGTTTTGTGAAATACGCCCACAGTCTGCGCAACTGTTCTGTATAAAATCCTCTATCGACATAGGAAAATACCCTATGCTGATAGGGTAGCGCCTCGCGGCATCTCAGGGATTCGTTTTGTATGGCCTCCCAAAACGATAATGAATCCTTGTTTCTGGTTCGTTGCATGTTCCAATGGGAATAAGCCCGCTCAACAGGGTTTCTTAATATGGCAATCAACTTGATGCCTGGATTGTATTGCCAGATGCGTCTAGGTGCATCATGCCAATACATATAGATTGGTGTCGTCTCCCCAACCAGTTTATGTGAGGGCTTTGGGTCGAAGAAAGCGTGATAACGCGAATAGTCAACGGGGCCACTCTGGAAATTCTCCTCGATATCAAAAAAATGCACTTCCTTTCTATTCGCCATGCATATCTCGGGATGCTTCCTCAGATAGAAATCCAGCGCTGTCGTGCCGCCTTTCTGGGTACCGCAGATGATGAAATCAACCTTCATGGGTAGACAAGCCTCTTTGAGTGCGGGCGAAGCCTTGGAAAGAGCGTATGCACAACCGCATCGTGGAGTTGGTCAACCGGCCGACTCGATCCTGGATTTCCAGTAATCGTAAATCAGGCAGTCAGCCTGGTTGTCTTTGCGGATGAAGCCGATCAGGTCTTCGCTCGGCTCCAGGTAGACTTGCCGTTCCATGCCGCGATTAAAATGCGCGATGTCCGCCGGGATGCCCAGTTGGTGACCCAGGGCGGCCGCAACAGCAGCAAGCCTTTCCGTCAATCCAACCATCCAGAATGACTCGAGAAGTCCATTGACCTTTGCGGCAAACTCGTGGCTCTCCAGCGAAGGCCAATCGCGCATTCCGAAATTCTGCGAGATAAACCGCCCCATATAATCAGGTCCAAGGGAGGCCTGCGACTGGAAAGCGATCTCGGGCGTCAGTCCCTGGTTGCGCAGGGCGTTCTTGTAATCGTATTGTTCGATCGCATGTGTTTCGTACCATTCAAGGAAGTCAATCTGTGGTCGGCCCATCTTGTTGCACCATAAATTCATGGCGTGATTGTATTGTGAAACAAGTCTTCTGACCGGCTCCCTGAGTACAATTATCCGGCGTATTTCTCTGTCGGGAAACAAGTCGGCGGTGGCCTCGGTTACGTAATGGCCCATGACAACCTGGACGTTGTGCAATTGCGCGGGTGTCATTTGCTCCAGAAACGGCAATTTATGCTGCATACAGAGCAATTCCCCGGTCACCCCATAATGAACCAGGCCTCGATGCATGCCCAGGTGTTTTGCCAGCCAGTTCCTGATGCTGATTCCCCCTGTCTTGGGAATATGATGCATGATGTAGATGGGAGTTAGGGCTGGCATGGCAGACGGTACAATCATTGATGTGTAGATGCTCTGGCACAATTGCGCATGGCGGCGGTGGCGTAATGAGCCAAATCTTGCGCTTTCTTAGTTGCTCTATCCAATACGTCCCGCCGCAACTACGACGCACGCATGACCGGCGAGGAAATTATAAACCACGGTTGTCCTGGGGCATCATGGCATTGCCTGAGGAGACCGGTTTCTCGTCTGTGTTCCGGATTTCCGGTGAAGGAGCGGGCGAGTGATGAAGGAACTGCACCCGGTTGCACAATTCGTACGCTATGCCTTCCTGCGGCCGTTCATTGCGTAGATATCCGATAGTATTTTCTTCCATTGAAGTTCGCATCGTTGATAATATTCCGAGTTCAAGTATCGCTGGGCTTTGGCGCCAATTTCGGCCAGCCTTGCCGGATTAGCGAGCAATTGCTCGATAATATCCGGCAAAGCTGGCTCAGTTGCCTCCACGTAGATATCCCGCGGGAAATACTCATCCATTCCCCAGCATGGCTCAGTAACGAGGGTTGCACCTTGTGCCAGCGCGCCTACAATCCTGGGAAGTTCAAGGTGGTTGGATTCATGCGCATGCATATTCAAGACGATTCTTGATTCGCCGATGACATCCTCAAGAATTACACCTACCATCGGCGACAGGCTGAGTCCCCTCTTGCGCAGTTTTTCGAATAACCTGGTTCGCCGGGGAGAGGGCGTACCGACAACGCATACGTCATATATCTTGTCGGGATGGTGTGGATTTCTGATTCTGCCCGCGACTGGTTTTGCGACATAAATGGGGAAAGTCGATACCGGTGTGCCGATATCTTCCCGCATTACAGCAGTCTGGCTTGCGTAATAGTCCAGAATATAGTTGTAGCACGGCAACTTTCGGTCAAATTTCTTCTTTTTTTCCTCCACCCACTTGTAGCCGGGCGAATTGTAGTGTTGCGGATTGCCCAAGATATACAGCAATGAAAAATTCATGAACACATAGAAGCAGTCGTTGCGTGGTGTAAATATGTTGAATGGGTCACCGATTACGAAAACAATCGACCCAGAAGTCACTTCTGCCTGCGCTACATCCGCGCAAAATATGCGTTCAACCGTACCAGGAGTGAACTCCCGAAGTTTTTCATAAATATAATCGGCAGTATTCTTCACATAGCGGTAGCTGAACGGGTGCACCAGTAGATAAACCTTGGTGTCGTATCGTGCTTTCTTCAGTGCATCCTCGTTATCATTTGGAATGACCTGTTCCATTGAAGTTCAAGTGCTCCGACCTGTTTAGTAAATGCCCGAACTTGCCGCCGCCCACCGGCTGGTACGGGACGGACGATACACGGGGCAGCAATCTATCAGCAATAACGCTATGCCGCCAGAGGCGTTGAAAATAATGGCAGAAGATCAGACCATGAACCGTGCTTCAACGATGGCACGAACTTCCGGATGATTTCCGGGAGTATGGCGGTGTCAGCGCGGGGTAAGTGCCGTATCAGGTTTTTACGGCACTGGATTTGAACACCGTGTGTGACATCATCAATGCGCCCACCAGGACGATGATTGCCGAAATCCCGAGCACAGGACCAGCCTGGTTTTCAGGAGCGACGTTCCCATACAGCAGGGACAGGGCGGTAAACATGATCAGGGCGCCGACTTGATGCACTTTCAGCTGAATCCTGGCGAGGCCCGGGGCAGGCTGACCAAGCCATAGCTTGTGGATGATGCCGTAGCCAAGCGAAAGGGCGAACCCGACGAGATTGATATGGGCGTGTGTCGGCCGCTGGCCATGATCCTGCGAAATGCCCATATAGATGCCAAGGCACATGCCGAGAACCAGATAAGAAAGCGCCCACAGCAGATATTTTCGGTCATAGCTCACGATAATGCTCGTTGGATTGGTCAGATATAATTTCTTAATAAAACAGAATAATATGGCGACAATCTCATCTATGTGCTGAAATTTGTCAAGATATGATCGAGAGCAAGTCAGGTAGGCATGAACAGGTTGAAATCCAATTCCCATCGTCACCGGTCAGCGACAAGAACCTGGCCATCGACACATCGAACTGATCAGCCGGCCAGGGCGACCCGCTTCGGCTCCGCAGGTTGCATCATGCATGCGGCTCTGTTACGTTGCGCTTCATTTAAACGGACCTGAATTCCGAACATGATCAAGCTCGGATTGAATATAGACCATGTCGCCACGTTGCGCGAGGTGCGCCATGCGCGCTACCCGAATCTGATTCGCGCCGCCCTGATCTGCGAGGAGGCGGGGGCGGATGCGATCACGCTGCATCTGCGCGAGGATCGCCGCCACATCCAGGATGCGGACGTCGACATCCTGCGCGGCATGTTGCAAACGCGCATGAACCTGGAATGCGCGGTGACCGACGAAATGATAGAAAACGCGCTGCGTATCCGGCCGCACGACATCTGCCTGGTGCCGGAGCGGCGCGAAGAGTTGACCACGGAAGGCGGGCTGGATGTGGTGCGCCATTTCGATGCGGTGAAACAAGCAACCGCCCGTTGCCTGGAGGCGGGCGTCCGCGTGTCGTTGTTCATCGATGCGCAAGAAAAGCAGCTGGATGCGGCGAAGAAACTGGGCGCGCCGGTGGTGGAAATCCATACCGGAAAATATGCCGACGCCGACAGCGACGCGCAATGTGAGCATGAGCTGGCGCGCATTCGGCGCGCGGTCGAACACGGTCACTCGCTCGGCCTGCAGGTGAACGCCGGGCATGGCCTCAACTACCACAACGTGCGGCCGGTGATCTCCATCCCACACATTGCCGAGCTCAACATCGGCCACGCGATCGTCGCCGAGGCCTTGTTCATCGGATTGGATCAGGCAGTCAGGAATATGAAGGCGCTGCTGGCAGGCCATGGCAACACTTGAGTTTCGTGAACTTTTCAGGGAACTGCTTTGATGAGCATGGGTCCGGTCATGCTGGATATCGCGGGAACCGCGTTGACACCGGAAGACGAGGTCCGGCTGCGCCATCCATTGGTCGGCGGAGTGATATTGTTCACGCGGAATTACGAGTCGCCGCGCCAGTTAACCGAGCTGACTGCCAGCATCCATGAGCTGCGCCCTCCGCCGTTGCTGGTCGCGGTGGATCACGAAGGCGGCAGGGTGCAGCGATTTCGCGACGGCTTCACGCGCATTCCGGCAATGCGGGAGCTGGGCAGGATATGGGATGAGCACCCCAGGCGCGCCAGGCATCTGGCACAGCAGGCGGGATATGTGCTGGCTGCCGAATTGCGCGCATGCGGCGTGGATTTCAGTTTTACGCCGGTGCTCGACGTGGACTACGGTACGAGCTCGGTGATCGGTGATCGTGCCTTCCATTCCGACCCCGAGGTGATCACCGAACTGGCGCACGGCCTGCTGCAGGGATTGAGGCAAGGCGGCATGCACACGGTGGGCAAGCATTTTCCCGGCCATGGATTTGTTGGCGCCGATTCGCATCTGGAGATTCCGGTTGATGAGCGCAACTATACCGACATTGAGTTGTGCGACCTGATCCCGTTTCGCCGCCTGGTGAATTATGGCCTGACCGCAGTGATGCCCGCGCACGTGATTTACCCGAAGGTGGACAAATATCCGGCGGGATTTTCCGAGGTGTGGCTGAAAAGAATATTGCGCGGGGAACTGGGCTTCGAGGGCTGCATCTTCAGCGATGATCTGAGCATGGAAGCGGCAACCGTTGCCGGCGGCATCGTGCAGCGCGCGGAGGCCGCGCTGAATGCCGGCTGCGACATGGTGCTGCTATGCAACCGGCCTGACCTTGCGGATGAACTGCTGGCCGGCCTGCATTGGGAAATGCCGGCGGCCAGTCGGGCGCGCCTGGCGCAGATGCGCGGTCATGTGCATCCGCATACCCTGGTGCAATTGCATGAACAGCCCGAATTCGTAAAGGCCATGCATGACGTGGCTTCCATCGGGGCGCAGACGGGTGAACTGCCGCTGGCATAGCCGAATTAGTGCGGGCTTTTGCCATTTGACTGACTGCTTGAGATAATCCCATCGTTGATTTTCCCGGTGCATGAAAATGAGTGATTTGCAAATCAGCCTGCTGCTTATCGGCGTCCTGGTGGTGCTGGTGATGTATGGCTATGGCTGGTGGCAGCAGCGGCAGTATCGACGCAGATTTGGCGCGACATTCAATCCGGATCGCAAGGATGCCTTGTACAGTCCTGCCGCTAAAGCCGCAGTCGAGTCGGTGGACGAGGCGGCCGGAATGGATTTGTCTGAATCTTCGCTATCCGGCGCTGATTCGTTTGCCGCGGAGGCGGAGGAGCCGTGTGAGCTGGACGAAACGGTGAATTTTATTTCCGTGCTGGAATTGAGCGCGCCGGCGGATGCCGATGCGTTGCAGCCGTTGTGGCAGCGGCGTTTCGATTTCGGCAAGTTGGTGAGCGCTTGTGGATTGAAATCGGTGAGCCGAACATGGGAGAAGTTATCCCCTGAAAGCCATGCAGCTTGCGCCGCATTCAGGGTGGGACTGCAATTGGCTGACCGCTCAGGTCCGGTCAGCGAGGTGCACCTGAGCGAATTTCGGGATCTGGTCAGTGATATCGCGCTGCAGCTGGACATCAAGGCGGAATTCCCCAATGTGACGGCAACCGTCGCGCGTGCCATGCAGCTGGACAGCTTTTGTGCCGAAGTCGACCAGATGATAGGACTCAATATCCTGCCGGGCGGAGACCGTGAGTTTAGCGGCAGCGAGGTGGAGCAGGTGGCAGAGCGGTATGGCATGAGCCTGCAGGCGGATGGTTCGTTTCACTTGCAGGATGAGCAAGGGAATAGCGTGTTCAGCCTGAGCCATTTTGAGGGCACCCCGTTTCAGTCCCATACGCTGGACAAGTTGCCTGTCAGCGGTTTGACCCTGCTGCTGGATGTGCCGCGTGTGGAGAGACCTGCACAAAAGTTTGACGAGATGGCAGTACTGGCGCGCGATATTGCCATGGACTTGCGCGCCGCCGTGATGGATGACCATCGGGTCGCGTTGGGCGAACCCGGTATTGCGCAGATCCGCGAACTGGTGGGTGCGATAGAAAGCCGCATGCTCGGCAACAAGGTCGTGCCGGGCAGCGTGCAGGCGCGCAGGCTATTTTCCTAGGTTTATCGATGAGCCGGAAAATCGAAATTCCAGCCACAGAGAGGACCGAGGACACAGAAAGGACGTCGATTCAGAATTATCCGGATCATGTCCACCCTGTGGTCAGTGGTCTCGGGATGTCCGATTTTTTTCTGTGTGATCTTCGTGCGCTTGGTGGCAAGTCGGTTATCTCAAGATGACTACTTCAGTGGTGCAACGCATCGCAGCCTTGCGTGCAGAGATCGAAAAGCATAACTACCAGTACTATGTGCTGGATGCGCCGCTCATCCCCGATGCGGAATACGACCGTCTGTTCCGCGAGCTGGAGGAACTGGAAGCGCAGCATCCCGAGCTTCAATCCGCAGACTCCCCGACGCAGCGCGTCGGCGGCAAGGTGCTTGATGTGTTTGCGCCGGTGCGCCACGCGGTGCCGATGCTGTCGATCCGCACCGAGACCGACATAAGCGACAATGGGGCGATTGCCTTCGATGCGCGGGTGCGGCGCGAACTGGGCCAACCCGATGCCGTGGTGGAGTATGCCTGCGAACTGAAATTCGATGGCCTCGCCATCAATCTGCGCTACGAGCGCGGCGTGCTGATGCAGGCGGCGACGCGCGGCGATGGCGAGACCGGAGAGGACGTGACACAGAACATCCGCACCATCCATTGCGTCCCGCTTCATGTTCGCGGTTGCGATGCCGAGGTGCTTGAAGTGCGCGGCGAGGTCTATATGAGCCGCAAGGATTTCGAGCACTACAATGAAAAACAGCGCGCGCAAGGATTGCCCACGCTGGTCAATCCACGCAACGGCGCGGCCGGCACCATCCGCCAGCTCGATCCGGCGCTCGCCGCGCGTCGTCCGCTGTCATTCTTCTCATATGGACTTGGGGAGGTGCGCGGCTGGAAATTGCCCGAGACACACAGCGCCGTGCTGGATGCGCTGGACCGGATGGGGATGCCGGTGTGTGCCGAGCGCGCGATCGTATACGGCGCGCAAGGGCTGGTTGAATTCCACCGCGTTATCGCGGCCATGCGCGACAGCCTGCCGTTTGATATCGACGGCGTGGTGTACAAGGTCAACAGCCTGGCGTTGCAGGACCAACTCGGTTTTGTGACGCGCGAACCGCGCTGGGCGGTGGCACACAAGTATCCGGCGGAAGAGCAGATGACCGTCGTGCATGCTATCGACATCCAGGTTGGGCGCACCGGCAAGCTGACGCCGGTGGCCAAGCTTGAGCCGGTGTTCGTTGGCGGCACAACGATCAGCAATGCCACACTGCATAATGAGGACGAGACGCGGCGCAAGGATGTGCGCATCGGCGATACGGTGATCGTGCGCCGCGCGGGGGATGTGATTCCCGAAATTGTCGGGGTGATGCTGGACCAACGCCCGGCGAATGCGGGCAAGCCATTTGATCTGTTCCGCCTGCTCCACGGAAAATGCCCGGTGTGCGGCAGTGCGATCGTGCGCGAGGAGGGAGAGGCCGACTGGCGCTGTACCGGTGGTCTGTTCTGTCCGGCGCAGCGCAAACAATCCTTGCTGCATTTTGCCAGCCGCCGCGCGATGGACATCGAGGGGCTGGGTGACAAGCTGGTCGATCAGTTGGTGGACAGTGGTATCGTGGGCACGCCCGCCGATCTATATGACAAACGCAAAGTGAATTTGGACATATTGGCGGGACTGCAGCGCATGGGCGAGAAGTCAGCCAATAACCTGCTGCAGGCCATCGACCGCAGCCGGCAGACCACGCTGGCGCGATTTATCTACGCGCTGGGCATCCGCAATGTGGGCGAAGCAACGGCGAAAGACCTGGCGCGACATTTCGGCAGGTTGAAAAATCTGATCGACGCGGATCAGGCGCAGTTGCAGAGTGTCCAGGATGTGGGGCCGGTGGTGGCACAAAGCATTGTTGCCTTCTTTGCTGAGAAACATAATCTTGATGTAATAGACGACTTGCTGGATCCGAAGCGGGGCGGCGTTAGGCCCAAGGAAACTGAAGGTGAGCCGGCTGAAGAACTGCCATTGGCTGGCAAGACTTTTGTACTTACTGGTACACTCGGGATGACCCGCGATGAGGCGAAAGCCGCACTCGAAGCATTGGGCGCGACGGTGGCCGGCAGTGTGTCGAAGAGGACCGACTATGTGGTGGCGGGAGGCGAAGCCGGCGGCAAGCTTAGCAAGGCACAACAGTTGGGTGTGGCTGTGCTGGACGAACGTCAATTTCTTCAGCTATTGGGGGAAACCAGAACGCAATGAAAAGATGACCCGAGCCGTGTTTGGCTTTGGCCCAACGTCCAATGGCAGCGAGCTCAACCAATGCTTCGCAGGTATTTGCCGCGCCAACAGCAGCTTTTGTTTAGCCACAGAAGTCCGTAATTGTGAAAATTCATAGGGAGCACAAAAGATGAAACGCATTACCA
This sequence comes from uncultured beta proteobacterium, assembly GCA_963782385.1. Taxonomy (GTDB): domain Bacteria; phylum Pseudomonadota; class Gammaproteobacteria; order Burkholderiales; family Gallionellaceae; genus CAVXFS01. The sequence continues at coordinate 2,071,723 of CAWAJO010000001.1, forward strand.
AGGCCGTCTTTCCCGTGGCCGGCATGGGCAGTCGATTCCTGCCAGCGACCAAGGCCAGCCCCAAAGAGATGATGCCGATCGTGGACAAGCCGCTGATCCAGTATGCGGTTGAAGAGGCGGTGGCAGCCGGCATCACCGATATGGTGTTCATCACCGGGCGCAACAAGCGCGCGATCGAGGACCATTTCGATACCGCCTACGAGGTGGAAGCGGAGCTGGCCGCGCGCGGCAAGGACGAGCTGCTGCGCATCGTGCAGGGCGTCATTCCCAAGCATGTCAACTGTATTTACATCCGCCAGCCGGAAGCGCTGGGCTTGGGGCATGCCGTGTTGTGCGCCCAGCCGGTGGTGCAGGATGAGCCGTTCGCGGTGATTCTGGCCGACGACCTGATCGATGGTGACCCGCCGGTCGTCAGTCAAATGGTTGCGGTATTCGAGCGCCATCAATGCTCCGTGCTTGGCGTGCAGGAAGTGCCACGCGCGCAGACCGGGTCATATGGCATCGTCAGCAGCACCAATCTCGAGCCCGGCGTGGAGAAAGTGAATGGCATGGTCGAGAAACCCCGGCCGGAAGATGCGCCATCCAATCTGGCCGTGGTTGGGCGCTATATCCTGACGCCGCGCATTTTCCACCATCTGGGCAAGGTGCAGGCGGGGGCAGGTGGGGAAATCCAGTTGACCGACGGCATCGCCGCCCTGATGCAGGAAGAATTGTTGTTGGCGTACCGCTTCGAGGGGATCCGCTACGATTGCGGTTCCAAGCTGGGCTACCTGCAGGCGCAGGTGGCATTCGGTTTGCAGCGCGAAGACCTGCACGATGAGTTTGCCGCCTATCTGGCAACCGCCCGCTGATGCTGTCCCGGCAACAGGCGCGGGACATATTGCAACGGGCCGAACTGATCGTTCCGGCAACCGAGGTGCGGTTGGCCGTTGAGCGCGTGGCGGCGGCAATAAATGCGCGACTGGCTGAACAGAATCCGCTGGTGCTGTCGGTGATGGGCGGGGCGGTGGTATTCACCGGGCAGTTGTTGCCGCTGCTGGATTTCCCGCTCGATTTTGACTACGTTCATGTGTCGCGCTACGGCGACAGGCAGCAGGGAGGCAAGTTGCAATGGAAGGTATTGCCCCGCGAGAATGTTGCTGGCCGTGTCGTGCTGGTGGTGGATGACATACTGGACGAAGGCGAGACACTGGCGGCGATCAGGCAGCGTGTGCTGGAACTGGGAGCGGCCTATTTTCACAGCGCGGTGTTTGCCGACAAGCGCATTGCCGGGCCGAAGGCATCGCGCGCCGATTTTGTCGGCATCGAGTTGCCTGACCGATTTGTATTCGGTTTCGGCATGGATGTGCATGGCGCATGGCGCAATTTGCCCGCGATCTATGCGGTAAGGGAATCGCTTGATTGATACGATTTGGCGCCAGGATTACGGCCGCGTGCGGCTGGATCCGTGATGGCTGGTGGATAACGGAATTCTGGGGTAATTCATGTTGGCAATTATCGGCGGGACGGGGCTGACACAACTGGCCAATCTGCAGATCACTCACCGGCAGGTGATGCGCACACCGTACGGTGAACCGTCGGGCGCGCTGACCTTCGGCACGATCAACCAGCACGACGTGGTATTTCTTGCGCGCCACGGCTATGGCCATACCATTCCTCCGCATGAGGTGAATTACCGCGCCAACCTGTGGGCGCTGCATGAACAGGGTGTGCAACGGGTGCTATCGGTCGCTTCCGTTGGCGGCATACGCGCAGACCTGGTGCCAGGAATGATCGTGGTGCCGGATCAGATCATCGATTACACCTATGGCCGTGAATTTACCTACTTCGACGGCCGCGAGCGACCGGTGACGCATATAGATTTCACCCATCCTTACGACCGCAAATTGCGCCGCCAACTCATTGAGGCGGCCCAGCGGGCCGGCGAAGCCTGCCTGGACGGAGGGGTGTATGCCGCCACGCAAGGACCGCGACTGGAAACGGCAGCGGAAGTGAATAGACTGGAGCGGGACGGTGTGGACATGGTGGGCATGACCGGAATGCCCGAGGCCGCTTTGGCCAGGGAACTGGGAATGAGTTATGCAACCATTGCAGTGGTGGTAAACCACGCTGCGGGGCGTGGCGACAGTGCGGAAGTCATCAGGATGGAGCGCATCAATGTCGTGGCGCAAGCGGCCATGGCAAGAGTGAGAAACATGCTTGAATGTCTGGTGGAATGCGATGACCTGTAGCAGCGAACGCGGATGTGCAGGCCTGACTTCAGGATCGCTCGCCGGCCGTGGCGCCGGTGGAAGTTGCTCACGCCTGCATTGCGATGACTGTGCGACTGCGGGGCCGCAAGTGATAAGAGATGTGCTGAAAATGGGAGATCCGCGCTTGTTGCGACGTGCGGACGAATTGCTCGATTTTGATACGCACGAATTGCATTCCCTGCTTGCCGACATGCGCGATACCATGCAGGAGCTGGAAGGTGCCGGATTGGCCGCGCCGCAGATCGGTGAGAACGTGCGCGTGGTGATATTCGGCGTGAAACAGAACGCGCGTTACCCCGATGTTGAACCGGTGCCGGATACGGTATTGATCAATCCACTGATCACGCTATTGGGAAACGACATGGAAGAAGGCTGGGAAGGATGTTTGAGCGTTCCGGGCATGCGCGGTATGGTGCCGCGCTTCAAGACCATCCGTTATCAGGGACACGATGAATTTGGAGCATTCATAGACCGCACGGTGAGTGGCTTTCATGCGCGCGTGGTGCAGCATGAGTGCGATCACCTTGACGGCATCCTGTATCCGATGCGCATCCGTAACTTTGCAAATTTCGGATTTACCGATGTGCTGTTTCCGGACGGAGCGCCAGGCGAAGAGGAATAGACATGGATGGCGCTGCCGGCATCGCCTGCGGCTGCGATTTCACAACAGTCCGCATGCTGCGGCTTGCATTTCTCGGATGGACGCATGCTGGCAGGCGGCACTGGATCCTGCCTAATGCCCGACCGACCATCATTGGCACTATTGTGAACGTGACGACTGGGCGTCTTGCCATTCCTTCGCGGGCGGAACGACGGGGGGCCGACGGCCATGGCGGTATCGACATTCATTAACCGAAGCGGTACTGGCGCCATGGTCGCTGGCTCAACCCGCCTCGAGGTGTTTCTGGTGAGTGAAGAACTGGTCCACGATGGCCGAGCGCTCGGATCTTGACAGATCCTTCTTGATTGCGGCGTAGAGTATCTCGGCGGTGCTGTTGTCCTTCCTTGCCAGCGCGATCTCGAATGGGGACTTGCCATCCTTGTTGCGCACGCGGAAATCCGCCCCATGTTGTATCAGGGTCTGCATGATATCGGAATAGCCTTTTTCGGCGGCGAGCAGAATCGGCACTTCGCCGTCCAGCGAAAAATTGATTTCCACATTCATGTTGAGCAGCCGATTCAGGATGAGGTGATCTCCCTTGCCGATGACGGCAAGCACAGTCAGCCGCGTTTCGCTGGTGTCAATTTTGGTAACGGGCAGATCATCGTTGCCGGCATGCCGCGGCTGATCGTTCTCGATTCCGGAGGGCAATAATTTGAATGCATGGTTCAGCAGGGTGAGCACGACGACTGTTGCCAGCGAGATCGTCATCACGGTCGGGCTGATGCCAACACTGGCAGCCAGTGATTCTGGCAGGTTTGCGCCGATGGCCAGAATGATGATCGACAGCGACAACAGCGCCCGCAGGTGTCTTAGCATGGCGATCAGGACCGATACCGTGAGCGCCACCAGAAGAAGTCTTTTGTCTATCAATGATCCAAGCAAGTGATTGGGCAGGTTCGCCACAAAACTCATGAGTGAAACGATCGCAAGGATCGCGATTTCGCTGTGTTTGGGTTGAGCAAGCATGTTACCTCCGCACGGTTGATCAGGAGGGGCGCAAAGGTCATGTGCGGATGGAATGCGACAGGAGAAATTCCCGCACCATGAGGTGCAGGCTTACCTGGTATTCCCGCTGTCATAGGATTCGGCTGGATCCCTTAGACCGGTGACTTTGCGTCCCTACCTTTCGATAGGTTTGCCCTTTTCAGGCTGGTGACTCAAATCGAGCCCAGCGCCATGATAATTGGCTCACCAATGCGGTCAAGACAGCCTGTCGGGTGCGGCGACAATCAGGAACGTTCGTCAACCGGGAGCCGCGCTGACGAGCGGCAGGGCTGGCATTTCGGAGGCATTTTGGTTTGGCGCGGGCGGGTTCGACGTGTTAAAATAACAGGCTGATTTATCCGCAATAATTAAGGCATTGCCTAGATGGAACAATTCGCAAAAGAAACCCTGCCGGTCAGCCTCGAACAGGAAATGCGCAACTCGTATCTCGAATACGCGATGAGCGTGATCGTCGGCCGGGCACTGCCCGATGCACGCGATGGCCTGAAGCCGGTACATCGCCGTGTGCTGTTCGCCATGCACGAGCTTTCCAACGACTGGAACCGGGCCTACAAGAAATCGGCGCGTATCGTCGGTGACGTGATCGGTAAGTACCACCCGCACGGCGATACCGCGGTGTACGACACCATCGTACGCATGGCGCAGGATTTTTCGTTGCGCTATATGCTGGTGGACGGGCAGGGCAACTTCGGTTCGGTGGACGGCGACAACGCGGCGGCGATGCGTTACACCGAAATTCGCATGGCGCGCATCGCGCACGAATTGCTTGCCGATCTGGACAAGGAGACGGTCGATTTTGGCCCCAACTACGACGGTTCCGAGCAGGAACCGTTGGTGTTGCCGGCGCGCTTCCCCAACCTTCTGGTGAATGGTTCATCCGGCATCGCGGTCGGCATGGCGACCAACATCCCGCCACACAACATGAGCGAGGTAGTGGATGCGTGTCTGGCCCTGCTGAAGAATCCGGAAATGGACATCGAGCAGTTGATCGAAATTATTCCTGCGCCGGATTTCCCCACCGCCGGCTATATCTATGGCACCGCCGGCATCAAGGAAGGCTACCGCACCGGGCGCGGCCGGGTGGTGATGCGTGCGCGCACGCATTTCGAGGACCTCGGCAAGGGTGAGCGTCAGGCCATCATCATCGACGAACTGCCCTACCAGGTGAACAAGGCCAACCTTCTTATGAAGATCGGTGAAATGGTGCGCGAAAAAAGGATCGAGGGGATTTCCGAAATTCGCGACGAATCGGACAAGTCCGGCATGCGCGCGGTGATCGAACTTAAGCGCGGCGAGATAGCGGAGGTAATCCTCAACCAGTTGTTCAAGCAGACGCAGTTGCAGGACAGCTTCGGGATGAATATGGTGGCCCTGCTCGATGGCCAGCCCAGGTTGCTCAACCTGAAAGAGTTCCTCGATGCCTTCCTTCGGCATCGCCGCGAAGTGGTGACACGACGCACGGTGTTCGAGCTGCGCAAGGCCAGGGATCGCGGGCATATCCTGGAAGGGCTGGCGGTCGCGTTGTCCAACGTCGACGAAATCATCGCGCTGATCAAGGCCGCTGCCACGCCTGCAGATGCGAAGCGTGAATTGATGGCTCACTCGTGGCGTTCGTCGCTGGTGGAAGACATGTTGAGCCGCGTAAGCGGCGCCTCGCGCCCGGAAAACCTGCTGCCCGAATTCGGCCTGGTGGGCGAGGGCAAGAAACGCGCGTACAAATTATCCGATCTGCAGGCGCAAGCGATCCTGGACTTGCGCCTGCAGCGCTTGACCGGCCTCGAGCAGGACAAGATTGTCAGCGAATATCGGGAAGTAATGGACCGGATCGCCGACTTGCGCGACATCCTGGACAAACCTGTGCGCATCACGAAGATCATCGGCGATGAGCTGGTCGCGATCAAGTCGCAGTATGGCGACAAGCGTCGCAGCGAGATCATCACCCACACGCAAGACATGAGCATGGAAGACTTGATCGCGCCGGAAGACGTGGTCGTCACGCTGTCGCACGGCGGCTACATGAAGGCGCAGAAACTGGACGAATACCGCGCGCAGAAGCGTGGTGGTCGCGGCAAGCAGGCCGCCAGCACCAAGGAAGACGATTTCATCGACAACCTGTTCATCGCCAACACGCACAACTACATCCTGTGCTTCTCCAGCCGCGGCCGCGTCTACTGGATCAAGGTGTATGACGTGCCGCAGGGTGGGCGCACTGCGCGCGGCAAACCCATTGTCAACCTGCTGCCGCTGGAAGAAGGCGAGAAGATCAACGCCATCCTTCCGGTGGAGGAGTTCAGCGACGACCAGTACGTGTTCTTCGCCACCGCCGAAGGTACGGTGAAAAAGACCGCATTGTCCGACTATGCCAATCCGCGCAAGGCCGGCATCATCGCCATCAACCTGGACGAGGGCGATTACCTGATCGGCGTGGCACTGACCGACGGCAAGCATGACGTGATGCTGTTCTCCAACGGCGGCAAGGCAGTACGTTTCGACGAAAACGACGTGCGCGCCATGGGCCGTGCGTCGCGCGGCGTGCGCGGCATGAAGTTGGCCAAGGGACAAAGGGTGATCTCGCTGCTGGTGGCGGAGAACGAACAGCAGAGCGTGCTGACCGCGACCGAAAACGGCTACGGCAAACGCACGTCGATCACCGAATACACCCGGCACGGGCGCGGTACCCAGGGCATGATCGCGATCAAGACGTCGGCGCGCAACGGCAAGGTGGTGGCCGCGACGCTGGTGAACGAAGATGACGAGATCATGCTGATCGGCACCAGCGGCGTGCTGATCCGCACCCGCGTCAAGGAGATCCGCGAGATGGGCCGCACCACGCAGGGTGTCACTTTGATGAACGTTGAAAAGGGCGAGAAACTTGCCGGGCTAAGCAGGATTGCCGAGCCGGAAGAAGAATAGCCGGAAGCTGCGCAGGCTGGGTTAGCGGCATTCAACATCAACCTGCTTCTCACGGGGGAGTCAAAAAGTTTGACTTGTGCGGCGGACATTTCACGAGTCCGATCGAACATTGGCAATCTCGTCCCCTCCCCCTGCAAGGGCGAAGGAGCGAAAACCAGCGGCGTAGCCGCGTAGGTTGGGTGAGCGGCTTTATCGCATAGCCCAACGCTCAATTGGTGCGTAACCGGCAAAGTTGGGTTACGTCCTGGCGGGCTAACCCAACCTACATTTTTATAAAGGGAAAGGCAGCATGACGATTTACAACTTCAGCGCAGGACCGGCGGTATTGCCAAAACAAGTGTTGCTGCAGGCCCAGGCCGAATTGCCGGAGTGGCACGGCAGCGGCATGTCGGTGATGGAAATGTCGCATCGCGGCAAGGAATACATGGGCATCCAGGCGCAGGCCGAAGCGGATTTTCGCGAGTTGCTCGCGATACCTGCCAATTACAAGGTGCTGTTCCTGCAAGGAGGCGCCAGCCAGCAATTTGCCATGGTCCCGATGAATCTGCTGCGCGGGAAAAAGTCTGCGGATTACCTCAATACCGGTGAATGGTCAAAGAAGGCCATCAACGAGGCGAAGAAATTCGGCGCGGTGAATGTGGTGGCGACCGGCGCGGACAGGAATTTCTCCTATATCCCGGCGTTCGACACCTGGCAGCGCGACGCCGGCGCTGCCTATCTGCATTACACGCCGAACGAGACCATTGGCGGAGTCGAGTTCAACTGGGTGCCGGACAGCGGGGCGGTGCCGCTGGTCGCGGACATGTCGTCCACCATCCTGTCGCGTCCGCTGGATATATCCAGGTTCGGACTGGTCTACGCCGGCTCGCAGAAGAACATCGGGCCGGCCGGGTTGACCATCGTCATCGTGCGCGATGATCTGATCGGCGAAGTGCTGCCGGGTACGCCGACGATGCTCGACTACAAGACCCACGCCGACAACGATTCCATGTACAACACGCCCCCTACTTACGGCATCTATGTCGCCGGACTGGTGTTCCAGTGGCTGAAGAGGAATGGCGGCATTGCAGCGATGGAAAAGGTCAACATTGCCAAGTCGCAGTTGCTGTACAACGCGATAGACGCCAGCAACGGTTTCTACCATTGCCCGACGGCCTCATCCGACCGCTCGCGCATGAACGTTCCGTTCACGCTGAAGGACAGCAACCTCGACGGCGATTTCCTCAAGCAGGCCGATGCGGCAGGGCTGCTGCAGCTAAAGGGGCACCGCTCGGTCGGGGGCATGCGCGCGTCGATCTACAATGCGATGCCTCTGGAAGGGGTACAGGCTTTGGTCAACTTCATGAACGAATTTGCCAAGAACCATGGCTGATAAATTCCAGATACTGACACTGAACAAGATCGCCACCGTCGGCCTGAAGCGTCTTCCGGCGCAGCGCTACGTGATTGCGACGGACATCGCCGATCCGGATGCCATTCTGGTTCGCTCGCAGAACATGCTGGAGATGGACATTCCAGCCAGTGTGAAGGCCATTGCCCGCGCCGGCGCCGGCACCAACAACGTGCCGGTGCAAAAGATGAGCGCGCGCGGCGTCCCGGTGTTCAATGCGCCGGGGGCAAATGCCAATGCCGTCAAGGAACTGGTCATCACCGGCATGCTGCTGGCCTCGCGCAACATCATTCCCGCGCTGCAATTCACCACGGGTCTGAGCGGCGACGACGCGACGCTGCACAAGCTGGTCGAAGAGGGCAAGAAGAACTACGCGGGAACCGAGCTGCGCGGGCGCACGCTGGGCATCATCGGCCTTGGCGCGATCGGCCGTCTGGTGGCGGATGCCGCGATCGGCCTTGGCATGAACGTGATTGGTTTTGACCCGGAGATCACCGTGGATGCGGCATGGAGCTTGCCGTCGCAGGTGAAGAAGGCGAACAGCGTTGAAGACCTGCTCAGGCACAGTGACTTTGTCTCGCTGCACGTGCCGCTGCTCGAAGCAACGCGCAATCTGATAGACGAAAAGCGCGTTCTGGCAATGAAGCCTGGCTGCGTGCTGCTGAATTTTTCGCGTGACGCCATCGTCGACGAGGACGCTATACTGGCCGGACTGGCGAGCAAGCACGTGCGATGCTATGTGTGCGATTTCCCCACCAACAAGGCCAAGGCTAATCCCGGTGTGATTGCGCTGCCGCACCTGGGCGCCTCCACGCAGGAAGCGGAAGACAATTGCGCGGTGATGGTGGTGGAGCAGGTGCGCGATTACCTGGAGCATGGCAATGTGGTCAATACGGTGAATTTTCCCAACGTCAGCATGCCGCGCGAATCCGCCTTTCGCCTGGGGATCGCCAACGCCAATGTGCCCAACATGCTGGGCCAGATTTCCAGCACACTGGCGGGAGCGGGTATCAACATTCACAACATGATGAACAAGTCGCGCGGCGAGGTGGCCTATACGCTGGTCGATACCGACAGCGCGTCGCCTCCCGCATTGCTGGCGCAGATCGCTGCCATTCCCGGCGTATTGATGGTGCGCGATCTGCCTCTGGAAACCTGAAACATGACTGACGAGATGAAACAGTATCGTGAGCAGATTGACCGCGTGGACGACGATTTGCTCAAGCTGCTGAATCAGCGAGCCGCGCTGGCGCGCCAGATCGGTCATCTCAAGGGCGAGGCGGAGGTATTGCGTCCCGAACGCGAAGCGCAGGTATTGCGCCGCATGGCCGCGGCCAATTCCGGACCGCTGCCCGGTCACAGTGTGGCGCAGCTGTTCACCGAGATCATGTCGCATTGCCGCGCGCTGGAAGCACCGATTGCCGTGGCTTATCTGGGTCCGGAGGGAACATTCAGCGAGGCGGCGATGATCAAGCGCTTCGGCCACGCCAGTCTCGGCATAGCGTGCGGGTCCATCGACGAAGTATTTCGCGAGGTGGAAAGCGGCGAGGCAAGTTACGGCATGGTACCGGTGGAAAATTCCAGCGAAGGCGCGATCGGCCGCACGCTGGACCTGCTGTTGCAAAGTCCGCTGAAGGTTTGCGGCGAAGTGATGTTGCCGGTGCATCAGTGCCTGCTGTCGCAGCAGTCCGGTTTTGGCGGCATCAAGCGCGTGTATTCGCACCCGCAGTCACTGGCCCAGTGCCAGAACTGGCTGAATGCAAACCTGCCGCACGCCGAGCGCGTGGCGGTGTCGAGCAATGCGGAAGCGGCCCGATTTGCGGCTGAACGTGCGGACAGCGCGGCGGTGGCGGGCAGGCGGGCGGCGGAGCGCTTCGCTGTCGCCGTGCGTGCCGAAAACATCGAGGACGACCCGCGCAATACCACGCGTTTCCTGGTGATTGGCAGGCAGGAAGTGGCGCCATCGGGCAAGGACAAGACATCGCTGGTGATGTCCGCCGCGAATCGTCCCGGTGCGGTGCATGACCTGCTGGTGCCGCTGGCCAAACATGGCGTGTCGATGACGAAGCTGGAATCACGCCCGGCGCGTTCGGGCATGTGGGAATATGTGTTCTTCGTGGACATCGAAGGCCACAGCCAGGAAGAAAAAGTTGCCGCCGCATTGGCCGGACTGAAACAGGTCGCGACGTTCGTGAAGGTGCTGGGTTCGTATCCGGCGGCGGCGTGACCCAAGTTCCCTCCCTCCTGCACCCGCAAGGAGTAGGCCGCGGTTGTGCAGCCGCTAATAACAAAGTCAGGCAATCCGTTACCAGCCAAAGGCCGGACGGAATTGACACAGCGGCAACAACCACGCTCCAGGGGCGGGTCAGGGTAGGGATAGAACGGTTGCAAATCCGGACTCCCCACCCCCAGCCCGGTTGCCCCCTCGCTCCGCTCTCCTCCCCTGCAAGGGGGAAGGAGTAAATGCCGAGCCGCCGTGGGCGGCTCATGGTTTTTTTATATGCAGCATCGAGTTAGAAGTTCGATTGAGACATGAATTACAGCGATCTGGCCCCACCCTATATCCGCGCCATCGCGCCCTACCAGCCCGGCAAGCCGATCGCCGACCTGGAGCGGGAGCTGGGCATCAGCGGCATTGTCAAGCTGGCCTCCAACGAAAATCCGCTCGGATGCAGCCCGCTGGCAGTGGCCGCAATGCAGCAAGCGATCAGGACCATCGCGCTGTACCCGGATGGCAACGGTTTTGAGTTGAAGGAGGCACTGTCCAAACGCTACGCAATCGAACCTGAACGCATCGTGCTGGGCAATGGCTCCAACGATTTGCTGGAACTGGCTGCGCGCGCCTTTCTCACCGTGGGAGATCGGGCTGCGTATTCGGATCATGCGTTCGCGGTGTACCCGCTCGCGACACAGGCAGTCGGTGCGACTGGCATCAGCGTGCCCGCGATCGAGTACGGCCATGACCTGGACGCGATGCTGAAAGCCGCCGTGGAGCGGCAGGCCAGGCTGGTGTTCATCGCCAACCCGAACAATCCGACCGGTACTTTCCTGTTCGCTGAAGCGTTGCGCGCGTTCCTGCAGGCGTTGCCTGCGAACATCCTGGTCGTGCTGGATGAGGCGTATAACGAATATCTGCCGCAAGAGAATCGCTACGACAGCATAAGCTGGCTGCAGGAGTTTCCGAACCTGATCATCTCGCGCACTTTCTCCAAGGCCTATGGACTTGCCGGACTGCGCGTCGGCTACGCCTTTGCCGATGCGCAGGTGATAGACATGATGAATCGCGTGCGCCAGCCATTCAACGTCAACAGCATGGCGCAGGCCGCGGCAGTTGCAGCGTTGCAGGACGAGGACTTCGTGCGGCGCACATATGAAACGAACCGGCGCGGCATGGCGCAAATCACCCAGGGCCTGGACCGGCTGCAACTGAAATACATCCCGTCCTGCGGCAACTTTGTCTGTTTCAGGGTCGGTGACGGGCTGGCCATGTATCGGCGCCTGCTGGAGTTCGGCGTGATCGTGCGGCCGGTGGCAAACTACGACATGCCGCAATACCTGCGGGTGAGCATCGGCACGCAAGGCGAGAACGAGAAATTTCTCGCTGCCTTGCAGCAGGCATTAACGTAATACTCGCATGCGCTTCGTTCGCTTCCTCTCCCGCTTGCGGTAGGGGAGAGCGTAGCGAGGGGACGAGGAGAGGGAAGAGGAAGTGACATGATCATAGTGATGGGCAGGAGTGTCACCGACGCCGAAATTGGCGCGGTGGTCAAGAAACTGGAAGCAGCGGGTTTGCAGGCAAATATTTCGCGCGGCATCGAGCGCACTGTAATCGGCGCGATTGGCGATGAGCGCAACATTGCGCCGGCAATGTTCACGCCGCTGCCTGGGGTGGAATCGGCGATGCATATCGCCAAGCAATACAAGATCGTGTCGCGCGAATCGCACCCGGAAGACACGGTCGTGGACATTTCCGGCGTGCCGCTGGGCGGCAGGCAGATCCAGATCATCGCCGGGCCGTGCTCGGTGGAGACGCAGGAACAAATGGATCTGTCGGCGAAATTCGTGCACCAGGCGGGTTGCCGCCTGATGCGTGGCGGCGCATTCAAGCCGCGCACCAGCCCCTACTCGTTCCAGGGCAGGGGCGTGGAAGGACTGGAAATTTTTCGCACGGCGGCGGGCAGATTCAAGCTGCCCATCGTCACCGAGCTGATGGATGTGCGCCAGCTCGACGTCTTCATCAAGCACGACGTGGACGTGATTCAGATCGGCACGCGCAACATGCAGAACTTCGACCTGCTGAAGGAAGTTGGCCGCACCAGCAATCCGGTGATATTGAAGCGCGGCATGTCGGCGACCATTTCGGAATGGCTGATGGCGGCGGAATACATTGCGGCAGGCGGCAACCACAACATCATTTTCTGCGAGCGCGGCATCCGCACCTTCGAGACCTATTATCGCAACGTGCTCGACGTGACGGCGATACCGGTGCTGAAGAAGGAGACCCATTTGCCGGTCATCGTCGATCCCTCGCACGCGGGCGGCAAGGCGTGGATGGTGCCCGCGCTGTCCCAGGCAGCCATCGCCGCAGGCGCGGACGGCCTGCTGATCGAGATGCACCCGACGCCGTGCGAGGCCTGGTGCGATGCCGACCAGGCATTGACACCGGATGAATTGAAGAGCCTGATGGGGACGCTGGGCGCGATCGCCGGGGCGATCGGCCGCACGCTGTAAATTCCTGGCAGAGGAAACCATGGGCAAGGGACGTCTGGAAGCATTCAGTGACGCGGTTTTCGCAATCATCATCACCATCATGGTGCTGGAGATGAAGGTGCCGCATGGCGACGAACTGTCTGCCCTGGCACCGTTGCTACCGGTATTTCTCAGCTACGTGCTGAGTTTTGCCTATCTCGGCATCTATTGGAACAACCATCATCATATGATGCACTGTGTGCAACGGGTGACTGGCCCGATCCTGTGGGCCAATCTGCATCTGCTGTTCTGGCTCTCCTTGTTCCCTTTTGTGACCGGATGGACCGGCGAGAATCACTTCGCCGCAGTGCCCACGGCGCTGTATGGACTGGTCCTGTTCATGGCGGCGATGGCCTATTGGATACTGCAGAATGCCATCATCCGCCTTCAGGGAGAGGGATCCTTGCTGGCGAAGGCAGTTGGCGGCGATATCAAGGGCAAGGTGTCGCCATTGATGTATATCACGGCAATTCCTTTGGCATTTTTCAATACGTGGCTGGCCAACGGCCTGTACGTGCTGGTAGCCTTGATGTGGATCGTGCCGGATCGAAGGATCGAGCGCGCACTGGAAGGACAGACGGGAAGCTGATATGCACAGTACTGGATCCGGTTTGAAAAAAGTCGTCATCTTTGGTGTTGGCCTGATCGGCGGCTCGTTCGCGCTGGCGTTACGCAGGGCCAACGCGGCCGCTGAAATAGTCGGTTTCGGGCGCAGTGCGGCCACGCTGGAACAGGCCAGGCGGTTCGGCATTGTCGACCGCATCGGCGATGATGTGGCCAGAGAAGCCAGTGATGCCGACCTGATTCTGCTTGCCACGCCGGTGGCGCAGATGGAAGGCATCTTTGCGCGCGTCGCGCCGCACCTCGGCGCACACACGCTGATTACCGACGGTGGCAGCACCAAGAGCAACGTTGTCGGATACGCGCGCGCGCATCTGGGGACAAAAGTGGCGCAGTTCGTCCCTGCCCATCCAATTGCCGGCGCCGAGTTGAGCGGTCCCGCGGCCGCGGTCGAAGACCTGTACCAGGGCCGGAAAGTGGTGCTGACGCCGCTGCCGGAGAATTCATCACGCGCCGTGGCGCGCGTGCGCGCCGCCTGGGAAGCCTGCGGTGCCGTGGTCAGCGAATTGACCCCGCAGCAGCACGATCAGGTGTTTGCCGCGGTGAGCCACTTGCCGCACCTGCTCTCATTCGTGCTGGTGCACGACCTGGCGCAGCGCGACAACCGCGAGCTGCTGTTGTCGTTTGCCGCCAGCGGTTTTCGCGACTTCACGCGCATTGCCGCGAGCAGCCCGGAGATGTGGCGCGACATCTGCATGGCCAACCGCGAAGCACTTCTGGGCGAAGTGAGGCAATATGCCGACGAGCTGTATGTCCTGTATCGGGCGCTCGAAGACAACGATGCAGCCAGTCTGGAGGAGATGTTCCGCGTGTCCAGTCAACTGCGCAACAAGTGGAAGCAGCAGTAGACTCGCCATTGCGGCGAGAGCGGGAATCCAGCGGTCTTGTTGAATAGGCTTTCCGGAGATGACCCGCGTGGCGATAGTTTGAATAACTGGATGGCCGTCCTTCGAACTTCGGCCTGTGGCCCCATTTTCCCGTTTCGCGGGAGGACCTGATCCTGAAAATGCAACATGACCCAGCTTGAATTCCTCGATATTCCGCCGTTGAAGTCCGCGTATGGCACGCTGCGCCTGCCCGGTTCGAAGAGCATTTCGAATCGCGTACTGTTGCTGGCGGCGCTGGCCGATGGAACGACCGAGGTGCGCGACCTGCTGCGTTCCGACGACACCGAACGCATGCTGGAAGCCTTGCGCACCCTTGGCGTCAAGGTTGAATCGCTCGGCGACGAGGCCCTTCGACAAAGCTCAGGACAGGCTTGGCGTGTGACCGGTTGCGGCGGGGACCTCCCGAACAAACAGGCGAAGCTGTTTCTCGGCAACGCCGGCACCGCGTTCCGTCCGCTGACCGCGGTGCTGGCTCTGAGCGGCGGCCGTTATGAGCTGTCAGGGGTGGCGCGCATGCACGAGCGTCCAATCGGCGACCTGGTGGACGCCTTGCGCCAGCTGGGCGCGGACATTCGCTATCTGGGCAACGAGGGTTTCCCGCCATTGCAGATTGCGCCGGCCGAACTGGCGGGCGACATGGTGCAGGTGCGCGGCGACGTCTCCAGCCAGTTCCTCACCGGATTGTTGATGGCGCTGCCGCTGCTGGGACGAACGGTAAGCGTCGAGGTTGCGGGCGAGCTGGTTTCCAGGCCATACGTCGAGATCACGCTGGCGATGATGGCGCGCTTTGGTGTCACGGTCGAAAGACAGGACTGGCAACGATGCGTGGTATTCGGCGGTCATCGCTATCGCAGTCCCGGCACCATATATGTGGAAGGCGATGCCTCCTCCGCCTCGTATTTCCTGGCGGCGGGCGCGATCGGCGGAGGCCCGGTGCGCGTGGAAGGCGTTGGCCGCGACAGCGTGCAGGGCGATGTGCGTTTTTCCGAAGCATTGGAATTGATGGGGGCCCGGATTTCAATGGGGCCGAACTGGATGGAAGCCCGGGCACCCGTCAATGGCAGACTCGCGGCCATTGACCTCGATTGCAACCCGATTCCCGATGCGGCGATGACGCTCGCCGTCACGGCGCTGTACGCAGACGGCACGACCACGCTGCGCAACATCGCCAGCTGGCGCGTCAAGGAAACCGACCGCATCGCCGCAATGGCGACCGAACTGCGCAAGCTTGGCGCAACTGTGGAAGAAGGTGCGGACTATCTCCGCATCACTCCGCCGCCTGGCGGCTGCCCGCTGCCCGCTGCCGATTCAGGCATCGACACCTACGACGACCACCGCATGGCGATGTGCTTCGCGCTCGCCGCATTTTGCGGCACGGGCGTGCGCATCAACGATCCGGGATGCGTGGCGAAGACCTTTCCCGATTTCTTTACCGTGTTCGCCGGCGTGACGCGGACGGCATGAAGGGGGTGGCTTGATGGAAATGCCCAGCGCCTCGAATCTGTTTGCCTTGATTCTGTTCGGTGCGGTCGGTTTGGCCGCGTTCGTCTATGGCAAGAAATCGGCAAGCTGGAAGCCGATGGCCATCGGTGTCGGCCTGATGGTGTATCCGTATTTCATCGACCAGACCTGGCTGCTGTACCTGATCGGGGTGGCCTTGAGCGCGTCGCTGTTCGTTTTTCGGGATTGATCCTGAATCGAATTCCAGCCACAAACCAGCGACCTGGCTGGCGTCTTTTGACAGCCTGGTCGAATGGCGGGTAGTTTCATCAGAGAACACAGACATCCCAGGGGATCAACATCCGGCAATCGTCAATATATGCATCACCCATTACGAGCTCAGGAAACATGCGAAGTCCGCATCATCCGGTGGTTCTCTCTCTGATCTCCGCGCTCCATGTGGCAAATCCGGGCCTTTCAGATTGACTCCAGCAAGCACATGGTCATAATCTTGGTTCAAAATGCCGAGAACCGACATCCCACGACATGAACATCATTCCTGATACGTTGCAACGTTTCCTGTTCGAGCATGAGCCGATCCGCGGAGAGCTGGTGCATCTGGACGAATCGTGGCAGTCCATCCTGGATCGGCATGACTATCCGCCGGCGATCTGCAGCCTGCTCGGCGAACTGGCGGCGGCGGCGGTGCTGCTGGCCGCCACGCTCAAGCTGCAAGGTGCGCTGGTGCTGCAGATACAGGGCAGCGGCACGCTTAAGCTGGTTGTGGTGGAGTGCTCCGGTGCGCTGCAATTGCGCGCCACGGCAAAATGGTCGGGCGAACTGGGGCAGGGCAGCCTGGCGGAACTGGTGGGCAACGGCCAATTCGTCATCACGCTTGACCCAAAGGAAGACAAACAGAGCTATCAGGGCATTGTCGAACTGGAAGGCGGAAGCGTGGCGGAGATATTGCAGAATTACATGCGCCGCTCGGAGCAGCTGGACACCCGCATATGGCTGGCTGCGGACGGACAGTGCGCGGCCGGGATGCTGCTGCAGAAGCTGCCGGAACAACAGGAATCCGATGCGGACGCCTGGCAGCGGGCGACGCAATTGGCGGGCACGCTGAAACGGGAGGAATTGCTCGGGCTGCCCGCGCAGGAAGTGATTCATCGCTTGTACCACGAAGAAGACTTGCGCCTGTTCGAAGCTCAGCCGGTGACTTTCCACTGCAATTGTTCGCGCGAAAGTGTGGCCTCGATGCTGAAGATGCTGGGGCAGGACGAGGTCCACAGCATTCTGGCAGAGCGCGACAGCATTGAAGTATTCTGCGAATTCTGCAACCAGCGCTACGAGTTCGACAGGATTGATGCGGAGTTGCTGTTCGTGGAGGCCATCGTGCTGCCCGCCTCCGAAGCGCGCCACTAGCCGGGAACCTTCGGGCCCGTGATGCGGTGTCTAAATTCAAGCGATGTTCGAATTGATGGCCATGGCTGTGGCAGCTGCGCCCCGAATGGCGGGAGGGACAGAACATGTTACGGATGCTGAGCAACCCTCCGGGCCTGGTTTTGCTCGCCACCCTGTTCCTGGCTTCTTGCTCAACCGTGACCCGTCCCAGCGCGACCTGGATGGACCCTGCATACCAGTCGCATCCGGCCAGGATAATGGTGATAGGCGTAGCGAAGTCGGCACTGAACAGGCGCCTGTTCGAGGATGAATTTGCCAGCCGGCTCAGGGCCCATGGGGTGGAAGCCATCGCAAGCCATACCGTGCTGTCCGACGAATTGCAGGAGGACCGCAAGGCCATCGCCGACAAGGTGGCTGAACTGGGTGCCGACACGGTACTCATCACCCGGCTGGCAAGCAGGAAGACCGTGCAGAATTATGTGCCCGGGATGGTCTATTACCCGCCCGCCCGCTACGGCACCTGGCCGGATTATTACGGCTATGGCTATGCCGCCATTTACCTGCCGGGCTATGTCGCCGAGCAGGAGCTCGCGGTGATCGAGACCAACCTGTACGACGCCTCCAGCGACAAACTGATCTGGGCTTCCACTACCGAACTCGGGACGCGCGGTTCAATCCCCGGTCGCATCAGGGAATATATCGGCATCGTGATCAAGGCCATGGTTGCGCAAGGCCTGCTGCATTAGCTGCGCACGATGTCGAGCGCGACCGCTTCCGCGACTTCGATTCCGTCAATTGCCGCCGACAGAATACCTCCCGCATAGCCCGCGCCTTCGCCCGCCGGATACAGTCCCCTGGTGTTGATGCTCTGGTAATCCTCTCCGCGCCTGACGCGCAGCGGCGACGACGTGCGCGTTTCGACGCCAGTCAGCACCGCATCGTCCATCGCAAAGCCCTTGATCTGCCTGTCGAACGCCGGCAGCGCTTCACGGATCGCGGCGACGGCGTAATCGGGCAGGGCGCTGGACAGGTCGGTCGGCGCTACACCCGGAGTGTAGGAAGGGATGACTGCACCGAGTTCCGTCGACGGCCGGCCGGCGAGGAAATCGGCAACGCGCTGCACGGGTGCGTAATAATTTCCGCCGCCAAGTTCGAATGCGCGCGCTTCCCACTGGCGCTGGAATTCCACACCCGCGAGAACCTCGCCCGGATAATCCTGAGGCGTGATGCCGACGACGAGGCCGCTGTTGGCATTGCGCTCGTTGCGCGAATACTGGCTCATGCCGTTGGTCACGACACGCCCGGACTCGGAAGTCGCGGCCACCACGGTGCCGCCGGGGCACATGCAGAAGCTGTACACCGAGCGTCCGTTGGCGGCATGGTGCACCAACTTGTAGTCTGCCGCACCGAGCACTGGATTGCCCGCGTTGGGGCCGAAGCGCGCGCGATCGATCAGCGATTGCGGATGTTCGATGCGCAAGCCGACCGAGAATGGCTTGGCCTCCAGATACACGCCGCGCTGATGCAGCATCTCGAATGTGTCGCGCGCGCTGTGCCCGACGGCCAGCACCACGTGGCCGCCTGCGATGTGCTCGCCGTCCGCCAGCGTCACACCATTCACTTGTCCTTCCGCGATGTCGATATCATCGACGCGGCTCTGGAAGCGGAACTCGCCGCCGAGCGCCTCGATCGTGTGGCGCATGGTTTCCACCATGCCGACCAGGCGAAAGGTGCCGATGTGCGGCTTGCTCACATACAGGATTTCTTCCGGCGCGCCGGCCTTGACGAATTCGGTCAGCACCTTGCGTCCGTAGTGTTTCGGGTCCTTGACCTGGCTGTGCAGCTTGCCGTCAGAGAACGTGCCTGCGCCGCCCTCGCCGAACTGCACGTTGGATTCGGGGTCGAGCTTGCCCTGCCTCCATAGTCCCCAGGTGTCCCTGGTGCGCTCGCGCACTTCTTTGCCGCGCTCCAGGATGACCGGGCGAAAGCCCATCTGCGCGAGGATCAGGCCGGCGAAGAGGCCGCACGGCCCGGATCCGATGACGACCGGGCGCTCGCTCAGATGTTGCGGCGCCCGCGCGACGTAATGGTAGCGGGTGTCGGGCGTGGTCGTGATGTGCGGATCATTCTTTAGCCGCCGGAGCAGCGCCCCTTCATTCGTGACTTCGACGTCGAGTGTGTAGATGAAAACCATGGACGCGGGTCTGCGCGCATCGTAGCCGCGGCGGAAGACGGTGAAGCCAAGCAGGTCTGCCGCGGTAACGCCCAGACGCTTGAGGATAGAGATCTTGAGGTCTTCTTCGGAATGGTTCAGCGGAAGCTTGATTTCGGTCAGTCGCAACATGGGCGGCATTCTACTCCGGGGTGCCGGATTATCGGTGCGCCATGCAGAATTTTGCACTCCCCGCAGCCTGCTGCCAGCAGCTGCCAACCGGTTGGTTTTCGCAACTTCCGCAAGACTGCCCCTTGTAATATTAGAAAATAAGAGTATGCTAATACCAAGTGATTTAGCACTGGCAGTTGCTGCATTGGATAGCTGGTTTGGGTAATTATTTGGTGGCAATGCAAGGCCGATAAGGATTCAGTCGCAGTCATTGCCATCTTCATGGCAGCAGCCGGCAATGATCAACAACAAACCCGTCGCGGCCAAGAAACGAAAGCAGCCATAACCCGATCAAGTCGAGGCGCAGCCATGTCGGCGACCAAGTTTCACTGGTATAGTAGAGCGACCCGGCTGGGCATGATTCTGGTGTTCATCCCGATACCGGGTACCGGCCCGTTGAGATTCCAGGCCGGCGAAAAACGCGGCGCAGCCGCCAGATTGGCGTGCAACGGTTCCCTGTTCATGCGCCTGCAACGGTGGCGCCGACCGTCAAGGGACTGGCTGACAGGAGTTATAATGTGCATAAGGAAAGCGTGGGGATGGGACCTGCATCGCGCGCACAGGTCGATCGGCATGTTGACCCGGATTGTTCCCAAGGGATTGCACCGGATAATGATTGAGGCGCGTTCAGACGATGGATGGGACGTTTCGGAGTGGAACATTTTTCGGCCAGGAATTGAAGGAGGGTGAAATCATGACAGCTACAATGGGGAAAGAAATGGTTGAAGGAAAAGCGGTCGCGAACCCGCAGGAGGTTGCGCCCAAAATCAGCAGCAAGAAATCCAGCTGGTTCAGAACGATACTCTGGATGCTGGAGATGGTACTGATATTCAACCTGGTGGCAGCTGCGGTCGCATATTTCCTCTGGTTCCGGCACTAGGCCTGAATCCGCCAGCCGAGGTGATGCATGGCCAACCGGAACGGTGCCAGCGTTGCTGCAGAATCGGGTCTTAGGCGAAACAGACCGCCTGCAAGGCGCGGGCGGTGCCCGTAGTCCGGGGAAAGATACCCCTGGATTCAGGCTGCCAGGGAGTTGCCTCATTCACACTGGTCAAGCTGATGGGCGCCAGTGCTTGATCTGAACAATTCGTATTTTAAATATGCTTCCACTTATGCGCCCAAATTCGGATTGCGGCTATAAATCTTGCCACCGGCAACGCGAATGTACGCACATGAATATTTTCGGGTTGACGTTTCCCGAAATACGTCCGTACAAGAAGAGTTTCCCGCTCTCATATCGGGTTCAGTCTACAAAATGGAACATGCTCCACAATCTAATTTCAGAAGAGAATCGTACTGCCTTCAAAGCGGGGTTGCTCTAGATTCGTAACACACTGCCGCCTTTCCTGATAGGGCACTCAAGCTCTTGTAAGTAGCAATGGCCTGGCTTCCATGAGATGTCCGCAGGAATTGCTTACATCACATCACACACCGACTGCTGTGGGAAAACCATTCGACTTAACTTTGATGATAGCGAAGAAGTTCGTCGATTTCCTTTAGAGTGAATTTATTGAGTTGC
Source organism: uncultured beta proteobacterium (assembly GCA_963782385.1). GTDB lineage: Bacteria > Pseudomonadota > Gammaproteobacteria > Burkholderiales > Gallionellaceae > CAVXFS01. Next base: position 2,092,950 of record CAWAJO010000001.1, read on the forward strand.
ACTATCTTGGCTCGTGTTCGGTACATAGGAGGCAATATAGCCCGAGCCTGTTCCTTGCTGTCTACTTCCGCAATGATCCATGCCTTGTGGTCCCCGTCCTTGCATCCCCAGTCTGCATTCGTGAGGAAATGGGAACCGCTTTCGAGGAAGACTTTAACGGCACGTGAGCACGCCACGATTTCTTCCTCGTGTGGGGCTTCAATCAAGAATCTCGGCATTTTCTGATCCCTCCTTTATTTATCGTCATCCATTCAGCACTGCAACCCATTAGTGGTTATAAGTAGCATAGCTTAATGGTAAATATCCGCTTTGCGGAAAAATTTAGATCGTCAGGCTTTGGCTAATAGCGGTGCTTAAACAATTGAAACAGCCTACCCGAAAGCAGATCCTGATGTAGTGCAACTAACGACACATACCGCTCGGTCAGAGCAGACTCAATCAGGGGAAGGATTGTCCAAAGTGATCCTCCCCCATAAACTCCGTGTTGGGCATTCGGCCTGGAAGCAGACCTCGGCTAGACCTTAAAACGTACTCTGAATGCTTCAATTTCCAGAAGTTTCCCCGCCATTCCTTGTTAGTTTCACCATTGCGGATACGCAGTGAGCAGTGAAATCTACCTGAGTGTTGGCTGCATAGATCCCACTTCGGAAGCTGCCATAAAACTCTTGCATGCGAGGAGCGATTATCCGTGCATTAGAGAACACTATTTCCTTTTGTCCAGGTTGAATCTGAAGTTGCTCCGCTTTTCGCATTTCTGTAGTGACCCATTCCTTTGCCCGCCCCGCCAATTCGCTATCCCCTTCCTTTGCACTGAGCAGCGCACCCAAGGCATCGACGACCCCTTCAACTGAAGCACAGTTGTTGTCGCTATCAACATGGCCTTTGTTACGATCGAGGAAGGCCCCCGTCTGCCTCTTAATGAAATCAAGAAACTTCTTGTCTTTCGTATCAGCGTATCGCGCCGCCGCCGCCATGGTGCTCCAGTGGAAGGAGTCGATCTTGAATTCACCGCCATATTTTCTTATAAGCGCATCGTCAACATCGGTCAGGAATTCGCTCACGCGATGATCCTGCGGAAATACACGATAGTAGTGCGCCAAAGCCAGCCAGGCTTGACCATCAAAATAGGGGGTCGCATCAATGGAAGTCGGCAATACCCGGAAGCCGTCCCCAGGAATCCTCAATCCAATGAGTCCCTCCAACCAGGAATTGCGCAGATCGGCGAAGCTGGAGTCCCCACTGGTCTGGGAATAACGCAGTTCCGTCAGCAGTGCTAGGGCGACAGCCCCGGTATAAGCCTTGCTGTAATCAGCACTCGGCGACAAGACTTTTCCAGGTCCCGTTGTTTCATAAAGAAGGCCGAACCGCTTCAGCGCGGCCGCTATCTTGTATCTCCCAAACGGCATGGACAGCAGACGGCTCTTTTCGATAAACGTTTGTATCCGGCTTTTACCGATTGGTAGCGAATAACGCCCGAATGCCCATAAAAACCGCTGAATCGCGGGACGAGTACGCTGATCCTTTGTCAGCGCGTAATAGTCGGCTAGCACAGCTGCCGTTGACGCTTGCCGAGCAAGATTTGGCGCCGACATGGATTTCGGCTCGGACTCCTCATCCTCCAGGAAGTCGAAGCCATAGGGCATCAATCCGGACGGTTTTTGAACCGCTAACCAGCGGTTGACGGCAAGATTTACAGACTTGGAGTAGTCATTCGGCTTTGCAATCGCGTACCCGCTAAAGGCAAACAAGAGCAGGGTAGTGGCAATGGAAGAGGCCGCGATAAGCCGCTTCATTCCACTCATTGCATCTGCATCCAGAAGAGTAGCCATGCGGAATCATTCAGGAAAGAAAAGGCTTGGCGTAACCCAGCCGTTGGATGGGAGTGGCACCTAAGGCAAACACAATAATCCAAAAGGGCGACGTTTGGACGCTGCCTGCAAGAAGCAATACATAACCGGATCGATTCCGGCCCCGGGAGTAGGTGTGCTACTTCTTGCCGCGACGGCCTAGCAGGAAAGCGAGAGCACCAATGCCGATCAGACCAATAACGCTGGGTTCCGGTAAATCTCTTGGAAAAGTGTCAGCAAAAACCGGAGTGGCATCCAATAATAATATTGAAATACTAATCAGCGTGCGCATAGAAGTCCCCTGAGTAATTATGAGGTTGCCGTCACTTCTTGCCGCGACGACCTAGCAGGAAAGCGAGAGCACCAATGCCGATCAGACCAATAACGCTGGGCTCCGGCAAATTAAAAGTATCTTCAAAAGCAAAAGCTGGTACGGCAGTTAAGAGAAGCATTGCAAAACTGTAAAGAGTACGCATATTGGCCTCCATCTTGATCACACGGCGTGATTATTCTTGCCAACTGCTTGCGTTCAAGCAGGAAGCAAATTGATAAAAGCAATTGTCATGCCTATAAGCTAATCAGTTGAATTCAACGCTAGTCTCCATAATTGCCCGGACAGCAACGATTAGGATGTAAAGAATCTCGACAGACTTTCCGCCGTGCCTGGATGTAGACCGTCCACGTGCGCCGATATAGAGACATCGTTCTGCGCAGGTTGAACTTCGTCTCCTGGCACGTTCCTGCCCTCGTCATAAATATTTACCGCCACAAAGCAGTCCCTCTCCACTCGCCGCAATATAGCCTGCCGCTTGTACCTTCGTCCAATTCCAAAGCACGGACAAGTGATGTACGCTTTTTTCGACTGAACTAAATGGAGTTTCACCATGGAGACCAATACTATCTTCACTGGCGAACATGAAGATCGGGTAAAACAGGCATACACGACCCTGGAAATCGTGAGTTTACTGCTTATAACTGCAGCGGTTGCTTGGATGGTTTTCGCTGAGGTGACAGTTTGGATGGTCGATTAAGAATTAGAAACGCCACAGTTTAGACGACAGATATATTTCTTTGGCTTATACCGAGTTTGCGTTCAGCAAGAACCGCTGAATAGCTTACATTGAGGTGTGCATCCTGTCAGATTTTGGGTGGATGAATTGCGGGGGCAGAATGGAATTCTTTAATAAACGCATGGCGCTCGAAGTGATCGAAGATTCACTTACGGACGTGGACACGCCGCATGGCCGTGGCACAGCGACTGGACTTTGTAACGCATTTTATATGTGCGGTATGTTGAGCGATGAGGAGTGGATAGAGCATATAAAGCGCATTCCGGTGGAAGCCGTTGGGCGCGATGCAGGCGGTATACACGAAACGATCAAGCTGCATTAGGCAACATCGTTTACCTACGTACCCCAAGCCGGCCTAGCCGGTTTTTTTGTGCCTGCTGGCGTGCTTGCTCCCGAACAATCGATTGGAAGTTTTTAACATGCAAAAACCCCCCGGTTCAATTTCAATAGACGCGTTAACACGGCAATAAACAAAAAACCCGCTATCTGCAAGGAGTTTAGCGGATTTTGTGTACGGCATTAGATGGGGTTGTACAGTAAAGTGGTGCCGCTTGCCGGAATCGAACTGGCGACCTACGCGTTACGAGTGCGTTGCTCTACCAACTGAGCTAAAGCGGCAAAACCGGCGGCGATTATAAACGCTGGGCCGCATTGGGGCAATCAAGCCGCGCTCCACCATGACTGGTAAGGCGCGACATCGAACGGTTGCGCGGCACCCGTGATTTCATTCAGCAGAAGCTGTGCGCTGGGCGGGGCCATCGTGACGCCATAGCGAAAATGCCCGCTGTTCAGATACAGGTTATGCAGCGCGGGGTGTCGACCGATAGCCGGGATGTTGTTCGGAGAAGCGGGGCGCAAGCCGGCCCAGTGCTTCACCACCGGCATATTGCTCAACTGAGGCAGCAGTATCTCCGCGCGCTGGTGCAAACTGGTGTATGCCTCGCCGGTGGTGCTCTTGTCGAAACCCGCGTCTTCCAGCGTGCTGCCGACCAGCAGATGACCGTCGCGGCGCGGGATCAGGTACAGGTCGCCTTGCAATACGATGTGGGGCAGGGGCGGGGCGGGGAATCGGAACAACAGAATCTGCCCGCGCATCGGCTTGATGTCGAGCCGCATCGCATGCCGTCCCAGCAGTTGCCTGCTCCATGCGCCGGACGCGACGATATAGCAGCCGGCTTTCATCCTGCCATTGCGGGTGTCCAGGCTGCGCACCTGCGCTGCATCGGTCTCGATCCCGTGCACTTCACAGTTTTCAATGATGCGGCCTCCCAGCATTTCCACCTGTTTGCGCAGCGCGCGCATCAATCTCGGATTGCGTACCTGCGCCACGTCCGGCAGAAACAGCGCTTTGCCCTTTATTGCGCCTTTCGCGCTTCCGGGCGCGTGTACGGCAGGCAGGATTTCCATCCTGGTCTGATGCGAGTCGCACCAGCGGGAGGCAGACGCCATGTCGAATGGGGGCAGTACCAGCATGCCATTGGCTTCATATTCGGGATCGATGCCGGTGGCCTCGTACAACGATTGGGACCATGCCGGAAACATGGCGGCGCCAAGGCGGGTCAGGCGGGTCACTTCATCGGGATAATCCCACGGGCACAGTGGCGACAGGATGCCGCCGCCGGCCCACGACGATTCACTGCCGCATTTGCCGCGATCGACGACGGTCACCGATGCGCCGCGCGCCAGCAGCGCTTGAGCACTGGATAGCCCGACGACTCCTGCGCCGATGATCAGGAAGTCAGAGTCCATGTCCTTGTTGCCGATCGAGAGCTTTCATCGTTTGCGTGTCGAATCCGGAATCGCCGGAGCGGGTGATGGATGGAATGCAGCGACTCGGCGCTGCATTCTGCACCGCGCAGACGAGCCTGCGCACTCCAAAAACGCTAGCGGTATCCAAATCGAATCTGGAGAAGCAAACGCGTTCCTTGTCAGGTTGCGGCGGGATTGAGCGCCTTCGGCAGCGGGAAGATCACGTTCTCGTTTGCGCCCTGCAATTCCATCACGGTGGCATTGCCCATTTGCCTGAGGCGCTCGATCACGTTCTGCACCAGCACTTCCGGTGCGGAAGCACCGGCGGTGATGCCGACCTGTTTCTTGCCTTGCAGCCATTCGGCCTGCAGTTCGTCGGCATTGTCGACCAGGTAGGCTTGCACGTTCATGTTGCGAGCCACTTCGCGCAGGCGGTTGGAATTGGAACTGTTGGGCGAGCCGACCACGATAACCAGGTCGCATTGCTGCGCCATAAGCTTCACCGCATCCTGGCGGTTCTGCGTGGCATAGCAGATATCGTCTTTCCGGGGGCCGACGATGGCGGGGAATCGCGCCCGCAGTGCTTCGATGATGGTGCTGGCATCGTCAACGGACAACGTGGTCTGGGTGACAAATGCGAGATTGTTCTCGTCCCTTACCTGCAGATGCCGCACGTCATCCGGCGATTCGACCAGATACATGCCGCCATTGCTCTGTCCCATGGTGCCTTCCACTTCGGGGTGCCCGGCATGGCCGATCATGATGATTTCCTTGCCTTGGTCGCGCATGCGCGTGACTTCGACATGCACCTTGGTCACCAGCGGGCAGGTTGCGTCGAACACGGTAAACCCGCGCGCTTCGGCTTCATGCCTGATCGACTTCGGCACGCCATGCGCGCTGAAGATCAGGATGCTGCCGAACGGAACATCGCCGAGATCCTCGATAAAGATCGCACCTTTCGCCTTCAGGTCGTCCACCACGAACTTGTTGTGGACCACCTCGTGGCGCACATAGATCGGCGCGCCGTGCAGCGCCAGCGCGCGCTCGACGATTTCGATTGCGCGATCCACACCGGCGCAAAAGCCCCTGGGGTTGGCCAGCAATATATTCATCCGTTCTTCTCCGCCTTGTTCATCAGCCCTTCCAATATTAGCAGTACTGCGCCACAGGTGATGGCCGAATCGGCAAGATTGAATGCCGCAAAGTGATGTTCGTTCCAGTGGAAATCGAGGAAATCCACCACATAGCCGAAGCGGACACGGTCGATCAGGTTGCCCAGCGCCCCGCCCAATATGAATGACAATGAAAAACTGAAAAGATTCTGCCGTGCATGTTTGCGCAGCAGGAATATTATCCAGACCGAGGCGACGATGGCCACCGCGGAGAACAGCCAGCGTTGCCAGCCGCCGGCATCATTGAGCATGCTGAATGATGCGCCCATGTTGTGCGCCAGCACCAGGTTGAAAAAACTGGTGACGGCCAGGCCTTCGCCGAACACGAAATGACTGCTGATCGCGAGCTTGCTCCACTGGTCGAGCACGATGACGATGGCGGCCAGGGCCAACCAGCGCAATAACTCCTTGCTCCCCCTTGCGGGGGTGGGGGAGGGGGGGGCGTCCACGCTGTTCATCCCTCTTCCCTAGCCCCGCTCCCGTGAATGGGAGGGGGAAAGGGTTCTTCCCCTTACCTCAGGCATATTTCCGTGCCTCGCCATCGCCGAACAGATTGGCAACACAGCGCGCGCACAATGTCGGATGCTGCATATCGGCACCGACATCCGCGCGGTAGTGCCAGCAACGGTCGCACTTGGTGTGGGGACTGGGACTGACGCTGACTTCCAGATTGTCGCCGCTGCCTTGATGCAGGGTGGCACGCGACGTGATGAACACGAATTTCAGGTCGTCGCCCAGTCGCTCGAGCGCCTGGTAGGCGTCACCCGCGGCGTGGATGTCCAGTTCCGCCTGCAATGACGAGCCCAGCACGCCCAGTGCGCGCTTTTCCTCGATCTGCTTGTTGACGACCTCGCGGATATTGCGCACCTGCCACCAGTCATCCTCGAATTTTCCATCCGTGCCGCTTTGGGGCAGGGGATGCCACTGCTGTTCGAAAATGCTGCCCGCATTTTCCCCCGTGTGCGTGGACCAGACTTCTTCTGCCGTGAAGCTGAGGACCGGCGATATCAGACAGACCAGGCTATGCACGACCTCATGCAGCGCATTCTGCGCGGAACGTCGCGCAAACGAATTCTCGCCCGCGGTGTACAGGCGATCCTTCAGGATGTCGAGATAGAAGCCGCCCAACTCCTCGGAACAGAACCCCTGCAGCTTTTGCACCACCAGATGAAATTCGTAGCATGCATAGTCTGCACAAATCTCGTCCTGCAATTGTTTTGTCAACACCAGCGCATAGCGATCGATCTCCAGCCATTCATGCACCGGAATCGCATGCCGCTGCGGATCGAAATCGGCAATATTCGCCAGCAGGAAGCGCAGGGTATTGCGGATGCGCCGGTAGCTTTCCACCACGCGCTTGAGGATCTCGTCGGAAATCGTCAACTCAGCGGAATAGTCGGTGGACGCCACCCACAAGCGCAAAATGTCCGCGCCCAGCGTGCCGATCACTTTCTGCGGTGCGATCACATTGCCCCGGGACTTCGACATCTTGTGCCCGCCGCCGTCGACTACGAAGCCGTGGGTAAGCAATGCATCGTAAGGCGCGCGGCCATGCATCGCGCACGAAGTCAGCAGCGAGGACTGGAACCAGCCGCGATGCTGGTCGGAGCCTTCCAGGTACAGGTCGGCGGGGAAGCGCAGCTCGGAGCGCTTTGCCAGCACGGCGGCATGGGTCACGCCGGAATCGAACCACACGTCGAGGGTATCGCTGAGCTTGCGATAATGTGCAGCCTCTTCGCCCAGCAGGTCCACAGAATTCAGGCTGAACCAGGCTTCAATGCCTTCGCGCTCGACCCGCTGCGCCACGAGTTCCAGCAACTCCGATGTGCGTGGATGCAGCTGCATGGTCTCCTTGTGCACGAAGAACGGCATCGGCACGCCCCAGTTGCGCTGCCGCGACACGCACCAGTCGGGGCGGCTCTTGATCATCGCCTCCAAGCGGGCGCGGCCCCATGCCGGGAAGAACTCGGTTGCCTCGACCGCCTTGTTGGCAAGGTCGCGCAGACTCGACTCATCGGGCTGCGCTCGCGCCCCACCATGCTCGCGCTTCTCCTGCACCAGCTGTTCCAGGGAATTGTTCTGTCCTCTGTCTCTGTTGTCCATGCCGATGAACCACTGCGGCGTCGAGCGGAAAATGATCGGTGTCTTGTGGCGCCAGCAATGCGGATAACTGTGCAGCATCTTTTCCAGGTGCAGCAGATGGCCGCTGTTGCGCAATCCTTCGACCACCACATCGTTCGCCTTCCACACGAACAGGCCGGCCAACGCCACATCGCCGACCGGCGGCGTTCCGGGGACGAATTTGCCGTCGTCGCCGACCGGATTGTCGCTGGGCAGGCCGTATTTCAGTCCGACGAAATAATCGTCCAGTCCATGCGCCGGTGCCGTATGCACCAGACCGGTACCGGCCTCCAGCGTGACATGCTCGCCCAGGATGATCGGCACGATGCGCGCCTGGAACGGGTGCTGCAGCGGCAGCATCTCCAGCGCCGCGCCCTGGCAACTGCCGGCAACCTGTGCATCCTCGGCCAATCCGTAACGCGCGAGGCAGGCATCGGCCAGTTCGGCAATCAGCACCAGATAGCCCCGCGCGGTATGGATCAGGCGATATTCGTGCTGCGGATGCACGCTGACCGCCTGGTTGGCCGGCAATGTCCACGGCGTGGTGGTCCAGATCACCGCATAAACCTTTGCGTCGCCCGGCAACGACACGCCGAATGCACGTCCCAGCGCTTCCCGGTCCTTGACCTCGAAGCCGACGTCGATCGCGGGCGATGCCTTGTCCTCATATTCCACCTCCGCCTCGGCCAGCGCGGACTGGCAATCCAGGCACCAGTTAACCGGCTTGCGGCCCTGGTACAGGTAGCCGCGCTCCAGGATTCTGCCGAGCGAGCGGATGATGTCGGCCTCGGTTTTGAAATCCATGGTCAGGTAGGGATGGTCCCAGTCGCCGAGCACGCCGAGGCGGATGAAATCCTGTTTCTGCCGCTCGACCTGCTCGGCGGCAAAGGCGCGGCACAGTTCGCGAAACTGGGCGGGCGGGATGGCCTTGCCATGTTTCTTTTCCACCTGCAATTCGATCGGCAGTCCGTGGCAGTCCCAGCCCGGAATGTACGGCGCATCGAAACCTGACAGGGTTTTTGATTTGACGATGATGTCCTTCAGCACCTTGTTCACCGCATGGCCGATATGGATGTCGCCGTTGGCATACGGCGGGCCGTCGTGCAGGATGAATTTCGGGCGCCCCTTGCTCGCCGCGCGGATGCGCTGGTAACGCTGCTCTGCCTGCCATTGCGCCAGCATCAGCGGCTCGCGCCGCGCAAGGTCGCCGCGCATCGGGAACGTGGTTTCCGGAAGGTTAAGCGGATATTTGCCGTCTGCCATAATTTTTCTCAAACCACTGTTTGGCCTGTTCCACATCGAGCGAAATCTGCCGCGTCAAGCTCTGCAGATCGGGAAACCTGGCCTCATCGCGCAACTTGTGCAGGAAATCCACGCGCAGGTGCTGCGTGTATATCTGGCGCGAAAAATCGAACAAGTGCACTTCCAGCACCGGCTTGCCATCCTGCCGCACGGTCGGGCGCACGCCCAGGCTGGCCACGCCGCGGGTGGCCGTCATGTCCCCGCCCTGCACCTGCACCACGATGATTCCGGCAAGCGGCGGACGGTTGTGTTTCAACTGGATGTTGGCGGTCGGGAAGCCGATCCGCTTGCCCAGGCCATCGCCGCGTTCAACGCGTCCGCTGATGCTGTAGGGCCGGCCCAGATAGGATTGCGCCACTTCCATTTGTCCCTGCGCCAGCGCTTCGCGCACCGCCGTGCTGGATACGCGCACGCCTTCAAGCAGCACGCTGCGCATCGCCTGCACTTCAAATCCCTGTTGCTTGCCGATTTGCTGCATCAGCGAAAAATCGCCGCTGCGCCCGCGGCCGAAGCGGAAATCGTCGCCGATCAGCACGAACTTCACGCCCACTTCGCGGTGCAGCGCCTGAACGAAATCCTCGGCGGCCAACTGCGCGAATCGCTTGTCGAAGCGGCAGATATGCACGCGCTCGATGCCCAGCACCGCGAACAGCTCCAGCTTTTCGCGCAGCGACGTCAGGCGCGGCGGCGCCTGCTGCGGCGCGAAAAATTCGCGCGGATGCGGCTCGAAGATCACCACCGCGGTCGGCAGCCCGCGTTGCTGCGCTGCCGAGCGCAATTGCCCGAGCAAGGCCTGATGGCCCAGATGCACGCCGTCGAAATTTCCGATGGTCAGTGCAACGGGCTGGTAAACAGAGGGATGAAGTCCGCGAAAAATCAGCATAAGGGCGCGGATTATACCAGAGGGCAAGAGGCGGGAATGATGCCTTGCCTTGTCGGAAACCTGCGGTCTTCTTCCGGACTGAGCCTGTCGAAGGCGATGGAGCCATTCATGTTTCGACTGGACTCTCCTTGGTTTATCGAAGGGCCCAACGCGAACGTCTTTGCAGTCAATTCACGGTCGGCGGCTTCGGAATGATGACCGGCTTCTTGAATTTCCAGTCGTTGTGGTACATCGACGCTTCGGATTTCTTGATGATCTTCTGCATGAACGCGCTGTCTATGCGCAGCCAGCGTTTGCGCAACCTATCCGGCATGCCGGCCTGTTTCAGCGAAGCCGAGAGCAGCGCATGGCGAATCTGGAACAGTTCATCGGTGATATACATGGTCTCGTGCACCATGCCGATCTCCTTGCCGCGGTAGGTGATGGGTCCGCCCATTTTTTCGCCCATGAATTCGGTCTGCCGGTCTTCGATGACCTGCTGGTCGTGACCGGCGAAGAACAGCTTCAGCCAGTTGTGGGCGTAGATCTTGTCGTAGAAGATCTTGTGCACTTGTTGCAGGGTCGGCAAGCCGCCGACGGCGTCGAATAGCGATTGTTTCATGGCCGCTTTCTACAACTCCAGCATCCCGCCTTTGCAGGTGTGCGCCTGCTGCAGCCGCGCCAATGTCGGCAGCAGATCCAGCCCGGTGTCCTGTTTCAGCGCCAGGGCTTTGTCATACAGGTCGTCCAGAGCGATGCGCAGCGGACCCCCGGTCGCGGCAAAGGCAATGACGTTGCCGCTGTCGCAGGATGGGAAAGCCAGCGCGCGTTCGTCGAATGCGCTATGGATGCGTTTCATACTGGGATTGAAACTCCGGGTGCGGCCGAACAGGTTGACCGCCAGGATGCCGTTGCCGCCAAGGCGGGCACGGCAAGCCAGATAGAACGGCAGGGTATCCAGACCGCCTGCTCGGGCATCGGCATCGAAACCGTCAACCAGGATCAGGTCCCAGGACTTTTCGCTTGCCGTCACATACTCGACGCCGTCGCCGATTACGATGCTGAGCCGCTTCGGGTCTTCCGGCAGCTTGAAAAATTGCCGCGCGGCGGCGACCACGCCGGGCTCGATCTCCACCACCGTGAGTTTCGCCAATGGAACATTGCGGTACAGGAACTTGGTCAGGGAAGCGGCGCCGAGACCGATCAGCAGTACCCTGCGCGGGAAGCGTGATTGGTCCCGTAACAGCAGGCTGGCCATCATCTCCCGCGTGTAGTCGAGTTCCAGATTCCACGGCCGCGCGATGCGCATCGCGCCCTGAATCCAGTCTGAACCGAAATGCAGCGTGCGCACGCCGGCTTCTTCGCGGATATCTATGGAGTGGGCCATGTTCCGATCGTGTGCTTTCTATATCCGGGATCTGTGCATCTGGATCGATGCGCCGGGCTGGTTTGAAACATACCGGTGATGATCTATCCAGTACCCCCACAACACCAGCAGCCATTGCGCCTGGCCGGCCCACGCGATGGCTTCTGAACTGGGGGGAGGGGGGCCAAACAGGTTCGCTGCATAAATGGCGGACAGGAAAATGACCAGAGCCCGCAAGCCCCAGCGTCCGACAGCGTCCCGGGCGGTGGTTGCGCGGCTGTAAAGCCAGACACCGAGCGCGAACAGCGGCACTTCGATAGCCAGAGTGATCGGCAGCGAAGCCCAGGCATTCAAGCCGACCAGGGTTTCGCTGCCGGGATACAGGGGCAGGTCCGGCTGGTGGACGATCGCATCCAGTAGCCAATGGCTGATGACCAGCAGGCCGAGGATCCATGCGCCAAAGCGGTCCCGCCTCAGCATCAGGTAGGCACCGCCCACTGCCAGCGCCCAGCCGATGACGGCGAGCAAGCTGTGGGAAACCGGATAATGTTCAAACAGCAACGGCGTGACGGCGGTAGCGCCGGGTTCGATGCGCACGCGCTCGACGCCCAGCAGCAACAGGGTTGGCCATAGCAGATCGACAAACTGCGCGGCGAGAAACAGCGAGCCGAGAGAGACCTTCGGGGCTACCGACTTGGCGCCGAAGCCGACACCAAAATGGCCGATGAACATCTGCTACGCCTCGGGTGACTTGCCGGTCCACTGATTCAGCAGCCAGCGCGCCCAATCGGTCAGTTCGCTCGCCGTCATGCCGACGGAGATGCCGTTCTTCGCCAGCGCATCGCCGGCCGCACCATGCAGGTGCACCGCCAGCAGCAGCGCCTGGTCCGCATCCAGTCCCTGCGCGATGAAGGCGGCGATCATGCCGGTCAGTACATCGCCCATGCCGGGTGCGCTCATCCCCGGATTGCCGGTCTGGTTCAGATACAGCTTGCCGCTGCGGGTGGCGCACACGCTGTCCGCGCCCTTGAGCACGACGCTGCACTGCAGTTGCTTCGCAAGCTGATGCGCGCATCCCGCCCGCGCGGCCTGCACCTCTGCCGTGGTCGCGCCGAGCAGGCGCGCGGCTTCGGCGGGGTGTGGCGTGATGGCCGTTGCAGCCTTGCGCGCGCGCAGGTCGTCCTGCAGGTCGGGATGGCGCGCGAGCAGGGTGAGCGCGTCGGCATCCAGCACCAGCGGGACATTCTGCCTGAGCACATCGAGCAAGAGTATCTGCGCGGCGATCGAAGTACCCATGCCGCAGCCGATGGCAAACACATCGGGTTTGGACAGGTGCAGCAGGTCCTTCGAGCGGTGCAGCATCAGCTCCGGCTGCACCGGGTCCACGATCGGCGCATCGTCCGCCAGCAGACCGACGTGCACACAGCCGGCGCCCAGCCTGAGCGCCGCGCGCGCTGCCAGCAACGGCGCGCCGACCATGCCCGAAGCGCCGCCGATCACCAGCACCGTGCCGAACATTCCCTTGTGGCTGTCACGAGGCCGCGGCTTCAGGAAAGCGGCGACCGGCTTCTGTTTGATGAGGGCGGGTTTTGCGGTGGACATGGCGGGTTCAGCGGCTTTCCGGTTGCTTTGGCAGGCTGGCGACGCAACAACGTCTGGCAATCTGCTATCGAGCTGGCTCGATGCAGAATTGACACGGCAACGTCAACCACTGCGCGTTCAAGGGTACGAAATGCGGGGGTCGTGCCTCGCCCCAGCCTGCGCTTTGGCGATATTTCAATCCCAATAACTGCCGGCTCGATTATTCAATCCGGATTCTCCATTTCACAGAATGACGGCTCGGTCAGGTGTGCATAGTATAATCTCGCATCGACATTTTATAGCATGTCACGCTCATGTTCCGAGTCCTTCCCGGCAAAGCAGCGCTTTCTTCCTTTCGTCTCGACAAGCTGCGCGCCGCGCTCAAGGATACAGCACCCAATGTGGCGCTGGCGGGTACGCGCCACTGGTATTTTGTGGCGTTGACCGGCACGGCGCTCGCGAAGCGCGACGCGGCGTTGCTGCAGCGGCTGCTCGGACTGGACGATGCGGCGGGCGAGCCTGCCGGCGCGGCACAGTTCCAGCGCTTGCTGGTGGTGCCGCGCCTCGGCACGATTTCGCCGTGGTCGTCCAAGGCCACGGACATCGCGCAGCATTGTGCGCTGCCCGTGGTTGCGCGCATCGAGCGCGGCCTGGCGTATTACTTCAAGACGCGGAACCGGAAGCCATTGAGCGAGGCGGAGCGCACCGCGCTGATGCCGCTGCTGCATGACCGCATGACCGAGTCGGTTCTTGCGGATGTTGACGGCGCAGCGGAAAAGATCTTTCGGCATGGCACGCCGGTTCCGCTCAGCACGGTGGACATCCTCAACGGCGGCAAGTCCGCGCTCGAGGTGGCCAACCGCGAAATGGGATTGGCGCTTTCCGCGGACGAGATCGATTACCTGCTGCAGAACTTCCGCAAGCTGAAGCGCAATCCCACCGACGTCGAGCTGATGATGTTCGCGCAGGCGAATTCCGAGCATTGCCGCCACAAGATATTCAATGCCGCCTGGATCATCGACGGCGAGAAGCAGGCGATGTCGCTGTTCGGGATGATTCGCAACACGCACAAACTGCATCCGCAAGGTACGGTGGTGGCCTATTCCGACAACTCTTCGGTGATCGAGGGTGCGACGATAAAGCGCTTCTATCCGCGCGCCGACGGCGGTTATGCGTCAAGCCAGGAATTGACGCATACCTTGATGAAGGTCGAAACGCACAACCATCCGACCGCGATCGCGCCGTTTGCCGGCGCGGCAACCGGGTCTGGCGGCGAGATCCGCGATGAGGGCGCGACCGGCACCGGATCAAAACCCAAAGCCGGACTGACCGGGTTTTCGGTTTCAAATTTGAACATTCCGGGGTTCGTCCAACCTTGGGAGGTTTACTCAGAAAATGCTTCAGAACCGTCGCGAGCAAGTCAGGATGCGCGAAGCCGCGCAGCGAGCGACGAGACATGCCATGAAGGTAGGCGAGGAACGAGCGAGCACGCGACAAGGCAGATTGGTGGCGGAGCAGGTTATCAAGCATTTTCTTACGGCAAGCCCGCCCGCATCGCCTCCCCTTTGCAGATCATGCTCGACGGCCCGATTGGCGGCGCCGCCTTCAACAACGAATTCGGCCGCCCGAATCTGTGCGGCTATTTCCGCACCTTCGAGGAGAACGTCAGCGGCGAGATGCGCGGCTACCACAAGCCGATCATGCTGGCGGGCGGTATCGGCAACATCAAGGCGGAACACACGCACAAACACCCATTGACGGCAGGCGCGCTGCTGATCCAGCTCGGCGGCCCCGGCATGCTGATCGGCCTGGGCGGCGGCGCGGCGTCCAGCATGGACACCGGCGCGAATGCGGAGAACCTCGATTTCGATTCGGTGCAGCGCGGCAATGCCGAAATGCAGCGCCGTGCGCAGGAAGTCATCGACCGTTGCTGGCAGATGGGTGGCAACAACCCGATCCTGTCGATCCACGACGTCGGGGCGGGCGGCATTTCGAATGCGCTGCCGGAACTGGTGCATGGGGGCGGCAAGGGCGGGACGTTTGAGTTGCGCGCGGTGCCTAGCGAAGAGCGCGGCATGTCGCCGATGCAGATCTGGAGCAACGAAGCGCAGGAGCGTTATGTGCTGGCGATCCCGCCGCAGCGCCTGGATGAATTCAGGGCCCTGTGCCAGCGCGAGCGCTGTCCGTTTGCGGTGCTGGGGCACGCGATAGATGATGATCGCCTGATCGTGCACGATGCCGAGTTCGGCAACAACGCGGTGGACATGCCGCTGTCGGTGCTGCTCGGCAAGCCGCCGAAGACCACGCGCGACGTCAGCCGGCGCGAAACAACACACTTGCCTGCATTCGACACCAGCAAGATCGACCTGCGCGATGCCATCGAGCGCGTGCTGCGCCTGCCCTCCGTGGCGGACAAGACTTTCCTGATTGCCATCGGCGACCGCACGGTCGGCGGCATGACGGCGCGCGACCAGATGGTGGGCCCGTGGCAGGTGCCGGTGGCCGACGTGGCAGTGACGCTGATGGGATTCAACACCAATCGCGCCGAAGCGTTCGCGATCGGCGAACGCACGCCGATCGCCGTCGTCAACGGACCCGCTTCCGGGCGCATGGCAGTCGGCGAGGCGATCACCAACATTGCCGCGGCGCGCATTGACAAGATCGGCGACATCAAGCTTTCCGCCAACTGGATGGCCGCGGCCGGACATCACGGCGAAGACGCAGTACTGTTCGACACGGTGAAAGCGGTCGGCATGGAACTGTGCCCGCAACTTGGCATCAGCATCCCGGTCGGCAAGGATTCGATGAGCATGAAGACCAGCTGGATCGAACCGGCAACCCAGTCCGTTCCCCCGTTGAAGGAGGGGAGCGCACAGTCCCTTCCCTCTGGCAGAGGGGGAGAGCGAAGCGAGGGGGCAACCAGGATGGGGGTTGAGACGATAGATCCCAGCAAAGTTTCTACCCCCACCCCAACCCTCCCCCTGCAAGGGGGAGGGAGCAAAACACAAGACGGAAGGAGTTACGAGTCCCTTCCCCCTGTAAGAGGGGGAGAGCGAAGCGAGGGGGCAACCAGGATGGGGGTTGAGACGATAGATCCCAGCAAAGTTTCTACCCCCACCCCAACCCTCCCCCCGCAAGGGGGAGGGAGCAAGACGCGAGGGGGAGGGAGCGAAACATTACGCGGAGCCAGCGAAACACCACGCGGAGCCCGCGAAACACAGGGCGGAGGGAGCGAAATACATGGGGAAGGGAGCGAAGCAATGGTGCGCAAGGAAGTCACCGCTCCGCTGTCGCTGATCGTCTCCGCGTTCGCCCCATGCCCCGATGCACGCGCCACACTGACGCCGCAACTGGCCGCCGATCTCGACAGCGTGATCCTGCTGATTGACCTCGGCCTGGGCAAGGATCGCCTTGGCGGTTCGGCACTGGCGCAGGTGTACAAACAGGTCGGCAATGCCGCACCGGATCTGGATGACGCACAGCGTCTGAAGACCTTCTTCGAACTGATCCAGCGCTTCAATGCCGAGGGCAAGCTGCTGGCCTACCACGACCGCTCCGACGGCGGCATGCTGGTGGCGCTGCTCGAGATGGCATTCGCCTCGCACATCGGGCTGACCATCGCCCTTGACGAAACGGGCCGCGACAACATCAGTTCATTGTTCACGGAAGAACTCGGCGCGCTGATGCAGGTGCGCAACGCAGATCTGCCCGGCCTGCTGGATCAGTGCTACGCAGCGGGAATGGTGGAAACCCACCCGGTTGCGAGATTGAACACCCGAGGCGAGATCGTGATCGCGTGCCACGGCCAGGAACTGTACCGTGAAAACGCAATTACGCTGCGGCGTATCTGGTCGGAGACGACGTACCGGATGCAGAAATTGCGCGACAACCCGGCCTGCGCGCGGCAGGAATACGACCGTATCCTCGACGCCGCCGATCCGGGTCTGCACGTGAAACTGACGTACGATCCGGAGGCATCGCTCCTTCCCCCTGGCAGGGGGAAGGTCGGGATGGGGGTTGAAGGTCAAGGAGAGCGTGCAGTCCCAACCCCCTCCCTGACCCTCCCCCTGCCAGGGGGAGGGGACAAATTGTCTGGCAAGCCGCGTGCGTCGCACATATCACCCGGATCAATTAGCAGTCTGAACCGGCCCAAAATCGCCATCCTGCGCGAACAAGGGGTGAACGGCCAGGTCGAAATGGCCGCCGCTTTCGACCGCGCCGGATTCGCCGCAGTGGATGTCCACATGAGCGACATCATCAGCGGCCGCGTCAAATTGACAGAGTTCAAGGGTCTTGCTGCCTGCGGCGGATTCTCCTACGGCGACGTGCTCGGCGCGGGCGAAGGCTGGGCCAAATCCATTTTGTTCAATCCGCGGGCACGCGACGAATTCGAAGCCTTTTTCCGGCGCGGCGATACCTTTGCCCTCGGCGTGTGCAATGGCTGCCAGATGATGAGCAACCTGCACGAGATCATTCCCGGCGCCGAACATTGGGCGCACTTCGCGCGCAACCTGTCCGAACAGTTCGAGGCGCGCTTCGTGATGGTCGAAGTGCAGAAATCTCCTTCGATCCTGTTCGATGGCATGGTCGGCAGCCGCATGCCGATCGTCGTCGCGCATGGCGAAGGCTATGCTGATTTTAGTTCCGACATCACGCCCGCAAGCGGGCATGAGTCTTCACTGAAACTGCGTTTCGGCGATGCAAAGAAACTCAAGGCCGCACAAACGCTGGTCACGCTGCGCTACGTCGACAACACCGGCAAGCCCACCGAAATTTATCCGCTCAATCCCAACGGCTCGCCCCAAGGCATCACCGGCCTGACCACCCCGGACGGCCGCTTCAGCATCATGATGCCGCATCCCGAGCGCGTGTTCCGCACCGTGCAGAATTCCTGGCATCCGCAGGAGGGGAAAGAAAACGGTGCATGGCTGCGCCTGTTCCAGAATGCAAGGAAGTGGGCGGGATAATATCCTTTCCCACTTTGCACCCGCAGGGGGCAGGCCGTGGTTGCCTCGCAGAGGTTCTTGCCCCTGTGGGGGTAAAGCCGCTGAAGCGGCAACAACCACGCTCCATGGGGAGGGCTGGGGTGGGGGTAGAAACTTCGCATCTCCACTATACTATCCATATGCAAGAAGACAGAGTCCTTCCCTATTCAAGAGGAGGGCTTGGCAAGGGGTAGCGACTGTGCATCTCATCCTTCACTCCAATCCGGGCCTTACCCCTGCAAGGGTGAAGGCGCAAAACCAGCCACCATCGCAAGCAGCGGCGCAGGCCGAATCTCAACCCGAAAATGAATTTATAAATGAAAAAGGCGACTGACCGTCGCCTTTTTCAGGGTTGATCTGTTTCAGCTCACGGCCTTCCGTGGTCACGATCCTGGTCTCTGCCCTGGCGGTCACCGCCGCGTCTGTACCTGACCTCTCTGGGGTAGTGATTCCGGGGCAGATCCGTCCAAGGACCCGTTCTTGAATTCGAGTAGCTCCAGCGGTTGTTGTTGTAGTAATAGTAATACCCGCTTTGATAGTAATAGGGATCTGCGCCCAATTCCACAACCAGCGGCAGCGCCGGTGCCGCAACAAGTTCGGTGCCGTGTCGCGTGGGTACGACAAAGCACGCGGTGAGCAGAAGCGCCACAAGTGGCGCGATAATCAGCAACTTTTTCATTTCTATCCTCCTGGTTATTGAGTCGGCCATTAAACGGTTTGTGCCAGCCAACACTTGCACTCTCGATCTTCCATGGCCACATGAATATGCGGCGGTTCCATTCCGTCATCGGGATGAAAATGCAGGCGCCAATTCAGCAAACGTAGAACAGCAGGCGTTTCCGGTGCGGTGGAGACTGCGTGCCGGGGATTCTGCGCAAGAACTCTTCAGTCGATTTCATCGCCACGGGTGCCGGTTCCGCGCCGGACACAATTCAAGGCGTCGGCGCGGTGGCAGGAGAACGGCGAATCAAAAGTGATAAGACGCGCCGACCGAGATCACCGGCCAGAGTTTGTAGTTATGCAGGCTCGATTCCAGCTTCACGTTCTCGGCGGCCACGTCGCTCTGCAATTGCGCGCATACCGGCGTTCCAACAATGGATGCACCGCATATCCCGACCAGCGACGTTTTCGGGGAGCCCTGTATCAGCACGCCTATGTCGGTCACCAAACTCCAGGTATCGTCTTTCTTTGCCGGGTTGCCCCAACCAATCCCGAGGTAGGGTGCAATGGAATTGAAACGCATGTTGCCGATGAGTGAACCGATCTGGCCCGGCGTGTAGGTCACGCCGTTGATGACGTTATCGGTGGCAGGGTCGGCAGTCAGGTCTGCCTTGTTGCCATTGCTGACCAAGCCCGCGGTCGTGCGGAAGCTGCTTTGCCACGGATACCAGTCGGCGAGTGCGGTCACCGTCGACAGCTTCAATTTGAAATCGTAGTTCACGGTACCTTGCGTGGCGGATTTGCTATGGCTGAACGCGTTCAGGCCCAGCCTGCCGCCGACGCTATCCGAAAACGACTTGCTTATCTCCAGCCCGGCGCCCAGCGTTCCCGCCTTTACAGTCAGGCCAGTGCCTTCCGCAAACGACAATGCCGGAGTCAATGCCAGAATCGTCAGTGCCAGCGCTCCAGGTTTCATGATGTTTCCTTTCCGATACAGGTGCAGTAACTCATTCACCAATACTGGTGGGTACCGTTATAGAGTGTTTCAATCTTGCACAGTTCCTCCGCTGTTGGCTAACTATAAACGAACCTTCGCAAAATGTAACGGGCCGTGTGCCCGGGCGTTGCGTAGAAGTCAGACGCGCAGACAAACATCGTTGCGGATTTACCTGAATGTTTTTGTCGGATTTAGTCCTTCCACAGGCATTGCAAGCATTGACCTTTCCCTCTGTTATCATTGGTCAAACCGGAAAAAGCGGGGGGCGATTCATGGATACGGATAGCTTCGCGAACCATGAACGCAGACGCCCATTATTTGGATGATTTAAGTTACTGAATAAGGAAGCGCCTAAAAAGTCCGTTCGCCCTGAGCGCTAGCGCGCAGCGCGAAGTCGAAGGGCTCGCAACGAACCGAGGACTTGTTCAGCGCTTCCATCAAGAGAATCTTTGCGCATGCACAAAATCATTTCATTGCCGCGATTCGCTTTTCTGGCGGCGTTGCAACTGGGGTACACGTCAACGAGTTTGGCAACGGCCGACAAGGCGCCGCCTGCCGATCACTTCCACGTCGAGAAGAGCTGCCTGGATTGCCACACGATGGGTGTCGATACCTCGCAGATACTCAAGCAGAACAACAACAGTTGCCTGCAATGCCACACCAGCGAGCAGATGATCGAGGCGTTTGCCAAGGCCAACCGCCGCGCCGGGCAGGATCCGTTTCAAGACATGCCGGTCGCGCATGGAACACCGGCGCTGGGCATGCGCTATCCGATGTACAGCGAAGCCTCGCGCATCGGCGCCGAGCCCAATGAAATGGTTACGATTCCTGCAGGCGAGTTCATTCGCGGCACCGACAGCCGCCTGCCGGACGAAGGTCCCCAGCACAAGGTGACGCTGCCGGCATTCCTGATCGACCGCTATGAAGTCACCAATCTCCAGTACAAGAAATTCATCGACGCCACCGGACACCGCTCGCCGGATCATTTCCGCAACCGCACCTATCCGGCGGGCAAGGCGGATCACCCCGTGACATTCGTCAGCTGGAATGACGCAGTCGACTATTGCAGCTGGGCCGGCAAGCGTTTGCCTACGGACCAGGAATGGGAAAAAGCCGCGCGCGGCACGGATGGCAGGCAATATCCCTGGGGCGAAGTCTTCGATCCGCAGAATGCAAACATGCCCCTGCGCTGGCAAGAGCTGAAGCAATATGGCGACACCACCCCCGTTGGCGCATTCGAAAAGGGTGTGAGCCCCTATGGCGCGTACGACATGAGCGGCAACGTATGGGAGTGGACATCCTCATGGTACGAAGCCTATCCCGGCAACACGACGCCCTCGGAGAACTACGGCCACCGCTACAAGACCATCAAGGGCGGCTCCTGGTTCGACTGTTCGATATACAAGTGCGGCATCTCGGCGCCTGTATATAATCGGGCCTTCTTTGCAGACCGAACGAAGAACGACACGTTCGGATTCAGGTGCGCGAAAGATGCGATGGCAACCGGGCAATGACGCGAGCAGGAATCCGGGTTTCGATTCCCTCCCCCTGGCAGGGGGAGGGTTAGGGTGGGGGTTGAGACTCAGTAGTCCCGCCCAGGTCCTACCCCCATCCCAATTGCCCCCTCGCTTCGCTCTCCCCCCCTGCAAGGGGGAAGGAGCGAAAGCCAGCCGCAACGAGCGGCCCACGGTTTTGTTGGCCCCTTTGAGGCGCTAACAAAATAAGCCCCCGGCAAAGCCGGGGGTAATTTAACTAGCCACAGCTAGGCGCGTTGCCTGAAATAATTTATGAGGAAGGCATGAACCCAGATGCAGATTCCCTCCCCCTGGCAGGGGGAGGGCCAGGGTGGGGGTTGAGACTCAGTAGTCCCGCCCAGGTCCTACCCCCATCCCAACCTTCCCCCTTAAAGGGGGAAGGAGCGAAAGCCAGCCGCAACGAGCGGCCCACGGTTTTGTCGGCCCCTTTGAGGGGCTAACAAAATAAGCCCCCGGCAAAGCCGGGGGTAATTTAACCAGTCACAGCTAGGCCCGTTGCCTGAAATAATTTATGAGGAAGGCATGAACCCAGATGCAGATCCCCTCCCCCTGGCAGGGGGAGGGCTAGGGTGGGGGTTGAGACTCAGTAGTCCCGCCCAGGTCCTACCCCCATCCCAATTGCCCCCTCGCTTCGCTCTCCCCCCCTGCAAGGGGGAAGGAGCGAAAGCCAGCCGCAACGAGCGGCCCACGGTTTTGTCGGCCCCTTTGAGGGGCTAACAAAATAAGCCCCCGGCAAAGCCGGGGGTAATTTAACTAGTCACAGCTAGGCGCGTTGCCTGAAATAATTTATGAGGAAGGCATGAACCCAGATGCAGATTCCCTCCCCCTGGCAGGGGGAGGGCGAGGGTGGGGGTTGAGACTCGGCTTTCCCAGTTAGATAGCAAAGAGAAAAACATGAACAAACAAAGCCTGTATTCTATTTTCTTAGCATGCCTGTCGGTCTCTCTGAGCACCAACGCCGAACCCATCGCCTCCGCCGTCGCCGCCCCATCCCCCGTCGACATCCTCTATGCCGAGCCCATCCCCCACGGCGACACCAAAGGCATCGCCATGGTGCTGGTGCCCGCTGGCGAATTCGTCCTCGGCAGCAACAAGGTCGACAGTGAAAACATACAGAAGCAATACGGCATGGAACGTCCCATCTTCATTGACGAGCACCCGCAACAAAAGATGTATCTCGATGCCTTCATGATCGATACCTACGAGGTTTCCAACATCCAGTTCAAGGAATTCATCCTCAAGACCAAACGCCTGCTGCCCTTTGAGTGGGGCCACAACGGCTATGGCCTGACCATGCAAGAAGCCGCACGCATGGACATCGAGCGGCTGCGAAAAATCGCCGCAGACGACTTCAAACTCGACATGGACACGCGCACCATGGATCGAGCAGCCCTCATGGCAGTTATGAAGAAGGAACAGGCCAAGCGCGACCCCTTTCCGGTCAGCGGCATCACCTGGGATTACGCCGACGAATATTGCAAGTGGCGCGGGCAGCGGCTGCCGACCGAGGCGGAATGGGAAAAGGCCGCACGCGGCTCCGATGGATTCGAATTCCCCTGGGGCAACGAATGGAACGTGTCGAAAACCAATACCGGGGATGACAGCAACTGGGAGGAGGGCTATGCGCCCGTCGGCTCCTACCCGCAGAACAAGTCACCCTATGGCGCCTACGACATGGCCGGCAACGTTTGGGAATGGACCGCGTCCTGGTACGAACGCTACCCGGGCTCAACACTTGAGAACGAAGACTTCGGCAAGACTTACAAAGTCATCCGCGGCGGTTCCGGCAGTGTCGGACACTATGCCCTGAGCTATTTTTTTCGCGCAGCAACAAGACAAATTTCTCCGCCCGATATGTCGGGTGAGGATTTGGGGTTTCGGTGCGTGATGGATGTGCCGAAGGATGGGCGCAAAGCGCTTTGAGGAAGAGCTGGGCAGGTGGGGTTCGGGAATAAATAATGGAACCGCTATTCCGTCATGTCGGCGCAGGCCGGTGTCCAGCATATTGAATTACTGGTTTCCGGCCCGCGCCGGAATGACAGATACGAAGTCATCCAGATGGTCCTGAATCCATCCCCGTTGCCAGTTTGGGGGAGCATCAACAAATGGTAACGGGATCCTGATTCGGTATTTAACTGGCCGAGTCGCGCAGCAATTCTTCAATCGCGTTACGCAACTCAACTATCTTTATCGGTTTGGTGAAAAAGCGCCTGAAGCCTGCCCGCAGTCCTTGTTCAATTCTGGGCGGATGGGCAGATGAACTGATGGCCATCACCGGAATTTGACGGATACGCTCGTCGGTCTTGAGCAGTTCGAGAACCTTATACCTGCGCATGCCGGGCAGGCAGGTATCCACCAGAATAAATAAGGTCAGGCTGACGAACCTGCAAGGTCAAGGCCACACTGGGCGTAGTGGCGGTCAGCAGCTTGGTCCGTGATCGCGCGCCAGCCGGCCTGTTTGAATGCCAGGAAGATTTCTGGGGTTGAATCAGGCATCCTGTGTGTTCTCATATTCTTCGATGATGGTATCCAGAGCAGCAAGTATGGTTTCGTGCTGCATAAAAATTTCGGGTTTGATGGTGATTCCCAAAAGATCTTCCAGTTCGAAGGCCAGAACAACCATGTCCATGGAGTCAGCGCCCAGCGTAGCAAAGCCTTGTTTCAGATCTTCGCGTGTAACGGCGTGGCCCAGGAATTTACTGAGTCGTTCAAGGATAATCTGGATTATTTTGTCTTTGGTCATGGTCCCGCTCTTTCATTTGTATTGGAAAAGAATCGTATTTGCGCGCGGTTTTGCTATCACAGAGTACGCGACCCGGAAGTGAACCGATAAAATCAAGTGCAGCCAAATGCTTCATCGAAGTTCTGACAACGCTGCGCGAAAGTGCCTTACCAGCGCACAGGTGCCGACTGGCCCCGAAGGCAATGTTATCGCCGTTGTCGGCGCTATGGGCATGAGGGCAGGCGAAACTTGCCGGATCGCGATTGGCTGCCGGCAAAAATATGAGCATCTGCTCGCCGACCGCGATGTCTACACCATCCAGTTTGACGGGTCGTGTGGCAATGCGGTTGACCATTTGAACAATCGACGACAATCGGATGATTTCATCTTCCATGCCAGCCAGATCCTTCCAGTCATCGGAAACGAGTACACCGTTATGGGAATCCAGCAAATAAGCCAATCCGACGGTCATGGTGCCAGCTAAAGTGTCACGGCCCAGCAGCGTCAACGCGGTGAGGAATTCCACGCGATTGATGAGATTGTCAGCGATGCCAACCGCAGACAAATTTCCGCCGATAGCAGCAACAAATGGCGAGTGAGGTGGTTTCGAAACCAATTGTGTGATGCATTCAATCAAGACGCCGATACGTTGATTGGCTTCTTTCATTTCGCCTACGCTTGCGGCAAGGTCGATAATACCTCGCGTTGAGGAGTTGCGGGCGATCCTTTGCAAGCTATCTTCAGGAAACCCGGCCAAAGCACTAATCGCCTCGACGTGCAGGCGATCTCCATATTCCTTGGCAAAGTCACCGCCACCCTTGGCCAGCATGATGGCCAACAAACGCGCCGAGGCAGACCCGATTGCGCCGAGATAATCGTCACGAATGTCCGACAGAACCCTGGAGTATAGAGATCTCAGTTGCCGGTGATGCTCTCCATCATGCAAAAATGGTATCCACTCACAAATTCTTGCCAGGTTGTCAAAATCTTCGCCTGTCTTGTCGGCGATATAGCTGAACGCAGCGAACGGGCCATAGACCTTCAAGTCTTCGTTTTTCAAGGCGGCAAGTGCTGCCGATTTTGAGAGTACAAGCCAGCGCTTGACTGAGGGGCACCACACGACATCTCCGTCAGTGCGGATCCGGTCGAAAACGGCATCCGGATCGGCCAGCATCTCTGCGCTGTCGTATACGTAATCAGTGACTGGTTTGGGTGACATGTTCTATTATGCTTCCATGGTAAGTGCCTGCCAGGAACTGCGAACGGGCGAGACTGCGCCTGACTTTTCCGCTGCTGGTGCGCGGCAGCGTTGATCGCCGTAATGATACGATATGAGCCGGTTTGACACCGAGCGATGAAACGATGATCTGGTTTATTTCGCCAATATTGAAGTGTGAATTGCGTGCCAGTTCCACCAGAATGCAAAGTTCTTCGGTGCCGTCTGTTTCAATTCCAAACGCGGCGACATGGTTGGAGTGGATATGATCACTGGCCTTGCTGACAAACAGTTCCACATCTTCGGCGAAGAAGTTTTTTCCACGCACGATGATCTTGTTTGTGTTTCGCCCGGTGACAAAGAGATCACCCTCTATCTGGTAACCATAATCCCCGGTCAGGATGGGACCGTTTGAATCCGCAACATATAGACGCCAGTCCTTGTTTCCTGGAACGACACGACCCACGCAGTCGCCGCTGATCTGGATAGAGCCCAGTTCGCCGGCCAGACACTCTTCGCCACTATCTTCGTCCATGATTCTGATGGACAAACCATCGACCGGGGAGCCCAGTGCCGGGACCGGACGCTGCGCATGTTTTTCGCTGTAAACAGGACCGCCCGCGCGTTTACCGGTGCTTACCAGCAAGGTCGCTTCCGCCAGTCCATAGGAGGGGGCCAGGGCATCTGCCTGCAAACCGTAGGGCGCAAAAACTTCCATCAGGTGCTCAAGTGTCTGCTTATGAACCGGCTCGCCACCGATAATCACATTCTCGAGACACGACAAATCAAACCCTTCAACCCTTTTGAGCTCTTCAAGGTCATCCCGGGTGGCGCACCGGGATAGCCTTTGGTAGGCGAAGTTGGGGGCGCTGGTGATTGTTGCGCGCCATCGCGCGACCTGTTCGAACCAGGCAATAGGCCGCTGGATGAAAATGGTCGGACGCAGGATGACTGAAGATACTCCGGACCATAGCGGTACCAATATGCTGCCGACCAGGCCCATATCATGGTGCAGCGGAAGCCAGTGAACGCCGACTGTATGCTCATTCAGCGAAAATGCCCTGGTTATGGCTGCACAGTTGGAAGCGATATTTTTCTGGCTCAACACGACCGCCTTGGGGTTGGACGTGGATCCGGAGGTGAACTGAACCAGGCCACCTGATTTCAGTGCAGGCAGATCGACATCCATGTCGCTGGGTTGCAGACAATCTTCAACATTACGCAAGATGGCGCCATTGGATTTATCGCGCAGCATGGCTTCCTGTTCAGGGGGCAGGTCATGCAGGATGATGTCAGGCTGGCTCACGGCAAGGACGTGCTCGTTGCGCTCAACTGCATGCAAGCTAATGCTGCCCAGGGAAGGAATGGCAACGGCGCCGCGCATCCAGGTGGCCACCAGGGACACGACGAAGTGCCACTCATCATTGCAAAAGATCAAAATACCGCATTTGTCGGCGGGTTCGCCGACAGGCAAGTGTCGGGCCAGCAGCGCGGCTTTGTCCCAAAGCTCGCGCCATGTGATCTCGGTGCCCGGGCCGTTATGGCGTTTGATGAAGACAAAGGCGCGATGATCCGGTTTATCTGAAACATGAGCACGAACGCGATCCAGGATTAAGGGTATGTTGGTCATTTCAGGGAAGCGTTGATTAATTCTGTTTTGTCGTTCCCGCGAAGACGAGCGACGCGAAATTACGAACCTGCGGCCGGCAGGAACCCGGTTGATTCAAGACGCTGGTTTCCCGCATTCGCGGGAATGGCGATTTAATATGTGTTTCCCCAGCGCCCGAAGGAATCGCTTGCGGTGCCAGGTGCCGGTACGTTAGTTATTTCTAAAGGCCCGGTGATCGGTTCACCATTGGCGCACGCTTCCGTCACTGCATTCGAACATGCCACCAGGTCAAACGCGGACGGCTCCATAAAATTTTCCATGCTTACCATTTATGATACCCCACCAATAAACAGATCCGTCACCTTCTTCTCTCTGAAGGAGTAGGCCGTGGTTGCCTCGAAGAGGTTCTTGTCCCCTTTTGGGGATACAGCCGCTAATAACAAAGTCAGGCAATCCGTTACCAGCCAAAGGCTGGACGGAATTGACACAGCGGCAACAACCACGCTCCAGGGGGAGGGCTGGTGACGCAGCGGCATGACCAAGAGCCGTTGCAATGTTGTTCCCTCCCCCTTGCCGGGGGAGGGTTAGGTAACCAATGACTTGGCTGTCGTTGTTGGACAGCCTAGTCAGATGGCTAGTAGTTCCATCAGTGGGGGTAGAGACTCTGCATTGCTACTGATTTACCCCAATCTCAATTGCCCCACTCACTTCGCTTCCCCTCTCTACAAAGGGGAAAGAGCGAAAACCTTTCGCCTTGAGCAACTCACAGTTGTTAGGCCTCTTTGATTCGCGCATCCAGTAAGCCCGCAGCTTGCCGGGAGTAAAATGCTTCATCTATCCACTTTGTACTAAGGAGCAGTGATGACTCTGGATCTGTATATCGGCAACAAGAATTATTCGTCATGGTCATTGCGTCCCTGGCTATTGCTCAAGCATCTGGACATCCCGTTCACCGAGCACATGGTGTCGGTTGCCGGGCGCGACTACAACCCTGCCTTGAAACCGATCGCCGGAAATGCCAGGGTGCCTTGCCTGCATGTTGACGGGTTCCAGATCTGGGAAAGTCTCGCGATAGCAGAATACCTGGCCGAACAATACCCGGATTTATGGCCTGCCGACCGCAAGGCGCGCGCGCGGGCACGCAGCATTTCAGCGGAAATGCACGCGGGTTTCGTCAACCTGCGAAAAGCCATGCCGATGAACCTGAAACTCCGGCTCAAGGGCAAACCGGCTGATGCGGCGGTACAACGGGACATCGACCGCATCATTGAAATATGGACAGAAGCACGCACCCAGTTCGCAACCTCCGACGGCCCCTATTTGTTCGGCGCTTTCTCGGTGGCCGATGCGATGTATGCGCCAATCGCCTGCCGCTTCAACGTCTACAACGTGCCGCTGCCCCCCGTGGCATCAGCCTATCGGGATGCGCTGTTGGCTCGCCCGGCCATGCAGGAATGGTATGCGGCTGCGCTGCAGGAAACGGAAGCGCATGCGCACTACGACGAGTTGGCGAAGGAATATGGCGGGCCGCGTTAATACAATGTGGGCCTCAGGGTCAGGTCATGTCCCATGTATTGTGTATTGCGCCGGATATTGCGCTTGGGATGACGCAAAACGCAAGACTTGGCCCCAATGCCGTTACGAGAATGAATAATATCGACTGTAACCATCTTGACGATGTGTTCTGTTGTGATGTAGACATAAGCCTTTCCTTAAGAATATCGTCGTTTAGGGTGCGCGTCTTAACGTATTTTCAACATTGGCGAGATCTTCAGATTTTGTCCCAATTAAATTCTGAGGCATCGCACTTAAGATATTGGTCTATTTATCTTAATGTGATTGCTCATAAAATTGAGAAAGTTCAAGAATGGCACGTCTTATAGACCTAAAGTCAGTATGAGGAACGTCTACATAACCATCTTTTCCATCTATTTCAGCCTCAAACAATCCTTGTGGAGCTCGAGATGTATTAATTAAATCCACATAGCATCCGTAATCCAAAGAGTAAACACTGAAACGCTTACCTGGTATATCTTGCGCTGACACACCTTGCCTGATTAAGTGAAGAACACGAGCGTCATATAGGAAGTCAATTAACTCATCTTTGACATCTGAACCTAGAAGAAAGGCTCTCGCTTGTCTGTGCTGAATAACTTCAGCAACAATCCAGTTCAATAGATCTTGGGCTAAAGGTTTGGTACTAACAGCTTGGTATTTTGCCCTTGTATACCAAGTTCTAGCAGCGGTTCGAATATCAGGAACCGATATAGAGTTGTCGAGAGCCTTTTGAGCAGCAATGCCGATAATGTTTATAGCATCACGTGGTACCCCCTCAGCTGATCTGACAAATTCCTCAAAAGCTGTTCCTTGAGAAAAAATGCTACTGATAAATTCGGAAGGAGAACTGGTGATATTTCCTTCGTTGGTTGCAGTGATGAGAGCTCGTACGTGCCTATATAGTAGGTCTCGAAAGAATTGTTTAGCCAGGTCAGGGTTATTGTCAAAGACAAGAAACTCATCCAAATTGATACTCGCTGCAGCATCGGCTCCAATTTCGATACCAATATGTCCTACTGATGCATCTGGAATGCGGAAACAACATCGCTGTTCAATTGCGGCAATTTTAACTGTTACCCCACGTATAGGGAGAACTGTGCGACGAAGCAAATCGGCCAAATAAGGCTGCAAGTCAAGTGGGATTTCGCTCCATTCATCGAAGACAATTGATAATTTTGAATTTGGTAAAGCCGCAACAAGCTTATCAAGCTCGCGGCCAACTGCGCCGAATCTTACTCGCAAACGTTCTGTTCCTTCTCTTCTGGTTCGTCGCTCTTCTAAGGATTGATTGTTACTTTCTGCAGCGACACTTACGGCACTGCTAAAATCGGACAGAGATGCACCGATTCCAACTCTTGATCCATTTGTCTGTGACTGTGAAGAGGAATTAGCTTGCTGCACTTCTATGGTGCCTTCAACAACTACATTCGTTGATGCGTCAATGAAATTATCAAGTAAGGGGCCAAGACGAGAGAGGTCGTACTCCTCGGCCTTATCAAGGCCTTCTGTCAATATGCGATCATGAATTTCGCAAAGAGTATCAACTAGAAGACGTGTTGCTCGCTCTGAAAGGGTAAGTCGCGGATCCGAATAAATTCCACCCGTTGATCCTATTGTTCTCATATCGAGTTGAATTGCAACATCACCATTTTGCTTAATCTCATTCGTCAAGTATCCAAGGATGTGTGTCTTTCCGGTACCACGTCTACCAAATAGAATTTGATTATCTTGGTTTGATAAAAGTGTAAAGAGTGGGCCAATGTCTACGAAAAGAGTCGACCAAATGTTGATGGTCATATGTCTCAGCACGTTTGGCTAATTTAAGTAGTAATGTGTTAAACGGGTGCATAAGTCGTATCGTAATTCAAATGGGAATTCCAGGAAGATTCCGATTTTACATGTTGGAGTTCCAAGATACGACAAAAGAAGGGCTATTACTTTTTATATGAAAGTTGCCCAGTATGCCGCAACCTTATCCTTGCCATTGTCGTTGAGGTGTATCTCGTTCAGCCAATCGCCGCTGTTGCCGGTGGCGTTTGCGTCGGCACGGATGAGGCTCACATTCTTCAACGTGTCGACCAACCGCAGGTTGATACCCATGCTTGCAAAGCTGCGTAGCATATTGGCCAGATCATCCATCAAGGCATCTGACAGGTCATTCCAGTATTGACTGGGGATGTTTTTCTGGGTGAACGCCTTGTACAACCACGGCCCGGAAACCGAAGCCGGTGCGTTGCGCGGAGTAGGGTAGCCGTAGGTGTGAAAGAATATCGGAATTGTGCGGTTGGCTGTGATTTCAGACGTATCGCGCAGACTCACCAAATAAAGGAAGTAATCCTTGAGATGGTTTTCCAGGATGCTCATCGCATTGCTGTCGATAAAATCCCCGGCACTTATCGGATTGGTGCAGGCTTGCAAAATGCCTGCTGGCGACAGTGCCGCTTCGATAATGTCATTGCCGCCGGCACTCAACAGGACGCCGTCCCATTCCCATCCAAACTTTTTCCTCGCCAGTAGGTTGGGAAATTTCACGTTCTTGCTCCAGTCCACCATCCTCGCCAGCGTATCGCCGGGATAGGAACAGTTGACGATCAACGTGCTGTGACCAAGCGGAACATCATGGCCGAACCGGTACAGGAAACTGGGTGACAACAGATCGCTGAGGGAGAACCACGAATCCCCCTCTGCTAGGAAATGCCGCTCATAATCGTCCCAGGAAAAAACCGCCCCGGGCCTGGTGATCTTGCCATTACCCTTGAGCTGGTCGGGGGATATAACTGTGACGCTGGCTGAGGCGTTGGGCATAACAATAACAATTATTGTTGGGGCATATTGTCCATGAAATAACCAGAAACCAATGGAGGCTGAACCCATTGATTCCAACTGGAGAGTCTTCCATGTCTATTGATATTTGTATGATTTAATTGCTTGCAAGCCCAATATGGAATAACCCTGACGGTTATCAAATTCAATGGTCAATAACAGATGCAAGGATTTTGTATGTGACGTTAGCTAGAGCTGCATGGCCTTGAGCTGTTGGGTGCATAGACCCATTTATGCCATCGCCAAGCTTACTGGTCTGAGTCATTAAGGTGTCATTGACCGTGCGATTGAAGCGAGCCCTGGGTTGGTACGGCTTCCAGCAACTTGGATTATGCGCACATTCACCATCAAGCCAATTGTTATTAGGTGTGGAAGGTAGATAAATAGGAGAATCGCCGTCTGATTTCTCACACCACCCGTGACCAACAAACGCGTCTGCGGCAGCGGAGACAAACTTATACCCAAACTTATTACTAATGGAATTTAATTGTGCATTCAGCGGACCAATTGAACTATTTAACAATGCTCTTGCTTCACCTATCAAAATATTGAATGGCCAATTTTTTGCTAGAATATGGTTCGCACGGCTTCCATCCCATGCATTATTCTTGTTCACTCCTTCTGTGTCCGCGCACAATTTATCAGCGACCTTCGTTCGCATTGGGTCAGGGTAAGCATTTAACACGATTTTTTCTGGTGGCACTGCCAATAGTTCAATTATTGCTTTGTTTAGAACTCTATATCTACGCTCAAGCTGGTTAATTAAATGGATATCATAGGGTTTCTCGCACCCTTGCTTCAATGCCAATTGCGGGCATACTACTTTTCCCTTCCTGACCAATTTATTAAAAAAGAAGTTGTTCACAGGATTTTTGCCAACACTAGGTAGGATGGCCCACATTACTAATGAAGAAAAACCTATATCGTTACCTCCTACGGATAATAAAACCGCATCAGGTGTTCGATATTCGTTGCTTGTACACTTTACAAGATCGAAGCCAAAATTCTTATAAGTATTCATTCGAAATAACCTGTCATCTACAATTTTGCGCATGGGAGCATTATCATTTTGAGTCACTCTGCTCGCGCATAGGTCTGCGACAGCAGCATGCAATTGGCTGACATTTACTCTGCATTTCGATTCTTTGAAAAAATTGCCATTACAAATAGAGGGCGAACCTGGCGGATTCATTTGCTGAACCAATAATCCGTCAAAAATCTCTGCCCCTGAACAACTGTATTGGAGAAAGACAACTTCGCTTGTCCTGCTTTCAGATGCTAACCTAAGAGTTGAATAATTTTGATAATTCCAAAACGACCTGTGGCATTGTTGATCAAGCCATTGGGCGGATTCATCTGGTTTCTTTAGCCAACCGTAATCTCCTTCCGTAACTCTTTGGGACTTCCAGACAGTTGGTTTATCCGGGTTGCCCTCGCCGGATGAATATGAGTCTCCAATGCCAAGCACAATAATCCGTTTTGGACTTATGCGTTGAGATGCTACGACAACGTTGCCTTGAGAGACCTCGACTAGTGCCCCAACTTCTGGTACATCAAGTTGCACGTAATCCGAGCATGGCCTATTGAATTCGGAAGCACCATCCAGGTGCCATACACAATCACCAGACAACCCTTCGATACCTGCATTGACACTTATGGACTTAGAATGAACATGGCTCCTAAGGAAATCTTCTCTATATCTGTGATTGTCCGAATCCCAAGGCCGATCGGCCTCTTTCATGTCGGCATATGGAGAGTGCCCGGCAGTGCTAACTCGTTGGTACCACTCGTCAAACAATTCTATATCACCGGAGTCTTTTCTTTGCGGCATCCAGAATTTTTGGTCTGCTTTGCTTAATGAACTGAGCAACGGAAAAGGACTGGAAACTTCCCATTTGATTTCACCTGCCATCACAAACTGACTAAAGCAACCTACACATAGCAAAATCGAGATGAATATATTTTTAATTTCTCCCCCAAAATGTAAATTGTGCCTAACACCTTGAATTATCTTCTGTGGATATCGGGCTTCGTCCCCATTTCACTCTTCTGTTCGCATTGAGGTTTGATTTCATAGTTGCATTGCCTAACCCACCTGCTTTGGCTGGTGGTAGTCAAGTCTTTCATTAGAAAAACTTATATCCCACTGCAATAGACACCCATGTTTTTCCCTCATAGAGGTAGGGCGCCGCCGCATCCTTTCCAAGACGATCTTGCCCTACCAGCACGCCGACCTCGATGCCAGACCCCTTATCTATGGAAACTATTACTCCCGTAGCAATGGAAAAGCCGCTACGGTTAATCGATCCAGTATTGTCTGCCAATGGTACTGGAATGTTATCCACAAACCCCGCAGAAACAAGATAGGTGAGAGAGCTTCCCCTATCTTCTAGGCGATAGCCAAGGTAAGGGCCAACACTTAAAGCGCTACCAAATGATTTGTCGCTTAACTGATATTTATAGGGTACAAGCAGAACGCCAAATGCCCAGCCATGGCGGTAGTAGTCCATTTCTTCAACTGCGGCCTTATCCAATTTGTAAAGGTCATGCAAATTAACTATGACACTTCCAGAAGGTGTTCTGGCCTGAGTATCTGATGAAGGTTGATACCCGAACATATCCCAATGCTGAGGATCGCTTATCGAAAAGTGTTCGGTATTCTTTGGAGGAATCTTGCGAAATTTTACAGTGAGTTGATGTGTCTGAGGGTTATCTGCGGTAACAGTAAATATGGCGCCGTCTGGTGCATAGAATTTTTTTTCACCCCCTGGCCCTTCGATGCTTGTGACGTCGTTAGCGAGCTTAACAAGGTCGCCTTTCCAATCCCCTTTGTCGTTAGGTTCTGTAGTTGGAACTGCCTTGGCGGAGGTGGTCGAGGTCTCCGGGACACCAGATGCGGGATTACTGTCGCCAAATGCATTTGCAATGATTCCAAACGATGCAACAAAAAACAGAATAGATAAATTCTTCATGTTACCTCCGTGTTGTTGAATAGCTGATCAGTGCGCCCAGTTAAAGCCGACAAACTCCATACATTTCACTTCACTACTCCACCACCCTCACCGTCCAAAAGTCATCACACAAATTCCATCAATCTGGTAGGCATACGGAAACGTGCAATATCCTTTGATAGCCCAGCTTGTTCCCCATGAATTCCTGACGATGAATCGTTGACTGGCTTCGTTGTAACCAACGCAGAGCACGGCATGACCGCCGAGCAGTGTTTCGGTGCTGCCGTCCGGCATCGGGACTTTGCCTGTATGCGCGACGGTTTCCGATTCGAAACTTTCATACACCGAGAAGCCGAACACGAAGGGGTAGCCGGAGGTGAGGCAGCCTTTCAGTTGCGAGAGGACGGGCGTCAGGCGCTGGTAGCTCAGGGCCTGGTTCAGCAGCCCTGCGTCGTAGCATTTCTTCGGCGGTTTGCTGGCGAATTGCTAATGACGTAGGGCCAGGCGGTTTCGGGTGCGGCGCCTTGTTTGACCAGGGTCTTGATGCCGTCGTGGATCATTGCGCTGGCGTCTTCGCGGACGGTGCCCTCCATTACGCGCTCGTTGTAGTAGATGAACAGGCGCGATAGAGTAAATTCCTTGGTCATAGATCGGTGGAAAGATTCAGTCTGGTCCCCACTGGTGCTCCCGCTGCAACGGGTTGGCGGTGGATATGAGATTTCCCTGGTTGAAAACGGGAGGGCATTTACGGCGCAGGTCGATTTTCTTCGGCAGTTTCGCCAGCACCGGTTGCGGCGCGGAATAGAGATGGTCGCGCTGATCGGGCAGGTCCGGTATCCAGCCGTATTTCTTAATCTTGCGGTTCATGGCGCGACGCTCCGGTCTTGCGCAGAGCGGCGAAAGGAGCCGTGACTGGTTAATGCTTCTGGTAACAAGTGATTCCCCTTTAACACAAGATCTGCTGCCAGCACGGCTTCCCGTCTTTATTTGCTACGCTGCTGGTTAATCGCGGGATTGTTGGCCTGGACACATTGTTTCTGTCTTTGCCGTGAAACTTGCAACGGTTCAAACTATATGCGGATGATGGTTACCTGCGACTAACAGATGACTTACAGCAAGCTTACAGATGCAATAACCGGCACAATTCCGCAGTGACGAAACAGCATGTATTCCATGCAGTTCAATCCGCGATCAATGTGCGGCGGATGGAATCCGTGTGGCGGCATGGGAGGATATTCAGGTGCTCAGAAAGCGCTTTGTGGCAGCGATTGTAAACGATCAGGGCTTCGGAGCGTTGGCCCATCTCGCGGTGACAGATCATCAGGCGCTGGTATAGCGACTCGATCATCGGATTCATTTCCAGGCCTTTCAGGTAATACTCCATGGCATTTGACCAGTCTCCGTTTTGTTCCCAGTATTGGCCGATGGAATCGATGGCGCGCAGGAGTTTGCCTTGCAGCCGCTCGCGCGCCATGTTCACCTGGGCGCCCATGTCTCCTTTCAGGTATGCGCCCTTGCAAAGCTCCAAAAGTTTCGCGGTGAGCGACTTGAGCGTTTGCGGGCAGGGTTGCTTCGCCTTGAGTAAAAAGTCGAGTTTGCACAGCAGGCGCTCATATTCCCATGTGTCCACCCAGCAGATTGCCGGGTTGAGTTCGAGTTTATTGTCAAGCACAAGGATGGCTTCATGGACGCCCAACAGGGTACGCAGGCGGTGCAGTGTCACGCTTAGTACGTTGTGTGCTGCATCGCCTTCGGCGTCCGGCCAAAGGATGTCGGTCAGTTGTGCGGTATTCACTTCGCGCCCACCCGAGGCGAGCAACGTTTTCATAAGTTCGATGGGTTTCCTGGTCTTCGCAGAAAATCGGATCGGCTCGCCGTTTCTGACCATGGAGAATCTGCCCAGGGTGTAGATCCTGATGGGTTTTGCTTCAGTTTCTCCTTCCACGATCTGAACCTTGTTCTGGACATTCTGGATGCTGTGTTGGTCGGGCAGGTCGGGTATCCAGCCGTATTTCTTGATCTTGCGGTTCATGGCGCGACCCTCCGGGCTTGTGCGGATGCGCGCAAGGCGATGCGGATGAGCGACGTATGAGGTGACATGTTGATTTCCCCTTTTCAACAGGTGCTACCACTGGCGCTTGATTCCCCTATGCGCGGGAATCAACATTTAGCGGGGCGGAATATTTCCGTTACCCGCTGGCTTCTCCGGTTCACTCGTTCCGTATGGGTCCTGTCTCGAACCCTTTACGGCCTCCCTGAGCGAATCGGGTAAAGCAACTTGCGCCAGCCTCCTGTTCTGGGGATTCGCCGGTTGCCCGGCACCGTACGTGCGGTGCTAAGTGCGTTGCGGCGGATGTGCAAGTGTCGCGCATTCTGTGACTGTGAAATGTGGGTTGTCAATAAGTGGAAATACCTAGTGGGAGTGGGTCGTTTGGGGGAGGAGGCAGGGATTGTTTTGGCTCGAAGGGAAGGTTGAGACTCTACCCCCATCCTGGCCTTCCACCCGCAAGCGGGGAAGTGGACTGATGGGTCTTCCGTCTATTTTTGGCTGGAGTGGGATTGCCTGACTCTGTTATTAGCGCCATACAGCCACGGCCTTCCCCCTCCAAGGGGGAAGGAGACGGGTGGGGTACTCAATCCATTCTGTCAGCGTCTGCCAGCTGACACCTCTTGGCATAATTTTACTCTCATACTGTTCACAATGATGGTGGTGGGGTCAGTCGATGAAGCCACTCTCGCGCTGGTGGCGGATGGCGAGGATGAGCGTCACATTGCGGGTGGTGTCGTAGGTGTATAGCGCGACATATCCGGTGCGCCCTCTTGAAATCACCAGTTCACGGTAACCTTGTTCGACGGTGCGACCGACCAGTGGGTGCTGTTTCAGGATTTGCAAGCCATTGATCAAGACACCCACGGTTTCGTTTGCGGCGTGCGGGTCGGTTTCGGTCAGGAACTCAGTCAAATGTTTGAGGTCTTGCGCCGCTTGCGGGGCAAAGACGAGGCGTGCCATCAGAGCTTCCTGGCCTTTGGCCATCTGGTTTTCTTGCCGTCGAGCTTTGCCTGGAGATAATTGAAAACCTCATCAGCTTCATAGACCAAACCATATTCTGCGACTTCCTGTTCTGCCTTGACAGCGGATGCGATGAAGGCCTGGCGGCGTTCAAACAGGGTCATTTGCGTAGATAGTGCTTCGATCATCAAGGCGTGAGAGGTTTTGCCGGTCGTCTTTGCGGCGGAGGCAATGCGCGCCTTCAGTTCTTCGGGCAGTTTCAGGGTGGTGGTGGCTGCCATGATGGTCTCCTTGTGGAAGTGTCACCAAGGTAACACCCGTGGTGATGGTTCGTCAATGGTGGGCGGGGAGGGGAAGAGGTGCGGAATGATGCACGCTTTACTGGTTCCTTCCCCCTTGCAGGGGCTGCGGAAGGGTGGCGGCGAAGCCGCCGGGCACCTACCGGCGTACCTTTGCGTGGAAAGGTTAGGAGTGGGCCGAATTGTGGAGATGCCGATCTCTACCCCCATCCCTGGCCTTCCCCCTGCAAGGGGGAAGGGACATTGCGGCCATGTTCGTTAATAGTCTTCTGGAGTTGTCTTGTTCAAGTTCATCGGTTTCATAGTTGGTCTTTATTTCCTCGGGTTCTTCGGGGCGATGCTCGGTTTGTTCATCGGGTCGTTTTTTGACCGGGTGAGGGTATACGGTTCCGGCGGGGTCAACCCGTTGAGCAATGCGATGCGCCAGGCCGTGTTCCTTGAGACGGTGTTCACCCTGATGGGCAAGCTGGCAAAGGCCGATGGGCATGTTTCGCAGGACGAGATCGATCATGTCGAGCAGTTCATGCAGAAACTGAACATGACGGCGGAGCATCGGCAGCAGGCAATTGCCTTGTTCAGGAAGGGCGCCGATCCGGCGTTCGATATCGGGCAGACTTACGCACGGTTCCTGTCTGTGTGCGGGCATACCAGGCACCTGAAGCAGGTGTTGCTGGTTTACCTGATCGTGATGGCGCTGGCGGATGGGCATTTCCATCCGGCCGAGGAAGCGTTGCTGGCCGACATCGCCGCCATCTTGGCTATGACCAGGCCGAATTCAGGCAGATGGTGGAGATGGTGCTGAACCAGACGCATTTCGCCGGCGGGCAGGTCACTACCGGTGCGGCATTGGATGACGCATACAAGGCGTTGGGCGTGACCAAGGACAGCACCGATGCGGAGGTCAAGCGCGCCTGGCGCAAGTTGATGAGCCAGTATCATCCGGACAAGTTGATCGGGCAGGGGATGCCGGAGGACATGATCGCGATGGCGACCGAGCAGGCGAAAGAGATTCAGGTGGCTTATGATTTGATCAAGAAGAGCAGGGGGATGTGAGGGGGTTAGCTTTGCGTTTGCTTATGGAGAGGTGAATCTCTACCCCCATCGCGGCCTTCCCCCTGGAGCGTGGTTGTTGCCGCTTTAGCGGCTATACAACCGCGGCCTACCCCCTGCGGCGGGTGCAAGGGGGAAGGAGTAGCTTTGCGTTTGCTCGTGGAGAGGTGATTCTCCACCCCCATCCCAACCTTCCCCCTGCAAGGGGGAAGGAGTGTCTTTGCAATTGCTTCTGGAGGGATGAGTCTCTAGCCCCATTCTGGCCTTCCGCATGGAGCGTGGTTGTTGCCGCTGTGTCAATTACGTCCAGCCTTTGGCTGGTAACGGATTGCCTGACTTTGTTATTAGCGGCTTCACCCCCAAAGGGGAGAAGAACCTCTGCGAGGCAACCACGGCCTACTCCTTGCGGGTGCAAGGGGGGAAGGAGTGTCTTTGCAGTTGCTTCTGGAGGGATGAGTCTCTACCCCCACCCTGGCCCTCCCCCTGCAAGGGGGAGGGGAGAATTGGGCAAATGGATGTTGTGTATTAAATTCGTCGCAGCAATGCACCATTCATAGTTTAAAGTTCATTCGTATATGTTTCATCGCGAGCATCCGCAAACTGGATGAAATGCCACCACGAGTTAGTTTCGCACGTACAAAACCATGAGCAACTTTTTCAGGATTACCGATGACGACCACACTTCCCGTTCTCTCCCTCCTTGAAACCCGCGTTCTCGGCGTGCTTGCCGAGAAGCAGCGCACGGTGCCGGATTCGTATCCGCTGACGCTGAATTCGCTGGTGTCCGGATGCAACCAGAAGAGCAGCCGCGATCCGGTCATCGAGGCTACCGAAGCGGAGGTGGCGGCGGCGCTGGATAGCTTGCGGTCGTTGTCGCTGATCGTCGAGACCAGCGGGGGGAGGGCGTCGCGTTATGGGCACAACATCGAACGCGTGTTGCACATTCCCACGCAATCGACCGCCTTGCTGACGATGCTGATGTTGCGCGGGCCGCAGACGGCGGGTGAGTTGCGCATCAATTGCGATCGCTTGCACAAGTTCGCGGACATTTCTTCGGTCGAGAGTTTTCTGGTTGAACTGGCCGAGCGGGAATCGGGCGGATTGGTGATGGAGCTGCCGCGCCAGCCCGGTGCGCGTGAGAACCGCTGGATGCATTTGCTGTCCGGTGCGCCGGTGATTGAGGAGCGCGCAACCGCGCAGGTGGCCACCGCATCTCCCGCGGGAGATTTGACAGTGGGCGAGATTGCCGCGCTCAAGGCCAATGTCGCCAGGCTTGAAGCGGAGGTCAGCGAGCTGCGGACGAAGATGAGCAAGCTGTGCGCGGAACTGGGTATTTCACTCGAGTGAAGGAGCTGAAGAAGAGGCCGGATTATCTGTCCCAGTGCCCTTGAGGGGGACGGTGGGCGGTGGGTGAAGGGTGACATCCCAATCGCACCACCAACGGTTGCGCTTCCACCCCCATCCCGGCCTTCCCCCTGAAAGTGGAAGGAGCAAACACTCAGGGGTCTTTGGCAGACGCGGATGTTTACGGGTCCCTATGACGAGCGCGCATAACAAGAACGAGGTCTTGCCGGGGGTTATTTGATTCTGTCCACATAGTTGACCGGGGCGTGGTCGGCCAAAAGCTTTGGCGGGCCGAACAGGCCGCCCAAAGTGGAGCGGCGTGTCCTGCCGGATGAGGATGCCGTGAGTTGATGCAGCGTGCCGACATGGCGGAAGCCGAATCTTGCGGGGGGGAGGGTCGTGACCACGTCGGCGTCATCCACCACTCGATGGATGGTGTGCGCGACGCCGCTGAGGGATGCGACGAAGGCCGCATCGCCCACGCAGGGCGAGCCGAAGGTGTAGGTGGCGATCGGCGGGTGACGGGGCTGGCGCAGGGCCGTGGCCAGCGTGGCGAGTGCCGCGCCGAGGCTGTGGCCGGTGAAGAAGACCGGGCAGGTCAGTGCATCCAGTTCGTGTTCGACTTCGCG
Organism: uncultured beta proteobacterium; assembly: GCA_963782385.1. Lineage (GTDB taxonomy): Bacteria > Pseudomonadota > Gammaproteobacteria > Burkholderiales > Gallionellaceae > CAVXFS01. The sequence continues at coordinate 2,133,407 of CAWAJO010000001.1, forward strand.
CCAAACCGAATGCAATGCGTGCATGAATCCTTCGTGTACCTCGACCCTGGTTTTCCCCAGCGTGTGCTTGCCGAGCTTGAGGTCGGTGATGAAGTCCTTGATATTGTGTTCCGAGCCGCGAAATACCAGCGCGGCGAATGGCGAAGTACCGCCGGTTTCGACCAGCATGGCCTGGGTATCGGTTGCCTGGGACTGGAAGAAGCGGCGTTGCCTGAGTCCGGCATCCTCGAGGAAACGGGTTCGGGTCGGCTGCGGCGGGTCTTCGGTTTCCTCCTTGTCATGGCGGTACATTAATCGGCACAGTTCGGCCAGCCATACGGCATTGGCGGCGTGGTACGCGCTGGTCGAAGGATCGAACGGCAACATGGGCCGGCGCGCGAAAAAATCGGTCGCAGCGCCCGGGTGCAGCAGGTCATTCCATGTAGTTCGGTTTCGCATCGGTGTGGTCATCATAGCCGAGTGCAAGCAAGGTGTTGCGGCGGATTCCTAGGTTCGGAACATTCTGCGAGGGTGCAATCTGGAATATTCTTACTGTGTCATAAACACAGAGATGCATCCCCCCGCCTTTGCACCCGCAAGGAGTAGGCCGTATTTGTATAGCCGCTACCGCGGCGACAACCACGCTCCAGGGGGAGGCAGGGGAAACGCAGTTATTCCACTGCTCTACCCCCATCCTACCCTTCCCCCTGCAAGGGGGAAGGAACAGGTCTGTGCTGACAGGGCGATTTGCGCAACGTGCTAGAATCCACGGTGAAGCTGGCCAGACAGTCGCTGCGCGTCATGTGCGCGCAGAGAACAACACGACCGCGCCAGCGGGCTTGTTGCGGTGGAGACTCACTTGCGCAGCAAGTTATGTCGTAACCACAACTAACCTGTGTTGCGGTGGAGACTCACTTGCGCAGCAAGTTATGTCGTAACCACAACTAACCTGTGTTGCGGTGGAGACTCACTTGCGTAGCAAGTTATGTCGTAACCACAACTAACCTGTGTTGCGGTGGAGACTCACTTGCGCAGCAAGTTATGTCGTAACCACAACTAACCTGTGTTGCGGTGGAGACTCACTTGCGCAGCAAGTTATGTCGTAACGAAAGTCCGGGTCCCCGGACTGGAATAACACCTCGTGATAAAATCCACATTGAAGCTGGCCAGGCAGTCGCTGCGCGTCATGTGCGCGTAGAGGAAAGTCCGGGCTCCGCAGAGCAGGATGCCGGTTAACGGCCGGACGCCGTGAGGCGATGGAAAGTGCCACAGAAAACATACCGCCGATGGACTGGCTGTTCTGTCCGCAAGGGTGGAAGTCGGGAACAGGCAAGGGTGAAATGGCGAGGCAAGAGCTCACCGCGCTGGTGGCAACATCAGTGGCAGGGTAAACCCCATCCGGAGCAAGACCAAATAGGCTGACCATGACGTTGCTCGCGTCGTCAGCGGGTAGGTTGCTTGAGCGTCAGGTAACGAAACGCCTAGAGGAATGACTGTCCACGACAGAACCCGGCTTATCGGCTGGCTTCACCCTATTCAATGACGACGCTGGAATGAAATGAGCGCCGGCAAAGCGAGGGACTTATTGTGCGAGTTCCTCAAGCACGATGATAAAACCTTGAACTGCCGCTGACAGCCGGTTTTCGCTCCTTCCCCCTTTGAGCATGGTTGTAGCCGCTTTAGCGGCTTTACAACCATGGCCTACTCCTTGCGGGTGAAGGGGGAAGGGTGGGATGGGGGTAGGACATTGGAAATTCAAATCTTCTATCCCCTCCCCAACGCTCCCCTGAAGCTTGGTTGTTGTCGCTGTGTCAATTCCGTCCAGCCTTTGGCTGGTAACGGATTGCCTGACTTTGTTATTAGCGACTTTACCCCCAAAGGGGGCAAGAACCTCTGCGAGGCAACCACGGCTTGCTCCCTGCGAGTGCAAGGGGGAGGGGATGCGGATTGAGCAGCGTTTCAGTTTCCCCTCAGCCCCGGCAGCAGCTCCAGCAAGCCGCTGGTAAAGATCTCCACGGCAACCGCCGCCAGCAGCAATCCCATCAGCCGGATGGCGATGTTCACGCCCGTCTCGCCCAGCCATTTGCTTGCCGGGGTTGCGACCCGGAGTGCCAGCCAGGTGACGAATGAGACCAGCAGGCAGCACACGATGATGGCGGCAAGGTGAGCCAGCGACGAGCGTTCGGTCGCATAGATGATGGTCGTGGAAATGGCGCCGGGGCCGGACAGCAGCGGGATCGCGAGCGGCACCACGGCGATGTTTTCCTTGCTCTCCGCCTCCCTGGCTTCCTCCGGAGTCTGGCTTTCCCTGCTGGGCAGGGCATGCATCATCGAGATGGCCATCAGCAGGATCAGGATCGCGCCGCCCACCTTGAACGACGCGATGGTGATGCCGAAAAGCAGCAGGATCGGCTCGCCGATGATTGTCGCGAGGATCAGCACCACCGCGACCGAGATGCTCGCGATGCGCGCGATGTTCTTTTTTTCCTCCACGCTGTTCCGGGCGGTCATGCTGACGAACAGCGGCACAGCGCTGACCGGGTTGACGATCACCATCAGCGCCATGAATATCTTTACGTAATCGACCCAGTTGAGCATGTGTGGCGTCTCCCACCGTTTGGCTGCTTATGCGTTGATTCGCATTCTACCGCCGGTCTCAAGCCAACGTTGCCTGTGCGCACCGGTTATGAGTGATGCGGATCTGGCGGGGGTGCCGGAAGCGGGCGCAAAAAAAATCCGGAAACAGGGAAGCTGCTCCGGATTCCAGTTAATTGCATGCAGGCTGCGCTGATTGCTGTTGGCACTATTGCGGCGTTGTACTACCCGAAATTCTTCGCCGCGAAATCCCAGTTCACCAGGTGGTTGAGGAAAGTCTCGACGAACTTTGGGCGCAGGTTGCGATAGTCGATGTAGTAAGCGTGCTCCCACACGTCGATGCAGAGCAGGGGCTTGTCGGCGGTGGTCAGCGGCGTGCCGGCGGCGCCCATGTTGACGATGTCGAGCGAACCGTCGCCCTTCTTCACCAGCCAGGTCCAGCCGGAGCCGAAGTTGCCCACGGCGGAGGTCTGGAACGCCTTCTTGAAGTCGTCGAGCGAACCCCACTTCTTGTTGATCGCGTCGGCCAGTGCGCCGCCCGGTGTGCCGCCGCCATTGGGCTTCATGCAGTGCCAGAAGAAGGTGTGGTTGGAGACCTGTGCGGCGTTGTTGTAGATGCCGCCGGAAGCCTTCTTGATGATGGCTTCGAGGCTGGCGTTCTCGAATTCGGTGCCCTTGATCAGGTTGTTCAGGTTGGTGACGTAGGCGTTGTGGTGTTTGCCGTAATGATATTCGAACGTTTCCTTGGACATGTGCGGTTGCAGGGCGTCCATGGCGTAAGGCAAGGGGGGCAGGGTGTGTTCCATTTTTTTTCTCCTTGGGGAATTGGCGATGCAGAAGTTGAATTGTAGCGAAATCGCCGGTGGCAAACAATGGTTGAGTAAATTTCTCGCCTTTATCCGGCTTGGTTGCGGGGCATGATCTTCAGCAATCTGGTCAATCTTCAACCTGCAATAAGTCCATACCGGATTTATGACAGAACTTGCTGCGAAGCAAGATAGAAGTTGAGCAGCCGCCCGTTCTGTTTTTCGATGAGGTCGAGAACGGTCTGTCGCGCCGCTTTCCCGACATGCTCGCAAAGTTCCGGGCTGGCGGCCAGTTTGTCGATGCAGCGTAGGGCCTCCGCTTCGCTTTTGACCAGAAAGCCGTTGCGCCCGTGCTCGATTATCTCGCTGGCGCCGATTCGGTCGTCGAACACGACAACCGGCAATCCCATCAGCATCGCCTCAAAAACGACATTGCCACCGGTCTCGTAAAAATTCGGGTGCTTGCGGTAAAGGAAGCAGTCGATAGTTGCCAGGAATTCTTTTGGATCATGGTTTCCCAACGGGAGCAATTCGATCGCCGCTGGCTCGGAGGCATCCTGCAACGCAGCTTGCAGCGAAACACCGCCCAGTATGCGCAGGCGGTACCCGTGTTGAATCAGTTGCCGATATAAAGCGGGATCGTTCGGGTGATGCTTCGTCGAATCGTCGCGACTGTGTCGCCCGATCACGAAGTGGCGGTCCCGTCTTTCCCGTGGCAGCGGGGAAAAGCGTTGAGCATCCGGCATTGGATACTCGATTTCACCCGGCAACCCGGTCGTCCGTCGAAACAGCTCGGAGGGAAATGTGAAATCCAGTTGCACCCCGCGGAGCGATTCATGGATATCGGTCAGGCGTTCGACAAGCGGCTCGGGCAAATCAGTGTTGACCCGGACGACAATGCGCTGGAGCGAAGTCTTGTGCAGCCAGTCGCCGAACGGAAAATAATTGCCGAAAATGACCAGTGCTCCGGCATCGGGGTAACTTCCTGTGGCCTCGTCCAGCACGGAGATCGCGAGACCAGAGTACTGGTTTCTGTGGATTGCCTGCGGCGACCAGAGGCGAACATCGGCGTGCGGCGCAAGCAGCCGGTAGATATTTACGGCATGGCTTTGTGCGCCGCCAATTCGACTGAAGGTTGCGATCAGGTGTATCTGGCGGTGTGGTGCGGATTGGTGGCCGGCTCCGGGCAATATTCGGTCGCGCAGTTCATTCGCAGTTCGATATGCCGAATCGGCGCGCTGCCGCTCATACAGCAATGATGCGCATTGCTTCAGAATTCGCTCGGTTTCGCTTTTCTCCGGCGAAAGTCTTGCGGCATGCCCGAGAAGATCATAGGCACGCTCGAACTCGCCGAGTTCCAGATAGATCGTGCCGGCGCGCCGTGCATCCGCTGCGGCGCGCAGATCCGACACCGTAACCGCATCAAGCCGGCGTCTTGCCGCGAAGGCTTCTCCGCGGCCAAACAGCAGATCGGCTTGTTGCACTGACCTGGCTGCAGCAACTTCACCGGCGGTGAAGGGCCGCGGCGCTCCGCAGCACTCCTTGAAGCGCTTTCCGCTGCCGCATGGGCACGGCGCCAGCCGGCGAACAACCGTAGCGGAAGGCTGCGGCGCGGGAAGCGTTGTCCCGACAATGACCGGCACGCGCCGGGCGAGGGCCTGGGCGGCAGCCTGAAATATCGGGTCTGTTCCTGCCTGCCGGGCAAAGACGAGCGCTTCTTCGTATTTACGCGACGCCTCGAGGATGAGCGCCATCGTCATGCAGAACTCGGATGACGGATATATCTCGATCGCCCGCCGGGCGAATCTTTCTGCCTCCTCCAATTGACTGTCGTGAAGAGCCAGCCGCGCGAGTCCGTGCAGGGCACTGGGGTCGTCCGGGAACGCTGCGAGCGCTTTCTCGAACAGGACGCGGGAGCGCGCGGGTTCCCCGTCTTGAAATGCGCGAATCGCCGTCGAATTCATCCGAATAACGCGGCGGGTATGATAAAAGGATTCTCCGGCCCATTTTGCGTGCAACTGCTGCTCGGCCCGTATCCTGCGCGGCGTGTCGCGGTTTGCTCCGGAGCCGGTACCCGATGTGCCCAGGTCGGTACGATAATTGAATGCCGCAACCGGAACAAATACAAAATCGGCGTGCTGCGCAATTTGATTCAGAAAATCGCGATCCTGGGAAGTTTCCAGTGCTTCATCAAAACGGCAGCCCAATTCAATGACCTTGCGTCGGATAATCGCCGACTGCCAGTAAAACAGCGGGCCGTGATACATCATCGAGCGGTTGAACGGATTGCCGAACAGCTTTTTGACTTTCCCGTTCTCATCCAGCATTTTAGTCCGACCGTAAAGCAGCAGCGCTTCGGGATGCTCGCGCGCCGCGCCGAGCATCGCCGAAACAAAATCGGGATCGTAAGTATCGTCATCGTCCAGAAAACAGAACCATTCACCCCGCACGGCCCGCAGTCCTTCGTTGGCCGCCTGAGGTCGCGGCAAAGGCCGGTCGCCGCCAACGATCCGTATCGAATGGCCGGACTGCCAGGCTAAGGCGGGAAGTGCCGGGTGGCTACCGCCGGTTGCATCGACCACGATGACTTCAATGTTTGGATAATCCTGTTGAGCGATCGATTCAAGCGCCAGGCGAAGCTCGGGCCGCCCCATGCTGCGTACGACGATGGAGACAAGCGAAAGCTGCCCGGCAGCGGGCATTGCGACCGGTGCTTCCTGTGATAAATCGATACTGGATAAGTCGGGAAACATGCGCTCAAGTTTACGTGGTCAGCATGGAAAAATCTGCAGATTTTCAGGCGACAGACTTTGATTATCCCGGAATCAAATGACGTTGCTGCACCTACCCGTCATTTCCGCTGCAAATCCATATCCCCCGTTCCCGAAAAATAAGGGTGCTGCCGTTTGCTCTGGAGCAGGTATTGAATGGAGAACACGCATTTATTTTGCAAGCGGATTGAAATAATATCGCTGCATGAGTGCGCTGCCCCGTTTTCTGTGCGACGAAATGCTTGGCCGGTTGTGCCGTTACCTTCGCGCCGCCGGCTACGATGCGCTTCTCGCGCACGATGGCGCTAGCGATGCCGAGTTGCTGCGGCAATGCCATGCCGAGGGACGGCATTTCCTGACGCAGGATCAGCTGGTGCGCGAACACAAGGCGGCGCGCGGGGTGGCGCTGATCCTGCCGCATGCCAGCCTCGATCATCTGGCCGCGCTGCTGGGCGAGCACTATCGCCTCGACTGGCTGGGTCACGCGTTTACCCGCTGTCTGATGGACAATACGCCATTGGTGGTTGCAGATGCAAAGGCGACGGCACGTGCGCCGCGGGATGCGCACAGGATGGATGAACCGATGCGCACCTGCCCGGTGTGCGACCGCGTGTACTGGCGCGGCTCACACCACAAGCGCATGTACGCGAAGCTGGTTGCCTGGCAAAGCGCCAAATCAGATCCTTCCGGGCATCCCGCGCGGCCGGTTTGAAACCAGGCTGCGTTGCCATTTCCAGAGCGCAGGCTCACGCGTTCCGGCGTGATTTTTCATTTACAATTCGCGCATGCCTGATTTCCACGCCCTCGTTCCCGCCGCCGGCTTCGGCTCCCGCATGGGCGGCGAGCAGCCGAAGCAATACCTGCCGCTGAACGGTCAGCCGATGATTTACCATGCGCTGGCCACGCTGTGCGCCTGCGCCGATATTGCCACCGTGTTTGTGGTGCTGGCGCCGGACGACACGCTGTTCCAAGCATATGACTGGTCGGCCTTCGGCGACAAGTTGCAGCCCTTGTTCTGCGGCGGCAGGACGCGCGCGGAAAGCGTGAGCAACGGCTTGCTGGCTTCCGAACTGGAGCCGGATGACTGGGTACTGGTGCATGACGCGGCGCGTCCCTGTCTGCTGCCGGCACATCTGGACAAACTGATCGCCGAACTGCGCGATGACGCAGTGGGCGGCATACTCGCCGTGCCGGTGGCGGACACGCTGAAGCGCGCGGATGCTGATCAGCGTATCGTGCACACGGAGGATCGCACCGGCCTATGGCAGGCGCAGACACCGCAGATGTTCCGCGCCGGCCTGCTGCTGCAGGCACTGCAAAGCGCGCCGCAGGTAACCGACGAGGCTTCGGCGGTCGAGGCACTCGGATTGCACCCGAGGCTGGTGGAAAGCGAGACGCGCAATTTCAAGGTGACATATCCGCAGGACTTCCGATTGGCGGAGCTGTTGTTGCGCGAAAATTCGATTAGGTAAACTCCCGGCTGTGCCGGGGGACTAAAAAAGTTTGACTTATGCGGCGGTCTGTTAACAAGCCCAATTGAACTTTGCAAATGTCATTCGGCCCCCTCGCAAGCTCTCCCCCTTGCACCCGCAGGGGGCAGGCCGTGGTTGTAAAGCCGCTGAAGCGGCAACAACCACGCTCCATGGGGAGGGGGCTAGGGTGGGGGTAGAGGGTCTGCATTTTCACTGTCCTACCCCCATCCCAGTTGCCCCCTCGCTTCGCTCTCCCCCTCTTAAAGGGGGAAGGAGCGAAAGCCGGCCGCCACTAACGGCCCGCGGTTTTGTCGGCCACTTTGAGGGGCTAACAAAATAAGCCCCCGGCTTTGCCGGGGGCAATTTGACTAACGACCGTTCCCTCCCGCATTAGGAGGGGGGCCATGAGTGCTGATTTATCGATCAAGGGGAGACAATGCGAATCGGTCAGGGTTTTGATGTGCACCAACTGGTTGCAGGCCGCAAGCTGATCATCGGCGGCGTGCAGATTCCGTTCGACCGGGGACTGCTGGGCCATTCCGATGCGGATGTGCTGCTGCATGCGATTTGCGACGCGCTGCTGGGTGCGGCGGCGCTGGGCGATATCGGGCGCCATTTCGCCGATGGCGATGCAAAATTCAGGGATATCGACAGCCGCATCCTGTTGCGCGAGGTGGCGCGCCTGGTAGCCAACGCGGGTTTCCGCATCGGCAACGTGGATGCAACGATCATTGCCCAGGCACCGAAGATGGCGCCGCACATCGAGCAGATGGTGGAAAACATCGCCGGCGACCTCGGGGTCGCGATGAACGCGGTCAACGTGAAGGCGACCACCACCGAGAAGCTGGGCAGCATCGGGCGCGGCGAAGGCATCGCGGCGCAGGCGGTGGCGTTGCTGCTGGTGGCGTGATGCGATTCGCTTATCCTGCTTCGGCTCCGCTTCCGTCGACTCCGCTACACCGCGCCCAAGCCGAGCGGGATGCCGAGCGCGAGCGAGCAGCGGAGCTCTGATATGCGCATACTCGCACTGGAAGCTTCCACCGAATATTGCTCGGTCGCACTATGGCAGGATGGGACCGTAAGCGGGCGCAGCGAGCAGGTTGGCCAGAGACATTCCGCAGTGCTGATTCCGATGCTGGAGGCGCTGCTGCGCGCAGAACAGGTGACGTTGCGGCAATTGCACGGCATCGCTTTCGGCGCGGGCCCCGGCTCCTTCACCGGCGTGCGCATCGCCTGCGGCGTGGCGCAGGGGCTGGCCTTGGGCGCAGCGTTGCCGGTGATCGGCGTGTGTACCCTGCAGGCACTGGCCCAGGCTTCCGGCCGCGACCGGGTGGTTGCCGCGCTGGACGCACGCATGGCCGAGGTGTATCACGCGGCCTACGAGAAACACGATGGCATCTGGCGGGTGCTGCATGAACCCAGCCTGTGCCTGCCGCAGGACGCGCCGGCGCTTGCCGGCGGCGGATGGTTCGGCGCCGGCAGCGGATTCATCGCGCACGGTGATTTATTGCGCGAACGCTATGCGGCGAACCTTGCCGCAATCGACCCGCGGGCTGTGCCGGATGCGGCCGCCATCGCTGAACTTGCCGCGGTGCAATTTGCCGCCGGCCAGGGGCTGGATGCCGCGGATGCATTGCCGCTTTACCTGCGCAACAAGGTGGCGCTGAAGACCAGCGAGCGCGATACTCGGGACAACGGACGGTGAGATACGGATGTTGCGCGATATGACCCTGGAGGATCTGGACCAGATCATGCGCATCGAACAGATGGTGCATGACTATCCGTGGACGCGCGGAAATTTTGGCGATGCGCTGATCAGCGGCAGCCTGTGCAAGGTGTTCGAGGAACAGGGCGAGATGCTCGGTTATGTCGTGATGATGTCCGCCGTGGACGAGATGCAGTTGCTCGACATCAGCATCGCCGCCGCGCATCAGCACAAGGGGCTGGGGCGCAAGCTGCTGGCTGAGGCAATGAACATCGCGCGCGGCATGGGCATGCGGCGCATGCTGCTGGAGGTGCGCGCTTCCAATGTGGCTGCGCAGGGATTGTATGTGGATGCCGGGTATCGCGCGATCGGTGTGCGGCGCGGGTATTATCAGGCAGACAATGGACGTGAAGATGCGATTGTAATGGAGCGAGAATTGTGAAGCGCGAAGAAGCCAGGTTGCGCGAACTGAACCTTTATCCGAAGTGGAAGCGGCGTGATGTGCCGGCTGCTGCGCGGGCGGTACCGCTTGTGCCGCAAGGTGAGCCGGTCCCGGACACGAAGCAGGATCTGCCTGTCAGCCGGCTTGGCTGGCCGGACCTGAAGGCGCGGGTGCGCGATTGCACCGCCTGCAGACTGCGGGCCGGCTGCAAGCAGACGGTACTTGGCGTCGGTGACGAGAAGGCGGACTGGCTGTTTGTCGGTGAAGGGCCGGGCGCTGACGAGGATGCAAAAGGCGAACCCTTTGTCGGCCAGGCAGGCAAGCTGCTCGACAACATGCTGATGGCGATCAAGCTGAAGCGCGGAAACAATGTGTATATCGGCAACATCGTGAAATGCCGGCCGCCCGGCAACCGGACACCGGCGGCGGACGAGATTGCAAGCTGCATGCCCTATCTGCAGCGCCAGATCGAATTGATCAAGCCCCGACTCATTGTCGCGCTGGGCAAAACCGCCGCCACTGCCTTGTTGCACAGAGACGCGACCCTGTCCAGTTTGCGCGGCAGGCTGCACGATTTTCAGGGCATTCCGCTGATCGTTACCTATCATCCCGCATATTTGCTGCGAACCCCGGCTGACAAAGCCAAAGCCTGGCAGGATCTGTGTCTGGCCGTGGCAACCATGGAAGGCTAGGCTCATGTTGAAGAATTACCTTGACTTGAAAGTGCTGGTGGTTGAGGACAGCAAAGTGGCGCTCAAGTCATTGTGCAAGTACCTCAAGAACATTGGCTTTGGCGATCCGCTTACCGCAGGTTCGGGGCAGGCCGCACTGGACATTTTTCAGAAGCAGCGGCCGGACATCGTTTTGCTGGATGCGATGCTTCCCGATATCGATGGGTTTGCCGTGGCCGAGAAGATCCGTGCAATGGAAGAGAACGGCGACTGGACGGCCATCATTTTTCTGACCGTATTGGACAAGGACCATGACATGGCTCGCGGAATCGCGGCCGGCGGCGACGATTACCTGAGGAAGCCGATCAGTGAAGTGGTATTGCAGGCCAAGATGCTGGCCATGAGCAGGCTGGTGGAGATGCATCGTTCCCAGACGAAACGTGCACAGGAGCTGAATGAATCAAACCGCAGACTGCAATACCTGTCCACGACCGACAAACTGACCGGGATTGCCAACCGGCACATGTTCGACGAGCTGTTGAAACGGGAGTGGCGGCGCTGCGAGCGCATGAAGCAACCGATGTCGCTGATCATGGTGGATGTGGACTTCTTCAAGCAATACAACGATACCTATGGACATCAGGCAGGGGATACATGCCTGAAGACCATAGCGGAACAGGTGTCGCGCGGCGCGCCGCGGGCCAGTGACCTGGCGGCACGCTACGGAGGCGAGGAATTCGTGCTGGTGCTGGGCGAAACCACGATAGAGGGAGCCGGCTGGGTGGCGAACAATATCCGCCAGCATGTGTCCGATCTCGGGGTTCCGCACTCGGCATCGAAATTCGGCCACGTCACGGTCAGCTGCGGACTGGCCTCGATGTATCCGCACGAGGGGAAGCGGCTTGAGGATCTGATCTTTGCCGCCGATGCGGCGCTCTATAGTGCCAAGTCTCAGGGGAGGAACAGGATCGCCTTTGCGGAATAGATGCGATGGCCGGCCGATGGGGCTGCGCCTCCCGCCCCCCGGAACAAGGCACAACCGGCATTACATCTCTCCGCTATCCTGGTCATGGCTGTGCTTCCTGTTTAGCGCAGCCATGATGCCCGAAAGCAGCAATCCAAACACCACGATGATGATGTAGATGTTGAAGTGCAGTTTTTCCATCAGGGCGTACAGGCCAAGCATGGCGAAAATACTCACGTTTTCGTTGAAATTCTGCACCGCGATGGAACTGCCGGAGCCCATCAGCAGATGACCGCGATGCTGCAGCAGCGCATTCATCGGCACCACGAAATAGCCGCCCATTGCGCCGATGGCGATCAGCAGCAGCACGGCGAGAGTCGGATGGGTGACCGGAATCATCATCAGCACCAGCAGCCCCATGGCGATGCCGACCGGCAGCACCTTCACCGAATGTTCCAGCTTCACGAAACGGGCAGCCAGCACGGCACCGATGGCGATACCAACGGCGACCCATGCCGTGAGTTTGGCTGCAGCGCTGATATTGTAATGCAGCGCGACCGCAGCCCATGCCAGCACCAGCAGGCGCAAGGTGGCCCCGGCTCCCCAGAACAGCGTGGTGACCGCCAGCGATACCTGTCCCAGTGGGTCTTTCCACAGCAGCCAGAAACAATGAATGAACTTTTTTGTGAGGAATACCGGATTGCGGCTCAGCGGCTTGTGGTCGATCGGCAAGCGCGGTATGTAGAGATTGAACAGGGCCGCAACGATATAGATGAAGCCGACTATGGTGATGGCCAGTTCCGGCGGCGTGTCGATGCCGGTATCGATATATGGCATCTCCCACCATTGCAGCATGACGTCCGCAACGTTGGGATTGACCAGGATGCCGCCGACTACCGCGCCGAGAATAATGGCGACAACGGTCAGCCCTTCCATCCAGCTGTTGGCCAGCACCAGTTTACCCGGCGGCAGGTATTCGGTGAGTATGCCGTATTTGGCGGGAGAATAAGCCGCAGCCCCCAACCCGACCAGGCCGTAGGCGAGCAGCGGGTCGAGCCCGATCAACATGGCGAGGCAGCCGGCCAGCTTGATCAGGTTGCTGATGAACATCACCCGTCCCTTGGGCAGCGAATCGGCGAATGCGCCCACAAAAGGCGCCAGCACAATATAGGAAAGCACGAATCCTTCCTGCAATACCGGGGTGTGCCAGGCCGGTGAATTGAGGTCTGACAGCAATGCGATGGCAGCGAACAGCAAAGCGTTGTCAGCTAGCGCGGAAAAAAATTGCGCCGCGAGAATGATGTAGAAGCCGAGATTCATTAAACAGGCAGTTGAGTACTGTTGCGCTTGCCAATACGGCGTCAAAATGCGGCCCGGATTGCGGGGTCGCATGGCGATATACATCCGGGGAAGCGCTGAACGAGTCCGCTTGCCTGAGCCTGTCGAAGGGCTCACCGTGAACGGAGGAATTGTCGCGCGCTTCCCTGGTGAACTCCGCTTATCCGCCTCATTGTTTTCCCTGTGCCGGCTCTGCTGATGACGTTATCAAAGCGCCAGCAAGGGTGGGGCGGCATTTTCGGAGCGCGTTTTATAACATGAATACATGGTGCCTGCTATCATTAGCGGCAACAAATCGACCGCCGCAGCCCGCCATTCATGCCTCGTCCGATACAAGCGCACATATCCCTTTCCGCCCTGGAACACAATCTTCAGGTTGCGCGCCGCACCACCCGTTCCCGTATCCTGGCGGCGGTCAAGGCCAATGCCTATGGCCACGGTTTATTGCGTGCGGCCGAGGCATTGGGTGCAGCGGATGGATTTGGCGTGGTGGACATAAACGAAGCAATGCGCCTGCGCGAGGCGGGTTTGCGCCAGACCATCCTGCTGCTGGAGGGATGTTTTTCAGCGGACGATCTGCAGGCGGTGGCGCAACATGATCTGGCCATCGTCATCCATGGCCCGCAGCAAATCGCCATGCTGGAGGGGTTTCCCCGCCGCTCGGCGCTGCAGGTCTGGCTCAAGGTCAACAGCGGCATGAACCGGCTCGGATTTGCGGCGCTGGATGTGCCGGCCGTGCTGGAAAAGCTCGGGAGCCATCCTGCCGTGCGCGAGATCTTCCTGATGACGCATTTCGCCTGTGCCGACGAGCCTGGGGGTGTCGCCGCGCAGCTGGATGAATTCAATGCGCTCGCGGTATCCCGTCGCATGCCGCGTTCGCTGGCCAATTCCGCCGCCCTGCTGCGCTACCCGGAAACCCATGGCGACTGGGTGCGCCCCGGCATCATGCTGTACGGGGCATCGCCGTTCGCGGAAACCAGTGCGCAGCGGCTTGGCTTGCGCCCCGTGATGACCCTGACCAGTGAGATCATCTCGGTGCGCGAATTGAAGGCAGGTGAGCGTATCGGCTATGGCGGATTGTTCCGCGCCGAATCCGGCATGCGCATCGGCATCGTCGCCTGTGGCTACGCAGACGGTTACCCGCGCCATGCGCCGACCGGCACCCCCGTTCTGGTGAATGGGCGGCTCACGCGCACATTGGGCCGGGTGTCGATGGACATGCTGAGTATCGACCTGGGCGGCCTGCCTGATGCCGGTTTGGGCAGCCGGGTTACGCTGTGGGGCGAGGGCATGCCGGTGGAGGAAGTGGCCCATGCGGCGGGAACCATCAGCTATGAATTATTGTGTGCGCTGGCTGCGCGTGTGCCGGTGTCGGCGGATTGAAGCGGCGCAACGCCAGAGTCTGCGCCCGTTGTTGTCGGAGGAATCGAAATGCCGTACTTCATATACAAGATCAGGCATGACCCGATCCTGCAATTGCAAAAGATCGAACAGCACGATGCTTATCCGGCTGCATCGGCACGCGCCAAGGTGTTGCGCGCCGAATTGAAGGAGGAGCCGTGCACGGTAAAGATCATATATGCCCAGCATGAACTGGAAGCGGAAGACCTGCTGTCCCAGGTTCGCGCAGCAAAACCGCAACCCGGTGATGATTGACGCGGCGCGATGGTCGACGAAGCCGCATTCAAGAGGATTCTGAGTTCAGCCGATCCGCATGCCTGCACGTTTGGCAGGGCGCTGTTGTCCGGTTGCTGCGCCTGCTCGCTGGCGGACAGGCAGTGCATCGCCGAACGCGAGGCCCCGGTGTGCCGCGTGCCGGCGGCCCGTGCCGCCTGCGGCGAGTTGCTGGATCTGCTGCGGCACAAGTCGCTGTTTGCGATCAGGGAGCCGAAGGATGCGGCGCCGCTCACCCATGCGCAGAACATGAAGATCCAGTGCGGCGGCCTGCACGGCCTGCAGCGGGAAGTGGATGGCTCGGCTACGGTGAACGATGTCGCCGCGCTGGTTGCGGCGGCAAAGCGGAAGTTTGGCGCAGCGGACCGGTTTCCGTACCAGAATATTGTGCGGGCCGTCGCCGCCTACCTGCCGCGCCATCGGCATCGTCAAGAATAGACATAAAGTATCTCACTTAATTTATTGTATATATGTTTATTTATCGAGATGTGGCCTGGCGATTTCCCAGGCTGTATCATCAACCTTTAGGAACTCGCTTTGCGACTGTTTGGCACCATTGGACATGGAACCCATCTTCGCAGGCACTAATTTGCAGGTGCATGGATGACAAATTTACTGGCGGGTGACATTGGCGGCACCAAGACGTTATTGCGGATTGATACTGAATCGGGCATGTTCAGGAAGTCCTATCCGAGCGCCGGATATGGCGGGCTGGCGGAGATGCTGGATGAATTCCTGCTCGAAGCGGGAACCCGGGAGATCGGTGCCGCCTGCTTTGCGCTTGCCGGTCCGGTGTCGGGGAGGAAAGTCAGGCTGACCAATCTGCCCTGGGAAGTGGATGCCGATGCGCTTGCCGCGCGCTTTGCCATTTCGCGTGTGATGCTGGTGAATGACTTTGAGGCGGTCGGGCATGGCATTGCCGCGTTGCAGCCCGATGATCTGCTGACGCTGCAGGCGGGCGAACCGTTGCGGCATGGTACGCGCGTGGCAGCCGGCGCCGGAACCGGCATGGGTGTGGCATGGCTTGCGTGGACGGGTGCGGCTTATGCGGTTCATCCGTCGGAAGGTGGACATGTCGATTTCGCGCCGGTCAATGAACTGCAGCAGGGCTTGCTGGGCTATCTGCAGCAGCGCCACGGGCATGTTTCCTATGAACGCATCGTCTCCGGTCCCGGCTTGCTGGCGATCTACGAGTATCTCCGCGACAGCGGGCGCGCAGCGCCTTCGTCGCGCCTGATACAGGCAATGGACGCAGATGACGCTGCAGCCGCGATCACCCACTTCGCACGGTTCGAAGATGAGCCCATCGCCCGCATGACGGAGGATGTGTTTGTTGCAGTTTATGGGGCATTTGTCGGCAACCTGGCTTTGTTGGTGCTGCCGCGCGGCGGCATTTATGTGGCGGGAGGCATTGCGGCGAAAATTTCGCAGGTGTTGCAACGCGGTGATTTTACGCGTGCGTTCCTCGACAAGGGGCGCTATACGGGTTTGCTCGAATCCATGCCGCTGCATATCGTGACCAATCCTGACGTCGGATTGATGGGTGCACGTTTGCTGATTCAGTAGCAGTCCCTATTCGGGCATCGGCCTCGCCATTTTCCCGCGGCATCGCTATTATGCAGGGTGATGCGCTTATTGTTTGCGGTTGTCGCCGCCGGTCAAGAATGTGGCTTGTGCGGGCAACGGCGGTTTTCCATAAATAGACTATGTCTTTCCGTTCTGCAATTATGTCCAATCGCTTCCTCGCGCGTATCGTGCGCGTGCTGGATTGGCACAAGCTCGGGCGCTATTTGCCCTGGGTCGTGCTGGCGGTGTCGCTGGCTTTCACCTACCGGCTGTGGCAGCGGGAACGGGCGCAGATGTTTCAGGAGTTGCACGCCGAATTCGTCGGCAACTTGCGCGAAACCGTGAGCAATGTACAGCAGCGCATGATCACCTATGAGCAAATGCTGCGTGGGGTGCAAGGATTGTTTTCGGCATCGGGAACCATGGACCGGGACCGGTTCTATTCCTATATCAGCATGCTGAATCTCGAGCAGAATTTCCCGGGAGTGCAGGGCATGGGATTTGCGCTGATCGTGCGACCAGCCCAGGTCGAAAGCCACACCGAGTCGCTTCGCAAGGAAGGCTTGCCCGAGTATGCAATCCAGCCGCCGGGCAAGCGCGAGATGTATGCCCCCGGCATCTTTGTCGAGCCATTTTCGGAATCCAACATTCGTTCCCTTGGGATCGACAATTACGCCGATCCGGTGCGCCGAGCCGCGATGGACCAGGCGCGCGATTCGGATAATCCGGTCAATAGCGGGAAGGTCTTGCTGCAGGAAACGGATGGCCATGTGCGCGCGGGCTTCCTGATGTTCTTGCCCATATTCAGCAACAGCCAGCCGCACCAGACTCTTCAGCAGCGCCGGGAAAACATTATTGGCTGGGTTTATGCGTCATCGCGCATGGAGGCCATGATGCAGGGTATCCGCGGAGAGAGCAGGGAGAGTATCGATATTGAAGTGCACGATGGAAGCGATATTTCCGATGAGTCGTTGCTCTACGACTCCGATATCAGCAATAGCCACCTTGCCTATGTGTCAAAAGCCATATTCAAGGGGTCGACACCATTGATGATTGCCAATCACGTGTGGACAATTGCCGCCCACTCGCTGCCCGGCTTTGATTACCGGCTTGAAAACGGCAGGTCGCGGATTGTCTATATCAGTCTGATCACCAGCGTGTTGCTTTCCCTGCTGACCGGGTTGCTGGTGTATGGCCGCGCACGCGCGATAGAAGATGCGATCGAGATAGCCCAGCGCGGCGCGCGTTATCGGCAGATGTTCGAGGAAAATCCGGCGATCGCATATCTGATGGATCCGGGCACCGGACAGATAGTGGATGCCAATACTGCTGCCGTCGAGTTCTGGGGATATTCGCTGGAGGAGTTGCGCAGCATGAATATTGCCAAGATCAGTTTTATCCCGAGCAACAAGATTGTTGAAGTGATGGGGATCATCAAGCGCGGGTCGACCCATCGCATCGAAATGCAGCATCGCACCAAGAGCGGCGAGATTCGGTTCGTCGAGGTGTTCAGCGGCCCGTTCACCTATCAGGGAAAGAACCTGCGCTATTCGATCGCGCATGACATCACCGCGCGCAAAGAGGCGGAAAAAGGACAGCTGCTTGCCAGCGTGGTATTCAACAGTGTGGAGGATGCCGTGATGGTGACCGATCCGGAAAATAACATAGTCATGGTCAACCAGGCATTTACTGCGATAACCGGATTTAGCGCAGAGGAAGTTATGGGCAGAAATCCGAGCATGCTAGCGTCAGGCAAGCATCCCCCGGAATTCTTCCGGCGCATGTGGTCAATTCTGGGCAGCACCGGAAAATGGAGCGGCGAGATATGGGACCGCCGCAAGAACGGGGAAATCTACCTGAAATGGCTGTCGATCAGAACCATATTCGATGAAGGCGGCAAATTGACCAATTACGTGGGGGTATTTCACGATTACGCGGCGCGCCGGGCAGAAAATTCGGAACGCCTGTGACGGGCGCCGATCCTTGACATGGCATGCTCTGCCGTCCCGCTGATTGGATGAATGACGCACAGGCCGCATGACTGCCCTGTTGCCCCGGGGTGCGTTGCCGCATTGCAACAATTGCCCGTCGTAATATTGCAATGATTGCGGCACTGATGGCAGTGTGGGTTTTGTTTTTATTGGGTTCGCCGTTATAGTAACAAGGTACGAGACATCACTGGAGACGGATCATCAATTCCAAGCCTTTCAAAATCAGCAAGCCGGTGTCCGGCATATTTGTGCTGCCGCCTTTGGGCATGGATGGTGCAAGCATCGTCGCGGATTTCAGGAGTTACTTCAGCCATACGCTGGGGCGCAATGACCTGAATCAGGCGGCATTCCATGTGTACACGTCGCTTTCTCTGGCATTGCGCGACAGGCTGGTCGAGCGCTTGAAACAAACCGAGGCCGCGTACGATGAGCAGGACTGCAAACGCACTTATTACCTGTCGCTGGAGTTCCTGATGGGCCGGGCGTTGGGCAATGCCATGCTGAATCTGGATGTCGAAGCGCCCACGGCGGACGCGTTGATCAAATTGGGACTGGTGATGGAGGAAATATCCAGCCAGGAGCACGACGCCGGGTTGGGGAATGGTGGCTTGGGCCGGCTGGCCGCGTGTTTCCTGGATAGCTGCGCCACCCTGCAATTACCGGTGGTCGGGTATGGCCTGCGCTACGAATACGGGATGTTTCGCCAGAAGATCAGCAACGGGTACCAGGTCGAGGAGCCGGATCACTGGCTGCGCAACGGGAACCCGTGGGAGATTGAGCGCCCGGAATTTGCAATGCGGGTCAAGTTTGGCGGACAAACCGAGATTCACATGGATGCAAAGGGGCGCCTGAAGTCATATTGGAAATACACGAATGACGTGATGGCAGTACCCTATGACGTACCGGTTCCCGGCTACCAAAATGGCACGGTAAATACACTGCGCCTGTGGAAATCGACGGCCACGGAAGAATTCAGTCTCAGCGACTTCAACGCCGGCAGCTATGCAGAATCCGTGGCGGCAAAGAATGAGGCCGAGCACATCACCATGGTGTTGTACCCCAATGATGCGAGCGAGAACGGCAAGGAATTGCGTTTGCGTCAGCAATATTTCCTGG
This sequence comes from uncultured beta proteobacterium, assembly GCA_963782385.1. Lineage (GTDB taxonomy): Bacteria > Pseudomonadota > Gammaproteobacteria > Burkholderiales > Gallionellaceae > CAVXFS01. Next base: position 2,152,497 of record CAWAJO010000001.1, read on the forward strand.
CCTCGGCCAGCCTGCAGGATGTACTGAGGCTGTGGGTGGGGAAGCATGGCAGGGATTTCAGCAAGTTTGCAGACAAGAATTTCTTTCAATTGAATGATACCCATCCGACCTGCACCGTGCCCGAACTGATGCGCCTGCTGATGGATGAGTATGGGCTGGAATGGGATGAGGCCTGGGCCATCACCGGCAAGACCGTGGCATACACCAACCACACCCTCCTGCCCGAGGCGCTTGAGCGGTGGCCGGTCAGCATGTTTGGTCGATTATTGCCGAGGTTGCTGGAAATCGTATACGAAATCAATGCCCGCTTCATGGCAACCGTGGCGCAGCGCTGGCCGGGCGACTTCGATCGCCAGCGGCGCATGTCTATCATTGAAGAAGGTTATGAGCAGTATGTGCGCATGGCATATCTTGCCGTGGTTGCCAGCCGGTCGGTAAATGGCGTGGCGGAACTGCATTCCCAATTGCTGAGGCAGCACCTGTTCCATGACTTTTACGAGCTGTGGCCGGAAAAATTCAACAACAAGACCAACGGCGTGACACCGCGCCGCTGGATGATGTCGAGCAATCCGGCGTTGAGCGATTTGATTAGCCGAACGATCGGCAGCGGGTGGCTCACCAACATGGCCACGCTGAGAATGCTTGCATCCCATGCGGACAAATCAGACTTCCGCGCCGAATGGCATGCAATCAAGCAGGCCAACAAGGCACGCCTGGCGCAAATGGTGCAGCGCGATTGCGGCGTGGTGTTCGATACCGCCGCGCTGTTCGATGTCCAGGTGAAGCGTATCCATGAATACAAACGGCAATTGCTGAACGTTCTGCATGTCATCCATCTTTACGATCGTATCAAGCGCGGCGACATCGAGGACTGGACGCCGCGATGCGTGCTGATAGGCGGCAAGGCGGCGCCGGGTTACAAGATGGCGAAACGCATTGTGAAGCTGGTCGGCTCGGTTGCGAACGTGATCAACAATGATCTGGCCACCGAGGGATTGCTGACGCTGGCTTTCTTGCCTGACTACCGGGTGACGGCGATGGAAGTGATCTGTGCAGGGACCGATTTGTCCGAGCAGATTTCCACTGCCGGCAAGGAAGCCTCCGGGACCGGCAACATGAAGTTCATGATGAACGGCGCGCTGACCATCGGTACGCTCGATGGGGCCAACATTGAAATTCGCGAAGAAGCGGGCGCCGAGAATTTCTTCCTGTTTGGTCTTTCCGCGGCCGAGGTGGAAGCCATGCGCGGGAACTACAATCCTTCGCAGCTCATCGCGGCGGATGAAGACCTGGGCCGCGTGATGAATTTGCTGAAGAGCGGGCACTTCAATCTGTTTGAAGGAGGGATTTTTGATTCCATCATCCATGCCATTGAAAGCCGCAGCGACCCCTGGTTGACGGCCGCTGATTTTCGAAGTTTTGTCGATGCGCAGCAGGACGTGGCAAAAACCTATCGTGACACCGAGAAGTGGACGCGCATGAGCATCCACAACACGGCAGCCAGCGGCAAATTTTCCAGCGACCGCACGATAACGGACTACAACAACGAGATTTGGCATTTGCCCAGAGTCGTACCCAAGGCGGTCTAGCTTGAATAAATTTCAGGATTCGTGAACATGCGTGTTCTATTCGCCACATCCGAGTGCGCGCCGCTGATCAAGACTGGCGGGTTGGCTGACGTAAGCGGGGCCTTGCCGCTTGCATTGGGTAGGTTGGGCATTGAAACAACCATTCTGTTGCCAGGCTACCCGCAGGTGATGAAGTCCTTGCCTGGTCTTGAGCGAATTGCCGAGTTCCCGCCGCTGCACAGACTTCCGGCCGCAAACCTGTTGCAGGGCAAGCTGAGCAGCGGCGTGCGTATATGGGTCATCGATTGTCCCGACCTGTACCAGCGCGGTGGCGGTCCATATCAGGACAGCCACGGCCACGACTGGGCGGACAATGCATTTCGTTTCGGATTATTGTCGAGGATCGCGGCGCAGCTGGGCAGCGCCGACTCCCCGCTGGCGTGGAGGCCGGATGTGGTCCACTGCAACGACTGGCAATCCGGACTGACACCCGCCTATCTGCATTTTGCAGACGATGCCGCGTCCAGCGTGATGTCGATCCACAACCTGGCCTTCCAGGGAATATTCCCGGCCAAACTTACCGTGGATCTGGGATTGCCGCCATCCAGTTTTCAGATGGAGGGCGTGGAATATTATGGCAGCCTGTCGTTCCTGAAGGCGGGCATTCATTACGCCGACCTGATCACCACCGTGAGTCCTTCCTACGCATTGGAAATACAGACGCCGGAACTGGGTTTTGGCCTGGACGGGCTGCTGTCGCTTCGGCATGATGATTTGACGGGAATTCTGAATGGCGTCGATTATGCGGAGTGGAATCCGGCGACGGATCCCCATCTGGTCAAGGCCTATAACGTATCGAACCTGAAGGGGAAGGCCGCCAACAAGGCCGCGTTGCAGAAGCGCATGGGCTTGCGCCAGGACGCGGATATCCCGTTGTTTGGCCTGGTGAGCCGCTTCACCTACCAGAAAGGAGTGGATCTGGTGTTGGCAATAGCCGCAAACCTGGTTTCCCTGCCCGCGCAGCTGGTGCTGCTGGGCAGCGGCGATGCGGACATGCAGCAGGCGGCGCAGACACTGTCGCAACGCCATGCCGGACAGATCGGCGTGCATGTCGGCTTTGATGAAGGGCTGTCACACCTGATCGAGGCAGGCGCGGACATATTCCTGATGCCATCGCGTTTCGAACCGTGCGGTCTCAACCAGATGTACAGCCAGCACTACGGTACGCCGCCAGTGGTGAATGCGACCGGTGGCCTGCTCGATACGGTGGTGGACTGCAATGCTGCGACGCTGGCCAGCGGCAAAGCCAGCGGCTTCATATTCCAGGATATGGGCGCATCCGGACTGATGGCCGCGGTGTACCGGGCGGCGATGGCCTACCAAGACAAGAAGACGTTTCGGATGCTGCAGTCGAACGGCATGAAGATGGATTTCAGTTGGGAAAAAAGCGCGGCTGCCTACCGCGATATCTACCGGCGGCTGATGTCGGCGACGACCATGCACAGGGACAAGATGGGTTATGCGTACCCGGTGGGAAGATGATGCGGCGGCGGCCTGTGCCGGTGAACTGGATCTGCGTGTCTATACCTCGCACCTGCTCGGGCAGGACAAGTCCCTGGTGCTGCATGGGGGCGGAAATACTTCCGTTAAGATTAATGAAAAGAATATATTAGACGAAGAAGTTCAGGTACTTTATGTCAAGGGCAGCGGTTGCGATCTGGAGACCATCGCCGCCACAGGATTTACGCCGGTTCGTCTTGACCCCCTGAAAAGACTGGCAACGCTGCCCGCGCTGTCCGACCCGGAAATGGTCAATCAACTGATCACGCACCAGACCCGCGCCGCGGCGCCGGTGCCTTCGGTGGAAGCCATCCTGCACGCCATCCTGCCGTATTCCTATGTGGACCACACCCATGCCGATGCAATCATCGCCATTACCAACACGGCTGACGGCGAGGCGACGATACGCGGCATTTATGGCGATACGGTTGTGTTGATTCCCTATGCGATGCCGGGCTTCGATCTTGCCAGGCTGTGCGCCGAGCGCTTTGCCGCCGAGGCCGGACCCAATACCCAGGGCATGGTGCTGATGAACCATGGGATCTTCTCGTTCGGGCAGAATGCGAAGGAATCCTATGAGCGCATGATCGCTCTGGTGGGGCGCGCCGAGGCGTATCTCAAGCAACATGACGCCTGGGAGGTTGCGCCGCCGGCCATGGCTGCCACGCATGACTTCGAACTGGCGCGCGAGCAGGCTCAGTTGCGCGCCGACATTTCCCGGACGGCAGGGTTTCCGGTCGTCGTTGCGCGTCATGCAGACGACATGAGCCTGTCCTTCGCGCGCCGCGCCGATATTGCGGACATCGCGCAGCAGGGCCCGGCCACACCCGACCACGTGATCCGCACCAAGCGCCTGCCGCTGCTGGGCCGCGATGTGGCGGACTATGCCGCGCACTACCATGCATACTTCCAGGCCCACGAACCGCAGGCGAAAGAGCGCAAGACCATGCTGGATGCGGCGCCGCGCGTGGTGCTGGATCGCGAGCTGGGCCTGTGCGCAGCGGGCAGGAGCGCGCGGGAAGCGGGCATCGTCGCGGACATTTACGGCCACACCATCGAAATCATCCTGCGCGCCACCGCGCTCGGCGGTTATCAGGCGCTGCCGGCGAAGGACATCTTTGATGTCGAGTACTGGGACCTGGAGCAGGCCAAGCTGCGCAAAGGCGGCAGGCCCTTGCCGTTCACCGGCGAAGTGGCGCTGGTCACCGGCGCGGCTTCGGGCATCGGCCGGGCCTGCGTCGAATCCCTGCTGGCGCGCGGTGCGGCGGTGGTCGGGCTCGACCTTGACGCCAAAGTCAGCGCGATGAAGGACGGCGTCAATTACCTCGGCCTGCAATGCGACCTCACCTCGGAAGCCGAATTCAAACAGGTGCTGGTGCAGGCCGTCGAAAGATTCGGCGGGCTCGACCTGCTGGTGCTGAACGCCGGCATTTTCCCCGGCGGCTGCCGCATTGACGCGCTCAAGACCGAGGAATGGCAGCGGGTGATGCGCATCAACCTCGATGCGAACCTGGTGCTGATGCGCGAATGCCATGCGTTCCTGAAACTTGCGCCGCGCGGCGGGAGGGTCGTGGTGATCGGCTCGAAGAACGTTGCCGCGCCCGGGCCCGGTGCCGCTGCCTATTCGGCCTCCAAGGCCGCCCTCAACCAGCTGGCGCGCGTCGCGGCGCTGGAATGGGGCGCCGACAATATCCGCATCAACTCGCTGCACCCGAATGCGGTGTTCGACACCGGCCTGTGGACACCGGAAGTGCTGGCTGCGCGCGCTAGCCACTATGGCCTCAGCGTGGATGAATACCGGAAGAACAACGTGCTGAACATCGAGGTCACCAGCCGCGATGTGGCGGAACTGGCCGCGGAATTGTGCGGACCGTTGTTCGCCAAGACCACGGGCGCGCAGATCCCGGTGGATGGAGGTAATGACCGGGTCATTTAATACATAGGGCATAAATCTACTGCGCGAACCGGCATCGGGGTCGCGCGGTGCTCGGCATCCTCATGTACTCCTGTGTACATTCCGGTGCCTGTGCTCCGGGCTTCCCCAATGCCGGCCCGCTCGCTACGATTTCTGCCACTATGTATTTCACTGATGCAATTGAGGAGCACACAAATTGATACGACAAAAGCCAATACTCGGCGTCATCGGCGGCAGCGGCGTCTACGACATCGACGGCCTGGCCAACCAGCGCTGGGAAAAAGTCGCCTCGCCCTTTGGCCGGCCTTCCGACGAATTGCTCCACGGCGAATTGAACGGGCAGCAGCTGGTGTTCCTGCCGCGCCATGGGCGCGGCCACCGGATTCCGCCTTCCGAGATCAACTTTCGCGCCAATATCGATGTACTGAAGCGCGTCGGCGTTACCGACGTGGTCTCGGTGAGCGCGGTCGGTTCACTGCGCGAGCATCTGGCACCCGGCAGCTTCGTGATCGTGGACCAGTTCATCGACCGCACCTTCGCGCGCGCCAAATCCTTTTTTGGCAGCGGGCTGGTCGCGCATGTGTCGATGGCACACCCGGTATGCCGGCGGCTGGGCGACCATCTCGAGGCGGCGGCAAAAGAGGCGGGCATTGCTGCGCTGCGCGGCGGCACCTATCTGGTGATGGAAGGCCCGCAGTTCTCCAGCCTGGCCGAGTCCGAGCTGTACCGCAGCTGGGGCTGCGATGTGATCGGCATGACCAACATGCCGGAAGCCAAGCTCGCGCGCGAGGCCGAGCTGTGCTACGCCACGGTTGCGATGGTGACCGATTTCGATTGCTGGCATCCCAACCATGATGACGTGACGGTGGAACAGATCGTCGGCGTGCTGCTGGCGAATGCCGACAAGGCGCGCTCGCTGGTGAAGCATGCAGCGCCGAAAGTGATTGGTGATAGCCAGGCCGGCGCCTGTTCCTGCCGCACGGCGCTGGAACATGCCCTCATCACCGCGCCGGAAGCGCGCGATGCGGCAATGGTCGCGCGGCTGGACGCCGTCGCCGGGCGCATGCTGAAATGATCATTCGAAAACCGTGCTGATGAAATTGCTGTCGATAGCAGCCTTTGCGCTGCTCCTGATTGCCTGCAGCGGATGGGGCCATGTCCTGACCCGATGGACGACATGGAGCGAAAAGAATAATTTTGCTTTCACGTCGATTGCAGGCATTGCCTGCCTGACACTGCTGGGCGGAGTATTGAACCTGGCGCGCGTCGCCGTGCCGCTAGCACTGGACTTGCTGTTGCTTGCGGGCCTGTTGTTGTTCGCCGCGGGCGGTGCGGCCAGAATCAGGAATTGGCGGGCGGCACGGCATTCCGCCAGTCCTGCCGGTCCGCCGCAAGCGCCGGCAAGTGTCGCGGCATATCTGCCGCTGGCCATCCTGGTCCTGGCCAGCGGTTTTTTTGCATTGACGCTGCTTCCGGCCGACGCCTTCAATATCAGCGATGATTTTTATACCTATGTGCTTCGCCCGGTGCGGATGCTGCAAACCGGCACCCTGGCGGGCAACCCGTACGAAATGCTGGGGCTGGACAGTCTTGGCGCCAATGCCTTTCTGCAGGGATTTGTCCTGCTCGGCTTCCCGATCCAGTACCTGCCGGGTTTCGATGCGGTCTTCAGCTTCGCCCTGGCCGGGTTGCTGCTGCTGGCACTGGGCAGGAAATTCGGCCTGCACTGGATGTATCCGGCATTGGCTGTCCTGGCGTTCATTGTGATCAATCCGCAGACGGTCAATATCTCGGCGCTATACATCAGCAGTGCGCTGATACTGGGAATCCTGTTTGCAAGTTGCGTGGTGCTGGATCAACTGGTGTCCGGGCAGCGGACCAATCAGCTCGTGGCAGCTATGGCACTGGGTCTGCTGATTGCTGCATTGATCGCGCTCAAGATCACTTATGTTGCCTACGCCATGGCCTATCTGGCGCTTCTGTGTGCCGGGTTGCTGTGGCGGATGCCGGACCGGAAGCAGGTGCTGAGGCTGGGCGGCCTGACCCTGTTGTCCCTGCTGATGGCCCTGTTGCCCTGGCTGGCCCTGTATGCCGGCAACTACCTGGCTGCGTTTCAGCTGCTGCTGCATCCGGTTGCTTCACTCGCCGAAAGCGGATCGTCGATTCCCAAAGGCAATGTCACCGGATTGTTTTCGAGTGCGGACTTGTTCTACGGGGGGTCTTTCCTGAGTTACGGCTTGATCGTGGTGTTTTTGCTGGCCGTGGCCTGCCATGCGCTGTTTATCCTGATCGGCGGCAAAGCTGTTTCGGCGCGGAACCGATATCTGCCGATTGCGGCAGCGGCCTGTATGGCCGGCGTCATCAGCTACCTGTTCAATGGCCTTCTGTTCAATCCCGATCTGGCGGTACGCTATTCCTGCCCGGTGCTGATCGCGAGTTTCCCTTTTGCCGTGCTGGCGGCATCGTCGGCAGTGCCGGCTTCATTGCGTGGGTCAGGCCGGTTCGGCCTGGCTGGCCTGAAGGTGATGCTGGTGCTGGGCGTGCCCGTCCTGGTGGTCGCATTGTTCTGGGATAGCTTCATGACTCGCGTGCAGCGCGCCTATACTCAGCATGAGGCCATTGCATTCGATCTGAACGATGCATACCTGACCTATAACCGCTATGTCATTTCCCCCGAAGCCAGGCAGGCGATGCGCGCGATCCAGTACCGGACCGAGCCGGGGGAGAAGATCTTTGCCTGGGTTTCCATGCCGATGCATCTCGATTTTTCCAGGAATGAAATTTACACGCTGCGAGAACCGGCCCTGCTGAATCCGTGGCTCGCCGTCCCGTATACGGGCGATGCCCGCGATATGGTCCATTACCTGAAGCGGCAGGGCGTACGTTATATCCTGTGGGAATACAACGGTTATGGCATGCCCACCGACGACAAGGTGCGCAAGATGCTGTCCTTTCCCAATCTCGTTTACCGCAAGATCGGACAGAGAAGCCTGTACCTGAGAAAGGTGCTGGCCGTCATGATGCAGGGAGGGGCTTTCCTGTACCATTCAGACAATATTGTGCTGTTCGATCTGCGTCAGATCAATGACTGATCGGGTATCCACATGGATGAAAATATTCAGCGGTGCGATGGCGCCACACTGCCTTTTCCCCGACGCGATTCCGGGCGATGAATTCTTGTGACGCGGAGACCGAAACGGAACAAGGGGAGCCTGGCTTGTATCTGTTGAAACACGCAAGAAATCATGCGTATTGGTACCTGCTGCTGGCGGCAATGCTGCTGGCCATTGCAGGATACTACTGGCTGGTGTGGGACACCTTCGCCAACTTTGTGCAGTCGATGGACTTTAGCCCGCGGTTCATGCAGGATTTTGCCGATCACTATTATCCGATGAGCAGGCAGATCCTTCAGGACCCGACACCGGTCAAGGGTTACTTCTACACATCATTCTTTGCCCTGTTGCTTGCGCCGATAGGCGCGTTGCCGCTTGCTTCAGCCATGGCCATCTGGGGCGCAATTCAATTCACCTGCCTGGCGGCTCTGTGCATCATTCCTGTGCGCGGTTTTCTTGCCTCGCGCCCGGTGGCAATGATTCTCTATGCCGGCCTGTGCGCAACATCCTATCCGGTTCTGAACAACATCAATTGGGGCCAGGTCAGCATACTGAACACCGCATGCGTGATTGCCGCATTTTATGCTTACAGCATGGGCCGGAGAGTCTCTGCCGGAATTCTGCTGGCATTTGCAGCGGCGATAAAATTCTACCCGGCATTTTTCCTTGTATATTTCATCCTGAAGCGCGACCTGCGCACGTGCGCGGCATTCGTGCTGGCGGCACTGGCTTTCTATGTTGTTCTTCCTGCGGCGATACTCGGTTTTTCCAGTTGGCTGGAATTCGAAAAAGCCATCGGCGTCGCGCTCAGCAACACGGATTGGGTAGCGCGAGCCGTCAACTCCCAGTACTTCGTAAATGTCGGGCGCAGGTGGTCCGCGATCTTCTTCAATCACATCGCGCATGATACGCTGGTGCAAATCCTGGCCATTGCCGGCTATGCAATCGCCCTGTCCTGCATTGCGATGGTCTGGTTCCTGCAACGCAGGGAGGCATGCGAAAAGCACGGGCTCCCGATGGTGATGATTTTCCTGTCGCTGCCATTCCTGATCAAGACCTCATGGCCGCATTACTTCGTATATCTTCCCGTGTGCCAGGTTGCGGTGTTTTCGTACTATGCCGCGTCTTTCCGGGCGTCCGGATTGCGGGGCAGGGCCCTGATTGGACTTCCCGTACTATCGATGTTGTTCTCCAGTATTTTCCTGTTCAACCTGTTTCCGAACTGGAATGTCTATAACTCATATGGCATGTTGTTTCTCGCGAATCTGCTGCTATTGCTGGCGGTGTACGCGGCGATCCTGGTGCAACCCGATCGCATTGAATGATCGTTTTTCGATCGTATTCGGGAGATCGCATGCTGATCCACGGATCTGGAAAATGATCGCCCGGAATCCGCATGTTCATAAGAACCGAATCGACGGTGCATTTCAGTCGAAGGAAAAAGCCGACGGACGACATCGGATTCCGGTTAGCCTTTGATATGAACCCGGACTCAGATATTCTCCATCAGTGAAAGGCAGTATTGGATGGCAGATTGTTACGGCATGTACCCAGGCCTCACCCAAACTGCCCAAAGGGAGATTTTATTCACCGTATGGTAGGTGATGCGCGGCTGCTTTTCAGATGGGAGTTCAATTGAGCAAGGGCCTTACATCATTTAGAGCATTGGCTTTTTTTTCAGTTTTCCTGTTTCATTCAAACAAAATTATTGGGGCCAATAGTGGCTATCTTGGGGTCCTGGCATTTTTTGTTCTATCCGGATTCCTGTTAACGCCCATATTGGTGAATATGAAATCCAGCTTGAACAAGAAGGATTTTTTTGTTCATTTCTATGGCAGGCGTGCTCTCCGGATATTTCCACTTTACTTCTTCTACTTGATCCTGGTTTCATCCATCGCGCACTGGGCAATTTCCCGTTATGGATACGCCCAGACGATACCGTTGAGCAGATTCATGGAGCAGTTACCCTGGTTGTTGACATATACCTATGATTTTTTTCCTGCAACAACCGGTTACGCGTTCACGGCCTTTGCTGGGCACTTCTGGTCATTGGCGGTAGAAGAGCAGTTCTATTTATTGTGGCCGCTGGCGATATTCCTGATTCCAACTCGCCACCTGAAAAAGTTCTTGTTGTTGGTAATCGTGATTGGGCCGCTATTGCGATAATTGCTGGCGAGGATATTGGACGAGAATATTCTTCCGGTTTATAGCTCAACTGAATATGAAATTTACGTTCTGCCATTTTCACACATCGATGCTTTTGCGGTAGGAGGTTACTTTGGTCTGTACGGGAAAAGCAGACCCACTTACATTTTGTGGGCGGCCATATTTCTGGTAATTATGCTGGGCATGTTTACGGGTTGGTTATCGACAAGTCAGGTTGATTGGGGGCAGCTTGGATATGCCCAGTTTATGAAGGATTCATATAAATATTTATGGGGATATTCGCTCGTTAACTTGTTGTTTGCGTATATGCTGGTCCACATCAAGAATAAAACTTTCATGCCTGGATTATTTGAAAATCCTTTAATGGTCTATCTGGGCACCATCAGTTACGGACTGTATGTTTTTCATTTTCCGGCGCTATGGCTGGTACGCTCATCGATGAGCGATTACCCGGGGGCGGTGCAATTATTTTCAGCTCTCTTGATCACCATACTGATCAGCATGGCCAGCTACGAACTTATGGAGAAGCGATTCATCAATTTAAAAGACAAATACTTTGCCAAGACGTCTGAGAATACATAGTAATACAGAGGAAATCATTCAAATAGTGGTATCAGTCTGGATTGATTTCCATGATTCGAATCCGAATCTCCTGCATTCCCGCGTTCAATAGACATTTGCCCCATAAATCCAGTCGTACTGTCCAAAGGCCAGTCGTTTAATAGCGTCCCATCTGCCTTCGGCAAACAGCGGCGCGCGCGTGGCAAGTGTCACATCGTTCAATAGCGGACGCAGTGCCTCAACATCCGTGGTCGGCGCCGGATAATCGAGCACGTTCTCAAAATATCCGGGGGGGAGCTTGCGTTGATAATGCCCGACCCTGGCTCCTGGCATTGCGGGCAATCGGGCCAGAAACGGGTCTGTCAGGGCGAGGTAATCAAAGATATGCACAGTCGGGCCGGCATAATAGCCCACCATGCCGGTCGCACTCTTCAATGCAACAACGGGCTTTCCGATGCGCTGTGCTTCGGCTTTGAGAGCCAGTCCGTTTTGCCCCAGTCGATGAACGGGTTCATTGCCGGTTTCTATCCAATTTCTTAGTACGGGCAAGAGTCCATTATACGGATAGTAGATGCGCCACTCATCGACAATGCCCGCCGGGATGCCGGGAAAGGGCTTTTCCGTGACTCTTGCAACCAGCAATGCGCCAAGTACGGCGATTGCAGCGAACGAAATTACCCGCGCTTGTCTCGTCAGCCATTTCGGCATGGGCGCTCGTGCCAGCAGGCATAGAGCAAGGAAACCCGCTGGCGCGAAAAATCGTCCCGACATGAAATCGCCGCCGATGATGATTATGTAGGCGATGTAGGAAACTATTCCGATGCCAAGCGAGATCGTTCGCCATTCGCGAGAGCGCAGCGCATCAAATACCGCTTTGCCAATCAGCAATGCCAGCAGCGGATCATGAAACGCGAAGTCCTTTGTGTATTCCAGCCCGCGCAATACCAGTTCGCCCGCGCCAAAGCCGGTGCCCAGTTTTGCATAGGCGGTATTGGGCAATGGCGCGCCGTAATAGATTACCGAAAACACCATCCACAACAATTCCGGCATCAGCATTGCGAACGCCACCCTGATACGCTGTCCCTTTGCCTGGACGAAAAGATACGCTGCCGCTGGACCGACAAGGACCGCCAGGTCAAGACGGTTCAGCAGCAACAGTCCGACGATGGCGGCGGGAATCCGCGCCTGCTGCGTGCGGTAAAGCTGCCACACCAGCAATGCGAGCAGCAGGAAAGTCAGCGGACCTTCGAGGCCCGAGGTGGAAAACTTGGCTATGGCGCCGGAAGCCATGGCCAGCAGGACCAACAGACTGCCATAGCCGGCATCCCGGGCGATTCTGGCGGCAAGCAGCCAGTAGGCGCCCACGGATACAACGACAGAAACCAGCATGGTGGTTACCAGCGGTTCACGGGTCACCGCATAGAATGGCGTTAGAAACAGCATCCACAGCGGATGGGTGAACACCTGCACGCGGTCGATGGCGTTATAGCGCAAGCCATATCCATTGACGAAATTATCGATCACCCGCAGCGTGATGAAAGCATCGTCGCACACCCATGCGGTGCCCAACAGCATGATGGCCGCTGCCACCAATGCCGTGAAAACAGAAATCTTGTTTGTTGCTAACGGCGCCACGCTATTCCCTCAAATGTCTGACGCGCAATGTTCAATACGCGCTTTCTGGCGAATTCCTTATGAGCCGGCGCATTGGACACGGGTGCCGGCCCGGTTCATTGCCACGGTGCAAATTCACTATCGAAGGAACCTGTTTCGCGGGTTCGCCCGCTGAAAAATTTGGATATACTTCGGCTTGCCCCATATTCCCGGCCATCACCCTGTTCGCAGTCACGCCAAATTACCTCAAGTTTACAGTCGAGCCATGAAACCAGGTAACAGAGAATCAATGCTGATTGGCGTCATTCTGCTTATAGCCCTGTCGGTCAGGCTATGGGGGGTAAATCATGATTTGCCGTTTATCTACCATCCCGATGAGCCCCACTACGTGGCGATCATTCAAAACATATTCAAGACGGGCGATCTGAATCCGCACTTCTTCAATTACCCATCGTTGTTCCTCTACATCAATTCGCTGGCTTACGTTCCATATTACCTTGTGGGGAAGTTGTTTGGCGTCTTTGCCGCGCGCGCCGACATTTCATTTCCGCTATCGCTGGCGATGGGAGTCGCCCACACGCAAATGCCATCCACCATTCTGCTTGGGCGCATCATCACGGTCCTGTTCGGGGTCGGCACCACGGCTTTGACTTTCATTATCGGCAAGCGACTGACGGGGAACGCCATGGTCGGTCTGCTGGCAGCGCTGCTGGTGGCCCTTGCACCGGCCAATGTCGCCAATAGCCGCCTGATAACGCCCGACACTTTCATGGCCTTCTTTGCGGCGGCGGCGTTCCTCGCCACGGTGCTCGTATACCAGCAGGGGAAGACCTGGCACTACGTCATGGCGGGTCTGTGCGTCGGGCTCGCGGCTTCGAGCAAATACAATGGAGCCTTGATCCTGCTGCCATTGCTGTTGGCGCATGTTATGCGCCATGGCAGGGCTGCACTGGGACAGCGCAATCTGTATCTAGCCTTGCTGCTGTGCGGCCTGGGATTTGTCGCGGCGACCCCCTATGCATTGATTGACCGTTCCAAATTCCTGGCAGACCTGGCGTATGAAAGTCAGCATTACGCAACGGGCCACGCGGGAGAGGAAGGGGACGCCCTGAAATGGTATCTGGGTTATATGTGGCAGACTGGCGGTATCATCTACGTTCTTGCCACGCTGGAAATACTGCGCGGCATCTATTCGCGTTCCAGGGAAATACTTCTGCTGTCGCTTTTTCCCGTCGTGTACTTTGTGTTCATCAGCAGCTTTGAAGTACGGAATGACCGCACCCTGCTGCCGCTCACGCCGTTCATGTTCATCCTGGCCGCCTCGTTCCTCGCGCACTTGATCAGCCGGACAAATTCAGTGCGGCCAGCTGCGCTGCGCAAGATCGCTGCCCTGGCTATCGCGGGACTTGCAATTGCCGGCCTGGCCATGCCGGCAGCGAGCATGGTGCGGGACACGATTCAACTGACAACGGTGGACAGCCGCGAAACCGCCCGGGTCTGGATAAATGACAACCTGCCGATCGGTGCCAGAGTCGCGCTCGAATCGTATTCCCCGTTTGTGGACCCGTCCCGATTTAACCTGCAGCGTATTTATCGCATGATAAATTACCCGCCGGAGTGGTACCGTGAGCAAGGCTTCGATTACCTGGTGTTCAGCCAGGGTATGTATGGACGGTTCTATCAGGAGCCGCAAAAATATGCAGCGGAGTGCCTGCAGTACGACAACCTGTTTCGACAATTTCAGCTGGTGAAGCTGTTTACCGATGGCGGTTATGAAGTGCGCGTTTACAAGGTCAATCGCGCAGGTGCGCAATACTGACATGTCCCGGCCTAGTTGATGTGCAGGGTTCTTCCACCCTTCAGCATCGATGCAAAGATGAAGAAGGCCAAATCACCGCTCACGGTTACGGCCCGGCCCAGAACGATAATCAACAATAGATCAACCACGTCGATCCGCCCTTGCAGCAGGAACAGCAGCACGAGCTCGCGGATGCCCACGCCAGCCGGCGCGCCGGGCGTGACGAAACCCGCCAGCCATGCCAGCACATAGGCGCCGCCCAGGCTGAGCCAAAGGGAAACATCCGCCATCGATTGCGGTGAAACCAGTTTGATCAGGCCGACGAACAGGGCGCCCGAGACCGCAAAGAAAAATACATGCCATGCAAATGCAAGTGCTACCGGTCGCCCGAAATACCACCCCAGCACAGCGGCGGCAACCATCAACGTCAGGCCGAAAAGAACAGCCACGAACGGCACTGACACACCGGCCACCGCCAGTGGCGGCACGAGCATGCCGAACACTGCACCGGCCAGCGTCAACAAGCCCAGCTCCCAGAGCGATGCCTTCGCCAGCGGCCATCCCGACACGCCGGCCGCCATGCCGAGCGCCTGCCTGCCGGCAAGATGCAGTATGTTGCCGGGCACATACTTGGCCAGCTGGGAAATACCGTAGATCCTGATAGCCCAGGGGCCCGTCACCCGGGCGCCAAATTTTTCCAGCAAGCTGCGCCAGGCGTGCACGAGCATCAGGTTCGCGCTGCCATAAACCAGCGCGAAGGCTGCGATCAGGCTCCACTCATTGACGCCGAAACGGCCGAAGTCAATTTGTCCGCCATAGTCACGCAGGCGCAGCACGACAAAAATGATGCCAACGATCGCGAGTGTGGCGCCGATCCAATGCAGGCTCTGCCTTAAAGCCGGGCGCATATCAAATGCATGAGCCTGGCATGAATTGCCCTGGGGTGCGAGACGTTGCGGCAAAGGATCATTCGCCGACCGTCCCGATGACGCGGGCCGGCACACCGCCGACAATTTCGTAAGCCGCAACGTCCTTTGTGACCACGGCACCGGCTGCAACCACCGCCCCCTTGCCGATGTGTGTCACCGCCCCCAGCACCGTGACGTTGGCGCCCAGCCAGACCCCGTCTTCTATGGTCAGTGGAGACGACTCGAATTTCCATTCCGTTTTGGCCTTTCTGGACGGGATATGGTCGTGCGTTTCGATCAGAACGTTCTGGCTGATCCAGACATCGTTGCCGATGGTCACCCCGCCCCCGTAATCGATTTCGACATTGCGGTTGAACTTGACGTTTTCGCCTATCCTGAGGTAACCCTCACTTCTTCCATGCGGCACGATGAACATGCAATTTGAGCCGACCAGCAGCCCGCCCCCGGTTCCGAACAACAGCCGGTAGGTCAGGCACCTCATCTGGAGAATCGGCGGCATATCGAACAGCTGGATGCCCACGAGCAACTGGATGAATCGTCTGGCCGCTTCCTTGATCCACGGCAGCAGGACACTGTTTTTCCCGGTTGCGGAATTCATGTCATGGTCCCGCACGGCCTGCTGGCATTCATGAACCGTCCCTTGCGTACACCGCGATCTGGTTTGCGCCGAACAGGAAGCGCCGGTATGCCACGATTTTCAAGCCGGCTTGCGCGCCAGCCGACTCCAGCATTACACGGTCCAGCAGCGCTTCGTGCTCCTCGCTGGCATGCCGGCTGAACAGCCCGATTGCGGCGCCCAGGCCGTGAATCCACGCGACGGACGGATGCGGCGTGGTCACGATCAGACGCGCCGCATCCGATTGGTTCAGGTGTGCAGACAGGCTGCGCAACAACGCGGCGGGATCGCTGACATGCTCGATCACCGCCAGCGATACGATGGAATCGAATTTATCTTCGGGGGCGGGCAGGCTGGCGCTGAAGCGATGCGTTGGAAACCGCGAGCGCGCCTGCCGCAATGAGGGCTCGTCCCGGTCCACGCCCAGGTAGCGGTCGCTGGGCACCAGCGCGGCAAGTGCACCCGAACCGCAGCCAAAATCCAGCACGCGCCCGCGTTGATACGGACGCGCGGCTGCAATTCGTTTTTTGCGCAGCCAGGGTGACAGCAGACCTTCCGCGCCCTGGTCAGCCATTGTCAGGGCTTCCCAGGTCGATCTTCTCGTGCCGCGACAGCACGATTACCTTGAAGCGCACTTCTTCGAGCAGCTTGCGGTTCGCTGCCAGCAGGTCTGCCACCACGGCGATCAGCAGGGTCTGGAAGCCCAGGCCGAGCAGCAGCGCAGCGAGGATCAGGGACTGGACGTGGCCTGCACCCTCGCCGACAAAGTATTTCCACAGGAATCGCAAACACAGCAGCAAGCCGGCCGCCAGCAGGACGCCGCTTATGGTTCCAAAAAACCGGAACGGGCGATAAATGATCGAGATGCGAATGACGGTAATGATGCTTTGCGCGACGTAGGAAGGAATGCTTTTGACCAGCCGCGACGGGCGCAGGTCCTTGTTCACCCGGATCGGCACCGAAGTGATCGCCATGTTTTTCTGTCCGGCCTGAATGATGGTTTCCAGCGTGTAGGTGTAATCGTTGAACACGACCATCCGCTGCGCCGCGGTGCGGCTCATCGCGCGGAAACCGCTGGGCGCGTCGGGGATATCGGTCTTGCTGGCAAAACGCACGACCCAGCTGCCGATCTTCTGCAGCAGTTTCTTCAGCGGTGAAAAATGCTCGATGGTGGCAATCGGCCGTGCGCCCACCACGATATCGGCGCTCTGCTGCAGGATCGGGGCGGTGAGCAGGGGGATGTCGTCGGCGTTGTACTGGTTGTCGGCGTCGGTGTTGACAATGACGTCGGCTTCGAGACGCAGGCAGGCATCCAGCCCGGTCATGAAGGCGCGCGCCAGGCCCTGGTTGCGGGAATGGCGCACCACATGGTGCACGCCATTGTCGCGGGCGACATCGGCGGTCCGGTCCCGGCTGCCGTCGTCGATCACCAGCCACTCGACCGTTTCGAATCCCGCAACCGTCCGCGGCAGTGAGGAAAGGGTGATCGCGAGTGTCTCCGCTTCATTAAAACAGGGTATCTGGATAATTAGCTTCAATGAGGGGAGTCCGCTGGTTAGATGACGCCGAGAAGGTTTTGCAACATGGGTTCTGTTGCCCGGAAATTGCCCGATTCAATGCTTTTGCCGGGCGCGAACCTGGCGCGAACCATATCAAATCTGCCCTCGGGATGCAATGCGGCGTATTCTGCCAACAGCTGTTGCGCTGATGTTATCCTTTCGCCTTCTTGTGTCTCGCCGAGCGCAGAGACCGTGCGAAATGCCATGGATACCAGACAAAACCAGGTCACCCAAATCGCCGCCCAGCTGAATCTCGCCATACAGCACCATCGCGCGGGTCGGCTGGCGGAAGCCGAGTCGATCTACCGGCAGATTCTGCGCATCGATCCCGATCATGCTCCCGCACTGCATTTACTCGGCACGATTGCCAGCCGGGCGCGGAACCAGGACGCTGCCATCGACCTGATCGGCAGGGCGATCCGGCTGAAACCTTCCGCTCCGATGTATTGCGATCTCGGTTCTGCCTACCGGGCGCACGGCAAACCGGAAGCAGCGCTCGAATGTTTCCGGGAGGCATTGCGGTTGCAGCCTGACTTTGCCGATGCGCATAACCAGATGGGTGCCACGCTGCATGCACAGGGCAGGTTCGACGAGGCGATAAGGCATTACCGCAAGGTGCTGGCGCACCGGCCGGACTATGTCGAGGGTTACAACAATCTGGGCCTGGCTTTTCAGGCCCAGGGGAAACTGGAGGAGGCGGCCGAAGAATACCGCCAGGCAATCCGGCGAAACCCGGATTTTGCCGACGCGCACAGCAACCTGGGAAGTGTGCTCCGCGATCGGGGCCGGCTGGAAGAGGCGACCGCACATTACAGCAAGGCAGCGCAACTCAGTCCAGACGTTGCCGACATCTGCAACAATCTCGGAACCGTGTTCCTGATGCAGGGCAAGCTGGAAGCGGCCGGCGAGCAATATGAGCGGGCGCTGGTCCTCAATCCGGATTATTCCGAAGCACACAATAATCTTGGGCTGGTGTATCAATCGCGGGGGGATCTGGATGCGGCAGTCGCATGCTATCGCAAGGCGATCGCGCTCAACGCCGATTTTGTCGATGCGCACAACAACCTCGGCAATGCGTTGCGCAATCAGGGCAAACTGGACGAGGCGGTCCGACAATTCAATCGGGTGATTGCGCTCGAGCCTGGCCAGGTCGAGGTATACAACAACCTGGGCAATGCCCTGCGCAACATGGGCCGGCTGGACGAGGCGATCGCGAGTTTCCACAAGGCGCTGCAGCTCAATCCGGGCTATGCGCAGGCATACAGCAGCCTGCTGTTCCTGCACGCCTACCACGGCACCCTGGAAGCGGCAGCCTACCTGTCGCTGGCGCGCGGCTGGGAACAGGCCTGCGTGCCGGCGCCGGAGCGGGAAGCCGCCGCCAAACGCAGATTCAAGCGCCTGCCCGCGAGTGGGCGGCGCCTGAAGATCGGCTATGTGTCGGGTGACTTCCGGCAGCATGCGGTGAGCTATTTCATCGAGCAATTGTTCGCCCGTCACGACCGCTCGCGCGTGGAACTGTACGCCTACTCGACCGCCGGAACGCGGGATGCGGTCACGGCACGGCTGCAGGACCTGACCGAACACTGGGTGGTGGTCGCCGGGCTGTCCGACACGGCCTTGCGGGAGCGCATCGAAGCCGACGGCATCGATGTGCTGATCGACCTGTCCGGCCATACCGCGCACAACCGCATGGGGGTGTTCGCCCGCCGCGCGGCGCCGGTGCAGGTGCATTATCTGGGTTACTTTGCCAGCACCGGGCTGAGCCAGATGGACTACTTCATCGGGGACGCGGTGCTGACCCCGCCGGAAATGGACCCGTACTTCAGCGAGCAGGTGTGGCGCCTGCCGCGCATCCGTGCCAGCTACGACGGCAAGGCCGATGCGCCCGGGCCGGGCTGGCGGCCTGATGCAACCGGAACGCTCTGGGTCGGCAGTTTCAGCAACCTGGGCAAGCTGACCCCGGAGACGTTCGTTTTGTGGGCCCGCGTACTGCATGCCTTGCCCGAGGCGAAGTTACTGCTCAAGACGCGCGCGCTGGCCGATGCCGGCAACCGCCGGCGCATCCTCGAGGCGATGGCGGCACAGGACATTGTGCCCGAGCGCATCGAACTGCAGTCGAGCGAGATCACGCCGGGGTGGCGGGAGCACATGGCCTATTACGACCGGCTGGACATTGCACTGGATCCGATCGGCGCCCATGGCGGTTACACCACGACCTGCGATGCGCTGTGGATGGGTGTGCCGGTCATCACGCTGGAAGGCGACCGCATGGCCTCGCGCATGACGGCCTCGATCCTGTCCGCGATCGGGCATCCGCAATGGATCGCCACCACCGAAGCGGACTATGTGGACAAGGTGGTGGCACTGGCCCGGGACCAGGAACAACGCAAGGCGCTGCGCACGAGCCAACGCGAATTGATGGCAATTAGTGCCATGTGTGATGCAAAGGACCTGGCCCGAAAGCTGGAAAGCGCCTGCCTCGAAATGTTCGAGCAAAAGATGCCGGCTGACCGGTAATGCCCAGGACCAAATGTTCGCACCGGCGGCTGGATTTCTCGGGCAACTGGCAATGCCCGCTGCCGTGCCGAATCAGTAATCGATGATATTATTGCCGCATGCAAATCCTATCGGCCAACACGAATACACCGATCCGTTACATCCGCTGGAAGGGTAATAATTTTGGCGACAATATCAATGACGTTCTGTTCCAGGAAATTTTCGGAATCAGGGATTCCGTCGGCAACAGCGAACCCTTGACGGATGGCATCAATCTGCTTGGCATCGGGACACTCTTAAATTCCCATCTCAATCTGTCCGACGCAGCCGCGCTGTGGGTGATTGGAAGCGGGGCGGGGAACACTCCCTACAGACCGAAGCTTACGTCAAACAACATCATCTTCTTTGTGCGCGGGCCGTTGACCTGCCAATATTACGGCCTTCCTCCCTACCTTGCTCTCGCCGACTCGGCTTATCTGCTCGCCGAAAAATTTCGTGACGCGGCGCGCGGCAATGCCCTGCCGCCACGCCGCTTTGGCATCATCCCGCATCATTGGTCGCTGGAGTCCAACCCGCAACCATGGGGGCAAGTGTCGCAAACTGCCTTCCTGATCGATCCGCGTCTTGACTGGCAGACTTTCATTCGGCAGGTAAATTCATGTGAAGTCCTGGTGACCGAGTGTCTGCACGGTGCGATTGCAGCGGACATCCTGCGCAAGCCCTTCATCATATTCGCAACCACGCCCCGCTTCCATGCCTTCAAGTGGCTGGACTGGGCAGCGTCGATGGGCCTGCCATTGAATATCCGCCTGTTCAATTTCAGCGATCCGGAGGAACTGTACCGGACGCAAGCGCCGATCATGTCAAAACCTGAAACGCTTGACCGCGTGGACGAACAGCTTGAGATCAAGAAACAAGACATCCTGCGCCAGCTCGAAAGCATTGTCCAGGTGCCGATCGCCCGATAGATGCGCATGCAGGAGTTGTGATGTTCAGCCTGAACTGCGATGCCGCAGGGTGCGCAGGCAATCTTGACATGATGGTAAGATGCGTTCGACCTCAAACCATCGATTGAAAGCTTGGCAAAAAGTGGCCTATCAGGAAACACCGGGACAATCGGAAGATCAGCTTTTACAGATTGGCATGCAGCACCATCAGGCGGGACGTCTGCCGCAAGCCGAAGCCATTTATCAGCGAGTACTCCAGCTGGCGCCGGGCAATCCGGACGCGCTGCACTTTTCCGGATTGATCGCTTTTCAGCTCGGGAATATCGGGCGCGCTGTAGACCTGATCAGCAGGGCGCTGAAGATCAAGCCTTCCAGCCAGATGTATTTCAATCTGGGCGCCACGCTCAGGGCGCAGGGAAACCTGGAGGGCGCAGCCGAGAACTACCGCAAGGCGCTGATGCTGACGCCGGAATATGCCGAAGCACACAATAACCTGGGAAATGTCTACAAGCAGCAGGGCAAACTGGAGGAGGCTGCAGGCAGCCTGCGCCGGGCGTTGTCGCTCAGGCCGGACTATGCCGAAGCGCACAATAACCTGGGAAATGTATACAAGGAGCAGGGAAGGCTGGACGAGGCGGTAGCCTGCTTTATCAAGGCGCTGTCGCTCAAGCCGGAATACGCCGAGGCCTACAACAACCTGGGAAATGCATACCGGGATCAAGGCAGACTGGACGAAGCGATAACCTGTTTCCACAGGACACTGTCGCTCAAGCCGGGTTCTGCAGAAGCGCACAGCAACCTGGGGAACACGCTCCAGGACCAAGGCAAGCTGGAGGCGGCAATCGCGAGCTACCAGAAGGCCCTGGCACTGAGACCGGACTTTGCCGAGGCGCACAATAACCTGGGTAACGCGCTCAAGGATCAAGGCAAGCTGGATGCGGCAATTGCCAGTTACCAGCGGGCGCTCGCATTGAAGCCGGAATCTGCCGATACCTACAGCAACCTCGGCATCGCCCTGACAAGATTGAATCGGCATGACGAGGCCGGCGTCAACTATCAAAAAGCCCTGTCGCTCAAGCCGGATTCATCCTTTATATTGGGCTCGTATCTGCACAGCAGGAAGCATTCCTGCGATTGGGATGGAATTGACGATGCGGTCAAGGAGCTGCTGGACGGCGTCGATGCGGGAAAGGCGGTATCGGATCCCTTCTGCCTGCTGGCAACGCCATCCACGCTGGCACAGCAAAAACGCTGCGCCGAGATATATGTTCGTGAAAGGTTCCCGGAATCCCGAGACTCTTTCGGGAACCGGAGCAGATACTCCCATGACAGGATTCGCCTCGGTTATTTTTCCTCTGATTATTACAACCATGCCACTTCATATCTGATAGCGGAACTTTTTGAACGCCATGATCGATCCAGATTTGAGGTGACGGGCTTTTCCTATGGTACCTGCCCAAACGACGGCATGCGCAAAAGAGTCAGTGCTGCACTGGATCGTTTCGTCGATGTCGATTCCCTGTCCGACCATGACATTGCCGCGCTTGCCAGAAATCTTGAAATTGATATTGCAATCGACCTGAAAGGTTTTACCACCAACTCCAGAACCGGAATCTTTGCCTCGCGTCCGGCCCCGATCCAGGTGAACTATCTGGGTTATCCCGGAACCATGTGCGCACCTTATATAGATTATCTGATTGCCGACCCGACCTTGATCCCGGCTGAGGATCAGCAATACTACAGTGAAAAGATCGCGTACCTGCCGCACACCTATCAGGTCAACGATTCAAGGAAGCGCATATCGGAACGGCAGTTCACGCGAAACGAAGCCGGACTCCCCGACGATGGTTTCGTCTTTTGCTGCTTCAACAACAACTTCAAACTTACACCAGTCATCTTTGATGTCTGGATGCAGCTGTTGAAGGTGGTTGAAGGCAGCGTGCTGTGGCTGTTTGAAAGCAACGCGCAGTCGAGCCGGAATCTGCAGAACGAAGCGATCAAGCGAGGTGTTGCGCCGGAGCGGATCGTGTTTGCCAGGAGAATGGATCTGGCCGATCACCTGGCACGCCATCGATTGGCGGACTTGTTTCTGGACACGCCCTATTATAATGCCCACACCACGGCGAGCGACGCGCTTTGGGCGGAGCTGCCCGTGGTGACTCGCCTTGGCGACACGTTCGCGGGCAGGGTCGCGGCAAGCCTGTTGAACGCCATTGGCCTGCCTGAATTGATCACGCATTCCGATGCGGAATATCTGGCACTCGCATTGAATCTTGCCGGAAACCCTGACAAACTTGCCGCGATCAAGGAAAAGTTGGGGAAGAACCGGACCTCGCACCCATTGTTCAATACGTCCCTGTTCACCCTGCATATCGAGGATGCATTCACCCGGATGTGGAAGAGACACCAGGAGTCCCTGTTGCCGGATCATATCTATGTGGACAAATGAAATTTCGGGACGACCGACAACTGATGATGATTGACCAACTATTCCGGACTGCCTTGCAACAACATCAGGCCGGGCGTCTGCCCAAAGCCGAGGCGCTGTATCGGCAGATTCTTGAGCAGCAGCCGAATCATCCGGATGCATTGCATCTGTTGGGCGCGATCGCGCGGCAAATGGGCGAGAAGGAGAGGGCTGCCGAATATATCGGCAAGGCGATAACTGCCAGCCCGGCGCAGCCTGTGTATTACAACAGCATGGGACTGGTACTTCGAGATCAAGGCAGGCTGGACGAGGCGGCTGCCTGCTATCGCCAGGCGTTGGCACTCAGACCGAATTATTCCGAGTCGTACTACAACCTGGCCAATGTGCTGCAGATTCAGGGCAAGCTTGACGAGGCGGTTGCCTGTTATCAAAAGGCAGTATTGCTCAACCCGAATGATGCGGAGGCGTACAACAACATGGGAAAGGCTTTTCTGGCGCAGGACCGGCACGACAAGGCGATGGACAGCTATAGAAAAGCCCTCGCGATCGAGCCGAACCATGTCGAAGCCCTGAACAACCTGGGAAAAGTGCTTCAATCTCTGGGAAGAAGTGATGAGGCGCTCGCAAGTTATCGCCGGGCGCTTATGCTGAAGCCCGATTACGCCAAGGCACTCAGCAACGTGGGGAGAGTACTTCAGGTACAGGGCAAGGTGGACGAGGCGCTGGCCAGCTATCGGCAGGCCATCTTGATCAAGCCGGATATGCCGGAGACATACTGCTATATGGGCAAGGCATTGCGAGTCCAGGGCAATCTGACCGAGGCGGTTGCCAGCTTTCAAAAAGCGCTGGCTCTTGATCCTGATTCATCGCTTGCCTACCATGGGCTGGCTGAGGTGTATCGCGAGCAGGGCAGGCCGCAAGAAGCCATCTCGTGTTATCGCAAGGCGTTATCCATAAGGCCGGACAGCGTTGAAACACACAGCAGCCTGCTGCTGGCCATGCAATATACGACCGACTTCAGCGCGCCGGAGATTTTCGCCGAACATCTGCGATTTGCGCAGCAGTTTGAATCACCGCTCAAACCGCTCTGGTCTGCGCATCAGAATGTTCCCGATGCAAACAAACGTCTCAAGGTAGGGTATGTTTCGGGAGACTTTCGCCAGCATTCAGTGGCATCCTTCATCGAACCGATCATTTCCAGCCATGACAAGAATACTATCGAGGTCTATTGCTATTACAATCATCCCAAGAATGACCATATCAGCGACCGGATCGCCGCGTCGGCGGATCATTGGTTTCAATGCTTCGGTTTGAAAGATGATGAACTGGCCGATCGGATTCGAAATGATGGTATCGATATTCTGGTTGACCTGTCTGGCCACACCTCGTTCAACCGCTTGCTTACCTTTGCGCGCAAGCCGGCACCGATACAGATGACCTGGATAGGATATCCCGGTACCACCGGTCTTGCCGCGATGGATTATCGGCTCACCGATGAGTATCTGGATCCGGCCGGAATGACTGAACAATTCCATACGGAAACCCTGCTGCGTTTGCCCAGCAGCTGCACTTTTCAGCCATCCGCCGAAAGCCCGCCAGTCAATGCTCTGCCGGCATTGGCATGCGGTTATTTCACGCTGGCTTCGTTAAACAATCTGCTGAAGGTGAA
Source organism: uncultured beta proteobacterium (assembly GCA_963782385.1). Classification (GTDB taxonomy): domain Bacteria; phylum Pseudomonadota; class Gammaproteobacteria; order Burkholderiales; family Gallionellaceae; genus CAVXFS01. Next base: position 2,177,436 of record CAWAJO010000001.1, read on the forward strand.
TCGGGATACGATACGTCTGTGGGCGCGCATCCTGCTTGCCTTGCCCAATGCCAGGCTGATGCTGGGCAATGCAACAGGCAGCCAGACGCAGCAAAGACTGGCCAGCCTGTTTGCGCAGGAAGGGATCAGCGCTGACCGCCTGATTTTTCATCCGAGGATGCCGACCATGGAATATCTGGCACTGCATCACCAGATTGATCTGGCGCTTGATCCTTTCCCTTACAATGGGGGGACGACCACGGGTCATTCGCTGTGGATGGGCGTGCCGGTCATTACGCTTGCCGGGGACAGGACCGTGTCCCGTTCCGGGAACGCGATACTGTCAAATTTCGGGCTTACCGAGTGCATTGCCAGGTCCGAGCAGGAATACTTTGATCGGGTGCTTGAATTTGCGCGGGACCTTCCAAGACTCGAACAGCTGCGCCAGAGCCTGCGGCAAATCATGACATCCGGTCAAAACATTGGAGCACTGGGGCTGACACAGAGCCTGGAAGCGGCTTATCGTGCCGCCTGGCACAAATGGTGTCGTGCGCGGTGACCGCAGGAGGCCGTATTCAATTGCTTGAACCGGGAGAGGGTTGCCATCAGATGCCGGCAGCCATGATTCGTGCAAACGCGCATCGTCCGGCGAATGTTGCCTGGCTGCGACAATCAGGGACCAATCATCACGCGCCATGAAACCTGGATCAAAAATCAACGTAACACAGCCTTTTTTGCCCCCGCTGGAGGAATTTCTGCCTTATCTGGAGAAGATATGGGAAAGCAAGTGGCTGACCAACCATGGGCCCTTCCATCAGCAATTTGAGGAAGCTCTGTGTCAATACCTCGGCGTGGAACACGTCGCGCTATTCACGAACGGTACGCTTGCCCTGGTTACGGCGCTGCAAACTTTGCGCATAACCGGTGAGGTCATCACCACGCCATATTCCTTTGTCGCCACCTCGCACTCCCTGCTGTGGAACAGCATCAAGCCGGTGTTCGTGGATATCGATCCCGCCACGCTCAACCTCGATCCCGCCAGGATCGAAGCCGCCATCACTCCGCACACCACCGCCATCATGCCGGTGCACTGCTATGGGCATCCGTGCGACGTTGATGCGATCCAGAAGATCGCCGACAACTACAACCTGAAGGTCATCTACGACGCTGCGCATGCGTTCGCTGTCGAGGATGAGGGCGGCAGCATCCTGCGCCATGGCGATCTATCGGTGCTGAGCTTTCACGCCACGAAGGTGTTCAATACGTTTGAGGGGGGCGCCATCGTCTGCCCCGACGCCAAGACAAAGGTGCGCGTCGACCATTTGAAGAACTTTGGCCATGTGGGCGAGGTGACGGTCGTCGCGCCGGGCATCAATGGCAAGATGAGCGAATTCAACGCGGCGCTGGGACTGCTGCAACTGAAATACGTAGACCAGGCGCTTGCCCGGCGCAAGGAAATCGATCGCGCTTACCGCGAGCGCCTGAAACTTGTCCAAGGCATTCGCTGCATTCAGGACGCGGGTGAAAAAGTGGCCAACTATGCCTATTTCCCGATCCTGGTGGAGGCGGATTTTCCGATCAGCCGCGACGATCTGTATTACAGGCTCAAGGAACATGATATCCATCCGCGCCGCTATTTCTATCCGCTGATTTCGGAGTTTCCGATGTACAGAGGCTTGCCCTCGGCGCAGCGGGATAACCTGCCGGTTGCATACGCTGCCGCGCAGAAAGTGCTTTGCCTGCCGATCTACCCGGCGCTGGAGATTGCGCAGGTCGACGCCATCTCCCGTATCATTGCCGCTGCCTGATGCACCCGGAACATGCACTAATGACCGCGGCGGCATCATGAGAGTTGCGATCATGCAGCCGTATTTTCTTCCGTACATCGGCTATTTTCAGCTGATCAATGCCGTCGACCTGTTCATTGTCTACGACAATATCCAGTACACCAAGAAGGGGTGGATCAATCGCAACCGCATGTTGCAGAACGGACAGGAGGTGGTGTTCTCGCTGCCTTTGAAGAGCGGCTCGGACTACCTGGATGTGTGCCAGCGTGAGCTGTCTGCGGATTTCAACCCCACGAAATTCCTGAACCAGTTCAGGGAAGCGTATCGCAAGGCGCCCTATTTTGCGCAGACATTTCCGCTGCTCGAACAGATCGTGCGATACGAAGACGCCAACCTGTTTCGCTTCCTGCACAACTCGATCACCAGGACCTGCGAATATTTGAAGATCGATACCCGGATGTCAATTTCCTCCGACATTCAAATTGATCATGCGCTGAAAGGCCAGGACAAGGTGCTGGCCTTGTGCCGGCAGGTGGGGGCGAATACCTACGTGAATCCTGTCGGGGGCATCGAGCTCTACTCGAAAGCGGTTTTCCGGGAGAACGGCATCGAGTTGAGTTTCATCAAGGCGAAACCATTCGAGTATCCGCAATTCGGCGGCCGCTTCGTGCCCTGGCTGTCGATCGTCGATGTCATGATGTTCAACCCGGTTGAGGCCATCCGGGAATGTCTCTCCACAAATTTCGAGATGGTTTGAATGATGTTTCGCTGGAAAAAGCTGGGCAGGGTGTTCAATCCGCGGCAAGTGTCAGGTCGCGGCTGGCTGCAGGAGTTTGCCCAGGCGCCGGCGACGCTGGTGTTTGAGGATTTCGTGCGTGTCTACTTCTCCTGTCGACCTCCGGCGGACGAGAATGGCCAATACCTGAGCTATTCCGCGTATGTCGACCTGGATCGGACCGATCTGTTCAAGGTGCGGCATGTCGCGGAACAACCGATCCTCAGCCTGGGCGGCTTGGGCGAATTCGACGAGTTCGGAACCTATCCGGTTTCGGTCATTCGCAATGGCGGCGAGGTGCGCGCCTATTACGGCGGCTGGACCCGCTGCGAGTCGGTGCCCTTCAACGTGGCAATCGGCATTGCATCCAGCCGTGACGAAGGCCGGACCTTCACCAGGCTCGGCAACGGCCCGGTATTGTCATACTCGCCAGATGAACCGTTCGTGCTGAGCGGACCGAAGATCCGGCGCTTCAACGATGCCTGGTATCTGTGGTACATCGCCGGCCGCAAGTGGAAGACGGTTGAGGGTCGCGCGGAGCCGGTCTACAAGATTCGCATGGCAATGTCCTCCGACGGTATTCACTGGGACAAGGTCAACAAGGACCTGATCGTGAGCCGCATCGAGGAAGACGAAGCGCAGGCCAGCCCCGATGTATCCTATGCCAATGGCAAATACCACATGTTTTTCTGCTTTCGGCATAGCAGCCATTACCGGGGAAAAGAACGCGGTTACCGCATCGGTTATGCTTCGAGCACCAATCTGGTCGACTGGGTGCGCGACGACGCAAAAGCAGGCATCGACGTGTCGGATGAGGGATGGGATTCCGAGATGATCAGCTATCCGCACGTGTTCGAGCTGGATGGAAACACCTATCTGGCCTACCTCGGCAATCAGGTCGGCCGGCACGGCTTTGGTCTGGCGCGGCTGGAAGGGAAGCTGGAATAAGGGATGAGCGGGATGAGGTGGAAGAAGCTCGGCAGGATATTCGATCCGCTGCAGCACCAGCTGCCGAACGAATGCACCGAATTTGCCCAGGCCCCGCAGGCCCTGGTGTTCGATGACTTTGTGCGCATCTTTTTTTCCACCCGCGCGGTGGACAAGCGCAATGGCAAATATCTCAGCCATGTCGCATTTGTCGACATGAAGAAGAACCTGCATGAAGTCATCCGTGTGTCAGAGCAGCCGGTCATCGCGCTCGGCGGGCTGGGCTGCTTCGATGAGCATGGCATCTTCCCGATGAATATGCTGCGCTGCGGCAATGCTGTTTACGGCTACACCTGTGGCTGGAGCCGGCGCGTTTCCGTTTCGGTGGATACGGCCATCGGGCTGGCAATCAGCCACGATGACGGACTCACATTTCAGCGCATCGGCAGTGGTCCGGTGCTGGCTGCGTCGCTGCACGAGCCCTGTCTGGTCGGCGATGGATTCGTGAAAGTGATCGGCGGCGTGTTCCACATGTGGTATATCTTTGGCACAGGATGGAGACGCTTCCTGCCGGACTTGCCGCCGGATCGCACCTACAAGATCGGGCATGCCGTGTCCGGCGACGGCATCAACTGGGTCAAGGAGGAAGCGCGGCAGATCGTCTCCGACCGCCTGGGCCCGGATGAAAGCCAGGCGTTGCCGACAGTGATCGGGATCGGTGACCGGTTCCACATGTTTTTCTGTTATCGTCAATCTTTCGACTTCAGGCATAACAGAGATCGTGGATACCGTATCGGCCATGCCTGGTCGGATGACCTGGTGAACTGGACCCGTGACGATGGGAATTTGGTGCTTGATGTCACGCCGGGCGAATGGGATTCGGACATGTTGTGCTATCCGCATGTGTTCGAGTGCGACGGGGACGTGTTCCTGCTATACAACGGCAATGAATTTGGGCGCCACGGCTTCGGCCTGGCAAGGATGGACCGATGAATGCTTCGCTCGAATACCGGTGCAACCAGGCGACTGCACTGGAAATCGCGGGTCATCTGTCGCTGTGCGATGCCGATTTCGTGCCGGCTTTGAGCGGCAGGGTCGAGATAGGCGAATATGCAGCAAAGATCGCAAGCAAGGCTTTGCGCTTCGAGGCATGGTGGGGCGGCAGGCTGGTCGGCTTGGTAGCGGCCTACTGCAACGACCCTGCAACGCGCATTGCCTATATCACGAGCGTCAGCGTTGTGCGCGGCTGGGCAGGCAAAGGAATCGCCGCGGACCTGATCAGCCGGTGTATCGAACATGCACAGGCGGCAGGGATGCGGGCGATCAGTCTGGAAGTGGCGGACAATAATGAAACAGCCATCAGGCTGTATGAAAAATGTGGATTCGTTGCAGGCAAGGCCAAAGCGCCATTTGTTACCATGAACCTGTACTTGCGAGGCGGGAATGAGCATGAATGACAAACGCGACTATAACGCCGAATCAACGGATTCGAGCGACCACAAGTATGCCTACCGTTTCGACTTCGATGTGATGCATCCTTACATGATCAAATCGTTCGAGCCATTCTTCAGGCAAGGCAATTTGCTCGAACTGGGCAGCTTCAAGGGCGATTTCACCAGGCTGCTGCTGCCCTATTTTGATGACATCACCTGTGTCGAAGCATCGGACGCCGCCATTGCCGAGGCCAACCTGAAATTGGGCGACAAGGTGAAGTTCGTGAACTCAGTGTTTGAGGAAGCGGCCCTTCACGGGCGTTATGACAACATCGTGCTGACGCACGTCTTGGAACACCTGGATGATCCCGTGCTGGTTCTGAAACGCATCAACGATGAGTGGCTGACCGAGGCTGGAAGGCTCTTTCTGGTGTGCCCCAATGCCAATGCGCCATCCCGGCAGATAGCGGTCAAGATGGGTCTGATCTCGCACAATGCTGCCGTTACTCCGGCGGAAATGCAGCACGGACACCGATGCACTTATTCACTGGACACGCTGGAGCCGGTTGCAGCGCAAGCAGGCCTGAAAGTCGTGAGTCGTTCCGGGATATTCTTCAAGGCGTTGGCCAATTTTCAGTGGGATCGCTTGTTGCAGACGGACATCGTTTCCGGGGAATACCTGGAAGGTTGTTATATGCTGGGGCAGCAATACCCGGATCTGTGTTCCAGCATATTCCTGTTGTGTGAGAAAGGGCGTTGAATATGGCTGGGCAGCGGCGGAAAATATACGGGCCGCCTGCTGTTTGACGGTTCGTTCACATGTTCATCAAATACCAGGCACGGAGAAACAATGCCCGTCAAATCCAGAATACGCACGGTCCCGCATTACCCCAGGCAGGGCGTCATGTTCCGCGACATTACCACGCTGCTCAAGGACCCGATCGGCCTGCGCGTCACCGTGGACGAGCTGGTGCGCCGCTACCAGGAGGTGAAGATCAACAAGATCGCGGGCATCGAATCGCGCGGCTTTATCATTGGCGCGCCGTTGGCCTATGCCCTGGGAAAAGGCTTCGTACCGATTCGCAAGAAAGGCAAACTGCCCGCCGAAACCATCGGCCACGACTACGAACTCGAATATGGCGCCGACCGCATCGAAATCCACACCGATGCGATCGACAAGGGTGAAAAAGTGCTGCTGGTGGACGATCTCATCGCCACCGGCGGTACGGCGGAAGCAGCCTGCAAACTTATCGGCAACATGGGGGGACACGTCGTCGAATGTTGCTTTATCATCGATTTGCCTGATCTTGGGGGGCGCACGCGGCTGGAAAAACAGGGTCACAAGGTATTTGCATTGTGCGAATTTGAGGGGGATTGAGCTTTGTCGTGCCTGGCACAGCGCCAATCCCGGATGGTGCAATGAAGAATCTTCCAAATCAGCCAAGCGTCAAGGAGATGAGTATTTCAGACTCCATGCAGCAAGCCATGCATTTCTACCGGGCAGGACAGCTGCAAAAAGCGGAAATGATCTACCGCGACATATTGAATGTCCAGCCGGATCAGCCTGACGCCAACCACAATCTGGGCGTGCTGGCAATGCGCGTCGGTCAGCCTGCTTCAGCGTTGCCGTATTTGCAGAAGGCCTGGAATATCGACCCGGACAAGGAGCAATTCTGCGTGGCGCTGGCGGAATGCCTGCTCAAGCTGGATCGCTCGACGGAAGCATTGCAGCTGATCAGGGATGCCGTGCGGCAAAAGGGTTTTGACAGCCCGAAATCCGCCCGGATGCTGCAATTGGCAACCAGCATTGCGGGATTGGAACGACCATCCGTTCCGGTTGAACAGGAGCTGGCAACCCTGTTCAAGGCAGGACAGCATGCAGCGCTGGAACAACGAATTGCAAATCTGTTGAGCCGATTTCCCGATTGGGCCGCCGGCTGGGACACACTGTGCACTGTCCTGCAGATTCAGGGAAAGGACAGTGAACATGCACTGCAGCGCGCGCTGCAATTGATGCCGGACAATATCGATGCCGGTCAACAAAAGATATTCTGCATCGGCGCCAACAAGACCGGCACCACCACCATCGAGAAAGTATTCAGGAGCCTTGGCTTGCAAGTCGGAGACCAGCCTCGGGCCGAGATGCTGGTTTTTGACTGGGCAAGGCATGACTACCGGCGGATTATCCGCTACTGCCAGTCCGCGCAGGCTTTTCAGGATGCGCCGTTCAGCTGTGGCGCGACGTACCAGGCGCTGGACGAATCGTTTCCGGATTCCAGGTTTATCCTGACCATAAGAAATGATGCGGATGAGTGGTATCAGTCACTGGTGCGATTCCATTCGAAGATCGTGGGCAAGGGGCGCGTTCCGACGGCAGACGATCTGCGCCAGTATGGCTATCGCTACCCCGGGTTTGTCCTGGATTCGATCACGCGGGTATTCGGCATGGATGAGTCAAATCTCTACGACCGTGAGTTGCTGGTCGCATGGTACGAACAGCGCAACCGCGAGATCACGCAATATTTCCAAAGCAGGCCAAATGACTTGCTGGTCCTGAATGTTGCGCAGCCTGATGCAATGGAGCGGTTGATGATATTTCTGGGTTATCCATTCAATGGCCAGAAGATGCCGCATTTGAATGCGTCCGGTGCTAAATGAGCTGGATCCACAAGTTGAAACGTTTTCGCGTCCCCCGGCATTTTTGCTGGGTGGCGTTCTAGCCGCAAATGACACGCAAATCGCAGACTGAAATGAAGGTCGAAACCCTGCGCTGGGCCGACAGCAAGCTGGAGATGATCGACCAGCGCATCCTGCCCGCTGCGTTTGAATACGTCGCATGTGACTCCGCCGCCTCGGTGGCGCAGGGCATCCGCAGCATGGTGGTACGCGGTGCGCCGGCCATCGGTGTGGCCGCGGCCTATGGCGTGGCGCTGGAGGCGCTGCGTTTGCACGAAGCCTCGATCGTCGAATTCCACAGCGGCCTGGAAGCCGGCTTCGCGGTGCTGGAACGCAGCCGCCCGACCGCGGTGAACCTGGTCTGGGCGCTGCAGCGCATGCACGTCGTGTGGTCGATCGTGAAGCGGCAGAGCAACACTGCCGTGGCGCAACGGCTGCTGGCCGAAGCGCACGCGATCCATGCCGAGGACATCCGCATCAACCGCACGCTGGGTGCCTTCGGCGCGGAATTGCTGGCGGACGGCGCGCGCGTGCTGACGCATTGCAATGCGGGGGCGCTCGCGACAGCGGGCTGGGGGACGGCGCTCGGCGTGATCCGTTCGGCGGTGGAGGCGGGCAAGAAGGTCTCGGTGATCGCCGACGAGACGCGTCCGTTCCTGCAGGGCGCGCGGCTGACTGCGTGGGAGATGGTGCAGGAAAACATTCCGGTGACGCTGATTACCGACAACATGGCCGGCTTGATGATGGCGCAAGGCCTGGTCGATGCGGTGGTGGTCGGCACGGATCGCGTTGCAGGCAATGGCGACGTGGCCAACAAGATCGGCACCTACATGGTGGCGGTGCTGGCGCGGCGACACAACATCCCGTTCCATGTCGCCTGCCCGCTGTCCACGATAGACATGACCATCGCCAGCGGCGCCGACATTCCGATCGAGGAACGCTCTGCTGACGAGGTCAAGGGGTTTCGCGATTATCACTGGGCGGCGGAAGGCGTCGCGATCCGCAACCCCGCATTCGACGTGACACCGGCCGAACTGGTCACCGCGCTGATCACCGAGAAGGGCGTGGTGCGGCAACCGGATGCGGACAAGCTGCGCGCGCTGTTTGAATAACGGCGTTGCTGCGAGATTTGAGGTTGTGTTTTTACTGCCCCGCAATTCAGCGCTCATGGTCAAACAGCAGAATGCACCAAAACGAAAGAGTCATTTCCCCTCGTCAGGATGGGGGTACGGCCGGTGGAATAGCAACGTCCCAACCCCCACCCTAACCCTCCCCCTTCCAGGGGGAGGGGACTGCCCTGTGGGAGTATTTCGCCGCAAAGTTTCCAGCGGATCATTCGAATGAAAGTTTTCATAGGCATTCTCCTTCTGTTGTTCAGCGTGGCGGCTGCTGCGAATGGCACCGAGACTCCCGGCGCAGCCAAGCTCCGGCAAGCCGCGATCCGGGGCGATGCAACAGCGCAGTTCGATCTCGGCGTGGCATACATGACAGGCCAGGGCGTCGAACGCGATTTCAAGCAAGCCGCCTTCTGGTTCGGCAAGGCGGCAAAGCAAGGCTACGCCAAGGCGCAATTCCATCTCGCGATGATGTATGCCGCAGGGCAGGGGGTAGGGCAGGACGTGACCGAAGCGATGAAGTGGTACCGCAAGGCGGCCGAGCAGGGGTATGCGTCTGCGCAAATCCTGCTTGGGCAGATGTATGAGAACGGGCAGAACCTCGCGCGCGATGGCGGTCAGGCCATGGACTGGTTCCGCAAGGCGGCGGAAGCGGGAAGCGCCGTCGCGCAGAACCTGATCGGAACGAGGTTTCAATTGGGACAGAATGTGCCGCAGGACTACAAACAGGCGGTGTCGTGGTTCACCCGGGCGGCAACGCAGGGATATGCCGAAGCGCAGTACAACCTGGGCCTGATGTATGCGCGGGGCCTCGGCGTGCGGCAGGATTACCACGAATCATTATATTGGTATCGCAAGGCGGCAGCGCAGGGCAACGCGGACGCGCAATTTGCGCTGGGCATGATGTGCCAGAACGGATTAGGTGTGGACAAGGATCCCGCGCAGGCTATGCACTGGTATCGCATGGCGGCAAAGCAAGGCGAAGCGCGCGCGCAGAACAGCCTTGGCGAGATGTATGCCGGCGGCGCTGTTGGCAGGCCCGACCTTGCGCAGGCGCAGAAATGGTTCAGCCTGGCGGCGGCGGCAGGCAACGAAAGCGCGCAAAAAAACCTGGCGCAACTCGCAAGCAGGAGGGACAGGAAGTAGCGGAAGCAGGTTGTGATGAAATTGTCGGCCGCATCGGCCACACCGGTGCGGCTCGGTTGCCGCCACTCCTGCAGCGGCTATCGCCTGGGCGTAAACCAGGAAAACTGCAGGAACTGGTTTATTTGACTTCGGATCAAGCCGGGGTCGTCAAGGAACAGGCTTTCCAGGTGCCGGAACTTCTTGCGCAGTTCCATGGACTTCGGGAAGTTCAGTTGCGGATTGCTCGACACCGCCAATACTTCTTCCGGAATGCTGATGTACAGAACGGACTCGGGTACAGCAGGCGGCGCATCGAGCTTGTCGAATGCGTCGCTCAGTGCGACCTCGTAGTAACGCGGCAGATCGATGCCGAGTTTCAGCGGGAAGATGCTTGTCCCGGACAAGCGGGGGTTGATCTCCAGCAAATGAAGCTCGCCCGCGGCATCCCTTATCAGGTCAAGATCAATGCCACCGTTCCAGTTCAGGCACCTGACGATGTGGGTCAGCAGCGCCGTCGCCGCGCTGCCTGTTTCGGTAAAGGCGTAGGGCGGCGTGCCTCCCTGCGAATATTCGTAATCGACCCGGAACGAGAAACTGCCTTTGAGCCGGCCTTGCCAGCCGAATCCGGTGGCACCCACGAATTCCCCCTGGATGAATTTCTGTGCCTGCACCGGTTGCCCGGTCGCAAAACGCTGTTCCATGCCGGCAAGGTCCTGCTCGCTGCCGATGCGCACAATTCCGTGGGTTGCAAAGGAATAAGACTCCTTGATCAGTATCGGGAACCCGAGTTCGGCAGCTGCAGCCCGCAATGCTTCAATGCTGGCCACGTCGATGGATTGCGGTATGCGGATGCCATTTTCCCGGCAGAACGTCGCGGTCTTGGCACGGTCGCGCACAAGTTCGATGGAAGCCAACGTGGAGCAGATCAGGCCCTGCCGTTCCGGCACCCTTGTTTTGCACTCAGCCAGCAAATGCGCATCTTCATCGTTGATCGGGATGACCAGATCAATGGACTCGGCCTGCAGCAACTGCAGCAATCGGTCGGCCCGCTCCGCGCGGGGGCCGGCGTCGTTGTCGAACGGAATCCGTTTGTAAACAAACCGCGAATATGCGTGCGGTGACAGATAACCGGGATGATGCAGGACCGACACCCGGTGACCCCTGCGGCCAAAGCTCTGGATGCTGGCCAGCGCGGCCTGCCAACTTTCAGTCATGACAAGTACATGCATTCTGCTTCTCCGACGCATTGTCTTCAATGCCAGAAAATGTCGGCAGATTGAACAGGGCCGGATAATTCGCCGATCCCGGTTGCGTGGCCGCATTCTCCGCCAGGGTTGACTGTTTGGCAATCGCGCCTTTGCCCGTACAATACGCAGTTCACCATGAGCATTCAGACCTTCCCCAACAGCCCCTACCGCCTGCACCAGCCGTTTGAGCCGGCGGGCGACCAGCCCGCTGCGATTGCGCAGCTGGTGGAGGGAATCAATGACGGGCTGGCGTTCCAGACCTTGCTCGGGGTCACCGGCTCCGGCAAGACGTTCACGATGGCGAATGTCATCGCGCGCACCGGGCGGCCGGCGATCATCATGGCGCCGAACAAGACGCTGGCCGCGCAGCTGTATTCCGAACTGCGCGATTTTTTCCCCGAGAACGCGGTGGAGTATTTCGTTTCCTACTACGATTACTATCAGCCGGAAGCCTATGTGCCGTCCCGCGATGTGTACATCGAGAAGGATTCCAGCATCAACGAGCAGATTGAGCAGATGCGCCTGTCGGCCACCAAGGCGCTGCTGGAGCGGCAGGATTCGGTGATCGTGGCCACGGTGTCGGCGATCTACGGCATCGGCGATCCGGTGGATTACCACGGCATGATCCTGCATTTGCGCGAGAACGAGAAGATGCCGCAGCGCGACGTGATCAAGCGGCTGACCGCAATGCAATACGAGCGCAACGACATCGACTTCAACCGCGGCACGTTCCGCGTGCGCGGCGACGTGATCGATATCTTCCCGGCGGAGAACAGCGAGAATGCGTTGCGCCTGAGCCTGTTCGACGACGAGGTGGAAAACATGGCGCTGTTCGATCCGCTGACCGGCCATGTCCTGACCAGCGTGCCGCGCTACACCGTGTATCCGTCCAGCCATTACGTCACGCCGCGCGAGACCACGCTGCGCGCGATCGAGACGATCAAGGTTGAACTGGCCGAACGCATCGCGTTCTTCCACAGGGAGAACAAGCTGGTCGAGGCGCAGCGCATCGAGCAGCGCACGCGCCATGACCTGGAGATGCTCAATGAAATCGGTTTCTGCAAGGGCATCGAAAACTATTCGCGGCACCTGTCCGGGCGTCCGCCGGGCGCCGCGCCGCCGACGCTGATGGATTACCTGGCGCCGAATGCGCTGATGTTCATCGACGAGAGCCATGTCACGATTCCGCAGATCGGCGGCATGTACAAGGGCGATCGCGCGCGCAAGGAGAATCTGGTCAACTACGGTTTCCGCTTGCCGTCGGCGCTGGACAACCGGCCGCTGCGCTTCGACGAATTCGAGACGGTGATGCGCCAGGCCATCTTCATTTCGGCCACGCCTTCCGTGTATGAGGCGAATCACGCCGGGCAGGTGGTGGAGCAGGTGGTGCGCCCGACCGGGTTGATTGATCCGCAGATCGAGGTGCGTCCGGCCGTGCATCAGGTGGACGACCTGATGTCCGAAGTCAACCTGCGCGTGGAAAAGGGCGAGCGCGTGCTGGTGACGACCCTGACCAAGCGCATGTCGGAAAACCTGACCGATTACTTCAGCGAGCACGGCATCAAGGTGCGCTACCTGCATTCGGACGTCGAAACCGTGGAGCGGGTGGAAATCATCCGTGACCTGCGCCTCGGCATGTTCGATGTGCTAATTGGCATTAACTTGCTGCGTGAAGGACTTGATATACCGGAAGTTTCTCTGGTGGCTATTCTCGATGCCGACAAGGAAGGCTTCCTGCGCTCGGAGCGTTCGCTGATCCAGACCATCGGTCGCGCCGCGCGCCATATCAACGGCAAGGCATTGCTGTATGCGGACCGGATCACCGATTCGATGCGTCGCGCGATCGACGAGACCGAACGCCGGCGGCACAAGCAGCAGGTCTATAACGAAGCCCACGGCATCACGCCGCAGGGCGTGGTCAAGCGCATCAAGGACATCATCGACGGCGCTTACGATATCGAGGCCGAGCGCAAACAACTCAAGGCGGCGCAGGCCGAGGCCAGATACCTGGCAATGAGCCAGAAGGAAGTGTCGAAGGAGATCAGGCGACTGGAAAAGGAAATGCTGCAATCCGCGAAAAATCTCGAGTTCGAGCATGCCGCCGAGTTGCGCGACCAGTTGAGAACGATGCGGGAGGCTTTGTTCGTTTCGCCGTTGTGATGGTGGGTTTGGTTCCTTCCCCTCGCAGGGGGGAGGGGGTGCCCAGTTCCTTCCCCCTTTTAGGGGCTGCGGGAGGGTAGCGGAGAAGCCGCCGGGCACCCACCGGCGTACCCCTTGCGGGTGAAAGGTTAGGATGGGGGTAGGACGGTGGAATTTTCAAAGACGGTGGGAATGCCGAGTCTCTACCCCCACCCCAGCCCTCCCCCTGCAAGGGGGAGGGTGCCCAGTTCCTTCCCCCTTTTAGGGGCTGCGGGAGGGTAGCGGAGAAGCCGCCGGGCACCCACCGGCGTACCCCTTGCGGGTGAAAGGTTAGGATGGGGGTAGGACGGTGGAAATGTCAAAGACGGTGGGAATTCCTAGTCTCTACCTCCACCTTGACATCTTCCTTCAAGGGAGGGAATACAGCAGAATCGAACTATCTTTTCAGTCCCGTCCGGTGCAATAAGGTGGTGGCGATCTCCTCCACCGACATGCTGGTGACGTCCATGCTGGGGATGGCGAAACGCGCCATCAGTCCTTCCGCCTGCCTTATTTCCCGGTGGCAATTCTCCAGTGAGGCATAACGGCTGTCGGGTGCGCGTTCGGCGCGGATCTGGTGCAGGCGCTCGGGGCTGATGGTCAGCCCGAACAGCTTCTCGCGCAATGGCCGCAACGCCTCGGGCAGCGCATCCGCATCGAAATCCTCCGGCACCAGCGGATAGTTGGCGGCATGGATACCGAATTGCAACGCGAGATACAGCGAAGTTGGCGTCTTGCCGCAGCGCGATACGCCGGTCAGGATGATGTCGGCCTGCGGCAAGCCGAGCGAGATGCCGCCATCATCATGCAGCAGCGCATAGTTCACGGCCTCCATGCGCGCCGCATAATCCGCGCCCACACCATGCGAGCGGCCGACTGCGTGCGAGGAAGGGACGCCGAGTTCCGTTTCCAGCGGCACGATGAACATCTCAAACAGGTCGAGGAATAGTGCATCACTCTGCGCGATGATGTCCCGTACCTCAGGCATGATCAGCGTGCTGAACAGCAGCGGGCGCTGGCCGTCGGCAAGACCGGCGGCGCTGATCCGTTCCAGCGTGATGCGTGCTTTTTCTTCCGTGTCGACGAAGGGCAGGGTGACGCGCTCGATCTCCACGCTATCGAACTGGCTCAGCAGGCTGTGGCCAAGGTTCTCCGCCGTGATGCCGGTGCGGTCGGAGATGAAGAATGCGGTTCGTTTCATGATGTCAGCGGAGGGTCAATGGCGAAGGCGATGGACAATATAGGGCGCCAGCGCGATCCAAGCCAGCAACAATACCCAGATGCGTCCACTAGCCAGGTCGTAATTGGCAAGCAACTCCGCCCATGAATGTTTCGCAACAAAGTGGAAAAAAATGAATTCGAAGGCCACGGTAAGCGCCATCCAGAAAGTGCCGATTCCCAGTGCCTGTCGCGAAGAAGCGGGAGGCCAGCGCCGCATGTACAGATAGATTACCACGCCCAGCAGGGCCATGCCGATAAGTGTGGATAGCTGGTGTGCATGCAGTTCTGAGAAATAGGCTCCATAGGTGAGATCCCTTAACACGCCGTTCGCGATGGAGACCAGCAGCATGACCAGCCATGCCGACAGATAACGCCTGATGGATCGATGGTCAAACATTGCTGACTTTCGCAAGGAACCGGTCCAGCTGGTTCGCAAACGCTTGCCGGTCACCCTGGCTCAAGGCCGGCGGCCCGCCGGTCTCGACGCCGCTGCCGCGCAATCCATCCATGAAATTGCGCATGGTCAGCCGCTCCTGGATCGTATCCTTGGTATACAGCTCGCCGCGCGGATTCAGGGCATGGCCGCCGCGCGCGATCACGTCGGCAGCCAGCGGAATATCGGCGGTGACAACCAGGTCGCCCGGCTCGACCAGTTGTGCGATCTTGTTGTCGGCCATGTCGAAACCCGCCGGCACCTGCATCGCCCGGATCATGCGCGAAGGCGGGCAATACAGCAGCTTGTTCGCCACCAATGTCAATTGGATCTGTCGCCGCTCCGCCGCGCGAAACAGGATTTCCTTGATGACGTTCGGACACGCATCGGCGTCAACCCAGATCTGCACTATGCGACCCCTGATGCAAGCACAAAGGCGATTGTGCCGTTGCCGACCCTGTCCGAACAAGCCTTGCCCATGGATACCTCTCTACCTGCAGATGAACCAACCTGAAGCAGCTGCCATCGCGTAAAATTGCTACTGCACTATATCCACGTCGAACCCGAAAATCCACCCGCCAAAATAGCCTGGAAAATCCAACACAACTGTGTCCGCCGAAGTCGAACGTTTCTTTTCCGAACAAAGCCCGCTTGCCGCCGAAGTCGCATCGTTCCGGCCGCGCGCGCAGCAGCGCGAGATGGCTTTGGCGGTGGCGCAAGCAATACGCGACAACGCGATCCTGGTGACCGAGGCGGGAACCGGCACCGGCAAGACTTTTGCCTATCTGGTGCCGGCGCTGCTGGCGGGGGGCAAGGTGATCATTTCCACCGGCACCAAGAACCTGCAGGACCAGTTATTCCAGAGAGACCTGCCCACGGTGCGCGGCGTGCTGAAGTCGCCGGTTTCGGTCGCGCTGCTCAAGGGACGCGCGAATTATGTATGCCATTACCATTTGCAGCGCGCGCAATCCGACGGGCGCTTCGTCACGCGCGAGGATGTTCGCCACCTGGCCACAATCGCCAGGTATGCGAAGGTGACGCAATCCGGCGACAAGAGCGGATTGGCCGATGTGCCGGAGAATGCGCCGATCTGGATGCAGGTGACCTCCACTCGCGACAACTGTCTGGGGCAGGAGTGTCCGCAGTACAAGGATTGTTTCGTGCTGAAGGCGCGCAAGGAAGCGATGGATGCCGACATCGTGGTGGTGAATCATCACCTGTTCTTTGCCGACGTAATGCTGCGCGACGAGGGGGTGGCGGAATTGCTGCCCGCCTGCAATACGGTGATCTTCGACGAGGCGCACCAGTTGCCGGAAACCGCCAGCCTGTTCTTCGGCGAGAGCTTGTCGACTTCGCAAATCCTGGACCTCGCGCGCGATGCGCGGCTGGAGGCGGCGGTTGCGGCCAACGATTTTGCCGCATTGCCCACTGCCACCGATGCGCTGGACAAGGCCGCGCGCGACCTGCGCCTGGTATTCAAGCAGGGCGAGGGGCGCATGCCGGCGATCGCGACAGAAAGCCTGAGCGGCTGGGCGGATGCGCTCGCGACGGTCATCGACAAGCTCAAGCATCTCAACGCCATGCTCGAAAGCCAGGCGCAGCGCAGCGAAGGACTGGAAAAATGCTGGCAGCGCGGAGTTGAACTGCTGCAGAAGATCAAACTTTGGCAAGGAGTTACGCTCCCACCCGCACCCCAGCCCTCCCCCTTACAAGGGGAGGGAGAAGGAGTGGTGCGCTGGCTGGAAGTGTTCCACCATTCGGTGCAGCTCAACACCACACCGCTGTCGATCGCGGAGATATTCGCCAGGCAAATCGGCGGCCATCCGCGCGCGTGGATCTTCACTTCCGCGACGCTGGCGGTGAAGCAGGATTTTTCGCATTATCAAAGCGAATTGGGGCTGCAGGACGCGCGCACTGCCTGCTGGGACAGTCCATTCAACTATCCGGAGCAGGCCTTGCTGTATGTGCCGCCAAACATGCCGGAACCTAACAGCCAGGGTTATACGGAGGCAGTGGTGCAGGCGGCGCTGCCGCTGATCGAGGCCAGCAAGGGGCGTGCCTTCCTGTTGTTCACCAGTTTGCGTGCGATGCAGCGCGCCCACGAAATTCTGAGCGCCGAATTCGACCGCAGGCATCTCGACTACCCGCTGATGCTGCAGGGCGAAGGCTCGCGCAACGAGTTGCTGGGCCGCTTCCGCGAGCATGGCAACGCGGTGTTGCTCGGCAGCCAGTCATTCTGGGAAGGCGTGGACGTGCGCGGCGAGGCCCTGTCATTGGTAGTGATCGACAAGCTGCCGTTCGCTCCGCCGGATGACCCGGTGCTGGCGGCGCGCATCGCGCAACTGAACAAGCAGGGGCGCAATGCTTTTATGGAATACCAGTTGCCGCGCGCGGTAATCAGCCTGAAGCAGGGCGCGGGCAGGCTGATCCGTGATGAAACGGATCGCGGCGTGCTGATGATCTGCGACCCGCGCCTGATCTCGAAGCACTATGGCAAGCGCATCTGGAAGAGTCTGCCGCCGATGAAGCGAACCCGCGATGAAGCCGAGGCCGTGGAATTTTTCACGGCCGCGTACTGTTAATTTGCCGGGAACTCATGACGATCATGACAGCCGACACGTTTACCCATTGCACATCAAAGGAAAAACCTTCATATTTTCCTGACCTTCTTCCGGTAATTTGTCGTTCATCAATGCCCAACAGAACTTTTGCCCGCAGATTCGCCTCCAACGATGGACACGAATCCCGCTGGATCGATCTGACACAGCGGCCATCTGTTCTTCAGCAGTCCGGTTTCGTTATTGGTGTGAACAAGTTAAATGGATCCCCGCATGAATGAGCTAGTCTTCCTGTTGCACGTGTCGGACACGGCGGAAACATGACAAGAGTCTCCTTGGGCGTGATTTTGGCGGCAATATGCTTTGCAGTTAGCGCAGGAGCGCGTGCGGACTTGCAGGCCGGAATCAACGCATATGACACGGGTGATTATTCCGCCGCATTGGCCGAGTTTGGTCCGCTTGCGTACGGTGGCAACGCGAAAGCGCAGTTCGCCCTTGGAGAAATGTATGCCAAAGGCAATGGCGTGCAACGGAATTACCGGGAAGCCGCCAACTGGTATTTCAAAGCGGCTGCACACGGGATGGTGCTGGCACAGTTCAATCTGGGGATGATGTACCGCGATGGACTGGGTGTCCGGCAGGATTTCAATGCGGCATTGGACTGGTTCCGCAAGGCCGCATCGAACGGCCATGTAAAAGCACAATACCTCCTTGGAATCCTGTACTACAACGGTCATGGCGTGCCGCAGGACTTCAAGCAGGCCATGTCATGGCTGCGCATGGCAGCAAAGCAGGGGCATCCGAAAGCGCAGCGTCTTATTGGAATCATGTATCACAACGGAGAAGGCGTGCCGCAGGATTACAACAAGGCAAGAAAATGGTTCAACAAAGCGGCGGAGCAGCTGCGCCTGATGAAGAAAGTAATATGACTGATGACGTGACCGTGTCCTGGTGTCAGTGCGCGTCGAAGTTGGTGCCGGCTGGTCAATGGATAAGGAGAACCAATTTCGGTACGGGAAATTGTGTGTGGATGCTGGCCATCAACAGGGACTTTGATTTTGGATAGAGAGGATATTTGCGCGGGCGTTGCATATCTCCGAAGCCGATGACGTCGATCGGCGCATGGCGCTTGTCACCGGCAACGCAGGCATCGTGCCTGAGCGGCGCAAGGAAAGCATCACGCGTCACCCGCGCCGAATTCTGCTTCCGGGCCATCGCGGGCGTTTACGACGATGCGCCGTTCCAGGCGCAAACATCAATGTTGTATGCCCATGACAACAGGGCAGGCCAGTTCACGCCGTTCTCAGAAAAGAATGTTCCGATTTACAATTGCGATGATGATTAGCAGTTCGTACAGAATGCCGAGCGGGGACTGATGTGAACATGCCGTTCGTAGGTCTGGGCCTTCACATCTTCGTTGCTCTGTTCTTCGCCATACATGCCGTGCGCACCGGGCAACAGATCTATTGGCTGATCATATTGCTCTTGTTTCCCCTTCTGGGAAGCATCGTCTACTTCTTTGCCATCTTCTTGCCGAGCGTTCGTCTTCAGCACGGGGCCAAACGCGCCTTGGCCGCCGCGACTCGAGCTTTGGATCCGCAGCGGGAACTCCGCGAAGCCCAAGCCGCCTTTCAAGAGATGCCTACCGCACAAAACCAGATACGCCTGGCTGAAATACAGCTTGAATTGGGTTTGCCTGAAGAGGCGGCGAAGAATTATGAAGCCTGCCTTACCGGTCCTTTTTCAAGTTCCCTTGAAATCAAGTATGGTGCCGCTCGTTCATTGGTGGAGTGTCAGCGCTATCCGGAGGCGATCGCACACCTCGAAGCGATCCAGCGCATTGACCAGACATTCCGTCAGGAAGCAGTCGTGCTATTACTCGCTCGCTCATATGCCGGGGTAGGCAGGAATGCCGAGGCTCGTTCCAGATTCGAATTTGCAGTGTCCCATTTCGGTACCTTCATCGCCTATGCAGAGTACGCCATCTGGGCACTGACCAACGAGGACACCAGTACAGGAGCAAGGCTTCTTGCCAAGATTGATCAACTTACCAAGCGTTGGAGTCCGCACACGCGGGAACTGAATGCGCCGACTTTGCAACGCCTGAATGCGGCGAAAGACCTGGCAGACAAGCGTGCCTGACTCCCCACGGACCCGGCAATCATGAAAGCTGGAGTCCGCCGGCCACCGTCCAACTACGAGAAACAAGATGAAACGAGGTTAGGGAAGCCTAACCCAAATGCCGGCGCGCCCGAAGGCATTCGAATTCCTGACCCCTTGATTCGCAGTAGCCATCGGTGATCGCATGTCTGGATCCTGTCGGCCTATCCATATAAAAGCGGCATTGTCAAAGTTTGACAACACCTGTTTAGCAATCGAGGGAAGCAAGTCCGCGCCTTTGCGCATACTTAAATACCCAACCTGCAACACCCCCCAGCTTCATAAACGGTCTCACAAAGCACGAAATTCAAGGCATAAAGTCTTGTCCAGCTACGTAATGGCTACGTTGGAACAAATCGTCACTGTTTGCTTGCCGGCGAAGTTCCGCGACGTGCCAGAAGCGGAGCCACAATCATTATTCATTTTGAATCGTTACAGGGATCAGGTACTGCCCTGTTATCGACGCGGCAAATTACAATTTCCTGTATTGGAAATATGGAGCAAGTTAACCACCGGCCACACAAAGTCCTGCGGTTTTGGTCGCCGCATGAAGTAATATTCGATGTGGAGATGCGCTGCACCAGGCCATCACGAGTTTTTGCACTTCGAACTTGAATCCGTCCTTCAATACATATGTCAGTCTCAAGGAGTTTCTTTTGAGTTACATGGGTGCCAGGATTCTTTTTGTTGGCCATAGTGCCCATCGACATGGTGCTGAATTGCTCGGTCTCAACTTGGTAAGATCCTGGACCAATGACTTGGGTTGTGAGGTTCACACACTCCTGCTTGGCGGAGGTGAATTGGTCAATGAGTATGACAAGCTTTCCCGTTCTCTTCATGTTCTGACCCAGGACGCGCAACGGAATCCCGCTTCATTGATGAAATTCCTGAATGGGCTCAGGAAGCTTGGATGC
The DNA here is from genome assembly GCA_963782385.1 of uncultured beta proteobacterium. Taxonomy (GTDB): domain Bacteria; phylum Pseudomonadota; class Gammaproteobacteria; order Burkholderiales; family Gallionellaceae; genus CAVXFS01. The sequence continues at coordinate 2,197,964 of CAWAJO010000001.1, forward strand.
GAAAGAGCAGTTTGTAACACTACAGTATCCGGTGTCATCGTGCCGTTTTTGTGTGATGCCGGAATAAGTTCAATTGCCTTGATCCATGAGCTTCCCATGACCATACGAACCCTGAATTTGATCGGGGCTGCGCAGGTTATTGGGACGCTGGCTGGCAAAGTGGTGTTCCCTGCGAAAATTGTGCGCGATGGATTCGAGCAATTTTCAACGATCAGTGCTGAAAGAATTTCCATCCTGCCACAGGGACTTTTTCACAATCAATCGCATTTGCATAACCGTGATACGTCCAGAATATCTATCCGACGCAAAGTTGGTTTGCGAGAGAATTCACGCCTGATTCTGAACGCGGGGTATTTAAGTATGCGCAAAGGCGCGGACTTGCTTCCCTCGATTGCTAAACAGGTGTTGTCAAACTTTGACAATGCCGCTTTTATATGGATAGGCGGACAGGATCCAGACATGCGATCATGGTTGACGCATGACATTGACATGGCGTCATTATCTTCTCGTGTCAAATTCGTTCCAGAGATCAAAGACTGGGAATTGTTTTCAGAATTCTATGCCGGATCCGATGTTTTCTTCCTCCCGTCGCGCGAAGACCCTTACCCGTCCGTAGCACTGGAAGCAATGTCTTTCGGGCTTCCTGTCGTTTGCTTCCAGGGTGCCACTGGCGCAGCAGATCTCGTTGCGGAAGGAAACGCGGGGATCGTTGTTCCCTATATGGATATTGCAGCAATGGCGCAAGCGATAACCGGTCTGCTGACGGAAACATCAATTTGGGAGCGCGCATCAAACAACGCCATTGATTGCTGCCGGCGTCAAGGGAGTTTTCAGGAGTACGCAAGGAAACTTGTCGAAATTCTATTTTCCTCCACACTGATCAGCCGTCACAAAAATCTCAACAGCAGAATGGATGCGATGGCGGGAGGTGAAGAAACTGACCGGAACATGGCCAGTTCAAGATTTCGTTTCTTTTGAATCTCGTCTCGTAATCAATCTTGTCGTGCTGCAAGGTTGCTCAATGATCTGACTTGGCCTGCGCAGGGGGTAATACACGCGGGCACTCCCATGAATGTATACCGAATCCCACAGGCGCTGCACTCGGAGACTGAACGGTACCAACAGGAAATGGTTAGCATGGCTTCCTGCTTCTCTGCCCCATCATTCGACAGGGGGATAACTGGTATCATGAAATTCATCAGTCAATAGAAATAGACCTAAAGGCGAGGGAGCCGTACTCAATGAGTCGTCTGCTTGAGCAATTAAATATCCAATTAAATAAAGAAAACAGGGCCTTCTTCTTTAGGGGTGACAGTGTCGGGGATCGCGGGGTCATACATCATATATTCCAATTGAATGAGTACGATTTGAAAAGATTTGCTCAGAACGCCAATTTGAAAGCGTACTATCTATCATTGCTCGAATCAGGGAGGAAGCACCTAATTATAGATGCTGGAGCAAATATCGGAGCCAGCGCCGTATATTTTTCAGGTGTATTCCCCCACAGCAAGATTGTGGCAATCGAACCGGAAAAGAATAATTGCGATCTCCTAAGAAGAAATTGCGAAGGTCTTAACGTCTCCATTTTGGAGGGTGGCGTCGGCAGCAAAAATGGCTTTCTGTTTTTGACCGACCCTGGCTATAGCGATTGTGGTTTCAGGCTTGGTGATCAGGGTGAATACCAAGTGCCAGTTTACGCGGCGGAAGACCTGGTCCAAGAGCACACGAAACATGACGCTTCACCGTTTATATTCAAGATAGATATAGAAGGTGGAGAATCCGAGTTGTTCAAGGAAAATACAGACTGGATCCGGCACTTTCCTCTGCTTATTATCGAGCTGCACGACTGGTTGTTACCGGGCAAGTCGAATTCCAATAATTTTTTGCGCGCAATTTCCTCGCTGAATTTCGATTTTGTGTATCGCGGCGAAAATGTTTTTTGCTTCAATAATGATTTGCTTTCACCACCAATCGGAGCAACGGGCTAGTTGGTCGGGGGTCTTGGAGCCTGTTGAATTTCAGAACAGTGTTCGAATTGCGGCAATCAAGTTATAACCCGAAGGCGTAAATCACGGTTTCGGAAACAGGGCTGATTGCTGTTGATGTTTGGACAGATGGCGAAAGGTAGCCTTGGAGAAACAAGAATGACCGCTTCGCGCCCTGAGGCACTCGGTCAAGTCATTTTCTGCAGATTCCGAGACGTTGGCCAGTAGTGGCGATCCGCAATTTCCTGGCGCCTTCAAATCAATGGACTCACCATAAGGCGTACGCGCCTTCCAGCATCGATGGATTATTCGTATCCACTTAAACGCCAGAACTCGTACCGCAACCCGATGAGAACGGCCTTTCAAATTTTGAAGAGGCCGGGCTATTCGAACAGACAAAAACGGCTTACTTCCCTATAGAAATAAGCCGTCGCATTTTGTGGCGCGCCCGAAAAGATAAGACTGGGCACTGGGGAGAGGCCATAAGCCTGCCTTGAAGTACCGCTTTCAGCTGAGGAAATCCATCCTTTTGCTTAAATGATTCCTGATGTTTTAATTACCAGCATATCCTCTTCTTTTCCAGATGATGTTATCGCAGACATATGGCACATCCATTGCCATTCCTTGATAACTCAGGCACATAACACTATTAGCCAAACTCACCTTGGTGGCCGAAAGCAGGCTGCGCCTTTAATCGGGATTAACTTTCAAGTTATTGTGTACTGCCTTCACCCCTTTAATCTTTGAGGCCAGCTCCGTGGCACGGTCGGATTGACTTGCGCTATCAACGGTTCCGGTTAAATCCACAACGCCCTGGTCAGTGCGGACACTGATGTCGTGTCCCTCGACCAATTTGTCCGCTGCGAAATCCGTCTTTACTTTTAGGGTTATGGACGCATCGTCCAGATATTCACCAGCGGTATCGGTGGAACTATCCGCCGCATATGAAAAGGCCGGCATGATTAGTGCAGCGGCCAAGATAAAGATCCCCGCGAATTTGATATTCATGGCTGCTCCTTTGTCAATTTGTCATGACTGGCGTCCTTGATATCTTTTTTCAGATCACCGTACCCTGCCTGAACCTTGCCACTGAAGATTTTATTCTTCCCTCTTTGCTCCATGCCCTTATTGCCGAACATCTTGCCAGCAATTTCCTTCACATTGCCTTTCACTTCCTCGACACGGCCTTTTACTTGATCTTTGTTCATGATTTCTCCTGAAAATGGTTGTTAAAGCTGAACCGGAGCATCGTAGTTGTTGATCAACGCTCACTGGCAAATAATAGGAACTTCTTATAGATTTATCTGTACGTTGCCGTACATAAGCAGGGACTGTCAGTGGGACAGTTCTCAGACCACAACAAAACCGCGCGGTAAAAGTACGGCGCGACCTATTGTGGGCTTCAATTGGCACTGCTCAAGCAGGTTAGTTGCCCTGCCTTACCATTGTGCGTTACCGAACAGAACAAATACTATCGCTGGTGCAATCTATTCAAGACAATTCAAGATAACTTGAACGCAATAACCATAATTTTCGTAGATCACGCTCAAATATCGAAAGTTAACAACATCAATACTACTATTTCTTTTGCAAGGATTTCACGCTCAAATAAAGCAATACCAATGCCGAGAAGCGGTTGCATACGGGCTTATTGGGGCCGGCGAAAGATACCCGGTAAATTAACTTGTATTCCCCGCGCTCCTGGCGCGGGACAACGCGATTCTGACTTTAAGCATAGCTCGCCGATTTTGTATTTCTGCGTCGTAATACCCCGCAGTCTTGCCGCGGGGATAGGCGCAGGGCGAGCGAAGCAAATTTGTTGAAAGAAAGGAATGACAAATGAAAAAATCACTTTTGGCCAAACTGGCAATTCTGCTTCTGATAGCCTCGAGCCTATCGGGTTGTTTCTGGGGTCCTGGATATGGTCGGCAAGGCGGTAGAGATGTTTATGGAGGAGATCGCGGGGGGCACCACGGAGGCGATCATGGTGACAATCGCGGAGGCGATCATGGAGATCATTGAATTGTCGCAAATTGCGTAGACAAATCTGAGCGGCTGCTTCAAGAATGCCAAATCAGTTTTTGGGTGTGCGCCGTGTCAATTTATCCGTGCCAATGGCGGTTGTTGGCATATTGTGTTGAAAAACTCAAAATTCGCACCCCTGGGAAATTTCGCGAATTGAAGGTGCAATAGCAAAACGCACTTGATCGTCAAGAGTAGGGCGGTTTAAGGGTTCATGGTTGAATTTAAGGATGTCTGCGGTATCCTCCCATGTCGAAATAATTTCAAGCGCCCTAAGGGGGTAGAATTTTTTTTCGTCACGACCTGAAGATGAGTTTTTCAACAGACTAGGCACAGAGTTGCCCGTCGCTTATGCAAAGTGCCTGCCCGAAAGCGGTCCCTCATTTGAAATTATTTAGATCACCCGATAGCGGAAGTTCGTGACTATCGGCTCCCGACATATTGCAATCCATCAAGTTTGTGCGAAGCGGAATTTCATGCCGTCATTCAGGATGAATCGCATGTTGATTCTGGCGCCAAATATGACATTGGATCAATTCGCATCTCGATAAAAAACCCCGCCGAGCAGGCGGGGTTGAGATGATGCTGATTGATCTTGTTTGTGTGGATCAAGTTATCAATGGCCTGATTGAAACATATCGGACATCTCCTGGACATTGCCATCGCAGGTGTGATTCAGGCAAGGCAAACCAAAACCGTCTTCCAGCGTCTTCAATAAGGAATAATGATTGTACGCTTTGTTGCTCATCACTCCGCCAACGCCGTAGTTGGTATCGACAATGGTAACGACCTGGTTGGGCAGCGAACTGTAATCGTTTTCATCCCAAAGCACTACAATGGCGTTATTACCCCGCTGCCATGCCTTCGAACCCTCGATTGTGGCCACAAGATTTTGCAGTGCTGCGTCGCCCATCTGGATCGTGGAGGCGTCATCGGCGCAGAACGCACCGCCGTTGCCGATCCCGTGCATGTCATGGCACTGGTTGGGGGCAATGAAGGAAAACTCCGGTACATTGCCGGTTGCGAGGTCGGCATAGAGACCTTCGAGACCATCGAATCCCGCAATATTGTTCAATCCGTTATTGCGGTCTTTATTCGCCTGCACGTTGGCAAAGTATACGAACGGATTGTGCTTGACGGCGTAAAGCTTCTGAATGTCGCTTTGATTAACCGGGCTCAGATTAGAAAAAATGCCGTCGCTGAGATTGACATAGTCGGCACCGGAGGCGGGAACTGACTCCTGATATGATTTCCAGCTCTTATGCCTGGCTACGAGCTGGTCTGCGATCGTCATCCCGATGGCGGGCGCCGCCGGGAATGGAGTGTTGTAGATGGGCTCGCTGGGTGTCCCCTCGTTGGTAGTGTCGACGGCCGGAATTGCGGCGTCCATACCCTTGCCAGAGATCGGGCAGATAGCTGCCGGCACGCTTTCATCTGCGGGAACGCCCGATGCCAAATTGGTAACGCAGGTTCCGTTATGCCAATCCGGTGAATGGTCATTTATCACGCCAAAGTTGGAACCGCCCACAACTTCGAGATAGTTCGTCAGACTCGGGTGGCCGACACCAGAGTAGTTGGTCGCCAAGTTGGCTGATTGCGCCCACTGATTGATGAATGGGGCACTTGGGTTGCCTATGATTTGCCCATAGGCATGATTTTCCATCATGATGAGGAAGACATGATCGAGATGGGGGACGGAATTATTGTGATTATTCGAATTGTTGTGATTTTCGGCAAGAGCCGGCCCTGCCAATAGGGCAGCCGAAATGCTTAGGGCCATGATTGATTTCTTCATACGAGTGAACTCCTTACATTAGTTGAGGATATCGCGAACATTTCCGGAGACGGCCCGAGGTGCCGAAGTCATTACGCAAATCATACATAACTGGTCAACAACGTCTTTTCTCGTTGATTACGCCGGAGATACATAACCAGTCAATAACGTCCTTGCTTGCTGATCGATAGGTCGTTAATGAGCCGTGCGTAGAGTACGATTGACTTGTTGCAGAGATAATTCGGAATGGTGAATTTTATTTAACACCAAAAGGCCAGCATGCTTTGCTGGCAACTGAATCTGAAACTTGCTGGATGAGATGAACCGATCATGGTCAAGGACGTCGGTTTCTGTGGCGTCGTCGATCACGCGATACCTAGTTGTTAAGCGAATATTTCATCTATTTGTCATATGGCTTGCCTAAGATTATAGGAATGGCTCAGTACAAGAACTTGGAAAGGTTGGTGATCTTTGATGCTGATGGCACAACCATTGATGCATTTCATGTTATTGAACTAGCCTTTATTCGGCATGGAATGGACATCGGCGACATTGATCGGTTTCAGAAGCGGCGCAAGCTGTTCAAGTTTCTCGGCGGCCTGCGGGAATTCCAAAAGAATCTTCGCCGTCAGTTTGGTAAGCAGAGCCGAAAGCAACTGCTAATGACATTGACCGAATTCTATCGGCACGAAGCGCGTTTATATCCTGGCATTGACTCGCTACTTCGCACACTGCTGGCAACACCTGACATCCGAGTTGGACTCATTACCCGCAATGTGACGATTGAACCGGAAGAAACACTAGGATGCCTTTTTCGGCGCTACGGACTCGACACTAAAGAGTTCGACTTCTTTGCTTGCCGCATAGCAATTCACGACATGCGGCTGACGACACTGCGGCATTTCGTTCCCACCTTAAATCAGAAGTTTATTTCCCCCAGAAAGGCTTCTGCTGCATAAAACCATCCCAGGTCTGTTCCAGGCGAATTAGATATTGCGCACCCCTGCAAGCCACCCAGCCAGAGGCAATCCCAATGGCTTCGCTGTGTGCGGCGCCGGATTCGGAAGTGTGCAAAGACACCAGCAAGCGATTTGTCGTGGCAATATCGTTCAGCGCACCCAATCCGTCTTGCAAGCCGGCCAACGCATTCAAATACACCTGTGCCTGTTTATACGTATACAGTTCGGAAAAAAATCCCGCGGCATAACGAAGTTTCTTGGCCGCAATTCGCACCGCATGTCGCTCAGCCACGCTGAGCTGCATCAAATTGTGGCCGCACATGCGCAACTTCTTGTGCCGCTTGGCCAGCATTCGTCGAGCCAGTTTGACCACCGGCACCGACAATTCCTGCTGTTGCATATCGGTCAGATGCATCCGCCATTCCTCCTGTTCAAGCCACGAACCCAAGGTCAACAACAGCGTTGCGTAGCGGCGTGAGCGCACCGCCGCGCGTGCAATTACACTATAGCGCTGCTGCTGAGCAAGTACACTGCGGTGCAAAGCCGCCAATGCTTCCTGTCCGGGAAACTGGGCCATGAGGGGCGGCAGCGTTTCCGTCGCAAACACATCCCAGTCACGCGCGGAACCAAATTGCTCGGCAAGCCATTTCAAGCCGTCCAAGATTTCAGGATAGGTTTCATGCGGGATCACGCTATCAAACAGGCCTTGTGCGGAGCGCAGACGGCGTAGCGCAACCCGCATTTGATGCAGATATTCCGGGTCGTGACCGAGCAGCATGCCTTCCTGATTGGCTTGCAGGTGCCATATGCAACCAGCAATAATCGCCTTGAACGCATCATTCGCGCTCATTGCCGGCGTCACGCCGGGAGATGTTTCCTTGACGGAAGTTGGGGTAGCACCGCTGAATAGTGCATACCCGCGCTCGGCTTTGCTGATGTTTTCTGGCATCATCTGCACGCTTTCCAGCAATTTTAGCGCCACCTCGTATAATTTTTCCGGTCGGCCGGCTTTCAGCTCCAGTTCCACTTCGCAAACCGGCGCCACGGATTGACCGGATCTAAATTCGCCCTGGTCCAGTGCAAGTTCGATTTCATCACCTTCCGCAAACGACAGCAGCCAACTGGTGCACCAGAATTCGGTAATGAACACTGGTTGCAGCCGATTGCTCAGCGCATGATGCGAAGATAACTTGCGTAACGCGTGATCGGTAATTTTGCTGATATCCGGTGCCGGGCCTGCAACCGGACTTTCAAATTCCATGCTTTGATTCAGTCCTGCACGTGCCGCGCCACTCCCCTTGATGGTTTGAATCCAGCCGCACCCAACGCGACGCACCCTCAACGCGACACCAGCATGCCGCAAAGCCAGTTCAGGGGTGTCGTAATAGGTTGTAACCAGTTTCCGGCGGACCGGCCTGGCTGTACTCCATGTTTTTAAAACAGGTGTCCGCCTCAGATTAAGAACGTCCGCAGGATCAATCAGGAGTTTTATTTCGATTTCGGCTGCCTTGGTTCTATGTGCCTGAATGCTTATTTCCATGAAAGGGCTAGCTGCAGTTAAGTGGGGGAGCCAGGCACGCATTGCGGTTTTCTATTTCATCTGCTCGTGGCAGAAAGAATCTTTATCAACAACCATGCAATATCGATTGATGATATACGCTCCTCCGATGTGAGGGTTGGCCATGCTGCTGCAAATCGCGGCGTGGCAATATGTGTGCAAACAACAAGCCCGTATTTTCAGGCACGATCTTACGAGAGGCGGTTCCCGCTTCAATAGTTCTTCCAAAATCGAATGCGCTTGTAATCACTTCAGACTTTCCGTCTGGGGAAATATATTCCTGCTATAGAACGGCTTCGGTGCGATTCGTGGGAATTCTGAGAACTATGCGACCATTCTTATTGGTGCAGTTCGTCACGCACCTTCTTGGTGGCTAGTACCGCCAGGTAGTCATGGATTCGAGCACTTGTCTTGAGGCTTTCAAATGTTGAAGCGTAGATCTGACTTACCTCTTCCACAGTGAGATCAGTTTCTTCGGCGAGCGCCTCGATGACTTTGACATGGTCGGGCACTAGCTTAAAGTGATTCGGTCTGGCCATGACAATAATCCGCCTTTCGTCGAATGCAATGTATTGCGGTGAGGGCCTACAATTATAGGCAAAAAAGTTGGAGAAATATGTGATATTGGCGCCCGTTTTCAAAGGAATCTTCTTTAATCTTCAATTTCAATATTCTTGGTGCGAATGCTAATGTTGAGTCTCGCGATCAGTCATATTTATTTAATTTAGATCGTCTCACAGCTGATAATGGCTATGTTAGGAAGGCAATCCAAAACAGCCAATTTACGGCAAGCCTGGACGCCAGGGATAGGACATGTTTGACAGCGTCATAGATTTGTAACTTAACCTGCTTAAAGTGGGAAATCATTATCTAGCCTACGTCGAGTCAACTTAGGAATGATTCATTGTGAACACCGAAATCCACTTTGTGGACGTTAGTGAAAATTTCCACCGCATCTGCATCTCCGGCCGCTTTGATATCCTTGGCAGCGAAGCAATCGCCCTGAGATTCACCTCTCTGGCTGTGGCGACGCAACTGCGGTTAGTCGTCGATCTGACTGCCGTCAGCTTCCTTGCGTCGATTGGAATTCGCTCGATAGTCATCAATGCCAAGGCTCTACTACAGCGCGGCGGGAAAATGGTACTGTATGTCGAAGGCAACGATGCGGTCGCAAAGACCCTTAAAGTTGCCGGCATTGAAACTCTGATCCCGATGCTTGCGGGTGCAGCAGAAGCGGACATTGCCGCCCTCGCTTGATATGTAGAATAACTGAGACCGCAGTCAATCAGCCCGTGGCTCCCTGCTTACTCTGACCATAGACAATAATCTTGTTTCAACCCGGCACGAAACTGTAAGGCACGCATCCTGATGATTTGTTCTTCTTCCAGTTTCATAGCACGTTCAACCAGAATCGATATCTGTCTGAAATACCATCAAGCCATTCCTCAATATGGCCGAATAGTGAATATCCGGTGTTGCAAAGATGAAGTCTGATGATAGTTCCAGCAGCAAACTGGATGGTCGGCGAGTATCAAAGTTGGCGGCTGAACTGCGACGTATCCGATCCAATATCAAAAAGACCCGCAAGGAATGTCTGAAGGTTTGGCGGCCTCTTATCCGCTGGCACGGTTTCCTCCCTTCAGCAGCCAATATGGGCGCCTACATCGGCTTGCGCCGCCATGACCTGAGCGGCATCCAGTTGCTGCTCGCTGCCCTCGGTCTTTCCTCACTCGGACGCACCGAGGGACATGTGCTTGGCAATCTTGATGCCGTCATACTTGCTCTCGACGCATTGACCGGCAAATCTGTTGCTTGGGATCAGGTCATCACCAATGCAAAGGCATTCAGCGCAGCCGAACTGCTTCTGGAGAAGCAAACCCTGCGCCTGTTCGGCCCCTCCCACCATCACCGCTTTGTCCGCATCATGGTGACTTTTCCCGGAGAAGCGGCTTCCGATTACGTATTTGTGCGCGAACTGGTCAAGCGGGGAATGGATTGCGCGCGCATCAATTGCGCTCACGACACGCCGGAAGCATGGAAACAGATGATTGAATTCGTGCGCCAGGCGGAACAGGAAACCGGCCGCCAATGCAAGATCATGATGGATCTTGCCGGCCCAAAATTGCGCACCGGCCCGGTGGCCATGGAGCGCGGAATCGTCCGTTTCAAACCCAGGCGCAACCGGCTCGGCAACGTCAAGGAACAGGGGCTTGTCATTCTTGACGGCAGCGGCCTGCTTGGCAGGCAAGCGGTCAAGGACACACTGGGGCGACGTTCTCCGGCCAGATTGAGCGTGGATGCGAACTGGCTGCACAAGCTGAAGAAAGGCGACCGCATCGAGAGTGAGGATATTCGCGGCAAGTCTGTTGCCTTGGTGGTGGAGAAGCAGTTGTCCGAACTCGAGATTATGGCTACCTCCGATGATTCGGCGTATCTTCAAGAAGGTCTGACGCTGACACGTTATGCGAAGCCGCGCCCTGGCAAGTCCGGACGGACACGCGCCGGCGCAAAGTGCCGCATCGGCGCGATAGTGCCAAGCCCGGTGAGCATCCTGCTGCGCGAAGGCGACCTGCTGCAATTGACCCGGGAACCGCTGCCGGGGGAACCGGCCGCGGTTGACGAGGGAGACAACAGCGTCACACCCGCGCACATCGCCTGCATCCCGCCTGCCGTGCTGGATCACCTGAAACCGGGACAACGGGTCATGATAGATGACGGGCACATCAGCGCGGTAGTGGACTCCATGAATGCCGACGGCGCCTTGCTGAAAATCACGCGCGCAAAATCGCAGGGATCCACGTTGAGGTCGGAAAAAGGACTGAATTTCCCTGATACAAAACTTGATCTGCCCGCGCTTACCGGCAAGGACAAGCGAGACCTTGATTTTATCGTCAATAACGCTGATATCGTCGGCTATTCATTCGTCCAGTCTGGAGAGGATATGGAATTGCTGCTGCAGGCACTGGCCGAAAGAAATGCCATGAAATTGGGTATCGTGGCCAAGATTGAAACCCGCCAGGCGCTGAGCAACTTGCCAGAGATCATTGTGCACGGTGCGGGTAATCACCCATTCGGAGTGATGATCGCACGCGGCGACCTCGCCGTGGAAATCGGCTATGAACAGCTCGCCGAAACGCAGGAGGAAATGATGTGGCTCTGCGAGTCCGCGCATGTGCCGGTTATCTGGGCGACGCAAGTACTGGAAGGGCTGGTCAAACAGAACATGCCATCACGCGCCGAAATAACAGACGCTGCGATGGCGGAACGTGCCGAATGTATCATGCTGAACAAGGGACCCTTCGTGCTGGACGCGATCGACGTACTCGACCACGTCGTTGCGAGAATGCAATCGCACCAGCACAAGAAAAGCTCGCGCATGCGCATTCTGAACTGGTAGCAACAAGTTCGCCAAACAGATTCCCGTGATTTCACAAACCGTGACGGATAATCTGAATTCGGCTTGACACTGCAGGCCAACAACGGTCTTGAACCTATTCTTTCTTCACTACCTTGGCCTTTACTGGTGCCTTGATTTTTTCAGAAGCCTTGGCTTTCTCACTTTCCTTAGCAGCTTCCTTGGCGACTTCCTTTTCCCTCAACATCAGCGTCATTTTTCGCCATGATGCGAGTTGCTCGTCTTCCAACTCCATCTGCATGACCAACGCCTCTTCCTGGCTCACTTTTCTTTCTGTAGCCGATGCGGCAACTTGCCACTCATGCGGGATGACAAACGCTCAGTTTCCAGCTTGGACAATCGCTTAACCTTTGCCTTGAACGGAGGGCATTCTTTGTGCCACGAGTTGCGAGAGGATTCAATCCTTTAACCATTGAAAGCCAGGCAGGGTACGGTGATCTGAAAAAAGACATGAAGGACGCCAGTCGTGGCAAATTGACGCCCATGACGCGCGAATACATGTACCAGGATTAGTCTGAGGAAAGAAGTTCATATGCCTGACAAGCATGAACCAAAACAAAACCTTATTGTATCCAACTTAAATTATGCAGGAGCGGCATTTCCTTCTGGCCATACAATCAGCTTTAGAAATCCTTTTCCCGCAATTTCCAGAAGGACGATACTCAGTTTGCTTAAAAAAGCGCGGCCTCCCTTGCCTTGTGCCATGAATTGGTGGCTGCAACGACATAGAAAGATCAGCCGCGGATTGATAGTGCCGTTCTCAACCAGAACAACTTCCGAAAGTTGCGGGAACAGCCTCGAAACATGCTGCTGGACCAAGTCGTCGCGGCAATAGCCAAACAGCTTCTCGCCGGAGTTGCTGCAATCGTGAATCAAGCCGCGTTCGTCCAGCGTGAGCGTCACCGGCTCTTGCCATTTCGCAATATGTCGTTCAACGCTATGTTCCGACTGGTCCAAACTGGAAAAGAGACTGGTTGCGCTTGTGGCGATTTTTTCCTTGGCTGGGCTCATTTCGCGTCTCCTGCGAAGATGTTGGAATATCTTGATTGTAGAATAGGCAGACTACATTAGTATTACGTCGAATGAATTCGGGTGAATACATATGTGGGAAACTTGCTTGTCGTTATTGATGATGGAAGGCTAGGCGCAAAAATAATTGCCGTCTGTGCGACGCCGCACATAAGACCAAGGGGCCGAGTGTAACGAGTCGGCACGAGCCATTCGCCACCAGGCACGCAGCCATTCGATCAGGACAGGCGATAAGGCCGAAGAACGGTCAATCCCCGTTGCCCAATGCCTGAAAATGGCACTGACCCTATACCAAATTGGTCCGCTATACGCTGTTTACCGGTCACCGCTTGAGTGCGTAGTCGCTCAGCCCGTCTTCCAACAGCTTGAGTGCTTTCTCGCCCTCGGCGTGCACCTCTTTAGCAATCTGCCTCAGATTCGGGGCTTGCTCGAGGAGCCTCAGCCGAACAAACGCAATGAGCGAGGCGTGCAGTCCGATCAGTGCCCGGGCTACGACCGTCGGGCGGATGTCTCCCTTTTCCGCGTCGATCTCTTGCGCAATGAGTGCACCCAACGAATCTGCATAGCTGCTTAAGATATCCCTTTCACGAGCGCGCAGGGAGGGGCTTGATACAATCATGCGGCTGATCTTCGCGAGCGATTTAGCGGTTTGCTTGTCTTCGGAGGCGAGATCGCCACGAACCTGGAGCACAAAACGGCCAAAGGCCTGCACCACCGATTCGCCGGTCGGACGCTCCCGGACCGCCTGGAGCATCTCTTCTTCGAAGCGCTCCAACCCTTCGTAGACCAGGTCCTCCTTCGTCGGGAAGTAGTTGAAGACTGTCGCCTCCGAGACCTCGGCTTCCTTCGCCACCTCGGAGACCGAAACAGCCTCGAAGCCGCGCTCGGCAAAAAGACGTCGTGCGGTTTCCGAGATCAGACTGCGGGTCCTTTGTTTCTTGCGCTCTCTTAATCCTTCTGGGGAATCCATACGCTCATCCCATAATATTATTATTGACACATAAAGTTTATAGTAACTATAATATTATAGTTCCAGTAAATTATAGCATCGAAAAGAGATGTTCTGGGCGCGGGTGCAAAGGTCGGTTTGGCACCACTCGTCAAGAGGTATCAATGAGCACTACAAGAATTAGCACGTTCCTCGCCAAAGATGGCATGGCAAGCATTTTGCGCGAGTTCCTACTCTCAATCATCCCACTCATAGAGGAGTCGCGCGGCTGCGAATCGTGTCAAGTACTTCAAAGCCAAGACGATGCCAACGAGTTCGTGGTAATCGAGATATGGGACTCTGCCGCTGCGCATCAAGCATCCGTTAAGAGCATCCCGCCCGAGAAACTCGCTTTCGTAATGTCCATGTTAGCAAGTCCACCAAGTGGTACGTACTACGCAGCGCAATCCTGATTACGTGCCGCCCAGCTTTCGGATTTAACTTTATATTCGGCCTGCCGCACCAATCGAGATCACTCAACGCCCTCGTGATAAGGAGAAGCTCATGTCACTCAATGGGAAGGTCGCGCTTGTAACCGGAAGTTCCCGCGGCATCGGCGCAGCGATAGCAACGCTCTTTGCGCAGCAAGGGGCAAGGGTCGTGGTTCACGGCCGGGATGAGTCAGCACTCCAAAAGGTGCAGGAGGAGATCACCAGAGCGGGCGGCCAGGCGATACGTATCGTTGCGGATATCACCCGATTCAACGAGGTCGAGGCAATGCGCCGCCGGATAGAGTCCGAGTATGGCGTCGTCGATGTGCTCGTCGCAAATGCGGGGGGAAGCCACACGGCTCAGGCACCCTTCGAGCAAATACCGGAGGAGGGCTGGCATGCCTCGATCGAAGGTAACCTCACGGCGACATTTCTCACGATCAAGAGTTTCCTCCCCTCGATGAAGTGGAGGGGCTCGGGAAGCATTATCACCTTCTCCTCTTCGGCGGGCAGGCGCGCCAACGGGCGATCGCCTATCCCCTACGCCGCAGCAAAGGCGGGTATTCAAATCCTGACGCAGCACTTTGCCGTGGAGCTCGGTCCTGCAGGAATTCGCGTGAACTGCATTGCGCCCGAGGCGATTCTTACCGAGCGCAATCTTGTGTTGATACCCAAGGAACTGCAGGAATCACTCGGCCAGTTGCATCCGATCCGGCGGCTCGGGACTCCCGAGGATGTCGCCGAGACTGCGCTCTTCCTCGCCTCGGAGGCTTCTAGATGGATCACCGGCGTCATTCTCGATGTGGCCGGCGGCGCGGTGATGGTATGACAATGAGAGGGGGTTGATATGAGCCTGCAATCTTGGTTGCTTTTCCTGCACATCCTTGGCACCGTTGTCTGGATCGGCGGAGGTGTCATGCTTTTTCTTACCGCGCTCCGCGTGCGCCAGAGCGCCAACTGGGACGTTGTCGCAGATTTCGCGAAGTCGTTGCGTTATCTCGGTCTGCGCGCGTTCATGCCATCTGTAGTTGTTGTGCTGGCGACTGGTCTCCTGATGGTGCTGACAGCTCCCTATTGGAGTATATCGCAGCCCTGGATTCTGATCGGGCTGGCACTCTTTCTCATTGCCTTCCTGATCGGTGCGACCCATCTCAGCCAAATCGGCATCGCAATCGAACGAACGGTGACGGAGCCTGACCACGACGTGAGCAAAGCGACCGCACTAATTGGCCGATGGACCATCGGCTACGGCGCGGTCCTGCTCGTCTTGGTGGCCGCCGTCTGGGACATGGTCTTCAAACCCTTTTCGTGAGGCCGAAGAATTTTCCCGACAGCCAGTTCGGCATTTCTCGTCGTGTCCGGCCGCAAAGCTGAAAGTGCGAGAAAACGCATGCTTTACACTCCTACGCTGGTGGCTATCCTGATTCAGGTGAGGATTCCAGAAGCTATTACCAATGCTCTCCTGATATCAAATTGCATCGAGGAGGCTGGAAGCAAAAGGCGAATGAATTCGAGTTTATTTTGCTGATGCAACTTGATGGTGGTTTTGACATGATGTGGGGAGACTGTGGTTATGCCGATATATTTATTCGTAAAGCCGATTTGCTGAAGCAGGATTTTTCAAGAATATTGTACGGCTGGAGATGTGCGTAATTTCCGTTTTAAGTTAAAGCATGGGCAAGTTGGTGTTCGATGAAACCCGAGAAAACCTGAGGTACTTCGTCGAGGATAGTGCGTGCCTTGCTCGGAATCCGTGGCCGCTCATTTCATCCATTGCGAAACCCTGAAGCAAATTTCTGGTGTACCCATTGGTGTACCCATTGCAGAAATAAATGAAAATTTGCTAGGCCGCTCTCAGCCCTAATAGTTTGATTTTGTGGCGCGCCCGGAGGAATTCGAATCCCGGACCCCTTGGTTCGTAGTTGCTCTTTGTGGTGTAACTTATTGATTAATAATGTGAAAAATGCCGCTCGTTCCCCATTTTACACTGTTTTGTACCTGCTTTTTACCGTCGACTTACCAAAAAGTCCCCATGATTTTGAAATGACTTTGACCCCTTGGTTTGCGCCACGATTTGATAGGCTGGCAGATTTTTCCTCTCTTTACTGATCGATTAGTGGGGTCTTTTGGTGACTTTCAGATAGTCAGCAGACGTTCAACTGTATCCGGATAGCGTTCAACCATACGAATCAAAATCGCAGCCTGGGCATTCGGGCTGGCTCGGCCTTGCTCCCAGTTCTCCAGTGTGCGTTCGTTAGTGCGCAAGTATCGGGCAAATACGGTTCGCGACAAGTGCAGCTTCTCCCGCAGACCAAGCAACTCTTCCGGGGTAATAGTGAGTGCAGGTTTTTTTTCCACCACATGCTGGCGCAAGGTGATTTTGCCCCCGCGTGCAGCTTCGAGTGCACCGAATCCCTCTTTTAGTTCGTCAAACAATTTTCGTTTCATTTGATTCTCCTTGCGTCCAGTTCATGTTTGAGCAGTTCCTTCAAAGTTTTGCGTTCTGCTGCGGTCAGATCATCCATCTCATCTTTGTTGTATACGGTGTAGAGCCAGAATTGCTTTCCCGGCAGCCACCAGTAATAAATCACTCGGAGCCCGCCACGTTTACCTTTGCCTCGTTTTTCATCAGCGAAACGTACTTTGCGCAATCCGCCCGTGCCTTCGATCACGTCTCCAGCTTCAGGGTTTTTCATCAACATCTGCTGAAATTCACGGAAGCTTTCGTCATTCAGATAACTCTGCCGGTGCCGCTCAAATGGAGGCAACTCAATGAAGGTGGCTTTCATGGGTTAATCATACGTAAGTTGCGTATGATAAGTCAAGGGAGCTTGTGCAATTGCAACACCGGATCTAGATGCACGATTGATCGGCCAAGATTTGCACGAGCTTTGGTTGGCGACTAACTAAATCGGCTCCCTCGATTGACATGATACTATTTACTGGTATCATTGCGATGATGAAACGGAAGAACCAGCGCACGCTTGAATTGATTTTCCATCGGCCAGTTTCTGCAAACGTGCGCTGGGATGATGTGGAGGCATTGTTTGTCGAGTTGGGTGCGGAAATTGAAACTGATCGCTCCGGTTCTCGTGTCGCGGTAGTGTTGTTCAACGAGGTGCGAGTCTTTCACCGTCCACATCCAACCCCGAATACAGATAAAGGCGCTGTTGCCGCAGTGAGGGACTGGCTTAAATTACACGGAGTCAAGCCATGAGGAACATTATTACCATAGATGGCTATTCAGCCAAAATTGAATTCGACCCGACTACCGATATGTTCAGGGGAGAAATCCTTGGTCTGTCAGGGGGTGCCGATTTTTACGGTAAAACGCCGGAACAGTTGCGTACCGAATTCAAGAAGTCGCTCGAATATTATCTGAAGATTTGCGCCAAGAAAGGCATCGAGCCGCGCAAACAGTATTCAGGCAAACTCATGTTGCGCATTTCGCCAGAGGTGCATGAGCGTGCCGCCTTGTTAGCGCAGGCCCAGGGCAAAAGCATCAATGCATGGATTGCCGACGCCTTGGCTGAGGTAGAAAAACAAGCAGCCTAATCTCGGCCAGGAACATGCACAAAAAGAAGCGCACGATATATGAACAAACAACTTAAAGCGGTTCCCAAGTTCGCCAACGAGGCCGAAGAACGGGCCTTCTGGGACAAACACGATTCAACGGAATACATGGACTGGACGAAAGCCCAGCGGGTTGTGCTGCCTAAATTGAAGCCCACAACAAAAACCATTTCATTACGGCTACCCCAGCATCTTCTGGATTCCATCAAGGCTGCGGCGAATTCTCGTGATGTGCCATACCAGTCGCTTATCAAAGTGTGGCTTCAGGAGAAATTGCACAGCAACTAAATTCGCCTGGTCCTCACAGTCTTGCGCAGCAAGTCTGTGATCGACTTTGCACAAGAGCATTGCTTTTGTGCCAGTTAAACAGCCGCAGTCTGGCGTAGCCAGTCTGTGACAACACCATAACAAGTGCGCCAGCATTTGTGATATTTAGCCGTTGTCCATCGTAGTGCAATTATGATCTTCTGCTATTGAACAGTAGAGACAGGTTGCGAATGGCTGGTTTCGAGTAGTGAAAATTAATATTGGATTTCCGCAGCATGCCAGGAATTTTCGTTTCGGCAACTTTTCCCGGTGCCCGCTGCTCGGCCTTTGCGGACTTCCGAATTTTTCATTGGAGCGTCTGCTTGATATGCCTAAAAATTCTTTCAGTTCGAATCCGGCTTTGCTCGCCAATCAGGACGAATCTAGGCACTGGATTCTGGTAGTTTCGCTGTTTTGAACCCCGAGTTTATAACAGACGCTAGCTATCATTTTCTCACGCAAGCTACTGCTCCTATCCCCACCGCGATCGATTTGTCGAAATTACACAGCTTGGCAATTTCATCATTGGTCTTTATTAATATAATAGTCCCAGACGCGCACAGCACGGCATTTTTTGAGCAAACCTCATTTTCGACAGCAAGAGCGGAGCCAATGTAACTAATACCGATAACACCGGTAGCCAAGACTATTCTCGTCAGAGTATTCATTTTTCCCCCAGTAATATTTTCCCGGCATTGATGGCTGCCGGGTTTCGCCATTTGAAGTCGACGGCCTGCGCGGCATTTCGCACAGGCAAAAGGATTGATTGGTAACCTGTCAATTAAGCAAACACATCTGGTTGCTGTTACGTATTTAGATTGGCGAGAATATTTTGACATCCAGATGTGTATAGAGTCATGACAACGGTCAGCAAAAAGAACTGTTTCATGGTCTACTCCCTTTACAAGATGCGTTAAGAAATTTACGATTAAATGGAATTAACTGGCGGGGTAGTCCTCAGCCTAGTCCCTTTAATTAGTTCTACACCTAAAGATTCGGGGTTGCAGCATTTCCTTTTCTCAAGGTCTCCTTCACACTTTTGTCGACGAAAATCGATGCCCGCTCTTTGGCATTGAACCAAGATGCAAAATATTCGTCATACCCTTGCAATAAAACTCCATAAAAACTAATGGTTGGATTTGTTTCTATATTCCTCTGTATAACCAAACTGATACTTCCGCATTCAGAAGACATAAATTTATCCTCGGAATGAATAACTGACAACTTATCATTTTCATGGGTATGCTCTGCAATATCCGCGCCAACACCGTATCCCTGAACAGGACCCGCCCCCCCCCTGATCAAGCACTTGCTGTAATTTCCACTCGTTGGCTCCCGCAAGGAACCATCACTTTCATATATCCACAAATAGGTTATTGCATTACTGTTTTTTTCCTCCATCGTAGGCGAGCCATATTTTTTCTTTAAGGCATCCTCGAATGCCTGGGGAGTTGGGCCTTGCTTGGGCGGATTGCTATATGAATACCTTACTGTACGACCAACTGCGGTGAGGCGCTCTTCACCAGGTGGGCCAGGTGTAAAAAATATCTTTAAACTTTCCTCATTGCCACCGCCGCTGATGTATTTGAGTGATTCCTCTTTATAGAACCCACTATATTTACCATCCGAGGTCTCACCGGCGAAACCATATCTTTTTTCCTCGGTGTACGCCATTTTCTTATCTTTCAAACTTTTCTCTACCGAAGAAGCTGACATCCCTACTTGCAGGCCAAGCACGTCAGGGCCGAAAGGCTCTTTGCTTAGAGACCTAACATTACTGCCTTCATCAGATTTTCTCGCACTATCGTGTATCCTTTTGATCTGCTCCTTCAAAGACATTAACCTTTTTCCCATTTACCATCACGTTAAATTCAAATGCAAATGAACTACATGTGAAAAGCAGGGAGCTGCACATGAACACAACTGCAAAATCGTTCATCAAAATATGTTGTCTATTTTTACTTTTCATTATTAACACCCCCTATAAATGTCAATATATATAAACAGTAGGTAGTGATTCAGCCCGAAGTATAGCCCCGCTGGGGGAGAACACACTGACCGCATTCTCCCCGGACAAAGCTACCAACTCCGACTACGGCTGGGTGGGGGTAGAGGCTATGCTCAAGTACAAGTCCAAATCGCAGGTGCTTGTCTTTTACCCGGTACCAGATGGCGAGTCTGGATTGACTCAAATCGCCAAACCCTGAACCCCACAAAAATGCATAGATACTTATTCTGCTTATGCGTGTGGATTCATTGCTGATAGATTCCGGCTCTGAGTATCCGCACATCCTCTGCAATGTTTCATGGCTTTCTCTGGAGAGAATGTGTTAATGCAAGGCCCCGAACTTCGTTTTCTTGCGTACCCTTCATCTTTAGTTACCTTGCTTCTGGAACACCAATAATGAGGACTTTCTATTTCGCATAGTTGGAAGTTGAACAAGACTATCTCCGTTAATTCATACTGATCATCGTAGAGAGGCATATGTATATAGATCACATTCAACCTTCTAATATATCTATAGGATATGGTTTCTTTATTACCCTCTTTCCACTCCACCTGGTTACTGTAGCCAGATGGAGTCGACGTGAAAGTTAACTCGATCCCACCACGACTATTAGACTTATATTTCCCCTCAAAATTTCTCGACTTCGAGGAACGCGACATGATTTCTAAGACTCATGCATCGATCTTTAGCCCTGTGCCAATCTCTGGTAGCTTTATTTAGTTTGACTAAAGCTTCCTGAGAGCGCTTTTGAGCCAAATCATCCTTAGGGCTACCGTCCATCGCGGCGATAATTTCTGTAGTAGAAGCGTCCCTGCTAAATGTCGGAATTGATTTCAGTTCTTGCGCACGTAATCTGTCATAGTTTTCTTGTGCGTCTTCATATTTCTTTTCTTCTTCATCACACCATTTAGGCCTATCCACAGTACCCTTTTCAGCAACCCTAGTAATGCCTGTATTTGCTGGTGAATTGTTTGAATCCGCCTCTTGCTTACTCATCGCCGGATCATTATTTGAATCCGCCTCTTGCTTACTCATCGCCGGATCATTATTTGAACCCGCTTCTTCCTTGTTACCCAGACCAACTGCCTCTAACACATTGGTCTTTTTCCCATTAACCGTGATGCTACCAAAATCAGCGAAATCAAAAGCTATCGAAGCGTTGCAAAAGAACATAAAAAACGATAGGGCATAGCAAAATATAACCGCATGAAGTGAATTTGATCTGAAAATAAAATTGTTCTTTATCATAAATAAATTCCTATTTTGACGGAGGGCTTGAGTAAATGAGACCCCGTTGGAAGAATGAGTTCTCTATTTGCAGGAGTCGAACTAGTGCTGAGTTATTTTTTTCGATGAAAGCGTAACCCCATGAGTCCCTTTTGCTCGATTGTGTCAGGATCAATGACTTTGAACCACATAGTTTGAGAAACATCACCTTGTGACACAACTACCCCGACTTTGTCCTTTTCAACTTTGTATTCTTTTACCTTGATTTCTTGAGTCATTCCAGCTGCCGAGTTGCCGGTAGTTAAAGCGCCATCGGTAAACTCCATAGTAGTCGTCACCCCAAAGGTGGGTTCGGATTCCCATTTACCCAGCAATGGGCTTTGGGGACTACATGCGGGAGTAGCAAAGCAAATGAAAGTGCGGCGAGAGATAATATTTTCATTTTCAACCTTTATTGGAATAATGCTTCTTAATGAAGATGCCACTGGAAATTCTGAATTATTTGTTTCGAATTTCCTGTAGAGCTTCATTCATTTTAAAAAGTACAATGAGTAGCTCGCACCATATTCTTGCGCCAATGGCACCACCTACAGCGAACAAAATTCCCATGAAGAATTTCCCGATTGAAAATCCTCCAACAAACATCGTAGTCAGTCCACTAACTACTGCAGCCAATAGAAGTAGCCAATAAACGAATGTTATGACTTTTGGCACAAGCATTTTTTCAAAAAATAATAAATCCTTCATTTGAGTTCTCCCCTTTTCTTGTTGTTGATTGTAAGTTGCTACCGATCTCGCACCGCGACTCGCCTGAATATGATTTATTGCTAAGGCTGTCATTTTTTCTTTGTAAAAGTCGCTCCCATTAACGCCATTGAGCCTTTAATTGAGCCGTCTTCCTGCAGCGTTCCTATTACCTGTCCGGCCACTATTATTTTATTTTTATCAAGTTCGTAGGTGCGCCTAATTTCTTGAGCATCGCTACTATCATTGCCTTGCCATATTTTTTGGGCCATTTTATCGCCGTCAAAAGTTAGGCTGAAGCTGAGATTTGGCTCAATACTTTCGTACGTCCCATTGAGTTTTTGCCCACAAGCGGATAGCAACAAAACAACGGTCAGCAATAAG
>CAWAJO010000002.1:0-179887 GCA_963782385.1 uncultured beta proteobacterium
TGAGTGGGCCAATGTTTGGCCCAATATCGTAAAACACGAAATCGGCTTTGGTTTCCTTTGCGCACTGTGTAACTAAATTCGCAAGTGCCATTATTTAGACAAAACCTCTTACTTTACTGTGAAAACCAGTCCCAGTCCAAGACTTAATTCATTTTGAGTTCATATTCGGATAAACGAATATCGCCTGGAACTCGAAACACGCCATCCGCGCGTTCATGTGGCGAAATATTATTTGCTTCTTTACCCGCCTGCGCCAAAGGACGTAATGCAAACAAAATGGTTTGACCTTCTTCCCTTCTGCTTCGTCGAGCCATTTATCAACAACGGCAGCATCAACCAAATACGATGTAAATTACACTGCGGGTCGGAATCAACTAGTAGTACAGTTTTCCCCAAATCTGCCAATGCAAAAGCGAGGTTTACGGTAAGCGTTGTTTTGCCCACCCCTCCTTGTAATTGAACAAGGCAAGACGAATACACTTGTTAGGCTTAGATTGGTTTGAGTGCATCGTTTTTCACTGTACTGTGACTTAGGCTTGCGTTTTCTAATTATCCGCTTAGAGCGCATGGATAAGACAGCTTCTCGAGCAGCCTCCCTGTCGGGCAATAGTTCGACAAATTTTTCTCCGAAGACTGATTTGCTTATTGCCTTTTGTTCCAGCAGCAAGATAACCCGTCTTAGTTGCGTTCTCACAGTAACCGAAGCATTTGACAATTTCGGCTGTGCTGCTTCAGTGTTAAGCGTGCTAATGTCGACGGTCTTAAAGTGTGGCGTATAGGGTAATGGCAAGGTAGTAGGCTAGGCAAGTAACTCGATCTGCTTCTGTTACTGGCTTTTTATCACGAATAAACTCTTTTGGAGAAAGTGTTCGATCACGCGAAAAATCTGTTGGTGAATCACCTAAAATAAACGTTGTGATACCTTGGCATGGATAGGCGAGTGTGCATCTCGTTGAGACGGAATGCGAGAAATGTTCGGACTGAATGAAGCACGCGCTGTTGAGCATCCGGCTCCAGTTTTTTTAACAATCCAACTATAGTGGATAAAACTTCGACATCATCCATAGGTTGTTTTCTTAATTACAGATCATTGGTTCGATTAAATGCGCGGTATTTTCGATGAAACCATCCCGAAACACATTACTCCCCGCTGCTATGCAAATCTAGCAAAGTTGTTTATTGCTGGGGTAGTCCCTGTAATTGTATTACCTATTTAAAATAAAAGGCGCAGATTCAAAATTGTCCACTGAAAATATGGCCTATGCTCCCCCTACGTATCCGAAACCAACTTGGTTTGTGCTTCGCTGTGCTGTATTCGGGAGCAGGCCTTACGTATTACCGGCGAATCAAAGGAGCCATGCTCAATTAAATTCGATGGGTTACAAAAATCTCGCAAAGGCCGAAATTAAGACGATCTGGAAATCGGCCATTGCGGTCGGACACTTCAATCTTAATTCATTTGATCATGAACTTCAGCTATAGAGAAGGTAATATGCGTAAGTGGTTGGCCGCACCGTGCCATATGGAGACATTTCTAACCTACCCGTACTATTATGCATATGTAAACAGATGAAATTAGGGGGCTTGAAATGAATCAATCACTTATCAAAAATAGGTACGCTTCTTTTTTTTTAATAATACTGACCGGTGCGTCCGCTAATCACAGTTATGCGCCCTAAAAAAACACCTTCGACCATGCACGAAGTTTTTGACTTCATTCTCAGTGTGACCGATCAATTGGCTGCCGAGTATGAAAGGATACAGAAACGGACCAAGGAGGATCCAAGTACTGCGGGGGATCAAGGGAGGAAAATTGGGCGACTATCTTTCGCCAGTGGCTTCCGCCAATCTTCCAAGTGGTCACAAAAGGTCGCATCCTCAGCGCAGACGGTAGAACAAGTCCACAGCTTGATGTGATTGTCTTAAGTCCCGTTTACCCGAAAATTCTTCTCGACAAGAAGCTATATTTGGCTGGTGGCGTCGTGGCGGCATTCGAATGCAAGACATACAAGGTCCGATCACATCCGAAAAGCTGTTGAGACCGGGAATGTGGTTCACTCACTGGCACATTCCCGTGCCGGTACTCCTTACAAGGAATTACACAGTCCATCGTTTATGGGCTCCTCGCCCACTACATAATTGGAAAGGAAGGTTCGATCCGTTCGACCGTTCAATTTCTATGCATTCAATCATAGTAAAGCTGAGAGGCGAAGATCAGAAGCATGTAAATCACCGCGCAATATGCTTGACATCCTATGTGTGGCGGATTTGGCAACGTGGACCGCCGTTAAGATTGCCTATGGTGGCCAATCAAATGACGTTTCTGTCACTTCATGTTTTATAGGGCACTCAGGCAGGGGCCGCAATACGAAGGGTTTACCCCAATCGGTTCGATGCTGTCTTACCTTGTCGAAAGACTTGCATGGGAAACGGAATCGGTAAGACCATTGGCTGAGTATTTTCGTGCCACTCATCTTGAGGGCACAGGAAGCGGCGGCTCTCGATACTGGAATTCGTCGGTGTACTCAGAACACACAGTCGCGGCTTAAGGAGACGGGTGTATCTGAGAAAATCCCTTGGGATGAGTGGTCTCATTGGTTTCCCTAGATACGACATTGACACTGGTTATATGCATGCGTCGCGCATAACCCATCATTGCACCGGACCAGTTCAAAAGTCGCGCAGGCCGGTGAATTCAGACGTTGAATGTCTGCTTTCTTGAAAGTCAGATGTCCGCTGTGTGTCATTCGCAATTGCCAACAATATGCTTCAACTTTCGAGTCCTGATTGGCTCCAAGAGAGGACTCGAACCTGACCAAAAAATCATAGACCGTTATTCCGCTTGCTCAAGATGGGTTTTGCCGATAGATTGCATTCACATGTATCCGTCTCCCCGTTACTTCAAACGGGCCCTTGCAAAAACATTCGGGGAAAGTTAAACGATATGACTGAATGGAAGGAAGAGTATCGAGAAACAGGCGAGAATTTGAGAGAGGGTTTTAAGCTGATATTTGAAATATCGAAAGGAAATATTACGACCAACACAGTACTATTTACTTCATATGTCCTTCTTAGAAATTTCCATAATCCACCAGACTCCATAACAGTATCTAATACAATACTTATAATTTGTGTTATAGGAATGTTGGCGAATGCGGGTTTTGAGCCGCTCGATATCGAATGCCAAAGTATTTGCGCATTATAGTAGAACGGGCTGTGGAAATGGAAAACAAATCCTAACTTCCAGCTTTATACAGAAGTCATAAGAGCAGCAAGAAAACGATAGATTGCTGTTCGACAATGTAAGGATACCGTCTGTTGGAAGTTTCGCCATCTCGATAATATGGCTTTTCTTGGCTCTTTCCACTTTTAAAATTGATATCAATCTATAACTCTGAGCTAAAACAGGGCACACGATCAGACGCACTCGGATTGAATACTGACGTATAACCGAACTTTCAAGAAGCGCTGGGCAATAAGAACTTCTCGCAGTTCATTGCATTACGTTGAAATTTCACTATATGTCAAAGCGAAGGCCATTACTGGAAAATCTTAAACTGTGATAGTGATAATCCTGTGCCCAGATTTTTCCATACAGGCGAACCAACTATAATCCGATGCTGACCGTCTGCAATTGGCACGCTGTTGCTATAGCGTCTTGCTATTAGCATGCCACAAAGCGGACGCCCATTGCCATTAGAATTCAGTATGGTGTGAATGAACGGAATGGCCGACAACCTGACCCTAACGCTCAATCAATTCATCCAGCGCCCGCATATAGACGATTTTCCAACAAAAAAATAATCACAATCTTGCGCAGCAAGGTTGTGACAAGACCCTCACAATAGCGCAGCTGTTGTAAAAATAAATGAATCGCAATCTGGCATAGCCAGGTTGCAACAAAACCCACACAATAGCGTAGCTGTTGTAAAAATAAACAAGCCGTAATCTGGCTACGCCAGGTTACGACAAAACCTTTCAAGTGCGATAGCATTTGAATTGGAAGAATAAGAGCAACCATTTACATTTTGTAATTTGTACAAATGTAGAAAGTTTGCTGTCTGTTTTTGTTTGCTCAATGATTCAGACAAATTCGGGTTTCGGCAAGTAGTTATTTAGTCACCTTGAGTAATTCGTCATATGGGCTACCAGCGTCCTCATTTCGCCCTTCTTTCCGGTCGCCTTAACGAGCCGCGCCACCCATCCTTTCTTTCGTACTCTTGCATCTGATAGTTTATGTATATACAATAACTATATGCGAATTACCTTCGACCCAACCAAGCGCGACAAAACATTGTCCGAGCGTGGACTTGATTTCGCTGACGCCGCATTAATTTTTGCCGGCGTCACTTTGGAGATCGAAGATACGCGAAAAGACTACGGCGAAACGCGTGTTATCTGCTACGGAATGCTGGAAGGGCGGATAGTCGTCGTGGGTTATACACCGCGTGGCGAGGATCGCCACATTTTTAGTATGAGGAAAGCCAATGAACGCGAAAAAAACCGCATCGCGCCGCTCCTTGAAGTCTGATATGGCGAGGGTCGATGCTCACACATTGAATGAAGAAGAGTACGTAGAACTTCCGGAACTTACCGAAGAAATGCTCGCTCGCGCGAAGATAAATAAGGGTGGAAGGCCACTTTCGCCAAACCCGCGTAAGTTGATTTCACTACGGCTACCTGCTGACGTAATCGAACTCTGGAAGGCGACGGGTCCAGGTTGGCAAACCCGGATGGCCGAACGGCTAAGCAAGGTTCGGTGAAGCCAAGCTACCCCCTCCACTTGAGAGTGTCGTGCTTCTCAATTTGTGGGTTGCAAGGTAGCGCAAAGTGGTGTCAACCAACTGTCAACCGCATTGCGTTATATAGCTGTTCCATAGTATCCTGATGAGCTATATATTATTGTTTTATTGCGTATAGTGTTGTAATGAGTTGTTATTAAAGGCACTCTTAATCCATTGGTCGAGTGTTCGAATCACTCACGACCCACCAATAAAACAACAGGTTGGAGCGATGCTCTGACCTTTTTGTTATCATAACGACGCAAATTATCGGGCACGAAATAAATCACGGATGGAGGCGGCGGCACTCTTCAACTGTACTTAGATCTGCAGAGCAAAAGATAATATTTACGAGGAGGTACGCATGGCTGCCAGTGTGCAAATGCAGTGTATCAACAAGACGAACCTGACTGGTGCCCACGAACGAATCCAGTACGTTGGCGGAAATAATCTGGACGGGACCAGATGGAAAATCTCGGTGGACGAGGCCATTGAATTGATCGAGGCCGACAAATGGAAATTTTACGTCACCGTCAACAAGCAAAGCGTCTGGGTTGTAATTGCCACCAGCGCAGATGGAAAAAAGTACCTGAAAGCGGCTACGGACGGGGAGCAGCCGGATAACCTTTTGAGCCTCCCTGAATGCCCTGATCATTTCTAGTGCCGCGACAAGAATTGCTGAATCCTGGTCCAGTTGAGCGCATCAAGTGCGGCAAACGTGTTCAGTGCAATATGCGATAGGGTTCCATTGTTACCGATTCGATCTTGTCGCCCAGCAATATCAACTGACCTTCGAGCCTCGAATTTCCGGTCTCGCTGAACTCGAAACGATAGGTGCGACGCAGCACCCTGTGGCCGGTCTGGTTGCGCACCAATGCCAGCGCGATGCTGGAGACAGAGTCATCGAGAAATTGCACATTCGCGTTGCTGCACACATTCCTTCCCGTATTCCTGGCGATTTCCAGGGCTCGCATACTGTCGTACCAGAACCACCCGAGTGCGGCCAGCAAGAGCAGGAAGATCAAACTTACCACATCCATTATCTGAGAATTCCTGAAAGATCAACTGCGAAATTCTATCCGATTCCTGTGGATGAATTTTCAGTTTTACGAATGGAAACCCTAATGAAGGTGTATCGGGATAAGGGTGAATTGATCCGGCCAACATCCGCCATTGCAGTGGCTGGGTC
Source organism: uncultured beta proteobacterium (assembly GCA_963782385.1). GTDB lineage: Bacteria > Pseudomonadota > Gammaproteobacteria > Burkholderiales > Gallionellaceae > CAVXFS01. The sequence goes on from CAWAJO010000002.1 coordinate 5,971, forward strand.
CTCCGGGCCGTGTGATGACCTGAATTGGGCGCCGCCCACTTCAGCACTTTGTTTTCGCGAGCAGCTCAAACGGCCGGTGCAAGCGTGCTCAACCCGGCCCTGGCGCCATGCAGAGTCCGGAAAATACTGGGGAACATTGGGGTTGTTTCCGTTCGCGCCACGGAGCGGCGAACTATGATAGTTTCAACTGTGACTTGGATTTTCTGCCCGGTGTGGCTGGCGGGATATATCCGGCCAGCCGGCAGCTGATTCCCTCAACTTTCTTGCCCTTCTCGAACCTGATCAGATGGCACGCCATCACCTCTCCTTTGGCAGCAAGTTCTGACAAATGGAGATGCACGTTTGTAAGTGAAATACCCGTGGCCACGGCGATATCCGTGTCGAGCCGCTCGCCATGATTTTTCAGGTACAGGAGGATTTCTTTCATGGATTCATTCATTACGGCTCTATTATATAGACCAGGCGGAAAATGTACAGGGATTGCTTGTTTTAGACTGATTCTATGAGATTTTAATTGTGGTCCAATCTGGAATTCTGTTCCGACGGAGCCCAGCCTGCGGGGGTACACAGTGGAATAATCAAGGATTCCCGGATGCGAATATTAATCATAATTAACCTGAACATAGTCGTATAACATATTAGTAAAAAAGCACGATTCAACTATACTTGGCGCAACGCTGATTTTGGACGGAAAGCCGTGATCACATTCTGATGGGTTTCGATATAGGGTCCGCCAATCAGGTCTACGCAGTACGGCACCGCCGCAAATATGCCGTCCAGCGTTTCCTTGATCGCCTTGGGCTGTCCCGGCAAATTCAGGATCAATGCGTTGCCGCGAACGACGCCGACCTGTCGCGACAGGATCGCGGTTGGCACATAACGCAGGCTGACCGCGCGCATCTGTTCGCCAAAACCGGGCAGCACCTTGTGCGCCACCGCGAGTGTGGCTTCCGGGGTCACGTCGCGCGGTGCGGGGCCCGTGCCACCGCTAGTCAGGATCAGGTGGCAGCCTTCTCGGTCGGCAAGATCGATCAGTGTTGTCTCGATCAGCGCCTGTTCGTCGGGTATCAGGCGGGTCACCTGCTGCCACGGACTTTTCAAGGCGTGGGTGAACCAATTCTGCAATGCCGGCAGTCCGGCATCCTGGTATTCTCCTCTGCTGGCGCGGTCGCTGATCGAGACTAATCCGATCTTAAGCGATGGTTCGCTTGGTGTTCCCACCAGATCCTCCGGTTTGCAAGATATGGTTGGCCTTTGACAATTCTTCCACCGTGTTGATGTTGAGGAATGCCGCCGTATCATCAAACACCACAGCACTGATTTGCAGGCCGTCCTGCCAGGCAAAGACCTTGCGTTCTCCTTCATCCAGGTACGCATCGAGTTCTGACTGTACCCGGCTGCGGTAGAGTGCTATGGCAGATTGCCGACGACCCGCCACCTCGGCCACCACTGCATCGGCGCCGCTGGATTCGAGCGCAACATGCAGACGTTCTATCAGGTTGCTCGGCAGAAACGGCGTGTCACAGGGTACGCTTGCGATCAATCGATGGGAGGCACGGTGCATGGCAGACTGTAATCCTGCCAGCGGTCCGGCGTAGCCGGTGATACGGTCGGCGATTACCCGGCATCCGGTGCGCGCGTACGGCGACGGATCATCATTCGCGCTGATCAATATCTCATCGCACTGCGGGCGTATCGCTTCGAGTACCCAGTCCAGCAGTGGTTTGTCCTGCAACCGTTGCAGCGCCTTGGCTCCGCCGATGCGCGAACCCGTACCGCCCGCGAGTATGACAGCTGATATCTGTTCCACGATTATTCCAGGATGTCGAGGCTAGCCTTGATTAACATATTTCCTTGGATTCCAGACTTCCGGTTGAGCAGAAATGTTCTGACTGCTTGCATCAGCCACCGGTGCGCGACATGAAGCGCACGATGCGAGGTTCCTCCTCAGACAGGTCGAACTGATGGGAGTAGGGTTTGGCTGCAAGGGTTTGCGCGATGAGGTCACGCAGACGCGCTTCGTCACCAGTCCGTGCCGCTTGCTGCAGATCCACCATGTTCTCATTGCCCAAACAGGGAAACAGCTCGCCGCGCGCGGTGACACGCATGCGATTGCAGGATGCGCAGAAATTGCGGGTGTGGGGCGAAATGAAGCCAATGCGGGTTTCGTGTCCGTGAATGCGCCAATAATGAGCCGGCCCGCCGCTGCTTTCCACGCTGGGCAGCAATTCGAATTGCTGATTGAGTTGTGCCAGCAGTTCCTGATTGCTGTAAAACACGTCTGCAACACGCTGCCCGGTTTTGCCCAACGGCATCTGTTCGATAAAGCTGATATCGACGGCTTTGGCGATTGCGAATCGCAACAGATCCGGCAGTTGATGCAAATTCACGCCGCGCTGCACCACAGTATTCAGCTTGAGCCGGCGGCTGCCGAGGGCGGTCATTGCAGCATCCAGCCCATGCAGCACCTGGTGCAGGTTCCCAGTGCGGGTGATGCGGCTGAAGGTTTCCGGATCGAGACTGTCCAGGCTAATGTTGATCCGGTCTATTCCCGCCTCGGCCAAGGGTTTTGCCATTCGTGCAAGTTGTGAGCCGTTGGTCGTGAGCGTCAGTTCGCGCAGCCCCTCAAGCTTGCGGATGCGCTCAACCAACCACAGCATATTCTTTCTTACCAGGGGTTCGCCCCCGGTTAGACGAATCTTGCTCACGCCTGATTCAACGAACACTCTTGCAATGAGCAGGCATTCTTCCAGAGACAGAATCATACTGCGCGGCATGAATTCCATTTTTTCCGACATGCAGTAGGTGCAGCGGAGATCGCAGCGGTCGGTCAGGGACAGGCGCAGATAGGAGATCCTTCTGCCGAACTTGTCCTGAAGTTTGGGGGAACCGTTCATTGAAATATCAGATGCATCGGAACTGCAGGCGTAACAGGCCAGTTTTTCAGGCGAAGACGTTGGTTTCATTCCGGCCGGTACTATATCTGTCTTTGCCGCAGGAAGTCCATAGGTAATTCCGGAGACTTGCAGAGCATTTGTACAGTTTCGTTCCCACGTTGCTGTGCAGCGCTACTTGTTTAATTACGAATCTTAAGTTAAGGTTCGCTTAAATCCATAAATTATTCGTGGATAATGCATCATGCTACCAACGCAGGCTCCCAGAGAAGGAGCCTATACAAGTAATCCGGGAGGAGATTATGTGCTTAATATAAGGGGAGCATATGAAATCCTTCGATCATTTTGCGGCATTACTTGACTGCGGTGGGGAAGATGTGTGGAGCAAGGCGGTATTCAAGCTTGGGAGTGATTTAGGTTACAAACATATATTGTTTTCCGTGGTGCCGAATCGCCAGACACCGCTGGAAAATGCCATTATCCGCAGCAATTATCCTGTCCAGTGGCGCGCCATTTATGACAGCAGAAAACTGGTTTACATCGATCCGACTGTCAGGCATTGTCTGACGCACTCAACTCCCCTGATCTGGGCGGCGGACATATTTACCACCAGGCCGCAAATGGAAATGTACGAAGAGGCTTGCAGCTATGGTCTGCGCTCTGGCATCACTTTGCCGTTCCACGGTGCGTTCAGTGAAATGGGAATGCTCTGTTTCGTATCTGATCAATTGAACGGAAGAGCACGCGACAGGGAATTGGGTGACTTGTCAGAACTGTGCCTGATGCGCGATTTTGTATTTGAATCTTGCTTGCGGTTTGTCAATCCCGAGCTGCGTTTGGCACATGTTCCAGCCTTGACGCCGCGCGAAACGGAGTGTCTCAAGTGGTGCGCAGAAGGTAAAAGTTCCTGGGATATTGCGCATATTCTTCATTGTTCAGAGGCAGTAGTGAATTTCCATTTTGGCAACCTGCGCCGCAAATTCAATACGACTTCCCGTCGCCAGGCAGTGGTCAAGGCGATTCGCCTTGGAATGATCTACCCGCCAGTCTAGCGGCCGTTCAGGGCAAGGATCAAAAGTTCACTGCCCCGCAGTGGCGATGCGCATCCACTCAATAGTGCGCTGATGCATAGTTGTGGCTCCGGCATAACATGCTGGGCATGTTCGCCTTCACCCAACAATGCCTTGATTCAATATTGACCTGAGGTGTGGTTGTGGCTCCGGCATAACATGCTGGGCATGTTCGCCTTCACCGCAACAATGCCTTGATTCAATATTGACCTGAGGTGTGGTTGTGGCTCCGGCATAACATGCTGGGCATGTTCGCCTTCACCGCAACAATGCCTTGATTCAATATTGACCTGAAGCATAGTTGTCAAAGCGGGTGTATTCGCCGCGAAAGGTTAGTTCCACCTTCCCTATCGGGCCATTGCGCTGTTTGCCTATGATGATTTCCGCCTTGCCCTTGTCGGGGGAATCGGGGTTATAGACTTCATCCCGGTAAATGAACAGGATCAAGTCCGCATCCTGTTCGATCGCGCCTGATTCGCGCAGATCCGACATGACAGGACGTTTGTTCGGACGCTGTTCCAGACTGCGGTTAAGTTGTGACAAGGCGATCACCGGGAGGTTGAGTTCCTTGGCCAGCGCCTTCAGGGAACGGGATATTTCGGAAATTTCAGTGGCGCGGTTTTCACTTGCCTTGTTCATGGGTGAGGACATTAATTGCAGGTAATCGATGATGATCAGTCCCAGCCCGTCGTTTTGCCGGTGCAGGCGACGCGCGCGCGAACGCAATTCCAGAGCATTCAACGCTGCCGATTCATCTATGAAGATTGGCGCATCGTTCAAGCGTCCCAGGGCATGCGTCATGCGTGCCCAATCATCGTCTTCCAGGCGCCCGGTGCGCAGACTGTGCTGGTTGAGTTTGCCGACCGAACCGATCATGCGCATCGCCAATTGGGTGCCCCCCATTTCCATGCTGAAAATGGCCACAGACTTGTTAAGTTCCAGTGCCGCATGTTCAGCGATATTTACGGAGAAGGCAGTCTTGCCCATACTCGGGCGTCCGGCCACGATGATCAATTCGCCAGGCTGCAAGCCGGAAGTCATGCTGTCCAGGTCGGTAAAGCCGGTCGCCAATCCGGTTACATCGCTGGCATTATCCCGCCCATACAATGTCTCGATTCGTTCGACTACCTTGCTTAATAGAGGAGGGATGCGCGAAAACCCCTGGCGTCCGCGTTCGCCGGCTTCGGCAATTTCAAACACGCGGCTTTCCGCTTCATCCAGCAGCTGACTCGCGTCGCGTCCCGCTGAATTATATGCACTGGTGGATATTTCGCTGCCAACTTCGGCAAGCTTGCGCATGATCGAGCGATCTCTCACGATTTCGGCGTAACGCCGAATATTGGCTGCAGAGGGGACGTTCTGTGCCAGCGAGCCCAGATAGGCCAGTCCACCAACCTTGTCCAACTCGGCATTGCTTTCCAGGGACTCTGCAACAGTAATTGCATCAACCGGTTTGGCATGCTCTATCAGCAGAACGATATTCCGGTAAATCAATCTGTGTTCAAAACGATAAAAATCCTGTTCGCCAATCACATCGGCTATCTTGTCCCAGGCGCCGGCATCCAGCAAAATCCCACCCAAAACCGATTGCTCCGCCTCGACTGAATGAGGGGGAAGCTTAATCGCTTCGAGTTGGAGGTCAGCCAGGGGATTGGACATTTTTATCATGTTACCGATTATCGAATCGCGCGAACTTGCAGTGGCATTTTACTACTGGGCAAAACAAAAAGGGCTGTTGCCAGCCCTTTTTTCGGTACGCCGGGTAGTTCTAATGTTCGCCCAGCACTGCAACAGTGATCGCTGCGACCACATCGGTGTGCAATCCAATGTTGATCGGGTAATCACCTATTTGCTTAAGGTGGCCTTCCGGCATGCGAATTTGTGATTTTTCCACGGTGAATCCCTGCTGTTTCAGCTCCGCCGCGATGTCCGCATTGGTAACCGACCCGAACAGCTTGCCATCAACGCCGGCTTTCTGAACGATCTGCAGGGTCAGCCCGGCCAGTTTCTCGGCAAGCGCGTGGGCTTCCGCCAATTTGGCATTTTCTGCGGCTTCCAGTTCGCTGCGGCGCGTTGCGAATTCGGTTAAATTGCTTTCGGTGGCGCGTTTTGCTTTGCCTTGTGGAATCAAAAAGTTGCGGGCATACCCAGACTTGACCTTGACCACATCGCCCAACTGCCCAAGATTGGCCATTTTTTCCATCAGAATCACTTGCATGTTCCGCTCCTCAATGCAAATCAGTGTAAGGCAATAATGCCAGAAAGCGCGCACGTTTGACGGCAGTGCTCAGTTGACGCTGATAGCGAGACTTGGTGCCGGTGATGCGGGCAGGAATCAGCTTGCCGTTTTCGCTGATGAATTCCTTGAGGATATTGATATCCTTGTAATCCACCTCGGGAATTTTTTCCGCAGTGAAGCGGCAGAACTTGCGACGCTTGAACAATTGACGCGAAGAATTGTTCTTCTTGTCATCTTTTTTCTTGAATACTCGGGCCATGCTTATGCTCCTTCACTCGATCTAATATTGTTTATGTGCAGCACCAACTGCCTGTTGTGCTGGCTGCGCTGGGCGATGAAACCTTCTATCGCTACCCGCTGGCCCTGCCGCATTTGACTTGCCTGCAGGGCAACGTCGCCAAATGCAAGTCCTGGTATCTCACACGTCACCCGACGGGATGTTCCTGCTTCCTGACGGGTCGATACGTGTTGTATCTTCATTCCGATCCGGGCAATTCCAGCCGGGGTGTAACGCAAATCGTCCAGCTCAACGAGGTTGCCTTCAATCACCAGCCGGTTGCTGCACTCCAAATCACTCAAACGCCGGCAGCTTCTTCGGCCGAAACCGGGGCTGCCGCAGGTGGCGTATCGCTGGTCAGCGAGCGGGATTTTTCTTCCTTCATCATCGCCGATGGAACGGTTACTGCTGCTTTGGTCTTGATGATCAGATGGCGCAGAACGGCATCATTGAATTTGAATGCGTGCTCCAGCTCATCCAGTGTTTCCTGATTGCATTCGATGTTCATCAGCACGTAGTGCGCCTTGTGGATCTTTTGGATTGGATAAGCCAGTTGGCGGCGTCCCCAGTCTTCCAGGCGATGGATCAGCCCATTCTTGGACGTCACCAAGGTGCGGTACCGTTCAACCATCGCAGGCACCTGCTCGCTCTGGTCGGGATGCACGATAAATACTATCTCGTAATGTCGCATTATTTCTCCTTATGGATAGAGCCCCCCGTCATGCGCAGCGGTGGAGCAAGGTTTTGGGACCGCGAATTATAGCGAAAGATGTTGTCAGGTCAAGCTTTTTATCGCGAGCGAACAGGCCTTGGATACGGATTATCGCAAATCTCGTGTCGAGCGATTTGCATAGCCATCGGTTGTACAATCCGGCATCAACCGTCTAGGGCGGATCCACCTGGTAGATAAAGCATGGCGAGAGCAAAAACGGTTTATAGCTGCACCGAGTGTGGCGGGCAGTCGCCCAAGTGGCAGGGGCAGTGTCCGCAGTGTATGGCCTGGAACACGCTGGTGGAGACCGTGGCGGAAGCCGCGCCGTTGACCGGGAAGAACCGTTTCAGCGCTTTGTCGGCGTCCGGAAGATTGCAGCAGCTGGCCGAGGTGGAGGCGAAGGAAGTTGCACGAACACCCACCGGCAGCGGCGAGTTTGATCGCGTGCTCGGCGGCGGATTGGTGCAGGGCGGTGTGGTATTGATCGGCGGCGACCCTGGAATCGGGAAATCCACCCTGCTGCTGCAGACCTTGGCGCATCTTGCGCCGACCAACAAAGTCCTGTACGTCACTGGCGAGGAATCTGCTCAGCAGATCGCGCTGCGCGCCAGACGCTTGCTGCTGGATGCGCGTGACGTGCATCTGCTTCCCGAGATTCAGCTGGAGAAGATTCAGGCCACTGTCGCTCGCGAGAAACCCGACGTAGTGGTGATCGACTCGATCCAGACCGTATATTCCGAACAGCTTACCTCCGCGCCCGGCTCGGTGGCGCAGGTGCGCGAATGCGCCGCGCAACTTACGAGATTGGCGAAGAGCAGCGGAGTAACCATGATTCTGGTCGGGCATGTCACCAAAGAAGGCGCCTTGGCCGGGCCGCGCGTGCTGGAGCACATCGTCGATACCGTGCTGTATTTCGAGGGCGACACGCATTCCAGTTTCCGCCTGATCCGCGCCTTCAAGAACCGCTTCGGCGCGGTGAATGAACTCGGCGTGTTCGCCATGACCGAGAAGGGCTTGCGCGAGGTGAGCAACCCGTCGGCGCTGTTCTTGTCGCAACATGGAGCACAGGTCGCTGGATCGTGCGTGATGGTCACGCAGGAAGGCACGCGGCCGTTGCTGGTTGAGATCCAGGCGCTGCTTGACGGGGCGCATTCGTCGAGCCCGCGCCGCCTTTCACTTGGCCTGGAACAGAATCGCCTGGCAATGCTGCTCGCCGTGCTGCACCGTCATGCGGGTATCGCCTGCTTCGACCAGGACGTATTCGTCAACGCCGTGGGCGGCGTAAGGATCACCGAGCCGGGCGCCGATCTCGCGGTACTTCTAGCCATTGTTTCCTCGTTGCGGGACAGGCCGCTGCCGGAAAAGCTGGTGGTGTTCGGCGAAGTCGGACTTGCCGGCGAAGTGCGTCCGGTGCAGCGCGGACAAGAGCGCTTGAAGGAAGCCGCCAAACTGGGCTTTACCCACGCAGTTATTCCCAAGGCCAACGCTCCGAAACAAAAGATTGCGGGGATGGAGATCATCGCGGTGGAGCGGGTAGAACAGGCGGTAAAAAGGGTGCAATAGACCCGCTGGAGCAAGGTTAATACTTGACAAAATCACTTGGTTATGGGTAGAATTGCCTTGTAATTGCAAGGAAAATTCACGATGCATGCGAACCACGATGATGTCATGGAAACCATAAGTGTCTGGCATCGTCTGTTTCGGATTATCTGATAAGAGGTGACCATTATGATTACAGCACAACAACACCCTGGAAGATGGCCGTTTGATGCGGCAAATGCAGAATTGCTCGATCGCAAGCTTGATAAAGTGGAGACATTTGTAGGTGAGGCCGTCTCGGCGATGGCGGAATCCCTGAGCGTTTCACCGGAAGAGGCGCTGGACATCCTGATTAAAGTCCATGTGGAAATGATGGGTGATTTAATGGGCGCAGTTCATTCATTCGGGGATGACAAGTTGCTCACCCGCGTCGGACCGGACAAGCTGTGCAGGGAAATCGAAAACGTCATTAAAGCGATTTCGGAGGCGACCGCACTGGATACCGACGAAATTACCGAGATTTTCTCGAAGAATCCGACTGCCTCGATTGGCGATCTTTCCTACCGCCTGCATTTGCGCAGCCTGATCGACCGTTCATACACTTCATGATGCGAGGGATTTAGACTGAAAGTTCAGATCCGGGGCGCGCAAGCGCCCCGGATCATTACTAGCTGCGTTCCACATCCCTGCGCAACACGCCATCCATCAGCCGTAACCGGCGCTGCATTTTATCGGCCAGTTCCATGTCATGGGTGACAACGACGAAGCTGGTATCAAGACGAGTGTTGAGTTCCAGCATCAGTTCGAACAGTGCGTGCGCGCTGGCGCGATCAAGGTTGCCGGTGGGTTCATCGGCCAGTACACAAGCCGGATCGGTCACCAGTGCGCGGGCGACAGCGACACGCTGGCGCTCGCCGCCCGACAATTCCGCGGGCAAGTGCAGGAGACGCTGCGCCAGACCAACCTGTTCCAGCATGGCAGCGGCTTTCGATTGCGCCTCTTTGCGAGGAACGCCGCGAATCAATAGCGGCATCGATGCATTTTCCACTGCGCTGAATTCTGCCAGCAGGTGGTGAAATTGATAGACAAAGCCGAGTGAACGATTGCGCAAGTTCCCGCGTTCCTTCTCATCCATGGCCAGGACATCCTGCCCCAGTATCCTCACGCTGCCGCCCGAGGCCTTGTCCAGCCCGCCCAGCAGGTGCAGCAGGGTGCTCTTGCCGGAGCCCGATGCGCCGACAATGGCGATGCGTTCACCGCGCGCAACATCAAGATCGACCCCATTCAGGACCGGCACATTGAGCTTGCCCTGCGAATAGGTCTTGCGCAAATCACGGCAGGACAGGACAGCCCCGTCCTGCATCCGGTATCCCGCATTCTGATCACTCATAGCGCAGCGCCTCCGCAGGCTGCGTTTTCGACGCGCGCCAGCTTGGATACAGCGTCGCCAGCAGGCTGATCAGGAACGAAAAGCTCGCCACCACGATCACGTCCCGGTGTTGCAGGTCGGAAGGAAGTTCGCTGATGTAATAGAACTCCTTGGACAGGAACTGCACGCCGAACAGATGTTCGATGAACGGGACGATGGTGCCGATGTTGAGCGAAACAAGGATGCCTCCGGCGACACCCAGCAACATGCCGATCAGGCCGATAAGCACACCCTGAACCATGAAAATCTTCATGATGCTGCCGGGAGAAGCCCCCAGTGTGCGCAATATGGCGATGTCCGCCTGCTTGTCGGTGACTACCATGACCAGGGTGGAAACAATGTTGAAAGCGGCCACCAGCACGATGAGCGAAAGAATGATGAACATCATCTTCTTTTCCATCGCGACCACGCTGAAATAATTTGCATTCTGGCGTGTCCAGTCGGTGGCATAGGTGTCTCTGGGCAGGCGTTGCTCAAGTTCCCTCGCCACCTGCGGCGCAAGATCCAGATTGTTCAACTGCGCACTGATGCCGCTGACGGAATCGCCCATGCGGAACAGCTTCTGCGCATCGTTCAGATGGATCAGCGCAAGTGAATTGTCATAAGGCGCCATGCCGATCTCGAAAATTCCAATGACACGGAATTGTTTCAGCCGCGGCAACATGCCGGCAGGTGTGATCTGCCCCTGCGGCGTGATGAGCAGGACCTTGTCATTCATGTGTGCGCCCAGCGCGCGCGCCAGATCGGCACCCAGAACAATCCCGAATTCATCCGGGCGCAGGGCTTCCAGCGACCCTGCCTTCATCTTGTCGGAAAGCCCGATCAGGCGGTTCTCCGCTTGCGGCAGGATGCCTCGCACCATCACACCCTGCACGTTGTCATTCATCGACAACATGCCCTGGCCATTCACGAATGGCGCGGCGGCGCTGACATTCGGGTAATGGGAAACGAGGTTCAGTATCGGTTGCCAATCCGGCATGGCTCCGGTTTCCGCCGAAACTTGAATATGCGGGGTGACGCCCAGGATGCGCGCGCGAATCTCCTTCTGAAATCCGTTCATCACCGACAGGACGATGATCAACGCGGCCACGCCCAGCGCGATGCCGAGCATGGAGATCAGCGAAATGAAGGAAATGAAATGATTGCGCCGCTTGGCGCGGGTGTAGCGCAAACCGATCAGGAGTTCGTAAGGGCGCAGGGATGAAAGTGACATGTGTGTTATCGAGTTGGCCCGGGCATTATACATAGTGAGATGAATCGGCTGCGCGCACCGGCATCGGGGTCGCGCAGCGGCGGACTTTATGCATATTCCGCGGCTGTGCTCCGGGTTTCCCGATGCGAGCCTGCCCGCCAGGTTTTCTGTCGCTCCGCCTAGTTTGCCACAAGAGTTGATGACGCGGGATGCTAAACTGGCACCATGAATTCGCATATCCATGTTGTCGTTCCGGGTCTGTTGCTGCCGCGAGACCTGGCGGCCGAAGCTTATGCAGGCTTGCACCTGCCCGCGCTGGAAAAGCTGCTTGCGCGTGCTCAAACTGAACCCATGGAACACGACACGTTCGAGGCCTCGATGTGTTCGAATTTCGCAATCAAGGGCATGGCCATCGCTCCGGTCACGCTGCGCGCGGACGGGCTGGAACCCGGGTCGAGTTTCTGGCTGCGGGCCGACCCGGTATGCCTGCAGCTGAGGCGCGATCAGTTGATACTCCAGTCCGGGCCTGATATTGGAATGGACGAGGCGGGGCAGCTTTGCGCCAGTCTGAATGTGCATTTTGCCGACACGGGCATGCAGTTCTTTGCGCCGCATCCGCAACGCTGGTATCTGCGACTCGATTCTGCTCCGTCCCTGCAAACCCGCTCTTTGTCAACAGTGGCCGGCGCGGATGTGCATCAATACCTGCCTGCGGGCACGGATGCGTTGCACTGGCATGGCGTACTGAATGAAATACAGATGCTGTTTTTCGAACACAAGGTCAATCAGGCGCGCGAGGCGGAGGCGAAATTGCCTGTCAACAGCATATGGCTGTGGGGCGGGGGACAGGACGCCGGGAAACTGGCTACAAGATATCGGCGCGTCCTCGGTGACGGTGACCTGGCGGCGGCATTTGCCGAGGTGGCAGGTATCCCTTACCGGCCTTTCCAGCAGGATGAGCTGGCGGAAATCGAGCCGGACGAGCAAGTACTGATCGCGATTGAAAGTCTGCATCGCGCCATGCAAACCGGAGACTTCCAGGTTTGGCGTGGCGTCCTGCAGGATCTCGAGCAAAACATTGCGGTGCCACTATTGCAGGCAATGCAAACCGGAAGAATTTCAAGAATCACGCTTGATATTCTGCAACAGGGCGCGGCCAGACGTTTTGTCATAAACCGCCAGGATTTGTGGAAAGTGTGGCGCATTCCCGCCGGGCTGGCCAATTATGCATTGGTGTAGAATTTGCCGTTGACCTGGCAGTGACATCATGAGATTGACAGCACTGATCATACTGGCTCGGACATTTCGCCGCACGACAACGAAATTCCCGCCACGATACACGCTTCTTTGGCCTGGGCGATTGGTCTCCTGTATCATCTTGCCGGTCTAACCAAATACGTCGAACTATGAAGATCACATTCCTGGATTTCGAACAGGCGGTCGCCGAACTGGAAAACAAGATCGAACAGCTGCGTACCATGCAGGATGATTCGGCACTGGACATTTCTGAAGAGATAGGCACGCTGCAGCAGAAGAGTCATGCGCTGACCAGGGAAATCTACGCCAGGCTGACGCCATGGCAGATATCGCAAGTCTCGCGGCACCCGCAGCGACCTTACACGCTGGACTACATCCAGCATCTGTTCACCGATTTCGAGGAATTGCACGGCGACCGCTGTTTCGCAGACGATGCCGCCATCGTTGGCGGGCTGGCGCGGTTCAAGGGACAAAGCGTGATGGTGATCGGGCACCAAAAAGGGCGCGACACCAAGGAGCGCCAATACCGCAATTTCGGCATGCCGCGCCCGGAAGGCTATCGCAAGGCATTGCGCATGATGCGGCTGGCCGAGAAGTTCGGCATCCCGATCATGACCTTCATCGATACACCCGGCGCCTATCCCGGCGTGGGTGCGGAAGAGCGCGGCCAGTCCGAAGCAATCGGCCGCAATCTCTACGTAATGGCCGAGCTGCGTGTGCCGATCATTTGCACAATTATCGGGGAGGGCGGTTCCGGCGGTGCGCTGGCGATTGCAGTAGGTGATGCGCTGCTGATGCTGCAATATGCCACTTACTCGGTGATTTCGCCCGAAGGCTGCGCTTCGATTCTGTGGAAGAGCGCGGACCGGGCGGCTGATGCGGCGAAAACCCTGGGCATAACCGCGACGCGGTTGAAAACGCTGGGGCTGGTGGACAAGGTCATCAGTGAACCGTTGGGCGGTGCGCATCGGGATTTTCCGGCCATGATGCAAGCGACCGGCAAGGCGCTTCAGGATGCACTCAAGCAGGTGCAAAACCGCCCCGTCAATGACCTGTTGCAGGCCCGATTCAACCGCCTGATGGGCTATGGAAGATTCAAGGAAGTCAGTCTGTGATTTGACCGGGCGCGTCACCCGCACGCTCTCGGCTGCAGTTCCCGATGGAGCTTCGGTTCTGCTCGGGTTGAGCGGTGGCATGGATTCCGTCGTGATGCTGCATATTCTCGCGCGGCTGGCGCAACGTTTTTCCTGGAAACTGTCGGCATTGCATGTCCATCACGGCATCAGCCCGCTCGCGGATGAATGGGCGGCGTTCTGTGGAAGATTGTGCGCCCAGTACGGCATTCCCCTGCATCTCGAACACGTGGACATTGCGCCGCTGCGCCACCAGGGTGTGGAAGCCGCTGCGCGCGAACTGCGCCACTCCGCGCTGGCAAATCAGCAGGTGGATTTTATTGCTTTGGCGCATCATCAGGATGACCAGGTGGAAACGCTGTTGCTGCAATTGTTGCGCGGCAGCGGCGTGAAGGGCGCGGCCGCGATGCCGGCGCTGAGACTACGCAGCGGAGCGCCTGCGCTGGTACGGCCGTTGCTCGACATTGCGCGAGTGGAACTGGTTGCTTACGCGCAACAGCATGGACTGCAATGGGTGGAGGACGAAACCAACGTCGACGTTAGCAATCCGCGCAACTTTTTGCGCCATCACGTGCTGCCGTTGCTGGAACAGCGCTTCCCGGCCTACCGCGAGACGCTGGCGCGCAGCACACGGCATTTTGCCGAGGCGGCAGAACTGATGGAAATGCTGGCGCAACTGGATGCGGACCAGTTTTGCTTGCCCTCGGCGAGGTCCGGGAAAGAAGGCGAGCCATTGCTGGAAATCGCCTGCCTGAAGACTCTCGGTCCGGCGCGCTCAAAAAATCTGCTTCGATATCTCGTGCATTGCCGCGGCGCACCGACGCCGGACCATACGCGCCTCGAAGAATTGTTGCGCCAGCTGCTCTCGGCGCGCGCGGATGGGCGGGTGCGCGTGGCGTGGAACGGCTGGGAAGCACGCTGTTTCCGCGGCAGAGTGTATGTTTACCGTTCCTTGCCCAGGCCGGATGAGCGCATGAACATTCCCTGGCGCGGTGACCACACATTGGACTTGCCGCAACTGGGTGGTGTACTGCGCTTTGAAGATGCCATGGGCGAGGGCATCAGCCGGGCCAAACTGAATGGCGCGCCAGTTTTCATCCGCCTTCGTTCCGGCGTTGAGAAGTTGCGTCCCGACGCGACGCGGCCCGAGCGTTCGCTGCAGTATCTGTTTCAGGAACATGATGTCCCGCCATGGCAGCGCATGCGCTGGCCATTGCTGTTTTGCGGCGAAGTCATGATTTCGGTCCCCGGCATAGCCACGGCGGCGGAATTCCGCGCAGCGTCCGGAGAGGCGTCAATTTCACCTGTCTGGGCATAGCGCAATCTTCCCCGGGTTTGGCAAATGCCGCGGTGATCTGCATTTCAGAGGAAACAAAATTGCCGTCCGAATTCGCGCGCCGCAGATGGTGCCGCGAGACCTTTATTGCAAATATTCGCGGCGTCTTCGATTCCCATACGAATTCGCTGCTTATCGGGGACATCGAAGGCAAAGCCTGATAAACTATCAAGTCCTTTTCTTTTTAACTTTGAACGAGCTGGAGAAAATAGCATGGCTGTCGAACGTACGCTTTCCATTATCAAACCCGATGCTGTCGCCAAGAATGTCATTGGCCAAATCTATTCCCGCTTTGAAAACGCCGGCCTGAAGATTGTTGCGGCACGCATGGTGCATCTGTCGCGTGCCGAGGCGGAAGGATTCTATGCGGTGCACCGCGCGCGCTCGTTCTTCAATGACCTGGTGAATTTCATGATCTCTGGCCCGGTGATGATCCAGGTGCTGCAAGGCGAGGGCGCGATCCTGAAGAACCGCGAGCTGATGGGTGCGACCGATCCGAAGAAAGCGGACAAGGGCAGCATCCGCGCCGATTTTGCCGACAGCATCGATGCCAATGCGGTGCACGGCTCCGATGGCACGGAAACGGCCGCGGTGGAAATTGCCTATTTTTTTCCCAGCATGAACGTGTATTCACGATAATGCACAGGCAGTGATGGCAAAGAACCTCCTCGATTACGATGCACAGCAATTGACTGCATGGTTCGCCGCGCAGGGTGAGAAGCCCTTTCGCGCGCGTCAGGTGCTGCGCTGGATACACAAATCCGGGGAGGCGGATTTCGATGCGATGAGCGACCTCGCGCTGTCGCTGCGCGGCAAGCTGAAGACCGTGGCTTGTGTACAGGCGCCCGGGGTGGTACGCGAGGAGTTGTCTGAGGACGGGACTCGCAAGTGGCTGCTGGATGTCGGCACCGGCAATGCGGTGGAAACCGTGTACATTCCCGAGGGCGACCGCGAAGAGACTGGTAGTGATCCCGAGCGAGGCGAAGCGGTCTCCAGCATCACCTCCGCTGGCCGATCCCGCTTCGCGGGTCCCTCGTCCCGCGCTCCGGTGCGCTATCGCGGAACCTTATGCATTTCAACCCAGGCCGGCTGTGCGCTGAATTGTTCCTTTTGCTCCACCGGCAAGCAGGGCTTCAACCGCAATCTTTCCACGGCGGAGATCATCGGCCAGCTATGGTGGGCGAACCGCGAGGTCGGCAAGGACGCGGACGGCAACTGGCCGGTCACCAACGTGGTGATGATGGGCATGGGGGAGCCGCTGCTCAATTTCGACAACACGGTAAGTGCGCTGCGCCTGATGCTGGACGACAATGCCTACGGCCTGTCGCGCCGCCGTGTCACCGTCTCGACTTCCGGCATCGTTCCGGCGATTGATCGCCTGCGTGACGAGTGTCCGGTGGCGCTGGCGGTTTCGCTGCATGCGCCGAACGACGCCTTGCGCGATCTGCTGGTGCCGGTCAACCAGAAATACCCGCTGCGCGACCTGCTGGCGGCATGCCTGCGCTATCTGGAAAGAGCGCCACGTGATTTCATCACTTTCGAGTATGTCATGCTGGAAGGCGTGAATGATTCCGTGCAGCACGCGCGCGAACTGGTCGCCCTGGTGCGCGACGTTCCGTGCAAATTCAATTTGATCCCGTTCAACCCGTTTCCGCAGGCGCCCTTCGAGCGAACTTCCGCCGATGCAGTGCGGCGTTTCCGCGACGTGCTGATGCAGGCTGGCATCGTGACTACCACGCGCAAGGTGCGCGGCGACGATATCGCGGCCGCCTGCGGCCAACTGGCCGGACAGGTGCAGGACAGGACAAAACGGACGCATCGATTGCTGGAACTGCGGACATGAGGATTTCGATGATCATTTCTTCCGCGCTGCTGGTGGCAGGATGTACGACTCAATATGTCGTCGGCCAGGATGGCCAGCTAACCACGCGCGCGCATGCCAGCGCCAAGATACATACTGAACTGGCCGCGCAATATTACGAACGCGCGCAGCTTGGCATCGCCCTGGATGAAGTGCGCCAGGCGATGCAGGCAGAGTCCGACTATGCCCCTGCCTACAATGTGCGCGGGCTGGTGCATATGGCGTTGCGCGAGGACAAGGAAGCGGAGGAGGATTTCAAGCACAGCCTGCGGCTGGACAGCAACAATCCGGAGACGTATAACAACTACGGCTGGTTCCTGTGCCAGCGCGCACGCGCTCATGAGTCGGTGAAGATGTTTCTTGCGGCATTGAAGGATCCGCTATACGCAACACCGGAAAAGGCCTACCTGAATGCTGGAGTGTGTTCCCAGAAGGCCGGCGAATTGAACGATGCTGAAGAATTCCTGCACAAGGCCTTGCTGCTCAAGCCGGATTTGCAGGATGCGGTACTGGCGCTGGCTGAACTGAATTTTGCCAAGGGCGATTACCAGGCGGCAAATTCCTATTTTTCCCGCTACGCCCACGATAATGATGCACTGTCCGCAGAGAATTTGTGGCTGGGCGTGCGTATCGAGCGCGCGTTGGGAAATGAGAATGCCGAGGAAAGTTATTCGCTGCAGTTGCGCAAGCGTTTTCCCGGATCCCCTGAAACCAAACTTCTGCCTGCGGAACAATGAACGATTCCTTGCCAGAAGAAATTACCGACAATGTCGTTGCGATGGGTAAACCGGGCAACGATGTGACAGGCCAGACAAGCGTTGGCGCTACCCTGCGCGCAGCGCGTGAAAAGCTTGGCCTGAGCGTGGCGGACGTTTCCGGCAGCATCAAACTTGCAACTCGCCAGATTGAAGCACTGGAAGCGGATGATTATTCGCGCCTGCCGGAAACAGCTTTTGTGCGGGGGTTTGTGCGCAGTTATGCCAAGTTGCTGCATCTGGAACCTGGGACCCTGCTGGCGGCCTTGCCCCGAGCCGAGAAACAGGTCATGCCGCCCACCGCAGCCAAGTCTGCAAATGCCGTCCCGTTTCCCGGTGTCTATTCCGAGCGCAAGCCGAACATCATGTGGCTGATCGCGGCATTGGTGATCGCCGTCGTTTTGGCGCTGAGTGCCTGGGTGATGAGCAACTCCGCAACGGAACCTGAACAGCAGCTGGCCGACGTTCCACAAACGGACCATGTTGTGGTTCAATCGGTCGAACTCCCGGTGCCGGCAACGGATGCTCCGGCCACGGCAGCCTCGGGCCCGGAATTGCAGGCAGCTTTGCCGCCATCCCGAGACAATCCGGGCGCGACCACGGGCATTATTCGCATGGTATTTGACAGGGATTCATGGGTGGAAGTGAGGGACCGGCACGGCCATGTCTTGCTGTCGAAAACCAACCCGCAAGGTACCGAGCAGAACATCAATGGCACCCCGCCATTTTCCTTGGTGATCGGCGAAGCCAAGAGTGTTCATTTGTACTACAAGGGAAAAGAAGTCGACCTGGCGCCCCACACCAAGATCGAAGTTGCGCGCCTGAAACTCAAGTAAACCATGACTCATTCCATTCGGCATAGCGTCACTCAACGCGTCATGGTAGACAACATTGCCATTGGCGGCGGTGCGCCCGTGGCGGTGCAGTCGATGACCAATACCGATACGGCCGATGCCCGGTCAACCGCGCGGCAGGTATTTGAACTGGCGCAAGCCGGCTCGGAACTGGTGCGCATCACGGTGAACACTCCCGAAGCCGCCGCACAGGTACCGCGCATCCGCGAGATGCTTGATGCAATGGCGTGCAGCGTGCCGCTGATTGGCGATTTCCACTATAACGGGCACCGGCTGCTTAGCGCGTTCCCGGAATGCGCCCAGGCGCTGGCGAAATACCGCATCAATCCCGGCAACGTCGGGCGCAACCGCAAGGAAGAGGACCCATTCACGATGATGATCGAGTCCGCGCTGCGCTATGGAAAACCGGTGCGCATCGGCGTCAACTGGGGCAGCCTGGATCAGGCGCTGGTGGTGCGCATGATGGATGAAAATGCCAGGTTGCCGCAGCCCAGGGACGTGGCCGAGGTGACGCGCGAGGTGCTGATCGTCTCCGCACTGGAGAGTGCGAGGCGCGCCGAGGAACTGGGCCTGCCGCACGACCGTATCGTGCTCTCCTGCAAGGTGAGCGACGTACGTGACCTGATCGCCGTGTATCAGGAGTTGGCGCTGCGCTGCGACTATCCGCTGCACCTTGGCCTGACCGAGGCGGGCATGGGCTCCAAGGGCATCGTCGCCTCTACGGCCGCACTCGCAGTGTTATTGCGGCAAGGGATCGGCGACACGATACGCGTTTCGCTCACACCCGAACCGGGCGGCGACCGAACGCAGGAAGTGGTGGTTGCGCAGGAGATCTTGCAGACCATGGGGCTGCGCGCCTTCGCACCGATGGTCACCGCCTGCCCCGGCTGCGGCCGCACCACCAGCACCGTGTTCCAGGAACTGGCACAAAGCATCCAGTCCTACCTGCGGGCAGCAGATGCCGCTCTGGCGCGAACAATATACCGGCGTGGAAGAAATGACTGTCGCGGTGATGGGCTGCATTGTCAACGGACCCGGTGAAAGCAAGCTGGCAAATATCGGCATCAGCCTGCCCGGAACCGGCGAGACTCCTGCTGCCCCCGTGTACGTGGACGGCGAGAAAGTCGTCACCCTGCGCGGCGACAATATCGCGGAAGAATTCAAACAGATCGTGAATGAGTACGTGGTGCGCAAGTATGCACCGCGGGCAACAGGCGCGGCAGTGCGCCGCGAGATTCCGATACAGGTCCTGTAGCGGGTCGTTGAGCGCAGCGAATTGCACCGTATGACCTGTTATGAATCCGTATCCATTGCCACGTCGCTGATCCACTTTATCCGGTTCCTTTGATATTCTTGCGTTTCCCCATGATTCAGGCAAACCAAAGCTCAGACATGAACATCAAACAATATATCGCCTGGTTCGAAACATTGCGCATGACCGACGTATCCCGGGTGGGCGGCAAGAACGCCTCGCTGGGTGAAATGATCAGCCAGTTGGCGCAACTCGGGGTGCGCGTTCCAGGCGGTTTTGCCACAACGGCCCAGGCCTATCGCGACTTCCTGGCGCAGGAAGGACTGGACCAGCGCATTCATGGCTTGCTGGACAAACTCGACGTGGCCGATGTCACTGCGCTGACCCGGGCGGGCAGCCAGGTCAGACAATGGATCATGGATACGCCTTTGCCGACAAGGCTGGAGAGCGAGATTCGTGAGGCCTACGGGCAGCTCATCGCAACAGAAGGCGGCGAAATTTCATTGGCGATCCGCTCTTCCGCCACGGCAGAGGACCTGCCTGGTGCTTCGTTCGCGGGTCAGCAGGAGACCTTTCTCAATATTTCCGGCATCGACCATGTCTTGTCCGCCATCCGCAAGGTTTACGCCTCGTTGTACAACGATCGCGCCATCGCCTACCGCGTGCACCAGGGTTTTGCGCATCAGGACGTCGCGCTGTCGGCGGGCATCCAGCACATGGTGCGCAGCGACATCGGCGCTTCCGGGGTGATCTTCACGCTGGACACTGAATCCGGTTTTGATCAGGTAGTGCTGGTCACTGCGGCCTACGGCCTGGGCGAAACGGTGGTACAGGGTGCGGTGAATCCCGATGAATTTTACGTTTACAAGCCGGCATTGAAGCAGGGCAAGTCCGCCGTCATCCGCCGCAACCTTGGCGCCAAGGCGATCAAGATGATCCTGGCAGAAGGCAGCGAGACCGGACGCTCGGTGCGCACGCTGGACACTTCCGTGCAGGAACGCCGGCACTTTTGCATCAGCGATGCGGAAGTGGAAGAACTGGCACGCTATGCGCTGACTATCGAGGAGCACTATGGCCGTGCGATGGACATCGAGTGGGGCAAGGATGGTGTCGATGGCAAGCTGTACATTCTGCAGGCGCGACCGGAAACGGTACAGGCGCAGGGCAATGTGGACATGCTGCGACACTATCGCCTGAAGCAGCAGTCCGAAGTGCTGATCAGCGGGCGCGCCATCGGCCAGCGCATCGGCGCAGGCCGCGTGTGCATGGTGCCGGATGCCAGCCAGATGTCCCTGGTGCAGCCGGGCGATGTGCTGGTGACCGACATGACCGACCCCGATTGGGAGCCGGTGATGAAGCGCGCGTCGGCGATCGTCACCAACCGCGGCGGGCGTACCTGCCATGCGGCCATCGTGGCGCGCGAACTGGGCATCCCGGCCGTGGTGGGTTGCGGCGAGGCAACCAGCACGCTCAAACATGATCAACAAGTCACGGTGTCCTGCGCCGAGGGCGATGTCGGCAAGGTGTACCAGGGCAAGCTGGAGGTCGAGGTGATCGAACTGGCGCTGGACAAGATGCCCGAAGGCGCCGGTGCAGATCTCGCTGAACGTGGCGAATCCGGAACTGGCGTTCGAGTTCAGCCGGCTGCCGAATCACGGCGTCGGGCTGGCGCGGCTGGAATTCATCATCGCGCGCATGATCGGCATGCACCCGAAAGCAGCGCTGGCCTATCCCGATTTACCCGCCGAACTGAAGGCGCAGATCGAGGAAAAATGTGCGGGCTATGCTTCGCCGGAGGATTTCTACGTGGAGAAACTGGCCGAGGGCATCGCCACATTGGGTGCGGCATTCGCACCCAAGCCGGTGATCGTGCGCTTTTCCGACTTCAAGTCCAATGAATATTCCAGTCTGCTCGGCGGCAAGCAACACGAGCCGACCGAGGAGAACCCGATGATCGGTTTTCGCGGCGCCTCTCGTTATATCGCAGACTCTTTCCGCGACTGTTTTGCGCTGGAGTGCCGCGCGATGCGCATGGTACGCGACGAGATGGGGCTGACCAACGTCGAGGCGATGATCCCGTTCGTGCGCACGCTGGACGAGGCGCGCGGCGTGATCGCCGAGATGGAGAAGAACGGCCTCAGGCGCGGCGACAACGGCCTGCGCGTGATCATGATGTGCGAAATCCCGTCCAACGCGCTGCTGGCCGAACAGTTCCTGGAACTGTTCGATGGCTTCTCCATCGGCTCCAATGACTTGACGCAGCTGACGCTGGGCATCGACCGCGATTCCGGCATCGTCGCCGGTTCGTTCGACGAGCGCAATCCGGCGGTGCTGGCATTGATTGGCATGGCGATCCAGTCCTGCCGCAAGTTGGACAAGTACATCGGCATCTGCGGGCAGGGCCCGTCCGACCATCCCGACCTGGCACGCTGGCTGATGGAGCAGGGGATAGAGGCGATTTCGCTGAACCCGGACACCGTGGTCGAAACCTGGTTGTACCTGGCGAAGCAGAAGATATGAGGTGCGCAGCGCGCGTTGCGTGAGGGTTCCCGCTACTGCGAAATTCTTCGCAGATCCGCACCACATGAGAATCGGTTCGCACCGGCTCCGACAATGCTGTCCCGCTAGTAAGCAATATACGGCCCGTTGCCGCCGGCGCTGCTCTTGCCCTCGATGGCGGTAAATACCCTGCGCCCATAGAAGAAAGACAGACCCCAGTCGAAGCTGGATGCGCCAAATGTCGGTCCCGCAAGATTGTTGAATGCGGTATTGCCGCTGTTGAACAGGCTGTCGGCGTTGGCAACGCTGAAATTTACGCTGCCGCTGCTGCCGTTCGTTCCCAGATTGGTTGCCGTGAACTGCTGGGTAAACGGCGGACAGTAGAATCCGCTGGCGCAAACCGCGATGTTCCCATCCGGGAAGAACAGGCCATTCGAACCGCTGTCGATAAAGCTGCCGGCATAACTCTTGCCGTTGAGCATCGTGGTCAATGTTCCTGAATTCGCATCAACCGCATAGACCACGGCATTCCCGAGGCTGTTGTTGGCCTGGGTGCCGATTCCGAGGATAAGGGAACCGCCGATTGTTGCTGCTCCGCCCGCGGCAACGGCAGGAAGGTCGATTACAACGCCATTATTGTCGTTGCCCAGCAGTCCGACAGGATTCTGCACCTGCCGGGCCAGATCAACGGCGATACTCTGGCAACTGGCGCCACAGGCATAGTAGGTCCCGGGAATTGCGACGTGGGCGCACGCAAAGCCACAATCCTGCTGGAACACGCCTGCGCCAAGAATGCCGTTGCCGCCGAAGGTTTTCACGGTGTTTTCCGGTGGCCCGGAATTCGAGCAACTTCCTGGAATATGCATAAAACCCGGAGCGCCAATAACGTGGATCGCCATCGAGTGGATGGATGCGCTGCCCAGTTTGACGTCGGCAATTTTGACCGGACCCCAGATATAGCCATCGGAAAATTGGAGGCATTCGGCCAGCGGGTTGCCGTTGACCGTGCTTTGCGTCAATGCCAGCGACGGAGAGAGCACCGAGGAGATGACCCTGAGTCCGGACGATCCGGTATCCAGCATGACATGGTCAATAGTCTGGCAATTGCTCGTCGCCGGTGCACAAATGGTCACGCTGACGAAGGGAACGTTGACGGTATTGGCCGGACCCGCATCGACGCTGACCGGCAGCACATTTTGCCCGGTGGGCGGAGACGGGCCGCCGGACACCACAGGGTTGCCGCTGCCACTGTCGCCGCCACCCAGGCAGCCTGCCATGACCAGTGCAACAACGGTAAGCAGCAGTCGCGTCCGCATTCCTGAGCGCTTATTTGATTTCATCGATTGCCACATCCTTGGGGAGCAACTGCGGAATGTAGGCCATGCCGGAGAAAGAGCGCATATGTCCGCCGGACCGCACCACCAGTCCCGGCTGACGAACCAGCGAGAATCCGCGCCCGGCGTGCTTGCTGCCGGCGGCAGCACTATAGACGGAAAAATAGCTGCCCAGAAGCTGCCGCAAATCCGGCATGAACGGGCCTTGCCACGCCACGGCAAAAACCCGGCCTTGAGGCGAAATGTATTCCCTGATGAAAGTGCCGCTGGGAGACTGAATCTCGTGCACCGTGAATTTCTGGGCATTCAGGATGCGCCGGGTAGCCTTCATGTTTGTCTGGTCGGCAACAACCGATGCCTCCGTCCCGCCCAGCTCTGCCATGGCGGGGCTTGACTCGCCAGCCAGAATCGGCAGCACCGCGGCTGCAATCACAGAGAATCTCATTCAGTCTCCCTCGATGGACAAAATTGACGAAGCATTAGTGCGTTCGAGTTGAGCATAGTTTCAATTTCAGTGCCGGACGGCAGAGCCAACCCGGATTTTCAACCGGTGAAAAGCATACCGGCAATCCTTCACCTCCCATGAAGAATCCTCGCGACCGGGAATTCCGTCGAACAGGGTGTTGCCATTCTGTCCCCGATTGATGCATGTGCGAGGCGGTACCGGTTGCAGCCTATTGGAACCGCAGCGCATCGATCGGCCTGAGCAGCGAAGCCTTGCGCGCCGGATACCAGCCGAAGAAGATGCCGACTGCGGATGCCACCACGAACGCGGTGATGATGGAGTTGGCGGTGATCAATATTTCCATGTCGGTTGCCTTGTTTACGCCCAGCGCTCCGCCGACACCTAGGAGTACGCCGATCAGGCAGCCGATGATGGAAATGATGATGGCTTCCAGCAGGAATTGCAGCAGGATGTCCCGGCCGCGTGCACCGATGGCCATGCGGATTCCGATCTCGCGCGTGCGTTCGGTGACCGACACCAGCATGATATTCATGATGCCGATGCCGCCGACCAGCAGCGATATCGACGCGATGGCCCCCAGCATCAGCGACATGGTCTGCGCGGTATCGGCGGCAGTGTTGGCCATTGCCGTGAGGTTGCGCACGGTGAAATCGTCATCCTCCCCCTCGCGTATGCGGTGGCGCTGGCGCAGCAGATCGGTGATCGAACGTTCCACCGCCGGCATTGTGTCGGCCGATTCCGCCTCGGCCAGAATGTAGCGGACCGAACCGGAGAACCTTCCACCAAACAGCTTGCGCTGGGCCGTGGAGATCGGGACGAAAACCGTGTCGTCCTGATCGCGTCCGTCCAGGCTCTGGCCTTTTGCTTCCAGCACGCCGAGCACGACGAACGGGCTGTTCTTGATGCGGATGGTCTTGCCTACCGGGTCTTCGTCTCCAAACAGGTTCTGCACCACGGTCTTGCCCAGTATCGCCACGCGGGTCACCGAGCGGATGTCGGATTCGGTGAACAGGGAACCGGAGGATATCACCCAGTTGCGCACGGCCAGGTAAGCCGGCGTGGTGCCGGTAATCTGCGTGCTCCAGTTATTCGAACCGTAAACCAGCTGCGCAGTGCCGGGCGAGGTTGGAGCGGCGTTGACGACCAGCGGAAGTTCGGCGATGGCTTGCGCATCTTCCGCAGTCAATGTCGGCGCGGCGCCGCCGCCCATGCGCAGCCCGCCGGAAGTCGTCGATCCCGCCAGAATGATGAACAAGTTGCTGCCCATTGAAGCGATCGCATCCTCCACCTGTTTTTGCGCGCCGCGCCCGATGGCCAGCATCAGGATGACGGCGCCGACGCCGATTACCATGCCGAGCATGGTTAGAAAGGTGCGCATTCGGTTGGCACCCATTGCCATCCACGCTTCCCTCAGCATCGGGCCGATCACGACGTGGTCTCCAGGTGGTGCGGATCGGCATGTTCGACCGGGCCGTCGTAGACGATGCGACCGTCAGACAGGCGCACCAGCCGATGGGCGCAGGCGGCAATGTCGGACTCATGGGTGACCAGCACGATGGTAATGCCTTCGCGCTGGTTCAGTTCGCTGAACAGCGCCATGATTTCCCGGCTGGTATGCGTGTCCAGATTGCCGGTCGGCTCGTCGGCAAGCAGCAGCTGCGGATGGTTGACCAGCGCGCGTGCGATGGCGACGCGCTGTTGCTCGCCGCCGGAAATCTGGTTCGGATGCGAACGGGAATATTTGCCGAGGCCGACCTTTTCCA
This sequence comes from uncultured beta proteobacterium, assembly GCA_963782385.1. Lineage (GTDB taxonomy): Bacteria > Pseudomonadota > Gammaproteobacteria > Burkholderiales > Gallionellaceae > CAVXFS01. The sequence continues at coordinate 31,833 of CAWAJO010000002.1, forward strand.
GCATCTCATTGGCGCGTGCCGCGCGCTCGGCATGCGGGGTGCCACGATAGATCAGCGGCAACGCGACGTTGTCTTCGAGGTTGGCACGCGGCAACAGGTTGAACCCCTGAAATACAAATCCGATCACCTCGTTGCGCAGCTTGGCCAGTTCATCGCGGTTCAGCGCATTGACGTCGTGCCCATTGAGCAGGTAACTGCCGCTGGTCGCCACATCGAGACAGCCGAGGATGTTCATGAAAGTCGACTTTCCGGATCCGGACGGTCCCATGATGGCAACGAATTCTCCCGGCAGCACGCTGACAGCCACATCCTTGAGCACCGGCACCGGCCCGGCATCGGTATGGTATTCCTTGTATAGCCGTTCGATGCGGATGACCGGGTCTTGCATCAGAACAACCTCATTCCGCGGCGGCTCTGGGATTGGCTGGCTGGCTGGCGGTCCGCAGTGATGACTTTCTCGCCTTCCTTGAGTTCGCTCGAGCGAACTTCCGTCATGCGGTTATCGGTGATCCCGGTCTTGATGCGCACCGCCTTGGGCTGGCCATTTTCAATCACATACACGGTTCCTCGCGGGCCGTCGTCAGCTTTGTCTTCACTGCGGCTTCGTCCACCGTGGTTAGCACCTGCGGGACGCCCTTGGCTACTGTTGCCCGGGTCGCCGCCGGACGGAGCCGCGCCGACCGCGCCGTCGTCGGCGAGGTGGACGCGCAATGCAGCATTCGGCACCATCAGCACGTCATCCTTTTGCGCAGTGGCGATATTCACGTAGGCGGTCATGCCGGGCAGCAATATCTGCTCGGGATTGTCCACGGCAATCACCACGTCATAGGTCACCACGTTTTGCTGTGTCGTCGGGTTTAACCGCACCTGAAGCACCTTGCCCTGAAAGATGCGGTTGGGAAAAGCATCGACGCGGAAACTGGCTGACTGTCCGTCTCGGATGTTGCCTACGTCCGCTTCGGCGTAGCTCGAGTCGATCTGCATCTTGCTCAGGTCCTGCGCGATGGTGAACAGGGTCGGTGTCTGGAAACTTGCCGCCACGGTCTGGCCAAGATCCACATTTCGCGACACGACAACGCCGGACACCGGCGAGCGGATAATGGTGTAGCCCAGGTTGGCACGGTCGCGCGTGGCCTGAGCCTTCGCCACGGTGAGCTGCGCCTTGGCGGCGGCGAGCGCCTGTACCGATTGGTCGAGTTCCTGTTGCGTGACATATTCCTGCGCAAACAGATCACGGTTGCGCTTTTCGTTTGCTTCGGCAAGCTGCAGCGACGCTTTCGCGCTGAGCACGTTCGCTTCGCTTTGCTGCAATTGTGCCTGGATCAGGGATGGATCGAGTTCAAGCAGCACCTGACCGGCTTTGACCGTGTCATTGAAGTCGGCATACATCTTTACAACGATGCCGGATACCTGGCTGCCGACGCTGACCAGTTTCACCGGGTTCAACGTTCCGTTGGCGGAAACCGTCTGGGTGATGGAACCGCGTTCCACCGGCGCTATCGCAAAACGCTCTTCCGCCGAAACCTTTTTCGGGGTCATCCACCACCATCCGCCCGCACCGATTGCGGCCAGCAACAACACAATCAGGATCTTTCTTGTCATGCTCATCGCGGCCTCAATTCTTCCTTTCAACCTTGGCAAGGTCCAGTTGCCCAATCGCCTGGGCGAGGGTGAATTTGCTGGCCCGGAAGTTGTAGCGCGCAACTACGCGCTGCTGCCGTGCATCGGCCAATGAGGTTTGCGCGCTCAACACATCCAGAATGGTACCTACGCCGGCCTGGTAGCGACCGGAAGCCATCTTTTCGGATTCTTCGGCGGCATTGAGCAAATCATCGGTAGCGCGCAGCGCCTGGCTGTTGGTCAACAGCGTTTGATAGGCATTCCACACATCCAGCGCGACCTGGTTTGCCACCTGATCACGTTGCGCTTTCGAACTGTCCAACTGCGCCTGCGCAAGCCGGTTATTGTAGGTATCCCGGTAACCGGTGAACCAGGGCAGATTGACCGAGACGCCAAGGCCGGTGCTGAAATGCGTGTCGCTCTGGCCGTCGGTTATGGTCTTGTAGCGCGAAATTGACGCGTTCATACTGATGCTGGGCAAGCCGCTCGCCTTTACGACTGCCATATTTGCCTCGGCCGCTCTGATCTGCGCTTCGGCTGCCAACAAATCCGGGCGGCTTTGCAAGGCACGTTCGATCAATCTTCCGATGTCATTTTCTGCCACCGGATCAGGTCCGGTGTCTTCCGCGGGGGCAAGCTCGAACGCCTGGGTTGCCGGGTAACCCATAATATTGGCCAGCGTACCCTGCGCGCTGGCGGCATCGCCCTCAGCGCGGATGCGGCTCAGCACGGCTTGCGACAACGCGGTCTGTGCCTGCAAGCGGTCGAGCGGGGTGGCGGTGCCCGATTTGAACCGGGCCTGTGCGGCATCCAGGCTCCTGCGCGCGGCGTCTTCGGCAGCATGGCTGGACTGCACGCTGGCCCGCGTCGCGAGCAGCGCGTAATAGGCCTGTACAGCGTTCAGATATACCGATTGCAGTGTTTCGTCGCGCGTGGCGTTGGTCGCCAGCAATACCTGCTTGGCATTTTCCACACTGGCTGCGCGACCACCGGAGTCATACAGAAGATAGCTGACGGTCAGATTTGCCCCTCTGGATTCGCTGTTAATACCGGTATTGTCCCGGCTATGGGAAACGGAAATCGGTCCGGACAAGGTGGGAAAGTAGGTAGACAGGCTGGCGCCGAATTGCGCAGCCTGCGCGCTTGCGCTGGCCCATGACGCGCGAGTCTGCGGGTTGTTGCACAGAGCCAGTTCCACCACGCCCATCAGGGCAAGCGGCTTATTTATCAGGTCTTGCGGACACATTGCCCGAGCGCCGGCAAACGGACCGGATGAGATGAATTCCTCGGTATTCAACACGTCAGGGGCGGCCGCCGCATCAAGTGACCAGGAAAGGATCACACACTCGAATAATGCGACGGCGAGGCCTGCGTAGAATCGAATCATGGAGTCGGGGTGGGGTCTATTGCTCGAATGAAACGGAGTATAGCAATATGCGCTGACGGTTTGTGTGTCGGCCTATCATAAAGTTCCGGCAACATTGACAGTATCCGGCCGCAGGGCAATGGGGCGGCCAAAGTATTTGTCAAGGGTCTGGCGGCATATGCGTTTGACCTGTGCGCCGGTGGCGCGTAGCCTTGAAATATTCCGGCGGCGTCCCCATTTCAGACTGGAACCTGAACAAGTACGGCGGCGCAATGCTGAATAGGTGCAGGCTCTTGAATGGCGCCGGGTGCGAATTCAGCTGGCACAGACTCTGGTACCCGGGCTGTTCGTACTTTATTGACTGTAAGCGGAGCGTTTGTGAGAAATGATCCGCACCTGCCAAATCATTGACTGCTTTTCCCGTTTTGCATGACGAGGGCTTCCAAATGCTGATTACCCGATCTGCCGCAGTCGCCGGATTGTTTTATCCCGGCAATAAAACGACGCTGGCGCAGGACGTGCATGCCATGCTGTCGAAGGCCCGGCACTGCGCGTTTTCCCCCAAGGCGCTGATCGTGCCGCATGCCGGGTATGTCTATTCCGGTGCTGTCGCGGCCAGCGGCTTCGCGGCGCTGGAAAATATTGCTCGGCATATTCGCCGTGTCGTATTGCTTGGGCCCACGCACCGCGTCGCCGTGCGCGGCCTGGCTTTGCCGGGAGCGGATATATTCAGCACTCCGCTTGGCACGGTCGAGATCGATGCCGCAGCGGCGCGGGCCATTGCGCACTTGCCGCAAGTCGTGACCAGTCCGCAGGCGCACGCGCAGGAACATTCGCTCGAGGTGCAGCTGCCTTTCCTGCAATCCATGCTGAGCGATTTCAAGCTGCTGCCATTGGCGGTGGGCGATGCCACGCCACAGGAGGTGGCCGAAGTGCTCGAACTGTTGTGGGGGGCAGATGAAACACTGATCGTGATCAGTTCCGATCTTTCGCATTACCTGCCGTATGAAGTGGCAAGCCAAGTGGACCATGCCACCGCGCAGGCGATCCTCGGTCTGCAAACGGATATCACCCACGATCATGCCTGCGGCGCGACGCCGGTGAATGGGCTGATGCTCGCCGCGCGCCGGCATCATCTGGTCCCGCATCTGATCGACTTGCGCAACTCGGGTGATACGGCCGGGCCGCGCGACGGCGTGGTGGGTTATGCCTCGTTCGCGTTTAGCGCGGAGGGTACCGAACAATGATTGCCGAACACGGAAAAGTGCTGTTGCCGATTGCGCGCGCAGCGATTTCCAGCGCCCTGGGGCTGCCGCGCAGCGCGGACGAGCGCGCGCCCTGGCTGGCCGAGCACGGCGCTTGTTTCGTCACGCTTACCCAGCACGGCGAGTTGCGCGGATGCATCGGTTCGCTGCAGGCCCATCGCCCTCTGCTGGCCGATGTCAAAGGCAACGCCGTGTCGGCCGCCTTGCAAGATCCGCGCTTCGCCCCGCTGCGTATAGAGGAATTGGACATCACCCGGGTCGAAGTTTCGCTGTTGTCGCCGGCCGAGCCGATGACATTCCACGACGAGGCCGACGCGCTGGCGCAGCTGCACCCCGAGGTGGATGGCGTGATATTCCAGTACGGACCCAATCGCAGCACCTTCCTGCCCCAGGTATGGGAGCAATTGCCGCAGCCGCGCGAGTTCATGGCGCACCTGAAGCACAAGGCCGGCCTGCCGGTGGACTTCTGGGCGCAGGGCGTAAAACTGTCGCGCTACAGCGTGCAGAAGTGGAAGGAATGAACGAATGCAAGCAGGAATATGGAATCTCAACCCCCTCCCTGACCCTCCCCCTGCCAGGGGGAGGGGGTGTCTTTGCGAACGAACCATCAGGAATGAATCATCAGGAATGAATCATGGATGAAGTCATACACGGCAACGAGCGCCACCCGGCCAAATACTGGCACAAGCTGGACGATGGGCGGCTGCAATGCGACATCTGTCCGCGCGACTGCAAACTGCACGAAGGCCAGCGCGGGGCCTGCTTCGTGCGCGGCATGGCAGACGGCCAGATGGTGCTCACCACTTACGGGCGTTCTTCCGGATTCTGCATCGACCCGATAGAGAAGAAGCCGCTCAACCATTTCTATCCCGGCTCCAGCGTGTTTTCCTTCGGTACCGCCGGCTGCAACCTGGCGTGCAAATTTTGCCAGAACTGGGACATCTCCAAGTCACGCGAGATGGACAGACTGATGGACCAGGCCTCGCCAAAGGCGATCGCTCAGGCGGCAAGAGAACACGGCAGCAGGAGCGTGGCATTCACCTACAACGACCCGGTGGTGTTCTTCGAATATGCGCTGGATACGGCAGATGCCTGTCATGAACTCGGCATCAAGACCGTGGCTGTCACCGCGGGCTATATCCACGATGCACCGCGCCGCGAATTCTTCGCCAAAATGGATGCTGCCAATATTGACCTCAAGGGCTTCACCGAGCAGTTCTATGTCAAGCTTACCGGCGCACATCTTAAGCCTGTGCTCGACACGCTGGCCTACGTGCATCACGACACGGACTGCTGGCTCGAAATCACCACCTTGCTGATCCCCGGCCACAACGACGGCGATACCGAGCTCGCCGCCCTGTCGAAATGGGTGATGCAGGAACTCGGGCCGGACGTGCCGCTGCACTTTTCCGCCTTCCACCCGGACTGGAAAATGGCGGACGTAGCGCCGACCCCGCCTGCCACACTGACCCGCGCGCGCCATATCGCGCTGGATGCCGGGCTGCATCATGTCTATACCGGCAATGTGCACGACACCGAGGGTGATACCACCTATTGCGCATCCTGCCACGCGCCGCTGATCGTGCGCGACTGGTACCGGATCGATGAATACCGTGTGATGGAAAACGGCGCCTGCCCGCGGTGCGGTGCGCATCTGGCCGGGCGTTTCGGCAAATATGCGGAACCATTCGGGCAGCGCAGAATCCCAGTGTATATGGGTGTTGCATAATACTTTTCAGATTTCATACTCAAAGGCTTGCGGGCCTGTTTCCGGAAGGGGGTTATATGGATAACAGCAGCATTGTTCGCAGCATCCTGACTTTTCTCTTGATCGTGCTGGTGATCGGTTCGGTGGGTCTGGTCTTTTTCGCCGGGCATTGAGCGAACAAGAGTTCAAAGTATCTCGCCTTATTTTCAGGTGAGCAGCCAAGTTGCGTGAACTCATTACGATTCCAGCCCAACGCGCAGGCCTCGAAGGCGAACTCATCCTGCCCGAAAAAGCGTCCTCTGTGGTGCTGTTTGCGCACGGCAGCGGCAGCAGCCGCTTCAGTCCGCGCAACACCTATGTCGCTTCCGTGCTGCAGCAGGCCGGGATCGGCACGCTGTTGTTCGACTTGCTGACGCGCGAGGAAGACCGCGATTACGAAACACGCTTCGATATCGGGCTGCTGACCCGGCGCCTGCTCTCGGCCGCCGCCTGGGTCCGGCAGGATGCGCGCACGCGAACCCTCGGCATCGGCTATTTCGGCGCCAGCACCGGTGCGGCGGCGGCGTTGCAGGCGGCGGCGGAAACGGGCGCGGATATCTCGGCGGTGGTTTCACGCGGCGGGCGCCCCGATCTTGCCGGGCCTGCCGCCTTAACCAAGGTTACCGCACCGACGCTGCTGATTGTCGGCGGCCATGATGAAGCGGTGATCGAACTGAATCGCGAAGCTTATGCCCTGATGAGGTGCGAGAAGGAACTGGTCATCATCCCCGGCGCCACCCATCTGTTCGAGGAGCCGGGCACGCTGGAACAGGCCGCGCATGCCGCCGCCGGCTGGTTTACTCGCCATCCCGCCGCAGCAGTGCAATCACCTCCTCGTCGCTGACCTGCGAGAAATCCGCATAGAACTGGCCGACGCCAAAAAACATCTCGGGCGCATCCAGGCACACCATCTCGTCGGCATACGGCGTGACTTTTTCCAGCGCGTCCGTTGACGCCACGGGTACGGCGCAGATCAGTTTCTGCGGGTTTCTGGCGCGCAGTGCATGCAGCGCGGCGATCATCGTGGAACCGGTGGCCAAGCCGTCATCCACCACGATCACAATGCGCCCGGCGGGATCGTGCGGCGGGCGCACCGGCGTGTACTGGGATCGCCGCTGGCGCATCACCTCGAGTTGCCGCTGCTTTTCCGCTTCCAGATAGCGGCTGTCCGCGATTTGCATGGCGTATTCCGCCAGATAGCTCCAGCCGGTTTCGTCCACCGCGCCGATGGCCAGTTCAGGATTGCCCGGGGCGCGCAGCTTGCGCACCAGCACCACATCCATTTCGCCCCCCAGGGCGGTGGCGATGAGCTTCGCCATCGGCACTGCGCCGCGCGGGATGGCCAGCACCAGCGGACGCTTGCCGCGATAAATCTCAAGTTGTTTCGCCAGCTTGCGCGCGGCATCGTCACGATCGAGAAAATACATTTTGCACCCTCCCGCCAACCGATGCCGGCATCATAGCGCTTATCGGTTGTTGATACATCCTCGCTTTGCCTCGCGTATTCCGTTTATTTCTCACCTCGACAATTTCGATTTGTTATTGGATAATAGTTAGCAAGCTAATCATTACCAGGCTAACTTATGAAAGAACTGGACGAACGATTTGCCGAAGCTCTGCACCTGACCGCGCATGGCTGGCGCACTGCACTGGACCGGCGCCTGCGCCCCTGGGTTATTCGCGCTCGCGCTGGATGGTGTTGTTGCACGTCTCGCGCAGCGACGGCATAAGCCACCGCGAATTGGCGGAACGCCTCGGTATTGAGGCGCCCACACTGGTGCGCCTGATTGACCGCATGGAGGCAGACGCATTGCTCAAGCGCCGTGCCAGCGAGAGCGATCGCCGCGTCAAGCACCTGCACCTTTCCGCTGCGGGGAAAAAGGAAGTGGCACGGGTTTGGGCCAACGCGGCCGATTTGCGCAGGGAACTCCTTTCCGGCCTGAGCAAGGCGGAGATCAACACTACCCTGGATGTGCTGCAAAAGATTCGCACCCGGCTGGAATCGCTGGCATGAAACGCATCGTTGAAAACAGGAAAGCCGTTGCCATCGTTATCCTGATTGCAGCGCTGATTGGGGCATTCATCTACGAGCGATACAGCTCGCGTGTGCGCAGCACCGAAAACGCCTACCTGAATGCCGATGTGGTCGAGGTGGAAGCGCAGGTCGCGGGCCGCGTCATCGCTGTGCATGTGCGGGAAAACCAGCGCGTGCACAAGGGCGATCCCCTGTTTGACATCGACCCGATTCCATTCGCCATTGCGCTGGCGCGCGCTCGGGCTGATCTGGCGGAGGCGCTGGAGACTTCGCGGCAGGACACGGCGGAGGTGGCGGTGGCCCGTGCCCAGATCGCGCAGAACAAGGCCGACCTGGACAATGCCCGCATCGCACTTGCCCGCACACAAAAGCTGGTCGTGCAACATTTCCTGGCGCAACAGGCGATCGATGATGCCCGGTCGCGAGTGCAAATGTTGCAGGCCGCCCTGGAGCAGTCGCGCGCAAAACTGGTCAAGGCACTCTCCGCCCCGGCCAAGGTTGATGACAGGGCGGATGTGCAAAAGGCCAGGGCGGGAATCGCCCAGGCGCAACTCGATCTTGAGCGAACCCATTTAACGGCCGCACAGGACGGCCAGATTACCAATTTGGCGCTTACGCCGGGATCGCTGGCAGCAGTCGGTCAGCCGCTGTTCGCGCTTATCGCGAAAGACAGTTATTACATAGACGCGAATTTCAAGGAGACGGAACTGCCCGGCATCCATCCGGGGCAGGATGTCGATATCGAAATCGACATGTATCCGCATCATCGATTCCACGGGGTTGTGGAGAGTCTGAGCGGTGGAACCGGCACTGCCTTCTCGCTGCTGCCGCCGCAGAACGCGACCGGCAACTGGGTGAAGATCGCACAGCGTGTGCCGGTGCGTATCAAACTGGACAAGCAGGAAGCGGATTATCCGCTGCGCATAGGCGCGACAGCTACGGTAACGGTGCACCTTGATTCCAAATAGTCCGTCAACCGTATTGTTCATTTCCCCTGGAGCTTGTTTGTTGCCGCTCCGGCGGCTATACAACCGCGGCCTACCCCCTGCGGGTGCAAGCGGGAGGGGACTTGTGCCTGCAAGGTGATCTACGCAACACAGGATACAACCAGATTTTCCGGATTGATAAATGGACACCAAGCGATTACTGATCAGCATCGCCGTGATGGCCGCAACCATCATGCAGGTGCTCGACACCACGATCATCAACGTCGCATTGCCGCACATGGCCGGTCAGCTTGATGCCACGCCGGACAATATCAGCTGGGCGCTCACCTCCTACCTGATCGGTTCAGCGATCTTCATGCCGCTCACCGGCTATTTCACCGACCGCATTGGGCAGAAGCGCTACCTGCTGATCAGCATTGCCGGTTTCGTTGCCACCTCCGCGCTGTGCGGGATGGCAAACGGTCTGGCCGAAATGGTTCTGTTTCGTTTCATGCAGGGCATATTCGGCGCCTCGCTGGTGCCGCTGTCGCAATCCATCATGCTGCAGGTGTATCCGGGCGAACAGCGCGGCAAGGCGATGGCGATCTGGGCCATGGGCGTGATGGTCGCACCTGTCCTCGGGCCGACCCTGGGCGGCTGGCTGACCGACACCTTAAGCTGGCGCTGGACGTTCTACATCAACCTGCCGGTGGGCATCGTGGCCTTTTTGCTCGCACTGCGCCAGGTGCCCGATTCTGCAACACGCGAGCGGCGCATGGACTGGCTGGGATTCGTCTCGCTGGCGCTAGGCGTCGCCGCGGTGCAACTGGTGCTGGACCGCGGCAACCAGGATGACTGGTTCAGTTCATCCACCCTCAGCGTGGCGGCGGTGGTTGCCGTGGTCTCGTTGGTATTCTTCATAACCCACAACCTCACCGGCAAGCATCATCCACTGTTTAACCTGCGCATCTTTCGCGACAATAACTTTCTTGTCGCGAGCCTGATCATGATTGCCATCGGCATCGGCTTTTTCGGCGGTATGGTGCTGCAATCGCTGTATTTGCAGAACTTCCTTGGCTATCCGGCATTCGACGCGGGTCTCTATTTGGCACCCCGTGGCATTGCCTCGTTTTTCGTGATGATGTTCGTGGGGAAGTTTTCCAACAGGATTGCGCCGCGCAATTTTGTTCTTACCGGCATAGTCTGCAGCGTGGCCGGGAATTACCTGATGACGCGGTTCTCTTCGGATGTCAACGCCGCCGACCTGATTTTGCCCCAGATCCTGCAGGGCATGGGCATGGGGCTGGTGTTCGTGCCGGTCTCGACGCTGGCGTTTACCACCTTGCCCAAGGCCATCGCCGCGGAAGCGGCAGGCATCTACAGCCTGATCCGCGCGATGAGTTCGGCAGTCGGCATCGCCATCCTGACCACTTATCTGTCGCGCAGCACCCAGGAATATTGGGGCATGCTGCGGGGTTACATCAATCCATACAACGAAGCACTCGGCACTTACCTGCACCCGTTGCAGCTGTCTCCGAACGACGCTCAGGGTATGGCATTGGTCGCGCAGACCGTATTCCATCAGGCGCGAAACAATGCCTTCATTGACAGCTTCTGGTTCGCCACGCTGAATTTCATGCTGATGCTGCCGCTGTTGTTGCTGGTGCGCAGGCCGCAGCCACCCGGCGTTCCTGCGGCGCTGAATCCTGCCGAGTAGAGGCTTGCGTTTCAACCCCCGTTGCGCAATTGCACGCGTCGCGCCCCTTGCCCCGTCCCGGGCTGCGCCAGGAGCGACCGCAGGTCGGGTGCCGGGCGGTGTGCCCGTTGCGGGTGCGAGGAGCAGCGGATACTGTGATTCGACGCGTTCACATTCAGATACAGCCTGATAATTGCCTTGCATCCGGCAATAGATTCTATGCGGATATGGCGTAACCGGTTCGTTGTATACTAATCGCCGGTGGTGAGGACAAATGATGCGAGCGCGCAGGGAGAAGAACAGCAGCAGCAGGGTCAATTTGCCGGGTGCGAGGGGGTCCGCTTCCATCTCCATGCTGACTGTCGTCTGGTACCTGGTGGGCGCACTTGTGCTGGGGATATTGTTGGCGAAATGGAGCTGGATCTTGTTGAAGTCGCCGGCAACAGTGGCCGCGATTGTTCCAGAGCATGATGAATCGGAGGATGCGGGCAAGCTGTTTGGTGCGGCAGCAGAAGGATCATCGTCGGCCAGCCCTGCCGCGGCTCTGCCGGATGCAAAACTGGTTGGGGTTTTTGCACCCGACTCCGGACGCTCCGGATTTGCGGTGTTGAAGCTGGATGAACAGCACCAGGTAGGAGTCGTGACAGGCGAGGACGTCGCGCCTGGCGTCAGGTTGCTGGAGGTTCATGCGGACCATGTTGTGCTGGAGCGATCCGGTGTGCGGCAGAAGGTCGAATTGGTGAATACGGGTGCGACGACGGGAATAGTACCTGCCGGACACTAGCTCCAGTTAAATCAATATTGATCGGCTAGGCGGATTCTATGAACTTTGTCATTCCGGACTTGATCCGGAATCCAGCAGGAATCAATGCCGGCGCGCCTTGCGCGCGCCTGGATACCGGCTTTCACCAAAGGCAGGCAATCCACTATCCGCTAGAGCGAATGTGGAATTGACACCGCCCGCATGACGTGGCGAGGGATTATTTGGGATGATCATTTTCATGTTTGAATGCCGGGATATCAATCAGGTCGTGAATATATGAGTCAAGTGCTGAATTGGGCAGTCCGGATGCTATTCCTTGGCGCATTGTTTTATTCAACCTTCGGCATGGGTGCTCAGGATGAAAAGGTTGAGCTTAATTTCGTCAATGCGGATATCGATGAGGTGGTGAAAGCGGTATCGCATATTACCGGGCGCAATTTCCTGATTGACCCGCGGGTCAAGGGATCGATCAACATTGTTTCATCCACGCCGGTTTCGTCCGCGCTGGCGTATGACATCCTGTTGTCGGCATTGCGCCTGCAGGGTTTTGCCGCAGTCGAGTCGGGCGGGGTCACCAAAGTCATGCCGGAGGCCGATGCCAAGTTGCATATCGGCAGCGCGAACGACACACGCAGCACCGATGACAAGCTGGTCACCCGCATCTATGTGTTGAAATATGAATCTGCGGTGCAACTGGTGCCGATCCTGCGTCCCCTGATCGCGCCGAACAACATTGTGACGGCCTATCCGAACAACAACACTTTGGTCGTGACCGATTACGCCAGCAACCTGAAGCGCATTGAACAGATCGTGGAGGCCATTGACCAGCCGAGTTCGGAGGCGCCGATCGTTATTCCGGTCAGGCATGCCTCCGCAGTAGACCTGGCACAGACGATCGGCCGCTTGATGCAGGATGGCGCTGCTGCCGATGCCAGCCAGCGCTTTACGCTGCTGGCGGATACGCGCAGCAATAATCTGTTGCTGCGCACGGATAATCCGGAGCGGATTGCGCGGGTGCAGGATCTGGTGGGGAAACTCGACATCGAAACCAGCGCGCCGGGAAACATGCACGTCGTGTATCTGAAAAACGCCGAGGCCGCAACGATGGCGCAAACCTTGCGCGCAGTGATGTCCGGTGACGTGACACCGGTAGCAGTTCCGTCAGCAACAGCAGGATCCGCAGGCAACACTGCGCCCATTATTGCCGCGCCGAGCGGCGGCGGGATGGTGCAGGCCGACGTGGCGACCAATGCCCTGATCATTACTGCTCCGGAAGCCACCTACAACAATCTGCGCGCGGTGATCGACATGCTGGATGTGCGCCGGGCCGAGGTCTATGTGGAGGCGCTGATCGCGGATATGACGGCAGACAAGGCGGCCGAGTTCGGTGTCCAGTGGCAAAGCCTCAGCGGCATCAATTCCCCCGGGTCAAATCTTGTTGGCGGCACCAATTTCGGCGGAGCCGGCAGCGGACAGAACATTATCGGGGCAGCCGGCAACATCGGGTCGGTGGGGCAGGGACTGAACCTCGGCATCGTGCGCGGGACGATGGTACTGCCGGACGGCACCAAGGTGCTGAATTTGGGCATGCTGGCGCGCGCGCTGGAATCGGATACGAATGCGAACATCCTGTCCACGCCCAATCTGCTGACGCTGGATAACGAGGAAGCCAAGATCATCGTCGGGCAGAATGTGCCATTCATCACCGGCAGCTATGCGCAAACCGGCTCGGCTGCGACTGCTACGCCGTTCCAGACGATCGAGCGCAAGGATGTGGGCCTGACCCTGCGCATCAAGCCGCAGATTTCCGAGGGCGGCACGATCAAGCTGCAGATTTACCAGGAGGTCTCCAGCGTGCAGAACTCGACCATCAACAACGCGGCGGGGGTCATCACCAACAAGCGCTCGCTTGAGTCCACGGTTCTGGTGGACCAGGGACAGATCATCGTTTTGGGTGGCCTGATTCAGGATTCGATCAACAACACCCAGCAAAAAGTGCCGCTGCTGGGAGATATCCCGCTGCTGGGGGGATTGTTCCGCTATGAGACGCGCCAGCATACCAAGACCAACCTGATGGTATTCATCCGGCCTTATATCCTGCGCGACGCAGCGGACTCCCAGGGCCTGACCCAGGATCGCTACGAGTACTTGCGCGGCGAGCAGCAGCGCAGCGCGCTGCCCAGCCGGCGTCCGGTATTGCCCGATATGCCTGCGCCACAGGTGCCGCCATTCGAACTGAAACGCGAGCTATCGATGTCCGCTCCCGCTGCTGCTTCGGGTGTCATTGCGGTTCCCTGAGCCATTATCATGGATCAACACCCGGGTGCCGTTTCCGAACGGCATATCTCCAGAAAAATTCCATACTCCTTTGCCCGGGCGAATGGCGTGCTGGTGACGAATTTTTCGGGCGAGGTCGCGGAAGTGCAGTTGCGCTCCGATGCCAAGGCCGAAGTCCTGGCCGAAGTGCGGCGCGTGCTCGGCATGCCGGTGCGCGCAACCCTGCTGGACCCGGAAGCATTCGACCAAGCGCTGGCCAGCATCTATTCGCAGAGCGACGGTGCGGCGGCGATGGTGGGCGATGTGGAGCAGGATATGGACCTGTCGCGATTGATCCATGACCTGCCGAAGACCGAGGATCTGCTGGATGCCGAGAATGATGCGCCGGTGATACGCATGATAAACGTGCTGTTGAGTCAGGCGGTGCGCGAGAACGCCTCTGACATCCATGTCGAGCCGTTCGAGACGCGTTCGGTGGTGCGCTTTCGCATCGACGGTACGCTGAAGGATGTGGTCGAGCCGCATCGCGCCCTGCATGCCGCGATGGTATCGCGCATCAAGATCATGGCGGACCTGGATATTTCCGAAAAACGCCTGCCGCAGGATGGCCGCATTACCTTGCGGTTGGCTGGACGTCCCGTGGATGTGCGGGTTTCCACGCTGCCAACCGGACACGGAGAACGCGTGGTGTTGCGCCTGCTCGACAAGAATGCCGAACGTCTCGATCTGGCGCGGCTGGGGATGAGCGAGGATACGCTGGCTGCCATGGACCGGCTGGTACATCAGCCGCACGGCATCGTGCTGGTGACCGGACCTACCGGCTCAGGCAAGACCACCACCCTTTATTCTGCGCTTTCGCGCATCGATGCGGCGCAGACCAATGTGATGACGGTTGAAGATCCGATCGAATATGATCTCGACGGAATCGGGCAGACCCAGGTGAATTCGCGCATTGACATGAGTTTCGCGCGTGCGCTGCGCGCGATCCTGCGGCAGGATCCGGATGTGATCATGATCGGCGAGATCCGCGACCTGGAGACGGCGCAGATCGCGGTGCAGGCCAGCCTGACCGGACATCTGGTATTGGCGACGCTGCACACCAACGACACGGTGAGCGCCGTAACGCGCCTGACCGACATGGGAGTGGAGCCGTTTCTGTTGTCTTCCAGTCTGCTCGCTGTCCTGGCGCAGCGATTGGTGCGCTGCCTGTGCACTGAATGCCGCGAAAGCTATGTGCCCGATGCGACCGAGCTGGCACTGCTGGGAGAAACGAGTCGTCCGCAAAAGCTATATCGCCCGGTTGGTTGTGCCAGCTGTGGCCATGGCGGCTACCGGAAACGCACCGGGATATTCGAACTGTTGCACGTGAACGATGGATTGCGCCGTTTGATCCACGACCGCGTGCAGGAGCAGTTATTGCGTGAATATGCGGTGCAGGGCGGGATGCGCGTGCTGCGCCAGGATGGCGTGCGCTTGGTGGTTTCCGGCGTCACTTCGCTGGAAGAATTGCTGCGGGTGACGCGCGATTGACCCGGTAACGAATAATCTGAAAACGCCATGGGAATCCATTGGACCCGATCCCCTCCAACTTTTGGACGGAAGGAAGTGCGCGGTGCCATGATGTCGCTCCCTCCCCCATGAGGGGAGGGTTGGCACCCGCAAGGGGCAGGCGGCGGCTGCAAAATTCAGTAAAGCGGAAACAGCCACGCACGGCGGGGGTGGGCGGTGAAAGTGGAGTCCAGCCGCAGCAATTTGTGCAACGCTTTCATTCCGCATCCCAGCCTTCCGCCGCACACCCGCAAGGGGTAGGCCGCGGTTGTAATGCCGCTAAAGCGGCATTACAACCACGCACCATGGGGAAGGAACAGAAGGGGTGCGAAAGTTTCGGCCTCTCCTCCTGATAGAGAACAAGAGTTCCATGCTAATTCTGTATCTTGGTTGCAGTACCGACAATGCCGTTATTTTGCAGTCTTGTGTTCAACTTAAAACTTTAAGATTATGGCTGCCTTCCGTTATGAAGCATTGAATGACGCCGGACTCGTGACGCGGGGGATCATCGAGGCGGAGACCGTGCGTCAGGCCAGGGCACGCGTGCGCGAGCTGGGATTGACTCTGGTCGCGGTGCAGGCGGTTACGCAGGAATCGCTGACGCTCGGCCATGGGCGGCGTTGGCAATTCCGGAAAGGCATATCCTCGGCACAGTTGAGTTTGCTGACGCGCCAGTTGGCGACATTGCTGGGCGCCGGACTGACCATCGAACAGGCCTTGAGTGCCACGATGGAACAAAGTGAAAGCGAAGCGGTGCGCCAGGTGCTGGCCGGCGTCCGCGGGGAACTGCTGGAAGGGCATACCCTGGCCCAGGCAATGGCTCATTACGGAAAGATTTTTCCGGACATTTATCGGGCGCTGGTCAAGGCCGGCGAAGCATCGGGCGAACTGGATCGCGTGATGTTGCGCCTGGCTGATTACACCGAGTCCAGGCAGGCGCTGCGGCAGAAAGTGGGGCTGGCCTTTGTCTATCCGGTGATCGTGACCGTGGTGGCGCTGCTGGTGGTGACCGGTTTGTTGATGTATGTCGTGCCTCAGGTGGTGGGCGTGTTTCAGCAGTCTCACCAGACTTTGCCGATTTTGACACGCCTGCTGATCGGGCTGAGCACGGCCCTGCAGGTTTCATGGATCTATTTGCTGGCTGCGCTTGCCGGTGCCGCGCTTGCGATACATTTGATGCTGCGCAATCAGGCAATACGCTTCAAGTGGCATGGGGTCATGCTGCGCCTGCCGATGATCGGCCGCCTCGTGCGCGGAATCAATACTGCGCGCATGGCCAGCACGCTGGCGATCTTGTCCGGCAGCGGGGTGCCGCTGCTGGTTTCATTGCAAGCCGCCACGGGCGTCGTGGAAAATTTGCCGATGAAGCGCGCGCTGGAAGAGGTCTCCGGCAAGGTGCGCGAAGGGGTCGGCTTGAGCCGTGCCCTGGCGGTCTCCGGAATGTTTCCGCCGATCCTGATCCACCTGATAGCCAGTGGCGAGGCAAGCGGCAGGATTGACCAGATGCTTGAGCGCGCGGCCAACCAGCAGGAACAGGAAATAGGAAGCTATACCACGGTGCTGACCACTTTGCTCGAACCTTTGTTGATCCTGGTGATGGGCGGTCTGGTGTTGGCCATCGTGCTGGCCATCCTGATGCCGATCATCGAGATGAACCAGATGATTCGTTAGCGAAATGGATGCCTTTGCCAATTTGTCTCACCGGCGCAGGCCGCAGTCCGGTGGTTCCATTGATCTCCCGGTAATTCATGGCCGCATTCAGTAATCGTCCGTCCCACGACGGCTCGCAGCGCCCCGGCATCGCGGAAACCAAGAAGCATCCCGACGCTTCGCTTTTGAAATGCTATATTCAGCCTCTGTCCATAGGTAAACCGGTTGACGAGGTAACTTCTCGATGGAAATTGCGATACTGCTGCTGCTAATCCTTCTCAACGGCGTCTTTGCCATGTCGGAGATCGCTGTTGTATCTTCGCGCAGGGCGCGTCTGCAACAACTGGTGGATGAAAGTCGCCCGGGAGCGCCCTCTGCGCTGGCACTCAACAACGAACCCTCCACGTTCCTGTCCACGATTCAGGTTGGCATTACAACGGTAGGCATCCTGAGTGGGGCTATCGGAGAAACAGTGCTGGCCGATCCATTGACTGCATGGGTTGGCAATTTCTCACTGCTGCAACCTTATGCCAGAGGAATCGCGTTGACTACAGTGGTTGTGGGGCTGACCTATTTTACCGTCGTCGTCGGAGAATTGGTCCCGAAGCAGCTGGGCTTGCTGGCGCCGGAGAAAGTCGCATCATTGATCGCGCCGGCGATGAATGTACTGGCCCGGATGACACGACCCCTGGTCTGGGTGCTTTCTGCATCGTCCGGCTTCCTGCTGCGCATGATGGGTGCCGTTCGCAAACCGGAACCGCCAGTGACCGACGAGGAGATCAAGGTGCTGATGGAACAAGGGGCACAAGCCGGCGTTTTCCACAGGAGCGAGAGGGCCATTGTCTCCAATGTGCTCCGGCTTGACGAACAGCGCATCGGCGCGATCATGACGCACCGCAATGACATTTACGCGCTTGACCTGGATGAATCCGAAACTGGGATTCGACACCGCATAGCCGAGAGTCCCTACACTCGCGTCGTCGTCTGTCGTGACGGGCTGGAAAATATCGTCGGGATATTGCGTACGGCAGACCTTCTGAAGGATGCGATGGCAGGCAATCCTATCGAGGTTGAGCGTTTCCTGCGCCCGCCGCTTTACGTGCCTGAAGAAGTGACGACCACGCAGCTGCTGGAGAATCTGCGCAAGGCCCGCCAGCAATGCGCGCTGATCGTTGATGAGTATGGCGAATTGCAGGGTATCGTCACCCTGGCCGACGTGTTGACCGCGATCGTCGGGGAGTTGCCCACCTCCGACATCATCGCGGAACAGGACATCGTGGTGCGCGAAGATGGTTCCTGGCTGATCGACGGCAGAGTCACTCTCGAACGCCTGAAATCTGCTCTCGAAATCGATCATGAAATGCCGCAGGAAGAAGAATATTCATTCAATACCCTCGGCGGCTTTGTCATGCATCGACTTGGCCACATCCCCGTGGTGGCAGACCACTTCGAACTGGCGGGCTTCCGCTTTGAAGTGGTTGATATGGACAAACATCGCGTGGACAAAGTGCTGGTCACGCGCATGCATCAGTCCGATACAGGATTGCCAGGTGTGGATGCGTGAATTTGAACTCGGAAACATACTCGACTGGTCCAACAGCAGCTGGAGGAAGACGCCGGCACTCGTCACATTGGAACTGTTGATGGCATGGGTATGCATGGGCGAGCTTGCATGCGTGGGCAGGAACACCGCTGCGCGACAAAAAGCCGGGGCTCAATGAGCGTGCGTGGCGATGGAGAGGAATTATGCACGTTGGATCGACCCGCTATTTGCGGCCCAGCGAGGCCGAATATCCTTCGGATCGATTGCCGCTGGTGCATCAGATCCAGACAACAGAAGGCCGCGCTGGGGCGGCCCTCTGTTGCTGTTACCAATGTCGGGTGCGGCCTGTGGCCGATCAGTTTACCTTCAAGTGGCCGCCAGCACCGAGGCCACCCTTCACTTCCTGTGCCTTGTAATTCTTGACTGCCTTGATGACGTTGTTGACAGCGTCGGTAAAGGCAGCAACGACCACCTTGCCCTGGGCAGTATTGGCATAGGCGCCGCCGGCACCGCCACCCGCACCCGCGAACAAGCCACCGATCGCGCCGAAGTCCATGTTCTTCGCCGAGCCTTCGGCTGCCGCGAGTTGAACACCGGAACGGGTATCGACCAGCGTGATCAAGGTGCTGGCTTCCTTGGTACTCATTGAGCCGCCGACAAGTGCTCCGACCGAGCCGAGCAATCCGCCAAGCATTGCACCGGCGCCGCCCGCGTTGTTGTTGGAGAAAGTCACGGAGGGGCTAAGGATATAGTCGGCGGCCACCATTTGGCCCTTGTGCATCTTCGAAGTCTTGCGCAGTTCGCCTGACGCCGCCAATTCCCGTTCCTGCTGCATGTTCCTCATGGCCCCGCCACGGTCCACGACTACGAAGCAATTCGATTGCTGAAGCAGCAGCTTCAGCACCGGCGTGGTTGGCCCGAGCTGGTACTGCTGCAGCGAAGCGAACCAGGGCTGGGAGGTATCTTCCTCTACGGCGACGGTCCCGATTGTTTCTGCGCAATGCTGAAGAGTGCTGTTGGCGTTTTCAGTGTTTGCACCCCCGGCGGAACCGGTTGCCGTAGTCTTGGCTTCCTGGCTGCCCATTTGCATCTGGGAGCAGCCTGCAAAGAATGTGACAACCGCGACAGCAATCATTTTCTTTGTCATATTTGATCCTTTCTTTCAGTAAAAAATGGTTCCAGTGGCAATTGTCTGGCACAAAATCGAAATGTAGCGGAGAAACCAGAAGGAAGAACCTGGTCGGCAGCGGACATGTGATCCCCTTTGATAAAGTACGGCACGCAGGCACTACAGCATGACCATATAGCGAAGCCCGCCCTGGCTCCTGACCCGAAGGTCGTACTCACGCCAGCCCCCTGTCTGGTTACCTACCGTTTCCGTGCCGATCTTTGCGGCGTGGCGTTGTTGCAGCAGTTGCGCAAGTGCGAGCACTGTATTAGACAAATATGGGGAAGTCAATATATCGACTTGTCCGTCCTCGACGGAACGATTCTTTTTTCGACTCCGGTATCAGGCTTCATTTCGATCTTCCATTTGGAGTATCAAGATCAAATGCCATTGCAGCACAAATCCAGGCGAAAAAAGCAGAGAGTTGCAAGTCCGGAATGATCCAACGGCACCGTTGGATTTCAATGATTTCCGCACCGGATACTTGTTGAAAACATCCGGTACTGGCCAGGCATCAGACCGGAGCGAGCAATGCGCTACGATGGGAAACTGATGCTGATAGTGTAGAATATCGCAGGATTTCCATGTGCGAAACCGGATGGATTATGTGTAAACTTTTCTGGTAACAGGAAGTTTTACGGCACTTGAATCAAGAGTTGGTGCAGTCTGAATGGGTCTTGATGGTGCCCAGAAGAGGACTCGAACCTCCACACCTTGCGGCACACGGACCTGAACCGTGCGCGTCTACCAATTCCGCCATCTGGGCACTGCCAAGGGCGCGTAATTTAATCGTTAAGGGATTATGTGTCAATGAAAAACAGGAAAAATGGCATTCGCGAGCTTGATCCGTTCCTGGAGCGGGAGCGCTCTCAGTACGAACATCCCTTGCCCAGCCGCGAATTCATCCTGCAGACTCTGGAAGAGCAGGGTGCGCCCCTGCCGGAAGACGAGTTGTGCGCGTTGCTGCGCATTTCGCAGGCGGAGGTGGAAATGTTCACGCGCCGCCTGCGCGCGATGGAGCGCGACGGCCAGGTCATGCGCAATCGCAAGGGCGCGATCTGCGTAGTCGACAAGCTCGACCTGGTCAAGGGCAAGGTGCAGGGCCATGCGGACGGTTTCGGCTTCGTCATTCCGGAAGATGGCAGCGGCGACCTGGTGTTGTCGGCGAAGGAAATGCACAAGGTGCTGCATGGCGACACCGTGATGGTGCGGATTGCAGGCATTGACCGCAAGGGGCGGCGTGAGGCGAAGATCGTCGAGGTGCTGGAGTATGCCAACCAGCGCGTCGTGGGACGCCTGTATGAGGATCACGGCATTCTGTACGTAGTGGCGGAAAACCGGCGCATCAGCCAGGATTTCCTGGTTGCACCCGGTGGCGCGGGCGGCGCGAAAGCCGGGCAGGTGGTGGTGCTGGAAGTTCTGCAACAACCGAGCAAGCGTGCGCAGCCTATCGGGCGCATCGCCGAGATACTTGGCAACTATGCCGATCCCGGCATGGAGATCGAGATCGCGTTGCGCAAGCATGACCTGCCCTATGAATTTCCACGGGACGCCGAACGCCAGGCCAAAAAATTCCGGCCCGAAGTGTTGCCAGACGATTATGCCGGGCGCGAGAGTGTCGCCAGCCTGCCGCTGGTCACCATCGATGGCGAGACCGCGCGCGATTTCGACGACGCCGTGTATTGTGAGCCCAAGGGCAAGGGTTTCCGGCTGGTGGTGGCGATCGCTGATGTGAGTTCCTATGTGCAGTCCGGCGATGCCCTGGACAGGGAGGCGCTGAACCGGGGCAACTCGGTATATTTTCCTCGCCGCGTGATTCCAATGCTGCCGGAGGAACTCTCCAACGGCCTGTGCTCGCTCAACCCGAAAGTCGAGCGCCTGTGCATGGTGTGTGACATGCAGATCAGCGCCAAGGGCGATATCGGAAAATACCGCTTCTACCCGTCGGTGATGTTCTCGCATGCGCGCCTCACCTATACGCAGGTGGCGGCGATGCTGGCCGACCCCGGGTGCAAGGAGGCGAAACAGTATGCGGCCGTGCTGCCCCACCTGCAGAATCTGCACGCGCTGTTCCAGACCCTGCTGCACGCCCGCGAAAAGCGCGGCGCGATCGATTTTGAGACCATCGAGACGCAGATGATATTCAACGCACAAGGCAAGATCGAGCGCATCGTGCCGGTGATACGCAATGATGCGCACCGGCTGATCGAAGAATGCATGCTGGCGGCCAACACCTGCGCGGCAGATTTTTTGCGCGAACATCAGCATCCGGTGCTGTATCGCGTGCATGAAGGGCCGACACCGGAAAAGCTGGAAGCGGTGCGCGAGTTCTTCAAGGAATTCGGGCTGCAACTGGGCGGCGGCGACGTGCCGGAAGCGGGCGACTACGCCAAACTTCTCAAACAGATCAAGGGCCGTCCCGATGCCGCACTGCTGCAGACGGTCATGCTGCGCTCGCTGCGCCAGGCGCGCTATTGTCCGGACAATGTCGGCCACTTCGGGCTGGGTTATGACGCCTATACCCACTTCACCTCGCCCATCCGCCGCTATCCCGACCTGCTGGTGCACCGCGCGATCAACGCTGCGCTGAACGGCAAACAATACAAGCCGAAGGAGAAATGGGATGTGCTGGGCGTACATTGTTCGCAGACCGAACGCCGCGCCGACGACGCCACGCGCGACGTGGAAGCCTGGCTCAAATGTTTCTACATGCGCGACCACCTTGGCAGCGTGTTCGACGGCACCATCTCCTCGGTCACCGGCTTCGGCCTGTTCGTGGCACTGGACGATATCTATACCGAAGGCCTGGTGCATGTATCCGAACTCGGCGCAGATTATTTCCACTTCGACGCGGCCAAGCACCAGATGCTCGGCGAGCGCACCGGCAAGCGCTACCGACTCGGCGATCGTGTGCGGGTGAAGGTGGTGCGCGTGGACATGGAAAGCACCAAGATCGATTTCGTGCTGGAGGAGAAGGCGGAGGGTGCAGCACCGGCCAGATCAGCACCGAAGAAGAAGGCGGTCAAGAAGACTGCGTGGTGAGCTTCCATAATCTCGGCACCTTGATGCATCAGTCATTGCTGGATGCATGGGCGACAGGCAGAGCCATTTCACTTCCCCCACCCTGGCCCTCCCCATGGAGCGTGGCTGATTCAGCGCCAAACCCAGTTCCTTCCACCTGCAAGGGGGAAGGGCAGGATGGGGGTGGAAGCGCAAAATTTGCTGGTGCGATTGGATGTCCGTTTTATCCACCGCCCACCGCCCACCGCCACGCTAACCGCCTGCACGGGAGACAGAACCAATTCACCTGATTGAATGAAAGAGATTAAACATCATGGCTGAAACCCGGATCATTCACGGTTTTCATGCGGTCACTGCACGTATCCGGCAGCGTGCCGACAGCGTGCAGGAGCTGTACGTGGATGCGCAGCGGCGCGACCCGCGCGTGCGCGACCTGCTCAGGCTGGCGCAAAGCCAAGGCGTGCGCATTATCCAGGTGGACGCGAAACGTCTCGATGGCATGGCCGGCAATGCACGCCATCAGGGCGTCGCGGCGCGCGTCGACGCCGCGATGCGCGTGCAACACCTGGACGACGTGCTGGATACACTGACCGAACCTGCGCTGCTGCTGGTGCTCGACGGTGTGCAGGATCCGCACAACCTCGGAGCCTGCCTGCGCAGCGCCGATGCGTTTGGCGTGCATGCGGTAATTGCGCCGAAGGATCGCGCTGCCGGCCTCAATGCCACCGTCGAGAAAGTCGCCTGTGGCGCGGCCGAAACCGTGCCTTACATTACGGTCACCAACCTCGCACGCACGCTGCGCGTACTGAAGGAGCGCGACATCTGGGTAGTGGGCGCGGACAGCGAGGCGCAAACCGATTTGCACGGTTTCAAACACAGCAGCGCGCTGGCCTGGGTGCTGGGCGCGGAAGGCGAGGGCCTGCGGCGGCTGACCCGCGACACCTGCGACCAGTTGGTGCGCATCCCGATGTTCGGCAGCGTGGAAAGTCTGAACGTGTCGGTCAGCGCGGGGGTGTGTCTGTACGAGGCCAGGAGGCAGCGTCACCAATGAGCGCTGCATGATTCACACACTCTCCCATTGCGGCGAATGCCGCAACGACGCAGCGCGTCTCTTGATTTTCTGATTTCATTCGTATCCATACGGCGCTGACCTCAATTATGCAAGGCTTAATAATTGTCCGTCCCGTTCGCGGGTCGGGCCGGCAAGATATTTTTCACGCAGCTGACTCCGCTCAGCACGGCTCCTTCCAGCGTGGAGGGATATTCCCCCGCCGTGTAATCGCCCACCAGCAACAATCCACGCAGCGGAGTCAGTTGCGGAGGGCGGGGCAGGTTGGGTTCGCAACTGAAGGTGGCACGCTTTTCGGCGATGACCTTGGTCCAGTGCGGCGTCTCGCTCAGGCCGATCTGGTCGTGCAATTCCTGCACCACTTTCTGCACCAGCTGTTCCTGTTCCAATTCCTGGTGCAGTCCCTCCGCGCTGATGACGGCAGCCAGCAGGCCGTGCTGCCCGGCGATCCGTCCCCGGTCGAACAGCCATTGTGTGACACAGTGATGGAATCCCAGCATCGGCTGCGGCAGGACAACCTGGTCGGAATATTGCAGGTAGAGGGTGTAGATCGGCTGCAGCGGAATGGCCGCGATCTGGTTTGCGGTATGCACGAGCTGCGGCACGGCGCGGAACAGGCGCGATGCTGCGGCAGGGGATGCGGCGCAGATGACATGAGTGTAGCGCTGCGCCCCGTTTGCGCTGGACAATTCGATTTCATCGCCGTGCGGGCGGATGGATTCCACGCCGGATGAAATGAAAACCCTGCCGCCGCGCGCCTGCACATACTCCGCCGCACGTTCCGGAAACAGCGCGGAAAGATCCATGCGTGGCAGCAAGATGTCGCTGTCGCTGCGCACACCGTTCAGGCTGTCGCGCAGCACATTCAGCAGCACTTGCGCCGATGCCTTGTGCGCCGGCGTGTTCAGGGCTGCGATGCAGATCGGTTCCCACAGCAGATGTTGCAGGTTTTCATCCTGGCTATATGCCTGCAACAGTTCGATAACGGTCAAGCCGTTCCCGCGCCGCCGCTTGGCGGACAGGGAAAAGTTTATCCTGCGCATGGCAAGCAGGAAGCTTGCCGCAGAAAAACGCTCGGATATAGATAAACCCTTCGCGTTTAACAGTCCAACCAGCAGATGCAGCGGAGCCGGAAGTCTGGCTGCCTTCAGTTCAAAACGGTTGTGAAGCGTCAGTTGCAGCGGCCCGCGCAGAAAATCGTGTTCGACGTTGCCGCCGACCAGTTCGATCAGGCGCAGGGTCTCGCGGTAGCAACCAAGCAGTATGTGCTGGCCGTTGTCGAGCAGGGTCGCGTTGTGCCGGACGCTGCGCGCGCGTCCGCCCAGCTGTTTGGCAGCTTCGAACACGGTAACCGGGATGCCGTGTGCGGCAAGCGTGACGGCGGCAGCCATGCCTGCGTAACCGCCGCCAATGATGGCGGCGCTAATATTTTGATGGTTGCTCATCCGGCAATATCTGTCAGCGAAGATCGACGCAAAAGGCCAATCGTGGTGAGCCCTTCGATGAACTCAGGAGAGCCCTGTCAAACCGTGAATGGTCTTTCGTCAGGCTCAGGGCGAACGGATTCAAGGCTAATGGATTATCCGGTTTCATTATTTCCAGCTGAGGAAAAAGGCCGGGTGTTTCCGACATCCCCAACGTCCCCCGCAGGCGGAGGAACATTTCCATCAATATCTCAGCCACGTCTTGTAGGCCAGCCACAGCTTGCGCAATGGCGTCAGCGAAACGCGCTCGCGCAGGACATGGCAGCCGCTGCGCTGGATCTCGTCCAGCGTGGTGCGATAGATCGACGTCATGATCAGGCCGGTGCGCTGTGCCTTGCGGTCGGTCTCGGGCAGTTGCTCAAGCGCCTGCCGGTAGAAGCGTTGTGCGCGTTCGATCTGGAACTGCATCAGCCGGTGGAAACTTTCGCTTTCGCGCGCATTGAGGACGTCGCCGGGGCTCACGTCGTACTGTTGAAGTTCGTCCAGCGGCAGGTAGATGCGCCCGCGCCGCGCATCCTCGCCCACGTCGCGGATGATGTTGGTGAGCTGGAAGGCAATGCCGAGATCGTGCGCGTATTTCAGCGTCCTGCGGTCTGTATAGCCAAAGACTTCCGCTGCCATCAGGCCGGCTACCGAAGCGACGCGGTAGCAATATAATTGCAGCGATTTGAAATCGTCATAACTGTGGCGGTTAAGGTCCATTTCCATGCCATCCAGGATTTCGAGCAGATGTTCCTGCGGCAAGTTGAACTGTTTCACCAGCGGCGCCAGTGCCCGGCATACCGGATGCTGCGGCTGGCCGCCGTAGATTTCAGCGACTTGCCCGCGCCACCAGGCCAGCGTGGTGCGCGCCACGTTCTCGTCCGAGCATTCGTCCACCACATCATCCACCTCGCGGCAAAAGGCATAGAGTGCGGTGATGGCGCGGCGCTTGTCCGGCGGCAGGAACATGAAGCTGTAATAGAAGCTGGAACCGCTGGCGGCGGCCTTTTCTTTGCAATATTGGTCCGGAGTCATTTCCTGCATCTCGATAAATCTGCTGCGCAGCCCGATTGCTGCGTCGCGTGCCCGTTCAATCCTCGCCTACCCATCATGGCATGTGTCGTCTTTCACTGATGGAACTCCTAGCCATTCGACTAAGCCCGCAAGCGGGCAAGTCGCCGGTTATGCGCGGCTCCTTGCTCTCGGGCTTGCTTGCTGCGATTTCTCGAAGATGCAAAGGCTCACTTTGAGAATCAAAATTTGAACGGCGCACTTTTCGTCAGCATGATAACCCAGTCGTGCAGCTGCAACACCGGGCGGCGCTCGAACACGTCGAAATTCACCCCGCGCAGCTTGTCGATGATACGGTGGCCGCCGGCGACGATCATGCGCATCTCCAGCCCGGTGCGTCCGCCAAGAGTGCTGCCGAGCGGTGCGCCACGGCGCATCATCTCGCCTGCACGATCTGCCTGAAAGCGCATCAGGTCGCGCCATTCGGCACTCGTCCGGCCTTCGGAGATATGCTGTTCGGTGACATTGAACTGCGCCATCTCGTCCTGCGGCAGGTAGATGCGCCCGATGGCGTAATCCTTCTTCACGTCCTGCCAGAAGTTGATCAGTTGCAGCGCGCTGCAGATATCGTCGGCACAGGTCAGGTTGGTCGGTGTCGCTTCCTGATACAG
This sequence comes from uncultured beta proteobacterium, assembly GCA_963782385.1. GTDB lineage: Bacteria > Pseudomonadota > Gammaproteobacteria > Burkholderiales > Gallionellaceae > CAVXFS01. The sequence continues at coordinate 58,675 of CAWAJO010000002.1, forward strand.
ATGCAGCAGCAATCGGCCCACCGGATTGGCCGAGCGGCGGCAGTAGTCCAACAACTCGCCGAAATTCGCATAGCGCTTTTTCAACACGTCCTGCGAGAACGCGTCAAGCAGATCGTGGAACAATTGCAGCGGAAGTCGATGTTCGGCGACGATGCCGGACAGTTCCCGGAACAGCGGTGTCGTCGGCGATTGGTGATTGCCGATGCGCGCAAGTTCGGCGCGAAATCCATCGAGCAGTGCCAGACGTTCGGTGTCCGGAATGTCACCCTCGTCGGCAAAGTCGTCGGCCTGGCGCGCGAAACGGTAGATGATTTCCACCGGCTGCCGCAAGCGCCTGGGCAACAGAATGGAGGCGACCGGGAAATTTTCGTAATGTTCGACGGTCATGGGGACATGCCCTCATCCGTCTGAAAACGGGGACGATGATATAAATGAAATATCAATATAGACAATACCTTGAGACATATACCTATAAATGCTCTTTAGGTTGTTCATTGTTTGGAGTGGCCCCGGACCTGGAACTTTGCCGTGGCTGCAAGCGCAACTGGCAGTATCAGTCTTGTCATTGGCCCGTCAGATCAATTCTTCACGCCGCAGCAGGAACACGAACTCATCGCCCGCCGCCACCCCCAGCCAACTGAACGGCAGATCCGGGAAGGTGTCTTCAAGCACATCGCGATTATGGCCGATCTCGACCAACAGCAAACCGCCGGGGTTGAGGTGCGCGGCGGCACGTTTGAGAATTTCGCGCGTTGCATCCAGGCCATCGATGCCGCCACCCAGAGCCAGTTTGGGCTCACGCCGGTATTCCGCCGGCAGGGCGTCATACGATTCGGCATCTACATAAGGCGGGTTGCTGAGGATAAGGTCGTATCTTTTACCGCCCAGATTGGTGAACAGGTCCGACTCGACAAGATGCACGCGATCCGGCAATCCATAGTCATCGATGTTGCGGCGCGCAACTTCCAGTGCGTCCTCCGAAATGTCGGCCGCATCCACCTCCGCATTGGGGAAGGCAAGCGCGGCAAGGATCGCGAGGCAGCCGCTGCCGGTGCACAAATCCAGCACGCGACCCACTGATTCGGCATCAGCGATCCATGGCGAAAGTTGTTCGCGCAACAGTTCGGCAATGAAGGATCGCGGCACGATGACGCGCTCATCCACATAGAACCGGAAATCCCCGAGCCAGGCTTCATGCGTCAGGTAGGCGGCGGGAATGCGTTGTTCGACGCGTTTCTCCAGGACATTCAACACTTCATAACGTTCGGTCTGCGTGAGCGTGGCGTCGAGGAACGGTTCCAGCGCATCCAGCGGCAGGTGCAGGGTATGCAGGATCAGGTAGGTGGCTTCATCATACGACGATGCGCTGCCATGGCCAAAGAACAACTTTCCCTCGTTGAAACGGCTGACGGCGAACCTCAGGCAATCGCGCACGGTCCTAAGCGTGGTGCTGGCTTCTGAAAAATAATTGATATCCATTTACTTGATCGCCTCCGCCGTCTTCACCATCATCGCCTGCGCGTCCACCCCCGTCCCCTTCACATCCGTCACTTCCGCCGGGGCAGCATGCCTGCGTCCGGGTCGCTTGGTATCCCGGGCTGCTGCCGATGAATTGTACCGTCATCGCTACGCGATTTCGCTGGCCGGCGCAAATTGTTGCGATTGGCGTGCCGGCAAAATGGAGCAGCAAGAAATTGGCGCTGGCAGCGACCGGCCATGGATGATAGACATTACTTGGCCAGTAGCCGAACCAGGACAAGATAGTAGATCTCCGACAATTTATCCAGGTCCGTGACCGCCACGCATTCGTTGATCTTGTGGATAGTGGCGTTGAGCGGCCCGAGTTCTATCACTTGCGGGCAGATGTCGGCGATGAAGCGCCCATCGGATGTTCCGCCGCTGGTGGAAAGTTTGGTGTCGATGCCGCTCGCCTGCCTGATGGCAGCGCTGACCGCGTCCACCAGGTCGCCGCGTGCGGTGAGGTAGGGCTTGCCTGAGTATTCCCACTTCAACTCATAGTGCAACCCGTGGTGGTCCAGGACCTGTTGCAAGCGCGCTTTCAACCCGTCCACCGTGCTGGCGGTGGAAAAACGGAAATTGAACAGGATTTCCACCATGCCCGGCACCACGTTGGTCGCGCCGGTGCCGCCGTGGATATTGGAAATCTGCCAGGAAGTCGGCGGAAAATATTCGTTGCCGTTGTCCCATACCGTTGCCGCCAGCTCAGCAATGGCGGGGGCGGCCAGGTGGATCGGGTTCTCTACCAGGTGCGGGTAGGCGATGTGGCCCTGCACGCCCTTGACGAGCAGGGTGCCGGAGAGCGAGCCGCGCCGCCCGTTCTTGATTGTGTCGCCGGTCCTGCTGTCCGAAGTCGGCTCACCGACGATGCAGTAATCCAGGGTTTCGCCGCGCGCCCGCAAGGCTTCGACCACGCGCACCGTGCCGTCCACCGCCACACCTTCTTCGTCCGAGGTCAGCAGCAGGGCAATCGAGCCTCGATGATCAGGAAATTCGCCGACAAACCTTTCGATGGCAGTCACGAAGGCGGCCAGCGAACCCTTCATGTCGGAAGCTCCGCGCCCGTACAGCATGCCGTCGCGAATCGTGGGGACGAAGGGGTCGCTGTCCCACAGGTTCACCGGACCGGTTGGAACGACGTCGGTGTGTCCGGCGAAACATACCACGGGCGATGTCTGGCCGCGCCGCGCCCAAAGATTGTCCACTTCACTGTGGCGCATCTTTTCGAGGTCGAAATCGAGCCTCGCCAAACGCGCGCCGATGATTTCCAGGCAGCGGTCATCCATCGGCGTGAGGGACTTACGGGAAATGAGCTGTTGCGCGAGTTCCAGGGTGGAGGTCATGTTGGATTCAGGAATTGAAAATTTTCTGGTACGCCGCTTCGTCGAAGCCGGTCGCCAGCACCTTGCCGCCCTGTTCCAGAACAGGCCGCTTGATGACATTGGGCTTCTCCAGCATCAACCTCAACGCGGAGCTATCATCCTTGATCGATGACTTCACGGCATCCGGCAATTGACCCCAGGTGGGGCCGGTCTTCTTGAGCAAGTTCTTCCAGCCGACCTGTTTCAGCCAGCCGGACAGCATGTCTTCAGTGATCCCGTGTTTCTTGAAGTCGTGGAATTCATACGGGACATCGTGCGCGTCAAGGAATGCGCGGGCTTTCCTGACCGTGGTGCAGGTCGGGATTCCGTATAGATTCATCTGTCGGCAACCTTCATGAAGGTGCTTTGGGCCCGTCCACGTCGAGCAAGATGTTGCCAAAATCCGCGGAAGGGAGCGCAGCCTTGGCGGCAGGCGGCAGGTCGTTCGGGTCGTATGCCCTCAACTTCGTGGTTTGCGAGAAGTCGATCAGCGACGACAGGTTGCTGGCGGAGTCGGCGTTGAGCATCGCTTCCTCCCGCGTGATGGTGCCGCTCTTGAACATCTTGTACAGCGCCCGCTCGAACGTCTGCGAACCGGGTGACACACTCTTGTCGATCGCCTCGTGAATCTTGTCAATCTCGTCGTTCCTGATCAGGTCCGAGATCAGCGAGGAGTTGAGCAGCACTTCCACTGCCGGCACCAGCTTGCCTTCGGTGCTGCGCAGCAGGCGCTGCGAGATTACGGCGCGCAAACACATGGACAGGTCGGAAAGCACTGCCTGCCGCGAGTCATAGGGAAAGAAATTGACGATTCGATTGAGCGCGTGATAGCTGTTGTTGGCGTGCAGCGTGGACAGGCAGAGATGGCCGGTCTGGGCGAAGATCAGCGCATGCATCAAGGTTACCCGGTCGCGAATCTCGCCGACCATCAGCACGTCCGGCGCCTCACGCATGGCACTGACCAGCCCGTTTTCGTACGTCAGGGTATCGTTGCCTACCTCGCGCTGGTTAACGATCGATTTTCCATGTTCGAAAATATATTCGATCGGATCCTCTATGGTCAGGATATGGCCGCTGTGAGTGAGGTTGCGATGCTGGATCATGGAGGCCAGTGACGTGGATTTCCCCGAACCGGACGCGCCGACCACCAGTACCAGTCCGCGCTTCTGCATGATCAGTTCGTCCAGCACCGGCGGCAATTGTAGTTCCTGCACCGTCTGGATATGTTTCCGAATGTAACGAATGACCAGGGCAATTTCGTTTCGCTGACGGAAAATGTTGACGCGGAAATTGCCGATATTCTCCAACTGGAATGAAAAATTCATTTCCAGTTCCTGATCGAACTCAGCAATCTGCTCAGGCGTCATCAGTTCATAGGCAATGCGCCTGACGGTTTCGGCATCCATGTTTTGCGCATTGACCGGCATCGACACACCTTCGATCTTGATGTTGATTGGTGCGCCGACGGAAAAGAACAGGTCCGAAGCCTGTTTTTCAGCCGCGAGTTGCAGCAGGGGCGAAATGATCATGCTATCTCCTGGAAACAGTTGTTAGTCGTTAGATGTTAGCCGCCAGTTAAATCAATGCCCGCGCGGCGGACCCCACAAACCAACGACCAGCTACTGACGACTAACGACTCATATACCTCTCAACAATTCATTGATCCCGACCTTTGACAGGGTCTTGGCATCCACTTTTTTCACTATTACTGCACAGTACAGGCTGTAGCTGCCATCGCTGGAAGGCAGGTTGCCGCTGACCACCACCGAGCCGGCCGGAACCCGACCATAATGCACTTCGCCGGTTTCGCGGTCATAGATCCTGGTGCTCTGGCCGATGTAAACGCCCATCGAGATCACCGAGCCTTCCTCGACGATGACGCCTTCGACAATCTCCGAGCGCGCGCCGATGAAGCAGTTATCCTCGATGATGGTGGGATTGGCCTGCACCGGTTCGAGCACGCCGCCGATGCCGACGCCGCCGGAAAGGTGCACGTTCTTGCCGATCTGTGCGCAGGAGCCGACCGTGGACCAGGTATCCACCATGGTGCCTTCATCCACATAGCCGCCGATATTGACATAGGATGGCATCAACACCACATTCCTGGCGATGAATGAACCCCTGCGCGCCGCGGCAGGCGGCACCACGCGGAATCCGCCATCGCGAAATTCCTTGGAATTGTAATCGGAAAACTTCGACGGCACCTTGTCGTAGTAATTGGTGAAGCCGCCCTTGATGAAAAAGTTGTCCTCCATGCGAAACGACAGCAGCACAGCCTTCTTCAGCCACTGATGGGTCACCCACTGGCCAACGCCCCGAGGTTCGGCGACGCGCAGCTTGCCCTGGTCGAGCAGGTCGATCACTGTGGCGACGGCTTCCTTCAGCTTGGCGTCGACGGTGCGCGGCGTAATATTTGCGCGGTGCTCGAAGGCGGATTCGATGGTTTGTTGCAGTTCTTGCATCAGGGCTTCCTATGAGTCGTTATGTTGTAGTCGTTAGTCATTGGTCGCCAGTTGGCCTTGTCCGCTGCGCGGGTTTTGGTTTAACTAACGACTAGCGACCAAGGTCTAACGACTGAATTCAGCAATCCTCCGAGCCGCCTCCACCGTCTCACCAACATCCGCCACCAGCGCAATGCGCACGAAGTTGTTGCCCGGGTTCATGCCTTGGGCGTCACGCGCCAGAAAACTGCCGGGCAGCACGGTCACATTATAGTCGCGATACAGTTGTTGGGCGAAATCGGTGTCTGATTGCGGCACGCGCAGCCACAGATAGAAGCCGGCATCCGGCCTGGATACCGGCAGAACCGGTTGCAGGATCTTGATGACGCGGGCAAATTTCTCGGCGTACAGGCGGCGGTTCTCGGCAACGTGCTCTTCATCGCTCCATGCGGCGATGCTTGCCGCCTGCACCGCCGGGTTCATTGCGCAGCCATGGTAGGTGCGGTACAGGGTGAATTTCTCCAGTAAATTGGCGTCGCCGGCGACGAAACCGGAGCGCATGCCTGGCACATTGGAGCGCTTGGACAGGCTGGAAAACACCACCAGATTGCGGTACTCGGTGCGACCGAGTTGGCGCGCGGCCTGCAGCGCGCCAAGCGGCGGATGGTCGAAGTAGATTTCCGAATAGCATTCGTCCGAGGCGATGACGAAACCATGGCTGTCTGCCATTTCGAAAAGCGCTTGCCATTCCGCCAGCGGCATCACATGCCCGCTGGGATTGCCCGGAGAACAAACGTAAACGAGCTGGGTGCGCTGCCAGATTGCGTCAGGCACTTGGTGAAGGTTCGGCGCGTAGTCGTCTTGCGGCAGGGTATTGAGGAAGTGCGGCGAGGCACCGCCGAGCAGGGCCGCCCCCTCGTAGATCTGGTAAAACGGATTGGGACAGACTACCACCGGGCCAGGACGGCTGCGGTCGACCACCGCCTGGGCAAAGGCGAACAGGGCCTCGCGACTGCCGTTCACCGGCAACACCTGGGTCTTTGCATTCGGCGCGGGGATGCCGTAACGCCGCGCCAGCCAGTCCGAGATCGCGCCGCGCAGCGCGTCGCTGCCGGCGGTTGTGGGATAATTCGCCAGCCCGCCCAGGCCGCCGATCAACGCATCCTTGATGAACTGCGGCGTGGCGTGTTTGGGCTCGCCGATGGACAGGCTGATCGGAGACAGCGATGCGTTCGGTGTCACTTCACGGAACAGCTTGGCGAGTTTCTGGAACGGATAGGGCTGCAGGCGATTCAGGTCAGGATTCATTATTCTATCCGTCATGCCGGGGTGACCCGGAATCCACGATTCGATCTGACTGGATTCCCGCGTTCTCGGAAATGACAACATTGTGCTTGTCAGGATGAACCGGATTATAAGGGCGCGGCGAGTGGCATCAAGACAAAAAGTGGTGGCAGTAGCGACATTGCTGAATGCGGCAACGGTGTGGGGGTTGCTATGGTATCCCTATCGCGCGCTGGCGCAGCAAGGGGTTTCCGGCCAGCTGGCGACCTTCCTGACCTATTCCATCGCGTTGGTGTTCGGCCTGTTTCTGTCGGGGCCGCTGTGGCGCGAATTGCGGGCGGCCGGCTGGTGGGGGGTGGCACTGACCCTGAGTGCCGGGTGGACCAACCTCGGCTATGTTCTTGCGATGCTGGGCGGAGAGGTGATGCGCGTACTGCTGCTGTTCTACCTTGCGCCGCTATGGACCGTGCTGTTATCCCGCATCCTGCTTGGCGAACGTCTGAATCGAAATGGATATGCCATCATCGCATCGTCGCTGGGCGGCGCATTCGTCATGTTGTGGCAACCTGAACAGGGATTGCCGTTGCCGCAAAATTCGGCAGAATGGATCGGGATGTCGGCAGGGTTGTGCTTCGCCATTACCAATGTGCTGGTGCGCCGCGTGCAGCACCTGAGCATCAGCTTCAAGTCCGCAACCGTGTGGTTCGGTACCTCGTTGCTGACTGCGATCCCGCTGCTGTATGGCGGCGATATTGCCGAGCAAGCCAGACTCATCTCGCCGGCTGCGTGGTGGCTGATCGTGGTCGTCGCGCTGGTATTATGTTCCACCAGTTTCGCCGTGCAATATGGTCTGACCCTGACGCCGGCCAACCAGGCCATCGTTCTGTTCATGTTCGAACTGGTGGTCGCCGCCGTGGCGTCGTACTTTCTTGCAGGCGAGGCAATGGGCGCGCGGGAATTCGCCGGCGCGGTACTGATCGTGACGGCCAGCCTGTTCTCCGGCAAGCTGTATCAGCAATCCGAGCTATCTGAACGAGGAAAACAGGCACCATGAGCAGCGATCTTGTCATCGGCACACCGCTAAGCCCGTCCGCAACCAGGGTCATGCTGCTGGGCAGCGGCGAACTGGGCAAGGAAGTCCTGATCGCGCTGCAGCGCCTGGGTGTAGAAACGATCGCGGTGGATCGTTACGCCAATGCGCCCGGGCACCAGGTGGCGCATCGTGCGCATGTCATCAACATGGCCGACGGCGCGGCATTGCGTGCACTGGTCGAAGAGGAACGCCCGCACCTGATCGTGCCGGAAATTGAAGCCATCGCCACCGCCATGCTGCTGGAAATCGAACGGGCCGGCCTGGCGCGTGTGATTCCCACTGCCCGCGCCGCCCAGCTCACGATGAACCGCGAGGGCATCCGCCGCCTGGCCGCCGAGACGCTGTGGCTGCCCACTTCACCGTACAAATTCGCCGACAGCCTGGAACAGCTGCGTGCGGCGATAGAAGGACACATTGGCTACCCCTGCGTCGTCAAGCCGGTGATGTCGTCTTCCGGCAAGGGGCAAACCAGGGTAGACCGCCCGGACCAGGTCGAAAACGCCTGGAACTACGCCGCCAGCGGTTCGCGCGTGAATCAGGGGCGGGTCATCGTCGAGGGCGTGATCCAGTTCGATTATGAGATCACGCAGCTCACGGTGCGCGCGATTGGCGCGAACGGCGAGATCGAGACACAGTTCTGCGAACCCGTCGGCCACGTTCAGGTGCACGGGGACTACGTCGAGAGCTGGCAACCGCAGGCCATGTCTTCGTTAGCCCTGCATCGCGCGCGTGACATTGCAAAAATAGTCACCGACGATCTTGGCGGACTCGGCATCTTCGGAGTGGAACTGTTCGTCAAAGGCGATCAGGTGTGGTTCAGCGAAGTGAGCCCACGCCCGCACGACACCGGCATGGTCACGATGTGCAGCCAGCGCCAGAGCGAATTCGAACTGCACGCCCGCGCTATCCTCGGCCTGCCCGTCGATACCTCGATGCGTGAGCCGGGCGCATCCGCCGTGATCTACGGCCAACTGGAAGAGAAGGGCATAGCCTTTGCCGGCGTGGAGGAGGCGCTGCGCGTACCGCACAGCGACCTGCGTCTGTTCGGCAAGCCGGAATCCTTCAAGAAACGTCGCATGGGGGTGGCATTGGCGAACGGAAAAGATACCGATGAGGCAAGGGAACGCGCCAGGCTGGCCGCGAGCAAAGTCAATCCGGTCAAGCTCTAACCTCATTCCGGATTGCGCCGAAAGTGACGGTAATTGGGTCTGGCGAAAGCGAACTGCGCAAGCCGATTGCGAGATTGAGTTTCCACCGGTCAAATCGGCAACCGTTCAATCCCTGGCCCAAACCGTTCATCCAGATTCCGAGCCTTTGATTCCGACGGCGCGAATCAGATGAGCTGCCATGGCTTTACGTCCGGAAATTCGTTAAATTGCAACTGAACTTGTTGGCATCACAGCAATCTGACGTTTGAATTTTGATCTGACTGGCGCCCTGCAGCGTGTGTCGAACTTCTCTCCCCCTAGGTGCAATACCTAGTCTTGTCGGGGCAGGCAACTGCCCCGATTTTTTTTGTTCGACGGCGTGTACCCTTGTTCGGTGCGTCTGATCCGGAATGCCGCATCACGGTGCTGGATCTGGATACAGTCTGTGCACCTCCTCGATCTTTGCCCGTACTTCCGCCGGTAGCATGACCTCTGCACTGTCCAGGTTTTCCTGCAATTGCTGGACGCTGGTCGCACCCAGAATCACGCTGCCGGTGAACCATCTGCTGCGCGCAAAGGCAAGTGCCATGGTGCCAAGACTCATGCCTGCTTGCTGTGCGATGCGCCGGTAAGCTTTCGCTGCGGCGGGCACGTTGGGCTTGTTGTAGCGTTGGCCGAACCCGGGGAACAGGGTGATGCGTCCCTTAATGTTGGGATCGGCGAGATACTTGCCGGTAAGCCAGCCAAAGGCGAGCGGGCTGTAGGCGAGCAGATCGATATTGGCATGGCGGCAGACCTCGGCCAGGCCGTTTTCGAAGGTGCGGTTCATCAGGTGGTAGGCGTTCTGGATGGTGATGATCTTTGGCAGTTTCAGTTGTTCGGCGCAGCGCAGAAATTCGCAGATGCCCCAGGGAGTTTCGTTGCTGACGCCGATGTGGCGTATTTTTCCGGCGCTGACCAGTTCCGCCAGCGCCTGCAACTGTTCGGCAATCGGGGTGCTGCCGTGTTCCTTTGCCGCGTCATACCCGGTCGCGCCGAACATCGGCACGTAGCGGTCAGGCCAGTGGATCTGGTACAGATCCACGTAGTCGGTCTGCAGGCGGCGCAGGCTGCCGTCGATGGCCGCGGCGAGGTGCTCGCGATTGATGTGGGGGCCATTGCGTATCCAGTCAAAGCCGCGAGAGGGTCCGGTGATCTTGGTGGCGACGATCAGCTTGTCGCGCGGTTGGTGCTTCAGCCAGCTGCCGATATGGCTCTCAGTGCGGTGCACGGTGCCGGCGCGCGGCGGTACCGGATACATCTCGGCGGTATCGATGAAGTTGACCCCGCGCGACACGGCGTAATCCAGCTGGACGTGCGCATCCGCTTCGCTGTTCTGCTCGCCGAAGGTCATTGTGCCGAGGGCCAGCGCAGACACGCGCAGATCACTGTCGCCCAATTGCCGGTAGTCCATCATTGCTCCAAAGTACTTGTTAAAGAGCGGCCACAGAGAACACAGAGTTCACAGAGAAAAACCGCCGCTATTGCAATTACACGAGTTTTTCTATCCTTTGTCATCATTCTATTCCAATTGCGCATTTGCCTTCATCTGCCCGCACTCTTATAGTGTGAGCATGTCTCGAGTCACTGATGCAGCATGAAGATCGCCGCGATATTGCATGTCACTTTCCTGTCCGCCGACCTGGCGCGATCCCGGATTTTCTACGAGAAATCGCTTGGCTTGTCCCCCAGTCCGGCGCGTCCCGACCTCGGTTTTCCGGGCGTCTGGTACCAGATCGGCGCCAACCAGCAGATCCACCTGATGCAATTGCCGGATGCGGAAGCGGGTTTACAGCGTCCACAACACGCGCTGCACGGCGGACGCGACCGCCACGTGGCGCTGGCGGTCAGTGATCTGCAGGACCTGACCCAGCGCCTGCAAGCGGCGGGTATTGCCCTTACCCTGAGCAAATCTGGCCGCCGCGCGCTGTTCTGCCGCGACCCGGATGGCAATGCGCTGGAGTTCGTTGAGGCCACATGAGTCCTGATCCTGCAGCGGGGTGGCAAGGTGCTGGCGGCGACGAGCTGACTTTTCGGCGCGCCACGGCACCTGATGTTGACGCTGTCGCGGCACTGGTCAATTCGGCGTATCGCGGAGAGTCAAGCCGCGCCGGCTGGACGACAGAGGCAGACCTGCTGGACGGGCAGCGTACCGATGCGGAAGAAATATCGCACCTGATCGCGACGGATGGCTCGGTAATCCTGTTGTGCCTCCGCAGCGGCGAGCTCATCGGCTCGGTGCATGTGCAGCACATGGATGCGGTGACGGCTTACCTGGGCATGCTGGTCATCAGGCCGGGTTTGCAGGGTCGGGGCCTGGGCAGCCGCTTCATGGCAGCGGCGGAGGCGCTGGCTCGAACCGAGTGGCACGCGGCCCGCGTGCGGATGCAGGTGATCACGCTGCGCCATGAGCTGATCGCCTGGTACCAGCGTCACGGCTACCGGCGCACCGGCGAGACCATTCCGTTCCCGGCCGATGACCCGAGATTCGGTCTGCCCAGGATAGCGGGCCTGCGCTTCGCGGTGCTGGAAAAATCCCTGTCGCTTGCCCCTTGAAATCTACAATCGCGCCCCCATTTGCCCCAACATCCAGTCTGTAACCTACGGAGAACACCAATGACCGAAACCGCAACCAACAACCGTGAAACGCTGGGCTTCCAGACCGAGGTCAAGCAGCTGCTGCAATTGATGATCCACTCGCTGTATTCCAACCGCGAGATTTTCCTGCGCGAATTGATTTCCAACGCCTCCGACGCCTGCGACAAACTGCGTTTCGAGGCACTGCACAATGCATCGCTGTTCGAGAACGATTCCGAGCTCAGCATCCATGTCAGCTTCGACAAGGATGCACGCACCCTGACCATTGCTGACAACGGCATCGGCATGAACCGCGACGAGGTGATCACCAATCTCGGCACGATTGCCAAGTCCGGCACGCGCGAATTCTTCACCCAATTGTCCGGCGATCAGCAGAAAGACGCGAACCTGATCGGGCAGTTCGGTGTGGGTTTCTATTCTTCATTTATCGTGGCCGACAAGGTGACAGTGTGCACGCGGCGCGCCGGCGAAAACGCCGACCAGGGCGTGCGCTGGGAGTCCGACGGCGGCGGCGAATTTTCCATCGAGATGATGGGCAAGACGGGGCGCGGCACCGAGATCACCCTGCACCTGCGCGATGGCCAGGAGGATCTGCTGGAAGGCCACCGTTTGCGCAATATCATCCGCAAGTATTCCAACCATATCGTTCAGCCTATCCTGATGAAGAAGGAAGAATGGAAGGACGACAAGTACGAAATTCTGGACGAGGAGGAAACCGTCAACCAGGCGTCAGCGCTGTGGGCGCGCAGCAAGAACGAGATCACCGATGAACAGTACAAGGAATTCTACAAGCATGTCGGCCATGACTTTGACGATCCGCTGGCATGGACGCATGCGCACGTCGAGGGGCGGCAGGAATATACGCAGCTGCTGTACATTCCGTCGCGCGCGCCGTTCGATTTGTGGGACCGCGACGCGCGCCACGGCATCAAGCTCTATGTGCGGCGCGTGTTCATCATGGACGATGCGGAACAACTGATGCCGTTGTATCTGCGTTTTGTGCGCGGGGTGGTGGATTCATCGGATCTGCCGCTCAACATATCGCGCGAGATTTTGCAGGAATCGAAGGACATCGAGGCCATCCGCAAAGGCTGCACCAGCAAGGTCCTGGGGATGCTGGCCGACCTGGCCGAGAGTGACCCGGAAAAGTATGGCAAATTCTGGGGCGAATTCGGCAAGGTACTGAAGGAAGGCGTGGGCGAGGATTTCGCCAACAAGGAAAAGATCGCCGGCTTGCTGCGCTTCGCCACGACGCAGGCCGACAATACAGACGAGACCGTGTCGCTGAAGGACTACATTGGGCGCATGAAGGAAGGCCAGGAGAAGATCTACTATGTCACCGCCGAGACCTTCAACGCGGCCAAAAACAGCCCGCACCTCGAAGTGTTCCGCAAGAAAGGCATCGAAGTATTGCTGCTATCGGACCGCGTGGATGAATGGCTGGTCAGCAATCTGACCGAGTTCGACGGCAAGCAACTGGTATCCGTGGCCAAGGGCGGCCTTGACCTGGGCAAGCTGGAAGACGAGGCGGAAAAACAGGAACAGGAAAAACAGGCGGACGAACTGAAGGACTTGACGGGCAGGATCAAGGACAGCCTTGCCGGCCGTGTGAAAGAGGTACGGGTTACGCACCGGCTGACCGATTCTCCGGCCTGCCTGGTGGCGGATGAGCACGACATCGGCGGCAACCTGGCGCGCCTGTTGAAATCCGCCGGACAGAAAGCGCCGGACTCGCAACCGATCCTCGAGATCAACCCTGGCCACCCGGTGGTGTTGCGCCTGAAAGCCGAGGACCAGCACTTCGACGACTGGGCGGCCGTGCTGTTCGACCAGGCCCTGCTGGCCGAGGGCGGACAGCTCGACGACCCGGCCGGATTCGTCAAGCGGGTGAATCAGTTGATGCTGGAAATGGGCGGGAACTGAGCAATACCACCCTGTCCCTGCGGGTGAGTGGCCGGCGAGAGGAAGTTAGCTTGATCGGTTGCGCATATGATCTGCCACCTTGGTGAAGGAGGCAGAGAGGTCGGCGCGCAGTGCGGCGTCCTCCACCACTTGCGCCAGCGCCTGGTTCATGCACATCAGCCATTGATTGCGTTCGGTGTTGCCGATGGGGAAGGGCAGGTGGCGCATTCGCAGCATCGGTTCGCCGTGTTCCTGCACGTACAACTGCGGCCCCCCCATCCATCCGGACAGGAATTTGAACAACTTGTCTTCGGAGCCTTGCAGGTCTGCCGGGTGGAGTTTGCGGATGCGGCGGGACGCCGGCAGCTCTTCCATGATCTGGTAGAAGCGCCGCACCAGTTCACGAACTTTCTTCTCGCCGCCGATGCGTTCGTAGTGGGACAACTGCAGCCGGGAATTCATGCAGCCCGGCTACGTGCCATTGGATGATTTCGGCCCCTTACGGGCGGATTTTTCGGTGATTTCGCGCTTGAGTATCGTCTGGTATTGCTCCTCGTCAAGCGCGGTGACCTTGGACAGGTAAGCGACGTTCTTCTCGATGGACTCCAGATAGAAGTTATTGCTGACCCCCATCGTATCCAGGAAGAAGAAAGACAGTTTGGTATACAGCCCGTCGTATGCAGTATCCAGTTTCTCGCGGATGATCTCGTAAAAGTTCTTGGTCTTGCACATCAGATCGTAGGGACTTTCATAATCCCCCATCTTTGCTTCCTTGAATTCCAGATAGAGGTACTGCAATTTCTCCAGATAGGTGCGGTCGGCCATCTGGCCGACTATGTCCGCTGTTCCGACGATCTGGCCGAGCAGGCGGGTACGCTGATCCGGGAAGGAGATGTTCTGGAACGGGAATTCCGTATCGGTGCTGCGCATGACGAATTTCAGGGATGATGCGTACGCGGGCGGGCAATTCGTATTGGCAAGATAATGCTGCATGAACTCTATGCCGCGCGTGACATGGTACCTTGTGAACTGTGCGCCGGTGCCCGTATCCTCCACGCCTATCCTTTGCGCATAACCGACATCGTGCATCAGGGTTGCAATCAAGACCAGTGAAATCTCATCGGCGCCGAAGCGGGTGCCGGACATATGCATGCCATGCATCAACCTGATGGAACACAGGAACACATCCAGAGTATGCGGTAAATCGTGATACATCGTCTTGATGGCGGAGTAGCCTGGATATTCTCCATGGAACAGCAGCATCACGTCATCAAAGATCGGGCGAACCAGGGAGGCATCATATTCGGGGCTGGTGCGCTTGACGATATCCATGGCCTTTTTCCACACCACTTCAGTATCAACGTTCGTGAACAGGGCGTTGATTTCGTTGAAGGTAGGGGGAGGCAGCTTTGTGTTCATGAGATATCGAATCGTGATCCGGGATAATTTATTGCTGCAACTGCTGGTCTAGGGCCTTCTTCTGCTCGTCCGCCTGTTGCTGAAGGGTATTTTCCACATTCTTTGCCTTGTCCAGCATGGCGCGCTGTTCTTCGAACAACTTGGGCGCATCCTTGGTGTCATTTGACTTCCCGCAGGCGACCAGGACCAGGAATGCCAGCAGGACTGCAATCACCGTCGCAAATTTCATGTCGTCTCCTTCAAACCCGATACACAAGCCATCAACCCAGTATTGTGCCGCTTTCCGGTTGGCTGGCGGATTTGTCCATATTGATTCCCGCATTTCCTGAATTCAACTCGCATAATCTTTCCGAAGTTTCCTGATGAATTTTCGGCATTACGCCGTATCGCGCTTGACTTTGACAATCAGCACCATGCCCAGCAGGCTTTGTATCACGTAAAGAACGCTGGCCACGTGGTGCAGGGTATCGAAACGCCCTGCGTAGGCACTGTGCATGATGTCTTCGGGAAACGCCTGTGCCTTCAGGTCTTCCATCCTCGGCTGGATGGTGAACTGGCTCACCAGCGTGAGCAGCAGCATGACTGCGGCTACACGGAAGGACGCGAGCCGAAGCGCAGACCTGCCGGAAATGGACAGCTGGTAGAGCAGCAAATAACACGCGCTGGCGATACCGACGTAGGCAATCAAAGTGAACATTTTGCCGGCCAGCATACCCGCCTGCATTTTGTCCGGCAGGGTCTGGAATAACACGGGCACAGCCAGATAACCGACGCCCCACATGCCGCCTACCCATGCGGTAACCGCCAGCAAGGCCAATATGTTTGTGAACTTTCTCATGCCTCAATAATTGATCCGGTCAGATTTGGCGTACTTTACCAGTTTGTGCTTCAACGCGGCACGCCGAAGCCATACGATAGTCAGCTTATTCCGACCGTTTGGCTGAGATTCAAGTCTTGCCGCCTTATCCCATGGCATTTACAGGGTCTACGTACGTTTCCTCGGGCCATCACTGCAAAATGTCATCGTGCATCGGTGGTTGCGGCCAATATGGCCCTAATCAGCACAAACTGTTCGCGTTGAAGATGGCAATTCCCGCTGCTATAGTCATGACCGCACCTTTCCAGGATCCGGATTGAAACGATGCCATGACACAATCCATAAGCCTTTCAAGAGCTGCGCGCCTGGTTGGCGTGACGCGCAATGAGCTGCAGAAAAAAATTCGGGATGGCAGGCTTCCATCCTTCGACGGGTTCGTAAATCTGGATGATCTGATCGCCTCGTATCCGAAAGCACAGCTGGAAGACAACGGCGAATATGCCCGCATTACCCGCATCAAGGAGCGTGCTTTCGGCAAGCGCGTGTTCGAGCGCGTCATGCCTGATGTGGAAGTGCTGGCCGCCCGAATCACCGAAATGAGCAGGGAGTTATCCGGCGCACAGACCCGAATCGTGCATTTCAATACGCTGTTCGACCGGCTGCAGCAGCGGTTGAATGAGATCGAAAGCCGTTGCCAGATGGAGGACAAAGCTATCATGACTGAACTGAACAACTGGATGAAATCCGAGATTATTGCCGCCACGCAACCGGATTATCTCAATCCGCTGGCGGTACGGGACAACGTTCTGCGCGTGATGTCGGCGCATGTCACCTTGCGGCCCAGCGGGCATGATTTCTTCGTTGACGGCAACGATACCTTGCTTGAAGCGGCGTTGCGCGCGGGCATTCCGCTCAGCTACGGATGCAGCAGCGGCAACTGCGGCCTGTGCAAGGCGCGCGTCGTTTCGGGCCAGATCAAGAATGTGCGGCACCACGATTTCGTGATCGCGCAAGCGGAAAAAGACCGGGGCTATGCATTGATGTGTTCCTGCACCGCAGTTACTGATGTTGAGATCGAGGCGCCGGTGGCCGGCAGCGTGCAGGACATACCTTTTCAGCAGGTCACTGCCAATGTCAAATCGATTGACCTGTTGACGCCTGACATGGTGCTGCTGCACCTGCAGACGCCGCGCTCCAGCCGCCTGCGCTTCCTTGCCGGGCAGGGGGTTTCACTGTGTCTGGGACAATCCCTGACTGCGGACCTGCCGATTGCCAGTTGTCCCTGCGATGACCGCAACCTGCTGTTCCATGTGCGCCGCATGCCGGGTAACCTGTTTGCGGATTACCTGTTCAACCGGCTCAGGAAGAACGATACGGTGGAAATCGAAGGTCCGCGCGGCGAATTCATCCTGCAGGAAAGGACCACGCGCCCGCTTTATTTCATCGCCTTCGATATAGGCTTTGCACCGATCAAGAGCCTGATCGAACATGCCATGTCGCTGGATACTGCGGAAGCCATCAATCTGTGGTGGGTCGCCGCGGACGAGGACAGTCTGTACATGCGCAACTTGGGCCGTTCGTGGATGGATGCGCTGGACAACTTCCATTTCTCATCCATCGCCACCGGCTATGATCTGCGGGCGCTTACCGACAAGCGTGCCGATGCTCTGCGTGCCACGCTGAGCGCCTTGGCCGAAAACAGCCCGCAACTGAGCGAAGGCGAGGTCTATATCGCCGGCCCGGAAGCCGCGACCGAAGTTGCCAGGCGATTCTTCCTTGACCTGGGCCTGCCGGGGACGCGCGTGTTCAGCGAAGGCCTGACCGCCGGTGGAATCAATGGCGTTTGACCACTGATCTTAGAACCGTCCGCTCTGGTAATCGCTTACTGCCTGGTTGATTTCCTGCTGGGTGTTCATCACGAACGGGCCGTATTGGGCGATAGGCTCGCGCAACGGCATGCCGGCGATCAGCAGCGCTTTCGCGGGACGATCGGCATGCAGAATCACGCCATCCGATCCCGGCCCAGTAGACAGGATGGCCATCTTCCTCTCGCCCAGCGAAACGTCGCCGATCCCGACATTGCCGCGATAGACATAGACGAACGCATTGTGCGTATCCGGCAACGATTGGGCGAAAGTCTGATTGGCGCCAAAATGGATGTCCAGATAGAGCGGGGCCGTGGCATCGCGCTGCATCGCGCCCGCGACGCCGTGACTGGATCCGGCGATGACGCCCACCGATACACCTTCGGGGGTGGTGAACCGGGGAATTTCTTCGCCTGGGATGTCGCGGTACCAGGGGTCGCATAACTTGTCCCGGGATGGCAGGTTGAGCCACAACTGGAAGCCTTCCATCAGGCCGTCTTCCTGTTCCGGCATCTCGGAATGGATGATGCCACGGCCCGCGGTCATCCACTGCACGCCGCCGTTCTGCAGCAAACCCTCGTGTCCAGCGTTGTCACGGTGGCGCAAGCGCCCGGCGATCATGTAGGTCACGGTCTCGAAACCGCGATGCGGATGATCGGGGAAACCGCCGATATAGTCATCCGGGTTGTCGCTGAGAAATGCATCCAGCATCAGGAACGGATCGAGCCGGAGTTGCAGGTCCTGGGTGAGCACACGCGTAAGTTTTACGCCCGCACCGTCCGAGGTGGCGCGTCCGGTGACCATGCGATCGACCTTGCGCGGCCGAGAAATTTCCGCATTGGCTTGTGGATTCATGATGGTTACCTCAATGCACTATGCCATTAACATGGCAAAGCATAGCACGTCACCACTTCAGCAGCAGTTTCCCCAACCACAGGCCGGCCAGGCCAAAGACCAGCATCGGCAGGTAATGCCATTCGATCACATGCACGACGGAATCATTGACCTCGTGCAACCGCAACCACAGCGCACCGACACTGAACGCGGAAAGCAGCGCGATGGCCCCGGCCAGCTGGTAATGCGTGCTGGCGAACTTGCGCATGGCGAAAAGCGTCCAGGCCATCGGCAACAGCGATACCAGTATGATGCTGAAGGTGCACATGTAGCTGTGCACGGGCAGCGGAGCAGGCGGGTCATCGGCGCGCCAGGCCGACAGCATCACAAGCAAAAACAGCACGAAAATTGCCGCCGGAGAATAAGCCAATCCGCGCTTCTGGTGCAGGTCGGGGAATGCCAGCAGGGCGGCGCTGAATGTGGTGGTGACGAAGATCAGCAGCAGGGCGATGATCTCGGCGATGTACCACGGTTGGTGCAACGCCCGCGCCAGGTCCGGCCGCAGACCGGAAATCGCCAGCGACACGGCCAGGTAAACAGCGGCGGCACCCATCCATTTCAGGCCCAACCAGTATGGATGCGTCGCCGGGCGCACTGCCGCTGCGCCGTCGGCAAGCTCTGCTACCAGTTGTTCGATGTCTTTCATCAGCGTTCCAGTTTCTGTCTCAATATCTTGTAGGCCCGGTGCGCCGCAACCTTGACTGCGGACTCGGTCATGCCCAGTCTTTCCGCCACCTCCTTTGCGGTATAGCCGTCCTGATGCATCAGCCGCAGGATGGCAGCCTGCTTTTCCGGAAGTTTCTGCACTTCCCCACTTATGGATTCGTAGCTGAAGGGGGATTCGGTTACATCCTCGTGCAAATTATCTTCCAGTTCGGAAATATCCACCGCATGGCGCAACTGATCGGAATAGTGCATGCGCAGATAATCCTGCAGGCGAAACCTGGCGATGGCAAAGACCCACGGCTTGTAGGGGCGCAGGCCATCATAGGTGTGGCGCGCCTTATGGATGGAGATCAAAATCTCCTGCAACAAATCCTCCACCTCGCTGTCGAAACTCAGGCGTTTGGACAGAAATGGCCGCAACAGGCGCGCGGTCTCGCGCAACAGTTCGGCGTAGGCGCGCTGATCGCCTTCCAGCGACTGGCGCATCAACGCAGCCAAATTATCGGTTGTATCTGTCACCCGAGTTCCGTGGATTATTTTATGTAACTTTTTTCCGGCCCTGTCCGAATATCCGGGCAGACTGGGCGCATCATAACTGGTTTCATGCGCGGCTTTAAGCCGGAAGCGGAGGCCGGTGTCCAAATCGGATATCAACGGTGAGGAGACAGCATCATGCAAACCTTGAAATTCATTCGAAACCATCTGTTCAATGCCTGCCTCGTGCTTGGCCTGGGCACGGCATTCAGCGCAAATGCGGCTCAGACCGAACGAACGGCGGTATTTGCCGGCGGCTGTTTCTGGGGCGTGGATGCCGTGTTCAAGCACGTCAAGGGCGTGTCCGAAGTGGTGTCCGGCTATGCCGGCGGCGATGCGGACACGGCGCATTACGACCAGGTGAGCAATGGCGACACCGGCCATGCCGAATCGGTTCGAGTCCGCTTCGATCCGGCGCAGGTTTCCTATCGGCAATTATTGCAGGTGTTTTTCGGCGTGGCGCACGATCCCACCCAACTCAATCGCCAGGGTCCGGATGTCGGCAGCCAATACCGTTCGGTGATCTTCTACACCAGTGCCGAACAGCAACGGGATGCGCAGGACACCATCCGTCAGCTCACGGCCGATCATGTCTATTCCTCGCCCATCGTCACGCAGGTAGTGCCATTGCAGCAGTTCTATCCGGCGGAGGAACATCACCAGAACTATCTGGCCCTGCATCCCTACCAGCCTTATATCGTTTTCAATGACATGCCCAAGCTGCATCACCTGCGCGAAAAATTCCCGGCGCTGTACCATTGACAGGAAACAAGGGTGAACCCAGGCCGCCGCGCACGGGTCGGGTCCCTGCGGTCTCTTGCATCGTGCGCACATCATAGTGGAGGACGCACGATGATTTCATCCGGCCTCACCCGGCTGCTTGCCGGCATCATCATCGCGGTAGCGCTCCCGAGCATCGCCTGCTTCGGCTGGTACTCCATGGATTCCGTGCAGAATGCAAGCACCGCCTTACGCGCCATGGTGGTCATAGCCTATCCGGCCGCGCTGATCGCGCTGACCTTGCTGATGCTGGCATTCATCTCGGCCAGGCGCAGCCGCTTGCAGGTATGGGCGTCCGCGTTGTCCCTGGCATTGTCCGTTGCCGTGGTGCTGATCGCGCGCATGTGATGCTTTCCCGGTCCGCCGTATCCTTTCTGCGTGGGTGCAACGGGTATGTAACCTTTTCCCAGTACTGCGCGAATCAACCAGTGCGTGGATGAAAGGCTGCAAAACTTGAATCCGTGCTTTTTTGCCGTAACGAATTCCGGCCTTCCTCGCCGACGGCTAAAGGTCAAACGCCACGATATTTAACCTACTTAAAGGAATTAACCATGAACAACAGTCACATTCTCTCCGCTGCAATCGGCAGTCTTCTGATTCTGGGCCTGGCCAGCGGCAATGCAAACGCAGCCGACAAGATGGATATGGAAAAATGTTTCGGCATCGCCAAGGCGGGCATGAACGATTGCTCCAGCAACAAGGCCGCACATGCCTGTGCCGGTCAGGCCACCAAGAACAATGATCCGATGGATTTTGTCGCCGTGCCCAAAGGCACATGCGAGAAGATCGCCGGCGGCATGCTGATGGACAGCGGCGCGATGATGAAGAAGGACATGTAATGAAAGGTCCCGCAGGCGATACATTGCCGTTCGGGCGCCTCATGCTTGAATTGCGCTCGCGATCAAACGCCAGCGCGCCGCCCCAGACCAATCCTGCCGGTGGTTGAGCGGGCAGGACTGATTGTCCAGGCAGCATGTCCAGTGTGAATCGATAAATGCGGACCGTCCGGTTCTCTTGCCGGCTGCAACGGAACTGGCCAGGCTTGAATAAAGCCTGCCGCTGTATCCCCCAATACAAGGAATTCTTCCGGCCCTGCGCTCGGCATGCGTTTGGAATGTATTCGAGGAGTCAACACGATATTGAGTAAATCACCGCAGCAAGCCGGGTGCAATCGGCCCGCGCGGGGATTTCTCCAGCACAGATTCCGCATCATGCGTGCCCGAACTTTGCTGATGTAACTTTTTTTTCGGCACGCCCGAATGAACATTTGCAGGGCGATCAAATTAGATTGAAGCCAATATCGGAAATACGGTAATCAAATATTCGTCCGCATGACAATTCGGGATGTCATCCCGGTTCCCAATTATTTTCAAGAAGGAGTATTACAATGCGCATATCAACATCACTGTTTGCGGGGTGTATCCTTTGCACCTCTGTTCTCGCCGCCAGCACCAGCTGGGCGGACGGAAATTTCGGGCGACCATTCTTCAAGTTTGTGGACACATACGAAATAACCATCACCAACCTGACTCCCGGCCAACCCATTGCACCGGTCATGGCCGCGACTCACCGCCCCGGAATATCTTTCTTCCAGGCAGGTGAAGCGCCGAGTCCGGAATTGGCCAGCCTTGCGGAAGCCGGCAATGGCAATCCGATGGCGGCGCTGCTGGCCACCTCGCCGGGTTATGCCGACGCACAAGTCGGGGCCGAAGGAACCGCGCCGGGCCAGACCACAACGATGACGATTACCGCGCGCCGTGGCATGGATCATCTGAGTCTTGGCGCAATGCTGGGCAATACCAACGATGCATTCATCGCCCTGAGGGATGTGCAGCTTCCCAACTTTCAGCAAACCGTCACTTACGAGGCCAACGGTTATGACGCCGGCAGCGAAACCAACGATGAGTCGTGCGCCACCGTACCCGGTCCGGCTTGCGGCGGCGAAGCTCTATCGCCGGCAGATGACGGCGAAGGTTTCGTGCATATTCATAACGGAATCCACGGGATAGGCGGGCTTGATCCGAGCCTGTATGACTGGCGCAATCCGGCGGCCGAGATCGTGATCAAGCGTATCAACTAAAATTAGCATTGAAAACGGTGAACCGATGCAGTGCGCTTCAATTCGCCGTTTTCATTTTTGCCTCGTTCTCAACCAACCAAAAAGGAACCATCATCATGAACAACAATCACATTCTCTCCGCTGCGATCGGCAGTCTGCTGATGCTGGGCCTGGCCAGCGGCAATGCAAACGCAGCCGACAAGATGGATATGGAAAAATGTTTCGGCATCGCCAAGGCGGGCATGAACGATTGCTCCAGCAACAAGGCCGCACATGCCTGTGCGGGGCAGGCCACCAAGAGCAATGATCCGATGGATTTTGTTGCGGTACCCAAGGGCACTTGCGAGAAGATTGCCGGCGGCATGCTGATGGACAGCGGCGCGATGATGAAGAAGGATATGTAATGAAAGGTCCCGCAGGCGATACATTGCCGTGCATCGCAGGTATAGGCTTGCGGGCGCCTCATTACCGCGAGGTGCTGCAGGAGTGGCCCAGGCTTGGTTGGGTCGAGGTGCACAGCGAGAATTTTTTTGGCGGCGGTGCGTCCTTGCACACGCTGCTCAAGGTGCGCGAGCATTACCCCGTAAGCCTGCATGGCGTGGGCATGGGGCTGGCTTCGAGCGTTCAATTGGATCAGGCGCATCTGTCCGCGCTGCAGCGATTGTGTGAGGCGGTGCAACCTGCCGCCGTATCGGAACATCTGTGCTGGAATGCGGCGGAGGGCATGGTCATCAACGACCTGCTGCCGTTTCCCTATACGCGCGAGGCTTTGTCCAATGTCGCGAATCGCGTCCAGCAGGTGCAGGAAACGCTGGGCCGCCAGTTGCTGGTCGAAAATCTTTCCAGCTACCTGTCGTTCACCCGCAGCGAAATGACCGAAGGCGAGTTTCTCGCCGAACTGACGCGGCGCACCGGCTGCGGCATTCTGTTCGACGTCGAGAACCTGTATGTGAACGCGCGCAACCTGGGCACGGATGCCGAGGCTTTCATCAGGGACATGCCGGCGGAAGCGGTAAAGGAGTATCACCTTGCGGGATTCAGCGTGCGGGACGGCTGCCTGGTGGATACCCATGATCATCCGGTCTATCCCGAGGTGTGGGAATTGTATGACTCGGCCTTGCGGCACATCGGCCCGCGCCCGACGCTGATCGAATGGGACAGCGAAATCCCGGCGTTGCCGGTGCTGATGGGCGAGGCGGCGAAGGCGCAAGAGCGATTGGAAAATATTTGTGAACCAGCAATTCCATCGGCAGAAAGCCCCCTTCCCCTTGCAGGGGGAGGGCTGGGGAGGGGGTATGAGACTCGGCTACTCGACAGTTCTACCCCCATCCTGTCCTTTCACCCGCAAGGGGTACGCCGATGGGTGCCCGGCGGCTTCGCCGCCACCCTCCCGCAGCCCCTGCAAGGGGGAAGGAACGTTTGGCACCGTTCAACTTTGTGGAAAGAAAATGCTGAATAACGATTTGTCTGATTTCGCCCGGTCCATCCTGCGCGGTGAAGCAGTGCCGCCGCAGCTCGACAGGAGTTATTGCAATTATTCCGGCGATGTCGCCATCGAAATATACCGCAACAATTATCGCGGCAACCTGCACGACACGCTGGCAGGCGCCTATCCGGTCATCGAGCAGCTCGTCGGCGAGGATTTTTTTCGGATGATGACGCGGCAATACATCGGGCAACATCATTCGCGCAGCGGTAACCTGCATCTTTATGGCGCCGATATGGCGAATTTTGCCGCGGTCTTCGAACCCGCACGGGGACTGCCTTACCTGGCCGATGTCGCGGCGCTGGAGTGGGCCTGCCACCGGGCGTATTTTTCGGACGATGCCGAGGTGCTGGACCTCAACAAGCTGGCGCAGATACCGCCCGAGCGGTATTCCGACCTGATTCTGCACGCCCATCCGGCCTGTCACCTGGTGCGCTCGCGCTACCCGATTGCCGCCATCTGGCATGCCCACCAACCCGGTTCGCCCTTCGATTTTCAGATTGATCTGGATAGCGGCCCGAGCAATGCCCTGGTCAGCCGCAAGGACGATGTCGTGCGGGTCAGCGACCTGTCGGCGGGCGATGCCGCATGGCTGGAGGAATTGATCGACGCATCGCCGCTGGGCGAGGCCACCGCGGCCACGCTGCAACGCCACCCGGATTTTAACTTGCAGGCGGCGTTGCTGAATCTGGTCGACCAGGGCGTGATGAGTAATTTGAGCCTGGAGGAAGCGCCATGAATCCTGTCTTGCGCCTGATCCGGTTTTACTACACGGCCTCGCACCTGCCGGAATATCTCGCGCCCGTGTTTGATTTGGGATTGCGGCTGTACCTGGGCAATGTATTCTTCAAGTCCGGCCTGACCAAGATACAAAGCTGGGACAGCACGCTGTACCTGTTCAACGATGTCTATGCGGTGCCACTGCTGCCGCCGGATGTCGCGGCCTACCTCGCCACGGGCGTGGAGCTGGGAATGTCGACGCTGCTGGTGCTCGGGTTGTTCGGGCGCTTCGCTGCATCGGGGCTGTTCATCCTCAACGCGGTGGCGGTCATTTCCTATGCCGACCTGAGCGAGGCAGGAATCAATCAGCACATTTCCTGGGGCATATTGCTCGGCGTGCTGTTGATTCTCAGTCGCGGCAAATGGTCGGTGGATGCCTTTGTGGAAAAACGCCTCAAATAAATTTCTGTGGCGTGACAGCGCATCGGTGCCGCCCGCAGGCGACACATAAGGTGAGGGAGGAGGCGGGGTCACAATTCGGTCGTGGCATAATGACGCCCGGTGATCGGGAGTCCGACACACCGGGAATCCCGTCCCGCACGCCGACTAACGCTGGAATCATTGTTTCCGATGGCTTCTGATTACCCTGCAAAGACCTGTGAAATCACCCGTCTCGTGACGCACCCGAGACTGGTTGCCGCGGCGCTGGCCGGAGCGAAGACGCAACAGCGGCGCGATGGCCTGTACGCCTATCCGAACGAGAGTTTCGAACTGGAAGGCATTCGGTTCGTGGTAACCGCCGTCGAACGCCAGCGACTGGGCGACATGACGCATGCCGAAGCACAGGCAGAGGGCTATCCCGATCTTGAAAGCTACAAACGGGTCATCCTGGGCATGCATGCGAACATGACCTGGAACGAAGACGCGCTGGTTTGGGTGCATACCTTTATGCGCAAGCGATAAAGGCGGCGTGACTGCCGGATTCGCTGCAATCCTTCCCGCGGCGAACTCGAATGCACGGATGGCCCGCTCACCCGCAATGAAAAGTCGCCTGCTTCGACCGACGCGGCATCGAATGTTTCGCCTAGCCTGTAAGGAGATTCATAATATGAAAAATCAACACACCCTGATCACCACCGCCGTCACCAGTCTGCTCGTGCTCGGCATCACCGCATCATCCGGCTCCGCCTACGCCGGCGACGAGGAGAAGTGTTACGGCATTGCCAAGGCGGGGCAGAATGCGTGCAACAGCAATCCGAGCATGCATTCCTGCGCCGGGCATTCAAGAGTCGACAACGATCCGAACGATTTCATCCCGGTTCCGCAGGGTACCTGCCTGCAAGTCGGCGGCAAGCTGGAGCCGACCGCGAATACGGGGACATCTGACGGAAAGATATGAACCGGGGTCATTCTTCAGAGTCCGGCTGTTCGATCTCCCACACTATAGAAGGGGCATTGGGTTCCATGGTCAATCCGGGGTAAAGTAGCGTTTCGCCGCCGTCATGCAGTTTCGCGCGGCAAATCAAATTGACCGACGGGAAGGACTCGTGATGCTTCAGCGCAGAATATGGTGGGCATTCCTGCTGGTGCTGGCGGTGGGTATTGCGGTCTCGATCCGAATCGTCTCCCTGGGCGATTCGGTGCGGGACGTGAACCGGACGTTTATCGCTGAAAAACTTCCACTGTCCCAACGCATCGGCGAATTGCGCGGCGCCATCGCCGACGAAGAACGCCTGCTTTACGAGTACTACTCCTACACCACGAGCCGGGATGCATTCCAGGCGCAGCGGATCCAGAACCATGAACTGCTCGAGGGGATCGTCAGGCAGCTGGAGCAGGATGCCGGATCACGCGCTCAGGTGGCCGAGCTGCGTGCGCGGCTCGCCGAACTCGAACATTTGGCCGATACGCTGTCCACCACGCTTGGCAGCCGGGAAGTTAACTGGGACCTGGCCCGTGCGGCCCTGGCGCAGGTCAAGTCCAAGGTTCGGCAGATCGAAAAGACCCTTGCCGCCATGACGGCGGCCAATCAGCAGGCGGTGGACGCCCTCGGCAAGAATTCCCAGAACAGTGTTTCCACCATGATCCTCTGGGTCGTCGGGTTTTCGGTCCTGATTTTCGGCGTGGCATTTTTCGTCGGCTACTATGTCGTCGCCATCATCCGCGAGGGAAAGGAGCGCCGCAGGCTGGCGATGTTTGCCGAGCGCGATCCGAACGCGGTGTTTCGCCTCGGCGCTGCGGGAGAAGTGCTGTATGCCAATCCGGAGGCAACCAGGCTGCTCGACCGGCTGAACCTCGGTGCAGCGGAACCGGGGAAATTGCTGCCTGCCGACATGCTGCAGCATCTGAACGACACACGCGCGGCCCCGACTTCCAGCACACAGTTCGAATACGCGCACGGCGACCATACGCTCGAATGTACCGTGGCATATCTGGTCGACTTTTCCGAGTTCCATGTTTACGTCAAGGAAGTGACGGATCGCAAGCAGGCCGAGGAAAAACTGGCCTATCAGGCCTACTTCGACCCGGCGACCGGGCTGCCCAATCAGTATCGCCTGCGCGAGGAGCTGGCCAATGCGTTCAGGCAAAAGCGCGCGGGAACCGTGATGATGATCGTTGCCGACCGCGAACAGGAAATCTTCGAGAACTTCGGTGCGGTTGAAACCGAACGCTGGCTGATCAAGGTTGCCTCGCGCCTGCGCGACGGAATCCACACCGAACAGGAGACGCTGTATCGATTCGGCGGGAACGCCTTCGTGCTGGTGTCGTGGCCGGGCGATTTGGCCAGCGCGAAACTTCGGGCTCTGCAACTTCTCAGCACTGCCCAGCAGCCGCTGCACGTTGAAAGGCGCGAGCTGTTCTCCACGCTGTCGATCGGTGCGGCGCTGATGGAGTGCGATTCAAGCAGCGATCCCGCCGCACTGGCCGAAGCACAGGTGCAGCAGGCGGCGTCTGCCTGCAACCGCGTACGCCGCGACGGGGGCAACGATTTCGCGATCTATGATGAAGCCATGGGACTTGCTGCTGCAAGGATCCTGCGCCTGATCACCGAGCTGCAGCGTGCAGTGGAAAACGACGAATTGCGTCTGCATTACCAGCCCAAAGTGGACGCGGCGAGCGGGCAGCCGTTCGGCATGGAAGCGCTGGTGCGCTGGAGCCATCCGGAGCGCGGCATGGTCTACCCGGCGGAATTCATCCCGGTGGCCGAAGACACCGGAATGATCGTGGGAATCGGCCGCTGGGTATTGCGCGAGGCATGCCGGCAAAATGCGCAGTGGCAACAAGCCGGGCTCCCGCCGCTGCGGGTGGCAGTAAATCTTTCCGCCCGACAATTCCGTTCCGACACGCTGCTGGACGAAATCGACGCGGTTCTTGACGCATCCGGCCTTGCCGCAACGTTGCTGGAACTGGAAATCACCGAAAGTATGGTGATGGAAGATCCTGAACGCGTCATCAGCCTGCTGGAAAGAATCCGCAGCCGGGGAATCCATCTGTCGCTGGACGACTTTGGCACGGGCCATTCATCGCTGGCCTATCTGAAACGATTTCCGATCGACAGCGTGAAGATCGACCGCGCATTCATCAAGGACACGCCCGGGAATGCCGACGATGTGGCGATCGCCAGGACGATTGTCGCGATGGCGAAATCGCTCGGATTGATCACCGTGGCCGAGGGCGTTGAAACAGCCGAACAGCTCAATCTGCTGAATGCCATGGGCTGCGACCAGATCCAGGGTTTCTTCATCAGCCATCCGTTGCCGCCGGAGGATTTTTTGGCGTATTACCGGGCGCATCTTCAGAAGGCACTGATCAAGTCCTCCGATTGATTCCTTCCCTCTCATGGGGGAGAGCGAAGCGAAGGGGCCGGAGGCGGTCGGGCATGCGCCGCCAAAGCTCCTTCCCCCTGTAAGGGGGAAGGCTGGGATGGGGGTGGGAGCTGATGCGATTGAAATTCCTGCGCACATTTAACCGCCCACCCCCACCCTAACCCTCCCCCTCATGGGGGAGGGAACTTGAACTCCTTACCCGTGTAGGGGGAAGGCTGGGATGGGGGTGGGAGCGTCGCATGATGGCGCGATTGGATACGCGCATTGATCCTTCATTCATTCCCACTGTGCGTGGCTGTTTCCGCTTTAGCGAGTGATAGTCAAGGCCTCCTCCAAGCGGGTGCTAAACCTCTCCCTCATGGGGGAGGGAACTTGAACTCCTTCCCCTCTGTAAGGGGGAAGGTTGGGATGGAGGTGGGAACGTAGCATGATGGCGCGATTGGATACGCGCATTGATCCTTCATTCATTCCCACCGTGCGCGACTGCTTCCGCTTTAGCGAGTGATAGTCAAGGCCTCCTCCAAGCGGGTGCTAAACCTCTCCCTCATGGGGGAGGGAACTTGAACTCCTTCCCCTCTGTAAGGGGGAAGGTTGGGATGGAGGTGGGAACGTAGCATGATGGTGCGATTGGATACGCGCATTGATCCTTCATTCATTCCCACCGTGCGTGGCTGTTTCCGCTTTAGCGAGTGATAGTCAAGGCCTCCTCCAAGCGGGTGCTAAACCTCCCCCTCGTGGGGGAGGGAACTTGAACTCCTTTCCCCTGTAAGGGGGAAGGCTGGGATGGGGGTGGGAGCGTAGCCCTTGGTGATGCGATTGAAATTTCCACGCACGTTTACCGCCCACTCCCATCCTTACTGTCCCCTTTATGGGGGAGAGCGAAGCGAGGGGCCGGACGTGGTTGCGCCGATGTAACCATTTTCCCGTCTCGTCCGAATCAATTGGCAAGAAGGTAGTCATATGAATTCGACATTCACCATTGCAGGAAGGACAAAATGGACAGGCGCACATTCATCAAACTGGCCGCGGGCGGAACCGGGATCCTGCTGTTTCCCGGTCTTTCGCTGCCGGCGTTCGCGGCGGAGCACATCGTGAAGCTTGAAAGAACCAATGCGGAATGGAGCAAGCTGCTGACGCCGGAGCAGTACAACGTGCTGCGCGAGGAAGGCACCGAGCGGCCGTTCACCAGCCCGCTCAACCACGAGAAACGCAGCGGCATGTTCGTCTGCGTAGCCTGTGGCCTGGAATTGTTCCCGTCGAAATTCAAGTACGACAGCCACACCGGCTGGCCCAGCTTCTTCGATGTGCTGCCCGGCCACGTCGAGACCAAGAAGGATTTCGCGCTGTTTCTGCCGCGCACCGAATACCACTGCGCGCGCTGCGGCGGCCACCATGGCCACGTGTTCGAGGACGGACCCGAACCCACCGGCTTGCGTTACTGCAACAACGGCGTGGCGCTGCGCTTCATCCCGGACGAGGGGTGATCATGCATTGGAATAACATTCAGCAACGGATAAACCCGGAAGCAGTTATTGCCGGTTTCCCAGATGCGAATTTATTTGCACGCGCAATAAAGCGACGCGAGTTATTCCCTCCCGCTTGCACCCGCAAGGGGCAGGCCGTGGTTGTAAAGCCGCCGAAGCGGCAACAACCACGCTCCATGGGGAGGGCTAGGGTGGGGGAGACTCGGTATTCCCTCCGTCCTACCCCCATCCTAATTGCCCCCTCGCTTCGCTCTCCCCCTCTTAAAGGGGGAAGGGACTGGTGCGTCTCTCAGGGACATTCAGGTATTAGAGCGAAGTGGATCCCGGCATGAACACCCTCGACATCGGCCTCGCCTTCCTCGAAGGCCTTGCGCTGATCGTATCGCCCTGCATCCTGCCGGTGCTGCCGCTGGTGCTGGCGGCCTCGGTCGAAGGCGGCAAGCGCAGGCCGTACGGCATCATCATCGGCTTCGTGCTGGCATTCACCGTGTTCGCCATCGCGGCGCGCAAGATCGTCGCGCTGCTCGGCATCGACCTCGACATCATCAAGAACGTCTCGCTGGTCCTGCTTGCCTTGTTCGGACTTGTGCTCCTGTCTTCAAAGCTGTCCGAGAAATTCAGCGCGCTGACCCAGGGACTGGCGAACTACGGCAACCAGTTGGCCGGCGCCGGCGGCGAAGGACTCGGCAGCGGCATCGCCATCGGCGCGCTGATCGGGCTGGTGTGGACACCGTGCGCCGGGCCGATACTGGCCGCCGTGCTGGTGCAGGTGATTCGCCAGGAAAGCGATCTGGCCGGCAACCTCGTCATCTTTTCATTCGCCATCGGTGCAGGCGTACCGATGCTGATCATTGCCTTGACCGGGAGAAAGATAATGAACAAATTGGGGTTCCTCACCAAGCATGCCGAAGCGGTGCGCCGCACATTCGGCGCGTTGATATTGGCGTCGGTCGCCTTCATCGCTTCCGGCGTCGATGCGCAATCGCTGTTCTCTTCCCCGAAAAACAGCGTGGCGCCGCGCGGCGAACTGGTACTGGAAGACGGCCTGTCGAAGCCGTACGATGCGCCCAAGTTCGCCGGCATCGAAGCCTGGCTCAACTCGCAGCCGCTGACCATGCAGGCGCTGCGCGGCAAGGTGGTGCTGATCGATTTCTGGACTTACTCCTGCATCAACTGCGTGCGCACATTGCCCTATATCACCGACTGGGACCGCAAGTACCGCGACCAGGGACTGGTGATCGTCGGCGTGCACTCGCCGGAATTCGAGTTCGAGAAAAAGCTCGATAACGTCAAGGCCGCCATCGCGCAACACAACATCGAATACCCGGTGGCGCTCGACAACAAACTCTCCACCTGGGTGAATTTCCAGAACCGCTACTGGCCCGCGCACTACCTGATCGATCGCACCGGCAAGGTTGTCTACACCCATTTCGGCGAGGGCAAGTATGACGTCACCGAAAACAACATCCGCTACCTGCTCGGACTGAATGGGGCAGGGCAGGCCGATGAAGTGCAGGCGGAAGCGCCGTCCTACACGGCCGACCAGACGCCGGAGACCTATCTCGGCTACGACCGCGCGCAACATTTTGCCGGCAAGCAACCCGTGGCACGCGATGCGCAAAGCGGTTATAAATTTCCCGCGTTCCTGGCGGAGAACGAATGGGCACTGAGCGGCAAATGGAAAGTCGAATCAGAAAAGATCATCTCGGGTGAGAAGGGTGCTGCGCTCAGGCTGAATTTCAAGTCGCGCCGGGTGTTCCTCGTGCTCGGCACTGCCAGCGGCAAGCCGGTGGATGTTTCGCTCAAGCTTAACGGTGAGGCCGTCGGCGGCAGCGCCGGCAAGGATGCGCCAAATGGCACGCTCAGCATCGGGCGCAACACTCTCTACGAACTGATCGACCAGAAGACCCCGAAGAACAGCCTGCTCGAGATACGCTCGGACGACCCGGGGCTGGAAGCCTACGCGTTCACATTCGGTTGATCTGCAGACTGCTCCCTCCGCCTGTAAGGGGCAGGGTTAGGGTGGGGGTGGGAGGTATGAAGCGCCTTGATGTTTAGAATAGTTCGAACGCGTTACCCCCATCCCAACCTTCCCCCTGAGAGGGGGAAGGAGCTCAAGTCCCCTCCCCCTGTAAGGGGGAAGGAGTTCAAGTCCCCTCCCCCTGGTAGGGGGAGGGTTAGGGTGGGGGTTGAAACGTCGAGCAACGCAAAGGCATGAAGTGAATTGAAGGTCCTACCCCCATCCCAGTCTTTCCCCTAAAAGCGGGAAGGAGTTCAAGTCCCCTCCCCCTGGTAGGGGGAGGGTTAGGGTGGGGGTTGAAACGTCGAGCAACGCAAAGGCTTGAAGTGGATTGAAGGTCCTACCCCCATCCCAGTCTTTCCCCTAAAAGCGGGAAGGAGTTCAAGTCCCCTCCCCCTGGTAGGGGGAGGGTTAGGGTGGGGGTGGGGGCGTCGAGTATTACGAAGGCTTGAAGTGAGTTCATGGCATTAGCCCCATCCCAATCTTGCCCCTATAAGGTGGAAGGAGTGGACAATCGTCACACCTTAACGTGTTCACTGCCGCATCATTCCAGTTGCTTGAAACGCACCACATTCACTGCCGACTTAACCACTGCCTCCGCCAAAAGACCAGGCCCATGAATATTGCGATCGCCACCATCATGCCCATCGCGAACCAGAAGCCGTCCGGGTCCTGCAGCATCGGCATGATCTTGAAGTTCATGCCGAAGATACCGGCGATCAAGGCAGCCGGCATGAACAGCATGGCGAACACGGTCAGCGTGCGCACCTCAATGTTGACGCGGTTGCTGATGCTGGAAAGGTAAATGTCCAGCATGCCCGCCACCAAATCGCGCACCGATTCCAGCGACTCGACCAGGTGCACGGTGTGGTCGTAAACATCGCGCAGATAAGGAATGGTCGCGGGCTGGAAAAAGCTGCCATCATTCCGGATCAACGCGTTGACCACTTCGCGCATCGGCCAGATTGCGCGGCGCAACTCCATGGTCTCGCGCTTGAGCTTGTGGATTGAATGCAGGATCGCCGCCGTGGGCTTGCGCAGCAGTTCCTCCTCCAATGCATCGCAGTCGTCGCCGACTTGTTCCAGCACGATGAAATAGTGGTCGACGATGACGTCCAGCAGCGAGTAAGCCAGGTAATCCGCGCCACATTTGCGCGCGACACCCTTGTTCGCGCGCAGCCGTTCGCGGATCGGGTCGAACGAACCGGTCTTGCGTTCCTGGAAAGTGAGCACGAAATTGTGGCCGAGGATGATGCTGACCTGATCCGAGCTGATCGCCAGCATCGCCTTGTCGTAGCTGAAGCAGCGCGCAACGAAATACAGGTAACCCTCATAACTGTCGAGCTTGGAACGCTGGTCAGTGTTCAGGATGTCCTCCAGCACCAGCGGATGCAGGTTGAACGCGCGCCCGACCTCGGCCATCATCTCCGGGTCATGCAAGCCGTAAAGGTTCAGCCACAGCGTTTCCTCGCCGCCGCAATGCAGGTCCAGCTCGGCCAGCTTGTCTGCATGTTTCTCGGTCAGCTGCGCGCCGTTGTAGCGCATCAGCGAAAATTCCGCATGCGAAGTCTTCACCTCGCCGACGTGCACCAGCGAACCGGGCGGCAGGCCGATCTTTTTTGTGCGGGAACGACGGGATTTGCTCATGGCGGAAAGTCTACTTCAGAATTCGATGAACTGATACTTCTTCCCGCTTCCAAAGGAGTGGACTTGCGCTCCTTCCCCCTTGCACCCGCAGGGGTCAGGCCATGGTTGTAATGCCGCTGAAGCGGCAACAACCACGCTCCAAGGGGGAAAGGGTGGGATGGGAGTAGAAAGCGTCGAAAACCGCTATCATTCGCCCAATGCGCAACGTCAGCGAGAAAATATAACGGTTTGTGACCCGGAGAGAAAATGTCCGAAGCATCGCTTGACCAATTAAAACAACGGCTGCGCCAATTCGTATCCGAGCGCGACTGGGACCAATACCATTCGCCCAAGAACCTGTCCATGGCGCTGATCGCCGAGGCCGCCGAACTGGTCGAACATTTCCAGTGGCTGACCGAAGAGCAAAGCGAAAACCTCACCCAGGAGAAATTGGCCGAGGTCGAACTCGAACTGGCCGACATCCAGATTTACCTCATCGAAATGGCGGACAGATTGCAACTGGACTTGATGGCGGCGGTGGAGAAAAAACTTGCGCTCAATGCGCAGAAGTATCCGGCGGACAAGGTAAGGGGCAGTGCGAAGAAATATAACGAGTACGAATAGCGGTAGAAGATAAAGCACTGCTGATAATTGTAATTGAGCAATAAGACAGCAATATGCTTCCGCCATATGGACATGGAGCAAGTAGAGTGCGACACTCCGCCGCAATTGGGGGGAATGGGGAACTTCAGTTCTCAAAATATAATCGCCGTGTCGCCTGAAGAACTCGCCAGACAGAATATCGATCATTTGCTTGCGCAAGCAGGCTGGCAGGTGTGCGACGCAGCTGCCGCCAATATCCATGCTGCGCGCGGCGTGGCGATCCGCGAATTCCCGCTCAAGTCTGGCCACGGCTTCGCCGACTACCTGCTGTACGTGGATGGCAAGGCAGCCGGGGTGATCGAAGCGAAGAAGGAAGGCCATACCCTCTCCGGTGTTGAAACCCAGTCCGATAAATACATGAAAGGCTTGCCAGACGGTCTGCCGCTCTGGCGCAATCCGTTGCCGTTCGCCTACCAGTCCACCGGCGTCGAAACCCGTTTCACCAACGGCCTCGATCCACATCCGCGCTCGCGTCCGGTGTTCGCCTTTCACAAACCTGAATGGTTAGCCTCATGGTTGGAAGAGGCCAAGGTTTTGCCCCTTCCCCCTCTCAGGGGGAAGGCTGGGATGGGGGTACAGCGCTGAACGCAGAAGCCGCAGGCAAATACCACAACCTCGCCCCCACCTTCCTCACCCGCATGCAACACATGCCACCCTTGCACGAAGCAAGGCCTCTGGCCCGCCCAAGTCACCGCCATCCACAACCTCGAACAATCGCTCAAGGAAAACCGCCCGCGCGCCCTGATCCAGATGGCCACCGGCTCCGGCAAGACCTTCACCGCCATCAGCTTCATCTACCGCCTGATCAAGTTCGCCGGCGCACGGAGAATCCTGTTCCTGGTCGATCGCGGCAACCTCGCCGACCAGACCCTGAAGGAATTCCAGCAATACGCCTCGCCCTACAACAACTTCAAGTTCACCGAGGAATACATCGTCCAGCGCCTACAGGGCAACACCCTCGACACCACCGCGCGGGTCTGCATCTGCACAATCCAGCGCATGTATTCCATGCTCAAGGGCCGCGACCTGCCCGAAGACCTCGAAGAAGAATCCATCGACAAACTCGGCAACCTGTTCAGGCAGCCCGAGCCGATCGAATACAACCCCGGCATCCCGATCGAGAGCTTCGACATCATCGTCACCGATGAATGCCACCGCTCGATCTACAACCTGTGGGCGCAGGTGCTGGAGTACTTCGACGCCTACCTGATCGGCCTCACCGCCACGCCCAGCAAGCAGACCTTCGGCTTCTTCCACCAGAACCTGGTGATGGAATACAACCACGAAATGGCCGTGGCCGACGGCGTCAACGTCAACTACGACGTCTACCGCATCCGCACCCGCATCACCGAGGCCGGCTCCAAAGTGGAATCCGGCTACTAGGTGCAGATCATGGAGCGCGACACGCGCAAGAAACGCTGGGAACAACTCGACGACGATTTCCAATACGACCCCAACCAGCTCGACCGCGACGTGGTCGCCCCGGACCAGATCCGCAAGATCATCCAGACCTACCGCGACAAGCTGTTCAGCGAAATTTTCCCCGGCCGCACCTGGGTGCCCAAGACCCTGATCTTCGCCAAGGACGACGCCCACGCCGAAAACATCGTCGAGATCGTGCGCGAGGAATTCGGCAAGGGCAACGACTTCGCCCAGAAGATCACCTACCGCACCACCGGCGCGAAGCCCGAAGGAGCTGATCAACGACTTCCGCACCAGCCCCATGCCGCGCATCGCCGTCACGGTGGACATGATCGCCACCGGCACCGACATCAAGGCGGTGGAAGTCGTAATGTTCATGCGCGCCGTCAAATCCCGCGCCTTCTTCGAGCAGATGAAAGGCCGCGGCGTGCGCATCATGAAAGCCGACGACCTGCAAAGCGTCACCCCCGATGCCAAGGCCAAGGACCACTTCGTCATCGTCGACGCCGTCGGCGTCTGCGAGCAGGACAAGACCGACTCTCGCCCGATGGAGAGCAAACCCACCGTCAGCTTCGAAAAACTCATGCAGGCCGTCGCCTTTGGCAACACCGAAGACGACGTGCTCACCTCGCTCGCCGGCCGCCTCGCCAGAATGGAACACCGCATCAGTGCCGATGACGACAAGAAGATCCGCGCCGCCAGCGGCGGCTACGGCCTGAAAGATTTAGCCCACCGCATCGTCTCAATCCCTCGATCCAGACACATATTCCGCAGCAGGCCCTTTATCCCTCCGCCGCATTGGGCGAAGGCGCGATTCCCTCAGGGGGATGGCCAGGAGGGGGTACGGCGGCTAACCGAAACCGCCCGCCAATCCATCGTCCAAGCCGCCGTAAAACCCCTGCACGACCCAAGCCCTGCGCCAACTGTTGATCGAATTAAAAGCCAAAACCGAAATCACCATCGACCACGTCAGCGCCGACGAAGTCCTCGAAAGCGGCTTCTCCGCCGAAGCCCTCGACCGCGCCAAAGGCATGGTCCAGTCCTTCGAACAATTCATCACCGACCACAAGGACGAAATCACCGCCCTGCAAGTGCTCTACAGCAAACCCTGGAAACACCGCCTCACCTTCGAATCCATCAAGGAACTCGCCGACGCCATCGAAAAGCCGCCCTACCTGTGGAACGAATCGCAACTTTGGAACGCCTACGCCGCACTGGAAAAATCCAAAGTCAAAGTCGCCAGCGCCAAACGCATCCTCACCGATCTCGTCTCGCTCGTGCGCTTCGCCATCCACCAGGACAACGAACTCATCCCGTTCCCCGATCGCGTCAACGCCAACTTCAAGGCCTGGCTCGCCACCCCAAAACTCCCGCCCCTCGCAGGGGGAGGGCTGGGGTGAGGGGGTAGAACCTTACCCCCGAACAACTTTATTGGCTCGAAATGATCCGCGACCACATCGCTGCAAACCTCAGCATCGAGCCAGACGACTTCGAGTACGCACCGTTCTCGCAGCAAGGCGGCCTCGGCAAAGTGCATCAACTGTTCGGCGACAAGCTGAATACGATTATTGAAGAATTGAACGAGGCGTTGGCGGCATGAGCAAAACAACCGAATTGAACTCGACATAGCCCCGTCCGACGAAATCCGCCGGGCTGGCGTCGTACAACACTTGGCGAAATCGGCGAGTACTTAAACGGTCGTGGATTCAAGAATCTGAATGGTCAGACGAAGGACTACCAATCATCCGAATTCAGAATCTGACCGGTACGGAGAAAAGAACAGAACTACTATGACGGTGAGATGACGAGCGCCACGTGGTTAAACTGGCGACCTGCTAATCTCATGGGCGGCAACACTCGGTGCTATCGTGGACAGGGCCATCGAGTCGGCACTCAATCAACGTATACTTCTAAAGTTCGCTCCTTAGTGGACAAGAAGTTCCATTACTATCTGATGCACTCATCCTTGGCGATATTGTATCGACCAGACACAGGCTCGGCAACCCGTAGTCACATAACAAAATCGAAATTCATTCGATGCCAGTTGCCTGCAACCGAGAAAACAAAAACAAATCGTCGCGGAAATCGAAAAGCAATTCTCCCGCCTCGACGAAGCCGTCGCCAACCTCAAGCGCGTCAAGGCCAACCTCAAGCGCTACAAAGCCGCCGTCCTCAAAGCCGCCGTCGAAGGCCGCCTCGTCGAAACCGAAGCCGAACTCGCCCGCCGCGAAGGACGCAGCTACGAAACCGGCGCCCAACTTCTGCAACGCATCCTCGAAACCCGCCGCAGCCAGTGGAAAGGCAAGGGCAAATACAAAGAACCCGCCGCGCCCGACACCACCGACCTGCCCGAATTGCCGGAGGGATGGGTGTGGGTTTCGTGGGAGATGATTTTGGAAAGCACGGACGCTGCTTTCAAACGCGGCCCTTTTGGAAGTGCGCTCACGAAGGCAATCTTTGTAGAAAAGGGACACAAGGTTTACGAGCAGTATTGCCCAATCAATGATGATTGCTCATTTGCGCGTTACTACATAACGCCTGAGAAATTTGAGGAGATGCGGGCATTTGAAGTTCAGGCAGGGGACTATTTAATAAGTTGCTCCGGTGTCACGCTTGGGCGCATTACTCGCGTGCCGCAAGAATTTGATCCAGGAATAATTAATCAAGCACTGCTTCGCGTAAGAATCAACGAGGGGTTCATAAACAACCAATACTTCCTTTATCTGTTCCGATCAGCAGCATTTCAGAAATCAATTTTCGATAATTCAACTGGATCCGCAATTCCAAACGTAAAAGGCGTTAAGGAGTTAAAAGCAATGGCAATTCCGTTGCCAAGCCTCATCGAACAGAAGCGCATTGTTGCCGAAGTCGACCGCCGCATCTCCCTCTTGCGCGAAACCGAGGCGCAGGTGGATGCCAACCTCCTGCGTGCCGAGCGATTGCGCCAAGCAATTCTCGCTCAGGCTTTTACCTCCGGATTACTTAGTCGTTGCCTTGAGGTCATTGCATGAATATTTCAGAAGACACATTAGTATCCTGGGCACAGGGGCCAAGTAAGACGGAGAGTGACCGATGTGACAACGCAGAAAATGCAATAAAGAAAGCAATTGCTGCGGACAATGATCTCTCAAAACTAAACATATCGGTGTTTGCTCAAGGATCGTACAAGGCGAGAACTAATATTCGCCAAAACAGCGATGTTGATATCTGTGTTCGTTACAACGATGCATTTTTTGCCGACTACCCTGCGGGCAAGGGTGATGCGGATTTTGGCAATATTGACGGCAAGCTCCCATTTTCAGATTACAAAGAAATGGTGGAGCGCGCGCTGAGAAGCTATTTTGGTACTCAATCAATTAGTCGCGGTAACAAGGCAATAGATGTCCATGCAAACACCTATCGTGTGGATGCAGATGTGGTCCCAACGTTTGAGAGACGGCGCTACACGGGGAGAACATTCTCAGATGGTTCTGCGCAATACCTTTCTGGAGTTGCATTTATCCCGGACAAAGGTGGCCTCATCGAGAATTGGCCACAGCAGAACTACGATAATGGCGTCACCAGAAATGATGAGACGGCTAGAAGCTACAAAAGAGTAATTCGCATAATTAAAAGGCTAAGGGATCGCATGCAAGACGATCAAATAACGGGTGCCAATGACATCGCCTCGTTCCTTATCGAAAGCCTTGTATGGAATGCACCCGTTGAGGCATTTCAACACGACACTTATACGGCAGACCTCAGATATGTCATCGCGGACATATGGAATCGTACTCGCAAGGATGAAGACTGCTCTGAATGGGGTGAAGTCAATGAGCTGAAGTACTTGTTTCGACCATCTCAACCCTGGTCGCGCCAACAAGCAAATCAGTTTCTTCAAGCAGCCTGGGACTACGTGGGATTCAAATGAAGAACTTAAATACCAAGCGTTTCGCACTAGCATTGTTCATCGTCTTCGCGGCGTGTTTTCTTATCGTGGCATTTGGCAAGGGTGTGACCGTTTCGGACGTCTGGAGTGCGCTTTCTGTGGCCTATCAAACAATTCCAATTGTTCTCG
The DNA here is from genome assembly GCA_963782385.1 of uncultured beta proteobacterium. GTDB lineage: Bacteria > Pseudomonadota > Gammaproteobacteria > Burkholderiales > Gallionellaceae > CAVXFS01. Next base: position 98,398 of record CAWAJO010000002.1, read on the forward strand.
CTGTATGTGCTTTTTTCGTGTCATACGCTTGGCGTTGGAGGATTTTCGGCGGATGGCTTGTACCGTTCCCAGATTTGAATGGAACGTGGCAGGGAAAAATCCAGACGACGTGGCGTGATCCAAATACTGGTGCTGTGCCTGCACCCATTCCCGTTTTATTGAGCGTCAAGCAATCCTTTACGCGCTTAAGTTGTGTTATGCGGACGGCCGAAATGACGAGCCATAGCTTTCTGGCAGATTTTTGGCTCGATGGAGATGAGCAAGTGCGCAAGCTAGGCTACTCATATAGAAGCACTCCGTTGCCAACGGTCAGAGAACGAAGTCAGCCCCATGAGGGAACAGCAGTATTTGAGATAGTTGGTAATCCTGCAAAAAGACTGAAAGGGGTCTACTGGTCTGATCGGAAAACGACTGGTGAGATAACACTTGATTTCATTGATCGGAAGCAGCGTGATGAGTATATGGAGTCGTTGGGTGAGCATCCCATGTCTAAAGGGCCTGGCGGCAATTAAGAAAAGTACATAAATGAATACTTCTACCATCGTCCAAAAACTCTGGAACTACTGCAACGTCCTGCGCGACGACGGCATGTAGCTACGGCGACTACGTCGAGCAGCTCACCTATCTGCTGTTCCTCAAGATGGCCGACGAGCGCACCAAGGCGCCGTACAACCAGAAGAGCCCGGTGCCGGAGAAGTACAGCTGGCCGAGCCTCATCAAGAAAGACGGCGACGAGCTGTTCGATCACTACCGCCACACGCTTGAGGAGCTGGGCAAGCAGAAGGGCTTGCTCGGGCTGATCTTCAACAAGTCGCAGAACAAGTTCCAGGACCCGGCCAAGCTGCGGCGGCTGATCGTGGATCTCATCGACAAGGAAATCTGGGTGTCGATGAGCGCCGACGTGAAGGGCGATGCCTACGAAGGACTGCTGGAGAAGAACGCGCAGGACACCAAGTCCGGCGCCGGCCAGTACTTCACCCCGCGCCCGCTGATCCAGGCGATCGTGGATGTCATGCGCCCCGAAGCCCGGCGAGACGGTGAGCGACCCGGCCTGCGGCACCGGCGGCTTTCTGCTCGCGGCGCACGACTATGTGGTGAAGCACAACCCGCACCTGACCAAGCCGCAGAAGAAGAAGCTCAAGGAGGAAACCTTCAAGGGCTGGGAGCTGGTGCAGGCCACGGCGCGGCTGTGCGCCATGAACATGCTGCTGCACGGCATCGGCGGCCAGGACATTCGAGCCCATTGTGGTGTCCGACTCGCTGGCCGCCGACCCCGGCGACCGCTTCGACCTGGTGCTCACCAATCCGCCCTTCGGCAAGAAGAGCAGCACCACGATCGTGGGCGAGGAGGGCAAGGTCAGCAAGGAGCGCGACAGCGTCGAGCGCGGCGACTTCTGGACCACCACCTCAAACAAGCAGCTCAACTTCGTCCAGCACGTCAAAACCCTGCTCAAGCAAAACGGCCGCGCCGCCGTGGTGGTGCCCGACAACGTTCTGTTTGAAGGCGGCGCCGGCGAGACGATCCGCCGCAAGCTGCTGCACGAGTGCGACGTGCATACCTTGCTGCGTCTGCCGACCGGACTGTTCTATGCGCAGGGCGTGAAGGCGAACGTGCTGTTCTTCGACAAGAAACCCGCCAGCGAAACACCGTGGACGAAGAAGCTGTGGATCTACGATCTGCGCACCAACAAACACTTCACGCTGAAGACCGGCCCGTTGAAGCGCGAGGACCTGGACGAGTTCGTGAAGTGCTACAACCCGGAGAACCGGCACCAGCGCAAGGCGACATGGTCGGAGCCTGAGCAAGAAACCCGACGGGCGCTGGCGCGCCTACACCTACGATGAAATAGTCGGCCGCGACAAGGCCAGCCTCGATATTTTCTGGCTCAGGGACGAGTCGCTGGAGGATTCCGACAATCTGCCGGCGCCGGAAGTGATCGCGGCGGAGATTGTGGAGGACCTGGAAGCGGCGCTGGAGCAGTTTCGGGAGATTGCCAGTGACCTGGGCAGCAATGGAGGACTGGTTCCCTCCAGCGACGTATAGCCGATGAAAATCCGGGTTGGCGTGACAGACGAAGGTTGGTTTAACTTCCTGGCACGTAAAAATAGAAAAATATGGGCCAGGCACATTTAAATTTCGATTTCGCCGCATTGCTGCAAACTACAGCCCCCACGGATCGAATACCTGCGGATAAATCGCAAAGTCCTGCACGTTGCGGGTGACCACGGTGAGGCCGTGGCATTGGGCGGTGGCCATCAGCATGGCATCCAGCACCGGCAGGGGCTGCCCGGCCAGTTCGGTGTGCGCGGCGATTTGCGCCCAGACGTGAAGCGCCGCCGTATCCAGCGGCAGGATGCGCCCGGCGAAGCGCTGTTCCACCTTGCCCAGCCAGGCGGTAAGTTTCTGGCTGCGGCGCGGGTTGGTTTTGCGCAGCTTGAGGATGCCTTTTTCGATCTCTCCCAGGGTGATGACGCTGATGAACAGGCTGGATTCGTCCTGTTCGTCCAGCCATGCGATCACTTTTGGGGCGGGGGTCTTTCTGGCGTATTCGGACAGCGCGCAGGTGTCGAGCAGCCAGCTCATAGTTCGATGTTGCGTCCGGTGTCGCGGCTGCGGGAAATATCCAGGTCATCTACTGCGAGGTCGGGGCGCAGCAGCGCATCGGAAAGCTTGCCGCGGCGGCGCGTGAGCCGGGCGTATTCTTCCGCCGACACCACTACCGCGGTCGGCTTGCCGTGCACGGTGACCGTCTGCGCATCGCCGCCCGCCGCCCGCTTGATGAGTTGGCTGAAGTTGCCCTTCGCTTCCTGCAATTGCCATTCGCTGTGCATGATGCCCTCCGTTAATTCTGGTCAGTCTGGCCAGAATTTAGCACAAAGCTTGCGGATTGGCTAGGGCTGGGAACCTATCCGGAATGATAGCGATCAATAATGGGGTCTGATTTATTTATTGAGCGCGCAAACTCACTTTAACTCCACAGTCATCGGCGGTGGGAGGCCGGCTAAATGATTTTCAGGCTCAATAGATCCAGTGAAGGATGATAATGAGCCTGGCCCCTTTCTTCTGTTTGGCACGAAGAGTGCTGCTGGCAGAAAAGCGCTGAAATCTTCAAAAGCAAGACCGCGGACTATTGAGGGCTTGGTTACAAAACGTACAGTCCTTTACAGAACTTATAAGGGTGAAGAATATAAGGCAGCACTGAGTCCGACGGGTATTATTACTTATGCAGGACATAGCTATCACAGTCCTAGTGCCGCCGCCAAGGCAGTAATAAAGGGGAAAGGCGCTGTAAATGGATGGTCATTTTGGTACATAAAGAGCTCAAGTGGTGATTGGGTTAGATTGATGGACTACGAAGGCTAATCAAAATGCAAATCGATCCCTTCAAACAATCCGCCGCGGATAACTGCAAGTTGTTGAACAACCTGGTGGTGCCGCGCCCGATCGCGTGGGTATCCAGGGCGGACGAGCGCGGAGTGGTTAATCTCGCGCCGTTCAGTTTTTTAGACGCGGAGTATTTGCCGCAGTGCGTGCGTCAAAGTGACAATTGATAATAGCAACCAGAGGAGCCTCGGCCCTGTCTACCCGAATCGGTCTACTTAGCGATGTGCATGCGGCCCCCGAACCGGTGGCGGAAGCATTGGCGCTTTTCAAGTCCCGGGGCGTTGACCGTATTCTCTGCCCCGGCGACATCGCCGGTTATGGCGCGGACCTTGATCACACCGTCGCATTGCTGGTCGAGCATGATTGCCAGGCGGTGCTCGGCAATCACGAGATATGGCACCTTGAGAAACATGCAGCTGACAAAGAGACGCTGGCCAGTCGCTGGTTTGGTACGCTGCCCAGGGTGTTGCTACTGACGATTGAAGGCAAGCGCCTGTACATGGTGCATGCCAGTCCGCCCGATTCGGTGCAGGGTGGCATCAGGTTGCTGGATATCGACGGCAATCTCATCGAAGCGGAAAAGGTCCGCTGGGCTAAGCACCTGCTGGGATTCGGGCATGAAGTGTTGCTGGTCGGGCATACCCATCAGGTATTTTGCGAGCAACTCGGTGCCACGCTGGTGATCAACCCCGGCAGCACTCTGTTCAACCATACTTGTGCCATCCTGAGTCTTCCGGAAATGTCACTGGAATGGTTCGGCTTGTCGGGCAAGCAACCGGTAAAGACCTGGAACTGGGCGGATGAAAGAATTTCAGAAAATAAAATAGGGACGGAGCCCGATATTCCTGCTGGACGCGGGAGCGGTCGAGAACGTCGGGGAACAAGACCGGGCGGTATGTTTTGAAGAGCTGATTGGAGGTGAAGAGAAGCCGGGAGAGAAAGTTGATCGTGCTGGCCTGAAAAGCTAACGCCGCATTGATGCGGCGTTTTTTCTGGTCGGCTTATGGGGTGCCGATGAAGTCAGTCAATCAGGCTGACTTTGGGGTATTGCTCAATTATGGTGGCACATCGCGGGGTCGATAAGCTTCTCCCTTCTCTAGCATGTCCATTCATTGCAACTGCAATTATTTTATACACCTATTTCCTGGCTCGTTCAACCAAGTAGTTTGCTTATGATTCGGCGGGCTGGCTCTTCGCCGGAAGTTGGTGTTTGTCGCGCAATTCCTGCGTCAGGGAAGGGAGGCGTTGAAGATTCTGTTTTTGTGGTTCCCGCGCAGGCGGGAACCTGAAGAAAACAGGGACGGAGCCCGATATATCAATAATGCGGCGTCACCCGCCGTTATTTCAGATCAGCAGGCCTGGCGCGCATTTTGGCCGCAACGTTGTCCCCAAGAGGGATATGGAGAAGATCGACAATCCTTCGCATCAGGTGGTTTTCATGTGCGCTGATCTTTCCGTCGGCATAGGCGACTTGCCACATGTATTCGATAATGCGGACCTTTTCAAACAATTCCAGTTCACGGTTGATCAGTGACGTGAACTGATGAAGATCATTGGCGGCCGTTGCCGTTCGATGTCCCAGTTCGGACAGTTGTGCCACTTCCGCATCCGGTAAATGAAATCTCTGCTTGAGGATCTTCAGTATCGTGGCCTGCTCTTCGTCCGTGCTTTCGGCATCTGAGCGCATGACCTCGATCAATAGCACAGCCGTTGCCAGTTGCAGGGTGTGTTCCGGGCGGGTATCGGCACTGGTGGGGGCAACAATGATCGAGGATAGAAAGTTATTCAGTTTGTTCAGCATGGTTAATTCATTTTTAGATTAATCCCCGGCAACAACCACGCAGGAGAGCAAGGGTGGGGGTAGGGTGTTGGCATATTCACCGTCCTACCCCCATCCCGACCTTCCACCCGCAAGGAGTACGCCGGTGGGTACCCGGCGGCTTTGCCGCCACCCTTCCGCTGCCCCTTAAAGGGGGAAGGAGCTAAAACCAGTTGCCACGGCTTGGAATAATAAAAGGCCGAAGCCCGATATTCATTGCAATGGAAGTGTACGTTAATAATGCGGCGGTCTTTCGTGAGCAGGCTTGCCCTCGGTTGCTGCCGCCAGCGATTCGATGTGTCTTGCGAGCGCTTCGCAAATCGCTTCAAGCTGGTCCAGCTTCTTTTGCTGCAGATAGACTGTTTTGTTCAGTTCCTCGATCAAGTCTTCCTGGAAGGCGATCTTTGTTTCGATGTTTACTAAGCGTTCTTCAGTCATGAGAGGGCCCTGAAAGTTTCGCGACTGGCCGGGGAAGACCGCCATTCTAACGCGGGACCGGCATTCATACTCGGGACGAGCAGTAATCGGTAACTTGAAGAATCAATTGAGAAGATGCCCCTAACACCTTTAATTTCATGTAGTTTTCCGGAATGCCGTTAGCGCTTTCGGATATGCAGTTCGGGATGGTTGATGAGGTCGTACTCAAGCTGGGTGGCCAAGCTGTCTATCAGCGACGCTTGCGCCTCGGATGTGAACAAGTCGGGATTCTCCACGTGGGCCTGGTAGGTGGCCGCAGAAATCTGGTGCCCATCCGTGCCAAACGCAGCGACATGGGCGGTCGTCGAGTGTATCCAGGATTCGATCGTGACGGCCCTGCCGTCTCCAAGACGAAAATCGTTTCTCTTCACGCGATGGTGGCTCATTCGGAACTCCTTTCCTTCGACGGTTTCGCAAGTGGCGCTGCTGTTCCAGCAGTGACCGCCGGACGGTTGCGTCCGGGCATGGTCGATTATAGTCCTTCTTCCTTTATCGCGGCCTTCACCGCAGGGCGCGCGGCGATGCGCTCCATGTAGTCTTTCAGCGCCGGCCAGGGCGCAAGGTCGATGCCAAAACGCGGCGACCATCTCAGCACCGTGAACAGATAGGCGTCGGCGACGCTGAAGGTATTGCCCATCAGATAATCCTGGCTCGCGAGCGCCCTGGCGGCGTAGTTGATGCGCTGGGCAAGGCGCTCCTTGAAGATGGCCTTGGCATCGTCCGCCAGTCTCGGGTTGAACAGCGGGCTGAAGCTCTTGTGGATCTCGCTCGAGATGAAATTGAGCCATTCCTGCAGGCGGTAGCGCGCCAGCGTGCCGGCGGGCGGAGCGAGTTTCTTGTCCGGGACCTGGTCGGCGAGGTATTGCACGATCACCGCCACTTCGGTCAGCAGTTGGCCGTTATCCATCACCAGCGCGGGGACATTGGTTTTCGGGTTAAGGGCGTTGTAATCGTGGCCGGTCTCGGTCTTCTTGTCGTCGCGGCTGACTTTTTCGAAGGTGAAGCCGAGGCCGGCTTCGTGCAGCACGATGTGCGGGCAAAGTGAACAGGTGCCGGGAACGTAGTACAGTTTAAGCATGGGTGGTGCTCTGTTGGTTGGCTTGGGTATAGTGTACCAAGCAAAGCGGAATCGCAGACCGGATACAACCATAAAGACAGTTCACATCGATTCAACCGGAACCCCACCAGACTTCGACATTGCCCTCCGGCGCGCCTCGGCAATCGCCGACGAAATGCTCGGCGAGAACATGCTCCTGTCCTGGTACGACCGTGAGCGTGACCTCAAATCGCCGGCGCATGTCAGCGAATGCCATGAGGATTGCGTTACTAAGGGATACTGGGATTATGCGCTGAACTGCGGCGGGGCGCTGCCGGTGGATTTCGACAGCGGGCGGTTTGTGTTCTGCTTTCGGGCGCAGGAGGAGTTCGCTGCGGCTCGATGATGTCCACGCCGCTCGGTTTGACTTCGCGCCCTTTGACTATGCTCCCTTCGACTTCGCTGCGCTACGCTCAGGGCGAACGGCTTGAGGGACGCTCAGGGCGAACGGGTTGTGGAATGGATGCAGAATCTTCAGAGTAGACGGGATCGGGGAACGTTCAAAGAGAATACGGGCAAGGGGGCTGCCAATACCATGAGGATTGAGGCTGAGGAGCGCGGCGGGAACATGACAATCCCGACCAATTTCCTCTACCATTTTTTGCCGAGAGGTCTAGAATATTCGCCCACGCCGTGGTTAGTGTCGTTGTTCGTTCAATTCACATAAGGAGGAATGCAATGAAAAGCAGAACGCTTTTGTGTTTGGTATCGATTGCGGGTTTGATGCTGGGTGCGCAGTCCGCGCTGGCGGCGAGCGCGGCGGTGAAAGAGATGGCCGGGATCATGGATCACCTGGCGCACTATGCCAGCGACGCGGAAAAAATGAAGCTGAAGGAGATCGTCGACAGCAAGGACAGCACCGAACAGGAGCGCATTCTGGCCACCGCGATTTCCGATATCCGGCATCACGCGGCCGACCAGGACAAGGATAAGCTCAATCAGGTGATAAACGACGCATCGGCACCCGCCGAAGTGCGGGAATTGGCGAGCATTGTTCTGAATATCGCCCATCATCCGACTGCGGCGGACAAGGAAGAACTGGAAAAGATGATGATGTGAGTTTTGTGGCCCATCCCTTCATCTTCTCTGCCGCATCAAATTAGAGGTGCCTGCAGGGATGGGCTCACCTGGCCGGACGACTGTTCCGCTATCGGGGATATCCGCGCGGTGCCGCAATCCCGTTACCGCATGCCTTTGACTCACTCGGAGGGTTCGCAGCTTCCGCCGATGCGCTTGCCGCTCAAGTCCATGGTCATGGTCATGAGTTCACCGTGGGAGGTGCTCTTCATCTGCATCCTGCCCTGGTAGCTGTCGCTGCTGTGGGTGAACTCGCCTGTGCCGTCTGTTATTTCGCCGTCGTGATTGCAGCGGACTTTCCATGAAGTCTTGTTGCCGGAGAACTTGATGTCTGACATTTCGCAGTCCTTGTTCGGCGCAGATTGCCTGGGGTCCTTTTCCGCTCCCTTCGCCACGCAGACTTTAGTGGTCGTGCCGGGCATCGCAAACGGCATGCCTTGCATTTCCATCTTGGAAGTGACCTCCCAATATTGGCCGGAGGCAGCGAATGCCGAAGTGACAAATGTGCTTGCTGCAAGAATCAGACAGGTGTTCAGGGTTCTTTTCATGTGGACTCCGATCGGCAGAATTGATTTTGGAAAGATTGCGGCAGGATTCTTGACTTTGTTGGTGACGAAGTCAATGCCTGTATGTACTGCTGAGGGAGCAGTGCGCTGGTAAACAGGCTTGGGCAGCTGCCCGCCACTTCACAATGAGCCGCGCCGCGCCAGCAACGCCGCGCCATAGGCCGCTTCCGCATGTTGTGCGGCGGTCACCGGCACACCGAGCAGTCTTGCCCGCATTGCCGTCCATGCCGGGTTTGTTGCGCCTCCGCCCGTGGTGACGACGGTTTTGAGCGGCGTTGCGCCGAGTTCCGCCAGCCTGGCATAGCCGGCCGCTTCGATGCGGCTCAGGCCCTGCAGCAAGCCATGCAGGAATTGCGCGTCGTCCGCCGGGTGCGGGGTGAGTCGCGGCGAAAGCGCGGGATCGTTGATGGGGAAACGTTCGCCGGGTTTGGGCAGCGGGTAGTAGTCGAGCGGACTGTCCGTCGCGGGATCGATCCGGGCGCTCAGGTCTGCCAGCCGCATGTTGCTGAAATAACGCCGCAGGACGCCGCCGCCGGCATTCGATGCGCCGCCCGCCAGCCACAGATCGCCATAGCGGTGGCTGTACACGCCATATTGCGCCGCATCCACGCGGCGTTCCGAAAGCAGCTTGAGCACCAGCGTTGTGCCGAGCGAGGTAACGGCCGCGCCGGGATCGGCCACCCCGGTGGCGATGAAGCCGGCGATGCTGTCGGTGGTGCCCGCGTGCACGGTGCAGGCCGGGTCGAGCTTGAAGTGCTGCGCGATGGCGGGGCTGAGTTGCGCAATGGCCGCACCGGGCACGGCGACTTGCGGAAACAGGCGGCTGTGCGGCAATTGCAGCGCCCAATCCGGCCAGCACAGCTGTTCGACGTCGTAGCCGCTCTTCAGCGCGTTGTGGTAATCCGACATTCCGCCCATGCCGGTGAGCAGCGCGGCGAGCCAGTCCGCCTGGTGCAGGAAGTGCGCGGCGTTCGATGTGTCGCCATGCCGGGTCAGCCACAGGAATTTCGCCAGCCCGGACGTCGCGCTGCAAACAATGTGTCCGGGCGGCGCGATCTGCTCCAGTTCCAAGGCCTCCTTGCCCGCGCGGCAGTCGGAATACAGCACGGCAGGGGACACCGGCTCGAGTTCGTCATCGCACAGCAGCACCGTGCCGGAAGTGGCCGCGATGGCGAGGCCCTGCAACTGCGCGGAGACATTCGCAGGCAAATTCCGCAGCAGGGTATGCAGCGCCTCACGCCAGTCCAGCGGAAATTGATTATCCGAATTGAGGTAGGCCGTGCGGTCTTCGTGCACAATGGCGCCGGATGCATTCACTGCGCAGGCGCGCGCACCGGAAGTGCCGAAGTCGAGGCCGAGGTGGAATGTCATGGGGCATGCAGCCGAGGGATTGAGCGATCAATTGTATTGATCCAGGCTTGATTTGACAAACCGTTGCCTGGTCAACTATCGCGCTTTATTCGTTGCGGCGTACCGATATCTATGGGTCTGCCTTCTCACGGGTAGCGACGGAATTTGAAAATCCACTTTTGCCACTTTTGTTGGAGTCATTGTGGTCACACGTGACCTGCAGCGAAGGCTCTTCCTGCGCGAGGATAACCGAACATGTACTCGCGTCCAGGCCGTTGTCCCCTTGGGCAAGGACCCCGGAGGTGTCTTGAAGATGTCGAATAACTTTACACTCGATCATCAGCTCAGCCAGATCATGCCTCAATTGCATTGATTTAAAGGGAGAATAATCGGTGGCACGTATGCTGCTTCATATGATAAAGCATCCAATTAATTTTCAAGCGGGGGGCATCATGAACGTAAAGAAACTGGCAATCGGTAGTTTGGCGGTATTGGCATCAATGTCGAATCTGGCAATGGCACAGGTGGTACCGCTGGGGCCGGCTGTGGGCCTGCCAATTGAAACGGTCGGTGGCGTGTCCACCTTGTTGACCGTGACCACAGCTTGTTTATTGGCGGGCATCTGCATTGTGCGACACAAGCGCAGTCGCAATCGATAGTCCGAATCGTCGATATTGTTGCAAGTCGGGTTGCACGATGGCTGCGACCCTCTTGCTGGTGGACTGATCGGCCGGTCAATGGCGTTGGAAGTTTTTTGTGCGACTTGCAGGTCGAACCTAGCCCAACCTGGAGGTAATCATGAAATTGATACAACTGGCAGTAGTGGTTTCCGCAGCTTTGATGTCGAATATGGTGGTGGCATCACCGGTCGGGTTGCCGGTATCGGCTTTGCCAATCGAAGACGGCGGCTTGCTCGCGATTGCCACAGCGTGTCTGGCGGTTGGCATCCGTATCGTGCGCCGCAAGCGCCGTCGCTAGCCCAGCATCCCGCTGTCTGAAGTCGGATCACAGGTTTCACGGTTCGCTTTCGACATGTCGTTATTGTTCTGCGGGCGCTGACGGGAACGCGATACACCTCGCTTTGTGCCTGATGGCATCAAGATCGCGCAGCGGTGTCAGCAGCGCTGACAAGTCTCGCCGCGCAGCAGGCATATTACAAATGTCATTTACCCGCACCGAAAAACGACAGCAATTATGGAACGGTCTTATCCTGAATGGATTCCCGCTAAACCAGCCGGCGTCGTAATGAGCCAGGATTGGAAGCGTGCCGTTCTTGGCGCAGTGGCAGGCAGCGCACTGGCGTTGTCGGTCTTGTGGCCGACGCTGCTCGGGCTGGTGTCTTCCTGGCAACGCAATGAGGCCTATCAATACGCGTGGCTGGTCATGCCCGTTGTCGTGTATCTGCTGGGTTGGCATCACCGGCAGGCGACTATTGCCGCTCGCCCTCATCCCGATTACAGCGGCGTAGTCGTGGCAGTTGCCGCTTCAGCATGCTGGAGCGCAGCGGACTTGATGAATTTGGACGTTGGTCGACAATTCGCCCTCGTTCTGGCCGTGCAGGGAATAGCAATGTCGGCGCTTGGCTGGCGTTCCTTTTGGAAGCTGGCCCCGATCTTTGGCTTGATGTTTCTGATGGTTCCGAGCGGGGACATCTTTCAGCCTGTGTTGCGTATGCTTACGGTCAGGATAATCGAGTTGTTTGCGATCGTCGCCAACCTGCCACATAGCGTAGATGGATTTGTCATCTCCATAGGAAAAAATCATTACGTGGTGCTCGATGGATGTGCCGGGTTGCCCAATTTCCTGCTGGCGACATTCCTGGGTTACAGTTTCGGTCTAATGCTGTACCGATCCATTTTCAAGATCGCGGCGCTGTCGTTGTTTGGCGCATTTATCGGGGTCCTTTCGAATGGGCTTCGTGTCAACGCTATTGTCCTGATCGACTGGATAAATGGCTCCCAGATGCCGCTTACTGCCCACAAAGATATCCAATGGCCTGTGTCAATTGTGGCCCTCGGACTGCTCTTCCTGGTATTGAGCAAATTGTCAGCCGATGAGACCGCGCCAGCGCCTGAAATTGCCGGCGAACATTCGGAAGAACGCCCGGCACGCCAGTTTGCCCCGGTGTTCGCTGGTTTGTCGGTGGCGCTGATTGGTGGCGCCGTCATTTGGCTGGCGTCATACGCGCCGTATCAGCTGCGCGCAGCTGAGCCTGGATCGGTGCCGCAAGACATGGTGGGCTGGAAACTTACTTCTCCCGCCGCAGTTTGGTCGGTGGACCAGCAACACCATACCGAAACTTTGGCCCTCACTTACCGGCGCGACGGGAAAGACATGAGCGTTCTGATCGTCGAAACAACGGCGCCAAATGCAAAACTGCAGGAATCTGACCTCGCACCCGGCAACAGCAGCCTTTGGCGTGAAAACAAGGTCGAAACGCAGACAGGCTGTGCGGCTTCTAACTGTTTGACTCTGCTGCACACCACTTGGGAACATGCAAAGACCGATGAATTTCGCCATGTCTATTCCGTTTACAGTATTGGCGACTTCACTACGAATTCAAAGCTTGCTTTGCGTGCCGCGCATGGCTGGGATAGGCTGACTGGACGCCATCGCAATCTGCGCTTGATCGGGTTTACGCTTGACGCGGCTACGCCCCCCTTGACGATTGACGAACTCGCGGTTGCGTTCCGATCGCTTCAATCCTCATTGGAATCTGGCAGCAGGTAATCCACAGCAGTTCGAGTGACGACTGCAGCCATCGTGACCGGATGTCGCCTGCCACCGGGTTTCTTCACTTGACGATTGGATCTCTCAGGTATTGCACGGGCCCATCCTGGCCATGGCACAGCGATTCCTGTCAATCCTTTCCTTGTTTTCGAGCAGCGGCGAAAGAAACGGGCCAGACAATCTTGTCCGGCCCGCGAAGGTCAAGTCTTGACCGTTGTTGCCGCGCGCGCTTACTTGACGTGGCAGGAGAGGCAGAGTCCGCTGCCCTGATTGGAAACACGCAGGAAGACACCGTTATTCGGGGTGTGCGGATCATGGCAGGATGCGCACTCCACGGACGGACCCGTGACACCGGCATTGTTGTCGAACAGCATGATGTCCTGCTTGGTGCGGATACCCGCGCCTGGTACCGGTACAAACGTATTGGGATCCAGGCTTGACACGAATCCGCGTCCGCATGCGTCACCACTATTACCCGGACCGCACAAGGTTACCGGCGCACCGCTAATTGTTAGTGGTGGAGCAGCAAGCAATGCAGCCGTGCCGACTGTTGAGTTCGCTTGCGCAACACCATTGCTCACATAGAGTTCATACGTGGTCGGATCGCGCGTGATCGGGTAAGCGCCGGAACCGCCAATACTTGCCGAACCGGCCGCTACCGCGTCGCTGTCAAGTATGACGTTGGTGTCAACCCAGAAGCGAACCGTGCCGGGTCCATTGCTGATTCCAAAACGCGCGGCGGTCGGCAGGTTGAACAACCTGTCGGCACAAGTGCCATCAGCAATTATCACGGTGCTGCCCGTTGCCGACCCTTGGGTTAGGCTGATGCCGCCGCCGCAGTATTGCATGCTGATCGGGTGGTCGTTCGACAGGTCAGTGCCAATCAGAATGCCTTCCGCGTTGGGATTGTCGGAACTGCCGCTGGGGTCAGCATAAAAACCCTGGTTCATTTGGGCAAAACCACTGCCGCCACCGCCGCCGACACTGCCATTGGAATTCCATGTGTAGTGTTGGCTTGCGTCCGGACTGACACCAATGATGAATTGGCTTGCAACGGAAGAACTCAGCGCTCCGTTATAGCCTTCCGCCATCAGGCCAGAACCCGCGCCATTGATCATGTTGTCCATTGCTTGCGTACCGTCGTGGCAGGACAGGCAGGCAAGGGACACGGAACCGATAGACGGGGTGCCGGCATCAAACGTGCTGCTGACATTGGTGCCGGTGTTGTACACGGAATAAACAGAGGACGCATTGACGGCCTTGTTCCACAGCGGACCGGACTGGACAGCGTTAAATCCGTGCGGTGTATGGCAGAATACACAAATCTGGTTGGTGCCGACGACATTGCCGTTAATATCAATCACGCTGGTTCCGTTAGGACCGGTTCCCGCGGATCCCTGGACACTGTTGGTATCCAGCGTATTGGTCGTACTCAAGTTGTGGCGGGAATTGGTAATATTAACCGCAGAGCCGGGCGCAAATACGCCGGCACCCCCGTCATTCGACGTATAGGTGGAAATACCATGCCCGACTGAAGAAGCCACTACACCGGCGTATGTATTACTGGCAAGACCGATCACGATGGCAGATGCAGACACCAGCCCCATCATGCCATGCGTACAATTCCAGCGATTTTTCATAGTATTATTATCTGAACCAGTTCTTTTTAAACTGCAACAATACGACCGCCAGTTAAAACGGGAAATCCGCAACAGTCGAATTGCCGTATATCTGTTAGAAGCGCGAGCATGTTTCATGCCACGCCATACACTAATAATAATTTATTGATTTCATATGAATGCCAATTTGTCATTTGATCGATTCTCGTAGTCATTGATTCTCCATTCCGGGAATTGAGAACGACGAGCTTACCAAGCATCCGTTCTATTCGGCATTTCCTGATTGTTTCATTATCGTCTTAATTGACTTTCTTGATGCAAGCCGAGTCACCCGTTTAGAGTTGACTTAAGCTCCGGCAACTACTGCTCACCGCTTATCTTTCCCCGCGTGTTCGACTGCGCATCAAATTCCGCGAGATTCACCGCCGGTTGCGGCTGCCACCCCGGCTTGCAATGTTCGGCCACAACGTTGGTGAAGATGCCTCCGCGCACATAGAACCTGGCAGTGAGGCGCATGAAGCGGGGCCGGGTGGCAGCGACCAGATCGTCGAGGATGCGGTTGGTGACATCCTCGTGGAAGTGGCCTTCATTGCGGAACGACCAGATATAGAGCTTGAGGCTTTTGAGCTCGACGCATGTTTCATCGGCGATGTAGTCCAGCATCAGCGTGGCGAAATCAGGCTGGCCGGTCTTGGGGCACAGGCAGGTGAATTCGGGGATCTCCATGTGGATGTGGTAATCGCGGGCAGGGTGGGGATTCGGAAAAGTTTCCAGTGTTTTCGAGGGTTGCGTGCTCATTTTGTGCCGGGTTCCGCTTCGGTTAGAATAGCAGGATTATAACGGTTGCCCGGCTTGTATTCGGGCATACATTAGAAATCGTAGCGAGCAAGCCCGAGTGCAAGAAGCCGCGCAGTGAATGACGAGAAAACGGAGTTTCAGTGTAGGCTCACCTGCGCAGCAGGTTATGCCGGAACTATATACCAAGTGGGTAGGCGAGGAATGAACGACAACATCGTTGCGGCGAAAACTAACGTGAGCGTAGCGAACGTTAAGCGAAGCGGTTGTAGCCAACACGCCACGCAGCAATCGGGCTGCACAGTAGATTTATAGGGGTGCCCTTGCGTCTTTCCCATATCAAGCTTTCCGGCTTCAAATCCTTCGTTGATCCCACGCACATCGCGCTGCCGGGGCAGATTGTCGGCATCGTCGGCCCCAACGGCTGCGGCAAATCCAATGTGATCGATGCGTTGCGCTGGGTGCTTGGCGAGTCGCGCGCTTCGGCCCTGCGCGGCGAATCGATGCAGGATGTAATCTTCAATGGCTCGGACAAACGCAAGCCGGTCGGGCGCGCCAGCGTCGAGCTGCTGTTCGACAACTCGCTTGGCAAGGCTGCCGGGCAGTGGTCGAGCTATGCCGAAATCGCGATCAAGCGCGTGCTGCAGCGCGACGGCGATTCCAGCTACTTCATCAACAACCAGCACGTGCGGCGCAAGGACATCACCGACATCTTCCTCGGCACCGGACTCGGCGCGCGCGCCTATGCCATCATCGAGCAGGGAATGATCTCGCGCATCATCGAGGCCAAGCCGGAAGAATTGCGCGTGTTCCTGGAGGAGGCCGCCGGCGTGTCCAAATACCGCGAGCGCCGCCGCGAAACCGAACTGCGAATTGCCGACACGCGCGAGAATCTGCTGCGCGTGGATGACATCCGCCTGGAACTGGAAAAGCAGCTCACCCATCTTGCGGGGCAGGCGGAGGTGGCGCAGCAATACCGCGAACTGGAAACGCAACGCAATACCACGCAGCGCTTGTTGTGGCTGGTGAACAAGCAGGAGGCCGAAGCGCGCCGTTCGCGTTATGTGCAGCAGATCGATAAATCCAGAACCGAGCTGGAAGCCGAAACCGCGCGCTTGCGCGAGGTGGAGAGCCAGCTGGAAAGTGCGCGCAGCGGGCACTACCAGCTTTCAGACGCAGTACATTCGAGGCAGGGTGACCTGTATGCGGTGAATGCCGAAATCGCGCGACTGGAGCAGCACATTGCGCACCTGAACGACCAGCGCGCGCGCCTGACGCAGCAGATCGCCAACGGCGAACGACAGATCGAACAGCATCGTGCCCAGTTGCAGGGCGTGCAGGGGTTGCTCGCGCATTGGCAACACCAGCAGCAGGATGCGGGACGCAAGGTGGAAGTATGCGAGAACCACGCAAGCACCGAAGGACAGCGCCTGCCGCAGGTGGAAGCGGCGGCGCGCGACACGCAGGAACGCTACAACGCGGTGCAGCGCGAGCAACTGGTGCTGCAGCAGCAACTGCAGCTGGCCGAGACCCAGCGCGAGCATATCCGGAGCAACGTAGAGCAGCTGGAATCGCGCCGCTCGCGTCTGTTGCTGGAGCAGGACAACCTGCCGCGCCCCGATAACGAGGCGCTGGCGCAGGCGCAGCAGCAGGCTGCTGAACTGGAATCGGAGTACGACGCGCAGCAGCAGCAACTGACGCAGTTGCAGGAACAATTGCCCGTTGCCGATGCTGCACGAAGCGAGCGGCGCAACATGGCGCAGGAACAGGAGCGGCAATTGTCGCAGGTGGAGGCGAAGCTGGCCGCGCTGCAGCAATTGCAGGAACAGATTGACAATGATCAGAACCTGAAGCAGTGGCTGGCCGATTACCAATTGGACAAGCTGCCGCGTCTGTGGCAATCCGTCCGAATTGAGGCGGGCTGGGAAGACGCGCTGGAGGCGGTCCTACGCGAACGCATCAACGCAATCGCGCTGCAGCAGGGACTGGACCAGACCGTCGCCTGGGACAACGCCCCACCTGGCAAACTGGCGGTATATGCGGCAGACGGTGTCCCGGCGGCGGCTGCGCAGGACAATGGATTCATGCCGCTGGCCAGGTTCGTGACCTGCCAGGACGAGCGCGCCGCGCCGGTCGTGGCAGATTGGCTGACCGGCGTTTATGCCACGGAAACCCTGGCGCTGGCTTTGAACCAGCGCGAACGCTTGACCGCCGGCGCCTGGCTGGTCACGCCGCAGGGCCACCTGATCGGCGCCCACAGCGTGCTGTTCCATGCTCCCGACAGCCAGGTGCATGGTGTGCTGGCGCGCCAGCGCGAGATCGAATCGCTGCAGCGACAAGTGCAGGAACAGTCATCGGCGGTGGAGCGGGGCAAGCAACAGGCCGCGCAGGCAGAAGACGACTACCATGCCATCGAAAACCGCATCGCGCCGCTGCGCAGTACGGGAAGCGAGTTGCAGCAGCGCCAGCACACGCTGCAGATGCAAATCCTGAAACTGACGCAGGCCAGGGAGCGCAGCCATGAGCGCTCCGCGCAGATTGCGGGCGAGTTGCAGGAATTGGCCGACCAGTCCGCCGGCGCGCAGCGCCAGCAGCAGGAGATTACCGAGCGTATGGAGATGATGCGCGAGAGCATCACTGCGCAACAGGCTGATGCGGAGCAGGTGCGGCAGCAGTCCGCGATGCAGGAAACACATTTGCGCGAGCAGCGCGAGCTTGTGCAGAGGGCGCAGCATGAATTGCAGGAAGCGCGCTTTTTCGCGAAGACCTGCGCGGAAAAGATCACCGATCTCGAGCATAACCTGAAGCAGACCGGCGACACGCTGGCGCAACTGGAGCAAGCGCTGGCGCAGAACCGCGACGAACTCGGCAAGATGGAGGAGGGCGACAGTCCGCAGCAATTGCAGCAAGCGCTGGACTTGCGCCAGGCGCGCGAACAAGCGCTGGCCGAGGCGCGCAACGCCCTGGAGCACGCGACATTGAACCTGAACCAACTGGAGCAGGAGCGCATGGCATGCGAGCAAAAGCTGAATCCGCTGCGCGCGAAGGCGGCCGAGCTGTCGCTCAAGGAACAGGAAGCGCGCCTGCATTTCGAGCAGTGGGCAGAGCAATTGCAGGGCGTGGATGAAACAGCGTTGGTGCCATTGCTGAAAGAAACCAACGCCAGGCCAAACGCCCTGCAGAATGAACTGACCCGGCTGAACGGCGAGATCGAGGCGCTGGGTGCGGTCAATCTGGCGGCGCTGGAGGAATTGCAGGCGGCGCAGGAACGCAAGGCGTATCTGGACGCGCAGGCAGAGGACCTGACCGAGGCGCTGGAAACGCTGGAAGGCGCGATCCGCCGCATTGACAAGGAATCGCGCGAGATGTTGATGGCGACTTACGACGAAGTGAATGGGCACCTGGCCGAGATGTTCCCGGTGCTGTTCGGCGGCGGAGAAGCGCGGCTGGTGCTGACCGGCGACGAAATACTGGACAGCGGCGTGCAGGTCATGGCACGGCCGCCGGGCAAGAAGAATTCTTCCATTCATTTGCTTTCCGGAGGAGAGAAAGCGCTTGCCGCGATTGCGCTGATCTTTTCATTGTTCCAGCTCAATCCGGCGCCATTTTGCCTGCTGGACGAGGTGGACGCACCGCTGGACGACACCAATGCCGAACGCCTGTGCAACCTGGTCAGGAAAATGGCGCAGAACACCCAGTTCGTGTTCATCAGCCACAACAAGATCACGATGGAGCTGGCGCAGCAACTGGTCGGCGTGACCATGCAGGAACGCGGCGTGTCCCACGTGGTGGCAGTGGACATCGAGGAAGCATTGCGGATGCGCGACGACAGCGAGATCGCTGCCTGACCTTCCCACGGGCGCAACGCCACTGCCGTCTATCTTGATGGCCCCCAGCGATGTTCATGAAAGAGTGGCGTTCAGTTTTCGACCGCACAAGAAGCCAATGGCACTTGCGCGCCCCGGAAATATATTCTTGTTTGAATCTGCCGTGTCATGAGGTATAGGAACGGTCGATCAAGCTGCGTCGGTGCAAGTGGAAAGAAATATCCGCTATGCTGCTGCCTGCGTTGTTCGCCAGAATCTGGCTAATCTCGTCGGTGTCTAGCGCAGTCGCTCTTGAGATTTCCCTCAGGACTTCTTCGATCTCCTTGCACAGTTTTTCCGGTCCAACGCTTTTAAGCAGTCGTTCATCAACGTTTGCTTCAACGGCGCCCCGTAGGTCACGGATCATTTCCACATGGACATCCTTCAAGACCTTCAACGCCTCCTCCTGGGAAAGGCCCAAGGATTCAGCCATGTTCAAGACCGTATCATCTATAAACTTCTCCAGTTTCCCGAGTTTGCGTTCGAGCACTTCTGCATTGCCCTTGTCATAGGGCCAGCTTCCTACTGCCTGTTGTATTGCCATGATGGTTGCCTCCTATCGATCTGGTTGATGACCCTCCTTTGAATTCATTTTTTGCGCGGAGTTTCAGCGAACCGCGAAAAGATGTTTCGCGAGAATCGCCACGATACGGACTATGAGCAAGCACATAAGTAGAAATACGTATCGGACATGGTCTGGGAAGATTCGACATTAAGCTATCATTCGCTGCGAAATCTGGGGCAACGTTTTATGTGATGTCGAAGGAAATACACTGGTGCGCCGGGACGTTCAATGGCTGCTTTCCGGCAGGCAATCTGCATGATCAAAGTGCGTGTCAGTGCCACAAGCAACTATTCAATGATCCTAAAAATGAGCGACCGCCTGCAATTTCCAGGCGGACTGTCGCAGACAAATTGCTCGAAGGGCATAATACGATCAAGAGTAGCGGGTCGTCGTATGGGGCAGTGAATTGCCGGTCTGTCCCAATATTAGAGAACATGACCACTGACCGGAGGAAATATGGACGCCACTGAACGTGACGAATTGATGCGGCTGGAGGCCAGGATTGGGGCTTTCGAGGACCTCAAGGCCGAAATCGAGCCGTGGATCATGGAGGAACGCGACGTGTCGGGGCGCGAGGCGCTCGAAAACGTCATCGCCCATGTGGATGCAGAAATTTTCGAATTGCATCGCCGCCGCGAAGAGATCCAGAATAATATTACGCTTAAGCGCAATAGTTGAGCGGTTCGTTCCAGCGGAGTCGATCGTAATTGAGCAAGTTCGTGAGTGGCCATCAATGGTTTTACCACGGTCACGCGCGCGTAGAAAATGGACCGGTCGCGGCCGCCCGGAGAGCGGACATTCGAGACAAGTCTTCGGCCGAAATCTCAGGCTTGGCTTCTGCCAGTGATCGTGGTCTGCTTCGGGGCTTGGCAGATAGCCCAGGACAAACGGCTGCAGGGTGCCAAAAGGCAAATCTCGGCATTTGCTCGGCAAGGTTCATCGCTCGATTACTGGTGGTCGGTTCAATGATTCCGGCAGACTGGTTGAAACGAGCTCGCTCCTTGCATGTTTCTTGACCGGCCAAAATCCTTCATCGGGCTCAAGAATGAGCGACAGCCATGACGTCGGGTTTGCACCTGATCGGTGATCTATACGAAAAAAGAGGGCAGGGTCGCCCCTGCCCGGTCGAACGCATGCTGGCGTATCCAGCCTTCTTGCGTTCTTTAGTATGCTGCGGTCAGATAATCAATCAGAGTTTGCTGAAATCAGATAATTAGTTTCCCTCAGAAGAACCATCCTCAGAATTGTCATCGGTCGAAGTGTCAGGAGTAGACGAGTCATTACCAGACGAGTCCGGAGCGGAAGCATCACTACCGGACGAGTCTGGAGAGGACGCGTCATTGCCGGATGTGTCCGGGGTAGACGCGTCATTGCCGGATGTGTCCGGAGCGGAAGCGTCATTACTGTAAGCATCAGGAACGGAAGCATCAGGTTCGGAAGCAGCGAAAGCCGGAATGGACACTGCAAGTACAAAACCCAGGCAAGCTATTGTGATCAGTTTATTCATGAAATTCCTCTTGTATGAAGTCGGTCGGTTGAAGTTCCCTATGCATCGGAAGCGCTTGTTTCACAGCCGGCCCCTCAAACGATTGATTACTGTCATGCCAGTTTGAGAAGTGGCCGCGTGCTACTTCCAGCAGCATGAACGTGCCAGTTGATTCAAACGTTGACATTCCCCATTTGCGTCGTGTGAATAAAGAAAATCGACCGAAATTGGCAGTTTATCAGGCATCGTATTCGAGCAATGAAACTTCAATTTGCCGGAATCGGCGGGAGTAAAGGCAGATGTGGCGAACTGCGAGTTTGTGTCAGGCGAAGTGTGGATTGTGACACGTCAGGTAAACCGGTCAGGTTTATTGATTCCGCTTCTTCTATGTGAACTTTATGGCTTGAATTCAGCTTCTTGGATCATTTCTGGCATTCCTCGCTGATGCGATTGCGGGTTTCCTCCAGCCGCTGTTGCAGCATCGCGTCGTCGAGGAAGACGGCCTCGCCTTTTTCATTGTACGAGACGATGCGTCCGCCTGCCTCCAGTGTGCTCAACCTCGCGCGCAGTTGATTGCAGATATCCTGGTTGGCTTGCTGTTTTTCACGTTGCTTGGCTTCCTTTTGCGTGGCTTCCTGTTCGGACTGCTGCATCTTCTTCAAATCCATTTCCCGTTCAGCAATGGATTTTTGCTCAGGAATGCCGCTGGCAGCGGCGGGAACGGGCACGGCTTGTGCATTTGCGCCGGTCGGGGGAGGGGCATCGGAATAATGTACTTGTCCGTTGGCGTCCACCCATTTGTTAAGCGCTGCATGGGCCCCTGCGCTGAGCAACAACAGGCAGACTGGCAGAAAATATTTCATTTGAATGTTCCTCATGACGATTCGGATTGGTAGCCACTAATACTATATAGATCAACGTAATATTGATTGTAATTCAACCTATAGGTTAACTTCCGCTCGCGCGCCTATGATCCAGACGTTTTGCAGCGTGGGGTTTCCGTTGGAATCGAGTTTCATATTCGGATTGGATATGAACTGCAGCGTGGGTTGCAACGCGAAGCAGGGGGTGATCTGTGCGCGATATGTCGCCTCGAACTGGGTTTGGCTGCCGGCAATGCCAGCGTTGAGGAGCCGAAACTTGTCGCTGGTATGGTTGTAGGTGACGGCGATGCCGGCGATATCGTCGTCGCGTCCGGATAGCAGGCCGTGGTAGCGCAGGCCAACACTGCTCGTCCAGTCCGACTGATGCAGGTCGCGGCTTGCCGTGCCGATGCGGAAGAAGCCGGACAACGCCTGCGCTGGATGCTCCTTATCGGTCAGCAGGGTACGCTCGGAAAGGAAGTAGATTCCCTGATCCGGGCGGCGTACGCCAGGATCGACAAGATCGTCAAACTGCGTTGAGTAACGCCAGAAGCCGAAGGCAGTCTTGTCGAAGGATTCCGCTTCTTCCGGAGGATGATCTTCGGATAGGGAAGCATCCGCCGATGGCGCGGCATCCTGCGGTGTCAGACCGTATTCGATGACCGAGAGCGTGCCGTCGCCCTTGTTCAACTGTATGTGTGTGCCATAGGGATTGGCGGGGTCGCCCGGCACGCCGTCGGTCAGGGCATACTGGAGGTAATCATTGCGGTCGGGGGAGGTGTACTTCACGCGCAGCGCCAACGCGCCCACCGGGAATATAGGCGGACCGACCAGACCGCCCTGCGCCATGTCGTTCGCCATGCCATAAGGCGGCTGGATGAACAGGGCGGAACTGTCCGTGACGTAGAACTCGGAATCAACCGGGTACAGTCCGGCCAATACCGAAACGGTGTCCCCGGCAAAATTCTTCTGTATCCAGGCATGATAAAACTGGCCGGTATTTACGCTGGTCTCGATGTTGTCCACGCCCACGAAGGCGCCTGCATAGTCGCGGTTGAACTTGCTGCCAAGATCGCTTTGAAAATGGAAATAGGCGGTAGTGGCATCCCAGCCAAGCATTCTTTCCATGTCCAGCGTAAGCCGGGCTTCCGTATGTCCCATCCATGCGGTACCGCGCTTGATGCCGCCGGAAATGTTCGACAGAATGTCGCTCTTGTGCGTCAGTTCCAGGGTGATGCCCTTGTCGCTGAGGTTGCTGCGCAACCCGCCCCGCTCCCCGGCTGATGTCGCCGCTTGGGATTCTGATGTCGCCTGCCCGGCAGTGACGGACGGTGACAGGCTTCTTGACAATTTCAGCGTCAGGGCGTCCGCCGCTGCCGTGTTTGCTGCGCCGGCGGCAAAGGCCAGCGAAGACAAAACCACCAGAGAAAAACCTTGGCGAACAGACATCCGGAACCTCCTTTGGGCATGGTGGGCGTTTCGTATTTGCGAAGGATACCGCAAAAATCGGGCATCCCAAATCAAAATGCGGGGAAGCACCAAGCCAGCCCGTCATTCCGGGTAAGCCTGCCGCATCATGAATGGAGCTCGACCAGCAATCAATATCTTAGCTCGCCAGCCCTGGCACGAGTTTGTGAGGAATGAGGTTTTCAGCGCTCCCTAATCAATGGGCTTGAGCAACTGCCGCATTCGAGGGTAAAATGCAGAACTTTTTTACGGAGAGTTCTACAGACATGTCTATTACGGCAGCGACAAAATCGCAAATCGTGACCGATTTCCAGCGCACCAAGGGCGACACAGGGTCTCCCGAAGTTCAAGTTGCGCTGATGACCGCGCGCATCAACCACCTGACCGATCACTTCAAGGAACACATCAAGGATCACCATTCCCGCCGCGGCTTGCTGCGCCTGGTCAGTCGTCGTCGCAAGTTGCTGGATTACCTCAAGGGCAAAAATGAGGACAGCTATCGCGCATTGATCCAACGCCTGGAACTGCGCAAATAAGCTACAACGATAGTGGGTCGCGAATGCGGCCCTTTTCATTTCAGTTACGGTAATCCATCATCATGGTGCAACGGTGCGCCATGCCATGTAGAAATTAGAGAGGCGAATTTTGAGTCATTATAAGAAGACAGTTTCATACGGCAATCATCAACTCACCCTGGAAACCGGTGAGATCGCGCGCCAGTCGAGCGGCGCGGTGATGGTCAGCCTGGATGACACAGTGGTGCTGGTTACCGTGGTTGGCAGGAAGGACGCCAAGCCGGAACAGGACTTTTTCCCGCTGACCGTGGATTATCAGGAGCGCACCTACGCTGCAGGCAAGATTCCCGGCGGATTCTTCCGCCGCGAAGGTCGCCCGAGCGAAAAGGAGATCCTGACTTCACGCCTGATCGATCGTCCGCTGCGTCCGCTGTTCCCGGACGGTTTCTACAACGAAGTGCAGATCGTTGCCACGGTGATGTCTTCCGACAGTGAGATCGATTCCGACATTCCGGCCATGATCGGCGCATCCGCCGCGCTGGCATTGTCCGGTATCCCGTTCGATGGCCCGATAGGCGCGGCGCGCGTCGGCTACCTCAACGGCAGCTATGTGCTGAACCCGACTGCCACGCAACTCAAGGAATCGCAGTTGGATCTGGTGGTGGCGGGCACCACGCAGGCGGTGCTGATGGTGGAATCGGAAGCGCAGGAATTGCCGGAAGATGTGATGCTGGGCGCGGTAATGTTCGGCCATGAACAGATGCAAACGGTGATCCATGCGATCAACGAAATGGCGGACGCTGTCGGGCAGGATGCCTGGGACTGGGCGCCCGCCACGAAGGACGAGGCGCTCATCGCCAGGCTGGCTGAAATGGCCGAGAACGACCTGCAAGCCGCTTACGCCATTCGCCAGAAACAGGCGCGCACGGTGGAGGTGGACGCGATTCGCACGCGCACGGTGGATGCCCTGCTGGCGGCGGATGAAACGCTGCAGAAGAACCACGTCAACGACCTGTTCAGCGCGCTGGAGGCCAAGATCGTGCGCGGCCAGATCTTGAGCGGCGAGCCGCGCATAGACGGTCGCGATACGCGCACCGTGCGCCCGATCACCATCCGCACCGGCGTGCTGCCGCGCACCCATGGCTCCGTATTGTTCACGCGCGGGGAAACCCAGGCGCTGGTGGTGGCTACGCTGGGCACGGCGCGCGATGCGCAGATCGTCGATGCCCTGCAGGGCGAATACCACGACCGCTTCATGCTGCACTACAACTTTCCGCCGTATGCCACCGGCGAGACCGGCCGCGTGGGCACGCCCAAGCGCCGCGAAATCGGCCACGGCCGCCTGGCCAAGCGCGCGCTGATTGCGGCGCTGCCGAGCGAAGAGGAGTTCGGCTATTCCATTCGTGTGGTTTCAGAAATCACCGAGTCGAACGGTTCCAGTTCCATGGCCTCGGTATGCGGCGGCTGCCTGTCGCTGATGGATGCAGGCGTGCCGGTCAAGACACATATTGCGGGTATCGCCATGGGTCTGATCAAGGAAGGCAATCGCTTTGCCGTGCTGACCGATATTCTTGGCGACGAGGATCATCTGGGCGACATGGATTTCAAGGTGGCGGGTTCGGAATCAGGCATCACCGCTTTGCAGATGGATATCAAGATCAACGGCATCACGCGCGACATCATGCAGGCTGCGCTGAGCCAGGCGCGCGAAGGCCGCATGCATATCCTTGGCATCATGCAGCAGGCTATGCCGACGGTGCGTGCCGAAGTGTCCATGCATGCGCCGCGCATGATCAAGATTAAGATCAACCCGGACAAGATCCGCGACGTGATCGGCAAGGGCGGCGCCGTGATCCGCGCGCTGACGGAAGAAACCGGCACCACCATCGATATCGACGACGACGGCAACATCACCATCGCCAGCGTGAGCGGGGAGGGCGGCATGCTCGCGAAGAAACGCATCGAGGATATCGTGGCGGAAGTCGAGGTGGGCAAGATTTACGAAGGACCGGTGGTCAAACTGCTGGACTTCGGCGCCATCGTCAACGTGTTGCCCGGCAAGGACGGCCTGCTGCACATTTCGCAGATTTCGAACGAGCGCATCAATAGCGTTGCAGACCACCTGAAGGAAGGCCAGATTGTCAAGGTCAAGGTGCTCGAAGCTGACGACAAGGGACGCATGCGCCTGAGCATGAAGGCTCTGGCAATGGAAGAGGATACGGCTCCAGCAACCGGGCGCGACTAGCTCACGGGAAGACCCTGCTCCGGGTTTTCACCATGCACGACAAGAACCGCGGGCGTGATCATCCTGCCCGCGGGCTGCATGCAGCAGACCACAGGCACGGGAAGATGCAGTGCGCGGTTGAGTTGGCACGGTGCTTGAGTTACAATGCGCACCCTGATTTTCCGGCATTGGGCCGGGAAACAGAAATCTCACATCCGTTCATGTTGGGGTGCCCGCAGACTGATCCGATACCAGCTTAACGCTGTGCGGACTCGATGCCGGGTCAGGCTGACGGGTGGAAGAACTAACCCTTAACATTAGCAGGAGCAAGCATGTCAGTATCTATGCGTCAAATGCTGGAGGCCGGCGTCCATTTCGGGCACCAGACCCGTTTTTGGAATCCCAAGATGGCGCCATTCATTTTTGGCCATCGCAACAAGATTCATATCATCAATCTGGAAAAGACCGTGGTCCTGTTCGATGACGCGGTCAAGTTCATACGTAAACTGTCTGCCAACAAGGGCACCATCCTGTTCGTCGCGACCAAGCGCCAGGCGCGGGAAATCATCAGGGAAGAAGCCGTTCGCTGCGGTTGCCCCTTTGTTGATCATCGTTGGCTGGGCGGTATGCTGACCAACTTCAAGACCGTGCAGATATCGATCAAGCGTTTGCGTGATCTGGAAACCATGATGCAGGACGGCACCATCGAAAAACTCTCCAAGAAGGAAGGGCTGATGTTGCAGCGCGAACTGGATAAACTGGATCGCAGCCTTGGCGGGATCAAGGACATGCAGGGATTGCCCGATGCGATTTTCGTGATCGATGTCGGCTACCAGAAGGGCACCATTGTGGAAGCCCAAAAACTGGGTATCCCGGTGGTCGGCGTGGTGGACACCAACCACAGTCCGCTGGGTGTGGATTATCCGATCCCCGGCAACGACGATTCCAGCCAGGCGATCCGCCTGTATGCGCGCGGCATTGCCGACGCGGTGCTGGAAGGCCGTGAACAGGCTCTCAACGAGATTGTGGAGCAGGTCGAAGAGCCAGCGGTTTAAGCTTGCTCGGACGGGCCGAAAGGGGCGGTAGCCCCTTTTTTTGTAAGTGTGTTTTCTCAAGGAGCAGGGTAATGGCGGATATTACCGCGAGCATGGTTAAGGAATTGCGCGAAGCCACCGGCCTCGGCATGATGGACTGCAAAAAGGCGCTGGTTGAGACCGATGGCGACTTCAAGGCGGCCGAGGAACTGCTGCGAATCAAGAGCGGCGCCAAGGCGAGCAAGGCCTCCGCGCGCGTGGCAGCGGAGGGCGTGGTCAGCTCGTATGTCACGGCGGACGGCAAGACCGGGGCAGTGGCGGAAGTGAATTGCGAAACCGACTTCGTCGCCAAGAACGACGATTTCATGGCATTCGCCAGGAACGTTGCGCAGACCGTGGCGGAAAAGGATCCGGCGGACGTCGCGGCTTTGGCGGAGATGCCCATCGTCAATGGCACCGGCAGCGTGGAGGAAGCCCGCAAGGCGCTGGTGATGAAGCTGGGCGAGAACATCAGCGTGCGCCGTATTGCGCGCTATGCCACGACCACCGGCAAGCTGTCTTCCTACCTGCACGGCAACAAGATCGGGGTGCTGATCGACTTCACCGGCGGCGATGCAGCACTGGGCAAGGACCTGGCGATGCATATTGCCGCGAGCAAGCCAAAATCCATCGATGCCTCCGGAGTTTCCGCCGAAGAAATTGCCACCGAGCGCCGCATCGCGATCGAGAAGGCGCGCGAAGCCGGCAAGCCGGAGGCGATGCTGGAAAAGATCGCCGAAGGCACGGTACAGAAGTTCCTCAAGGAAGTGACGCTGCTCGGACAAGTGTTCGTCAAGGCCGAGGACGGCAAGCAGACGGTCGAACAATTGTTGAAAGCCAAGGCCGCTTCCGTAGCGGCATTCCAGATTTTTGTAGTGGGCGAAGGTATCGAGAAGAAGACCGAGGACTATGCTGCCGAAGTGGCGGCTGCGGCTGCTGCTGCCGCGAAGAGATAACCGACGATGCCCCAGCCATACCACCGCATCCTGCTCAAGCTGTCCGGCGAAGCCCTGATGGGTGACGATAGCTACGGTATCAACCAGGCAGTGATCGGGCGCATCGTCGCCGAGATTCGCGAGGTGGTGGCGCTGGGGGTGCAGGTGGCGATCGTGATTGGCGGCGGCAACATCTTCCGCGGCGTGGCACCAGCCGCCGCCGGAATTGACCGGGCCACCGCGGATTACATGGGCATGCTGGCCACGGTGATGAACGCCATGGCGCTGCAGGATGCAATGAAGCAGCAGGGCCTGGAGTGCCGGGTACAATCCGCATTAAACCTGGAGCAGGTGGCCGAGCCGTACATTCGCGGCAAGGCATTACGCTATCTGGAGGAGGGCAAGGTCGTCATATTCGGCGCCGGCACCGGCAACCCGTTCTTTACCACCGACACCGCCGCCGCCCTGCGCGGCGTGGAGATGGACGCGCAAGTGGTGATCAAGGCAACCAAGGTGGATGGTGTTTACTCCGCCGACCCGAAAAAGGACGCTGCCGCCACCCGTTACCAGAAGCTGAGTTTCGATGAGGCGATAAGCAGAAATCTCAAGGTAATGGACGCGACGGCATTGACCTTGTGCCGCGACCAGGGCCTGCCGATCATCGTATTCAGCATGTTCAAGGCCGGGGCGCTGAAGCGCGTGGTGATGGGCGAGGATGAGGGCACACTGGTAAGCCGGAATTGATGGGGGAAATGATGATTTCTGATGTCAAGAAAAACGCCGAACAGAAAATGAACAAGTCGCTGGAAACACTCAAGGCGGATTTCGGCAAGGTGCGCACCGGACGCGCGCACACAGGCATCCTGGATCATGTCGTGGTGGATTACTACGGCAACCCGACCCCAATTAACCAGGTGGCCAATTTGACCCTGGTCGATTCACGCACCATAGGTGTGCAGCCATGGGAAAAGAACATGGTCGCACCGGTGGAAAAGGCGATTCGCGATGCCGACCTGGGTCTGAATCCGTCAACCAACGGCGACCAGATTCGCGTGCCGATGCCGATGCTGACCGAGGAGCGGCGGCGCGATCTGATCAAGGTGGTGCGCAGCGAGGCGGAGACCGCCCGGATTGCTGTACGCAACGTACGCCGCGACGCCAACGAGCAACTCAAGAAACTGCTCAAGGACAAGGAAGTCGGGGAGGATGAGGAACGGCGCGCGCAGGACGACGTGCAAAGATTGACTGACCGTTTCATATCGGAAATCGACAAGGCTCTGCAAGCAAAAGAGGCCGACTTGATTGCAGTTTAGCTAGTAGCTTGTAGCGGGTGGCTAGTAGCTGATCAAGGTGCGCGCTTCGCGCGCGGCATTAAGAGCTGCAAGCTATCGGCTACAAGCTTAAAGGATTCAGATGGCGTTATTCCAAAGCTCCACCCGTACTATCCCCGATGCTCCAGCGGTTCCGTGCCATATCGCCATCATCATGGATGGCAACGGGCGCTGGGCCAAGGAACGCCATTTGCCGCGCGTTGCGGGTCATCAACGAGGAGTCGAGACCGTGCGTGAGGTGGTGAAAAGCTGCAGTGAACTGGGTGTAAAGTACCTTACCCTGTTTGCGTTCAGCAGCGAAAACTGGCGCCGCCCCGAGGAAGAGGTTTCTTTTCTGATGCAATTGTTCCTGAA
The DNA here is from genome assembly GCA_963782385.1 of uncultured beta proteobacterium. Lineage (GTDB taxonomy): Bacteria > Pseudomonadota > Gammaproteobacteria > Burkholderiales > Gallionellaceae > CAVXFS01. The sequence continues at coordinate 127,991 of CAWAJO010000002.1, forward strand.
AATGCTGGAACGGGAGGTTGCCAAACTCCACAAGAACAATATCCGCCTCAGGATCATTGGCGACCGCAGCCGATTCGATGATACGCTCAATCGCCACATCAGCGATGCGGAACAACTCACCGCCGCCAATGAAGGATTGACACTGACGATCGCTGCCAATTACGGGGGACGCTGGGATATCCTGCAGGCGGCCCGGGCAATGTTGCGGGCGCATCCCGAGTGGTCGGCAAACTTTGGCGAGGATGCGCTTGAACCGTATCTGTCGATGAGTTATGCGCCGGAGCCTGACCTGTTTATTCGCACCGGGGGCGAGCAGCGCATCAGCAATTTCCTGCTGTGGCAACTGGCCTATACCGAACTGTATTTCACCGATACGCTATGGCCGGCCTTTGACAAGGAAGCTTTGGAGGCCGCCATTCGCTCGTACCAGAAACGCGAACGCCGCTTCGGCCGGACCAGCGAACAACTGCACGGAAGCCGGTCGAATGCTTAAGGACCGGGTCACTACCGCCCTCATCCTGCTCGCGCTGTTTCTCGCCGCACTGTTCATGCTGCCGACATTGGGATGGGCCGCGCTGATCGTGGTTGTCGTACAACAGGCATCGGTAGAATGGTCGAACCTGGCAAAGTTGACCGGCACAACCGCCAAGGCATACTGGTGGGCGACGTTGGCGCTGATGTGTGGCATCGTGTGGTTTGATTCAAGCACTTCTGCCGCGCAACAGATGGTGCCGCACATGATGATTTACGGACTGTCCTTGGTGCTTTGGCTGCTGGTGCCGGTGTGGATGCTGGTCGGCTGGAAAATCGACCAGCCGCCGCTGTTGATACTGGTCGGCTGGGCGCTGCTGATACCCACGGGTCTGGCCATGATGGATCTGCGCCAGTATAGCCCCTGGCTGTTGCTGGGCATTATGGTGCTGGTTTGGGTTGCCGACACTACGGCGTATTTTGTCGGGCGCAAATTCGGCAAGAACAAACTCGCCCCCCGCATCAGTCCGGGCAAAACCTGGGAAGGAGTGATCGGCGCATTGATCGGCGCGTCGGCCTATGTGGTTCTGGTCTGGAGTTTCAGCGGCTACCACAAGTACTATGCTTTCATCCCCAACATCCTGCTGGCTTCATGGTGCTGGGTTGGCCTGGCGATTCTGGGCGACCTGTTTGAATCAGCCGTCAAGCGCCAGGCCGGAGTCAAGGACAGCGGCGCGCTGTTGCCCGGCCACGGTGGTCTGCTGGACCGGATTGATGCCCTGACATCGACCTTGCCGCTGGCGGCAATGGCGATGCTCATTCAGAAGATTCCATGAGCTTTCCCGTCACCAACCTTGCTGTTCTTGGTTCCACCGGCAGCATCGGCGTCAGCACCCTGGATGTGGTTGCGCGCCATCCTGACCGATATCGGATTACTGCACTGACTGCCCAATGCCGGGATGACGTCCTGTTCGAGCAATGCATGCGTTTCAAGCCGCGCTATGCCGCGCTGCTGGATCGCGATGCCGCCGCGCGGCTTGCCCGGAAGGTCGCCGCCGCAGGCCTTGCTACGGAAATCCTGAACGGGATCGAGGCCCTGGAGCAGGTCGCATCGCTGCCCGAGGTTGATGCCGTGATGGCCGCCATCGTCGGCGCCGCAGGATTGCGCCCCACGCTGGCGGCAGCGCGCGCGGGCAAGAAGATCCTGCTGGCGAACAAGGAAACGCTGGTGATGGCGGGTGCGGTATTCATGGATGCCGTGCGTTCCAGCGGCTCAATGCTGCTGCCGATTGACAGCGAGCACAACGCCGTCTTTCAGTCCCTGCCGGGTGATTTTGCCGGCGACCTGGCGGGCAGCGGAATCAGCAAAATACTGCTCACGGCTTCCGGCGGCCCATTTCGTGACACGCCAATATCCGGATTGAAAAGCGTCACGCCACAACAGGCGTGCGCCCATCCGAACTGGAACATGGGCAGGAAGATTTCCGTTGACTCCGCCACGATGATGAACAAGGGACTGGAGGTGATCGAGGCGCACTGGCTGTTCAATGCGCCGGCCGACGCAATTCAGGTGGTTGTGCACCCGCAGAGCGTGATTCATTCGCTGGTGCAATATGTGGATGGCTCGGTTCTGGCACAGTTGGGCAACCCGGATATGCGCACGCCGATCGCCTATGCATTGGCATATCCGCAACGCATCGCAACCGGAGTTGCACCGCTTGATTTGATCAAGGTCGCGCAACTCGATTTCACGGCGCCGGATTTCGAACGGTTTCCCTGCCTGCCGCTGGCATACCAGGCATTGCGTGCAGAAGGATCGGCCCCCGCCATATTGAACGCCGCCAACGAGATTGCGGTCGCAGCGTTTCTGGACCAGCATATTCCGTTCCTTGCCATTCCCGGGGTGATAGAAGATGTGCTGGCAGCCTTGCCGATCTCACCGGTCGACAACCTGGATGACGTGATGAATGCAGATGCGGCCGCGCGCGCAATGGCCCGGGAAGTGATATCCCGTCTGCCATGACTTCATTGCTGGCCTTCATCGTCGCCATCGGGATCCTGGTCGTGTTTCACGAAATGGGACATTACTTCGTGGCGCGGCTGTTTGACGTCAAGGTCCTGCGGTTTTCCATCGGCTTTGGCAAGGTGCTGGCCAGCAGGCATTTCGGAAAGGGCGAAACCGAGTGGGTGATTTCGGCCGTACCGCTCGGCGGCTACGTCAAAATGCTGGATGAGCGTGAAGGTGCGGTGGACGAGCAGGAACAGAATCGGGCATTCAATCGAAAGCCAGTCTGGCAGCGCATGCTCATCGTGGTGGCCGGGCCGCTGGCAAATCTGCTGTTGGCCGTGCTGTTGTACTGCGCGCTGTTCATGCACGGCGTATCCGGACTGAAACCCGTTCTGGGGGATGTGAAGCCCAACACGCCCGCGGCCACGGCTCGATTGCAAGCGCAGGAAACCATCCTCAGCGTCGACGGCGAACCCGTCCCCAGTTGGCAGGAACTCACCTGGGAATTGCTCAATCGGGCGCTGGAGAACGGGACGGTGCAAATCGAGGGGCGCTCGATGCGCGGTGAAATCCTGCTGCATCAGCTCGACCTGGCAGTGCTTTCGCCCAGCGATCTGGACGGGGATTTTCTGCAAAAGCTCGGCTTGCAACCTTACCAGCCGGTGGTGCGCCCGGTGATCGGCAAGGTGCTCGACAACGGAGTCGCACAGCGTGCCGGCTTGATGGCCAACGACCGGATCGTGCGCGTCAACGAACATGAAATTGCAAATTGGACGGAACTGGTGGAAGCGGTGAGAAGTCATCCGGGTTCGACACTGCGCATGGAAATCGAGCGCGCCGGACATCCGCTGAGCATTGAGCTGGCGCCGGAGTCCGTGCAGGAGGCGGGAAAGCTGATCGGCAAGATCGGGGCTGCGCCGTACATCGACCAGCGGCAGTTTGACGCGTTGCTGACCACGGTCAGCTACGCCCCCCTCGCTGCTTTGTCGCAGGCCATGCGCAAGACCTGGGAAACTTCCGCGATTAGCCTGAAGATGATGGTCAAGATGGTGTTTGGCGAGGTATCGCTGAAGAATCTGAGCGGTCCGATCACCATTGCCGACTATGCCGGAGAATCCGCGCAACTGGGGATGTCTGCCTACGTGGGGTTTCTTGCATTGATCAGCATCAGTCTCGGGGTGCTGAATCTGTTGCCGATCCCGGTATTGGATGGTGGGCATTTGTTGTATTATATGATTGAATCGATTAAGGGTAGTCCCGTGTCGGATAAGGCTTGGGAGGCTGGGCAGAATGTCGGAATCGCAGTGCTTGCCACGTTGATGGCTTTTGCTTTATACAACGATATAAGCCGCCTGATCTTGGGTTAAACAATAGATGAAATTAACGAAACTGGTGGCATTCCTGCCGTTGTTGTATGCCACTTCTGCGGCAGCTATCGAGCCGTTCGTGGTCAATGACATACGCGTGGAAGGGATCCAGCGCACCGAGGCGGGCACCGTATTCAGCTATTTGCCGGTCAAGGTTGGCGACACGATGAATGATGAGCGCGCTGCTGCGGCAATTCATGCGTTGTACGCGACGGGATTTTTCAAGGATGTCCGCCTGGAAGAAGATCATGGCGTGTTGCTGGTGCAGGTAATTGAGCGCCCGGCCATTGCCAGTATCGCTATTGAAGGAGTGAAAGAGTTTCCCAAGGACAAGCTGCTCGAAAGCCTCAAGTCGATAGGGTTGGCACAGGGCCGCATTCTGGATCGATCCACACTGGACAAGGCTGAACAGGAACTCAAGCGCGAATATGTCGCAAACGGCAAGTACGGCGTGGAGGTTAAGACCAAATTGACCGACCTGGAGCGCAATCGGGTGGCGGTGAGCTTTGACGTGGTGGAAGGTGATACCTCGAGGATCAAGCAGATCAATATCATCGGCAACCACGCTTTCAGTGAAAGCGAGCTGCTGGATTTGATGAAGCTGGATATCCCCAGATGGTCCAGCTGGTTCACCAACAACGACCAGTACTCGAAACAGAAGCTGTCTGCCGATCTGGAAACGCTGCGCTCGTTCTATCTCGATGCGGGCTATCTCGAATTTTCGCTGGACTCAACCCAGGTTTCGATCACGCCGGACAAGAATGATATTTTCATCACGATCAATTTAACCGAAGGCGCCAGATATTCGATCTCCGATATCAAGGTTTCCGGGCCGGAAACGATTCTGTCGCACGAAGAGGCGCGCAAACTGATCACGATCCAGCCGGGCGAAACATTTTCGCGCAAGAAACTGACCGAGTCCACGACGCGGATAGGCGACAAGCTGGGGGACGAGGGTTACGCCTTTGCCAATGTCAATGCCGTACCGGAACTGGACAAGGTGGCGCATACGGCTGCTTTCACTTTCGTGATCGACCCTGGGCAGCGTGTCTATGTGCGGCGAGTCAATATTTCGGGCAATACCAAGACGCGGGACGAAGTGATCCGGCGCGAGTTCAGGCAGATGGAAAGCAGTTGGTTTTCCGTTTCGCAGATAAAGAGATCCAAACAAAGGGTGGATCGCCTGGATTTCTTCAGCGAAGTGAACGCGGAAACGCCATCCGTGCCCGGGACCAATGACGAGCTGGATGTCGATTTGACGGTCAAGGAAAAACCGACCGGTGATTTCTCGATTGGCGCCGGGATAGCAAGCGGCGAGGGGCTGATATTTACGACAGCCGTAACTGAGCGAAATCTTTTCGGATCCGGAAGTTTTCTTTCGACCCAGGTGAACACCAGCAAGGTCAACCAGGTTTACTCGGTATCCTATACCGATCCCTATTTCACCGATGATGGCGTCAGCCGCGGCTTTGACGTTTACAAAAGGGATGTAACTTCCAGCAGCACGGTTGTCAGCCAGTACACGTCGTCCACGCTGGGGGCGGGGATACGTTTTGGCGAGCCCGTGACCGATGATGAGACGATCAATTTTGGCTTGGCCGCAGAGAACACGCATCTCGGGCTTGAGCCTGCCAGCCCGCAGCGCTTTATTGACTATGTCAATACTTTCGGATCCATCACCAGCAATCTGCTGGGCACCATCGGCTGGAGCCGCGATACACGCGACAGCGCGATCAGTACAACATCGGGAATGGTGCAGTCCGCCTTTGCAGAAATTGCCCTGCCAGTGTGGAGCCAGCGATTTTACAAGTTGACGTACCGGCAGCAGTGGTTCCATCCTGTTTCACGGAATGTAACCTTGATGCTGAACGGCGAAGCGGGAACGGGCAACGGCTACGGCGGCAAACCTCTGCCTTTCTTCAAGAACTTCTATGCCGGCGGACCCGGTTCGGTGCGCGGGTTTGAACCAATGTCCCTGGGCCCGAGAGACCTGTCCAACAATTCTCTGGGCGGCAACCGGCGTGTCATCGGGAGTGCCGAGCTGCTGTTTCCGATGCCGGGCCTGGCGAAAGAACAGTCGGTGCGATTGAGCGCTTTTGTGGATGGCGGTGCCATATACGGCGAAGGCGACCAGACCGGGACTGCCGGCATGCGCTACTCTACCGGACTGGCACTTACCTGGATATCGCCGGTCGGACCGCTCAAGATCAGCATTGCAAGGCCGTTGAACCGGCAACCCGACGACAAGCTACAGAAATTCCAGTTCACACTGGGTTCCATATTCTAAATTTTTCGAGGAGAGGAAAGTGAAGTATTCCATTAAATATTTGGCACCTTTATTGATCGCGTTGTTTTGTTCACAGGCCATTGCCGCAGATTTCAAGGTTGGCGTGGTAGACACCGAGCGAATATTGCGCGAATCGGTTCCTGCGGTGAAAGCCGAGAAGAAGATCGAGCAGGAATTTGCCGATCGCGACCAGGCAATCAAGGACATGACCCAGAAGATCAAGGACATTCAGGACTACCTGGACAAGGAAGGGGTGACGCTGCAGGATGCCGAACGCCGCAACAAGGAACGTGAACTGGATAACCTGAATACGGACCTGCAACGGGCGCAACGCGAGTTCAGGGAGGACCTGAACCTGCGCAAGAACGAAGAACTGGTTAAGGTGCTGGACAAAGCCAACAAGGCGATACAGAAGATAGCCGAGAGCGAGAAATATGACCTGATCCTGCAGGAGGCGGTATTCCGCGATCCAAAAATCGACATCACCGACAAGGTCCTGCAATATCTTACGGACGAGAAATCGGACGATAAGTCGGATGCCAAAACGGAACCGAAAGCCGACGCCAAACCCGGCGATAAATGATCGGCGCTGGGGGCTGTTGAATGAACCGGACGTCCTATCGCCTGGCTGAAATTGCAGCCCGGTTTGGCGGCCGGATACTGGGCGATGCACAAACCGCCGTTAACCAGGTCGCCTCGCTGGACAGCGCCTGCTCCGGGCATATTGCGTTTCTGGGCAGCGAGAAATATCGCGCACTACTGGATGCAACGCATGCGGGCGCTGTCATCCTAGGCGAGAGCGATGCCGACGCGACGTCGCTGCCGCGCATAGTCTGCAATAATCCCTACCTGTATTTTGCCAAGGTTTCCTCATTGCTGAATCCGCCGGCCGAAGTGATACCCGGCATTGATCCCGGTGCGGTGATTGGGGAGGGTGCCATCATCGACCGGGCAGCACATATAGGTCCGCAAGTCACGATCGGGAACAATGCGAGGATCGGCGCGCGCAGCACGATCATGTCAGGATGCAGCATCGGCGCCGGCGTTTCGATTGGCGAAGATGCATTGCTGTATCCGCGCGTGGTGGTGTATCACGATTGCATATTGGGCAATCGGCTGATTGCCCATTCCGGCGCGGTGATTGGCGCCGATGGTTTCGGCATGGCGCCGGAGGACGGTGGCTGGCTCAAGATCCCGCAGATTGGGCGGGTGGTCATCGGTGACGACGTGGAGATCGGCGCCAATACGACCATAGACCGCGGCGCGTTGGACGATACCATCATCGAGAACGGAGTCAAACTGGACAATCAAATCCAGGTTGCACATAACGTGTGCATCGGCGCCCATACCGCAATCGCGGGTTGCGTTGGAATCGCAGGAAGCACTACCATCGGAAGACATTGTCGCATCGGGGGCAGCGCCGGCATTCTGGGCCACCTGCAAATCGCCGATCATGTCGAGATATCGTCGTTTACGCTGATCGGCAAATCCATCAGGGAGCCGGGGACCTACACCGGCATCTATCCGTTCAGCGACAATGAGGAATGGCGCAGGAATGCAGTGCACCTGCGCCACCTGGATGAACTACACAAAAAAATTAAAGCTCTACAAATTGCGGTAGAGAATATGAGGAGGAAAGCGTAATGAGCATCCAGATGGACATTCACGCAATCATGGAACACCTGCCGCACCGCTACCCATTCCTGATGATCGACCGGGTATTGTCAGTCGAATTCGGCAAGGAACTGGTGGCGCTGAAGAATGTCACCATCAATGAACCATTCTTTCCCGGCCACTACCCGCATCACCCGGTGATGCCCGGCGTCATGATCATCGAGGCAATGGCCCAGGCTGCGGCACTGCTTACCTTTTCCAGCATGAAAGACAAGCCCGGCAAAGATACGGTTTACTACTTCGTGGGCATCGACGGCGCCCGCTTCAAGCGCCCGGTTGTTCCCGGCGACCAGTTGATCCTGAAGGCGACGATCCTGCGCGTATCGCGCGGCCTGTGGAAATTCGCCGTGGTCGCGGAAGTGGACGGGGAACTGGCAGCCGAAGCGGAAATCATGTGCACCATGCGGGACAAGCCCTAGGAGCACGGATGCGCCACGCAACAGCCATCATTCATCCGGATGCGCGACTGGCCGACGATGTCGAGGTCGGCGCCTACAGCATCGTCGGTGAATTTGCAGAGATCGGGGAGGGCACAGTGATCGGCCCGCACGTGGTCATTGGCGGGCGTACGCGCATCGGCCGGCACAACCGGATATTCCAGTTCTGCTCGCTGGGAGAAATCCCGCAGGACAAGAAATACGCCGGTGAACCGACGCAGCTGGAAATCGGCGACCATAACGTAATCCGCGAATTCTGCACCTTCAACCTGGGCACCGCACAGGATATCGGCGTGACGCGCCTGGGCAACCATAACTGGATCATGGCCTACGTCCATCTGGCGCACGACTGCCAGATCGGGAACCACACCATTTTTGCGAATAACACCAACCTCGCCGGCCATGTCGTGGTGGATGACTATGCCATCCTCGGCGGTTTCACCGGCGTGCATCAGTTCTGCCAGGTCGGCGCGCATGTCATAACCGGCGTCAGCAGCGTGCTGCTGCAGGACCTGCCGCCCTATGTCATGGTGTCCGGCAATCCCGCCGCGCCGCACGGGATCAATTCCGAAGGACTCAAGCGACGCGGGTTTTCAAGTGATGCGATCATGGCAATCAAGCGCGCCTACAAGACGCTGTACAAGTCAGGATTGTCGCTGGATGACGCAAAACGCGCGATTGCGGAGCAGGCGCAGGAATATCCGGAACTCGTTCGACTGGCCGATTTCCTGCAAACATCAAAGCGCGGCATCATTCGCTAGAGGGCATATACCTGTCCAGTCGCTTGCAATCAAATTGCCGCATCATGTGGATTCATCCCGACATTTCCTTTCCGCTGTATTCATACGGACGCGCCTTCCCTCTATGCATCCGGAAATAAAAACCATCGCAATGGTTGCGGGCGAAGCGTCAGGCGACCTGCTTGGCAGCCATTTGATCGAAGCACTGAAAAAGGAAATGCCCGGCCTGCGCTTTATCGGCATTGGCGGCCCCAGGATGCAGGCGGCAGGAATGCAGATATCGTTCCCGATGGAAAAGCTTGCGGTACGCGGCTACGTGGAAGTGCTGCGCCATTACCGGGAGATCGCCGGCATTCGAAACAAATTGCGCAAACAGCTGCTCAATGAATTGCCGGATCTGTTTATCGGCGTCGATGCCCCGGATTTCAATCTCGGCCTCGAACTGGCGTTGAAAAAACGCGGCGTCCCGACCATCCATTATGTCAGCCCGTCGATCTGGGCATGGCGGGGAGAACGCATACACAAGATCAAGCGCGCGGTCTCGCGCATCCTTGCAGTTTTCCCGTTTGAGGCGCCAATTTATGAACAGGCTGGAGTTCCGGTAACCTACGTCGGGCATCCGCTGGCCGACATGCTTTGCGACGTGCCGACCAGAAATGTGATGCGGGAAAAAATGCGCATCCCCATACAGGCCAGGATATTTGCCTTGCTGCCTGGCAGCCGCCAGAGTGAGGTGAGACAGCTGGCGGAAACTTATGTGGAAACGGCGAAACTGATTTTGAAGAAGATGCCAGACGCCCAGTTCCTCGTTCCCTTGACCAGCCGCGAAACCCGCCAGATATTCGAGGCGGCACTCTACCGGCTGGATGGAAATGACCTGCCATTCACGCTGATGTTTGCGCACGCCCATGATGCGATGATCGCTGCGGATGGCGTGCTGGTTGCATCCGGCACTGCAACGCTGGAGGCGGCGCTGCTCAAGCGCCCGATGGTAATCACCTACAAGATGCCCGGGCTGACCTATTGGCTCAGCCGACGCAAGCAATACCAGCCCTACGTTGGATTGCCCAACATCCTGGCAGGAAGATTCATCGTCCCGGAATTGCTGCAGGAAGACGCGACACCGGAAAACCTGGCGCAGGCTCTGGTCAATCTGGTGCTGAACAAGCATGCAGTGGACGATCTGGATGCGGTCTATGCAGAAATGCTGGCCGAACTGAAGCAAAATACCGCGCACAAGGCTGCTATGGCAATCATGCCGTTCCTGCGTGCGGCATGAAATCTTGTTGCGACTGACTTTCTCCAATGGGAACCACTCAACCGGCAATCATTATCTGCGGCGTTGACGAAGCAGGACGGGGGCCTCTGGCGGGCCCGGTATATGCCGCCGCCGTGATCCTGGATCCGCACCGTCCGATCATCGGTCTCGCCGACTCAAAGAAACTCGGCGAACATCGGCGCGATCAGCTGGCGCTGCAAATCAGGCAGCGGGCGGCATGCTGGGCGATCGCCGAGGCCAGTGTCGAGGAGATCGATACCCTCAACATCCTGCGGGCAAGCCTGCTGGCCATGCGCAGGGCCGTCGCAATGCTGTCGCTGCGTCCGACCGAAGTGCTGGTCGACGGGTTGCATTGTCCCGACAGCGGCTTGCCCAGCCGGGCGATCGTGAGGGGCGACAGCAGCGTCGCGGAAATTTCGGCCGCGTCCATTCTTGCCAAGACAGCGCGCGACAGCGCGATGAGGGCATTGCACGAAAACTACCCGCAATACGGCTTTGATGGACACAAGGGCTATCCGACCGCCGCGCATCTCGCGGCACTGAGGCTGCACGGGGTCTCCCCGGTACACCGCAGAAGTTTCAAGCCGGTCAGGGAATTGTTGTAGCTGACCGAACGCCCGGGAATAAGCCGGCGAACCTTATGCAGGAAGCGTGGAAAATTTGCATCCTGATACGTGACGAGTATTCATATCCATTATCATTGCATTGGAGGAGCAGCTATGCATGGAGGAGGGGAGCGGGAGGAAGGCCAAATCTATATAATCCCGCATCAACAATTTTTTCAGGCCAGGTGCGGCACAAGATGCCGCCGGATACAGGAAGGCACAAATGGAATATTTTGACAAACGAATGGCACTCGAAGTGATCGAGGATGCGCTCACGGATCTGGACACCCCATATGGGCGGGGTGTGGCAACCGGACTTTGCGGCGCCTTTCGCATGTGTGGCCTGTTAAACACTGAAGAATGGGAAGCCATATTGAAGCGTATTGAGGACGGTCAGAATGGCAGCGACGCAGGCGGGACCATTCATTAGCGGCCAATTTATTCCGCGAGCGGACGGGTGGACAGCGTTGCCGGAAAGTAGAGTAGCCCTTGAATGACCCCTGCGGCATCGCGCAATTTCCCTGCACACGAAATTGTTGCCAGAATGATGACGATACGTGCCTCGGCTGATTTCGGTCACTCGATGAAATTGCCCAGTGGGGAGCGGCCGATGAACATGAGCGAATAATTATTCTGCAGAATACCCGGCAAACGCGTGCGGCGCATCAACTGGACCAGGCTGCGAGAAGCGGCAACTGAGCGCGTATCTGGATTGCAGAAGTGCCAGCGTGTCTACCAGGGAATCACCCGGCCGTCATAGCTGAAGAATGCCCCGGAGCCGGCCAGCGTGAGGTTGCCGATCGTATGGCGCATGCCGGAAACGCTTTGCTCCGACGAGATCAGTGCGTTCGGCCCGCCCATATCGGTCTTGACCCAACCCGGATGAAACACGACCGCAATGATGCCGGATGACCTCAGGTCAATCGCAAGACTCTTCACGACCATGTTCATGGCCACCTTGCTGGAGCGATAAAGGTAACTGCCTCCGCTGCCATTGTCCGCGATGCTGCCCATTTTGCTGGTCAGCGCCACAATGGTTTTTTGCTTGCTTCGGGCGACTTGTGCAGCGAACACCTCGGCCATCTTGAGCGTCGCCATGGTATTGACACGGAATGCATGGGACCATTCCGCATAATCAGTATGGCCGAAGCCGCTCTTGTCGGAGTCCGGATAGATGCCGGCGTTGTTGATCAGCAGGTCGATGGACTCATCGGCCAGCGCCTGTGCCAGGCGCTCGATCTGTGCATGATCGGCAACATCGAGCGCATGAATCGTAATCAATGGGGGATATTGAGCCGCCAGTTTGCCGAGTGCCGCCGATGTTTCGGGATGGCGGCTACAAGCCAGGACACGCCAGCCGTCGGCGGCATATTGCCGGCAAAACTCCAGCCCGATACCGCGGTTGGCACCCGTGATCAAGGTGGTTTTCATTCCCATTGTCTATTGGATTCCCCTGAGTAGTTGCTTCGTCCCTGGCTCATCACGGCTTGACAAAGCGCAGGGCGAATTTGTCTGTCTGGATATTCGTATCGAAGAAAGCATGGTCGCGAGGGTCGTCAGGATTCCTCATGAAATCGCTTTCCTGTTCCAGTTGAAAGCCTGCCCGGCGAAACTCATCCAGCACGACTTTCTCGTCGATGCGATGGAGTGTTTTTGCCGCCGAAATGCCGCTGCCTTCCTTGGCCGAGTGGTCCAGCACCACGAGATGCCCGCCCGGTTTCAGCGCATCGAACAGGCGCTGGTCCATCTTTGCGCGATCGACCGGCATGTAGGCGATATCGTGGTAATTCATGATGATCGTGATCAAGTCCAGCTTGGGCGCACCGCTCGGAACGGGATCCTCGAATGGCTGGATAACGGGCACGATGTTGGCCTGGGGATGACTGGCCAATCGCTTCTCAAATGCCGGCTGTGATTTGGGTCCCTGTGCCCATACGGTGCCGTTGCTGCCCACGACCAGCGCAAGCAGCTGAGTGGTGTAACCGCCGCCGGCCGAGACATCCAGCGCCTTCATGCCCGGCTGCACGTTTGTAAACTGCAGGAACTCCAGCGGCTTGCGCCTGGCATCGGCGTTCCTGTCCGCTTCGGTTCGTATCGGGCTGGCGACTGCCTGTTGGTACAACTCGGACAAGGATTGCGAACCGTCCGAAGGAGGCGATGCGTAAGCCTTCGCTCCAATCGCCAATCCTAAAATGACGAGTAACACCGAACACCGTCCAGCCGCTGAACCGAAGTTTGATATCAACATGGATTCCTCCTTAAGTTATTTTGTGGCGCTGCCTTCCAAGGCCAAAAAGTATACTCCGGGAAGTCGGCGCTGGAGGGATATGGGTTGGGTTGAAGGGGGGGTGTGAGCTGGCCTTATTTGTGACGTCCTGATTAACGGGCTCTTGGCTTTATGTGTACTGTTTGACATAATATACATTATGCGAAGTATTGGCCAGTACCAAGAAACGACATCCTGCCGAATGACCGCAACAACTGCGCGCGCATTAAACTATTCGCGCGAGTCAATACGGGAATTCTTCACGATCTGGGGCATCGCCAGCATCAGGTAATAACCCATCGACCACAAGGTCAGCAAGGCAGCAAGATAGATCATGACGGTGCCCAATTGAAACAGGGGCAAGCCAAACAACGGCTCGTGATACAGCAAAAACAGGATCGCTATCATCTGGAAGGTCGTCTTGATCTTGCCCAACATCGATACGGCAATGTTCTTTCCCGCGCCGAGTTGAGCCATCCATTCACGCAGGGCCGATATTGCTATCTCGCGGCCGATGATTATGAAAGCGATGATCGCATCGACTTCTTCCAGGCTCACCAGCAGGATAAGCGCAGCGGCGACCATAAGCTTGTCTGCGACCGGGTCGAGGAACGCGCCAAAGGCGGAAGTCTGGTTCAACACCCTGGCAAGGTAGCCGTCCAGCCAATCGGTGATCGCGGCGAAAGCAAAAATCAGCGTGCTGAGCAGATGCTTGTGATGCAGGCTGATGGTTTGATCCGACAGATAAAACACACCAAGGAACACCGGGATCATCAGGATCCTGAACCAGGTTAGCAGGTTCGGAATATTGAAAGGCATGAATCGAGATGGTTCCGTTAGTGAAATTGCTGATATATTTTTTCCGCCAGCGTTGGGCTGATACCCTCCACGCTGGCCAGTTCATCCGGGCTGGCTTGTTGGACCCCCTTCAGCCCGCCGAAATGCGCCAGCAGTTTGCGCCTGCGCTTTTCGCCCACTCCCCCTATTTCTTCGAGCATGGATGCGGTTCTTGTCTTTCCGCGCTTGGCGCGATGCCCGCTGATCGCGAAGCGGTGTGCTTCATCTCGTACTTGCTGGATCAAGTGCAAGGCGGGATTATCCGGTGACAATTGTAACGACTTTTCTTTTCCCGGTCGCAACAATTGCTCCAGTCCCGGCTTTCGCTCCGCGCCTTTGGCCACGCCAAGCAGGGGGATATCGGGCAGACCCAGTTCAGTCATCACCTCTACCGCCACGGCCAATTGCCCTGCTCCACCGTCGATCAGTATCAGGTCCGGACGTTTTCCCTCTCCCTCCTGCAACTTCTGATAGCGCCGCAGCACCGCTTGCCGCATCGCGGCATAATCATCTCCGGGCGTGATGCCGGTGATGTTGTAGCGACGGTATTCGGCATTGCGCATGGCCTGGTTGTCATACACCACGCAGGATGCGACGGCCGCTTCACCCATGGTATGGCTGATGTCGAAGCACTCGATGCGGGCAAGCTGCTCCAGCCCCAGCGCCGAACGCAGCACTTCAAGCCGGGTTGCCTGCCCGGCTTGTAATCCAGCCTGCTGGTGCAGTGCCAGCCAGGCATTCTTTTCGGCCATCTCGATCCATTGCCTGCCCTCGCCCGAGGCCTGGCTGCGAATCGTCACTTTGCGACCGGCCAGTTCGCTCAACAGGCTTTCCAGTGCCTCCAGGCTTGCGGGCTGGTTGATCAACACCAGCGGCGGCGCAGTGTGGTGCAGATAGTGCTGCGTCAGGAAAGCTTCCAGGATTTCGGCACGCGACTGTCCTTCGGCATTTTGCGGAAAAAAGCTTTTGTCCCCCAGATGCCTGCCGCCCCTGACCATTGCCAAGGTCACACAGGCTGTCCCGTTTTGCTCGACCGCAGCAACGATGTCTGCATCGGTGGCGCGCACACTCTCGACGAATTGTCTTTGCTGCACGGTGTGCAGGGCCTGCAGCTGGTCGCGCAGCACGGCCGCCTGTTCGTAATGCTGGACCTCGGCAGCTTGCTGCATTGCCTGTTGCAGCACCCTCTCAACCTCCGCCTGTTTGCCCTGCAGCAACAGTGCGGCATTGCGAATCGACGCCGCGTAGTCGTTCTCGCTGATCAAGCCGACGCAAGGTGCGGTACAACGATGGATCTGGTGCAGCAGACAGGGACGCGTACGGTTGTTGAACATGCTGTCCTCGCAAGTGCGGATGCGGAACACCTTTTGCAGCAGGTCGATGCTTTCCCTGGCTGCGGAAGCGTTCGGATAGGGGCCGAAGAACTGATGCTGCCCGCCGGTCGCGCCACGGTAATAAGTTATGCGCGGGAATTGATGTTGAGTCAGAACAATATATGGATAGGACTTGTCATCTCTAAACAGTATGTTGTAACGCGGAGTTAAGGTCTTGATTAAGTTGTTTTCCAGCAACAGGGCTTCTGCCTCGGTCCGCGTCACGGTCACCTCGATGCCGGCGATATGCGAGACCATCAGGCTAATCCGGGGCGATATGCTGGTCTTCTGGAAATAGGAAGCGACCCGCTTTTTCAGTTGCGAGGCCTTGCCGACATACAGGACTTTTCCGGCTTTATCCAGCATGCGGTAGACCCCCGGCAGCAACGGCAGGCCGGCGATGAATGCTTTGGGATCAAATTTGTCTGCTTGCTTCAAGGGCGTGCAAATGGATGGCTATGTCGCGGAAGACATCATGGAACATTGCCTCGGTAAGGCGCTTGGTCTGGGTATTGTATCGGCTGCAATGATAGCTGTCATACAAAACCATGCCGTTGGGCAGCGGGTGCCGCGCTCCGTGCGCAAACGGATGTGCCGTGGCGCGCAATCCAAGCGCACGCAGCACCGCATTGTGGGCGACCGTCCCCAAGGCCAGCAGCGCCGCACCGCGCGGCAATCCGGCCAACTCCTGCGCAAGGTAAGCATTGCATTGCCTGATTTCGTCAGGCAACGGTTTATTCTGCGGCGGCAGGCAACGCACGGCATTGGTGATGCGACAATCCTCCAGTTCCAGCGCAGCATTGGCCCGCCCGCTGGCGTCCAGCGGTTCGCCAGATGTGGCGAATCCGAATTGGTGCAGGGTGGAATAGAGAAGCTTTCCCGCAAAGTCGCCGGTAAAGGGCCTGCCGGTGCGGTTTGCCCCGTGCATGCCGGGAGCCAGTCCAACAATCAGCAAACGCGCATCGCGATCGCCGAATGAGGAAACCGGCCTTGCATGATAAGCGGGATTTGACTTGCCGACTTCATCCAGAAATTGGGCCAGGCGCGAACATGATCGGCAGCTTTCGGTAAATGCCATGTTTCAGGTAACCTTGTTCCATATGGCCCATCGAAGGACACGTGCGTCTGGCGGAATCATGACTTTTGCCGGGTTGTGTTCGATATCGAATTGTATTGGATATGCAACGGGACCCATAGTGAAAAGAGTGCTGCACATTCGAATTAGTTTCAACCCGATGGACAGTTGGTACAGAGTGTCCTGGCACCATCAGATTGACTGCGTTGCACCGCAAAAAAATATTGCTTAAATTTCCGTATGCGAATTGAGCGATTCGCTAAACTTGGCACGCCGATGAAAGGACCCCGATGAACCCTGCCCTCTCCTTGTCCAGCCTGAATGCGCTGGAGGACTACGACCCCGACGCGATCCGGGTGGAGCAGGCCAGACAGCTGATCCGCCAGTTCCTGCATCCGGTCGAAGACAGGGAACTGGTCAGCCTGCATGCAGCCTTGCACCGAACTCTGGCCGAGGATGTCGTCTCACCGCTGAATGTCCCGCCGCATGACTACTCCGCCATGGATGGCTATGCCGCACGCTCCGCTGATCTGGAAAACGGTGCTGCCAAGCTGGTACTGATTGGCAGCAGTTTTGCCGGGCGTCCCTTTGCCGGACAGGTTGCAGCGGGCGAATGTGTCCGCATCATGACCGGGGCGTTGATACCCGCCGGCTGTGACTGCGTGATCATGCAGGAGCATGCACATGCGGCCGGCGAGATTGTGGAGACAGCAGGCGAAGGCCGTCCCGGCCAGAACATACGCCGCGCCGGAGAAGACATGCGCGCGGGAGAAATGGTAGTGGCGCGGGGCCAGCAGATTCTGCCTGCGATCATGGGTCTGCTGGCCTCGCTTGGATTCAGCGAAATCCCTGTCTTTCGCAAGCTGAAAGTCGCAATTTTTTCGACCGGCGATGAATTGCAGCAGCCGGGCGCTCCGCTTGCAGCCGGACAGATCTTCGACAGCAATCGCTATACGCTGTCCGGGCTGTTGCAGGAATTGGCGGTGGAAGTCATCGATCTGGGCAATGTCCGCGATGACCCGGAGAGGCTCAAGGCAACCTTGCTCGAAGCTGCCGTCAAGGCTGACGCCATCATCACCAGCGGCGGCGTTTCAGTCGGTGAAGCCGATTACGTCAGGCAGCTGCTGGCGGAAATCGGCGAAGTCGTGTTCTGGAAGATTGCGATGAAACCGGGCAAGCCACTGGCATACGGCAAGATCGGTGACAGCCATTTCTTTGGCCTGCCCGGCAACCCGGTCGCCGTGATGGTGACCTTCCAGCAGTTCGTGCGCGATGCGCTGCACATCCTGATGGGCCGATCAATCATCCCTGCCCTCACCCTCAAGGCCGAATGCGCCGACCCGATCAGGAAATCGCCGGGACGCGCCGAATTTCAGCGCGGCATCCTGAGCCGCGACGAGCAGGGGAACCTGATCGTTCACAGCACTGGCAACCAGGGATCGGGCATTCTGAGTTCGATGAGCAAAGCCAACTGCTTCATCGTGCTGGCGCTGGAACAAGGCAATGTCGAGGCCGGCAGCCGGGTCGATGTGCAGCCATTCGGGAGCCTCTGACCGGGCCAGGATACGACGTTGGTGCAGACCGACATCCTGGAAGAGGCAATTTGCCACGTAAACTTCGGCTTGGCTGACGTTCTTTGTCAGCTTAGTCGAATGGGTAGTCGTTATATCAGAGAACACGGAGTTCACAGAGGAAAACAATCGCCTGCCGTGATTATCGTCTGGATCTGCCGGTGATCCGCAGGAATACGCTTAACCCACATCATCGCTGTGTTCTCTGCGAGCTCTGCGGCTTGCATCTGTTGTGTTGGATCGCCAGCTGCGGCCAAAGAATCCCAAGCTGCCGACAACACGATCAGGTCAGACGGATTATGGAAACTCAGGCGTCAAACGGATGGCGCAGCACGATGGTCTCATCGCGGTCCGGCCCGGTGGAAACCATGTCGACCGGTACACCGCAGATCTCCGCCATGCGCTGCAGGTAGTTGCGCGCCTGCGGCGGCAGTTCTTCGTAGCGTTGCACCCCCACCGTGCTGCTGCTCCATCCCGGCATGTCCTCGTATACCGGCTCGCACCCGTTCAGCGCTTCCGCTCCGACCGGCAGGATGTCGCTGTACGCCCCGTTGATGCGATAACCCACGGCAATGCGCACCGTCTCCATTCCGTCCATCACGTCCAGCTTGGTCACGCACAGGCCGGATACGCCATTGATCTGGATCGAACGTTTGAGCGCCGCCGCATCGAACCAACCGCAGCGGCGAGCGCGTCCGGTGGTGGAACCGAATTCGTGCCCCCTCTCGGCCAGCAACTTGCCGATGGGATCCTGTTTGGTCACCGCATCATAGAGTTCCGTCGGGAACGGACCCGAACCGACGCGCGTGGTATAGGCCTTGGTGATGCCAAGCACATAATGCAGGCTCTGCGGACCGATGCCGCTGCCGGCGCATGCCGCACCGGAAATGCAGTTGCTGGAAGTCACGAACGGATAGGTGCCGTGATCGATATCCAGCAACGTTCCCTGCGCACCTTCGAACAACAGGTTCTGTCCTGCCTTGTTTGCTTCGTACAGGGCGCGCGGTACATCCATCACCAGGGGCTTGAGCCGTTCGGCCAGTGACATCGCGCCATCCAGCGTCTGCTGAAAATCGACCGTGTCATGGTTGAAATAGTTCTTCAGCACGAAATTGTGATAGTCGAGAACTTCGCCCAGTTTGGCGGCGAAGCGTTCGCGGTGAAATATATCCTGCAGGCGGATGGCGCGGCGCGCGACCTTGTCTTCATATGCGGGGCCGATACCGCGACCGGTGGTGCCGATCTTGCCGGCACCCTTGGCCGCTTCGCGCGCCTGGTCGAGCGCCACGTGATAGGGCAGGATCAACGGACAGGCTTCCGAAATGCGCAGACGGTTTTGCACGTCCACCCCGGCGACCATCAATTCATCCATCTCCTCGAGCAGCGCCTGCGGCGACAGCACCACGCCGTTGCCGATGTAGCAAACTACATGCTCACGCAGGATGCCGGAAGGGATCAGGTGCAATATCGTCTTCTTGCGGCCGATGACCAGCGTATGGCCCGCATTGTGCCCACCCTGGAAGCGCACAACGCCGTGGGCGTGGTCGGTCAGCCAGTCCACCACCTTGCCCTTGCCTTCGTCACCCCACTGGGTGCCGATTACCACCACGTTCTTTGACATTATTCAGAAGTTCCCTGCTAAAAACAGGCGACGACCCACGCGCCATCGCGCATCACCAGCTCGCGGTCACAATCCACTTCATGGCGATGCGCAGGATTGCCCAGCAAATCGACCACCACGGTGTATCCCTGTGCGCGCAATTCCGAGATCTTTTCCCGCAACCGATCGTCTTCGAGATGCGGCGCCAGTATGCCCCGGGGCTGTTCCTGCTTTTCAAGCAGCCCATACAGCTGGCGCAAGTCCATGCTGAAGCCGGTGGCGGGACGCGCGCGCCCGAAGCTCCTGCCCACATCATCGTAGCGGCCGCCCAATGCAATGGCATCGTGGCTGCCGGCGTGGTAGGCCGCGAACACCATGCCGCTGTGATAGTGGTAACCGCGCAACTCGGCCAGGTCTATGCCGACGCTGGATGCCCGCGGTCCCAGATGGGCGGCGGCCTTATCCAGCTGATCCAGCGCTGCCGCCACTTCAGGATAATCCGGCAGCAACGCGCGCGCCCGTTCGATCACGCGCAAATCGCCGTAAAGTTCCGGCAACGCCAGCAGGGCATTCTGGACATCCTGAGGCAGTTCACCGACCAGCGCCCGCAAGGCGGGGACATCCTTGCCCTGCAGGGCATGGAACAATTCCGCCTCCAGATCTGCGCCGATTGATGCATGCGCAATCAGGGCGCGGAACAGTCCGACATGCCCAAGATCGATATGCACTCCCCGGATGCCGAACACGGTCAGCGATTCGAGCATCAGGCGTTGCACTTCCAGATCGCTGTCCAATCCGGCGTGCCCGTAAAGTTCCGCGCCGACCTGCAATGGCTCGCGCGTACGCATCAGTCCTGCAGGCTGGGTATGCAGCACGCTTCCCGCATAGCACAGACGGGTTATTCCCTGGCGATTGAGCAGGTGCGCATCGATGCGTGCCACCTGCGGCGTGATGTCGGCTCGCAAACCCAGGGTGCGCCCGCTCAATTGATCGACCAGCTTGAACGTGCGCAAGTCCATATCGCGGCTGTCATTGATCAGCAACGATTCGACGTATTCAAGCAATGGGGGAGATACCAGTTGATAGCCATGCCGGTGCAGCAATTCCAGGACATCCGCGCGCATGCGCTCAATGCGCCATGCCTCGTCCGGCAGCATATCCTGAATGTATTCCGGCAACAGCCAGTTCGAATTCGGCATCAGGACGGCCCCTACCAATTCACCATGTACAGCAGCGCCAGGCCCAGCAACATGGCCGTCATGCCGATGAAACGAAGCTGTCCATCGGTAAGCTGCACCAGCTTGCGAAACGTGTCGCGCCACAGGCTGGGTAACAGAAATGGCACGATGCCTTCGATAACCAGCATGAGTGCCAAACCAATCAGCCAATAATTCAGCACGTGCTATTTTCCGGAATTCTTGAAATACTTGAAGAACGGCGAATTTGGGTCCAGCACCATGAGGTTGCCATTGTTGTTGAAGCTTTGCTTGTAGGCTTCCAGGCTGCGGTAGAAAGCGTAAAACTCGGTGTTGCGCCCGTATGCCGCCGCATAGATCGAAGTTGCCTTGGCATCACCCTCACCCTTGATCTTCTGTGCCTTACTATAGGCATCGGCAAGGATGACCTGGCGTTGCCGATCGGCGTCGGCACGTATCTGTTCGCTCTCGGCATTACCGGTCGCCCTCAGTTCATTGGCTACGCGCTTGCGTTCCGCATCCATGCGGCGATACACCGAATCGCTGATCTCCTGCGGGAAATCCACGCGTTTCAGGCGCACGTCCAGGACTTCAACGCCGATCTTGCTCGCATCCGCATCGGTCTTCTGGCGCAACACCTCCATGATCTGATCTCTCTCGCCGGACACGACCTCATGGATGGTACGCTTGCCGAACTCCTCACGCATGGACGCATTGACGGTTTGCATCAGGCGATTCTGCGCACGCGTCTCATCCCCGCCGACGCTGATGTAGTACTGTTTGACGTCCTTGATGCGCCATTTGATGAAAGCATCGACCATCACGTTCTTCTTCTCGGCAGTGATGTAACGCTCGGGTTCGGCGGTATCCATGGTCAGGATGCGCGAGTCGAAATAACGCACGTTCTGCACCAGCGGCACCTTGAAATACAGGCCCGGCTGGGTCTTCACCGAAACCACCTCCCCAAGCTGGAAGACAATGGCATTCTGGCGCTGATCCACCACGAACATGCTCAGGCTGAACAGAATCAGGACGATGACCACGGCTACCAGAATATTGACCGAATATTTTTTCATGGGCGTGCCTCTCTTTCGCGGCCCAGGCTGGTATCGCGCATTTGGGTGTCAACCGGAATACCGGAGGAAGGTTGCTGTTGCGGCTGCGCTGCTGACGCTGACATGGGCTCAGGCATGGGCACCGCTCCCGCGCTTGCTCTCTGCATCAACTTATCCAGCGGAAGATACAGCAAGCTGTTGCTGCCGTTCTTCTGGTCCAGCAGTACCTTGCTGCTGCGGGTGAAGACCTGCTGCATCATTTCCAGATACAATCGCTCGCGCGTGATTGCCGGCGCCTTCTCGTATGCGGACAATACCTGTCGGAACCGGCTGGCATCACCTTCCGCATTCGCGATCACGCTTTGCCGGTAGCCCTCCCCTTCCTGCATCAATCGCGCCGCAGCGCCCTTGGCCTTGGGCACCACGTCGTTGGCATAGGCCTGACCTTCGTTCTTCTGGCGCTCGCGATCCTGGCCCGCTTTCACGGCATCATCAAAGGCAGCCTGCACCTGCTCGGGTGGCTGCGCGTTCTGCATGGTCACCTTGCTTACCAGGATGCCGGATTTGTAGCGGTCGAGTATATCCTGAATCAATTTGGTGGTTTCAGCAGCTACCTGTTCCCGGCCTTCGTACAATACAAAGTCCATCTTGTTCTTTCCGACCACTTCGCGGATTGCAGTCTCAGCTGCCTGGCGCACGTTCTCTTCCGGCGCACGGTTGTTGAGCAGGTAAGCGGCGGGGTCTTTCAGGAAATATTGCACAGCGAACTGGATATCGATGATGTTCTCGTCATCGGTCAGCATCAACGATTCCTGCAGCATCTTGTTCTTGACGTTGTCGCGATAGCCGATTTCGACAGTCCTGACCTGGCTCAGGTTGACCACTTCCACCGTTTCGATGGGGAATGGAAAGTGCCAGCGGGGACCCGGCTCGGTAGCTTCGAGGTACTTGCCAAAGCGCAATACCACGCCGCGCTGGCTGGCATCCACGATGTAAAAGCCGCTGGCAAGCCAGATCAGCACAACGATCACTACCACCAGACCCACGCCGCCAAAATTTCCCGGCGCGCCGCTGTCGCCGCCACTGCCACCCCCGGTGTTCCTGCGGCCGAAGAGCGATGCGATTTTGTTGTTGATATCCCTCAGCACTACTTCAAGGTCGGGCGGGCCACCGCCATTTTTCTTGCCCCACTGGGGATCGTTCAATGCCATATGCTTTCCTGTGCTAAATGATCACTTACCGAGGTTGCTGCGGGTTTTCTTGCATCCTTCGCCTCCAGCAGGGCATCACGCAATTTGGCAATTCCCGCGCCGGTTCTGGCGCTCAAGCGTATGTCGGAGATTCTACCACATTCATCACGCTCCACCGCAGGCGCCAGTCCCTGCAGGTCAATCTTGTTCAGCACCAGAATCTGCGGAACGTGTTGTGCACCAATTTCGGCCAGGACCTTGTCGACTTCGGCGATCTGCCGTTCGCGGTCATGACTGCTGGCGTCCACCACATGCAACAGCAAATCAGCCTGCGCCGTTTCTTCCAGGGTCCCGCGAAACGCCGCGACCAAGGAATGCGGCAGGTGTCTGATGAATCCAACCGTATCCGACAGGACGATCTGCCCATGACCCGGCAGGAAGACGCGTCGCGTCGTGGTATCCAGGGTGGCAAACAACTGGTCTGCCGCGTACGCGTTGGCGCGTGTCATGGCGTTGAACAATGTGGATTTGCCCGCATTGGTGTAGCCCACAATGGAAACCGACAACACCCCGGAGCGGCTTCGCGCGCGCCGCTGCACGCTGCGTTGTCGCTTGAGTTTTGCCAGACGCTCGTTGAGAAGTTGCACGCGCCTGTCCAGTTTGCGTCGATCCGTTTCCAGCTGGGTCTCACCGGGGCCGCGCAATCCGATGCCGCCCTTTTGCTGGCCCATGCTCACGCCCTGGCCGGCAAGACGGGTGGACAAATATCTGAGCTGAGCCAGTTCCACCTGCAACTTACCTTCATGGCTCTGTGCGCGCTGGGCAAATATGTCCAGAATAAGCATGCTGCGGTCTATCACCCGCACATTCATCAGGCCGGAGAGATTCCTTTGCTGCGCGGGGCTCAGGTCATGGTTGAAAATCACCAGCGAGGCATGATGCTGAAGCACTGCTGCCGCAATCTCCTGAACCTTGCCGCTGCCTGCATACAGTGCGGCGTCGGGGCGCTGGCGTTTGCCCTCGATCAGCGCCGCCACCTGAACCCCGGCGCTGTCAGCCAGCAAACGGAATTCTTCGAGGCTCTCCGCATAATCGGACTCATCAAAATCGAGGCTGACGAGTATCGCGGTGTCAGCCGCGCCCGGACCAGGCATTACTCGTCTTCTGGCTGGATATTTACAGCACGCGCCGGAACAATGGTCGAAATGGCATGTTTATACACCATCTGGGTCACCGTGTTCTTCAGCAGAATCACATACTGATCAAATGAATCGACTTGACCTTGTAACTTGATGCCGTTGACCAGGTAGATAGCGACCTGAATATGCTCCTTGCGCAGTGCGTTCAGGAACGGGTCTTGTAAATGTTGCCCTTTTGTAGTCATGATGGTTGCTGTTGTAGTTATTGGGAAGGTAACTCTACTGGATTTTTCGGGTAACCGGTAGTGCTAAGCTGCAACTTCCGGGACCCGGCAAAAAACAGGAAACCGGCGCGCGATCACTAACGGGTCGTTCTCTGAAGCGTCAGGGGGTAGACACAAAACACCGGGTTTTGTTCCGCTGAATTTGCGGCCGAGGGGCGCTGCAGCCCGGCGAATCTCAGTGGTGATGGCCGCCCAGGCCATGAATATGGCCGTGCTCCAGCTCTTCCGGAGTGGCATCCCTCACTTCCGTGACTGTGCCGACGAAATTCAGGGCCTTTCCCGCCAACGGATGATTGCCATCGACAGTGACTTCATTCTCATCGATTTCCACCACGGTAAACAGCATGTACTCGTCATCACTCGCACCTTCCGCGCCTCCCTCGAAGCGCATGCCGACTTCCACGTTTTCAGGAAAATAACTGCGCGGCTCCACCCGGACAAGATCATGTTCATACTCGCCAAAAGCTTCTTCCGGTTCCATGCTGACATTGAATTGCGCACCCACATCCTTGCCGTGCAATGCTTCTTCAACTGCCGGGAAGATTCCGTCATAGCCACCATGCAGGTAGCTTACCGGGTCATTGGCTTTTTCCAGCAGCACTCCCTCGGCATCCGACAATTCATAAAGCAGGGAAACAACCGTATTCTTTGCAATCTTCATTTCACTTCCTTAATCAGGCGCAGAATTTCATGGGCATGTCCATGGGCGTGAACACCATACAAGGCATGGCGCAATGTACCCTCCTTGTCTATCACAAACGTGGATCGTTGAATGGCAATGCGTTTGATTCCATCCACTTCCTTATCATAAAGTACGCCATACCGCTTGCATACCGTTGATTCCGCGTCCGACAGCAGCAGAACGGAAAGGCCATACTTGTCCCGGAACGCGGCATGGCTCAGGCATTCATCGCGGCTTACACCAACCACCAGGGTATCGAGCCTGATGAATTCATCCTCCAGATCGGTAAATTCGTTGGCCTCCATGGTGCAGCCCGGCGTGTCATCTTTCGGGTAAAAATACAGGACTACATTCTTCTTCCCGCGCAGCGACTCCAGATTGAATATGTTCATATCCGCATCGGGCAATTCGAATTGAGGCGCAATGATTCCAATTTGCAACAACATCAGCTGATTCCTCCTGCTGGAAATTCTATCCGATTTCATACGCAGCGAAAGTATTTTTGTACCGCACTTCCGAAGTTATAATCAAACAATGAAACAAACCCTGACTTTTCTGGGCGGTTTGACCGCGGATGAATTTCTGCGCGACTACTGGCAGAAAGAACCATTGCTCATCCGCCAGGCCT
Organism: uncultured beta proteobacterium; assembly: GCA_963782385.1. GTDB lineage: Bacteria > Pseudomonadota > Gammaproteobacteria > Burkholderiales > Gallionellaceae > CAVXFS01. The sequence continues at coordinate 153,755 of CAWAJO010000002.1, forward strand.
TCCCCGGATTCAATGGACTGCTGGATCGGCAACAATTGATATCACTCGCATGCTGGAACGATGTTCAGGCCCGCCTGGTCAGCCAGCAACGCGGTAAGTGGCGACTGCAGCACGGCCCTTTCAAAAAGAAGGATTTTAAACCATCACCCGGAAAATTGTGGACCGTGCTGGTTCAGGGGGTAAACCATTGTCTGCCGGGCGGCGCCGATTTGCTCAAGCATTTCAGCTTTGTGCCGCACGCGCGCCTTGATGATCTGATGGTGAGTTATGCTCCGAAGGGTGGCGGGGTCGGACCGCATTTCGATTCCTACGACGTGTTTCTGCTGCAAGGAACAGGACAACGGCGCTGGCAGATTTCCACTCAGCCAGACCGGACGCTGATCGACGGTGCGCCCCTGCGCATCCTGAAGAATTTCGAGGTGGAGCAGGAATGGATAGTGCAGGCAGGCGACATGCTCTATCTTCCTCCGCAGTGCGCGCACAACGGCATTGCCGAGGACGATTGCATGACCTATTCCATTGGGTTTCGGACGCCGGCCTATCAGGAACTGGCGGAACAGTTCCTGATCTATCTGCAGGATCGCCTGTGCCTCGAGGGCATGTACGCCGATCCTGACCTCAAGGTCCAATCGCATCCATCTGAAATCGGCGCAGGCATGCTGCGGCAGGTTGAACGACAGGCCATCCGCCAGGTGCAGTGGAACAAGGGTGATATTGCCGATTTCCTCGGATGCTACCTTTCGGAACCCAAGCCGCATGTCTATTTCGATCCACCAGCCAAACCTGCAAGCCGGCGGCGGTTTGACCGGACCCTGCAGGCTCGCGGTATCGAACTGGATCTGAAATCGCAGATGCTGTGCCATGGGGACACCGTATTCATCAACGGAAATGCCTATCCGGTGGATGCCCGCGACTATCGTATATTGCGGTCACTGGCCGATCATCGCAGGCTTGCACCTTCGGTCCTGCCCGAGCCGGTCATCAGCCTGCTTTACCGGTGGTATGTTGACGGTTATATTGCAGCTGCGGAAAACCAATGAACGGCGAGAATGATGAGTGATGTTCCGGAACACACGGCGCTGAACGGCATGGTGGACTACATGGTTGCACTGGACACGCTCTGTGGACTGGCGCAGCGCAGCCTGTACCTGTTCGAGAAGGACTTCGACGGCATCGGCTTCAATTCGGAAGCGCGCCATGACACGCTGCGCGCGTTCCTGCTCGCCAACCCGATGAACCGCCTGCACCTTCTGGCGCACGACACCGGCCCGCTGGTGAAGAATTGTCCGCGCATGATGATGCTGTTGCGGCAGTTCTCATATAGCATGCACATCTACCGCACACCCGACCATCTGCGGCGCGTTTCCGAACCGTTTGCGGTCGCGGATGAACAGCATTACGTGCGCCGTTTTCACTTCGACGATCCGCGCGGCATGCTGGCGCGCCACGACGCCGAAGGTGCCCGCACACTGCAATCCCGATTCCTGGAAATGTGGTCCGTGTCCCGCCCCGGTGCGTCGGCGACGACGCTCGGATTATAGAATTGTCAAGGGGTTAACCCGCCTTCCTGAAAAGATACTTGATTTGTGCAAATCGTCTTAGAATGCCGCGTCTTTTTCATGGGCTATCTCGCATGAACAAGGCGCCAGGCACATTTATGACTCAATACTATTGAAGGAATTTCAAGATGAAACGCTCCGCTTTGATCGCAGCCATATTGGCATTGTCTCTATCCGCATGCGGCAAAAAACCAACCGAAACTCCTGCGCCCGCTCCGGCACCATCTGCCGGCACGGAAGCGCCTGCGTCTGCTCCTGCCGCAGTGCCGGAGGCGAATAAGTAACTGCGCCAATCGCCGCTTATGCGTCACATAGTATTTCGGTGATTGCCGAATTCAAAACGCCTCACTTGCGTGAGGCGTTTTTTTTTGCGGGATCGGCGACGCCTTGCAGCGGCAGGCTCAGGGCCGGACGACATTGGGGGGTCGCGCCGCCATTATTGTATCGTCCGCCAATCCATGCCCTCGCCCTGGCTGGCGATGGCAATCCAGTCGTTGCTGCAATTGAGCGCACCACTCAGTGCACGCACTGCCAGTTCGGGCAGATTATTTTTTCTGCTCAAGTGCGCGGCCACAACATGTTGCAGGCGATCAGTCTGCAACCTTGCCAATAATGCAGCGGCAGCGGCATTGCTCAAATGGCCCATGCGTCCGCCGACGCGCTGCTTCAGACTGTGAGGATAGTCGCTGTTGGCCAGCATCTCGGTATCGTGATTGCATTCCAGCACCAGTGCATCGCTACCGCTCAACATCGTCTCGATGTGCGGCGTGCTGCATCCGGCATCCGTCAACACACCCAGTCGCCTGGCGCCATTGCTGAACACGAACTGCACCGGCTCTGCCGCATCATGCGGAACGGCATAGGGCTGCACCAGCAAGTCACCAATGGAAAAAGCCTGATGCGGGGATATTTCGGTCAGGCCCGACAGCCCGGCCAGGTCATTGGCCTTGGCGCGCAACGTGCCGTGTGTCAGCCATACCGGGATCGAATGTTTTCGCGCCAGCCGCGCCACACCCGAGATATGGTCGCCGTGCTCATGGGTAACCACGATTCCGTCGATGCGCCCAACCGCGACGCCGAGACGCGCCAGCCGCGCCTGTGTTTCGGTCAGGTTGAAACCGCAATCCATAAGCAAGCAGGTGGTGCCACTCTGCACCAGCAACCCGTTGCCTTCGCTCCCGCTGCCTAATAGCGCAAAACGCATGGATGGCTACGGCTTGCTGACGATCTTGAACAACTCATCGACTATCGACTGGGAAGTCAAATCGGTGCCGCCGTTGCTGTTTTGCGCGCCCACTTCACAATAATTGCCGTGCTCCCGCACATAAACCTGGTAGCGCAAGTGTTTGGTTTCCTCACTCTTCTTCCAGAACGCGAGTTTACTCCATCCCTTTTTCTCCTGGACCTCATCGATGCCAAGAAAATACAAACCCTTGTTTCTGTCCTTGTCTTCGACAGCGTAGTCGGCATGATCCAATGCCATACCCACCTTGCGCCAGCTTCTGTCAAACGGTTCGGCCAGCAATATGATCTCGCCCCCCTCAGGCTGAATTTGCAGTTTGGGGGCATCCGGCGATTCATGCGCGGCCTCGGCAACCGTCGCAGTCTGCCCGTTCTGCGTCTCGCCGCCACCCAGCTTGGCCATCATCATCTGCAGCATGGTGGCTTCCAGATCGGGGTCATTCGGCCGCGATTGCCACTCGGTAATCGTCTTGTCAGGACTCAGCACCTTTTCCATTCCGTACTGGGTCACGTAGATTTCAGTACCCTTTCCATCCTCAGTGCGCTCGAGGCGCGTACGGTACATGTCTTTTTCGCCGGAATCGTACAAGTTGTCGAATACCTTGCCGATAATTCTGCGCAGACCGGTCTTGGGAATTTTTTCGCGGTTCTCCGCCCAGTCGGTTTCAATGATGCCCACCTTTGGATTTTCGGTCTTGATGACAAACCCGTTCTCCTGCCAGAACCCCAGGATCAGCGGCCACAAATTTTCTGCCTTGTCATCCACCAGTAACCATCTGTGCGCGCCACTGTGCATGAGATGAATCTTGTCGCTTGCGGGCAATACCGCGGCGGACCGGCTCGACGGGGCGGCACCGGTTTTCGCATAATCCGAATAGCTCGCCGATCCGCCGCTCGCCTGCGGGATGGCATATTGATCCTCGGCGGCGGGCGCCGTCAGGTCAGGCGGGATCTCAAGCGAGGGAGCCTCGGCCGTGGAGGACTTGTAGTCCACATGCTTGTTCTCGAGACTCATGCTGCCACATCCCGCCAGTGACAGCAGCAGCAGGAACAACGGGGAAAGATGGAGTAATTTCATACCGCTCCTAGAGTTACCAACAATCATTGAACCACTCCCGCCTGGCGCATCGCATCCTCAAGCACTGCATGCAGTGATGCGGATAACGGAGTCAGCGGCAGGCGTAATGCATTTTCTATCATGTTCAGACGCGCCATCGCCCATTTTACCGGGATCGGATTGCCCTCCAGAAACAGGTTGTGATGCAGCCCAAGCAGACGAAAATTGATTTTGCGTGCGGTTGCCACATCGCCCTCCAGCGCCGCCGTGTACATCTCATGCATCAGCTTCGGCGCAACGTTGGCAGTAACCGAAATCGTGCCATGCGCACCCAGCAGCAGCAGCGCCAGCGTGCTTGCGTCGTCACCGCTGTAGACGGCAAAGTTACCGGGGCAACGCTGCAGCAAGTCGCTGCCGCGTTCGATATCAGCCGTCGCATCCTTGATGCCGATGATATTGGGAATCTGTGCCAGACGCAGCACCGTATCGTTATGCAGGTCGGCCGCGGTGCGGCCCGGGACGTTATACAGGATATGCGGCATATCCACCTGTTCGGCAATGGCCCTGAAGTGCAGATACATTCCTTCCTGGGTGGGCTTGTTATAGTAAGGCACCACGGTCAGCGAAGCGTCGGCTCCAGCCTTCTTTGAAAAACTTGCCAGTTCAATGGCTTCCGCCGTCGAGTTGGCGCCGGTTCCGGCAATGATCGGGATGCGTCCGGCAGCGTGCTCCACCGCGACCTGAATCAACGATTCATGCTCTTCCACATCGACCGTGGGAGATTCACCGGTAGTGCCCACCACCAGGATGCCATCGCTGCCCTGCTCAACATGGAAATCAATCAATGAACGAAAGTTGCCCAGATCCAGGCTGCCATCTTCATGCATCGGAGTAACGATTGCAACGATACTGCCTTTTATCATCGTGTCTGCCACCACCATTCGAATGGGGCGCATTTTAACTTAAAACCAACCGGCATTGCGTACCGAAACGGCGGTGGCTATGGAATAATGCGCGAGTCGTTTCTCTGTACGGCATCATGCCCAACGTTGCGCTTTCAACACTTGTCCCCGGCGAAATCGCCATTATCGCCACCATCCATACCGACGGCCCGTTGCACCAGCGACTGCTGGCAATGGGCTTCCGAACCGGCAAACAAATCGAGGTGATCCGGCGGGCGCGTCTTTCCGGTCCGCTGCAGGTCCGTATTGGCACCACCGACATCCTGTTGCGCAAAAACGAAGCGGAAAAAATCATGGTAACCAGGAAATGAAACGGATTGCCTTGCTGGGCATGCCCAATACCGGCAAGTCCACCCTGTTCAACCGTATGACCGGTGCATCTGCGCGCGTCGGCAACTGGCCAGGTATTACCGTCGAGCTGCTCTCCGGCAAGATCCTGCTCGGCGGGGAAATGGTTGAAGTCATTGATTTGCCTGGAATCTACGATATGCACGGATTTTCCGAAGATGAGCAGGTCGTGCGCCATTTCCTGCACGACAATGTACCAGACCTAGCGTTGATCGTGCTCAATGCCACACAAATCGAGCGGCAATTGAGCCTCCTGCTGCAACTGCGGCAGCTCAACCTGAACATGGTGGTATTGCTGAACATGTCGGACGAGGCCAGAAGATTCGGTATTTTCATTGACATGAACAAAATGTCGGAGTCCCTGGGCATTCCGGTATTCCTGTTGAGCGCCAAGTACGGTTCCGGCTATGCCGAGGCGATGGACGCAATCCGCAAAGCGTTGAGCTATAGCACACCCGGGATGGCGCAGGAGTTGCAAAGTCAGCTGGAACAGGACGATTATATTGAACGCGAAATGGCGCGTGTGCTGCACGCTTCGGTGCAGACTCCCGTGCGGCTGCCCGACAACCTGACGACCCGGCTTGATCAGGTCATGCTGCATCCCTGGCTGGGACTGCCCATATTTTTCGGCGTCATGTACCTGCTGTTCCAGGCCATCTTCATATTGGGGCAGCCATTGCAATCCGGAGTCAATGAACTATTCGCTTGGTTGCGACTGGCAGCGCTCAATCCGTTGCTGGCTGGCCTGCCCGCCACATGGCAGGGCTTTTTGCTGGACGGTCTATACAATGGGGTGGCGACCGTCGCAGCGTTCGTGCCGCTTATCGTGCTGTTCTTCCTGTTCATGGCCATCGTCGAGGATACCGGCTACCTGTCGCGCGCGGCCTTCCTGATGGACGCCCTGATGGTCAAAATGGGTCTGGATGGCCGCAGTTTCGTGATGTTGCTGATGGGCTTCGGCTGCAATGTTCCGGCGCTGATGGGTACCCGCGTGATGCGCTCGCGCAGCCTGCGCTTGCTGACCATGCTGGTTATTCCGCTTTCATTATGCTCGGCGCGGCTGCAGGTCTTTGTGTTTATCACTGCTGCATTATTCACGCCGAAAACGGCGCCGCTGGTGCTGTTCAGCCTTTATCTGGCCAGCTTCGCCACAGCCATCCTGACGGCCATGTTGTTCAAAGGCAATTTCCCGAACAGCGAACCGTTCGTGCTGGAACTGCCGCCATATCGTTTCCCGACGCTGCGCCAGATGGTGTTGCGTGGCTGGCACGAGGTCTATCACTTCCTGCACCGGGCCACCAAATTCATCGTTGCCGGCGTGGTGCTGGTCTGGCTGCTCACCAACCTGCCGCCCTCGGCGTCCGCCAGCGGCCCCGACACTTATGCCGGCATGGCAGGCGCCTGGATGCACCCGCTGTTCGAGCCCTTGGGCATTACCCCGGAATTGATCATCGCGTTGATTTTCGGTTTTGTTGCCAAGGAAATCGTCATCGGCTCGCTGGCCGTGATTTATGGCCTCGGCGGAGACGCCTTGAGCGGGATGCTGGCGCACCGCCTGGATTGGGTGCAGGCATACAGTTTCATGCTGTTCACGCTGATATACACGCCGTGCCTTTCCACCGTCGCCACCCTGCGCAGCGAATCAAGGAATATTGGCTTTACCTTGTTCTCCGTTGCGTGGTCGCTGGTGCTGGCCTGGCTGGTAAGCCTGGCGTTCTATCAGGGGGCTCGGGCAATTGGATACTGATGCATGAGGTGTTATCATTCTGCCCTGTCAACTTCTTATCACCATCATAGCGAGGTTATATGTTTAATACCAAATCTGTCATGGCGCTTGGCGTGCTGGCCTCTGCAATATTCTGCTATTCGACTGTCATGGCAGCCGAAACTGCGCCCGCACCGGCGCCATACAAGATGCCGAAGATCAAACCGGTCAAGGACATGATCATCACCGACACGGCAATCGGCAGCGGCGCAGAAGCCGTCGCCGGCAAAAAAGTCACGATCAACTACACCGGCTGGCTGTACAGTTATTTCAGGGCCGATCACAAGGGGGATAAATTCGACAGTTCAATCGGCCGCGCTCCGTTCACCTTCCCGCTGGGCGCTGATCGCGTCATCAAGGGCTGGGATCAGGGCATCGCCGGCATGAAGATCGGCGGCAAGAGGACCCTGATCGTTCCCGCCGCCCTGGCATACGGGGCACGAGGTTTTGGGCGCGGCGCGGTTCCGCCGAATTCACCCCTGGTTTTTGAAATCGAGTTGCTCGGCGTAAGGTAATTCCAATCTGCCGTGCGCGCCGGGACGCCGCCACGGAACGCCTCTGCGACAGGAAAACCAGGCACGGGACGGGCGGCAGGCTGATTATCTTGATTCCCGGGCATTGCGCGGCATCTCAAAACACGCCGATTATTCTCAGTGCAGTTTCCAGTTGCTGGATGCCGTTCTTGATGTTCTCCAGCGCATTCATCATATCATTCTGCTTCGCATCCGCTGCTGCCTGCTCGTGCTTGTCCTTCGCCTTGCTCACATAGTTTTCCATCAGTTTGAGAGCTTGCGGGGATGGTTGCTTTTGATCAATCGCCAATGGAATGGCCTTTTCAAGGCTGGCGTAATGGTCGAGTTCATATGCGTATTCTTCACCCGGTGATTTGAACTTCATTTCGTAGGACATGGTGCTGTTGGCCAGCAATTCATTCAAGGCACTGGAAATCTTGCCCATGACATCGGTCAGGATTGCATTCGCATCCTCATACTTCCCGACATCGGAAAGCGCCCTGGCATCATCGATCCTCTGGTGAATGCTGTCGCTGTCCAATGCCGGGGGGATCTTCCTGGACCCGCCCTGTTTCAGCATCTCCTCACGATTCTTCTTGTAGGAAGCCTCCAGCGACATCACCCCGACGATCATTTCCTCGTTCTTTGCCTTGGCTCTTTGCTGCATGGCTTCTGATGGGGCCAATCGAGCTGCCGCCGTCATCAGGCTCATTGCATCTTCCAGTCTGGATTTGGCCTGTTGCAGGTCGTCGTCGTTAAATGCTTCCGTCGCATTGTTGATCTTGTCCACCGCGTCGGCATATTTGGTTTTCGCTTCGGAATTTTGCCCTTCGGTTATTCGTTGCGAAGCATCGGAATTGAATATGAATGCGGTGGCAAAATTCAGCCGCTGGGTGAGCTCATCCCGATCTATCGCAGGAAGACTTTTCTGCGCGGCACCCGCGGCTGCCGCCGGCTCGTTGAGTTTCACCTTCCATTCCTCACCGGGATTCACGACGTGAATCTCTCCCCCCATGAACTGATGGTTGCGGCAACCGTAGTACACGGTATCGGGCGTTGCGGCAGTGGGCGAGAACGTTACCACGCCCCGGTAAGTGAAGTTTCCCTTCACCCCTTCAGTCAAGGTGCCGGTGCCCCAGCCCATCGGCTCAAGCGTCAGGTAGAAATCGTGCATGGGGTTGGTGTGAACGTTGAACGTGTATGTCTTGCCGCGAACCACAACCAATGAGCGGCCCTGTACGCCATTCACGACAAAGCCCAGCTTGCTGCCTTCGCCATAGTGAGGATGCGTTTGATCCTTGGTAGCTGCAGTGACGTCGAAATCATATTCTGCCGGATTGGCCTGCACACTGCCGCGGCCTGCCGCGGGTTGTCCAAATGCCGGCAGTGCGGCACCCAGCAGCAGAAGCAAGATACAAATGAAACGCACATGGATCATCAAAGGCCCCCGAAAAACCGGATTAGGTTAAGACGTCAGCTGATAGTGGATTTTGCAGAACCGGAGCGCCCGGAAACGTCCGGGTTGCCGCCGAAATATTCAGTCGTGAAGCGGCAAGCTCAATATCATCCGCCCTTGTGTATTGCCTTCCATTCCCTGATGCTCGCCTCGGCCTGCTGAAGCTGGTCGCTGGTGATCTTCTGCCTGGCGGATTCCATGTTCTGCTTGGCTGCCTCGCTGCCACCTTGTACCGCCAGGGCGTACCACTTGTAGGCCTCGGCATAATCTGTTTCCACCGCCTGGCCAAATTCATACATCCGTCCGAGGTCATTTTGAGAGGCTGCGTTGCCTTTGTCGGCCGCCTTGCGGTACCAGTACAGGGCCTTGACATAATCACGCGGAATATCATCCCCGCGGCCAACATAGTACATGGATGCGAGATTGTGCATCGCTGCGGAATCTCCCTGGTTGGCCGCCTTGAGATACCAGGATTCCGCTTCCTTCAAGTCCCGCTCCACCCGGCCGCCCACCTCATAAATCACGCCCAGATTGGATTGCGCCAGTGCAAATCCCTGGTCGGCGGCCTTGCGATACCAGGCGATTGCCTGCTGGTAATCCTGCGGCACGCCGTCGCCATTGTCATACATCAGCGCGACGTAGAACTGCGCTTCAGCCAATCCGCTGTCGGCAAGCGGTTTGAATTCCTGCATCGCAATCTGAAAATTACCTGACTTGTACGCGGCTATCGCTTCCGCAATTCCTGCCTGGGCTCCCGCGCTCAGCGCAAGCAAAGACGCCGCAAGAATCATGTTGGACAAAACCTTCATCGCTCCCTTATTCATTCTTTACTCTCCCGTTCAAAATTTGCTGGTCCCATCAATACTCCCGCCTTGCTCCGCAGGGTTGACTTATCATCACCATCACCAACTCGAACTATTACCCATCAGACATTGCCATGCCCGGACGGAATATTTTACTCGTTTTCTGGCGAACCTGAGTCCTGTTGTTCAATGAAGGTGGTGAAAACTTGCGCCCTGCAGCATGAACGGGATATACCGGGCAACAGGCAAGCCTGCGGCGACACCCGAAGCCGGCGGCGATATCGCTTACATCGATTGCAGCACGCGCAGCGGCGGCATCCGCACAATATGCCTGGTGGCGAGCCAGCCCGCCAGCGTCACGATGACCGTACCGCCGACCGACCCGGCCAGCCAGATCATTACGCCGGGATGATAGGGAATGTCCAGCACCCTGAACGCGAGCACCCAGCCGAGCAGGGCTGCGCCGCCGGCCGCAAACAGGCCGCTCAATGCGCCCAGTGTGGCGAATTCGGTCAGGTGCAGGCGCTGCAGATAACGGCTGTCTGCCCCCAGCGTGCGCAGGATCGCGCTTTGGTGGATGCGTTCATCCTGTGTGGCGAGCAGTGCCGCGTACAGCACGGCCATGCCGGATAGCAGGGTGAACAGGAACACCGCGCTCATGGTCTGCGCAATCTGGTCCATGATGTGGCGCAGCTGCGCAATCATCGCCTCGGTGTCAATCAGCAGCAGGTTGGGAAATGCCTTGATCAGCGCATTCGCCGACGGCGCCTTGTCCGGCGGCAGATGGAAACTGGTGATGTAGCTGGCCGGAAAATCCTCCAGCATGCCCGGCGCGGCGATTACGAAGAAATTCACCTGCATCGAATCCCACTGCACCTTGCGCAGGTTCACCACCCGCGCGCTGAACCGGCTGCCCGCGACGTCATAGGTCAGCGTGTCGCCGACGTGAAGACCCAGTGTCCCGGCGATGCCCTCCTCCACCGATAGCACCGATGTTGCGCCTTGCCCAAACCATTTCCCCTGCACCAGCTCATTGCCTTCAGGCAGATGATCCAGCCAGGACAGATTGGTCTCGCGCTCAACCAGCCCGCGCGCGCGCGGGTCGGGATAGTCCTTGGCGCTGACCGGGCGCTGATTGATCGCCACCAGACGGCCGCGCACCATCGGAAACAATTCCGGTACGGGCAATTGTTGCCGCACGAAAAAATTACGCACCGCCGCGCGCTGGTCGGGCTGGATGTTGACGATGAAACGGTTCGGCGCATCCGGCGGCAGGCTAGAGCGCCAGCTGTCCATCAGGTCGGCGCGCACAAAGGTAAGCAGCAGCAGGGCCATGCCGCCAAGGCTGAGCGCGACGATCTGCACCGCGTTGCCGCGGCTGTGCCGCGCCAGATTGGAGAACGCATGATGTCCGAGCCCGGCCAGCGCGCGCAGCAACATCCAGGCCAGAAAGGCGAACAACAGCAAGCCTGCCGCCAGGCCCCCCAGCACCGTTAGTCCCAGCTTGAGCGAACCGGCCTGCCACAGGAAAAGCACGCACAGCACCGCTCCGCCAGACGCATACAGCAGCCAGGCGCTTGCTTCCGGCGTACCCAATTCGCGGCGAATCACGCGCAGCGGCGAAACGCTTTTCAGTTGCCACAGCGGCAGAAACGCAAAGCCCAGCAACAGCGCCATGCCGCTCGCGGCGGCCTGCCATAGCGGTGTCCAGCCCGGCGGCGGCAATGCCGCATCGCGCATCGAGGCGATGGATTCCACCAGCGCGGCCTGCGACGCATAACCGAGCAGCTCGCCCAACAACACCGCGCATGCGCCGAGCAGCAGGAACTGGTTCAGGAAGATGCGCAGTACCTGCGACTGGTTTGCGCCGAGGCAGCGCATCATCGCGCAGCTGTCCAGATGGCGCGAAATGAAATGCCGCGAAGCCAGCGCCAGTGCGACACCCGCCAGCACCACGGCGGTGAGCGCGGCAAGACCAAGGAAATGTTCGGCGCGGTCAAGCGCGGTGCGGATTTCCGGACGGGCATCGCGTACGTCCTCCATTCTTTCGCCCACTCCCAACCGTCCCTGCAACCAGGTGCGCAGACCCGTCACCTGTTTCGCTTCGCCTGCCACCAGCAACCGGTAATGGATGCGGCTTCCTTCCTGCACCAGCCCGCTGGCCGGCAAGTCCGCCGCATTCAACATCACGCGCGGCGCGAAGCTGGCGAAGCCGATGGACTGATCCACATCGCGCACCACCTCTGCCGCCAGGCGCAAATGCAGCTTGCCGATGCCCACCTCATCGCCCAGATGAACCCCCAATCGCTGCATCAGTCGCGCATCGGTCCACAGCGTGCCGCGTGCAGGGATGGAGCTGAATGTGGCCTCCCTCATTCGGGCTTGGCCCACCATGTCCCCTCCCCCTTGCAGGGGGAGGGTTAGGGTGGGGGTAGAGACTTGGCCGTCCCGCATCCCTTCTACCCCCATCCCAACCTTCCCCCTGCAAGGGGGAAGGAGTTGAAACTGCGTATACGAACAATCCGGGTTGATAACGATCTTTCCGCGCAATGGGTACCCTTCTTCCACCGCCAGAATTTCAGCCAGTACGTTCTGCTGCTTGCCTGCCGCCATACTCGGGAAACCCTCGGTCTCCAGCACACGCAGCCCTCGCCGTTTCGCTTCGTCGCGATATTCAGATGGCAATGGCCGCGTCGACGAAATGCGCAGGTCCGCGCCCAGCAAGCTGGTCGCTTCCTGCTGCAATGCCAAGCGCACCCGATCCGCGAACAGGCCCACGGTGGCGATACTGCCCACTGCCAGCACCAGCGCAATCAGCAGCACGCGCCACTCCCCGGCGCGCCAGTCGCGGCGTAACAAATTGAGGGATAAGCGGAGGAGGTTCACGACTTTTCCCCTCGCCCGTTTCCGGGAGACGGGCAATGCACAACACGGGCCAATCCCGGCACGCCAATCACGTCGGAATGATGGACGGTAACATAGCTCACGGCATCACCCGCCCCATCGCCAGCTGCAACTGCCTGTTGCAGCGCCCTGCCAGCGCTTCGTCGTGTGTAACGAGAATCAGCGTGGTGCCCTGCGCGCGGTTGAGTTCCAGCATCAGTTCGATGATCTGGCTGCCGGTGGCGGCGTCGAGGTTGCCGGTCGGTTCATCGGCAAACAATACCTTGGGCTGGACGACAAACGCGCGCGCAATCGCGACGCGCTGCTGTTCGCCGCCGGAAAGGTGCTTGGGCAGGTGACCGATGCGCTGCGCCAGCCCGACGCGGTGCAAGGTTTCCGTGGCGCGATCCCGCGCATCAATCGCACCATGCAGTTCCAGCGGCAGCATGACGTTTTCCAGCGCGGTCAACGCGGGCAACAATTGGAACGTCTGGAACACGAAGCCGGCCAGTCGTCCGCGCAGGCGTGCGCGGCTGTCTTCATCGAAGGAAAAAATATCCGTGCCATCGAGCAGCACCGTACCGCTACTGGGCGTATCCAGCCCGGCCAGCAGGCCGAGCAGCGTGGACTTGCCGGAGCCGGACGCGCCGAGGATGGCGAGGCTGTCGCCCGCTTCAACACTGAAATTGACTTCATGCAAAATGACCAGCGGCTGGCCGCCGCTTTCCACTTGCTTGGTGAGATTCATTGCCTGCACAATGGATGACATGAATACAGTTGATACCTCGAAGAGTTCAGGTTTTGGCCGTTCCGCAACGGTGGGAACACGAGCCGTCCCCGGCGAGTTTCGAAGGATGACCATGCTCTTCACTAAAAATACCGGTTTCCGGGTCAAGCCCGGAATGACGGGTTTGGTAATTCTCCTGCTATTCGCTACGCTGTGTCTGCCTCATCTCGCATATGCAGCAAAAACCATCATGGTGTTCGGCGACAGCCTGTCTGCCGCCTATGGTATCCCGCGCGAGTCGGGTTGGGTCACTCTGCTGCAACAGCAACTGCAAAAGGCGCATCCTGAATACCAGGTGGTCAATGCCAGCATCAGCGGTGAGACCACCACCGGTGGCGTCCAGCGTATCGCGTCTGCATTGAAGCAACACAAGCCGGCAATCGTGATCATCGAGCTCGGCGCGAATGACGGCCTGCGCGGCGCGCCGATTCCGGATACCGAAGCCAATCTCGCCAAACTGATTGAGCGATCGCGCAAGGCGCACGCCAGGGTTCTGCTGCTCGGTATGATGCTGCCGCCCAATTACGGCCTGGATTACACCCTGAGCTTTCGCAAAATGTATCCGGGTCTGGCAAAGAAATACCACATTTCACTGGTACCGTTCCTCCTAGACGGCATCATGCCGACAGAGTTCCAGGCCGACAACCTGCATCCTGTCGCCGAGGCGCAGCCGCGCATCCTGCAGAACGTGATGCGGAAACTGGAACCAATGCTGGAATAAGGGCTGTGGCCGCAGAGATTGCGCAGTCCGCAGGGAATCACATTACGGCTGGCGGCGACCCGATTTCAGCCAGCCTGATCTTTCCGTTCCGGCAGGGTCAGCGCAATGATGCCCAGCGCCACGGCGAACCACAGCGTCGCCAGCCGCACCAGCACGGTTGTGGCGACGGCCTGTGGCTGTGCAACATGATTGAACATCAGCAGCGCAACCATGCTCGCCTCCGCACCGCCCAGGCCGCCGGGAAGAAAACTGAAAGCGCCAACCAGCATGGAGAAGGCGTAGATAAACAGCGCAACCTGCAACGAGATATCGGCGTCGAGCAGGTTTACCACGTAGTAAAACGCCACGCCCTCCGCGCCCCACGCAACTACGCCCAGCAGCATGCTGTAGAGCAGCATCGACAAACTGAAGCAGCGGCCGGAATGGAGGATGATTTCGATGCCGTGCCCAATCAACTTGCCCAGGCGCGCCGGGAATTTCCTTTGTGCAAAGGATTCGAGCGCCCGCAGCCATCTGGTTTGTTGCAGTACAAGCAGGGCCACAACGATCAGCACGGCCAGGACCATCACCATCGGTTTAGCCTGGGGATAGGCCCACATGCCAAGCACCACCAGCATCAGCATGCTGATGACGTTGGAAAACTGGTCCGACAGGAATGCCGCCAGGCTTTCCGGGTAGGAAACACCATGAAGCTTGAGCATGACGCTGCGGATGGTCTCGCCCACCTTGCCGGGCAGAATGGTCAGCCCGAACCCGGCAATATAGATGCGCAGGTTTTCCGCCCAGTAGATGCGATGGCCGAGCAAATCGAGAAATTTATGCCAGCGCACGAAACGCAGCCCGTAATTGACCAGCGACAGCGCGAGCGCAACGGCCATGCCGCCCAACCCGACCCGCGCCACGGCCGCCAGCACTTCGCGCCAGCCACCCCACAGCGAGAACCCCAGATAGCCGAGCGCGCTGAGCAGCACAATCAGCAGCAATGCGCGAAAGCGCCAGCCGCTCAGGACTTCACTTGTCATCTCTCATATTCCATTTCATTTCGAAGGTCAAACTAAGGCAGCGACGAACGAACGACGCAGAAAACGAAAGTTTCAGTGCATGCTAACTTCGCTGGCGAAGTCAAGCCCGTCAGGGCGGCAGAAAATACGGTGCCATTAGCACGGCCAGGAGTGAGTGAGGACGCCAACGCAGTTTCACCAATGAAATGGAATTTCAATCATGCGATCAGCCAGAAGGTCGTGACCGCCCAGGCGCTGACCACGGCCAGCAGATGCGGGTCGCGCACCAGGTCATGCGCCGTGTCGCCGCCGCGGCTCTGGTGGTGCAGCAGGTAGATGTAGCGGAACACGCCGTACATCACGAACGGCACGGTGTAGATCAGGTTGGCCGTGCCGTGGATGCGCACGGTGTCCGGGTTGACGGTGTACAGGCTGTAACTCATGATCAGCCCGGCAGCGGTAATGCCGATCATCTTGTCCAGCAACACCGGGCTGTAATGTTCCAGCACCCGCCGGTGATCGCTCTTCTTTTCGTTCAGTGCAATCAGTTCCGCGCGGCGCTTGGTGAAGCCGAGAAACAGCGTCACCATCAAACCGCACAGCAGCAGCCATTGCGACGGCGGAATGCCGACGCCCAGCGTGCCGGCGAGGATGCGCAGCATGAAACCGGTGGCGATGATGAATACGTCAAGAATGACCACGTGCTTCAGATGCAGGGAGTAGGCGATGTTCATCAATACATAACCGAGCAGGATGGCAAACACCGCCGGCGATACCAGCCAGCCCAGCGCCAGCCCGGCAGTTGCCAGTATAACTGCCAGCACGACGGCGGAAGAAACCGGGATGGCACCGGCGGCCAGCGGACGCAAGCGCTTCTTCGGATGCAGTCGATCCTGCTCCAGATCAACGATGTCATTGATCACGTAGACCGTGCTGGAAACAAGACAGAAGGCGACAAAAACCGTCAGCACGATCGCGACCAGATGCTGATCATGCCAGGCATGGCCGAACAGCAATCCGGTGAACACAAACGCATTCTTGACCCACTGATGCGGGCGCATCAAACGAAGCAACTCAAGCATTCTTCTGAAGATTTCGGAGGGGTAATGCGACCTATAGTACACCACCGAAGCCCGTTCCAGATACACCGCAGTCAATGGCTTCCGGCTCCTTCGGGTATAATTCAAAGAGTCATTCCCGCATTCCCGGAGTCGTTCACGATGTCGATTAATCTGTTTAATACCCGCCTTCCCTTCTCCCTCGCCGACGGCAAACACGGCATGCTGTATTCGCTGCCCGCTTTGGAAAACGCAGGAATCGGAAGAATATCGCGCCTGCCGGTATCAATCCGCATCGTGCTGGAATCGGTGCTGCGCAATTGCGACGGCAAGAAGGTGACTGAAGCGCATGTGCGCCAACTGGCGAACTGGCAGCCTAATGCGCCGCGCACCGAGGAGATTCCGTTCATCGTCGCACGCATCGTTTTGCAGGACTTTACCGGCGTGCCGCTGCTGGTTGACCTGGCCGCGATGCGCGATGCCGCTGCTGCGATGGGCAAGGATCCCAAGATCGTCGAGCCGCTGGTGCCGGTGAACCTGGTGGTGGATCACTCGGTTCAGGTCGACTACTACAACACGCCGGACGCGCTGAAGCTGAACATGGAACTGGAATTCGAGCGCAACGCCGAACGCTACAAGTTCATGAAATGGGGCATGCAGGCATTCGACACGTTCAAGGTGGTGCCCCCCGGTGTCGGCATCGTGCACCAGGTCAACCTCGAATACCTGGCGCGCGGCGTACAACACAAGAATGACGTGTATTTCCCGGACACGCTGGTCGGCACCGACAGCCACACCACGATGATCAACGGCATCGGTGTGGTCGGCTGGGGCGTGGGCGGCATTGAGGCCGAAGCCGGCATGCTCGGCCAGCCGGTGTATTTCCTGACCCCTGACGTGGTCGGCGTGCATCTGAAGGGCAAGCTGCGCGAAGGCATGACCGCGACCGACCTGGTGCTGAGCGTGACCGAATTGCTGCGCAAGCAGAAGGTCGTGGGCAAGTTCGTGGAATTTTTCGGTGACGGTACTGCCGCACTGACCCTGCCTGACCGCGCCACGATCGCCAACATGGCGCCGGAATACGGCGCAACCATGGGTTTCTTCCCGGTGGACGACGTGACCGTTGACTATTTGCGCAGCACAGGGCGCACGGAAGAGGAACTGGATGCGTTCCAGTCGTACTTCAAGGCACAGGGTTTGTACGGTATGCCGAAAGCAGGAGAGATAGATTACAGCAGCGTGATGGAACTCGACCTCGCCAGCATCGAGCCTTCGCTGGCCGGCCCCAAGCGTCCGCAGGATCGTGTGGCGCTTGCCGCCATGAAAGACACCTTCAACGCGCTGTTCAGCAAACCGGTGGCGGAAAACGGATTCAACAAGTCAGCTTCGGAACTCGGCAAGCGCTACACCACCGAGATCCATGAATACAATGGCGAGGTTTGCATCCCGGTTGCAGGCGGCGGCCTGACCGACAGCAACAGCGCGCCGGCGGGCAAGCCTGCCGTGGGCAGCCACAGCAGCAGCGCGGCAAGCGAGATCGAGATGATGGACAACCATCCGACGCCGGCGCAGCATTCGCAAAGTGCCGAAGAGACAAAATCGGCGGTAGAGGTTGGCCATGGCGACGTGCTGATTGCCGCCATCACTTCCTGCACCAACACGTCCAATCCGGGCGTCCTGCTGGCAGCCGGACTGCTGGCGAAGAAGGCAGTGGCAAAGGGCCTGCGCGTGAGGCCGCATATAAAGACTTCGCTTGCCCCGGGCTCGCGCGTGGTGACCGAATACCTGGCCAATTCCGGATTGCTCCCCTATCTGGAACAGCTCGGTTTCCGACTGGTGGGTTATGGCTGCACCACCTGTATCGGCAACTCCGGCCCGCTGGACTCGCGCCTGGAAGATGCCATCGTTTCCAACGACCTGATTGCAGCGGCGGTGCTCTCCGGCAACCGCAACTTCGAGGCGCGCATCCATGCCAACATCAAGGCCAACTATCTGGCCAGCCCACCGCTGGTGGTGGCCTTCGCCATTGCCGGCCGCGTCAACATCGATCTGGATCATGAACCCCTGGGCACCGGCAAGAACGGCGAACCGGTGTTCCTGCGCGACATCTGGCCGAACAGCCACGAAGTGCAGACCGTGATGAAATACGCCACCGATCCTGCCGTGTATCGCAAGCTTTACAGCGACCTGACCACGGATCTACCGCTGTGGAATGCGATCCCGGCACCTGTCGGCAACCGCTACCAGTGGGACGATTCCACCTACATCGCCTGTCCGCCCTTTTTTGAAGATTTCAGCATGGCGACCGGCAGCATCGCGGAAATTCGCAACGCGAAGGCGCTGGCGATCCTCGGTGACTCGGTCACCACCGACCATA
The DNA here is from genome assembly GCA_963782385.1 of uncultured beta proteobacterium. Classification (GTDB taxonomy): domain Bacteria; phylum Pseudomonadota; class Gammaproteobacteria; order Burkholderiales; family Gallionellaceae; genus CAVXFS01. The sequence continues at coordinate 172,286 of CAWAJO010000002.1, forward strand.
TCAGCCCGGCGGGCAGTTTCAAGCCTGCCACCCCGGCGGGGCGGTACCTGCAAGGCAAGGGCGTGACAGTTAAGGATTTCAACAGCTATGGCGCGCGCCGCGGCAACCATGAAGTGATGATGCGCGGCACCTTCGCCAACGTGCGCATCATGAACCTGATGTTGCCGCCGAACTCGGATGGCAGTCGCACCGAGGGCGGCTATACGCTGTACCGGGGCGAACAGACGGCGATCTACGATGCGGCAATGAAGTACATCGCGGACGGCACACCCACGATCATCTTTGCCGGTGAAGAATACGGCACCGGCTCATCGCGTGACTGGGCGGCGAAAGGCACGCAATTGCTGGGCGTGAAAGCGGTGATCGCGAAATCCTACGAACGCATCCACCGCAGCAACCTGGTTGGCATGGGCGTGCTGCCACTGCAGTTCAAGGGCAGCGACAATGTCGGCACGCTCGGCCTCGTTGGCGAAGAGACTTTTGATCTGACAGGGATCGACGAGAACCTGAAACCGCAGCAGGAGGTGACGCTGACAATCCATCGAAAGGACGGGTCGACACAACCGGTCCGTTTGCTGCTGCGTATCGATACGCCCATCGAAATTGACTACTATCGCCACGGGGGCATCCTGCCATATGTATTGCGCGAACTCGTTTCCGGATGAGCAGGTGGTCGCTGGGCTATATGCATAATGCCGTGAACCAGACGAGCAACTTGCCATGATAAAAAATACGCGTTGACCTACTTAATATTCAATATATTAGATTATTATTTTAAGCAGCATTGTAAAGTATAACCCCGGCAATAGTTCCCACCGTGGCTCATGTTCATGGGCCCGAAATAACCCGTTTTTACACCGTTATTCCAAGCTTGCTTTGACAGGAACGCTGATATCTTGACGCCATGCCAGGAGTCTGGCGATAACTCACAAGGAGGCAGATCATGTCAGCACAAAAGAAGTCGCGTCCGGCTGCATCGCATGCGGAGAAAGACTCCACCGATATCAACACGCGCCGGCAAGGCAGCGGCAAACTGGCGAAAGACGAGCTTGCCATCAAGACAAGTTTGAAGGAAAGGGCTCGTTTGATGCTTGACTACCCGGTCAGTTACGGAATACACGACGAAACCGATCTCCTACAAATGCAGACAGAGGAATCGATCTCGAACCTTTATCGCTCCTTGGATGATCAGGCGATGCGCACCTCACAAATGTGCATGGATGCCGAGATCCGGGCGATCTCGGCGATCGAGGAACGTGTAACGGCAGAATTGCGCTTGATAGAAGCCGACTATTCGTGCATAGGGATGGAAGTGCACGCCAGAATAGCGATGACTGAAAAGCTGAAAAATGCACAGGAGGCCGTCGCAGCCGCGAGGGCCACGGAAAATGCCGTGATGACCGAGCTCGACAAGGTCAAACCAAGACCCGGAATTGACCGTCAACCGGATCAGCAGGACAAGAATCTGGCCCAAAAGAGATTGAGCGCAAAGAACCGTGCGGCCAAAATGCAAAGATTGAGGATGGAGGCGGAGCACTGCGCCATTCAGGAAGTCGAGTCGCTTGTGGCCCAGGATGACCTGCAGCTATTCGAACCACCCAATCAATGTCTGAGTGAGGAGTCCATCCTGCAAATGGCCCTGGAAAATGGCATGCTGGCCACTCAGGACAGCTCTCATGCAGCCCCTGCCCCTGGTCAAGCGCAAGCGCAAAATATTGATGCAGAAGCCGAGGCAAACCAGCTATTGGACAATATTCGAAATTCAACTTGGCAAACTTTCCATACGGAGTCGCGAACACTTCATTGATTTTGCAATCAGCGATCGTGGCAACCGATACCTGTCGGTCTTGAGAGAAACACGGGCAGATAGACATTCCTTCTCCTGGCTAGGCAGGTATATTTTTGCAACGATGCGGAAGACATCGGGGCGTTGCTTCGAACATGTCCTTTATTGCAAGGAACAAGAATGAGCTGCGCAGCGCCGGCTGCATGCGGATTTAACGTTGACCTTTGCAAAGCTTTGCGGTAACCTGCGCGGCCTTCTTTGGAGAGATGGCCGAGAGGTCGAAGGCACTCCCCTGCTAAGGGAGCATAGCGGATTAAAACCGTTATCGAGGGTTCGAATCCCTCTCTCTCCGCCAAACGAAAAGGATCACGCGCCCGTAGCTCAGCTGGATAGAGTACTTGGCTACGAACCAAGGGGTCGGGGAGTTCGAATCTCCTCCGGGCGCGCCAGTAAATCAATGGGTTAGGTCTAGAAATGGTCTACCCCATTTTCTTTTCGATGGGGACTTTTCGGTGACTTTTCTCCTCAAGCCGTTCCCGCCGAATCATTGCGAGGCTACGATTGACCCGACTGCTCTCATCCGTGATGCGGTTTAACGCCTCCACCAGCTCATCAATCTGAACTACCGAATAATGAGCCGTCATGCCCTGGCGCGTGTGCCACAGGATGTCTGCAATCGTTTCTTCACGTGCTCCAGCCTCCCGCAGTCGCATTCCAACCGTATGCCTCAGATCGTGAATATGCAGGTCGGGAATACCGGCCAGCTTTCGCGCTCGTTGCCATGCGTTGTTGTTCATGGTTTCAATCCGATGGCCCCGATAGGGAAACACATATTCGGCATCCATGCCGCGTTGTGATTCGATGACGCTTTGAGCAACCGTATTGCAGACCAGAACGCGACCGCGTTTCCTGCCTTTGACGTTCTCCCTTGGAATATCAAACACCGATGCACCAAGTTCAGGAATTGGAATTTCCCAATCCCATTTCAGACCACACACCACCTCATCCCGTGCGCCCGTGTTCAAATCGAACAAGACCATCTTTGCCAGGTGATCCGGCAGCAGCGGCATGATGCACCGTTGTTCTGCCCAGGTGATAGGACGCGGTTCGCGCTGAAACCCTATGAGCGGCAGCATGGTGATGAGTGGTGGCGTTTCCAGCCACGTTTTACCGTCCTCATCTCGCCAACTGCGCGCAGCAAGGTTCAGAATCCGCCGGACGATACCCAGACCAAGATTGATGGTCTTGTGTGCCAGTCCTTTGGCTTTCCGATCCTTTACATAGGATGCCAGCGTTCCATCGTGGATCTGATCGAGCGTCAGCTTGCCTATATATGGCACCAACCTTTCCAGCAGATAAATGTCCTGTTGCAGCGACACTTTCTCCTGATGATCGAGCAGATATTTTGCGGCAGCCTCATCAAACGTCTTTCTGGGACGAATCCCGAAAAGATGAAGTTGCCGAAGTCCCTCGAGCTGGTAAATCAGCCAGCTTTCCGCTTCTTCAAACGACTCGAAACGGTTGCGAAGTCTAGTACCTTTGTATATCCGATCGACGCACCAGAAGCCCTGCTTGTCCTGGTTGATGCCGGTTTGAGCTCGGCCCATGTGTTACCTCCTTTCTCCACAGGCCGCCCGTTCCGCTGGATATGCTCTTCCAAAACGCGGTCGAGGTCAAATCGGTCAAAGATCACAGACGTGCCGATGGAAGCGCCCGTGAGAAGGGGTCGAAAATGCTTTTCAAATGCGCGGCGCTTGATGCCGAGGTATTGCGCCGCCTCCTGGCAGTTGTAGCCGCGCTTATTCATCATCCCCATCCATGGCCTTGACGTAAGCCTCCGAAGGCCATCCTGGTTAAAATCTGCATCCAGCTTGATGCGGTTGTTGATGGTGTTGAACTTGCGCCCTTTGAGCCGGGCTTTCCCCTCGACATGATCGGAAAGAAAAATGCCTTGCTGCTCGTAAATAGGTTTTCGAATGGAAAAGGAATCTGCCCAACCCTGTGCGCCAATCGGTAATGCCTTCGCGCGCCATGAACGACGAGATATATCCCAGCCCACCCGGAATGATCCGCTCGTCCACGGGCAGGTTGCAGGAGCGCACGCGTTCAAGTGCCAAGTTGCGGGGTGGGCGCCCAGCTTGCGGATTGAATTTCATTCCATAATGGATGGGTTTGCCAGCGCGACTTGTTGCTGTCGGTTCCCAATTCCGTCAGGCGCAGCCAATTTTCTGTCAGGTATTTCCATAGTCCGCCAAGCTTATCGAGCAATTGCGGTACCGTTGCGATTCCCAGTTCGCGCAAGGCGGTGTTGCAAACCTCGAATTCCTGCCGCCACACGGGATCACCGCCGGGCAGGCGCCCCAAGGTTTCCCATATATTGAACAAATAGGTCTTGTGGCTTTCTTCGATGATCTCCAGCACCTTGTCGTAGGTTCTGGATTGAATTGCCCCGCCTGCGCCGATTACCCATCCGGAGAAACGATCGCCGGCGCTCCAATAGGCAGCTTTCTTTCTGGCGCGGGTTATCCATTGCCGGACGTTCCATTCTTCCATGGTAATGCCGGGGATAAAGTCCACGCATAAATCCGCCCGGCTGACCTTGGCCTGGTCGTAAACTTCGCCGAGGCTGTTCACAATGACGCTCAATTCCTGTTCTATCGTTTCGATGGGCACATAGGTCAGGTACTCGCTGCTGACCTGGACGTAGGCCATGGGCAATTGCTTGCCAAGACTGATCTGGATGCGAAATCGATCATCGATGATGATGTAACGAAAATGACCGCCGCCCTAAGAGTTCAACCTGAAACAAGCTATCCGCTATCGTGATCTGGGCGATGGACTGTTCCTCGTCATCATCGGACTTTGCGGAATTTTTTCTGTCCTCCAGGAAGTCATCCATCTCGTTCGATAATTTGCCTTGGTAAGACAGGTAAAGAGAATCCACGGCACAGCGAAGAATGCGGCAAACGGGTTTTTGTTCTGGAATGTATTTAGAGGGTACTGTGTTACTAGGGGGCGTACCCTGAACGTCCTCGCCGCGCGCCCGTCCGTCCGCCACGCGCTGCGCGCGCGTACGGGCGGGCGGTCGCGCGGCTGCGGCATTTTTAATGGCTACTTCGCTGTTCGAACTAGCCGATGAACCTGCCTTTGCTGTTGGTTGCATGATAAACCTCCTATGCAGTGGCGGACATGCAAATGCTTTCCGCAACGGATAGGAAATTTATGTTTTGGAATCAGGGGTGACAACGACACGAAATTGCAATTTCATGTCGCCGATTGTTTTTCGTGTTTCCAGCGCTGAATGAAGCGCATCAGGCTTCGTGCCGGGTCTTCTCCGCAGCTGGTATATAACTTGAGTTCCTTGATGAACAGCACATCCGCATCGGACAGCGTGAGTGCATTCAACGATTGGGTTTCATGAAGCAGTTGAAGTATGAGGCGTAAATCCTGATGAACCAAAAGGTTGTCATGGGGCTTGCCTTTGATTGCCTTGCGCAGGCGCAGAAAAAATTTCTTGTCATCAAAGAACTCGGCCCGCGCAAGACGTGCCGCAAATGCAGAGCATGTCAAAACGCTGCGGTCTATGGTAACGGCCTTAAAAAATGCTTCGTCGCTCCCCTCGCCGCCTTTGCCAACTATGCTGACCAGGTCATTCAGATAGTGCCCGTAAATGCCCAGACAGCGCATCGAATATATGTTCGCGTAATATACGGCAAACATATCCGCTTCTGTAAACTGCCCCTCATGGCCACCTGACCAGGTACCGCCTTCGTTTTCGGTTTCCGAGCTACGAATAGTCTCTTCAATAATAAACTGGTTGAGATCTGATCCGGTTTGCGCTGTTTGTATCAGCATGTCCAAAAGCCCCATTGCAGCAAGTGAAAGGATATTCATTTCCTTGATATTCAGTTCATAGAGCTCAGCCCACGCGAAATCAGGTGACAAGTGGCTTTCAACGTTGTCGCGCTTTGCCCTGGAAAGCGCACGTACTTCTTCGAATAGCTGGCGACCTTTGGGAAATACCAACCTGAATTTTTTAAGGCTGGAGAGATTTAAGCCACCAAATATGTCTTGGACTGGACTCATCTGTGCAGAATTAAAGATGTCTTGTTGGGGCCTGCATCGCTGGTTATTCGCAGCAGGCTGGCAAAATATTTGTTTTGCGTTAACTATAGAATGGCGAGAAGACCCAAGCAGGACAAAGGTATTTATTGTATGCCCCGGAGTATATACATCGCATTGAAGGAAAAAATTATCCAAACAGATAGGTATTGAGCAATCTGAATAATTGGCCTGGGCCTGAATAATTTGCCTGATTGCACGTTCGAATGACGGCTTTTCGGCCACCAATATGGAATCATAAAAGGCAGGTCAATTCCAGCAACAGACCGTCAGTTAGATTGTTTTGACTGCCCGGAATTCGGCGATTCTGTTGAAAAACTCGATGTTAAGACCGTCGTTGCGTTCTTGGATTTCGTGAGGTGAGAACGTTATTACCCTTTCGGGTGCTTCAACTGGGTTCTGATACCCAGTTTGATGGTTGATCGGATGGTTTTTGCCTCAAGCAGGCGCACCTATCCTGTCGATTGGCGGTCCGTGCACAAGCAACTTGGCCATGCGACGCAAATTCTGAGCCGTTGCGGCGAGCGTGAATTCGTCTGCAGCCCCAGTAAGTCCACGTAGTCGTAGGCGATCTAGTTTAAGAATGGACTTGAGATGAGCAAAGAGCATCTCGACCTTCTTGCGTTCACAGCGTGATCTTTGATATTCCGGCGTCGTGGCAATTTTCCGGGCAACGTCGCGAGCAGTCTCATGGAGGCTGCGGACTATTTTGCGAACCGGAGTATTCGGGCAGCACGTGGCTTTCATCGGGCAGGTAGCGCAATCACGCTGACTCGAACGATAGATGATGGTGTCATCTTTGGTGACATGCTTACGCGGGTTCTTGAACGGGCGCCATTCACGACGAAGTGCGTTGCCGGCGGGACAGCGATATTCGTCAGCCTCTTCGTTCCATTTGAAATCGTCTCGCTCAAAAGTTCCGTCCTTGCGTTCCGTCTTGTCCCACACAGGAATATGTGGCTCGATAGCTTTCTCCTCTACCATCCAGCCCAACATAGGTGCTGAGCCATATGCAGTATCTGCAATGAGACGTTCGGGTTTAATGTCGAAACGTTCCTCGACACGATCGACCATCAGCTTGGTCGACTCGACCTCTTCAGTGCGACGTGCTGGAGTGGCTTCCACATCAAGGATTACTCCGTGGGCAGTATCGATCAGATAGTTGGTAGAGTAGGCGAAGTAGGCTATTCCCCCGGTTGCGGCAGTCCAGCGCGAATGCGGATCACTTAGCGATATCTTGCGCGGCGCTGCCGCTGTCATTGACACTTGATCCAGGGCGGCAAGATACTCACGCACAGGGCGCGTATCAATTTCTGGGTTGGCCCAATCACAATGTTCCCCAGGTTGAACACTATGCTGGTGGCTTGCGTTGGCCTCAATCAGGCTGGCATCCACCGCGAATCCCTCGCCCTTGACCAGACCGGCTGCCATACAGCGGCGAACCACCTCGTCAAATACCCAACGAAATGCTCCGCTCTCGCGAAACCGGCCATGCCGATTCTTGGAGAAAGTCGAATGATCCGGCACGGCATCTTCCAGGCCAAGCCGACAGAACCAGCGATAGGCCAGATTCAAGTGCACTTCTTCGCACAGCCTGCGCTCGGAGCGGATGCCGAAGCTGTAGCCAATGATCAACATACGGATCATCAACTCCGGATCAATGGATGGCCTGCCGGTGTGACTGTAGTATTCGG
>CAWAJO010000003.1:0-745025 GCA_963782385.1 uncultured beta proteobacterium
GGATCTTCCCACAAAATCTCATAATTCTGGGCGAAGGCACTTTTGGTTTCGTTAATGGAACCAAGGAAGCAAGTTTTTGACCCATCAGCCGCTTCGATGACACCCGCTTTGCCGTGAAGAAAGACACGATCCTTTGGCACCACGCGAATCTCTATTTGTCGCTGGTCAGTAAGTCATGCAGGCGGCGATACCGGTCTCTGCTAAAACAGCGCCTCGACCTCGGACGGAGCTTCGTTCCAGCGTTCCTTCAATGCGGTCTCGCGGACGTCTTCGATACCGCCACATCAGCCGCGTCTAGTTCGCTGTTGCAGACGATCTGCACCTTGGGGATTGCGGCGATCTCTTCACCAACTAGCTCAAAGATCGAGCTGCGAAAGTAACCAGCAATGCGCCTGTAGGTCTTCGCATCTTTTAGCCTAACGCTGAGGAAGGCATGGTCGAGGCGTTGTCGGCGAGAGGAAAACGGTTGATATCACTCATGCGTCCTCCAAGGTGTGCCAGTCCTGAGGCGGTGACCACGCAGGAATGAATCAACAGAGTCTAATACCAGATGCTGACTGTATTCAATGTGCTCTGAAGCCGTCTGTTCTCCATGGCACTGGTATGCCACCAAGCAGCGAGAATAAGCGGTAGCGCAGGTTTCCAACCGCCACCATCCCTATCTTTGCCTGGCAGCATTTCCCAAGCGCATCCCACTGCTGCGGTTGCGGGCAGACCCGCCGTTCGGCCTGAACATAAGCGAGAAGACTCGTGAGCTTGTCGGAGTCATTCGTCATCCGTTCATCCTAAACGCTGGTTCTTTACTAGCTCATACAACACCCGTGCGTTGCTGGCTTCTTCTGGTCGTAGGCTATCAAGCCGCTTGGCGAGATAGTCTGCCAGTTCTACCGCCAGCTCACGCTGAGTCATATCGCCATAGTAGTTGGGAATATTAAGAATTAAGTGGGCGAGCACCTCGCTGCCATCAACGTTTTTCACCAGCTCCATCACTGCATAGAGCACGGCGCGTAACACTGACTGGTGCAGCTCCGAGCCTTCGCTCATCTCAGTGCGGCCCAATTCCACCGCGCTCTTTAGGTGAGCATCGTTGGCTTTGTGGCTTGCCAATAGTGGCTTAAAGTCACGCACTTTAAAGGCCTTGGCGAAGTTCTGATAGTTGTCGAGCGTCTTGGCGCCACGGGCTTCCACGTTTAGCATTTTGAGGTAGAAGCGCTCAGCGCCGCTGAGCTTATCCCAATGTGCCTTGAGAATACCCTGCGGCACAAGGCACTGATTTGCTGTGGCCACAGCGAACTCGATTAAACCATCAACGAAAGTTGTCTCGCCTTTTACACGCGGGCGGATCGCCTCGGCGGTCATGTCTCGACCATCGATGACGGCGTAACGAGTGAGTACGCGTAGCGCTGCTGCGTAACCGGCCATCTGGATGTCGGCGTCCTCAAAAACATTCTCGTCCCGATATAAGCCCTTAGCCTCTTGGTTAAGGCCGGTGAGAGTCGCCACTTGTGCTGCAACTTCTTCTTGTATCTCCCATGCGAGATCATCGCGGGTAGTTTTTTTCATTCCGCCGCGCTTGCGCAGAACGAGCAGCACTGTACCTGACGTTGCTGCCTGCCCGCAAAGCGCTTTCAGTCTCGGTAACCACATACCATGCAGCCGTAACCTGCAAACCAGAAGCCCACACAATGTTAGCCATATCCGGCCAGATGCTGCCCGATTGATGAGTAAACATAATGACCTGGATACCATTGTCCGGCATGCACTCGGTCATCCGCTTATAGGCAGCTACCATGCCACGACGGAAATCTTCGCCCTCACCCTTGATGGCGAGCGAGCGACGACTATCCATACCCAGTCCGCGAACGCCGGCGGAGGGTTCTTGCGTAGCCATGCGATGAAAAACTCTAGAATTTCCTCGTACTTTACTGCGTCGCCGTAGGCGGATCTGTGACATATATATCGTTGGTCGTTGAAAGTTGCTCGCCAGAGTGACATCCGACCTTGGTTCTCACAGAATCGGCGAAAGCGCACGCCTTGTAATCAGCATCTGCGATATCTAGAGCGTAGCGCATACCACGGCATCCATAATTGATAAGTGTATTAAGCGCCTGATTATCGAATGCGCCAGTGACCATGGCGGCACCGCTTCCACCGATGGTGAAACGACTTAGACGCGAGTTGCAATTGAGAGCACGTGCAAAACCAAGTTTCAATTGTGCTCCGCTGTATTGATTCAACAAACTTCCAACTAGCAATTGCCGCGCATTGAACATGTGGTGCCAATGGGTCCAGCCACGTTCACGAATAGGCTGATCTGTGTTGTACCCAGATTCAATCCGCATGTCGGGAACCCATCCTTTATTTTGCCAATCGTCCAAATTTTTAGACACATATGCTTCGACAATGCGCTCGCGCTCCAAATCACTTTCGCTGATTTCTCGGACCTCATATTCTTCGCCCTTTCCTTTTTTGCTCGGGCGCATCCATTGGATTGCGTACAAGCGCTCTTGGAAAAGATCCGACATCCTTGGCTTGAAGTCACTTCTCTCCCACATACGAAGCTTATTGCCAACTACGCCGTCGGCAGTCCGATAGTCTCCACGTAGAGTAGATAGTTTCGTCCGGTATTGAATGCCATTCACCATATGCACAAGGTATGTATCCTGCCCACGTCCTTCACTTTGGACAGTGCCCACACGTGCTGTCGCCATCTCGGCGGGGGAAACGCCGGTGCGAATGGCGATGTCATACCGCTGGTGCGCTGCATCAGGTACGAGTTCAAGAATAATTGATCGAACTTTATTGAGAACACGGTTTGGAAGCATGGGCACCATCCACCCTGTTTCTGGGCAACGCACTTCGTTGCAGTAAAGATAAATCTTCCCGCGCCACCCATGGCCGTCGACCTCTATACCGAGTCTCGCGATTTCAGCTTCGGCCTTCTCGACCATCTGCTCTTGTGACTCTGAAAGTTTTTCGTGACTCACTAGAGCCACCGACTATGTTGAACGACCCCCAAGTAAGCATGCAGGCTATAGGATTGAGGTCCGAAGCGTAAACGTCGCAGCCAAGCCGCGCTGCCTCGAATGGAATCTGACCGGAGCCGCAAAAGGTATCAGCTACTCGAGGACGATGGCCGAAACGCATGATGCCCAATTGTTCAACTAGGTCTGGAAAAGACTTGGCGTGCGTACCAAGATGTTTATTGACTCGCACCCAGATGTGCCTATAGAGATCATCGCCACATTCTTCAGGCCGACTGGCTTGCTGCACCCACTCCCGATACGGAGCTTTGTGCCCCACGGAACGATGTTGCCCCAATATAAAGCGGCTTTCCTTAGAGTTCTTCTCATCTAGACGCTTATGTAATGCTTCAACATCCATACCCATGAGCATCTCGAAGACCTCAAGGTCAACCTTGAGATCATCGGTAGCAGGCAAAAGGGAACCCAGGATGCACGCCTTATTCAGGATGAGCGGTTTGCGTCCCTTCCAATAACTACCAAGCGCGGTGAGCGTTTTGCCCGTTCCTGCCATTTGTTCCTTGTAGGCCTCGGCAGAGAGTTTCTGCACCGGCAGTAGTCGTTCAATGAGCGAGGGCGCATGTTTAAGGGAAAACGGGGTGACAGTCTGGCTCGCTCTGGGGTTCTGCACCGAGAGGATATGATCGGATGTTTCCAATGGATTAAGCGTGTGGTTCATTCGGAATCCTTGAATAGCGGTAGGTCAAATAGGTCCTGCTCCACTGGCCGGCGGCGCTTGCGACCGGGTACAGGCTTCTCCCCATCAGAGAGGGCGCTAAACAGGGCGCGACGCCAGCCGCGCTGAGTATCATCTGGCATGCCTGCTTCGGCAGTGGTCATGGCGAAGAGCCACCAACGTTCTTCTGGGCGCAGCGCGGCCCACTTGCTGCAGATAACGTGGATCTGATCTTCTGTCGCCGTCTCCGCGGCCCAGGCGAGTACGCAAAGCTCCTTCCCGAGTAGCCGGTCAACTAGGTTGGTACCAGTATGCCAGCGACCAGTGAGCACCTTTGCGGCTTTAAGGCGGTCGTTGAACTCGCGTCGTGCGATGTCTGCGATCGCGGACCAGACTTGTCGTTTGAGAATGACACGCTCCTCGTCACGAGGGAATCCGCCTTCTTGGCCACGGTAACCGTAATCCTCGATGATCACGACCGATTCATTCCTCGCGTCAGGAATTTCCACGCGAAAGAGATGTGCGCCAAATGAAGTTGGCGCGCCGAAGTCGACAGTTTCCATCTTGTCATTCATTGCTGATCGACGTCACCCGGCTGCAACTCGATGCCGAGCTTCCCGGCGAAGTCCTTCAGGTCGTGTCCTGATGCGAAGTGAGCTTTGCGGAAGGTCATGGTGACAGGAGTGTCAGTCGTAAATTTCTCCAGCAGCTTGCTGAGTAGGTTTTCGAGAAAGGCAGCATTAACACGCACTTCTCCGACAACCACTTGCGCGACCTGAGCACCTTGACCGACTGTGATCGTTACGTTCTCGAACTCCACAGATATCTCGCCAGCTTGCTTCAATCCCTCAAAAGTTTTTCCCCGCGAGTCGAGCTTGTGGCCGGTGCGCGAAACAAGACGGCCAGGTTTCACCTCGTCGATCTGTATCCCCTTTTTTCCTTTGGCTGGGTAGCGGAAATCGGCTTTGGCCTCGATCTTGTCGGCCTCTGCAAAAGCACGTAGTAGTACGTCTCCGTCTCCGATAGTAATCGGGCCTTCGTAAGCAGAACCATCGCGCGGTTCACTACCGTCAAGGGTGTAGCGAATAGCACCCCGAGGCGCGACGAAGAGCTCGACAATGCGCTTGCCGTTGTTCTCGGTTAGTTGGTTTCGCAGCACCAGCTTGTTGGCCCAAGTGACTGGGTCGCCGATTTCGTACTGGCCAGATGGGTCACACACCAGAAAATTCACACGTAGTGCAGCCGTGGTATAGGTCTGATCCTTGAGCTGCGGACTCGACTCAGTGACCGGGGCGTCCTCTGCATAGTGGATGCGTGGTGCAGGCCCAGCATTTTGCGGATTCACGCGAAGGCGGACCTTACCCTCGTCATCTGGCTCCGAATCAGGGATGACTTGAGCTGAGGTGCGCTTCTTCTTTGGTTGCTTGGTGACATAGCCGTTGCCAAGATCCTCCCACAGCCCGCGGTTGCATGCGATTGACTTAAGGGTATCCAGGCCCTTGGGTGGCAGCCATGGCATTCCCGCCTGCTCGGCGTATCGGTCGGTCACGTCGGACCAGCGGGCGTCGTCCTGATTTTCGGGCCATAGCAGATCCTGGGCCTTATCTCGGATTGCATCGAATTCCTTTTCGACGTCGAGGTAGAGTTTTAGAGGGTTGGAGACGAGCGTCTTCTCGATCTGTTCCTCGCCATTGAATGGCTTGTTAGTGTCGCGCGCCATGTCCAGCGCCTTGGCTGCAAATTGAGGGGGTCTGCCTGCGCGTTGGATCGGAAACAATACCTTGTCGAACAAGTTGAGGATAGTGGAGTTGAAGTCCTGTTCGTAGCTCTGTTGCTTACGCTCCAGATCATCGCGCTGCGGGTGCCCCTTTGGAATCCGGCCATCCGCCTTCTGCGCGGCAAAAAGATGGCGCGCGGCTTTCTCAACACTACCCATGGCCGTCTTGTCTCCGGTGAGGACACACAGGTTATTCTTCTGGCTTAGACCATCGAAGAACTTCTGCACTTCTTCAGGTGGAATCCTTGAATCCGGACTGACGACGAGCAGCACGCGGCCTCTGCGCACGCGGTCGGCCACATCTTCCAGTCTGGGCAAGGGCAGAACGTCTTCGTAGATGGTCTTACGTGATGCCTTGAACATTTCGCTAAGTCGGTGTCGAATCAGGTCATCGACCTGGTTCTGTGGAGCATCATGGGCGAGACTTTGCAAGAGCTTAGTAAGGTTCTCCTGCCGATCAAAGTAGTAGCGTCCCTCTGGCGTGTGATGCACATACCAGGCAACCTTCTCCAACTCCTCGAAAGCCGCAAGAAAGTCAGACGGCTCGCGCAGCGGTGAGATAAGACACTCGACCATTTCCTCACGGGTGAGGCCCTTCATCGCGTTCACGGCAGTGGAAAGGCTAGCGGTGAGCAGCAACGCGCCGATCTGTGTTGCGGCTTCTTTACCGGTTTGGAGATCAATAATCTGGGCGTGGGCGGATTTTTGCGCGTCCCACAGATCCTTTGCGATCACGTCGCGCATGCCGGAAATTTCAGTCAGCTTGTCGCGGACTTCAGCGATACCCAAGTCGAAGTGTTGCGGTCCAATAAGAAAAACATCATTGGAAGAGCGTTCCCAAACTGATCTGAGCAAGCGGGAAACTAGTTCGATTAGACCGCGCGTTTGTTTGAATTGTTCATTTTCTTTAAATAGTGCAATGACATTCTTTAATCGTGGATGGAATGGATAGGTTGCAGCAATTTCGTCAGCAATCGCCTCTGCACCACGGTTTGCGGTTTTGGATTTAGCTGCTTCTTCGAGCTTGCGACCGAATGACTCAGCAATGTCTTCGATCTCGGCTTTGTCGGGTAGAGATTTAAAAAGACGCTTGCGCAAGATGTCGTAAATCTCATTGGCGGCGAGATCAACAGGTGTGATGTTGCGTTCCTGCCTGCCAAGCTCAGAGCGGGCGTCCTCGAGTGCGCGATTGATGAGCTTACCACCGGTATCGTAAGCCGCAGCGAGATCAGAAACTACTACGCAAACATTCTTTTTCTTACCCGCCGCCGTGAGCAGATTAGCGAAGGCGCGGGTAGCAATGTCGGCGACCGTGCCATTACCTACTTTCTGCAGGTCGAGGTATTGGAAGTACGGTGGCATCTCATCAAGCAAGATAAGTACGGGTTGATCAGCTTCGAACAACTTAAGCCAGTCCTTTTCGTCAGGCGCCTTGGGGCCGCTTTCCCAGAACGCTTTGAACTGATCTCCTTTTCCCAGCTGGTTAGCGATCTCTCCCCAGAAGAAGTGATCAGGATTGTTGCGGCCATTGAAGGCGGCAATGTTAGCGCTCGTAAAGGCAGTCGCGTGAGCCATCCCTGCACAGTATGTATTGCGGAGACCAGGGTGCTTAGCGAGCAGGCCAAATCCGACCAGCAGGTGGGTCTTACCACCGCCCATAGCCTGCTTGAGATGGAAGATAGCTTGGGTCGAGGCTCCTGCCAGCCGGGCGATGCCCTCGCTGATCAGGTCTTGCATTCCCTGAGTGATGTACGTCTTCTCGAAAAACGCGGTACCACCAGCTTCGGCATGGATGAGTTCGTCAAGCTGCTCGATCTGATCACTCAATTTTATCGAGAGTGCATTGTCTTGTAGTTTGCAAGCATCACGGACAGTTTTCATTCCCAAGCCCCTAGTCAGTTCTAATTATGATCGCATCCAGAAATATTTTTTTCCGATCATGGTTCAACTCGGGATATTAGCATCATTAAAATTTAAGTAGCTTTATTACGGTATTACCGGGAACCGATTGGACGTAATTTTGGCGATTTATTTGAAGACGAATTCAATTCTAAGGCGCACCTTTTACAAGTGAATCTAACACGCTCCAACCTTATGGTTTTGACCTCTTCATACCTTTCGGTTTGGCACGTACCCAAATGCCAAAACAAGTTAATACGCTACCAGAAACCAGCCGATCACAATTTTTCGTAATGGCACATTGCTGCCGGTTGCGATATATCCGGTTGACAGTTTGTTGACAGTATAAAAACAAAAAAGGTTAGAATATCGCTCCAACCTATTGTTTTATTGGTGGGCCGTGAGTGATTCGAACACTCGACCAATGGATTAAGAGTCCACTGCTCTACCAGCTGAGCTAACGACCCGGTAAGAAAACCGAAGGGCGAATTTTAGGTGAATCCGCTGCATTGTCAAATTTTCAAATTCAATCCATATACATTCCGCCATTGACATGCAGGGTCGTGCCGGTGATGTAGGCGGCGCCGGGCCCTGCCAGAAAGGCGACCGCGGCAGCAATGTCCGCGACATGGCCCAACCGTTTCAAGGGCACATGTTCGACCAGCTTGGCGCGCTGCTGTTCGCCCAGCGCGAGGGTCATGTCCGTTTCGATGAAGCCGGGGGCGACACAGTTGACGGTAATGTTGCGGCTGCCGATCTCCTGCGCGAGAGACTTGGTGAAGCCCGTCATGCCTGCCTTGGAAGCGGCATAGTTGGCCTGCCCGGGATTGCCCATGCTGGCCACCACCGAGGAAATGTTGATGATGCGTCCGTCGCGTGCTTTCATCATGGCACGCAGCACCGCGCGGCTGAGGCGGAACACCGACTTCAGGTTGGTCGCCAGCACGTCGTCCCATTCTTCGTCACTCATGCGCGCCAGCAGGTTGTCGCGGGTGATGCCGGCATTATTCACCAGTATTGATATTTCGCCATATTGCTTGCGAATCTGGGCGAGAGTCTGATCAAGCTGAGCGGTATCGTTCACGTTCAGCGCCATGCCACAACCCTTGATGCCTGCGGATGCCAGATATTCGCTGATCGCCTGCGCACCCTTGTCGGAGGTGGCGGTACCGATCACGGTCGCTCCCTGGGTTCCCAGTTCCAGCGCGATACCTGCCCCAATTCCCCGACTGGCGCCGGTTATCAGCGCTATTTGTCCTGCAAGAGTCATATTTTACCCCCAAGAATCAGATCTGCTCTCATGGCGATTCAAGGCTTGCCGCTTCAGGCCAGTGCCGCGAGCGCGGCCTCGAGCGCCGTCGAATCGTTCAGCGCCAATGCTTGTTGTGTTGCATCGATGCGTTTGTTGAGCCCGGCCAGCACCTTGCCTGGCGCGCATTCCAGATTATGGGTTATTCCCATTTTGCCGAATTGCAGCACCGTCTCCACCCAGCGCACCGGCGAAAACAGTTGCCGCGCCAATGCATCCTTGATCGCCGCTTCATCAACGTGGCTACGCACATCGGCATTGTGAAGTACCGGAACGGCCGGAGGCTGAACATTGACTCGACTCAGGTAATCGCGCAGCTGGTCGGCCGCGCCCTTGAGCAGGCTGCAATGGGACGGCACGCTCATCGGCAGCATGATCGCGCGCTTGGCTCCTTTTGCCTTCGCCAGTTCCATACCGCGCGCGACAGCGGAACGATTTCCGGCGATCACCACTTGCCCGGGTGAATTGTAGTTCACCGCTTCCAGTACTTCGCCTTGCGCACCCTCGACGCACACGTCCCGCACCGCATCGTCATCCAGTCCGAGGATCGCGGCGATGCCGCCCACGCCTTCCGGCACGGCCTGCTGCATGCATTCGGCGCGGTAGCGTACCAGCGGCAGCGCATCAGCAAAGCAAAGCGCGTCTGCGGCCACCAGTGCGGTATATTCGCCCAGGCTGTGACCCGCCATGATGGCCGGCACCGGGCCGTACAGCGATTGCCAGGCGCGATACACCGCAACGCCTGCGGCCAGCATGACGGGCTGGGTATTCACCGTTGCATTGAGTTCGGCATCGCTGCCTTCTGCGACCAGTTGCCACAGGTCCTGCTTCAGCACATCGGAAGCTTCAGTGAAAGTGTCGCGCACCGCAGCAAGATCGGCATAGCCGTTCATCATGCCGCGCGATTGCGAGCCCTGCCCGGGAAATACGAAAGCGATTTTGCGCATACATGCAGTCGTCAGTTAATAGTCGTTCGTCGCTGGTCATTTAATGGTGTTCGCTTTTCAACTAGAAACTAGCCACTAACGACTAGCGACCGTCTCAAGGCTACCAGCGAACCATTACCGCGCCCCAGACAAAGCCGCCGCCAACCGCTTCCAGCAGCAGGTTGTGTCCGGCCTTGATCCTGCCATCGCGCACTGCGGAGTCCAGCGCCAGCGGGATCGAGGCGGCCGAAGTGTTGCCGTGCTGGGCCACGGTCAACACCACCCGGCTCATATCCAGCTTCAATTTCCTTGCGGTGGCTTCGATAATTCGGATGTTGGCCTGATGCGGCACCAGCCAGTCGATGTCCGAGTCCTGCATGCCGAGGTCGGTCAGCAATTCCTCGACCACTTCGCTCAGCACCTTGACTGCGAACTTGAACACGCCCTGCCCATCCATGAACATGTAAGGCGTACCCTCCACCTTCCCCTGGCTGATCCGTGCATTGGCATGGAGCATTTCGCGATAACGCCCGTCGGCATGCAGTTTCGCCCCGAGTATTCCGGGCGCCTCGCTGGCGTGCAGCACCGCCGCACCCGCACCGTCGCCGAACAGCACACAGGTGATGCGGTCGGTCCAGTCCAGCAACCGGGTCAGCACCTCCGCGCCCACCACCAGCACCGTTTTTGCCTGCCCGCTGCGTATGTACAAGTCGGCGGTATTGAGCGCATAGACGAAGCCGCTGCACACTGCCTGCAGGTCGAACGCCGCACCCTGCCTGATGCCCAGCTTGTCCTGCAACAAGCAGGCCGTGCTCGGGAAGATCTGGTCTGGCGTCGTGGTGGCAACGATGATCAGGTCGATCTCCTCCGCGCTGACTCCTGCCATCTCCATGGCCCGGCGGCTGGCATGCAACGCCAGATCGCTGGTCAACTCGCCTTCTGCGGCAACGTGCCGCTCGACTATGCCAGTTCGATTCACGATCCAGTCGTGGGAAGTATCGACCATTTTCTCAAGGTCGAAATTGGTTAACACCTTCTCGGGCAAGTAGCTGCCGGTGCCGATGATTTTCGAATACATCAGGAAACCTCCGTCAGCTTCTGCTGTTGCGCATGATGCCACTTTTCAATGTGCTCGCTGATATGCTGCAACATGCCGCCGCGCGCTTCTTCTGCCGCCCGTTCGATGGCGCACTGAAAGGCCAGCACATCCGCGGAACCGTGGCTTTTTACCACGATCCCCTTGAGGCCCAGCAGGCTCGCGCCATTGTAGCGGCGCGGATCGACCCGCTTCTTGAATTTATTGATCACTTGCAGGGCGATCAAACCTGCAAGTCTGGTGAACATATTGCGGCCAAACTCTTCGCGCAGGAATCCTCCCAGCATTTGCGCCAGGCCTTCGGTTGTCTTGAGCGAAACATTGCCGACAAAACCGTCGCAAACCACCACGTCGGTCACTCCCTTGAAGATGTCATTGCCCTCGACATTGCCATAAAAATTCAGGTCGCTTTGTTGCAGCAGTTCCGCCGCCTGCTTGACCACCTCGTTGCCCTTGATCGCTTCGGCCCCGATATTGAGCAAACCCACGGAAGGATTTTCAATGTGATCAATGGCGTTGACCAGTGTAGTCCCCATCAGTGCAAACTGCAGCAAGTGCTCTGCATTGCAATCGACATTCGCACCCAGATCCAGCATGCATACCTGGCCTTTGGCAGTCGGCAGAAATGAGGCGATCGCCGGCCGGTCTATTCCGTTCAGCATCTTCAGAACATAGCGTGCCGTCGCCATCAATGCGCCGGTGTTTCCGGCACTGACGCAGGCGCCCGCCTCGCCGCTTTTGACCAGTTCGATAGCGACACGCATGGAAGAATTCTTCTTATTGCGCAATGCTTGCTGCGGCGCCTCATCCATGTCCACCACCTCGGTAGCCGGTTGAATACGCAATCGCGGTCCGCCGCCAATGCCCAAGGCCAGCAGCTCAGCCTCGATTGCTTCGGTCAAGCCCACGAGAATGATGGTGTCATCTGGGTGAAGCCGCTGAAACTCAATCGCGGCCGGGATGGTGACATGCGTCCCATGGTCGCCTCCCATTGCATCAATGGCTATCGTGACATCCACAGGACGATCCTCGCAACGCTGTGATCAAAGAATTCCTGGAACAGTGCCGCATCCGTGCCCCGCAGGACAGATGCACGTGTGCCTCAAGACCGTATCAATCGGCTTTGGTCTTGACGACTTTCTTGCCGCGATAATAACCTGACGGGCTGATGTGATGGCGCAAGTGTGCCTCGCCGGTCGAAGGCTCGATTGCCAAAGACGGGCTCGCCAGAAAATCGTGCGCACGATGCATGCCGCGTTTGGACGGGGATTTCTTGTTTTGTTGTACAGCCATCTCAACTCCTTAATGAAACCAAAAACCAATCAATGATTCTTCATTTTCAGTCCAGACAAAACCGCAAATGGATTCATCCCTGTACTGTTCAATTTATCAGCAGCATACTGGCAAACACCGGCTGGATGTTTCGGCGCAAACGGCAGGCTTAACAGAATCTCTTCCTCAATCATGTTCCGCACATCCAGATGGGTATCGGCCAAAATGCTGTCCATCTCGCCTTGTTCAACGGAAAATTCATCGAATTCATCTTCCGGCACCAATTGCAGGTGCGAAACCTGCTTTAGCGGATAGGTCATTTCAGCCAGACAGCGCTGGCAACGCAGCTGGCATGAACCGTCCAGTGCAAGCTCCAGCATCGGATTGTCATCCCTGCCCACCATGCCGCGCACGGAATACTTGAACGTCCCATGAGGGGTGACCAGCAATTCCAGCAATCTGGGCATTTCGGCTACAGCGATTTCGCCGCATAATTCCCTTCCCTGTCGCGCAAATTCCAGGCTATCAATGAAATGCCGTGCAAACATGAGGCGTGCATGATATATATTTCGGTTGAACCTGTCAAAATTGCGATTAAGGAATATTCTTGAATTCTCAGCTGCTTGTGCTTGGCTCCACATCGACTTACCGGCGTGAATTGCTGCTGCGCCTCCAGATTCCGTTTGTTACCGCTGTCCCGAACGTCGACGAAACCCCGCTTCCCGGGGAAAGCGGCAAGGCAACCTGCTGGCGGCTGTCACGTGAAAAGGCGCTCAAGGTGGCATTTCAATACCCTGAAGCGCTGATTATCGGTTCGGACCAGGTTGCGTTGCTGGGTGACCGTCAATTGGGCAAACCCCTCACTCATGACAATGCCGTGCATCAGCTTCGCGCCATGCGCGGCAACAAGGTAGCTTTCTATACTGCCCTGTCGCTGCTGAACGCGCGGACGGGGGAAATGCAGACCGAAGTCGCGGAGAACCACGTCAGCTTCCGCGACCTCGGCGATAACGAGATCGAATCCTATCTGCGCAAGGAGCAGCCCTACCACTGCGCGGGCAGTGCAAAAGCGGAGGGACTGGGCATTGCCCTGATCAGCAGGATCGAAGGCGATGACCCAAATGCCCTGGTAGGCCTGCCACTTATACTTTTGGTGAATATGTTAAGAAATCAGGGCATTCACGTTATATAAATAATTCCATCTTAAGCTTGGAACATAATTCCTGTTGCGGCGCGCCAAAGTTTCTGGTATTAAGGCGCGTTTCATAATTTTCTGTTGTCGTTTCTGGAGAGATAAATGCCGGCACAAACCCCAAAGCCCATCGTAGCGTACAAAGTCAAAAAGGGGGAAACTTACATGAACCCCAAACAGCTGGAGCATTTCCGCGCCGTGCTGAACAACATAAAGCTGGGATTGGGCGAAGACATAGACCGCACGGTGCATACCATGCAGGACGAGGCCACGGTATTTGCAGACCCCAATGACCGCGCGAGCCAGGAATCGGATGTCAGCCTCGTGTTGCGCAACCGTGACCGGGAACGCAAGCTGATCAAGAAGATTGATGAGATGATGTCCAAAATCGACAGCGGCGAATATGGCTACTGCGAAAACTGCGGCGTTGAGATCGGACTCAGCCGCCTGGAAGCCAGGCCGACCGCCACCTTATGCATAGACTGCAAGACGCTGGATGAAATCCGCGAAAAACAGGTGGCCAAATAACCCCGCGCCCGGCCTCACCAGGCGCATTGACAATAAACTCAAATTGACGGATGCGGGCAATTCAGGCGCGCCGGTTGCCGACATCGCTGCGCTGAAATATTCCATGATGTGCGGTTCAGATTGACGTTGCCGCTTCAACATTCGGAACCGTGCTGCGGTTTCTGTCAGCTGGAAGAGAAATAGCGCTCTTCGGCGCCCTTATGCTCGACGGCAAACATCACTGCCGCCTCAACTCTGGAAGTTAGATTGAGCTTGGTCAGTATATGACGGACATGTTGTTTGACGGTGTCATTGCTGATTCCCAATGTGCGGGCAATTCCCTTGTTGCTTTCCCCATGAGCAAGCAGTTCAAGAATCTGTGTTTCCCGTTCGGTCAATGACTTCAGCGAGCATTTGTTGTCGTGCTCCAGTTTCCCAGTCTGCAAGATACCGATCATTTTCGTGGTCATTGCCGGCGCCACAACCATTTCTCCGGCAACAACTCGCCGAATTGCATCGACAACATCGTCCGGCGGCATATCCTTCAATAGATATCCGCGGACCCCGGCCCGCAACGCATCTGCCAGATCAGCTTCTGCATCACTCATGGTCAAAATTATCGCGGGTGTATCCAGGCCTTCCTTGCGCATCAATTCCAGAATCTGCAACCCATCAAGCGGCTCCATGCGCAGATCCATAACCACCAGGGTCGGCTTGTGCTCGCGCAGCAAGACGGACAGGTCCTGCGCATTATCTGTTGAGCCGACGACAGCGATTCCGTAGCGTTGGGTGAGCAACTCGGTCAGGCCGCGTCGACACAAGCCGTGATCATCTACCAGGGCGACTCGTATGGCTTCATCTGATTTTGGCATGACCTGCTCCTTAGGGCACAGAAACACTCAGTCTTACACATGTGCCATGTCCTTCTGTGCTATCCACTGCAATCTCCGCTCCGATGCGTTGAGCTCGCTCGCGCATGATGGTCAGTCCATAGTGTCCTTCGACCCGGGAATCGGCTCGTATTCCCGCCCCATTATCCTCAATCGAAAAGACATAACGTTCGCCGGAGCGTTCCGCCCGCAAACAAGCCCGCGTCGCGCCGGAATGCATGGCGATATTCGCAAGCACCTCGCGCAAGATATGATAAACCTGCAACTCATGTTCGGACGGCAATCCGGAATCCGACACACTGTTGGAGTAGTCCAGCTCTATCTCGGTTCTCTCGCGGAACCCGTCGACCAAAGCCTGCAACGCATGCGGCAGTCCCAACGGATCCATTTGGCAACGAAAATGCGTAATCAGTTCACGCACCGATTTCTGCCCGCTGTCCAGCGCCTCGGTCACATCCCGTGCGCACTTGTTGGCAAGCAAGTCATCATGCCGGCGCAAGGCCTCCTCCAGCATGCTCATGCGCATCCGGCCATAAACCAGCGTCTGTGCCAGCGAGTCGTGCAAATCGTTGGCAATCGCCTGGCGCTCGGCCATCAGGTTCATGCGAAGATTCTCCCTTGCAAGCCTGGCATTTTCCAGCGAGATGCCGATCAATTCCGCAAATGAACGCAGCACAGGCGCGGAATCCTCGGCCATCTCCTTGCCCGTTTCGAAGTACAGGTTGAAAACACCAACCAGCTTGTCGCGAAAATTCAGCGGCACAGCGACGACACTGCCGCAGTCCGCGCCAAAAAAACCTTGTCCGGAAAGCCTGGCGCAGTCGGCGCCATTGACCGAGTGGATGTCGCCATCACTGGCGGCTTCTCCGCAAGCGCCGCACCCGACATCAACCCGGCTTTCATAGGCAAAAATTTCCGGTGGCAAGCCGACTGCTCCCACAATCTCCATCTGCTGCCCATTGGGGGACAATACGCGAATCGCGCCTGCGCGCGCGCCGACCGACTTGATTATCGTCTCAAGGAACCCGTCCAGCAGCATCTTCAGTTCATCGCCCGGCGCGACGGAACCCGGTCCCACGCTTTCCGGCTTGCGTTCAGGTATAACCCGCCTTTCCCGAGGAAACAGCTGCTCAGCACCAGATCCTTCTTGAAACAGCGGGTTATTCATGGTGTCCACCACACGTTTGCATACCTGTCCGGAATGACCGTTTTGATGCGTTAAACCGTTACGAATTTTTCATCATTCGTAACACATTCATCTACGGGCTAAAAATCCGACGCCGCGGCTGAATGATTGCCGACTGTTTCAGGCTTCCAAGACAGGCAATCCAGTCGGGGAACGCCCGTGAATACTTGCATGCATGAAACTGTGTGAAAGTATATCAGACATACCCCACATGGGCTATAACTGTTCCCCCCCGATTTGGCTATAGACATGAAACCGGTCATTTGCGCTCAATGTTAACCGTCCTGATCGGGTCTTTTGCCTGATTCTCCAGAGCCACTTTCATGAAAATTTGCATTGTCTCCGACAGCCACGACCGTTCCGATCCGCTGGTCATGGCCATCAACCAGGCACAGGCCGCAGGCGCCCAGGCTGTCATCCATTGCGGCGACCTGATTGGAGTCAATACCTTGCGCGCCTCCATTGGCCTTGGCCTTCCATTGCATGTAGTGGATGGCAATAATATCGGCGATCAAATGGCATATTGCACAACATGATGGAAAAGACCGGCAGACAGTTTATTTACCATGGCCAGGATGCCATGCTGCAACTTGGTGGGCGCAAGATTTTCGTCACGCATTTCCCGCACTATGGCCATGCCATGGCGTGTACAGGAGATTACGACCTGGTATGCGACGGGCACAGCCACACAGCGCATGTTGGCACACAACCCAACGTCAAGGGCGGGAGGAGCTGGCTGGTAAATCCAGGGTCGGTCGCCGGCATCCATGCGCCAGGTGTAGATGCGATCCCCACCTGGATACTGGGAGACCTTGAACACATGACTTTTGAAATACACACGCTGAAACATTGATGCAACACTACCTATAAATGGAGGCTTGAGTGACGGCCATAATCGCAACCAGCCAGACGATTCTGGTCGGCGGCGGCGGTATCAGCGGTATGACTGCGGCGCTGGAAGCCACCGAATGCGGCAGGCAGGTGATCCTCGCCGAACGCAATGCCAGCCTGGGCGGGCGAACTGCCCTGCTGTACCGCTATTTTCCAAAGATGTGCCATCCGACGTGCGGACTGGAAATCAATCTGCGCCGCCTCAAAGCCAAGCGCAACCTGCGCGTGCCGACGCCGAGGCCGAGGTGACAGCGGTCACAGGCACACGCGGCGATTACACGGTGACGCTGAAACGTGGGTTGCCAGACCAACCTCCCATTTGGCATTGCGGGAGAATCAATTGAAAATCCGCTGTACCTGGACAAGATGATCGAAACCGTGGGTGCCGAAGCCCTCGGCCACTATGACCAGAAAGTCACATGCTGCGGTGGCGCCCTGGCATTCTCGGAGACGGACAAGTCGCAGAAACAAATACGCGACATCGTGGAATCCGCCTATGACCACGGGGCCAAAATGATCGTCACGCCGTGCCAGCTTTGCCAGGCCAACGTGGAAATCTATCAGTCGGAAATCAACAAGAAAAAAGGTACCACTTTTGCCATGCCGGTGGTGTATTACTCGCAGTTGATGTCGGTCGCTTATGGCAGCAGCAAGGAAGCGGGACTGGACGGACATGTGATCCAGCCGACAAAACTGCAGCAGATCGCTGGCAGGGCCGGTTCAGAGAAATAGAGCTCCCTCCGGGGTAGCAGGAACAATAACGGATCCATGTCTGCATCCCCGGAAAATAACTATAATAGTCATGCCAACACGCGAGGAGCTATCAGATGGAGCACCTGACACCCAAGCAAGCCTACGAATTCCTGAAATCAAACCCGGAGGCCGTTTTCATAGATGTGCGCAGCGAAATGGAATACATGTTCGTCGGCCATCCTGCAAATTCAATGCTGATTCCATGGGTCGACAGTCCGGACTGGGATATCAATCCAAACTTTGTCGCGCACGTCAAGAAGGCGGCCAGCGCAAATCGCCCCGTGGTGCTGATCTGCAGGTCGGGGCGACGCTCCGCGGACGCGGGGCTAGCCCTGGAAAAAGCCGGGTTGGCCGAGGTCTATAACGTGCTGCACGGCTTTGAAGGCGACCTGAATGATGAGCACCACCGCAACTCGCACAACGGCTGGCGCCATGACGGCCTGCCTTGGTCACAGACTTGATGAACACGAGCATCTCCGACTTCACCACAGCCGAGCAAAAGCTGATCTCCACCCAGCTGTTCAAGCGCTATGGCAAGCTGATACCTGTCCAGCCGGCAGACAGCGAACTACAATTGGGCGCCGACCCCGCGCAATTGACAACCTGCCCGACCGTTTACTGGGCCGAACGCGGCGCGCATTTCGTGATATGCAAAGTCGCCGCCGACCATTACCGCTGCCAATTTTTCTATTCCGATGCGGACCAATATGGAACCGGCCGTGAAGAATATGACGACCTCGAATGTTGCATGGTAACCTTGTCGCAGGTGCAGTCTGACCATGAACGGCAACTCGCAAACGTCTCGTCTGCCGCCACTGCAGCCAAGATAAGCGAAGACTATTATTTTAGTACGTCAATGACTTAGCATAACATCTTCACGCAGTACAGCAGAATAAATTCCCGTGCACTGAACGGTAACATCACCTCTCAGGCGTGTGTGCTGAGTGCGACGATTTGTCGCATAGCAAATACATCTTTACCTCGCTATAATTAGGCCGGATCTCCAGCAAGGAACTGAACTGATGAACAGCCTGCGCAAATCTTCACATTTGAGCAACTATTTTCGAGTCGCGGCGGCCGCGTTGCTTTCCCTTCTGCCGCTTGCCGCAATGAATAGCGCCCACGCCTGCGCTGCCTGCGGTTGCACCTTGTCCAAGGACTGGGGAACCCAGGGAATCAGCTCAACCCCCGGTTTTTCGGCCGACCTGTCCTACGACTACATCAACCAGGACCAGCAGCGCTATGGCTCCGGTACAGCCTCCCCGGCGTTGATCGAACAACTCCAGGCTGCAGGCCAGGAAATCGAGGATTACACCAGCACCCGAACAATCTCGGCGTCGGTGAACTACACCAGCGACACCTGGGGCGTGGTTGCCCAAGTTCCATTCGTTCATCGCACGCATGGCACATTTGGCGATGGCGGTGGTTATTCATCATCGTCCGATAACGGTATTGGTGACGTGCGTATCGTCGGAAGATACACCGGATTTTCCGCCGACAAGACCTCGGGGCTCATTGCCGGAATCAAGTTGCCGACGGGAAGCACCGACACCAACTTCAATACGGGTGATGCGGCCGGCACCCCGTTGGATCCCAGTCTGCAAATAGGCACCGGTTCGACCGACGTTATCGTTGGCGGGTTTCTAACTGGTACCGCTGGGGTTTATGGCTGGTTCATACAGGGCTCGGTGCAGCACGCCGTTGCCACGAAGTCCTTTGACGGGCTGGACTACACTCCGGGCGATACCTATTCGGTGAACACCGGCATACGCTACGCCAAATTCGGCGCCAAGTTCACGCCCATGCTGCAACTAAACTACGTCCATCGCCAAGCAGACAGCGGGGAAGCTGCCACGCCAGCGGACGCACTGACTGGCGGCGCTGCGACGGGGGGAACGCTGATCTATCTTGCGCCGGGCGCGTTGTTGCGAGTTGGCGGCGGAACTTCCGTTTATGGCTTTGTCCAACTACCCGTATACCAGAACGTCAATTCGCTGCAGTTAAACCCACACTACATCCTGTCGCTGGGGGTCAAGCAGTCCTTTGAATAATTCCCAGGAAATGCCGCTTGCAAAGGTGAAAGCTTCACTAAAATTCTCCGGTTTCCACAAGGGCCTGCTGTGCATGCTAGTCCTTTTCGCGCTTGGACTTTGCCAGATGGCCGCGGCCGGCGAGTGGGACCTGAAGGACACGGATGGCGTGCGCTACACGCTGTCCAGCCTGCAGGGCAAATGGGTGCTCGTGAATTTCTGGGCGCCCTGGTGCCCGCCCTGCATCGACGAAATGCCGGAACTTGCCAAGTTGCAACAACAGCACAAGGATATGCAGGTGATCGGCGTGGCAGTAATGTACGGAAGCCGCGAGGAAGTTGCGGACACGGTGAACAAGTTATCCATTTCCTACCCCATCGTGTTCGGCAATGAAGATACGGCCGGGGATTTTGGGGGGCTGGACGGCATGCCAACAAGTTTTCTGTATTCGCCCTCGGGCAAACTGGTCGGACATCACCAGGGCCCCTTGACTCGGGACGAAATCGAACGGGTCATCGCTCAAGAGCCGGATGCTGCGACTCTGTTCAGCCAATAACGACCAGTCATACAAGTTTTGGAAGCGCGCGGACAGCCGCGTACACATCGTAAAAAGACCATCCTCAAATTCCCGGCACTGTCCGTTCGAATTCCCCCCCAGCCTGACAGTCTTCTGGCTCGAGTCATGGTTGCTGAAGAGCAGCATCGACATTTCTCGCAGTCCCGCTGCGCAGTGGAAACGCCCATGTCCGTCAAGAGCGATCCTCGCTGTTGCATGCGATGAACACAATAATCCGGTCGAACGCGTTAATGGCGAGCATGCCTGAGTATGTCTGCCACAACTGCCTGCTTGTCCAGAACGCGTATCTGTCCATTGATGTCCTTTCTTGCAAGAATGATGCAGAGGCCATCGTAATAGGCCACTTCCCATTGCGGGCTGTTGATCAGACTTGCAACCAACTGCGATATGCCGTTGGTGAACCTTCTGTCCGCAACAGGATAGAAAACAGTCCCGACCTGGTACTTCTGGAAGATGCCTGAATAATCACCACGCAAGGCCTGCGCCTTCATATATTCGTCAAACGTATCCCATGACAAATTTCTTGAATCGATAAAGACCTTGCGCGGATATAGGCGCCAGCTCAGGTAGGCGCCATATTCAAAACGGTTATAGATGTTTCCGGAGAAATCCGAACGCGCCAGATAATCGACAGCGGCCACCGGGACCACGCCATCCAAAGGCGCGGATGCTATGGAAGTTCGGCTTAATGCCGAATTCGCCAAAAACCCCGTTGCCAGGCACCACACAAGAAATATCGGGACGCGTTTCCCCATGGAAAGCCAGCGGTTGACCGCTGGCGCAAGATACAGGCTGCAAATGGCAAGCACGATCGCCACCATCATAAGGCTGAAGCGGAACGACTCCATGCCGGCAAACAGGAATGCCGCGAGCAACAGAATATGGGCCAGACTCAGCCGTCGCATTTTTGGCAACAGCGCCAGGCATGGAATGATGGCGGCAGCAAGTATCAGGTAGCCAATATGTTTTGCGCCGAGGATCTCGAAATATTGCAATGGGCCGAGGAATTCATCGACGGTCTTCGAAAACGGTCCGGAAATTTCGGCAAAGCTGGCCCACATTGCGGTCACACCGCCCGGATTCAGGAAGGAAAATGCGAGCGACAGCAGAACGGTGATCAGGAAGCGCCGGAATGCGCCTTCAGGCAATATCGCGTTGCCGCGCTTGCGGGCGATGAACTCATCCATCAGAAATATCAGCAAAATGCCGATGCCGATGATATAGCCGCGATGCAGGTTCGCCCACAGCAGCATGATAAGGGGAAGGGCGGCGAGTGCGCTCCATTTAAGCTGTTTTCCCTGTTTCCCCGAGGCGAGGAAACGTTCAGTCAACTGCAATACCAGCACGGTGCCAATAAACGAAAACAACTGGGGACGCAATTCATCGAAGCGAAAAAACAGCAGAGGCAGCAGCCCGACCAGCGCCAATGCCAACACCGGTTGCAGTCTGTTGCGACGCAACTGGTTCCATAACAGACCGTAGAACAGTGTCAGCAGCAAGCCCTTCAATAGCGCCAGGCCATAAAAGCCGCCCAGGTTATAGACACCATAGAAGAGCAACTGGGACAAGGGGTAGCCGCGAAGGATCAGGCTGGCGCGCGCATCCAGCGGCATCGGCGAACTGTACAGGAACGGGTCGTCGGTCGGCAATTCGCCGTGGTTCCATATCCAGCGGCCCGTGTTCAGGTGCCACCAGTAATCACTCAGCCCGAGCGGGGAAACATGGTAGATGAAGATGAAGCCAAAAGTGATCAGGAACGGAATCCACTGGACAAGGTTGCCGCCAGCAAGCAGGCCGGATCGCCCAATGGGTTTTTCTGTCATGCCGATGCGGGCTGTTGTGCGGTTGCAGGGTATCCGTTGTTCACGCCGGGAACACCCCCGTGCTCAAATAGCGGTCCCCTCGATCGCACACGATGAACACAATGGTCGCGTTCTCGACCTGCTGCGAAATGCGCAGCGCGATGGCCAGCGCGCCGCCCGAGGAGATGCCGCAGAAGATGCCCTCGTCTCGTGCCAGCCTGCGGGTCAGTTCTTCCGCTTCCCGCTGGCTGACGTTTTCCAGCCGGTCCACATTCCGGGGACTGTAGATCTTTGGCAGATAGGCTTCCGGCCATTTGCGGATGCCCGGTATCTGCGCACCTTCTTCCGGCTGCGCGCCGATGATCTGGATGGCTGGATTCTTTTCCTTGAAGAAGCGCGAGCAGCCCATGATGGTGCCGGTGGTGCCCATGCTGCTGACGAAATGGGTGACGCTACCCTGCGTGTCGCGCCAGATTTCCGGCGCAGTGCCTTCATAATGCGACAGCGGATTGTCCGGGTTGGCGAACTGGTCGAGGATGATGCCGCGTCCTTCGTCGCGGATCTTCTCCGCCGTGTCGCGCGCAAGTTCCATGCTGCCTTCCTTCGCCGTCAGCACCAGTTTCGCACCGAATGCGCGCATGGTCTGGCAACGTTCCAGGCTCTGGTTCTCCGGCATCACCAGGATCATCCTGTATCCGCGCATTGCCGCGGTCATTGCCAGCGCGATACCGGTGTTGCCGCTGGTCGCCTCAATCAGGGTATCGCCCGGCTTGATATCGCCGCGCGCTTCGGCATGGGCGATCATCGACAATGCCGGCCTGTCCTTCACCGAACCGGCAGGATTGTTGCCCTCCAGTTTGGCAAGAATCACATTGGATGTTTCGCCGGGAATCCGCTTGAGTTTGACCAGCGGAGTTTTACCGACGAACTCTTCCAGGGTCTTGTACATCCTCTTGCTCTCATTTTCCAGGGGCTGCCATGATAACTGGAATGACCTGCCGGCGCATATCCTTGACCAAGCCACGAATCAGGCGCCGCATGCGCTATCATTCAGCGGACTTGGTACAATATTCGCCGCGGCTGCACGCACATCCTGAAGCCAGCCGCATGCGCCTGAATGCGGATTATTGTGCTGCTCGAATATACTTAAGGAATATCAAATGAAACACTCGTTACTGTTCGCAACCGTGATCACCCTGTTCCTGGCCGCTTGCGGCCAGAAAACGTCCGAGAAAGCTTCCAGCCAGGCACCTGTCCCGCAAGCCCCCGTTGCTGCGCCTTCGGTAGCAATGCCACCCGGACATCCTTCGCTCCCTGGCGCCAACACGGGACAATCTTCCGCGCTCCCACCGCTGACCCAGAAAGGGGTCGTGCTCAGCGCGCTGAACGTGACCCAATATACCTACCTTGAAGTGCAGCAGGGCAACAGTTCGCGATGGCTTGCGACCACCACGTCTCCCGCAAAAAAAGGCGACACGGTCCAGTTCGACGAAGGCATGACCATGATCAACTTCAACAGCAAGATGCTGAACCGCACCTTCCCCAGCATCACTTTTGTCGGACGCCTGGTCATCGAAAACGGGAAATCCTGATTCCCGCCGGGATCCCCGGTGGCATCGCCGGCAATTCCAGGATTCAACATCGGGGCAACGAAGCTACGAGGGGAATGACTTGAGCAGATAGGCCACGTAATGCCCGACTCCCTGCTCCACATCCAGGAACGGTTCTGTGTAACCCTGCGCACGCAGTTTTTGCATATCGGCCTGCGTGTAGCTCTGGTATTTCCCCGTGAGCGCATCAGGAAAGGGAATATAGCGGATCAGCCCGCGGCCGCGCATTTCATCAAGCGCCAGTGCCGGTTCGCCTTGTACGGCGCGCAAGGCATTGATCGTGGCAACCGCCACGTCGTTGAAGCATTGCGCGCGCCCGGTCCCGAGATTAAAGATTCCGGACTGGCCGGGATGGTCAAGAAAGTGCATGTTGACCCTGGCCACATCTTCCACTGAAACAAAATCGCGCAGCTGTCCGCCGTCTTCATACCCATCGCAGCCCGCGAACAGTCTTACATAGCCATCGGTGCGATACTGGTTGAAGAAGTGGAAGGCCACGGAAGCCATGCGCCCCTTGTGTTGTTCACGCGCACCGTAGACATTGAAATAACGCAATCCGACAACCTGCGCAGTAAGCCTGTCCATGCGGCGACGCACCACCTGATCGAACAGGTACTTGGAATAGGCATACACATTGAGCGGCGCTTCATGTTCACGTTCCTCCCTGAATACCGGGCCGGCGCCATATACCGAGGCGGAGGAAGCGTATAGATAGGGCACTTCCTCGTTCTGGCAATGATTCATCAAGTCGAGCGAATAGCGGTAGTTATTCTCCATCATGTAGCGGCCATCAGCCTCCATGGTGTCGGAACACGCGCCCTGATGCAGCACGCCGGCCAGCAGGCCGTCAAAATAGCCGTCCCGCAGCTTGCCCATGAATTCCTTCTTGTCCAGGTAATCGGCAATCTCGCAATCCACCAGATTTCTGAACTTGTCGGCGTTTTTCAGGTTGTCCACGGCGATGATATTGGTTTCGCCGCGCTGATTGAGCGCCTTGACCAGATTGGATCCTATGAAGCCTGCCGCTCCTGTAACGACGTAGTACACTCTGCTCCTTTCGAATTAATTCTCTGCAATTGGAGCGGCGCTTCGCGCCTCAGTGGGAAGTGGGGAATCCTCCGCCGCTTCCCACTTCCCGCTCCCCAATTCCTATTCCATTTCCTGCATTATCTCTTCCCGTGTCACCACCGCAGTCCCCAATTTGCCGACCACGATGCCCGCCGCACGATTGGCGACGTGCATCGCGGATTTCAGGTCCGCGCCGCTTGCCAGCATGGTCGCCAGAGCGGCGATCACGGTATCGCCCGCCCCGCTGACATCGAACACTTCGCGCGCATGTGCCGCCTCGTGCAGCACGTCACGCTCGCGGTATAGGCTCATGCCGTCTTCGCTGCGCGTCACCAGCAGCGCGTCAAGCTGCAGGTCGGCGCGCATCTTCTGCGCCTTGGAAGTCAATTCTTCCTCATTTTTCCAACTGCCCGCGACTTGGCGAAACTCGCTGCGGTTCGGCGTGAGCAAGGTGGCGCTGCGATAGCGCGCATAGTCCTCGCCCTTGGGATCCACCAGCACCGGCTTGCCTGCCGCGCGCGCCAACCGGATCATCTCGGCGATGTGCGCCAGACCACCCTTGCCGTAGTCGGACAACAGCACCACGCCGGCCTGCGGCAATTGCGCGCGAAAATCCTCCAGCTTTGCATGCAGAACTTCATGGCTCGGCTGCGTTTCAAAATCGATGCGCAGCAATTGCTGGTGGCGTGCAATGGCGCGCAGTTTGATGGTGGTGGAAATGGTGGCATCGCGGTGCAGCATGGCGTCCACATTGCGCTGCCGTGCGAGCAGATTTTCCAGACAGTCACCCGCCTCGTCGTCGCCCACCACCGACAGCAGCGTGCATCTTGCTCCCAGTGCCGCCACATTGCGCGCGACGTTGGCCGCGCCGCCCAGACGTTCCTCGACGCGGCCGACCTTGAGCACCGGCACCGGTGCTTCAGGCGAAATGCGCTCGACCTCGCCGAACCAGTAACGGTCGAGCATCACATCGCCGACCACCAGCACACGCGCCCCTTCAAATGAGGGCAGGCCGCTCATTCCAGTTCTCCGATTTGTTCATAAATCCTCTGTAATTCCCGCAGCGGGTCAGGCGCGCGTGTGATGGGGCGGCCAATCACCAAATAGCTGGAACCGGCTTCCAGCGCGGCACGCGGCGTCATCGTGCGCGATTGATCGTCGGCAGCGGCGTGCGCCGGACGGATACCGGGCGTGACCAGGCAGAATTCGCTGCCGCAGTGGTGACGCAGCAAGGGCGCCTCCTGCGCCGAACACACTACGCCGTCCAAAGCGCTGTCGCGCGCCAATTGCGCCAGGCGCAGTACCAGTTCGGCAGGCGCAGCGTCAATCCCGATCTCCGCCAGATCTTCCCGCGTCAGGCTGGTGAGTACAGTGACCGCAATCAGTTTCGGCGGATACGCCACCTGTGCCAGCGCTTCGCGAGCCGCTTCCATCATTTTGCGCCCGCCCATGGCATGCAGGTTCACCATCCAGATGCCGAGCGATGCCGCGGCTTTGCAGGCTTGCGCCACGGTGTTGGGGATGTCATGAAATTTCAGGTCAAGAAACACCTCGAAGCCACGCCGCATGAATTGCTCCACCAGTTGCGGCCCCGCTGCGGTGAACAGTTCCTTGCCGACCTTGAGGCGGCATTTGGCGCAATCCAGACGCGCCACCAGTTCCAGCGCCGGCGCCGGCTGCGGATAATCGAGTGCGACGATGATCTTTGGATCGCTCATATGGTCAATCCATTCTCTTCGCTTCTTCTCGGCGAATAGGTATCCCAGCCATGGCAGGCCGGGCAATGCCAATAAAAATGCCGTGCCTTGAAGCCGCAATTGTTGCAACGATACATCGCCAATGCGCGGGTGCGCTGATGCACCAGATTCTTCACCAGTTCCACGTCAGCGCGGTGATCATCCGATATTTCCAGCAAACGCGCTTCCAGCAATTTGTCCAATCCCAATAAAGTCGGGTTGCGCTCCAATTCATCGCGAACCAGATTGTATGCGGCGTCCGCGCCATCACGTTGCAGAATGACATGAAACAGCACATTCATCATGTCCAGCGAGGGATAGCGCGCCAGATAGCCTTGCAGCAATTCTATGCCCGCTTCCAGTTGTCCCGTCCTGCGATAAGCCTCCAGCAGCCGTTCTGCAACCAGCGGGAAATATTGCGCATCCTGCTGCTCGATGTGCTTCCAGATTTCAATGGCACCCGCATAATCCTGAGCCGCGTTTGCCATGTCGCCCAGCATCATGGTGGCACGCACTGCATGCGGATAAACCAGCAGGGCCTGGTCCAAATGAGAACGCGCAGCATCCAGATTGCTGCGCGCAACTTCGCTTGCGGCGAGTTCGCAATAGAAGAACGCCTCCTCCTTGGCATGCGGCTCGCCAGTCATATCGGTCAGCCGCTGCAGTACGCCAATGCCCTTGAGCCAGTCCTTTTCCTTCTGATACAGCTCCAGCAGGAAATCCAGCGCAGGCTTGGCATACGGCGTGCCCTCGAACTGCTGGAACAAGTCCTCGGCGCGATCCAAAATGCCTGCCTTGAGATAATCCTGCGCCAGTTCGAACAAGGCCTGTTGACGCTTGGATTCGTCCAGGTCGGCGCGCTCGACCAGATTCAAGTGCATGCGCAAGGCACGATCCACTTCTCCGCGCCGCCGGAACAGGCTGCCAAGGGCGAAGTGCAACTCGACCGTCTGGGGATCGACCTTGACGACTTCGATAAAGGCCTCGATCGCCTTGTCCTGCTGCTCGTTGAGCAGGAAATTAAGTCCCTGAAAATACGAGCGCGGCAACGCACTCGATTCTGTCAGCAATTGCTTGATGTCCAGACGCGCCGCCAGCCACCCCATGCCGAAGAACAAGGGAAATACCAGCAGCATCCATGGTTCAAATTCCATGATACGAAGCGAATCCAGTCAACAGGGTGGAACCCGGAAAGTAGCATGAACCATGATTGAACACAGTATTGGCTAGCGCCATCATCTGTCTTAATTCTTTCATTTCACTTGCGGAACGACCATGGGTATCGGGCTTGGCGTCGCCAGTTCACGAGATTCGTACTAGTCCGAACCCAACACACTTTCCCCTGTTTGGACGGTTCGCGGCTGGCTGTCGCCAGCGTCGGCGAGCTTGCTTTTCAGCCGCAGTTCTCGCTTGAGCGAGGATATTTCCTGTTTATGTTTCAGCAGACTTACCAGCATCGCCAGCAAGCCCACCACCACCCCTGCCATGAAGAACACCAGCAGAACCACGACCAGCGATGTCTGCCATTCGTAGCCGAAATAGTAATGCAAGACGACAGGCTGATCGTTCTTCACTGCAAAACTGAGCAGGAATATGAACAGAATTGCGCGAAACAACCAGGTCAGAGTTCGCATTAATCCCCCGCTGAATTCACGACAACACCAAAAAACTGGCGGCCCCATCTCGCGACAGGCCGCCAATCATATAGCTGCTTGAAGCTCCTAACTCGATGGACGATGATCGACCCGTTCACGCAATTCCTTGCCCGCCTTGAAATGGGGTACGTACTTGGCCGGCACCTGGACCCTGTCTCCGGATTTCGGATTGCGGCCGGTGCGCGGCGGACGATAGTTCAGCGCAAAGCTGCCAAAGCCGCGAATCTCGATGCGGCCGCCGCGCGACAGGGCTGAAGACATGGTATCCAGCACTACCCTCACCGCCAGTTCTACATCCTTGACCAGAAGTTGTGGATAGTGTTCCGCCAGTTTGGCGATCAAATCTGAACGAGTCATTTGGCCCCCCTTACTGAGTTTCAACCTTGTTGGTATCCATCTTGGCCTTGAGCAGAGCCCCCAGATTGGTCGTGCCTGCAGCAGCCGACGCTGAACTGTCAGTATTGAATTTCTGCATGGCTGCACTTTCCTCGGCCTTATCCAGTGCCTTGATAGACAGGTTGATATTGCGGTTCTTGCGATCCACATTGATGATCGCCGCCTTCACCCTGTCACCCTCCTTGAGGGAATTGCGAATATCTTCCACGCGGTCGCCCGACACTTCGGATGCCTTGAGGTAACCCTCGACATCGCCGTCCAGTGTTATGGTCGCACCCTTGGGATCGACCGCCTTGACCACACCCTCCACAACGCTGCCCTTGTCGTGGCTGGCGAGAAAGCCGTTGAACGGGTCGCCATCCAGTTGCTTGATACCCAGCGAAATACGCTCGCGCTCCACGTCAATCGCCAACACTACGGCATCGACTTCGTCGCCCTTCTTGTAATTGCGCACAGCCTCTTCGCCCGGCACCGCCCAGGACAGGTCGGACAGGTGCACCAGGCCATCAATGCCGCCGTCCAGGCCGATAAACACGCCAAAGTCGGTGATCGACTTGACCTGACCCTTCACCCGGTCACCCTTCTTGTGGTTGAGCGCAAAGTCATCCCATGGATTGGCCTGGCATTGCTTCATGCCCAGAGAAATCCGGCGGCGCTGTTCGTCGATTTCCAGAATCATCACTTCGACTTCATCGCCGAGTTGCACGACTTTGGACGGATGCACGTTCTTGTTGGTCCAGTCCATCTCGGACACGTGCACCAGGCCTTCGATACCCTGCTCGATTTCGACAAACGCGCCATAGTCGGTCAGGTTGGTCACCTTGCCGAACAAACGGGTACCCTGCGGGTAACGGCGTGCCAGGCCATTCCATGGATCGTCGCCCATCTGCTTGATGCCGAGGGAGACGCGATTCTTTTCCTGGTCGAACTTGAGGATCTTGGCTTCGACCTCGTCGCCCACTGCCAGCACCTCGGATGGATGCTTGACGCGGCGCCATGCCAGATCGGTGATATGCAGCAGGCCGTCGATGCCGCCCAGATCCACAAACGCACCATAATCGGTGATGTTCTTCACAATACCCTTGACGATGGCGCCTTCCTTCAGGTTTTCCATCAACGCCTGCCGATCAGCGCCCACGCTGGCTTCGAGCACGGCGCGGCGCGAGACCACCACGTTGTTGCGTTTGCGGTCCAGCTTGATAATCTTGAATTCCATCGACTTGTTTTCGTACGGCGTGGTGTCCTTGACCGGACGGATGTCCACCAGCGAACCCGGCAAAAATGCGCGGATGCCGTTGACCATGGCAGTCAGGCCGCCCTTGACCTTGCCGCTCACGAAACCTTCGACGATGGTGCCTTCTTCCATTGCCACTTCGAGGTCGTGCCAGGCGGCGAGGCGCTTGGCTTTTTCGCGTGACAGCTTGGTTTCTCCGTAGCCGTTCTCCAGCGACTCGATCGCCACAGTGACAAAATCACCGGGATTGACCTCGACCTCGCCCTTGGCGTCGAAGAACTCCTCGACCGGGATAAAACTCTCGGACTTCAGTCCGGCATTTACGACCACCACGTTATGGTCGATGCGCACAACTTGCGCGGTAATCAGTTCGCCGGCGCGCATTTCCTTGCGCGTCAGGCTTTCTTCAAACAGGGAAGCGAAACTTTCGGGGTTGGTTGCAACAACAGTAGCAGTCATGTAATAGATTCCAAGACAGACCCGCTTGTGGCGGGGGTTAGTTAAACAACCCAACGGATCGGGATTCCGTTGGGACTCATGACGCGCGGTAGCGTGCCAGTACGTCCTGCACCGCCTGCTCGATCGTCATGTTGGTCGTATCAAGCAGGACTGCTCCCGGCGCCTGCTGCATGGGAGCCACGCTGCGCTGACTGTCCCGCTCGTCGCGCATGCGAATTTCATGCAAAAGGTCAGTAATATTAGCATTCATTCCTTTTTCCATCAACTGTTTATATCGCCGCTCTGCGCGCGCCTCGGCACTGGCGGTCAGGAATATCTTCAGCACCGCATCCGGGAACACGACAGAAGCCATGTCGCGCCCGTCCGCCACCAGACCCGGCAACCGGCGAAAAGCGCGCTGCCTGTCCAGCAGCGCCGCACGCACCGCAGGCAGCGCCGCCACCCTGGAAGCCGCAGACGCGCATTGTTCTCCGCGCAGATCTTCACTGACCTGCACGCCATCCAGCCAGATGTCGGCGCCCTCAAAACGGATATCCAGTTGCCGCGCCAGGCGCGCCAGCGCCACCTGGTCATCCAGTGCAACACCCCGCTGCTGCGCGGCCAGCCCAAGCACCCGGTACAACGCCCCGCTGTCGAGATAATGATAATCCAGTTGCGCAGCAACCATTTGCGCGACCGTGCCTTTGCCGGAGGCGGAAGGTCCGTCGATGGCAATGACAGGAATAGCATCGGGTAACATATCACTCCAGTAATCTCTTGGAACGGCAATCTGTTGCCGCCTAATTTAGCTTCTGCAGGTCCTTTATCAGTTCGCGCGTGTGCAATACCTTTCCCGCCAGATAATGGTTCAGCAACATGCGCATCAACTGCTTGCTCTGCAGCGCGCTGACCGCGTCGCGGTAATCGTCGGCAGCCATGTCCAGCAGGGTCTTCCCCGACACTGCCAGACCGTTCGGCGCCTGCGTGCTCTCCGCCAACGCACCGCGCTCAATCACATAGCGGTAGCCGGCGGCCGCCTCAATCGGCTTGCCGCTGTCCGCTTCCTGCTCCAGCAACAGGGCATAACCCAGTTCCTGCAGCATGCGCTTCTCGAAGCTGCGCAATGTGGCAGCGTGGTCCGATTCCAGCGCCAGGCGCTGCAGGGCTTGCCGATAATAGTCGAACAACTGCTCATGCGCATCGTCGCGCGCCATCAGGTTGATCAACAGCTCATTCAGGTAAAAACCGCAGAGCAGCGCGGTTCCCTGCAATTGCGGCTGTCCTCCCTGCCATTCCGCACTGTGCAAGGTCCTCACTTCGCCCTTGCCGAACCAGGACAAATGCAGGGGCTGAAATCCCATCAACAGTCCGCGCAGCTGCGACCGCGGGCGCCGCGCACCGCGCGCTACCAGGGCAAGGCGGCCATGATTGCGACTGAAGACTTCCAGCAACAGGCTGGTTTCGCGGAAAGGGTAACTGTGCAGAATGAAGGCGGGCTCGTTTTCCAGCCTTTGTCTATGTACGGTCATTCATAACCCAGTGATTTCAACACCCGCTCGTCATCGGCCCAGCCGCTTTTCACCTTGACAAACACCTCGAGGAAAACCTTGCCGTCGAACAGTTTTTCCATATCCAGCCGCGCTTCGGTGGCAATCTCCTTCAACTTGGCGCCGCCCTTGCCGATCAGCATAGCCTTGTGCGCTTCCTTGTCCACCAGGATTGCCGCGTGGATGCGGCGCAGATTGCCTTCCTGCTTGAATTGCTCAATCAGCACGCTGGCCGAATAGGGCAACTCCTCGCCGGTGAAACGGAACACTTTTTCACGCATCAGTTCGGCGGCGAGAAATCGCTCGTTGCGGTCAGTGATCTCGTCCTCGGCATAGATAGCGCCGCCCTGCGGCAAGTGACGGCGAATAGCTTCCAGCAGGACATCCAGTTGCTTGTCCTGTTTGGCGCTCACCGGCACGATGGCGGCAAACTCGCGTTCCTTGCCGAGCTTCTCGATAAACGGCAGTACTTCGCCCTTGTCGGTGAAATAGTCCATCTTGTTGATGACCAAAATAACCGGCACGGCATTCGGCAACAGGCTCAACACATGCCGATCGCGCTCATCGTAGTGGCGCGCCTCAATCACAAACAGGACGACGTTTACATCGCGCATGACGCTGCTCACCACGCGGTTCATGCCGCGGTTCAGAGCATTTCTGTGTCGGGTCTG
This sequence comes from uncultured beta proteobacterium, assembly GCA_963782385.1. GTDB lineage: Bacteria > Pseudomonadota > Gammaproteobacteria > Burkholderiales > Gallionellaceae > CAVXFS01. Next base: position 32,162 of record CAWAJO010000003.1, read on the forward strand.
GAAACCGGGCGTGTCCACGAACACGAATTGGCTGTGCTCGTCCGTCAAGATGCCGGTGATGCGATGGCGTGTCGTTTGCGCCTTGCGTGAGGTGATGCTGATCTTCTGCCCGACAAGATGATTGAGCAGCGTGGACTTGCCCACATTGGGGCGCCCGACAATGGCGATAAAGCCGCTGCTGAATGAGATGCTATCGTTCATATGTCCTGAAACCGAAACCGCGAATCAAGCCGCACGGATTGTCACGAACACGGCGCTGATGCGGGAATTCTCGTGATCATTCCGGTGCGTGCTACGGCTGAAGCCCATCCATGTGGCAGCCTGCTTCATTATGAATTAAGTGGCAGGCCGCCTACCCCTTCGTGCCCTGCCCAATCAGCAATTCCCGAAATCACCAATGCGACTTCATCCAATCGGTCGACTGCCCACAAGCAACGCATAGCTATGCATCCAGCATGAGAAGCGGTCAACTGATTTTTTCGGTATGAATCATTCGGCAGGCGGCTTCGGCGGCCGCCTGCTCCGCTGCACGGCGACTGGCGCCCTCACCCCGGGCCTTCAGTTTCAATTGTGCAATCTCGCACTCGACCTGAAACAACTGCGCATGCGCTTCGCCAAGGGTCGCTATCACCGTATATTTGGGAAGCGCAATTTTCCTGGCTTGCAGATCTTCCTGCAACTGTGTCTTTGCATCCTTGCCGAGCGTCTGGATATCGGTTTGCGCCAAGTATGGAACATACTGTCCCAGCACCACCTGCTGCGCCGCCGCAAATCCACCATCGAGAAACACCGCGCCAAACAACGCTTCCAGCGCGTCAGCCAATATCGATGGGCGGCGGAACCCCGCGCTTTTGCGCTCACCCTCGCCCAATAACAGCACATCGCCCAACTGCAATTGCTGCGCCAGATTAAACAGGGTCTGCTGGTTTACCAGATTGGAGCGCAACCGCGACATTTCGCCTTCCGGCAGATCGGGATAGATATCGTAGAGATGTTTGGCAACAATGCAGTTCAGCACACTATCCCCAAGGAATTCGAGACGCTCGTTGTTGCCTTGGCCAAAACTGCGGTGGGTCAGCGCACGTTGCAACAACTGCGGTTGAACAAACACATAGTCAAGTGCGCGGCTCAACCCGTCACGGTCCATGGGATCATTCCGGAGCACTCGGGCTAAATTCGAGCAGCAGATTGACGTTCCCGACCAAATGAACCTTGACGGAATAACTGGCGCTCAGCGACAAACCGCTATTGTCTTGCTCAATGTCGATATCGTCCGCAGTGATTGCGGTAATGTCGGAAATCAGGGCGCGCTTGCTGAACGACAGGCGGATATCGCTGAGCTTGGCATCCTTCAGCTCCGGGTCATGCACAATCGCATCGAATGCTTTCTGTATCGACGCATCTTCGATATATGCCGGCACGGTCCTCATAACCGTTATCACGATGATTATCATGGCCAGCACCACCACCAGGTAGCCGGCGAAGCTCAAGCCGCCCTGCCGCATCGCAATTATCTTCACGATTCCTCCTCGCATGCAATTGTCATTTAACGGGTATGCCTATGCGGCTAAAATCGCCAAAATTCATCCATATCATGAAGGCCTTGCCGACGATCATGTCGTCCGGCACAAATCCCCAGTAGCGGCTGTCACGGCTGTTGTCCCGATTGTCGCCCATCATGAAATAATTCCCCTCCGGTACCTTGCAACGCATATCCTCGGCACTGTAACTGCAGTTTTCCCGATACGGGTAATCAGCCACTGCCTGCATGTGCACATCCGGCATCTCCGGATTGATCAGCAGGTCATGGATATGGCCATCCAGATTCTCGATATGGCGATCGGTATGAACGAATTTCAGTTCATTTTCCACATAATTGTACTCGCCATCCGAAGTTTGTTGCTGCAACTGTCCATTAACGGACACCTGTTTGTTATGGTACTCGATAATGTCGCCGGGAATTCCGATCACCCGCTTGATAAAATCCACGGATGGGTTTTCCGGATAATGAAAAACCATGACATCGCCGCGCTTTGGATTGTTTATCTGGATGATCTTCCTGCTGATGATGGGCAGGCGGATGCCATAGGTGAATTTGTTGACCAGTATGAAATCCCCGACATGCAGGGTCGGTATCATGGAACCGGACGGTATCTTGAACGGCTCAACCAGAAACGAGCGCAGCAGAAATACGGCAAGGATCACCGGGAAGAAACTCTTGGAATATTCCACCCACCACGGTTCCTTGCCCTCCGCGGCACGCCTTGGGCGCAGGGCAAAAATATCCAGCAACCATACGGCGCCGGTGATCACCAGCAGCACAAACATTATCAAAGCGAAATCCATACAACTTCCTTTCAAGCCCGCCTCTCCCTCCGGGAGAGGGCTATTTATCGCTTACCTGCAGGATGGCGAGGAACGCCTCCTGTGGAATTTCCACGCTGCCCACCTGCTTCATGCGTTTCTTGCCGGCCTTCTGTTTTTCCAGCAGCTTCTTCTTGCGTGTTATGTCGCCGCCGTAGCACTTGGCCAGCACGTTCTTGCGCAACGCCTTGACGTTCTCGCGCGAGATGATGTTGGCGCCGATGGCGGCCTGGATCGCCACGTCGAACATCTGGCGCGGTATCAATTCGCGCATTTTGGACACGACTTCGCGCCCGCGGTACTGGCTGTTGGCACGGTGCACGATGATCGACAGCGCATCCACTTTTTCGCCGTTGATCAGCATGTCCACCTTGACCACATCCGCAGTCCGATATTCCTTGAACTCATAGTCCATCGAAGCATAGCCACGTGACACCGACTTCAGCTTATCGAAGAAATCCAGCACGATTTCCGCCATTGGCATCTCGTACTTCAGCAGTACCTGCTTGCCGTGGTAGGTCATGTCGATCTGCATTCCGCGTTTTTGCGTGCACAGTGTGATCACGGCGCCGACGTATTCCTGCGGCATGTACAGATTGACCGTCACGATGGGTTCACGGATCTCTTCTATCCTGGATGCATCCGGCAGCTTGGACGGATTGTCCACCATCAGCACCGTGCCGTCGCGCAACAACACCTGGTAGATCACCGTCGGTGCAGTGGTGATCAGATCCATGTCGAATTCGCGTTCCAGCCGTTCCTGCACGATCTCCATGTGTAGCAGGCCGAGAAAACCACAGCGGAAACCGAAGCCCAGCGCCTGCGACACCTCCGGCTCATACTGCAGGGATGCGTCGTTCAACTTCAGCTTTTCCAGCGAATCGCGCAGCGCCTCGTACTGGTTCGACTCAACCGGGAACAGCCCGGCGAATACCTGCGGCTGCACTTCCTTGAAACCTGGCAACGGCGCGGCGGCAGGTCTGGCCTGGTGCGTGACGGTGTCGCCGACCTTGGCATCTTTCAGTTCCTTGATCCCGGCAATGATAAACCCCACCTGCCCGGCGGACAAAGTCTCGCGGTTCTGTGATTTGGGCGTGAACACGCCGATGTGCTCGGTCAGGTGCTGCGCGCCGCTGGCCATCAGCAGAATCCTTTCCTTGGACTTCAGTGTGCCGTTGAAAATCCGCACCAGCATCACCACACCCACATAATTATCAAACCAGGAATCGATGATCAGCCCCTGCAGCGGGGCATCCGGATCGCCCTTGGGCGCCGGGACCTTGGCGATCAGCGCATCCAGAACGGCCAGCACTCCCTCGCCGGTCTTGGCTGAGCAGCGCACCGCATCATGCGCATCAATGCCGATCACGTCCTCGATCTCGGCGATGGAATGGTCCGGATTGGCGGAAGGCAGGTCTATCTTGTTCAGGACCGGCACAACTTCCACGCCCAGGTCCAGCGCGGTATAGCAATTGGCCACGGTCTGAGCCTCCACGCCCTGCGATGCGTCCACCACCAGCAGCGCGCCTTCGCAGGCCGACAGCGAACGCGATACCTCGTAGGAAAAATCAACGTGCCCCGGCGTGTCGATCAGGTTGAGGTTGTAGTCCTGTCCATCGCGCGCCCGGTAAATCAGTGCTGCGGTCTGCGCCTTGATCGTGATGCCGCGCTCGCGTTCCAGGTCCATCGAGTCGAGCACCTGCGCCTCCATCTCGCGCTCGGACAGCCCCCCGCACAGCTGGATGATGCGGTCGGCCAAAGTGGACTTGCCGTGGTCTATGTGGGCGATAATGGAAAAATTGCGGATATGCTGCATCTGTGCCATAAAAAACGCATCCCGCCAAAGCCGGCCCGGATCCGCGAACACCCGAAAATTCAAAGGTGCGAATTCTAGCCGATTTTGGCAGGATGCGCTGGTTAGCCTAAACCTTAATCCTGATTCTTGCCCGGATTCTCGTCCAGTTTTACTGCCACGTAGGAAATTATATCGTCGCGCTTCACCAGCAGCGCGACGTTTCGACCCTTGGGTATCTGCTTCAGTACTTCATTGAATTGTTCAACCGTCGACACTTCGACATTGCCTATGGCCAGGATTGCGTCGCCTTCATGCAATCCGGCACGCGCGGCAGCGCCTTTCGCCTCCTCCACGATCAATCCGTTTTTTATTTGCAGTTGACTCTTTTGTTCGTCACTCAGTTCATCCAGCGCCAATCCGAGCCGCTTCACGCTTTCGCCGGCTGCGGAGCCCGCTTCCTGCGCAGCCAGCTTGTCGTCCGGCATTTCACCCACCGTCAACTTGATTTCCTTGCGACCACCTCTGCGCCATATCTCGATTAGCACCTTGGAGCCTGGGCGGGTCGTACCGACCATGCGCGGCAGGTCGTTGGAATCCGAAACCGTCTTGCCATCGAAAGAAAGTATTACGTCGCTGACCTGAATCCCGGCCTTGTCGGCAGGACTGCCTTTTTCCACGCTGCTGACCAGCGCGCCGCCGGCCTTGTCCAAACCGAATGACTCGGCCAAGTCCTGGGTGACACTCTGGATGATCACGCCGATACGCCCGCGCGTCACTTTTCCGGACACGCGCAGTTGATCCGCCACTTCCATCGCAACATCAATCGGAATCGCAAATGAAAGCCCCATGTATCCGCCGGAACGGCTGTAGATCTGTGAGTTGATGCCTATCACCTCGCCTTTCATGTTGAACAGGGGTCCGCCCGAGTTGCCCGGGTTGATGGCGGCGTCAGTCTGGATGAAGGGCACATAGTTCTCCTGGGGCAAGGACCGTCCCTTGGCGCTCACGATGCCTGCCGTTACGCTGTTGTCGAACCCGAATGGGGAACCGATAGCCAGCACCCATTCTCCAACCTTGAGCGCATTCGGATCACCCGTGGCAACGATGGGCAGACTGGTGTCTGCCTTGATCTTGATCAGCGCGACGTCGCTGCGCTTGTCTATCCCGATCACTTTTGCATCAAATTCGCGTTTGTCGGTCATGCGCACCGTCACGGAATCCGCACCGCCCACCACATGGGCATTGGTCAGAATGTAACCATCCGGGCTGATGATGAAGCCGGACCCTAGAGACTGGGATTCGCGGTCACGCGGCATCTGCTGCCCGAATCGCTTGAAAAATTCATAGAATGGATCATCCTTGGGCAAATTGGGAAAGCCTGGCGCCACTTGGCCTCCATGATGAACCATCTGGGTCGTGCTGATGTTGACCACGGCCGCCCCTTCCTTGGCCACAAGACCGGAAAAATCGGGCAGTTCTGCCGCACTTAGCTGCCGTGAAATGATCAAAATCAACACAAAGGAAAATACTCTTTTTAGCATTTCAATCCTGCCTTTCTTGTGCGGGAAGATACCCTGGAGACGGAATGCCAGGTTTGTTGTCGCAAGGAGCAATTACAGCAGATAGTGCGGAAATGAGAATCTGTTGCCGCGGGGTGAACAACCTGACAATGATGAAGCCCGCAGCCAATCCGGCCAGTGCACCGACGGCGGCGCAAAGGTCCCGGTCGTGCGCGCCAGCCGCGACAGTTCCCAGAACCCCGCCGGCAAACAGCATCAGCAGCGGAATAATGTATGCGATCAAGGCACTGCGGAGCAATTCTCCATCCGCCACGGAAACCCGCACCTCGTCGCCGACCTTCGCGCCAATACCATTATGCACCCGGAACTGGCGCGGACGAGTACACAACAGTTTTGACAGCTTGCTGGCGCCGCATCCATTGATGCTGTTGCAATAACCGCAACCTCCTGTCTGACCGGCTTCCACTATTGCCTCGGAGCCATCCAGACTGACGACAGTCACTTGTGTCTCCAGCATGGCTAGTTTCCGCTGTAGCGCACCGAATCGGCAACCTGTATCACCGTACGCGGTGGCACTTCACCTACCACCGTCACCAGATGCCCCTCGACCAGTTTGGTATAGACCTGGATCAATCCCTTGCTGGACAAGCCGGAAACATCATCTTCATCGTCATCCGATTCTTCTATGAACACGGAAATACCCGCCAATCCGTCAGAAAACGCCAATTGCACCACCGGTGCATCCTTGCCAGGCAACAATCGACGCACTTCAGCAATCTTCTGGAATCCGCTTGGCAACCCATCCACCTTCCAACCGCTGACGAAAAAACGGTCCGCTTTTCCGTGCAGGAGGTGGGCAGCGCGAGCAGTCTGTTCCTGATGAAGGTCTCCATCCGGATGAATGCCTGACTGAGGACCCATGGCCATGTCGCCATGGTGGCGCCGCGCGAAATCCAGAAGATGTTTATGGTGATGTGGATCCTGCACATTCGGGTCATGGATCGGCATGTCCATATTGATCCATGTGCGGTCTATATTGCCGCCAATTTCCAGTTGAGTGAAGGTGTATTGTTCGATCACTGCACCGCGCTCATCCAGTACAGCGGTCTTGAGCAGCAGACCGGAATCGTTATGGGCCCACATCTTGTGCACATAGCGCAAATTATCCTTGGGCTGAAACACGAAAGCATGTGCATTCAAGCCGGCGACCCGCTCATCGTTAAGCGGCTTTATCACGTAGTTTCCGTCCAGCAGCGTAAGTTGTTGAGGCAGCAGCGCGGGAAATTCCCTGCCATTTTGCGGCCGCCGTTCCTCTACGATCATGTGATTCCCTATGTAACTCCTCACCTGGTCGTTGTTCCGAATGATTTCGCGCCTGGGACCATCGAGATTTTCAAGCCTGCTGTGTTCTCCATCCCGATCCGCAATATGGGTAATTCGCAGGGTCTCGACATGATTGCCACATTGATAGACAAAGGTGCCGGTGTAGTCAGTCTGATGTGCGGCAAACGCCATGGTTTGCAGCCATTTCAAATCATCCTGCTGAAACGGGGCAGCAAATGCCGCAAATGGGGACAACATCAATGCCGAAAACACCAGTGCCCGCATTGTCGCCGCTGATTGCACTATTGTCCCGCCACGCTGGAGATATAGGTTGCCGCTCCTTGCACATCCGCACCGGGAGAAAACTCCTGATGTGCCATCAGATATTCATTCACGCGGCTACTGGGAAAACTGGCAGGACGCACATCAATTTCGGGTTGTCGCATGGCTACTTGAGGAGCCGGTTCAGAACCAATCTTCACTGAAAGCCATGTGACGAGCGCCAGGGCCATAACGGATGCTGCCGCAGACAACGCGAACCACCTCGCTCGTTGGCCGGTTCTGGCGTGAGGCGCAAGCACCGTCGGCTCTGCCTGCAGCCGTTCATGCATGACTCCGCTGACACGTGTCTTGACATGATCCGGATGGCGCAAAGTATCGCCGATCAAGTGGTAGATGTCCCATTCCCTGCAGGTTTCAGGATGACGCTTTAATGTGTCGAGTAATGCATCAGCTTCGTCGTCAAACAGTTCGCCATCCATCATTGCTGACATGTTCTGTTTCATTTTCACCACCTGTTATCTTCGCTGGTACCCAACAATGGGCGCAAATTTTCTGCAATTGCCTCGCGCGCCCTGAAAATCCGCGACCGTACAGTGCCGATCGGGCAATTCATCACATCCGCTATTTCTTCGTAACTCAGTCCCTCGATTTCGCGCAGGGTAAGCGCAGTGCGCAAGTCATCGGGAAGTTGCTGCAAAGACGAATTCACCACTTCGACAACCTGTTTGCTCATCAATTCATTTTCCGGCGTGCTGACTTCCTGCAGCAAACCGGCTTCTTCAAAACCTTCCGCTTCTTCCGCATCAAATGTGGTGCTGGTCGGGGCACGCCGTTTCAGCGCCAGCAGGTAATTTTTCGCGGTATTGATGCCGATCCGGTACAACCATGTGTAGAACGCACTTTCTCCACGAAAGCTGGGCAACGCTCGATAGGCCTTGATAAATGCCTCCTGAGTCACGTCCTCAATCTCTGCCGTATCACGCACAAAGCGCGAAATCAGTCGAGAAAGCCGCCGCTGATACTTGGTTACCAGCAGTTCATATGCGTGCTTGTCACCGCGTTGTGCGCGCTCGACTAACTTTTGATCGACCTCCCTGTCACCCATTCCCCGTTATTCCAGATCTTTGATTATCGTAACGCACTATATTAGCGCACTAGTATAACCGGGCGAACCAGAAGCGTCAGCACCTTTACCTTTCGTTGGGTGTTGACATGGCAACGTGGAATTAGTTCATTCATTGAAGGAATAAGATTTGCTATAGTCCTGAGCAACAAACCCCTGACGGATGGTACAAGTGCTGCAATTCGATGTCCTGATCATAGGCAGTGGTCTCGCCGGACTGTCACTGGCGCTGAAACTTGCCGACAAGCGCAAGGTCGCCGTGATTACCAAGAAATCCCTGCTCGAAGGCGCCAGTACCTGGGCCCAGGGCGGCATCGCCACGGTGCTGTCGCCCAGCGATACGCTTGCCGAACACATTCAGGATACCCTGACCGCCGGGGCGGGACTCTGCGACGAAGCCGCCACACGCTTCGTCATCGAGCATGCCAGGCCTGCACTCGACTGGCTTGTCACGCAAGGCGTGCCGTTTACCCGGGACGGAAGCAACGGTTTCCACCTGATGCGCGAGGGCGGGCACAGTCATCGCCGCATCATCCATGCCGCGGACGCCACCGGACTGGCCGTGCAGGAAACCATGGCAGCCAGGGCACAGGCGCACCCCAACATCACCCTGCTGGAATATTACATTGCCGTTGACCTGATCACCGGCAGGAAACTCCAGCGCGATGACAACCGCTGCCATGGGGCCTACGCGCTCAACTGCCTGAGCGACGAAGTCGCCACCATCTCCGCCCACAACACCATCCTCGCCACCGGAGGCGCCGGCAAGGTCTATCTTTACACCACCAATCCGGATACCGCCACGGGTGACGGCATGGCCATGGGCTGGCGCGCCGGCTGCCGCGTGTCCAACATGGAATTCATTCAATTTCACCCTACCTGTTTGTATCACCCGCACGCCAAATCCTTTCTGATCAGCGAAGCGGTTCGCGGCGAAGGAGGAATACTGAAACTGCCTGACGGCACGCGTTTCATGCCCTGGCACGACAAGCGCGCCGAACTGGCCCCGCGCGATATTGTCGCGCGCGCCATAGACTTCGAAATGAAGAAACACGGCCTGGATTGCGTATACCTGGACATCTCGCACAAGCCCGAAGCACTCTTGAAGGAACTTTTTCCGACCATCTACGCGCGCTGCCTGTCGTTGGGCATAAATATCGCATCCCAGCCGATTCCGGTAGTGCCAGCGGCTCATTACAGTTGCGGCGGCATCATGACTGACCTGCATGGCCGCACCGATCTGGCGAATCTGTATGCCATCGGCGAAACTGCGTGCACCGGACTGCATGGCGCCAACCGGCTCGCCAGCAATTCGCTGCTGGAATGCGTGGTATTCGCCGATGCGGCTTCGCTTGACATTCTGGACCAGGCGCCAAGCGAACCGATCCAGCTGCCAAAATGGGATGAAAGCCGGGTCACCGATGCAGATGAACAGATCATCATCTCGCACAACTGGGCGGAATTGCGCCGCTTCATGTGGGACTATGTCGGCATCGTGCGCACCAACAAGCGTCTGCAGCGCGCCCAGCACCGCATTCAGTTGTTGCACGAAGAAATCAACGAATACTACGCCAACTTCCACATCACCGCGGACTTGCTGGAACTGCGCAATCTGGTGCTCAGCGCCGACCTGATCATCCAGAGCGCAATGTTGCGCCACGAAAGTCGCGGCCTGCACTTCAGCAAGGACTATCCCGAAACGTTGCCCCATGCCATTCCGACAATCCTGGTGCCTGAGCAGCCGAATCGCGGCGATTGAGCGGGAATCGACCAACTGCAGAACGTCGGTCTAAACTAGGCGCCCCATTTCAGCCAGACGCGCAACTGTCGAAATGATTCGGCATCCAATCCATCGGGCAGAAGTACCGCGCTGCGGGCGAGACGGGCACCCTGCGGCAGAACATTGATGACGGTGATAAATGGCGTGACCAGACTGCTGCGCAACAGCCTGCATGAAAGTTGTTCGCCATTGCGGGTCAGTATTTCCACGCGCCCGTTCCCGACCGAAAGGGCAATACAGGAAGCAGGTGCTTGAAGCAAAACGTCACGACGCAGCAGGCAGGCAAGATTAACTGCCAGCGCCAGCGCCAAAATCAATCTGGACCACAGGGGAAGCGCAAGCGGAATCAACGCCATGATTGCAACAAGATGACCGGTGACCAATAGCGCCGCCAGGTACCGGGATGGCGTGAACTTGAAGGTTTGCATCATGTTTGGCGTGGCACGCCAGGTCAGGAAAGCAGCGACTCAGTCAGCTGGATCAGTCCGAACAACACCAAAATCAAAATTATGATAACGAGCAGCAAGTTACCCAGCCTGCCCGGCGCCGCACCGGGCTGCTTTGAAGGACCGGCTTTGACCGCCGCACTTGTCGATTCAGCGCTGACATTGAAAGTACCCCCGGATACCGGCTTGGCCCTGGCAGCCACAGCGGGGGCGGAGCGGTTGGCTTCAGCTGTGTCGCGCCGTGCCACCTTGACCGTCTTGGAATAGTCATTTGCCGCATCACCCGTACCCGTCATTGCGGCCAGGCGCATGGTGGCGACAGAAGAGTCGAACGCCTGAGACAGCCCCTTGGCAACGGGCCTGGACGCATCCTCAATGCTGTTATTGCCTGCCCCCGCCTCATTCGCCGGCTTTGCACTGGGCTTGACAATGGGAGGGGATTTTGACAAGGTCGCAGCGGGCATATCGCGCTGCATGGCCCTGCGGCAAACCCGCAAGTCATTGGCCAGTTCCTTGGCATTTTGATATCGCTCATCCAGCTTCTTGGCCATCGCCTTCGCGACAATGAGGTCCAGCATCTGGGGTACCGCGGGGTTTAGCGCGCTTGGCGGAGGCGGAACCGTATTCACGGTCTGGTACATGATGGCGCTGATATTCTCCCCATTAAATGGCGTATTTCCCGTCAGCAACTCATACAGCATGACCCCGAGCGAAAATATGTCGGAGCGTAAATCGAGCTTCTGCCCCATGACCTGTTCCGGCGACATGTATTTCGGCGAACCAAGTACCATGCCGGTCTGTGTTTTGACGGTGGATGACGCCATGCGCGCTATGCCAAAGTCCGTAATTTTCACATGGTCATCGCGGATCACCATGATGTTTGACGGCTTCACATCGCGATGAATGATTCCATGCTCATGAGCATAATCCAGACCCAGGGCGACCTGGATTACGATATCAAGAATCTGGTCCTCGGATAATATCTGCCCGTCATTGAGAATATCGCGCAACTCGCGGCCTTCCAGAAACTCCATTGCGATGTAAGCGACATCCCCACTCTTGCCGACGTCATAAATCGTCACAATGTTGGGATGACTCAAGCATCCGGCAGCCTTTGCTTCCTGATAGAAGCGTCCTTCATATTCTTCCTTGTCCTCGCTCATCAGGCCAAGACTGATGGTCTTGATCGCGACAGTACGGCCAATCAACGGGTCTTTTGCGCTGTATACGATACCCATGGCGCCCTGGCCTATCTCGCCGACAATCTCGTATCTTCCCAGTTGGCTAATCATGGTCAGTGTCCAGAACCGGGTTTGGAGCGGGAGAACTCTTTCTTCACATCGAGATAAATCGGAGTCCAGATAGGATGTCCTACCTCTTCCGGTTCAAGTTCAAAAGCCGGGTCAAGTTCAAACGCCTTCCTGAATTCGCTGCGACACAGCATTTCATGTGCCGTAAAGCAATTGATGAATGCAAGATATTTGTGTGCCACCACCTGATCCTTCCTGCTACTCAGTCCATTCATAATTGCATACTTCAACAATTCTGCTGCATCCACATAGTCGCCGCTCTCATAACGCTTTAGCCCCTTCAGGAAGTAATCTCGCCCATGATCTGCATTCTTGTCATCCTTAAGCAGCGGGATTCTCTCGCTGCCGCAAGCACACAGTAATGTTGTTGCCAATGCAGCAATCAACATGATGCGCACACTCAGCACACTAGATCCCCCTGTTGATTGTCCATTAAACAAGCTGCTTCCATCCCCGCCCGCCCTTCCCAACAAATCGCCAGATAGTCCATCCCGCCCAATAAATAGCATATATACCGCCTATTCCGGGGAAACTCAATTCAGCGGATCGGCAAATCTATACCGGATATCCTTATTCTCTCCGGGATTTATCTTGAAATTCCGGCTGTATTCCGGAAATGCTTTGTTGCGAATCTCGATATGATGGGCGCCCGGACTGATTTTCAGCTCTGCCAGCGGCGGACTGATGCCCTGGAGGCTTCCATCCAGATATACCTCGCCCCACGGAGTTACCGCAATCCTCAGGATAGCCATTTTGGCAGGCTCAACCAGGGCGGCGGAAGCAGGCTTGGCGTCCTCGGACCCGACCTTGATCAACTTTGCCGCAACCAGCACCAAGATCCCGACAACAAAGGCGCCGACCAAAATAAGGGGTCGGCTCGAAAACTTTTCGATTATACCGGGATTCCCGCCCGCGTCTTGCCCCGAGCGGTCACCTTGTTCTGCGCCATCCTTCCCCGGTATCGGTTGCGCCATGTCTTCCTTGCTGCTTACCAAATAGACCTCGTGTTCGCGCAGATGCTTGTCAATATAATTGCCATGGTAAGGCAGCATGCCGGCATATTCAGGAGCATGATTGGAGATCGCGTCGCGGTATGAGCGCGATATCAGTATCTGCCCGGCCTCGGAAAATTCCGTCACGCGCTGCGCAACATTGATCCCATCGCCCACGATATTCGGCTGCCTCTTGCTGTCCAGGATCAGGTGTACAGGACCAAGATGGATGCCCATACGCACCGGCAAAGGATGGGTCAATCCCGCACCCTCTTCCCGCAGGTTTTCACTCAGCATCAATGCGACTCTGAGCGCATCTTCCACATTATTCAGGAAACTGATCGCAACGCCAGCGGCGGTATCAAGAATGATCCGGTCATCTGTACTCACCAGTAAAATGGCGGAATCCAGAGCCTTGTTCAAGCCATTCCTGAGTTCCATCTGCTCGGAAACGGATCTTCTGGAATACGCGACAATATCCAGAATCAATACGCTGCACATGACGGATTTGATGCCTGCCAACGCCGCTGTGTCGGGGGCGAACATGGCTTCATGCGGCTGCGCGCCGCCTGGATTATCAGTTTGTTCCATCAATTCGTGTCCGGTTGGTGCGCAATGCATTTCACGCCAAGTCATAAATGGAATCCGACGCTACTTGCCAGCCCTGCCTCGAAATCCACCGGGCCTTTTGCGTTTGGCCTGAACAGAAATTTCTTCACGACGCTTGTCGACATTTGATCCGGCTCGATGCCTGCCGACGTGCCCAGTCTCGGCAGGCCGCCCGGTCCCGGCAACGCGCTTCGACTGCGCACCTTGACCGGACCTCTCGCGATCCCTGTGCGGCACGACTTCCCCGCCGAATTGCTGCCTGTCCATTCCAGTCCATTCAAGTATTGCATTCACCTCTCCCGGCCCCAGTTCAACAAGCATTCCCCGCTTGACGCGCGGCGGCAGATTCACGATGCCAAACCGCACGCGCATCAAACGGCTCACCGTCAGTCCCAATGCCTCAAAGGTGCGCCGCACGACGCGATTGCGCCCCTCTTTCAGCACCAGACGGTACCAATGATTAAAACCCTCTCCACCTTCATCGGTCAATGTCTCGAACTTGACCGGCCCGTCGTCCAATTGCTGCCCTTGCGTGACCATCTGGCGCATCTGCTCTTGCGTCATGCTGCCCTGCACGCGCACGGCGTATTCGCGTTCCACTTCGAAGCGGGGATGCATCAGACGGTTGGCCAGGTCACCGCAAGTGGTAAAGATCAGCAAGCCGCTGGTATTGAAATCCAGCCGACCTATGGCTGTCCACTTCTGTCCGCGCAATTTCGGCAGCTTGTCGAAGACGCTGGCGCGCTTTTCCGGATCATCCCGGCTGACGATTTCGCCCTCCGGTTTGTGATACAACAAGACTCTGGGGACACTGCCGCCCCGTGCTTCAATCCGTATGACTCGGTGGTCCACGCGCACCACATCGCCATCCAGCACCCGGATTCCCAGACTGGCCACTTCGCCATTGACGGTCACTCGGCCATCGGCTATCCACTTTTCAATTTCACGCCGTGAACCGACGCCCGATTGCGCCAGTGCTTTCTGCAGCCTTTCTCCTGATTGCCGATCAGTCATCCACACAACCCGTATTTATCCAAGGCTAAAGACCTTTGTCAGGCTCATGGCTTACCTCTCTGCGTTCCAGCACAGCCTGGGCCAAAGTTCCGCTGTCCACATGCTCCAGTTCGCCTCCCACCGGAAGCCCGCGCGCAATACGCGAAACCTTGACGCCCTGCGCATTCAGCAATGCCGCAAGGTAATGTGCGGTGGCCTCGCCCTCCACGGTGAAATTGGTGGCAAGAATTACTTCACACGGCTGTTCCAACGCGCGTCTGACCAGCTTCTCCAAATGAAGTTCACGGGGCCCTATGCCATCCATCGGAGACAGTCTGCCCATCAACACGAAATACATGCCTTGATAGCATTGCGCCTGCTCCATCACCAGAAGATCCGCCGGCATCTCCACTACGCACAACAGACTCGACACGCGCCGCGAGGAACGGCACAACACACATATCTCTTCTTCGGAAAAATTGTTGCATTTGATACAGTGGTGCACATTCTCGACTGCACGCTCGAGCGAATGCGCCAGGTGCAGCGCGCCCGACCGGTCACGCTGCAGCAGATGATAAGCCATGCGCTGTGCGGACTTCGCGCCGACACCGGGAAGACAGCGCAAGGCCTTGATGAGTTCTTCCAGGCTGGAAGGCGTGATCATCAGTATGAATCAGAAAGGCAGGCTCATTCCCGGCGGCAGGTTCATGCCAGAACTAAACCCGCTCATTCGCTGCTTTGAAGTGTCGGCGGCTTTCTTGTTTGCATCGTTCAATGCCGCCACGATCAGATCTTCCAGCATCTCCTTGTCGTCCAGCACGCTGTCGTCGAGGTTTACGCGGCGAACCTCGTGCGCGCAAGTCATCACCACCTTCACCACGCCAGAACCGGACTGCCCTTCCACCTCGATCGTGGCCAGTTCGTCCTGCGCCTTCTTCATGTTTGCCTGCATTTGCTGCGCCTGCTTCATCAGGCCGGCCAATCCACCCTTCATCATGTTGCGTTCTCCTGCCTTATCGGTTTGATTGAATCTTCCACCACCTGCGCGCCCAACTGCAGCTGCGCCTCGCGTACGAACGGATCCACGGAGATCGCCTCTGCCGCAGCCTGCTGGTGCGCCTGTTGTGCACATCTTTCCAGGGCAGCCGGCGTGATCTCATTCTCGCCGCCCACGGTAACCACCAGCTTCACCGGCCGGGCGAAATAGCCGGCAAGCGCCGCCTGCAATTTATCGTGCGCCGCTTTATTTGTCTGCAAATGCTTTTGCTGCGGCGCAAGGTTCAGCGTCAGGCGGCCCCGATCAAAGCTTTCCAGCGAACTGTTCCTGGCCAGTTCCTTGGCCATGCCCTGCACATTCAATTGTGCCAGAAGCACATTCCAGTCGAATTGTGCAGGGACATCCGTCGCGCTCGCAGGCGGATCCGGTTCCTTTGCCGCGGCAGTTGCTTCTGTTTCGGGCAAGGAAGATGGCGGCGCCGACAAGGTCCTCGCCACCGCTGCAGGCCTGGCTCCAAGCTGCATATCCGGCATGAAAGCCAGCATGCGCAGCAGCGTCATGGTGAATCCCGCATACTCGTCGGGCGCAAGGTCGATCTCGTTGCGCCCGTGAATAGCGATCTGGTAGAACAATTGCACGTCTTCGCTGCTGAAGTGCCGCGCCAGTTCCAGCAAACGCGCACGCTCAGGCTCGTCCTCGGCGATGGCAAGCGGCACGGCCTGCGCCAGTGCGATGCGATTCAACAGCGTCGCCAGTTCCTGCAATGCCGTACCGAACTCCAGGCTGCGCAGTGCCATGTCATCGGCGATGCGCAACATCCCGGCGCCATCGCGCGCCAGCAACATTTGCAGCAAGTCATACAGATAGCCCTGGTCTATCGCGCCCAGCATGCTGCGCACCGTCACCTCGTTCACTTGGGAATCCGAATAGGCGATGGCCTGGTCCAGCAGGCTCAGTGCATCGCGCATGCTGCCGGCGGCAGCGCGCGCCAGCAGCGCCAGCGCCCCGTGCTCGAACGCCACGTCCTCCTGTTCCAGCACGTGCTGCAAATACTTAATTATCAACGCGGGCGGCAACTGTTTCAGGTTGAACTGCAGGCAGCGCGACAGCACGGTGACCGGTATCTTCTGTGGATCGGTGGTGGCAAGGATGAATTTGACGTGCGCGGGCGGCTCTTCCAGCGTTTTCAGCATCGCATTGAACGCCGACTTGGACAGCATGTGTACTTCGTCGATGATGTACACCTTGAAACGACCGCTGGTCGGCGCATACAGCGCGCCCTCCAGCAATTCGCGCATGTTGTCCACCTGCGTGTTGGACGCCGCGTCCAGTTCGATCAGGTCGACAAAGCGACCACTGTCGATCTCCATGCACGCGCTGCAGACCCCGCACGGCGTGGCAGTGACACCATTGATACAATTCAGGGATTTGGCGAAAATGCGCGCGATGGTGGTCTTGCCCACGCCGCGCGTGCCGGTGAACAGGTAGGCATGATGCAGGCGGTTCTGCGCCAGCGCGTTGGAAAGCGCCTGCACGACGTGCTCCTGCCCAGCCAGCTGCGCGAAGGTCTTGGGCCGCCATTTGCGTGCCAGAACGGAAGATGCAGACAAGGTTCAGATCCCAAATGGGGCGCACGCCCCGGCCAGAGTTAGGAGGCGAGCCTTACCCCCGGCACTTGCAGTAATTAGCTGTGGCTGCTTCCTTCCGGACCTGACCAGGTTCACTACCCTGCAATGCGGGGAGACCCGCCAAACTGTTGCGGGTGATGCAAAATAAACCGTTCATCACCCGTATCTTGTTCATTTCAAGCCAAATTATATAACCTACCTGCGAGGCAAGACTTTTCATGGCTCTCACTGCGTGAATGATAAAGGATTTGGCCGGTAATATCCACGAGATAGCCTATTCAGGGCAAACTGCCTGGCGAATCCTGACTCTCGAATCCAGACTGCCGGCATTCGATCTGAGCATGACCGTGCCGGCGCCTGCCCGCTACACACATGTTGGCAAGTATTGGGTATAACCGGCCGCGGACCGCCCAAGGTAAAGCCGGAAATTCTTCACATTAATATTTTACTATTTAATGACTTATAATTCACATGTAAAGTTAAACTATAAGTTTTAGCAAATCCGTTCGCAGGGACTCCAGCGCTTGCGGCTGCTTCAAGGAGCCATCCCTGACCCAGAAAGTATCCTCGGCACGCGCCCCCAGCGTATTGATTTTTGCATTGATCAGACTGACCTGGTGATTTGCCAGGACGCTGGCGATGCGCGCCAGCAGACCGGGACGGTCGCCGGCGAGGATTGAAAGTTGATGATTTCCTTTTTCATCCGTGCTGAAGGATACTTCAGGCGCGATCGGAAAGTGTTTCAGTTGCCGGCTGATGCGGCCACCGTACAAGCCAGGCAGAGGCTTGCCGCCAACGATTCTTTGGGTCAGTTCAAATTCGATGTAGTTCATCACATCCCGGTATGGGGTCCTGGTGTTGCCGGCATCCATCACCAGGAAGCTGTCCAACGCATAACCATGGTGGGTGGTATGTATCTTCGCTTCCATGATGTTGTACAGCATTTCCGCAAAGAAACTGCATATGCGCGCAAACAACAGAGGTTGATCCGGGCTGTATACCATGACTTGCATACCCTCGCCGATACGGCTCAAGCGCGCCTTCACCACTGGAGCCGGACTCTTGACGCGCCGCGCCAGCAAACGGGTATGCCAGGCAATCTCATCCGGCTCATGCCGCAAAAAATACTCAGTATCGAATTCAGCCCACAGCGACTCATAATTCTCAGGGGCGATCGCATACAGATTGAGCAATTGTCTTGAGCGGGCGCGAATTTCACCGACCCGATCGGCAATCATGCCGCCCGCCATATAACGGCGCGTCGCGTTGAACAATTCCTCCAGCAATGTTGCCTTCCATGCATTCCATACTTTCGGACTGGTTCCGCGGATGTCCGCCACGGTTAGCAGGTAGAGCGCGACCAGATAGCGGTCGTTGGGCACCCTGGCTGCGAAGGCGGCAATCACATCCTGGTCAGACAAATCCTGCTTCTGCGCTGTCGCTGACATGGCAAGATGATTCTCCACCAGCCATACGACCAGGCTGGCATCTTCTTCTGCGAGTCCATGTTGCCTGCAAAAGCGTGCTGCGTCATTGCGTCCCTGGCGGGAATGGTCGCCTCCGCGCCCCTTGGCGATGTCATGAAACAGGCCGGCGATATACAACACTTCCGGATGCGGAAAATCCTTCATCAATCTGCTGCACAACGGATGTTCATGCGAATGTTTCTTCAGCACAAAGCGGCGCAAGTTACGCACCACCATCAGGATATGTTCATCCACAGTATGCACATGAAACAGGTCGTGCTGCATTTGTCCGACAATGCGCCCGAATACGGGCAGATAAAGCCCCAGGATTCCGTACTGGTTCATTCTTCGCAAGGCATGGGTGAGGCCCTGAGGCTGACGCAGGATCTCCATGAACAATTCGCGGTTGCGCAAGTCGCGCCGGAAAGCCGTGTCGATCCTGTGCCGTGCCCGCCACAGCGCGCGCAAGGTAGCGGCTGAGAATCCTTTCAAATTCTCGTGCTGCTGAAGCAGCAGGAAGCTTTCCAGTATCGCCGTCGGTTCCTGCTCGAACAACAGCTCGTCGCGCGCTTCCAGCAAGCCGTCCCTCGATACAAAGCGCTCATTGACTGGATTTGCTTCGGCTTCCACCAGAAACAGGTGCGCGTGCAGAGTCCGCAGCAGCACTTCGTTGAGCTGGCGCACTGCCCGCCGGGTTCGGTAGTAACGCTGCATCAGGCGTTCGCTGGCACGACGCGCAGCCGTTGCCGGAATGCACATCTGTTTCGCCAATTCATCCTGGTAATCAAACAGCAGGCGATCTTCGCGCCGGTTGGCGATGTAGTGCAGGCGAATGCGCAGGGTTTGCAGCAGCGCTTCGTGGCGCGTGACAGCACGGGCTTCCTGCATGGTTATCACCCCTGCGCGAGCCAGCTTGTTCCATGTATCCCCATAGCCGCTGGCACGGCTTATCCACAGTATGGTGTGCAAATCCCGCAGCCCCCCAGGACTATCCTTCAGGTTGGGCTCGAGGTTGTAATCAGTTTCGATGAATCGAGCATGGCGCTTTTCCTGCTCCTTTACCTTGGTCAGGTAGAAAGCGTGGATGTCCAGGTGGCTGGACAGCGCTTCGCGCAGTTCATCGAACAACGCACGATTGCCGGTTACCAGGCGCGCCTCCAGCAAATTGGTCTGGACTGTCACGTCCAAGGATGCGGCCATGCAATCGTCCACGGTGCGAATGCTGTGCCCCACTTCCATGCCAATGTCCCACAGCACACCGACCAGCATCTGCAGACATTGCTGCAAATCCGCATCAGGTTGTCTGGGCAACAGGATCAGCAAGTCGATATCAGACCTGGGATAAAGTTCACGGCGACCGTACCCGCCCACTGCCACCAATGCCAGATCGCCTGGAATCGCAAGATTTTCCCATACCCTGCACAGATGCTCGTCCACCAGTTTGGCGTGGGCATGCAGTTGGCGCCGCGGCTGCGGATGCGCAACAAAATCCCGCTGCAACGCATGACGCGCCGCGCTCAGACTTTCGCGGATTTCGGCGGAGCTTTGCACGATTGCTAGAATTCAGGCGGGGGCGGCGAACCGGATGAAAGGGTCAGTACCTCAAAACCGGTCTCGGTAACCAGCACAGTGTGCTCCCATTGTGCCGACAGGGAATGATCCTTGGTCACTATGCTCCAACCATCTCCCAGTTGCTTGATGCCGGACTTGCCGGCATTGATCATCGGCTCGACGGTAAATATCATGCCTGTCTCCAGTTTCAGACCGTATCCGGCTTTGCCGTAATGCAGCACTTGCGGTTCTTCGTGAAAATTCCTGCCGACGCCGTGGCCGCAGAATTCACGCACCACACTATAGCCCAGTCCTTCCGCATACCTCTGAATGGCCTGGCCGATATCACCCAGATGCCCACCCGGCTTGACCGCACGAATGCCATGCCACATTGCCTGGTAAGTGCTTTCACACAAACGCCTGGCCTGAATCGACGGCTCACCCACATAGAACATGCGACTGGTGTCACCGTGCCAGCCGTCCTTGATGGTGGTGATATCGATATTCATGATGTCGCCGTTCTTCAGCTTCCGGTCGCCCGGGATTCCGTGGCAGACCTGGTGGTTTAGCGATGTGCAGATGGACTTCGGATAGGGCGTATGTCCCTTGGGCGCATAGTTGAGCGGCGCCGGGATGCACCCCTGAACATCCACCATGTAGTCGTGGCACAGCTTGTCCAATTCATCGGTGGTAACCCCAACCTGGACGAACGGCGTTATGTAATCGAGCACCTCGGCTGCCAGACGACCTGTAACACGCATTTTTTCGATATCCTGCGGGGATTTGATACTTACTGGCATGGCAACTGTTTTAGTCGGGTATTAAATCGCAAGGATAGAGGATAGCTGCAGCCAGCACAACATTCATTGTGATCATTGTTCCGGAGATCGAGCAGTATCACTGCGTCATTGCGCGCTTGTCCCGGAAGACCAGCCACTGGTGCAACGATTCGAGGGACGGGCATCCGGCAAATACAAACATCGGCGCGCTTCGCGCGCTAGGGGATAGCGGCCTGCATAGGTATTACGATGCCGACTCTTGCACGCCTGATCCACCGCGCCGAATTGCCGGAAAGAAAAACGGCAGGATGCCCCCTGCCGTCGTTCCAGAAACATGACGCCGTCACATCATTTTGGCTTGGCACAATGCTCCTGCATCTGTTCGCTCAAGTTCACCATGAACTGGAGCGAGCGCACAGTCTTTGCGTCCGTCATGATCTTCCACAGGCTGCCAATACCGCCTGCCGCCGGTTGTTCCTGACTCTTGCTCGATGCAGATTGCAGACAGCCCAGCAATCCGGTCACCATTTCCAGACGCTCCAGCAATACCGGCAGCGTGGCGGCGACGCGTTCCAGCGCCCCGGTGGATTCAAGGTGTTCCAGCATTTCCACCAACCGCCCCGCGCCGCCGCGGTTGAGCCGATCCAGCAGGGACAGCCCCTCACCCAGTGTTTCCGACAGGCGCCCGACCATCTCGTCGGTCAACGCATCCTGTGCGGAACTGTATACGCGGGCCAGTTGCGCCAACCGCTCCAGGTCACCATCGGCAGCCATGCGCGAAATGACGGGCAAGGCCTTTTCCAGTCCGGAGCGGTTTACCTGGTCGAGCAGGCCGAGTCCGCCGCCGACCGCTTCGGTAAGCCGTGACACCATCTCGTCGGTCAGCGCGTCCTGCGATGCATGATAGACGCGCGCCAGCTGAGACAGCCGGTCCAGATCTCCGTTGTTCACCATTTCAGCCAGCGCCGGAATCGCCTTGCTCAGCCCCGCCCGCCCGGCCTTGTCCACCAGGTCGAGCGCTTCGGCCGCGGAACCGGCAAGGCGGCCGACCATTTCGTCGGTCAGGGAATCACGCGCTGCAGAGATCACGCGGTCAAGCTCGTGCTGCACCATGGCTCCTTCTTCCTTGGTTTCTGTGTTCATGGCATCCTCCGGTTACAGGAGTCCGCGCGCGGAAACCCAGTACAGTTTGTTGTAGGCCATCTTGAACCAGTGCACGGCCTTGGTCGGCGCCTTGGGATCAGGCGGATTCTGGTAGTTGAACATGGCGTAGGTCGCACGATCCTTGCCGGCCTCGATAAAGCAGAACACCTTGCCGTCGTAGTCGCGTACCGGCATGCCCATCTTGACCATGGCGGCGATGTTTTCGCCCAGTGTATCGGCCTCGAAATGCGCGGTGGAGCCGGCTTTGCTGATCGGAAGGTTGGTGGTGTCGCCCAGAACGAACACGTTGTCGCGGCCTTCCATGTTCAGCCTGGTGCGGTTGGTGGGAATCCAGCCGTTCTGGCCGAGACCGTTCTTCTCGACCACTTCCATGCCCTTGTGGGTGGGAATGGTGATCAGCAGGTCATACTTGATCTCGACGCCTTCCTCGCTGCGCAGTATCTTGTTTGCGGCGTCCACTTCCTTGATGTTGAAAAATGTCTCGTATTTGATGCCCAGCTGATCCATTTCCGGCGCCGCCCATTTGGCGACATTTTCCAGGCTGTGCACGCGTCCTATCGGGTAGGTGTAATGCAACTGCACCTTGTCCAGAATGCCGCGATCCTTGAAATAGTCATGCAGCATGAACGTGATTTCCAGCGGTGCCATCGGGCATTTGTGCGGCACCCCAACGGTGATCACCACCTTGCCGCCCTCGAACGACTGCAGGCTCTTCAACATCTTCAGCGCAGTCTCTTCGGTGTAGAAGGTCTCGGCGCCCTCCACCATGCCGGGAATGCCTTCCGGAAACATGCGCGATCCGGTGGCAATGACCATCAGGTCATAATCGAATGTCTTGCCGCTCTTGGTCTTCACCTGCTTGTTGTCGAGCATGAATTCCTCAACCGGGTCAACGTGGAACTTGATGCTCGGCTCGAGCAGGCTGGCCTGGTCGCGATACAGTTCGTCGGGAGTCATGCGCCCCACCGCCAGGTAGAGCAGGCCGGGCTGGTACATGTGCTTGTCGGAGGCCGACAGCATCGTGATGCGCGCCTTGCCGGTCTTTAGTTCATTCGTCAGGCGCCGCGCCAGGTTGTTCGCCAGAATAGTGCCGCCCATGCCACCGCCAATAATCAGGATCTTCATCGTTCTCTCTCCCTCGATTTAGTTAAGCCAACATGTACCCTACTTTGCCTTTCGCACCGTAATATGCCAGACACCATCCGCTTCGGTGGTCGAAATATATTCGTGACCAACCTTGTTGACCCACTCCGGAATGTCATCCGCCGAACCCTTGTCAGTTGACAGCACCTCCAGTTCATCACCGACCTGCGACGACTTCAATGCCGCAATCAATTCCATCAGCGGCCCGGGACAAAAGCTTCCGCGCCCATCAACAATCTTTCTTTCCGCCATTTGAATATTCTCCGACAATTAAAAAGTCCAGACTTGGCCGTCGACGGCGTCGTGAAGAAACCTGGTCAGTCCGGTCGCCTTTTCCAGGTAATCCTCGAGACTGCTCTGCTCGACGCCAAGCACATCCATCGCCATGGAACAGGGATAGATTCTTGCATCGCCGAGTTCGACCGCCTGCTCGAACAGGGTCTTGAAATCGGGAACGTTCTTGCTGGCCATCAACCCGCCAATTTCTCCCTCATGCTGCACCTTGGAAGTACTGCCCTTGACGAAAAAGGACAAGGCATTCATCGACAGAAAAACCATCACATCCTGTCCACTCACGGCACCGACCGACGCCACCATTGCTGCCATCTGCAAACGCTCAAGAGAACCCGATACGACCACAACGCAAAGCTTGTTGGTTGCCATCCGCAAACTCCATTCAAGGTGCTAGATAATGATTGAGAATAAGCCAGTTGAAAATGCGGGAAGTTCCCGATTGCGATATTTTTTAAATGGTACTCCAGACCATAACAAGCCGCAACAACGGAGACAGGTAGCCAATATTCAAATAGCCTGCCGGCCATGAACAACGCCCTGGTTGCATGCTCTTTGTAACAAGATTCACGCCAATACCCGAACGTTTTAGTCATATTTTGATGCCATCAATCCTGCATAGGTGACTTAAAACAAACGGGATTGCGCTGGTCAATGCGGCGCTGATTCCGGCATCATCATGGCCGCAGAATTACGCGGCCCCAAAACAGCCGGACTGGCAATCCGGTTCGCCGTGACTGTCACCTGGCACTTTCCATCCGGAACTTTCCACCTGGCGTTGCAATCTATCCACCATCCGCCAATTGATACGCACAAGCACTTGCCGCTTGAACGGATTATGATCTCATGGGAAAATCTGCACCCTTATCAATATTCACCGTGACTGAATCAATGCCCTCCAAATTCTGCTCCCTGTTCTTTATATTCTGTGTAACGACATTCATTGCAAGCGCCCGGGCCGGAGACATGACCGGCTCCATCCCCTACCAGCATGTCATCCAGGCAACCGGAACCTGCGCCTCCTGCCATGCAAAACTGCGCAATCAACACGCCGCTGAAATCATCATGGCCAATGACTGTGAAGAATGCCACACATCCGGCGAAAGCAGTCCCATCGTCCGCGTTGCCGACAAGCATTTTGCCGACCCCTATGCCGACAAGCTTCAGGTCGCTCCCCCGGTAAACATGACAGCCGGCATGAGCGGACCCATGTACTACGATGAAACGCGCATCGGCAAGGAGCCCAATCCGATGGTACTGATCCCTGCCGGCACGTTCATTCGCGGCTCAAACAACCGTCTGCCAGATGAAGGCCCCCAGTACACGGCTGAAACCAAGGCGTTCTGGATGGACAAGTATGAGGTCACCAACCTGCAGTACAAACAGTTCATCGATGCGACCAACCGCAAATCGCCGCGCCATTTTGTCAATCGTACCTACCCCAAAGGCAAAGTGGATCATCCGGTGGTCTTCGTCAGCTGGTTCGACGCACATGATTATTGCCAGTGGGCGGGCAAACGCTTGCCGAGCGACGTCGAATGGGAAAAGGCTGCCCGCGGCGTCAAGGATGACCGCGATTATCCCTGGGGCGATGATTTCGACGTAAACAAGGTGAATAACCCTGTGCGCTGGGAGTCGCTCAAGGTGACGGGCGACACGACCCCGGCCGGGTCATTCGAAGGCGGAAAGAGCCCGTTTGGCCTATACGACATGTCGGGAAACGTATGGGAATGGACAGACTCCTGGTACACGCAATATCCGGGCAACACGTGGAACAGCGAGAATTATGGCGAGCTGTACAAGGTACTGAAGGGGGGTTCCTGGTGGGATTGCTCGTTCTATCAATGCGGGGTGTCGGCGCCCGTTTTCAATCGTAGCTATTTCAAGCAGAATGTGCGGAATTCCAGCTTCGGATTCAGGTGCGCCAAAGATGCAACTTAGACTCGTTTTGAACGGTATGTTTTGCCTGTCGCTGATTGGCGGCGCAATGAATCTCGCGCAAGCCCAGATGATTGAAGACACTTTCAACTCGGGCATGGTGTTGGTTCCGGCAGGCGAATTCACCATGGGCAGCAACCATGAAGACAACGTCAGCATGTGGAAAGACGCAAACGCACTCAATCCCTATGGATTCAATGAACGCTTGTATGCCAATGAACGGCCCGCCCACAAGGTGACTCTCCCCGCATTCCTGATCGATAAATACGAGGTCACCAACGCCCAGTACCGTGATTTCGCGATCGATACTCAGCATCGCGTGCCAAGCACCTGGGTGCGGGATGGCTATAACTTCAGCAACGAATTCCTTGCGGCCATGTCACTGGATGACTTGCGCAGGATGGCGACCGAACGTTTCAGGCTGGACATGGATGTCCCCAAAATGAGCCGGGAAGCCTTGCTGACTGAACTGGCAAAGATCCAGGCGGTGCGTGACAAGTATCCGGTCATCGCAGTCAGCTGGGACGATGCCAATGATTACTGTACCTGGGCCGGGAAGCGTCTGCCGACAGAAGCCGAATGGGAAAAAGCCGCGCGCGGTGCCAATGGAAACGAATATACCTGGGGAAACAAATGGGATCCAAAGAAAGTCAACACGATGTCTGAAGATCCCGATGTTCCATACGCGGCCGTGGGATCGTACCCGGAAGACAAATCCGTCTATGGTGCATACGATATGGCCTCCAATGTTGCCGAATGGGTAAATGACTGGTACGACGCATACCCGGGTGCACCCGCAGACAAGAATATCAAGAATTATGGCAAGGTTCACCGCGTCATTCGCGGCGGAATGGCCAGTTCCGGACATTATGACTCGATCAGCGTGGTATTTCGTGCGGCCCGCCGCAATCATCTTCCACCGCAAATGATGCTGAACGACTTGGGATTCCGTTGCGCCAAGAACGTGGAATAATCACCTTAAACCGCGAATAGTTAGTTGGTGGCTGGTATTAGCGCCTTCCCCCAGTAAGAGGGGGAGCGCGAAGCGAGGGGGCAACTGGGATGGGGGTAGGACGGTGGAAACGCAAAGTCCCTACCCCTTTTCCCTACCGTCCCCCTGGAGCGTGGTTGTTGCCGCCTCAGCGGCTTTGCCCCCAGAGGGGGCAAGAACCTCTGCGAGGCAACCACGGCCTGCCCCTTCGAGGGAAAATGTCGCCAGATTTTCCGCTGTTTGGTCCCGCCTGAAAATTTCGACACTGATTGCGTCTCCCGGCAAGACTGTGGGTTACCCAGAAAACGGCCGAACAAGTCATCTGACTGTATCCGTCCGTTTCCGGTAGAGCGCATAGATAGCCTTGCGAACATGGGGAAGTGCATCGCGCAGCCGGGAAAAGAAGATGGCCAGCGCTCCCCGCTTGTCGTGGTTGTATGATGAATAGTAACGCACGGCCAGCTTCTCGAGATCATAGAACCGGGCGATATCCAGCAGGTCCTCGCGGCTGTATTCATGGTTATGCCGGTCGTAATACGGTATGCCGCGATGCACGACAGGGTCCTGCTGCAGATAGTGCTTGGCGAACTCCCAGTGCAGACTCTTGCCGCGTACCAGCCGTGAAATGTTGTGGAAGCAGGCGATGTTCGGCACATCGATCAGCAGCAGTCCGCCCGGTTTGATGATGCGCAGCGATTCATCCAGCGCATGGCGCGGCGAGTAGGTGAAGTGTTCAAGCGTCTGCGACAGCACGACGGCATCGAACGAGCGAGCGTCAAATGGCGCCGGGTCGCACTCCAGATGCCACGGACGGTAGGGCAGCCCGGCTTCGGCAAGCAGCGGAAATCCTTCGATGATGTCGCTCGCTTCAGCCGCGAACCCCATCTGCTTGAGCGACAGCGCCAGCAGCCCGTGGCCAGCCCCGGCATCGAGGATGCGCGCCCCGGCCGGCAGGTTCTTGCCAAGCACGCCGCACAGCATGGCAAAACGATCGAAACTTCCGGCGACATACTCATCAACTTCCGGCATGCCGGGCACGTAGTACTGTTCCCAGGCGGCACGCTCTTTTTCAGCCACGCGCCTGACGAACAGCGGGCGCAATTGCTTCCACGCGGAAGAAACCGCTTCAGTTGGCTGCATTCTAAATCCCCGCTACTGACTTTCTCGGACGGATATTGACAGAGTTGGATGACCTCCGACAAGGCCGGGGGCGTATTGGGTGAGCCCGTCAAAGGGGCCGATAAAACCGTGAACCGCCTGAAGGCGGTCGGTTTCAACTCCTTCCCCCCTGCAAGGAGGAGGGAACGATGTTGCTGAGCATTATGACTTTGCCCTTTGATGACTGCCGGAACGCTCAAACCTTGCTGAGCCCCGGCATAACCGGAAGTCTACCTAATCGAATTACCGGCGGTGCTCGGGAAGCGCAGCCAATCGAAGCGAGGAACATGCACGCAATGCACGGACGGCAAGCGATGCACATCAGAATTCGCGGTGCAATTATGTTGGTTTAATCCTGGAACGCTGGTTCTTCTTCGCCCAGGCCAATCATCCGCAAAACCGCTACTACCAAACTGTTCAAATCAAACACGCTATCCTTGGCAAAGCCAGGGACAGCGCATTTGACCCCTTTTCGCTATACGCTATAATCTCCCGTCCTGTTTACAATCAATTTATCAGGGTAATAACTTGGCATCGAATAAAGCACGCGCCCACTTCACACTCAGTGGTTATCATTTCAATCCTGATGACGTCACGCGTCTGCTTGGCATCGAACCTACCTCGGTTGATGCATCCGGCGCGCGCAGTGCCCTGGATAAACCCGTGATCAGTTCATGGGAGTTATCAACGGAAACGATGACGGACAATATTGACGTTTATAAAATGACGGACATCATCATTAAAAAAATAGAACCGGCCAAGGAAAAAATCCTGCAAGTAATTAAAAGCCACAACTTGTCTCCCAGGATCGGCGTGGTACTGGTTTTATCTATTGATAAGAATGAATCGGTGCCCGAGGTTGGATTTGGTGCCAGAGCGATTCGTTTTCTGGCCGAAATTGGCGCTTTTATTGACGTGGACTACCAGCTCTCTGAGCGTATTTAAGCTTTTAATAGCGCTTTATATCAAAAAGAAAAGCACGCCATAAAAGCGTGCTTTTCACTGACCAAATCCAGGCTTGAATTGTTTAGCGTTATCCGCGCGGCCTTCTACCATCTATCAAGGTGCCGCGCAGCTGATTGCCTAAGGAACCTCTGATTAAGTCCTCCATGAACCGCGTTGCTGACAAAATCGCGACGATCACCAGGCGCGCGACGAAGGTCGTAGCTCGGACTACGATGCCGAGGAGCGCAACGCCGTGAGCGCGCGATTTTGACGCAACCCGCATGGGCACTGGTTTTGCTGGCGGTCTGCTGCGTTGTGTTCCTTGCGAAGGGCGCGGTCGCAACACGTTACTGGCGAAGCCAGCCGCTTGCGGGAGCGACCGCTTGCGACCATTCCCGCACTAACCGCTTCGCGCACCGTGTCATGGTCGCTACCATTCGCTGCGTCGCACGCCTTGCATCCCATCCAGCAAAACCGAGTGCGCGGTCATGTGGGACTTAATCAGAGGTTCCCTGAAATATTCTTGTCAGGGCTTCTTGGGAGTGGTGTATGGAACTTCTTTCTGGTGCGGTTCCCAGATAGTTTCATAGCCAACAAAAAATTGTCCCGGCGTAATCTCTTTCTGACGAGTTGTCACGTGGAATGCGTGGCCATCCGGAACCTTGGGACGGGTATAAGGCTTCTTGTCATCACTCATGATCATATCTCCTTGCTGGTTGAAAACGGGAGGAATTTCAACAGGATTGCCAGCCCCTCCCACTTAACTGACTAAGTTAGACCCCCGGCAAAGCCGGCGGTTTATTGGATGAGCCCCTCAAAGGGGCAGATAAAATCTTGAGCCGCACAAAACGGCTGGTTCAAGCTCCTTCCCCCTTAAAGGGGGAAGGCTGGGATGGGGGTAGGACAGTGGCAATGCAAACTCTCTACCCCTACCCTAGCCCTCCCCCTGCAAGGGGGAGGGGATCGTTTTTTCAAATGCTCAAATGATCTTGCTAATTGACCGCCGTATTAAGTCAAACTTTTCGAGTCCCCCGGCAAAGCCGGGGGGTTTACCTTATCGAATTATACTATCTAGCGCGTGTAATGCCCCTTCTTTGGAATCACATGGCGCACGCCCCCCTGGGGATTCTCGACATCACCCTGGTAGCGCGGAATCAGGTGGATATGGACATGGAATATGCTCTGCCCGGCCGCCGCTCCTACGTTAACGCCGATATTGTAACCATCGGGCTTGAATTCCGCGTCCAGTCGCTTGCGCTCCTCGGTGATCAGCCCCATGCAGGCATCGACCTCCTCGGGCGTCAGGTCGAAAAAGCTGGCGACATGGCGCCGCGGGATAACCAGGGTATGGCCCGGGCTCACCGCGTAGGTATCACGCGCACTGTAAGCAAGTTCACGCTGCAGCGATACGCCGCGCGGATCCTTGCAGAACAGGCATGGATCGTTCGGGTCGCGTTTTTTTTCTGTTTTTTCTGCAGCCGACAAACCCAGCTCCCTTATCCGTGAATCGCGCTTTTGGCCAGCGCCAGCGATCTTGCCTTGTCCATCTGCTCCTCGCAATGCCTCAAACAGAGTGGCTGAAGGGCATGCGAAAAACATTCGATGATGATTTCAAACTCATCGGCCACTTCTTCTGCCAGTCCGGTATCGTTTGTCATTTCTGCCAGCACATTCTGTGCTGTCGTCTTGTTTACCCGGCACAGCACCGCCAGGTGAATCGGAAGTTGCTGCTCCATGCTAACCGTCAACGCCTTTTCGTATGAGTTTATCGCTTCTTTTAAACGATCAGGATTTCCTTCCGACTCACCGAGATGATGCAATGCGGCAGCGCGGTTGTTATGTGCAGCGGTCAACTCCAGTGCATGATTATCCGCATCGAGTACGGCAAGCGCATTCTTGTAGGCGACAACGGACTTCTGAAGTTGACGATTGCCTTTAAGCAGTTTCCCGTGCGCATGGAACGTGTCCCCGAGCTGATGCATCGTAACCATCCACTCTTCAGGAAATCCATCTCGCGTCCACACCAGCAAGGCATTGGTGTAAGCCTCTACAGCGTACTTTAACGGCCTTGCCGCATCAATCAGCCGGCCCAGCGCCTGGCTGGCCGTGCCCAGGTTATATTGCGCAGCGGCCCATTCCAATGGTGAGTCTTCCTGTTTGAACTCCCCTAATGCATGGCTGAAACACTGAATGGCCCGTTCAAACAATTCAGCGTCTCCCCGCTGCTGTCCCAGTGCCGCCAGAATGTTTCCAAGATAAGTCTGAGTCTCAGCCCAGGCCAATGGCTCCTGATCGTGATATTGGTCTGTCAGCGAGTCCTCGAGTGCCTCACGAAGAGGCTCAAGAATATTGGAGCTGAAACGGTGCGGTTCAAAATTCCCCCGCGTGTAAAGAAACTTGTCGGCGACGGCTACCCTGGTGTCCGGCGCAGCTGCCTCGATCCACTCATCGCCCAGCCTGCCCAGGGAATTTGCCAACGCGCGTTCCAGGGCCTGGTTGCGAGGGTAGATCATGTAAGTATCGGAGAATTTCATTTTGCCCTGCCGAGGATCTCATCGATGTCGGGGTCGGCGCCGACCGCGCCGCCAAGCTCGATCTCTTCCTCGGTCGCTTCACGTATCGACAGCACTTCCAGCATGAAAGTGACTTCCCTGCCGCAAAGGGGATTGTTGCCGTCGACGGTCAATGTCTTGTCATCGAACCGGGTAACGATAAAGTTCCTGGGCTCACCCTTTTCATTTTCCATGGTGATTGTCATGCCGATCTCCCGATATTCTTCCGGGACATTTTCGATGCGATCGGTAAATACCAGCGACTCATCCCGCTCGCCGTATAACTTTGTCGTGTCTATCGGCACTTCGATGATATCGCCCACTTTCTTGCCATACAGTTCCCTGGTCACTTCCTCGGACATGACATCATTCACGCCATGAACATAGCCCAGCGGATACTCCACGGTAACCAGTACGTCACCGGTTTTGTTATCGACGACCTTGTAATTCAGCTCAACGAATTTTTCGTCTGCAATCACATCTGACATGTTTAGTATGGATCTATATTGCGTTCTACCAGGCTGCTGAAAAAACGTAGCGAGGAAGGCCAGATGCAAGGCGCACGGCGCACAGGAACCGGAATGTACAGGTAGTACATGAGGATTCCGAGCACCGTGCAACGTCGCAGATGGTCACCGCAGTAGTTTTTTAACTAGAATAAGGTGGCGCCAAAGATCCTAACCTTATCCCGTTCATACCCCAGCACCAGCCTGCCGAGCCATTCACCTTTATTTTTCTTGTTGATCACTTTGTATAAGACAGTGACATATTCTCCGCGGCGTATCATGCCAAGATACGAATAATCATCTGACAGGTTTTTCGCAAGGTCGCTTCTCGCAAACTGCTTGCCCATTTCAACCTCATTGGCACCCGCAATAAAGGAGCTCGAAAAATTACGCGTGAAAGCACCGTAGTTTCCTTCATTAGAGTACTTGATAAGATCAGCCCACATCGGGTTGGCCAACTCCAGGATCTCTTCATCTGTTTTTTCAAGGATGTTCATAAAATATCTCACCTGCCAGTGTTTCATAATGAAATTGGTGTAAACCACCGGCTATGCCGGGGGAATTAAAGAGTTTGACTTATGCGGCGGTCGTTTCAAGCCCAATTTTGCTGAAGTAAATGTTCCTCCCTCCCCCTGGCAGGGGGAGGGTTGGGGTGGGGGTAGAATCTCAATCCACCTACCATCAAGCACTTCTACCCCCATCCTAGTTGCCCCCTCGCTTCGGTCTCCCCCACTGCAAGGGGGAAGGGACTGGAGGGTTCCACAACCAGATCGCCCTGAGCATTCTATATCCCGTTCACCCTGAGCATTGGTTCCCTCTCCCTTGCACTCGCAAGGAGTAGGCCGTGGTTGTAAAGCCGCTAAAGCGGCAACAACCACGCTCCATGGGGAGGGATAGGGTGAGGGTAGAAGCTTTGCATTTCCGCTACCGTTCTACCCCCATCCTGACCTTCCCCCTGCAAGGGGGAAGGGACAGTGTCGCATGGCTTGCAATGAATACTTTACCGGCCGCCTGAAATCCGGAATCAACTATGCACCGGATTACTCTCCTTCATCCGCCTTGTACATCTCGTCCTGTTCCGCAAGACGCCTCTCCACCGCTTCCTGTTCCATGCTCTGCATCTTCTCCCGATAGCGCTCGAGGCGTTTGGTGGCGGCATCGTGTTTGAGCGCAATGGTGTTTTCGCCGAACAATACCTGCTTGAGGAAGCGAAAGCCGAACAGCATCAGCCTGGTATCGTCCCCCAGTATCTCGATGGTCTCTTCGGTGTTCAGGTCGTATAGCTCATTGAAGCCATCGCTGACCACGAAATGACGGAAGCGATCGAGGTCATAGCAGACCATGAAGAAAAGTTGCAAGCTGGATTTCGACGGTTTGCCGAAGCTGGGGCCGGAGGATTTCTTCTTCAGGATCAGCTGGCGCCAGCCGCGCGCCAGTTCGTCGTATTCCTCCACACCCTGTTCATGGCGATATTCGTCTATGGTCAGTTCGCGCGGCTCGTTGTGGCCCAGGCAATGCGCCTCTTTCACCAATGCATAGGAGCGGCTGTCGATGTATTCGTCCTGCCGCATCGACAGCAACGCCACCGGGTAATAGCGGCAGGCTGTCGGCCGGTCTTCGTATACGCTGCATCCTTCCGGCGTCATGAAGCGGCAGGCCGTGCCGTTCTCCACCGGACGCAGATTAACGCCCGCGAAGCCGCCCTGATCCGGCTCGCAGGGCACGGTGTATTGCCGCAGGAATTCGCCGGACGACATATCCAGGTGCTGCTTCAGGCGCAGGATGTCGTACGGCGTGAGCGGGATATCTATATTGCTGCAACAGGCATTCCAGCAGTTAATATCCTTGCGGCACCGGAACCTTATCTTCCTGTTTCCGTTGCCCATCTCCGGCACGGCAGGTCTGGTCAGGAAAAGCAGTTCTGCAGTGTGGTAGGTGTCGGTCATTTAACCTCATGCTAATAACGTCTGGATGATGGCGGACGTATTTCCTGATCAGCAACGTCATCATTCCTCGTTTGCCTAGTGCCCTTCCGGGGCCGCTTTCTCCACATCACCCACCAGGTGGTAAAGCGGTGCTTTTTCCATCGTATACTCACCTGTCTTGGGATCACGCCGAGAAACTGTCAGCACGTGCCAGTTTTTATCGTCCAGTTTCATCGCGTCACCACGGTAGTAGTATCCCGGCCAACGTGTTTCCTTGCGGAACAGCGTATGGTGGAACACGCTTTCAGAGGTAAGGAAGCGATGTTTCAATTCCCATGCACGCAACAACTCGTGTATGTCCGAAGCGGCGACCTTTTCCAGATCCTGTCCCAGAAGGTACATTTTCTTGAGGCCAATATTCAGGAGCTTGTCGTTGGTCATGTAGTTGACGCCAAAACCACCACAGTACTCATCCATCAGCTTCTGCAAACGATCAAGACCCTGTCGCGGATTGATGAAGTTAGGATTAACCGACCCGGCAACCACTTCGTTACTGAAAACATGATAGGTTTCCAGAGGCTTGTAGATCTCTTCTTTACGGCGATTGATCTGAGCGTCAGAAACACGGATGCCCTCAGCTTTGCCATCATCAATATATTTGCAGGCAGCCTTGGCAGCCAGACGACCTTCAGTGAACGATCCCGATGAGAATGCGTGTGGTGTACCACCAGCCGCATCGCCCGCACCAAACAGACCTTCAACGGTCGTCATGCGGTTGTAGCCCCAGAAGTACTCCGGTGGAGACACGTCTTCAGGGCCTGAAACCCAGGCACCACAACCCGTTGCGTGCGAACCCATGACGTAAGGCTCGGAAGTGGTCAGCTCAGGGTTTTCGTACTTGGGATCCACATCAGTGGCCGCCCACAGTACTGCCTGACCAACGGTCATGCCGAGGAAGTTGTGCCAGCCGATCTCTTCAAGATGAGGGTCCTGGAAGGCTTCCATGGTGACCATGTGAATAGGGCCACGACCGGCATTCACCTCGGAGATGATTGCGTGGTTACGCAGACAGGTCGGAATGGGTCGATGAGTTCTGTGCGAAACTTCCGGGTCCAGGTATTCCTTGCCTACCATTTTCTGCAGCTCCGGGAACCACTTGGACTCGTACTCTTCACCGTAGGCATTCTGGGTATAGGTCTTGAGATGCAGGAAGTAGGCACCTACTGGACCGTAACCATCCTTGAATCGAGCCAGTACGATACGGTTTTCCATTTGTGTCATTTTCGCGCCTGCCTCGATCATCAGGCCATACGCAGAACCTGAAGACCATGGCGCGTACCAGACACGACCTGCACCTTCACCCACTGAACGCGGCTTGAAGATGTTGGAGGCACCACCGGCACCACAGATAACGGTCTTGGACTTGAATACGTGGTAGTTACCCGTGCGTACATTGAAGCCTACAGCACCGGCGACTCGGTTCTCCTTGGATTCATCCATCAGCAGATGGGTCAAACAGACGCGGTTGAAAACCTTGTCGGCCGATTTCTTCGCCGCTTCAGCGACGATAGGCTTGTAGGATTCACCATGGATCATGATCTGCCAGCGCCCTTCACGCAAATAGTTACCCTTCTTCTCGTTGCGCATGATGGGAAGACCCCACTCTTCAAAGTTATGCACGGTCGAGTCAACGTGACGGGCCATATCAAAAGCAAGGTCTTCTCGCACCATACCCATCAGGTCGATACGCGCATAGCGAACGTGATCTTCGGGATTGTTCTCGCCAAATCGTGTACCCATGTAGCAGTTGATCGCATACAGGCCCTGGGCTACCGCACCGGAGCGCATGATGTTTGCTTTTTCTGCAATAACAATCTTTTTGTTCTGGCCCCAATATCTTGCTTCAAATGCAGCACCGGTGCCACCGAGGCCCGCACCGGCAACCAGGATGTCGATATCCTCTTCGATAATTGTCGAGTAGCCCATTAGTATTGCACCCCTTCTTTGATTTCCAGGCCATTGGATTTCAGTGTGTGTAATCCACCTTCATCCATGCGGATGTATTTAGGCTCATTGAACAACAATTCGCTGTCACGCATTTCCTTGCTTGGAGCAGGCACATCTGCGAGTTTAGGTGTCGCCGAGCCCCATGGCTTGGTTGTGATAGGCGCTAACAGCTCCATATCTTTTTTACCGTTGCGGAACTTGATGCGCCACGCGATCGTGCCTTTCTCTTCATCACGGAGCACTCGAACACTGTGTCCAAGCGGTGCAAAGTCGGCATAACCGCGTACATCGATCGCCTGGTGCGGACATGCTTTTACACAGGAATAGCATTCCCAGCACATATTCGGTTCGATGTTGTAAGCACGCCGCAGCTTCTTATCGATGTGCATGATGTCAGACGGGCAGATGTCGACGCATTCTCCACAACCATCACAACGCGTCATATATACAAAGGTTGGCATAATTTATTCCTCTATTCTTTATAGATAATTGTCTAGTCAGTGTTAGTAGTGGTTTGCTCTTTCAGCCTTGATACAAAGCCCCATCTTTGGCGGGTTCTTGCCCATATACATCGGGATATCCGGGAATTTTCGCTGTACTTCAGGATCGGTCAGATCATAGTCCGGAGGCAGATTCTCCCGGGAACCATCGGCCCTGGTGATCTTTTTCTGGTAGGCCGCAGCGGGCTTGAAGAACATGTGGGCAAACTTGGACCAATAGACGCCGCCAAATAGAACTGTGCTTGACAGGATGAACAAGGCAAAGAATATGCCTACACCCCCGCCGGTAAATGACCAGATCAATGCGAACGTCGAGGTGGCAAGCAGCGAGAGAATAAACAAATCCGCACGCTCGAACCGAAACCATGGAAGGCCTTCCGCAGCCACATCAACGCGGATAGCAAACCAGAACCAGTATCCACCAGCGGCCAGCATCAGTGCGCCGACATGCCATAGCTGTGGCACCAGGGCAGGCGTGGGCGTTGCCGGCGTCGGATAGCCAAAGATCATGATCGCGGTCGTCACGACGAAGATGATGGTTCCCCACATGGTCAACAGATGGGAAAGCCTGCGTCTTGGATTGCTGAATTCGCCGGAAGTTAATACTTCCTTCACCAGTACTGAAGCGGCGATCGCAGCTTTTTCTCCACCACTCACTGACCGTTTTGCGCTCTTCTGCGCTTTTTTCGCATTCTCGAAAAAGTACTGCGCGCTTTTCTTATGCATCATGTCAAGTATTGTCCCGACCATGACCAGCAGAACCATCAAGAAGATATACCCCTGCATGACGATGGTTGGAATTGATGCCGAAAGTTCGGCAAAGGGGTTGCTCGTGAACATCAGGTTCTCCTCAAAATAATACGAAAAAAAATTACACCCCACAAAAATTCTTCACCCTACCTCTTCCTGCACCGAAGGAGAGGCGTGTCTTCTCAGCGGCCCGAATGCCCCACCAATTTCACTTCAACTTTCTCATGCGCGGCCAGTCCGGCGTAATAAGCACGCAATATCTCCAGCACTTCCGGCCGGCTGAATTCGGCCGGCACCTCGCTGCCTTCCGACAGCATCTTGCGCAGCTTGGTGCCCGACAACAGCAGGCGATGCTGCTCGTCATGCGGGCAAGTCCGCGCCGATGCCATGCCGCCGCACTTGTAGCACCAGAACGTCCAATCGATCTTCAGCGGCTGCGTCTCCAGCGCGCCCTTCGGGATCTTGTCGAAAATATGGTGTGCATCGAACGGGCCGTAGTAATTTCCCACACCCGCATGGTCGCGCCCGACGATCAGGTGCGAGCAGCCGTAGTTCTGCCGGAACAACGCATGCAGCAACGCCTCGCGCGGCCCGGCATAGCGCATGTCCAGCGGGTAACCGGCCTGCACGATGGTCTTCTTGACGAAATAATTCTCGGTCAGCGCGCCGATCGCCGCAGTGCGCACCTCGGCCGGGAATATCGCCGGGTTTCAAATGCCCGAGCAGCGAATGGATCAGCACGCCGTCGCACACTTCGATCGCCACCTTGGCCAGGTATTCATGCGAGCGATGCATCGGGTTGCGCGTCTGGAACGCAGCGACCTTGCTCCATCCCATCGCCTCGAAAAACTCGCGCGTCTCGCGCGGCGACATGAACAGCGAACCGTATTTTTTCGGGAACCCGCCTTGCGATAGAACCTTGACCGGGCCGGCGAGGTTCATATCGCCCTGCTCCATCACCATCCTGACGCCGGGATGCTCGATGTCGGTGGTACCGAACACCGTCGCGCATTCGTGCGCCTTGTCGATCGCATATTTCTCTGTGACCTTCATGGTCGCCAGCACGCTATCGTCTTCCGGGTCGACCAGTGCGATGCTGCTGCCGACCTTGATCGATGCTGCAGCGGTGCGGTCAGTGGAAAGCGTGATCGGGATAGGCCAGAACAGGCCATTGACCATCGTCATGCCGGCGCAAACGCTCTTCCAGTCGGCCTGGCTCATGAACCCGTTCAGCGGCGTGAAGCCGCCGATGCCGAGCATGATCAGGTCGCCCTTCTCGCGCGAACTCACCCTGACACGCGGCAAACCGAGCGCCAGTTCCCGTTCCGCAGCAAGCGCCTCGCCTTCCAGTAACAAAGGATTAAGTTCGCCTCCACCATGCGGTCTGACCAAAGCCATTCTGAAATTTCCTTGTAGAAAAGGTTGTACTGATTGTGGGACGAATGCTATGCCATCAGGCAGTTGGGAGCGATACCCCTTAAGGGGTGATAAGAATAACTCTAATGGGTTATATGCCCATTGCGCATAACGGCTATTCGAGTTGCCGGCAAATAAACCAATGGAATTCAATCAATGGATTCAAACCAAGCGGCTGGTTTTTGCTCCTTCCCCCTTGCAGTGGGGGAGAGCGAAGCGAGGGGGCAACTGGGATGGGGGTAGGACGGTGGATATGCGGAGACTCAACCCCCTCCCCAACCCTCCCCCTGCCAGGGGGAGGGAGTGACACCGCATAATGGTTCTGTGCACTTCCCACTTGAATGATTTTTGCTCCTTCCCACATGTACGGTTTTACCCCTTCTCTCTTGCAGGAGGAAGGCCGGCATGGGGGTAGAAGTTCTACACTCCATTTGACGTCCTTCGCTGCCAGTTTATTCACATGGCTAGTAGTCCCATGCAGCGCAAGAGTAGAAACTCCGAATCCCACCCACCTTATCCCCACTAACAAAGAACCTCGCATATAAACAATTTTGTTTATAATCTAAAATGAACAGCAAGGAATTCAAACGCTGGCTGACCCAGCAGGGCGCAACCTTTCAGGCAGGCAAAGGTTCTCACCTGAAGGTGTACTTGAATGGCAGGCAATCGGTTCTGCCGATGCACAACACCGACCTCAAGACAGGCACGGTCGAAGGCATCAAGAAACAACTTGGATTGAAGTAAGGAGCGCACCATGTTCATGTACCCCGTCACCCTCACCCCGGACAAAAAAGCTGGCGGTTTCGTCGTCACATTCACCGACATCCCCGAAGCCATCACCCAGGGCGAGACCAGGGAAGAAGCCCTGGCTGCCGCGAAAGAAGCGCTGGAAACGGCGCTGGAATTCTACTTCGAGGACAAGCGCACCGTCCCCGCCCCGTCGAAGCCCAAGCGCGGCCAGCACGTCATCGAACTCCCCGCCAGCCTGTCGGCCAAGGTGCTGCTGCTCAATGAAATGATCGCGCAAAACGTGCGCCCCGCCGAACTCGCGCGTCGCTTGAACACTACCCCGCAAGAGGTCAACCGCCTGACCAACGTGCGCCATACCACACGCATCGACGGCATCGCCGCAGCACTGCAGGCTCTCGGCAAGCGTCTGGACATGCGTGTGGTTTGAACAATTGATCAGCGTTGCCAGTAGCCTCAAGCAACAGCCAGCATCAAATGTCCGACCGGTTCAGAGGTCGGCTTCACCTTGATTTCGATGTCGTAGCCGAGCCGATTCAGGCAGTCCATCAGCTTGCGCTCGGAGAGGTTGGAGAAATCGCCGCGCATCATGTCGGACACCTTCGGCTGGCTGATGCCCATGCGCCTTGCGGCCTCTTGCTGAGTCAGCCCGAGGCGGCTCATGGCCTTCCTGATCTCGATGACGAGGCCCGTTTTGATCTTGAGTTTGTCCGCGTCAGGCAAGCCAAGATCGGCATACACATTGCCTGAGCTGCGCTTAACCTCGCTACCGTTAACGACCTTTCTTTTCATCTCGCAACTCCTTTGCCAGCGCCTCGGCCACTTTCAGCCTGGCGCGAATGATGTCCCTGTCCTTTTTCGGCGTGGCGATCCCGCGCTTGCTCTTCTTCTGGAAGCAGTGCAGGACAAACACAGCCTCCTCAAACTTCACGCTGTAGACAGCACGATATGTGCCTCCAGCATCATCTTCCACCACCTCCAGCACGCCGGCACTGCCGAAACCCTTGAGCACCTTTGCCGCGTCGTGCTGATCCCCGGCCTGGGCAAGGGAAAGTGCGAACCCGAAACAGCGTCGCACGTCGATCGGTAATGTCATCAAATCCCTGTGACTGCTGCCTATCCAGACGAGCGGCTTTTCTGGGGCGGCCATGATTATATATGAACTGGTATATCCGGAAAGATTTAAATGCTGCGTAGACAAAATAAAACAACTTCAATGCAATGAAGTCTATGTTTCGACAGCCTGATGAAACAACTGGCTGATCTGCCAGTTAAGAAGAAACTCACTGAGACAAGCTAAATTGATCCTGCGATCAATATGACCCTGACGACGCTGTACATCCGGCGAATCCTGAAGAACTTTCTACTTGTCCTCGCCGTTTATAAATCCGATAGGTCATTTCATCTGCGGCTCAGGCGGGGTCATCAATTCCCGTATGGCATCGAACACCTGCTTGAGTTGGACGCGAGTGTTTCGGGCAAAGGCATCATGCTGCAAGGAAAGGGCTTCCGTTGCCTGCTCCAGATCATCCAGTCGCTTTGCCAGTTCCTTGCTGGAAGCCAACACCTCACCCAGACAGAAGTCGCCCGCCGCCTCGGCATTTCGCAAAGCGCCTACGCACAGCAGGAAGCCAAGGAACCCGTCAGAAAATCCACCCGCGAGAAAATTGCCAAGGCTTTGGGTATCGTACCGGAGCAATTGGCGATTTAAGATTCAGGAACCAAGGTCTATCCTTGGATTGTTTTGTTGATTTCATACAAACTGGTCTATATACTGGTCTGAATTGATGATCGCAATGCAGGAGCAAACCATGAAAATCGAGATCGGTTCATACGAAGCAAAAACCAGGCTTCCCGAATTATTGCGGCAAGTCAAAACCGGGAAAAGCTTTACCATCACTAATCACGGCAAGGCTGTTGCGGATCTGGTGCCCAGCGCAAGCGGGAAGAAAAAGGACAAGGCTGCAGCAGCCGAAAAACTCAAGGCATTCATGCGCGCCAGCCCGGTGCGCGGCGTAAACA
Organism: uncultured beta proteobacterium; assembly: GCA_963782385.1. Taxonomy (GTDB): domain Bacteria; phylum Pseudomonadota; class Gammaproteobacteria; order Burkholderiales; family Gallionellaceae; genus CAVXFS01. The sequence goes on from CAWAJO010000003.1 coordinate 73,175, forward strand.
TCAAGGAACTCATCGAAGAAGGACGTGCGTGAGCTTCGTCCTGGACAACTCGGTGACCATGCGCTGGTTCTTTGGCGACGGCAAACCGCAGGAGCTTGCCTATGCCGGCAAAATACTCGATGCGATGAAAAAATCCAATGCCCACGTCCCCGCAACCTGGGGGCTGGAAGTGGCAAACGTCATCACCCGGGCTGAAGCAAAAGGACTGATTGTTGATTTGCGTTTAAATCTGACCCGGGTTTTGCATTGAATTTTGACCCGCCCTAAGTTTATATCCTAACGGTTCAGGTTGTGGATAGTTTTCTGGTTTTGCCTCTCTTTCCGGATTGAGTTGAGCTGTTTCTGAAACGGTAGCTGTCGTTGCCGGTTTCCACGATGTGGCAGTGATGGGTCAATCTATCCAACAGTGCAGTCGTCATCTTGGCATCTCCGAATACATTTCCCCATTCGGCAAAGCTCAGGTTGGTTGTAATGGCGAGGCTGGTGCGCTCGTAGAGCTTGCCGATGAAGTGGAACAGCAAGGCACCGCCTGCCTGACTGAATGGCAGGTAACCCAGTTCATCCAATATCACCAAGTCGGCATACATCATGCGGTTTACGAGTTGCCCTTGCTTCCCGGCGGACTTCTCTAGTTCCAGAGTATTGACCAGTTCGATGGTCGAGAAGAAGCGTACTCGGCGGTGTTGATGTTGCACGGCCTGTACCCCAAGTGCCGTAGCCAGATGCGTCTTGCCAGTACCCGGACCACCGACCAGCACCACGATATGAACCTGATCCAGGAACTCACCGCGATGCAACTGTCGGATCAAGGCTTCGTTTACCACACTCTGCGGAAGTCGAAGCTGGCCAAGTCGCGAAAGGCCGGGAAGCGTGACGCTTTCATCTGGTAGGCGATCGAACGCACCTCGCGTTCGGCTATTTCCGCTTTGAGCAGGGTACCCAATATCTCCTGGGCGTTCTGATAGGCGGGCGATCCCTGTCTGGCCAATTCATCGACAGCCTGCGCCATGCCATATAGTTTGATTGTCTTGAGAGAAGCGATCATTGCATCATGCTGCATCGCGCACCTCCCGCAGCTGATCATAGCGACTGACATTGGCTTTCGGTTCAACCGTCAGCATCAATGGCGTCGGGGTATCAACAGGCGCCAACGGAGCCGGCTCGATCAGCCGCTTGAGCAGGTTGAGTACATGCTGTTTGGAAGGGACACCACTCTCAAGCGCCAGTTCGACCGCGGTCAGTACGGATTGCTCATCATGTTGCAGAACCAGCGCCAGTATTTCCACCATCTCGCGGTCGCCTCCCGGGCGCTTGAGCAGGATAGCCTGCAATTGCCGGAAGGCTTCAGGCAGTTCGACAAATGGTGCACCATTACGCAAGGCACCGGGTTTGCGTTGCAGTACGCTCAGGTAATGATGCCAATCATAAATGGTCCTGCCCAGGCCACGCTTTGAGAACACCCGGGCATGTTCGGCAATCACATTGGCCTCGGCCACACACACGAGTCGGTCCGCGTACACCCGCAGACTGATCGGCCGATTGGCATAGGATGCCGGGACACTGTAGCGGTCACGCTCGAAGGTGATCAAGCAGGTTGGCGATACCCGCTTGATTTGTTCCACGAATCCATCGAATGGCCGTGGCTGCGCCATCAGGCTTAAACGTTCCTCGGCATGGACATCGGCAATGCTGCGTCCCGGCTGCTCAGGATGGACAATCTCGCTCCACAGTTCCATGCAGCGGTTATGCAGCCAGTCATTGAGCGCCGCCAGGCTATCGAAGACCGGCAACTGGTTCCAGATGCGATGACGGGCATCCTGGACGTTCTTCTCGATCTGCCCCTTCTCCCAGCCGGAGGCAGGATTACAGAACTCGGCATCGAACAGGTAGTGACTCACCATGGCGGCGAAGCGGAGGTTGACGTCACGCTGCTTGCCGCGCCGCACCTTGTCCACGGCGGTCTTCATGTTGTCGTATATGCCGCGGGCCGGCACGCCACCGAAGGTGGCGAAGGCATGGTTGTGCGCGTCAAATAGCATCTCATGCGTCTGCAGAGGATAGGCACGCAAGATGAAGACTCGGCTGTGACTGAGCTTGAATTGTGCGATCTGCAACTTGGTGCGCTCACCCGCAATCACCGCCCAATCTTCGCTCCAGTCGAACTGGAAGGCTTCTCCCGGTGCGAAGGTAAGCGGGATATAGGTGCCGCGACCAGCTGTCCTGGTCAGTTCCTGTTGCGCTTGCTTCCAGCCACGCGCAAAGGCGGCGACCCGATCATACGAACCGGCATAACCAAGCCGAACAAGATCCCGGTGGAGTTGCTTGAGGCTACGCCTCTGCTTACGCCCCTTGCTGGCTTCCGTCTTCAGCCAAGCGCTCAGCTTGACAGCGTAGTCGTCCAGCTTGCTGGGAGTCTTGCGGTGCGGGTACTTCGGCTCGACAACCTTGCTGGCCAAGTACTTCCTGATAGTGTTCCGGGATAGCCCCGTCCTGCGCGCTATCTCCCGGATCGACATTTGATCGCGCAAATGCCAACGCCTGATGCTGCTCAATATCGCCACGTTGATCACTCCTGTTGCTCCCGCTCAAATAATGAGCAGGACAGTATCTATACGTGGGTCAAATTTGGATGCAAATTACTGCGTCAGGTGGGTCAGATTTGGGTGCAATTCAACAGCTATACCCAAGGACGATGGGATTGCCAAATCTCTACCCCCTCCCCAACCCTCCCCATGGAGCGTGGTTGTTGCCGCTTTAGCGGCTTTGCAAATTCTGTCCAGCCTCTGGCTGGAAACAGATACCTGTCCACGGCCTACTCCTTGCGGGTGCAAGGGGGAGGGAGTGTTAAGACATCTACGTTCCAACAGACTAACGTTTTGCTTAAACTTGCCCTGGCCATTTTTCCAGTATCGAGCCTGGCCCTTTAATTGAAATCAAGCCTTCAATTTCCTAAACCCCTCCTTCCCCCTCGCAATCGGTTAGATTCCTTATCTGCTAAAGCTTGTGGTATGATTAATTGTCATACCAAGGAGAAAAATATGGGTAGCGTAAAAGTTGCGATCACTCTGGATCAGGAAACACTGATCCGCGTTGACAGTTTGGTCTCGAAGAGTATTTTCCCAAATCGCAGTCGCGCAATTCAGGCTGCCGTGAGCGAGAAACTTGCGCGCATGGAGCGTGGCCGTCTTGCATCAGAGTGCGCCAAGCTTGACCCAAAATTTGAAAAGGCGCTTGCCGAAGAAGGTCTGGGCCAGGAACTTGAGTTGTGGCCAGAATACTGAGAGGCGAAATTCGTTGGGCCGACCTTAATCCCATACGTGGCCGCGAGCAGGCTGGCTTGCGTCCGGTACTAATCCTTAGCCATGATGTATTTAACGAGCGTTCCGGTACAGTCATCGCAGTTGCATTGACCAGTCAGCCTCAACGCGCGGGATTTCCTCTTACACACGAGCTAAAATCTCCGAAGCTGGCCAAAAGGTCGTGGGTCAAGATCAGCCAGATTCGAACCTTATCCATTGAGCGCATCGGCACGAAACTCGGACGTTGTACGCCGGAGGAGCTTGCGCTTGTCGTCGAGGGTCTAAATGAAATCATCGGCATCTAACCCGTCGCTCAACACGGACAGGCGCAAAAGCAGCCCCCCCCAGCTCGGCCTCCACGCACGGTTTTCGCCCCTTCCCCCTTGCAGCAGGTTCGCTCCTTCCCCCTTGCTCGGTTTCGCCCCCCTCCCCCTAGCAGCAGGTTCGCCACTTCCCACTGGCAGGGTTTTCGCCCCTTCCACCTTGCAGTGGGGGAGAGCGAAGCGAGGGGGCACCGGGATGGGGGTAGAAGTGGTCAATGCGCTAGAAAGGTTGAGTTCCCACCCCCTTAACAAGCATTGTTTGATTACCAAGTGGAGTAGCTAGCTAGCAGCCCCATCAGAGGATGGATAAGCTAGCTGCAGCAATAATAACTTGGCGTTGTGCTGCCACCATGCCTGTTAAGGGGAATCACATGACTGCAAATCTCTCGGCTGTTCCCTTGTACCGTTCCGGCAAACCATTTATCGTCGCTTGCCGTTTTTGCATGGTTGCCAGCCCACAGCTTTCTTCGCCCATGAAAGCGAAATGAAAGATGGCAAACAAACAACCCTCCGCCTCTGTGGTACTCATCGAATCAAAAATATTTCTCGTCCGTGGACAGAAAGTCATGCTGGATGAGGACTTGGCTGCGCTCTACGAGGTAGAAACCAAAGCCTTGAATCGCGCAGTCAAGCGCAATCTTGATCGCTTCCCGGATGACTTCATGTTTCAACTATCAGCCGGCGAATTCGCCAACTTGAGGTTCCAATCTGACACCTCAAGTTCAGAATCACAAACTGGCACCTCAAGATGGGGTGGTCGGCGCCGCCCACTCCGCTGTTGCAGATTGATAGCATATATGCTACCTTTTCACGCATGATTCAACTCGTAATCGATACTGATGTTTTTGTCGCAGCATTACTCTCGCGCAACGACAGCAGCATGGCTCGCGAAGTCATACGAAGATGTTTACAAGGGCATTACCAGCCGCTGTTTGGCGTGGCTTTATTTTCAGAATATGAAACGCTGTTATCACGCGACAAATTATTCGCCGGTTGCCAACTGAACCACAAGGAACGCGAAACCGTTTTTGCTGCATTACTCAAGCAGGCCAGATGGATAGAAATATATTTCGCGTGGCGGCCCAACCTGCAAGATGAAAGCGACAACCACTTGATAGAATTGGCCGTTGCCAGCGGTGCTCAAGCAATCATATCGCGCAACACTCGCGACTTAAAAAATGCAGAACTGCTGTTTCCTGACACTAGAATTTTGACCCCGAAACAATGCCTGGAGGTATTCAAATGTCCATCATGACCATCAGACTCCCCGACGACAAACACCAGCGCCTGAAGCAGCTCGCCAAGTCGCGTCATCTCAGCATCAACAAACTGGTCGAAGAACTCACCACATCGGTTTTATCAGCCCACGATGCCGAAGTCCGCTTTCGCGCCCTTGCCCTGCGCGGCAATCCGAAGAAGGCTCTGGCATTGCTGGACAAACTGGATAACAACACAAAATAATCGGCAGATCGGTCCATGACCGGCATTTGCAACGGGTTCCCGCCCCTTCCCCCTCGCAACCGGTTCGCTCCTTCCCCCTTGCAGGAGGCTGGTATGGCTATGCTCCTTTCCCGGTGCATGCAGCCGCAAGGATATGAAAGGGCAAATGGAATATTACGCTTGCCCAGTCCTATAACACGCGCAGAAATTCATCCGTTGAGACACCTGCCTGACGCAGAATACCCGCCAGAGTGCCGACCTTTATCTCATTGTGGTTGGGAACAACACAACCGCTGGAGCCTTTCCGCAAGATGATGTGGCTACCGCTTTGGCGCGCCACCACAAACCCCAATTTCTCCGGCGCCTTGGTCGCTTGCGCGCCGGAGATATGCGGGAGTTTAGGCATGGGCGGGAAGTTCGAATGTGGTCACCCACGGGTGATCAGATTTAACCAAGGGAAACTCTTCGAGATAGAGAGCCGTTGCTTCTTGCAGGTTGCTCAAGGCTTCGTTGATCGTTTCGCCTTGGGTCGTCGTACCCGTTTCCGGGTTCAATGCAATGAAACCACCTTCTTCTGCGTGCGTGAGAACCGCTGTGAATTGCATGATGCCTCCCTAAAAAAGTGATTCGGGAAAACGCGCTGAACTTATTCTCCCGCAGTTGCCGGGGCCACGCAACTTTAAAGCGCAAGGCAAAAGGCAAGGCCTGACCATTGCACTACTTCCCCCTCGCAGCAGGTTTGCCCCTTCCCCCTTATTGGTTTTGCCCCTTCCCCCTTGCAGAGGGGGAGAGCGAAGCGAGGGGGCAACCGGGATGGGGGTAGAGACTTGAATCTCCATTTTGCGCTCCCACTACCCACCCGCTGTAAGGCATAACTAAATCCCAATTGTTACCTGCCGCTGATGGATTATGAGTGCAGCCCCATGCAAGATGGGCAGTTGTGGTTATATTCCATCCATGGACAGCTTGTTGATAACTGATTAATTCAGGAATGACGTGCTGGCAAAACGCACCTACATCCAACTGGAATGGTGCCAGGCAGCCATTACCCACCCCAATACGCAAAGAAATTCAGCCTGAAGACGGGCGAATCCGGCACTGGATATTTGTGCCTGAACTGGACAAGTATTTGAGGGTGGTTACGCTGCCAGATGGTGTAACCTTGCACAATGCTTTCCCTGACAGGAGATTCAAGCCATGAGACTTAGTTATGACGCAGAGACCGACTCCCTGTACATCCACCTGAACGACACACCGTCAGTAGACTCCGACGAAGTAGTCGAAGGCGTGGTGCTGGATTATGCAGCCGATGGCGCGCTGGTCGGCATTGACGTGCAACACGCCAGCACCAAGGCCGACATTCGCCACCTGGCGATAAGCCACCTGCCTTTATCTGAGTTAGCAGCGGCCTGATGCTTGCAGGGCTCTTTGAAGCAAAGAGACTAAGTTCGGCATACTATTGAAATGCGAGCCAAGTCCGTTTTATTTTCTTTATTATTCCGTTGTGCCAAAACGAATGTTCGTTCATGCGGCTTGCATGGCCGAAACGGGCTGGCTTTCCAAGTAAAGCGTGTCATAGCTGAGGTCGATCTCGCCGGGCCACTCGACTGAACCGGCTACGACGCGCGCACCCAAAAATGTGCCGCGTTCACGCAAGCGTTTAAACACGCCTTTATCCAGATAAGGTTTAACATCAAAAATACGCTGCTCGCCGTTGGCGAAGGTAAGCCGCAACTCATAATTTTCCAGTGGCTGCACGGTAACAATGTAAGGGTTCATGTTATTTCCTAGCGTAGCGGTTCTATACGGAAAGGCTCTTCGCCTTTAACGGCCAAAGCCCAGTCGGCAAACAGTTCATCCCTATGTATGACCATCCATGCCTGAATCAGCTTTTCCTTGTTGGGTGGCATGTTACCCGAAATACGTTCGCCGGTTTCAATCAGGTAAACCGCTTGCTGACCCTGGCACTCTGCGTGAATGTGCGGCGAGTGGTGTTGTTTGTCGTCGAAAAAATACATTCGAATAAGAATGCCAAAAAACATGCTGATGGTCGGCATGGTTATGCTCCTTTCCCGGTGAATGCAACTGCAAGAATAGCCTTGAGCTACTTACGTGTCGAGATGGCGTTCAGCAAATGTTGATTCGTTTCCGGTGTCTATTGTCTCGCACCTCCCCTCGCTCGGTTTTAGCCCCTTCCCCCTTGCAGGGGGAAGGTTGGGAAGGGGGTAGAAACTTCGCACATCCACTGTCATATCCACATCACCCCCAACACCCCCATAAATCCCGAAGATATCTCGCCAAGATAAACACCTCGATCACCCTTCCCATTCGCCTGCAACGGTGAATACTTCTCCGGCAATATCGAACAAAGCCGCCCCATATGTTCACTGGGACGAATCTTATGATTCAACGCGCGGTAATACACATCAACCTTCCAACCTATCTGCTCCCAATAAGCCCCGGCCTTCCCAAACTCAACAGGTTTTGGGCATCCATAACAATAGGATTTTGCAACGCCAACAGCAGGAATAAATGTATCTGTAAAGGAAAGAATCAGGTCATCTGGCGATACTTCACGCATGTACTCATAAAATGGATTACGGCTACCATCCGCTTTACGCTTGGGCGACCATAGATAGCCCCCCGCTATCTCGTGGGCGAATGTCTGGTTCTGATTTACCCACCAATATCTCATATGCCCACTGATACAGCTAAATCAACACTTTTCTTCGCATCATTCACACGAAGTCTTGTATCACTTACCAAGTATTGCTGGATATATCGAGCATGGCCCTTTAATTGATGCAGTTATCACGCAACCCAGTCACGAATAATTTGCACACACTCAGGCAATCGGTCACGAATTTCATACACCCAGAACCGCTTAACCTCCCATCCGAGTTCGATTAAACGCTGGTTTCGCAACTGGTCTCTCAGACACAGCTCACCAGTCCAACTACGGTGATAGCGCTCGCCATCCACTTCGATGTTCAGTTTTCGGTCTCCCACAATTACGGCGAAATCGAGGTCGTATTGCTCAACGGTGTATTGCGGAATTGATCGAATACCAGCCGCATACAATGCCCGGTACAAGATATGCTCCCAATCCGAAACGCGCTCTGGTCTGGCTACCGCCGGATAATCTGGACCCAGGGGAATGTTTGCACTATCAGGAAGCACAGCGGTCGGAATACCCAGTCGACTTACGTACTCAGCAAAGCGCTCGAGGTAATCGATGCCACACGTACCGGCTGCAGTACGGTCGCCAACCACATGCAGAAGACCTCGAGCTCGGGTAATGGCGACATTGAACAAATTGCCGTTGCTGCGCAGAAAACTTAGTGCGCCAGCCTGAATGCCTTCAGCAACCACAGGTGAAAAAAACATTACATCTCTCTCGTCACCCTGAAACCGGTGGATCGTATCAACCAAGAGTTCAGCCCGTTCACAAGCATCCGATAAACGGGGATTCTGCGAGATGAATGACTGTATCAGTTGCGCCTGAGCTCGGAATGGTGTCACGATCCCAACACTACCCTGATAGCCGCGCAGGACCAACAAATTTTCGATCGCATCAACTACGGCCTTTGCTTCAATTGAGTTCTGCGCCCCACTGCTACCTGGGCGGATGGTTTGCCCTTTTACGTCCTGCCAAATAATTCCCGGTTCACGGTTGTTTGGGCGTTTCAAATGCGTATAACGGGTAGCCACCCTTAACTTGCCGCCGTAGAACACACGATTGGAAAATTCGATGATGTCGCTGTGAGACCTGTGGTGGTCACGAAGATTTATGATTTGAGTGGGGTCGGCGACGGCTGCAGCAACGTCGTACAAGGAATTTACCGAATACATCCATGAAGCGCGGTTTTCGACGAGCCCATACTTGGTTTGTAGATCGGAATCCTTACTCTTGCTTACGGCACTGATGTGCCGAAGTTGCATTGGATCGCCAATAATGACAGAGCGCTTCGCACGAAATAAAAGTGGCAAAGCTGACGCTATATCGCACTGGCTTGCTTCGTCAATGACAACAAGGTCGAAGTGCCCTGGCTCAAACGGAACCTTCCCTCTTGCTGAGAGTGATGTGACCGCCCAGCAGGAGAACATTGAGCTTACTCTGGCCTGAAGTGAGCGAGCCTTGGCTTTGACGCTGGAGTTAATCGACTGCGCGTCCTGACCGGTCATGACCTGAAGGAGCGCAGCATAGTCGGCAATATCCTTTCTCTGAGCAGCAGTTAGCCTGCTAGGCGTTAGTTGCACCCAGTCTTTCCAAAGGCGCGTTGAGTTTTCTTCGACCAGATTGTTCAGTTCCTGCCGTTGTTTTGAAATTTCCTCAAATGCAGGACTCGAACGTAGAACTTCCAGGCGCATCCTGATAAGCAAGAACTTTCTGGGCTGCAGCTTGCCGTTCACCAACCTTATGTAGCCATTGTCTTATTTCACCCGCGTTGGGTTGGTCGCCTATTGCTATTGGTGGAAGCTTCAAATGCTCGGAAATTATCTGAACTTTACTGAGAGCCTCCCGGAGAGTGGCAACTCGTTTTGCGAAAGCAAGTTTTATAGCAAGCTTTCCAAAGAATCCATGTTTGTCTGGGTCCACTGCATCTGTTGCCAATGTAGCTTGTTGTATGAATTCAGTGGCAACATTGACCAGGTTGTTATCCAATGTGTTAAATCTATCAGGGCCAAAGAACACACGTAACGTCTCGACTTCAGCCTCAAGCCTATCCACCTGATTGCGAGCCTCGAGAGTCTTCTTCAGGAAGCTGTCTAGTTCCTGTGATTGGGCTGATAGATGCTTGTGCCTAGCCAGACCTTCTTCATAGCTAACCCTGTCATCTTCTCCAACCTGCCCGGAAAGCATTGCGGTGAGATAGCTGGAAAGCTTTGCTTGGTAATCTTTGGACCCTAGGCGCAGTAGCACGGGCCGGTTCCCAAGACCATTGACACGTGCCTCAACCACATCGACAGCTTTGTTGTTTTTGCTAGCGAACAGCACCTTCATTCCACGCCATGCAGCATTGATAAGCAGGTTTGTGACGACCTGAGACTTCCCTGTTCCCGGAGGCCCCGTGACTACCGTATGCTGGTCAACCAACGCGGATTCCACCGCAGCCCGCTGCTCGGAATTCATGGGCAAAACTTCAATCAATGGTTGGTCACTTGCTACGGGAACAGATCCGATTTCGCCAGACAACCAGTGGCCAAGTGCCGTACTGGCGACTGCTGATTCCGATGTTTCACCGAGTTTCTTTAGTTCTGACTCCAATCCTTGGGTGTAAGGTGAGCGCTTGCCCGGAACGATAACCGCCCGGTTGTAGATTCCGGCCTTATTAATTTCAGCCAGAGGTACACCGCTTGAACAACTCTCAGGTTGGATGGCCTCTTGCCAATCCCAGTCCGGACGGATGTTGGCCAGTCGCTCAATCAGTTCATCAACTTCAGGCCTATCTTCCAGTGCGTTATTAAGTCCTAGCTCCTCATCGAGACGTGCAGCCTCCTCTATAACTGCTGACACATCTCCCATAGCCATGCTGCGGAGCACCGAGAAGTTTGGAACGGGTAGCTCATCCATAAACCGATATGGATCGCCCGGTTGCTCAGGCAGTTCAATGGCCCAAAGCATCACCGGCTCAACAAAGAATCCATGCCATTTCGAGGTACGATGCTCACGCAACCTAACCGGGTAACCCAGCCAAGCCAGAAGGTTGTTCCGGTCTGCCTTGACCTTGGAAAGCACTCGTTCCACTCCCGGTGTATTCCACCAATCCCAGCTTGTGCCCGCCATGGGTAACGCCGATAACTCAGCATAATCGGGGTCACCATACTTCGAAGCAGCAAAGACACTGACACCCTCATCCGAATCCTGGCCAATACTTTCAAGGTAGTAGCGACACAACCTGCTTATTTCGGACAGTGGCGCGGATGAGCCGACAGCTGTACTAGTGCCACCTACGGATTCTTTCCGCAACGACCAGCGATAACCTGAGTCTTGCACAACTTTGCCGGCAAGCGTGTGAGCCAGGCAACGATTGACATCTTTACGGTCTGCGCCAATAAGCCTAGCAAGGTCACTACCCTTCTGACCTTGCTTCTTTTCAAGAGCGTCCAGAATATGAGCGGATAGTTGCTCTGGGCTGAGAGATGTTGGTGTGGTTGCTGTCATTGGTTTACGTTAGTTAATGAGGCAGCGACTGAAGGGCAAGTTTAGCAAGCCAAGTCCTTTAATTGTTGTTAATCGGGACAATCCCTCGACATCGTGGAAAATTAGAACAACCCCAGAACATCTGGCCAACATTTGCTCCTTGCTTGGCAGTCCTTTTGACCATGGTGCTGCCACACTTCGGGCAAATCATGTCGGTAGCGACCACCTGAGAAATTTGGGAATGTGTTCGTGTTGTATTCGTCGCATTCAATGACTGAGGCGTTCTCTTGATCATATCCCTCAAACCAGAACCATCGATCAGATCAATCTTTTTACCTTCCGCAAAAGACTTTGCCTCCTGCGTATATTCGCCCGAGGTCACCACAATGCCACCTGTGGCGCCTTCTGCAGCCATCACACCATATAACTCACGAATAACTGTTACGCCAACCTTATAGGTTTTCCATTGCTTGCATTGAACCAGAACTTTTTCCCCGTCTTTGCTCAGGATAAGGTCAATACCTCCATCGGCACCCCTGCCGCCAGTTTCGGCAACAGAATATCCCTTGCGGCGATATGCTTCGCCCACCAACATCTCGAATTCCTGCCAGGACATTTGATCAAGCGCCGAAACAGCAGGGCCTTCCTGCACACCAGTGAATAACGCGGCCCTCTTACGCCGGCCAATAGCTGATAGCCCAGCCCCAAGAATAAACGCGAAAGGAAGAAGGTATTGTCCAAGGGACGCAAGCACCTTGCCAATTTGGCCTGCGACGTTTTTACCCATCTGCGCAACCGACGGAGCAGGAGCAACCTCAGCCGTTGCATAGTGATGGAGCACAAAATAGGCGATGAGTGCCAGAAGCAGACCCACCCACCACGGCAGCATAGCAGTAAAGTCGATCAAGTCTTCGAATGGACTTTGTATTTTCTTTCTAGCCATAATTTCCCCAGTGATTAGAGTATTTCAATCGCGCCTAACCCAGGATAAATTGAGCCTCGCCCATTTAGCTTCACTCTACGAAGCTGCGGTAGATTGATGAGCCCCTTGAAATAAGCGGGAAATTTTATTCACCTGCCTCTTCAGCCCGATAGGCGTCAAGGAATTTAACCGTCCTGGAACCCGAAAATCGACATCAATCCCTTGATGAGATTTCTCAGTAACCAAGTAGCATATGCGATTAACAAAATGGTATCCGGGAGTGATCCACTGGTCATTGCCAGAATCACCATCCACCACTGTCCACAAATAATCGGAATCCAATTTTCTGACTGTATCAAGGTCTTTGCCGTAGGTTTCCAGACCTAATCCACCCCAAATGTCATGACATGCATCAGGGTGACGATACGGTTTGAAATACTCATAGAAAGCGTCTTCGTGAAGTACGACCGACGTAGTCATATGCCCCTCCTTTGCAGGAAAAAGTTTATTGGCCTGTGACATCAATAAAAATCTCGCTGCGATGGCGTGCAAAATTGCACTCTAGCTAGATTTCTGTAAATCCAATTTCTTTCAGGTAGCCAAAAGTACCATCGTAAAACTGAGCGCTCCGGGTATGGTCGTCAACATCGCCTTCCGGAACAACCAGCACCATCCCTTGGCGCGCTCTGGTCAATAAAACTCGATAAGCATTTTTTAAGTATTGCTTACGCGATTCCTTATTTATGTTGTTCCAACGGTCCCCGCAAAATGAATGATGGCTCCATCCGTCTGGACGATACCTGAAATCCGCATCCCATATAACGCATGCCCAATCCAACTCCAAGCCCTGGACGTGAAATTCCGTAGCAACATCCTCTAGGTAGTACGATGAGCGAACATCATCCTTGTTATCCAGAAACCAGTGAACAGGGTCCATGGGGGATTTCACATCTATTGCATGTGGCTTAAGCCGTTCAGCTTGTGACGAAACAACCAATCCGTATCGCTCTGAGCCGCGAGCCTGCCCTCTTAGCCACTTCTTTGCCTTGTTTAAATCGCGCGTGATTACCAACGGATATTTATCTCTTACCCGCTCATAAGTCTTACGCGCAGAATTAACCTCAAGGTCTAGCATCTGCTTTACAAGGAGGGACACATCTTCTGCCCGGAAAGAACGCATCGACACTGCCAGATGTAGTTCGTCATGGAACGTCACATATTGTCGAGCCTTTAGCTCACCCAATACTTTCTCTGCGTTGTATTCGCTATCAGTCAAACGCGATGAAATATGAATGTGCCAATCAGGAAATGACCGATTTATCGAATCAATCCACTCCCCAATTCCGGCCTCGCCGGTATTTATTTCCTGCCCGCCGCCAACAAGACAAACAATGACAGCCCAATCCTCATGTCGATTCATGCAGGAAATCAAAAACTCAGGCTCTGATTGGTTAAAGTTTGGTGTATTTTTCTTGCGGCGCATAAAGGAAGTGGTTTGCTCCATATCCCATGCACGTTGCGCTTCATCAAAAATTGCGACGTGCTCTAAAGGCGCCCCAGATTTATCAAGAAGACATTCATCTCGGAAGTTATGAACATTTTGGATAAATGTCTTTACATCACTCCGAGCCACACCAATTCTAATTTTTTCGCCCACCTCAACACCGCGCCTTACCTTATCTCGAGCGAGCGCTTCGCACAGTATTTTGACCAGCGGCCCATTTCCAGACAAGTAAACACTGTACAAATCATCATCCGCATCAATGTGCTTAGTAGCCACATCAAGCCCCACCAAAGTTTTACCTGCGCCTGGAACACCCGTAACCAAGCAAATCGACTTATGAGAATTATCTCGTGACACCTTAATTATTTCTGAGATTGCGGCAGAGGTAAGGCGCAGATTAGTAGCACTTGCATCACTACGAGTAATTTCGGAAACAGAATGATTATTGTAAAGCGCCATTGCTGCTTCAATGATTGTTGGGGTTGGGCAATAGCGACCATCCTCCCAATGTTTGATATCTATGTCATCCCCGTCGACGAAATTAAGCACATCTTCAATCACCTTACCCAGTTGCTGGATATTCGACTTAATTGGAAAAATAAGCTTATCGTTTTGCGGCGTTACCGCGATGATCGGAACAACATCACCTGCCTCAGTAGCGATGAGAACGGGTGCTATAAACTGTTGATGACTCGCATCATGGAAATTCTTCAAGTCCAAGGCGTAGTCAAAAACTTGGTCGATAGCATAAGTTGTGAACTCCCCTTCGCCAACCTTGAACTCCATTACAAAAATTACGGGCCCAATTAAAATCACAACATCAATTCGTCGACCCATGCGAGGAATTGAATACTCAAAATAGATCGAACCTTCATATGTAGTAAGTGCCTCTCGAAGAATTTCAATTTCTGATACCCAAGCGCCACGTTGGGTTTGAATCAGCGTAAAATCATTATTTAATGCGAGTATTCCGAGCACCTCTTCAGTTGAAGACCGAAGAAAGTTAGAAATTGAATCAGAGTAGAACTCTCGCTTCATACGATTACCGGCAAATTCCAGTTCAAAGTGCTCGCATATGCTAGGTTTTGTGGGATCTGTGCCATTATATTTGTTGTTATCAAGTGCGCTATTTAGCACCGAATCCTAACAGATTTTATGGATTTACAAACTCCGCTCTTCACGCACTACTGCGGCGACGTTGCAACATCCTAACGTAGTGAGCGACATTGAGCGGGGGACGTTTCGATTTCACCAAATGGTGCACTGTCGTATGATGCAAATACTCTTTCAGCACATACTAAAATGACAGTAGTTCGCTATGACCTTGGCAATCATTGGCTTGGATAACACAGCCCACCAATCTGATACAACAAATGACTGATACGCCTATTAACGCCAAGTGCGTTTTTTGCACCATGCCTGTTGCCAGAATTATTGGTGCCAATGATCATGCGATTGTTGTCCGTGATGGTTTCCCAATTTCTCCCGGACATACCTTAATCATTCCTCGTCGTCATGTTGGTTCATTCTTCGAAATTTCTACAGCAGAGCGCACCTGTTTGCTGGAACTGTTAGATCAAACCAAGCAGGTACTTGTTGAGGAGTTTAAGCCCGATGGATTCAATATCGGGATCAATGACGGGGTGGCGGCTGGACAGACAGTTCCCCATCTTCATATCCATCTGATTCCCAGGTATGCAGGGGATCGTGAAGATCCACGGGGTGGTGTTCGATGGATCATCCCGGAAAAAGCAGACTATTGGAGTGAGAAATGAGTATTGCTCCTTCAGCCGAAGCTCAACTCTCATTCCTGAACCACATTCAGCGACTATTTGAGGAGGGGGAGTTTGTCGCAACCTACAAATATGCGCTATTGATTGCTCTGGCAGAGATCGCCGTAGAGAAAGGCGATGACACGGGTGTTTCCCTCCATATTCCTATCACTGACATATCCAGCAAATTTATTGAGCTTTACTGGCGACAGGTGAGGCCCTACAAGGCTATTCAGGACATGGATACAGCAGTGCTGCTCCAGAACCAAGGGAGGCAGGCTGCAATACCGAATCTGGTAGCTGAGTTACAAGACCGGCATGCCTCGCTCGCTGAGGCCAAATCATCGCCACAATGGGGACCTGCTATCAGGAAGGCATCGAAGATCATTAAAGAGATGCCGCTGTGGAAGCTGCAGACCCTCCGGCGTCAGAAAGTTACCTTCTTATATAACGAGCAGATGAATGATGGCGGGATTAATCTATTGCCGGGCGTCACATTCTGCCTAAGGCAATTCAATAGCTTCATCCTTCAACTTGCCCGCAGTGCGTGGGTCAACCACATTAGATCAAATCCACGGAACCGCAGCATCGTAGGTGATGACAGTGATCTAGATGCGTTTATGTTTGGTGTGGATCGAGGTTCTCTGTTTGCTGTTCGTTGTTTGCTGGCTGAGTTACAGAAGAAACGTTGCTTCTATTGCCAACAGCCTGTTCGAGACTCTGGCGCTGTTGACCATTTCATTCCGTGGGTACGCTATCCTCGTGACATCACGCAGAATTTTGTATTAGCGCATCAAGGCTGCAATGGTGACAAGCGAGACCTCCTTGCAGCATGCAAGCACCTCGCACATTGGCGAGAGCGTAATGAATTCTTTAGGAAAGAGCTTTCCGGATTTTCAAGCTCGTCAGTTATCAGTGATGAAATAACTAGCCTGGGGGTTGCCCGTTGGGCATATGCGCATGCCCATGTATCGAGCGCGCAAGTTTGGGTGGAACGTGGTGTTACGGAATCTCTCGGCAGAGATTATCAAAGGATTCTTGCATGACCGTACGGCCACGCTGGACTCGCATCAATGTGAAAACTATATATCAGTGTTCCAAACATCTAAACGCACCAAACCCCGTCACCCCACCCTCCCCCTTACCATCCCCCTTATGGGCTATAACCTCCCCCCTCATCTCGGCTATGGATGGTAAAGTGGCCTTTACGCATACTTCATACCCTGACCAAACTATTTGTATCGCATGGCTTCCATCCCTATCCATGACCCGCTGGCCCCGCCGATCTCCGATGCGACGACCGAGACGCGCACCACCACCTGCTACATGTGCGCGTGCCGGTGCGGCATCCGCGTGCATCTGCGCAATGGCGAGATCCGCTATATCGACGGCAATCCCGATCATCCGCTGAACGGCGGCGTGATCTGCGCCAAGGGTTCCTCCGGCATCATGAAGCAGTATTCGCCGGCGCGGCTGACCAAGCCGTTGCGGCGCAAGCCGGGCACCGAGCGCGGCGCGGGGGATTTCGAGGAGATCAGCTGGGAAGAGACGTTTTCGCTGCTGGCCGAGCGGCTGGGGAAGATACGCGCCACCGATCCGAAGAAGTTCGCGCTGTTCACCGGGCGCGACCAGATGCAGGCGCTGACCGGGATGTTCGCGCGCCAGTTCGGCACGCCCAACTATGCGGCGCACGGCGGCTTCTGCTCGGTGAACATGGCGGCCGGGATGATCTACACCATCGGCGGTTCGTTCTGGGAATTCGGCGGGCCGGACCTGGAGCGCGCGAAGCTGTTCGTGATGATCGGCACGGCGGAAGACCACCATTCCAATCCGCTGAAGGTCGCGATCTCGAAATTCAAGCGCGAGGGCGGCCGCTTCATTTCGATCAACCCGGTGCGCACCGGCTATTCGGCCATCGCCGACGAGTGGGTGCCGATCCGCCCCGGCACCGATGGCGCGCTGCTGCTGGCGCTGATCCACGAGCTGATCGCGCTGGGATTGTATGACCGCGAATTCCTGGTGCGCTACACCAACTCCGGCCAGCTGGTGAACCTCGACGACGAGCATGACGAGTTCGGCATGTTCGTGCGCACCGAGGTGCCGGAAGAGGAAGCCTGCTACGACCCGCAGAACAAGCTGTGGTGGGACCGCAATACCAACAAGGCGGTGATCACCCACAGCGAAGGCGCCGATCCGCGCCTGTTCGGCGAATACAAACTGCCCGACGGCACGCCGGTCAAGCCCGCGTTCCAGTTGCTGCACGAGCGCGTGCAGGACTACACGCCGGAATGGGCTGCCCAGATCACCGGCATCCCGGCCGACGACATCCGCCGCCTCGCGCACGAGATGGGCATCACCGCGCGCGACCAGAAGATCGAATTGCCGATCGCCTGGACCGATTCCTGGGGCAAGGAACACGAGACCGTCACCGGCAACCCGGTGGCGTTCCACGCGATGCGCGGACTGGCGGCGCACTCCAACGGCTTCCACACGATACGCGCGCTGTCGATCCTGATGACGCTGCTCGGCACCATCGACCGCCCCGGCGGCTTCCGCCACAAGGCGCCGTTCCCGCGCCCGATCCCGCCCTGCGCGCGCACGCCGAACGACCCGCGCGCGGTCAAGCCCGACACCCCGCTCGACGGCATGCCGCTGGGCTGGCCGTCCGACCCGGACGACCTGTTCGTCAACGACGACGGCAGCCCGGTGCGCATCGACAAGGCGTTCTCGTGGGAACATCCGCTGTCGGTGCACGGCCTGATGCACAACGTCATCACCAACGCCTGGCGCGGCGACCCCTACTCCGATCGACACGCTGCTGATCTTCATGGCCAACATGTCGTGGAACTCGACCATGAACACGGCCGAAGTGCGCAACATGCTCAACGACAAGAAGGAGGATGGCGAATACAAGATCCCCTTCATCGTGGTGTGCGATGCGTTCCATTCGGAGATGACGGCGTTCGCGGACCTGATCCTGCCGGACACGACTTATCTTGAGCGGCACGACGTGATGTCGATGCTGGATCGGCCGATCTCGGAATTCGACGGGCCGGTGGATGCGGTGCGCATCCCGATCATGCCGCCTACGGGCGAGTGCAAGCCGTTCCAGGAGGTGTTGATCGAGCTGGGGACGCGGTTGAAGCTGCCGGCGTTCGTGACCAAGGACGGCGTGCGCAAGTTTCGCGACTATCCGGACTTCATCGTCAATTACGAGACTGCGCCCAACTCCGGCATCGGCTTCCTCGCCGGCTGGCGCGGCAAGGGCGGCGAGAAATTCCTGCACGGCGAACCGAATCCGAAGCAGTGGGAGATGTATGCGAAGAACAACTGCATGTACCACTACAGATTGCCGCGCTCCTACCAGTACATGCGCAACTGGAACAAGGGCTACCTGGAATGGTCGCAGCGCAACCATATCACGCGCTACCGGAGCCGATATTGATCCATGTGTATTCCGAGGTGCTGCAGAAGTTTCGGCTGGCGGCGCAGGGGCGCGGGATCACGCGCAAACCGCCGGCGAACCTGGCGAAAAGGATCGAGACTTATTTTGATCCGCTGCCGTTCTTCTATGAACCGCTGGAAGTGCAGACCAGCGACAAGTTCAAGTACCCGTTGGCGGCGGTGACGCAGCGGCCGATGGCGATGTACCACTCGTGGGATTCGCAGAATGCGTGGCTGCGGCAGATCCATGCGCACAATTATCTGCATGTGAATCCGCTGACGGCGAAGGCGGCGGGGATCGCGGATGATGACTGGGTTTGGGTGGAGTCGCAGTGGGGCAAGGTGCGGTGCATGGCGCGGTATTCGGAGGCGGTGGAACCGGGGACGGTTTGGACCTGGAATGCGATCGGCAAGGCGGCCGGGGCGTGGAATTTGACGCCGCAGGCGAATGAATCGCAGAAGGGGTTTTTGCTGAACCATATTATTTCCGAAGAACTCCCCTCGCCCCAAGGGAGAGAGGGGTTCGGGGAGAGGGGTAAACGCATCTCCAACTCCGATCCGGTGACTGGGCAGGCGGCCTGGTATGACGTGCGGGTGCGGATCTACAAGGCTGGGGCGGAAGAGCCCAAGCAGACTTCGCCGCAATTCGAGGTTTATCAGCCGGTGCCGGGGATGAGCAAAAGGCCGGAGTGGTTGGCGTTTTTTGCGGGGAAGAAATGATTGGGGTTGGATAGTTGTGCTTGATAGGAGGTATTCAGGGTTAGTGGGTGATGCGAAGTCTCTACCCCCATCCCAGCCTTCCCCCTGCAAGGGGGAAGGAACTAACATCCTTCCTCCCATTGAAGGTTGGGGACTAGTCTCCTTCCTCATCTTGTGGGGAGGTGAAATTACTCCTCTCCCGTGTGAAGCTGACGGGGTTTAGCTCCTTCCCCCTTGCAGGGGGAGGAAGGAGGGTAAGGGATGGGGGTAGAGACTATGAGTCACTCGACACGGATGAAGGCAGCAACAAAACAGAATGCCCGTCATCTGCGTCATGAAATGACCGATGCCGAAAAGCTACTCTGGCGGCATTTGCGCATGACGCAGTTTGAAGGATACAAATTCCGCCGGCAGCATCCGTTCGGAAAGTACATAGCGGATTTTGTTAGTTTGGAAGCGAGACTGATATTGGAAATTGACGGTGGGCAGCATATGGAGCGCTCCGATAGCGATGCTGTCAGAACGCAGTGGTTGGAAACGAAGAGGTTTCGAGTGATGCGGTTCTGGAACAATGAAGTGATGGAAAACATTGAGGGAGTGAAGCTTGTGATCTGGAATTATTTGTCAGCGCTTCAGCCATCATCCCAATCATCCCCCGCGAAGGCTGCGGACATGGTCCCTTCCCCCTTGCAGGGGGAAGGTTAGGATGGGGGTAGAGACTGTGCATACCACTGGTGATAATTCGAAGGTTCTACCCCCACCCCAGCCCTCCCCCTGCAAGGGGGAGGGAGTCGCGTTCCTTCCCCCTTTAAGGGGGAAGGATAGGATGGGGGTAGGACGATGGACAAGCCACAGGACGGCGGGTATACCGAATCTCAACCCCCATCCCAGCCTTCCCCCTGCCAGGGGGAAGGAGACAACCCATTGCGCGAGGATGCGTAGATGACTCAATTAGCTCTAGTCATCGACCTCAACGTCTGCGTCGGCTGCCATGCCTGCGTGACCAGCTGCAAGGAGTGGAACACTTCGGGCAGCGCCGGGCCGTTGTTCGATGATCGGCCTTATGACGCCGATCCGACCGGGACGTTCTTCAATCGCGTGCAGACTTTCGAGGTCGGCCAGTTCCCCAACACCGAGACCGTGCATTTCCCCAAGTCCTGCCTGCATTGCGAAGACCCGCCCTGCGTGCCGGTGTGCCCGACCGGCGCTTCCTACAAGCGCAAGGAAGACGGCATCGTGCTGGTGGATTACGACAAGTGCATCGGCTGCAAGTATTGCTCGTGGGCCTGCCCGTATGGCGCGCGCGAGGTTGACGAGAAGCAGAAGGTGATGAAGAAATGCACGCTGTGCGTGGATCGCATCTACGACAAGACGCTGGACGAGCGCGACCGCAAGCCGTCCTGCGTCAAGGCCTGCCCGACCAGCGCGCGGCTGTTCGGCGACGTGCACGATCCGGAATCGGAAGTGTCGATCGCGATACGCGAGAGCGGCGGCTATGCGCTGATGCCGGAATGGGGGACGCATCCGGCCAACCATTATTTGCCCCGTCGCAAGACCGCGATCAAGATCCACCACGACGAGCTCGAACGTGCCGATAATCCGCTCAAGGTGGATGGCAAGCTGCCGAAGCCGAAGAAATCGGATCCGACACTGGATGATGTGACGACGTGGTAGATATTATATTTGGCAGCGAACACTACGAGTCCCCTCCCCCTTGCAGGGGGAGGGCTAGGGTGGGGGTAGAGACTTCGACTATTCGACTATCCTGAGATACTCCACCGTCCTACCCCCATCCTATTGCCCCCTCGCTTCGCTCTCCCCCTTAAAGGGGGAAGGGACCCGGATTCATTGAGGCTGCACAAATGAAGCCCGCATTCTCCGTTATTTTCTTGACTACCCTGATCGGCGCCGGCCAGGGGTTGTTCCTCGCGCTGTTTACGCAGCAGTCCTATGCACTGTTCGACTTGTTGCCTAAACAGGATGATGCGTTCTACGGCTACGGCAGCCTGCTGGCATTGCTGCTGTTGGTCGCCGGACTGGCCGCTTCGTTCTTCCATCTCGGCCATCCCGAGCGCGCCTGGCGCACTGCGGCGATGTGGCGCACGTCGTGGCTGTCGCGCGAGGTGATCGCCCTGCCCGCTTTCATGGGCGTCGTGTTCCTGTATGGCGTCACGCATCTCATGAACTGGAAGCCGGTGCTGATCACGCTGCCCAGCGGCCTGGCGATCGACCTGACCATCATCCTCGGCGACGTCGGAACCGTGTCTGGCCTTCGCGCTGTTCATCTGCACCGCGATGATCTATGCCTGCCTGCGCTTCCTGCGCGAATGGCATTCGCCGCTGACGGTGATCAATTACATCCTGCTCGGCGGCGCATCCGGTTTCACGCTGGCCGCGTTCTATGCCGCACTGGCTGCGCCGTCGCAGGCAAGATTCTTCGCCGGCTGGGCGCTGATCATCACAGTGCTCGGCTTGATCAGCCGCAGTGCCTCGCTGTACGCAACGCGCGCCTGCGACCCACCTCGACAATTCAGACTGCCATCGGCATCAAGCATCCGCATATCGTGCAAAAATCGCAAGGCGCGATGGGCGGGTCGTTCAATACGCGCGAATTCTTCCACGGCAAGAGTGCCGAGTTCATGCGCGCCCTCAAGCCGTCGTTCTTGTTGCTTGCCTTCGGGGCACCGTCACTGCTTCTTATCGTGGCATTGTCGCAGCCGGCGGCGGGTATTCTGGGTATGGCTTTCGTTCTGCAATATATTGGTCTACTGGCCGAACGCTGGTTTTTTTTCGCCCAGGCCAATCATCCGCAGAATATCTATTATCAGGGGATTTCATGAAGCCTGATGCGGGCGTGAGATCCACAATAGGTCAGTTAGCCAAAATACCCCCTCCCCCTTGCAGGGGGAGGGCTGGGGTGGGGGTAGAGAGTTTGCATTCCCACCGTCATTGGCATAGCAACCGTCCTACCCCCATCCTAGCCTTCCCCCTTAAAGGGGGAAGGAAGTGGTTGTTGCTTGCCGAAGTAACGGCGATGGGCTGCATGTGAACAAAATCGCACAAGAGGACCTCATGCCATCGAGCCTGACCCACATATCATCCCTGAATATTCCGTTAGCCCAAAAGTTCCCTCCCCCTTGCAGGGGGAGGGCTGGGGTGGGGGTAGAGAGTCAACATTCCCGCAGTCATTGGCATAGCAACCGTCCTACCCCCATCCTAGCCTTCCCCCTTAAAGGGGGAAGGAAGTGGATATCGCAATCCCCCATAATAAAATTAATGACCCTCGTAAGAGAAACCACACAAGACAACTTAATGCAATCGAGTTTGGCCTTGACATCCCCTCCCCCTTGCAGGGGGAGGGCTGGGGTGGGGGTAGAGATTTTGCATTGCCACCGTCTGTGGAATTTCCACCGTCCTACCCCCATCCTATCCTTTTACCCGCAAGGGGTACGCCGGTGGGTGCCCTGCGGCTTCGCCGCCACCCTTCCGCAGCCCCTTAAAGGGGGAAGGAGCCGGTACATTCTGCCGAGTTCAAAATGATAGGACTCCAGTGAGCGAAACCGGGCAGGACGACACCAAACCCTCCGGCATGGCTCGCCTTGCCCGCTTATTCCCTTTCCTTGCATGGCGCTTCACTGCGCAGACCGTCAGGGCGGACATCCTGGCCGGGATCACGGTGTCGCTGGTGGCGATCCCGCAGGCGCTGGCCTATGCGCAGCTGGCCGGCGTGCCGCCCTACTACGGGCTGTATGCAGCGTTCATCCCGACCATCATCGGCGTGCTGTTCGGCTCGTCGGCGATCCTGTCCACCGGTCCGGTGGCGATGACCTCATTGCTCACCGCGGCAAGCATTGCGCCGCTGGCCGCACTGGGGTCGGAGCAGTTCTATTCCTACGCGATCCTGCTCGCGCTGCTGTCGGGGTTGATCCAGATCGGCTTCGGACTGGCGCGCATGGGCGTGCTGCTCAATTTCCTGTCGCATCCGGTGCTGATGGGCTTCATCAATGCCGCCGCGCTGATCATCGCCACCTCACAGGTCCCGGCCTTTCTCGGCATCTCGATCAAGCAGAGCAAGCACCTGCTGGTGGATACCTGGAATGTGTTGATGAATATCGATTTGATCCACGAAGAGTCGCTGATCTTTGGCCTCGGCGCGTTCGCGCTGCTGTATTTCTTCAAGAAAGTGCTGCCCAAACTTCCGGGCGTGCTGATCACCGTGGCCTTCCTGACCTGGGTCAGTTACATGACCGGATTCGCTGAGCACGGCGGCCGCGTGGTCGGCGAGATTCCCAAAGGCTTGCCCAGCCTGACCGTCCCCTCCTTCGACTGGGCGGCGATCCGCGACATGCTGCCGGCGGCATTCGTGCTGTCGCTGATCAGCTTCGTCGAGGCGATGTCGAGCTGCAAGGTGATCGCGATGAAGACGCGAACCCGCTGGGACGAGAACCAGGAGCTGATCGGACAGGGGCTGGCGAAGGTCGCCGCCGCCTTCTGCCAGTCGATGCCGGTCAGCGGTTCGTTCTCGCGCTCGGCCCTGAACCTCGCCTCGCATGCCAGTACCGGGCTGTCGTCGATCGTCAGCGCCAGCTTCGTGCTGATCACGCTGCTGTTCCTGACCGATTCGCTTTATCACCTGCCGAAACCTGTACTGGCCGCGATGATCATGATGGCGGTGGCGAACCTGCTCAACTTCAAGAGCATGCAGCACGCGTGGCAGGCGAGCAAGGAGGACGGCATCGCCGCCATCGCCACCTTCTTTGCCACGCTGATGTTCGCCCCCAACATCCAGAACGGCATCCTCACCGGCATCCTGTTGTCGCTGACCCTGTTCTTTTACCGGCGCATGCGGCCGAGGATCGTCGTATTGCTGGGGCTGCACCCGGACGGCACCCTGCGCGAGGCGGCACGCTATAACCTGCAAGTGTTGCCGCCAGAGATCGGCGCGCTGCGTTTCGATTCGTCGCTGCTGTTCTTCAACGTTGCCTATTTCGAGGATGAGGTACTGAAGCTGATACAGCGCAAGCCGAACGCGAAATTCATCCTGATCGCCGGCAGCGGCATCAATGCAATCGACGGGTCCGGCATCGAGATCATCTACAGCCTGTCCAAGCATCTGCATGACAGCGGCATCACGCTGGCATTCAGCGGGCTCAAGATGCAGGTGCTGGAAGTCATGGATCGCACCGGGTTGACCAAAGCCATTGGCAAGGACAATATCTATAGTACCGACAGGATCGCTATCGAGTCTCTGCTCGCTCGCGTTTCACCGGTAACGGGGCTATAAGTTGAACCAGTTCGACAGGCGCATAACCCAGAATGGGTATACCCTCCCCCCCATGTGGGTTATAGACTTGAGAGCCTTATTTTTACTTAATAGCATAGTGCTGCAAAGCGTAACGGCAAGACAAAACAAACATTTCGGAGACCTAAAATGAACGCTGACAAAGAACTCGATGCACGCGGCCTGAATTGCCCGCTGCCGATCCTGAAAACCAAGAAATCGCTGGCTGACATGACCTCCGGACAAGTGTTGAAAGTGATCTCCACCGACGCCGGTTCGGTGAAAGACATGCAGGCTTTCGCCAATCAGACCGGAAACGAGCTCCTCTCCTCGACCGAGGAAAAAGGGGAATACATTTTCCTGATGAAGAAGAAATAATCCAACCCAACGGGTAAAGGAACGACCATGAAAAAAATGGCAATCATTGCCACCAAGGGGACGCTGGACATGGCCTACCCGCCGTTCATACTGGCTTCGACCGCTGCTGCGCTGGGTTATGAAGTCCAGGTATTCTTCACCTTCTACGGCCTGACATTGCTGCGGAAGGATCTGTCCGACGTCAAGATCAGCCCGCTGGCCAATCCGGCGATGCCGATGCCGGTGCCGATGCCGGTGTTCGTGCAGATGCTGCCGGGCATGGAGAGCATGGCGACCATGATGATGAAGGACAAGATCAAGAAAAAGGGCGTGGCGTCCATCGAAGAACTGCGTTCGCTGTGCCTGGAAGCCGATGTAAAATTCATTGCTTGCCAGATGACGGTGGACCTGTTCGATTTCGAGAAGAGCGACTTCATTGACAACATCGAGTTCGGCGGCGCCGCGACGTTCATGGAGTTCGCCGGCGATACCGACATCAATCTTCTTGTTTGACCGCTGCAGCCCTTATAACTATTAGATCGGAGGAACCCATGAAGAAGCAGAAATTCAAATTACTCGTATCGCTCATGCTGGCAACGGGTCTGGCATCACCTCTGGCGCATGCCACCAACGGATATTTTGCGCATGGATATGGCATGAAGGCCAAGGGCATGGCCGGCGTCGGCATTGCCTTGCCGCAAGATTCCCTTGCCGCCGCCACCAATCCTGCCGGCATGGCGCTGGTCGGCGACCGGGTGGACATTGGCGTGGACTGGTTCAAGCCGGTAAGAAACACCGAGCTTACCTCTGCCCTGGGCCCGGCAGCCGGATCCTATGACGGCAACGGCGACAGCAGTTTCTTTATTCCGGAATTTGGCTATAACATGTCGCTGGACGCAAATTCCACTTTCGGCATCTCGATTTATGGCAACGGCGGAATGAACACCAAATACACCGACCTGAATGCGCGCACCGGTGGCCAGTTGTTTGGCCAGGGCGATCTGGGTGTCGACTTTTCGCAATTGTTCATTTCACCGACCTATGCGGTGAAGGTCAACGCTGACAATGCAGTAGGCGTCTCGCTCAACCTTGCCTATCAGAGATTCAAGGCGGAAGGCCTGCAGAATTTTGCCAACGCCAACTATTCTTCCGATCCTGCCAATGTAACCAACAATGGCTACGATTCTTCGACCGGCTGGGGCCTGCGCATCGGCTGGACCGGGCAGGTCACGCCTACCGTGACCCTGGGCGCAACGTATCAATCCAAGACCAAGATGGCCAAGTTCAGCAAATATGCCGGCTTGTTTGCCGATCAGGGCGGATTCGACATTCCTTCCAGCTTTGGCGTGGGCATTGCGGTCAAGGTCACCGACATGACCACGCTGGCCGCCGATGTGCAACAGACGATGTATGGCGAGATCAAGTCCATCAACAATACCGGCAACGTGCAGCTGCCTCTGGGATTCAACGATGGCCCCGGTTTTGGCTGGCGCAATATGACCGTGATCAAGCTTGGCCTGAGCCACCAGTATGACAATGGCGTGGTGGTGCGCGCTGGTTACAGCAACGGTCGCCAGCCGATCCCGTCGACCGAAACCTACTTCAACGTGATTGCCCCCGGAGTCATCCAGGATCACGTGACGCTTGGAGCAACCTGGCCATTGCCCAGCAATTCCGAGCTGACTGTGGCCTACATGCATGCATTCGAACACTCGGTTACCGGTGCGGGCCCGACCACCGGGTTCAACCTGAAGATGCATCAGGATTCACTCGGCGTGGCTTTCGGCTGGAAGTTGTAAACCTCGCCAAGGCTGGGACTGAAAGGCCCGTTTCATACGGGCCTTTTTTATTCGGGAAGAAATTTCGGCAAATCAATTGATCGCTGCATAATTCGCGACACGCCTGCCGTCATTCCGGCGCAGGCCGGCATCCAGTGCATTTGAACAGGGTGAGCCCGTCAAAGGCGCGAATAGAACCGAGACCCGCCCAAAACGGCACCCAGTTCCTTCCCCCTGTAAGGGGGAAGGTGAGGATGGGGGTGGAAGCGTGGTACCTCGTGGTGCGATTAGATATGGCGCAGAGCGAGGAAGAGTCCCCGGGCATAGCCGGGGGTTTTCCTAATCGAATTCTGTACACCTCAATATCCGGCTCCCAAATGCTTCCCGGCCTCGCCCGCAACCGACTCATCACCGGGAAAATTCGCAGCCAGCGTCTTCCACTCCAGCCTCAGCAAATCCTTGCCGCTGAGCCAGAAGGAAAACAGCGGCGTGTTCCATCGGGCCTGCGGCAGCGGTTGTCTCAGCAACGGCTCCAGTGCTCGCAGTCTGGCCATCGCATTGCGCGGATCGCCCGATTGCACGGCGTCGACCGCGACGGCTTGGGCGCCTTCAACCAGTTGCCCGATGATGTTGCGGATTTCCGGGTCGGCGACCTGTTGCGCCATTGCACGCGCCTCGACATATCGACCTTGAGACAGACGCCGCTCGATTTTCTTGAATAGCGGTGCGTAATACCCCGGATAGGCTTGCACCTCGACCTCCATCAGCGACTCGGAATTTCTCCAGTCGCGCGGCCTTTCCACCGTCTGGAAGACCCACGGCAACATGACAATCCCCAAAATCAGCGCACGCGGGATGACACTCAAGCGCCATAACAGGCCGACCAGCAACATCAGGAAGGGCCACACCGCCAGAAACAGGAAACGATCCGTCACCAGTGAATGCGTGATATAGGGAGCAAACTGGGTGTAAGGGATGCTCAGCATCGCAAACGCCATTGCCGCGAATCCGGCAAAGGAGCGCTTTCTCAACAGCAGCACCATGCCCGTGATCCCGCCCAGCACCACCGCCAAACCGATTGCCGCCATTGCCCAGAACCATGCATCCTCGAACACCGGATACATGTAATGGCGGCCCATGGGACTGACGGCGAGACGTGCGATCCAGCCCAGGATCGCCAGCGCGCGCGTATAGGCTTCAATCCCAAAATAGGCCGGCAGGCTGACCGTGCTATGTCCCACGAAGATCGGGGCAATCGCAGCGGCCAGCAGGACGGCCGCGAGCGGCCACAGCAACGCCGATCGGCGTCGCGCGGAGACCGGAACATCGAGCCAGAAAACGATCCACAGCAATGCGATAACCGGCGCCACCACGACCGAGGTTGCCTTGCCCAGCATGGCTGCCAGCAAGGCAACCATCGCCGCGATCGCATAGCCCGGCGCGAAGCCGTGCCCGCGCCTGGCACGCACGGCAAACCAGAGCGCCAGCAGCGAGAACAAGCCGGATAACAGGTCCTTGCGGCCGCTGATCCAGACCACGGCTTCAACATGCGCGGGATGCAGCGCAAACAAACCCGCAACTGCGGCAGCCGCCCATGCGGCGTCTGTCCCGGACTCGGGTTTAAAATAGCGCCACAGGCTCAAGGTGACGGCATACACCAGCAAACAGCAAATGCCATACAGCAGCAGATTATCCAGGCGCAATGCCGCCGGCGAAACGCCGAACAGCGCAATGTCCAGCCAGTACGAAAGATCGCGCAGCGGCAGAAACTCGTACGGGTTGTAGGGCTCGACCAGCAACCGCCACAAATCCGCGAACGGCAACCCGATCAGTTTCGCGTTGCCGGAAATGTAGTAGTTGTCATCGGACACCAGCGGGAAATCGAGCGCCTGCAGGTAAGCGCCGCATGCCACGGCCATACTGCACAATACAAATATCAGGGGCGCAAACGGGCGGACGCGGGCGGCGATCGATGATCCGCTCATGCTGGCAGCGGACTCATGTCACGGGTTCTCCCGCCGGCATCGTCCGAAAGAAGGCATGATCTGCCAGTGCCAGCAACTCCCTGTCGCCGCGGCTGTCGCCGTAGGCGTACAAGGTATAGCCATCCTTGGCGCCGAGCAACGCTTCCAGCCGCCGCACCTTTTCCGCGCCAAAACAATTGCCCCCGGAAAACCTGCCGCTGAAGCGCCCGCCTTCCGTTGTCTCCAGGCGGGTCGCGATCACATCATCGAATCCCGCCTCGCGCGCCCAGGGTTGCACATACAAGTCCAGCGACGCACTGATCACCACGCAGCGGTGCCGCTGCCGATGGTGCCATTGCAGGCGCTGCATTGCCTCGTGGCGCAGCAAGCCAGGCAATACCCCTGCGGCGAATTGCTCACCCTGCTGTCGCAGCCAGTCCATCTCCATCCCGGTCAGGCACCGGGAAAGCACGCGTTCCTTGGCGACGTCATTGCGGATCAGTCCCAGGCCGTAGCCCACCAGCGTCGGTGCCAGGAGCACTGCGTGGCGCGCCACCGCCGCCGCGCCAAGCGTGTGCAGCAGGAACGGCAACAGGGTATCGCGCCGCGTCAGCGTGCCATCGAAGTCGAATGCCGCCACGATCGGCTTGTCGGCCGGCCCCGCGCTCACAATTTCATCCGCTTGAAGATCGGTTCCGGGATGTGCCTGATGATCAGCATGATGTAGCGCCAGAACCAGGGCAAGTAGACCACGTCCGCCGACTTGCCCAGTGCGGCAACGATGCGCGCGCCGACATCTTGCGGAGAAGCCACCAGGAACAATCCGGGCAGGCCATAGGTCATCGCGGTATCGACGAAACCCGGCTTGATCGTGATCACGCGCACGCCGCTGGAGTACAAGCGGTTGCGCAGCCCCTGCAGGAACAGGCTGAGCGCGCCTTTCGCCGCACCATACACATAATTGCTCTGCCTGCCGCGGTCACCCGCCACCGAGGAAATGCCGATGATGAAACCGCGCTTCAGCGGCTCAAAATAGTTGGCGCAGAGGCTGAGTATTGATGCCGCGCCGGTGAAATTGCGGGCGATGACTTTTTCACCGACACTGAAGTCGCGTGCCGCCTGCTGGTCGCCGAGATAGCCGAAAGCCAGCACCACGCCGGAAAGGTCCGGCATGGTTGTCAGCACGGACTGGAAGAACACTTCGTGCGTATCGGTTGTTTCCGCATCGAACAAACCGTGATGCACTGTAACGCCGTAGCGCAAATGCAGGTCCGCCGCAATGCGCCGCAATTCATCCTGGTCGCGCGAGGCCAGGTAAAGCGCGTCGCCGCGTGCGGCAAAGGCGGCGGCAGTGGCGCGCGCAATGGCGGAGGTGGCGCCGAGGATCAGCACGGATTCACTCATGCTGCCTTGCCCGCGTCATTTTTGAATTCATT
This sequence comes from uncultured beta proteobacterium, assembly GCA_963782385.1. Taxonomy (GTDB): domain Bacteria; phylum Pseudomonadota; class Gammaproteobacteria; order Burkholderiales; family Gallionellaceae; genus CAVXFS01. The sequence continues at coordinate 103,539 of CAWAJO010000003.1, forward strand.
AAGTTGTCGCATCAATCTCTCTTCATGCCAATCAAATCCCCTGCAAAGCCAGCGCTTATATAGTGAGCCCCAAGCGGCGCCGATATTCCCGTAAGTCGCCGATGGCAGCTGGTTTTAGCTGCTTCCCGCGTTAAGGGCGAAGGGTGGGATGGGGGTAGGACGGTGGCAATGCAGAGTCTCTACCCCCACCCTCAGCCTCCCCATGGAGCGTGGTTGTTGCCGCTTCAGCGGCCTTGGTGCAAATTCTGTCCAGCCTCTGGCTGGTAACAGATTTGCCTACCCTTGCGGTACAACCACGGCCTGCCCCCTGCGGGTGCAAGGGGGAGGCAACACATTGCCAAACGCAGATTGCGCGCGTCAACTGACCGCCCCACAAATCAAACTATCAAGACCCTCGGCATTGCCGGAGATTTATCCGACAAATCATGTAATGATCAATTGTATCGTCGGCAAGGGCCCGATGATTCAACGGGATCACCCACCGATTCCACCATCCGGCGCAAGTCTACGGCACTGGGCCTCGGCGCGGGCGGCCTGGCCAGGCCGGTTCGTCTGCCGGTACACGTCGGCAAGCACGCAATAGGCTTTCAGGTCCGGCGGCGACTGGTTCAACGCTTCGTATAACGGCGCTTCGGCTTCCGCTGCCTTTCCGCTGTGCAGCAGGGCAACGCCCAGGAACCTGAATGCTGCCCCGCGCGCCGATTCGGGCAGGCGCTGCGACTCCGTCACGAAACGCAGATACGCCACGGTGTTCTGGTAGCGGTATGCACTCAGCCGGTATAGCGCGGCGTTGTAGTGCACCGCAACATTATCAGGAAACTGTCCCGCCAGAATATCCCAATCGAGCGCAAGTATATCCAGTCCCTTTCCCCAGAACAGGTTTATCGGCGAGTTCCACCTGGCCTGTTCGGGCGGCTGCATCAGGTCACGACTCAGTTCGATGAGCAGGTTCATGGCCTCCTGGGGATCACCCGTGGCGGCGGCGCCTTGATGCACGGCATAATCAGCCTTGGCCAGCTTCAACGTGATGTCCCGGAATTGCGGATCCGAAATGCTGCGGGCGGTCTCGTTTGCTTCGCGGTACAAACCTTGCGGCAACTGCACAGTCGCGACCTTGTACAAGGCCGGCATGTAGTATCCCGGAAACGCCCGCAGGTCCGGATCGATGATCGCTTCGGCGCTGCGCCAGTCGCGGGACCTTTCCACGGTCTGGACGCACATGGGGATCGCCAGCGCGAGCAACACGAGCGTTCGCGGCACCGCCTGCAATCGCCACACCAGCGCAACCAGCAGCAACATGGCGGGCCACACCGCGAGCGCCAGATAGCGGTCGGAAACCAGCGAGGGCAGCTTGTGCGGCATCAGCTGCATGTACGGCATGCACAACAGCAGGAAAGTGACCAGCGCGAATCCCGCCAGCGACCGCTTGCGGAACAGCATCAGCGCGCCCGCAGCAGCACCGGCGAGCACGATGCCACCCAGCGCGACCATGAGCGGCAGGCTCCCGTCCTCGAACACCGGGTAAAAGAAATGGCGATGTTCCGGACTGATGGCCAGCCGCGCCAGCCAACCCAGAATACCGAGCGAGCGGCTGATCGCCTCGGTCCCGAAATAGAACGGAATACTGTCGTAACCCTTGTTGAAGGAGATGAACAGCTTGATCAGGATCGCACCCAGCAGCAGCACCGTGGCCGGCCACAGCAACTGCACACGGCGCCGGTGTTGCGCCGGGATGTCGAGCCAGAACAGTAACCAGATGATGGCGATGATCAGCGCTACACCGACATAGGATGACTTCGACAGCATCACCGCGACGAATGCCAGCAAGGCTGCGGCTGCGACCGGCGCAGAGAGCCCCTGCTCCCGCTTTGCGCTGACGGCGAACCACAACGCCAGCATCGAAAACAGGTCGGGAAGCACGTATTTTCGCCCGCTGATCCAGACCACGGACTCGACCAGTGCCGGATGCACCGCAAACAATGCGGTGACCACGGCGGCCGCCCAGGGAGCGCTCGCAGCCTCCGCCGGGCGAAAGTACCGCCACAAACCCAGCGTCGCGCCATAGACGAAGGGCAGGCACAGCAGATAGAGCAGGATATTGTGCAGCCGGTATCCGGCAGGGTCCTGGCCAAACAGGACCATGTCGATCCAGTAGGATAGATCGCGCAGCGGCAGGAACTCGAATGCGGAGTTGAAAGGCTCGGCAAACACCCGCCACACCTCCGCCGGCGGCAACGTCGCCAGTCTATGGTTCTGCGTGATGTAAACGGGGTCGTCGATGATGAACGGGAAATTCAGCGCCTGCAGGTACGCGGCCGTGCCCACTGCGGCGCTGACGATTATCAGCGCCCACGGCGCAAGTTGACGGATGCGGATATATGCGGGATGCAGATTCATTTTATTGACATTATCCAGTTATTTCCTCCCGGCTACGCCGGGAGCTTATTGTGCGAGCACGTCAAAGTTACAGATTAAACCGTGCGCCAAGAAAGGCAGCTGGTTTTCGCTCCTTCCCCCTTGCAAGGGGGAGGGGACGAGAAATTGACCCTCACGAAATTATTCAACGCCTGAAACTTTCGGCGATTGTTCATCGTCGAGTGCGCCAGAACTTGTTTTTCAATCCCACAGCAAGCAGTGCCAAAAGCAAAGCCAGAGTCACCAGCGTCACCAGGTTGGCAATCTTTTGCCCGGGCGAAAAGTTGAACGGGAAGGGCTTGTAGCTGGCGAATGCCTGCGCCGCGTCAAGCTGGTCAACCGTGAAATGGTCGCCGGGCCTGCAATTGTTTTGCTCGGGATAAGTGTAGCAAGCGGGATTCTTGATGTTCAGCACGCCATCCTGCTTGGCAAACACGGGCCCGTTATGCAGTGACTTGCGCGGAAAATCCTCCAGCCGGTAACCGAATATCGGGTTATAGCAGGCGAGTTGCGACCCGCCCATGGCGATCATGTCATTGCGGTTGATTGGCGCCTCGATCTCGTTGTTGGCATTGACGAAGGCGCTGATGTTCTGGATGCGGGCCTGCGCGGAACTGGCGTTCGCGATCTTCCACGCATTGACGATGGTGTACGGCCGGTAGGGCTGATCCTGGTAATACTCGCGATCCTTGGCGGCATTGAAATAAACCAGCGCCGCAAGCGCAGCCATGAGCAGCGCGTACCTCGCGCCGGCAAGCGGCGAAATCCGGTCCAGCAGCAGCGCGGACAACAGGATCACCAGTGGAACGTATACCACGAACCAGCGCATCATATAGATGCTCGACTTGATCACGGGAATCTGTTTCAGGAAATCATTCCAGGCCGGCGTATAAATATTCAGCGCCAGCGGCACCACCAGGACCAGTCCCAGCAGCACAAGCCATGCCGATCCGCGCAGGCTGAACCGCGGCCAGGGATTCCGGATGCGACTGAGCATGACCGCCGTTCCGGCAACGATGATCACCAACGGAACAAGCGTTACGCCATATTCCCATTCCTGGCGTCCCAGTTGCCATTGAACGTTGTCAACCAGCGGCTGCACCTGCTCTGCAATGTCGACCGGAGAGAGGAACAGCGTGCTGAACAATATTTTCAATTCGCCCCAGATGCCGGTGAAACCGGGCATTGAATAACTGCTGCGCGGAAAATTGCCGAGGTAAAGCAGCGCCGCCATCATCTTGGCCGCCGACAGTCCCCCGGCCACCAGACCTGCAACCAGCGAGCGCGAGACGAACCCCGGCGCTTCCCTGCCGGCGAGCCCGTGCATGGCGGCGATTCCCAGCACGGCAAGGGCGCAGGGAAGCAGCAGGTGAATCATGCCGGAGTAAGTGCCATATGCCAGCAAACAGCCGGTTGCGGCACCGTTGAACAGGATGGCAAGCACGCTGTTTGCGCCCGGTCGCAGCAGCAACCAGGCCATCCATGGAAGCAGCATCACGGCATGAAAGGCAAAATGACCCTCCAGCATGCGATGGCTGAAGAATCCGTTGAACATGAACAGCGCCGCGCCCAGTACTGCCGCCTGTTGGCTGGCACCGAAGCAGGCGCGCAGCAGCAGGTAGAACCCCCAGAATCCGAGCGATGCGAACAACAGCACCGTGGCATAAACACTGGTAAGCGGATCGGCGAAAAAAGTCAGGAACTGTGCAACTGAATAGAATCCCGATTCGGGCGCACCCAGCGCCGGCTGGCCGCCACAGAATGCCGGCGTAAACCAGAACGGCTCAAATATGCCATTGCTCCGGAACCAGAAATAGCCATCCAGCATATCCGGAAGAATGCGCGAATAGTCCTCGCCCAGCGTGCCGTTTCTGGTGGGGAAGAACTGTCCAAAAATGAGGTGGTATGCGGCAAGCAGGGGAAAGAAGAAAATGAGTCAGCGCGAGCCACCAGTCTTTTGTCACTACAACAAATCTTTTCATGCGGCATATCCTTTGTCGCAAAGGGGCAACAAAAACAGCCGGGTTTCACTCCTTCCCCCTTGCAGAGGGGGAGAGCGAAGCGAGGGGGCAACTGGGATGCGGTTAGGACGGTGGATATGCAATCTCTCTACCCCCACCCTAACCCTCCCCCTGCAAGGGGGAGAGCTTGCGAGGGGGCCGAACTACAGCTTTCCCAATCTGCAGACGACGCGACATACTTGAACTAAATATGCATTCCGGATCAACCGAATTCTTGATTCGCAACCATTCCGCGAAATTCGGGTACATATTCCTGAACGATGCGGCGGCAAGCCTCGCATCCTTGGCCAAATACACGCGCCCGCCATGTTGCAGCACAATGTCGTCCAGTTTGTTCAGCAGCGGGAACAAGCCATCATCGCGGATCGGCAAATCCAGTGCCAGCGTATAACCCGCCATCGGAAACGACAACAGCCCCCTGCCCTGCGCACCCAGTCGTTTCAGCACCGCGAGGAAGGAAGGGCGGCGGCTGTCGGACAGCTCTTGCAGCAACTTGCGGATCCCCTCGAACGATGTCGACTCCGGAATCACGCACTGGTATTGCACGAAGCCGCGCTTGCCGTACATGCGGTTCCATTGGACGATCCCGTCCAGCGGATAGAAATACCGATCGTATCCGCTCAGGAAAGGCTCGCGCTTGCCGCCCTCGCGACTGAAATATTGCGCGTTGAAGGCACCGATACTCAGCGCATTCAGCGCCCACGGCGGAAAGTCGAACGGGATCGAGCGCGTGCGCGCCGCTTCAACCTGGAATGGCTGGACACAATCCGCGGCCAGTTCATCCGGCGCCGCATGATGCCCGCACATGACAATGCCGCGCCCGAATTGCGCACCGCCGGCCATGCTGTCTATCCACGCAACCGTATAGCGATCGTCAAGGGCTGCATCCTGCATCAACCTGAATAGATTTTCGAAGTCAGCGGCCGCATGGTGTCGCACCTGCATATATGCGCTCTGGATCGGAATCAGCTTGAGCGCCACTTCGCCGATGATGCCGGTCAAGCCCATGCCGCCCACCGTTGCCCAGAACAATTCGGCGTTTTCGGAAGGCGAACACAGCGTGCTGCTGCCGTCGGCCAGGATCAGCTCGATGCCCAGGACATGCGCGCCGAAAGATCCGTCGTGGTGGTGATTCTTGCCATGCACATCCGCCGCCACGCAACCACCGAGCGAAACGAACCTGGTTCCCGGCGTGACCGGCAGGAACCAGCCTTGGGGCACGATCACATCGAGAATCTCGGCCAGCGTTGCCCCGGCCTCGGCGCGCAGGATGCCCTGCTCCACATCGAATTCGAGCAGGCGATTCACGCGCTCGGTCAGCAGCACGCCCCCATTCTCGTTCAGCGCGGCATCGCCATAGCTGCGCCCCTGACCGCGCGCGATCAGGCTGGCTAAATTTGGCCGCAAGTCGGCATAGCGCTCCGGACGTTGCAGTTTGCAAGTCTGCACCGGATAGCGTCCCCAGCCGGATATAGAAGTGATTAATGCAGCCATGGCAATTCAAGTTTCAATTTTCTTCGTCCCGAACAATATAACCTATTCTGTCCCGTTGACATCGGCCCGATAAATCCAGTTGTAGTAGCCTGAGTTCAATCGGCCAGATAGCGCTCCAGCGGCCATGCGCAAACAAAGGGGCGCGTGTTGCAAGTATCACATCGTTCAACAAGGGGCGCAGTTGTTCATTATTCACTGTAGGGAAGACATTGAGCACTGATTCCGGATATTCCCGCGGCAACAGCCTGCGATAGTGACCAACCCGGGTACCGGGTATTGCGGGCAGCCGCGCCAGGAATGCATCAGCCAATGCCAGTTCGTCCACAATGTGCACCATCCGGCCCCCATAATAACCGCGCATGCCTATGACCTGGGCCGCGACAACAACCGGCGTCTTGGCGCCCTGGCCCATGAGCTTGAACTCCTGTCCCCAGGGATGGATGGGCTCCTTGCCTGTCGAGATCCATGCACTGACAACCGGCAACAGTCCGTTGTCCGCATAATAGAAGCGCCTTTCATCCGTAATGTCTCCCACGTCGCCACTTATCGGCTGCTCCATGACTCTCATGACAAGCAGCACGCCCAGCAGCCCGACTCCGATCAAACCAATCATCCTGGCCCGTTTCATCATCCACCGCGGCGGGAGTTTGCGCGCAAGCAGGCAAAGCGCAAGGAAGCCGGGCGCCGCAAAAAACCGTCCTGACATAAAGTCGCCGCCAATGACTATGGTGTAGGCGATGTAACAGGCGATGCCGGCGCCCAACGCCGCCTCTGCCCAGTCTCGAAAACGCAAGGCATCGAAGACAGACTTGCCGATTACCAGCGCAAGGATCGGGTCATGCAATACAAAGTCCTTCGTGTACGCCAGCCCGCGCAGGATCAACTGCTCTGCGCCAAACCCCGTGCCCAGTTTGGCATACGCTGTGTTGGGCAATGGCGACCCATAATAGATTGTCGAAAACACCATCCATGCCAGCGCCGGAAGCATAGCGGCCGCAGCAACCTTGATCCGATCCGGCCCGCGCGCCCGGAACAAGAGATATGCCGCGACCGGACCCAGAAGAACGGCCAGATCCAGCCGGTTAAGCAGCAACAGCCCGATGATTCCGGCAGGAATCCAAACTCTTTCCATGCGGAAGACCTGCCGCACAAGCAACGCCAGCAGCAGGAAGGTGAGCGGCGTCTCGAGTCCGGAAGTGGAAAACTGGCTGATAGCGCGCGAAGCCATGGCAATCAACACCAACAGGCTGCCATATGCAATGTCTTTGGCGAGCCTGGCAGCAAGTATCCAGAGGGCTGCCAACGATACCAATACCGACACCAGCATGGTCGTCACCAAAGGCTCGCGGGTCAGCGCATAGAACGGGGTCAAGAGCATCATCCACAGCGGATGGGTGAATACCTGCACCCGTTCGATCACGTTGAAGCGCAAACCATAGCCGTTGACGAGATTATCGATCACACGCAGGGTGATGAATGCATCATCGCCCAGCCAGGCGGTGCCCAGCAGCATTGCTGCGGCAAGCAGCATCACCGCAGTCAATAGAAATTTATTCGTCAATAGCGGCATCCCGAATTCTGATTGCACTCGATGGCGTCAATGCGCGGCAGGCCCTATTTGCCGAAGGCCTTCCTGATCGAGGCGGCCCGCTCGCTTTGCCCGCTCTGTTCGTAAACTGATGCCAGATTCATCGCCGCCTCGTAATTCTGTGGACGCAATGCGAGGGCCCTTTCGTACATGGGAATGGATTCCTGAAGCTGTCCTCTCATCCATGCCAGGTTGCCCAGGCCTGTCCAGGCCATGGAATTGTTCGGGTCGGCCTGCACCGCCTCATTCAGAAAGCGCGCGCTGCGGGATAGATCATTGCTGATCCCGGCAACGGTGCCGAGTGCCACCAGTGCTTGCGCCCGTACCCTGGGTATCCTGGCATTCTGCAGCGCCGTCAGGAAATTTTCCTCCGCCTTGGCATAGTTGCCGTTGTCCATCAGCGTATAACCCAAATTCATGAATCCGACGGTTCCTTCCGGCGCGACCGCCGTCATTCGCTGATATACCGTCGCTTCATCGTGCCACCACGGGATTTCCTTCACGGTGACAATGCCGTAGGCGGCAACGACAACGGAACAGAAGATCATGGCCGGAATTTTCAGGTTGGCGCGCAGCGCGATCAATCGGTCGCAGAGCACGGCGATCAAGAATGCCAGGCCGGCCACGGGGACGTAGAGAAAACGGGCCGAGTAAAAACCCTCGAGATAAAACATCATCAGGATGGCCGTCCACGAAAATGCGACTATCCAGACAATCGAGGATGCGAGCAGTCTCCTTCCCGCGGGGTCGAGCATGCGCCAGGAAAACACGATTGCCAAAGATAGCAGTACGATTGCACACCATCCCGCGACCGACGATACGGCATGCTGCGGCGGCTGCAGGTAGAACGGAACCTGCACCGGGAAAACCAGCATTCCCGCATAGCCAACTGCCAAATCCAGCGCCCTGGAAAGGTTTGTCGGCTGTATATTTGCCAGCAAGCCTGACTCACCCAAAGCAATGCTGCGCGCCACAAGGTATCCGGCCAGCAGGACAAGGTAAAGGACCGTCGATGGCCAGTTGATCTTCCGCCTGAGGATCCAGTCGAGTGCCAGCACGACCGGAGGAAACATGACTGCAACTTCCTTGCTCCACAGGGCCAGCAGAAAACAGCAAGCAGCCAGAGCCAGATAGCCGCCTCGTTTCGGGTTTCCGGAAAAGGCATGATGGGCAAGCAATGCGCCCAGCAGAAAGAACGTAACCAGCGGATCCGGGATTCCGGAAATCCATGCGACCGATTCGACCCGGGTCGGGTGCAACGCGAACACGGCGGCACCGAACGTGGCCGCCATGGTTGAAGCGGCAAACACCTTGCGCGCCGCTGCGTAAACCAGACAAGTGTTCGCCAAATGCAGCAAGGTCAGGGTAACGTGATAACCGAGCGGATCGATGCCCCATAACTTATGCAGCAACCAAAAATATATCAGGACCAGGGGGCGGTACATCGGCAGGCTGTCACCCTGATACATCGTGTTATCCCAAAACCCAGAACTGAAAAAGCGGGCGATACTGCCCTGGTCAAGGTACGGGTTGTCTTTCAGGATATAGACATCGTCCACGACAAGATGCCCGTTAAAGCCTGTCGCATATATCGCGAATGCAATAGCCAGCAATGTAAGCAGGCCGGCATTGTGTTTGGGCCACTCTGTCAGGAATCGATACTTTTGCACGCTATTCTCCATAACCCCTAATTGTTCTCATCCGGAAAATACTTTTCACAGAAATAGCATGGTGCGTGGGGCAAATAAACCGGAATGTTGTAGTACATGTCCTTGATTGGTTTCAGGACCAGTCTTCGGTATTCCGCGTAATTGAAACCGTACCCCAGCACCAGATAAAAGGTCACGCCGTGCACCTCGAAAGGTTTGATCTCCACGCGCCGAAAATAGGGTGAGTATTGCGCCGGTTGCGGAGACGATTTCTTCAGTACCAAAATATCACGCCCGCTGAATTGCCGGAAATCGGTGATGATGTCGTCCTGCCGCGCATAGTGCGAGCCCTCGCCGAACACGAAGAAATCCTTGCCATAATGGTAGGAAATGATTGCAGCCGGGGTATAGCCGTCGGCAGCCAGCAAAAACTGGCTCGCATAAGGGCGCACCTTGTCGACAATCTCGTCGTTCCTGAACATGAACACGATGCCATCGTACAGCTTGTGCTGTTTCCAGGTATCCATCGGCAGATACGCGATCAGGGCGATGGCGGCGAGATGCGCGGCCGCCAGCCATACGGTGAATTTGATCGCCTTGACAAGTTCTTCGCGCGACAGAAGCAGCGCCAGCGACAGAAAGAAGAACGCATAGAACGACAGCACCCAGTGCAGGCCGATCACCTTCTTCACCGACAAGACGACAAACACGGCCATCGGCACCAGGAAGGCGTACACGAACAGTTTCAATGGACTGTGGCCGATTCGCTGCGCGAATTCCGCGCGATGCTTGAACAGGTAGTAGACGGCCGGCGGCGTCAGCAAATATATCATCATGCCGATGAAGATGGCGAACTTGCCCGGCGAAAACGCCTCGCCCTCATTGCGGGTGTACAGGTTGAACAGGACGTTGTCCCAGCAATGGGTATAATTCCAGTACAGGTTGACCAGCGCGAATGGCAGCGCGACCAGAAACAGAAGCGCAAACCCCCGCGGATTCCTGAGGTCGCGTCGCGCAAAGATTAAATAAGCAACATATCCCAGCCCCAGCAGCACGGCGAAGTACTTCGACAGGAATGCCATGCCAAGGAAAATACCGGACAGCGCATACCAGACCATGCTGTTTCTTTGCAGCGCCCTGAACAAGGCTGCGGCAGACAAGAACGCAAACAGGATCAGCGGCGTATCGGTGGTGATCAGCACGTTCAGCACATTCAGCGGCGAGACCAGATAAAACACGGCGACCAGAGCCGCCTTGGTTTCGTCGTATGGCTTGAGCAATTGGTAGATGCCGATGCCGATCAGCGTGGACACCAGGATGGCGGGGAGACGCAGCACAACTTCCGAGCTGCCGAAGTTCAGCATCAACTGCAGCAGCCAGCCGACCATCGGCGGATGATCATAGAAGCCGTAGTCGGGATGCCTTGCCCAGACCAGGAAGTAAGCCTCGTCGCCCGACAGGGGAAGGATATAGGCCAGGATGAATTTGATGGCCAGCGTGGCCAGCAATGTGAATTGGAATACGGTTTTCGCGTTCACGGATATTTGGATTAGGTAAACCCCAGGCTATGCCGGGATGTTCAGTAAGGTTTGCCCGTTCCGGCGGTCACCAAACAGCGAAGTAAAGTTTGGAGACATCTTCGCTCCCCCTTGCAGGGAGAGGGCTAGGGTGGGGGTGGAGACTTTCCATTTCATTGTCCTACCCCCATCCCAGTTGCCCCCTCGCTTCGCTCTCCCCCTCTGCAAGGGGGAAGGAGCTAAAAACACCCTCCATCGGCGACTCTTGGTTCTATCTGCCCCTCGGAGGGACTCACCCATTAAGCCCCCGGCTTTGCCGGGGTTCATTTAACTATCCAGACGTGCATAGCAGATTGGCCAGTCAACTGCGCTTAAATCAGCCGACATGAACCCGCGCCGCACCCGCGCGCAACGTGCCGATCTTTGCCGCCTGAGAAAAGCCCTCGCCGTGCAGGCGCTGCATAATCTGCTGCGCAGCATCTCTGCTGCAGGCGATCAGCAGACCGCCGCTGGTCTGCGGATCGGTCAGCAGGTTATGCTGCCATTCGACCAGATTCGGTTCCAGGTCCACTTCATCGCCGTAGCTCTGCCAGTTGCGCCGGGAAGCGCCGGTGACAAAACCCTGCTGCGCCAGCTGCATCGCGCCATGCAACAGCGGCAACTGGTCGAATTCGAGTTGCGCGGTCAACTGCGATCCCCGGCAGATGCCAAGCAGGTGGCCGAGCAGACCGAACCCGGTCACATCGGTCATCGCGTGCACCGTATCCATTTGCGCCAGCCATTTCCCCGGCGCATTGAGTTGCGTGGTGCTGAACAGCATCCCGGCATAAGCTTGCGCATCCAGCTCTTGCTTTTTCAGCGCCGCGCTCAGGATGCCGACGCCCAGGCCCTTGGCCAGGATCAGTGCATCGCCCTCGCAGGCCCGGTCGTTGCGCTTGACCTGCTGCGGATGAACCAGGCCCAGCGCAACCAGCCCGTAAATGGGTTCGGGCGCATCGATGGAGTGTCCACCGGCCATAGGAATTCCGGCCTGCTCGCACACGGCCGCACCGCCCGCCAGTATCTGCTTGATGACATCCAGCGGCATCTTGTCGATCGGCATGCCGACGACCGCCAGCGCGAGTATTGGCTTGCCGCCCATCGCATACACGTCGGACAGCGCGTTGGTTGCCGCAATGCGCCCGAAGTCGTATGCATCGTCCACAATCGGCATGAAAAAATCGATGGTGGCGACGATCGCCTGCTGTTCGTTCAGTTTGTACACCGCCGCATCATCACCGCTCTCGATGCCGACCAGGAGATCGGGGAACACCTGCGCCAGCGGCATCCCGCTCAGCATGTCGCGCAGCATGGCGGGAGCGATCTTGCAGCCGCAACCGCCGCCGTGCGAAAACTCGGTCAGGCGGACAGCCATCAGCGCAGACTCACTCCATTTGCGTGCTCGCCAAACCCGGGAAAGGCACTCGCCAGACCCGCCCCGAAACGGCGTGCAAGACGCTCGGCCAGCCCTTCCCGGTTGGTATAGTCCACGATGTCCTCAGCCTTGATCACATCGCGCGCGACCGAATCCACACTGCCCATCTCGTCTGCCAGTCCCATTTCTATGCTCTTCTGGCCGGTCCAGAACAGGCCGCTGAACAGGTCCGGCGATTCCTTCAGCCGCTTGCCGCGCCCCTGTTTCACCACGTTGATAAACTGCTGGTGAATCTCCTCCAGCATCCCCTGGGCGAACGCCTTCTGTTTATCGCTCATCGGCGAGAACGGGTCGAGAAAGCCCTTGTTCTCTCCGGCGGTCAACAAGCGCCGTTCCACGCCCAATTTCTCCATTGTGCCGGTGAAGCCGAAGCCGTCCATCAGCACACCGATGGAACCGACGATGCTGGCCTTGTTGACGAATATCTTGTCCGCCGCCGCCGCCACGTAATATCCGCCGGATGCGCACATGTCTTCCACCACGACATACAGGGGGATCTTCGGATACTTGGCACGCAGGCGCCGTATCTCGTCATTGATATAACCCGCCTGCACCGGGCTGCCGCCCGGGCTGTTGATGCGCAGGATCACGCCCTGGGTCTTGCTGTCCTTGAACGCATCCTGCAAACCCGAGATCACGTTATCGGCGCTGGCTGGACTGTCGGACGCGATCACGCCCTGCAAGTCCACCAGCGAAGTATGCTTGCCAACGCCCAACCTCGGTTCCGCCCCGCCGCCGATCCAGCCCAGATACAGGAAAAACATCAGGAACAGAAAGGCGAACGCCAGCGTCTTGAAGAAAATAGCCCAATGCCGCGCGCGGCGCTGTTCCTGAATGGCGGACATGGCAAGCTTTTCCAGCACGCCGCGTTCCCAATCCTGATCGTCAGCCATGATTGTCCTCTCGATTCTCCGGCAGGAGCGAATTCACCAAACACAACTGATTCGCACCTGCGACTCGCAACAGCCTATGCTGCCCGATAGGTTGAAATGATTTCGTCGTAGACCGGCAACCACGCCCCGATGGCGAAGAAATGCGGGTTGCGCCGCTCATCCTTATTGTACCGCAGGGGTGAGCCGTCGCATTGCACCACCCTGCCCCCGGCGGCTTCCAGTACGCATTGGGCAGCGGCCGTGTCCCATTCCATGGTCGTGCCGAGACGCGGATAGAAATCCGCGCTGCCCTCGGCAACCATGCAGAACTTGAGCGAACTGCCGGCCGACACCACGCGGTTGGGCGGCAGCTTGCGCAGCAAGGCCTCGGTTCTTTCGTCGCTGTGCGAACGACTCGCCACCACGCGCAGATCGCCCTGCACCGGCGCGACCGTGATCGGCTGCGGCGCCTCACCATCCTTGATGCGCCACGCACCGAGGCCGACCTGGCCGAGGTAGGTCGTCCCCAACACCGGCGCATGCACCGCCGCCAGCACCGGCTTGTCGTCACGGATCAGGGCGATGTTGACGGTGAACTCACCATTGCGGTTGATGAATTCCTTGGTCCCATCCAGCGGATCGACCAGCCAGAACGGCGTGCCAGGCACAACCGGCGGATTGTCCCTGTTCTCTTCGGAAATGATCAATATCTGCGGGGCAAATCGCCGCAGTCCGGAAACGATGGTTTCATGCGCCGCCAGGTCCGCCGCAGTCAAGGGAGAGCCGTCTGTCTTGTCGGTCAAGCGTGCCGATTCCGTGTCCCGATAGTGCAGCAGGATTGCCTTGCCTGCTTCCTGCGACAAGATCGCCAGTTCCGGCAACCATTCGTGTGCGCCGGCTCCAAGATTCATGTTGATCATGCTTGTTGTTCCCTTCTGGTTATCCATTCGCCGCCAGCCAAGCTCGCAGCTCGGCAAAATTTCCCAGCAATGCGCGCGGCTGCAACGCACTCAGCTGTTCAACCGGATGGGCGCCGTGCGTCATGCCCAGCGCATCCACGCCGGCATTCACCGCCATCTGCAAATCATGCGTCGTATCGCCTATCATCAAAGCCCGCTCCGCACTGGAGCCCACTTCATCCATGATCTCCTGCAACATTGCCGGATGCGGCTTGGAAGAAGTCTGGTCCGCCGTGCGCGAGGCATGGAAATACTGCGTCATGCCGGTAGTCTTCATGGCGCGCTCCAGCCCAATGCGGCTCTTGCCGGTCGCCACCGCCAGCAGGTAGCCGCGATCGTGCAGGTCCGCGATCGTTTCGCGCGCTCCGGCAAACAAGGGTATGCTCTGATCCTGCGCCAGAAAATGGTGGCGGTAGCGATCAGCCAGCGCTTCATACAGGGTTTCCGGCGCAGTCGGCGCCGCATGGCGCAGCGCCTGCACCAGTCCCATGCCGATCACATGCCGCGCTGCCTCGTCGCTCGGTTCGGGCAAATCCAGATCACGGCAGGCTGCCTGTATCGAACTGGCAATTACCGCCGTCGAATCCATAAGCGTACCGTCCCAATCGAACACGATCAATTCATAGTGCTTCAAGGAATGTGCCCACAAAAAGCAAGAGGCGGATATTACACCAAAGGAATTGCCGGATGATCGCCCATGACATTCCTGGCGCCAGGAATCAGCCCGGAATGCGCGACGAAAAGTTGCGGCAAGACCCTTTCTGGTTTATCCTGCGCGCCCTTTGGAACACGGCAGCACGCATTCATCTGCCGATCAAGGCGATCGGGTCAATACCGGCATTTGTGGCTCGCCGAAGGCAATATGTGTCCCGACATAGGTGAAAAAACTTCATTACGGAGAGATGGATGAGTGGTTTAAGTCGCACGCCTGGAAAGCGTGTTCAGGATAATATCCTGACGGGGGTTCGAATCCCCCTCTCTCCGCCAACACTCACGGGTCATATGCGCAACACCGCACGTTTTGTCCGGATTGTTCTGACCGATGCTCCTGTCCAGGAACATTGCCTGACGTAATACACCGGCCGACCGATCTTTGGCGCAAATCGCAGTTTGCACTTCGCTTCGACATCGACAGCAAAAGCACGTGAAGTATTGCGCACTGCAATTCCATCTGGCCAACCGGCAGCCACGTTGTCGACGTCGGCAACTTTCAATACCGGTCATCACGCGGCCGATGGACTGAGATCAAGTCGGCCCGCAGCTTTCATGCATTCATTTCCCGATAACCCAGGGCGGGACAAGGCCGACCAACCCTGCCCTTGTGGCTTCCTGGTTGATGAATCTTCGAGTTCAACTCTGGCCAGACTTGGATCGCTGCAGTGGGATTTCTGCAGCGTGAAGGGCATCGTGCTTTGCCCGCAACTCCTGCATCTTTGGAGATCCTGGGGGGCAAAAAGTGCCGACAGGCGACCGATTGGTTGGGCCGCACGCAACGGCGAGAACAGTTGGATGAACAGTTGCTGAAACTGGCTTGGCAGGTGACATGACTACTCCTTTCATAACAGCAAATAGAGGAGCAGCCAGAATTGATTCATGGCAGCCCCGCTATCATGGGTTTTTACCCTTTAGACCGGAAACTTTGCGTCCCTGTTTTTCAACAGGTTTGCCTTTTTCATTGGACCAGCCAGCATTTTATCTGGTCGATCGCAAGCGCACTCTGGCAGAAATCCTGGTTTGGCGCAAGTGGAGCCTCGTTGGCTTCGGAGCATGTTCCATGGATGCGGATTGGCGTCAAGGGTCCATCGGGCCAAAGGACAATAGACCGACGCAGCTGCTATTCTGGCGTGCTCAGTGCAGTTGCTGTGCGTCCATGATTAGTCAAAGAACAGCTGTTCAATAGACTCGAAGAGCCCAATAGCCGCCAGAGCGGCCAACAATAATATGATGACCAGTTTCCGCCTGCCGAATTTATTGGCATGGATCATCACGTCACTTAGAACATGATAATGATGACGATCAGGACTCCCTTTGGCTTGCAGGAATATCATCCGACATGAACGCAATTCCTCCGCTAATTCATTGGTGTTCTGGTAACGGTCCTTTGGGTTCTTTTCAAGGCACTTGGAAACAATTATGTCCAGCATGGGCGGAACATCCGTATTCAATGACCCGGGCCGCGGTGGAGCCTTGTTAACCACCTGATACATGATAGAGCTGATGTTATTGCCGGAGAATGGGCGCTGGCCCGTTAGAAGTTGATAGAGCACGATGCCGAACGAAAATATGTCCGAACGGGCGTCGATGCTGGAAGCCATAACTTGTTCAGGCGACATGTATGATGGCGATCCCATAATCATGCCATTCGGCGCGCCCAGTAGCTTTGAATCCATTTGCGCAATTCCGAAGTCCGCGATCTTGACATGGTTGTCACTCAAAACCATTATGTTTGAGGGCTTGATGTCGCGGTGAACGATGCCATGCTTGTGTGCATAGGCCAGGCCGTCCGCCATTTGAATTGCAATGTTCAGCGTTTCATCAATGGGCAACGCCTGCACATCACTGATTATGTTGTTTAACTCGCGCCCCTCCAGAAGCTCCATCGCAATGTAGGCCACATCGCCCGTCTCGCCCAGGTCGTAGACGGTGACTATGTTTGGATGATTCAGGCGCCCTGCCGCCTTGGCCTCCTGATAGAACCTTGCTTCATATTCTTCCCTTTGATCTTTATGCAGGCCGTGAAGATTAATTGACTTGATGGCGACAAGACGCTCAATCAGCGGGTCATTGGCCTTGTACACGATTCCCATCGCGCCCCGACCCAGCTCTTCAATGATTTCATAGCGCCCGAGATGTTTAATCATGGCGATTCGCTCTCTGTCGTAAGGCTAGCATACAGTGTTTCTATTCACCATCAATCCACAAAATACTCTGAACGGCAAAATCGATCGCAGCGCCAAAGGGCCAGCGCGGGATCGGGCCCACAAGATCCGTAAGACTGACTCATGCAAGCCTGGAATTGCAAGAAAGGCGTGATGCAGCCGTTCCCCCTCGAGCATGTACTATAAAGCTTGACCGACTACAATTTCGGGGAATTAGCGGGGCGCCGAATCACTTTATTCCGCGGTGGCAAGCGTACCAGCAAGCGACCGATGGCTTTGTGGTACGCGCCTGCAATACTCGAGCCATTGTGTAGCCAAGCTCACGTAAGGACAAAGCAGCGGATCAATGTTACGTGTTAATTATGCTGAAAACGAACAGCCAAGTTGAAATCAAGATTCAGCCGCATGCGTAGGCAATATTGCTGTGAGCTTCGCAACGTATACCTGCATGCGGGCATACAGTTTCAGAAGGTCTCCCTTATAATGTGCTTCATCACTTGTCTTGTTCAGGGCCTCTTTCATCAATAATGCTTCTTAACCAACTCTACAAGATTGTCGGCAACAATCTTTCTCCAGCCGGGCAGAAAGCCCGACTCAGCATTCTGATCTACCACCGAGTGCTTGCCGAACAAGACACGATATTTCCTCATGAACCCACCGTGGAAACATTCGACGCGCAGATTTCCCGGTTGAAAGGCGTATTCAACGTATTGCCGCTTGCCGAAGCGGTAGCACGACTGAAGTCCGGCACGCTGCCTGCTCGCGCCGCATGCATTACGTTCGACGACGGTTACGCCGACAACTTCACCTTGGCCTCTGCCAATTTTGCAGAAGCATGGCCTGCATGCAACCTTTTTTGTTGCTACCGGCTTTCTGAACGGTGGCCGCATGTTCAACGATACCGTGATCGAGGCCATTCGCAACAGCCATGATGACGAACTCGACCTTGGCGCGCTGGGACTCGGCCGCCATCGGTTAAGCACTCCCGAGTCCAAGCGCAACGCCATCAACAACATCCTGCCCAAAGTAAAATACCTGCCGCTTGATCAACGCGAGGACAAAGTGTTCGAACTGGCGCGCATGGCCTGCAATGTTCCATTGCCGGACAATCTGATGATGACCAGCGCACAACTCAAGGCACTGCACGCCGCCGGCATGGGGATCGGCGGCCACACCTCGCATCATCCGATACTGGCCAATCTTGACGACTCCGCCGTGCGCAAGGAGATCACGGAAGGAAAGGAATTTCTGGAAGCCACGCTGGGGGAGCAAATCTCACTGTTCGCTTATCCCAACGGCAAGCCCGGCACTGACTATCTGCCGCAGCAGACCTCAATCGTGCGTGAACTTGGATTCGTCGCAGCGGTTTCGACCCATCAGGGGGTCGCGACGCAGTCGAGCGATTTGTTTCAATTGCCCCGCTTTGTGCCATGGCAACGAGATCCCGGCCGCCTTATGCTCGGAGCCTTGGGAAACCTGCGGCAGCGCGCATAACATCCCCGGAAATTTCTATGCTCAATATCCGGGCCGTATTCTTTTGTTTTGCATACTTCCAGACGGCACTATCCGGCTGAAAGGCAGGCGATGAAATGTGGCCAGACCGGACTATCGATTATCATATCCGCGCGCCCGCGCGTTGTTATTGCCGACGAGGCGATCATCCTGTTCGCGCAACACATCTGGCAAATTGCTGCCAACGTGCGGGATCAACGCTGATCCATCTGCTGACACTTTCAGCATGAACCCGGATCCGTGCTGCGGCAGGTGGACCCGTTTTAGATATTGGTCAGCATCTGCCATGTTCCTCGTCGTAGCATTGTCCAGTAAGACGTGGCCAGCTTCCCACCAGGTTTCAGTCAGGTAAACAAAATCCTACTCCCCAAGAACAGGAGATTTCACTGATTTCCAGTATCAGAAATTGCAGTGTATGAGCAAAATTGAGTTAGCGTTCAGGGTTTGAGATTGACATGGTTCCAGACTGGTCTGCTAGCGCCAGACTTACAGAAAGCTCCTTGCCAAACCAGATGACCTTGTCCACCCGTGCTGGATATGCAAGTTGTACCGTCTCCTTGTAGTTGTCTCGGTGAACAATCCAGGTTCGACCGGAACGGCTCATGTATTGATGCGCATCATTCCCAATAACGTATCGGACCTGCAAATGGTCGACATGATCTGTTGCCGGAGTCAAACTTAGCCGCTCGACCCATGTTGGACCCAGCTTTTCCTTGAGCTTGGTCCAGGCTTCCTTGCTCTGAAGTGGCATAACGTCAAGTGGATGCCCCCAACTGGGGCCGACCGCGTAGCGCATGATCCCCCAGAAAACGCTTACGTTCGGTACCACCACGACATCGCCCGGCGCCGCATTCAATGACAAGTATTGCCCTGCAGGTTGATAGTTGCCAACTACCCGTGTTTCCTGTACCCATAGCCATGTATGAAACGACATGAAGACTATGTATACCGACGCAATCAGTCGCCAAGGCTGCCATTGCGCCTTTGAAAGCCCTATACCAGCCCCAATCACCAGAAACGGAACCAAGTTGGCCGTGAATACCGGGGACTTGAACATCGGTTTTCCCATGCTGCTTATGACAATACAGGCAAACAGTGCACCGCAAGTAATGATCAATTGCGGTATCCGGCCTGACTTATCACCCGACCCAAACAGCAGAAACAAGACAAATGATAAGCCTCCAATCAAAAACGAAAAATCCGAACCGACCCCATAAGGCACCAGTAAATGTACTGGGTATGTTACAAGGCTAAACAGGCTCGGTTTATCTAGAGGTTCTGTTCCGCGAACCAGGGCGCTAGCGACGACCGGCAGCATGCTAATTAGAGAGAGTGTTTGTGCAACCGCCCAGATTCGCAACCGTTGACTGTCGGCGTGATCCCATTGCTCAATTAAGGCGGCTAACGCAATAAAAGCGGCGAAGAAGAAACCGATCGCATGCGTGTAAGCCTGGAGAAACTGCAAAAGGACCAGCCCAGCGGCCCACCCCCATCGACCATGCGCAAGTAACTCGCGATTTGCATACCAGCAAGCTACTGCGATGCCCGGAACCAGACCGTACATTCGTAAGTTGCCAGCAGCCCAAGCAAATGTGGGTAATGCGCAGAACAATCCGGTCGCCCACAATGCCGCCTGGCGGCCATGTCCAAGGCAGGTAACGCAGAAGATAACTGCGGCACTGAATAGCGCGCACACCAGGGAACTTGCCAAGACCCATTTATCCGAGCCGATATCGAGTGATGACCAAAATTTAAGAAGCATAAAGTAAAAGAATGGGTGAAGGTCATTGCGCAGGATTTCGATAAAGAACGTGGGGAAAGGCTGTAGTCCATGAGTTATGGCAATGATTTCATCCTCCCCTAGTGAGCCGCGATTCCACCAATAGGCAATTGCACTTGCTACTCCAAATATAAGTGCAAAAGCCGGAATTAGAATCTGCAAGTCAAATCGCTTGAATTTCGTGATCACGGATGTTCCTTGAATACGAAGTAGCGATAGCCGTGAAAGCTTATGATTGTCTGCAGCGCCGTTGCCAGAGCTACCGCCACAACTGGCATTATTCCATTCGATACAAGGGTTAAGTAGGTGAGGTAATTAACCAGTGCCATGACTACAGCCACGAAGGCGTAACGCATGGCTTCGCTGACGGAACGCTCGGTATAGACTCTATAAGTGAAATACCGATTAGCTATCCACGTGTAGGCCATCGCCAGGAGGATTGCAGGAATGCGTGCGAGCCAGGGTGCTACATTCAACTTGACCAGCAGATAGGTAAGGCCCGCATCGATAACAAATCCTGAACCTCCAACCAGAAGAAAGCGAAAAAACATGGAGACCTGGTCCGTGTCCCTACTTTGTTGCATTAGTCATATACCATATCCGCTTCTGCTCAAGCCGGCTACGGGCAACACTGTCAAGTATCAATCCACTGACCATGAATACACCTGCCAGAAGAACCAGGCCGGTCGATAGAATTGCCGTCGGAAACCGCGGGACCAAGCCCGTTTCAAGGTAAGTGATTATGAGCGGAACAGCCAGTATCACCGCCAGCATAAACAGTCCAATTGATAGAGCTCCAAAAAATCTTGCTGGTTGAATCTCCTTGAAGAGTATCAGGAAGGTGAACATGATCCGAATCGCATCACGAAATGTACGGAGTTTGCTAACGGAACCTTCCTGGCGTGCACCGTAATCTGTCGGAATTTCGGCAATCGGCATTCGTAACTGACAGGCGTGAACTGACATTTCAGTTTCTATTTCGAATCCGCTGGATACAGCAGGAAAGCTCTTCACGAAGCGGCGGGAAAAAACTCGATAGCCAGAAAATATGTCGGTAAACAGCGGTCCAAACAGGCTGCGGTACATGCTATTGAAAAGGCGGTTTCCAAAACCGTGACCGCGTCTGTGAGCATTGTCGTAGATATTGCGTCGCGTTCCCACGACCATGTCCAAGTTTTCCTCAATTAGCCGCCGAACCATCTCGGGTGCAGCCATGGAATCATATGTACCATCACCGTCTGCCATTACGTAGATATCAGCATCAATATCCGAAAACATCCGCCTGACAACATTGCCTTTCCCGGGCCACTGTTCAGCACGAACTACGGCGCCAGCCGCGCGCGCTTCGTCTGCTGTATTATCTGCAGATCGATTGTCATAGACGTATATTGTTGCTCCAGGAAGTACTTCGCGAAAGTTCTCAACCACTTTCCTGATCGACAACCCTTCGTTATAGCAAGGCAACAGCACGGCCATCGTGCTTACAGCCAAGACTCCCTGAATATCATTCATCGATTTACCCTCAACTGTTGCAAGCAACGCTGGCATGTCTGATGGCGTTTTGCTTCTCCCGGAATGGCTGGAATTATGCCCATTTTTCTCTTGCTCGGTACCAATTTAGTCTACCGACCACTGCTGTTGCAAGACGCCATGGCAACTAGCCAGTTGAATGTTAGCATTCTTCCTGGATGCATTTGCGCCGCAACTGAACCAAATGCAACGGCTGGGAGATATTAGCTACTCCTTCCATCTGCTGCATGTCCCCCGGCGCTCCATGCCTGCTTACACTCGCCATCATCGTGCCAATTGTAAGTATGGCGTTCGGTTGTTCTGGGCTTTGATGATGGCAATGTTTGCTCTCAGGCTTGCCCCAGACCTGAGACAGGTCGCTTTGACAATCTCCATGCTATGTTTGCTGGGCAGCACTCGAACAAGTTGTTAACACCTATACCATAACCTCGGCAGGTGCCGGGTGGCCCAGAAATGCAGTCGGGCTTGCCGTCAGCCCATATGCGCCGGACTGCAGCACAACAATCAGATCGCCCTCGCGAGCGTGTCCCAAAGCCATCCTGTCAGCCAGCAAATCAAGTGGTGTACACAGCGGCCCGACGACCGACGCGGGCTCTGTGTCGGCTTCAGGCACCACGCGGCTGCCCACCACGACGGGATAATTCTTGCGTATCACCTGACCGAAGTTGCCGGAGGCAGCGAGGTGATGATGCAGGCCGCCATCGGTGATCAGAAACACCTGCCCGCGTGACACCTTCCGCTCTATTACCTTCATTACATAAATGCCCGCCTCGCCGACCAGGTAGCGGCCCAGTTCGATAACAAACTCGGCTTCGGGAAAATCCCGGCGCGCATCCGGCATCAACGAGCCAAGGTGTTTTCCCACGGCATCCAAATCAAGTGGCTGCTCACCCGGGAAATAAGGTATGCCAAACCCGCCACCCAAATTCAGCAATTTCACCGGATCCGGTGCATCGGTGGACAAGCGCCTTGCCAAATCGAAGGTATTGCGTTGCGCTTCCATGATTGCATCGGCACGCAGATTTTGCGAACCCGAGAATATATGGAAGCCGTAAAATTCCAAAGCCAATTCCTTCATGCGTGAAAGCATGGCCGGTATTTTTTCGGTATCCACGCCGAATTGCTTGGGGCCACCCCCCATTTTCATGCCGGAAGATTTCAACTCGAAATCCGGATTTACTCGGATCGCTGCCTTCGGTCTTAGCCCCAGCGACGTGCCAATCCGCGCAAGTATTTCCATTTCACGCTCGGATTCAAGATTGACCACGATACCGGCCTCTGCAGCTTGCCGCAAAGCCTTCTCTGTCTTGCCGGGACCCGCCAAACTGATCTTTTCTGGTTGCATGATTGTATTCAGCGCCGTCTTCAGTTCGCCCACCGACGCGACATCGAAACCATCAACCATCTCGGCCAAATGCTGCACGACAGCCGGCATGGGATTGGCCTTGATCGCATAGTGCAAATGCACATCTGCCGGCAGCGCCGCCCGCAACTCGGCAACGCGCGCTGTAATCAGACGGCGATCATATGCGTAGAACGGCGTGCTACCGATTTGTTCCGCAAGCTGAGAAAGTGGCTTGCCGCCAATTTGCAGTTGATTGCCGATTACCGCGAAGTGTTGGCTAAATGGATGCGGGTTCATGTTAAAAACCTAGTTTTGCTTTATCGGACGCCGGCGTTGGCACGTTTGGTTGAGAAGGAGACGTTATGCGGCACTTTGGGGGATTTGCACATGCTGGCTGCGGATGAAGGCGGCCAACCGCAAAGGCTAATGGGTATTATCCGGAAGCATACACTGCATTGATTATATTGCCGAGGAAAGCTCGCATGCAATCTTTGGTCTCATCGGAGTGTACGGCGTTTCTTGCCAACCTGTGGGCCAAATCCCTGTTGCTCAGCAGTTTGCAGTTTGCCGATTGCTCGTTGCATGGCTTCGCCGTTGCCACGACGTATCAACAAGGCATTCCCCCTTACATCCAGCAGTCTTCAATAGGTGGTATTTGCCTCTCCACCAGCAGTTTGTAGCAAGTTATGGCCTGGACAAGTACGACCTGATCGCCTAAAGCCAGCGGATTTAAGCTTGTGGTGAAAAATCAGCCCGCTTTGCCTACTTTCTCGCGAATGCCCAAACGACGACGGGGTAATTTGGCTCGTTCTTCAACGAACCAAACCAACCCCGTCGTGCCCAGCGCTTTAGATTTGCCTTCACGCAACTCTTGTTTCCCCAAGAGCTTGTTTCAATTCGATCCAGCGAAAAACCACACTCATGGAGAAAATACCTCATGCCAGTCTCGGTCCATCGCGTGCAGTCATAAGGAATTTCATGAACTCTTATCAGAAAAGGGGTGGTTATGACAAAGTAACCGCCTGGCCGTAACATGTCGTATACGTTCTTGGCAGCCTTATAAGGGAATAGAACGTGCTCAAAAACTTGGTCGGCGATAATAATGTCGAACTGCCTGTCCAACTTGTCCTTGGTGATATCAAACTCAGGGTAGTTGGCTTCCGTAAAAGTCCTGAACGGAAGATATCGCCAATATTCGCCTGCGGAAATTTCCAGCGCATCCATTTTGCCCGGCTCCATGGTTTGTATTTTTTCGAAGCATGTCTCGTACATAACCGGCCGGGTCCAGTGTCGATAATCATAACCAATTCGTTCAAGAAAGGCCTTGATGCGCTGCTCATGGCGTTGAACCAGCTTCCCGAAGATCATCATCAAGCGACCTTATCGTATTGACGTTGTGTTTGGCAAATCAAGCGAGGGGAAACGTCAATCCAAGTCGTTGGAGTATGTCTCTTCAACTTTTGCCATGCCCAAAGCCGCAGTGGGCGTCGTAAAAACATCGTGTATGCCTGACGCCTATTCGACGCTATCCAGCCCCCGATCAATTCTCTGTTTGTTTTCGGCAGGGCCTCGGGAGGTCGCTTGCGAATGGCCAAATGGTCTCTCACTGCTGCATTCTCAAGATCGCCCTGTGCTTGCCGTAATACTCTTTTGCAATGGGACTTAATATCGGATAGATTTTTCCAATTTAACGGCACAAAATCCCATGTAGCATGAGGATGGACAAACATTCGCTGAGGATCCCAAGCGTTCACAATTGGATTGAGATTAAAGTTGATCGTCGCTCCCAGCGTGGAATCCGTCCGATATATCGATACTGGCAGACGAAAGCCGGCAGTGCGCAATCGGCGCATCGTTTCGCCACGCAATGCATACAAATTGCCGTGAATGCCGCCATTCTTAATCATTTCTTCCTGCAGTCTGCGAGCATGCCTGCCAACCGTTGGCACTCCACTCCCGGCAAGTGCTGCTGGCACGCCTTCCAAGCCTGACGCAATCAGTTTAAACGCGTCTGGCTTGACTCTGGCATAGCCATCCACAAAAAAAGCCGTCGCCGAACCTGGCCATATCATGTGAACGTATTGGTTCCATGCGTGTGCCTTGTCCGCACCCTGGATATACCATACGCGCACCACACAATTTTTCGAGCTACGCGCACTTGACGCCATAGCGACTTCGCCAAATTGTCGCGCAAGCATCTCATTGCCATTTACCACCACATCGATCACAGTTCTTACGTCCAAGGTGGCTCTTAATGCTGCCATCAGGGTAGCGGCCAGAATGTCGGCTGTCTCTCGCGAGGAGAAAATAGCAACTGTCCACAACGGATTAACTTGGCGATGCTCAACTCCCAAAATATGTTTGGATTCGGTCACGTATCTTTCCTCATTTGATTTACCAGCCGGGACGCGATATCAAGCCAACGCTTCCAACGGTGCCGGGTGGCCCAGAAATGCAGTCGGGCTTGCCGTCAGCCCATATGCGCCGGACTGCAGCACAACAATCAGATCGCCCTCGCGAGCGTGTCCCAAAGCTATCCTGTCAGCCAGCAAATCAAGTGGTGTACACAGCGGCCCGACGACCGACGCGGGTTCTGTGTCGGCTTCAGGCACCACGCGGCTGCCCACCACGACGGGATAGTTCTTGCGTATCACCTGACCGAAGTTGCCGGAGGCAGCGAGGTGATGATGCAGACCACCATCGGTGATCAGAAACAGCTGCCCGCGTGACACCTTCCGCTCTATTACCCGTCTTACATATATGCCCGCCTCGCCGACCAGGTAGCGGCCCAGTTCGATAACAAACTCGGCTTCTGGGAAATCCCGGCGCGCGTCCGGCATCAACGAGCCAAGGTGTTTTCCCACGGCATCCAAATCAAGTGGCTGCTCACCCGGGAAATAAGGTATGCCAAACCCGCCACCCAAATTCAGCAATTTCACCGGATCCGGTGCATCGGTGGACAAGCGCCTTGCCAAATCTAAGGTATTGCGTTGCGCTTCCATGATTGCATCGGCACGCAGATTTTGCGAACCAGAGAATATATGGAAGCCGTAAAACTCCAAAGCTAATTCCTTCATGCGTGAAAGCATGGCCGGTATTTTTTCGGCATCCACGCCGAATTGCTTGGGGCCACCCCCCATTTTCATGCCGGAAGATTTCAACTCGAAATCCGGATTTACTCGGATCGCTGCCTTCGGTCTTAGCCCCAGCGACGTGCCAATCCGCGCAAGTATTTCCATTTCACGCTCGGATTCAAGATTGACCACGATACCGGCCTCTGCAGCTTGCCGCAAAGCCTTCTCTGTCTTGCCGGGACCCGCCAAACTGATCTTTTCTGGTTGCATGATTGTATTCAGCGCCGTCTTCAGTTCGCCCACCGACGCGACATCGAAACCATCAACCATCTCGGCCAAATGCTGCACGACAGCCGGCATGGGATTGGCCTTGATCGCATAGTGCAAATGCACATCTGCCGGCAGCGCCGCCCGCAACTCGGCAACGCGCGCTGTAATCAGACGGCGATCATATGCGTAGAACGGCGTGCTACCGATTTGTTCCGCAAGCTGAGAAAGTGGCTTGCCGCCAATTTGCAGGCAGTTATCCACTATCGGCAAAACGGACTCAGGTAGTGGATCGCGCGGCCGCTCATGACGTATTACCATTGAACATTTCAGCCAGTTCCCCGGCAAGCTTCTTACGATCGATCTTGCCATTGGGATTTCGCGGTAGCGGCGCATCGCGCATTACAATTTGCGCCGGCACCATGAACGCCGGCAACTGCTGCTTGCATGCGGCGAGCAATCGTTCACTGACCCCATTTCCTGTAACCGCACCTCCCTCCCCCTTCAACGGGAGGGAAAGCTCTTTTCCACCCGCATACGTCACCAATACTACCGCCTGCCCCAGCACCGGATGAGGAACACCCACTGCTGCCACTTCGGCTACCAACTCGATCGCGTAAACCACCTCCTCCACCTCCGTCGGACTCACGCGATACCCGGAGGTCTTGATCATCTCATCGCGGCGGCCAATAAAGTAAAAGAAACCCTCATCATCCATCTTCACGGTATCGCCCGACCAAACCGCCATCTCCGGGATCGGCAGCCCCGCTGGCTGCCCCGGCGCAGGCTTGTAGCGCTCCGCTGTCTTATCGGCGTCGTTCCAATAGCCGAGCGCCACGTGCACGCCGCGATGTACCAGTTCACCCGGTTCTCCCGGCGCACAGGGTGAACCATCCTCTCGTACCACCATGATCTCGGCGTTTGGAATCGCCTTCCCCATGGAATCCGGGCGGCGAACCACCTCCTCCGGCGGCAAATAGGTGGAACGAAATGCTTCGGTCAGGCCGTACATCAGGTAGGGTCTGGTTTTCGGCAATTTGCTGCGTAACGCGGCCAGCGTATTCGTCGGCATCGCGCCGCCAGAGTTGGTGATATAGCGCAAATGCTCATCCACGCCGGCCGGCCATTCCAACTGCGCAAGCTGCACCCAGAGCGGAGGCACGGCGGCGAGCCCGGTGATCTGCTCGCGTTCCACCATTCTGATCACATCCCGGGGAAACAGATAATTCATCAGCACAGCACACGCTCCGACACGAAAAGCCGTGGTTATCTGGTTCAGGCCATAGTCGAAACTCAGCGGCAACACCGAAAGAATGCGATCGTCCGGGCAGTTGCCCAGATACTGCGAAACGCTGTCCGCACCGGCGACGAGGTTGCGGTGGGACAAGACCACGCCCTTCGGTTTTCCCGTGCTGCCGGAGGTATATAAAATCGCCGCCATATCGCCATCTATCACGCGATAGGCGGTCTGCTGTGGGACAGCGTCCCGCCCTGACCAACTCACGCAGACCAGGCCATCAATGTGCGATGCCACATGATCGGCAATCACCACTGCACAACGCAAATCGTGACAGCCCGGAAAGACTGGACGCAATAGGTCCAGCCTCTCGGGTGTCGTGACCAGTATGCGCACATTGCAATCCTTCAGTATGTGTGCGACTTGTTCAGGCTTGAGCAGCGGATTGACTGGCACAAACACCCCACCTGCAGCCGCAGCACCCAACATCGCCACTATCGTATCGATGCGTTTCTCCATGTAGACAGCCACGCGGTCGCGGCGATCCAGTCCCAAAGCGAGAAACAAGTTGACCGCTTGGGAAATTTCCAAGCCCAGCATCTGATAGGTGGCCTCATGGACTCCTTCGCGCAGGGCAACGGCCGCAGGAGTCCGTTTTACACATGAATCAATCAACTCATGCAATAGAGTGGTCATAACGTTAAATTAGGATTGATTGATCAGCATTAACATAACGCATACCTATCCAAATATGGCTCCCATACTGACTTGCTCCCGACAATGCTGGGAGTGGGTGTTGAAATTGGGAAAGAGACAGGGTAAACGCGGTTTCCTTGCGTTACAGGAAACTCTGCGAGCGCCCCGCAAGCAAGGAACATTGAGTCTTTTCGGTCACCAGCTAAGTAGACCATAGAATCCCAAAAGGCAACGCCTACTCACCAATTGCAAGTGCAATACTATTTAAACAGATGTTTGAGCTTTGGCAACATGGTATATCGGAAGCCATTCACATGGTACATCGTTCGAATCTCGTCCGTCCAACGTGTGTGCCATTCCATAACTCGACCATAGAACTCCACGCGATTCAGATTTTTTTCCTCAAATAACTGCTTGAAAACTTCCTGACGCATCAGCAATGCGGGCGATGTACCGTCCACCAGAGACTCATCGTAAGTGGTTTTGAGAATAATCAACTCACCGCCACCTTCAATGCACAGATCTGTGGCTGCAAGACAATCACCAAAATAGTAACGGTATACGCATCCCTTCCCTGCGCGGCAAAAAGATTCCAGTATCGCACGATAAAAACGCCCCTGTGAATTATTCGGGTGAATCGCCGTGCCCCCCTGCGCCTTCCAACTGTTGCTTTCAATCCGCCCGTAATCCGCCACTGCTTGTGCCATCTGTTCGGGCTGCCGGAGCAGTTCCAGGCGGGTCACAATTCCTTCCTTCTCCAGCTTGTTGCGCTGCTTTTTCATATTTTGGCGTAAATTCTTTCCGCGGGCGCTCCAATAGTCATCATGACTCCCCTGAATGGAAACACGTGCGGTTTGAATGTAGTCAAGTGTCTCTATCCTACCGGCATTATCGGGACGCGGTACCAAATCCGGATCTTGTTGCGTCACGCCAGCGACCAAGGGAAAACCCGGCAGGGCCTTGAACAGACCCGTTAGAAGTTGAGCGAACGAATATCGGGGATCATGCAGCCATGCACCCAGCGGCGCTTGTGAGGGTTGAAACGTTTCCCACCTAAACAGGCCTCGTGAACGCATTATAGCAAGTGCGATTGGCGCAATCGGCTCTCCGCAGCAAACGAGCCGCTCCTGGCCCGTACCAAAATGCTCCAGCAGTTGCATGATAAAAGCAGGCGCAAGCAGTGGCGTATCTCCGGCGCGCGCCAATAGTTCTTCCCACGCTGGAAGCCATTCCGGCAATCTTTGTATGGGATGAATTGTCCACTTCACAATATCGCACCTTCTTCGTCGGCTATAGCACGCACCGACAAAGCCCTTGCCAAGAAGTCAGAGGACCAGTCAACCATTCGGGAGTTATCAAGACGAGATCTATACAACGATCCCACACTTTCCATGAACGCCCCATACGTAGCTAGATACAGAAATTGACAGGTCACCATTAAGTCTCGACTCACTCGAAAATATTATCCTGCAACAACTCTTTGATAGTGCTGGCAATCGCGTCAATCTCGCCAAGCCCGAGATCTTGGTGGCAACCGATTTGAAACACCTGCCGCGCCCACAGCGCGCCTGCATCGCCGTCTTCCGCAGGTGTGTCTGGCCAACGCCAATCCCAGCGGAATAACGGCACACCACTGGCACGAAATCGCTGGTAATACCGGTCTGGGTCGTCGACGACCAATGGAAACACATAAGGTACACAGCCTTCCGCTAAAACGGGAAAAAGCGGACGCGCTCGGGGAACGTTGGATAATTGCTGGGATAATCTTTGGTAATTTCGCCGGCGACATGTGATTATCCTCTCCCGGTTTATGCGCGTGCTTAGCCAACGAGTTCCGCGATTTGGCTTCGACCACACCGGTGAATTTCCTTCAAAATCAGCCAAGCCCTCGCGCACAATGTCAGGCATTTTGGTTGAATTGTCAGGCAAGTGTTTGGCCACTTCTCCATCACGATGCCGAAACGCGTTCTTAATTGCAAACAGCGACGCCAGTCCCGCGTTAAGTCCAGGCAATCGGCGAAACCTTACCGCAGTCTCCAGTACATCACCAACATTTCTTAGCTCGTCCCCCCAAGATTTGGCGGTCACTGGTCCCCCACGAAGATGATGTCGCGCAGAAACCAGGCACCCTCCCTCCAGTACCGGGAAAAACTTGGTCAGGCTCGCTATTGCATAATCACCCCAAGTACCAATCGCCTGTCCATCAGTCGTACCGAATATTGAATGGGCACAATCTTCTATTAGAGAAATTCCACGTTGATCGCAAAACTCGCGAATGTTATTCATCGGCTGCGGCAAACCAAAATAGTGGGCTACAATCATGCAGCGCACCCCTCCTAAATCAAACGTTGCTATGCGATCAAGCTGGGGAGCGCCCAACTTTGAAACCGGAAAATACAATGGCTGGGCGCCCGACACCACAATCGGCGCAACCATGGTCGGACAGTGATAAGTCGGTACCAGTACACGATCTCCAGTTCCGACACCTATTTCGCGAAGCGCAAAGGCAATTGCCGATCGACCGCTGGATGTCCACACCAGGTTGGGCATATCAAGCACCGATGGTAAGGAAGCAGAACGGTTGCCGTAAATGGCGTTCCATCCAAATACCGGCAGACGAGGGACGATGAGAGTGGGCATGTTGAGTTACTAATAGACGATGGCGTTTAAAGTTGGATGAATATTTGCAGAAACCGCGCCAGAAACAAAATGATCAACTAGATCGGCCCTCTTTCTTTGACGTCGTATCGTAACATGATCATGTGTTTATAATGCTCACTGAAATTGGTTATTGGTGTTAATTGGACTTGACGAGACAACAACAGATTACGCCCAGGCTAAATGGCTTTGAAATGGTAAAATGATGAATCTTGACAAAGAAATTTCTGGAATTCTGGAACAGGTGCTGAACATGAATGGGCGAGGCATCAGCCTCAAGCCTGAATCTCCCCTGCTTGGCGCCATCCCCGAGCTCGATTCCATGGCAGTGGTAACTATCCTCACTAGCCTGGAAGACCACTTCGGTTTCACCGTCGAAGACGATGAAATAAGCGCTGACACCTTCGCCACTCTGGGCACCCTAACTGTATTCGTCGAACAAAAGCTTGCTTGACATGCAAGACACCGCGATCAGGATCGATCCTTTCTTTCTGGAAAGCCCGCGTGGACGTTTGTTTTGTCTTCATCTCGCACCTGCAGATAAACCAGCAAATCATGGTATTCTTTACTTGCACCCGTTCGCTGAAGAGATGCACAAATCCAGGCGCATGGCGGCGCTGCAAGCGCGAAGATTCGCCAGCGCTGGCTATGACGTCCTGCAAGTCGATTTCACCGGCTGCGGTGACAGCACCGGTGATTTCGGCGATGCCACGTGGGAAGCCTGGCGGGACGACGTGCAACTAGCCCACGCTTGGCTTGCGGGCAAGGTATCCGGGCCAGTCACACTATGGGGTCTGCGCACCGGCGCAAGCCTGGCGGTGGACATAGCGCCTTTCCTTGCGAACCTTTCCCGCTTGGTGCTGTGGCAACCCGTTGTCGACGGCGACCTGTTTGTTACCCAGTTATTGCGTGTCAAGCTCGCCAGCGAAATGCTGAGTGAAGGGCAGGCAAGAACTGGCACCCAGGAATTACGTGCAAAGTTGGATGCCGGGGAGCCGGTTGAGGTCGGCGGCAATATACTGTCATCGGACATTGCGCGCGGTCTGACCAGACTCAAACTGGCCGAAATGTCCCCGCCTTGCCGGGTCGAGTGGATTGAAGTCGGCGCCAAACCCAGTGACGGCATCGCTCCTGCAGGGCGGCGCGTAGTCGAATCCTGGCGCACTGCTGGCACAAAGGTTCACACGCAAACTGTCCAGGGCGAGACATTCTGGGTCACGCAGGAAATAACTGAGTGTCCTCAGTTATTGGAAGCAACGGTGAAAGTAATGGCTCTATGACCAAGGCAAGCGGGTACGAAGAACCAATCATCATAGATTGTGAAGGCTGCCGCCTCGTCGGCATTGTCACTCACCCCGCCGATCCCAACGAGACCGGCGTGCTAATCATTGTCGGCGGCCCACAATACCGTGCGGGCAGTCATCGTCAATTTACCTTACTCGCCCGGCATCTTGCAGTTCATGGGATCGCTTCCTTGCGCTTTGACTACCGCGGCATGGGCGACAGCGAAGGCAGCATGCGGAATTTTGAATCGATAGATGCTGACATCTGTGCCGCGATCGATTCATTACTCAAGCATGTTCCTGAAGTGCGCCGCGTTGCGCTCTGGGGCTTGTGCGATGCCGCTTCGGCGGCACTCTATTACGCGCACGGCGATCAGCGGGTTAGCAACCTCATCCTGCTTAATCCTTGGGTACATACCGAGGCCGGCGCATCCCGTGTTCGCTTCAAGCATTACTACCTGTCGCGATTGATGCAACGTTCCTTCTGGGAAAAATTCTTGTCTGGTAAGATCGAATTGAGAAAATCTGTCGGCGACTTATCGAAATCTGCACAGAAAACTGTAACAGCGGCAAGCCCGATCACCTCTGCTCCCGCAGATCCCCGCCATGGCAGCCCCGACTACATTGAACGGATGTTTGATGGGCTAAAACGCTTTCAGGGTGACGTGTTGTTTATTCTCAGCGGCAACGACCTCACCGCTCAGGAATTCATCGCACTGACACAACAAGACAAGCGTTGGAAAAGGCTCTGCCATTCACAAAAAATTACCAGTGAAATAGTGCAGAAAGCCAACCATACATTCTCCAGCCAAGCCTGGCGTCGTCAGGTGGAAACCCACACCACGCAACGGGTAATCAACACTGGCAAGAACACATGATATCCTGACCGCTATAAGCAAACGCAATGGGCGCAAACTCAACGCTAATTATGAATACGAGTTACAGATGAATAAACTCCTGCTCGCATTGATCATCTCCTTCATACCTTTCGCGCATGCGGAGGGCAGCGAAATCATAAAAAACATGGCAGAGGTCTTACGGTTGCCTCGCTATTGCTGGGGCACCCAGCAAGTCAGAAACATCAGCCGGGATCCCAAACCAATTCAAGAGTATCTTGCGATTTATGGGAAATCCTATTATCACATGCATCACTACTGCTGGGCCTTGAATGCGGAATACAAGGCAAGTCGAATACTCGACAAGGGGCCCCGCGAGAGCGTGTTAAGTTATGCGGTCTTAGACATTCAATACAGCCTGGATCGTACCGAACCAGGTTTCGTCTTCTTGCCGGATATGTACACCGCCAAGGCAAGAATCCTGTTCAAATTGCACCGGGATGACGAAGCCGTCATTGCGTTAACAAAAGCCATCGAAGCAAAGCCAGACTACGTATTCGCCATTGCACGGTTAAGCGATTACTTCGCCAACAAGGGTGACAAGGCGCAAGCCATCAAGATACTTGAAGAGGGAATCGACCACACCGAACATGCCGCAACTCTCATCAGGAAGCTGGAAGAACTTGGCAAGACTTACCAGGGCACGCCTGGCAACGCTCGCAAACAAGAAGAACCCGCCAAAGAACAGATCATCCCATTTGCAACCGAAGCAAATCAAGGCCTGGAAGAACATCCAACAGCATCAAGCAAATCTGACGCGCCTGCAACACCTGAAGAAACGACGAAACAAACACAGCCTCTCCCGACCGACAGCAGGCCGGCAAATAATCCTTACTGCCGCTTTTGCCCTTAAACTCTGGCGTCCCATGACTCCATAATCATGAAACGCATCCTGATGATCGCCTTTCACTTCCCGCCGCTCACGGGAAGCAGCGGCATTCAGCGTACCTTGCGCTTCGCCAAGCATTTGCCGGAATTTGGCTGGGAGCCGCTGGTGCTCACTGCTCATCCGCGTGCGTATGAACGATCCAGCCCCAATTTGCTGACCGAGATACCCGAAGGAACTGTCGTCGTCCGCGCCCCAGCGTTCGATACTGCGCGCCATTTATCTATCGCAGGACGTTACCCCGGCTTTCTGGCACGCCCAGATCGCTGGATAAGTTGGTTACCCGGCGCGACGCTTTCCGGCCTGTCGATGATTCGACGTTACAGGCCCGATGTAATGTGGTCGACTTACCCGATAGCCACGGCTCACATGATTGGTGCGGCGCTCCACAAACTCTCCGGCATACCGTGGGTGGCTGACTTCCGCGACCCCATGGCGCAGGATGGTTATCCCAGCGACCCGCACACATGGAAAAGCTTCAAGCGCATCGAAGAGCGCGCCGCGAACGAAGCTACTTTATGCACTTTTACCACACCGGGTGCCGTGCGACTCTACGCCGAGCGCTACCCGCATGCCGCGAGCCGTTTCAAAGTGATTGAGAACGGTTACGATGAAGAAACCTTCGCTGGCCTGACACCCGGCGGTGCACCCCTCAACCCCGGGAAAATCACCCTGCTGCACAGCGGCATCGTATATCCAAGTGAACGCGATCCGACGCAATTCCTGCAGGCCATTCGTGTCCTGATCGATACGGGGCGCATTTTCGCCGATCAACTGCGCGTACGCTTCCGCGCCTCCATGCATGAGGATTTCTTGCGGATGCTGACGCACAAATTCGGTTTAAGTGAATGCATCGAATTGCTTCCGCCGATTGAATACGAGGACGCACTCGACGAAATGATGCGCGCCGATATTTTACTGATATTGCAAGCATCTAACTGCAACGATCAAATTCCCGCCAAGCTGTATGAATATTTGCGTGCCAGTCGTCCGATTCTTGCCCTCACCGACCCCGTAGGGGATACGGCAAATGTGTTGCAGCAGGCAGGTATTGATACGATTGCGCCATTGGATCACGCCGAGCCGATTGGCGGTGCAATACTCAAAATTTTGTCCGGCCCCCAAGAAGGGTCTCCGCTCACGCATGCGGCCGTTGAGAAATGCTCCCGTAGAAACCGCACCAGACAATTTGCGTCTATGCTTGACAAACTACAATATACGAGGCCGCTTTTACTTGAGCACTAATTCTATGGATTTGGCCGCTTATAGAGCGACACCTGCTGAGCAGGCAAGAATTGCAGTTTTGACTTCCCGCCGCGAGAGCTATGGTGTAGTCGTTGAGCGTCTGCGTTATGAACATCTTGGGTTGCAACTTTGAGGGAGACCTCAGTATCTATCCCTAATTATTGATCATGAAGTAGCCTACATTCGCTATACTGTAATGAATTAAATGGAGAAGATTAAAGATGAGGTCGAACTCAATGTTCAACGCGGATCGCCCCCGATTCAGATTGGCGATCGTGGGTGCTGGGCTTATTACGCAAAATTCTCATCTTCCTACCGCGCTCTCGCTACCTGGGATTGAGGTCTGCGCACTGGTTGACCCGGTGATATCCCGGGCGACGGAGCTTGCCCAGGAGTACGGATTAGACGTGCTTATTGCTGCCAAGGTTGGCGATGTCATCGCCAAGGTGGATGGCGCAATAGTTGCCACCCCAAATCACACACATCGTGAGGTAGCCGTGCCATTATTGGAAGCCGGCATCTCGACTTTCATTGAAAAACCACTAGCCACCACAGTCGAGGATGGCCAGGCAATTCTTGATGCAGCTCAGCGGGGTAACGCCAAGATCGCCATTGGCCACTACCAGCGCTTTCTCGATGCGCCCAGGCTTCTCAAGGCGCTGCTTGACCAACGCTATTTCGGACACGTGTTGCGCTTTTGTCATCAGTTCGGCACACCTGGAGGCTGGCCAGCCCTGTCGGCCTATACATTAAAACGCGAGTCCATCGGCGGAGGCGTTCTGGTGGTGACCGGGACCCACTTCCTTGATCGCATGCTTCACGCCTGGGGCAGCCCTGACCAAGTGCAACTGCTCGACGATTCCTACGGCGGACCAGAGGCACACTGCGAAGGCAGGGTAAAATACATTTCAGGTCCGTTCGCCCCTATGGAGGGCCTGGTCAGATATTCCAAGTGTGCAGCCCTGCCGGCAGGGCTCGTTCTGGAAACGGAACGGGGAACCGTGATGCTGCGTGATGGCTTTCAAGACAAAGTTGTGCTCATCCCCACGGAAAGGCCTGACCTCAGGTTGCAGATCAGCGGGGCCCCGGACGGCGCTTTCGCACCAGAAATGAATCCTGGTCAACGGATGTTGTGGGATTTTGTAAGTGCGTGCCGAGAGGACAGACCGCCCGAAGTTGATGGTGAGCAAGGGCTAGCATCATTAAAGCTGATCCGACGCTTTTACGGGAATCGTCAACTTATGACCGACGACTGGACTAGTTGTGGAATTGCAGCATGAACACGAAGAAAATTGTCATTCTTGGTGCGTCTGGCTTTGTCGGCACGACTTTGACGGAGCGCATGTTGAAGGTGCCAGACGTAGAGGTCGTGCCAGTGATCCACAGCGCCGGTAGTGCGTGGCGGCTTGCACGTCGAAACACCCCGCTTGTTCAAGTTGACGTGGCAGACCACGCCTCATTGCGGGAGGCTTTGCATGGGGCCACACACGTTGTCAACTGCACACGTGGGCCTCGCAATGTCATGATCGATGGACTGCAGCACATTCTCAAAGCCTGCCGTGCCGAAGGTGTTCGCAGATTTGTGCACCTAAGCAGCGTGATGGTTTACGGTGATCCGCCGCATCTGGATAGTCACCATGAAGACGCGCCCACCAACCCGCCGCCCGGCGCTGACAGCTACGGAATGATCAAGCTCGAGCAGGACAGAATGGTACAGGCAGCAGCAGCAACTGGGCTGCCATCGGTTGTGCTGTGCCCGCCAAACATCTCTGGTCCGTTTTCAGGCTACATCGCAAGCATCGTCAACGGCCTGCGCAACGGTTCGTTCGCGCTGGTCGATGACGGCGCAGGCCCGTGCAACTTGGTTGACGTGCGAAACCTTTGCCACGCCATTGAGCTGGCGCTGGAAGTCGAGGGCGCTGAGCTGAATGGCAAGCGCATATTTGTTACCGACGGCGAGGCGATATCCTGGAAAGACGTGGTTACAGAATTGTTGGAACTTGCTGAAGTGGGCGAGGCGCGACACATTGAATTATCGGAGTTGATACGCCGGACCGGGTACCGTGCCGTAACAAGAGCACCCAGCATTGCGGCGACCCTCCGCCATCTGGTCTCAAGTGACGTACGAGCTGCTCTGCGAAAAGATCCTCTGCTGGCCAAAATGGACAAGGCCGCGCGCACGGGTGTAGCAAAGCTGGGGCGAAGCATGGAAACCAAGCTTCGCCTTGGCATCGAGGGAACGACGGTTGTATCTCAACCTGATCCGTATGCAAATCTGGCCGTTGGACTGTGTGCTCAGCAACTACGCGAGGTTCGCCACATGAACGATCGAGCTGCAACAATCTTGAATTTTTTACCGCCGGTTAGCTTCAAGCAAAGCATGGCAGATTTCCGCGCATGGTACCGACGCATGAACGGCATGGATACATCTTTCTGGTCTATTTCGCGGCACCTCTATGATTAAGCCAGAGGGTAGACGCCTCATCAAATTACTGTCCGGATCGCTGTTTAGCCGCAATGGGTCACCCGTAATTACTGTACACCGTCACGTGCCAATGAGGAGATAAGTAATTGGAAGATAAGCGACTGCAAGATGTACTGCGCGAGGAGACACCAGCGGAGAGCTACGACCAGCTCTACTCGATCGAGGGAGATGAGAATCGATCGTACGGCGCATATGACCGCCCCTACTGGGACTCGCACTACTATCCACTTTACAAAAAGGTTTTTGACGAAGTGGTACGCATTGGCGGGCAAAAAGTACTGGAGGTGGGCTGCGGTAGCGGATCTTTTGCACATCTCCTTTTTGACAGATCTTCACTCGATTACCATGGCTTCGACTTCAGCGAAGCAGCAATCCGAAAAGCAGGCTTACGCACGAAAAAACCTGACCGTTTCTCGGTAGCTCGAGCAGGAGACGACGTACTGATGGCGCGTCCATACGACACAATTGTCTGCCTCGAAGTGCTCGAACACATAGAACGCGATTTGGATGTAGTAAAGAGCTGGCGACCAGGCTGCAACTGCGTTTGTAGTGTACCGAACTTCGACCAACCCGATCACGTGCGGTTTTTCCGAAACGAGGATGAGGTGCGCGAGCGTTACCGAGGGCTTATCGATATGGATAAGGTACAACGCATCCCCCGCGCCTTGGTGCTCGGACGCGGATGGGCGGACTACCTGCGCCAGCTCAGATGGAGTCGCAACAACCCTAAGCGACTGTTGGGGCTGCTAGGCTACAACACGTTCGAAAATTTGGCTGGCTGGATCGTCTTCTCCGGCCAACGCCGCAATTAACCTCACCACATAGGAATGCATACGCGGCAGAGAAGACATGAAGACGTTGCCTCATTCTAAGGTAAACAAAATATGGCTTCCAATCAGACACGCGTGCCGCTCTTTATCAGAACAATTTTGATCTTCTCCGATTATTCGCGGCGAGCCAAGTTGCCTTCCCTCACATCACGGAAAATCTTGAAGTGGGACTTCAAGCTACTCTGCTTTTCCTCAAGCACACATTCTCTGGAAAGGGGAAACTCCATGATCTATAAAACTCGATTTCAATTGCAGAACTTGAGGGCATATTTGCAGTGATCTATGATTGACCACGGCGCGGCACCAAGAATGCAAAACGATTACCCAATACTGTTTTTAATGCGGTTTGTAATTCCTTTGCAAAAAGCAATCTCGTTGCCAGATAGTAGCTGACAATGCCCGTTGCAACAGCTATCGCAAGTACAACCATGCCGCTTTGATTGCCAAGTAATGATTTAACGCCAATCACACACCCTGCCATAATTATCGAGGACACAAGTGCCGGGCGGTAACAATGAAGCAGGCGCGTAACGGACGTATCAAAGACTGATTTGCTCAATTGCAATGTGGCAAGCGCGACCAGAAACTCTGTTAACACCCATGCCGCCGCCAGCCCGATAACGCCATATTTAATTACATAAATCGTCATTGGCAACAATAGGGCCAGTTGGAGAAGATGGGGCCTCAGCGATAAATCCGCGCGGCCCATGCTTATCATGGCTGTCTTGAGTAGTACATTGTTAGTTCTGAAGATCATTCCCAAGGACATTATAGTCAGCGGCAAGATACTCGCCGCCCATTTTGTTCCAAAAACCGTCAGCACTAATGTGTCTGCCACGCAGGCTATGCCAACCAACATGGGAACAAATGCCAGGAAGGCGACGCCAAGCAATCTCTCAAGGTAGTACGTGGCTGAATCACGATGCTCCTGAAACTTGGAGAATGCAGGTAGCATGGTCTGGTTGATTATTGGCATGCCCTTGGCCAGCGGAAGTGCTGCAAATTGAGCGGAAATTGAGTATATGCCAAGGAGTGTTGCTCCCAGCTTAGGGCCAGCTATCAGACTGGCGAGTTGGTCGCTTAATAGCAATAATGCGCCGCTCAATGTGAGCGTTCCCCCGAAATACATCATCTGCCTCGTGACGGAAAAATTAAATTTCGGGACAATAAACCACGGCTTGAATATCATTAGCAAGATAGATAGCAACAGGCTATTCACGATAACGCCTGATACGAGTGCCCAAACACCGGCTCCCAGATAGGCCAGTGTTAATGTGGTCACAACTGCAACAATCGTTGTAACCATTTCTAATTGTGCCCTCAACCTGAAATCGAGTTGGCGATCCAATAGGGCATTGGGGATAACTCTGAATGGAACCAGAAGAAAGATGAATGCCAGTGCCTTGGCAAGGAGATCAAGACGTGGCTCCTTGAAATAAGATGCCAATACTGCCCCCCCAAAAAAATAACATAGAAACAATATGCCATTGAGGATCAATAGCCAGCCGAATACACTCTGCAGTTCTTCAGGTTTAATATTTCTTGCTTGCACCAGCGCGGAACCCAATCCTAACGTGCTGATCAACATCATCAGCACCAACGGAGATTCCAACATAGAGTTAAGACCGTAATCACCCGGTGTAATGAAGCGGACCACGATGATAGTGCTAAGCCAGCTGAATATCTGCGCAGCCAGCCGCAACACTGAAGCCCAGCGGGCGCCGGACAGGATTTTGTTGACGAGTTCAGTGTGATCTTGCTTGTGCTTCACGATGTGCTACACAATAAGATTAAAGCAATAGTCACGGTGTATCGAAGTCGGGCACCCGAGCCACAAATACATTGTCTTGTTCAAGCCTCGAAGCCCCTGAAGTGGAATATGCTTTCGCCACGGATCAGTTGATCAAAAGATATTCTGCTTATTGCGGAAAAGAACGGGCCGCTGGTGCCGGCGCAATGCATCGCCCAATTATCCAACTCAAACATGATTAAACATGATCAAATGTGTTCCACTTACCCAGCCAGTGTTATCGCAAAACATGGCTTGACCTGACCATTCAATATCGATCTTAGCGATAATGGAGTCGCCACGCCTTCCAACTGACAGATTTCCGAAATACCGTAGGCACGAATGCTGTTCGGTGCCCATTGCTCTACATATGCCATGCGAAAAACAGACGAACCCGCATCAGGATTCGTTATAACGAAATGCCCGCCACGATTCCAAACACCGCCGTGATGGTCACGGGACCGATAGCCCAATGGCACTGAAAATTTGCAAGTAAGCCACAACGAAGCGATACCGATGTTGGCACCACAGCCGGTTATCACCGGTATCTCGCAATCTTCCGTCATGCGTTTATGTGCCTCACTCAGGCGTTCAGATTGTGGGAAACGGCCAAAATCGGACGATCAACGATACATTTCCAGAAGATGGCGTGGTCGCCTGGTTTGGCGAGTAAATGAATCGGAAAGGGGATTCCGGGTACATGAAATGTCTTAAAGCATGTAGTCCTGTGGCCGAGGCGATATTCGATCAGAGTCAGCGAGCGGAGTCCAAGGATTAAACCAAGGTAATTCACATAATTCTTCATACTGTAAACAACATTGCGGCAATCAATTATACCCATATTTCAACCTTGGGCTGCGCCGTCAAAGCGCCATGGAATCAAGGCAAAAGAGACGTTGTTTCTTAAATTTGGCGGACTTGTTAACAAATATCACAACGTCAACTGCTCAATCGTGGCTCTACCCAGCTTGCCGTACGCCCCGCCCGTGAATCGGAAGCCGCCGTAGAAATGCACAAGCGCGGCTGTCGTGATATCCAAATTCGGCCTCCAAAATGGGTAACGTTCGACTTGGAGCACCAGTGAATCCGGTGCATTTGCTACCATATAGTTCGAGGTAACCTGTTCGCTGCCCCATTCGCGCCATTTGTCCTTGCCCACCAGTTTTCCCATCTGTGCTGAGAATTCCTGAATCTTTTCCGGCAACAGCCGGCCCTTGGCAAACCCCGTGAAACCAGCGCATCCGCGAACGTATCTAAGATTTTCATGGCCAGGGTAGCTTCCGAAAGCACGTTCGGCGTGAAGCTGCACATGATTGCCTTTGTTCTCGTGTGCGATACGACTTGCTTCGCTAAATCCAATGGAATGCCGACCCAAGACGGTGCCAAGCGTGAAGCTCCGGTTCTGGGCCAGACATTGCAGGACTTCCGTAGGTTCGCTCAGGGTGAGGGTATCAGAATCAAGCTGGATAACGTAGTGATCCTTGTTTTCCTGGCTCAGCATGAGCAGGCGCTCCCAGCAACCGCCGGCGGGACATGCCCCCAATTGAACGCTCTTGCTGGGTACGAACCGAATTGAGTCGAAATGCTCGGAAAGGATAAGTCGGTCTTCCTGCAACAGACCATCATCCACAATGACGATACCACACGGTCTGACGAAGCGAACGAATGATTTCATAGCCAACATATACATCGTCATGTCTGGATGGTGAGTTTGGCTGACAATCAGGATGTCGCTATTGGGATCGCATTTGACGGGCGGTGTATTGAAAATGCCCGAGCAACGAAAGTTGAACCATGCCCGATTGATTCTTGTTCTGAGTCCCGTAATCATTTGCCATTTGTAGTCAAGGTGACTTTGAATTCTACCACTTGTGTTACGGGTTTTTACATCTCGCGCAATCCGATTTCCCGAGAAATGCGTATGGATTCGCGTCCATCAATCAATCAATGATTGGATTATCCAAGCTTGCTGTCATCGACACTTCTGCGAATGCCGCGATGGAGAATTAAGGATGCGACTATCGGCAAAAAATACATGAAGCTTTTGGGGTCGACTTTGAACTGCCCGATTAAGGTGGCTTGATCAATGGGCTTCCTGTGCATCAGTCGGTGAAGCAAATCTGCAACAAAGCTTTTGCGAAGGTTGCTGATGGTGTCCCTGTTTTTCGCGAGCTGTGCTTCATTCAAATGAAACAGCTTACCTAGAGCTTTCTGGAATTTCATTTCGTAATGATTCCGAATCAGGGACTTTTCGGTTCCCCAGCCTGAGCCTGAAAAGATATTGACACCCTTCCCATAAGTGCACTCGCACAAGGATGAAAATACGATTCGGTTGGTCAGCAGGGAGAGTTCCAGCCAAAAAAGGTAGTCTTCCCCTGCGTAAACAAATTCTTCACGGAACCTGAGCGCGGGAAATTTCCGATAACGGTATACGACAGTCGACGTGCCAATTATGTTACCCCGTAAAATCTGGTCGAACATGTCACCGCTGTATTCATGCAGATTCTCAGCGCCTGAAATCGAGGGATGGTCATCTGGCGCGATCCGCCTGGCGCGATTGAAGGCGCTGACGGTCTGCTCTAATTGATAATGATCGGCAAAATAAAAGTCGTACCCCTGACCCAGTGAGGTCAGCGCGTTTGAGAGGTGCTCTTCGATCCATTGGTCATCAGAGTCGAGGAAGGCCACATATTCGCTTTCGGGGCTCACGTTGTCCAACGCCTTGTTGCGAGCGGCGGCGGGACCCATATTGGGCTGTTCGAGAATTTTTATTTTCGCAGCACGCTCGGGAGGCAGATGCGCCAGTTCACTGCTTGCCGAGACTAGTGATGAGTCATCCACCACGAGAATTTCCACGTTGTTCACTCTGGATTGTCTGAGAGCAGAATCAACGGCCTGTATCAGAATGCCTTCTTCTTTCTGGTAAAACGGAATGACGATTGATAATTTCGGGTGCATTGGTTTATTAGCCTTAACGGGTATTGAACTGGTGTACACGAATGAAGAATAGGGCGATGACCTGGGTCATCGTATTGCCATTAGGCACATATTATCGATGGAAAACCCCCTTCAGCGCTGGCGCTACTTCAGTCTCATGATAGTGGAAGCGACAAAGATTATCCAGACGAAGGAATGTCGCTGTCATCATGGCTGCCGCATTGAATGTGCCGAAGCAATCGACTTTAAAGACAAATTCGCTCAGAATGCTGGACTAGAATAATCATATCTGTGCAGTTCCAGTACAAACGAAGGGATTCACGGCAATCAGGGAGTAAGCTTCATGGCAGGCCTATGCGGCTGGATTGGTCCACTGGATCAGGGCATCGATCCATCTGCCCTATTGGGCAAAATGTTGGTTCCGTTGGGCGTAATCGAGCCAGTAAAATATCCCGCCCGTGCAACCTATGCTCTTGGCGCTTTCTCGCCCTTCGGGCTGGCAAGTACCCATGAAGCAGAAGGGCTTCTGGCAGCGATCGATGGTCGCG
This sequence comes from uncultured beta proteobacterium, assembly GCA_963782385.1. GTDB lineage: Bacteria > Pseudomonadota > Gammaproteobacteria > Burkholderiales > Gallionellaceae > CAVXFS01. The sequence continues at coordinate 147,405 of CAWAJO010000003.1, forward strand.
TGACTTGGGATGACGCCGGGCTTGCACGTCTGGCGCAACAACATTCACCGGCTGCGGCTTTGCATGCCGCCTACCTCTGCTGGGGTAAGGATTGCCTCACCCACCTGCATGGGGTATTTTCCCTGGCTATTCTGTCACCCTCCTCTGGTATGGTACTTTTGGCCATTGACCGCCTTGGCATAAACCGATTGTGCTTTGCGTCACACGCATCCGGCTTGGTATTCGCGAGCAGGTGCGATAGTGTAGCTACCTACCCGGCAATTGGCCGCCGGATTAGTTCGCAAGGCATATTCAACTACTTGTATCACCACATGGTGCCCGCACCGGGCACCATCTTTGAGGGAGTTCAAAAACTTCTTCCCGCGCAATATTTGTCATACCGCAATGGCCGACAGGAACGTGGATTCTATTGGGAGGCAGATTGGTCAGGTCCCCGCTCGCCGGATTTCAGTCAATACCAGCAAACCCTCAAGCAACTCTTGCGTGATAGCATGGTAAGCGCAATCGACCAAGGAAGTGTGGGCTCCTTCCTTTCCGGTGGCACGGATAGCTCCACGATTGCCGGTGTTCTGACCGAAGTCAGCGGCAAGCCGGTGAAGACTTTCTCTATCGGGTTCGAGGCAGAAGGTTTTGACGAGATGGAGTACGCGCGCATTGCGGCCAAGCAATTCGGCACCGAACCCCATGAATACTACGTTACTCCAAATGATGTGGTGGCGGCCATTCCGCTTATCGCAGCCGCATATGACGAACCTTTCGGCAATGCTTCTGCGGTGCCCACTTATTTCTGTGCGCTGAAGGCAAAAGAAGCTGGTATAGACACCATACTGGCCGGCGACGGTGGTGACGAGATTTTTGGTGGTAATACACGCTATGCTACCCAAAAGATTTTTGAAATTTATCAGCGTATTCCCGCACCATTGCGTCGGCACGTGATTGAGCCGCTTGCATCGCATTTAACTGGGGTGCCGCCGTTGAGTAAGCTAGCGAGTTACGTGCGACAAGCTCGCGTGCCGCTGCCGGATCGCCTTGAAACCTACAACTTTCTGCATAGAGTTGCGCTGGATACAATCTTTACGCCGGAATTTTTGAGTGCGGTAAATCCGGATGAGCCGCTCATCAACATGCGCGAGATTTATTCGCGCACACGCTCCGATTCGATGGTAAATCGTATGCTGCACCTCGACTGGAAACAAACACTGGCCGACAACGATTTGCGCAAGGTCAATCGCATGTGCGAATTGGCCGATGTGGAAGTGCGTTATCCATTGCTGGATGAACGCATCGTGCATTTTGCGGCGCAATTACCGACCAACTATAAGGTCAAAGGGACGAACCTGCGCTGGTTCTTCAAGGAAGCACTGCGCGATTTTCTGCCTGACGAAATCATCAACAAATCCAAGCATGGCTTTGGCCTGCCATTTGGAGTTTGGATGCTGCAGCATGCGCCTTTGCATAAATTGGCGCACGAGAGCCTGCGTGCGTTTCAGGCGCGAGGTATTGTTAGAACGGCATACTTGGATGAATTGGTTCGCCAACACCAAACAGGACATGCGAGTTATTACGGGGTGATGATTTGGGTAATTATGATGCTGGAACAATGGTTGCAACAGCATGAGGAAGTAGAAACGTCATCGGCAGGGAAAACTTGATAGCCATGAAACGAATTTGGCAACATGATCTCGAGATATTCGTCACTGCGCGAACAGTGGTCGAGAAACTGCGGGATCTGATTGCAAATCCCGACCGCGTGGTGCAAGTTGGCGTAGCCGCCTCCGCAACCACCCGGGCCAACTGTGGCATGAATTGGAATGAACGCACTGAATATGCGGCTTAAGTATCGCTCGTCTCAAAGGCTCAATTCGCTAGTCTTGCGGGCTTCATTCGCCGTGATTGCCAACCGATGTATCCGAATCACTCGGGTCGTGTTGCTGAAACAGTGAGTACCCGATTGTATATGAAAGGAATCTGTCTCTATGAATCATAGAAAACCGAACCTCTTCATTATCGGGGCGATGAAGTCGGGAACTAGTTCATTGCATACCTATTTGAACGATCACCCCGATATATTCATGTGCCCCCGCAAAGAACCCTCTTACTTTGTCGAACCAAAGCAGTTGAGAAAGATATGGCCAGAACTCGAAAGAAAGAAGCTGTGGGGTGACGAGGCGCGCTACTTGGCGCTATTTGATAACGCGCGGGAAGAAAAGATACTCGGTGAATCAAGCTCCGCATACACAAAGATGAACATGGTTACGGGGGTTGCCGAGAGAATATTTGACTTCAATCCGGAATGTCGTTTGATTTACGTAATGCGGGACCCTATTGAGCGAACCATAAGCCACTATTGGCATGCGGTGGCAAATAATGGCGAACATCGGGGATTGCTAAATGCGCTCCGGGCTGAACCGCACTATATGGAAGTCAGTGACTATGCGCTTCAACTCACGCCTTATTTCGAACTATTTGGATCCGAAAAGATCCTGACCATCACTACGGAACGAATGTTCTACGATCGACCTCGTGTTATCGCAGATATTTTTGATTGGCTTGGAGTTGACCCAACTCATATTCCGGGGAATCTGAATCAGATCGAAAATATGGCACCAAAGGAAATGGACAAGGCCTCTGGATTCGGTTTGCTCTACCGGTTCCGAAATTCTCGAGCGTGGGAACTAATCCAGGGGGTTGTGCCAAAAGGCGCAAAGCGCTTGGCAACACAACGAATGACCAAGAGGATTTCTAAGAACGCCGATGAGACTCCGTCCGCAATCGACTACCTGCGACCCATTCTGCAACACAAAGTGCGCGATTTGGAGACGCTGCTCCAACGCGGTTTCCCGGAATGGAAAACGCTTTGGGGGTCGGGAATAGAGCGTCATTTAGATCTGCGGCCAACATCTGGTGAGAGCGGAAATATTGAGCAGGTAACTGTCAGATTGAGTCGCGAACATTACAAATGAGACGCACCTATATTCCTTACATCCTAATCGCTATGGTTGTTGTTGGCATACTCATAGTCGTTCCGAAATGGACGGTCGATGATGCCTACATCACCTTCCGATATGCTGACAATCTTGTGCGCCACGGGGAGTTGACATACAACGCCGGTCAAGATCCAGTCGAGGGCTATACTGGCGTGCTTCTTCCTCTTTGTATTGCACTCGCGCTCCGAGTTGGTATTGCTCCTGAGTCCGCTGCACACCTTATCGGTATTGTTTCTTTCGTCCTTGTATTGCTCATATTCTTTCAGCTTCTGTCACGTCTCGGCGTTTCATACTTAGTTAGAATTGCCTTTTATTGGCTTCTTGCCACAGCTGCTTTTTTGTACGTGCAAATTTTCAGTGGGCTTGAAACAATTCTCTTTACGGCACTTCTTCTTGGCTCTGCATTGCAGCTCCATATGCTTATTCAGACAGACTCCCCCTCTCTTCTGCGCCTTTGGGCCATCGCCATTTCCTTACTCGCAATTTCGTTATGCCGTCCTGAAGGTGCACTCTATGCACTGATTGTGGTTAGCATCCTTGCCGGGAACGCCATCTTTACACGGAAGTCATTTCGTCCCGTCACGATAATTCTGATTTTGTTCTTCGTACCAGGGGCCCTGTATTTTGTTTGGCGATGGAATTATTATGGTTTTTTGTTACCGAATACTTTCTACGCAAAGCATAGTGGATCATTCTCTGCCGTCACTTTGAGGAGTGCTCTCGCGTTTGCCGAACAATACCTTTTGCTTCCTTTGCTTGCTACCGCAGCCGCTGGTATACCTTCAACCGACGAAACGCCACAGGTTGTTCGTGAGAATCAAAAGACATATGCAACACTTTCTAACCTGTTGACTCTCGGATCATTGATTCTCTTCGCCATTATAGTGATGGGGGTCTACCTTCAATCAGAGCTTATGATGAACTTCTCGTACAGGTTCTATGCGCCGTTTTACCCGGTAGCCCTCCTGGCGTTTGCCTTGGACATGTCTCGATCCGCTGATGCACTCAAGTCAAATTCACAGGCACGACCTTATACATATAGGGCAATTGCTATTGGCCTCAGTTTGCTCTGTGCGGCACAGACCGCTCTTCATTTCAGGTACCTGTATCATAGGGAAATTCCATTTACACAAGGCTACAAAACAAGGTTAAGTGAAATGGCTCGACCCGCGGGTCTCTATTTGCGGTCGCGAGTTCCCGCGACAGAATGGCTCGTTGTATACATTGATGCCGGAGCGATCCCTTTCTACTCCCGTCTTAATACTGTTGACTTTGGAAATCTGAATGACGTGTATCTGGCACATCATCATGAGAAGAGTTCCATTCGAGATCGTGTTGATTACTTCTTCTCCAAGAATCCGGGTGCCGTCGTGTTTACGACTTCCGAGTGGGACCACGTCAAAAAGGATGCGGAAGCCGCTGCGATCACTTCTGACCCCCGTTTCAGGTACTATGCCTTGGTGAAGAAATTTGGAAACTCTACTGGCATGAAGTACTACTATTTCGTGTTTATGAGGAAAGACTTATTGCGGGAGAATGAAGAAATTCAGACCGCCCAATAGAATCACCAGCATCTGCTAACAGTGACAACAATTTTAAAGACCGTCCTCCAACGTCGGCGACACAGTTAAAGCAACGGTCGCAACAGTCCTCGCCCCAATATCGAAAAACTGCTAATTTGAATATTGCAGGCAAGCTGCGTAAAATCGCCAGCTTGCGGGTGCAGTTCAATGGTGGAAAGGCAGCTACACATACTGCGGACGTACCTCATCATGTACCGATAGCCCATGCAACTTTCCAATCCGTGAAGTTCAATGAGCAGCGGGGTAGCCGATGCAATTTCCGATGCCGGAAAGTTGCCGTTCGCCAATGACTCGTTCGTGTCGATTTTTGCATATTACGAGTGGCTGCTTTCGGGCCGCTCATCCACATTGCTGGTCTTCCGTAAGAATTAACGCCTGGTTGCCCCCTGAGGTGAGAGAATTGTCACTCGTTAAGTTTTGCTAAGTGAACTCATGTCTGAAAGAGTCGAAAAATCAATTGCTCGCCTACTTGCTTTAAGGCTTGCGCCAGAGTGCGGCGAAGTTCTGTCTAATTTTCGCGTCCGGCGTGACGGATGGGTCAAGATGTCAGATGAAATTGAAACCGTATGTAAACTTTGGGAGCTGGGTAAGTATCACTCAATAGTTTATGAGTCTGAGAACCGTATTCATAGTTGTTTGTTCAAGGCTATAGCCGCCAAGGTCAAAAGTTGCCTTCTCATCTTCTGGGTAAGTCCTTGTATACGCGATTGGTGTTTGCATCCGCCGCAAGCGGAAATATATCAAGATTTTCTCCCCGCTGACAATGTTCAACCCAGCGGCGTGCTAGCACGACCAGCACCAGGATGTTGTAGGGCAGATCAAAGTAAGCCAAACTCAAAAAGGCGCCACCAACGGCATAACCGATCAGGCTGACTTGACACATGCCGCCTAACGTCGCGGCCCATTCCGTATCCGGGTTGTCTTTTGCGTTCTTCCTGAGCCACCCAGCCCAATGCCAGGTCAAGCCCCACATGATGAGAAATAAGGCCAATCCCACAAAGCCGTGTTCGCCCAATACCTGAAAATAGATGCTGTGCGCCGCATGAAGATCAAGCGGGTCCGGCGCATAAAGAGTGAACATGGTAGAATTGTAAATAGCAAACCCGCCTCCAAAAACATTATGGTTCGCGAGATTCCATGTCATCCACCATGCATTGATACGCCCCATGGCAGAGCTATCCTGCTGATAATGCAAAATGCTCTCCATGCGTTCATGCCATGACTCAGGCATGAAGGCATACAACAGAAACCCTCCCACAACAATCAACGTCCCGAATAGAAGCTTTTGCCGACCCCGTATCCAGAGTAGTGCCAACATTCCCACAATACCAAGCAAGGCACCGCGTGATTGGCTGCCAATAATAGCAACGGTTGTCAGGGCCATGGCGGCAAGCCAAGCATGCCGCTGCCAAATTTTGCGCGACTGGTCACGAAGAAAGTACATGAATGGGATAATCATGATCATAGCCAGCGCAATTTCGTTGTTGCCTCCGACAAAACTGTCCGGAGGGCCGATAACGTGATAGTTTCCGCCGGTCGCCAAGGTAAATAGTCCTCCCTTAACTCCATAAAACCCAAGTGAAAACACAAGAACCCACACCAGGGACATCATGTGCTGTTTGCTGTAAAGCAAGACGAGCGCCACAAGGATCATAACGTCGATCTTGAGCACCCTGTTCAGCATGGCGAAGCTTTGCTCCGGAAAGACCGAAAAGGGATAGGTCGCTACAATCCACAGCATGAATAACATCAATGCAACAACGGGTGCAGACAGGAAAAAATTCTTTTTGTCTGTAGAAAGAAACAACCCCACCAGTGTTGCGCCGCCGATTACGGCCGCTACTGGAAAGTCCATGGTTTCCCAAGTATATCTATGGGGGTTCATTATGCTCACCCAAGTCCACATCAATATTCCAAATGATGGATGGACCAAAGCCCAGGCGGCACCCACAAATATGATCGTGAGAAGGATCGTGCTTCGCATCGCTAATTCCGCCCTTCGATTTGATTGGCGATATCCTGGCAGTCCGTATCGGCCAAATATCTAAACACTTATCTGTTATCCTTTGCCAACAGCTCATTAAACAATTCGCTCACCCGCTCTGCATTGTGACGCCATGTGAGTCCCTGTTCGCTAATGGTGGCCCGCGCACCCGCAGCAATGCGCTGCCGCAGCTCAGCATCCAGGCTTACGCGTTCGATCGCATCAGCCATTGCAGCAGGCTGCTTGGGATCGAACAGTACCGCGTTCTTGCCGTCGCTCAGGATCTCCATGATGTTCTGCTGCGCGGGGGCGACAATGGCGCGGCCAAGCATCAGGTATTCGAACAACTTCAATGGCGAAGCGTAGGCGACCACAGCCGGCTGCAACGCAATATCGAAGGCAGCGACGTAGCGCGCAACTTCATTGCGCCCAACGATGCCGGTGAAAATGACACGGTCAGCAATGCCCAGATGTCGGGCGCGCTCTTCCAAACCAATGCGAGCCGGTCCATCGCCCACCACCAGCAAATACCGCGCCGAGTGGACATCGTCGCGAGCAATCAGATCGATAACACCGTCAAGGCCATGCCAATCGCGCACGAAACCGGTAAAACCCAAAACCAGATTTCCCTGCAGGCCAAGTGCGCGTTTCGCTGCCTGGGTTTCGGGTGCATTGCCAAAGCGTTCCAGGTTGATGCCATTTGGAATCACCCGAATGCATGACTTGGACACGCCTTCGGCAGCAATCATGTCGCCCAGCACGCGGGTGACCGGCAACACGTAATCCGCACCGCGCCAAGTGTATCGCTCGGTCCACCGCGCAAGGCGCGCGAGTGAAATACCGTCGTAATGCGCGCGTTCCTGAAACAAGGGTGAATTTACTTCCAGCAACATCGGCAAGCCATAGCGACGCTTGAGCCACACGCCGGCCGGCAAGAACAGATTGTAGCGTTCATACAGACAATCCGGTTGATGCCTGTGCAGCGCGCGCCGCAACTGAAGATAAGCCAGCACCGCATAGGAAAGCTCCAGCAACTCGTACACCCACTTGGGGAGGTGCCGCTTCATCCAGAGCACTCCGCCCGCATCTGCGCCAAATTGCTCTTTGTCGATTGCGGCCGGCGCAACCAAAACGATCTCGTGGCCCAGGCTCTTTAGCGCTTCAATCATCTCCTCAACATGTACATACTGCCCATCCTTGGAGCGAATGCGATGATGGTAAAGAATCTTCATGCAGCGTGTGTCTGATTGCGTATCAATTCACGGCTCGACGGAATATTTCCAGCTGCCCATGCGTCGTCTCATCCCAACTGAATCTTTCGGCATAAAGCCGCGTCGCTTGTCTGCTGGGATAGTTGGCAAATAGCCGGTTTACGCCTTCCACAATTCCTGCCACACTTCTATTCTTCGTAAGCACTCCCGCCTCAGGCATGGCCACAACCTCAGGCGTACCCCAAAGCGGAGTGGCAACGACCGGCGTGCCGCACGCGATTGACTCAAGCAGCACATTCGCCATGCCCTCCCGACTCGAGGCCAACACCAGCGCATCTGCTGCGACCATGTAGCTCCTGACCGTAGCACGGTCCAATCCACCGAGAAACGTGACCCTATCTGCCACACCTCTGTCTACGGCGAGCCGATTTAACTTTGCGGCCATCTCCCCTTCCCCGGCAATATACAGCTTGACATCCGGTAAGCTGGCCAAAGCCTCAATGATGAGATGGTGCCCTTTCCTATCGATCAAGTAGCCGACCGACAGAAGCGTCTTACCGGTGATATTTAGCTCGCTGCGAACTCTCTCCCTGTCATCTGGTTTAAAAAAATTCAAATCAACTCCATTTCGAAGCGGCGTGACCTTATCCGCCGCGATGCCCATGGCGATCATTTCGTCTTTCAACGCGTGGCATACGCTAATCATTGCGTGGCTTCTTCTTGCCGCCCACAATATCCACCGTCTGGGCACGGCATGCTTTGGTATCAAGTTAATATCTGTTCCCCTGGCGGTCACCACAAAAGGTATGCCCAAGCTGGTTGCCAGAATGCATGCCGCAACTCCGTCCGGATAAAAATAATGGGCATCGATTAAATCAAAAACAAAGCCTTGTTCCATTATGCTGCGTAGAGTTCTTTTCATGGCGCGCGCCATGAAAAGAGGCGCGATACTCATCCCGATCTTCGGCACCACCAGGTACCTGGGATGGAAGATTTCAATGCCGTGCCTTACCTCAAAATCTGGTACTTTCGCATAGTCCCCGTACTTCCCAAACGCATTGTTCGCCATCGGAAACCATGGAACTGGTGCCACAACTTTTGCCTCAATTTCGCCACTATCAACAAGATGCCGCAGCCGGTTTTCGACGAAGATGCCACTTGTGGGCTGAATCGAATTCGGGTAAAGCGAACTGAACGTGAGGATCCTTATTGGCAGCATTAACGCGTCCGCTTCCCGTAGTAGTCCTGGTACCAGGCTACAAACTTCCCCACCCCTTCATTAAGTGGAGTGCGGGGCGAGAAACCAACCGCCTGCTTCAGGCTTTCCGTATCGGCATACGTAGCCAGCACATCTCCGTTCTGCATGGGCAGCATATTCTTGTGGGCCTTCTTTCCCAAGGCTGCTTCAATGGTCTGGATAAAAGTCATCAACTCTACCGGCTCGTGATTGCCGATGTTGTAGAGTCGGTACGGTGCGTAGCTGCTTGCGGGGTCTGGATTGCCGCAATCAAAAGATGAATCGGATGCAGCAGGTTGTTCGAGCACCCGTATCACCCCTTCAACGATGTCGTCAATAAAGGTAAAATCCCGCTGCATTTTGCCGTGATTGAACACGTCGATCGAACGCCCTTCCAGGATGGCGCTCGTAAACAGCGATGGCGACATGTCCGGCCGGCCCCACGGCCCGTAAACTGTAAAAAAGCGCAGGCCTGTCGTTGGCAGGCCGTAAAGATGGCTGTAAGTGTGTGCCATCAGTTCATTCGCCTTTTTCGTGGCTGCATACAGGCTTACCGGATGATCCACGTTTTGGTGTACCGAAAAAGGCATGGATGTGTTGGCACCGTATACGCTGGAACTGCTGGCAAACACCAAATGTTCCACTTTTTGGTGCCGGCATCCCTCCAGCACGTTGGTAAAACCAACGATATTGCTTTGAATGTAAGCGTGAGGATTTTTCAGGGAATAGCGTACGCCGGGCTGAGCGGCAAGATTGATTACCCGCTGCGGTCTTTCTTTGATGAAGAGGTTGGCAACGGCTTCCTGATCAGCCAGATTCATTCGGACAAAACTGAAGTTGCTGCATGTCCGCAGTTGACCCAGCCGGTCCTCTTTCAGGCGGACGTCATAATAATCGTTCAGGTTATCAATGCCAACCACCTCATTCCCTCGCGCCAGCAGGCGCAAGCAGGTGTGCATGCCAATAAAACCGGCCGCGCCCGTCACCAATAATTTCATGTTTTACCGCCGCCCGACTGCAAAGTATTCCAGGCCTGCTGCACGAACCTCTTTAGGTTCATACATATTTCGACCATCAAAGATGACTGGAATCTTAAGCATGGCTTTGAGCATGGCGAAGTTTGGCGCACGGAACATCTTCCATTCAGTAACGATGGCCAAAACATCCGCATCTGTCAGAGCGGCCGTCGCTGATTCAGCCAGCTTCAGGCGAGGATCGTTACCAAATATTCGCTGAGCTTCGTGCATCGCCACCGGATCGTACGCAGTCACAGTAGCGCCGTGCTCCCACAGCCCATTTATCAGGACACGGCTGGGGGCATCACGCATGTCATCGGTATTAGGCTTGAATGCGAGGCCCCACAGGGCGATATTTTTGCCGGTCAGGTCCTCGCCAAGCCGGGAAGTAATCTTGCCAAGCAACACTTTCTTTTGATGCTCGTTAACCATTTCCACGGCATTAAGTATCCTCAGTTCGCAGCCGTATTCCATCGCGGAGCGCTGCATGGCCTGCACATCCTTTGGAAAACAGGAACCGCCGTATCCGCAGCCGGCATAGAGAAAATGGTAGCCAATCCGCGGGTCGGAACCGATGCCTTGGCGCACGTTCTCGATATCTGCGCCCATCTTTTCGGCCAGCAACGCCAACTCGTTCATAAACGAAATACGGGTGGCCAGCATGGCGTTGGCAGCATACTTGGTCAGTTCGGCAGACTTGATATCCATCACAATCAGACGATCGTGATTTCGATTGAAGGGTGCATACAATGAGCGCATCATTTCTACAGCGCGCGCATCGTCGGTCCCGACCACAATGCGGTCAGGACGCATAAAATCGTCCACAGCCGCGCCTTCTTTCAAAAACTCCGGATTTGAGGCGACGCTGAATTCAAGCTGGACACTACGCTTACTCAGCTCTTCCTGCACCGCCGCAAGCACTTTGTCGGCCGTGCCAACCGGCACTGTTGATTTGTCGACGATGACTTTGTACTCCTGCATGTTCTGACCAATCGAACGCGCGGCTGCAATCACATATTGCAGATCGGCAGAGCCATCCTCGTCCGGCGGTGTGCCCACAGCGATGAACTGGATCATGCCGTGCATGGCACTTTCAGCCACATCGGTGGTAAAACTCAATCGACCCGCTGCGACATTGCGCTTGACCATATCCTCCAGACCCGGCTCATAAATTGGAATGCCGCCCCGTTTGAGAATGTTGATCTTGGTCGCGTCCACGTCCAGGCACATTACGTCATTGCCAACTTCTGCCAGACAGGTGCCCGTCACCAGACCAACATAGCCAGTACCAATTACTGTAATCTTCATTGCAGGATTCTTTCAAAAATTGATCCAAAGATTATGCCACAAACTGTCATATCGCTCTGCATAACAAGCGCTTGCATCCAAATCCGAAGTGCTAAACAAGCGCAGCTGCATTCTGCCGAAGGAATGCTTCGAACATCAGCAGGGCCCATATTGGGGTACTGTAATCGCGCAAGCCACTTTGGTGTTGATCAACCATCTCACGCAGAAAATCCATATCGAACAGACCCGAATCTGCCATACGGGCACCAAGCAGTGCCTCACGGGCCCGTTCGCGCAACGGGCCACGCAGCCAACTCGATAGCGGGACAGAAAACCCCATTTTTGGCCGATACAAAACCTGACTTGGCAAATGCGCCTCCATGGCTTTCTTGAACACAAATTTGCCTTCCGTGCCATGCAGCTTCAATTCCGGGGGCAGACCCGATGCCCATTCAATCAGCGTGTGATCCATCAATGGCTCTCGCACCTCCAGTGCATGCGCCATGCTGGCACGATCCACTTTGGTGTTGATGTCTCCCACCAGGTAGGTTTTGTAGTCGAGATATTGGATCGCGGACAGAGGATGCTCGGGCGCACTCACTGCGTGGCGGCGCATCACTTCGATCGCCTGGTAGCCCTGCAAGTCACGCTTGAAGCGGGCACTGAACATGCGCCCGCGCAATTCGTCCGATACGCATGAGACGCTGTGGAAATAAGCCTCCATGCTGCTGCGAGCCAGCGCCTGGAAAGTGGTCTTGGCACGGAATATTTTCGGTGCCCAGTCGGCCTTGGGATATATCTGGCCTAGCAGGCCGAACAATGGGCGGCGCAACGACAAAGGTAGAACATTGCGCACCGTCTCCTCATTCATGTGCCAGCGATAACGCCGGTAACCTGCAAATGTCTCATCACCGCCGTCTCCGGAAAGTGCTACTGTGACACGCTTCTTTGCCAGTTGGCACACGCGATAGGTTGGCATTGCGGAACTGTCGGCGTAGGGCTCGTCATACAACGCCGCGAGCGTGTCAATCAGGCCGTAGTCATCGGTATCCACCGTGTCCAGCGTATGGTGCGTGTGATAACGCTTTGCGACAAGGGAAGCGAATTCTGATTCGTTATATACCGGATCATTGAAACCGATCGAGCATGTGTTTACCGGCTCTTCCATCAGGCCCGCCATCATCGCAACCACTGCGCTTGAATCAACGCCACCCGAAAGAAACGCCCCCAGCGGCACCTCGGACATTAGACGAATCTTGATTGATTCGCGCAGACGCTCGACCAACTCCTGTTGAGCGTCTCGCTCGCTGATTGGCCCAAGATTTTCGAATGTCACATCCCAAAATTGTTTGGGCACTGGCAGGGGTTCGTCGCGTTTGATAGTAAGTGTATGTGCTGGAGAAAGCTTGAGTGCCTGCTTGTAAATGGTGCGCGGCTCAGGCACATAGCCATAGGCAAAATATTCTTCCACCGCATAGTCATCGATATGGCGTTTGAGGCCCGGATGCGCAGTGAGCACCTTGAGCTCTGATCCAAAAATCAGCTGACCGTCGTCGAGCAACGCATAGAACAAGGGTTTTACCCCCATTCGATCGCGTGCCAGGAAAAGCGTTTCTTTGTTACGGTCCCACAATCCGAAGGCGAACATCCCTCGGAAGCGTTCGACGCAGGTCTCGCCCCACTGTTCCCATGCATGGACAATGACTTCGGTGTCGCAATGCGTTCGAAATGCATGTCCGAGGCCGGCAAGCTCATCCATAAGTTCTGGATAATTGTAGATTTCGCCGTTGAACACGACAACTACGCTGCCGTCTTCGTTGAATAGAGGTTGCTGGCCACTCGAGAGGTCTATGATGGAAAGTCGGCGATGTCCCAGTCCAATGCCAGGCTCGATGTGTATGCCACCCTCGTCTGGTCCTCGGTGGAACTGCGTCTGATTCATGCGCGCCAGAATATCCTGGTCTATGACTCGTTGCGCTTGAGTGTCAAAAATACCGACGATTCCGCACATGGGCCGATTATCCTTGTCTTTTTAAGATCCGTTCATAGACCGACAAATAGCCCTGCATCATCGCGTCCATGCTGAACTGGCGATCGACGATGTCACGTGCGTATTCTCCATGGCAACGTCTAAGTTCCGGGTTATGCAAGTAATGCAGCAGGGCCTGTGCCATTGCATCCGGATCGGATGGAGGAACCAAATAGCCGGTTTCGCCTTCCCGGACCAGTTCCAGATTGCCACCTACCTTGGTGGCAATCACTGGCAGTCCCGTTGCCATAGCCTCCAGAATGGTATTCGAGATGCCTTCGCCCAATGAGGGTAACGCGAAGATGTCCATGGCAGCCATGAGTTCTGGGATATCGGCGCGCTCACCGGGTAACCAGGCCAGTTCATCGGCATCGTGCTGCTTAAGCAGTCTTGTACAGGCTTCTCGAGCCACTCCATCTCCTACGATAAGCAGCCTCATGCGTTCCCGTAGTGCTGGTGCCAGTTCCAGCAGCCTTATAAACGCCTTTACCAGATTGGGATAATCCTTGACCGCAGCCATGCGGCCGACACTGCCAATGACGATGCAGTCATCCTTAAAGAATCCCACTGGGCCAAGTGATCCGCGCGAATTCCGCGCAGGCTGAAAACGGATGTTGTCCACACCATTATAAATCTGACTGACCTTGCTACGCGTTACACCAAGCGTATCTATCAGCCAATTATGCAAATCCATGCTGACGGCGATATAGTGACCAATAAATGGACGTATCAGTTTGCGCAGCAGGTTGTATTTCAAATTCTTGCCATACAGATCATTGATGTCTCGGCCGTGTTCTCCATGCACGCGCCCCCCGACCCCAGATAGCGCAGCGATGATCTGGCATTCCAGCGCTGACAGATTGCGCGTGTGCACAATGGCGGGCCGCAGTTGCCGAAAGATCCGGAATAGGCGCATATATAGTCGGATATCGTGACCATCGCGCTTTGCCATGTCATATATATCGACGTCATCGCGCTTTAACCGTTTGCGAAAATCGGTGTACCCCTGCAGGCACACAATGACATGCCGATAACGATCTGCCGGCATTTGGTTAATCAAATTGACAACGCCGTTTTCCAACCCGCCTACGCCAAGCTGGTGAATAACATGAACTATTAGCGGAATCTCCGCAACGGGGCGCACCATCTATTTTCCGCTGGCTTGTTTCAGCCTTTGCCGTATCAACGGAGAGGACTGTGCAAGAAATTCTTTCATTGATGCGACGACCTCATCCGGCTTCGAATCATAGGGAGCGAAAATAACAATGTCCGCGCCATCGTCGCCACGGCCCATCAGGCGCTGTTTCGCCTGCAGCCATTTTACCGTATAGGGATTGGCAGTTTGCGCGTCGCCTATCCAGTACCACTGCCAGGCCAGCATGTGTTGATTGCCCCACAACAGATTATTTTGCCGGACGCTCGCGGGCTCCATCATGTTGGGCAGGTTTCGCATGGACTCGCCGGTTACGCTCCACTCTCTGGATTTTTCATCAGCGAGAACATTCCGAGAAGAAACCGCTTCGGCGCCATTGTGTTGATTGCGAAAGAAGGCGATATAGATGCCGATGAGCTGATTGCCACGGTGATATTCCTGCATCACTGCGGCCGCAGCACCGGGAAAGCTTGGCTTTATTCCGATTGTGGGGAGCGACGCGGTCCAGGGACCAATCGTTTGCGGCAGAGTCAAGAACACTGTGTTGGGATTATACGTTTTTCGCTCAAGATAATGCAGGTAGGAGGGCGGAGTCCATCCGATTGCCAGCGCAATGGCGCCAAGAGCGACGGCCCTGACTGGCGCAACGGAAGATGTTGGAGCTTTGGCGAATATCGGGTTCGTCGTGCCGTCCGTCGCAGGTGTGCCATCTTCACGCCAGCGACTGCCAATCCAGAACAGAACTAACATAACAAGCCCGAAAAACAACCAGCCATATATCAGATGATCTACGCCAGTAGCAAGCCGCATGTTGCTGAGGTGTCCGATCAATACAATCATGAAAGCACGCAAGCCATTCGCGATAATCGGCACAATAATGGAAAGCACAATGAATACAAGCTGACGCATGCGCGAGCGATAGGTCAGATAGGCATAGAGACAGCCCAAAGTGAAGGATGATATGAGATATCGCAGCCCGCTGCAGGCTTCTACTACCGACCAGCTTCCGGACGGGATCGTGAAATGGCTACCTTCTCGAAACACGGGAATCCCAATGAGTTGAAGTGCATACACTGTAAAGTCTGCGGTGAAATTAACCAGCGGAACAATAAATATTTCGCCAAATGGGACGGCCAGCAGGGTAAATGCCAACGGGAAAGCCATTGCTCGAGCAACACGCCAGCCAAGTATGGATAGCGTAAGCGCCGGAATCATGGCGACGAACATATATTGTGCGACGACCTGTACGCCCGCTGATTGCGCGAGCATCCATCCAAATCCTAGAAGAGCAAGGGCAACGAGACCTGAAGCACTTGGACGGGGCGTGATTGAGCTCAGGTGCACCCGCTGGCGCCAGATAAGATACAAGCTGGCGGGATATATGATAAATCCATGGGCATAGGTTTCCGAACTTTGCCACAGGGCAATCAGGGACAATGCCGTTCCCCGGTAGATCCACACCAGGCTGGCCAATGCCGCGATCATAAGAAACACGTAGGTACGCCAATGTTTGTTCGTGGCAAGTGCAGTACTCAATGAAATTGAATTTTCCACTTTTTCAGCCAGAGTTATTCGACCGAGCCTGAAATTGAAGATGGCTGCAAAAACAGGGAATCCAGCCGCTGGAGACTCCTGCTCCAGGTGTAAGCTTGCTCAACACGTCGGCGTGCCGCCACCCCTATGGACTTATTTGGCCGAGACAACTGCGATGCAATATGCGCAATGAATTCCGCCGCATCATTTGCCAGAATCACTTCACAGACAGGCTCGGCATCAATGCCCTCAAGAGCTTGTGGTGAAACCACAACCGGCTTAGCCATGGCCATGGCTTCAAGCACTTTGTTCTGAATTCCGCGTGCGATACGCAATGGAGCAACAGATATCTCAGCATGAGCCAAATATGGGCGTACATCAGGGACGCTGCCGGTTACGATAATTCCAGTACCGGCCAATGCCCGTACCTTCTCTGGAGGCCGCGAGCCCACAATGCAAAAGCGTATTTCCGGAAATTGTGTGCGCAATTCGGGAAACACCTTGCGGGCAAACCAGGTGACCGCATCCACATTTGCCCAATAGTCCATCGCACCAGTGAATACAAGTATGCGTTCGCCGGCCAGGTAGGGGTTGTCATAGTCGTTGGTTGGTGAATAGTAGTCCAGGTCCACCCCGTTGTTATAATAAGTGACCCGGCTTGCAGATTCGGGGGCAAGCTGCTGAAACAATTCGGCCTCGGCGCGGGACACAAAAATTGAAGCATCGAAACAGCCAGCAATTCGGCGTTCAAACGTGAACAGCGCGCGCGCTTCACGCTGATATATCCAGCTCATCGGCCAGGAGTTGCGCTCGGAATATTGCCTCCATTTGTCTGAATCGATATCCACGAAGTCAATGATACGGTGAAGATTCGGGTAAGGCGCGACGTACTGCGACATGGTTGAGGAAAATGCAAATGCATGACGAATCGGCCGATTGGCAAGCAATTGGCCGACCCAGTCTTTCAATTTGGAATTTCTATAATATGGCGCTGATAGCGGCTCACCACTAAGCAACCCGTACGCACTGCGCATTTTGGCCCACACCGGGTTCAAGTGAATCAGTTTGACTTCTCCCGAAACCATCTCCCTAAGTTTCTGGGCGTATTTCCAGTCCTCTGGATCATCAACGAAGGCACCAAGATGAACCTTGAAATTTCGGGAAAGATGTTTAAGCGAATGGTAGGAACGTATCTTGTCGCCCTTGTTGGGGGGATATGGGATGCGATGGCCAAGATATAACAGTTCTTCCACGTTTATCCCAGATTCTTCACAATGTGCGGCCCAAGCGTATTGGCAACAGAAGTCGGTAGCCTTCGCCACATGTCGATAAATATGCGGTATTTTGGATTGAGCGGATTGTGCTCCGGAACGCTTTTTGATTTGACCAGATAATACTCATAGTGCAATAGCGTCGGTTCAAAACCCCAGTTCTTCTTGAAATCAAATTGACCCGTGCCCAACTTGCTGCGCCCATAGTCGAACAGCCGGTAGCCGCGTTCACAACCCGTCCGCATCAGTTCCCAATACTTGAAGTCATTTGCCGCCAGGTGTCGGGCGTCTTCCCGGTCACCAGCATAATATGGCAGTACTTCATCTCTGAAATAGAAGGTGAGCACACTGCTGATAAGCTGGCCACGATGCAGCACAGACAGTATTTCGCAATCCTTGCCAAACACTTCCTTCAATAAGGAAAAATAGCGCTTCGGGAGAGCCGGGGTGCCATGGCGTTTCACATTATCGGCAAAAAGTGTAAAGAATCGATCTACCCCGCTGTCCAGTTCACTGGTGAGGCCGTTTTTGATTCCCTTGCGTACCATGGCACGTTGTTTACGCGGGATGGCCAGCATATTTTGTTCCACGTCCGGATCGATTGGTTTGCGGAATGTGAAGTACAAGTCACGGCTTGCCCAATCACCGTGAAATGGGCTGCGGTGGCGGTATTCCAAATGACCTACATTCAGTTCCCGTGCAAGTACTTGTGCACGCAAATCAAGGGAGCTACGGGCCTCTTCGTCTGATGCCGCAATTCCACCATAAACACAAAAGGCATTTGAAATCAGTGAGTGCCCAAAGAGGCGGCTTTTGATCTCGGTGAGCGGCAATACGGCGACGATATTGCCATTTCGTTTCGCCAGCATGTAATGCGTGCGATGGCCGAAGGCCTTTTCTATAACGGCTTTCCAACCCGCGCGATGAAAAAAGGTGGCTTCTGGACAAGCTTCGACGAACGCATCCCATTCGCACAAATCTTGTTGGCCGAGCAAGGTGATGGTGATTTGTGGTGAAGCGGCGACTGACGAGGCATCCAATCCTTGGCGGGACGTCACCGTCGTTCTCCCATGAAGATGTCGTCCATGCGGCCCCACTGGAAATCCCGGAGCAATGATCGTATGCGTGTTTCGGTACGAGCCAGATTCACATAATGACGAAATCGGGTTTTAAGTCCGATATCTTTTTGTCTGGGCTGTTCATGATCAATTTCCCACGGGTGAAAGTAGAATATGCAAGGTTGCAGATCGACATGGTTGACCCGATGCATGAGCCAACAGGAAATTTCGTATGGTAGCAGACGAAAATAGCCGCCGCCACTCGCGGGAAAATTACGCCCGAACAAATTCACCGTGGTGGCCGGCACCTCCACCAAGCCACTCTGACCGTGCTGAAATTTGAATCGCGGTGCGTCAGGCATACCATAGTGGTCGTGCTTTATAGGGTATATGCTCGAGCTGTATTGGTATCCTGCCTCTTGCAACATGTCCAGTGCCCAGAGATTGTGATTGCCAATTGAGAAACTGGGCGCGCGGTAACCAATGACGGGTTGGCCACCGAGGTCCTCCAGAAGTTTCTTGCTGCGGAAGATATCTTCCCGAAAGTCGCCCGGGCTTTGATCTGAAACGCGCAAATGATTATAGCCGTGGCTCGCCAACTCGTGCCCATTGTCGATAATGTTGCGGACGATGTGCGGATAACGTTGGGCAATCCAGCCCAGCGTGAAAAAAGTCGCATGAACTTTTTGCTCGTCCAACAGTGCAAGAATGCGCTCCATATTGCGCTCGACACGGCAGGGCAGATGATCCCAGCTATCGCGGGATATATGGGGGGCAAAGGCCGAGACCTGGAAATAATCCTCCACGTCGATGGTCATCGCGTTACGAACAAGAGTTGCAGAAATCTGCATCTTGTCGGCAGGAGTCTGCATTGGAGTTAATTCAGCACCCATTTTCCAGCCACCCGCGAATTGCCGACGCAATACGTATCGAGGCTTGTCCATCCCAATACTCCGGTATTCTGCCTGCCTTGCCGCCACCGCGCATAATCTCATCGAATATTTCGAGGATTTTTGCTGAGTCCTGACCAGCTATGGTGTTGGTCCCTTCCTCTACGGTGATCGGCCTTTCGGTATTATCCCTGAGCGTGATGCAAGGTACACCAAGAGCCGTGGTTTCTTCCTGGATTCCCCCTGAATCGGTCAGTACGACCCGCGCATCCTTCATCAGGCCTAGCATTTCAAGATACCCCAGAGGCGGTAACTGCAATAGTTCTGGGACACTTAACATTTCTCCCAACCCGGATTCTTCAAGCATGGCGAGTGTGCGGGGGTGAATCGGGAAGATTACTGGCAGCTTAGTACTGATCTTGAGTACGGTTTCAAGCAGTGTCCGCAATACGTGAAAGTTGTCCACATTTGAAGGGCGGTGCATGGTGAGAACAACGTATCCATCATGACCGTTCAGGAACGATTGCCTACCGGCATCTTTCAGGATCCGAGATACCGGAATGGCCCTTTCCAGGTTGTGGCGCAGGGTGTCGATCATGACATTGCCAACAAACCGAATACGTGATGCGGCTATCCCTTCCCGCAAAAGGTTTGCCTGGCCGCTACGCTCGGTGGTGAAAAGAAGGTCGGCAATCTGATCGGTCAATATTCGGTTGATCTCCTCCGGCATGGTGCGGTCAAAGCTGCGCAGGCCTGCCTCAACATGAATCACCGGCACTCCTTTTTTCGTCGCCACCAATGCACAAGCCAGGGTGGAATTCACATCGCCAACTACAAGAACGGCGGAAGGCCGCCTCTCATCCATGACTGGCTCGAAGCGGCGCATTACCTCAGCAGTTTGCTCGGCGTGGCTTCCGGAACCCACCTCAAGATTGACATCGGGCTTCGGGATGCCAAGCGCTTCGAAATACTGGTGGTTCATAGCCACGTCATAGTGCTGACCAGTGTGAACCAAACTTGCAGCTAGCCCCGACTTGAAATCGCCAAAGGCCTCCATGATCGGAGCAATCTTCATGAAGTTCGGACGCGCACCCACAATACAGAGAATTTTGTACGAAGGTTTCGAGACTTGAGCGGGGGTGTGCATCATTATTTCTGCCTTGTATCGGTTTTTACACTCGACAAGGAAAGAACCTGCTTGAGCAAATTCAGGACAGCTATTACCGATCGTTCCATCTTGGCAATCCTTTCGTCCATGTTTTCCAAGCTGGCAGGAATATTGTCCGTTTGTTCAATTTGTATTCCACTGGCATATAGATCCGTTGTCGCTTCGGCCGGGAGAAAGACAGACTCCTTCTGAATGTCGCTGATAACCTCATCGACTTCGGATTTTCCGAAAGCGTGAATTTCTTCCAGGTATCCCATCAGTAGCAGGCGGTCGCACAGCGTATTGATCTTGCGCGGAATGCCGCCTGTATAATCATAGATGGCAACAAAGGCCTCCTCACTGAAACAAGGGTCCCCCTTCCATCCAACGGTGTGCAGGCGATGTTCAATGTAAGATTGGGTTTCATGGACATCCATCGGCCCAAGGTGGTATGTGGCAATCACCCTCTGGTGCAGCTGTTTCATTTCCTCGCCCAGCAGCGTCTTTCTGAACTCCGGCTGACCGACCAGAAAAGTTTGCAGCAGGCATTTGTCATCGGTTTGAAAATTAGAAAGCATGCGTAATTCTTCCACCGAACTTGGGCTAAGGTTTTGCGCCTCGTCAACGAGCAGCAGTGCACGCTTCCCTTGCTGATCGCACTCGCGAAGAAATTGTTCAATTCTGGTCAGAAGAGTGGCTTTAGGTACATCTTCGTACGGAATTCCAAACGCAACAGCGACCATTCTCAGTGTGTCGTCTGAGTCGAGGCGGGTGTTGACTATTTGCGCAGCCACGATATTTTTCGACGGCAGTTTGCAAAACAGATTACGAAGCAAAGTAGTTTTGCCTGCCCCGATTTCACCAGTGATGACAATGAAACCTTCTTCTTGCGACAACCCATATTCCAGGTAAGAAGCTGCGCGTTTATGTCCCTTGCTTCCATAGAAGAAATTCGGGTCTGGCCTTAACTGAAACGGTTTGGCACTAAGACCATAAAATTGTTCATACATTTTTCTTGTACAGGCTAGAATTTCATTAATAGGGAGGCCGTGATAGCGCTCTCTTGGTAACCGACGCCAACTTGATCCGAGAATTGTTGCGTCCAACGCAAATCAACCGAACCACTGATTCGACGCTGAAGTTGCCTTGAAATGCCCGCCATAAAGGATTTGACGTAGTTGTCTCTTCCAGTGCCTGACACGACGGCACTGGCGTTGGCATTTGTGCGGGATGAAAGTCGGCTGGTCCACAACACATTTAGCCCGAACTGTCTTGTACTGTCATTCGATAGCAAATTATTTGTTCCCAGAAGAACGCTGTCCATTGTCGCTGGTGTTAGTGAATTGCGCGACATACGGAGGATACTGAGCACCAATGTGCTTCTTCTACCCGTCATCGCGACGGATGCCTGAAATAGTTTCTGTAGAAACACCCGGTTGCTGAAGTAATTGAGGGGCACTGCAAGCGAACGTGGCAACCCGATGGTGCTGATGAGGGCATCCACGGTTTGTTGGCGAACGGCGGGATCCGGAATACTGGCAACAAAGAGGTTGTTTAGGAATGCCGATGTATCGATTGTGACAGGAATCAAAAACTGCGATTGCGTGGTTGTGATATCTTCGTTGTAGTTCAGGGTCCATGCAACTCTATGGGAGCGATGGCTGGCTTTAAGCGAATAAGTCGTACCAAAGAATCTGTGTCCTGCTGTAGCTTCAATGTCTGTCCGTACGGATGGGGCCCATGAAAATCCAGCGGTCAGAGACGAGCCCTCTGGCTTCTGTCCAATGGAAAGATAGTCATATTTTTCATGACCTCCAGTTGCATTAATGGCGAGGTGGCGTGTAATCAGGTAGCGAAGAGTGGCGGAGTAATTCTCGCTGTCCGTGTCACTTATAGTCTGGATGGATCTCAGTGTAACTCATTCGCTGTTTGTTATAGGATAGACCCCATCCCAGCACTTTGAAGGCAGTGCCGCTGTTCAAGTTCAGTAGTACGTTATTGGTCTGACTCTTTGCCAGGCCCTCTGCGTTCGTGGCGACCGCACCGTAGCTATAGCGCAGTTCGCCCGAAGCGATATCATGAAAGCGGTGTTGCAGATACGGCGCGATGCTGTATGTCCTGACATCGGTGCGATTGTCCGTTACATTGGTGTTGTCAATTGCAAGAGTACCGAGGGCGGAAATGGTTTGCTGACTGATTGACGCGGTGCCATCCACGAACAAGAATTCGTCAATCATTTCCGCATTTGCGTTGGCATTCAACTGTTGATTGGTACTTTTTCCTTTACTGTTATCCGCATAGAAAAGATTCTGCATTTGATAGTTGGCGTTGACCTTCAATTTGTCACTTCTACCGGACAAAGACAGACCGGGGTTGATCTGTGTTACCCAATCGCTCTTTTCATTCCCTCGCGAAGCCAGCGCAACATTGTCAGAATAAGTTTCTTCCAATCCCAAGACTAGGTACGATCATCCACTTCTTGTTTCTGGTTTGTTGCGGGGCGGCATTATTGTCTTCAGAAGTGGTAGCGTTCAAGTTCAGGCCAGGTGCGGTCGTTGAGTCCGCAGCGACGGCTTGTTGGTAATACAGCATAGCGACAATGGCGATACCACAAGCAAGCGGATACTGTGAGCCTATCTGCGAACGGCCTATTAATCGCGATAATACCTTGGCACTTCAGATCAATAGCCGTATTGGTAGCCATAGTATCCTTCGCCAGCAAAAGCTCTGGATTTGTTATAGATCAAATTGATGACATCACACGATTCGATCTGGCGGAGTGCTTCCATGACTGATTTTTTGGGAGTGGTTTCTGCCTCAACCACGAGTACGATTTGCCCCATCTGCGATGCCAACACGTGCGATTCGGTGGTTAACAGCAATGGCGGGGAATCGAATATGACTATGCGGTCGCGGTAACGTTGAGATATATCCGCCAACAACATGCTCATACTCTGGCTTGCAAGAAGCTCGGTAGCATGCCTGCTTCTTATCCCGGCGGTAAGAATGGAAAGCTTTTCGACGTTGGTTTTCAACATAACGTCAGCCAGTTCAAGTTTGTCGTCGAGAAGCAGATCCAACAAACCTCTTTGCGAATGTAATCCAAGGTACTTAGGTATTGAAGGACGAGCTACGTCTGCGTCCACCAGCAATACGGTGTGATCCATTTCCATCGCAATGCTCATGGCCAGATTAATTGCACAGAAGGACTTCCCTTCGCCGGCAAGGGCACTGGTAATCATTATTAAATTGCCCTTCTTGATATGTCCGGCACCTTGATTGAAGGCATTCGTAATCAATGGGCGCTTGATCATGCGAAATTCTTCGGCTATTTGAGTCTTTTCCTCATTAGGCGTAATGCCCCCCAATTGACGTAATCTCGTGAGGTCAAGCAAGGTCGGATTCGGGTGCGGTGCGGTGCCATGCACATGTGCCTGATCAATCTCGCTGGAAATACCGTCGCTTTCGATTTTGCCTGTAGCCATCTCAATGATGCCTTGGCGATTCGCGGCTTCAATATCCTTCTCGCTTTGTTCGAGTTTGCCAGCAGCTTTTTCAATGATACTCACGTTACCTCCCGATGAACCAGTGGGCCGAATTTCATTTGGGTTTGGACATCGCCGAACATTTCCCACCCCGGCAAATCTACAACCAACAATATCTTGACATTAGCTTGACGCAATTCTATTCATTGCCTTTGCCATTAGTACGCCATACAGAGCCAACAGGAACAATAGAGAGAAGCTGATTGCATAGATCTCTCTTTTGTATTTAATTGTTTCCTGGTCTGTCCAGATCATGGCTACCGTACCCAGTACCGGTCTGCCGGTTAGCTCCCTGAGACTGTTTTGGCTGTGAAATGTTGGACGAATCTGGCTTATCCCGAATGCGATTCCGATTCCGCTTGCTATAGCGGCAAATAGCACCAAGGAGAATAATCTTGGCAAATTGGGTCCGGTGGGCACCTGGGGGCTTGTAGGCGGGTCAATGATCCGAAATGACACAAGCTCGCTGGTAGTGCTCATGTCGCCTGACATCTTGGCGGCTTCTCGACGTTCAACGAGTTTTTCATAATTGGCCTTGTTCACCTGGTAGTCACGATTGAGTTGAGCGAGTTCCGCTTCCACTTCGGGTACTGCCTTGCTCATTGATACCAGGTGGTTGTACCGAGCAGAATATTCTGCGACGCGTGCCCTCATGGCGGCAGTTCTGGCTTCCGCCTCTGCTAACGCAACATTAAGCTGTTGAAGCATGGGACTGTAGTTTTTTCCTGGGTCACTGTTCTTGTTCAGCTTGGCCTCTTCCTTCTTTTGCTGTTCAAGGGCGGCAATCAGGCGCCTCGTGGAAATGACGTCGGGGTGCCGATTAGTATAATGCAATAGCAATGAGTCCAGAGTCTTGTTCAGTGCCTGAATGCGGTCATCAATTTCCGGGTTTGAATCAGCGCTCGGTGCGCCATCGACCGCAAGACCGGGCTCGTCACCGCCAACTTGCTGCTTGAGAGCATCGCGAGATTGCTCGGCTTCTCGCAATTCCAGCTTTGCTTGGTTCAGATTATCTGCGGCAGCTGATAGCTGCGTAACGTAGTCACTCCCTTGATTGGGCATAAGGCCCATATTCTTCTGCTTGAATTCCTTCAATGCAGTTTCTGCGGCAACCAGTTTGTCCTGATATTCCTTGATCTGATCATCGATGAAACGAATCGCTGAAGAAGTGTCCTGCTTTTTGTCACTTAAACCTCCTTCAACAAAAATGGTCAATAAAGATTGAACCACGTCTTTGGCGACTTTTGGACTTTCATTGTCATAGGAAATGGTAAATAGGTTGTCTTGCCCTGTAGACACAATCTTGATGTCGTTCATCAGATCATTGATTAACTGCTCACGATCCTTCGTTGTTTTGGCCTTGATGTCCAAATCGACCATGCGCATTACCCTCTCAACGTTTGGTCGGCTAATCAATGTGCGGCTCATGATCGAGACTTGCTGTTCTATATTTGGGGTCACCGCCATCCCTGCCATCAATGGCTGCAAAACACTTTGAGTATCTACGTAGATTCTTGCCGACGACTCATAATTGTCGGGCAGCGTGTACACCTTTATCCACCCAGCAATGGCTACAAGCCAGATAGCTACTACCCCGTACCAGCGGTATTTCCACATCCCCTTTAAATGTGATAAGAAGTCGGGTTATCAATTCCTCCATATTTTCAAACACCCATCATGGATTTGGTTGCCGATAGTTTGTTGCAAAATATTTTCGATCGTACATGGCCGATAGAGCATAGGGCACACCAATAGCCCACAGATTCACTCAGATTAAATGGATCTGTATATGAATACGTCCGTTCATTAGCCCGGACAAATGTCAAGAAACAAATAAACACGGCCCGGTATTCAGCGTTCAAGCTCAAAAATAACTTTCTGGTATAACCAAGACATCTCCGGGCCGCATCGGTACGTTGGCAGCCATATTGCCGTCGTTGATCAGGTCTTGCAAACGGACTTTGAACTGTTGCTGTTTTCCGTCAACTTTGCGAATGATGGTCGCAGCATTACCGTCGGCAAAGTCTGTAAGGCCTCCGACTGCGATTAATACATCTAACAACGTCATGTTATCTCGATAGGGAAGTGCCTGCGGCTTGGCGGCCTGACCTATGACCCGGATTTGCTCTCCGTACGGGCCAACAAAGCCCGTAACAATTACCGTTACAATCGGGTCTTGAATGTATTTGGCCAATGTCTTCTCAATGTCTCGGGCTAACTGCGATGACGTCTTTCCGCTTGCCTGCAGATCCTCAACCAAGGGTGTAGTGATCTCTCCATCCGGACGTATCGGAACCGACATGGAAATTTCCGGGTTGCGCCAGACGATGATATTCAATGTGTCTCCAGGGCCAAGAATGTATTCATGAGTTGGAGGCGATAGGTCTCCGGCAGAAAGATCCGGATATCGAGCGCAACCTCCAAGAATCAGGATGGAAAACATGAAAACAAAATAAACCGGCCATTTGGTGCAGCTATTTTTGCAGAATGTTCACTTTAACTACCTCTTGAGTAGGTTGAAAGGGTCTCGGTCATCGCCGGAACAGATCAAGCTAATAATCTGAACTGAAAATTCTAATTAATTAACAATGCTATATTTTACGCTTCATAATAAACAGAGTGCGTAGAATATCAACTTAAGCGACAAGAACAATTGGACTTTAGTCCAGATTTGAAACGCTAGCTGCTAAAAATTCTTGTAGGGCAATCGCGCCGCTTCCATTTATCTCCTGCATTATGCACTGTGGATAATGGCAAGAGTGTCTCAAAGCATTCTCCTATCACGACTACTTCATTGGCCTAAAACGCTTCGCATGCCTCTCTCGACAAAATTGGACTTCGCTCCCCAATCTATTCCGAGAACCCAATCGTGAATACTTCGAACCAAAACCAAACTTTACTCAATTTGAATGCGGCATGGATGTTCTTCATCAGCATCACGTTCCGCAGTTCTCCTCCTGCAGCATATTCTTTCTGCAGAATCTGACCGGACTAACGTCAGTGGTTTAATCTAGCGATGAACAATTAAGCAGCCAAATAGACGAAGTTACACTGGTTAATACCCTATTGGGTCCAGCTTACTTGATGCCATGACGGTTCATCAGGTCATAAAATGTCGGACGACTAACTCCAAGCAATTCTGCCGCCTTGGCGATATTGCCATCGACCCTCGCTAAAGCCTTCAGCAATGCCCTATGATCAGCTTCTTCACGCACTTGGCGCAAGTTGATGGGTACGTCAGTTATGGGAGTGGCTAAGAGTCCAAGATCTTCCAAAGTTATGAGTGGACCATCCGCCATGATCACTGCCCGCTTAATGCAATTTTCCATCTCTCTCACATTGCCCGGCCATGGGTAATTTTCTATTGCATTCTGCGCTTCAGGACTGAAGTTTAACGAGGATCGCCCCTCTTGGACGCTGAATTTATTCTTGAAATGGTGTGCCAACAGTGCGGCGTCGCCCACTCGATCCCTTAATGGGGGAATTGTAATCACGATCTCACTTAAGCGGTAATATAAATCTTCACGGAACCGTCCCTCCTCTATGAGGCCTTTCAGGTTCTGGTGTGTAGCGCAGACCACGCGCACATTTATGGGGATTTCTTCTCGCCCACCAATCCTTTCGATCACTCGTTCTTGCAGGAAGCGCAGAAGCTTAGCCTGCAGGGACATGGGCAAATCCCCCACCTCGTCAAGGAAAAAGGTTCCTCCGTCGGCAAGCTCAATTTTGCCTATGGTCTGTTTGACTGCGCCTGTATAGGCTCCCTTTTCATAGCCGAACAACTCACTTTCCAATAGATTTTCCGGTATCGCCGCACAATTGATTGCGATGAAACGCTTTTCCTGCCTGGTGCTCAATTGGTGCAGGGCTTTCGCCAGCAATTCTTTGCCAGTGCCACTATCGCCCAACAACATGACCTTGGCATCCGATGAGGCCACTTTCTCAATGTTGCGGCACACCTTAAGCAAAGCCGGATCGCGGCTGATAATGCCAGACAGCGGGGAGTCCGCCTGAGTCTGAAGCAGATTGCGATTCTCCTGCTGTAACGTATGGAGATAAAAGGCTCTCTTAATCACTAAGGCCAGCACCTCTTGATTAAAGGGCTTTTGGTGAAAATCGTATGCGCCCATGCCAATAGCTTGCACTGCATGTGCATGATCCTGGTTCCCGGTAAGAACAATCACTTTGGTATCCGGCACAAGAACAAGCAATTGTTGCAATGTTGCCAAGCCTTCCGAGGCTCCATCCGGGTCGGGGGGGAGTCCAAGATCCATGGTGACCACCGCCGGTTCGTAACGCCGAACCAGTGCGAGTGCGCTTTCACGGTCCCCCGCCGTCAACACTTCATAGGCGTCAAAACTCCAGCGCAGTTGTTTTTGTAAGCCTGGGTCGTCTTCTATAATCAAAAGATATTTCTTGTCCTCGCCCTCCTTGCTTCGCTTATTATCCATAAGCAGATTCCTCCGCTGTATGATTTTGGTTGTGAAGAGGAAGGATCATGCGAAAGGTGGTACCGCTTGATACGCTGCTGACAACCTCGAGTTGGCCACCAAGTTCACGGGCATACTCCTGACTCTCAAACACACCGATCCCTACACCTGCTGTTTTGGTGGTCTCGAAGGGCTTGAATAACCGTTCCCGAATAAACTCAGCACTCATGCCGTGCCCAGTGTCCTGAACCTCGATGGCCGCGTTGCCTGCCTTCCTGGACAAACGAACCAATACTTGTCCATCCTTCGGAGTCGCTTCAATGGCGTTCTGAACAAGATGCCCAATCACCCGCTCGAGGCTCGACCATTTGGCGAATACCTCCAGGCTAGGATCCAGTATCTCGAGTACCGGCTTAGGTCCGGCAAGTGATTTGGCCGTCACCACGTGCAACAAGAGATCATCCACAAGTAGCGGGGCAGGTTTTTCCGACGTAATTCCGCTGCTCAATCTTTCGAGAAGCCGCTTCATTTTCTGAACCGAGAGATCCACCGTATTGATCATGTCATTCTGGAATTCCGGGTTGTTCTTGTGTTTTTCAATATTGGAAAGCAGCAACGATAATTGGGAAACCAGATTCTTCAAATCGTGTACCACGAAAGTGGACATGCGATTGAAAGATTCAAACTGGCGCGCAACTAGGAGTGAATTGGCTGCTTCCTGCTGCGCAAGATAACTTGCAGCCTGGTTGCCTGCGATTTTGAGCAGGTCGTTTATCTCCCAGTTTAGCGTGATTTTGCTTCTGGATTGCGCCAACACTACAAACCCAAACAATTTCCGATGTAAAATCAGCGGCACTACCAGCCACGCATTTGGAATGGCTCGCAACCATTTTGGCAATGTAAATGTCTCATATAACTGAGGATTACCTTCATACTCCGGCAGGTCTATTACCCACTGCTTATTTTCCAGAAACTGACTGAATGTGCTATTTGTCGGCTCGAAGCCGCTAGCCAAGGGCATGTTCCAATGCGCCACTGGTTTGTAGTTGTCGGACTCCCGACTAAGCCACAATCCGCCACCAGGGCTTTCCACCAAATCGGCCACGGCCTGGATGGAGCGCTCCCCCAGCCGTTGCCCATCTTCGGACAGTGTACGGGTAAATCGGAGCCATTCCTCCCTATAGTCATAGTTGTAACTAAAAAAATGTTTGCTAATAAATACCTTGAGCCAAGACCGTAGGGTTCCTGAGAATAGCACTCCCGCAAGGAGAATCGCCGCACCGAACAAAAAGGCCGCCTGTAAGACTCCTCCCCAAGTACCACCAAAATAGCGCAGGAAATAGCCGGCAGTGGACATGGCCAACAAATATATGGCCGTACCGAATAGTGTAGCGGAATGAAACAGGATGCGACGCGATACCGCAATATTCAATGACCATTGAGGATTGCGCGCGGCCGAAACGGCAATAAGAGGAGCAATCACCGCATTGGCAAATCCTCTTGCAGCCCAGATATCGGAATCCACATGTCGAAACAATAAAGCATCGCTGTAAAGGTATAAATCATAAGCAAACATCCCCCCAATTCCTATGCAGGCGTACTTTACTCCCCATCGTTGCGACTCAGGGGTATTCCGGTAAAACTGTTCAACCAAGATCAGACCGACGATCGCCATTGCCACGCGTCCAACAATGACAGTCAAGAACGCAAGAGCATCGCTGGAATTTCCGCTTCCCCAATGAACGAAGAAGGTTGCAAATAAGAGAAGAAGATAAAATGCTGAAATAGCCGCGACAAATGGCTTAATACGCAAGGGGAAGGATAGCTCTTTCGGCTGAAACGGCAACAACAACATTACGAGGAAAAAAGACCAGCCTGCATTGCGAGAAATCTCCAGCACATCTGCCAGCAACGACATATTGTGCCCATGCTCGAACTGATACGCAATAATTGCCGCCCACAGAACTGTGAGCAGACTGGCAATTGAGAGTGCGGTCCCCTGCACACGACCGCGCCAACTGGTCAACAAGAGCACGAACAGCGATAAGAATGCTACAGCAGCTATGGTATAGCTGGATACCGCGATGCCTGTTAACATTAAATGATATTCCTTCGGGTTATCTGGCCCCCTTACCGAGTAAGACAACCTGAAGAGTATCGATCAGTATGAGAAAGTCCAGAAACAAGCTGTTATTTTTCACATAGTATAAATCATATTGCAATTTTTGAATTGCATCATTGACCGATGCTCCATACTGGTAGCGCACTTGTGCCAAACCAGTAATACCCGGCTTAATACTATGCCGTACGTTGTAATACGGAACCACGTCGCAGAGTTGATCTACAAAGTAGGGCCTTTCCGGGCGCGGTCCAACGAAGCTCATTTCCCCTTTGAAGACGTTCAGAATTTGTGGTAGCTCGTCTATTCTTAGCTTTCGGATGATCCGTCCCACCTTCGTAGTGCGTGGATCATCTGTGGACGCCCATTGGGGTTTATCTACCATTTCCGCATCATTTTTCATGCTGCGAAACTTCAAGACCATAAAGGAATGCCCATCCTTGCCGACTCTTTCCTGATGATAAAAGATGGGATTACGGTCTTCGATATAAATACATATTGCCGTTATCAACATAATAGGAAGCGTAACAACCATTAGGATTGTACTTACAAGCAAATCAAAGCATCTCTTAATGTTGGCGCGCAAATAACTTTGGTCAAATCCGCCACCAAAAACCAGCCAGCTTGGTTGAAGAGAGTCCACTCTAATTTGAGATGCCTCGCGCTCAAAAAATGTTGCAGCATCGATCACCGTCACCCCGGCTAGTTTGCATTCCAGCAATTCTTCAATCGGTAAACTACCATTCCTTCTATTCTGAACAGTAACAACAATCTCAGTCGCGTTATATTTTTTTGCCATAAATGCCAAAGACCCGCCAGCAGCCAACAGGGCTGAGCTAGGAACACAGCATTCTTCATCCTGCATCTGAACAAATCCAACCACGTCATATTGATGATAACCAACATTCATCGCCAATTCGTTGCATTCCTTTGCCAACGAACCCCCACCCAAGAATATGACTCGTGATTTTAAGAGATCTAGTTTCGACGATTTGGCCATTAAAACTCTTGTCAGCAGAATTCCTAATGCCGAGACAATAAATATCATACCCAAAATACCGCGGCCAAAATAAAGGTCTGGATCCAAGTAAAAGACAAGGGTTATGATGCAAAATCCCAATGCCAATGAGGGCATAAGTTGGAGAAAAATCTTCCTGATATCCACCTTGAAATCATATTGGTACATGCCAAGCGCGCTCATGCTGAATACCATAACCAATGTAAATACGCATGCCGAGAGAAAGAAGTTATCGATCTTTTCAGTATATGGATAGTTACTGTTAGCGAATCGAAGCTCTGCTCCCAAATAGACCGAAGACAATAAGATGAGAATTTCGAAGAGAAACAGGATGAACACTATTTTGGATATATAGTGATTGTAAATGCGAAACATTTTATTTACCCCTGAGCAGAAGAAGACCAAAGCATCTGTTGACTGCGTTGGCATCTTCATCCACTTTTGAAGCAAGAACAATTGTACTTTAGTACACCTGTGTAGATTGCAACGAGCCGGCCAGTTAGTACACAAATGCTTGAATTGTAACTAGCGAATGCAGCAAGTTCGCGCCGGGAGGGCAGAGGAATGTAAGTGAAATCGCGCTAATTAATGCCCCATTCAGCAACAAGTAGAAACAGAACAAGAATATCGAACGGTTAGTCACGCATATCGTTTGAACGCGTTTGACATTGGGCAATATGGTGGCCTGAAGCAGGTTAATGGAATCGCCGATTGATGGGTAGGTCAACGACGCGGAATAACCCCATTATGACCCGGGAAGTGTGCCACCAGTGCTCTTCCGGAAAAAAGCATCCGCTTAAAGGATTCCACGCCCGGACTCTCTACTTGTCGTCATTTGTCGGGGGAGCTATTGCCAGTATAGGGCTGACCGGATCTATCCAAAGAACCTGTAATGATCAAAGCCAGTTTGAGTCGGTCTTCAATATTTAATTTACGAAAGACCTCTGACAAATGCGCCTTCACGGTTCGCTCGCTGATAGACAGACGTTGGGCGATTTGCTTGTTGTTTTCGCCGTTTCCGACAAGTGTGGCGATTTCCTGCTCGCGTTGCGTGAGGTTGGCCAGCAAATCACTGGCGGCCTGTTTTATCTGGTTCTTTTCTAGAGAAATTACCCCCAATTCTTGCAGCAGGCGAACCGTAAGCGATCGGCGTATCCACAACTCGCCTTGCTCAATAACATTGACAATATGTTTGAGCTGCTTGGTATCAATGTCTTTTTGGCAGCATCCCCGCACGCCTGACTTGAACAATTCCCATTCGGTTTCTTCTGTGATCGGATTGCTCAGGATGATGATCCTGGTTTCCGGGCTCAATCCCATCAACTCGGCAACTCCCGTCGAACCGCCCAACTGGGGCAGGTCATGATCGAGCAGGAGAACCGAAGGGGTGATTCGCACAAGATCATCCCTGAGTGAATCCAGGTTATCCACGCTGGATACAGAGGTAAAGCTCCGCGTTCCCTGTTTCCAGCGGGCGATAATATCTTGCGATGGACTAGCTAGCAGGATCAAGATGGCCTCCTCTTGAACTGACCTGGCACCAAAGCGATACTTGGCTCATGATTTTACCCAGCATCTTGCGTGGCACCCAAGCCTCCCCGCGATCAACTACATGCACAGCCTTCGAAAGGTTAACGTTGAACGTATCCGATTTGATGTCCAGATAACCGCGCGCCCCGCTTGCCAGAGCCTGCATGACCTGATCTTCCTGATGATCCGGGTCATCGGTCAACAAAACAACCAGCGTCTGGGGGCACTCACGGCGCAAGGACTCCAGCAAGGCATAATCATCTTCGATAGCCTGCTTTATATTGGCAAACAGCACACGGGGCTTGAGACGGCGAACCCTGGCCACCCTGTCCTCAACAGCCGTAACGTTCGAGCGTGAAATGCGTCGGCGGTCCTTGAACATATCGTTCTCATTTGATTTAGCGTTCGTAAGGATTCTGATACCTGGTTCGCCATGAAGAAGGTGCTCAAGTTTTGCGCGTCTTGCCGGATTCTCGTCGGAAACTGCTACAGCAATTGGTTGCATTCGCCGCCTTTCAACTTTGCTTGTTATCAACTTGGGCGATAATCTGATTAATCTTCAATTTATTATACCATCATTGCACCATATGCCAAAAAGTTCCAACGGTGCAAAAATTTTGCTGCACATGCAAATGTACTTGATTACATTAGAACTCTCAACCTAGAAAGTCAAATTAGCATATTCCGCCAATACATTACATTGACGTTGATCTTGCAGGATCCAAAAGAGAATATCATCGCTTCTCGACCTTCATGGCTTTTTCCCCATTCAACAAATCACGCACAAAATTTCCTGGGATAGCATAAGTTATGCCGCTCGGCTGACTCAGGGCGGTTTCCTTCAGTCCCTTTACAAATACCATGTTAATGACTCCATAGACAGATCCCGTATCAGGATCATACAGTGGGCTGCCACTGTTACCGGGATACGCAGTTCCGTCAAGTTGGAAAACTGAATATGCCGATTTTTGAAGCTGCGAAATCATCTTTTCGTTCAACTTTGCAGAGTTCGGTGCCGGAATTACGACTGGAGTAATGGATGAAACCATGGCGCGATGCGTCACGGGATGAAACCCCAGTATCATGCCAATGGGAAATCCGGTAAAGACTAGTAACTGGCCCTCGCGAACGGTGTCTGAATCCCCCAATTCCATCACTGGCAGGGCCGCACCGCTGATTTCTAATTCGACAAGGTCGTGCTCCTTGTCAAGTGCAACTGGAACCGCCGGTCTAAACTCTGTATTTTCTCCGCTGCCCGAGATGATACCAAGTGATTCCTTGCTCGCCCCGTCCATGACCTCAGGAATCACATGTGCATTGGTAATCACATGTAACCCGTCCCTAACTGCAAAGCCCGTTCCCATGAAATCCATAGGAGGACTGCGTGTCTTGTTGAAGGTTCCGATTCCGACGATTGCCGGTTTGACGACTGCAATAGTGTGAGAAAGTTCAGCTCCCCATAGTGGGCCAAAGAATAAACATCCAACGCAAAGGAGAAGAATTTTCTCGGCATGACCGCCAAACCTTACTGGATGGCTATTGCGGGATTTTGACAAAGATCTTATAGTCACGCTCACCTCACGGATTGATTCCAGAAAATTGAAAGCCAATGGATGCCAACCGTAATCGAACGATCGAAGTGCAGCAAACATTGGCCAGGTTGTACGTAATTATAATATTATTTTTGAGATCATTAAGTTGATTAATGGCCCTTCTCTTTGAGCCGATTAGGGTATTCGAAGCGCATTTTGGGCTGGTGTACCAAAGTACAATTGCTATTGTCATTTAGCTCCGTATGATACAAACTTAATACAAAGGGGTTATGACTACACAATAGTCCATATCTATCTGTTGCAAATACATTTTATATTGCAATCGCATGAGCTTCGGATGAGTGCATTGCGATTTTTGCGAAAGATTCTAGTACTGGTTTGCTATCGGCAACTTGAATGAACCCATTGCCGAGGCTTGAAGCAATATGGATACATATACATCATGTATTCGATGTCTCAAAGGGAATGCCATGGATAGGAACGACGATACGATGGACATGGAAGAACATCATTTGCCTCAGGATGTCGCCAATCAGGTGAAATCTATTGATGAATCGCGCAGGCGTTTCGCGAAGTCCGGTTTGGTCGTGTCGGGTGTGTTGCTCACCCTTGCCAGCCGGCCGTCATTGGGATGGAGTGGCGGGGGCGGCGGCACGACAGGTGGAGGTAAGGTAGGCAGGTCACCGTCTGGTTTCTGCTCCGGCAATCTCAGCTCACATAATAAGCACCCGGGTGGGACGGGCCAGACATGTGATCACTGGATGGCTTATTGCTATAGTTGGCCTTCGACGTCTTGCGCTGACCATTTTTCCAGTCATTTTGATTGCAGCCATGACAGCAAATGCAGTCACAACAGTCAAAACCAGCCGTACACCCTGCTCGATATACTCTGCCGCAAGCATGTTGGATGGGCCCAAAACTACAGTTACGATAAATATTCTAAGGGTTATAAGTATTCTTATTACGGCACTCGCGATTGCGATTACAGAGGTTATGATGGAAAGGTGTATAACTATAACAGTCTCCGCTGCCCCGATTACAGCGTCTATAAAAATGTCGACAGCAATTGCGACACAGATACTCTCGGCCAGTACTGTGTCGCGGCATTGCTCAGTTGCCGAGGAGGCTATACTCCGTACTTGAATGAAGAAACGGTCAAATCAATGTTCCGTGATTGCAAGTCCAAGGGATATTTTGAACCGACGGCGGGCGTGCATTGGACCTCTTCGCAATGCGTCGACTATATAAAAGCCACCCAACAATGTACCTCCTGGGCCTGATTCGGATGTCCCGTGAGTAGCACTCCTTGGTTCTGCAATTTACCGTAGGTTTTTGATTTCCCATGCAGTGGCGAGTAATTTCCGATTCGGCCCTTCATTTTCGGTTCTGGGACGATGAGTGCATCGTCTACAATAGCCTTTCGGGGGATACGCATTTGCTTGGTTTGGCGGCCACTCAAATTTTGACGCAATTACAGCATGCCCCATCTGAGACGAACAGTTTGGCAAGTTCGCTCGCTCCTCTGCTGCAAACTGAATTGGATGGTGAGTTTTCACTTCAAGTAGAACGCATTCTTGCGGATCTCGATACGCTTGCACTGATAGAACGTACCTGATTTTGAATGTATCTTCGCTAACACCACGTCAACTTGAATCCCGGCTTGGTCAGCGCGGGATATTCTTGCAGACCGGCTTCTTAACGACTCATCTGCAGACTTCGATCCCCAGCGTGGCGGAAGCAGTCGGACTGCTTTACGCCGATTATCCTTTGGTGGCGAAAGCAAATTTTGCAGATTTCCACGTAAGCCTCGCTCGCCCCCGCAATTTGAGGCGCTGGTTCAAGCCGCAGGTACTTTTTTTCGTTGACGGATGGCCCCCGTTCAAACCCCTGCCGTTCGACCAGGCATTTCCGATGCTAGAGTGGGGACTCAATTGGTGCGTGTCGAGTCATGCCAACCGTTATTTGATCCTCCATGCGGCCGTGGTCGAAAAAGGGGGATATGCCGCAATTTTGCCTGCGCCTCCCGGCTCGGGCAAAAGCACGCTTTGCGCAGCCTTGGTCAACCGCGGCTGGCGATTGCTTTCCGACGAGCTTACCTTGATACGAATCGATGATGGCAAGATCATCCCGCTTCCCCGCCCTGTCAGCCTGAAAAATCAATCCATCGACATCATTCAACAATACGAGCCAAATGCGATTCTTAGTCGCATGGTCAGTGATACGATCAAGGGCACGGTCGCTCACATGAAACCACCCGCCGACAGCATTGCGCGTTCAGTTGAACCTGCGCAGGCTGCTTGGGTGATCTTCCCGAAATATCAGGCCGGCACTACCGCCCGGTTGGACGTTGTGCCTCAATCACGCGCTTTTATGCGGATCGCGGATAACGCTTTTAATTATAGCGCGCTGGGTATCAAGGGGTTCGAGGCCATGAACGGCCTGATTAACGCTTCCCTGTGCTATGATTTTCGCTATAGTCGTCTCGACGACGCTATTGAAACATTTAACGCATTGAAGCCGCCTATCCCTTTGATGTGAATTCTCCTCCGCTATTAGTACAGGCATTCCGGCAACCCGATGCATTGGCTTCCTTCAGTCTTGCAGACTGGGATGTGCTCTTGCGCCAAGCTCAGCGCGCTAACCTGTTAGCCCGTCTTTGCGTATTGCTTGATGAGCGCGGCATGATCGAACATGTGCCTCCGCAACCGCGCGAGCATCTTGAATGGTCGCGCATCATCCATG
Source organism: uncultured beta proteobacterium (assembly GCA_963782385.1). GTDB lineage: Bacteria > Pseudomonadota > Gammaproteobacteria > Burkholderiales > Gallionellaceae > CAVXFS01. The sequence goes on from CAWAJO010000003.1 coordinate 184,728, forward strand.
AAAGACACACTGAAGCTGTTCAATGGGAAGTGGCGCTGATCCGAAAGGCGTTAGCCGATACGGGAGTACCGATAATTCTACTCAAGGGTGCGGCCTATGTCATGGCAAGACTTCCGCACGCCCACGGGCGTCTTTTTTCCGATATCGACATCATGGTGCCCAAAGACAGCCTGAACGAGGTTGAAGCGGCGCTGATGCTTCATGGCTGGGCTATAGCGGATATCGATGACTATGATCAACGCTATTACCGCACATGGATGCATGAATTGCCTCCCATGCAGCATATAAAACGATCGACTGTCATCGATGTGCATCATGCAATCTTGCCCGAGACAGCCTATGTCCACCCCAATCCCGAAAAGCTCCGCGCAGCCGCTCAAAAGCTGGATGGCTATGAAGATCTACAGGTATTCGCGCCGGTCGATATGGTTCTGCACAGTGCCGCCCACCTGTTTCATGAAGGTGAACTGGATAACGGGATTAGAGACCTGATCGATATTGATAGCCTGCTACGCCATTTCAGCAACAGAGTGTCTTTCTGGCCTGATCTGATTGAGCGGGCGAAGGAGCTCGAATTGACGCGCCCGCTATTTTACGCACTGCGCTACTGCGCTCTCATCCTGCACACTCCGATTCCTGCAGAAACGACACAGGCATCTGAAGTGGGTCGCCCCGGTACTCTACTGCTCGCACTCATGGATGGGTTATATTCCCGCGCGCTCATGCCGGCTCATCCAAGTTGCTCCGATCGCCTACTCGGTGTCGCGCGCAAGATGCTCTACGTACGTGCGAACTGGCTACGCATGCCACCGTTCATGCTGGCCCGACATCTGTTCCACAAAGCCTTTCTTTCACCCAAGGCCGAGTAGGCATTGATTGATCACACAGCAAATTCGACCCTGACGTGTAGCCCTTGTATATGTCCAAGACACTTAGTCCGATCCGGACTTAGACTCTTGCCACCTGAATCCAACCATTTCGTCGACAGCCTAATAACCAGATCGACCTTCTCAACCCGTCTCAGATTGAAGCTTGCAGCAATATCTGTTAGATTCGATGGCATTTTGTGAAAAAAAGGATTATTCATTATGAACGTAGTTGCCGTGGTTGGGCTCGGATATGTTGGCTTGCCTCTGGCTGTCGAATTCGGAAAGAAGCAGCGAACCATTGGATACGACCTGTCCGCCGCCAAAGTCGAAAACTATAAGAAGCACATCGACCCCACCGGAGAAGTTACAACCGGCGAACTTCGGGCAGCTAGCCACCTCACCGTTACCACCGACGCGACAGAACTGTCATTGGCCGACCACATCGTGGTAGCCGTCCCAACGCCGGTGGACATTGCACATCAGCCCGATTTCAGGCCTCTTCAAGGTGCAAGCGAAACGGTCGGAAAACACATGAAGCGTGGTGTTATCATCACCTATGAATCGACGGTGTATCCTGGGGCAACGGAAGAGGTTTGCATCCCGATCCTTGAGAAATGTTCCGGCATGAAATGGAAGAAGGATTTTCACGTTGGATTTTCTCCAGAGCGCATTAACCCTGGCGATAAGGAACATACGCTCACCTCGATATTAAAGGTTGTCTCTGGTGACGACGCAGACACGCTGGAAAAAATTGCGCAGTTGTACGAAACCATCATTACCGCAGGTGTCCACCGCGCCTCCAGCATCAAGGTCGCTGAAGCCGCGAAGGTGATCGAAAATACCCAGCGCGACCTGAATATCGCCTTGATGAACGAGTTGGCCCTGATTTTTGACAAGATAGGAATCGATACTCTGGAGGTCTTACAGGCTGCCGGTACCAAGTGGAATTTTCTCCCTTTCCGCCCCGGCTTGGTCGGAGGGCATTGCATCGGCGTGGATCCTTACTATCTCACTCACAAAGCGGAGATGATCGGTTACATACCGCAGGTGATTCTAGCAGGTCGTCGCATCAATGACAGCATGGCAAAGTTCGTCGCGGAACAAACTGTAAAGCACATAATCAAGGCTGGCTTCCATGTGAAGGGCGCTAAAGTCAATGTTCTCGGGCTGACCTTCAAGGAAAACTGCCCCGACCTGAGAAACTCCAAGGTCGCTGACGTAATCCAGGAACTCCAGGCTTTTGGAATTGATGTTCATGTCCATGATCCGGTTGCCGACTCGAAGGAAGCACGCCATGAATACGGCCTGGAACTCAAGACGTGGGACGACCTGCCACGCGCGGAGGCGGTTATCGCCGCCGTTTCGCACCGGGAACTAATTGCCAGACCACTGAGCGAGCATTTGTCCAAACTAACCGATAATGGCTGCTTTATTGATGTGAAATCCCATTATGACCAAGCAGCACTTCTCAGGGCAGGTATCAGCGTATGGCGCCTCTAAATAGAACAGATTTTGGGTCATGAAAGAGTACCAGGATATTCAGCGGCACTTAAGGAGCCATCAATACCACTGGCTAATCACGGGTGTCGCCGGTTTCATCGGCTCCAATCTTCTCGAATCCTTGCTCAAACTGAACCAGAAAGTAACCGGCCTGGACAATTTTTCTACCGGTTACCAACATAATCTGGATCAGGTAAGTCAACTGGTCGGACCAGTGGCATGGCGAAATTTCAGCTTCATCGAAGGCGACATACGCAAGCTCGACGACTGCGCCAATGCCAGCAAGGGCGTGGATTTTGTCCTGCATCATGCTGCCCTGGGATCTGTTCCTCGTTCTATCGAACACCCAATTGTGACAAACGAAAACAATATTTCGGGTTTTCTCAACATGCTGGTGGCATCCCAAGATTCCGGCGTTAAGCGCTTTGTTTATGCTGCATCCAGTTCAACCTATGGTGATCATCCCGCCCTTCCCAAGGTGGAATCGGTAATTGGAAATCCGCTCTCACCCTATGCGGTCACCAAGTATGTCAACGAACTCTACGCCGACGTGTTTGCACGCTGCTACGGCACCGAGTCCATCGGGTTGCGTTACTTCAACATCTTTGGGCCGAGACAGGACCCAAACGGTGCCTATGCCGCAGTGATTCCGCAGTGGGTAGCCGCGCTAATCAGGAACCAGACTTTGTATATTAACGGCGATGGCGAAACCAGTCGGGACTTCACTTTTGTTGACAACGCTATACAGGCAAACTTCCTCGCTGCGCTGGTTCAAGGCCCGGAGGCAGTCAACCAGGTTTACAACGTGGCGCTTGATGAAAGCACCAGCCTTAATCAGCTCTACGAAATGATGCGTTCGTTGCTCCTCGACCAATTTCCGCATCTGCAAAACCATCGCCCGCAATATGTGGACTTTCGCAAAGGCGACGTGCGCCATTCCCGAGCCGACATCTCCAAAGCGAGGCGACTGTTAGGCTTTGAGCCCAGCCATCGAATTGACGCGGGACTCAAGCAAGCCATGGACTGGTATGTGGAAAACCTCGCACCCGTGGCCGGATAGTTCTCGGACTTCCCATCTAGTACTCACTGCGCGGTCCCTCGATTCGGTCTATCGCCGGACTTCGGAATTGAATCTGTGTATATTGCCAGCGTATTCATTTGCGATAATAAAGTAATTTTATGAGCGCAGGTTCGATCGCTTACATCGTTGCGCGCACCTTGGTGCTTCCCCCCTTGAGCCTGTTTGTGATAATGGCGGCAGGATGGATATTGCACAAACGATGGCCGCGCTTGGGGCGATCAGTGATAACCGCAGCATTGGTTGTTTTGTTCGTTTTGTGCACCGGGATAGGCGCAAACATATTGGTGCGTCCGCTCGAAGATATGACCATGCCTCTTGCATCGGGCATTGACGCGCGGGCGCAAGCGATCGTCGTGCTGGCTGCCGGGCGCCTCAACGATGCTCCCGAGTATGGCGGAAAAGACATCCCCGACTATATCGCGCTTGGTCGACTGCGTTATGCCGCGAAGCTGCAGCATGAAACCGGCTTGCCGATCCTGGTCTCAGGGGGCAATGTTGCAGCGGATGGTGCGGGGGAATCGAAAGCCGACGAGATGGCCAGAGCATTGCGCGAAGATTTCGTCACCCCGGTCAGGTGGGTAGAAGGAGCGTCGGACAATACCGCAGAAAATGCGCGATTCTCGGCGAGAATATTGCGTCAGGACGGCGTGCACCGCATATTGCTGGTGACCGACGCAATGCACATGCCGCGCGCTAAGATGGTATTCGACCTGACCGGTTTGGAGGTAGTTGCCGCGCCCACGCTATTCTTTGGTTTTGAAACCATTGAGCCATTTGATTTCTTGCCGAGCACAGAAGGTCTGCGTCGTTCGTACTACGCAATATACGAATGGCTCGGGCTCTTTTGGTATCGGATTCATTATGGCAGTTCAGTTTTATGACGGCGTTGATGCGCAACTGGAAAAGATTGACCGACGCTGGTCGGCGTGCGGGTACCTCGGCATCCCGCTCCTGAATTCTAAAGAGCAAATCCATTTCGCTGTCTGGCCAGAAAAGATGAGGCGCAATTTGCACCGCATTCAGAAGAACGGGAACGCGACGCAGCTTAAAACACAACTGCATGATTCGTTGCGATCTCACTTAAGCCTGAGCACGATCCTGATGATCATCCATAATAGATCGGTATTCATCAAACTGGTTTGTTACTCTACGCAATTCTTCACTCATGCCTGACTCCCACACAGCACAGAAGCGTCTCAATCAGAGTCCGGATACCGGCACGACCAACCTTTCCTCCGCTCGCTTTCCCATGCTCGCTCTTGCCTGTGCATATACGTTGTTTGTGATCTACGGCAGCCTCGTGCCTTTTGATTACCAGTATCTCTCATGGCAGGATGCTTTGGATAGATTCAAGAACATTCCCTATCTTGATTTGGGAATTGGTTCCCGCGCAGACTGGGTTGCAAACATCCTTCTGTATATACCCTTGGCTTTCTTGTGGCTCGGCACGCTTTGGAAGTCAAATAGTGTGGTTCGGCAAATCGCAGCGGCACTGTTCGTATTAATTGCCTGCACCAGTCTCAACGTCGCAATTGAATTTACCCAGGTATTCTTCCCTCCCCGCACTGTTTCGCTGAACGATATTATTGCCGAGATTACCGGCACTATATTGGGCATTGCGATATGGCCGCTTGTTGGAATGCACCTTGTGCAATTGGTGCAAACGATCTATCGGGGGGGCACGAATGCGCGCAATAGCGCGTTGACAGCGTATGCTCTAGCGTATGTGGTGTTGAGCCTGTTCCCTTACGATTTCTTGCTGACCCAAGGCGAGTGGCAAGCCCACTTGGCATCGGATGCCGTGGGTTGGCTTTTTGCACCGAGTTGCGGTAACGGATGCGCGTGGAAAGTTATTCCGGAAATTATTGCGACGACACCTCTGGGCATATTGGTCGCGCTTGCATTGCGTTCGACACTGCGGGTGCCGCTGTTTTCGGCCGCGCTAGCCGGAGCGCTACTGGGGATATTGATAGAAGGATTGCAACTGACGATTGCATCCGGCATCAGCCAGGGCGCCTCAGTAGGATCGAGAGCGGCAGGAATGACGCTGGGTGTTTGGCTGGCACAGTCAGCACATGCGGTTAATTGGGTCCGGGTGCGTCAGCTTGCGCGCGGCGTGCTGATTCTCGGCATGCTCCCCTACATGGCCATGCTTGCCTGGTTGAACCACTGGTTCTCAGACACCTGGCTTGGCTTCTCTGAAGGATCGCTTCGAATTGGGGACATACATTTCTTGCCGTTCTATTACCACTATTACAATTCCGAGTCGAAAGCACTGGTAAGCCTGCTGTATCAAGCCGGTCTCTATGCACCGATCGGGGCAGCGGTGTGGCTCTGGCATTGGGCTGGACCGCCGGGCAAGCCGGAACGTTCACTCATATCGTCAGCGTTTTCCGCTGGCACTCTCGCGAGCGTGATTGAATCAGGCAAACTATTCATTACCAGTCAGCACCCTGATCCGACCAATGTCTTGATAGCAGTGGCAGCAGCAATGACGGCGTACCAATTGCTGCAGATGATGTTTGCGACGACGCCGATTCAATCGGCACCAGCTGCGCATCCCGCACATGAATCTGCCAAAGAAGCACAACGCCCCCACTGGGCCCGGATCTTTACAGGCACTGGGGCTTTGTGCGTGGCACTAATAGCAGCCGTGACCAGTCCGCTTGGCGCAGCCTGGGTGTTGCTGCCGCTTGTGGCCTATGCGATGTTTTTGTGGTGGCGACCGGATTCTTGGCTGGTGTGGATCCTCGCCTTGTTACCGCTGCTGGATTTGACGCCCTGGACCGGCCGTTTGTATTGGACCGAGTACGATACCCTGCTCCTGGTTACATTAGGCGTTGGTTATCTGCGGCTTGGTTCGCGTTTCCCTGCCGTATTGCCCAAGCCGGCCGGACTATTGCTATCTTTGTTTGGACTATCCGCAATGATTAGCTTAGGAATCGGCATATGGCCTTTGGGCCCACTCGATAATAATGCGTTTGCAAGCTATACCAGTTCCTACAATGCACTGCGCGCAGTGAAAGGTGTGCTATTTGCCTTCGCCTTCTTTCCGCTGTTGGCACATGAATGGGGCGAGCCGAAGCAAGCCGCACGGCGGTTCGCATTCGGTATGACACTAGGGTTGGCGGCTGAGGTGCTATGCGTGCTGTGGGAGCGCGTGACGTTTACCGGGCTGTTCAATTTCGAATCCGGCTATCGCATAACCGGCACTTTCCCCAGAATGCATATCGGTGGGGCATATATCGAAGGCTATCTGGTGACCGCATTGCCGTTCGTGGCACTCTGGGCCTGGCAACAACGGCACATCGGAGCCACGGTGCTGGCAACCGGATTATATGGCTTGGGAGCATATAGCGTGATGGTCACCTATTCACGCGGCGGCCAGGCAGCCTTTGCATTGGCGACCCTGATATTGCTACTTGGCTTTGTGTATCTCGCGCTGCGCGACCGCGCGCGACGCCTTTTAGGGATAAGTACCGTAGTATTGATTACCGGCGCGGCAATGGCCCTCGCCTGGCCGGTTTTCAGCGGAAAGTTCAGTCAATCGCGCATTTCAAGTATTGCCCCTGATTTCGTTACGCGCAGTAATCATTGGGCCGACGTGCTGCATATTTTTCGGATGCAAAACTCGCCGATTTTTGGGGTAGGTCTGGGCAAATTCGCATCAGCCTACTTTTGGGGCTCGCGCGTATCCTCGCGACCATCAACATATGCATTCATCACGGAAGATGGAAATACTTTCTTGCAGCTAGGCAATGGCGAACCTATGTATTTTGAGCAGCCGGTAGCAGTTGAACCGGAACAGCAATACATGATCTCGATGGACTTGCGCAGCAGCGCTAATAACGCCGAATTGACCGTACCCGTTTGTGAGAAGGGGCTACTGTATTCTTTCACTTGCATTTGGACAACGCTGCACGTCAAAGCGCCGCCCGGCCAGTGGGGACACTATGAGGCGCAAATCCAGACCAGGAATTTTGGCCCGCCAAACAGTCGATTCCCACGCCCGGTAAAGCTCTCGCTTTACAACGGTCAAGCCGGCACATTAGTGGATGTGGATAATGTGTCACTACGCAATTCGTCGGGGAACAACCTGGTGCGTAACGGCGATTTTTCCGAGGGAATGCATCATTGGTTCTATTCAACGGACAGCCATCTGGCATGGCATGCAAAGAACCTTTACCTCCATGTTCTGTTCGAGCAGGGTTGGCTAGGACTTATTTGTTTCATGCTACTCGTCACTTACACCCTGGCGCGATTATTGTTGCGGGCCTGGGATAATGACCCAGCGAGTCTCGCAATATTTGCGTCGCTCACTGCTTTTCTCGTAGTAGGCATGGTGGATAGCCTGATTGATGAAACCCGCCTCGGGTTCTTGTTTTTCACGCTGTTGATCGCCGGACTGATGGCAGTTGGGCAACCAGCTCGACCTCGCAACGCCCAAACTGGATGACTTACAAATGCACTACGGCAAGACGCCTGCACTATAGTGTCCTTCCACTCATCGAGAATTTGCAACCGGGCCGGCGATTCGATTAGAACTCGCGAGAACAGTTTGCTGGGTGCGTTCGGAAGCTTCGACACAAGCACGTCGCCCCGGTATCTTGAAACAAATAATAATTTACGTCCTCCGCTCCTGAATAAATGCTACCGGCCTTACGAATTTGAATCGAATTTCCTTCACAGAATTGAGTTAAAATCCAAAGCGATCGGATCATCAATAATGGAAGGCACTCACAGGCTGGGTGACGTGAAACTCTACAAGTGCTATCAAGATTTATATGATTATGATATTCAAAGGAAAAATATATGCGTAGCCTCAGATACAAGCAGTCAGTAACTGTTGCCATTATTTCCGGAACGATTCTACTCACCGGCGGTGTTACCGCCTGTAGCAAGACTCAGACGGCCCAGACCCTGGTCGCGGAAGCAAAACAGTATCAGCAGAAGGGTGACAATAAAGCCGCCATCATCCAACTCAAGAATGCTTTGCAGAAGAACCCGGACGATTCCGAGGCACGCTATCTTCTCGGCACGATCTACAACAAGACTGGCGATCCACTGTCGGCCGAGAAAGAACTCCGCAAAGCCTTGAACTTGGGCATGAGCCCAGACAAGGTATTGCCTGATCTGGGGAACGCCCTGCAGGTTCAGGGCCAGTTCCAGAAAGTTCTGGATGAAACACAACAGATCTCGGGAGAGAATGAATCTGCTGAAATATCCACCTTGCGTGGTAATGCTTACCTCGCCCTAGGCAAAGACCAGGAAGCTAAAGTTTCGTTCGAACGTGCACTCAAGAATACACCTGAGTTCCCATCCGCGCTTATTGGGCTGGCCAGATATTCACTCACGGAAAAAGATATCGATGCCGCAACGCGTTTCACCGAGCAAGCGGCAAGCAAGAATCCTCAGAACGTCGAAGTTTGGCAATTCAAAGGTGACCTCTTGCGCTTTCAAGGAAAAACCGAACCGGCTCTGGCGGCCTATGACGAAGTTTTGAAATTGCAACCGGATGACAGCTCGGCACACATCAACAAGGCGTTTCTGGAAATTAATACCGGGAAATTCGATGCTGCCAAGGCAGATATTGATGCGGCACATAAATTGGCACCAAATAATCTATTGGCCACATATACTCAAGCGTTGCTTGACTACCGCCAAGGCAAATCAGCGGCGGCACTGGAATCACTTCAGCAGGTGCTGCGCGTAGCTCCTGAACATATGCCCAGCATACTACTGGCCGGGGCCGTGCAATACTCGCTTGGTTCGATGCCGCAAGCCGAACAGCATTTAAAAAGATATCTGGAGAAGGATCCGGATAATCTCTACGCGCGCAAATTGTTGGCATCCACGCTGCTGCAAAGCCACAAAACACAGCAAGCCCTTGAGATACTTACGCCCGTTCTTAAGAACGCGCAACAGGATGCGCAACTGCTCGCGCTCGCAGGTGAATCGTATATGCAGGCCGGCGACTTCAAGAAAGCAACCGAATACTATGCAAAAGCCAGCGCGCTTGATCCAAAAGCGGCAGGACTTCATAGTGTTCTTGGCTTGAGCAAACTCGCATTAGGTGATAATGGCCGTGCGGTAGCCGAAATGGAAACGGCTGTGAAACTGGATGCTGCATCAACCAAGGCGGGCATCTTGCTGGTTATGACCCAGCTGCGTCTCAAGCAGTACGATAAAGCTCTCGCAACGGCTCAAATCATTACGAAAGAACAACCCGATAACCCCTTAGGCTACAACCTGAAAGGCGTTGCCTACCTTGGCAAAAAAGATATCGCCGCGGCGCGTGCGAGCTTTGAAAAGGCTCTTGCAATCCAGGACACAAATTTTCCAGCTGTGGCGAACCTGGTACAACTTGATTTGCTGGAAAAGAGGCCTGACGCAGCCAAGAAACGCCTTGAGGCCCTGCTTGAAAAAGACAAGAAGAATGTTCAGGTCATGCTCGCATTGGCCGACCTGGCTCAATCGCAAGGACAATCCAAGATGGCTACAGATTGGATGGAACGTGCCAGCAACGAGAATCCTGATGTGCTAAAGCCGGCCATACTGTTGGCAGGGCAGTATTTGCGCACGGGGGAAAAGCAGAAGGCTCTGACCCTTTCCCAAAAACTTCAAGGCTCCAATCCCGAAAACTCAGAAGTTTTGAATGTATTGGCGCAAGCTCAATTTGCCAATGGTGATAAAGCAGCCGCTTTGGACACCTACAACAAGATTGCCACCTTGATGCCGGACTCCGCACTCGTCCAGATCCGCATCGCTTCCATCCACATGGCAATGCAGAACCCGTCAGCTGCATCCGACGCCTTGAAAAAAGCACTGGCGTTGCAACCGGATTATCTGGATGCCCAATTGGCCCAAGTTACTCTGGAAATGGGCAAAGGAAACTATGATGGGGCCTTGGACCTTGCCCGGCAAATTCAAAAGCAACATGTGAAGTCGCCCTTTGGCTATGCTTTGGAAGGTGATGTGCTTTTGGCGCAAGAGAAACCAGCGTTGGCAGCAACAGCCTACGAGCGTGCTTACACCTTCGGCAAGAGTGGGCCGCTGATGATTAAGTTGCACGCATCTCTCGTTCAAGCCGGAAAAGGCAAGGAGGCAGACTCCCGCTTGACTCAATGGTTAAAGGAACACCCCACCGACGCCTCCACACGCATGTACCTCGCCGGGGCCTACTTGGCGGAGAAGGAAAACAAGGCTGCCATCGAACAATATCGAATCGTCCTGCAGCAAGAGCCAAAATCTGTCCAGGCGCTAAATAATATAGCTTGGCTTTACGCGCAGGAAAAAGATCCTCGCGCTCTGGAATATGCCGAAAAGGCCAATCAACTGGCAACGGACAACCCCGCAACGCTGGACACCCTAGCCTGGATTCTGATAGAACAAGGCAACACAACTCGCGGTCTGCCCCTTCTGCAAAAGGCCGCCAGCCTGGCACCGGAAGCCACGAACATCCGTTACCATCTCGCGTTCGGATTGGTCAAATCCGGGGACAAGGCCACGGCTCGTAGGGAACTTGAGCAATTGCTGTCGAGCGGAAAATCATTCCCCGAAATTGACAAGGCAAGAGAATTGCTCAAGCAGTTATAATGGCCTCTTAACTTATATGTACTTAAGAATATCGTCAGGTAGACTGATAAATCAGCAACAACGATTCCCTGTCCAATTTGAAGTGTCTTGTAGATGCAAGACTGACGTTGAAGAATCAAAAGAAGTGAAATTGTCACTTCAGGAATGATATGTAATTTTCAGAACACAGCTGGGAATGCGGGAGCTTGGTGTCCATGCCCTTTTGACCACCGAGTCCAAATGGCAAACGAGAGCCGCTCTACCCGACTCCCTATTAGTCTTGAAGGATATCATCAAATGACTAAAGATCAAGCCAATGCCAATGCGGCCAAGGATGTGGGTGCGAAAACAATTGCTTCCTTCGTTAGCCCATTCAAGAAACAATTACACGAACTATCCGTCAACATACCTGATTTGCCCGATGTAAAGTCGGTCACGGTTGAAGACCACATGTTCAAGTTCCGATTGGCCAACTCCAAGGACGGCCTCGACACTGCGAGCATGCTAGTCCAGCAAATGTACTCCTGGAGAGGTTATACTCCCAGTGGAAACCTTCAACACTCTCCCAACCGCTTCACGTTGCTCGCGTTTGTTGACGAGCAGAATATTGGCACAGTGACCTTGGGGCTGGATTGTGAGGAGGGGTTGTCGGTGGACGAAATGTACCTGGACAAGGTCGACGAATTGCGGGCCGTCAACCGCCATGTGTGCGAGATAACAAAACTGGCGGTGGATCAAAGCGTACGTTCAAAGCGTGTGTTGGCTACCTTGTTCCACCTTTGCTATATCATGGGCCGCAACATTCATGGCGCGACGGATTTCCTCATCGAAGTCAACCCGCGTCACGTATCATTCTATAAAAGAATGCTCGGCTTCGAACAGTTCGGCGACGAGAAGATTTGCCCACGTGTCGATGCTCCCGCAATATTGCTGCGTCTGGAACTTGACCATGCCGAGCGCATGATAACGAAATTCGGTGGCCAAATGGAAGCAGCGACTGGCGAACGATCCCTGTATCCATTTTTCTTCTCCAAGAAGGATGAACTCGGTATTACCGGACGGTTGGCGCGGGGAAATTAGTCTTCGCCATTCCTGACCGTGCCATTCCGAAAATGTCTGCGCGACAGCCGCTAGCATGTCTACCATATTCAACTATGATGAAGCATTTTCGCGCAATATCGGCTGGGTAACCACCCATGAGCAGCAGATATTACGCAATAGAAGGGTCGCCATCGCCGGCATGGGCGGTGTTGGTGGAGTACACCTGCTTACCCTCGCTCGCCTGGGTGTTGGGGCCTTTAATATTTCCGATTTCGACGTGTTCGATATCGCCAATTTCAACCGGCAAGCGGGCGCCAGTCTGTCGAGCCTCGAAAAACCCAAAGCCGAAGTCATGGCGGCCTTGGCCAGGGACATCAATCCTGACCTTGACATCAAGATCTTCCCGCAAGGTATTGGCAAAGGCAATTTATCAGATTTTCTTTCAGATGTTGATCTCTATGTGGACGGCCTCGATTTTTTCGCTTTTTCGGTCCGGCAAGCCACTTTCGCTGCCTGCACAGAACTAGACATTCCCGCCATCACGGCGGCCCCTCTGGGAATGGGTACTGCTGTGCTCAATTTCTTGCCAGGCGAGATGACGTTCGAAGAATACTTCCAACTTGGCGACTTGCCCGATGAAGAAAAAGCACTGCGCTTCTTGCTGGGGCTGGCGCCGGCGGGACTGCACTTCGGATACTTGGTCGATCCCTCGCGCGTGGATTTGGCCAATCATCGCGGTCCTTCCACCATCATGGCATGCCAATTGTGCGCCGGAGCGGCCGCCACCGAAGCCCTGAAAATCCTGCTCAATCGCGGCAAGGTCCGGGCGGCCCCGCATGGGCTGCACTTCGATGCCTACCGCGGCAAACTGGCGCGCACCTGGCGCCCGGCCGGGAATGGCAATGTCCTTCAACGTCTAATGCTTAACGTAGCCAGAAGGCGTCTGAGCACGCAATTCAGCCCCGCCGCAAGCCAAATGCGCGCGGACTCTTATACATCATCTTCCGTCTCGCCTGCGAGCGAGGAATCTCAGTCAACGCAATCGGCTACGCCATTCGCAGAAGAGTCTCCCCCGCAAACAGTCGTCGAACAAATCCTCAATCTCGCCCGCTGGGCGCCAAGCGGCGACAACACCCAGCCATGGCGCTTCGAAATTGTCGACGAACATCACGTGGTAGTCCATGGCTTCGACACGCGCGACCACTGCGTCTATGACCTCGACGGCCACCCAAGCCAAATGGCGCTCGGGGCACTGCTGGAAACCATGTCCATCGCTGCAACAGGCCACGGTCTTCGAGCGGAAATTCAGCGCCGCCCCGACTCCTCCGAGACCCAGCCCACGTTCGATATCCATTTCAAAGCCGATATAAACATCCGACCGGAACGGCTTATTCCCTATATCCCCTATCGAAGCGTGCAGCGCCGCGCCATGCGTACGCGCCCGCTCACCAAACTTGAAAAGACAGCACTTGAAGCGTCAGTTGGTCAGTCCTACAACATTGTGTGGTTGGAAGGCGTCCGCAACCGGTTGCGCGCTGCACGACTCATGTTCAATAACGCCAAGCTGCGCCTCACCATCCCGGAAGCCTATAAAGTCCATCGCAGCATCATCGAGTGGAATGCCCGCTACAGCGAGGACCGTGTGCCGGACCAGGCGCTAGGCTTGGACGCGATGACGCTCCGTCTCATGCGCTGGGTCATGCAAAGCTGGGAGCGTGTTCAATTCTTTAACACCTTCCTGGCGGGTACGTTGGCGCCCCGTATTCAATTGGATCTGGTACCCGGAATCGCCTGCGCCGCGCACTTCCTCATTCTTGCCGAGAAGGAACCGAAAACAATTGACGACTACGTCGCGGCAGGCCGGACCATGCAGCGCCTTTGGCTTACAGCCACCGAACTGGGCCTGCAGCTTCAGCCCGAAATGACGCCGCTGGTTTTTGGCAGATATGCACGCCAAGCCGTAGCGTTCAGCCAGGCAGAAGGCGCCTTGTCGCAAGCCAAAGAACTCCTTTCCCAGCTGGAAACACTTTTGGACGAAGATCAGGCGTCGCGTGCGATATTCATGGGCCGCATAGGTGCCGGCCTGACGCCGTTAGCGAGGTCGGTGCGGATGCCGCTTGGTAAGCTGCTGGTGCTGAAACGCTGAGGAGCATCCCCCGCAGAGATACCCGGTTGAATACGGGTGGCTTTTCTGAAACGAGGCGATTGTTCTTCCCGTGACCGACTGTTGGCGCAACACTTGAGCAAACCCATTGCAACACGGCTTTCGCGGAAGCGCCGACCACTTGCTCACCTCGCCCGGCCTGTTACGCCGGGCTGGATCATGCTCCCCATTGTGTCCTACCACCCATAAATCTATCCCTGCTCGGAATACACATCGGGACAATAGCCAGTAACGTCTTCCAGCATGCTCAGGAATGCGCAGACGAAAAGAACACGCACGATAAGTCCATTGGGATTTGGCTATTGGGGTAAAGATGCGGTCGGCGGGCCACAATCTCAGGCTGTCAGAAAAGAAGAAAGGGGGCCAAACCTGACCCCCTTCTACTTCTACTTTCCTTCAAATCTCAAAGCGATCGCTCAAGCTCAAGCCATTGTGGTGCGCCGGCGCCTGGCCAACGATGCTCCCAGTCCCACCAGTCCCAAGCCCAGCAGGGCCAAAGTACCGGGCTCCGGAACATTGAAGTTTTCAGAGGAATCCACCTTGAGGAGAATTCCATTAGCCGTCGGCGTACCGTCCCACATATTGACAGGGGTGAATTGCGAGGGAATATTGGTGGTACCGGTAATCTTGTCACCGAAGATTCCGCCAACCGTAAGATCCAGGTAATTTGTGTCAACGTAATCGATTACGAATCTGAGATCAAAAGACCCCGTACCAATGGTTCCCCCCGCACCGAGGGCGAAACTTGAAACGTTGGACACCAGATGAGCCGACATGATCAGCTTGGCTGGGGTGGCGTCACCGCCGGCGGCACAGCTGCCGTTGTCAATATAACCAGATACGGTGCCGGCACCGTTACCGGGAATTGCTCTGCACACATCGAGACCAGAGCTCAACGGATCAATGTAAATCGCGAGCTGCTGAAGATCTGACGTCGCAGGTGGGGTATTACCTACGGTATTAGCTATGTTGTGAGCAGTGTCGACGTCAGAAGTCTGCGTAGCCATTCCAAAGGTCGCGGCTGTCCCGGTATTGCTAGTTACAGTCTCCTGCAGGCTCAGCACCTTGGTAAGCTCGAAACACCCAATCGCAGTACATTGGGGACCTGTAACGGATGTACTGGGGTTCATTCCGAGCGGAGTTACATTGCTAGCCCCGTCATTCAAGACGGTCACGCGTGCCTGTGCCGTGAGGTCTACGACATATGGGGCGCCAGGTCCAACTAACGCAAGTGGATTAAATCCGACTGACAGGGCGGAATCCGTATTGTTGGTCCACAGATCGGAATATGTGGTGTAAGTGTGCCCTCCTGTCGGGTCAAGTCCGATGAGTGGGCCTGCCGAGGCAACCGGGCCATGTAAGAGCAAGGCGAATGCGCCCAGGGTGAAGACCCCTTTGGCGAACTTCGCTGCAGCGCGTGAATTTTTCATGATGTTTCTCCTTAATGTTTATCTAGCCTTAATTGCCCGATTCCCGCCTCGTGTTACTGATCAGCGACGAATAATCTAATGCTGGCACACACTATGTAGCACATAGCATGCCAGAAAACATACATTCTTTATATTTCAACAGCATAGAGTTGGAGCGGTTGAATTTTGGGACTCGTCAGCGACCTAACTGTAAAAAATTTCGACAAATGCCACTGCTTGCGCAATTTGATGGGCAAGCTACGCTCCTTCAGTCCTGGTTCTTGGGTTCCCGCCGAATCAACAGCTTGGCCGGCACCCCCCCCCACACTTCATGCGCCCCGATCCGTGTTCCCTTAATGACGACAGCCCCGGCTGACACGATTGCACCGTCTCCAATCTTTACGTCTGACATCACCACGGCCGTGGCTCCGATGGTGACGTTGTTCCCTATCTCAATCGAATTTAGTGACAGCCGACGGCCTTCGATGGCATGAGAGAACAACACCGCATCATGCCCGATGATGCAGTTGGCGCCAATACGTGTTAACGGCGGGTCGAGTATGGCGCCTGCGCTATAGGTATTAGGCCCCATTCGGGTACCTAGCACCAGATAGACCACCCGCAGCAATGGCACCGGCAGGAAGTGAGTTCGGATAAGGGAATTGAAAAGCAAAAGGTAGAAAAGAATATTGACCTGTGCGACAAACTCTTCGCGGGAGTTTTCAGCGATGTCTCCTTCTCGAAGCGGCATTATCCGAAGGAACAGACGATAGATGGCAAATGCATACAAATAGATGAATACGATGGCAGCGAGTATCAGTACCACACCCCGAAAGTCTCCCAGCGGGGCTTGGCCTAAAGTGAGCCAGGTGGTACTTATGCCAAGAGTGAAAATGAGCACCAGCATTGTCATGAACGCCAGTATTTGAAATGCATTGATCTTGCGCATCGATGTTACTCCCAGCAGCCCGTTGAATTATTATGACGATTTTCAGGATAACGTGCCTCGGGGCCCGCAAGCGAGGCGCGGGTGCCCCGTTCTTCCGCCCCCTCCGTCAAACGCCGCTGCCGGCCACCTGAAGTGCCCACTCTGCCGATCCTCGGTCCGATACCGCTTGTGACAAGCCCAACCCTCAAGAAAATTATAGTGAGCAGCCTTATTTTAACCGCCCCCGCCCTGTCTCCGGCTAAAATTCCCATAGCTGTCACCGAGCCCTGCTTTCCAGCCTTTCTCCGATCAACTGGTCAATTACGGAGGCAAAACGCTCGGGGGCGGAGTACCGCCCGAAAATGGCAGCCAGTCTGCCCGCTCCATCACGATATCGTGGGGCTGCGAGAATTTCTGTCGCAGCCTTGCGAACTGCTCCCGCGTCAAGACGATCTGCCCGCAACAGGATGCCCGCACCCGCCTGGACAACTGCCCCCATATTCAGGAACTGATCCATGTTACTCGAAATGCCCAGGACCGGCACTCCTGCTGCAAGGGCCTGCTGACTGGCGGGGCTGCCGCCATTGCAGATCACCAGTTTTGCCCGTGCCGCTGCTTCCGTGCCGGGGAGATAATCAGCAATATGCACATTGGCGGGAACGTGCGGTGGTGTATCGGTACCGGCAGTGGCGGCGATGACCGTGACGGGGAGGTCAGTCAGCGCCTCCAGCACCGTCGGCAGAAGTCGTGCCTGGCCCGAACTACCCAAATTCAGATAGATTATGGGCCTGTCAGTGGGCACGTCGCCCCACCACGCGGGTTTTGCAACTGGCGGCGACCACAGGATCGGACCGAGATAATGTTGAGTCGCAGGAAGATTTCTTGTTGGAAAGAGTGCCGGAATATCCGCGAAAAGCGTGCAATCGGCATCGGTATATACGCGCCGCAGATCGGCGCCGAGCGAAGGAAGCCCGTTTTCCTGACGCACGCGATTCAATGGAATGCAATGCAGGACAAACACCAGCGGCCGGGCCAAGTGGAAGAGCATCCTGGCAACCGCAAGCGGCAGGATTCTGGTCATCGGCAGAACCGGCATCGGGAAGCCACTACCTGCATAGAAGGGACTCCAGTATGCGTTAGTAATCGCGACGAAAGGAATTCCAACCAGGCGGGCGCTGATGGAAAGAGAAAGACGGAAATCGCCCACGATCAGGTCGGGCTTGACTTGGTCGATAAGGTGTAGATCTTCCCGTACGTAGCGGCGCAGGGTGGAAGTGTCGTATACCGGTTTGCCACGCTCCAAGGCGCGCAGGAATTGCTGGCTGCTGATGCTGTGGAGTGGCAATATCTGCCACGGCTCACCGTCCAAGAACCGCTGATAACGTGGATCACAAGCGATGACGACTTCATAGCAGACAGGATCCAAGCCTTTCGCCAGCGAAATCGGCCTTGCAACATGTGCGAGCGTTACAGCTTCCGCAAGAAAGAGAACGCGCTTAGCGCTGGCCATTATCGCCTCCGAGGATATCCCCGCCTGGCCGGAGGTGGGCCAATATCTGCACGCCCAATCCAGCGAGACCGGCAACCGCGACGCGCTTACCGCACGACGCAACCTGCCCCGCCGCAATCAGCCGGTCGACATTGCGGCAGAAAGGCATGCAGCAGCCCAAGGAAGACGCAGAGCGTCTTTTGATTGTATTCAAGATTCCGGACCCGGATTGCAGTTGTTCGGATAATATATCAATATGGCAGGAGCACTTGTTGCCCTGCTGCAATTGATATGATCGCAGACAATTCGAGGCGACCATGCAATCTTTTCCTCCTTGCACCCGCCGGGGGTACGCCGTGGTTGTAACGCCACGCGAGCAACAACCACCACGCGTCAGGGGGAAAGGTGTGGATTGAAGTTAGCACCGCAATGCTGCATTTCGACCCTCTCCCTCTTCCTCCGCCTGAACAGAGAGGCTACGCAGCGTATCGGATTGTTTGGGTTGGCAGAAGCGGTCATGAAGTATTGGGCATCCGCCGGGAATGTCAGTATGCACCATGCATGGCAAGATTACCTGAATGCGTTCCGCAACGTCACGCGCCAATATCGGCGCGCAATGTTCGGTATCTCGGCGGTCGCCTTCGGTGTGTTGGCGCTGATCCTTGCCGCCGGTTTCATCGAGTGGATATTCTGGGCGGCACGCGAAGGTGCTATCCAGACCGGGCTCGGCCACATACATGTGATGCGGCCAGGGTATCTCGACCGCGGACAGGCCGATCCGTTGCGCTATCTCTTGCCGCAACAATCTCCGGAGAAGGATGCCATCGCGCATTTTCCGGCAGTCCGAACATTGGCACCCAGGCTTGCCTTCAACGGCCTGGTCTGCCGCGGGGACGCGACATTGTCAGTTGGCGAAGGAGTGGATCCGGACGCGGAGCGCCAAGCAAGCCCGATACTGCCAATTTCCTCCGGGCAGAAACTTTCCAGCAGCGATCCGAAGGGCATCTTGCTAGGCCGCGGACTGGCAGATAATCTCGGCGTCAAAGTTGGCGAAACGGTGGTTCTTCTGGCAAAGACGGCGACGGGAGGCATCAATGCGGTCGAATGCACTGTGCGCGGCCTTTTCACCACGGTGAGCAAAGCCTACGACGACTCGGCGCTGCATGTACCGCTGCCGGTTGCGCAACAACTGTTGCGCGTTTCGGGCAGTCACCGCTGGATTCTCGTGCTCGACGAAACCGCGCGCACGGATCAGACGATAGTCGCGCTACGGAAGAAATTCCACGATAGCGATATCGAGTTTGTACCCTGGTACGACTTGGCAGACTTCTACCAAAAGATGGTGGCGTTGCTGTCAAGGCAAATTGGCGTGGTCGAGTTCATCATCGCCGCCATCATCGTTCTCAGCATTTCCAATACAATGATGATGAACGTTCTCGAGCGCACGGCCGAGATTGGCACGTGTCTGGCGATAGGCCGCCGAAGGAGCCACATCCTGCGCCAGTTCATTTATGAGGGTCTTACCATCGGCCTGATCGGCGGGTCGATTGGTCTGCTTCTGGGTTGGCTTTTGGCGACGGTGATTTCGCTGATTGGCATCCCGATGCCGCCACCGCCGGGAATGTCGCAGGGATACAGCGGCCAGATATTGGTCACCTGGCAGCTAGCGCTTAATGCCTTCCTGCTCGCCGTTGGCACCACCCTGCTGGCAAGCTCCTATCCCGCGTGGAAGGCTTCGCGCATGGAGATAGTCAATGCACTGCGACACAGTCATTAGCTCGATGCGAAAATCATGCTGAAACTGGCACTGCGCAATGTGTTTCGCCACAAACTGCGCACCGGAATGACGCTGGCGGCTATCGTCCTCGGCGTGGTCGGGCTGATCCTCAGCGGCGGTTTCGTTCAGGATATGTACAATCAACTGGGAGAGTCGATCATCCACTCCCAGTCCGGCCACCTCCAGGTTTCGCGGATGGGATTTCATGCGCACGGTACGCGTAGCCCGGAAAAGTTTCTAATTGATCAGCCAGATTTGGTCAGGCGGAAATTGGTTGCCCAGCCGCAGGTGCAAGACGTCATGGAGCGGATCAACTTTTCCGGCATGATCAGTAACGGACGCAGCGACTGGCCAATCGTCGGTGAAGGCGTTGAACCGGACCGCGAGGCCAGACTTGGCACCCATGTCAGAATTACCGCGGGGCGCCAGTTGACGAAGGGCGACACCTATGGAGTCATTCTGGGAGAGGGCGTTGCGCACGCGCTCATGCTGCGCCCCGGTGACCGCGCGACATTGTTGCTAAACACGGCAGAGGGCGCCTTGAACAGCCTGGATTTCGCGGTTGTCGGCATATTCCAAAGCTTTTCCAAAGACTACGACGCTCGCGCCGTTAGAATTCCGCTCGACGCAGCTCACGAATTGCTCGATACACAAGGCATCAACAGCCTGGTTGTTTCGTTAAAGCACACCGGCGATACGCAACGGGTCGCCGATGACCTCGCGCGCAAACTTGACAGCAAGCAGTTCGAGGTCATGACCTGGGAGCAACTAAACGATTTCTACGAGAAAACCGTCGCTCTCTATGAGCGCCAATTCGGCGTTCTGCAATTGATAATCCTGGTGCTGGTGCTGCTCTCAGTTGCGAACAGTGTCAATATGAGCGTGTTCGAACGCGTCGGTGAATTCGGCACGATGATGGCGCTGGGTAACCGCCGCAAGGTTGTGTTTCAACTGGTCTTGATCGAGAACGCCTTGCTGGGCCTTTGTGGAGGGATGCTCGGTGTCGCCCTCGGACTGATTCTGGCTTGGATTATTTCGTCCATCGGAATCCCGATGCCGCCGCCGCCAAACGCCAACCTCGGCTATACTGCCCATATCCGGGTTGTGCCTTCAATTGTGCTGATGGCGTTCGGCATGGGAGTTTGCGCCACCTTTCTGGCAGCTCTCGTCCCGGCACGGCGTATCTCGCGCGTACCCGTCACCGTCGCGTTGCTGCAAAACTACTGAGCATCACTTACTGGCGCGCCTGCTCAAAACCAGTAGCGAATCTCGGAATACACACGGTCGTTATTGTTGAAACGGCCAAACAGGCCGGCAGGCGAACCTCCGAATACGTCGATTCCCAGCATCCACCGCCAGTCCCTTTCGAAATTCCAGGATAGTCGCGGACGGAACAGCCAGTCCGTGCGATTCAGGCTATGAATCAGCATGGCCTCCACTCCAAGGTTGTGCCTGAGCTTGCCGTTGAGCAATATGCTGGCCCAACTCTCCCTTCTTTCCAGCATGATGTCCGGATCGTACCCGACAAAGACTCTCTGAAAAACCTGAAGATTCAAACGGGTTTCAGCTGGCAAGGCAATGTCGAGGCCGAGTGCATAATCAAGGGTATTCTGCTTGACCAACCCGTCAGTCTGAGAAATTCGCGTGACATTGAACTTGCGACCAGCCGTATAGACCCATTCACCTTTCAGCACCATTGAATCAAAGTCTTTGGCAAACGTTCCGCCGATCTGGTCGATCTTCTCGTGTCTGGCCTGATAGACAAACACTGGCGCGGGCCCGGCAATGATGTCCCGGAAAAAGGTTGGGGCTGAATCAATACTGTGATAATAAAAACCCGAAACGTCCCAGCCGTTCTTCAACGCGGACAAGCGCAGGCCATAGTTTGAATTAGCCAGTTTTCGCGCGGGAATCTGTTCGTCCAGAAACACGGTGCCACCGGGCCCGGGTATCGGATAAGAAAAGAAATCGGCACCCGGCTTGCCGGTCTCGTCGTAACTTGGGACCGGAATCCACAGCACCTCCGCATGATTGTCGTTCTTGAAATATTCAGCGCGCGCCGCCCATTGCGGAATGCGCAGCACATTAAAGTCGGGCAGGATGAACTCGCGCATATCCTTCGCCGACACAACGTCGGCGACAAACACTCCGACCATTTCGCCCCATACCACGTGCTGGCGACCTAAACGGAAGTCGAAATCTCCGGCTGAAATATCCAGGTAATTCTCTCGCAGAAGGAATTCCTGGCGCTGATCCTGGCGAACCGGCTGCGGATAGAAGTCGGTTTGAGCATAGGCGGCATCGTAGCCCAGGCGAACGCCGATCTTCCACTTTACGTCCTCACTGAATTGTCCGTTATTGGACAGATCAAGCCGCAGACGCTCATTGGACCAATGCTTCCCATCGCGATACATGCGCGCCAGATCGAATTGCGCGAACCCATTCCAGCGTGACATCAGAGGTGACTTTTCCGCAACCGGCGCGTCATCACCAAAGAGCCCGTCACCCGGAGATTTCCCGCCTTCGCTTTCAAACTTGGCAACCTGCGATGGTGAAGATAAAGATGTCGCGGCAGGTTCCAGTTCGAAGTCGAATTCGCGGATGACCAACCCATTGGGGGCGCAGTTCGCTTTTAACAGGAGCTTTAAGGAGCGTGCATTGACCGGGGCCAGTGTGGAAATTTTAATCAGTGGGGCAATGTTTCTGTCCCCTTTCAATTCCAGTTGGGCATCTGGCAAGTTCTGTCGTTCCTGCTCGGCGCTGCTCCCGGTATTGATCAAGGAAAGGCAGGCTGGGGTAATTTTTTCGTCAGGTCCTTCCGGATATATTGGAACGTACGCGACCAGCGGTTCTCCCATCCTGCTGGTAACCTGGATCTCGTCCAAGATCAAGGAATGAGCCGGCTGCGCCCAAAACGACAATAATATAGCTGCCGATGAAAAGGCATCCCTCATGCAGCATGAAATATTGGCACGCGTGTGAAGCATTTGGAGTTACCCCTTATACATGGACACTTCTCAACGTCCAAGCTGCAACTTTATTCAAGTTTTTTCAAATAGTCCTTGGTGAAAATCTTGTCGGGAAGATCCCGCAGTTTCATTGCTGAGTATTCAAGCACAGATTCTTCACCTTTACGCAAGGCATCTTCCATCACAAGGCGGGTTGGCCGCTGCTTGCCAAGCATTGTCTGGAAGTCTTCATAACGGCAGGTCTTAAGAAGTTGGTTGGACAGCGAGTAGAACTCAGCGCGGTACGGCCAGAAATTCGATTGCTGCACCCAATATAGAACCTTATTATAAGTGACGCTCCTGTCGACGGCGGTGAGTTCCAGTACGTAATATTTCTTGCCGTCAATGGTATCGGCACGCAAGATTGTCGGATTGTAGTCGCCTGTAAAGTTGGACCTCGCCAAGTCTCCATTGGCCACTTGGCCGGTAAGCCGCTGCGCCAGGGACAGACGTATCGGTTGCGAAACGCTGGGCATGAATACCCACAGGTCGCGGCCCTTCATGAGCAGAGTCTGGCCACGCTCGTCGGCCGGTTCGGTAATCATTACCACGGAATTTTCGTTGCCCTTGGAAAGAATTCGGTATTTCCGCATTTCTGCGGGCTGGCCAGGCGCCGTGGTCCTGATGCTGACATCAACCTGAAAGCTTTCGCGCGGGAAGCGTATCTGGTCGGCCTTTTCCAGTATACTTCGAGAAAATTCCGCATTGTCAGTTGCCGCAGATGCTCGGTTCGGTGCTTGCACGGCTATGTATAGAAGAGTAAATGTTAGCAGGTACTTAAAAAGCTTATTGGGCATTTCCGTTCCTAATGTTGAATGTTGCATGCCCCCCGGCTGGCGCATTGAAAGAAGCAGGCATCCATGAATGTCGTTCGACTCGATAAGATTTGTAGATATTACACCCTGGGTGAACAGCAAGTCCAAGCGCTCAAAGACATTACGCTGAGCATCGAGGACGGCGTATTTCTGGCAATCGCCGGGCCGTCCGGCAGTGGCAAGTCTACCCTATTGAATCTGATTGGATGCATCGATACGCCCTCCCAAGGAACAATATTCATCAACGGACAAGATGTCAGCGGCAAGACGCCGGACGAGCTTTCTGATTTGAGGGCGCGGACCATCGGTTTTATCTTCCAGACGTTCAACCTGTTGCCTGTTCTGTCGGCTGAGGAGAACGTCGAGTACCCCCTGTTGCAACTCAAAGAACTGAGCACCATGGAGCGCCGCGACCGGGTCGCCAAGTATCTGCGCATCGTCGGCTTATCCAAGTTCGCGCGGCACCGGCCGAACCAGCTTAGCGGCGGGCAGCGCCAGCGCGTGGCAATTGCGCGAGCACTGGCGACAGAACCACGAATCGTGCTGGCGGACGAACCGACAGCCAATCTGGATCATGCAACCGGCGAGGGCATCCTGCAGTTAATGAAGGAGATCAACCGCCAATATAAGACCACTTTCATTTTTTCGACCCACGATTGGCGCGTCATGGCGATGGCGGATCGACTGGTCAGCATCGAAGACGGCCAGATCACGATGCCGGATGTCAACGCGGACGAGAAATTGGCGATGGTGAATGAGCGTCGTCGTGCGGGTGATAGGGCGCCCATCGATGACGCAAGCCAGGGGGGTGCAAGCGGAACGCAGCTTTAGATGCGGAAGTTGGACGACGGTTGTGGCATAGAAAGCCTTGCCGCTGCTCGATGTTTTGACGTACCCGGCTCAGAGGTCGGCAAGATTCCAATCTTGCCGCCTGCATGAAGACTTGTTATCTCACGCGGAACAAATTGATATTAGTACCAGACCTCTTTTAACTTTGGTCGCAATTCAAGGCGCCGTCTTGTCGAGCCAGTTCGACCGTACTCAGCAGGGAATCAGCATACGCATCAGCGATAAATGGCTGAATGAAATGCTGGAAGGCGAAATCGCCGCGGTCGCGGCTTTCGGACGCAGCAATTACTTGATCCGGCCCAAGCTGGTCTATGCATTCAGCGACAACCTGAAAGGGTCGTTTGGCCTGGATATATATCGGGGAGCGGCTAACACGCTCTTCGGTCTGCTGCGGGACAACTCGTTGCTGTTTTCAGAGCTGAAATACAGCTTCTAATTGAACCGAAATATCACGAATACTATTGGTCCGGCCTGATTCTATTTGGAGTCCGTTCGCCTTGGGCGTAACGCAGCGAAGTCGAAAGGATGCTACTGATGCTTCACCGGGCTAGCCGTGAAAGCTACGCTCAGCAGTCAAATTACCACCGTCATTGCCCGTGGCCGCTTCACCCGGCTCAGGACAGGCTTATTGGGTGAGCCCCTCAGAAGGGCCGATAAAACCGTCAAGCGCCTGACGGCGGTGGGGGTTTCAACTCCTTCCCCTTGCAGAGGGTAGAGCGAAGCGAAGGGGGCCTTGGGATGGGGGTAGAGATACTGACTGCATACGTGCTGAGTTCCCACCCCCACCCTACCCCTCCCCCTGTGTGTCTCAGGTCTATACACCCCTGCAAGGGGGAGGGAACGATGTTGCTGAGCATTTTGACTTTGCTCTTTAATGACTGCCGTAACGGTCAAACCTTACTCTGTCCCCCGGCATAGTCGGGGGTTTACCAACCTGAGTGACGGCATGGATACTCTCCCGCGCCGAATGGACTATGTGACTGCAGACCCCCTACCGGCCAATCTTGCAAGGCGGAATATGTCAGCCGTACAGCCGCCGTCCACGGATCCGGGCGCGATGCGCGGTGCGCTGTTCGCCCTCGGTGAGCGGAGTCTTCCTGCCTTCGAAGGGATTCTTGCCGGCCTTGAATTCGACGCGCAGCGGCGTGCCTTGCAGATTGAAGGCTTCGCAGAAGGTGCGTTCCAGATAGCGCCTGTAGCTGTCCGGCACGTCATCCAGAGCACTGCCATGAATCACGATCAGCGGCGGATTTTTGCCGCCCTGGTGGGCGTAGCGCATCTTGGGGCGGAATCGTCCGCGCGGTGGCTGTTGCTTTTCGATGGCAGCCTGCAACACGCGGGTGAGTTTGGGCGTGGGCAGCTTGGCCATTGCGGCGGCATAGGCTTCGTTCACCGACTTCAGCACTGCGGTGACGCCATTGCCTTTCAGCGCCGAGATGAAATGCTGTTTCGCGAATCCCAGAAAATGCAGCTTGCGCTCGATGTCGCGCTTGGCCGTATCGCGCTGGTAATCGTCGAGGCCATCCCATTTGTTCACGGCCAGCACCAGCGCGCGCCCCGCCTGCAGCACAAAGTCTGCGATATGCGCGTCCTGCTCGGTGATCTGGTCGCGCGCGTCCACCACCAGCACCACAACGTTGGCATCCTCCACCGCCTGCAGGGTCTTGATCACCGAAAACTTTTCGATCGCTTCGTCTATCTTGCCGCGCCGCCGCACACCTGCGGTATCAATGATCGTGTACTGGCGGCCGGCGCGGTCGAAATCGATGTAGATCGAATCGCGCGTGGTGCCGGGCTGGTCAAAGGCGATCACGCGCTCTTCGCCGAGGATCGCATTGACCAGCGTGGACTTGCCGACGTTGGGGCGTCCGACAATCGCGATCCGGGGATGATCGGCTTCTTTCTCCTCCCCCTCTTCCGGCTGCGGAAATTGTTCCAGCGCAATCTCCACCACCTCTGCCACATTGTCGCCGTGCGCGGAAGAAACCGGCAACGGCTCGCCCAGGCCCAGTTCATGGAATTCGGCAGTGACGCGCGCGCGCTGCATGCCCTCGGCCTTGTTGACCAGCAGCAACACGGGACGCCCGGTCTTGCGCAATTCGGTGGCGATGATCTCGTCCTGCGGCGTGACGCCCTGGCGCCCATCCACCAGAAACAGCACGACGTCCGACTCGTCCACGGCCTGCCGCGTCTGCTTCGCCATCTCGTGCATGATGCCGTCCTTGGCGACCGGTTCCAGGCCGCCGGTATCCACCACCAGAAAGGGTTTTTCGCCGACACGGCCGCGCCCGTAATGGCGATCGCGCGTCAGCCCCGGCTGGTCAGCCACCAGCGCATCACGGCTGCGCGTAAGTCGGTTAAACAATGTGGATTTGCCGACGTTGGGGCGTCCGACGAGTACGAGCGTGGGCAACATTTCAGGCTTTCGGTTAGAGATCCTCTCCCCCAAACCTTTTCCGCTGGCGGGAGACGGGTACGCGGCGGCGCGGGGGAGGAACGTGAGTTATTTGGGCTGGACAGTCACCGAGTACAACCCGCCGCTGTTTGTCTGCACCAGCAAACCACCATCCAGTTCCACCGGCACCGCAACGACGGCGCCACTGCCCAAGTCCAGTCGCGCGGCAAGCCCGCCGTCATCACGATCCAGAACATGGAGATATCCCTTGTAATCCCCGACCACAACATATTTGTCGATCAGACAGGGTTCCGAGACACGGCGATGGGCCAATTTGTCATTCTTCCACAATGCGCTGCCACTGGTCTTGTCCAGCGCTGACACGACATCTTCCGCGTCGGTCACGTACAGGTACTTGTCATCCAATGCCATGCCGTTGCTGCTGGATAATTCCCGGCTCCAAAGCAGGACACCCTGCCCCATGTCAAAGCATGCAATATTGCCCTGGAAAGCCACCGCGCACACCTGGTTCTTGTCGGCCACCGGCAGGCTGGTGACGTCGCTGATCCGCTCCAGCTCGGTATTGCCGCGCGGCAGGGAAACCGTCGCTTCCCACTTCAGAATACCGCTGGTCAAGTCGATCGCCGCCAACTTGCCGGCGGCAAAACCCGCATACACCACACCATCCCGGATCAGCACGCCGGCATGATTGCGAATTCTCAGTGCCGGCGTGGCGCGTTCATACAACCATATGCGCGAGCCGTCCGCGGCCTTCAATGCGCTGATGCGGCCATCCCCGGTGCGCACCAGCACGATGCCGTTCGCGACCTGGGGCGCACTCAAGACTTCACTTGAAACCAGCGCCTTCCAGCGCAGCTTGCCGTCCTCGCCAAAGGCAATAATGTCACCCTTGTTTCCGCCAATCAGCACCAGGCCTTCGCCCGCTCCCACTCCCGCAGATATTCTTACGCCGCTATTGACATGCCAGTCTTCCTTGCCCGTCGCAGCGTCGAAACGGTAAACCGTGCCGCCGGTGTCCGCGGCAAATACCGCGTTGTCCGCCTTCGCCGGCTGCAGCATTTCCATGCGCGACTCGCCGACATCGCGATGCCAGCGAATCGTGATCCTGGCGCTGTCCTTGATTTCGCCGAGCTTGGCCGGTTCCTTGCCGGATTTGCTGCTGCCGAACAAGGAACATGCTGCCAGCGACAGCATCAGCGAGAACAAGGCAAGGCGCCGCATCATTTCCTGGGGCCCCCAACAGAATCGAGCTTTATTTGGATCAGATTGCGGTAGGTGCTTTTCTCGTCAATCTTGTCATAGGCCACCTGGTACGCAGCACGCGCCAACTCGGGTTTGCCTTGCGCGACCAACACATCTCCCTTGAGATCGGCATACAAGGCATCGAAAGATTCGGGATGTTTAGCTTCCAGCAAATTCAGCGCTTCGTCATATTTCTTTTCGTCCAGCAGCAGGCTCGCCAGTTTCAGGCGTGCCACGTCCTTCAGCCCATCCTCCTTGGCGTTGTCCAGCACCCATTGCAGCCGCACCTTGGCCTGTGCAACATCTTTTGCATCGATATCGGTCCTGGCCGCAATCAGCGCCGCCCTCGGGGCGAAAGCGGTGGAACCAAACTTGTCGATCACGGCCTGGGCCGCATCGTTGACACGCTTCGGATCCTTGCTGGCAACCTGTGCGCTGACTTCGGCAAACAATGCGGAAGCCTTGATCGCCTGCTTTGTATGATGCGACCTCCATGCCTGGACTCCGCCAATCCCGCCGAACACAATCACCAGGGCCAGGATCACAAACCTTCTGTTGTCATCCCACCAAGCCTTGAATGCGTCAACCTGTTCCTGTTCCTGTAAATCGAGTGTCGCCATTTTCCATCCCTGCCTAACCAGCTTTAATCAATTCGTTTATCCTGCCCGCCAACTCCGCGGGCGCCACCTGCACCTGCTCGCCGCCGCGCAGCGGCTTGAGGGAAACCATTCCCGCCCGCGCCTCGTCGTCGCCGATGATGACCGCGCAGGCCGCATTGCTGCCATCCGCCTTCTTCATCTGCGACTTGAAACTGCCGCCACCGCAATGCAGCACTACGCGCAGCCCCGCATCGCGCAACTGCTCCGCCACCACGGATGCCATGCCCGCGGCCAGTTCGCCCTGATGCACCAGGTACACATCGAGCTCCTGCGGCGGAAATTCCATGCCGTCTTCCTGCATCAGCGCCAGCAGCCGCTCGATCCCCATCGCAAAACCGCAGGCGGGCTGCGGCTTGCCGCCGATCTGTTCGATCAGGCCGTCGAAGCGGCCTCCCGCACAGATGGTACCCTGCGCACCGAGGCGCGTGGTGACCCACTCGAACACGGTGCGGTTGTAGTAGTCGAGCCCGCGCACCAGCCGCGGGTTGATCTCAAACGCGACCTCATGCCGTCGCAGGATGTCCTGCACCGCCGAGAAATGCAGCAGCGCTTCCTCATCCAGCTCGTCGATCAGCGTGGGCGCGCCGGCGATAATCTGCTGCAGCGCCGGGTTCTTGCTGTCCAGGATGCGCAACGGATTGCTGTGCAAACGCCGTGCCGCATCGGCATCCAGAATATCCCGATGCTGGCCGAAATACGCGACCAGCTTCTCGCGGTGCCGATGCCGCGCCGCCGCGTCGCCCAGCGTGTTGATCTGCAACTTCACGTCGCGGATGCCCAGCTTGTGCCACAGCCGCGCGCACATCAGGATCATTTCGGCATCGATATCCGGCCCGGCAAAACCCAGCGCCTCGACGCCGACCTGGTGAAACTGGCGGTAGCGTCCTTTTTGCGGGCGCTCGTGGCGGAACATCGCCCCGCTGTAGTACAAACGCTGCGGCGCATTGTACAGCAGGTTGTGCTGCAGCACGGCACGCACGCAGGAAGCCGTTCCCTCCGGGCGCAGCGTCAACTGGTCGCCGTTGAGGCTATCCTCGAAGCTGTACATTTCCTTCTCGACGATATCGGTCACCTCGCCGATCGCGCGCTTGAACAGCGCGGTCGGCTCCAGCAGCGGCATGCGGATATTGCGATAGCCATAGCTTTCCAGCCAGGCCCGCACCACATCCTCGAACCACAGCCAAAGCCCCGCCTCATCCGGCAGGATGTCATTCATGCCGCGCACGGCTTGCAGGGTGGTTGGATCGCTCATGGATGTGACTTTGAAATGTGATCTGCGACACGCAAATTCTGCCTGCGATTCGGCCCGGTTCGTAGTTTGGGCGTGAATCCGGGGTGGCAAGCGCCCGCGACAGATAAAGACGGCAAAACAGCCGCAGGCATGCGCTGTTGCTCCGATTTCATGGGCGCGCATGATAGCACAAGCTGTCAGTCAGGACTTGTTCAGCATTTCCTTTTTCCGCATCGGCCGCTGCACCGCAAGCACCCTGGCCATTTATGGCGAATCCACGGGGAAGAGACGGTCAGGCTCAAGCCTCACCTTTCATGTCCGCTCTCATCGAGCGTTTTGCTCACGGGCGAAAGCAGATATCTCAGGACGGTGCGCTGACCCTGGTTTATCTCGGCCACGACGTGCATGCCGGCAACGAGTTTGAGCTTCCCGCCTTCCGCCTCGAGAAACTGATTGCCGAGTTCGATGATGGCCTTGTAAACCGATGCCGTGGATTGGGGTGTATCCCTGGCTTGATCTCCGGCCTGCGACTGCGGCTCGTCTTCGCTGTCCGCCTGGATGCGGATCACCTCGCCATCCAGCACGCCGTACTTCTGGAACGGATAGGGTGCCAGCTTCACCTTCACCCTCTGGTGTACATGGACGAATCCGACATCATCGTTCCTGACCCTGATCTCGGCCACCAGCGGCTCATGCTCGGGAACAATGGACAGCAGCACCGTGCCGGGCGAGACGACCGTGCCGACGGTGTGAGTCGCGAGATCCTTCACGATGCCATTCTGCGGGGCTTTCAATTCCAGCAGAGCGGATTTGTGCTCCTGCTTGATCCACTCCTGTTCCAGTTTCTTGTGCTGTCCCTCCGCCTCCACCCGCTCGTTGCGCAAATCGCTGCGGTATTTTGAGCCAATCTGGTCGAGTTGCTTTTTGGACTGGTTTATCGCCGCCCCAAGACTTGCAACGGTCGCCTGCTGCGCGCGCAAGTCCTGCGACTTTTCCAGGTACTCGCGCTGCTTGTCCCGCACCATCACCTGCGGCGCATACCCGTCGCGGCCCATATCCGCGTAGGCGTCGGCTTGCTGCTTGAGGATTGGGGTGACTTCCCGCAGCTTGGTCAACACTTCGCCTGCCGCATCATGTTCGCGTTGCGATCTATTCAGCGCAGCCTGTCCTTGCTCCAGCGCATCGGCATAGGATTGCCGATGGTCGCGATACTGGGCTTCAACCTGACGAAACAGATCTTCGGGATCGCCGGGCTTCCTGACCAATGCTTTCCCGGCCAACTCCGCATCGATCCGGCGAAGCTGCAAAGAGCGCATGGCCAGTTCGTTACCGATGCTCCTGGCGTCCGCTCTGGCCAGCTGCGTATCCATGCGCATCAGCGCCTGCCCCGCCTTGACCGACTCGCCTTCCTGGACCAGTATTTCCTGAACGATGCCGGCATCCGCAGGCTGGACGATCTTCACGTAAGTCAGCGGCACCAGGCGCCCTTCAGCGCTGGCGATAATGTCCAGTCTTCCGAAGATCATCCACAGCAGCAGAATGGCGAAAAGCACGCCCACCGTATGCAGAACCACACGCGGCAATCGCGCGGGCGGGCTTTCCTGAATTGACAACAGCCCCGGAGCGAATTCCAGCGCTTCCGGGGACAGCGCGCCTCTCATCGCCTAACCCAGCCTCAATCCTCCACCATGCATGCCCGACGATGGTTGAACAAACTTTGGCGCAACACCAAAGTGCGTGTTGCCCAACTCAGCCCGCGCACCGGCAAGACTTAGCCCGGCAAGGCTGCCACTGAGGTTGTACTGATAAGCGAGATCACCGCCGAGTGCCGCCGCGTCGCTCCCCGCCAGATGTGCACTCAGCAATGCGTCGGTCAGGTTCCATGCATTCAGGCCGGGTTCGGCCGCCAGTGCCTCATCGAACTCCTGTGCCAGCAGAGCAAAGTCAAAACTCTGCACTCTGTGATTGAGCATGGAATCAGAGGAACTTGGGTCATAAGTATCGGCATCCAGCACGATCTGCAGATTGGCGATGCTGTGGTTGGCGGTATCGCCGAACCAATTCTTCATCGTAATCTGGTCGTGACCCTGTCCTGAGATAGTCGAGCGGCCGGTATCCAGAATCAGGTCATTGCCCGACTTGCTCATCGTCAGGTCCTGATAGTCGATACCGCCGCCGAGCGAAACGGTGTTGTCGCATCCGGCACCGGCCACTACAGTGTCCTGACCATCACCGCGGTTGAAGGCAATGATGTCCGCCCCCGAGCCCGTACAGGTGATGTCATTACCCCTGCCACCGATGAACAGGTCGTCGCCGTCATCGCCATACAAGATGTCATTGCCCGGTCCGCCGCAAAATCTGCCTGCGCCATCAGTGCCGTTCAAATTATCAGTCGCGAAGTTGACGGCCGCTGTGCCGGACCGGGTTGGGCCTTGATGATCGCCGCCAGTCTCGCGGGAGTTGTGATAATCGTCATCGGAACTCGAGCCTTGATGATCGTCCTGATTGCCGGAGGACTCCTGATCGCCATCTCCGCAATTCGTGCCGGCCGCCTGGGCAATGTTCAACTGGAATGGATTGACGGCGGTGGCACCCGTGGTGTCAGTGGCCGCAATATCGATATCGAACAATCCAGCGCTGCCTGAGGGTGCCGTTCCGTTCAATGTCAGGTTGACCGGATCGAACACCAGCCAGTCTGGCAGCGGCTGACTTCCCGCCAGCGTCGCACTGTATGTGAGGCTGTCGCCATAGATCAGATCGGGATCAGTGAACGCGTCAGCCGGGATAACCAGGCTAAAGGCAGAAGCTTCCTCGCCGTTCTGGTTGCCGAGCGGAATCGCCACGAACGGCGCGTCATTGACGTTCAGCACTTCCAGCTTGAAATTGCTGGCGGCGGTCAGTCCCGCCGAGTCAGTGGCCGTCACGGTGAGATCGATCTTTCCCACATCGGCATTTCCCGGTGAGCCGCTAAAGGTTTGCGTCTCGGCATCGAACGACAGCCACTCCGGCAGCAAATCACCGCCAGCCAACGTCGCGCTGAATGTCAATGAGCTACCGGGGCTCGATTCCGTAAACGAATCCTGCGGCAGGATGAATTCGAACTGCGCATCCTGCTGCGTAACCTGATCCGCTATGGGACTCGCAACCGGCGACGGGTTATACAGGATGGACTCGATCGAATACGCGGCGCCACCGGAAAATACTATTCTCTGAATCGCCAGGTCATCTTCATAACCGATCGTGACACTGTCTCCCGCCTGTCCTGAACTTGTAGAAGGACCCACATCCAGCACAACCTGACCATTGCGATCGACTCTATGCGTCATCATGTCCGGCGTTATGCCGTCGCCGAATACCAGCGTATTGACCTCATTCAGCGCAGGGCCCTCGTACTGCCCCGGGCCGTAGCTGCTGTCATCAATCGTATCTGCCCCATCCCCGAGATTGAAGAGATAAATGTCGTCGCCGTAGCCGCCGTACAGATAATCATCGCCCGTTCCTCCGATCATCGTGTCGCCGCTCTCCCAGCCAAACAAGTAGTCATTGCCGGCCAGCCCCTCCAGTCGATCGGCAAATTGCGTACCCTCCAGGTAATCGTTTCCTGCATCGTCTATCTGCACAATCGCGCCGGCTTGCGCCATGAAATCGTTCAGCGTAGCGCTTGTCCCATCAGCAAATTGGAGATCTTGAATTGCGGGGTCATTGACGTTGCCGAGATTAATGGTATCGCCGTTCCCGAGTTCGAGGGTCAACTCCCAAGCTGCACTATCGAACACCGGCAAAGGCATGTCTCGGGAAATACCCGTCCCGAAACTCAAGGTATTGACGTCACTTCCGGAATTCCCGCTATCAACAACTGTGTCTGCGCCATCGCCCAAGTCGTAAACATACGTGTCGCTCCCGGTGCCGGCTTTCAGCGTGTCGTTCCCCTGCCCGCCAATCATGATGTCATTGCCTGCATTGCCCGCCAGCAGGTCGTCGCCAACTCCCCCTTCCAGCCTGTCATCCAGCACGCTGCCATACAACTGGTCATCTCCACCCAGACCTTGCAATGGCAGGCCGCCGGCAAACGTGGCCATAACGTCGTTTCCTGCCGATCCAGCTTCCTGCACCAAGCCTTTTTGCAGCAGGAAGTCCTGCATTCCCATCGAAGTTCCATCGCTGAACTGCAACGTGCTGATCGCCAGATCCTCCAGCGATCCGACTGAGATCGTATCAAGGCCACCGAGGTTCAGCGTCAGATTCCTCGCCGTGGCATTCCACAGCGGCGTGATGTCGGCCGCTCCGATCCCCGCCCCAAAACTCAACAAATTCCCTCCGAGAAAATCGTCCCTGATGAAATCCGTTCCATCGCCCAGATTGTAGACATAGGTGTCGCTTCCGCTTCGCCCTTCCATGTAATCGCTGCCGGTGCCACCTTCCAGCGTGTCGTCGAAGTTTCCGCCTGTCAAGACGTCATTCCCGCCAAGGCTGCGCATGATATTGGGAAAGTTGTAGACCCCATTCCAGCTTTCTCCCCAAACGGTGGTGACACTTGAGTGCACCAGGCCACGCTGCATCAGAAAGTCGGATACGCTGATGGTCGAACCGTCAGCAAATTGCAGGGTCTTGACGGCCAGATTGTCGGAATATGGGCCGATGTCAATGGTGTCGGCGTTACCCAAATCCAGCACGATGGCGTCGTAGGTTCCGGCAGCATAGCTATGCTGATATTTTGCGGTGATATCGTCCGCCGTAATGCCCTCGCCGAATAGCAAAGTGTTGTTCCCACCCTGAAGGTAGCGCTGCCACTGGGTATCCCAGCGCGTGGTTGCAGCATCGACGACGGCATCCGCTCCATCGCCGCGATTGAACACATAGACGTCATCGCCGCTGCCGCCAAATAGCGTGTCGTTACCCTTGCCTCCCTCCAACCGGTCTGCGATGCTGCCGGGAATAGTCGTGTTGTACAGACTCTCGCCCGCCAGAAATTCTGATCCGTCCGTTCCCGTCCTGGCAAAACCCTGCTGCAGGATGAAGTCCTGCAGGTTGAGCGTGGTTCCATCCTGAAACGCCAACATCTGAATGCTGAAGGCACTGAACGGATCAGCGTCGAAATTGATGGGGAGGACGCTGCCGATATCCTTGGAGATCAGGTAGCCGTAAGAATTGGTGTCGCTGCCGACGATGTTCTGGCCGACCACGATGCCGTCGCCATTTCCCAGATCAAGCATGCAGTCGTTGCCGACGTGGCGCACCCGGATCGTGTTTGGCGTAATGCCAGCGCCGAAGCTCAGCGTGTTGCTTCCGAGGTCCACGATACCCAGATAGGGATCCAGATAACTGCCGGTGCTGTCGACAATGGTGTCCACGCCATCGCCCGGATTGTAGATATAAGTATCGCTGCCCGCGCCGCCCTTGAGCGTATCGTCGCCTTTTCCTCCGGTGATCGTATCCGCTGCACTTGTGCCTGTCAGAATTTCCGCAGCATCGGTGCCGACGATGCCGGACGGG
Organism: uncultured beta proteobacterium; assembly: GCA_963782385.1. GTDB lineage: Bacteria > Pseudomonadota > Gammaproteobacteria > Burkholderiales > Gallionellaceae > CAVXFS01. Next base: position 220,274 of record CAWAJO010000003.1, read on the forward strand.
GGCTGCGCAAGGAGTTCGCTGATCCCGAGCGACGTACCGTCGGCAAATTGCAGGACCTGGACGGCGAGGCTGTCCTGGCGGCCGATGGCAATGCTGTCGCCATTGCCGAAATCCAGAGTGACGTTATTGGTGGCATTGTCCAGATGCGGGACAAGCATGCCCGGTGAAATTCCGGCGCCGAAACTGAGCGTGTTGATCTGCCCGGCTGCATTGCCGTCCACGATGGTATCCATGCCATCGCCCAGGTTGTAAAGGTAAGTGTCATCACCTTCACCGCCGCTCAGCGTGTCGTCGCCTGTCCCGCCCGTGATGCGGTCCGTGAGGTTGGTGCCGGTGATGCTGTCGTCGCCGGTTGTGCCATTGAGGTCGAAGCCCAGTGTGGTGACGAGTTGCTGTGCGCTAAGCGTGGTGCCATCGGCAAACTCGAAGTTCTGAATGGCGCTGGAATTGGCGGCATCGTTGGGATTGAAATCGGCGATGTGAATCGCGTCGCCGTTGCCCAGATCAAGCCTGAGCGAGCCCAGACTGAGCATGATATCGGCCGTGCTGATGCCGACGCCGAAGCGCAGCGTATTGATCTGGCCGCCTGCGCTGCTGTCAAGGATCGTGTCGATGCCATCGCCGAGATTGTAGAAATACACATCATTGCCATCGCCACCGCTGAGCGTATCGTTGTCCGCGCCGCCGTCAAGCATGTCATCACCTGCCCCACCGTGCAGGATGTCCTCGCCCGCAGCGCCGTATAGAGTGTTGCCGCCACCATCAACCACCAGTATGTCGCTGCCGTCGCCGCCATCGAGATAACTGTTGCCACCCGTCGAGGACAGGCTGTCATCACCCGCTCCACCGGTTTCGGTATTACCGCCGCCATCGGCCGAAAAGTAATCCGCACCATCGCCGCCGTCCATAAAGTTGTTGCCGCCGGCGGCCGACAGCACGTCGTCTCCCGCGCCTCCCGACAGCGTATTGTCGCCGCCCTCAGCCGCAAGGGTATCGTTGCCATCACCTCCGTCCAGACTATTGAAACCGCCCGCGCCTGATGCCGAGAGCATGTCATTGCCCGCCCCGCCGACGAGCGAATTTCCGCCGCCCTGATCCGCGACCAGCGTATCGTCGCCGCTACCGCCATCCAATGAATTGTCGTCACCATTGGATCCCAGAAAATCGATACCGTCTCCGCCGTCCAGATAATTATTGCCACCTGCACTGGAAATATTGTCGTTCCCTGCCCCGCCAACCAGCCTGTTGCCGGAGCCTCCCGACTGCAGGATGTCGTTGCCGTCGCCACCATCCAGATCATTCGATCCGGCCGTGCCGCCATCCAGTTGATCGTCGCCATTGCCGCCCGACAAGGTGTTGCTGCTGCCATCCACGACAAGGCTGTCATTTCCGTCGCCGCCGTCGAGCGCGCTTGCTCCCCCTGCCGCAGAAAGAGTGTCGGTGCCGGCACCCCCGCTGAGCGTGTTGCGGCCACCATCCGCGACCAGAATGTCGTTGTCGTCGCCCCCGTCGAGCGTGTTGCCGCCGCCCGCCGCAGACAGGTTATCCTCGCCAGCACCCCCCAGCAGGATGCTACCCGGCCCGCCGCTGTTAAGGATGTCATTGCCGTCCCCGCCGTCGAGATAATTCGCACCTTCCCCGCCGTAGAGTCTGTCATCGCCCGCGCCGCCGACTAGGATATCGTTGCCGCTTTCGCCCCGAAGCGTATCGTTGCCGGCCTCACCATAAGCCATGTCATCGCCCGCACCCGCAAACACCTGGTCATTGCCGGCTCCGGCATAGATAACATCGGCCGCGCCGTCCACCGGAATATCGGCACCCGTTGCGGAACTGAATAGATATAGGTCACCGGAAGTTCCGCCCGCTTGCAACGTGACCGTCCAGTCGAAGGCGGGATTGCCGCCGGCATCCACGGCGGTATAGTCGGCATCGCCCAGAATATAGTCGTCTCCCGCGCCCGCTATCAGCAGGTCGCTGCCGCCGCCTCCGGATAGCACATCGTTGTCGGCTCCGCCTACCAGCGTGTCGTCTCCGCCGTTGCCGGATAGCCAGTCGCCTTTGAGGCCGGTGGGCACATCACTGCTTCCGACGGCGATGGCAACGGCAATATCTGTCAGGCTATCGCCAAAGATTTGGTCATTGCCCGCGCCGCCCGCCAGGATGTCGGCGTCTGTCCCACCCTCGATGAGGTCATCGCCCGCCTTGCTATCGGCAAAGTCGCGCGCACCACCGCTGAGAATATGATCGTCACCGGCCGAGCCATAGAGGATATCCTCCACGGGAGCGGCGACCCCATCAGTCAAGCGGTTGCCCAGTTCGTCGTAGTGCGGCTGGATACCGGCAGTGGAAGCATCGAAGTCGATGATCTGCAGGTCGCCGGTAATGTTGAGGGTGGTTGCTTGTGTCGCTGAATCCACCAGCCGCAGACCCAGATTGCCGCTCTGGAAATTCTCGATCACGCCTACGCTTCCGTCAGCCAGGGTAAGCACAAGGTTGGCGTCTATAGTGACGCCGATGTTGGTGTTCGACAGGAATGCATAGGTTCCGTCGGCGCGCCTTTCGATCACGCCGTTGATGATATTGCCTGCCTTGTCTTTCAGGATGCCTTGTCCGTCCGAATCCAGGATGGTGTCCTGGCCGTCCACGATGTATGTGTCAATTCCCGCGCCACCATCCAGGGTGTCGCTGCCGGTGCCGCCAATCAACAGGTCAGTACCTGAACCCCCAAGCAATGTGTCCGCACCGTCTCCGCCATACAAAAAGTCGTTGCCATCGCCGCCGTCGAGCGTGTCGTTTGTCATACCGCCGATCATGGCGTCATTATTGCTGCCCGTGCCGGTTGCAGTAAGCGCACTGGCGCCGGACTGGATGCTCCACACGCTTTCTCCGGTGAGAAAGGCACCGGACTGAAAATCAAGATTGAGAATTTGTGAGATGTCTTTGTCCAGCTGGACAACCGTCTTGTTTCCCGTCCAGTCCGCGCCGATGCCTTTCAAATCGAAACCGATGCCTCCGGCAACGGCATTGAACAGATCGTGCGTAAAGCCCGACTGCATGAAGTAATAGTCGGCGATGGCGACATCAATCAGATCCTTGCCCAGCATGCCATCCTTGAGATTGGTATCGTATTGGGTGAGTTTGTCGAGGTCGCCGGAGAAACGCGCCAGCAGGCCATCCGCATTACTGTAGCCGACGTTAATCTGGTCGTTCAGGAGGCTATTAAGGAAATCTCGTTGGTTTCCCGTAAGGGAGGAAGCGTACAACTTCTGATCAAATACCTGTTGCAAGCAGGTTTGGAAACGCCACGGTATCGGCTCTGAATTTATCTTGCATCAGCAGAGCCGACGTCAGGACAATGGAATGCAAATCAACGGATGAAACCAGACTGCCGCCACCTATGTCGATGGGCGTGTCGGATCCATAAATTGCTGACAATGGTCCCCGCAAGCCACTCAGCACTTCGCCGCTGACAAAATGATCCTGCACATTGGATGCGCGCAGTCCGGTAGATAGAGGAAAGCTGCCCACAAAGCCGGCAAAATCGGAATCATAGATTCCGTTCAGGAGTAGTTTGGCCGCAACCGCAGCGGTGAATACCGGATTTACTGCACTCAACAAGAATGGAGCCTCGGCAAAAGTTGTGGCTGGTTTGTCAAACCAGACGGACATAACCGATGCCACACCACCGCCCAGCGAATGTCCGGTGAAAGTTATGTTCGCGCCCGGATTGGCAGCTTTGACTGCTTCGTAAAAGAGCGCAGCGTCTACCAGTTGGGTTGAGCCAAAACCGAGGCCAGCTTGCAAATTGGTAGCAATCCAGTCTGCAAAACCACTCGCATTCAATTCAGGCAAATCCGATCCCTTGAAGGCAATCACTATGTCGTTGCCATTCTTATAGGCGCCAGCTGTAAAGCCAGGGTTGCTGGTGTATAGATATTGTGACCACCCTGCGGGTAAGTTGCCTAATTTGTTCAAATTTCCACGTACATCGTTATAGGTAATAGCCGATAAAGTGGCGTAGTCAAGCGAAGTTGCCATAATTGTCTCCCAACAAATTTCAATAGTTGATTGCCACGTAATTCGGATCGATGCGTTTCAAATTGCCACCATATCTTTCGTTTTTTAATAGCTCTTCTTTGTCTGTTAGAGATACATGCTTGAGCCTGGTAACTGCCATGTTTTCAAAATACAAATTGCTGTCATAGATTGGAATGGGAATTTCGCTAAATGGAATACGTACCCACTTAGCATTTCCAAATCTATAGCCAACGTATGATGGTTTTGGGCTTCCGTACTGACGAAACTCTCGTTCGGTTGGTGGGCTGACCAACGACGTATAAGCTTGCCTCCGAAAATATTTAATATTTGCGGCTCCAAGTTCTCATGCCACACAATTTCCTTATCGCCAAACTCCGGGAGCCTGAACATTAGCCATGCTTCCCTTTCTACGTTTTCTCTATCAATTCGCCGCTTCTGCGTTACCGTAATCACCCGGCCATCCAGAAGCTTCACTTCTTCCTCCCAAGTGATTGTGTTATCTCCGCAGCCACCAACAAACGGCAAGCTAACCAGCATAAATCCCAGAATCATTTGCTTAATGGACTTTTCGATGTTCATCGTGCTGTGCTCTCCGATTGTTTGATCTTGCTGTTCGATACGGTTTGCATTGGTGTTTGCTGTAAGGCTTGTTCTTCCCTGAACTGCGCTTCAAATCTGAAAAGGCGGCTGGCTTCTGTTCTGGGTTGTTGCCTGCGTTTACATTGCATCGTCCGCCTTCCTCTTGTTGTGTGCTTCAAACCGACGACTCCGGCTGACGGCGCGCGTATCGGGCAGTACTGAACCGCAACGCTACACCAGTTCCTGAATTGCATTATGGCGAGCCTCCCGTTCCCTGACTACCTATCTGAGTTAGGGGGATACCCAGATTGCATAAGGTGACTAGCATCAATTGTCAGGCGAAAAAACCGACCCAGGGAGCCTGTAGCGCCGATAGATCTTCTTGTTCAATTCATGTTGAACACACTTGGGCATCACCCAACAGCTGAATATGAGTTCTGAATTCCAAACGGCACCATTGACTTTATTAACATATTTGTTATCATGAGAAACGCCGCTTATTCGATTCATTACAACAGCGCGTCTGTCCAGAATGACCTGTTGAATTTGCCTGCCACGTTGCAAGCACGTTACATCGGACTGACTGATCGGATGCTGGTGGTCGGTGGAAACCTAGGAGAGCCGCATACCAAGGCAATGGGCGATGGATTGTTTGAATTGCGGTTGATGGGCGCTGAGGGAATTGCACGCGTGATGTATTGCACGCTGTCCGATCGGCGAATTGTTATGTTGCACGGATTTATCAAGAAGGGCCGGAAGACACCACGCACTGAATTTGAAATTGCGATGCAGCGGATGAAGGAGGTTAAACATGCTCAACCACGATAAGTTAAGAGCCAGGATGCTGAAAACTCCAGCTGTACGCAAAGAGTACGAACGGCTGGAAAGAGAAGAATTCGCATTACTCGACTTGCTGCTGGATGCGCGGCGCGAGGCTGGATTAACGCAAGCCCAGGTTGCAGAACGCATGGGCACCCACGCACCGGCAGTAGCACGACTCGAGAGCGCCCTTGCATCCGGCAAGCATTCCCCCTCTGTCGCGACGATCCGGCGATATCTGGCGGCTTGTGGCAAGCAACTTGTGGTGGATACCTGCCCGGCGTAGCCTTTGATCTTTACGTACCTCAGGAGAGTTCCCTGCGCAACTCCCCACAAAGCCCGCAACCAGCCCACGAATGGAACTTCTCCAGCCCCGCCCACTCTATATTTCTGCTACAATCCGTACCGTTTTGTATCGCATAGAACCCGGGGGCGACCTGGCTTCGACGTGGGTTGCAAAGCAGTGTAGGGCATACCGAGGACCCGCCACCTCGTAAATCAGCTGGAAAACCAATAGTCGCAAACGACGAAACGTACGCTTTAGCAGCTTAAGCTGTTAGACCTCACACCCTGCTGTCCGTGGAGGGGCTCGATACCGCAAGGTTGAGATGAGTGAGGTCATTTACACGGAATCGTGTCATGCAGGGTCACTTTGTATGGCATTAAATCTAGGTGACTCGTCCAGCAGCAGCCTGTCGGTTGGCGTCTGCCGGATAAAATCAAATAACCTGACTAAGTATGTAGAACTGCCTGTAGAGTGCTTGCGGACGCGGGTTCAATTCCCGCCGCCTCCACCAATTGAATAAGGTCAACCATTCCCGGTTGGCCTTTTTTCTTTCTTCTTCTCGCCGGAGGACATTGTTTTCGCAGCCCGCAACAGCCCCTATCGTCAGCGATTAACAGTAACGAGTTTCGGCGGTTGGAGAAGCTCAGGGCTGTCACACAGCTTTCGCTGACAATGCCAAGTTCAGCGCATCGTCCACATGCTCCAGCCACACGAACTCGAGTTTTTCCCGCGCCTCGGCGGGGATGTCTTCCAGGTCCCGGCGGTTGCGGGCGGGCAGCATCACGATCTTGATGCCGGCGCGCAGCGCAGCGAGCACTTTCTCCTTGACCCCACCGATCGGCAGCACGAGGCCGCGCAGGCTGATCTCGCCGGTCATTGCGACGTCGCTGCGCACAGGGCGCTGCGTGAGCAGCGAGGCGAGCGCCGTGAACATGGCCACCCCGGCGCTCGGGCCGTCCTTCGGTGTAGCGCCCGCGGGCACATGGATGTGAATGTCGGATTTGTCGAGCAACTCGGCATTGATTCCCAGTTCCGCCGCGCGCCCTTTCACCAGCGACAGGGCAGCCTGCACGCTTTCCTTCATCACGTCGCCGAGCTGGCCGGTGACGATGAGCTTGCCGTTTCCGGGCATGCGCGCCGCCTCGATAAACAGGATGTCGCCACCCACCGGCGTCCACGCCAGCCCGGTGGCGACGCCGGGCGTCGCAGTCCGCATCGCGATCTCGGCCTCGAATTTCTGCGGCCCGAGAATCGCAGGCAGATCGGCCGCGTCGATGGTGATGTGCTCCACTGCGCCTTCGGCGATGCGCAGCGCGACATGGCGGCATACCGAGCCAATCTCGCGCTCGAGGTTGCGCACGCCGGCCTCGCGCGTGTAGTCCTCAATGATCGTGATCAGCGCGGCTTCCGTGATCTCGCACTGCGCCGGCAGCAGGCCGTTGCGCGATAGCTGGCGCTCGAGCAGGTAGCGCTGCGCAATCTGCAGTTTTTCCTGCGCGGTATAGCCGGGCAACTGGATCACTTCCATGCGGTCGCGCAGCGGCCCGGGAATGGTGTCGAGCACGTTGGCGGTGCACACGAACAGCACCGACGACAGGTCATAGGGAACGCCGAGGTAGTTGTCGCGGAAGGTGCCGTTCTGCTCCGGGTCGAGCACCTCAAGCAGTGCCGACGACGGGTCGCCGTGGAAGCCGCCGGCGCCGAGCTTGTCCACTTCGTCGAGCATCATCACCACGTTGCGCGTGCCGGCCTTCTTCATGCCCTGGATGATGTTGCCCGGCAGCGCGCCGATATAGGTGCGGCGGTGGCCTCGGATCTCGGCCTCGTCATGTACGCCGCCCAGGCTCACGCGCAGAAACTCGCGCCCGGTCGCGCGCGCAATGCTCTGGCCGAGCGAGGTCTTGCCCACGCCGGGCGGCCCGACGAAACACAGAATGGGCGCCTTGCCCTGGGGGTTGAGCTTGCGCACGGCGAGGTATTCGAGGATGCGCTTCTTGATCTTTTCCAGCCCGTGGTGATCCTGGTCGAGCGTACGGCGCGCCTCATTGATGTCGATCGCCGGCGCATCGGGCGTTTTCCACGGCAGGTCGGTGAGCCACTCAAGATAGGTGCGCACCATCGCGTATTCGCCGGCGGCTTCGGGCATGCGCCGCAGGCGCTTGAGTTCCTTCAGCGCCTGTTTCTCGACTTCTTCGGGCATGCCCGCCTCGGCGATGGCCTTGGCGACTTCCTCCAGTTCGGCGGTACCTTCCTCGCCTTCGCCCAGTTCCTTCTGGATCGTGTGCAGCTGCTCGCGCAGCAGGTGCTCGCGGGTCTTTTCCCCGATCGACTGCTTGGTACGCTGATCGATCTCCTGCGAGATGCGCAGCACCTCGGCGCGGCGCGACAGGATTTCGAGCAGGCGGTCGAGCCGGGTACGCAGATCGAAGGTTTCCAGCAGCGACTGCTTCTCCTCGGCGGTGGCGTGCATCAGGCCGGCCACGAGGTCGGCCAGTTGCCCCGGCGCTTCAATGGACTGCAGGGCCTTGACGACTTCCTGCGGTACATCCTGCTGCAGCAATTGGAGGATTTCGATGGCACGCTGCTTCAAGGCCAGCGCCCGCGCCTCGATTTCCTCGTTGGGCTGGGCGGTGTCGGCGATACGCTGCACGCGCGCGACGAGGAAGTCGTAGCCATCGAGGAACTGCAGCACGCGGAAACGTTCCTCACCCTGGCACACGACATGGTGGGCACCGTCGGACGCGGTGACATAGCGCAGCACGTTGGCTGCGGTGCCGACCCAATGCAGGTCGTCGGGACCCGGCTCTTCGACCTCGCCCTCGCTCTGCAGCAGCACACCGAGCGGACGCTGGGCGCGCGCCGCGAACTGGGCGGCAGCGAGCGAACCGGGGCGGCCGATGGTGATCGGAATCACGGCGCCGGGGAACAGCACCATGTTGCGCACCGGCAGGATGACCAGCGCGTCCTCGGGCAGCGAACGTTCGCTGTGCGAATCGGCCTTGGGCGCGGCGTGGGGCGCGGCTTGTCCCTGGACTGCGGGCGCATTGCCCTCCGCCAGCACCGGGTTGCTCGTTTTGTCTTTTTCGGTCATCACGTTCATCTCATTTTCCTTACCGTCAGTACCAGGCAGCCGTCACTCCAATGCTGCGAGTCCAGTTCCAGCCGCATGCGCGGCAGCATGAGGCGGCGCTCGAAGTAGCCATACGGAATCTCCAGCCGTTCGATCGAGCAGTGGCGATCCCCCAGCGACACCCGGCGCCTGGCGCGGATCAGCAGCGTTTGTCCGTCGATCGTCGCCTCGGCATTGCCGGACGCCACACCGGGCAGCGCGACAACAACAACGAATTCGCGCTCGTCCTCGAACACGTCCACCGGCGGCTCCCATGCCACGCGCGCTCCACGCGGAAAGTCGAGGCGGAAGAACTGCCGTTGCAGGCGTTCGGCCTGATCCAGCATCTGGCAGGCTTCGGCCCACATCCAGCCGATCGGGTCACGTGACGGCATCAAACACCTCCGCTACACAGGGAATCTACAAGTTTGCTACGCATAGGACAGCATATGGGGGCGGTTTTGCCAACTTCCAGAGCAGGCGATGACAGTTTGGCCTGGAATTCAGTCGGCCAACACGTGGGCCATTGCCGGATTTCCATTCCGCGAACCGGTGCCGCCAGAGCAGTTTACGCACTGGTGAAACAGGGCTGACTGCAGTTGCCGTTTAGACGGTTGTCAAGCCGGGTATGCAATTCGGTTTCAATGCCGTTCACGTTGGCTGCGGGCAGATCCCGGAAGATCCTCGGCGTGCCGCGCCTGTTTGCATGAATGCGTGCCTGTACCGAATTCCCTTCACTCCAGCGCCAAACGAAGACGACACCGCAAGGGTGTCGTCTTCGTTTGGCGGGATGAGTTCACCCGGTCATTGAAAAGTAGTCAGGTCTGGCCGCGCGGCAATAGGCGTCATGGACAATTGCGGGTGTGCAGGATCAATTACTGCCGCCCGCACTGTAACGCTAGTACTGCGGCGGCGGCGCATTGTAGTTTGGTTGTGGAGGCGGCTGATAGTATCTGATCCTCGGCTGATAGGAATAGGCTTGAGGGATCAGATTTCCCTTGGCATACATGCATTGCTGATAGGAAATGTCATACCGGCGTTGCGCCTCATACCCGGAATAACTCGCTTGATCCGAGCCGATTGCAGCACCGGCCAACATACCGAAGGCAGCGCCCGATCCGGCGCCCTCATGGCCGCCCGCAAGCGCGCCGGCCGCTGCGCCAATGGCTGTGCCAACCGCAGCGCTTCTGACGGCGCTATCCGCAGCTGCCTGGTTGGCATTCATGCCGCCGATCGATTGCAGCGCGAATTGCCTGCATTCCCGATCTTCGGAAACAAACAAGTCGAATGGCTTGCCCGGCGGCGGCATCACGGCAACACTGGGACCCGTGGGCAGACTTGCGCATCCTGCAAGAATTCCCAGAATAGATACGGAATAAACCGATCGACGCATGTCTCACCTCCACCGTGTCAAAGAAATAATCTCACTGCCGGATATCCATCAACGAAATGCCGACAAACCATGCATAATTCCGTCGGATCGATCATTGGTCCTGACCGTCGTCTGGCGCATCCTGTTGTTCGTCATCCGGCTCGTTGCCCGGCGATGATTCGTCCGACGATGAAGTCTGGGGCGTTGTCGGAGCAACGGCCGCCGAAGCAGCCGGGGGCGTCGCAGGAACGGCCCGCCAACCAGTTGGACAGGACGGCACATAGGGATAATAGGCGTTTGCCGCCGGGCAGAAATACCAGTACTGCACCGGCGGAGATGCTGCCACATTGGGTGGCGCATAGACAGGTTCAGGCTGCGGTACATAGACTGTTTGGGGCCGGGCCAGGTCATACATGACCGCCCCCCCAATCAAAGCAGGAAATATCCAGTCGTCTCTCCATCCCCAGCCGCCGCCGCGACCCCAGTCGCCACCACCCCGACTCCAGCCATGATCACGACCATGATCACGACCATGTCCGCGACCGCCATCCGCGAAAGCCGGAGATACCAGTGCCACAGCCATTAATGCAATCAGGAATTTCTTCATGGAATGACTCCCGCTGAACCCACAACCATGCAGAATAGTCCGCGGATGGGGTAGACAAACAATTGATCGGTTCACCAACCTGGCAAATCATACACCCAAATAGTCCCGGGTTTTACAGCGACGTCAATTTGGCTTTGCAATGAACACAAAGTTCCGTCAATCTTGTCTCGCTCAAGGTCAAAGCATAACCCTGTGTTTAAACTCCCTGTTTGAGGCTGGCGCTGATGAATTGATCCAGGTCGCCATCGAGCACGCCTTGGGTATTGCCGACTTCGTAATTGGTGCGCAGATCCTTGATGCGCGACTGGTCCAGCACGTAGGAGCGAATCTGGTGGCCCCAGCCGATGTCGGTCTTGGAATCCTCCAGCTTTTGCTGATCGGCCTGGCGCTTGCGCAACTCGTGCTCGTACAGGCGCGATTTGAGCATTGCCATGGCCTCGGCGCGGTTGCGGTGCTGCGAGCGGTCGCTCTGGCATTGCACCACGATGTTGGTCGGCAGGTGGGTGATGCGCACGGCGGAATCGGTTTTGTTGATGTGCTGCCCGCCGGCGCCGCTGGCGCGATAGGTATCGACGCGCAGGTCTGCCGGGTTGATGTCCACTTCGATCGACTCGTCCACTTCGGGATAGACAAACAGGCTGGCGAAAGAGGTGTGGCGGCGGTTGCCGGAATCGAACGGGGATTTGCGCACCAGGCGATGCACGCCGGTCTCGGTGCGCAGGTGTCCGTAGGCATAGTCGCCGGTCACCTTCAGGGCCGCGCTCTTGATGCCCGCCACTTCGCCGTCGGATTGCTCCAGCACCTCCACGCCGAAACCCTTGCGCTCGCAGTAGCGCAGGTACATGCGCAGCAGCATCGAGGCCCAGTCCTGCGCCTCGGTGCCGCCGGAACCGGCCTGGATATCGATGAAACAGTTGTTCGCATCCAGTTCGCCCGAGAACATGCGGCGGAACTCCATCTCCGCAACCAGTTTTTCGGTTTGCTGAATATCTGATGCGATGCTGTGCAGCGTGCCGTCGTCATTATCCGCCAGCGCCATTTCCATCAATTCTGTATTGTCGTTCAGCGATTGCTCGACCTGCCGCAGATTGAGCACGATGCCTTCCAGCAGCTTGCGCTCGCGCCCAAGTTCCTGTGAGCGTTTGCTGTCCTGCCATACGGCGGGGTCTTCAGCCAGGGCTACGACTTCGGCCAGGCGTTCCTGCTTCCCGTCGTAGTCAAAGATACCTCCGCAGTTCGTTGCTGCGCGCACGCAAATCCTGCAACTGGTTGGTCAGGGCGTTGAGTTGTTCGGCTTCCACGCTGATGCTTCCGATGTTTTGCGAAGCATGCATTATAACGGCTTGCAGCAGGTAACGCTTGGCTCTCGCGGCCGGATGGCAAGGAGCGGCACCGACGAAGAAATTGGCGAGTCATTCCCGTTTTCGCTGAAATGTCGAAATGCGCGAGGCACTGATGGGAAGATTCGACCGGTCAATTGGAAGATACGAGAAGGAATCGCTGCATCTGAAAGCGACGGGGGATGTGCCTTGTCGTGCACATCCCCCGGTCTGGATTCCGCCTGCGTCTTGCTGCGACTATGTGATACGGCTGATCAGTGCGGAAAAATTCGCTGCCACGGTCAAGCGGCGGCCAGGCTTTCTTCGGCAGTCTGCTCGAACTGGAACAGCCTGGTAATGCTTGAATTGACCTGGCGGCTGGTGCGAACCGCAACGGCATCGAAACCCAACTGATGCAGGAACGATAATTTTTCCTGCGGCACATCGCCGACAGCGCGCAGTTCACCCTTGTAGCCATAGCGCTCGCGCAACAGGCGCGCGGTCGTATAACTGTTGCCGTCAGTGAATTTGTCGAACTCCACCGCAATGACGCTGAAGTCGTCGATGTCGTCCTTGATGCCTTCCGCACTTTCATCGGCAGCGAGCCAGATGCCCAGCGCCCATCCATGCTCGTATTCGCGGTTGATCAGTTCCGCGCGGCGCGCTTTCCAGACGCAAAGCGGCACCAGAACCGGACCCACCGGCAGCTTTACCTGTTTCGGGCTGGCTCCCTCCTCAACGTGCAGAATCTTCCATACGTTGTTTGCGACCTGGCCATTCTTGAGCAGCTTGGACATATTCAATTTTCCTTTCCGTGACAGAAATCAACGCGCCCGAACAATTGTTAAATCAACAACGATGGGGCGCAGTCTAATCGGATTGGAAATAACATGAAAATACTTCTTTGTTACTTCTAAATAACACCAGGATATATTGAAACGGACAGGTCAACCTGCTGCGGGTCTGAACCTTATATAATGTTTAACGTTAAATATTTCGATCAAGTAGTTATTTATTAAACAACATTTATGCTAGACATCAAGTGAGGAATCAAGGCTATCTTTCAGGTGCCCGCCAGTGTCCGGAGCGGCCGCCCTGCTTTTCCAGCAGGCGAATATCACCGATGACCATTGCGTGATCCGAAGCCTTGCACATATCGTAAATGGTCAGCAACGCAATGCTGACGGATGTCAGCGCTTCCATTTCGACCCCGGTGCGCCCGACCGTTTCCGTCGTGACGGTGCATTCGACCGTATTGTCTCTATCCTCCAGCTTGAAATCCACCTCGACATGAGTCAGGGCCAGCGGGTGACACAGGGGAATCAGCTCTGCCGTGCGCTTGCCCGCCTGGATCGCCGCAATGCGCGCCACGCCGAGCACATCGCCCTTGCTTGCCGAACCGGCCGCGATGAGTGCAAACGTCGGCGCATCCATACTGATGCAGCCGGCGGCCCGTGCGCTGCGCCGGGTCGGGTTCTTTTCCGCGACATCCACCATGTGCGCCTGGCCCTGCCGATCGAAGTGGGTGAGTTGCCCGCTCATATCATCTCCTTGATTACTCCCCTGTCCGGTCATTGATACCCCGGACAGAGACTATTCCACCCGCCATTTTTCCATGCGCCGTACATCTGCGTCCGCGGTACCTACCCACTCCTCGCCTTGCGTGGACACCTCTTTCTTCCAGAATGGCGCTGCCGTTTTCAGATAGTCGATAATGAACTCGCAACCCGCAAAGGCATTCGCGCGATGCTGCGCAGCAGTTGCCACCAGCACGATCTGCTCATTCGGCAGTAGCGACCCGACACGGTGGATGACGCGAACCGCAAGCAGTTGCCAGCGCTCGGTTGCCTCGGCGACGATGTCCTTTAGTACCTTCTCGCACATTCCCGGATAATGATCGAGGTGGATGCTGTCGATTTCCCTGCCGCCGCTGACATCGCGCACCAGCCCGACAAAACTGACCAGCGCGCCCACCCCGTTGCTGCAACGACGAAGCGCGGCCATTTCCGCGGCGAGGTCGAAGTCTTCCTGTTGTATCGAGATGCTCACTTTGCTGCCTTTCCCCCCGATGAAATGAAATCAAGTAACGCGGCATGCAGCCGCAATTATCTGCCATTTCCGCCCACGCCTGAAACCCCGTGAGGATTCCCAAATGATTCCCGATATGCCGGCCTTTGCAGGCAATCGTTTCCGGATAACCACCGGACCAGCAGGCCGCGCCCTTGAAATGGAAATGCGGGAAAGCCACTGCTATACTTTCCCCGCCGCACCATGGCCACGAATGGAGAAAATCATGAATCCGTCACAGATCGATTTTAACGTCCGCGTTCTAGTCTGTGCTTGCGCATTAGCCCTTGCCTCGTGCAATCCGTCGTCGCATGCTTCCTGTAATGAATGCGGCACGGTATCGGAGGTCAAAACGATAACGCTCGAAGGGAAAGCCAGCGGGGCAGGCGCTGTCGCCGGCGGGGTGTTGGGCGGCGTGCTGGGCCACCAGATTGGCGGCGGGACCGGCAAGGACCTGGCCACTATTGGCGGTGCGGTTGGCGGCGCCTACGCTGGTCACCAGATTGAAAAGAAAGCGAAGGAACGATTGCAGTACCGGGTTGTGGTTCACATGGAAAATGGCACAAGCCGATCATTCGATTACTCGTCACCGACCAGTTTCCAGGTCGGAGACAGCGTCAAGATCGAGAAGGACACGCTGGTGCGGCCCTGACTGCTCATTTCCCTTGGCACAGGCTTCGACCGAAGCGACGGAGTGCGGGATGCAGGTGCAAGCGTAGCATTCGATGGCGCGATTGGAGTCTGGCTTTCATTTACTGCCCACCCCACCCTGAACCTCCCCCTGCTGGGGAGGGGACGCAAATAATTCGAGGCCGCAGCCGCTACTCTTGACGCCGGGGGGAGAACGAAACGAACCCCCTCCTGCTCCCGAAACTTACCACTTATTGCCGTTGCTGCCGTTATGGCCTCGTCCCAGTGAAAAACTTGTGCCCTGCCGGCGCGGCCCTTGAGCAGTGGCCGTAGCCGGGCGAGTGACGTTATCCGTTCGCTGGTGCTTGTGGCCTTCGCGGCGATGACCGCCAACTTCATCGCGCGTGAACGTATGGCGGCTGTCGGGGGCGTGGTGGCGCGGACCGTTATTCCGGGATGCCGGGCCTTCGCTCTTCCTCGCGCCTTGCCTTGGCGCACGCGGCTTGAATTTCGGCTCCATGCCGGAAACCGTGTGCGCGGTGATGTTTTGCCCGGTATAACGCTCGATATTCTTCAGGTAGACCAGGTCGCGGTTCGAAGCAAACGAAACGGCTATTCCCGAAGCGCCAGCGCGGCCGGTGCGGCCGATGCGGTGCACATAGTCCTCGGCGAATTTCGGCAGGTCAAAGTTGATGACATGCGTGATGCCCGACACGTCCAGGCCGCGCGCGGCAACGTCGGTGGCGACCAGCACGCGCACCGCTCCCCGGCGCATGTTGAGCAAGGTGCGATTGCGTTCGCGCTGGCTCATGTCGCCATGCAGCGCGGCAGCGGAGTGGCCCTGCGCCGTCAGTTCATCCGCCAATCCATCCGCATCACGCTTGGTGGCGGTGAACACCAGAGCCTGATTGAGTCCGGTATCACGCAACAAATGATCGAGCAGGCGACCCTTGTGCCCCATGTCGTCCACATACATCAGGCGCTGTTCGATATGCTCATGGCGAGCCTTGGTCGCGGAGACACTGATTCGCTTCGGATCCTTGAGCAGACGTTGGGCCAGATTGCCGATGACCCCATCCAGCGTGGCCGAGAACAGCAGCGTCTGTCTTGTCGCCGGCGTGGCCGCGGCAATGCTTTCCACGTCATCGATGAACCCCATGTCCAGCATGCGGTCTGCCTCGTCCAGCACCAGTATTTCGAGCCGCGAAAAATCGATGCGGCCGCGCCCGATGTGATCGATCAGACGGCCCGGTGTGGCGACCAGAATATCAACAAATCCCGACAGCAATTTGTTCTGCAACGGATAGGGCATGCCGCCCAGGATGCTCACCACCTTCAGGCGCATGTTCTTGCCATACACCATGGCGGCATTTGAGACCTGTTGCGCCAGCTCGCGGGTGGGCGTCAGCACCAGCATGCGCGGCCCTTTGCCGCGCACCGGTGAGGGCGTATTCAAGCGATGCAGCGCAGGCAGCATGAAAGCCGCCGTCTTGCCGGTGCCGGTCTGAGCGGAAGCCATCAGGTCGCGGCCTGCCATTATTTCCGGGATCGCCTGCGCCTGGACCGGCGTGGGAATGGTGTAGCCGGAGTCCTCGACCGCTTTGAGTATCGCCTGATCCAGGCCAAGATCGGCAAAAGTGATTGCTGCTGCGATGGCCGTATTTTCACCTGCCGTGTTTTCTGTAGACACAATTATTCCTTAATATGAAACGTTCAATTGAGGCGCATGCGTGGTTGTGTAAACCACACAATATTATTCAGTAGGGGATAGCTCTACCGGCGCATAAACATCGTTGCTAACCGGTAAACAGCCAAAGTGCGAAAAACCGCCGGGGTCAGGGGAACGATGAACCAATGCTGAATCAACTTCTCAGCAAGGCGCGCATTATATGCAGATTCAGAACTAAATCAAGCTAAATCTGTTTTCTTTGCCCGGCAGCGGGCAAATGACCGGAATCCGTTTGGTGTACA
Source organism: uncultured beta proteobacterium (assembly GCA_963782385.1). Taxonomy (GTDB): domain Bacteria; phylum Pseudomonadota; class Gammaproteobacteria; order Burkholderiales; family Gallionellaceae; genus CAVXFS01. Next base: position 237,071 of record CAWAJO010000003.1, read on the forward strand.
GCACCCGCGCCGATGAATACAATGGCATTGACAACATGCAGTTCATTATTGGTCACTGGCAGGCGTCGGAGGTCGCGCAGACGTGGACTTTTCATTGTTCGAAAACACCGGCATCGAGTTCCTGCCGCAGTTCCTGACCAGCCTCGCGATCGGACTGCTGATCGGTCTCGAACGCGAGCGCACCCCCTCTGCCAAGGCCGGCCTGCGCACCTTTACGCTGGTCGCCCTGCTTGGCACGCTGGCCGCGATGCTGTCGGAGAAAATCAACCTGGCCTGGCTGCTTGTCGCGGGATGGGTGGTGGTGGGCGCGATGATCATTGCCGCCTACGTTAACAGCCCCACGGAAGAGAACGATCCCGGCACCACTACCATCGCCGCGCTGCTGATGTGTTACGGACTCGGCGCGCTGATCTGGTACGGCCAGGCCACGCTGGCCATCATGCTGGCGATTGGCACCACCACCCTGCTCTACTTCAAGCCCGAACTGCGCGGCATGACGCAGCGACTGACCAGGCGCGACCTGGTGTCCATCCTGCAATTCTCCGTGCTGACTTTCGTCATCCTGCCCATCCTGCCCAACAAGAGCTTCGGCCCCTATGGCGCCTTCAACCCGCACCAGGCGTGGGTGATGGTGGTACTGATTTCCGGCCTCAGCCTGGCGGGATATGTTGCGCTGCACCTGGTCAAGCAACGCTATGGCGCACCGTTGCTCGGCGTGTTCGGCGGACTGGTGTCCAGCACCGCCACGACGCTGGTCTATGCGCGCCACAGCAAGGCGGCTGCAAACATGGTGCGCCTGTCCGCCGTGGTCATCCTGATCGCCAACCTGGTGGTGCTGGTACGCCTGTCGGTCCTCGGCGCCGTGGTATCGCCGCGGGTAGTGCCGTACCTGCTGCCGGTAATGGGCATCGGCCTGCTTTTTGGCGTTGCGAGCACGCTTGTTGTCTGGAGCAAACTGCAGACTTCCGGCGAGTTCCCCATGCCGGAAACCGCCAACCCAACAGAAATCCACGCCGCGCTGGGCTTTGGCCTGCTGTATGTGGTGGTGCTGCTGTGTTCCGCCTGGCTGTCCGACATTGCGGGCAGCAAGGGACTGTATGCGGTGGCGCTCGTTTCCGGGCTGACCGATGTGGATGCCATCACCCTGTCAAGTTTTCACCTGCTGGACCTGGGCAAACTCAACGAACACAATGTCGTCACCGGCATCTCTCTCGCCTATCTTTCCAATCTGGTATTCAAGTTCGGCCTGGTGGTGTTCATCGGCGGCAAATCTCTGGCCAGAAGCGTCGCGATCGGATTCCTGGCGACGGCTGTCGGGATCGGCGTCGGCCTGCTGTTCCTTCAGGGCTAAGCGGCCCCAGGCTTGCCTCGCACGGGCAGTTTCCGGGTTACCCGATGATCTGAAAGCCGATGAAGCTGCCGTCAATCGGTTCGATGTCGACCCGCTCCACCCGCGCATGCTGCGGGCCGCGGTGCGCCCAGCTCACGATGGCGTCCACCGCGCCGGCTTCGCCATGCACTGCAGCCTCTACCGTGCCGTCACTGCGGTTGCGCACCCAGCCGGCAACCGCCAGACGCAGCGCTTCACGTTGCATCGAGCCGCGAAAGAACACGCCTTGCACGCGGCCATGGATCAGCAGACGCAGCGTTTTCCAGGGCTTGGATTGAATGCCCATACATTATTCCTGGGATCGTTTTATTTTCACCGCCATATTTCTGAATTATTTTGACAGCGATTCCGTTGGATATATTATGCGCCATTGCGCTATTGTGGAGTCCGGCAACGATGGAATCCGGAGCAAGCGGCGCATGGCCGTGAAGGCAGCCCGCAACCGGACGCTGCCTGGAAGGTATCTTTGAAGCAAGGTTGTTGCCGGCAAATTGCCTGTCCCGGCCCGATGCGCCTTACGGAGACAAATGGATGGAATATTTCTCGGAATTTCGCGAAGCGCTCCTCGGCGTACTCGACCAGACCCTGAAACGTCTTGCGCTTGACTTGCCGAGCGTGCTTGGCGCATTCCTGTTGTTGCTGGCCGGCTGGATCGTGGCACATCTGCTGCGAGCAACGGCAGTGCGTCTGACATTGCTTGGTGAGCGTGCCCGGGCGCGAATGTCTGCCGGCCACCGTACGGTACCGGCGCACCTGCCGGGCGCGATGGCCAAGACATTTGGCAACGTCGTGTTCTGGGTTGTGGTGCTGTTCTTCCTGACTGCCGCAACCCAGGTTCTTGGCCTGAATTCGTTTACCGCCTGGCTGGCACGCATCGTCGACTATCTGCCGACAATGTCAGTCGGCGTACTCATCGTCATCGCCGGATATCTGGTCAGCAAACTCGCGCGCGAAGTCGTGCAAGCCGCGGCGGCCCGCGCCGACGAGCGCCAGCGACTGCTGATCGGCCGCGTAGTGCAGGCGGCGATACTGGTTACCGCCATTCTTGTCGGCGCCGAGCAGATCGGTATCCAGGTTACGTTCCTGGTAATCCTCGCGGCGACAGTCTGTATCTCGCTGGTGGGCGCGGTGGCGCTGGCGCTCAGCCTCGGCGCACGCGACTACGTCGCCAACCTGATCGGCGCGCATTACCTGCGCCAGCGCTACAGTGTCGGCCAGCACGTTCGCGCTGCAGGTTACGAAGGCCGCATCCTCGAACTGACAGAGACTGCCGTCATCCTGGAAACCCCGGAAGGCCGCGCGAGCCTGCCTGCAAGAGTTTTCAACGAGCAGCCTATTGTCCTCGTCGTGAGCGGGGTTCGCGATGGCGAGTAACGAAGAGCTTAGCTATGCCTTTCTGGAATCGCATCCGGCAGATGCGGCGCGTGTGCTTGAGCGGCTCGCCCCCGCCGAGGCCGGGGCTCTGCTGCAGTCTGCACCACTGCGGCTGGCTGCGCCCGTGCTGCGTCATATGCTGCCGCTCCCCGGTGCGCGTTGCCTGGAACAGCTTGGCGATGAGGAAATAACCGGCCTGCTGCGCGGCGCCGGTGCTCAGGCCGGCGTTGCGCTGCTGCGCTACTTTGGCGGCGAGCGCAGGATGAAGCTGCTGGCACAGTTGCCGACAGCGCTCACCATCGCGTATGAACTGCTGCTCGGTTACCCGGAGGATACCGTTGGTGCATGGATGGACCCGCGCGCACTGGCGCTGCCCGCCGACATGACGGTCGGCGAGTCGCTCGAACGTGTGCGCCGCGCCGATGAGGCGCTGATCTCGGATCCGTTCGTCATTGACCGCAACCAGCGCCTGCTCGGCTACGTCGAGCTTGCCGATTTATTGCGCGCCGCTTCCGCGACTTCGCTCGCGCGATTGGTGCGGCCGTCCCCGCACCGGCTGCCGGCGCAGGCATTGCTCGCCGGGCTGCGCGATCATCCGGGATGGCGCGAGGCTTCCACGCTGCCCGTAATCGAGCGCGGCGACCGGCTGGTCGGGGCGTTCACGCACACCGCACTGCAGCGCGCACTTTCGATGGAACAGGCGACCCCGCAACCGGCTCGCGCTGAAGACACGTTTGCAGGCATCGCCGGCGTCTACTGGTTCGGCGTGTCGGGACTGATCCAGGCGCTGGTGAGCCTGCTGCCGGTCGAGCCGCGCGAGGGGGACGCATGATCGCTGCTGCGGAAACGGCAGTCGCCGCCCTCAACCTGCGTTTTCTGCTCGATTACCCGCGCGAGGCCGCCCGGCGCATCGAGGCCATGCCGGCGCGCGAGGTCAGCACGCTGCTGGCGGCGCTTCCGCTGCATGCAGTGGTGCCGGTATGGCACAGCCTCACGACCGACGTGGAACAGGCGGTGTTCACGCAATTGCCGGAACAACGGGCCGCAGAACTCCTGGCCGAATTGGAACCGGCGCGCAGTGCGGCGCTGCTCAACCGACTGGAGAAGGACGAACGCGAACACTACCAGTCGCTGATCAGCGCACAAGCGGCGGCGGAAATACGTGCGCTGATGAGTTATCCGGCCGACTCCGCCGGCGAGTTGATGGATCCGCGCGTACCCTCGTTTCGCGGCGAACTGACTGCACAGGAAGTGCTGGCGCGATTGCGCCGGACCAAATGGCGCGGCCTGCGCGAACTGTATATTGTCGATAATAACGGCCGGCTTGACGGGCGCGTCGATATCCAGGATCTGGCCCTGGCCGACCCGGATCAGACGCTCGCACGCATCGCGCGCAAGATCGCGGATGCCGTGCAGGACACGTCACCGCGCGAAGAAGTGGTGGAAAAGATGCACCATGATACGGTGACTGATCTGCCGGTGATCGACTTCGACGGACAACTGGTCGGCGTCATTCGCCAGGCCAAGCTGGCTACCGCCGTGCAGCAGGAAACGACGTTGGATATCCAGACCATGGTCGGTGCGAGCCGCGATGAGCGCGCCCTGTCTCCCCCCTTTTTCTCGGTGACCAAACGCCTGCCGTGGCTGCAGATCAATCTGCTAACCGCTTTTCTCGCCGCGTCCGTCGTCGGACTGTTCGAGAATACGATCGCCAAGTTCACTGCGCTCGCCGTACTGATGCCGGTGGTCGCCGGGCAATCGGGCAACGCCGGCGCGCAGGCGCTGGCAGTGACGATGCGCGGATTGGTGCTGCGCGAGATCAGCCTGCGCCACTGGCCCAAGGTGGTGTTCAAGGAAATCAGTGTCGGTCTGATGAACGGATTCGCGGTCGCAATCACTTGTGCTATCGGTGTGTATTTCTGGAGCGGGTCTTTCGGGCTGGTGCTGGTGATCTCGAGTGCGATGGTCATTTCGATGGTCGCGGCGGGCTTCGCCGGTGCGCTGGTTCCGATCACGCTGCAGCGCTTCGGCTTCGATATCGCGCAGTCCTCCTCGATCATTCTTACCACCGTCACGGATGTGGTCGGATTCTTTTCCTTTCTCGGCATCGCGACGCTGCTGTCGTCGATGCTGTAAGGGAAAAGTGGCCCGGATCAATGGGATAAACGGGGACGGGGCGAACTGACCCCTTTGTTTTGAGGGATATAATTATCAAGACGAATGGGGGAGATGCATTGTGAATTTCATATTGGGGGTTGGCGCACAAAAGTGCGGAACAACCTGGCTGGCTAAATACCTGTTAAGCCATCCACAGGCGTTTTTTTCACCCTACAAGGAACTGCATGTGTTTGACGCGATGTTCGCGCCGGACCTCAGCGGCTTTTCTCCTGAAAGGCGATTTGAAGACCTCCTGCGCATTCCGCTGAACAAGATAATGAAAGGCGAACAATGCTCGCGGCAGGAACTTGGCTTGGCTATCGAAAGATATAGCCTGTCGCTTGGTGAGAAAGCCTACCTTGCATACTTCAAAAGATATGCCAGGCCGCATCACCGTGCGCTGGGAGAAATTACGCCTTCCTACAGCCTCATTCCGCAGCAAGGATTTCGTTTCATCCGGAACATGATGACCCGGGCTCACTTGAATCCCCGGGTCATCTTTATCATGCGCGACCCGGCGGATCGACTCTATTCACAACTAAAGTTTAACCAGGCTCTCGGTCTGGCAAAGGTCCAGGATGCCTATGCATCGGCGCTGTCTGACCCGACTATCGTAATGCGTTCCCGCTACGATCTGACACTTGCCAACCTGCTGTGTGAATTCAAACAGGATGAAGTGATGGTTCTGTTTTATGAGGAATTGTTTTCTGATGCATCGGTCAAGGCCATCTGCGAATTCCTCGATATTGAATTCAGGCCTGCAGATTTCTCGGACCGCCAGAACTCGTCACAGGATACCGATCCAATCGATCCCGTGTTTGAGAAGGCAGCAAGAGAAACACTCGATATCGTGTATCGTTTTTGCGCGGACCGGTTCGGCCAGGAAAAAATTCGATCACTATGGAAACACTATTAAGAGAAAACTGAACAAGTTGGCCCGAACCTCGGGGTCAGACTTCACATTATTGTTTTGCATCTCACACTTCTGATTCATGTCATTCATAACCTTCCCCCTCAACTCCCTTGTTAGTTTCATTATACGTATCGCCCACCACGCTTAACGTTCCACTTCCTATCCGTACGACCTCATCCACGATCAAATTCTTCGGCAACGCATGCGTGATAAACAGCATCGTCACCTTGCCCTTGAGCTGGTTGACGGTGGCGGCAAAGTGTTCCGCAGTCGTTGATCCAGACTGCTGGTCGCTTCATCAAAGATCAATATCTTGGGTTGCTTGAGCATCGCCCGTGCAATCGCAATACGCTGCTTCTGCCCCCCCGACAGCCCCACCCCGCGCTCGCCGATCTCGGTCTGGTAACCCTGCGGCAGTTCTTCGATCGAAGTATGTATCTCCGCCATCCTGCAGGCGTGCACCACCTGCTCGAACGTCGCATGCGGATTCGCCATCAGCAGGTTGTCATAGATCGTGCCGGAAAACAGGATGGTTTCTTGCGGCACCACACCGAAGTAATGCCGCAGCTCATTGGCCGACAGGTAGCGAATGTCGGTGCCGTCGATCCTGATCGTGCCACCCGAGGGAACATAGAACCCCTGCAACAGCTTGGCCAGCGTGCTCTTGCCGGAGCCGGACGGCCCCATCACGGCGATGACCTTGCCGAACGCGACCTCGAGCTTGAACCCCTGAAACAGGAACGGCAGGTTCTCGCCATATCTGAAACTCAAGCCTTCGATGTCGATCTCGCCCTTCCCCTCGCGCAGGCGGCTGGGCAGGATCGAATACGGTTCCGCCGGGGCGTTCATGATGTCGCCCAAGCGCTCCACCGACAGGTTGGCCTGCTGGAATTGCTGCCATAGCCCGACCAGCCGCAGCATCGGCTGCGACAAGCGTCCCGCGAACATCTGAAAGGCGACCAGCATGCCGACGGTGAAGTCGGTGTTGTTCATCACGGTGTAGGCGCCGATGATCAGGATGCTCAGCGTCATCATCTGTTCGAGGCCGTTGGACACCACGTTGTAGGTGTTGCCGATCTGGCGCACGCTGAACCCCGAGCGCATGTATTCGGCCAGGTAGTCGCTGTAGCGCGCCTTGAGCTGCGGTTCCATTTGCAGGCTCTTGACGGTTTCCAGGCCCGCGACGTATTCGGTGGTGAACGCCTGGTTGCGCGCGCCGAGCAGGAATTGCTCGTTGAGCCGGGTGCGAAAGATCGGCATGACGATCAGGCTCAACACGACGATGACGCCGATGATGGCCAGCGCGATGCAGGTCAGCGTCACGCTGTAATAGAACATGATGGCGAGGAAGATCACCAGGAACGGAAAATCGAGGATCAGCGTGACGGCGGCGCCGGCGACGAATTCGCGGATGTTCTCCACGCCGTGCAGGCGCGCGGCGATCACGCCGGTGGAACGACGCTCGAAATAGCGCGACGGCAGCTTGAACAGGTGCTCGAACACCGCCGCGCCGAGCACGGCATCCACGCGGTTGCCGGTGTGCAGGAGCAGGTATTGGCGCACCCAGGTGAGCAAGGCGGAAAACACCATGAACACGGCCATGCCAATGCCGATCATGATCAGCGTGCTTTGGGTGTGGTGCACGACGACCTTGTCGATGATGACCTGGGTAAACAGCGGCGTGCCGAGGGCTAATAGCTGGATGATCAGCGACGCGATCAGCACGTCGCGCCAGACGCGCTTGTGCTTGAGCAGTTCGGGGATGAACCAGCGAAAGCCGAAGGTATTCTGATTGGACAGGGCGCCGTCTGGGTCCTTGATGGGCTGGGTCGCGAGGGCCAACTGGAAAGCGGTGCCGGTGTAGCGGGAAGCGAATTCGGCGAGGGCTAATGTCTTGGGGATATTGGTGCCGGCTTCGAACAGGGTGACATGGTTGTCGTTGACCTGGACGAGGATGGCGGGGCGGGGGGTGGGGAGTTCGAGGGAAGTGGATGGTTGATTCTCAACCCCCACCCGAATCCTCCCCCTTCCAGGAGGAGGGGACGTGGGAGATGCAGGAGACATTGGTTGCGTTGAGGATGTTGGACTTTCCGGGTTGAGTACAACCAGGCACGGGAAGTTGAGCGTAGCCAGTCTGTTGCTGGCGCAGTCGCAGCGCTTGATGCGGAATCCCAGGGCGCGGGCGGCGTGGATGAGGGAATCCGCGGTGCAGGGTGGGGGGAATTGCCTGACCAGCAGTTCCGCATCGAAGGGCTTGCGCTTCAGGGCGCAGAAACTGCCCAGCGCCCAGACAATGTCTTCCGCGCTAAAGCGATGGCACGGCGCAGTCGAGACAGGCCGCCGCGACAAGCTTGCGGCCGCTTTCTCCCAGAAACGGCAAAACATCAGGGCGGCGCTCAGCATGGATTCCCGGTCGTCTGAAGATGAACGAACTCAGTTGCAACAGGCTCGCGGCCCTGGCGATACCACATACACAATCCCCCTGCCATGCATTCACCCGCCTCCGAAACAACTCGTTATACCGTCTGGTGTCATGATTTCGCGCCAGTGGTGGCATAGTACAGGCCAGACTCAAAACATCAACCTATCAAATTGCTGAAAATGGTCTCCAATCTCCCCCGGATTCGGATATATCGGTTTTTCCGAGCATCATCTTCAAGATCAAAACAGCGTCTGCGCTGGTTCGACTTATCCACTGCCGTGTAGTACGCTACTTCGCTATAATGTCAGGCTGAGTTTCCGGCGCAATAGCCGATTCGCATGCTGCCACAGCCGGGCATATGCGCCGACCGGACCTGAATGAAACAAATTTTTAAGAACGAACCGATGAACGGGCAAAACTCACCACCGCAGGACGACAACCAGATCATCGCCGAGCGGCGCGCCAAGCTGGCGGCGCTGCGCAAGGAAGGCGTGGCGTTCCCGAATGATTTCGAGCGCAAGGATCTGTCTGCCGACCTGCACGGCAAATATGACGCGATGAGCCACGATGAACTGGAGCAGGCGCATGTCGGCGTGACCGTGGCCGGCCGCATGATGCTGAAGCGCGTCATGGGCAAGGCCAGCTTCGCCACGGTGCAGGACATGAGCGGGCGCATCCAGTTGTTCATCAGCAACGGCGACACCGGCGAGGCCGCGCACGATGCGTTCAAGCATTACGACCTGGGCGACATCCTCGGTGCGTCCGGCGTGCTGTTCAAGACCAAGACCGACGAGCTTTCCGTGCGTGTCACGGCGCTGCGCCTGCTGACCAAGGCGCTGCGCCCGTTGCCGGAAAAATTCCACGGGCTGACCGACCAGGAGCAGAAATACCGCCAGCGCTACGTCGACCTGATCACCAACGAGGAGACGCGCCGCGTGTTCACTGTCCGCTCCAGCGTGATCCAGACGATCCGCGACATCTTCATGCGCCACGGCTACCTCGAAGTCGAGACGCCGATGATGCATCCCATTCCCGGCGGCGCCTCCGCCAAGCCCTTCACCACGCACCACAATGCGCTGGACATGCAGCTCTACCTGCGCGTCGCGCCGGAGCTGTACCTGAAGCGGCTGGTGGTCGGCGGCTTCGAGAAGGTATTCGAGATCAACCGCAATTTCCGCAACGAAGGGCTGTCCACGCGGCACAACCCGGAATTCACCATGATCGAGTTCTACGAGGCCTACCGCGATTACCGCTACCTGATGGACTTCACCGAAAGCCTGTTTCGCGAAGTGGCGAGCAAGGTGCTGGGCACCACGCTGCTCAGCTATCAAGGGAAGGAACTCGATTTCGGCAAACCGTTCCAGCGCGTGACCATCACCCAGGCGATCCAGAAATACCATCCGCAATTTTCCGACGCGCAGTTGAACAGCCGCGATTTCCTGGTCAATGAGTTGCAGGACCTCAAGGCCAAGTACCGGCCCGACGACGGACTGGGCGGGCTGCAGTTGTCGCTGTTCGAGGAACTGACCGAACACCAGTTGTTCGAGCCCACCTTCATCGTCGACTATCCCGCCGAAGCCTCACCGCTCGCACGGCGCAGCGATTCCCGCCCGGAGATCACCGAACGCTTCGAATTGTTCATCGCCGGGCGCGAGATCGCCAACGGATTCTCGGAGCTGAACGACCCGGAAGACCAGGAGGCGCGCTTCGACATGCAGGTGGCGGCCAAGGAAGCGGGCGACGAGGAAGCGATGTACAAGGACAGCGACTTCATCCGCGCACTGGAGTACGGCCTGCCCCCGACCGCGGGGGAGGGCATCGGCGTCGACCGCCTGGTAATGTTGTTGACGGACGCGCCGAGTATCCGCGACGTGATCCTGTTCCCGCAGATGCGGCCTGAGTAATACTGCTACGCTCGGCATGACTGCGTTGCCCGTGGACTCAAAACGAATGTTTCAGTGGAGGGTAACCTTTAGGTTGGCCGGAACTAAAATGCTCATTTGCACACAAGTAAACTCCGCTTTCTCGTCCATTCGCGCCTTGCCCTGCCATCGCTCGCGACGTTTTCCTGCGCCGGGTTGAAGCCACCATGCTAACCCAGGAAATCAAGGACCGCCTGCTCCAACACTATCCCATGCTGGCTGGACTGCCCCCATCGCAACTCGGCGACCTGCTGTCCAATGCCGCCATGCTGCACCTGCCTGCCGGCACGGTGCTGTTCGACGAGAACCAGCCATGCCAGGGGTTCCCGCTGCTGCTCGCCGGCAGCATCCGGGTGATCAAGGCGGCCGCCAGCGGGCGCGAACTGCAGCTATACCGCGTCGAAGACGGGGAAAGCTGCATCCTGACCAGCAGTTGCCTGCTCGGGCATACGCGCTATCACGCGCGCGGAATCGTCGACCAGGATGTTACCCTGGTGGTGCTGCCTTCACCCGAATTCAGGAAACTGATCGCGCTGCACGAACCCTTCCGCGATTATATTTTCAGCCTGTTCTCGGAACGCCTCACCGACCTGATGCAACTCGTTTCCGCCGTTGCCTTCCAGAAACTGGATCAGCGCCTTGCCGCACTGCTGATCGCCAAACCCAGCCCGATCCACATCACCCACCAGGCGCTGGCGGATGAACTCGGCAGCGTGCGCGAGATCGTCAGCCGCCTGCTGAAGCATTTCGCCGAGCACGGTTGGGTGCGGTTGGGCCGGGAACAGATTGAGGTAGTTAATTCATTGGCCCTGAAGGATTTTTCTGGCATGTGACTTTTCTCACAGACAGAGCAGGGCTATTGATCTATCGTGCAATCTCTGAATTACCATTTGCAAGGAGAAGATCATGAAAACAAATGTTGGCGGCATCGACCGTGGTTTGCGCATTGCCGTTGGCTTGGTATTAATCGGGCTGACACTGGCAAACGTGATAGGCGTCTGGGGCTGGATCGGGGTAGTTCCCCTGATGACCGGTGTGTTCGGTATCTGCCCGGCTTATATGCCCTTCGGCATCAGCACCTGCCACATGCACAAGCAAGCCTGAATTTTCCACCCTACTCCTCTAGAGTATAGCGGTCGCAAGGTTTCGGTCGCTATTGGTTGCGCGAGGGGAATCCAAACCCCTCGCACTTCCACAATATCAAATCGAGGAGAGCGTTGCTTGACCTGACAATCGCCGATCAGGCTTGGTATATTCTTCCTACCCAGTCCTGATGGACGAGTCAGGCCGGGACATAAGACTTGCGCCGATCCGGGCGGCCCTCCTTTGTCAAAATCGACACGGCGCGTGCCGTAATATTCCCGGCTTCTCTTTCAAACGCCTCGTGAAGTTTCGGCAATACAGGTTTTGTCCAAACCGGGCTGCATTTAATGGATAACGTTACCGGATTGAACGTTGACGTGCGGATCTCCCATGCAAATCCAGGCGGATTCCACGTATGGCGACCCTTTCTCCTGATCGACGTGTCGTGCAATCTCGACACCATTGCATAATCGGTACAAGCCGATCTATCGCAGATCATCATTCCATCGCCGTTCAACACGGGCAATATTGCTTCAGAACTGCAGTCGCGAAGACTTGCGGGCATGTTGTTATTGCCGGTCTTTGTTGGTAGTGTTCTTCATTATAATTCAGGGTCTTCACTGGCGCCCAGGTTGGAGTTCACATCCCGCACGGCGCAATGATGGATCCGAACAACAATCATAAAGATCCCTGCCGATGAAATCAAACCTGTTGCGCCGCTTCAATTTGTTTACCCTGCAGCGAATTGACAAGCTGCTCTATATCTTTCCGCTTTGCGGAATTGTTTTGGCCGTTGCGAACATCTGGAGCCCCTACTCGTTCTGGCTGGATGAACTTATTTCGGTTACGACAAGCCGCCTTGGCCTGCCGCAAATGTTCGAAGCCATCCTGCAGGATGTGCATCCGCCGCTTTATCAACTCATGCTCTGGATCTGGATGCGGATATTCGGCGACAGCGAACTTGCGGTCCGCGTCCCAAGCCTGATCTTCTCATTATGGGCTTTTGCCTATCTGGCTTTGTGGACAAGAAAACTCGACTCAACATCAAGAGTCGGTATCCTGATTTTCTTTTCATCGAGTTTTTTGTTCGCCTATTACGCCCAGGAAGCCAGGTCCTACGCCATGTTGCTTTTGTGTTCGACACTCTTGACAACCCGGTTCCTGGATTTCGACAGCAGGCATGCGAAACTCGCCGGGATGGCCGCTCTTTGCCTGCTGACCTCCCTTACACATTATTTTGGCCTGATTCTGGCTTTGGTCATCCTGGCCTGGATCGGTCTTGATAACAGAAGGAACCTGCCGCGTTTGACCGGCATTGCCGTGCTCGGCTCGGTGTTGCTCGTGTGGCCCCTTGTTCACCGCCTGATTGGCGCCATCGGCAACAAGAGCGGCGGCCATTTCTGGATAAAGGTTGACGGCCCGCTCGGCACGCTGAGCATTGTCCGTGATGCACTATGGCCAATGTTTCCATTCACTGCAACCCAGGGCATTGGCAGCTACGCCACAACTGCAATCACCATTGTCGGACTGTGTCTGATGACGCTTTTCCTGGCGCTTTGGCCGAGAAACAAGGATGGGGAATTTTCAGTTCACAAGCAATACTTTGGCAGACTGGCATTCCTTTCTTGCGGGGTCATTGTCTTGACGACTGTTGTCGATTTACACACTCCTGTATCAACCATCAGGAACTATATTGTTTTACTGCCTGCTGCCGCCATCTTTTTTGGCCTGGCCGTTTCCGGACTATGCCGATTCCCGCGCCTGCAGGTTATATGCGTCTTTTTCCTGATTGCCTGTGGCACTAGCCGGCTTTACGATTCGTACAATGCATTGGTCAACAAATGGTGGACCAGGGAAAACTGGAAAGAATCGTCTGCATTTCTGGTCAACAATTCAAACCCAAACCTTAATTATTATTATCTGCCGTTTGATGAGTCCGAAGATATGAATGCAACCCTTGACCGGGTCAATAATTTTTACGTGAATAAATTGTCGGGCGGCAGGATCATCCTGGCGAGAATCACGTCCAGCGAGAGCGGAAAACTCAGGAAGCCATTTGCCATTCTGTTTGGCCATGTCGACCCCGATTTCATTAAACGCAACATTGCGGTCGATCCGAACTTCGGAACCTTCAGCGCTTTCTATCCAGCGCAGGGCTCGAAAAAAAGTACCGGGGTGATTGTTTCCGCGGGTCCTTAGCCGCCGCCCGGCGACGCGTGCGATGCGTCCTGATAGGGATCAGATGAACCCTAATCAGACAGATTATGCTGCTTTGCCTGCAGTGCATTCGAGCTTTCCCGCGGCACTTCACAGCAAGTCGTTGTCCCCGTTGTAATCACCCCCTATAATTCAGCCGCTTCGTCGGGTATGGGTTGCCTTTAATCCTGCCCTGCTTCGTAACTCTAACTGATCTGGCCTCATGCGCATCCTGCTCAGCAATGATGACGGTTATTTTTCTCCCGGTCTCGCCTGTCTCGCGGAATCACTTTCCACTCTGGCTGAAATCACCGTGGTCGCGCCGGAACGCGACCGCAGCGGCGCCAGCAATTCATTGACCCTGGACCGGCCGCTTAATCTGCATCGCGCCCCCAACGGGTTCTATTATGTAAACGGCACACCAACCGATTGCGTCCACCTGGCGGTCACCGGCATGCTGGATGCGCGGCCTGACATGGTAATTTCAGGCATCAACTCAGGCGCCAACATGGGTGATGATACGATCTATTCCGGCACCGTCGCCGCTGCCACCGAAGGTTTTCTGCTTGGAATTCCATCCATCGCGGTTTCATTGGCCGGCAAAGACCTGGCGCATTACGACACGGCCGCACGAGTCGTAACGGAATTGGTGCAGCGTTTTGCCGCGCACACGCATACGCAGGCCTGGCTGCTCAATGTCAACGTACCGGACGTTCCGCACCAACGATTACAGGGTGTGGAAACCACCCGCCTGGGCAAACGCCACAAGGCGGAGCCGGTGGTCAGGGCGACCAATCCGCACGGTGAAACCGTCTACTGGGTCGGCGCGGCAGGCAAGGCGCAGGATGCGGGAGAAGGCACCGATTTCCATGCCATCAAAAACCGGCGGGTTTCGGTTACGCCGCTGCAAATTGACCTGACCCAATACAGCCAGTTGGATGCGGTGCGCAACTGGCTGAAATCCGAACATGAATAATGTGCGGCGCGGAATTGGCATGACCTCGCAGCGAACGCGCGCGCGATTGATCGAGCGTTTGCGCGAGGAAGGGATACGGGATGAAGTGGTGCTGGCCGCGATGAATTCAGTGCCGCGCCACATATTCGTGGACGAAGCGCTGGCCAGCCGCGCCTATGACGACGTGTCGTTGCCGCTGGGATTTGGACAGACCATCTCCCAGCCCTACACCGTGGCGCGCATGCTGGAAATCGTGCGCAATGGCAACTCGTTTGGGCGCGTACTGGAAATCGGCACCGGCTGCGGCTACCAGGCTGCAGTTCTGGCGCAAGTCGCAAAAGAAGTCTACTCGGTGGAGCGCATCGAACCGCTATTTCAGCGCGCGGTGGGCTGCCTGAAGGAATTGCATATCCACAATGTCCGCCTGTTCTACGACGACGGCGGCATGGGCCTGCCGGAATTCGCCCCGTTTGACGGCATCGTCATGGCCGCCGCCTCGACCCACGTTCCGTCCGCGCTGCTGGAACAGCTCGCCATCGGTGGTAGAATGGTGCTGCCCATGGGAAGCCATGAGCAATACCTGTACCTGATTGAGCGGGATGCAAAAGGCTACCGTGAAACCCGTCTTGACGGAGTCAGGTTCGTACCGTTGCTGTCTGGAAAAGAATGACACTGAAGACCCGAGATTTCGTCAGTTTCGCACTTATTGCAATTGTCCTGGCTGGTTGTGCATCCAGCGTGAATCATGCCCCGATATCAGATCGCCGTCCCGAAGGGGGAAGAGCCGGCGCACCGCCAGTCTCCGTTTCGACCAGGCAAATATCCGGCGATCAGGATTGGCGTCCACCGGTTTATGTTGTGCAGAAGGGCGATACCTTGTATGGCATCGCCTTCAACTACGGGCTGGATTATCACGAGCTCGCTGATCTCAACAACATCGAAAATCCGGACATGATCGAGGCAGGGCAGGAATTGCGCCTGTTTGCGGAAAACAACGTGATCTCGGTCAAACCTTCCCCGCCGCCCCAAATTGAGGCGGTACCGCTGAGCAAACCGCCGCCGGAAATCCAGGTCGTTCCGCTAAGCAAAGCATTGCCGGCAGGCAAGCCGGCTGAACCGGCAAAACCGCCTGGTATGCCCGTAATAATCCAGCCGCTGGCGATCAAGCTCCCGTATTCCGCTGATGCCGCAGCCCAGATCGCCAGGATGCAAGGCGGAGTTCCCCAGCCGGTGCCGGCTGTATCCGCCAAAGCGGGGTCGCCTCCCAGTCCCGCAACGAAACCCGTGCCTCCCGTTGTTGCAGCGCCGGCACCGGCCGTCGCCAATGATGACATCGAATGGGGCATGCCAACCAGCGGAAAGATAATCACGGATTTCTCGCAAAGTGAAAATCGCAAGGGTATCGATGTTGCAGGCAAGATCGGCCAGCCTATCCTGGCCAGCGCTGCCGGGAAAGTGGTCTATAGCGGCAGTGGCCTGCGCGGGTATGGCAAGCTGATCATCATCAAGCATAACCGGACCTATCTCAGTGCCTATGCGCACAATGACCGTCTGCTGGTGAAGGAAGGCGAGATCGTGGCAAAGGGACAGAAGATCGCCGAGATGGGCAACAGCGATGCCGACCAGGTTGCGCTGCATTTCGAGATACGCAAACTGGGCAAACCGGTGGACCCGGCGAAATACCTGCCGATGATAAAATCTTGAATGAAGACGATCTCAACGTAGCTGACCACAGCCGTGACAGCGCGGGCCTGCACTATGTGTACCCGGTCGTATCGCGCCGCGCCGGCGGCGTCTCCGTCGGCATCAACCTCAACGTCAACAATGCCTGCAACTGGCGCTGCATCTATTGCCAGGTTCCCGGCCTGATTCGCGGTGCTCCGCCTCCGCTTGATCTGGCCCTGCTCGAACGGGAACTGCGCGGTTTTTTGCGCGAGTTGTTGCATGGCGAATTCATGCAACGCCGCGTTCCCGAGGACATGCGCCGCATCAATGACATTGCGCTTTCCGGCAACGGCGAGCCAACCAGCGCTGAAGAATTCCCGGCCGTCATCGACCTGATAGGCGAATTGAGACAGCAAGAAGATTGGCCCCGATCGATCAAGCTGGTGCTGATCAGCAACGGCAGCCTGATGCATCGCGAACCGGTGCAACGGGGATTGCGTCGCATGCCGCAGCTCAACGGCGAAGTCTGGTTCAAGCTTGACCGCGCCAGCGAATCGGGCATGCAACGGGTCAACGACTCGCGTATCAGCATGGCCAGGGTGCGCGAAAACCTGCTGACCTCGGTTTCCCTGTGTCCGACCTGGCTGCAAACCTGCTGGTTCGCACTGGATGGCGTGCCGCCTGGCAAACAGGATGAGGACGACTACGTGGAGTTCCTGTCCGGCTTGCTGCGCGACGGGATCAGGCCCCAAGGCGTCCTGCTGTACAGCCTGGCGCGACCCTCGCTGCAGCCCGAGGCGCCACGCCTGTCCGCGCTGACTGCGGAGCAGCTGGAAGGTTTTGCCGCGCGCATTCGCGCATTGGGAGTAACAACGAAAGTTGCCTGTTAATCGTTCGCATACTGATCAGATTCCTGGCGATGTGTACATGACCGAAGACGAAATGCCTCTTCCAGAAGCTCATTCAGAAAACAGTAAGCTATGCCAGCTCTGCCAAACGATTCCCGCCGGATCTTGAGGTAGAACCAATACCGAAGCGTATCCTCAAATACAGCATGAACGATCCCAAGGCACATGAAGAGCTGCAAATCACCGGCATGACCTGCACGGCTTGCGCCGCACGCATCGAGAAGGTGCTCAACCGCATGCCGGAAGTCTGCGCCGTGGTGAACCTCGCCACGGAAAAGGCGTTCGTCGATTTCAATCCACAAAATGCCGATACCGATTCCCTGATCGCAGCAGTCAAGCGTGCCGGTTACGGTGCACATCCGGCGCGCGACCCTGTTGTGGAAAAGCAGGAACGCATGGCAGCCTACCGCCATGAGCGCATGCAATTCTTCATCTCGCTGCTGCTCACTGCACCCTTGCTGCTGCAGATGCTGGTGATGTTCCTGGGTGATCGTGCGAGCCCGCTGTTGCCGGTCTGGCTGCAATGGCTGCTGGCGACGCCGGTGCAATTCTGGATCGGCAAGCGATTCTTCAGCGGCGCATGGAACAGCCTGCGCGGCGGCGGCGCCAACATGGACGTGCTGGTCGCACTCGGCACCGGCGCGGCGTACCTGCTGAGCTGCGCCGTGCATGCTTGTTCTGGCCTGCAGCAGCCGGTCTATTTCGAGGCCAGCGCCACCATCATCACGCTGGTACTGATGGGAAAATTGCTGGAAGCACGCGCCAAGGGACGCGCCTCCTCGGCGCTGGAAGCGCTGATCAACCTGCAACCGAAACAGGCGCATGTGGAACGCGATGGCGTTGTTGCCGACATCCCGGTGGCGCAGATGATCTCTGGCGATATGTTCCTGGTGCGTCCGGGCGAGAGCATGCCGGTCGACGGCGTAGTGCTGGAAGGCGAGTCCAGTGTCGATGAGGCGATGCTCACCGGCGAGAGCCTGCCGCAAACCAAGCGGGCCGGCGACAAGATCTATGCTGCCACGCTCAACCAGCGCGGCCTGCTCAAGTGCCGCGCCGTGGCGGTCGGCGCGCAGACGCAATTGTCGGCGATCATCCGCCTGGTGGAACAGGCGCAGGGATCGAAAGCACCGATACAAAGGCTGGCCGACCAGATCTCCGCTATCTTCGTGCCGGTGGTGGTGGCGATCGCCGTGGTGACTTTCCTCGCCTGGTGGATCGCCGGCATCGGCGTGACTGCCGCGCTGATCAATGCCGTGTCGGTGCTGGTCATCTCCTGCCCTTGCGCGCTCGGGCTTGCCACGCCGACTGCGGTGGTGGTCGCCACCGGACGCGCCGCGAACGCCGGAATACTGGTCAAGGACGCCGCCGCGCTGGAACGGGTACACAAGCTTTCCACGCTGGTGGTGGACAAGACCGGCACATTGACCAGCGGAAAGCCTCAGGTCACCGATGTGTTGCCGGCAACGGGCAGCAGCGAAAAGCAGTTGCTGCAGGTCGCCGCCAGCATGGCGCAACATTCCTCACACCCTCTGTCGCGCGCACTGCTCGAACATGCAGCCGACAATCAGATCGACCTGCTGGATGCCGCTTCATACAGCGAACTATCCGGCAGCGGTTTACGCGCAGAGCTGGATGGCGAAACCTGTCTGCTCGGCTCACCCGCTTATATCGCCAGCGAGAACTTCACGCTGGATGACGGGCAGATCCAGGCTTTGCAGCAGCAAGGCAAAAGCGTCATCACAGTGACGCGCGCCAACGCCCTGCTCGGCTGCATCGCGTTCGCCGACACCCTGCGCGCCACCAGCCGGGAAACGGTCGCGCGCCTCGATGCGATGGGCATCCATGTGGTCATGCTAAGCGGAGACAATCACGATACCGCACAGGCGATCGCACAACAGGCTGGTATCGACGACTTCCGCGCCGAAGTCCTGCCACAGGACAAGGCGCGGCATGTGCAGGCTTTCAGAAAAGACGGAATACTGGTCGGCATGGTCGGCGACGGCATCAACGATGCGCCGGCACTGGCTGCGGCGGACGTGAGCTTTGCGATGCGCAGCGGCAGCGACATCGCGATCGAGGCGGCAGACATCACCCTGATGCGCAATGACCTGGTTGGCGTGGTCGATGCGATTGCCCTGTCGCACGCCACGCTGAAGAAGATCCGCCAGAACCTGTTTTTCGCATTTGCCTACAATGTGCTCGGCATCCCGCTTGCGGCATTCGGCATGCTGAACCCGGTGATCGCCGGCGCGGCGATGGCGATGAGTTCGGTGTCGGTGGTCAGCAACGCGCTGTTGCTCAAGCGCTGGCAGCCCTATAATTCCGCCAAGCATTAACGAGCGAGGGGTCTCCATGGAAACCATCCAAATCAACATCGAAGGCATGCACTGCGGCGGCTGTGTCAGCAGCGTCGCCAAGGCGCTGCAGACCGTTCCCGGGATCAGCAAAGTGGACGTGTCACTGGAACAGAAACGCGCTGTCGTGACTTATGATCCCGCTCAGGCCGGTGTCGCGCAATTCAAGGCTGCCGTGGAAGATGCGGGTTATGATGTGGTTTGAATCTCACCGAATCCAATATTGAGCCTGGCCCATTTTTCAGAGTCTAGCCCATTTTTCCATTTTTTTCTTTCCTCAAAGGGGCAGATAAAACCGCGGGCCGCCCAAGTCGTTGGGTTTTCGCTCCTTCCCCCTTTAAGGGGGAAGGTTGGGATGGGGGTAGGACGGTGGAAATGCAGAGTGTCTATCCCCACCCTGGCCCTCCCCCTGCGAGAGGGAGGGAACAGCATTGCCAAAGTTCAATTGGCCCTGTTAATTGACCGCCGTATGAGTCAAACTTTTCGAGTCCCCCGACATAGCCAGGGGCTTACCTAATCGAATTAGGAGATCAGCGCTGTGAATCGGTATAACCCTGACCAAACGCCAAACCCAGAGGAATGGCTCGCGCTCGATGAGCAGGAACGAATTCTACTCGCAGAGGAATATCATCGCCTGGCACGCATCAAGAATCCAAAACTGGCGGCACACGCCGTCTTTCATGCAATCGTTGAGAATCAACTTGCTGAGAATCCAGAGCCTGTCATTCGTGCGATGACTCGTCTCACCGCGGAAGGTCTGAGCAAACACGACGCCGTTCATGCCATCGCTTTTGTCGTTGCCGAACACATCCACCACCTTTTTAACGCCAAGGTAGATGCAAACAACTCAAAGGCCATCTATATCGCTGCAGTGGAACAACTCACTGCAAAGGGGTTGCGAATCAATAGAAAGCAATAGGCCAGACCAGATTGATTCTTGAGTAGAGGAAACTATGCCCCATTGGGGGGCATCAAGAATGAAAAAAGCCGGGGCATCGGCCCCGGCCTTTTATCCTACTGGATACACCCGCAGTCCAGTTATTTCACTTCACTGTCAATGGTGACCTTCACATCATTGGTGCCCGGCTTGATGGTTGCGCTCTGGCCCTGCAAGTCGCCGGAATGAGCAATCGGGTCGCCGGATTTTGCCACGCGCGCGACCACCACCACCTTGTCGAAATTCGACAGTTTCATTTGCGGCGCCATCGCCATGCTGTCGTCCAGTGCGAATTTCATCGGCAGATCCTTCACCTGTTTGCGCATCACAGCCAGCGGCATCGGGGGGCCGGATTCCGCTCGAGCCAGCACGAACAGCAAGTCGTTCGGGCTGACCTTGCTTATCATGTCCGCGCCGAGCGTCACGGTGCCGGTGATGCGTTCCTTGCCGGCAGCAGCGGCGGCTGCCGGCGCCATCGCCTTGCCAGGACCACCCTTGCCCTGCTGGGCTATCGCCATGCGTGCCTGCTTGATGCCTTCGGCGAACATCTGGGCATCTTCGGTATCCTTTGGAATGATTTTCAGCAGCTTTTCCCAGTATTCGACGGCTTGCGGATATTCGCCAACTTCCATCGCCGCCGATCCGGCCAATGCCAGCGCCTTGGGATTATTGGGGTCCAGCGTCAATGCGGTCTTGATCAGCATGGTCGGATGGCCAGCCAGCTTCTGCCCGCTCGCCATTGCCAGTGCATCGGCGAAATCGGCCCACAACTGCGCGTTCTGGGTAACCAGTTTGGTCAGCTTGTTGTAGGTCATGGCTGAATCGCTGTAGCGGCCCATTTCGGCATAGGACCTGGCCAGCGCCTCCAGGCTGTCTGTGTCTTTTGGATTAACCGCCAGCCGGTCTTCAAGATCCTTGATCGCGCCTTCGGATCGAGCGGCGCCAGCCGTGCCCTGCCCGCTGGCACTCCCAGCAGGCATTAATGCGTCGCGATTGCCTATTTTCATGTAGGCCCCAATTGCGAGCACCGGCAATACCACCGCGAGAACCAACGCCAGGGCCTTGTGCGGATTGCGCGACCCTGCCGGTTGATCCGGGCCATTCACCTCTTCCAGCAAGCGCGACTGCAGTTCACGCTTGCCCTGATCGTACAGTTCCTGGGTGAGCAACCCATTGCGCAGATCGGTTTCCATCTCGGCAACCTGATCGCGGAAAATTTCCAGATTGGCGTTGTTGCGCAATACCTGGCTGCTTTTTGCCTTGTAACGCAACAACGGCAGCACAACAAACAGCACCGCGACTACCAGCAGTAGCGCAATAATTATCGAAAAGGTGGTCATGTCTGATTATTTATTTCATCGTTGAGCAATGCGGCGGCACGCTGTGCCGCCTCTTGCGTGAGATTGTCTTCGGTAACGGAACTGCGCCGTTTGCGCAACTGGTAGATCAGTACGCCGCCCCCAAGCAACAACATGGCAAATGGGCCAAACCACAACAGGATGGTGTATCTTTTCATCGGCGGATCATACAGGACGAAATCTCCGTAACGGGCCACCAGGTAGTCCTTGATCTGGTTGTCGGTCAGTCCCTTCTTGATCATCTCGCGCACTTCCTGGCGCAGGTCTTCCGCCAGTTCGGCATGGGAGCTTGCCAGCGATTCGTTCTGGCATACCAGGCAGCGCAGGTTCTCGGCCAGTTTGACCATGCGCTTTTCCACCACCGGGTCCTGCGCCAGGTCCTTGGCCACGCCGGCATAAGCCAGCAGCGGGGTCAGGCACATAAGCAGCACGAACAATATGCGTCTCATTTGGCTTGCAGCATCGCGATCAAGGGCAGTATTTTTCCTTTCAGCTTCGCGGAAGTGATCGGACCGATTTCCTTGTATTGAATGACACCCTGTTTGTCGATGAGATACGTCTCCGGCACGCCATACACACCATAGTCAATGCCCACGCGACCATCCGTATCCATTATGCTCAGGTCATAGGGATTGCCGCCGCGCTGAAGCCAGGCCAGCGCATCATCACGCTTGTCCTTGTAGTCCAGGCCATAGATCGGAACAATGTGTTGCTTCGACAATTCCACCAGCAGCGGATGTTCTTCACGGCAGGACACGCACCATGATGACCAGACGTTCAGCAGCCAGACCTTGCCGCGCATCTCCTGTGCCGAGAATTTCTTGTCCGGCTCGTGCAATTGTTGCAGGGTGAACATCGGCGCCGCCTTGCCTATCAACGGCGAAGGTACTTCGCGCGGATTGAGTCCCAGCCCCACATAAAGAAACACCGCCAGCACCAGAAACGCGATAAGCGGCAACATGAAACGCATCATGATGTTTTCCCTTCCACGGCCAGTCCGGCGTTCTTGTCCGTCATCTCGCTTGCCATGGTCCTGTCCGATTTTTCCCTTGCATGAATGCGGTAGCGCCGGTCAGTCAGCGCCATAATGCCGCCAAACGCCATGAACAGACAGCCGACCCAGATCCAGTCCACGAACGGCTTGATGTAGACACGCACCGCCCAGGCGCCGTTGGAGTTCGGAATCGGCTCACCCAGCGACACGTACAGGTCGCGCAACAACCCGGTGGATATGGACGCGTCGGTCATCGGCATGCCGGAAGCATTGTATATGCGCTTCTCCGGGAATAACTGGGTAACCGGCTTCCCGTTCCTGGTGATGGTCACACGCCCCTGCGACGCCACATAGTTCGGTCCCTGCTGCTCGCGCACACCGTCGAACCGGAACGAGTAGCCTGCCGCCTCCACCGTGTCGCCGACGTCCATGCGCACATCGCGCTCGACTTCGTAACCCTTAACCATGGTCACGCCGATGATGAATATACCGATCCCAAAATGGGCCAAAGTCATGCCGTAATAGCTGCGCGACTGGTTTTTCAGGCGTTGACCCAGATTTCCATCACGGCCGCTGAGGCGGCGGTACAGGTGCAGCGCAGTAGTGGTGAACACCCAGAACGCAAGCAACAATCCGAGAGAAATAAGGGGTGTCCATTTACCCATCACCAGCGGCAACAGCAACGCGATCACCACGCTGGAGGCCAGCGCCCAGCGCACGCGTACCCACATGTCAGGCAGGCTGGCCTGTTTCCAACGCGCAATCGGCCCCAGCCCCATCATCAGCACCATCGGCGTCATCAAGGGAAGGAATACCGAGTTGAAATACGGCGGGCCAACCGACAACTTGCCGAATCCCAACGCGTCCATGAACAGCGGATACAAGGTGCCCAGAAATACCGACGCAGAGGCAACTGCGAGCATCACGTTGTTGGACAGCAGCATGGTCTCGCGCGAGATCAGGTTGAACTTGCCGCCGAGTCCGATCTTGGGCGCGCGCCAGGCAAACAGCGTCAGCGAACTGCCAATCACCAGCACCAGGAATGTGAGGATGAATACGCCGCGTTTCGGATCGGTGGCAAAGGCATGCACCGATGTCAGCACGCCGGAGCGCACCAGAAAGGTTCCGAGCAGACTGAGCGAGAATGCCGCGATAGCCAGCAATATTGTCCAACTCTTGAATGCGCCGCGCTTCTCGGTCACTGCCAGCGAATGGATCAATGCGGTGCCAACCAGCCAGGGCATGAATGAGGCGTTCTCGACCGGATCCCAGAACCACCAGCCGCCCCAGCCCAATTCATAATAAGCCCATGCGCTGCCCAGCATGATGCCCACGGTCAGGAATATCCAGGCCACGGTCGTCCATGGCCGCGACCAGCGCGCCCAGGTAGCATCCATCTGGCCGCCGATCAATGCGGAAAGCGCAAAGGAAAATGCCACGGAAAACCCCACATAGCCCATGTACAGCATCGGCGGGTGTATGACCAGGCCCGGATCCTGCAGCACCGGATTCAAATCGGCCCCATCCACGGCAGCAGGGAGCAAACGTTCAAATGGGTTGGAAGTCATCAGCATGAACAGCAGGAATCCGACCGAGATCAAACCCATCACGCCAATCACGCGCGCCACCATTTCATCCGGCAGATGCTTGCTGAACTGGGCAACGGCGACCGTCCAGATGGTCAGGATGAATGTCCATAACAGCAATGAGCCTTCATGCCCTCCCCAGATCGCGGCAAAACGATAGTGCGCGGGCAGCTGCGAATTGGAATGTTCCGCCACGTACAGCACGGAAAAATCATTGTTCAGGAAAGATGTGGCGAGGCAACCAAATGCGATCGCGACAAAGACAAAATGGCCCGTCGCAATGGGCCGCGCCATGCCCATCAATACGTTGCTGCCGCGCGCAGCGCCATAGATCGGCAGCACCCCTTGCAGCAACGCAAGCAGCAGCGCAACGATGATGGCGAAATTACCAATCTCAGGAATCATGGTACACCTCCGATTTAGTTGACTGCGGCCGCGGGAGCGGCCATGGGTGCCGGTGCAGTCGCACCCGCTGCTGCTCTTGCCTTGGCAGCCTTGTCCAGGGCATCTTTCGCTTCAGGCGGCATATAGTTTTCATCATGCTTGGCCAGCACTTCCTCGGCATGGAACAGGTTATCCGCCCCCAGCTTGCCCTGCGCGACCACACCCTTGCCTTCCTTGAACAGGTCCGGCAGGATGCCTCTGTACACAACCGGCATGGATTTCGCCGTATCGGTCACCATGAAGTGCACGGTCAGGCCGTCCCCTTCGCGTTTCAGGCTGCCTTCTTCCACCAGGCCCCCGATGCGGAAATTGCGTCCCTGCGGCGCTTCATTGTTGAAAACCTGGGTCGGCGTGAAATACAGACTGACATTGTTTTTCAAGGCATACAGCACCAATCCGACAGCCACTCCCAGCACGGAAAGTGCGCCTATGATGATGTACATGGTCTTCTTGCGGCGTGGCGTCATGCTTGTTCCTCTCCTCCTGCGTCGCGCATCAAGCGCAACTGTTGTAACGTGATCCTTCTCTTGTGGCGCACCATTGCTGTTTCAACAACGAATATCAGTAATGCCAAGCCATATGAACTCCAGATATAAAACGCGTAACCCTTCATTGCAAAAAATTCGGCGAGGGTCATTGAGGCACCTCCAACACGTTACCGGCGAAGCCAGCCGTTTGCGGGAGGAGGTGCCATGCGGTCATTGGCTCCGGCATCACGCGCTTCGCGCATGAGCCTGCACCGAAACTGCGTTGTCCCGCACCCGTCGCATTCGCGCACCGTGTCATGACCGCAACTCCTCCAGTTCCTGTACCCATTGGGTATTGCGTTCACGTTCGAGAATGATACTGCGCACACGCAATAGCACGACTGCAATGGCGTAAAGCCAGCAGGCAAGCACCATCGTCCACATCGCCTGCTGCATCGCAATATGCATCGACGTCCCACTGAATTTTATGGTGGATCCCTGATGCAGGGTGTTCCACCATCTCACCGAAAAATAGATGATAGGCACATTCACCGAACCGACTATGGCCAGCAGCGCGGCAGCGCGGTCTGCGCGGCGTGGATCATCTATCGAGGCATGCAGGGCGATGAACCCCAGATACAGAAACAGCAGAATCAGTTCCGAAGTCAGGCGCGCATCCCATACCCACCAGGCCCCCCACATCGGCTTGCCCCACATCGAGCCCGTCCACAATGACAGGAATGCGAACAACGCACCGGTTGGCGCCAGCGCAGTCGCCATCATGGACGACAGCCGGGTATTGAAAATCAGGCCGACTGCAGAATAACCCGCCATGACCAGGTAAATGAACATCGAAAGCATGGAAGCCGGAACGTGGATAAACATGATGCGGTAAGCCTCGCTTTGCGTGGCATCGGTCGGCGCCACGAAAAACCCGATATACAGGCCAATCACAAACAGGATTGAGGCGGCCCAGGCGAACCACGGAACCAATTTGCCGGCAAGCCCGTAGAAGGTGCTGGGCGCTGAGTACTTGAACCAGTTTATAGCCAAACTCTACTCCATCGAAATTCGCAACGCCTGCGCCGTGATCCATGGCGTGAATACCAGCGCCAACGCCAGTATCGCACCCAACAGCGACAAATGCGACCCCACGCTCATCCCGGTTGTTACTGCTTCCACCGCACCCGCCCCGAAAATCAGCACCGGAACGCACAGAGGCAATACCAACAAAGAAACCAGCACACCGCCGCCACGCAAGCCCAAGGTCAATGCCGCCCCGACTGCCCCTATCATGCTCAAGATTGGAGTGCCCAGCAACAAAGCAACAATCAATACCCACAAGCCTTGTGCAGACATATCGAATTGCAAGCCCAGCACCGGCGCCATCAGTACCAGCGGCAAACCCGATATCATCCAGTGCGCCATTATCTTTCCCAGCACCAGCATGGACAGCGGTTGCGGCGCCAGCATCATTTGCTCCAGCGTGCCGTCCAGATAATCCGCCGAAAACATTCTTCCCAATGACAGCATGGAAGCCAACAGCGCGGCAACCCATACAACGCCGGGCGCCATCTTGCGCAGCATGTCCAGTTCCGGACCCACCCCCAACGGAAATAGACTGACCACCATGACAAAGAAGATCAGAGTAGTAAGCACGTCAGCCCGTCGGCGCATGGCAAGCAGCAGGTCACGGCGTATCACCAGCCCCAATAATCCAAGCAGGGAAAGCCGGTTCATCAGAGTGACAGTTTCCGCGTCACCACACCCGCCACTTCGAGCGGCTGGTGGGTAGTGTAGATGACCATGCCTCCCTTCGCCAGGTGCTCGCCGATCAATTCCCGCATCATTCCCACGGCACCGACGTCAAGTGCCGTGAGCGGTTCATCCAGTATCCACAACCCAGCCTCGCCAACCAGCAAACGAGCCAGCGCCACCCTGCGGCGCTGTCCCTGAGACAATACCTTGACCGGTAAAGTTTCACGCCCGCGCAATCCCATGCGCCTCAATGCGGCAATGGCCTGTTTGTCATCGATCGCGCAGCCGGCCAGCCCGGCGCTGATATGAAGGTTTTCCAGCGCGTTCAGTTCATCCTTGATCGCGTTATGATGTCCCAGATATACCATCTCGGCGTAGTAGTCTTCTTCCAGGTCCCGGATATTCTGTCCGCGCCAGAGCACCTCGCCTGCCTCGGGCTGGATGAATCCGCACAAGGTCCGCAGCAGGCTGGTCTTGCCGCTGCCGTTCGCGCCCTCCACCTGCAGCAACTCCCCGTTTGACAAGGAAAAGCTTAAGCCGGAAAAAAGTCGATGATCTCCGCGCGTGCAGGTGAGGCCGCTAATTTCCAGCATTGCGCAATCCAAAACTCAAGGTATCGGCCCAGAAAACAATTCAACGCATGATTATATCCGATTGCATACGTCCGGTGCGCCGTAATCCTCGAGAGGTTATAATCCGTCCGTCCAATATTGAACACAGAGGCAACATGGGATTCCTCGCTGGCAAACGCATCCTCATCACCGGCATGATCAGTAACCGCTCTATCGCTTACGGCGTTGCGCAAGCCATGCACCGTGAAGGCGCGCAACTGGCATTCACCTACCAGGGAGAGCGGGTGAAAGACCGGGTGCGGGACATGGCAAAGGTATTCGGCAGTGACCGGGTGTTCCCGTGTGACGTCTCCAGCGATGCGGAAATTGCGCAACTGTTCACCGACCTGGGCAAGCACTGGAATGGATTCGATGGCTTTGTGCATGCCATCGCCTTTGCGCCGCGGGAAGCGCTGGATGGCGAGTTTCTTGACGGCTTCAGCCGCGAAGCGTTCCGCATCGCCCATGACATCAGTGCCTACAGCTTCCCTGCCATGGCCAAGGCCGCCCTGCCGCTGATGGAAGGCCGCAAGGCCGCCCTGCTGACGATGAGCTATCTCGGCGCGGTGCGCACCATGCCGCACTACAACGTGATGGGCATGGCCAAGGCCAGCCTCGAAGCCAGCGTGCGTTACCTCGCGATGGAGTTGGGACGCAAGGGAATACGCACCAACGCCATCTCCGCCGGCCCGATCAAGACCCTGGCCGCCTCGGGCATCGGCGACTTCAGCAAGCTGCTTGCGTATAACGCAAAGCACGCGCCGCTCAAACGCAATATCACGATCGAAGAAGTCGGCAATGCCGCCGCCTTCCTGTGCAGCGATCTGGCGAGCGGCATCACCGGAGAAATCACTTATGTGGACGGGGGCTTCAATACCACTGCACTGGGTTCCACCGAACCTTAGAAGCGTATTCTTCCCGCCCCACAAAGAAACGCCACCCCGGTGAGTGGCAAGTCTTGCGTTCCTGCAAACCGCACTATTTATCCGCTTCCGACTCAACCGCTTTTATTTTGACTGTGGCGTGCTTTCTGGCATCGGCCACATATGCCCGGTACATTTCTTCACCCGTCAGCTTGCGAATTTCCTGCAAGTAGCGGTTTCGCTTGGCGTCTTCTATCTTTGCATCTTTCTTGACAGCAAGGATACGAGCCAGAATATACCCTTTCTGCGGATCCTGCAGTCCCAGGTAGGCGGGCAGTTTGGTGGTATCGGTCTGCAGTAGCCTCTGCAGCAACGCACTATTCACGTCGCCGGGCTGCATGCGGGAAATTGTCTGCTCTGCCTTCCACTCCACCTTTGGATTTTCGCCGTGCTGCAATTCGGCAAGCATCTCCTGGCCCTGTTTCGAAGCCATTTCCATGGCCTGCTGGCGCATCAGCTTCTGGCGTATGGCATCGGCCACCTCGGCCAGCGGCCGGGTACTGGCCGGTCTGTATTCCAGTAGCCGGGCAGCAAGCAGGCGGTTGGGGCCGATCTCAACGGCGGCGCTATTGCGTTTTTCTTTCAGCACATCATCGCTAAACACGGCTTGCAGGGCCTTGTCGGTCCACGGCATGCCTGCAGACTGCCCCTTGCTCAACCATGAACTTTGCTGAATCGGTGAATTTACCAGTTCAGCCGCCGGTTTCAGCGTATCGCTTTGCTCGTACACCGTATTGTTGAACTTGTCCGCCAGTTCGGCGAACTGATCGTTGGCTTTCTGCAGCTTCAACTTTTGCTCAATTTCGCCCCTGACCTCGTTGAATGGCTTCAGTTTCGCAGGCACAATCAACGACAGCTTGATGATGTGGAATCCGAACTGCGTCTGTACGACGTCGCTGATTTCTCCGGGCTTGAGCTGAAACACGGCATCCTCGAATGGCTTGACCATCATGCCACGCGTGATCATGCCCAGATCGCCGCCCTTCGCGGCAGAACCCGCATCCTGCGAAAACTGCCTGGCAAATTCCGCAAACTTTTCCGGCGCTTGCCTGACCTGCTTCAGCACCTGTTCGGCCTTGGACCTGGCTGCCTGTTTTTCCTGGTCGCCGGCCTGGGCTGATACCGCGATCAGGATATGCGAAGCTTCCCGCTGCTCCTGAATGCCAAACTCCGGTTGATGTTCCTCGTAATACTGCTTGACTGCAGCTTCATCCACCTTGATTCGGGGCAGCAGGGAATCTGCAGAAAATGCGACGTACTCGACTCGAACCTGCTCGGGAGACAGAAATTCCCCGGTATTGTTTTCGTAATACTTTTTGATTTCCGCCTGATCCACTCTGGCCTGCTTCAGAAACGAATCGGGTGACAATTGCAGTGTGTTGACAACGTATTGCTGCTCATTGACATCGATCAGCCTGTCTGCGATGGTGCTCGAGGCGTATCCATTCAGGTTGTATGCGTCCGCCAATTCCTGCACACCCATTTCTCGCCGTATCCGGCTCTCGAACATCTGGGGTGACATGCCCTGGCTGCGCAGCGCCGATTCATAGCGCTCCTTGCTGAATTTGCCATCTTCCTGGAACCCCTCGATGTTGGAAATTACCTGCGCCAATTGCGCGTCACTTACGATCAAACCCTGATCCCGGGCCTGCATTTCCAGCAGGCGTTGATTGACCAGATTTTCAAGAACCGAACGCTTTACTTCCGGCTTGTCGAACATCGACTGGTCAAACTTGTCGCGCATGAGATCGCGCATCCTGCTCTCCTGCTGGCGCAAGGCAAAGTCAAAATCCTGCTGGTTGATTTTCTCGCCATTCACCGTCGCCAGAGCGTCTCGCCCGGATGATCTGTTGTAACGATCGATCCCCCAGAATGCAAACGGGAGAACGATCAACGCCATAACAATTTGTATTAACCGCTTATTCTTGTCAACAAAGCTAAACATCGCAACTCACTCGAAAGAATGAAAAAGGCGAACTTGCGTTCGCCTCGGTCTGGCGGAGTGGACGGGACTCGAACCCGCGACCCCCGGCGTGACAGGCCGGTATTCTAACCAACTGAACTACCACTCCATGAATTCTGTATGTGGTGGGTGCTGACGGGGTCGAACCGCCGACATTCGCCTTGTAAGGGCGACGCTCTACCAACTGAGCTAAGCACCCGCAAAAGCCTGTCAGTTTACCGCATCTTTGAGGCCTTTGCCAGCACGGAATTTAGGCACCTTGGCAGCCTTGATCTTGATCGTTGCGCCAGTGCGCGGATTGCGGCCACTGCGCGCGGCACGCTTGCCGACGTAGAATGTGCCGAAGCCAACCAGGGTGACCAGGTCACCCTTTCTCAATGATTTCTTGATGGCATCAACGGTCGCATCCAGTGCGCGACCGGCTGCTGCTTTGGAAATGTCGGCAGACTTTGCAATTGCATCTATCAGTTCAGATTTATTCATGTTGCGCCCCCTTTTTAGAAGTGTGGTGAGAAAGACAGGAAACCCTGTGAAGGCTTTATATCAAGGGTTTGTTGCTTGGTCAAGCAATATGCTCCCGTAGTCGCGCTGATGAATTTTGGGATAACGTCATCCTACCCTGGATCAATCCCCGATCAGCCACGTTGCGCACAAAATGGCGATGATTGCGGCATCAGCGGCAAAGGCAACGACAAAACATGTGTCGGGGAAGGGGGCCACCGGCGATTCGACCTGGCGCGCCAGCCACGTGCATCAGGTCGCGGCTTGAAGTGGCTAATGCTTGATCAGGGAAGGCCCCAGTTTTTCTTCGACCACCGGCATCGGGCCTACAACAGGCGCGTCATTCGGCAAAGCCTCTGGCTCCCTCTCCAGAGCCATTCTCAGCACCTGTTCTATCCATCTGACAGGATGAATATCAAGCTTGTTCTTGATGTTGTCCGGAATGTCCACCAGATCCTTGGTGTTTTCTTCCGGAATTAGCACGATCTTGATGCCGCCGCGTTGCGCGGCCAGCAGTTTTTCCTTCAATCCGCCGATCGGCAACACCTCGCCGCGCAGAGTGATCTCGCCAGTCATCGCAACATCGGCGCGCACCGGAATCCCGGTAAGCGCGGACACCATTGCAGTGCAAATGCCGACGCCGGCGCTTGGCCCATCCTTCGGCGTCGCACCTTCTGGCAAGTGGATATGCAAATCATTCTTCTGATAAAAGTCCTCGACAATTCCCAGGGTCCGCGCGCGATTGCGTACGACGCTAAGCGCGGCCTGAATGGACTCCTGCATCACCTCGCCCAATTTGCCGGTGGTGGTGGTCTTACCTTTTCCTGGCAAGACCACCGTCTCTATGGTCAGCAACTCGCCGCCGACCTCGGTCCACGCCAGGCCGGTTACCTGCCCCACCTGGTTGTTCTTCTCTGCGATCCCGTACGAATAGCGGCGCACGCCAAGGAACTTGTCCAGGTTACGCGCATTCACGGCCACCTTTTTTACGCGTCCTTTGAGCAACAATGCCTTCACCACCTTGCGGCAGATCTTGGAGATTTCGCGTTCCAGTCCGCGCACCCCCGCTTCGCGGGTGTAATAACGCAAAATATCGCGGATCGCACTGTCGGATATGGAAATCTCTTCCGCCTTCAGGCCATTGTTGCCCAGCGTTTTGGGGATCAGGTAGCGTTCGGCAATATTGACCTTTTCATCTTCCGTGTAACTGGAGACATGGATGATCTCCATTCGATCCAGCAACGGCGCGGGAATATTCATGGTATTCGCCGTGGCCACAAACATCACGTCGGACAAGTCGTATTCGACTTCAACGTAGTGATCGACGAAGGTATGGTTCTGCTCCGGATCGAGCACCTCAAGCAAGGCTGACGAAGGATCGCCACGGAAATCCATGCCCATCTTGTCCACCTCGTCCAGCAGGAACAGCGGATTCTTCACGTTGACCTTGGTCATGTTCTGCAGGATCTTGCCCGGCATCGAACCGATATAGGTCCTGCGGTGACCCCTGATTTCGGATTCATCACGCACCCCGCCCAGCGACATGCGCACGAACTTGCGATTGGTCGCGCGCGCGATGGATTGTCCAAGCGAAGTCTTGCCAACACCCGGCGGTCCCACCAGGCACAGGATCGGGGCCTTCATCTTGTCGACGCGCTGTTGCACGGCCAGATACTCGACGATGCGTTCCTTGACCTTCTCCAGGCCATAATGATCTGCTTCCAGTATTTCTTCGGCACGCTTCAAATCCGTGCTGATTTTGGTTTTCTTTTTCCACGGCAACCCGATCAGCACGTCGATATAGTTGCGCACCACTGTTGCCTCGGCTGACATCGGAGACATCAGGCGCAACTTCTTCAATTCCGACTCTGCCTTGGTGCGGGCCTCTTTCGGCATATGCGCTGCCCTGATCTTCTTTTCAATCTCTTCCATGTCAGCGCCATCTTCGCCCTCGCCCAGTTCCTTCTGAATCGCTTTCACCTGTTCGTTCAGGTAATACTCGCGCTGGCTCTTTTCCATCTGGCGTTTGACCCGGCCACGAATGCGTTTCTCCACCTGGAGTATGTCAAGTTCGGATTCGAGCAAACCAAGCAAATGTTCAAGGCGCTTGCGCACATCAAAGATTTCCAGCACTTCCTGCTTTTGCTCCAGTTTGAGCGGCAAATGCGCGGCAATGGTATCCGCCATGCGGCCGGCATCATCTATGCCCACCAGCGAGGTCAGAATTTCGGGGGGGATCTTCTTGTTCAGCTTTACGTACTGATCGAACTGGTTGATCAAGGCACGGCGCATTGCCTCGGCTTCATGGCCGATATCTTCATCGACCACTACCGGCTCGACGTCAGCTTCAAAATGCGATTTTTCATCGAATACACGAATCACTCTGGCACGTTGCGTACCTTCAACCAGAACCTTGACGGTGCCGTCAGGCAATTTAAGCATCTGCAGGATATTCGCTACGCTTCCGATTCCGTACAGATCTTCTATGGACGGCTCATCCTTGGCAGCGGATTTTTGCGCAACCAAAACGATATTCTTGCTGGCCTCCATGGCAGACTCCAGCGCCTTGATGGATTTGGCACGCCCGACAAACAGGGGAATCACCATGTGCGGAAACACCACTACGTCGCGCAAGGGCAACAGTGGAACCAGTCCGCTATCCGGTTCATTCATATCATTTTCTAGCATGGCAGAGATTCCCATAAGTTATCGTGTCAGGTTAGATTGGGACGCATAGATAAAATTCAATCGGCTGACAAACTAAATGATCAGGCAGCAGCTTTTGGCGTGTCGGAATACATCACGATCGGCTGGATTTCGCCTCCCGCACCGTTATCGTCCAACACTACCTTCTCCACATTTTCCTTGGACGGCAGATCAAACATAATGTCAAGCAATGCATGTTCCAGAATTGAACGCAGGCCGCGCGCGCCGGCCTTTCGATCCAGTGATTTCCTGGCGATCGCCTGCAGCACCCCGCCGCGGAATTCCAGTTCCACACCTTCCATCTCAAATAATTTCTGGTACTGTTTGGTCAGGGAATTCTTTGGCTCGGTCAGGATTCGCACCAACGCCTCCTCATCGAGTTCCTCCAGTGTAGCAATTACCGGCAAGCGTCCGACGAACTCCGGAATCAGGCCAAACTTGATCAAGTCCTCCGGTTCAACGCCCTGCAGTACCACGCCCACATTCTTCTTGTCATCGCGTTTTGCAAGATCCGCTCCAAATCCTATCCCGGCCTTTTCGGAACGATCGCGTATGACTTTTTCCAGGCCATCAAAAGCACCGCCACAAATGAACAGAATGTTCGTGGTGTCGACCTGCAGGAACTCGGTATTCGGATGCTTGCGCCCGCCTTGGGGTGGCACGGAAGCCTTGGTACCTTCGATCAATTTGAGCAAGGCCTGTTGTACGCCCTCACCCGACACATCACGCGTGATCGATGGGTTGTCCGACTTGCGCGAAATCTTGTCGATCTCATCAATGTAGACAATGCCGCGCTGCGCGCGATCAACATCGTAATCACACCCCTGCAACAGCTTCTGGATGATATTTTCCACATCCTCGCCGACATAACCGGCCTCGGTAAGGGTAGTGGCATCCGCCATCACGAACGGCACATTAAGCAATCGCGCCAGCGTCTGCGCAAGCAAGGTCTTGCCAGAGCCAGTCGGCCCGATCAGAAGAATATTGCTCTTTGCCAGTTCGACGCCATCCTTGTCAGTGCTCTTCAACCGCTTGTAGTGGTTGTACACTGCCACTGACAGGATCTTCTTGGCCTTTTCCTGTCCGACCACATACTCATCGAGACGCATGCAGATACTGTGCGGAACCGGCAAATCATCCCGTTCTGTCTTGCCAACCGTTCCCGTCTGGCTTTCTTCGCGAATGATGTCATTGCATAACTCTATACACTCGTCACATACGAAAACGGACGGTCCCGCGATCAGCTTGCGCACCTCATGCTGGCTTTTGCCGCAAAAGGAACAGTACAGCAATTTGTCACCATTTTTCTTGTCTGACGACATAATGACCCTCGCAATATTTTCCAAGTTGACGAAATTGCTTGAATCCGGAGCAAATCCTTGATGAATTCACGCCGGGATCTGACTGCTGGCAGGCCGGGAAAGCGGCGCTCGATACCCGCCGCAAGCGACGGCACTGCTCTCTCCTAATCTCAAGGACACTCGATCCGCGGCAACGTTCAATTCGGGCGTATGGACTTCCCGCGACGCGACCAGGAAAACAGCCGGCGGGAGTCCCTCAACCGCGCTTGTCCAGCACCTGGTCAATCAAACCGTAATCCAAAGCTTCCTGCGCTGTCAAAAAATTATCACGCTCACTGTCGCGCGCGATTTCCTCGACGCCTCGTCCGGTATGCTGCGCCATCAATTTATACAGCCGTTCGCGCAGACTGAGGATGTATTTTGCATGAATCGCAATATCCGATGCCTGCCCCTGAAACCCGCCCAGCGGCTGATGGATCATCACCGTGGAATTGGGCAGGGCAAAACGCTTGTCAGCGGCTCCGGCCTGCAGCAGGAATGCCCCCATGGAGGCAGCGATCCCGATGCAAAGAGTGGACACATCCGGCTTGATGAACTGCATCGTGTCATAAATCGCCATGCCGGCCGAAATCGATCCCCCCGGCGAATTGATGTACAGGTAAATGTCCTTGTCCGGATTTTCCGATTCAAGGAAAAGCAGCTGCGCAACCACCAGGTTGGCGGCCGTGTCGTCGATCGGTCCGATGAGAAATACCACCCGTTCCTTGAGCAAGCGGGAATAAATGTCATATGCCCGTTCCCCGCGACCGCTGGTTTCAATCACCATCGGAATCAGGCCGATGTCCTGTGGCTCCCGGTTCATTACGGCTTGATCAAAGTGCACCATCAATTGCCCACCATCAATTCGCCAAACTTCAACTTACGCTCTGTCACCCGTGCCGTTTCCATTACCCAGGCCACTACGTTGTCTTCCAGCGCCAATACCTCGGCATCGCGCAAGCGCGTCGGATCACTGTAATGCCATTTCACAACTTCGTCCGGGCGCTCATAGCTCTGGGCAAATTCCTCCACCAGGGCCCTGATCTGCTCCGCTTCAGCCTTGAAGTTTTTCTGCCTGATCAATTCAGCCAGGATCAGTCCCAGCCTGACTCGTCTTTGAGCGCGATCCATAAACAATTCGGGGGACAGAGTCGTCCCTTGCGGCAGGTTGACCCCGTTCGCCCGCATATCGCTCATGGCCTGCTGCATCATTTGCTGCACTTCCAGGTCCAGCAATGCGCGCGGAACATCGATCTGGGTAACGTTCAGCAGCAAATCCATCGCGTTTTCCTTGTTGCGTATCTTCAGGCGCCGATCCGCCTCATGTTTCAGATTATTCCGCACTTCGGCCCTGAATTTTTCCAGATCGCCGTCCTGAACGCCAAGTGACCTGGCAAATTCCGCGCTGAGTTCGGGCAGAACCGGCGCTTCGACAGCATGCAGTGAAACATTGAAATTGACCAGTTTCCCAGCGACACTGTGGTCATGATAATCCTCCGGGAAGGTCATATCAAATGACTTGCTCTCCCCCGCTTTCATGCCAATGATGGCTGACTCAAAATCCGGCAGCATCTTCCCCGCGCCCAGCACCATTTTAAAATTCCTGGCTTCGCCGCCGGCAAAAATTTCCCCATCGAGCTTGCCGGTGAAGTCAATCCGAACCTGATCTTCACTCCGTGCCGGCCGCTCGACCGGTTCATAAGTTGCCCGTTGCTTGCGCAACGTCGTAATTGCGTTCTCAACGTCGGCATCATCCAGTTCATAAGCCAGGCGCTCAATTTCTTCCTTGCTGATGTCGCCAAACACGATGTCCGGATATACCTCAAATGTCGCGCTGTACTCTATCAGCTCCGTTGCCGGATCGGTGTTCTTGATCTCGAAATTCGGTGACCCCGCCACCCTGAGGCTGTTGAGCCTGGCCGCCTCATCAAATGAACGCTGCAGAGCGTCGCCCAGCACCTCCTGCTGGACTTGCGCCCCATACTGCTGCTGTATGATCTTTAGAGGGACTTTCCCCGGCCTGAACCCACGCACCCTCGCGGTGCGCACCAAACGCTTCAGGCGCGATTCAATCTCACCGCGAATCTGCTGCTGCGAAATAAATGAACTCAGACGCCGTTCCAGCGTCCCCAATGTTTCAACACTAGCCATACCGATTTCCCATGAGATTAATTTGTAAATTCCCAAAACAGTGCGCAAGGAAAACATGACCCGCCCTGCCTCCGGCTGCGGGCCAATAAATCCTCATTGCCACAATTACTTCAAAATCATTGTGCCACAAGAACACCCGTATCATAAGACCAAAAAGGCCATATTTACCCGGGAGTCACTCAGAACATGGAACAATTTTAACATGGCCGCCATAAATTATGGCCCCGCTCTCCGGCAAAGACTGGATGAATCAATGCCCCGCGGCCGGGCAGGCGGGAAATATACCTGCAAGTGGCTGAGCCTACT
This sequence comes from uncultured beta proteobacterium, assembly GCA_963782385.1. Taxonomy (GTDB): domain Bacteria; phylum Pseudomonadota; class Gammaproteobacteria; order Burkholderiales; family Gallionellaceae; genus CAVXFS01. Next base: position 274,455 of record CAWAJO010000003.1, read on the forward strand.
CACCTACCAGAAAAACCATGCCGCCCACTGTCGCCACGCCCAACGCAATCAGAACCACCTGATGTATCGTGTCCAGAATTTGAGCGCGCTTGTGCAAACCCGGAATAAGATCGGCCACCGCGACATAAATCATGCTGGCCGCGGCCAGCGCAAGCAGAGACGGTATCCACGACTGCATGGTCTGCAATACGAAGTATCCCAGAACACCTCCCAGGACGGAGGCCAGACTCGAGATGAGATTCAACAGCAATGCCTTGCGCCTGCTGTAGCCTGAATGAATAAGTATTGCAAAATCTCCAACTTCCTGCGGAATCTCATGCGCGATAATCGCCAGAGCGGTAACCATCCCCAGATGCAAATCGGTCAAAAAAGCCGCCGCAATGATGATGCCATCCACGAAGTTGTGGAATGAATCGCCCAGCATGATCATCAATCCGCTGCGTCCGTGGTCATGTACGCTTTCCAGCAATTCATGTGCTTCACAATGCTCGATGTGGCAGTGCCGCCACAGAACAAGTTTTTCCAGCACAAAGAACAGAAGGATGCCGCACAGAATCGTGCCGCTGAGCACGGTCGCATTTGCCGAGAGCTGGATTGCCTCCGGAAGAACTTCCAGAAAAACAGCGCCGAGCAACGCACCTATTGCGTAACTTACCATCGCGTTAAGGTAGTTCTGCGCACTCCTGTTAAGCGCGATCACGGCAGCCAGAAGCACGCTCAGTGCGCCGCCGCAAATGCTGGCGACCACAATCCAGATCAATACGCTCACAGTGGCCTCAGGAAATTGGCGGGCCCGGATTATAGCAAAGGCGGTGCAACGAGATTGACCGGAATCACCGTTTTGCGATCCACATCACAAAGGGCCAAACAACATCCAGGTAAATGGAATGCGTGCGGGGACACGCGCCGAATGATGGACGTCATTTCGACTCCCCGAAAGGGAATGGAATCTTGAATAGTGCGGGTGAATCAGAAGGACGGGAGAGAAAATCAGGAGAAATCAAGGTTCCCTGCCGAGGACAGGGAACCTTGACGCAATCTACTTCTTGGTTCCATTTACAAGCGCCTTGAGCGTGGCACCTGCTTTAAAGGCAGGAACCTTGGACGCCTTGATCTTCAGTTCGGCGCCGGTCTTCGGATTGCGACCGGTGCGGGCTGCACGTTTGCGCACCGAGAACGCGCCAAAGCCCACCAACGAAACGGAATCACCCTTTTTAAGTGCTCCGGAAATGATATCGATGAAAGCACCTATAGTACGATCGGCTTCTGCTTTGCTTGAATCAGTCTTGCCTGCCAGAGCATCGGCCAGTTCTTTTCTATTCATTGAATCCCCTTTCACATTTATTATTGATAACACCCACATTCATGGCTCGCACAACAATAACACGCTGCATGCTCGTCATGGTTCACCCTAAAGCAATTGGCTACACCTACCTTATTACTCAGTCAGTCCACCTGATTGATGACTTGCTGATTCTGAATTCAGGCCATAGTCAAGAGACAAATTCCACCTTCCCCAATCGCGGTCGTTAAGTTACCACAAAAATCGTCTTGGGAAACATTTTGCAAACAAAATTGTGGCACTCGTCGACATGCATGCCGTATTCCATTGGGCACTGGGAAAGCTGCCGCCCGGAAAGATCCAGAGCACAAATCGGGGATTGGCGTGCATGGCCTTGCTGCAGAAGAAGGACTGTCTGCCGGGTCATTGGGGAGGAAACGCCAGCAGGATGGGACGCCCAATCGCCCTCATGCAAGCCGGAGCCCGGCAATTCCAGCCCTGGGACTGGGTGCGAATGACGCTGGTGCGAAAGGCGAGACTCGAACTCGCACGGGTTGCCCCGCTGGAACCTAAATCCAGTGCGTCTACCAATTCCGCCACTCTCGCACGTCTCAAGCTGCAAGGATTATAGCATGTCACCCAGCCGCCCCCTGGCCTAGGCATGCTCGAATTCCACCACGATCCGGCCTTGCGAATTGCCTGAAATCATTTGCTCGAACGCTGCCGGGATCTGCAAAAAAGGCATCGTGCGCGTAATCAATCCAGGATTCCTCAATCTCAACCTGCCCGCAAGGTCTTGCCATATTCTTTCACGCAAGGGCATGGCGGTTGCGGCCGAATCAATCCCTATCAGGCGCACGCCTCTCAAGATAAAAGGATAAACGGTCGTATGCAGCTCCGCTCCTCCTGCATTGCCGAAGCTGGCGATCGCGCCGCCCTGGCGCATGGTACGGGTCAGCCACGCCAGTGTCGCACCGCCCACTGCGTCCAGCGCTCCGGCCCACTGCGCCGATTCCAGCGGCCGGCTGCTGCTGAAGTCAACTGCGCTGCGCGGCAGTATTTCGTTCGCGCCCAGCGCTTTCAGGTATTCGTGCGCGCTGTCTTTGCCGGTCAGCGCCACTACATGATAACCAAGCTGCGACAGCATCCGGATCGCCAGGCTGCCCACACCTCCGGTTGCCCCGGTGACGATGACTTTTCCATTTTCCGGTGACAGTTCATTTTGCTCAAGGCGGCGAATTGCCAGCGCCGCAGTAAATCCCGCCGTGCCCAGCGCCATCGACTCGAACAATGACAAGCCCTGTGGCAGCAATACCACCCAGTCCGCAGGAACGCGCACGCGCTCGGCAAAACCGCCGTCGTGGTCCACGCCCAGGCCGAAGCCCGTCACGATCACGACATCGCCCGCCTTGAAACGGTCATCCTGGGAGCTTTCCACCAGCCCCGCCGCATCCACGCCGCCGACGCAGGGAAAACGCCGGATGACTTTTCCGGTTCCGGTCGCGGCCAGCGCATCCTTGTAATTCACGCTGGAAAAAACCGTGCGGATCACCACCTCGCCGGGATCGAGGTCATCCAGCTTCAGTTCGACGAAACGTCCGGAAGATTTTCCGTCTTCCTCAAAAATCCGATAGGCGCGAAACGACGCGTCCATGCCGCTATCCCGTCAGGTGCCGCGCCAGCGCCTCGAAATCCGCCACCGGCACCGGCTTGCTGAACAAGTAACCCTGATAGGCCATGCATTTGTTCTGCCTGAGGAAGGCCAGTTGCGCCTCGCTCTCGACCCCTTCGGCAATCACGTTCAGCCGAAAATTCTGCGCCATGTCGATGATGGTCTTCACCATCACCGCATCGTTGAGATCGGTGGTAATGTCGCGCACAAAGCTCTGGTCGATCTTGATCTGGTCGAGGGGCAACCGCTTCAGGTAGGCCAGCGATGAATAGCCGGTGCCGAAATCGTCCAGCGACAGTCCCACACCCAGTGCCTTTAGCGCATGCATTTTGCCTACCACATCCGCCACGTCTTCCAGCACCACACTTTCGGTCAACTCCAGCTTCAGCTTCTCGGCCGCGATGCCATGGTGCACAATGACCTGCTCCAGACGCTGCACGAAATCCACCATGCGGAATTGCTGGGCGCTGACGTTGATTGCCAGCTCCAGATGCTGCATGCGCTCGTCCCGCGCCCATTCCGCAATCTGCCGACATGCAGTCTCGATCACCCATTGACCAATATCCAGGATCAGCGAACTCTCTTCCGCCACCGGGATGAATTGCATCGGAGAAACCATGCCGCGCCGCGGATGCATCCAGCGAATAAGTGCCTCCGCTCCGATCGGGCGATTCGCGTCGTCCACCTGGATCTGATAATACAAGACCAATTGGCGGTTCTGCAGCGCGCCGCGCAGATCCGCCTCGAGCTCCGCTCGCGTCTCCACCGCCTGCTGCATCACGGGATCGAAAAAGCGCACCGCATTGCGCCCTGCTTCCTTCGCCTGATACATCGCCATGTCGGCGTGCTTCAATATCGACTCCACCGTCTCCTCGTTGCCGCGATACAGACAGACACCGATGCTGGGCGAACCGTGATATTCATGCCCCTTGAGCAAGTACGGCCGGGTCAGGGCAGCACGTATCTTTTCCGCGAACAGCGCAACTTTTTGCGATGCTTCGTGCGCGTCAATACCGATTTCCTCGACCAACAGCACAAACTCGTCCCCGCCCAGGCGCGCCACGGTATCCACCGCGCGAGCGCAGTCCTTGAGCCGCCTCGCTACCTCGACCAGCAGCAGATCGCCATAGCCATGGCCCAGCGTATCGTTCAGTATCTTGAACTTGTCCAGATCGAGGAACAGCACCGCCCCATAACTTCCGCTGCGCTGGGATGCGGCAATCGCCAGGCCGAAGCGATCCAGCAGCAGGCGCCGATTGGGCAGCCTGGTCAACGTGTCGTAATAGGCCAGGCTGTAGATCTCTTCTTCGGCCAGCTTGCGTTGGCTGATATCGCTGGAAATCCCCACATAATGGCTCACTTCCCCCGCCTCATCCCGCACCGTGGTGATCGTCAGCCATTTCGGGTATAGCTCGCCATTCCTGCGTCGGTCCCAGATTTCCCCTTCCCACCGTCCGGTGCTGGTTATCTGCTGCCACATCGCCTCATAGAACGCCTGGTCGTGCTTGCCGGAACTCAGCATATGCGGGGTGTGACCTATCACCTCATCCGCGCTGTAGCCGGTGGTTGCTTCAAATGCCTTGTTCACGCGAATTATCCGGTCATCCGGGTCGGTGATCATGATCGCCTCATGCGTCTCGAACGCGATCGCAGCGATGCGCAACTGGTCCTGGTACTGTTTTTGCGGGGTAATATCCTGCACCGCCCCCACCGAGCGCAGCGGCTTGCCCGCTGCATCGAACTCGCTGGTGCAATGCTCATACACCCACTTGATACGCCCGTCGGCCATGCGCAAGCGATGCTCGATGCCGTATGCCTGCCTGTCTGCAAGGGATTGCGTGTAAGCCTGGTTCACCCTGTCACGGTCATCCGGATGGATCACGTTCAGGAAATTCTCGTAGGAAGGTTTGAACTGCGCCGGATCCAGTTCAAAGATCCGGTAGACTTCATCGGACCAGCGCAGTTCGCCGGTCACCAGATTCAGTTCCCAACTCCCCAATTTCCCCAGCCACTGTGCTTCGTTGAGTAGATCCTGGTTGCGCAGCAACTCGATTTCGGCGCGCTTGCGCTCGCTGATATCGACAAAGGAGCTCATCATGCACAAGGGCTTGCCCTCCGCATCCGTAACCATGTGCGCGGACACCTCCAGATCGGCCAGCGAACCATCCTGTCGGCGTGCGCGCAATTGGCCCTGCCAGTAACCTTGCTGTCGCAGGACTTCGATTGCCGCGTGCGCAACGTCCGGCTGGTCCACGAATTCCGTTGGAAAGCGGCCAATGGCGCCCTCCGGCCCGGGCAACCGCCACAGATTGGCAAACGCCTGGTTCACATAAAATATTCTCAGATCCAGGCCGGCGATGGCGATCGCGGTGATGGAAGAGTCAATGGCGGCTTCCATGATGCGCAGCTCGGCCATCTTCTGGCTAAGCGCCTGCGTGCGTTCCTCGACGCGCTTTTCCTGCAAGCGATACAGCGATTGCAGATTCTCGGCCATGCGATTGAAGGTGCGCGCGAACAGGCCCAGCTCGCCCGGAGCGGATTCGTCAGCGCGCTGGTCCAGATCGCCGCGGGCCAGTTGATTGGCGGTCCCGGCCAGCTTGTCGAGCGGTATGCTCAGTTGGCGGCCGATCATCAATGCCGCTGCGGACCCGGAGAGAACCAACAGCAGGAATGCGATCAGGGAGAAATGCCTCAGTTCGGTGACGGATGCCAGTGCCTCGTCGGCATCCATCTTGACCACCATCCCGAAGCGCAAATCCGGCAGGTAGCGCCACGCGGCCACCACCTGCTCCTTGCGATAATCGGATTCGATCCCGCCGCCACGATTCCCTGCCAAAGCATGACGCATCGGGCTGGGTATCCTGCTCAATTCGACTGGCCTGGTGACGTTTTCAAACCTGTATTTGAGCGAGGAAACCGCCATGACGTGCTGCGCATCGACGAATTTGGCCAGCACGGTTTCGCCGCTGGCGCCGAGGCCGACCGGGTCCTCCGCAACCTGGAGTATCTGGGTGATGTCCAGTTGAAAGGCGATTTCACCCAGCAGATTTCCGTCGCGGATGACCGGAACCGCCACGAATGCGGCCATCGCTTTCGACGGCGCGTAGTCTTCGAAGTCGGAAGCCACGCTTTCCAGCGACATGCGCGCGCTGCGGAATGCCCGCGCCAGGCCGCTGCCGCTGTAGGGACCATTCAGCAGATTGGTGGCGAAGTCGCTTTCATGCTTCTGGCTGTACACGACGTCACCCTGCAGATTGATCAGGAACACATCGTAGAACATCGTGTGGTCATCGACGTAGCGCTGGAAGTAGTCGCGATATCGCGCATCTGCCTTGCGATAATCCGGCGAGTCCACACGGTCCGACTGATAACTGCGCGAAAGCTGCTGTATGGCCTCCTGGGTAATCTCTGAGCGCGCAATCACGCGGGTATCGGCGGTGCGCTCAATGACAAATCCCCTGATCTGCTGCGCTTTCTTGTCTGCCAGTTCTGACAGATTTTGAAGTGCCGCGGCACTCAGCAATCGTTCTTCATGGCGCAGCAGGAAATATCCGAGCAGCACCAGCGGCAACACACCTGCAATCAGGAACCACACGAGCAGCCGGCGCGTGAGCGGACTGAACGTCACGGTCGCACCTTTGCCTCAGCCTGCAACGCACCGGACTGCAGCAGGGATACCCAGTCCGCATGCGAGCGATAGAACGGAAACGGGGCCGGCCGCATCGGCCGGTCGGCCTGCCACACCACGTCGAATTGTCCATCCGGCAGCGCCTTGCCAATGCGCACGGTTTTCCACAGATGGTTGGACGGGGAGTCCATCGACACGATTCCTTCGGGGGCCGCAAGCGTCTGCTGTTTGAGCAAGGTCTTGATCATCGTCAAATCCGTGGAGCCCGCTTCGCGCACCGCATTGACCCAGATGCGAACCCCGATATAGGCGGCTTCCATCGGGTCATCCAGCACGCGGTCGCGGCCAAAGCGCTTCTTGAATTGCGCCACGAATGCCTTGTTCTCGTCGCTGTCGATACTCTGGAAATAGTTCAACGCAGCGAAGTTTCCGGCAGCCAGCGCGGGACCCATTGCCGCCAGTTCCACTTCACCGATGCTGGTCGAAATGACCGGCACGTTTGCCGCAGTAATGCTCGCGTCATGCAACGCACGGAAGAAATGGCCATTGCTGTCGCCGTTCAGGGTGTTGAATATCACATCCGGTTTAAGCCTGCCGATCTCTTCGGTCACTTTGGCGAAATTCGTTTCACCCAGGGGCAAATAGCGTTCTGCCAGCACCTGGCCGCCGTTCATGTGCAGCACCTCGCGCGCAATCAGGTTTGCCGTGCGCGGATACACGTAGTCCGAACCGAGCAGATAAAATCGCTCGCGCCTGTTCTGCAGGGCCCACATCACCGCCGGAATGATCTGCTGGTTGGGAACGGCACCGGTGAAGAAGATGTCCGGCGATTGTTCCAGGCCTTCGCACTGCAGAGGATAGATCAGAAGATGCTGGTGCTTCTCGACCACCGCTCTGACAGCCTCGCGGCAAGCCGAAGTCCAGCAGCCGAACAGTGCCTGGACGTGGTCGTGGGTAATCAGCTTTTCGGCTTGCAGTGCGCAGTAGCCGGCGTCCGAACGGCAGTCGGCGACGATCATCTCGATACTCGCGCCATTCACTCCGCCGGAGCGGTTGGCCTGTTCCACCGCCAGCCGCTCCGCATCCACCAGCGGTGATTCGCTCGCCGCCATCGTGCCGCTCAGCGAGTGCAGCACGCCGATCTTTATGATTGGTTTGTTTTGGATGCGGGCGAGAGCCAACCAAACGAGATACAGCAGCACCAGTGCCAGCAATGCAGCCAGCGCCAGTTTGACTCTTTTACTGTTCGAACTGCGTTCCATGTTATTTTCCGTCTCGTACCGCAGTTACGGCATTCTACATTGCAATTCCCGCTGATGCAGCGGCCCCCCGTCAATTTTGCGATGCGTGACGGAATGCCGCATTCCCCAGTAATCTACGCTGGAATTGCAGGTCGGGACGTCCTCCGCGCCCGCATCGGGATTATCCGGCGTCAGGCAGTCAAATGCGCGGCAAATTTTGCTCCCGCTCGAGGAACTTACAGGTGCGCATGTCGTTCGGCTACAAATCCAGCAATACCCGTCCCGGGTATTCCAGCGCTTCCTTGATCGCGACGAGAAACAGCACGGCCTCGCGTCCATCCACGATGCGATGGTCATAGGACAAGGCAAGATAGTTCATCGGCCGGATCACCACCTGGCCGTCCTCCGCCACCGGCCTGTCCCGCGTCGCATGAATGCCGAGGATGGCGCTTTGCGGGGGATTGACGATGGGCGTGGAAAGCATGGAACCAAACACGCCGCCGTTTGATATCGAGAAGGTGCCGCCGCTGAGTTCTTCCAGCGTCAGCTTGCCGGTCTTTGCGCGCGCGCCGAAGTCGGCCACCTGTTTTTCGATGTCGGCAAACGACAGCTTGTCGGCATCGCGGATGATCGGCACCACCAGCCCGCGCTCGCTGCCGATGGCCACGCCGATGTCGTAGTAGCCATGGTAGATGATGTCAGTGCCATCCACCGAGGCGTTCACCACCGGAAATTGCTGCAGGGCGTGCACGGCCGCATTGACGAAGAAGGAAGTGAAGCCGAGCTTGATGCCATGCTTCTGCTCGAACGCTTCCTTGTACCGGTTGCGCAGGTCGATAACCGGCTGCATGTTCACTTCATTGAAAGTGGTGAGGATCGCGGCATTGTGCTGCGATTGCAGCAGGCGCTCGGCGATGCGCTGGCGGATGCGCGTCATCGGCACACGCTGTTCGATGCGGCCGCCGCTTTCCGGGTGCCGCGGTTCCGCGCCCGGTTGCTTTTCCGCCGCCGCCAGCACATCGTCCCGGGTCACCAGGCCATGCCGCCCGCTGCCCTGCAAGCGGCTGGCTTCGACATCATGCTCACGCGCCAGTTTGCGCGCCGAGGGAGACACTGCGGCGGGCCGATTCCTTTCCGCTTCTCCCGCTGCCTGCGCACGCGCAAGGGCCGGGGCGGCGGGTTTCCCGCCGATTCCCGCGGACCCTTGCGCACGGGGGCCCGGCGCCGCCTTCGGCACCGCCTCGGTATCCAGCACGGCAATTACTTCATTGCTGACAACCTTCTCGCCGCCCGGCTTGATGATCCTGGCCAGAACGCCGGCCTTGGGCGCGGGCAACTCCAGCACCACCTTGTCGGTCTCGACATCGATCAGGCTCTCACCCTCCGCCACCGCGTCGCCCACCTGCTTGTGCCAGGTCAGCAGCGTGGCCTCGGTAACCGATTCGGAGAGTTGCGGTACCTTGATGTCGATGTTCATGGTTTCTTGCTCCTGGGATTGTTCTTGATATCCAGATCGGGACGGAATGCGGCGTCGATCACTGCCTTCTGCTGCTCATAATGCAGCGCGAGATAACCCACCGCCGGCGCGGCGGCCGAAGCGCGCAAGGCGTAACCGAGCTTCATGCCGGGACGCATGTGGCGCAGCAGGTAGTGCTGGATGCGGTGCCATGCGCCCTGGTTGCCCGGTGCTTCCTGGCACCACACCACTTCACCGGCATTCGGGTAGGCGGCGATCTGCGCGGCGAATGCGTCGTGCGGAAACGGGTACAACTGCTCCAGTCGAACGATGGCCATGTCCTGTATGCCGCGCTCACGCCGTGACGCATGCAGTTCGTAATAGATCTTTCCGCTGCAAAAGATGATGCGCTTGACCCCGGTGTTATCCAGTTCGTCCGTTTCGTTCAGTATCGGTTGAAACGATCCTTGCGCCAGCAATGTCAGGGGTGAGGCGGCATCCTTGCTGCGCAGAAGACTCTTGGGCGTGAATACGATCAGCGGTTTGCGCAGAGGCCGCAGCATCTGGCGGCGCAGCAGGTGGAACATCTGAGCCGGCGTCGACGGAATGCACACCTGGATGTTGTAATCGGCGCACAGCTGCAGATAGCGTTCGATGCGGCCGGAGGAGTGCTCCGCGCCTTGCCCCTCATAGCCGTGCGGCAGCAGCATCACCAGCCCGCACAACCGTCCCCACTTGGCCTCACCCGAGGCGATGAACTGGTCGATCACCACCTGCGCACCGTTGGCGAAATCGCCGAATTGCGCTTCCCAGATCACCAGCGATTCGGGCTCGGCTGTCGCATAGCCGTATTCATAAGCCAGCACCGCCTCCTCGGACAGGATGGAATCGATCATCACCACGTTCGCCTGCCCGGCTTCCAGGTTGCGCAGCGGCAGATACCTGCCCTCCTTCCATTTCACTCGATTCTGGTCATGCAGCACGGCATGGCGATGGAAGAAGGTGCCCCGAGCGGAATCCTGCCCGGACAGGCGCACCGGGTAACCTTCCGTAAGCAGCGTGGCATAAGCCAGGTTTTCCGCCATGCCCCAATCCAGCGCCAGTTCACCGCGGCCCATGGCGCGCCGGTCCGCGATGATCTTTTCAACGCGCGGATGCAGCGTGAAGCCGGAAGGGATGGTGGTCAGCCGTTCGGCGAGAAACTGCAGGCGCTCGTACGGCACTGCAGTATTGACCGGTAAATTCCAGGGCACATCGGCGTTGTATCTGGCCCAAAGTGCGGCATGTCCGATCCCGGCGTCCACCTTGGCCATCTTCACCGGGCTGATGCCCTCGTCCATCATGCGCCGGTAAGCGGCGATCATCGCCTCCGGCGCATCCGCCTTGACCAGGCCTGCATCCGCCAGATGCCTGGCATACAGCGCGCGCGACCCCGGATGCTGATTGACGTAGCGGTACATGAACGGCTGGGTGACCATCGGCTCGTCCTGCTCGTTGTGCCCCAGCTTGCGGAAACATACCAGGTCTATCACCACATCGCGGTGATAGGCCATGCGGTAATCCAGCGCGATTTCCGTGACCAGCAGCACCGCTTCCGGATCGTCCGCGTTGACGTGAAAGATCGGCGCCTCCACCATCTTCGCCACATCGCTGCAATACAATGACGAGCGCGTGTCACGCGCATCCGAAGTGGTGAACCCGATCTGGTTGTTGACGATGATGTGCACCGTGCCGCCGGTGCGGTAACCGCGTGTCTGCGACAGGTTAAGCGTTTCCATTACCACGCCCTGCCCGGAGAACGCCGCATCGCCGTGCAGCAGCACGGGCAGTATCCGGTTGCCGGTGAAGTCGCCGCAGCGGTGCTGGCGCGCGCGCACCGAACCTTGCACTACCGGGTTGACGATTTCCAGATGCGACGGATTGAATGCCAGTACGACGTGCATTGCCCCGCCCGGCACCGCAATGTCCGAGGAAAATCCATTGTGATATTTCACGTCGCCCGAAGACAGTTTGCTGCTGTGCACATCCTCGAACTCGGCAAACAGCATCGACGGCAGTTTGCCGAGGATGTTGACCAGCACGTTAAGGCGGCCGCGATGCGCCATGCCGATCACCGTTTCTTTCACGCCGTGCTTGCCCGCACGCTGCAGCAGATGATCCAGCAATGGAATCAGCGTCTCGCCGCCTTCGAGCGAGAATCGCTTCTGGCCGACGTATTTTGTGTGCAGGTAACGCTCCAGCGTCTCGGCGGCCGTCAAGCGTTCCAGTATGCGCCGCTTCATGCTGTCCGGATAAGTCGGCACGCCGCGTACGCCTTCCAGGCGTTGCTGAATCCAGCGTTTCTGTGCGACGTCGCTGATGTACATGTATTCGGCCCCGATGCTGCCGCAATATGTCTGGCGCAGCATTTCCAGTATCTCGCGCAGCGTCATGCGCTGCGCTGCGACCAGCGAACCGGTCTCGAATGTTGTATGCATGTCCGCTTCCGAGAGGCCGTAATAGTCCGGATCAAGTTCCGGCACTTTGGGTTTGGCGTGGCGGTTCAGCGGGTCGAGGTTGGCAACGCGCACGCCCAGGAAACGATGCGCGTTGATAAGCTGCAGCACGGACACCTGTTTGCGAAACATTGCGTCCTGCGCTGCAGCCGGAGCGGCGGTGTGTTTGGGCAGCGCCGCGAAAGTGCGCCGGATCGGCGTGTGCGCTGTCTCTTGCGCAACGCCCTGCGCGGCCTGCAATCCGTCGAAATATACGCGCCAACTCTCGGCCACCGACGACGGATTGGCGAGATAGTCCTCGTACAATCCTTCAACGAACACATCGTTCATCCCGTACAGCATGGATGTGTCGCGCATGGCCTGCATGTAGTTTGTGTCTTGTGTGGCCATAATGTGCTCCAGCCAGCTTGCGCCGGGCAAGACCGAAGGTTTCTTAATACTGCCCATTTGACAATTCGGAGAACCAGTTCAGCGGATCAGCGGTCGGCGACAGGCACATAGTCGCGCTTGGTTGCCCCCTGGTACAACTGGCGCGGACGGCCGATCTTGCGTTCAGCGTCCGCAATCATCTCGTTATACTGCGAGATCCAGCCTATGGTGCGCGCCAGCGCGAAGAACACTGTGAACATGTTGGTTGGGACTCCCAGCGCGCGCAGCACGATGCCGGAATAGAAATCCACGTTGGGATACAGCTTGCGCTCGATGAAGTATTCATCCTTGAGCGCGATCTGCTCCAGCGCCAGCGCCATCTGGAACAGCTTGTCATTCTCCAGCTTCAATTCCTTGAGCACCTCGTAGCAGGTGGTGCGCATCACTGACGCGCGCGGGTCCATGTTCTTGTACACACGGTGGCCGAATCCCATCAGGCGGTATTTCTTGTCCTTCACGCCGCTGATGAAATCGCCCACGCGCGAGATGTCGCCGATCTCCTCCAGCATCTTCAGCACCGCCTCGTTCGCGCCGCCGTGCGCCGGGCCCCACAGCGCGGCGATACCGGAAGACACGCAGGCGTAGGGATTGGCGCCACTCGATCCGGCCAGGCGCACGGTGGAGGTGGAAGCATTCTGCTCATGATCGGCGTGCAGGATGAAAATGCGCTCCAGCGCGCGCACCAGCACCGGATTCGGCAAGTAGTCCTCGCACGGCGTGCCGAACGTCATGTACATGAAATTCTCCACGTAGCTGAACGCGTTCTTCGGGTACATGAACGGCTCGCCGGTGTTGTACTTGTAGGCCATCGCCGCAATCGTCGGCACCTTGGCGATCATGCGCAGGGCCGAGATTTCCCGATGCTCGGGATTGTTGATGTCGATCGAGTCGTGGTAGAACGCGGAAAGCGCGCCGACCACGCCGACCATTACCGCCATCGGATGCGCGTCGCGGCGGAAGCCGTTATAAAAACGCGCCAGCTGGTCATGCAGCATGGTATGCATGGTGACTTTCCGGTTGAACTCGATCTTCTGCTCCGCGTTCGGCAATTCGCCGTTCAGCAGCAGAAAGCATACCTCGAGAAAATCGGACTGCTCGGCCAGCTGCTCGATCGGGTAGCCGCGATAATACAGCAGCCCGGCTTCACCATCGATATAGGTGATTTCGGACGAACAGCTCGCCGTGGAAAGGAAGCCCGGGTCATATGTGAACATGTCCAGCTTGCCCAGAGTGCGGATGTCGATCACGTCCTGCCCCAGGGTGCCGGACAGGATCGGCAGCTCGATGCTGCGGCCATCGTCCAGTGTCAACGTTGCTTTGCGCTTGCTTTCCATATTCCTCCCATCGTCCTCGATTCCCGGTTCAGGCGGCATTTATCATCTCAAGCAGCGATTTGAATTCACTTTGCTGCAATGATTCCCTGCCTGTAATCATATCCCAGAGTGTCGTATCCGGCATATCCAGCAGCGCTTCAAAAGCCACACGTTGCGATGCATCCAGGTCTGCATAGTGCGTCCCCACAAAACGCCCCAAAACGATATCCAGTTCCAGCATGCCGCGCCTGCAGCGCCAGCGCAAACGACGTGCTGTCTCAGAATTCAGGATTCCGGATTCCGGATTCTGGATTGTTTGGCTCAGCATGGCTTCCTCTGACTCCTGACTCCTGATGCCTGATTCCTGACTCCTCATACCGACCGCTTCACCATCAGATTCTTGATCTTCCCGATCGCTTCGGTGGGATTCAATTCCTTCGGGCACACGTCGACGCAGTTCATGATGGTGTGGCAGCGGAACAGGCGGTAGGGATCTTCCAGGTTGTCCAGGCGTTCGGCGGTAGCCTGGTCGCGCGTGTCCGCAATAAAGCGGTAAGCCTGCAGCAGCCCGGCCGGGCCGACGAACTTGTCCGGGTTCCACCAGAACGACGGGCAGGCCGTCGAGCAGCAAGCGCACAGTATGCACTCGTACAAGCCGTTCAATTGCGCGCGCTGCGCGGGCGATTGCAGCCTTTCCGTTTCCGGCGGCGGGTCGTTATTGACCAGATAAGGCTTGATCGAATGATACTGCTTGAAGAATTGCGCCATGTCCACGATCAGGTCGCGGATCACCGGCAGGCCCGGCAGCGGCCTAATCTCGACCGGCTGCTTCAATCCGACCAGCGGCGTGATGCAGGCCAGCCCGTTGCGCCCATTGATGTTCATCGCATCCGAGCCGCACACGCCCTCGCGGCAGGACTTGCGCAGGCTCAGGCTGTCGTCCTGCTCCTTGATGCGCAGCAGCGCATCAAGCAGCATTTTTCCCTGGGTTGCATTCCCGGTCTGCACTTCGAGTTCATAGTCCTGCATATAGGGCAGGTCATCGGTTTCCGGGTTGTAGCGATAAATTCTAAATTTCATATTCTCCCCTTACAGGAGCATGGAAAACGTCGCGAGCGAAGGCAGATCAAGGCGCGAAACGGCGAAAAGGCAGAGTTTACACCGGTTAGTAAACCCGCACTTTCAGCGGGAAAGTCTCCACCGTCAGTGGTTTCAGCCGTACCGGCTTGTAATCCAGCCTGTGGCCGGCGCTGAAATACAGTGAGTGCTTGAGCCAGTGGTCATCGTCGCGCTGCTGGAAATCGTCGCGCGCATGGGCTCCGCGGCTTTCTTCGCGCCCGGCGGCGGCATGCATGGTGGCCGCGGCCACCTCGACCAGATTATCCAGCTCCAGCGCTTCCACGCGCGCCGTATTGAATACCTTGCTGTGGTCCTTGATCGCCGTGCGTGCTGCCCGATCCGCCACCTCGCGTATCCTTGCCACCCCCTCGGCGAGCAGGTCGCGAAAGCGGAACACGCCGCAGTGTGCCTGCATCACCTGGCGCATTGCGGCGCCCACTTCAGCCACGCTCTCGCCATCCTGCTGCGATTCCAGGCGCACCAGGCGCGCCAGCGAACGCTCTGCCGCATCGGCCGGCAATGGCTTGGGATGCGGGTTGCGCTCCAGGTCTTCGATGATCTGCCGCGCCGTTTCGCGACCGAACACCAGCAGGTCCAGCAGAGAATTGCAGCCCAGGCGATTCGCACCATGCACCGACACGCAGGCACACTCGCCGACCGCATAAAAACCCTGCACCACTTCTTCCGGTCCGGTGTGGTACGGCGCGACCACCTGTCCGTGATAGTTGGCGGGAATACCTCCCATCATGTAATGCGCGGTCGGCACCACCGGGATCGGCGCTTCAATCGGGTCAACATGGGCGAACTTGATGGAAATGTCGCGGATGCCGGGCAGGCGCTGGCGGATGATGTCCTCGCCGATATGATCGACATTCAGCAGCACATGGTCGCCAAGCGGCCCGCAGCCTCGCCCCTGCTTGATTTCGGTGGCGATCGCGCGCGACACCACATCGCGGCTGGCGAGGTCCAGCGTGGTCGGCGCATATTTGGTCATGAAGCGCTCGCCGTCACTGTTGACCAGATAGCCTCCCTCGCCGCGCACGCCTTCCGAGATCAGCACGCCCGCGCCATACACGCCGGTCGGATGGAACTGGAAGAACTCCATGTCCTGCAGCGGGATGCCCGCTCGCGCCGCCATGCCAAGGCCGTCGCCGGTGTTGATGTAGGCGTTGGTGCTGGCCTGGAAGATGCGCCCCGCGCCGCCGGTGGCGAACAGCGTGGCGCGCGCCTGCAGCAGCATCACTTCGCTGGTCTCGATCTCCATCGCGACCACGCCGAGTACATCGCCGTCCTCGTCGCGGATCAGGTCCAGCGCCATCCATTCGATGAAAAAATGCGTGTTGGCCCGCACGTTCTGCTGGTACAGGGTATGCAACAGCGCATGGCCGGTGCGGTCGGCGGCGGCACAGGCGCGCTGCACCGGTGTCTTGCCGTAATCCTGCATGTGGCCGCCGAATGGGCGCTGGTAGATCTTGCCGTTGTCGAGGCGGTCGAATGGCATGCCGTAGTGCTCGAGTTCGTACACCACCTCCGGCGCGGCGCGGCACATGAATTCGATCGCGTCCTGATCGCCGAGATAGTCCGAGCCCTTCACCGTGTCGTACATGTGCCAGTGCCAGTTATCTTCGCTGACATTGCCCAGCGACGCCGCAATGCCGCCCTGCGCCGCAACGGTGTGCGAGCGCGTCGGGAACACCTTCGACAGCACAGCCACCTTCAGTCCCGCCTCGGACAAAGCCAGCGCCGCGCGCATCCCCGCGCCGCCGGCGCCGACGATCACCACGTCGAAAGTTCGTTTAGCAACTGTCATGATTGACCTTGAACCAGAAACAAAAACATCAAATTCTTGAGCCACGGAGGACGCAGAGAGCACAGAGACAGGCAAAAGCGATGGATAGGTTCTCTCGGTGCTCTGTGTGTCCTCGGTGGCAATATTTTCTCTTGATAAACGTCATTCGACTTCGGTGTCCGGACCAGGCTCACATGCCCCAAAGTATCTGCACCGACCAGATCGCATACAGCATCAGCACAAGTATCACCAGTACATGGATCACCAGCCGCACCGCCGCTGCTTTCACATAGTCCATCACGATGTCGCGCACGCCGACCCAGGCATGGCTAAACAGTGCCAACAACATCAGCAGCGTAAGCGAGCGCACCACATTGCTGGAAAAAAGTGCGGTCCACGCGTTGTAATCCGGCACGGGATGAAGCACCAGCCAGGCTGCGATGAACAGGGTATAGAGTGCCATCACCACGGCACTGGCGCGCTGCACCAGCCAGCTGCGCAAGCCGTAATGTGCGCCGGTGACGATGCGGTCTACCATAGCCGCACTCCCAGCACGAACGTCAATGCCAGGCTCACGATCAGCACCCACTTGCTGCTGTTGCGCGCCTGCGTCAGTGCGACGCCGCGATCCATGTCTATCGCCAGATAGCGAATCCCCGCGCACAGGTGATGCAGGAACGCCCACAACATGATGACCCAGAATATCTTGCTGGCCGGATGCCGGAACATCCAGGACAGCA
This sequence comes from uncultured beta proteobacterium, assembly GCA_963782385.1. GTDB lineage: Bacteria > Pseudomonadota > Gammaproteobacteria > Burkholderiales > Gallionellaceae > CAVXFS01. Next base: position 291,619 of record CAWAJO010000003.1, read on the forward strand.
TGGTGAAGGTCTCTATCGAGCGCAGGCTGTATTGCAGCGTCCACAGCAGCAGTGGCAATGTCAGGAACAGCAGCGCGCCGCTGATGCGGTGCAGAATCGAAACAAAACCGGGCAACGGCAGCCTGATCCTGCGCAAATCCAGATTTCTGGGGCGATTTTTGTTCATTGCATGATGAACACACAAAACAGTACGCCATGTTAACACCCTTTGCCTGTACACCGAACGCTGGCAGAATGTCACCCACCCATCAGGCAGGAGCAGGCAACGGGCGTTTCCAGAAATTCGGAATTGGCCCAAATGCGGGGCGTGAGAAGATATGCGCGCTTGCGCTGCGCGCAATGCCTGTTTACCCCGCTTCGCGGCGCCGCACAGGGTTGGTGTCTCGGCGCCAATATGCAGTTTCAGCGATCGGTAACTTTGAGGTTGGCCGGAACTGGATTTGTTCCGCTGCCCAACAGTTGGGATACAACGAAGTTGCTGTGAGGCTAACCTTCAGGTTATGCCGCAACCAATATCTGATTTTTTGGAGGTGCACACATGAAAGCCCCCATCCGCATCGCCATCACGGGAGCCGCCGGGCAGATTGGCTACAGTATGCTGTTCCGTATCGCCAACGGAGACATGCTGGGCCGCGAACAGCCCGTCATTCTGCAACTGCTCGACATACCCCAATCACAGAAAGTGCTGCGCGGCGTCGCCATGGAACTGGAAGACTGCGTATTCCCCATGCTGCAACAGGTCATCGCCACCGACGACCCGTGGATCGCCTTCCGCGATGCCGAGGTGGCGATGCTGGTCGGCGCACGGCCGCGCAGCAAGGACATGGAGCGCAAGGACCTGCTTGATGCCAACGGCACGATCTTTTCCGGCCAGGGTCGGATACTGAACGAAGTTGCCGCGCGCCATGTCAAGGTGCTGGTGGTCGGCAATCCGGCCAACACCAACGCGCTGATCGCGATGAAGAATGCACCTGATCTCGACCCGAGGAATTTCAGCGCGATGATGCGCCTGGACCACAACCGCGCCATTGCGCAGGTGGCGCTGAAGTTGTTCCAGCCGGTACGCGACATCAAGAAAATGGTGGTCTGGGGCAACCATTCCGGTACGCAATATCCAGACCTGTCGCACGCCGAAATACGCGGAAGCAAGGTGCTGGGCATGCTGCGGGACCCGTCATGGATCGAGAATGAATTCATCCCCATCGTGCAGAAGCGCGGAACCGCAGTGATCGAATCACGCGGCCTGTCCAGTGCCGCCAGCGCCGCAAACGCCGCCATCGCCCACATCCACGACTGGCTGCTGCATTCGCATCACAATGACTGGGTCACCATGAGCGTACCGTCGGACGGCAGCTACGGCATCCCGGAGGGTGTAGTGTTCGGCTTTCCGGTCACTTGCCGCAACGGCCACTATCACATCGTACAGGGGTTGCCGATCAGCGAACTGGGCCGCAATCACATGCTGGAAAGCCATCGGGAATTGCTGGAGGAACGCGATCATGTACGGCACCTGCTGGAACTTGGCACGAAATCATTGTCAACCAAGAGCGCGTCTTGAATTTGCCCTGCAGCACGAACCAAGGTGGCGACAGCGAGCAGCGAGCAGATCAGGGAACCCCGCCGCACGGGCGCCCTTGCGTCGCCGGGCATATTTTGGCTGTTCGACGCCCATCCCTTGTCGCGCGCAACAAAGCAGGGCGCGTCCGTGATATTGACTGCATACTTGTGATCCAGAGAACTTCATTCACAGCCTGTTCAACCGGCGGCGCCAGACCCATGCTCAAATTTTGCTTCCGTTCACTGGTGACCCGTACAATCGGCGCTTGCTTGTGTCTTTTTCATGCCTCGATACTTGCGCAACAACAAATCTACGATGTGGTATTGAACGTGCCGCAGGAATACCGGCAGCTGCTGGAAGACAACCTGGACATCAGCAGATGGCGCAACGATCCGCACATGGACAGCGATCACCTCAGGCAGGTACTCGGCAAAACGCCGGACAGCATTCGCGAACTGCTGGCGACAGAAGGCTATTTTTCGCCGCAGATCACTTCCACGATCGACAAGCAGCCAGGCAAGTGGGTGGCGCGATTCGACATCGACCCGGGCAAGCCGGTGCTGGTATCCAGTTTCAACCTGATCGTGATCGGCGCGTTCCTCGACGGGTCGCCGGAAAATGACGCCCGACTGCAGAAAATCCGCAAGCAGTTGCCGTTGCAGCCGGGCATGATATTCAGACAGGCCGCCTGGGAAGACGCGAAACGCGCGGCGCTCACGGATCTGCTGATCCAGCGATACCCCACCGCCACGATCGAGTCCAGCCAGGCCACGATCAACCCGGATACCAGGGAGGCTGATCTATCCGTCGTGCTCGACAGCGGTCCCGCCTTTACCTTCGGCGGTTTGCAGATGAGCGGATTGCAACGCTATCCGGACACTATCGTCGAGCGGCTGAATCCGATCGTGCCGGGTTCCGATTATTCCCAGTCCAGGCTGCTCGATTTTCAGACACAGCTGCAGAACACCCCCTATTTTTCCAGTGTGCTGGTCAATATCAAAACCGATCCCGCCACACCGAACGAGGTGCCGGTGCAGGTGGACCTGGTGGAGAAACCGTCAAAAAAAATCGGGCTGGGTCTGGGTGCCAGCACCAATACCGGCGCACGAGGCCAGCTCGAATATCAGAACCTGAATATCATGGATCGCGCATGGCGCCTGTCCAGCCTGCTCAAGCTGGAATCCAAATCGAAGCAGTTGAGCGGGCAGATACAGGTCCCGCCCACGCCCCTCGGCTATCTGGACAGCGCGAACATTTTCACCGGCCGCGACGACATTGAGGGCGTGGTAACCACCAAATACGGAGTAGGCGCGAAACGTTCGCGCCTGACCGGCAAGATCGAGACTGCGCTGGAGATCCAGTTCCAGACCGAGGAATTGAGTACCGCAGGCATCTCCAGCCTGCAGCAAAAAGCGCTCTCGCTCAATTACACCTGGACGCGGCGCAGTGTCGATAATTCGCTTTACCCCACCCGCGGACTGATGTTCTCCGCCCAGCTCGGCGGCGCCGCCAAGGCACTGTTGTCGACCACCGATTTCGTGCGCAGCTATGCCAAGCTGGTGTATTTCTATCCGCTGTCGAAAACCGGCAACCTGATCCTGCGCGGCGAAGCGGGCGCGGTAACGGCGCAAAGTCGTGAGGGCGTGCCGTCGGATTTCATGTTCCGCACGGGTGGCGACCAGTCGGTGCGCGGCTACGCCTACCAGAGTCTGGGTGTGGACGTGGATGGCGCTGTGCTGGGCGGGCGTTACCTCGGCGTGGGCAGCGCGGAATATGTGCAGTGGCTCAGCCCGCGCTGGGGAATGGCCGTGTTCTACGATACCGGCGACGCAGCGGATGACCCGCAGACTTTCAAGCTGGTGCGTGGCTATGGAACCGGGCTGCGCTGGAAAAGCCCGGTCGGCCCGCTCAACCTGGACTTGGCCTATGGGCGCAATGTCAAGAAGACGCGCCTGCATTTTTCGGTGGGGATCGCATTTTGACGCAGCGTCTCATTTCCGGCAAAGCGGGCAGGGTTGCCGCGATCAGCCTGCTGCTGTTCATATGCGCTGTCGGCGGTTTGCTCTGGGTCACCGGTTCGGAATTCATGTTGCGCACACTGGTCGAGCGTGCCGTGAACGCGAGCGCCGGCAAGCTGGTCGTCACCGGCATGCATGGCTCGCTGTATGGTTCGCTGCGCATCGACCGCGTCAGTTACGGCAACGAATTCCAGACCATCGAAGCGCAGCAACTGGAACTGGATTGGTCGCTGCGCGGGCTGCTGCTGCACCGGCAGTTGCGCATCAGCAAGCTGCAGGTGCAGCAGCTAGACGTCGACGTCATCAAGGTCGATCCCGAGCCCTGGCAGGCGCCGCAATCGCTGAGCCTGCCGGTGCTTGTGGATATCCCGGCCGCACGGATAGCGCGACTGACCGTGCAGTACAGCGGCGAAAAACATGAACTCGGTTCGCTCCAGGCCAGCCTCGACAACCTGGACGGCAAATATCATTTTTCATCCAGCGTGAAGGGCGACTGGGGCAAGGCGGATGCGACGCTCACGCTGCCGGCTTCAGCGCCGTTTGCGCTGGATGGGACGCTCGCTGTCACGACGCCGCATTACTCGGCCGCTACCGTGATCGGCGGCAACCTGGCCGCAATCGCCCTGGCTGCCGATGTCAGCGTAGAGAAGACGGATGGGCGCGTGCAGGTGGCGTTGACACCATTTGAAAAATCACTGATCCAGCAGGTCACGTTGCATGCCGAGCACCTCGACCCGCAGCGTTATGCAGCCAATTCTCCGCAAGCCGACCTGACGCTGGATGCGCAAATGCATGCCGCCCCGGCGGGCAACTTTCAGGGGACGCTGAAGATCTTCAACCTGACTCCCGGCACCCTGGACCAGTCGCGCCTGCCGCTGCGCACATTGAGCAGCACATTCGAGGGCGGATTCGAGACGCTGGCGCTGCGCGACCTGCAACTGGACATGGGTGAAGCCGGAAGATTTTCCGGTTCCGGTGCACTGCAGCAAAAGCATCTGCACCTTGACCTGTCTACCACCACGTTCAACCTGCGCGGCATGCACAGCAAACTCAATGCAACCCGGCTGGCCGGCAACCTGCACCTCGGGCTGGGCAGTGACGCGCAATCGGTGCGGGCATCTCTGGCACAACACAACTACCGGATCGACCTGGACGCCGCGCAACGCGATGCCGCAGTGGAGATCAAGCAGGCGCGCATCCGCTCTGCCGGCGGCGAGCTCGCTTTCACCGGCACCCTGCCGCTGGGCAAGAACCGCGACTTCCAGGCGCAGGGTTACCTCAGCAACTTCAACCCGAAGAACTTCGGCGACTACCCTGCCGCCGCGATGAATGCGAAATTTTCCGCCACCGGCCACCTGTTGCCGCAGTGGCAGGCCGTGCTGCATGTCGCCATCGCCGATAGCACCTATCGCGGACTGCCATTGAGCGGACAAGGCGACCTGAAACTTGCGGCCGAGCGCATCTTTGACACGGCGCTCAAGCTCAGCCTGGGTGCCAACCGCCTCATCGCGCAGGGGGCATTTGGCAAGGCAGATGACCGCCTGAAATGGCAACTGGACGCGCCGGATATCGACGCGCTCGGCACCGGCTTTGGCGGCCAGCTGCAAGCCAGGGGCGAGATCTCGGGCAGCTGGTCGCAGCCCGCAGGCCAGCTGTCGATGAGCGCGGAAAACCTCAACTGGAACGGAACGCAGCGCGTGGCCAGGCTATCCGCCGATGGCCAGCTTGCCGCCGGATTGGAGGGCGCGCTGACGCTGAATGCAGAATTGAGCGAATATCAAAGCAGCAAGCCCGGCACGGGCGGATTGACGATCGAGCATGCCGCGATCGCTGTCCATGGCCGGCGCAGCGACCATGAGATTGAACTTTCCGCGCGCAACAAATCGATCGATGCCCGGGCAGTGTTCGCCGGCGCCTGGCTGGGCAAGGAAGGCTGGACTGGCATGCTGCGCCAATTTGAAAACAAGGGCAGGTATGCCGTGGTGCTGAAGCAACCGGCCCGTTTCACAGCCGCGGCAAAGCAGTTTTCCCTGACCGGGGCCGACCTCGGCGTGGTGCAGGGCGTCGTGCATATCGATGAACTGACGCTGCATGACGGCAGCCTGTCCAGCCGCGGCAGGATAGAGGCGCTGAGCGTGGCGGACGTGCTCAATCTTGCGGGTGGGCGTACCGAGCAGATCGAAAGCACGCTGACGCTGGATGGAAAATGGCAGGTCGATGCGGCAGACAAGCTCAACGGAAGCTTCGAGTTATGGCGCAACCAGGGCGACTTGACGGCGACGGGCGAATACAGGACGCAGATGGGCCTGAACCGCCTGACCTGCAACATCGCGGTCGTGAATAACCAGCTCAGCGGCAAACTGGTCATGGATGGAAAGGCACTGGGGCACGTTGCCGCCAGTGCGCAAAGCATGCTGACACGCAAAGGCAATCTCTGGGGCATCGCAGCGGAGAGCCGGATCACTGCCGACGTGGATGCCAGCATGCAGTCAGTGGCGTGGGCATCTCCTTTCCTCGGGACCAAGACCGAGATCGACGGGGCCATCGAAGCTCACTTCAGTGCGTTTGGAAGCAAGCGCGAACCCAAGCTGAGCGGAGAAATCAGCGGGAACAAGCTCAAATTCTCCTACCCCGGACAGGGCGTCTACCTGAAGGATGGCGCCCTGCGCGCAACCATGCGCGACAACCAGTTCATCCTCGAGCAACTGCTGATGCACGGCAAGGAAGGGACGCTCAGCGGTAACGGCAGCATCACGCTGGAAGCGGACAAGCCCGCCATGCAGATCGGCTTCGAGGCCGACAAGCTGCTGGCGATGGACCGTCCGGACCGGCAGCTGACCCTGAGCGGCAAAGGGAACCTGTCGCTGCGCGACGGGCGCATCCATGTTGCCGCCAAACTCCTGGCCGACAAGGCGCGCATCGAATGGGGCAAGGGCGACGCGCCCACCCTGGGGGATGACGTGGTGGTGCTCGGCCGCGAACAGAATAATGTGCAGAAGCCGACGCGGGTTTCCCTCAACATTGACTTCGACCTGGGCAGCCAGACTTACTTCAAGGGCGAAGGGCTGGATGCACGCCTGGAGGGATCCGTCAGCATGACCGGCAAGGCCGGAGAATTGCCCGCCACTTCCGGCATCATCCGCGTGGCGAAGGGGACCTATTTCGCTTATGGGCAGAGCCTCACGATAGACCGCGGCATCCTCAACTTCTCCGGCCCGATGGACAACCCCGGCCTCAACATTCTGGCCCTGCGCAAGAACCAGCCCGTGGAGGCAGGCGTCACCATCACCGGAACCGCCATGGACCCGCAAGTAAGACTCACCTCCGACCCGGTGGTGCCGGATGGCGAGAAACTCTCCTGGCTGGTGTTGGGGCATGGGCTGGACACCTCCAGCGGGGCCGAATTCAGCGTGTTGCAATCCGCCGCCAGCGCATTGTTCAGCAAGGGGCAAACCGTCCCGCTGCAAAGCAGGATCGCCCAGGCTGCCGGACTCGACGAACTCGTCCTTGCCGGCGGCAGCGGACTGGAAACCAGCGTGCTCACGCTGGGCAAGCGCCTGTCCTCGCGCGCCTACCTGTCGTACGAGCAGGGACTGACGGGGATATCCAACGTGGCCAAGATCAGCTACACCTTGACCAAGCGCTTGTCGGTCAAGGCGCAGGCCGGTACGGAAAGCGCGCTGGACCTGTTCTACGAGTTCACGTTCGACTGAGGGATGTTGTCGATATTCAGGCGAGAATCAGTGACGCGCCCGATATTGGCCACGCGACACGGAATAGCCGAGGTGCCTGTCCACGCTGGCTTTGCGGTTCGGATTTCGACCCACAGTGTAGAGAATTTGCGATACGCGAGCGTCTGGAAGGCGACAAATTCGTGACCGTCTCCCAACGGCCGATTACGCTCGATCGGCCCAAACGGTTCCAATGTCCCTTATTCCACCGCGAGCGAACATCAATGCTTGCGCCGGAGGTCCGACCGATCAGTCGGCCTCTGGGCGCGCATTTACTGCATGGAGTGCAGGCCGATCATGTTCCTTCCGTGTCGAAGAAAAGGGCAATATGCCCATATTGGCCAATACCCGTTTTATTCTTGTGAATTCTGCCGCCGGCTTTTTCCACCTTCTCCGCCTTTACAGCGCAGTCAGCGCAACTGAAATACACCAATACGCTATTGCCGCCAGATGGAAAGCCTGGCATCTTGTCTGCGGCCAAAGGCAGGGTTTGGGATCCCCGACGTTCTTGCTCAAAGAGCCCTTGTCAGATCCGTATTGATCACAAAGGGCGCCCGGCAGTGAATTCTTTGAATCTTCGTCGAGGAAAAATACGCTGCAATAAAGGCCGTCTATAAAAGCGTCATATTGAGTTTCGTAAATCTTCCTATAGTATATTTGGCGTAGTTCGGCGAACACCGTTTCTTCAATTTGGATATTGATCAGGGCCATTTGAATACCTACCTTTCGGTCAAAGGCGACGCGCCGGTATAGCAACCCCGCCACTCGACCTGGGGGAGTTCGCCGCACCAAACCGGCGCGTCACCCGATCCATTGCTGATCGCGCTCTTTCCACGGCGCATATGGGTACAACCAATGCATGAGTTCTTGTATCAATCGAACAAAAGATTAACGGTCGAACGATTGGCGTTCCTGCTTTGTTGTATTCTGTCGGCATCACCGCTGCTCTTTGCCACCTACCCCCCGATGATAGATATCCCGCAGCATGCGGCGCAAATCAGCCTGTTCAATCGCCTGTTCTCCCCGGATTTCCGCTTTGCTGACCTTTTCCTGTTTGACTGGAAAACGCCTTATCTGGGCGGTTATTTCTTCCTGTGGGCTTTCAGCCAGTTCATGCCCATTGTTGCTGCGCTAAAGCTCTTGTTGGGAATAGTCATCATCAGCATTCCTTTGACCGTTTCCAGCTTAAGGGCGCATTTTGGCGGTGATCCGGATTGGGACTGGCTGGCGTTGCCGCTGGGTTACGGATTTGCGTTCCAATGGGGGTTCTTGAATTATTTCTTTGGCGTACCCGTCGTATTGATGTTTCTTCTTTGCGTATTCCGCTACGCAGATAACCCGGGCTGGAAGACCGGCATCTTCCTCGGCCTGTTTACACTGCTGCTGCTTTCCATCCATATATTGATCGCGGCTTTCGGGTGCGCGATGGCCTGTTTGTATATTGCACTGCACGGCGCCCTGTCCTGGCGGAAGAAATCGCTGGCGGTGCTTCCTTTCCTTGTCCCATTGCCCTTGGCCGTGGTCTGGCTGTTGATGCGAGTGTCTTTCGCAGAGCCATTACATCAGTTCGGCCCGTGGCCCCTCAGCTGGTCGAGGCCGCTATATTTCCTGTCGTCGATCATCGGCGGAACCACCTCGGCAACGCCGCTCAATGTGGGCGCCGGATTACTTGTATTTCTTCTCCCGTTCATGTTCGGCGCCAGATTCACGACCCAGAAACCCAGGCTTGTCATGTTTGGAATATTTGTACTGTGGATGATGTTGGGGCCCGGCTACATTTTCGGGAGCGCGTATACCTACAATCGATTCGAAACCTTCGGTTTGCCCTTGTTCCTGATTGCCCTGGTGCCTGCAAGGAACGCAATGTCGCGCCGTTTCAAGATCCTGCGCAGCATTTTCTATTTGTTTCCGGTCGCCTTGATCGTGGCGCTGTGTTTTCGATTTGCAGCCTTCGACCAGGAATCGAAAGGCTTCAAGGATATTATTCAGGCAATGCAGCCCGACAAGCGTGTGTTGTCACTCGTTTTCAACAGTTACAGCAACGTATTTGCCTTGCCCACATTCATGCATTTCCCGAGTTGGTACCAGGCAGAATCCACCGGAATTGTGGATCCCAGTTTTTCGCAGCGAGACGTCCAGATCCCGGTTCGTTATAGGCATCCGGAAACCCTGCCTGTTCCCGTGGGATTCGAGTGGTATCCCGGATATTTTGGCTGGAACAAGAACCAGGCATGGCTATACGATTATTTTGTTGTCAAAAATCCAAAAGATATAGGCGGTGACCTGTTCAAGAATGCAGACTGCGCGATCAAACTGGTTGCGAACAGCGGTCAATGGTGGCTTTACCAAAGAGAATTGGGCGACCCAAACGACCGCTACTCCTGTATCGCAAGGCATGGCGACATCGTCAAATTCGGGAACCTATGACAAAAGGTATCCGCAGCCTGCGGTTGTCGGCAAACGCCGGACGCGAAGCTGAAAGCCCGCATCCCTGCATTTTGGGCAAACCGGCAACCTGCTCGCGCGAACTTGGATGGTCAGTTCCGCCTGCCGCATGACCTGACAACTGTCTGCGCGCCTGGCATCGGCTTGCGGCATAATCCGCCATTGTGTTCACTCGTATCGGCAAAGGACATATTGCATGAGAAGACTTGCTGTTGCGGAAAAAGGCCGGTGGATCGCGCCCTTCAGCTATCTGTTCCTGCTTGCCAGCTACCACCTCATTTTCCGGCAGTTCTTCCCAACCCGCAACGGCACGCTCGGCCACGACTATTCGCGCATCCTCCCCGATCTGCTTGACGGATATTACTGGTTCCGGAGCAACGGGATATTCGAGCCATTCTGGTTCACTCCGGCGTTCTGCGGCGGCCAGCCGGCCCTGGGTGCGCCGGAATCCGGGTTCTATTCGGTCGCGCAATTCCTGACATTTTTCGCCGATCCTCTTGCCAGCGTTTATGCGACGGTGCTGTTGTTCGCATCGATCGGGTTCTGGGGTTTCTACCTGATGCTGCGCGCATGTTTTGGTTCCGGTCGCCAGGCGGCCGTGCTCGGCGGCGCGCTGTTCATGTTCAACGGATTCTTCATCCATCGCATGATGATCGGGCATTTCGCCTTCCACGGCGTCATGCTGATTCCGTGGGTGGCCTATCTATTGCTCCGCCCGACCAGGAAGAAGATATTTGCCACAATGCTGAACGGTGCTGCAGCCGGCTGCATGCTGGCATACGGCGCCTATTCCGGCATGGTGCATCTGCTGCTGCCCTGCGCAATTGCGGTGCTGGGCATTGCGGCGATTCATGGTTTGGTTCGCGGGGATTCGACAGGATTTGTGCCGCGATCACTGTTCGCCGTACTGGTGGCAGGCGGATTGTCGGCTGCAAAATTGACCGCGGCACTGCTGTTCCTGCGCAATTTTCCGCGCAGCGATTACAGTTTGCCAGGCATTGACAGCATCCGGGAAACCATGAAGATATTGTTCAGCACGCTGTTCATTTCCCCTGCGGATATCGAGACGCGCGTGATGCCGCAGCTGGATAACCTGCAATGGGCAGTTGGGCGTCATGAATGGGAGTATGGCGTCACCTGGGTGCCGTTGCTGATCATCCTGGCCGGAACAGCGGTCATGCTCAGCCACCTGCGCAAAGCGCGTCCGCGACCGGGCATGACCGGATGGGCGTGGCTTGTGCTGTTGGGCTGTGTCCTCGTGCTGCCCATTTCGCTGAATATCTATACGCCGGCCTGGAATGCTTTCCTGAAGCACATTCCCGTTATCAAGTCGAGCGTCTTCCTGATGCGCTGGTTTCTGGTCTACATCCCGCTCGTGATCCTGGCGTCTGCGCTGCTGCTGGACAGGATTTCGCCGTTGACCAGGAGCAGGAACTTGATGCTGCTGGCCGCGCTGGCAGCGCTGGTCTGGATCAATGCGGCAAAAGACCGGGAATTCTACGTTGCGCAGCCCTATCGACCGGATGCCATCATTAACGCCTGGAAGGCTGCGACAGCCGGCACCGCTAAGGTTCGCATCCAGACGATCACTGCAAACCTGGTTGCCGACAACCAGATCTGGATGACGAACAACCGCAACGATGCGATTGCCACGGGCGGGTCACAGCTCGCTTGCTTCAATCCGATATTCGGTTACGGGCTGGAACATTTTCCGGTCAAATCACTGCATCCGGGACCCGTGCTGGAAGAGAAGGATGGTCTGCTGAACATCAAGAATCCCGCTTGTTACACCTATCCGGCACAAAACAGCTGTGCGCCCGGAGACCATTTCACGGTCGCCCAACTCGAAGCGGCACGGGCATTCGCGAGCTACAAGCCCTTCCCGTTCAGTTTTTCGCCGGAGCAGAAAGTTGCAAACGGGATGACGCTGATAACACTGGCGTCGCTCGTGGTCCTGATTGCCGTTGCGTTGTTGAACAAATTGCGGTGAATCGATCGTGAATTGAATCGATCTGGACAGACTCGATGGATTGACTAGATGATCCGCTGCCTGACTGCTTCGAACAAACAGACAGCGGTTGCGGCGGCGGCATTCAAGGATTCAACGTTCCCCGGCATCGGGATCGCAACCGGCCGGCACAGCGCAAGCAAATCGGCGGAAAGTCCGGCCCCTTCGTTGCCGATCGCGAACGCAACGGCGCCACGCAAATTGCAGTCGTACAGACTGTCCGCGGCGCCGGGCGTTGCCGCAAACACCCTGCCCTGAAAACATTCCGCCTCGGCGCGCAGGTCTGCGAACTGGTGGATGGCAATGACAAAATGCCCGCCCATCCCGGCGCGCAACACCTTGGGCGACCAGGCATCGGCGCAGCCTGTGGACAGAACCGCGGCATCACATCCGGCGGCGGCGGCGCAGCGCAGCATCGAACCGAGATTGCCGGGATCCTGGATGTCCTCCAGAAACAGGGCAAAGTTGCCGGCGGCGAGGCTTGCCGCAGGGCGCGGAACGTCGATCAAAGCGAGGATGCCGCGGGGTGTTTTCAGTTCACTCAGTTTCCGAAACAAGCTGTCATCCAACTGTGTGCGAGGCACGCCAGGCATCCGTTCCAGCAGGCCGGCAACTTCGTCGTTGTGCAGGGCTGCCGTGTTCAGAAGAACGTGTTGCGGCAAATGCCCCGCAGCGAGATATGCCGCAACCAGATGCACACCGTCCAGCAAGGTCCGGGCGGACCGGGTGCGCTGGCGCGCCGATCCGGCCAGCTTGAGCAGTTCCCTGAAAAAAGGATTGTCGCGGGATTGGATGTGTTTCATGTCTGGTGTGCCTGTTGCGTCCGCAGTCGGAAATCGCGCTGCAGTATAAAACAACACGGCGCGGGCCACGCAGGAGATCCATGCGCTACAGCATCCCGCTCTCCGCGAAAGACAAACAGCCCGCGCCCGCCACGATGAAATGATCGAGCACACGCACGTCCACCAGCGACAGAGACTGCTTCAGCGCATCGGTCAGCAGCCGGTCGGACTGGCTCGGTTCGGCCACGCCGGAAGGATGATTGTGCGCAAAGATCAGTGCGGCGGCATTATGGTGCAGCGCCCGCTTCACCACCTCGCGCGGGTACACGCTGGTCTGCGTCAGTGTCCCGTGGAACAGTTCCTCGGACGCGATCACCCGGTGCTGTGCATCGAGATAGATCGTCATGAACACTTCGCGCCCGCGCCCGCGCAGCAGCAGTTGCAGATAGTCGCGTACCGCGCGCGGCGAATTGAGCGCATCACCGGCCTGCATCTCTTCATGCAACGCGCGCCGCGCCATTTCCTGCACCGCCTGCAACTGCACATACTTGGCCTGTCCCATGCCGTGAATCTCGCAGAAGTCACTGTTGCCTGCGGCGAACAGGCTGTTGAGGCCGCCGAAGTGAAGCAGCAGGTCGCGCGCCAGGTCGACCGCACTCTTTCCCTTCACCCCGACACGCAGGAAGATCGCCAGCAGTTCGGCATCCGATAACGAGGCTGCGCCGCGCTGCAGCAATTTCTCCCTGGGGCGCTCGCCTTCAGGCCAGTCATTTATTCCCATGCCGCCTCCCCCAATTGAATCGCCGATATGCGCCAATTCTGGCATGGCTCACCGCTAACGGTCGGGATCAATCAGACAGGTTGACTTCGGGCAGGTTGGCTACCTGGCGATATTTCCCGTGGGCGAACGTCGTGGGGGCGGTGCTCACGAACCGTATCGATCACGCTACCGGACTTCGCCCTTCAATGAAATCCAGAAAGCGCTGGCGAACCTCGGCAGCAACCTTGCCGGGGGGCGGCGTGGGGACACTCATCACATTTTCCACCGGCAAGCTCGCAAGACCGCCTTCATGGCCAAGGAAACGCACCACCTGCTCCAGCGTGCCATCCGGATCGCCTTTTAACTGCTCGTAGGTAATTTGCAGCAAGGGACGCCGCGTGGTTTCGGCGATCGAGAGCACATGGCTGTCCTCGATCACATACAGTGCAAGCTTCGATGCCAGTTCGCAGAATAGCTGGTCAATGTCGACGGAGGCCAAGTCAGGTTCCTGACCGTCGGTGCGCCACTTGACGGTCAACTGGGCGATTGCGCCCGAAACTGCCTGGGCAAGCTTGTCCTGCCGCGTCAACAGAATCAACGCATCATAGCGCTGCAAGAACCTGGCTGCCGCTGCCGCATTGTCTTTCACGATCGAAAAGAGCTGATTCGGCTGAATCTTGATGCCGAAACGTCCGCTGGGTGAAGCTCGAGCACTCTCGACCGCAGTCAGGTAGGTTGCAAAGTCAAATCCATCCGCCTTGCCTAACAGGCGTTTGCCAATGTCGGGGCTGAAATGTCCATTGAGATATTCTGCAGGGATGCCAAATTCCCGCAGATTGCTGAGACGGGCGCACAACCAGTTACTGCCTGAACGCTGCTGAGCTAATATCGCGTAACGAAATGACGGGCTCTGATCACTTTGTCGATCCAGCTCTGGATTTCGCTCCGGATGCAGGTAGGTATTCATGTATCCGCTTCCCCCGACACGGCCGTGCTGCAGCCGGGCAATTTGTGGCTTGGCCTGGAATTTATCGATGGACCAGGAATTCGTCGGTCGGAAAGTATCACTCGGGACAAACCGTCGTCAATGCAAAAGGGGATTCCGGCTGGGCGACGGGAGCGACTGCAGGCGATGCAGGGAGTCTCTGCAAGGATGGTTTGCCTGTCAAAACAAAGCGGGGCAGACGGGCTTCATATGCGCGCAGGCCGGCAAGGGAATGACAACGAATCCAGCGATCGGTATTTTTCTTGTAAGATGCGCAGCATTATGCAGCGAGCCCAGTCAAAACGCATCGTGCTTGGCATTACCGGAGGCATTGCCGCTTACAAGGCGGCGGAGCTGGCGCGCCTGTTGATGAAACAGGGCGTCGAGGTGCAGGCGGTCATGACCGACGCGGCGTGCCATTTCATCACGCCGGATACGCTGCAGGCGCTGACCGGTCGCCCGGCGCTGGTCAACCAGTGGGATGCTGCCGACAATGGTATGGCCCACATCGACACCGGCCGCGGCGCCGATGCCATCGTGATAGCGCCGGCCACCGCGGATTTCATCGCCAAGCTGGCGCTGGGTCTGGCCGATGACCTGCTGTCCGCGCTGTGCCTGGCCCGCGATTGTCCGTTGCTGGTGGCGCCTGCGATGAACCGGCAGATGTGGGCAAATGCGGCGACCCGGCGCAACGTCGCACAACTGGCTACTGACGGCGTGCAGGTGCTCGGTCCGGACAGCGGCATGCAGGCATGCGGCGAGGAAGGCATGGGAAGGATGCTGGAGGCGGAGGCGCTGGCGTCGGATATCCTGGCATACCTAAAGAACACGGCTCCCTCCCCTCGAAGGAAATTGGGACAGGCTCGGCGCCTGGATGGAACGAAGGTCCTGATCACGGCCGGGCCGACCTATGAGGCGATTGATGCGGTGCGCGGCATCACCAACCGCAGCTCCGGCAGGATGGGTTATGCGGTGGCGCAGGCGGCGCTGGAACTGGGTGCGCAGGTGACGCTGGTCTCCGGCCCGACTGCGCTGCCCACGCCACCAGGTGCGCAAGTGGTGGATGTCACCAGCGCAGAGGAGATGTTTGACGCGGTCAAGCAGCGCGTGGCGGATGCGGACATCTTCATCGGCGTGGCGGCAGTGGCGGATTACCGCGCGGCGCAACCGAGCACACACAAGATCAAGAAGGGCGCGGGCACGCTGACGCTGGAACTGATTCCCAACCCGGATATTCTGCAATACGTGGCGAGCCTGTCCAAGCCGCCGTTCTGCGTGGGCTTTGCGGCGGAAACCGAAAAATTGCGCGCGCACGCCTTGGCCAAACGCCGCGCAAAGAACATTCCGCTGCTTGCCGCCAACCGGGCACAACAGGCCATCGGCAGCAACGAGAACGAACTGGTCCTGTTCGACGCTGCCGGCGAGCATGTCCTGCCGCGCGCGGACAAACTGACAGTGGCTCGGCAACTGATGCAGCATGTCGCAAGGTTGAAACAGTCAGCATAAGAACTATTTAGCCGCAGTGAACACAGGGATCACCAAGGGAATGCAGGACCCCTCCTGTGTTCGTCGCCGGCATTCGGGTGACGATGGTTTTTCTCCGCGGTCTCCATGTTCTCTGTGGCTTGATCCAGGAGTTCAGTAGCTTGACAGTACTATCGCCGCCTAATCCACACTCGGCGGGAATGACGAATCAGCAGAAAGGGACAAGGCAATGAAAAAAGCCGTGGATGTGAAGATTCTCGACGCGCGCCTGCATGAGCATCCGCCCGCGTACGCCACGCCCGGTTCGGCAGGGATAGATTTGCGCGCCTGCATAGAGGGCAACATGCTGATCCAGCCGGGACAATGCGAACTGGTTCCGAGTGGCATCGCCATCCATCTGAGCGACCCGCATTACGCCGCGATGATCCTGCCGCGCTCCGGACTGGGCCACAAGCACGGCATCGTGCTGGGCAATCTGGTCGGGCTGATCGATTCCGATTACCAGGGACAGATCTTCGTGTCGATCTGGAACCGCGGCCATCATCCGTTCACGCTGATGCCGATGGAGCGTATGGCGCAACTGGTGATCGTGCCGGTGATGCAGATGAAGCTCAACATCGTCGATGAATTCCCGATGAGCCACCGCGGCAGCGGCGGGTTCGGCAGCACCGGAAAGCACTAGGGAAGCGCTGAACAAGTCCTCCGTTTTTGGTAAGCTCTTCGACAAGTTCAGGAAAGTCCTGTCGAACCATGAACGGAGGACGAAGCAAGAGCAAAGAGTCATTTTTCCGGCTCTTCGGCAGGCACAGGGCGAACGGACTTGTTCAGCGCTTCGTCAGGTTCCGGGTGGTTCCCGAACTTCCTTTTGGGAATATTTCCGGGCAACAAGAAAGGCGGCCCGGGGCCGCCTGTTTCATGGGCGCAGGCCGCTTATTCGATCTTCGCCTTGTCGCGCAGGTCGGCGATATACTTCTTTACGGCTTCCTGCTGCAGGCGCTGCGTGAGCTTGGGCTTGAGTTCATCCATCGTTGGCAACTTGATGTCGCGCTCGTCCTTGATCTGGATGATGTGCCAACCAAACTCGGACTGCACCGGCGCGCTGATCTCGCCCTTCTTCAGGGACATGACCGCGTCGGCAAACGGCTTCACATAGGTGGCCGAAATGTTGCCCACCGGCACCCAGCCCAGGTCCCCGCCGTTATCCTTGGAGCCTGCATCATGCGACATTTCCTTCGCCAGCGTGTCGAACTGCCCGCCTTTTCCGCCTTTCTTCAGCTTGGCTGCGATTGACTTGGCTTCGTCCTCGGTTTTCACCAGGATGTGGCGCACATCGTATTCCTTGCTGCCCAGGCCCTCCTTCATCTGGTCATACTCCTGCTTGATCGCATCATCAGTGACAGGATTGTTCTTGATATAACCCTGGATCAGGGCGCCAGCCAATATGTTCTCGCGCGTGAACTCCATCTGTTGCTGGACATCGGCTTCCTTGTCCAGTCCGCTCTTGATCGCTTCCTGCGACAACACCTCAAGATCGACCAGCCGGTCACGTACCATCTTGCGCAGCTCCGGCGTATCCTTCTGTCCCTGGCTAATGGCCGCCTTGACGCTTACATCGATGCGTTCCTGCGGTATCACGACGCCGTTGACGGTCGTGTTCGCCGGCATATCTTCCGCATACACCGGACTGGCAACAATCACACCCAGCATGGCAATAGCGGCAAACCTGGAAAATTTCTGCATAAACTCTGTCCTTATATTGTTGGGGTTAACATTCTTCTGGCGTGTACGCCTTGATTTTTATCGCGTGGATTTCCCGCCTCACCATTTCTCCCAGCGCGGAATATATCATACGATGCCGTTCTATTGCGGACTTGCCCTTGAAACGTTCCGAGACGACCTTGAGTTGACAATGAACACCACCATCGCGTGCGCCCGCATGCCCCACATGCAGATGGCTTTCATCCACGAGTTCGATCAGCGTTGGCTGCAATATGGATAGCCGATCGCGAATCTTCTGCTCAAGCTTCATGACGGGAATGTCTTCACGAACGGCTTGACCGTAACCTGCGCATAAACCCCTGCGTCGATATAGGGATCCGCCTGCGCCCAGGATTCCGCATCCGGCAAGGAGGGAAATTCCGCCACGATCAGGCTGCCGGAGAAACCGGCGGGGCCGGGATCCTTGGCATCCACCGCAGGAAATGGGCCGGCCAGGATCAGGCGGCCTTCGCTCTGCAATTCCTGCAAACGCGCCACATGCGCCGGTCGCGCCTTCCCGCGTTTTTCCAGACTGCCTGGCGTGTCCAGGCCAACGATGGCGTATAACATCAGGACCCCTCTTTGCACTCGTTATTTCTCGATCGACCTTTGCCTGCTGCCTGTGCCGGATCTTCCCGAAGCGGAAGCCATGTTCGCTTCCTTGTCCCGCTTGCGGCAGCTGCGGCGGCCTGGCTATCGATTCTGTACAGCCTGGCCAAGTGGCTGGCAGTTCCATCGGGGAATTGAGGCGAGGTAAGCATCAGTTTTGTTCCTTGTCCTCTTCAATGTATTTGGACAATGCCAACGATTGCAGCAGAACGAACAACAACGTCATTCCGGTTGCGCCGAACAGCTTGAAATTCACCCAGGTATCGGTCGAATAATTGAACGCGACATAGAGATTGGTTACCCCCAGCACGGCGAAGAACAGCGTCCACGCCAGATTGACGTGCCCCCACACCTTGGCCGGAAGCGCGATCTTCTCATGCAGCATGGCGCGCATCAGGTTCTTGCCGAAAAACATGTTGGAGAACAGCAGCACCAGCGCGAATACCCAGTACAGGATGGTGGGCTTCCATTTGATGAAAGACTCGTCGTGCAGCAGCAGTGTCGCGCCGCCGAACAGGGCGATGATGGCGAAGCTGATCCACAGCATGGAATCAACCTTGCCGTGGCGCCATCTTGACCATACTATCTGAATAACGGTTGCGCCGATCGCCGTTGCCGTGGCGACAAAGATGCCAAACAGCTTGAACGCCGCAAAGAACAGGATAACGGGGAACAGGTCGAAAAGTAATTTCATCGCGGCGAGCTATGCGGGTTTGGTTATTGTCGGTCCAGCGTAAGTGCGGCGGAGTTGATGCAGTAGCGCAGCCCGGTTGGTTCCGGGCCGTCCTCGAACAGATGTCCGAGATGCGCATCACACCTGGCGCAGCGCACTTCGATGCGCACCATGCCGTGGTTTTCATCCGGCAGTAACTTGAGCGCCTGTTCGTCCGCACCCAGCCAGAAGCTGGGCCAGCCGGTGCCGGATTCGAACTTGGTTTGCGCGTCGAACAGCGCGCTGCCGCAGCACACGCAGCGGTAGATGCCGGCGTCGTGACAGTCCCAGTAAAGCCCGCTGAATGGCGGCTCGGTGCCGCACTGGCGGCACACCGCATACTGCTCCGGCGTGAGCTCCTTGCGCCATTCGGCATCGGACTTTTTCGAATCGTCGCTCATGCTGGAAAAAGCAACGGGTCAAGAGTCTCGTATCGCTTCATGATGTCGCACGTATTTGTTGGTTCGAACTCGTCAATTGATTTTTCAAAGCTCACCCAGGATTGTCCATGTGGCCCAATCACTTCCTTCCCCTTGCTGCGGGGGAGAGCGCAGCGAGGGGGCTTTGGGATGGGGGCAGGACGGTGAACATGCATAGTCTCTACCCCCACCCCAGCCCTCCCCATGGAGCGTGGTTGTTGCCGCTTCAGCGGCTTGACAACCACGGCCTGCCCCCTGCGGGTGCAAGGGGGAGCGTATATCGCCCCCAAGTGATTGTTTGGGCTCACAGCACGTCGCCCGCGTAATCTGCCAGCCGCGAACGTTCGCCGCGCATCAGCGTGACATGGCCGCTGTGCGACCAGCCCTTGAAGCGGTCGACCACGTAGGTCAGGCCGGAACTGCCCTCGGTCAGGTAGGGCGTGTCAATCTGCGCGATGTTGCCGAGGCACACTACCTTGGTGCCGGGACCGGCGCGCGTGATCAGCGTCTTCATCTGCTTCGGCGTGAGGTTCTGCGCCTCGTCGATGATCAGGTACTTGTTGAGAAAAGTGCGTCCGCGCATGAAGTTCAGCGACTTGATCTTGATGCGGCTGCGAATCAAGTCGCGCGTGGCGGCGCGCCCCCAGTCGCCGCCCTCGTCGTCCGACTTGTTGAGCACGTCCAGGTTGTCGTCCAGCGCACCCATCCATGGCGACATCTTTTCTTCCTCGGTGCCAGGCAGGAAACCGATGTCTTCGCCCACCGGCACGGTGACGCGGGTGATGATTATCTCGGAGTACAGTTTCTTCTCCAATGTCTGCATCAACCCGGCGGCCAGCGTCAGCAGGGTCTTGCCGGTGCCTGCCTGGCCAAGCAGGGTGACGAAGTCGATCTCCGGGTTCATCAGCAGGTTGAGCACGAAATTCTGTTCGCGGTTGCGCGCGGTGATGCCCCAGATGGCGTTTTTCTGGTGGGTGTAATCGGTCAGAGTGCGCAGCGTGGCCGTGTTGTGATCCTGTTCGGCGACCACCGCGTAGAACGGATTGCCTCCGTCGCTTTCCTGATACACGAACTGGTTCACCAGCAGATCCCGGCACAGCGGACCCTTGATGCCGTAAAAAGTGTGGCCGCCCTGCTGCCAGGATTTCATGTCCTTGCCGTTTCTGTCCCAGAAATCTTCCGGCAAGGCGAGCACTCCGCTGTACAGCAGATCGGTGTCTTCCAGCACCTTGTCATTGAAATAATCCTGTGCCGACAGGCCGAGCGCACGCGCCTTGATGCGCATGTTGATATCTTTCGATACCAGTATCACCGGGCGGCCGGGCTGTTGCTCCTGCAGGAACATCACCACGCCGAGAATGGCATTGTCGGCCTTGCCGATCGCCATATTGGCCGGCAATTGGTTGGTGATGAACTGTGTCTGCAGGAACAGCCGGCCGCTTGCCCCATTCTTGCTCTGTGTCTGCAACGGGATGCCCTGCTCGATGTTGTGCGCGGTCTCGCTGACTATCGCGTCGAGGAAGCGGCTGGCCTGGCGCGCGTTGCGCGCCACTTCCGACATGCCCTTCTTGCCGTTGTCCAGTTCTTCCAGGACGAACATCGGCAAATAAATATCGTGTTCCTCGAAGCGGAACAGGCTGGTCGGGTCATGCATCAGCACGTTGGTATCGAGAACGAACAGCTTGGTAGTACTCGCCGCAGACGCCGCTTTGCGTGTGGACATGGTGCTCCTTAGAGAGTCTTAACGAACTGCAGTACTTCCTCGACGTGGCCGTCAACCTTTACGCCGCGCCACGCCCGGCACAGCACGCCATGCTTGTCCAGCACAAAAGTGCTGCGCTCGATGCCGCGCACTTCCTTGCCATATAATTTCTTCTGCTTGATGACGCCGAACAGCTCGCAGACTTCTTCATCCGCATCGGACAGCAGCGCAAAAGGCAGGGTGAAGCGGGCTTTGAAATTTTCGTGCGATTTGATGCTATCCCGGGATACGCCTACGATCTCGCAGCCGGCCTTCTTGAAATCGGCATACAGGTCGCGGAATTTCTGGCTTTCCATGGTGCAGCCGGGCGTATTGTCCTTGGGATAGAAATAGATCACCAGGGGTTTGCCGCGTGCGGCGGAGAGTTGGAAATCGACACCGCCAGTGGCGGGCAGGGAAAAATCGGGTACTGCCTGGTCGAGCATTAGTTTGACTCCGTTGAACTGCCGTCATTGTTGTCAAAATCCATCTTCATGGCAAGCGCTTCTTCAGCCATCAGGCTGAAATCCTGCTGGGTCAGGCCATTAAGCAACAGACGCTGCGCGCGATCGTAGTTCGGGAAATTGCACCGGATGGACTTGCCATATGCGGGATCATAATGGCGCTCCAGCAATTCGGCGACCAGTTCGTCCCACGCGGCGGCCTTTCCCAGATCGCGCCAACGCGTCAGCAAATCATCACCATGCTTGCCCTGCAGGCGGTCAAGATTAGCCGCCAGCAATGCCGGTTCGCGCTGGAAATGCGCGTAGTCCTCGCGCAGCAGCGCCACGCGCAATTCCAGCGGCGTATCCAGATGCAGGCAGGCACCCTCGCGCATGGCCAGCAGCAATGCGTCGGGCACGCTCAATATCCCGATCTTCCTGCTTTCCGATTCGACGTAAACCGGGCGAGCGGGGTCGAATGACTCAAGCGCAAGCAGCAACTCGCTGTCAAATCCCTTTTGCGAGGGCTGCGGTACGTCCGGCACATCGCCGAGTATCGAGCCGCGATGCCGTGCCAAGGCCTCCAGGTCCAGCACTTGCGCGCCTGCCTGCTTCAATGCAGCAAGCAGCCGGCTCTTGCCGCTGCCGGTCAGGCCGCATATCACGCGAAAGGAAAATTTCGGCGGCCGCGACTGCAGTTGTTCGAGCACATGATGCCGATAACTCTTGTAGCCGCCCTCCAGCCGCTCGGCCGCAAACCCGATCTGGCGCAGGATGTGAGTCATTGCGCTGCTGCGCTGTCCGCCGCGCCAGCAATAGATCAGCGGACGCCATGATCTGGGCTGACCCAGCCAGTTTTCCTCGATGTGGCGCGCGATATTGCGGCCGACCAGCACCGCACCGGCCTTTTTCGCCTCGAACGGCGAATGCTGGTACAGGATGCCAATGCGCTCCCGCTCCGCGTCGTCCAGCACCGGGCGATTGATTGCGCCGGGGATATGGTCCACCGCAAATTCGGCGGGGGATCTTACGTCCACGATCACGTCAAACTCCTGCAGTCGAGCGATGGTTGCCAGTCCTGAATGTTTCACGGAAATCCACTTTGGAAAAATTGACAGGTGCGGATTATATGCGCTCGGGAATCTCTGTTTAAGTCCTGGATGAACCGTGCTGCTGACAAAAACAGGGGACTCGCCGCGACACGTCACCGCAAGGCGGCCGATTGCGGGGGCAGCCGCCTGCTGCCATGACCCGATGCTAAGCAGCGGGGGCGGGGATGGCAGCAGTTATTCTACGATGCCAAAGAGCGCAACGTCGCGAGCACCTGTTTTTGTCGCAACGCTCCAGGGCACTGGCTGTACGGGCGGTCATGTGGCATTTAGTCAGAGGTTCCATGGGCCGCGCTGAATCTGCGGATTTGCTGCATACGATTGCCCAGAGTGCGCCGGACGGATAAAATCGCAATCTTGCAATTCTTTACGGGGAAACACCAACATGTCCATGGCTGACCGCGACGGCTTAATCTGGTATGACGGCAAGCTGGTGCCCTGGCGCGACGCGACCACGCATGTGCTCACCCATACCCTGCACTATGGCATGGGCGTGTTCGAGGGCGTGCGGGCCTACCAGACCACGGCCGGGCCCGCCATTTTCCGCCTGAAGGAACACACCGACCGGCTGTTCAATTCGGCCCACATCTTCAAGATGAGAATGCCGTTCGACAAGGAGACCGTGATGGCAGCGCAAAAGGAAGTGGTGCGCGCCAACAAGCTGGATTCCTGCTACATCCGGCCGATCGTGTTCTACGGTTCGGAAGCGATGGGCATCGCCGCGACGACGCTGAGTGTGCATCTAGCAGTCGCGGCCTGGCCGTGGGGCGCCTATCTCGGTGAAGACGGCATGGCGAACGGCATCCGCGTGAAGACCTCCAGCTTCACCCGCCATCATGTGAACATCAACATGTGCCGCGCCAAATCGGTGGGCACCTATTCCAATTCAATCCTGGCGCACCAGGAGGTTTCGCATGACGGCTACGACGAGGCGCTGCTGCTGGATGTGGATGGCTATGTGGCGGAAGGCGCGGGCGAGAACATCTTCATCGTGAAGAAGGGCAGGCTGTTCACGCCTGATCTGACGTCCTGCCTGGAAGGCATCACGCGCGATTCCATCATCACGCTGGCGAAGGATCTGGGTATCGAGCTGATCGAGAAGCGCATCACGCGCGATGAGGTATATTGCGCCGACGAGGTGTTCTTCACCGGCACAGCGGCTGAAGTGACCCCGATCCGCGAACTCGATACACGCACCATCGGCAGCGGGTCGCGCGGTCCGATCACCGCCAAACTGCAGTCTTTGTTCTTCGATATCGTGAGCGGCAAGAATACGAAGTATGGCGACTGGCTGGCACACATTTAACATGCTGCTTTAGTAGCACGTAAAACAGTGCGCATCCCCATGTGGTTGGTTTTTGCTCCCTCCCCCTGCAAGGGGGAGGGAACGCGAGTCAGGCAATATTCGATAGAACGCGCTGATTGTCCGCTGCACATGTCAAACTTTTTGGGTCCCTCGGCAGAATCGGGGTTTAGCAGATCAAATTTAGGGAAACGAACAATGCATACCGAACACGAAACCAAGCAACGTATCATCGATGTCACTGCAGCCGATCTGCCGCTGTACTGCCCCACGCCGGACATGAGCCTGTGGAATGCGCATCCCAGAGTGTTCATCGCGGTGGACAAGCTGGGCGAAGCGCGCTGCCCTTATTGCAGCACGCTGTACAAGTTCACCGGCGAATTGCCGAAGGCGCACCACTGATCAACTACTGCGCGCGGCATCACTGCGTTGCTCAATGACTAAAAATGCTCATTCACCATCAAGCGAACCGCCTCTGCGACACGTAACCGGCAAAGCTGGCAGTATGCGGCAGCAGGAGCACGCCGTACTCCGCGCACACACAGTGTTGCGCCCACAGCCCCGGTGCAGCGCCTTCCTCGCCGCTCCGCACCTTGTGCTTCCGTCGTCCGTCACGCCTTCATTGGGTATTTGAAAACTTCATCTGATATGCGACGACCGGAGAGCTGAATGCAAAAAATCCTCGTCATCGCGCCAAGCTGGATAGGCGACTGCATGCTGATGCAGCCCATGCTGATGCGCCTCGGGCAGCGATATACGAATGCGCAGATCGATGTGCTTGCGCCGCCCTGGACCGCCCCGCTGCTTCAGCTGATGCCCGAGGTTCACCAGGTGATCATCAACCCATTCCCGCACGGCGCCTTGCAATTGCTCAAGCGCCGCCGCCTTGGCCGGCAATTGCGAGAGGAAAATTACGACAAGGCTATCGTCCTTCCCAACTCGTTCAAGTCCGCGCTGGTACCCTTCTTTGCCGACATCCCGGTGCGCACGGGATTCATCGGCGAGATGCGCTACGGCCTGCTCAACGATGCGCGCGCGCTTGACAAGAAAGCCCTGCCGCTGATGGTGGAGCGCTTCGCGCAACTCGCCGAAGCGCCCACCCATGAAATCAGCCGCCCCGTCCCGCAGCCGCGCCTGCAGGTCGATGCGGGCCACAGGCAGCAGGTATTGCAAAAGTTCGGACTGACGCAGGAACAGCTCGTTGCGGTGCTTTGTCCGGGAGCCGAATTCGGCCCGGCCAAGCGCTGGCCGATTGCCTATTTTGCCGAGCTGGCTCAACAATTGCGTGCCCGCGGCTATGAGGTGTGGCTGATCGGTTCGCCGAAGGACAAGGAAATCGCCAACAAGCTGGTTTCGCTCGGCAATGATGCGTGCAAAAACCTGTGCGGCGAGACCGATTTGGCAGAAGCCGTCGCATTGCTATCCTGCGCCGCTTTGGTGGTCAGCAATGATTCAGGCTTGATGCACCTCTCCGCTGCCCTGGATCGGCCGATGATTGCACTGTATGGCTCCAGCAGTCCGGGCTTCACGCCGCCATTATCGTCAAAAGCCCGGCTCCTCAAGCTCGACTTGCCCTGCAGTCCGTGTTTCAAGCGCGAATGCCCGCTGGGCCATTTCAATTGCATGAATCAGCTGACGCCCGAACTGGTCGCAAGACATCTACCCGAGGCACAAAGAAAATCATGACCATCCCTTCCCAGGAAATTTTCAAAGCCTATGACATACGCGGTATCGTGGGCCGAACGTTGACTGCAGAAGTCGTCGAAGCCATCGGCCACGCCATTGGATCGGAGGCTCGGACGCGCGGACAATCCACGATTGCCATCGGGCGGGACGGGCGCCTGTCCGGCGTCGAGTTTGCGCACGCGCTCGCGCGCGGCATCCGGAACAGCGGCATCAACGTCATCGACCTGGGCCGAGTCGCCACGCCGATGACCTATTTCGCCGCCTTCCAGCTCAACACGAACTGCGCCGTGATGATCACCGGCAGCCACAATCCGCCCGAATACAATGGCCTGAAGATGGTGCTGGCGGGCGAGACGCTGTACGGCGACTCGATCCAGTCGCTGCACGACCGCATCGCGACCGGCAAGCTCGCGCACGGCGCCGGCAGCTACGCGCAACATGACATCGCGCCGGCATACATCGCGCGCATTGTGTCCGACATCCGCCTGGCGCGCCCGATGAAAGTAACGGTGGACTGTGGCAACGGCGTGGCCGGCGACTTTGCCGCGAAACTGTATCGCGGGCTGGGCTGCGAGGTCACGGAGCTGTTCTGCGAAGTGGACGGCACCTTTCCCAACCACCACCCCGACCCGTCCGATCCGCACAACCTGCAGGACCTGATGGACGCTTTGCGGGGCAATGACAGCGAACTCGGCCTCGCTTTCGACGGCGACGGCGACCGCCTCGGCATCGTCACCAGGGACGGGAAGATCATCTACCCGGACCGTCAACTGATGCTGGCCGCGGCCGATGTGCTGGAACGCAATCCCGGCGCGGAAATCATATTCGATGTGAAATCCACGCGGAATCTATTTGGCTGGATACGGGAACACGGTGGCAGACCGCTGCTGTGGAAGACCGGCCATTCGCTGGTCAAGGCCAAAATGCAGGAAAGCGGTGCGCTGTTGGCGGGCGAGATGAGCGGCCACATGTTCTTCAAGGAGCGCTGGTATGGCTTCGATGACGGCCTGTACACCGGCGCACGCATGCTGGAGATCCTGAGCAAGTCGGCCGACCCGAGTGCCGTGTTGAACAATCTGCCGGATGCGGTAAGCACGCCGGAACTGCATATCAAGCTGCGGGAAGGCGAAAACCACGCGCTGATAGCCCGCCTCGCCACGGAAGCGGAATTCACCAGTGCAATCGACATCATCGCGATCGACGGACTGCGCGTGGAATATAAGGACGGATTCGGCCTGATGCGCGCTTCCAACACCACGCCGGTGATCGTACTGCGCTTCGAGGCCGACGACGCAGCCGCATTGAAGCGGATACAGGATGATTTCCGCCGCGTGCTGCTGGGGGCCAACCCTGACCTGCAGTTGCCGTTCTGATTGCGGCCGGATTGTCATCGCCCATGACGGCTCCTGCAAAGCACCCCACCGCACGCATCGCTGTCGCCAGCTTCATCGGCACCGCCATCGAGTTCTACGACTTCTACATCTACGGCCTCGCGGTGGCGATGGTGATCGGCCCGCTGTTTTTCCCGCACGACGACCCGGCGGTGCAGAAGCTCAACGCCTTCCTCACCTTCGGCCTGGCCTTCCTTGCGCGTCCGTTCGGCTCGCTGCTGTTCGGGCACTTCGGCGACAGGATCGGCAGGAAAGCGACGCTGGTCACCTCCCTGCTGGTGATGGGTATTTGTACGATGCTGGTCGGCGTGCTGCCCACCTACGAATCCGTCGGCTGGACAGCACCCGCGCTGCTGTGCCTGCTGCGCTTCGGCCAAGGCATCGGCCTCGGCGGCGAGTGGGGCGGCGCCGCGCTGCTCGCGGCGGAATACGCGCCGCAGGGCAAACGCGGCTGGTTTGGCATGTTCCCGCAACTTGGCCCCTCGGTCGGCTACCTGTTCGCAGTCGGCGGCTTCATGTTGCTGGCCAGCGTGCTCGACGACGCGCAATTCCGCGCCTGGGGCTGGCGCATACCGTTCCTCGCCAGCGCGGTGCTGGTTATCATTGGACTTTATGTGCGGTTGAAACTCGCCGAGACGCCGGTGTTCGCCCAGGCATTGGCGCAGCATAAGCCGCTGCGGCTGCCGCTGACGGAACTGCTGAAGCATCATGCAAAACCGCTGATCCTCGGCGCGCTGTCGATGGTGGTGTGCTATGCACTGTTCTACCTCATCACCGTGTTCACGCTCAGCTATGGCGTCGGCACGCTGCAAATCCAGCGTTCGCAATTCCTTGGCATGCTATGCATCGCGATCCTGTTCATGGCGCTTGCCACGCCGCTGGCCGCAATCGCGGGCGACCGCTACGGGCGCCGTCCGGTGCTGCTGATTGCAGGCGGCGCGGCCCTGCTCTCCGGTTTTCTGTTCGCGCCGGTGATGGAAAGCGGCTCGCCGCTGCTGATCACCGTTTTTCTTTCGCTCGAACTGTTCGTGATGGGCGCCACCTACGCGCCGATGGGCGCGCTGCTGCCGGAATTGTTTCCCACCGCCGTGCGCTATACCGGTGCCGGAGCTGCCTACAACCTCGGCGGCATCCTCGGCGCTTCGCTCGCACCGTATATCGCACAGCAACTGGTGCTGCATGGCGGGCTCGCCTGGGTGGGCGGCTATATATCGGTTGCTGCAGCGATCAGCCTGCTGGCCGTGTTCATGATGAAAGAAACGCGCGACAGGGACCTGGCTGCCTGATACGCAAAATGGCGCCGAGCTGCAAGCGATAACGGTATTCCGCTTCAGGCTCTATTCAGCTTTGATGACAACATCGGCCAGGCGCAAGAAATTCATCATCCTGCCATTCGTTCTTTGGAATTGTTCAGGCAAATTGATCCCGCCAGTATTGGACTTCTGCTTTGTGACGGAAATGGATCGTCAGTGGGGCACTGTGGCCGCCCGGTTATCGGCGAGGCTGTGTGAAAACGTTTCCTGATGTGTACGCGCCAAGCCCTTTCATGCGTTGAATGTGTAGGCGTAAATGGCGAGGGTGAAATGAAGAGATTCATTGAAGGAGAGAGTCGTACTCAAACCACGTTGTTGCCGGGATGTCTGGACGACTACATTGCTGAAGACAATCGTGTCCGTGCAGTTGAGGCATTCATCGATGAACTTGATTTGTTGGTTCCGGGCTTTGCAGGGATGAAGCCTGCTGCAACCGGCCGGCCGTCGTGTCACCCATCGGTTCTGTTGAAGCTATATGTTTATGGTTATCTGAACCGCATCCAGTCAAGCCGTCGTCTTGAAAGAGAATGCCAGCGTAATGTCGAATTGTTATGGTTAACAGGCAAGCTGTCTCCTGATTTCAAGACCATCGCGGACTTCCGTCGCGACAACGGTGAGGCGATACGTAACGTCTGCCGGGAATTCATTGTGCTGTGCCGTCGCCTGAACCTGTTCACACAAGCGATGGTGGCAATCGACGGAAGCAAGTTCAAGGCGGTGAACGCCCACGATCGCAACTTTACTCGTGCCAAGCTTGAGAAACGCATACAACAAATAGATCAGTGTATAGGACGTTATCTTGCGGCGATGGACGCATCTGAACTCAACGCGATTGCAGACAGAGGTTACTTCAACGGAGATGAGATTCTGGCCTGCGATAAGGCTGGGATCATTCCTTGTGTATCGAAACCGATGACGTCATCGGCCAAGGCTGAGGGGCGGTTCGATAAAGAGGATTTTGTATACGATCCTGCGGCCGATGAATACAAGTGCCCGGCAGGCAGTCGGCTGAGCTGGCGCTTTGCCAGTGTAGAGGCCGGTCAGTTGATCAACCGCTACTGGAGTTCGGATTGTCCACGCCGCCCCATTAAGAATAAGTGTACCCCCGGCGATAATCGGCGTGTCCGCCGGTGGGAGCATGAGGCAAATCTGGAAGCGATGCAAAGACGCCTTGATCTGATGCCCTAAGCCATGCGCATTCGAAGGCAAACAGTCGAGCATCCCTTCGGTACGATCAAACACCGGATGGGGGCAAGGCATTTCCTGACCCGCACCCTGGGGCGGGTCAGTACCGAAATGAGCTTGCACGTTTAGGGTATAACCTGAAACAAGTAATGCAAATAATGGGGGTAACGGGGTTAATGGCGGCGATGCAGACATGAAAACAAGAGTTTCCTGCCCAGTTTAATCATCGAATCTTCCAGCCCCAAGTGAACGACCAAAAATGAACGCACGCTTTTCAATCCTACATGCGTTTTCACACAGCCTCCGGCCTACGCGGACGCTCGAAAGAATACGTTACTGCTTCTCGTGAAGGTCTGCTATTCAAAATGCAGAACAGGTACTTTCGACAATGCGGATACTCGATTTTCTCTAAAGCGACAATTTACCTACAAATGTTGATGGGCAGATTCTGCTCCCTATTCATTCCGGCGTCGCATGAAATCTTTATTCTTAAACGGCGTTGCGCGCGAGGACTCGATCCAGTTTTTCCTCCATTTCACCCATTGAAGCAGACAAGCTGTTAGTGGCTTCCTCAAGAGACCTTCGCAGTGACTGCTCTATGGCTTCGTTCTTGGCCATGAGCTTGTCATGTGCATTCTGGTTCGCTGTTTGCAACTGCGCAAATTCGACAGTTATTCGTTCTCGCAGTTGATCGAACCGAGAAGTCTCGGCGCTCTCCGCCAACATGCGTTGAGCTTGCAGTTGCTGCGCATGACGATGTGCATCCACCAGCATGCTGGTTCGCAATATCAGGATGTAACTTATGAAAAGTACCGCAAACACCAGAGTGATTCCGAGAATGATCAAACCGAACGAAACTTTTGCGTTGAAGAACAGGAAGGATAATTGGGTCGGCGCGGTCATGGTTTCCCAGTTGGCATACTGAAACACACCCAGCACAAATAACGCGAAAATAATGATTGCACCGACAAACTTCATGCAAGTACTCCTTCCATTAGGATAATTTGTAAACTGCTACCAATTGATACCAGTCACTGAGAAATGAGGTGCATCATACGTCAGTGCATGACTAGAAGTATTCTGGCTGTCCGTCTGCTTCTGTCACACACCGGCATGCCATGTTGGCATATTGTTTGCCGGAAAGCAGTCGGTCGTACTTTAGCGATTCAGCTTGCGCCATGGCAGAACTTCGCGACATACGGCTCCCGACACATTCGGGATAGTCGGTTTCACCGGAGGCAATCGTTCGCCATTCGGCCCAACCTCAACACGATCAGGACTGTTTCAGTAATGCTTCAAACTGCTCAATTGGTACCGCCCTTCCAAACAAATATCCTTGGTAATTGCTGCAGCCCATGCTCATGAGTAGTTGTCGTTGCTCTTCCGTCTCCACCCCTTCGGCAATAACGTCCAGTTTTAGGCTCTTTGCCATGGCAATGATAGTTTGTACTATCGAGGCGTCGCCGGCATCGTTGTGCATATCGCGTACGAATGACTGATCAATCTTGAGCTGTGCTAGTGGCAGGTGTTTGAGGTATTGCAACGAGGAATAACCGGTGCCGAAGTCATCCATCGAGAACTGGATACCGACGCCCTTCAATGCGTCCATAATTAGAATGATGTCTTCGACGTTTTCCACGAACATGCTTTCGGTCAGTTCCAGTTTGAGCAGTCCTGGGATGATGCCATGGCGTTGCACAATAGCTTGCACTTGAGCCACAAAGTCAGCCTGGCGTAATTGCTTGGCACTTACATTCACTGACAAAGTGAGATTGCGGGTAAGCTCTTCTCGCTGCCATTCTCCAAGCTGGGCGCAAGCCATGTCCAGCACCCAAAGACCGATGGGCAGGATCAGGTCGGTTTCCTCTGCCAACGGAATGAATTGCCGTGGAAACACCAATCCACGTTCAGGATGTATCCATCGAATTAGTACCTCTGCCCCCAATGGACGACGCAAACTATCCATCTGGATTTGGTAATACAACTGAAATTGCTGGTTATCAAGCACCCTGCGCAAATCACTTTCGAGTGCTGCCCGCACGTTGATGGCGTCCTGCATATCGGGGTCAAAGAAGCGTAGAGCATTGCGACCGGCCCTCTTGGCCTGATACATTGCAATGTCCGCCTGTTTCAGAAGTTCCTCCGTCTCCTGCCGGTCTCTACCGAACACGGTTGCACCGATACTGCTGGTGATTCGAAATTCATGGTTGGCGAGCTGATAAGTCTGTCTCAGAGCATCAAGGATCTTCTCGCCAACCGCCTCAGCCTGCTCCGCTGCCTCAATAGTCTGTTCACTCAGGTGTTCCAATAGCACCACAAATTCGTCACCACCCAAACGAGCCACGGTATCGCCTTCTCGAACGCAACCCGTCAGCCGTTCGGCAACCTGTTGCAGTAGCAAGTCCCCCATAGCGTGGCCTAAGGTGTCATTGAGGGTCTTGAAATTGTCCAGATCGATCATCAGCACAGCCCCTTCCCTTCCGCTACGGATACTTGATGCCGATATCTGCTGCAGTCGATCCAGGAGCAGCCGCCGATTAGGCAGACCAGTGAGTTGGTCGTAGTACGCCAGCTGATTAATCGTCGCCTCGCGCTCCTGAATGGCGTTATACATTGCCTGATAATCTTGCAGACGCACATTTTCCTTTTTCAGAAAACGGTAGGACAGCCAGCGCTGAACGACAAACGGTAATTCATCCGGCTCTACGGGCTTTTCAAGATAGTCCACTGCGCCTTCGCGCAAGGAATCAATGGCACTACGTTTGTTGTCACTGGCCGACACCATTATCACTGGGGTATCTGGATAGTGGTGTCGGATGAATTTCAATACTTCGATGCCGGATTTTCCGCCAATGAGGCCGATATCGACCAAAGCGAGATCAAAGGAAGAATCAATCAGGGCAATAGCCTGATCGTAATCAAGTGCTTCGCACACCTGATAGCCGGCATGATCGAGAATGGCCCGATATATTAACCTTGTAGTCTTGTCGTCCTCAACAATTAGAATCTTGCCCTGAATCACATCATGCCTTTCTTATTCTTCAACATAGCATCTAAGTCATCGCAGCAGCATTGTCGCTCGTCTATGCGAGATTTCCAATCATCCTAAAGCGTTGTTGAGGTTGGAAGGAAATTCCCTATGAATTGAACATCTCATATTGGCACACAGCTGCTATAGCATACTGTTAATACGCAGCCCGGGACTGGACTTTGGCCAATTGCGTTCGGGTTGGTTGATTAGCTTGTTGCATAGCGGATGCTTGCGACTACTGGCTCACGACACAAAGCGGAAGTTCGATTGAAAAAATTAAGCCCGCCCCGAAAAAGGACGGGCTATTGAAGCAGAAAATTTACTGTCGCTGATGGCAGACTGTAAAAACTGCACCCAAAGCTAGCAGGATAGACAGCATGATTACCCCCCATTGAGTAAGGGTGGGAATGCTGCTGGTTATGGTAGCGTCCGTTATCGAGATCGACCCGTCTGCACCTGCGGTTTGAATTGCGGCCGCGCTATTAGCAAGCGAAAAAACGCTTCCGGTCGGGCCAGTACTACCACCGCCGCCGCCGCCGCCATCATCACTATCGGCCCCGCCACTGCCTCCGCCGCCGTAACCGCCTCCGCCAGCGCCAGACCAACCTGCTGCTGGGCCTGAGCCACCTGAGCCAGATCCGACACCTAACCCACCCAACCCACCCACAGTACCATACCCCTCTCCCCCTGTGCCCCCGGCACCACCGTCACCATTGCCACCAGCATTTCCAGTGCCGGCAAATCCGGCAGTGCCGGGGATACCTCCGATTCCATTGCTCCCACCGGCACCACCCGTAGCGGTTCCGCTGCCATTTCCGCCATTTCCTCCGTTACCATTACCGCCAAATCCGAGCAATGGGTTTGAGCTACCGCCACCTCCTCCGCCTCCTCCAGCGATGATCTGATCGGCTGTACCTGAATTGACGCTGGTGGCGCCTCCTCCGCCACCGCCTCCGCCACCGCCACCGCCTCCGGCTCCGCCACCTCCGCCCACGAATAGATTAAGAACCTGCCCAGGCACAACGGAAAGTGACGCTGAAACTACTCCCCCTTTTCCGCCAACGGCGTTATAACCTCCGCCTCCACCCCCGCCCGTAGCAACGACAGAGATTCTGTTGACACCAGCCGGAACCGTCCAATTGGTGGCGCCAGGCGAGGTAAATGTAGCCAGTCCCGCCGCATTCGCATCCACCGCCAGCATCGCACATGCCAACAATACAGCAGTACGCCATAAGCCTCGCCTTACGACGCCGCTGTCAGTGATCTCCCTTAACAATTTGAATCGCCTCATTGGTTCTCATCCTCTTCGTGAGTAAAAAATATCACTAAATCTGATTGGCTTTTCAGACTTCTTGTTTTGTTGGATTTCTGGTTTGATTTCAGCATGTTTACGCACCACTTTGCGGCACATTGTTTCTTTGCAACTTTGAATGATAGCGTATACGCGGGAGCACGTGGTACCCTCTTTCAATACTGGCCTGAATGGCAGATATTGGCACTTTGCGGATCGTTATGCCTCGGAATAGCCCGCCCCAAACCGGTCGTTCACCGAGTGGCGCAATCGACACATTACAGTCTTTTGCAAATCACTAAGTTAGCTAGCTCTGCTTCTACTTAATCCTTGCGAACGTGTACTCATCGTTTCCGCAGGGAGTGGCACCATATTCCTCGTCAGATGGAAGAAATCCTTTTGGGACGGGATTGCTTGCATTCGGATCATGAATGAGCGCTGATGGCTCGTCATTGCCAATCACTGTGCCCCCATTAAAATCTATTGCCCATATTGCGCTAATCAGATTGTATTGAGGCTCCAAAAAAGCGTATGAGGATACTTCTGACCCATTTGGTTTCTTGATTGAAAGACGTTCTTGATGACCGCTTCCCACGCACTCGAGGGTATTTCGATCAACTTGTATCCCAAAGGGGCCTATTGGAAAGACAGCCTCCGCTGCGTAGGGAAATTGACTAATGCCGTGCAACCCAGAGAATGGGCCGTACCGAAGTTGGCAGCCGTTCACAACTATGACATAAGCATCCGAAACCGACACTACTTCCTTTTCGAGATATCCTTTGGTCATTCCATCCGCGCTTCCAAGCAGTTTCTCTGTTTTTTCTTTGATCGCACTAGTCCATCGCAGGAGAATTGCATCGTGAGGAACCGATCCGCGGTGATTATGTTGTATCTCAAGCCAATCTTTAGGAAGTCCTCTTGGTTCAGGGGAGACTACTTCAAGCCATGCACGCTGATCCCCATCCACAAGCAAGAAGTCTGGCCCAATACCAAGCAGAGTTCTTGTCCCGAACAGCTTGTTACTTATGCGTGCAAATACCAAAGCCTCTGACATACAAGACCAAAACTTGGTATCTGAGCCACTGATGAGTTCTGCAACAAAATTAGAGTCTGCATAGCCAGAGTCCAGAAATAAGGAGCAGATAAGTGAAATATGTTCTCGATAGTCCTTGTTAAGTCCATCGCCTGGGAAGCGACGCTCTAGAAATTGCAATATATTGTTCATGTAATGGCTGACACTATTCTGCCGAATCGGTATTTTACTTACCAATGACCGCAAGTGGCACAAAGTGTCAGTCCAGCTCTTGATCCCCAAAGCAGGCATTGCCAATCTTCGATTACATCGAGGTGTTTTGCAATCGCCAGAGACGGCATCAGACGCCAGGATATGTGAGTCCGATGCAGTTCGAAGCGATGAGTTGTGTAACTTGATTGGTGTGTGCCGGGAAACCGGGGGCAGCTCAGTGTGTCACCATTTCTAATGGCTGATGCTTCGTCGCTCATGAGTTTGTTCCGGCAGATGGTCGTCTTCTGGTAGTCGCCACCGTCCAGTCTTTGGGGACGACTAACAGGCCATATGGCGTCGCTGCGGAAAGGCGTTTAGTTGACTTTCAGAATCGTAATCGACACCCCGACAGACGGCGCAAGGTTCGTTGTGAAGGGAACCGCGCTGTTGTTTCGGAGCGAAAGAACATCGCCGGCGGCGGGTGACAGAATGACACTATTGCTTGCCGTTCCAGTGGCGACCAGCGGGCTGGTAGCCGCCAACAACGGTCGCATTGGCGATGATGGCAAGCTGATAAGCCCCTACGAAAGCCCCGACGCCTGCCGGACCTTGAGGACCCCCCAAGACCTTCCGGACCGATTCCGGCACTGGCCCGTGCATTCGCAGAGGCGTCCGCTGGCAGAATCGAAACAGACCCGGCTGGTCCGCTGCGTGGCTGTTCCAAGATAAGGTATGGAATTTTGGATGAATCGTGACTCCAAGCGAGCCGGCGTACACGCACTGCCCGAAATAATGAAATATCGTCAACCATGCTTGAAGTGCAGGGTTGCTTTGAGCATTCTTGCCGCCGGTGTCAGGAAGAAGTTGACGGACTGCGATAGCCGAGGAGCCGACCTGCATGGCGATCCCTCATGACGGATCGAATTGGCTCAAGAGCCGATTTTCACGACCGCGTGTTACCGGGTTGCATCAATGGAAGCAGGCGCGGGTGATCCAGAATGCGCCATAACTTAGCCTGCACCCACCCGGCAATTGGTTCTTGATTATTGATTATTTAGCTGCGCAGATGGCGAACTCGTACGCCGATAATTCCAAGGAGCATGGCGAGTCCAACCAGAGCAGCGGGCGTAAGGGCAGGTATCGCGGCAATTGGAGCCACGTAACTCTGGATCGCGCCGATATCAACCGCACCCCCGGCATCGCGCGGAAAGCCGGTACCGCGCTGGTCGTTGGCATAAGCCTGCGTATTTGACCCTGCCCCGATCGCCGGACTGCCAATAAGAGGCCGCATGCTGTCAGTCTGGCCGCCGTGATTGGCAAGCGGGCCAAGCTGAGGCGCCACGCCAATCAGGTTATTCGCGTCCGCCCCGTTGAGTACCGCAGGCGCGACGGTGATATCTTCACTGAACAACGAGTTGGATGCTGAAGTCGTTCCGCTGCCAGTGCGGTTGATGTCGTTGGTTCCGCTGCTATCCGTGTTCAGTGCGAGAATCGTGCTTTCGAGGACAGTGTTGCTGTCCTGTGACTGGATCCCGCCGACGAAATTCGCGGAGTTGCCGGCAATCGTCGAATTGCGGATCAACGCGTCTGCGAACTGAAGCAGAATCGCCCCCACGCTATCGGTCGCCGTGTTTCCGGAAATGGTGCTGTTCGATATGCGCAACTGGTAACCGATGAAATAGATCGCGCCCTCCTTGGCCGCGGTGTTGCCGGAGATCTCGCTGTCTTCAATCGTGAGCACGTTGCCCGGGTTGAAAAATGCGTTATAGATCGCGCCGCCCTCGCCAGAAGCAGTGTTGCCCGTGATGCGCATGCGTTGCAGCAGGAGATTGCTGCCCTCATTCCAGATGGCACCGCCGTTGCCGCTCGCGCTCGCGGCCGAGAGAGTCATATCCGTCAGCGTCACGTCCTTGGCGACCGCGACATTGCTTACATGCATTATCCGCGTGGCACTATTGCCGGAGACGGTAAGCAAGCGCGCGCCCGGCCCGGTGATCGACACCGATTCGGTCACCAGCAGCTCGCTCGAAAGCGTGATGGTGCCCAAGACTCCGATCGAGATCGTATCGGGGCCGGCATTGGCATTGGCGTCGAGCACGGCCTGGCGCAACGAACCCAGCCCGCTGTCATTCAGATTTGTGACATTGAAAGGGGCCGCAGTCGAAAGTGTCGAAATGACCGAGGAGACGATCAGTGCGGTTACGAGTGAAAACGTGCGGAATAAGTTTTGCATGGACGCGACCCAGGAAAGCACGGGATTCATTTTTATCCCATTGATTACTGGCCGTCAACCACTATTGCAGGATGGTTACGAGGCAGCAAACTACCCGTGGAGAAACAAGGTGAGACTCGATGGAAATTCGCAACGAAGAAGATTTCCGTGCAGTCTGACCCGGTTGGTTCTTATAGCTTCTCTTTCACCCAGTCTGAGACCGATGCCAGCGCCCTGGCCAGATGCTCGGGGTGCGTGCCGCCCGCCTGCGCCATGTCGGGACGGCCGCCGCCCTTGCCGCCAACTTGCTGCGCGACGAAGTTCACCAGTTCGCCGGCCTTGACTTTCGGCGTGGCATCCGCTGTCACGCCGGCGATCAGGCTCACCTTGCCGTCGGCAACCGAGGCCAGCACGATCGCGGCGGATTTGAGCTTGTCCTTCAGCTTGTCCAGCGTTTCGCGCAGCGTCTTGCTGTCTGCGCCTTCGAGTTGCGCGGCCAGGACTTTCACCCCATGGATGTCTTTTGCCTGCACCAGCAATTCGTCACCCTGCGCCGAGGCGAGCCTGGATTTCAGTGCGGACAGTTCGCGCTCCAGCGTCCTCACGTTGTCGAGTATCTGGGCGATGCGCGCCGCCGCTTCCTGCGGCGAGGCCTTCACCGCATCGGCCACCTGCTGCAACTGCTGCTCCTGCTGCTGCACCAGCGCCAACGCACCCTCCCCGGTCACCGCTTCGACCCGGCGCACGCCAGCCGCCACGCCGCTCTCGGCAACGATCTTGAACAAGCCGATATCGCCGGTGCGCTTGACGTGCGTGCCGCCGCACAGCTCGCGGCTGGAGCCGATGTCGAGCACGCGCACCTCGTCGCCGTATTTTTCGCCGAACAGCATCATCGCGCCGGTCTTCTGCGCGTCCTCGATCGACATCAGGCGCGCCTGGGTTTGCGCATTGGCCAGGATCTCGGCGTTGACGATGGCTTCCACCCTGCGGATCTCGGCATCAGTCATCGGCTGCGCATGCGCAAAATCGAAGCGCGTCTTGTCCGGGTCGACCTGCGATCCTTTCTGCTGCACGTGGCTGCCGAGGACTTCGCGCAACGCCTTGTGCATCAGGTGCGTGACCGAGTGGTTGCGCTCGGTGCGCGCGCGCGCCGGCATGTCCACGCGTGCAGTGACACTGTTGCCCACGCTCAGCTTGCCGGTTTTCACCACGCCATGGTGGCCGAATACGCCGGCCTGGATCTTCTGCGTATCCTCCACCGCAAAGATGCCATGCACGCTGCGCAGCTCGCCGCGGTCGCCGACCTGTCCGCCCGACTCGGCGTAGAACGGTGTATCATCCAGCACCGCCACGCCGAGTTCGCCCTCGTCCAGTTCATTGACCGACATACCGTCCTTGTACAAGGCCAGCACATTGGCCTTGGTTTCCAGCGTTTCATACCCCTGAAACACCGTGCCTGGCCCCGTGTATTCAAGACTGGCCGCCATCCTGAACTTGCCTGCCGCGCGCGCCTGCTCCTTCTGGTGCGCCATCGCGTTGTCGAAAGTCGCGACGTCCACCGTCACGCGATGCTCGCGGCAGATGTCCTGCGTCAGGTCGAGCGGGAAGCCGTAAGTGTCGTGCAACTTGAACGCGGTCTCGCCATTGAACACAGAGATACCCTGCTTCGCCACCTCGACCAGGTCGGTTTCCAGTATCGCCATGCCGTGCTCGATGGTGGTGAAGAAGCGTTCTTCTTCCTGCCTGAGTATCTCCATCACGCGCACATGCGCCGATGCCAGGTCTGGAAATGCCGCGCCCATCTCATTCACCAGGTCCGGCACCATCCGGTAAAAGAACGCCGTACGCGATCCGAGCTTGTAGCCGTGGCGGATCGCGCGGCGGATGATGCGGCGCAGCACATAGCCGCGTCCTTCGTTGCCGGGAATAATGCCATCGGCGATCAGGAAGGAACAGGCGCGTATGTGGTCGGCCAGCACCTTGAGCGAATTGTTGGTCAGATCATTGGTCTTTGTTTCGCGCGCCGCCGCGCAGATCAGGTTCTGGAACAGGTCGATGTCGTAGTTGGAATGCACCTGCTGCAGCACCGCCGAGATGCGCTCCAGGCCCATGCCGGTGTCCACCGAAGGCTTGGGCAGCGGGTGCATCGAGCCGTGCTCGTCGCGGTTGAACTGCATGAACACATTGTTCCAGATCTCGATGTAGCGATCGCCGTCCTGCTCGGCCGATCCGGGCGGGCCGCCCCAGACATCAGCGCCATGGTCGTAAAAAATTTCGGTGCACGGGCCGCACGGGCCGGTATCGCCCATCATCCAGAAGTTGTCGGAAGCGTAGCGCGCGCCCTTGTTGTCGCCGATACGGATCACGCGTGCGGCGGGCAGGCCGATTTCTCTGGTCCAGATGTCGTAGGCCTCATCGTCCTCGGCATACACCGTCACCCACAATTTGTCGGCGGGCAACTTGTAAACCTCAGCCAGCAATTCCCATGCGTACTTGATCGCATCATGCTTGAAATAATCACCGAAGCTGAAATTGCCGAGCATCTCGAAGAAGGTGTGATGGCGCGCGGTGTAGCCGACGTTCTCCAGGTCGTTATGCTTGCCGCCGGCGCGCACGCATTTCTGCGACGAGGCGGCACGGGTGTAGGGGCGCTTGTCGAAACCGAGGAACACATCCTTGAACTGGTTCATGCCGGCGTTGGTGAACAGCAGCGTCGGGTCCTCGTGTGGCAGCAGCGAACTGGACGGCACGATGGTATGGCCCTTGGAGGCAAAAAAGTCCAGGAATTTCTGGCGGATTTCGCTGCTCTTCATTTTTTCACCGCTATCTCGACTGGGCATGGTTCATGGATGTCCCAAACATGCGGATGATACCATCCTGCCCCGCTGCGCGGCATGGCAGGCTGGCGAAAGCGGCCGCAACGAACTCCGAATGCCAGATACTGAAAGCCATGTTTCCTTCCAGTTCGCCATTGCACGGAGACGACATTCAGCGTGCCCGCAACCTGCCCAGCGCTTTCTCCGCTGCCAGCCGGTAGATTTCCAGCAAGTCGGCTTCGCTGACGTCGATTACGCCGTTCATTTGCGTCAACGCCCATTCGACGTCCCCGGTTTCCAACTGCGTCGGGCTCCCGACGACATGCGGACTGGACGCGCGCGCGGTAGAAGCATGACGCTGCGGGTAACGCCTGCCGGGAATCAGGTTGTTGATGATCAGCACAAGCAAGAGGAAAAGCAGCGTGTTGGCCAGCACGATCGATGCTGCCCACTGCCAGCCATGCTGGTGGAATTCTCCGGCGCCAAGGACCATGATCAACGCGGTTGCGCCACCGGGAGGATGCAGACAGTGCAGCAGGTGCATGACCAGCACCGCCATTCCAACGGCGCAGGCCGCCGCAAGCACCGGATCCGGAATCAGCAGGCTGCACGCCCATCCGACCATGCCGGACAACAGGTTGCCGCCAACCAGCGACCATGGCTGCGCCATCGGACTATGCGGCACGGCAAACAGCAGTACGGCGGCGGCCGCCATCGACGCCATCAGCGACAGCGGATATCCGGCCTGCGACAGCAATTGCAATGCCACGCCCAGCAGAAGAATTCCCGCGAATGCGGCCATGCTGCTGCGCAGTTTTTCACGCACCGGAACCGGATCGAAACCCGGCTTGAAAGATGCAAACCATTCTTGATAGCCCATAGCGCATGCTCCGGATAATATGTACACAGAATATATCAAATACCAGAAAGTCGAACCAGAGTAATTTTCCCGGCAACGGGCAAGCTTCCGGACCACAACACCAGATTGATGACGTCATCGCTGCGTGTCAGCTTGCGCGCCTTCCTGCACAAGACCGGCGATGCGTCCGGCTTGTGGTCGCCGGGTCACGTCAATGTACATTCGGCTTATACGGAGGCCGATCGGGCTGGGGTCCAGTCAAACAGGCAGCATTCGCATCAATGGGGCATAATACGCAGCACATTGAAATATTTACGTTTGCAATCATGACAAATCGAGCAAGGCAATTGCCGACGCTGAATCATATCAAGAGTGCGCTGAACAATAATTTCGAGCAGGTTTTCGTCCTGTTCATCTTGTTGGCAACCACCCTGTTGCTGTATCTGGTATCAAACAAGATCGCGTTCCTCAACTTCTTCTTCTTGCCGGTCATCCTCGCCGCGTATTTTCTGGGCCAGCGCCGGGCAATGCTGGGGGCGGTATTCTGCTTCGTAATGGTATTGGGTTACCTGCTGGTCTATCCGGAAGCATTTGAGTCCGGCACCTCTGGCGAGAATCTGCATCTGCATTTGGTAATCTGGGGAGGATTTCTGGTACTTGCCGGCGCAGTGGTGGGCAGGTTGCAGGAGAGCCTGAAAAGCGAAGTGGCCATGACCCTGGGACTGAACAAGAAGTTGGAAGCCAATCAGCTTGAACTGAGCGAATCCAATGCCAAATTGCGCGACAGCAACCAGAATCTGGAAGCCAGAGTAACCGCGCGCACCATGGAGTTGCAGGAATCCAAATCGGCAGTGGAGGAGCTGAAGTCCAAGGTGGAGAAGGCACTTTACAGCGCCATGGATTCGACGGTGGTCAACCTGATGATCGAGGGCAGGCTGCGCAACGAAAAACGCATGATGAGCGTGATGTTTGTCGATCTGGCCGGATTTACCTCTTACTCGGAAAATATTCAGCCGGAAACCGTGGTGGCGGACTTGAATCGGTATCTGCAGGATATGGAGCCGGTCATTCTTGCCTATCACGGGCATATTGATAAATATCTGGGCGACGGGATCATGTGCGAGTTCGGCGCGCCCCAGGAATTCATGATGCACCGCCTGATGGCGGTCACCTGCGCAGTGAAAATGCAAAAAGTGTTTTCGGAGAGCGATTTTCCATGGAAGATGCGCATCGGAATTTCATCGGGCGCCGCGATCGCAGGCTTGATCGGTTCACAACGGCAGACCTATACGGCCATTGGCGACATTGTCAATGTCGCTTCACGCCTTGAAGGTTATTGCGTGCCAGGAAGGATACTGATCGACAGGGCGACTTTCGACGCGGTGGGTCCCTATTTTGAGGCAACCAGGTTGCGCGACCTGGCGACCCACAAGGACAGCGATCCCCGCATGGAACAGAAACTGGACAAGCTGTATCAGGAAGTTACCGACAGGCCGGATTCGGCCGAATTGCACCATCAGACGGGAATGATTTACCTGGATCTGGGCGAACCCGAAGAAGCGCTGAAATATTTTGAGACTGCCCTGAAACTGGATTCGAACAGCGACATCTTCAAGATATCCTATGCGGAAGCGGATCTGAAGATCAAGCAGCAGACAGGAATAAGCGTCAAGGGCAAGCGCCAGCGAGTCGAGGCTTTCGAGATAATTCACATGAAGGACCCGCTGGAAAATCGCGACAAGATACCGCAAGCTCTGCTTGAGCGCTACCGGCTTGTCCGTGATCAAATGACCATACCGGATGACATCACGCTGCCGTCCGAAGTCATCGATGGAAGCATCGGCCAATCGCGAGTCGTGGGCTTTTTGTCATTTGTCCTGGCAGACAGTCTGGGTCTGCCGGAAACCGAAAAATTGAATATCCTGCAGGCCGGATTTCTTGCCGACCTCGGAAAGGAATTGATTCCACCCAATCTGCGCAATCGCCGTGGCGGGATTTCGGGCACGGAATTTACCATCATCAAGGAACATCCCGACGAATCGTGCCGCCTGATGAAGAAAATGGGATACGACAATCCGGCGGTATTGAAGCTGGTGCGCCACAGCCATGAACATTTCAGCGATAACGCGGGGTATCCCGGGGAACTCAAGGGTGAAGATATACCATTGGGTTCCCGCATCATCGCCGTGGCCGACACCTATGATGCATTGACCTCATGGAGACCCTATCGTGAGCCGTGGGAACGACATGCAGCCCTTGGAGAAATTCGC
This sequence comes from uncultured beta proteobacterium, assembly GCA_963782385.1. GTDB lineage: Bacteria > Pseudomonadota > Gammaproteobacteria > Burkholderiales > Gallionellaceae > CAVXFS01. Next base: position 334,764 of record CAWAJO010000003.1, read on the forward strand.
CATCACGTCGATACAGGCACCTATGACCCACGCGTCGTAACAGCATTGTCGGCACTGATCGCCTGAACCGAATGCCGTTCCTGAACCCGGTACAGCTTCCACGCAAGGCTGATGTCGGACTCGGCAACCCGCGTCGAGTACCAATACTGACCCACCCGGGTGCCGCCGTTTGATACGTTTTCGTCAATCTTCAGTTTGCGGCCGGTTGACACCCGGCAGTGTCGCTTTCCGAATCGCGCAATTGCCCCGAGCAACCCTGCAATTTCATCGTGCAGGCGGAAGAGTGACGCCGCGCACACAATTAATCATTTTTTGACCGATTGCAGCAGTTCGACTATTTCCGCGTGTTTGTTCTTGCTGGCGAGCGAAACGGCGGTGCTCCCGTCCGCGCATTGTATGTCGGGGTCGGCGCCCTTGCTCAGAAGAAGCTTGACGATTTGTTCGTGGCCATTGATCGAAGCCTTGTGCAGCGCCGTCCAGCCGTCGTTGCTGACGGCGTTGACATCCGCCCCGCCGGCAATCAGCCGCATCACCACGATCACGTGCCCACGGGTGGCAGCCTGTATCAGGGGCGTCCAGCCGAACTCGCTCCGGGCATTGACATCGGCCCCCTCGCGAATGAGCATTTCGACCACCTTGTCGAAGCCATTGTAGGCAGTCCAGTGCAATGGCGTATAGCCGGTCCTGTCCCTGACATGAATATTCGCACCCTTGCAAATAAGTATCATGGCAAGCTTTTCGTTCCCGTTGAATGAGGAAATCATCAGCGGCGTCCAGTGGCGTTCGTCACGGGATTCCAGATCCACTCCGTTTACCAGGGAACTCTGAACCATCTCCGCATCGCCGCGCTCCACATACTTCATGAAATCCGCGGGAATTGCGGTGTAGCCTTTCTCCTCGGCTTCCTTCTTGCTGCGTTCGAGAACGTCCTCCCAGGCCTCCTGTTTTTTGGGCTGGCTTTTGAGGCTTTTCTGGAGATCATAGACCCTGCTCAAATTAAGGATGTCGCTCGCAACTTCTTTCGGAAATCCCTGGCGCGTGCCGCCGCGTGTGTCCATCATTAGATCATTGAAATAGGATTCCATCTGGGGCGTTTCCCACAGTTCGATTATCCTGTTCAGAATACGCGCGAATTGCCGCTCAAGCGCATGCGGATAGAGCGCGGCATTGCCGTTCAATAATCGCAAGACTTTCTCGTCCATATCAATTCGACCAGTCAGCGGCGCGTGTTGCGGTCGGGATGGACCAAGAAGACCGAGGCTTTTTGCAGGACGGCCAATCCTTCACCGATTTCGCGATTGCATTCATGGCGCGATTTAACAGGCCGTCATTCTGCCGCGCGCACATGCTGCGCAAATTTCAGCCGTCTTGCAGGAAAGCACGGACCGGGGACCCGCATCAGGCAGGAACCGCCAGGATGAGTTTGCCGTGGTGATCCGGAAAAAGTGACCATCGTTTCCTTCCTTCCGCGCAAATCTGGCGGACCCTTCAAGCCGGATCGGCCGGGCGCGCCTGATCGGTCAGACGCAAACCTCGCGATCGATATTGACAATGCGACTCCGGCGTTAGTGCGGTCGTCATTCCGGACCACGCCATGGCTGCGAAATCCGGAAAATCGAATACCCACACGGACAGCGTAACCACAATCAATTTCCATTGCAACACCCTGTTCGACGATCCGTCGGGTCGCGGCCGGAATTTGTCGCCAAACCTGCGCAGCAAAAGACTCGCGCGCACTGCGGACTGATCCGGAGCCGCGGAATGACCTCAATGTTGACCATCAATCGGCCCCGATGCTAGCATGGCCTCAGATAACGATGTTGCTGCCTTACGTGATTTCCGGCTGATCCCCGAAAGAGCCATGCCATGAAAACGACTGCACTTTGTTTGGCCATCTCCGCACTCTTGCTGGCACTGCCCAGTGCCCGGGCGGATGGATTCCGGGGCCTGTATATCGGCGCAAAGATAGGCGAAAACAGTTCCAGATTTTCCGGCACGGCGGTGGTCAACAACAGCACCGAGGCGCACGTGACCCTGAGTGAACGCGTGGTTCCCACTGCCGGACTGGAGATCGGTTATAACGCGGCCTCCGGAGACATCATCGTGGGTTTTGACGGGATTGTCGATTTTAACGCACGCGGTGGCCATCCTGTCCGGGTCAGCGGCTCACCCGGCTATCTGGAAACCCGCTACGGCAGCACGGTGTATGCCGCTGACATAAAACTGGGCATCGCGTCGGGTTACTGGATGCCCTACGTCAAGCTGGGTTACGGCAATGTTCGCGCCGACGGAGGCTTGTCCGGTGAAGGCAGCGGCGGGCATTTTGCCTTGGGCGCCGAATTCAGCATTGCGCCACGCACCAGCATGGCCGCAGAATTGTCGGATATCGAAGTGAATTCGGATGGAGGCACCCTGCACAACACGAACTTCACCATCAGCGTGAACTTCTTCCTGGAATGAATGGGAAGACCGGAAATATCATCCGACATTTAGATTGCGGGGGTATGTCAGACGCTGCCTGTTCCAGATTCCGGATATCATCGATTCAGAATGCGCGAAGTTATATGTTGCATGTATGACTGGTCACGCGTACAGGTAATTACTGCGGCCCATATCAAATGCAACTCGCCATAGCCCAAATCAACTGCCTGGTCGGCGACCTGGCAGGGAATGCCCAAAAAATTCTCCATTATGCCGAACGTGCCCGACAGCGCGGAGCATCGCTGCTGCTCGCGCCGGAACTGAGCCTGTGCGGTTATCCGCCGGAAGACTTGTTGCTGCGCCCGGGGTTTTACGTTTCGTGCAGCCGTGCCCTGCACGACCTCGCAGGACAAATACACGGCATCAACGTGGTGGTCGGCCACCCGCACCGGGAGGCGGATAAATACTACAACGCGGCTTCCCTGATACGGGACGGGAAAATAGTCGTCACCTATCTCAAGCACGAATTGCCGAATTACAGCGTGTTCGACGAAGAACGCTATTTCGCGCGCGGTACGCAACCCTGTCTGTTCGACCTCGATGGCATTCGTTTTGCCATCAACATCTGCGCCGACGTATGGGTAGAAAATGCGGCCCAATTGGCGCGCCAGGCAGGCGCGCAAGTGCTGCTGGTGCTGAATGCCTCGCCCTACCACATAGACAAGCAGCTGTCGCGCTACGAGGCGATCCGCGAGCGCATCGGCGAGACCGGACTGGCTGTGGTGTATGCCAACATGGTCGGCGGACAGGATGAACTGGTGTTCGACGGCGGTTCATTTGCGATGGATGCCCGCGGTGACCTGTCGCATCAATTTGCCTCGTTCGAGGAAGTGCTGGGGTTGGTGGAGATCCGGGACGGTGAGCTGTTGCCGGGCGAAAAGATTTCGCCGGCCATGCAGGAGGAAGGCATCTATCGCGCATTGTGTCTCGGTGTGCGGGACTATATCGGGAAGAACCGCTTTCCCGGGGTGTTGTTGGGCCTGTCCGGCGGTATCGATTCGGCGCTGACGCTGGCAGTGGCGGTAGACGCGCTGGGCGCGGACAAGGTGCGCACGGTGATGATGCCTTCCGCTTACACCGCCCAGATCAGCCTTGACGATGCACAGGAGATGGCAACAATTCTCGGCGTGCGCTACGACGTGCTGGACATCGGGCCGGTGTTCGACGCCTATCTCGCCATGCTTGACAGACAATTTGCCGGATTGCCGCAAGACGCCACCGAAGAAAACATTCAGGCGCGCATACGCGGCAACCTGCTGATGGCCCTATCCAACAAGACCGGAGCGCTGGTACTGACCACCGGCAACAAATCAGAAATGACTGTCGGCTACTGCACGCTGTATGGCGATATGGCGGGCGGCTTTGCCGTACTCAAGGATGTCAGCAAGACCTGGGTATACCGCCTCGCCATTTACCGCAACAGTCTCGGACGGGTGATTCCGCAACGCATCATTACGCGGCCGCCCAGCGCCGAACTGAAGCCGGACCAGACCGACCAGGACAACATTCCGCCATACGACGTGCTGGACGGCATCATGTCGTGCTATGTCGAGAAGAATCTGCCAATCGCCGAAATCGTGGCCCGCGGTTATGCCGAAGCGGATGTGCGGCGCGTGGTCAAATTGATACGCAGCAATGAATACAAACGACGCCAGGCTCCGGTAGGCGTGCGCATTACCGATCGCGGGTTCGGCAAGGACTGGCGTTATCCGATAACCGCAAGGTACGACGACGGCTTTTAAGTTTCTCCGGATTGCCTGCCTGGCGTGTCGGACAGCCTGCGGACACGACCGCGATGAGCGTACCCGGCCTCCGACTGCTTGCGGGCCGCTCGCAAAGCTGACGCATCAGCCCGCTTGCAGGAAGCTGAGGACTCTCGACTCTCGCTGGCTCATGCTGTGTTCAAGCTCCACTGCGCTGATCAGGTAGACTCGCCTTGGCGGGTGCACACTGTTATTGACGGGACCCACCGGCTTGAATGGAAACCCCAGCGAATTGAGGAGGCGGCTGAAGCTCCCATCCATCGCAGCCATGCAGTAACCAATGCCGATCTGCTTGCACAGCCGGTAGATTTCCCGGTACATCCCAAGGACCAGTTCAGGCTGATTCCTGCGATTCTTGTCGGGCTGAAAGCTCATTTCAGATGTCGGATCGCCCTGAAACAATGTTTTTCGATCCTCCTTGCGACGCCGCATCATCGGAGAGATGGCCATGCGGGAGATTTCGCCGATATTGTCATCGGTCGCATCCGGGTACGGCAGCGGGCGATCGACAAGGTAACCGGACGCCACTTTCAGGCCAATCGGGCTCGGGAGAATAACGCGTACCGAGGCTGCAATGTTGCCGGTGGGTTTGTGGTAGGCAATGAAATGGCGGCTGTACGGATCATACTGGTCAGTCTCCATGGGCCGGCTGGAAAACAGGGAGGGGGGCGGAACAACGCGATGCAGCTCTTTGCAGAAAATCTCGTAACGAAATTCGAGATAGTACTCATAGGCGACGGTGCCCCACACGACCTCCTCGAAAAGGAAGTAGACGGTTTCCATGCGCAGCCTCGAAGTCTGGTCCACGTCCACGCTTTATTCCCAAAATCAATTGAAGAAGATAACTTTCCATACTGCGCTGACGATTTTACCGCATGTTCTTCTGCAAGCCTCCACTTCCGGCAAATTGAGATGGGCCTGCAAACTCAATGAGGCCAAACTCAAGTGATTCCCTGGCTGTGAATGCCGGGGCGGTGGCCGGGCTCAGTGCAACCCGCCCTGCGGCCAGCTTCCGAGGTCATCTTCGCCAATTCCCGGGTTTGCTCCGGCGCTATCTGCTCCCATGTAAACCGCCACTCCCAGTTGCCATCTGCTCTGCCTGGATAGTTCATGCGATGTTCGCTGGACAGGCCGAGCACGTCCTGCATCGGGAATATGACCAGATTCGCCACTGATCGGGAAAGGGCACGCATCATGTCCCACTGAATTTCATGCCCGTCGCAGCCGAGGTAGTGCCGGGCAAAGGATTTTATATGCTCGGGAGCACTGTGCCACCAACCGAGAGTCGTGTCGTTGTCGTGGGTTCCGGTGTAGGCGACCGTGTTGGCCACATAGTGGTGCGGCAGAAAGGGGTTGCCTTCGCCGTCGCCAAAGGCAAACTGCAGGACACGCATGCCCGGCAATTGGAATTTGTCGCGCAGCTCCAATACATCCGGGGTAATCATTCCCAGGTCTTCGGCAATGATTGGCAGGTGCGGGAAGGCCTGTTCGAACGCGTTGAAAAGTCTTTCCCCCGGGCCGGGTTCCCATTTTCCGCTGATCGCATTGGGCGCATCCGCCGGAACTTCCCAGTACGCCGCAAAACCGCGGAAGTGGTCAATTCTTACCCAGTCGGCTAACTTGAGCGCATGCCGCAGGCGCGCTATCCACCAGGCATAGCCAGTCTGTTCGTGGGCATCCCAGCGATAGAGCGGATTTCTCCACAATTGCCCGGTCTCGCTGAAGTAGTCAGGCGGCACGCCGGCGACTACGGTGGGGCGCCCCTCCTCGTCCAGTTCGAACAGCGACTGGTGCGCCCAGACATCGGCACTTTGATAGGCAACGAATATCGGCGCATCGCCGATGATCAGGATGCCGCGCTCCCTGGCATAGTTCCTCAAGTTTGACCATTGGCGCGCAAAGCACCATTGGCAGAATTTCCAGAAGCCAATTTCGCTGGTGTGATCCTGTTCCACCCGGCGCAGCGCCCGTGGCTCGCGATTGACCAGCTTCCTGGGCCAGCGGTTCCATTCGCGCCAATTTTCGCGCTGCGATATCGTCATGAACAGCGCGAAGTCGTCCAGCCATTCGCTTTCATCCGCACAATACTCGGTATATGCCCGGTGCATGTTGCCGTAGGGACTCGAAAAGAAACGACTGGCGGCGCGGCGCAAGCGTTCCACGCGGAACGGTTGCATCAGCTTGAAATTCACCCGGTCGGTGCGGAATTCCGCATCGGGTTGCAGATCCTCGTGGCTGAGCCAGCCGTGACTGGCCAATTCGACGAGGTCAATCAGCAGGATGTTGCCGGCGAAGGCCGACCTGCTCATGTACGGAGAATTCCCGGGACCAATTTCTCCCAGGGGCAGGACCTGCCAAAAGGCCTGGCCGGCGCTGGCCAGCCAGTCGACAAACTTGTATGCATCCGCGCCAAAATCGCCCGCACCGTATGCGCCGGGCAGCGACGTCGGATGCAGCAGAATGCCGCTGGCACGATCCGTCAGCATCCGCGCTTAATCGGAAGCACGCCGCATCGCCCCGCCACTTTCGGCCTTGCCGCCGCCGTGGCTGATTGGAGTGTGGAGAATCGGGGGAACCGGCAAATTCAGCATCTTGTAAAGCCGCATCAGATTATGCCGATACAGGCGATCGAAACTCTCGACCGCATGCGATGGATTGTAATCCCCGAACCACCAGAACCAGTCGGAACTTTCACATGAGGCCAGTTGCCTTTCTGCGGCCTCTCTTTCGGATTGACTCAGGCGCTTGCCCGCCATGACCAGGTCGTAGCTCTGTTTGGCGACGCACAGCAGATCCCAGGCGCGATTCTTGTCATGGGAGCCTATCCACGTCGCAAAATTTCCGTACACCCAGCTGCCGGCAACCAGACCTGCCAGTTCACCGTGCCTGGCCGGCGCGGATTCACCTTGTTGCAGATATTGCTGGTACGTCGTGCAGCGGATCAGCGGATGATTCTCCAGTGCGGAATACAGTTCATGCAAGAAATGATAGCCGTTATAGGGGTAGTATTCCCACGCATTTTCTCCGTCGAGTATGATACTGACCACCGGCGTCTCACCCTCCGGCGCCTGGTGCGCAATCGATTCGATCTGGGCGACAAAATGCAGTGCTGCATCCTTGCCATGCCAGCGCGAATATTCAAATCCTATCAGGTCGGACAAGTGATCATCCCGGAAAAAACAGCTGATGTTCCTGCCCTTTTCGCCAACATGGTAGGGACGATAGAGATAATGCGAACGCTCTGGAAGGCTGGCGTCGACTTTGCGCAGGCTGTTGGCCAGGACGACCTCGCCGCTTGCTGCCCAGTTGCAACCGTGCTCTGCCAGCACTTCAAGCAGTGGCGTGGAGACCGCCCCTTCAGCCGGCCACATGCCCACAGGATCCACACCAAACCGTGCGTGATGGCTCCGCTTGGCGGAATCCACATGGAATCGCACCCGCTCAATGCCGCCTGGATAGCGCTGCGATTGCGGCAAGCCGCAGTCCGGCATGGCTTCCCGCGCACTTTTCAAATCAAGCAACAGCGGAGCAAGCGGATGATAATGGGGAGTGGCTGAAATCTCGATCTGCCCGCTTTGGGCCAGCTTGCGATAGCGTGGAATGATTTCACTTATCGCCTGACCGAGCAGGTCGAACAGCTGCTTGCGGTCGGCAAGATCAAAGGCTTCATCCTTGCTCATCAAGCGCACGACCAGATCATGCTCGCGGCGCAGGCTTTCGCCGCACCACGCCAGATGATACCAGACCAGCAGGTCGGCAAAGTACTGCCCGGACAGGTAGGCAAGTGCAGCGTCGCCATCCGGCTCAAGCATCTTGAACAGGTCGGACAGTCGTTTGTATGCGGGATACGGGGCAATCATCTTGACATGGTTGCTGAGGAAGCAACTGCGCAAGATCAGATCGCGCTCCTCCTGTTCCAGATCATCCATGTTCGCGCGCGAAAGCAACCTCAACAGCGGGTCTCGTATCTGTCCGCTGGCAAACTGCTGCTCGTAATCCTCGAGCTGATCGAGCAATACCGGCACGAAATTAACCACCGCCTTAATCTGTGGATGCTGCTCCAGATGATAGGCCATGTCGGTATAATCCTTGATGGCATGCAGATACACCCATGGCATCAGAAAGTCGCCGCTGGTGTAATCGCGGTAGTCTGGCTGATGCATATGCCAGAGAAAGACCAGGTCCAGGGATTTGGTCATTGAAATTCCATTACTTCGAACAGCTGAGACACAATAAGATTTGGATGCGGGTAGCCGCACGAAGGAACATGGGGCCTCGCTATTATCTCATCCGATGGACATTCTGACCAAGCATGTCCGGAGTGATGAGCGTGATGCCGTTTTCACTTACATAGAAGCTCCTGGCGTCTTCGTCGTGATTGACGCCGACCGTCAAACCCTCCGGAATCACGCAATTCTTGTCCACCACCACGCGCTTGAGCGTGACATCGCGGGCTACTTTCACATTTGGCAGAATCACGGAGTCCTCGACATTGCTGTAACTGTGTACATGCACGTTTGAATAAAGCAGCGAGCGGCGCACCGTCGCGCCGCTGATGATGCAGCCGCCGGAAACCAGCGAATCCACCGCCTGGCCCCGGCGCGCCTCGTCATCGAACACAAACTTGGCCGGCGGCAATTGCTCCTGATAAGTCCATATCGGCCACTCGGTGTCATACATGTTCAGGTCGGGAATGATCTTGGTCAGTTCCATGTTCGCTTCCCAGTATGCATCGATGGTTCCCACGTCGCGCCAATAGGGCACCCCGCCTTCCAGCTTGACGCAGCTGTCTTCAAAGCTCTGCGCGAATACGCGATAGTGTGACTCAATCAAATGCGGGATGATGTCCTTGCCAAAATCGTGGGTGGAGCGCGGGTTGTCCGCGTCCCGTATCAGTTGCTCGTACAGAAAACGGGTATTAAATACGTAGATGCCCATGCTTGCCAACGCCCGATCCGGCTTGCCGGGAATCGGGGTCGGGCTGGCTGGCTTCTCGCTGAAATCCACGACGCGCGATTCCTCGTTGATGCCGATCACACCGAACGCTCTGGCATCATCCAGCGGCACTTCAATACAGGCCACAGTCATATCGGCTTCCGTTTTCGAGTGATAGGCCAGCATCTTCCCATAGTCCATCTTGTACACATGGTCGCCCGCAAGTATCAGCACAAACTCCGGATCGAGGTCGCGCAGAATATCCAGGTTCTGGAACACCGCATCAGCAGTGCCCTGATACCACAGTTCTTCAACCCTTTGCTGAGCCGGCAATACATCGACGAACTCGCCAAACTGGCCATTCAGGAAACTCCAGCCGCGCTGGATATGCTGGATCAGGCTGTGGGCCTTGTACTGCGTCGCCACCCCGATACGGCGGATGCCGGAATTGACACAGTTGGATAACACAAAATCAATGATGCGGAACTTGCCGCCAAACGGCACGGCCGGTTTTGCGCGCCAGTCGGTCAGTTGATGCAGTCGTGAACCGCGCCCTCCCGCCAGCACCATGGCATAGGTATTCTTGGTCATGGAACTTACAAAACGGGGTATTTCCGGATTCGGCATGGCTTGCTCCTGACTATCTCTTCCAATTTAGGGAATTTTATCAGATTTATACATGGCACTTCGAGCGAAATAGTTTCTAATCGCGAGTCAGGGCGTGAGCAAAATTGGTTATAATCAACTATTATGATAAAAAACATCAGCCCCGAATCCGATCCGAGAATTGATTTGCTGGTGCATGGCCGCCTGTTCGACCCCCATGCGTTTCTCGGACTGCACCATGAACAGAATATGCATGTGGTGCGCGCGTTTCTGCCGTATGCGGCTGAAGTCCATCTTGACACGCCAAACGGCAGCCAGGAGATGAAGCGCACCCATCCGGATGGATTATTCGAGTGGCAGGGCAAGGATGCTCCAGAAGGCTACGTGCTGCGAATCTCCGAAGGCGGTTCGCACTACGTGAAGCATGATCCTTATATATACCCCCCGCACATCTCCAGCTTTGACCTGCACCTGTTCAACGAGGGCAGGCTGTACCAGGGTTATCGCATGCTCGGGTCGCTCGCCACGGATATGGAAGGTGTTTCCGGCATCCGTTTCGCAGTGTGGGCGCCCAACGCCGAGCGCGTCAGCGTGGTCGGGGAATTCAACCGCTGGGACGGCCGCGTTAATCCGATGGCGGCGCACGGTTCAAGCGGTGTATGGGAATTGTTCATCCCCGACATCCGTCCGGGCTCGCTGTACAAATATGAAATCCGCAATCGCTCGGGGGCGCTGCTGCTTAAATCCGATCCCTACGCGAATGAATTCGAGTTGCGGCCCAGCACAGCATGCCGCGCCGCTTCCAGTCTCAGCCATGTCTGGGGTGACGCCGATTGGATGGCAAAGCGGGCGCAATGGGACTGGCTGCATGCGCCGCTGAACATTTATGAAATCCATCCCGGATCATGGAAACGGCATCCGGATGGGCGCTTCTACAGTTACCGTGAATTGGCCGAGAACCTGATTCCCTACCTCAAGGACATGGGTTATACGCATATCGAGCTGATGCCGGTTTCAGAGCACCCGCTGGACGAATCCTGGGGCTACCAGACTACCGGCTATTTCGCCGCGACCAGCCGCTTCGGTTCGCCGGATGACTTGTGCTATTTCATGGACAGTTGCCACCGGGCAAATATCGGCGTGCTGCTCGACTGGGTGCCCGCGCATTTCCCGCAGGACTCCTTTGCGCTCGCGCGCTTCGACGGCACCGCGCTGTACGAACACGCAGACCCGCGGCTGGGATTCCACCAGGACTGGGGCACGCACATTTTCAATTATGGCCGCAATGAGGTGAAAAGCTTTTTGCTGTCGAGCGCGCATTACTGGCTATCCGAGTTTCATTTCGACGGACTGCGCGTGGATGCTGTCGCCTCCATGCTCTATCTCGATTATTCGCGCAAGGAAGGCGAATGGCTGCCGAACAAGTACGGCGGGCGCGAAAATCTGGAAGCCATAGAATTCCTGCGCGAACTCAACGTAATGGTGCACGAAGCCTTTCCCGGCGCGTTGACGCTGGCCGAGGAATCCACTTCCTGGCCCGCCGTGTCGCGGCCGGTGTATCTGGGCGGACTGGGCTTTTCGATGAAATGGAATATGGGCTGGATGAACGACACCCTGAACTTCATCCGGCTCGATCCGCTGTATCGCCGCTACCATCTTAACCAGCTGACTTTCAGCCAGCTTTATGCATACACCGAAAATTTCGTGCTGCCCTTTTCGCATGACGAGGTGGTGCACGGCAAGGGCTCGCTGCTCGGCAAGATGCCCGGCGATAACTGGCAGAAATTTGCCAATTTGCGCCTGTTGCTGGCCTACCAGGCGTTCAGTCCAGGCAAGAAACTTAACTTCATGGGAAACGAGTTCGCCCAGGGCCCGGAATGGAGTTCGCGTTGGGAACTCGAATGGTGGCAGAACGCGATTGAACTGCATAACAACATCCAGAACCTGGTGCGCGACCTGAACCGGCTATATCGCGAACTTCCGGCATTGCATGAACTGGATTTCGAGCAAGCGGGCTTTTCGTGGCTGGACTGCAACGACGCGGAACATTCCCTGCTCTCGTTCCTGCGCCGCGGGCGCAACGGACAAACCGCGGTCATTGCACTAAATTTCACTCCGGTTCCGCGCAACCGCTATCGCATCGGCTTGCCGCTGGATTGCACCTACAACGAGGTGCTCAACAGTGATTCGCAATACTATGGCGGCACAAACATCGGAAATGGGGGAGGCGTTCGCGCCGAGCACCTGCCCTGGATGGGACAACCCTACTCTGCCGAAATCGAATTGCCGCCGCTGGCTGCCGTATTGCTGGTTCCGGCATAGAATATTTATTGTGTAATTTATATAATCGTAACGAAATCAGGCTATTTTCAGGCTTTTCGAAAGGAATCATCATGGTCAAATCGGCTTCCACAACAGCCAAAAAAAAACCCGCTGCAAAAACTTCGCGTGATACTGCCGCAACCGCAAAGGCTGCGGTAAAGAGGACCGTCGCCGCAACGCCAGCCGCCAAAGCAAAAGCCGCCACAAAGACAGCGACGACTGCAAATAAGACCACCGCCGCCAAGTCGGCAAGCTCCCAGGAAACCCGCAAGACGAGCGTCGCCAAGCCTGAGGTCAGTGCGCCTGCATCCCCTGAGGCGGCTGCAAAGACAGCCACCGCGAAGATAGCGCCGGGCAAGAACAAGGCTGCGGTTTCCCCGGAAGAACGTTACCGGATGATCGCGACAGCAGCCTACTTCCTGGCAGAAAGCCGGGGATTTATCGGCGGTTATGAAATGCAGGACTGGATTTCAGCTGAAATGGAGATCGACAAGAAGATCAAAGCCTGAATGATGCATCCTTCTCGATTGCCGTCCGGCGCAAACTGCAGGTGCACACCAGCCGCAAGCTGCCGCGCCGATCCGGCTGGTCGTCATGCGCTGTATTCAACAAGCCCCGGACTCACGTGAATCGCCACCGCCCCGGCAGAACCGCACCATGTCGAATCTGACCCAATCAGCCGCCTGGCAAGCGCTCAACAAGCATCACATTGAGCTTGGCAAGCAAACCATGCGCGAAATGTTCAGCGCTGACCCGGCTCGATTTGAAAAATTTTCCCTGCAACTCGACAGTTTGCTGCTGGATTACTCGAAGAATCTTATCACCACCGAAACAAGGGACTTGCTGATGGCGCTGGCGCGGCAGTCCGCCATGCAAGCGTGGATCTCTCGCATGTTCGCGGGCGAAAAGATCAATAGCAGCGAGAATCGGGCGGTGCTGCATACGGCATTGCGCGCGCCGCAAGGCAGCTCGATCCTCGTGGACGGCAGGAATGTGGTGCCGGATGTGCATCGGGTGCTGGATAAGATGCGCCGTTTTTCCGATGGCGTGCGCAGCGGCGAATTGCCTGGTCATACCGGCAAGCCGTTTCGCGACATCGTCAATATCGGCATCGGTGGTTCCTCGCTGGGGCCGCAGATGGTGTGCGAAGCCCTCAAACACTACAGCACGCAATTGACTGCGCACTTCGTTTCCAACGTCGACGCCACCGACCTGGTGGAAACCCTGAAACACCTCGATCCCGAAACCACGCTGTTCATCGTCAGCTCGAAGACCTTCACCACGCAGGAAACTCTCGCCAACGCGCGTTCCGCGCGCGACTGGCTGATCCGGCATGCGGAAAACGAGGAAGCCGTCGCCAGGCATTTCGTGGCCATTTCAACCAACCTCGCGGCGACCGCGGCGTTCGGGATCAATCCGGACAACGTGTTCGAGTTCTGGGATTGGGTCGGCGGCCGCTATTCGCTCTGGTCGGCGATCGGACTGCCTATTGCGCTGCTTGTCGGCATGGACGCCTTCGAACAATTACTGTCCGGCGCCCACACCATGGACCGGCACTTCCGCGAGGCGCCGCTGGAACGAAACATGCCGGTCATCCTGGGGATGCTCGGCGTGTGGTATGCCAATTTTTTCGGCGCGGGATCGCAGGCCATTCTGCCCTATGACCAATATCTGCACCGTTTTCCCGCCTACCTGCAGCAACTCGAGATGGAGAGCAACGGCAAGCGCGTCGACCGTGACGGCAATCCCGTGGATTACGCAACCGGCGTGGTGATCTGGGGCGAACCCGGCACCAACGGACAGCATTCCTTTTACCAGCTGATCCATCAGGGTACGCACATGGTGCCGGCCGATTTCATGGCGCCGATCAGCAGCCACAATCCGCTGGGTGCGCACCATGCGATGCTGCTGGCCAATTGCATCGCGCAGACCGAAGCGCTGATGCTGGGCAAATCATCGGCGGAAGCGCGGGCCGAACTTGCAAAGCAGGGTGTGCAAGGTGCGGCACTCGAAAGCCTGCTTCCATTCAAGGTGTTTCCGGGCAATCGTCCAACCAATACGCTGTTGTTCGATAAACTGGATCCCGGTACGCTGGGCATGCTGATCGCCCTGTACGAACACAAGGTCTTCGTGCAAAGCGTGGTGTGGAATATCAACGCCTTTGACCAATGGGGTGTCGAATTCGGCAAGCAGCTCGCCGGAAGATTGTTGCCGGAACTCCAGAGCGGCCAGCCGGTTTCCAGCCATGACGCGTCGACCAATGCACTGATCAACCGCAGTCTTTCAAGCTAGACCCCATTTGAACACAGGAAGCCGGGTATGCAGGTAATTGCAGCAGCAGCCCATGTCCGCCAAGGGCCTTGGTCGCGGGTCTGCTGGCCCGCTCCCGCACTCGAGAAATCCATTGCCGGCTCCACTCAATCGTTCGGGTAGAGAACGTAGTTTTTTTCGCGGAACAGGCGCAGACTGACATCGACGACATCCGGGTCATAGCTGGTTCCGCGGCCGCGCTCGATCTCGGCCAGCGCTTTTTCGATGCCGAGTCCCGGGCGATAGGGACGATGCGAGGACATGGCTTCGATCACGTCCGCCACCGCCATGATTCGCGACTCCAGCAGGATCTCTTCGCCCTTCAGGCCATTCGGATAGCCGCTGCCGTCGATTCGCTCGTGGTGCTGCAATGCAACTGTGGCCACCGGCCAGGGGAATTCCACCAGCTTCAGCACGTCATAGCCCGCTTGCGCGTGTCCCTGCACCAGTGCGTATTCCGTTGGGGAAAGCCTGCCCGGCTTGACCAGAATCTCTGCCGGAATACTGATCTTGCCGATGTCGTGCAGATATCCCGCAATCTTTATGCCTTCAATTCTTTGCTCGTCCAGACCCATTTCGGTCGCAATCGTTTCCGCGATATCGGAAACGCGACGCTCATGGCCGGCAGTATAGGGATCGCGCATTTCTGACAGGCTGGTCGCCAGCTGCACCGTGCTGAGGAAGGTGATCTTGAGCTGGGCAATTTGGTTCAGGATGCGCTCCTCGTCGCGCTTCTTTTCCGAGATATCCTGAATCAGGCTGATGATCGCCGGACGTCCATGATAGGTCGCCAGGTTTGCGTTCGCGCCGACCTTGACCATGAACCCGTCCCTGTGCATGACGTCAAAGTCCAGCGCGATGCTCGGAACTTCCTTATCCAGGAGTTTGCGCATGCTCTCGGCAATCTTGCCGCGGTCAGCTTCCGCGACAAAATGTGCCAGGTCATGCCCGATCGCTTCATCCGCCGAGTCCAGTCCCAGAATTTCGGCACAGCGCGGATTCACGTAGGTCAACTTGTTTTCCTGAACGATCAGGATGCCGGCAACAGACTGCTCGACCAGGCCGCGAAAACGTTGTTCCGAATCGGCCAGTTCCTGCACCGCATGTTTGCTTTCCGTGATATCACGAAAATACCAGACGCGTCCGTAGTACCTGCCATCCGCTCCAATCACCGGCGCGGAATATCGATCGACCACCCTGCCATCCTTCAGCAGTATTTCCTCGCGACTCTTTTCGTCGTGGTGTTCGTTCAGATAGCGGATACGGTCGACAAAGGCTTGCGGATTCTCGACCTGGCGCGGCAACGGTTTGCAGCACGGGTTCGTCCACGCGCGCGCCGGCCAGCTCCGGCGGAATCCGCCACAATTCAATGAATTGATGGTTGTAGGAAATGATATTCTGGTTCTCGTCAACGACCAAAAGCGCATCCAGTGAAGTCTCCTGCTGCGTCAGCAGCATCATGTTCGTGAAAATTATTTCTTCCTGTGCCCGCCTGCGCTCCGCTTCGTGGGCAAAGTTGTCCAGCGCAAAGCTGATATCCATCGCCATTTCAAACAGCAAGCGCCGTGATTCGACGTCAAATGCATCGATCGTGTCCGCGTAGATCGTGAGCGCGCCGATGGGACTGCCATTCCTGAGCAGGGGCAGCGCGGCTGAGCCCTTCACGCCGAAATGCATCCCGCGTTCATGCCAGGGCGCCGTGCTCGGGTCATGCAGGAAATCCTGGCACCAGTAAGGCCGGTTTTCGCGGATCGAGATGGCGGTGGGTCCGCGCCCTATCGGATCATTGCCATCCACCGAAATCTCGATGTCTTCCAGATATTCGGTGATGGCGCCATAGGACGCAGCGGGCGTGACCCGCTTGCTCGCCTCGTCCACCAATCCGATCCAGGCCATCTTCATGCCGCCGAAATCCACTATCGAGCGGCACACCATCGCGAAATAACTCTGCCTCGTCCTTACTGCGCACAATGGTTTCGTTGCAATGGCTCAATGCGGCATAGAACTGGGTCAGCCGGCGTATCTTCAGTTCGCTGGTCTTGCGCGAGGTGATATCGCGAATATTGCATTGGATTACCTTTTCGTTGCCCACCAGATAAGTGTTGCTGACGAACTCTACGTGATACATATTTCCGTCCGCAGTCTCAAGCGGCAAGTCTTCATAGCGCAAATATTCTTTCTGTTGCAGTTCTGTAAAGTTCAACTTGCTAGCCAACAAATCCTTGTAGAAACCCAGTTCCCATATCTTCCTGCCGAGCAATTCTTTGCGTGAATAGCCCATCATCTCTACGATGAACGGGTTAGCGTCCACGACCGCGCCTGTCTCTGCATCCAGGATCAAGATGCCGTCTTTGGCAGACTCGAACAGGCGGCGGTAGCGAATCTCGGAAGCCTGCAGTTTCTCCTGCTCATGCTTGCGCTCGGTCATATCGCGAATGACGGCGGTGAAGTATTGACCGTCAACGATTTCCCACTTTGCCAGCGATAATTCCAGCGGGAATTCGCTGCCGTCCTTGCGCAACCCGGCCAGTTCCATGGTCTTGCCTATCACGTGCATTTCCCCGCCGGCCACCACTCTGTTCAGCCCTGCGCGATGAAGGTCCCGGTATCGCTCCGGCATCAACCCGGTCAACGGTCGCCCCATCATCTCCGCTTCCGGGTAGCCGAACATCTTTTCGGCGCTGGGGTTCACGTCCATCACATTACCGGAGCTATCGGCCGTGACGATGGCATCCATGGCTGACCTCGCTACCGCCCGGAAACGCCGCTCGCTCTGCTGCAACACTTCGATGGACCTGGCCTGCAACGCCATGCGTTGGGCGCGCTGCTGCTGGCGCAGGAGAATCATCAGCATCGCCATGACCATGAAGACGCCAATGGCGCTTACCCCGCTGACCCAGTATATGAGAAGCCGCACCGGCTTAATGACCTCGTCACGATCGAGCTTGGCAATGAGGAACCACCCTGATCCTGCTACCGGCCGGTAGGCCGCCAGCACCGGTACCCGCCGGTAATCCAGTCCCGCTGTCGTACCGGGCTTGTTGTTGCGGATGGCGATGGCAGCGGGAAGGTCCGATCTGGCCGAATCGAGGTGCAGGTTCAACGCGGCATTTCTTTGAAAGCGCAAGTCGTTAAGAAACAGGATAGCCCCTCCCTCGGATCGCACCAGCAGGGATTCGCCGCTGTCGCTGACCGTCGGCCACGTCTGGATCAGTTTATAAAGAAATTTATCCGGCACGACGCGCAGGACCGCAATGGCTACCGCACGGTGCGTTTGATGCCTGGTTGCGATGATCGGTACTATCCAGTCCAGGTTGATGATGCCTGCCGGATCGCGGTACAGATCACTGAACAGGACCCGGTTGCCGCTCAGCGCCTGGCTCATCAGATTCTGCGGAGGAGTCTCCGTATCGCTGCCCGCCGAGGACAGCAGCCGACCGTCGGACGCAAATATCATGATGGAGTCAAAACCATGATTAACTCGAAATGATTCAATCTCGGTCAATAATTCTCTTCGCTCCCCGGCATCGGGCTTTCTCGAAAGAATATCCTGAATTTGCAGGGCGAAACCCGAGTTGGCTGCCAGTTCCAGCGCGTCACCCCGTCTCTCCTTCAACCAGTACTCGATCTGTCCGCTCTTGAGTGCTGCAACAGCGCCGAGATTGCCGTAGGCATCATTTTCTTCCTGGGCAACACGCAGTTCGAAGACAGTAACATCCAATACGGGCACGACCAGTACCAGCAAAATTAGTGTAATAAGTAATGGGAGTGATTTAGGTCGGACGAAGGCACGGGCCGTAACTGAAGGTGCGCCTCCCGCAGTCTCTTGCCACCGCTTGAGAAGCAAATAGAGCAAGCCACTGGTCACGACGACGAAGACCAGTGCCGTGGCCAGTTCGATCCGCTTCTGCAGCAGCGGGTCGGCGACGGTGACTGTGAGCACATACCCGGATAATACGATGCACACTGCAGCAAAGACTGCGTAGAGTAGTGTGACACCGGCCGGAGTTGATGGGCGATGCATCATAGACTTGAGGATGGTTACCCGTAAATTCATTATGTTACATCTATCCCATATTGCTAGAAAGGTATTTCAACATGCTTTTCCAATTGATCTCTCCGCGCACGCTGATTTACGCAGTTGTCCAAATCCGCTCCCGAATCCATTGGTGAACCGGAAAGCAGATGGACGCAAAATGACACCTGCGACAGGCTCACCGCATGATTGGTTAGATAGCGCGCAATCAGGTCGACCCCCGCCTCGACGCTGATGCTTGAATAGATGTGCAAAGAAAGGAACTGCGTCAACCGCAAGCGTTGCGTAGGGCACCCATGAGAATTCAATAGGCGATGAAGAATCAACAACCGAAGAAATCTTTCGGTCTTGAGGACACGGCATTCACTTGCTCCTCCGAATGCATACCCTCCTCCTGCAGACTTTGATGAATCTGGCGTCGTGACTTTGCGCCAGTGGATAGAATTACCTTACCATTTCCTTCCGTCGAAGCCAAGTGAACATTGTTCCGGTAGTCCACTCAACTCAATCCTGCCAAACGGCCACCACATAACGCGCAACGTACTCAGTCCTTGCATTCCAAGTCGTGCAGTTGCAGACACACAATAATGATATTTCGGCGCCTATGGCCAAGACCGCCCTGGACCAAACTGAAACGGGCATTTGTGCAGATGCTTGAAACCTGCTTGTGACGTTACTGTCGGACGGCGCGGCTCAAGCTGCGTCCCCATTTATCCAGCCGCCGTGTTAACACTCATGCTCATTGGCCTCACCCGACGGAAGATGCTTTTCGGCCAGAAGAAATAGCGCCAGGGAACGGAGCTTGGCCGGGCGCACGGGTTTGTGCAGCAGATGGCATCCGCTCTCGGATACTTTGTGCAGCACTTCCGGCGATGTGTCCCCGCTGATCAGTATGGCCGGTACATGCCGCTTGCAGACATTTTCCGCCCAGGCGATCACCTGCAGGCCCGTGCTATCAGGCAGGTGGTAATCGCACACCAGCAAGTCAAAATTCTGTCCAGCATAACGGTCACGCGCTCCCTGCAGCGATGCTGTAGCCAACACCTCGCATCCCCATTGCCTCAGCATGCCCGCGGTGCTTGTGCGCACTAGCTCATCATCATCGACCAGCAAAACACTGGTCCCCTCCAAGCCGGCAGGCGCGGTTTCCCCGGGACCATCCCGAACCTCGTTCAGCGGCGCATGCTCCAGCGACTGATCGGCCAAATCAGTGACGGTTGCCTGCAGCGGCACTTCGACCGCGAATACCGACCCCTTGCCCGGTACAGAACGCAGGGAGAGGTGATGGCCGAGCAATCTGGACAAGCGCTCAACGATCGCCAGTCCCAGCCCGAGTCCTTTGCCACGGTCCCGCTCCGCATTCGCCAACTGGAAGAATTCACGGAATATGTCTTTCTGCTTGGACACGGGAATGCCGATTCCATTGTCGCGCACCTCGATGCGAAGGTTGTCGCCCCGTTTGCGGCAGGCCACCAGCACACTGCCGTGCCGCGGCGTGTAGCGCAACGCGTTGCCAAGCAGGTTGAACAAAATGCGCTCAAGCAACATCGGATCGCTTAACACCTCAGCGCCGGTCGATCTGACCCTGAGCTGTATGTCCTTGTCGCGGGCAACCGGATCATATTGCTGGGCCATTTGATTCAGCAGCATTCTGATCGGAAAAGTATGAACCTGCGGAAGCACGACTCCAGCGTCCAGCTTGGAAATATCCAGCAGCCCGCTCAGCAGGTTCAGAAATGCATCGGCGGACTCTTCGATCAGCGCAACGATCCTCATCTGTTCGGGAGTATTGACCTTGCCGCGTAACTGTCCGATAAACAAACCGAGCGCATGGATGGGCTGGCGCAGGTCGTGGCTGGCAGCGGCAAGGAAACGGCTCTTGTCGCGGCTGGCGTTTTCCGCTTCATCCTTCTTCATGCGCAATTCGCTGGTCGCTTCAGCAACCAGGTTTTCCAGGGTTTCCCGATCAAGTTGCAATCGTTCCGCCATCTGGTTGATTCCGGCGGCCAGCTGATTCAATTCATGTATTCCGGAGTTGGATGCAACACGCGTATCCAGTGCGCCCTCCCCGATATCCCCCACGGCCCGGGTCATGTACATGATGGGGAATGCGATTCTGCGGGCTGCCCACAGTGCCACCAGAAAGGTCACCGCAAGGATCAGCAATGCAGCCAGACTGCTAAACCGCAGCACCTCATTCTTCTGGCGATTGAGGTCGCGTTTGCTGACCTGTATGATCACCGCACCCAGTGCTTTCGCTGTTGCTGCGGAAGGAACGCCGCCCCGCTCGAAATCTGCCTCATCCAGATCGATTTGCGTTGCGACAATAGGCTCGTACAGCAGCAGGATGTCGTGGTCCTGATACATGGGGGTTGCGGGACCGACTTTGCTGAGCATGTCCGCATGTGACGCGGGTCGTTCCCTTTCCGCCAGAAGCTCATGGTTTTGGCCCAGCACTGCCATCCCGACTACTTCCTGACGGATGAATACCGAATCGATCTCCCTTTGCAGCAATGGAATATTTCCGGAGAAGACTGCATATTCGCTGGAAGACGCCAGTTGACGCGCCAGCAATTTCGAACGCTCGATCGTCGCCTTGTCCATGTCGTCAAAGCGCGTGTATATATCGTGGCTTTTGAGCAGGACGACCATGACCAGAACAGGAATCAGCGTGACCAGTAAAGTATGCCGCTCCAGTCCGGAATTCCTCATGGCGATTTCCTCTCGGCAGCCTTGATGATGTCACGCAAGTCGGCGGGCTCCCCGACCTGGATGCCGAGAGAATGAGCCACCTGCTCATTCACCCAGACGGAGAAATCCTCGGGATATTGCGCATCCGGCAATTTGCCGGTTTCCGCCACCTGATTTATCAGCCTGGCAGTCTGCATCGCGATCTGCCTCGGCGTACTGGACACCGCGCAAAATGCACCGGCATTGACGTATCCGGGCGAAAATCCAACGAGCGGAATGCCTGCGCGATAGGTCGCCAGCAGGATATTGCGGATGGTAGAACTGTTGTAGATTTCTGGATCGGGCAGTGCGAGCAGGACGTCTATGTTCTGCAACAGGGCACGCAGTGCAGCGGGCAGTGCCACCGTCGGCGTGACTTCCTGCTCATGCAGCACCCGTCCATGACGGGCCATTTCTCTCCTGAGCCGTGCCAGGTCTTGCGGCGGAGAGCTATACAGGACCCCTACGTTGCGCAAGCCCGGAAATGCAGCGGTAATCAGCTCGACCTGGCGATCCGCAGGTTGATCCAGATATATCGCCGACAGGGAATGCGCTTGCGCGCGCAATAGAAATTCACGCACCAATTTTTCGTGCCCAGCCTTCGGAATCAGCACATTCAAGACCAGTGGCGCGCTACTGGCGGCGGCGGCGGAAGCCGCCTTCATACCGACACCGATTACCAGGCTGGAACCCTGAATCGTACTGGATGGATCGGCAACCGAAATGTCGTTCCCCTGCGCGGAGAGAATTTCACGCAGCGCATTGGTAAACTCCGAATAGTGTCCACCGCGTTCGCTCTCCACGACAGTGATAGAAGGCAGCCGGTAATCTGCTGCCGGCTCCGCATGTGAAGGCCTTGCCAAACATAATGACAAGAAGAGCACAGCCACCAACCCAAACCCTGCAGGCTTGGCAAGCTGAAATGAGACCGGAAAGAATACTGGCTTATTCCGGCTAAAAATTAGCTGTAGCAGTAAGATACGCACGCCTGCCTAAAATGTAGCCGCTGTATCCAATATTGCTGTCCTGGAATACATTCTGCAGCACCAGCGCGACCTCTCCTCCTTCAATTCCTGCATACTTGCCATCAAACGGTCCGAACCGTTTGGCGAGTCGTATATCCAACCGGCGATTCAGCGGCTGCGGTTGATTGGCATCCAGCACCATGACAGAACTCTGCTGATAGTATCCGGCACTCGCGGAAATCCCGCCATCGAACTGCCCCTGGTACAGCAGGCTGACGCTGTTGGCAGGAACCGTGTTGGAATATGCCTGAACCATGCCTGCAAACCAATACGTCGCCAGCCCGCCCACAATCGGATCGCTCGCCAGGTTGGGCAAACCGACGGCATCGCAACTGACCTTCTGGTGAGCAAAGCTGAACGTCAGTCTGTTCCTGCCCTGATCCCAATTATACTTGAGCGTTCCCTCCAGCCCAGTGTAATTCGCCGCAAATTCGTTGCGGAATCCCCACGCGGCAGGAATGGATGCCAGGTACTTCAGCGAGCCCGGGACCAGCACATAATCGATCCAGATAACGTCACTAACCTGGTCGTCATACAGCCTCATGTCCACCGAAAATCCGTTGCCCAGCGTGCCGAGGTAACCGATTTCCCTGGACAATGCACGCTCCGGACGCAGGCCGCCATTCGACAGGAATTCCTGATACAGGCCGTTCACCCAGTCGCCGCCGCGATAGGGTTCCGGAATGGTGTAATGCTGATCGCCCCTCTCCTCGGCCAAGCCCGGATTGCGATAAGCCACCGAAACACCGGCACGAACCGTATGCTCAGGAGCGACATGGTAATTGATTACGATGCGCGGAGAATCATGGCTATGCCCGAAACCGTCGGTTTCCATCATGGTGCCCCCGTTGACAACCAACTGGGGCGAAATGTGCCATTCGTCATGCACAAACAGCCTGGATTGCTGAACGGATTGCCGGGCCGGGAACATGGAGCCAGAATCGACATATTCCTGGCGGTATGCCCCACCCCAGACCAGTCGGTTGCTTCGGCTGGTGCGCATCGTATGTTGCAGTTCAAGCTCATGCCGATGCACCGATACATCGTCCGAAATAAAATGGGGAAGCGTAAAGAAGGCATAGGGATCAGGATCAACCAGGGTTGTCCTTGCGTCCTCCACACTGCGTGACGTATGGTTATAGCGCAGTTGCAGGTCGTCACCGCCCGCAAGCGTGCGCAACCAGTTCAATTGCTGATAACCGGACCTGACACTCACCTCACGCAGCGGCGACAGCGGCCTGACCGGCAGGCCGTCAAATCCCGTCCTGCGTTTCCCGCTGCTGAAACCCAGCTGAAAATCCACGCTGTCCGCGCCGCCCGGATGATAATTGCCGCGCATACTGGCAATATCGGTCGAACTGCCGTCATCGACAATGTTGTAGTAGGTGGGCGTACCCGCAGGAAAATTGAAGCCATTGTCGGAGCGCCGCGCCAGAGTCAACCTGTAGTCCAGGTGCTCGCTGCCGCCGCCGAAATGCGCCGCCACATCCGAAATGCCCGCGTTGTCCGCGTTTCCATGCACCGCCGAAATGGTGGCGCCGACCTGCTCGGATGCTTCGCGCGTGGTGATGTTGATAACCCCGAGAATGGAATTCGAGCCAAATGAAGTCGCCGCCGGACCACGCACGACTTCTATGCGCTCGATATCATCCAGTTGCAGCGGCAGATCCTCCCAGTCCACGGAGTTGAATGGCGGCAGATAGACGGATCGTCCATCGACGAGTACCTGCATCCTGCGGGTATAGATATCGGTCGCGCCGTGATACGACACGATGGGTGTGTACCCATCCTTGTATCCGACGTACATGCCGGGCACAAGCTGAAAGACATCAACGATGTTTCTGAATCCGGATGCCTTGATCATGGCCCGGTCTATGACGGTTACTGCATTCGGCGTTTCGGAAATCGGCTGCCGCAATCGCGAAGCACTCAGTACCACGGGCAAATCCTGCAGGTAGTCGTTTTCCGATACATCCATCACGGCAGCCGTGCAATTCCCCGCCAGAAACACCGAAAAAAAACAAAGAAACTTCGCCCCCTGCCGCCGCAAGGACTTTATCTTAATGAGCATCTTCCCCCCTCTATGCTTCTTGCCGCAGGCCGATTATATCGCTTCATCCTGCTGCCAGGGCCGACTTGAATCGCGCATACGGACAACGCTGCCGTTTTTCGCTGTCGCAGCACTTCCCGGGGGCTGGATTCTGGTCATGCATTCATGGTCGGCGCGGAACAAGGCTGGGTCGGCCGCCGCAACAGGAAACTGCCGAACAAATCGAAGAACAGCATCGGCGGGCGCACCGGGCGCCGTTGCGGCAAGGAATGGACCAACCGGCAAGACTGCGGGCAGTTCAGGGTCGCAGGTCTAACCCCAGAACGCCCGTTGCCGGGCAAAGCGCTTCCACACCTTTCCCAGTTCGCTTATCTTTTCCGCGTGTTCGTGTTCCATCCAGCCGCGGATCAGTTCCAGGGTGTCGTGCGGCAGCCGGCTCTCCAGCCCATCAATCAGGCGGCGCGCGACGGCGATATCGTTCAATGTCCCCAGGATGTCCTGCAACGCGGAAAGAGACGCCACGTAGCGTCTGGTCTTGTCCGCTGCGAACAGTGAGCCGAACATTTCGGCGCTGTAGCGCAGCTTCTTGCAGGCAATGCGCAATGCATGCAGTTCAGCGGCACTTGCCCGCGGTGATCGCCGGCTTGTCTGCTTCAGCGGCGGGCCATCAACTTGTCTGCCGCGCTTGTTCACCTGCCTGCTGCGCTTATCCAGAATTTGCACGGCAAAGTCCGCCAGGCCAGGCCCGTCGGCTGCCGGCCGCTCACGCCAGTAGTCGCCGCACATCCACGCGCCAAAACGCAACTGGAAGCGCTGATAATCCGGCGATTGCAGGGTGCGCACCACGTCGGCGTGATGCAGTGCGCGCTGTTTTTCGCTGACGTTGAACAGCGTGCGCAGGCCGGAATGATCCGGCAGGCGGGCACGGACCGGTCCCAGGGTTTGCGTGACAAAGACGTCCCACTCGCGCAGGCGGCCGAGTTCGATGCAAATTGCCGCAACCTGCCGATGCAACGCGCCGAGCTCGGCATCAGCGCTGAAACTTTCCGCCATCGCCAGCACCACGCGCAGGCGGCGCATGCCGACACGCACCTGGTGCAGATATTCCTCGCCCAGCTTGCCGATCGCGCCCGGCACGTTGGCCTGCACGTGCAGCAGGCAGGATGCGACCATGTCATGCAATGCAGAACCAATGCTCTGCGTTTTGGCTAGGGAGGGAAAACTTGCCCTGAGCGGCGCCGGCTGGCTTCCGCAGTGCAGCTGATAGCCGTATTCGGACTTGCTGGTGTGCTCGACTTCCAGCGGCGTGATGTCGAGCAATGCCTGAGCGAGATTGAACAATTTCTGCGGTGAACCCGATTTCAACTCAAGCTCCAGTTCGGAAATCGGCCGGGTTCTTTTTCCTGCGCGGATTTCTCCGCTGTCCAGCGACAATTCGATTTCCGTCCCCTCGAATTGCAGCATGACTGCGTTCCGGGAAAACTCGGTGACGATGACGGGCTGCAGCTTGCGGCGCAGTGAGGGCGAAATTTCGGGTGCACCGCAAGCCTTGAGCGCATCGAAATCCAGTTCTTTCCCGGCCGCCGCAGTTTCCCATTCGTTGCGCTGATGCAGCCCGGCCTGCACCACTCCCCCGCCCTTGATGGTTTGCAGCCAGCGCCGGCCCACGCGCCGCAGGCGCACTGCCATGCCGCCGCGATGCAAGGCCAGATCGGGCGTGTCGTAATAGACGCTGTACAGCTTGCGGGTTGCAGCGCGCCCGATGGAAAGTGTCTTGAGCAGGGGGTGGCGTCTGAGCCGCCTCAGGTGCTCAGGCGAGATGGACAGTTTGAGTTCGGTTTCGATGGCCATGTTCGCATACGCACCGAAGGCAGCCGGCCACCGGTAGATGGCTATTCGCTGATTGCCAGGTTGAGGTCGAGCTGATTGATGTCGTCAGTCATGTCGGCCTTGCCGTTGCCGCGCGCCGCCTCGACCAGGTCCAGAAACTCAGGTGTGACATCGCCAGTGATGTAGTTGCCATCGAAACACGAGGCGTCAAAATTGTGTATCGACGGGTTGGCCTTTTGCACGGCCGCCTTGAGGTCCTCGAGATCCTGGTAGACGAGCCGGTCAGCGCCGATCTCGCGGCAGATTTCCGCATCATCGCGCCCGGTGGCGATCAGCTCGCTGCGCGAGGGCATGTCTATGCCATACACGTTCGGGAAGCGCACCGGCGGCGCGGCGGAAGCAAAATAAACCTTGTGCGCGCCCGCTTCACGCGCCATTTGCACAATCTCGCTGCTGGTCGTGCCGCGCACGATGGAATCATCCACCAGCAACACATTCTTGTTCCTGAATTCCACGCTGATGGCATTCAGCTTCTGGCGCACCGATTTCTTGCGCATCGCCTGCCCCGGCATAATGAAGGTGCGCCCGATATAGCGGTTCTTCACAAAGCCTTCGCGAAACGGGATGTTCAGGCGGTACGCCAGCTGCAGTGCGCTGGGGCGGCTGGAATCGGGAATCGGGATCACCACGTCGACATCGTGCCGCGGCCATTCCCGTCTGATCTTTTCTGCGAGGAATTCGCCCATGTTGAGACGCGTCTCATATACCGAGATCCCGTCGATCACCGAATCGGGCCGGGCCAGATAGACATATTCGAAGATGCAGGGATTGAGCGAAGCCTGCGGTGCACACAGCTGGCTATGAAAATTGCCTTCAAAGTCGATGAATACTGCCTCGCCAGGCGCGATGTCGCGAATCAGCTTGTAGCCCAGCGTATCCAGCGCCACACTTTCCGATGCGATCAAATAATCGATTCCCTGCTCGGTCTCGTGGCCGCCGATCACCAGCGGGCGGATGCCGTAGACATCGCGAAACGCCAGCAACCCGTAGCCAGCGATCATCGCGACCACGGCATAAGCGCCGCGGCAACGCCGGTGCACGCCGGCAACAGCGGAAAAGATGGCCTTGGCGCTGAGCCGCGGTTGCTCGCATGCATCCTGCAGTTCGTGCGCCAGCACATTGAGCAATACTTCGGAATCGGAATTGGTGTTGACATGGCGCCGGTCATCGAGAAACAGCTCCTGCTGCAGTTGCGCCGTGTTGGTCAGGTTGCCGTTGTGCCCGAGCACGATGCCGAATGGCGAGTTGACATAGAACGGCTGCGCTTCATTGTGATCGATGGCCGATCCGGCCGTGGGATAGCGCACATGGGCTATGCCGGCATTACCCAGAAGTGAGCGCATATGGCGGGTGCGAAACACATCGCGCACCAGTCCGTTGCCCTTATGCAGGTGGAAAGTATTCGCATTGACGGTAGCGATCCCCGCCGCATCCTGCCCGCGATGCTGCAATACCTGCAAGCCGTCATACAGCAGCTGATTGACGGGGATTTGCGCTACAACACCAAGAATGCCGCACATGTCTTTTCCAGTATTTTCAGTCTTGATAATGAATCTTCTGCGCCACGTTATCCGGCAGCCAGGCTTTGGCTTGCAACGCCATATGTTCGATCGGCTTGCTCAATCCCGCCCTTTGCCAGAACGTCTGTTGCGGCAATCGGGTCAGCCCTGCCAGCAATACCAGCACCAGCAATACCAGCACGCCCCGCAGCGCCCCGAACAATGCGCCCAGCGAACTGTCCAGCCAGCGCAGGCCGACCAGCTTGACCAGTTTCGATACCAGCCATGCCACGATGCCACTGGCAATCAATGTCAGCATGAACAACAGCGCATACGCCACGACCAGATTCAAATATGCCGGCGACAGTGGAAGCATCGGCGCCACATCTCCTGCAAACAGTCTGGAAACCACCAATGCAGCCACCCACCCGGCCAGTGATAATACCTCGTATACCAGTCCGCGCCACCAGCCAAAAACCACCGACAATGCCAAAACTGCGATGACTGCGTAATCGAATCCGCTCATTGCGCTACTTCAAGGTCGTCACGATTGGTTTCAATCCCTGCGCTGCCAGCATGGAGTGAACCTTGTCGGCTTCTTCGCGCGTCCTGAATGGCCCCACACGAACGCGCGATACATTTCCGCTCTTCTCGATGTATGCCTTGATGTCCTGCCGGGTCAATTTTTTCTGCATGTCATGAGCGGCCTGGTCATTCGAATACGCGCCGACCTGCACCACGAAACCGGATTGGCCGGCAGCAGGCGGAGCCTCGCCAGCCGTTCTTTCCGGCAACCTGGCAGTGGCCGGTGATTTAGCGGCGGATTGCGCCGCTGCGGCTTTGTCCTGAGCAGGGACGATCGCCGATTTGACCACAGCTTCCGATACACTCGAAACGGCGCCTGGCGCGTTAGCCGGAACCGGTTCCATCCTGGGATTGAATTCACCGACGCTGTTCTTGTCGGGAATGCGCAATTCGATATTCTGATTTATTGACTTGGGCTCCTTGTCCAGCACCATCGGCAGCACCACAACCACCACCGTGGTCAGCGCCACCGCACCGATCAGGCGCCGCCTTGCCCGCCGCTTCAGGCTGTCCTCATCATCCAACTTCCGCTGTCTCGCCATCGTGTGTCTCGTGACCGTCAGCTGTAGCGCAAACCGCGCGCCCGCATGACATCAGCCACTGTGTAGAATGAACCGAAGGCTGCGATTCTATCATTTTCGGCGGCCACGTTGCAGGCGTGCTGCAGAGCCTGCTGCGCCGTCGGGAAGGTGCGGACCTCTCCCTGCACCGCCTCGTTGCGCAGCACCCGCGCCAGTTCATCGGCGCTCGCGCCGCGCGGAGCGTCTATGCCCGCTGCCAGCCACACATCCACCTGATCCTTGAGCGCACGTACCACCCCCGCCGCATCCTTGTCCCTGAGCATGGCGAACACCGCAAAGGTGCGCGGGCAAGGCGGCAGGCTGGCCAGGTTCTGCGCCAGCACATGCGCCGCCTGCGGATTGTGCGCCACATCCAGGACCAACGTCGGCTTGCCCGGCAGCACCTGGAAGCGCCCCGGCAGCACAACTTCCACCAACCCGCGCCGCACTGCCTGCATGTTCACCGGTAACTTGTCGTTCACCGCATCCAGCACCGCCAGTGCCGCACTGGCGTTTTTGAGTTGACTGGCACCACGCAGGGCGGGGTAAGGCAGAGAATTGCGCATTCCCTTCACACCGTGAAAATCCCACTGCGCTTTCCCCTCTCCCGCCAGCGGGAGAGGGTGCCCGTCAGGGCGGGACAGGGTGAAAGATGGTGTGCTGGAATTCATGCGCACAAGACTTCCGCTCCCCGCTTCCCGGCCATCAGGCGATAAAAGCGCGATTTCCTCGAAAGAAAATTCGCGGCCCAACCGCCACAATTCCGCGCCGATGCGCTCTGCTTCCGTGGCGATGGCCGCGGGCATGTCAACATCGCCGAACACCGCAACTCTTTCCTTGCGAAAGATCCCCGCCTTCTCGAACGCGATCTGCTCGCGCGTGTCGCCCAGGTATTCGGTGTGGTCGATGCCGACGCTGCTCACCACCGCGCAATCACCATCGAACACGTTCACCGCATCCAACCTGCCGCCCAAGCCCACTTCCAGGATGGCGACCTCCACCCTGTGGTCGATGAAGCACAGCATTGCCGCCAAAGTACCGAATTCAAAGTAGGTCAGGGAGATGTCGCCGCGCGCCTGCTCGATCCGCGCAAAGGTGGCGCACAACTCCGCATCCCCGGCCTGTTGTCTGGCAATACGCACCCGCTCGTTGTAGTCCAGCAGATGCGGCGAGGTGTAGCAGCCAACGCAATAGCCGGCGGCGTGCAGCATGCTTTCCAGCATCGCGCACACCGACCCCTTGCCATTGGTGCCGCCGACCGTGATGGTGGGAAAATCAACTCGAGGATTCAGGCGTTGTTTGACCTGCGCCACGCGCTCCAGGCCGAGCGCAATAGTCTTGGGGTGCAGGGATTCGAGGTAGGTCAGCCAGTCGGCCAAGGTGTCAGGCATGTAAATCCGCTTTCCGGGGGAATCGCGGTGTCGCGCGCTCGCTCATTCCTCGCCTGCCATCAAGATGTCACTCATCCATATTCTCGTTATTATTTCAATGACAACTGGATTACGTTAAACCTGGTTTAAGCTGCCTCAATCTCCGCCACCGCCGGTTGCATGGTCAGCAGCGTGATCAGCGTCGCGAGCTGTTTGCGCATTTCGCGCCGGTCCACAATCATGTCCACCGCGCCGTGCTCGACCAGGAACTCCGCGCGCTGGAAACCTTCCGGCAGCGTCTCGCGCACCGTCTGCTCGATCACGCGCGCGCCGGCAAAGCCGATCAGCGCACCCGGTTCGGCAATCACCACGTCGCCCATGAAGGCAAAACTGGCGGAGACGCCGCCCATGGTCGGATCGGTCAGCACCGAGATGAACGGCACCTGTGCCTGGCTCAACTGGGTCAATGCGGCGCAGGTCTTGGCCATCTGCATCAGCGACAGCAGGCCCTCCTGCATGCGCGCACCGCCGCTGGCCGCAAAGCACACGAAGGGCATGTCCTGTTCGGTCGCAAGCTGCACGCCGCGCACGAAACGCTCGCCCACCACCGAGCCCATGGAACCGCCCATGAAGCTGAACTCGAACGCAGCGACCACCAGCGGGATGGTGAATATGCTGCCCTGCATCACCACCAGCGCATCGTCTTCACCGGTTTCCTTCTTGCCTGCGGTCAGCCGTTCACTGTATTTGCGGCCGTCCTTGAATTTCAGCGTGTCCACCGGCAGCACTTCCGCGCCGATCTCGAAGCGCCCTTCGCCATCCAGCAGCCAATTCAGCCGGGTGCGCGCGGTAATGCGGTGATGGTAGTTGCACTTGGGACAGACGCTGAAATTCTTTTCCAGGTCGGAGTGGTACAGCACTGCCTGGCAGGAAGGGCACTTGTGCCACAAGCCTTCCGGCACATTCTTTTTCTCGTCAATATTTTCGCGGCGCTTGATCTTTGGGGGTAACAGCTTCTGGAACCAACTCATCGCAACACCTCCATCATTAAATTGCGCTCCCTTCCGTCCCTTCGGTCAACCTCTCCCCCCTGCGGGAAAGTAACCCCGGGGAAAGGGCGCCCTATGCCCGGTCTATCGCCACGCGCAGCTCCTGCACCAGTTTGCTCACGTTGGCAATCACGTCCCGTGCTGCTGAATTCTCGATCTCCTGCACGATACGGCTGCCCACCACCACGCCATCGCACAATCGGGACACTGCATAGGCCGTGGCGGCATCGCGGATGCCGAATCCCACGCCTATCGGCAGCCCGATGTGCTTCCTCAGCTGCGGAATCTTGTTTTCGATCTCGCCCAGGTCCAGATGGCCGGCGCCGGTCACGCCCTTGAGCGAGACATAGTAGACATAGCCGCGCGCCTGCTTTGAAACTTTTTCGATGCGCTCTTCGCTGGTGGTCGGCGCGAGCAGAAAGATGGGATCGATACCGTGGCGCTGCAGATGGCCGAACGCCTCATGGCTTTCTTCCGGCGGGAAATCCACGGTGAGCACACCATCGACACCCGCCTCGGCACAGCGCCGGGCAAACGCCTCCCAGCCCATCGCCTCGATCGGGTTGCCGTAGCCCATCAGCACCACGGGCGTGGTCACATCCTCGCCGCGGAAATCGGCCACCATCGAAAGCACATCGCGCAGGCCGACGTGATGTTTGAGCGCCCGTTCGGAGGCGCGCTGAATGGTCGGGCCATCCGCCATCGGATCGGAAAACGGGACCCCGAGTTCGATCACGTCCGCGCCCGCATCCACCAGCGCATGCAACAGCGGCACCGTGAGCTTCGGATCGGGATCGCCCGCAGTGATGAACGGGATCAGCGCCTTGCGCTGGTGCAGCTTCAGTTTCTCAAATGTGGTCTGAATACGGCTCATGTTCAACTTGACCTCTGCCCGTTCAATTTTGCGGGATGAAATGCAAGCGGCCGTGGCGCAAATGGCGAGACAACGCGCCGCATAGCGGCTTGTTGCGGAGTAAACCAGGCTTCGCGCCATGTTGAAGCCGCATACCAGGCAGGTAGGTGCGGAATGAGCAAGCGCACGACGCTGCAGTTCCCCCGCAAGATGGATTGATGCGACTCACAGCGTGATCCCCTGCAGGCGCGCCACCGTGTTGATATCCTTGTCGCCGCGCCCGGACAGGTTGACCAGCAGCACCTTGTCCTTCGCCATCGCCGGCGCAATTTTCGCCGCATGGGCCAGGGCGTGGCTGGACTCGAGCGCGGGAATGATGCCTTCGAAGCGGCACAGGCTGTTGAATGCCGCCAATGCCTCATCGTCGTTGATCGCCACGTATTGCGCGCGGCCGCTGTCTTTCAGCCAGCAATGCTCGGGGCCGACGCCGGGATAATCCAGACCGGCCGAAATCGAATGGGTCTCAATAATCTGGCCGTTCTCATCCTGCATCAAATACGTCCTATTGCCATGCAGCACGCCGACCCTGCTGTTCGAAGCGAGCGGCGCCGCATGTGATCCGCTGGCGATGCCGTGACCGCCCGCTTCGACGCCGATCAACTGTACCTCCGGCGTGTCGAGATAGGAATAGAACACGCCCATCGCATTGGAGCCGCCGCCGACGCAGGCGATCACCGCATCCGGCTGGCGCCCTGCCACTTCCGGCATCTGCGCAATGCACTCTTTGCCCACAACCGCATTGAAATCGCGCACCATCATCGGATACGGGTGCGGCCCGGCCACCGTGCCGATGATGTAGAAGGTGTTCTCGACATTGGTGACCCAGTCGCGCATCGCTTCGTTCAGCGCATCCTTCAGTGTCTTCGAGCCGCTGTGCACCGGTACCACGGTCGCGCCCAGCAGTTTCATGCGGAACACGTTGGGCGACTGGCGCTGGACGTCTTCCGCGCCCATGTACACCACGCATTCCATGCCCAGCCGCGCCGCCACGGTTGCGGTCGCCACGCCGTGCTGTCCCGCTCCAGTCTCGGCAATGACGCGCGGCTTGCCCATGCGCTTGGCCAGCAAGGCCTGGCCGATGGTGTTGTTCACCTTGTGCGCGCCGGTGTGGTTGAGGTCCTCGCGTTTCAAATAGATCTGCGCCCCGCCCAGATGATCCGACCAGCGCTTGGCATGATAGATCGGGCTGGGCCGCCCGACGTAATGCTTGAGATCGTACTGGAATTCGGCGATGAATTCGGGATCGTTGCGGTATTTTTCGTACGCCTCGCGCAGTTCCTGTAGCGCACCCATCAGCGTCTCTGCAACATAGATGCCGCCGTAGGGGCCGAAGTGGCCGGTACTGTCGGGATAGTTGTACATCAATCTTGTACTCCGTTATAAACCTGCTGCGCAGCCCGATTGCGGCCTCGCATGTTGGTTGCGACCAGGCCTAAAGGTAAGGCTCCAGCGCAATTCCATTGTTGTTCATTCCTCGCCTGCCTGCCTGGCCTCGTCACTATATTGATGCAACTAGCAGCCATTCGACCCTGCCCGCAAGCGGGTAAGTCGCCGGTTATGCGCGGCTCCCTGCACTCAAGCTTGCTCGCTGCGGTTTATGCCGGAGTCCACCAGTTTGACCTCATTGATAAACGCGGCAATCTTGTCCGCATCCTTGATCCCCCTGTCGGCTTCCACGCCGCTGGACACATCCACCGCGTACGGCCGGACCTGCCGGATCGCTTCGGCCACATTGCCGGCATGCAACCCGCCGGACAATACGATCGGCAACGGCAGATCATGCGGGATCAGTCCCCAATCGAACGCCACTCCCGTGCCGCCATGCGTGCCGTTGACGTGGGCATCGAGCAATAGACCCTGCGCCCCGGCATAACGGGCCGCGCATTGTATCAAATCCACCCCGGGCCTGACCCGGATCGCCTTGAGGAAGGGCCGGCCGAATTGCGCGCAAAATTCCGGCGTCTCCTCGCCATGGAACTGCAGCAAATCCAGCGCAACCTGGCTCAGCACCTCACGCACCTCATTTTCCCCAGGATTCACGAACAGTCCGACCAACGTCACGAATGGCGGCACCGATTCCAGCAGCCGCGCGGCATGATGTGCGGATATATGGCGGGGACTCCGACCGCAAAACACCATGCCGAGCGCATCCGCTCCGCTTCTTGCGGCGGCCTTGACATCCTGCGCGCGGGTAATTCCACAAATCTTGGTTCGAGTCATGATTCCTGGTCCAAGCTGGCGCAACAACAAACGGGAGACAGCAGACTGGCATTGTAAGTGCAATCCTGCAGGTAGCAAAATTCATGGAGCGAAGCTAGACTGTCAGGATATAATTCGACTGCTGTTTATGCATGAATATGGCAGCCATTTCCAGCACCTCCTGGATGCCCAATTACTCGAACTAGCGGGAACTTGATCGTGAATTTTGAAGAAGTCATTGATTTGCTCAAAAACGTGCCGCTATTCTCGGGCGTCGCATACGAACATCTGGACCGTCATCTGGCGAATGCCCGCCAGTTTACTCTTGCACCTGGCCAGGTATTGATGTCACCGGGGGAAACCCATGACAAGGTGATCGTTATCCTGTCCGGTCGCCTGCGGGCTCATTCAGGCACCCTGCACAGCGAACCCATCGCAATGTTCGGCGCCGGCGAATCGCTGGGCGAGATATCGATCCTTGACGATCAGAAATCGTATGCCTACATGGTTGCCGATAACGAGAGCACCTTGCTCAGCATTGATTTCTCCGCGATCTGGGGACTGATAAACGATTCGCATCAGGCGGCGATCAACCTGCTTAACGTTCTGGCCCTGCGCAACCCGTACAGCGAAGAGAATTATGCCGAAGCGGAAAGACATCTGGGCTATGTCGGTCTCAACCTTGTGGACGAGTTGACGGGCTTGTACAACAGCAAGTGGATGTATCAGATATTTGGCCGGCAAATCGAACGCTGCTCGGC
Source organism: uncultured beta proteobacterium (assembly GCA_963782385.1). Lineage (GTDB taxonomy): Bacteria > Pseudomonadota > Gammaproteobacteria > Burkholderiales > Gallionellaceae > CAVXFS01. The sequence continues at coordinate 369,848 of CAWAJO010000003.1, forward strand.
AAACCACTCCCTCGCGACGATGATAATGCTCAGCATCGATCATTTCAAACTTTACAATGATATGCATGGGGGTCTGGGCGGAGACCAGGCTTTGCGCGCGGTCGCGCAAACCATCCTGAACTGCCTCCGGCCCAATGACCAGGCAGCACGCTTGCACGGAAAAACTTTCGTCATATTCCTGCCGAATACGCCGCTGAAGGAAAGCCGCAAGGCGGCGGAAAGATTGCTGTTACAGATACGCAAGGCGCATATCGTCACACCCAACGGGGATGCCCTTCCAGGCGTCACGGTCTCCATCGGAATGATCGAAGTCAACGAAAATGTATCTCTGGATCAGGCAATCGAACGTTCCATTGAAGCGGTGCAACGCGCGCGTGACGCCGGACGCGACCGCATCAGCGAATGAACCGGATGCACTCAGGCTTGCGGTCCGAAACGCATTCACCTGCCCGGCTGCGGCACCGGCCTGGCCGACCAGATTTGCTCGGCATATTGCGAAACGCTGTGGTCGCTCGAGAATTTCCCCATATTGGCCACATTGAGGATTGCCTTTTTCACCCATCGCTCCTGGTGCCGGTAATCATTTTCAACGTCCTTTTGGCGCGCGACATAGGCAGCGTAATCCGCCAGCACCAGAAACCTGTCGCCGCGCAATAACGAATCGACAACGGGTTTGAATCGATCCTTTTCATCCGGAGAGAAAAACCCGCTCGCTATCATTTCCAGCGCTTCCTGAAGTTCTCCATTGCTACGGCACGGTTCAACCGGGTCATATCCTGTCTGCATTACCCGGGCGACCTCATCCGCATCCAGGCCAAAAAAGAAAATGTTGCCTTCGCCCACTTCATCTCCTATCTCGATATTCGCGCCGTCCCGCGTTCCGATGGTCAGCGCACCGTTCAACGCCAGCTTCATGTTGCTGGTACCGGAGGCTTCGGTGCCCGCAGTGGAAATCTGCTCGGAAAGGTCGGCGGCGGGAATGATGTCCTCCGCAGTCGTGACATCATAATTCGGCACGAACACCAATTTCAGCCGGCCCGCCATATGCGGATCGTTGTTGATGACATCGCCAACATCGTTGATCAGTTTGATGATCAGTTTGGCCATGTCGTAGCCGGGAGCTGCCTTGCCGCCGAATATCACGGTTCGGGGGACATGCTCGACCGATGCGTCGAAGCGGATGCGGTTATATAGCGTCACCACATGCAGCAAATTCAGCAGTTGGCGTTTATATTCGTGTATCCGCTTGATCTGCACGTCGTACAAGGTGTCCGCGCTTACCTCGATGTGCAGCCTTTCCTTGATCAAGCGGGAAAGACGCTCCTTGTTGGCCTGCTTGACTGCGGCGAATTCCGCACGAAATACGCTGTCGTCAGCCAGCGGTATCAGTAGCTTCAACTGGTTCAGATCCTTGAGCCAGCCATTCCCGATGCGCGAAGTGATCAGCGCTGACAAGCGCGGATTGGCCTGGTTCAGCCAGCGACGCGGCGTAATGCCGTTGGTCAGGTTGACGATCTTGCCGGGGTAGAAGCGCTCGAAGTCGGCGAATATGGTCCGTTTCATCAGCTCGGTATGGATTTGCGAAACGCCGTTCACCTTGTGGCTGCCGACGATGGCCAGGTGCGCCATGCGGATGCGCCGGTTGCCGGTCTCGTCTATCAGCGACATGCGGCGCAGGATATCGGTGTCGCCTGGATAACGATGCATGACCTCCCTGAGGAAACGTTGATTGATTTCATAAATGATCTGCAGGTGACGCGGCAGGATACTCTCGAACATGGCCACCGGCCAAGTTTCCAGCGCTTCCGGCATCAGCGTATGGTCGGTGTAGGCAATGGTGCGGGTGCTAATGTCCCAGGCCTTGTCCCAGTCCAGGTGATGCAAATCCACCAGCACGCGCATCAACTCGGGGATGGCAATGGAAGGGTGCGTATCGTTCAACTGGATGGCAACCTTGTCGGGCAGAGCGTCGAAATTGTCGTGGTATTTGCTGTAGCGGTACAGCACGTCCTGCATTGCGGCGCACACGAAAAAGTATTGCTGCTTGAGGCGCAGCTCCCGCCCCATCACCGTTGCATCATTGGGATACAGTACCTTGGACAGGTTCTCGGACTCGTTCTTGTCTTCCACCGCCTTGATGTAGTTGCCCTCGTTGAAATAGCGCAAATCGAAATCGCGCGTCGACTTGGCGGCCCACAGCCGCATGTTGTTGACGGTGCCGGTATCGTAGCCGGGAACAGGCGTGTCGTAAGCCATCGCCATCACGTCATCGGTATCCACCCAGTGACAGCGTACTTCCCCGTGGTCATGCGCATACTGCACCACACGCCCGTGGAACTTGACCTGGTACAGCACTTCGGGACGGGCGAATTCCCAAGGATTGCCGTAACGCAGCCAGTTGTCCGGGTGTTCCACCTGCCGGCCATCTTCTATTCTTTGGGAAAACATCCCGTATTCGTAACGGATCCCGTAGCCATAACCGGGCAGCCCCAGCGTTGCCATGGAATCCAGGAAACAGGCCGCCAGCCTGCCCAGACCGCCATTCCCCAGCGCAGCGTCCTGCTCCTGCTCCCGAATCATGTCGAGATCGATCCCCAGTTGCGCAAGGTCCCTGCGATACTCCTGGTCGATACCCAGATTGAGCAGGCTGTTCATCAGGGAACGGCCCATCAGGAATTCCATGGAAAAATAGTAGACCCGCTTGGCGTCGTTGATGTAGTAGCTCCCCATCGTCGCCATCCAGCGATCCGCCAGGTAGTCGCGCGCAACATACGCGGCGGTATAAAACTTGTCGCGCTCAGTAGCAGTGATGAAATCCTTCCCTACCGTATACGTCAGACGGTCAATGAACAACTGCTTGATGGACGTCTTGCCGCCACCGGCCTTCCCGTTTACTGCGACTGGCTGTTCTTCTTGTTTCGACATCAGGTGTCCAAGTTTCAGGTTGAGTTGATAGCCGATCAAATTGCTGCAGCGGCCCGGTTCAGCGATGAAACTGCCGGATCTGGCCGCTGCCAGGGATAGCGAATGAGGCACCGCAATATATCCCTGAATGCATGTCTACGAAACATGCTCGCCTCGTTTCCGGACAAGCATATCATGCCGACTGGCCGGCATCTCAAGGCTGATGCGCCCCAGCGCCCCACTGCGATAATCCTGCAGCAACACGAGCGCTGCCTTCTCCAGATCATCATTGCCGCCTTTGCGCCGATAGCCACGTTGCCGCGCGACCTGCTCAACCACGGCAATCCCGTCCATGCCGGTGACATCAAACGCGTAGCGCGCGGCAAGCTGCGCCGGGTAATGCGCCAGCAATACATCGGCCAGGAAGACGGCGACCTCTTCATCCATCACGGCGTTGCGGCCGATGGCGTGGCTGGCGGCAAGCATGTAGCCATCGCTGTCATGCTCTATTTTCGGCCACATCAGGCCCGGCGTGTCGATCAGCGTCATGCGCTCATTCAGTTCGAAATCCTGCTGGCTTTTGGTGATGGCCGGCTCATCGCCGACCTTCGCCGCGCGCCGTTTCAGCAGCGCGTTGATCAACGTCGACTTGCCGACATTCGGGATGCCCATGACCATCATGCGCAGGGGCTTGAGCCTCGTGCCGCGATGGGGCGCGAGCGTCAGGCATTGCTTCGGCACTATCGCGGCATCGCCCGGCTTCTTGCAGGAAATGGCGATTGCCTTGACGTTTTCCTGCGCGTTGAAATAATCGAGCCACGCGCTGGTAGCCATTGGATCGGCGATATCCGCCTTGTTGAGCACCTTGAGACAGGGGCGCTGGCGCTGCAGGCGCAGCTCCCGGATCATCGGATTGCAGCTGGCCTCGGGCAGGCGCGCATCCAGCACCTCGACGACAACATCGATGCGCCCCATGGTCTCGGTCACCTTCTTGCGCGCCGAGGCCATGTGCCCGGGAAACCACTGAATGGACATAATGCGATGCACGGACGGATCAAAAGGTGATTTTACCCTATTCACCTGTGCCGCCCATTCCCTGTAAACTCTGCTGGTCTATCCTGTATCGACCCCGGACGATCAATCATCAAGGAAGCACCATGACCACCAGAAAAGAACGTGACTCGTTTGGCGCCATAGACGTACCGGCCGATCGGCTGTGGGGCGCGCAGACGCAACGCTCGCTGAAATACTTCCATATCTCGAATGAACGCATGCCGGACGAGATCGTGCTGGCGCTGGCTGCGGTCAAGCGCGCCTGCGCATTGGTCAACCGCGATCTCCGGTTGCTGCAGGAGGCAAAGGCGCAGTCGATCGTGCACGCCGCGGATGAAGTGCTGGCGGGGAAGCACGCGCAGGAATTCCCGCTGTCCGTCTGGCAGACCGGCTCGGGCACGCAGAGCAACATGAACATGAACGAAGTGCTGGCAAACCGCGCATCAGAGCTGTTGGGCGGCGGGCGCGGCGACGGCCGGCTGGTGCATCCGAACGACGAGGTCAACCTCGGCCAGTCGTCCAACGACATCTTTCCCACCGCGATGCACGTCGCCGCCGTGTCGGCCATTTCGCAGCGACTGCTGCCGTCATTGAACGGATTGCGCGCCACGCTGGCTGCGAAATCCGCCGCCTTCGCCGGCATCGTCAAGATCGGCCGCACCCACCTGCAGGATGCGACGCCGCTGACGCTGGGCCAGGAATTCTCGGGCTATGCAGCGCAACTGGACTTGGCCGAATCCCTGCTCGCTGCATCGCTCGCGCCGCTGCATGAACTCGCCGTCGGCGGCACCGCTGTCGGCACCGGCCTGAACACCCATGCCGAATTCGGCGAACGTGTCGCTGCCGAACTGACAAGCGTCACCGGCACACCGTTCAAGAGCGCGCCCAACAAGTTCTCGGCGCTGGCCGCGCACGATGCGCTGCTGGCCGCGCACGGCGCGCTGAAGACGCTGGCCGCCGCGCTGATGAAGATCGCCAATGACATCCGCTGGCTTGCCTCCGGGCCGCGCTCGGGGCTGGGCGAGCTCAGCATCCCCGAGAACGAGCCGGGCAGTTCCATCATGCCGGGCAAGGTGAACCCGACTCAGTGTGAAGCCCTGACCATGCTGTGCTGCCAGGTGTTCGGCAATGACGTGGCGATCACCATCGGCGGCGCTTCCGGCAATTTCGAGCTGAACGTGTTCAAGCCGCTGATCGCCTATAACTTCCTGCAAAGCGTGCGCCTGCTCGCCGACGGCATGCGCAGTTTCGAAGAACATTGCGCGCGCGGTATCGAGGCGAAGCAGGACCGGATTTCAGATTTGATGGAACGCTCGCTGATGCTGGTCACTGCGCTGACGCCGCATATCGGCTACGACCGCGCCGCCGAGATCGCCAAGCATGCTCACCGCAACGGCACCACGCTCAAGCAGGCTGCGCTCGCGCTGGGCTATGTTACGGAGGAGGAATTCGATGCGTGGATAAGGCCGGCGGACATGACGCATCCAAAATGACCGTGCGATCAGAATCGGCAGATGCTATTTGCACGGATTGCCCAGCACCAGCCAGCCATCCGTCAGGCGTGCGCCAAAACTGCATGAATACTGGTTTTCCTTGTTTCTGAAGCAGATCAGGTTGCCCGCAAGACGCGCCGACAAGCCCAGGGTATTGCAGACGTCTGTCTGTTCCATCTTGCTGTCCAGTTGCTCGAATATCTTCTCGGCGTTCTTTCCGCGCAACGTAATGTAGGCAACCGGATCGCCGTCCGGCAGGGGATCAGTCAATGGCTCCTTGGAGATGGCCATGTCCCCGTCCAGGTCCATATATTCCTGCGCGAATGCAGCGCCTCCGGCCAGAAACACAAAAATCAATATCCAGAACAATTTCATAATACCCTCACCTGATTTCATCCATTCCCAAGCATGCTTGCCTGCTCCGCGCAGCCCGGCGGATTTTAGCTCAAATTCCTCCCTGCGCGATCGGCTGTTGCAGACGGATTATTGCGACCCGGCCGCATCCAGCTTCTGCAGGAAACCCTGTAATTCATTTGGCAATGGCGCCAGCAACCTGAGCATTTCACCGCTCAGCGGATGACTGAAGACCATTGTATGGGCATGCAGAAACATGCGTTTCAGGCCCTGCTTCATCAATTCCCTGTTTCGCGCAAAGTCGCCGTACTTGTCGTCGCCCGCGACCGGGAAGCCGAGCGCGGCGAGATGCACACGGATCTGGTGGGTGCGGCCGGTCTTGAGTTGCGCTTCCAGCAGGGAATAATCCGCCCAGGCGCGCTGCAGGGCGAACACGGTGTGAGCCTGCTGCCCTTCGTCCCGCACCATCACGCGGCGTTCTCCGCCTTGCGTGGTGAACTTGTGCAGCGGCAGCTTGACGTGCTGTCTGGCGTTCTTCCATTGACCCGGCACCAAGGCCAGGTAGCGCTTGTCGGTCTGGCCTTCGCGCAGTTGTTCGTGCAGCGCGACCAGCGCAGAGCGTTTCTTTGCCAGCAGCAGGATGCCGGAAGTCTCGCGGTCGAGGCGGTGCGCCAGTTCGAGAAATCTGGCCTGCGGGCGCGACCGGCGCAATTGCTCGATGACGCCAAAACTGACGCCGCTGCCACCATGCACTGCCACGCCGGCGGGCTTGTCTATCACCAGCAGCGCATCATCCTCGAACAGGATCGGAAATTCCGCCGCCGGAATGTAATCGATCGCGACATCGCGCCTGGCCACGCGCACCGGCGGGATGCGCAACTGGTCGCCCGCCTGCAGGCGGCAGGTCTGGTCCACGCGTTTCCGGTTCACGCGCACTTCCCCGCTGCGCAGGATGCGGTAGATATGGCTCTTGGGCACCCCCTTAAGGCGCCGCGCAAGGTAGTTGTCTATGCGCTGACCCGCTCCCTCATCGCCAATCTCGACCATGTTTACAGATTCTTTGCTTAAATCTTTCATTTTGAATATACTTCGTGCTCGCGTGACCGCCTTCGTTGCTATCGGAAATCCGTTTTCCGTCAGACCGGGGCAGGCAATCAAGCCGCCTACGAAGCAGCGTCCGCCCGGTTAAGTCACTCACCGGATATCGAGCAGTGATAGTAATTGATTTGCGCGCTCCAGACACTGTGGATTTTTTTCGTGCTGCCCCCCAATAGCCATTTGGCGGCACGTGGATGTATGACAAGCTAACAACGAGAACAAGTATTGGACGGATGTCGGCTTTATAACCGGATTGCTGTTTAGAAGACCCTGATTCTCGCGCGCTGCTGATCGCGCGTAGCTTTGTTGAGCCCGTGCCGGAGCGCGGGAGAAAACATAAATGAAACGCATGCTATTCAATGCGACACAGCCGGAAGAACTCCGTGTCGCCATTGTCGACGGTCAAAAACTCATCGACCTCGACATTGAATCCGCCGGTAAAGAGCAACGCAAGAGCAATATCTACAAAGCCTCCATCACCCGCATCGAACCCAGCCTCGAAGCCGCCTTTGTTGAATACGGCGGCAGCCGCCACGGTTTTCTTCCCTTCAAGGAAGTTGCCCCGCAGTTCTATCTGCCCGGCACCGGACACCGCCCTTCCATCAAGGAAGCCTTGAAGGAAGGACAGGAACTGCTGGTGCAAGTGGAAAAGGATGAGCGCGGCAACAAGGGAGCCGCGTTGACCACGTACGTCAGCCTGGCTGGTCGCTACATCGTGCTGATGCCGAACAATCCCAGCGGCGGCGGCGTTTCGCGCCGGATCGAGGGTGAAGACCGCAATGAATTGCGAGATGTGCTGGCGCAACTGGAAGTGCCACAGGGCATGAGCATCATCGCCCGCACCGCCGGCATCGGCCGTTCCCTGGAAGAACTGCAATGGGACCTCAACTACCTCAAGCAGTTGTGGGATGCCATCGAGAGTGCGGCCAAGACGGAACGAGCGCCGTCGCTGATCTATCTGGAAAGCAGCCTGGTGGTGCGCGCCATTCGCGATTACTTCCACCCCGATATCGGCGAGATACTGGTGGACACCGATGACATCTACCAGCAGGCGCAAGCCTTCATGGGCACGGTGATGCCGGCCAACGTGGACCGCATCAAGCGCTACCACGACGACGTGCCGCTGTTTTCACGCTTCCAGATCGAGCACCAGATCGAATCCGCGCATGTGCGCCAAATCCATCTGCCCTCGGGTGGCGCCATTGTGATCGACCACACCGAGGCGCTCACCGCGATAGACATCAACTCGGCACGCGCCACTCGCGGCGGCGATATCGAAACCACTGCGCTCAATACCAACCTGGAAGCCGCCGAAGAGATCGCAAGACAGATGCGGTTGCGCGACCTGGGCGGGTTGATCGTGATCGACTTCATCGACATGGAGAGCAGCCGCAACCAGCGTGAAGTGGAAAACCGCCTGCGCGAGGCCTTGCGCTATGACCGGGCGCGGGTGCAGACCGCCAAGATATCGCGCTTCGGAATCCTGGAACTTTCACGCCAGCGTTTGGCCCCCAGCCTGGGAGAAACCAGCTATTCGCCCTGCCCGCGCTGCAACGGTATCGGCCACATTCGCGGCACGGAGTCCACCGCGTTGCACATCCTGCGCATCATCCAGGAAGAGGCAATGAAAGAACACAGCGCTGCGATCCATGTTCAGGTACCCGTGGACGTCGCCACCTTTCTGCTTAACGAAAAACGTGCCGACATCCATCGCATTGAATCGCGCCTGAAGGTCAGCGTAACGCTGATTCCCAACCCCTATCTGGAAACGCCGCATTACAGCGTGTCCCGCCTGCGCCATGACGACCTGACCGGCGATATCCTGCAGCCAAGTTACAAACTGGTGGAAAAACCGGACGAAAGCGAGCTTGCCGAATCATCCTCGCAGGATGTAAAGGCGCAACGGCCGCAAGCCGCGGTACAGGGCATTACTCCGACGCAACCTGCCCCCACGCGGCCTGAAATTGCCGTTCCGGTTGCCAAGCAACCTTCCTTCTTCAGCCGTATTTTTGGATGGTTCATTCCGTCCCCGGAAGTGGCGCCGGTGGAAAAACCCGCCATCGCAAAACCGCGCAGTGAAGCCCGCCGCGAACGGCCGGAAGGCGGCGGCCGACCGCGCCGTGAACGTCCGGAAGCCAGCGCCAAACCACGCCGCGATCGTGATGAAGCTTCGCGCAAGGAACGCGCAGAGAAGACGGAAAGACCTGCTCGCCCCGGCGCTTCAGCCAGGCCGCAAGAACCGCATGCCGGACGTCCCGCCCAGGCGGAACGCTCCCCCCGCCCGCCGCGCAGCGAGGCCGCGAACCCTGCCAATGCGGGCAATCCGGCAGCCATGGCTGAGGCCGCTTCCGAACAAACGGCAGAGAATGTCAATCGTGAGGGTCGCAAACGCGGGCGCCGCGGCGGACGCAAGGAGCGTGAACGCCGCGAGCAACAAACGGCAAGTGCAGTTGATCAGGCCACTCCGGAGGAGATTGCCGGAATCCCGGCCACCGCCAGTTCAAATGAAGTGGAACAACAAACCGCACCTCTATTTGAGTCCGATGCGGCAACGGCGCCCCGGCAGGAGGTGGAAGCGGTTCCTGAACAGCAACCCGCTGCAACGGACGTTGCCGCGACGGAAGTCGCCATCCTGGGTTCCGATGTCCTGGAACAGAGTCCCTCCGAGCAAAAACCCGCAGTCGATGAGCATCCGCCTTTCGCCCCGGAGGTGGCCGAACCGCGCCACCGGGAAGCTCAGCCCGTTCCGGTTCAACAGCCTGAAACAATTGAGGCCCAGTCGACTCCGGCGGACAGGTCCATCATCCGCAGCATGCTGGTACAAATCGAAACCGATCCGAACAAGCGTGGGTCAATAGAACTGGAGAATGAAGAACCCGGTCCGCCAGCGACACGCCGTCGTTCCCATCCTCGCGAAGTGTATAGCGTGGAAAACAGCGAGCCGCTGGTACAGATTGAAACGCAGCGACCGTCCCACTAGCAACGCCTCAACCAGAGAAACCGCATGGCGAAAATCATGCGGTTTTCTTTCGCAATGCACACTGTAGTCTCTGGCTTGAAAATACCAAAGGCTTGAAGTGGGACGTTTTCCAGGTTTGCTGACCGAAAGCCGGCAGGCGTACGGACCAGCCGCGTTCCTAGGAAAGATGCTTCCGTCTGATATGCGCCAGCAGCCCTTCCGAAGCATCTTCCACCAGGTCCAATACATGGCTGAAGCCGGACGCGCCGCCGTAATAGGGGTCAGGCACTTCACTTTCGCCATGGCGCCTGGCAAATTCCAGAAACAAACCCAGGTGGCCCGTTGCATCCTGCGGACGCAGGCGGCGCAGTATCGCCAGGTTGGCGTTGTCCATTGCCAGCACGTACGCGAAACGGGCAAAATCCGCGCGCTCTACCTGCCGCCCACGCAATCCGCGCATGTCATAACCGCGCTGTCTGGCCGCATCTTGCGCGCGCGCATCCGGCGCATGGCCGACGTGATAGTCATGCGTGCCCGCAGAATCAATCAGAATGCGCTGCCCCATCCCTTCCTTCTCAACCAGGGCACGAAAGACCGCTTCCGCCGTGGGCGAGCGGCAGAGGTTGCCCATGCACACAAAAAGCACTTCTATCTTTTCTGAGTCATTCATAAGGTGATTGGCAAATCATGCCGGTATTTCTGAACACGTAGCATGATATCCATTTTTGATTTCCTGCGTCATGCAGATCCGAGCGGCTTGAACAGGATGAAGTGCCGGACCCAGGCAGAAGCAAACAGCAGGTGGGCATTACCCGGCGATGCAAATTCGTTGGCGCGGCCAGACAAACTGTAACCGGCTAACTCGGAAGGGATGAAGCTGGGTCAATGTTTCTGCGGGCCAAGGTTGGGGATTTTCGCCAGCCGTGACTGGACTCACCCCACGTGGAATCCTGTCGAATCATGCTTGACAGCCCGGGCGCCGGCGAGCGCTATAACGCCCCGCAGGGGATCAAGGCTGCCGTCAGCTGACAATGGTCATCAGGCTGGCAGCCACAACCGACCCGAACAACAAGATGACCCAGTACTTCTTGCTGGACTCGATTGCTTCTTCCGCTTTTCCCAGCTTGTATCCGGTGACCATGCTGCGCACCAGATTTTCCCGGTGCAATCGGCTGCTCACCGCCACACCAGTCACATGCACTCCGACCATGCCGAGCATGACGTAGGCCAATGTGTCATGCGTCTCCTCCAGCCAGTCGCCGCCAACATCGACATATACGGCCCACCCGCTGCCGACCACCGCCAGCCCGAGCAAGAGCAGGCAATAGATTGTATAACTCCCCGCCGGATTATGGCCGACCCAATGATCCGGCTTTCCTCCAAGCAAACCCGAAACATAACTGAATGCCTGGCGCGGAGAAAACATGAATGAGGAAAAGCGCGCATAACGCGTCCCGGCGGCTCCCCAGAACAAGCGAAATGCAAGCGCGCCGCCCAGGGCATAACCCGCCGCCACATGGACCAGCCGCCACTCTTCACTGTCCCCGGAAAAATAAGACACGAAAAATGTTGCGGCCAGCAGCCAATGACCGATGCGCGTGGGAAGGTCCCACACCAGTATTTTATTCATGGATCAAGGTCTACAGATTTCAACCCAGGGCAAGGCGAAATCACACACGTATGCATAGGCATGGCAGTTCTTCGCCGATGAAGGCACGCTAGATTTCAATCGTCGTCCTCTCTGCTGAGACCGCCCGGCATTTTGATGCCACGATCCGACCAATCGCCCTGGTCCGCGTGCACGTGGCAGGCCGCGCAATTTGAGCGTGATTTGACCAGGGGACTGGACCAGGTGTGGGCCGAAACCTCGCGGTGTTCGCGCGTGAACCACGACGTATCACTGATCCTCAAGCTGGATGCGGAGTTGCGCACATCCTTCGCCGCATAGCGCTGCAGGAATTCAAGGATATCTCTGGCATCCTTGGGATCCATGGCCGCATTCGCACCGAAATGTCTATCCAGGCCATTCATCACCTGTCGCCAGTTATCGGCAGTGAGCAACCTGGGAGGGAAGGCGATGTGGCAACTTCCGCACTCTTCCTTCCACAGAGGATGGCTCGGGACAGACGGACCGTTCGTCTCCGCCCGAGCCAGACTGCTGCATAGAATCAACGTTAACGCGGCCAACCATTTCATATCAGCTTCCCTTTATGGCAAATTGTATAAAGTCCGCTTTCTCTGCGGCAGTACATTCGTGTCCCGTCACTTCCGAGCAATTTCTCCTGAACCACTTCTCGACTTTTTTCAAGCTGGTGAACCGCTTTGGATTTGCCTGCGGAGAGAGCGGCTCGATAGGTTTATCCGTAATGACATGCTTGCCCTCGGCCTTCAGGTCATTGCTGTGGCAAACGGTGCAGTTAGGCATCTTGCTGGACACACCCCACTCCCTGGTGAAAAATGCCTGGCCGCGTTGCACTGAGGGGGTGAAGCCGGGGTTGCTTTTTGCGGCTTCCGCGGCAAAGTCGGCAACCAGCTCGGAAGGAGTTTCAGCCGGCGCTGAACTTGTTCCGGCAAGAAACATCAATGCAAGGATTACACTATGCATGTTCATTGGAGCCATTTTCTTCATAGCCAGTATGTCGGATGATGTCCGCTATTCAATAGTGGCAAACGATTCTTAATCATGGCTTAATGGACACGAAAAAATGGAGAAATGATGCGAATACTTCTGGTTGAAGATGATCCATTGCTGGGTGACGGTATCCAGAAGAGCCTGACTCATCTGGGATTTACCGTTGACTGGGTGCGTGACGGGGAACACGGTGAGAACGCGCTGACGGTGGAGGAATATGCCGCAGCCGTGCTGGACATCGGGTTGCCGCAACAGGATGGGCTGACCCTGCTGCATTCCATAAGGAATAAGGGAAAACTGCTTCCAGTCCTGATCCTGACTGCGCGGGACATGAAATCAGACAAGCTCAAGGGATTTGGCCTTGGCGCGGACGATTACGTGGTCAAACCCGTCGACATGGAGGAACTCGCGGCGCGCTTGCGGGCGTTGATCCGGCGCGCCGCCGGACACGCATCCGCCCATCTGCGCCTCGGAACCGTGGAAATAGACCCGGCGGCGCGCCAGGCGTGGCATGACGGCAAAGCGGTCGAGTTATCCGCCCGGGAATTCTCCCTGCTCGAACTGCTGATGCAGAATGCGGGACGGGTGCTCACCCGCGCGCAACTGGAACAAAGCATCTATGGCTGGTCGGACAGCGCAGACAGCAATACGATTGAAGTGTTCATCCATCGTTTGCGCAAAAAACTGGGCAGCGATTTCATCCAAACCTTGCGCGGCATCGGCTACACCGTCGGACGCAATCCATGACGCGTCAAAATATTTCGCTGCAGACGCGCCTTACCCTGCTGGTGCTGGCCAGCGTACTGCTGTTCGGACTGGTGGCTGGCTATGAGAGCTACAAGAATGCCATGTACCAGGCAGATGAAATGTTCGATGCACAATTGGCCCAGTTTGCGCAAAACCTGATGATCGTTGCAGGCCACACCGACAATGATGACGAACTGATGGAGGCGACGCTTCCCCAATTCCACAAATATCAGCAGATGCTTGTGTTTCAGGTGTGGAATCTGGATAAGAAAGACCCCCATGTCGTGCTCAGCTCCAGCAATCAGGGCGGCATGGAACCCGCCCGAATGGCGGCAGACGGTTTCAGCAATGGGGTATGGCAAGGTCGGAACTGGCGCTATTTTCACCAGCGCGATACGCAACGCGGCCTCGATGTGCTGGTCGGACAGAGCGACGAGGCGCGCAACATGCTCGCGCGTGAAGTGGCCTGGCACAACGTTGCGCCATTCCTGTTCGGCCTGCCCGTGCTTGCGCTGCTGACAATCCTGGCGATCCGCTTAGGGCTGCGCTCCTTGCGCAGACTGACCGACTCTCTTCGCCTGCTCAACCCGGAGCAACTCAATCCGGTGGCCGTTGGCGGCGCACCGAAAGAAATCTTGCCGGTGGTTGATGCATTGAACCGACTGCTCGCACGCATTTCCAGAACCATGGAAAACGAACGGCGTTTCACTGCGGACGCATCGCACGAACTGCGCACGCCGCTTGCCGCCATGCAGGCGCAGATTCAGGCGGCCCAGTTGGCAAAAGATGAAACCGAACGCAAGGAATCGCTGGCCAAGGCATTTCTGGGCACGGAGCGCATGGCGCACATGGTCGATCAATTGCTCACCCTGTCCCGTCTCGACGAACAAACGTCGTCAGCCTGCCTGGAGCCGGCGGACATCGCCGGACTGACCGAAATATGCTGCGCAGAACTTGGCGCCGAGGCCCTTGCCAAGAACATAGAAATTGGATTCTCGGCGCAGGCGAATCCGATGATTTCCGGGTCACCCGACATGCTGCGCATCCTGCTGCGCAACCTGCTGGACAATGCGATTCGTTATACGCCGCAGGGCGGGCGCGTGGAAGCAACGTTGCGACTACTGGATGAAGGCAAACAAGTCGAACTGGAAGTTGCCGACAGCGGTGTTGGTGTTGCCGACAAGCAACTAATCACTCTCGGTCGACGTTTCAGCCGCATCGAGCCATCCATGGCAGAGGGCGTCGGACTGGGCTTGTCCATCGTTCAGCGCATCGCGGAGATTCATCAGGCAAGAGTCATCTTCGGCCATGCCACGCTGGGCGGGTTAGATGTCAAGGTCACTTTCCCTCCTCGTGCATGACGTGTTTGACATGATGTGTACTGCGAGCCGGGATATGAATGTCAATTTACGCTAAAATGCGCGCCTCGCCCCGGTAGCTCAGTGGATAGAGCGACCCCCTCCTAAGGGGTAGGTCACACGTTCGATTCGTGTTCGGGGCACCATAAATCAATACGTTAATGAATGCATTGCGGAAGGTTGCAATGCATTAAGTGCTATGCAAGTTCAAAGCAGCTTGAATCATCCTCACAAAAAACGGCTCGCCCGGTTCTGTGGATTATCAATTGAGCGTACGAGCTGACGACTATGCCGGAATCACCTCACCCAACAATTCTGAATCGCGAAGAAGCGCAGGAACACGCCCGTAAGTACTATCCTGCACAACTTGCACTCCTATCCGTCCACCGTCAAATGATGGCGCAGCAACTGAGTGCGCATCACCCAGTTGATTATTACGCACGTAAAAAGTGCGAATGACAACATCGTGCTTGAACTCTACACCCACCTGGGCGACGAAATGAAAGTTCCTTTGCTGGCTGCATATTTGCTCATGGTGGACAAGTACTCATTCTTGATGGCTAACGTATCATCCCTTGACCACCTGAACATCTTATAGCCTAATCCTTGAAGGTAATGCATGACATCTGAATAATCATTTTGACTTAAATGTGCGTGTTCAAAATTAATCAGACCAGGCTTAAAAAAATCAATATTGGAGTTCATGATTACCAAACGGTCCATTCCCTCGGTATCAATTTGCAGAAGATCGATGCGCATGAAGTCCTGGAAGCGTTCCTTTGCCAAAGTCAGCAGGTTACGCGATTCAAATGCAACCTCCTCGATTGCTTGATCCAAATCAACACCTTCAGGCAGATTACCTCGCGCATGATCAAGTACGTGGCGTAGTGACACAGAAGTAAATCCGCTTGGAACCCTATAGGCTGGGGCATCCATCAGGTACCTCCTGATATATCCATCCCAATATATCGGCTTAACCCTGTAAAATTTGGCAACACCTTCGGGTCCGATAGCCCCGTTCCATATCTTCGCACCAGTATGGTTGCTATAGTTTTCCTGCAAATACGATATAAGCTCAACCTGCGGCTCAATTAGCAATATATTTGTTTTTGAGACGTTGCTCATAACGACATCGTAAATCGGGTCATTTATTTTTCCGTCATTGGCGCCTATCTGCACAATATTAGCGCAGCTGCATGACTTGATTAGTTCCGAGATGCATCTCTGGTAAAACGATCCGTTAGACATGCTGTCATTAATAATCCATTGATTCGCGATATTGAACTGGCGTCATCCTAGTACCACTCGTTGAGAGAGTTTTTGCATGATACGTCAGCGCATCATCGGGCGTAAATTTTGGACGGTTGCATTGATTCTGGCGCGGAGCTACCCATCTCTCAAACCAACTGCCTGTCTGAACGCGGACGTTCATTCCAATTTCTTCAGCCTATCCGATAGAGGACGGTCGCGACATGCGGCTCTCGATCCTTAGAAGTCGGTGAAGGATTTGTGTCTAATGCCTGATCCTCGGCCAAAGCCGCCGCTCCCAGGCAATCAGATTTCATCGGCTGGGAGCGTCTGCTTCTTTGAATATCGGGCGGCAGTTCCCGACACATTGCAGACCTTCAAGCACTTAATTGGACCAATAAAATTACCCGCCTTTCAAGGGCGGGCTTGTGAGTTGAACGCTATATTACTGACGCCGACGACGCAGTGAGAAAATTGCACGGATGTAAATGGAATTCCTATCCATTTCCTGCCCATGAGTGACCTGAGTGCCTTTTTGTAGGCAATCAGGTCAAGTAGCATCGGTTAGTCATCATTCAATGCACGCTGATGGTCGCCCCATACTTGGCATTGTTGTTTTCATTGGTCTCGGTCACCACATGCCCTGAATCCGCGATCGCCCCGATGTAGTACGTTCCCACTGGGGTGTTTGCAGGGACGGTGACCACGGTGGATGCGCTGTCGGTCTTCCCGGCATCCAGACCCCAATATGCGCCTGTCTTCGTCCCATATACCAGCCGGTAACCAATCAATTTGTCAGCCGGGGTGATGTTCGTATCGGTCGACAGGTAATAGAACACCATGTTCCAGTTTCCGGTATTGGGGATGGCCTTGCTAGTACCAATATTCTTCTCGGTATCGGAGATCGTGAAGCTGCCGCCTCTGGTCACACTGGTCGCAGTCTTGGTCAGCGAGGTCATCACCAGGTCAACGTTCTTCACCACGGAAATGGTCGCGCCCGCCAGCGCATTGTTGCTTTCATTGGTCTCGGTCACGTCATTAGTTGCATCCGCAATCGCCCCGATGTAGTACGTACCCGGAGCCAGGTTCGCCGGAACGGTGACCGTGGTAGTCCCGCTGTCGCTCGCCCCGGCATCCACTCCCCATGTGCCGGTATACGTCCCGAAAACATTCCGATAACCGATGAAGGTATCAGCTGTGGTGATATTCGTATCGGTCGACAGGTAGAAATAGACCGTATTCCAGTTGTTGGTGTTGGGAGTGGCCTTGGCATTGCCGATGTTCTTCTCGGTATCGGAGATGGTGAAGCTGCCGCCTACGGCTACATTGGCCACTGTCTTGGTTACCGATGTCATTACCAGATCCACCACGGCGCCAACCGTGATCGACAGTAATTTGTTGAATGAAACATCAGCCGCATCGGTTGCCGAGACAGTAAATGTATAAATACCTGCAGTAGTTGGCGTTCCGGTGATGGCACCCGTGGAAGCGTTGATGCTCAAGCCGGGAGGCAATCCCGGTGCGCTCCAGTTGCCATAGGGCGCCGTACCATCGATTGCGGTGATGGTCTGGCTATAGGCCGCTCCTACTGTACCACCCGCAAGGCTGTTGGTGCTGATCGTTGGCGGAGTGACGGTAGAGTCCTTGATGATGAAGGCGTCATCAGAACCGATATTCGTCAGTGCCGGCGTGGTGAGGTTGGCATTAGCAAAGTCCCCTCCCAGATAAACATTGTCCGAACTATCGGCCGCAATGCTTAATCCTTCCGCTAATGCCCCACTGCCCCCATAGTTTTTGGACCAGCTGGTGACGCCAGTGGAATCGAGCTTGAATGCAAAGGCGTCTTGAGTACCGATCATTGTCAGCGCCGGCGTGGTGAGGTTGGCATTCTGAAAGTACCCCCCCAGATAGACATTGCCCGAACTGTCGACCGCGATGCCTCGTGCCGCCGTATCTGCCCCACTGCCACCAAAGTTCATTGCCCAGGTGGTGGCGCCAGTGGAATCGAGCTTGAATGCAAAGGCGTCTTGAGATCCGATCTTGGTCAGTGATGGCGTAGTGAGATTGGCACTAGCAAAATCTCCCCCAAGATAGACAATGCCCGAACTGTCGACTGCGATGCCAGTGCCCATCGTATCTGCACCACTGCCGCCATAGTTTCTGGCCCAGACGGTAGCGCCAGTGGAATCAAGCTTGAATGCAAAGGCGTCCCAATTACCGATTTGCGTCAGCGCCGGCGTGGTGAGGCTGCCATATTGAAAGTACCCCCCCAGATAGACATAGGTGCCAGAGTCATCGACCGCGATGCCATTGCCAATTGTATTTGCCCCACTGCCGCCGTAGTTTCTGGCCCAGACAATGGCGCCCGTGGAATCGAGCTTGAATGCAAAGGCGTCATAATTACCGATTTTTGTCAGCGCCGGTGTGCCGAGATTGTTATTATAAAAGTACCCCCCCAGATAGACATTGCCCGATCCGTCGACCGCGATACCATTGAGATATGTAAGCGCACCGCCGCCAAAGGCTTTGGCCCAAACGGTAGCGCCCGTGGAATCAAGCTTTATTGCAAAGACATCACCCGGGCCAACTTGCGACAGAGCCGGCGTGGTGAGATCGGCACCATAAAAGTGCCCTCCCAGATAGACATTACCCGAACCATCGACCGCGATGGCATTAGCATCTGCAGCCGTCGCCGCACTGCCGCCATAGTTTCTGGCCCAGACGGTGGCGCCCGTGGAATCAAGCTTGGCCACAAAAGAGTCTCGACCGCCAATTTTAGTCAGCGTCGTGCCGCCGATGTCCAGTGTTGCACCGTTAAAATTACCCGTAATGTAAGTATTGCCGGCGCCATCCACGGCGGTGGAACTGACAGTTGCATTAGATCCAGACAAGCCGTAATTTTTGGCGAAGTTCGCTGCATTGGCTGAACCTGCCGTCCAGACAATCGCCAAGAAGAACATCAAGGCCGCAAGTGCCATATGTCCGATGTTGATTAACCTTGGGAGAACTGAACACGATTCTGAAAGACATGCGCCCCAAAATCCTGAACTGCCGTTGTTATCCCTGAACATATATGACATGGTTACCCCCTAAATGACTCGGTTATCGATATGAATAGGCGTGCAGCAGGCTTTCGCTGTCTTGCCTGGTTGCGCTGAAAAGAAGCGGAAATTGCCGCGGTAGATGCAGCTTTGGAACGGTGAAACCGGGATATGAAAAGAGAATACTGCTCAACTGACCACGTACATCTTAAATGGGACAAATCATCGCTTGACATGCAATCCCCCTTGGATGGCACTGCTAACAACTCTTTTCATTAAGATTGACTTCTTCGAGTCTCTAATGATTCTTATTCTTTACAGCTGCTGCTAGCCCCCCGCCTGGAGATATTCCTAAAATATCGGCCTGCAACGAATTTGCGGTTTGATGCGCCAGCAATCTTTTAATGTGTCGCGAATTTAACTTCGAACATTAATATTGTCAATAGAGTTTCTTGTTAGGATATCTATGCTGATGATTTAGTCAGGAAATGAGTTTTCGTTATGTGCACCTGCCAAGTATCATTCCCAAAACGAAGGCCGAGATCAGATAGCGCGGGTAATTGAAATTCGCGGTGTTGAAATGCAACTGCGAAAGTCGGCTTCTGGCACGTTGCTGCCTCGGGAGGCAGGCACCGCAAACCAGTCATTCACCGCGCGCCCATTTTCTCGATCGTCCGCTTTGTGGATCAATAACCCAGCGCGTATTATGTGCCACAAGCAGTCAGTGAAATAGTGTCCTTAATGGGGCGACCAACTAGATGCTTCAAATTTTTTTTGACGGCACTATTTCTCCAAGGTGGTATTTTGCAGTCCATGGTGAATCAGATTAAGACATCTGCGACGGCTGCAAACGGACGTACGTAAACGCCATACACCAGTGTCCCGTAAAACGTGGTCGTGGGACGGACTTCTGGAATCCCCGATCGACCGTTGGCTCATGCCCGACTCCTGCCTACTGAGTTGTCTTCTCAGGTCGACCCAAAACGCGTTCGGTGCGACGGCGATCGATCGCCGTATCGACTTTGGCGGTGCGGCGATCAGACAGGCCAGCACGACGGATCAATTCGTTCCAAACATCGTCGCTGCCTTCGGACTTGAATCGCACATACAACGCTACTTCCTCGGGGAAAGCGCCGTGGCAGCCGAGGCGTTCGAGATGGCGTGTGCCCGCTCCCGGGGCGTTATCGGCCTCCCAGGCTCGCAGGATGGCCTGCCACAACGCTCGCTCGAACGGCTCGTCCTCTTCGTCAAAGCCGTACTGCCATTTCAGGAACGACGCTTCCGCGAAAGACAGTTCTGTGCTGCGAAACCTTATGCTCATAGCTCCTCCAAGCGAACATTGCTCGACGCAAATCAGACCGACACCGGCAGGCTAACAATATCACGGTCCGCTAGTTTTAGTTACTGCGGCTTTCTGGCGTATCGACCACCTTACGCGAAATCCGCATGCTGATGCGGTGACACCAGACGTCGCCGGAGTGACTACCTTGAATGACGTATCGCTACGACCGCTTTTGGCACATACCCGCACCACACGCTGCCATATTTGCCGCCAAAAAGCTGCACTGGCAGATCCCAATCGGGCCAATTATCTGCACCACCCGGCAGCGGACCGTCAATCGCGTTTTCTTTCCTGTGCGCTAAGGCAACAGATCAATTTGCTCATATTGACTGGCTTGAATAGCACTGGCCAATCACATTTGGCCACTTCGCGGACAAAAGTGGACGATGTATCGCCTGTCACCAGAACCGCCTTGATAGGATTGCTCCCTCGCTGGCGGAGCAGATTCAGGAATTGAATACCGTTGAGTGCACCGCTCAGCATGTAATCAACTATAAAGTAATCTGCGAACTCGATATGGAGGTTGCGCAACGCATCTGTAGCGCCATGGAAACGTCTCACCTCACCGCCCATACCTTCCAACAAGTCACTCATGGCCTGAGCGACAAGCGCATCATCCTCCACCACGACAAAGCGTTTGCCTAGTATGCTCGGCCACGCAACCATATCTTCCTGCGCAGCCTCGGTAACATACCGCCGCACTTCCGCGCTTGACGTATCGACCAATGGCAACCGAAACTCAAAGACCGAACCTCGTCCGAACTGCGAGCGACATGCAATTTTTTCACCGAGCAGCGTTATTGAGCGTTGCGCGATGGATAAGCCAAGGCCCAGACCGACAGTCCTATCACGCTGCGGATTATTGATTTGATAGAACTCGTCGAAAATATGTTCGGCTTGACCGCCCGGAATACCTATGCCGGTATCCCATATCTGAAACAGTGCGTCACTTCCGCGTCGTCTGACACTAATCAATATGGCGCCCCGCGATGTGAATTTAATCGCATTGGAAACTAGATTCATCAACAACGACTTTACCAAACCGATGTCGCTGCGAACGACCAGAGTTTCCTTCATCGGAAAGTACAGTTTGAATCCAAGCGATTTTTCGTTCGCCAACGGCGCAAAGTTATGTTCCATCCAGTAGAAGAGTTCGGTCACATTAATCAAAGTGAATTCAGGCTTGATCATGCCCGACTCCAGTTTCGACATATTCAGCAAGGCATCGAGCAGACCATTGAAAGCGGCCATCGATCTATCCAGGCGTTGGATGATCTTATTCTGCTGCGGGGTTGGTTCAGTCAGCTTGAGGGTATCGATGTACAGGTTGGCTGCAGCCAGCGGCTGTCTCAGATCGTGCCCCGCCGCCGCAAGGAAACGAGACTTAGCCAGATCTTTATCTTCCAACTGTCTCATCAAGTTAAGCTGCAGTTCCTCGGCCTGTTTGCGCTCGGTAATGTCCTGGGCAGTGCCCGACAGATAGCCAGGGTTTCCATCAGCATGCAAGGTCAACTTGCCCTGACCCTCAATATAGTGAATTGTGCCATCGGGCCGAATACAGCGGAATACCAGTGCTCCAGGCGCGTGTCCTGCCGCGCAGCTATCTATCCACGCTGGCATGGCCGATTGATCGTCGGGGTGTATCAGGTTGATCAGGTTCTCAACGCTTGGCGTAAAGAGTTCAGGAGAGACGCCATAAATTCGATATAACTCATCAGACCATGTAAGTTTGCCAGATGACAGGCTATAGCGCCAACTTCCAATATGAGCAATGGACTGGGCTTCATTAAGCGTAGCAATGCTCTCCTTTACAGCTTTTTCCAGCATCGAGCGTGTCGTTCGTTCGGCATTGTGCCGATACAGGGCAAATTCAATAGCAAGCTTGAATTCTCTGGAAGTGCTGGGTTTGAGCAGATAGGCGTAGGATTCTGCTACCTTGGCGCGCAGGAAATATTCATCGTTGTCGTAAGCGGTCAGGAAGATGACCGGAACATCGCAACATTCTCGGATTTCTTGCGCAGCTTGGATGCCATCCATTTTCCCGGGCAGCATGATATCCATTAGCACGATATCTGGAGCCGATGTCCGCGCCTGTTTAATGGCTGCTTCTCCGTCGCTGACTATGGCTGCGATCCTATAGCCACAATCGACAAGTTGAAGTTTGACGGCTTCCGCCTGCAGGGGGTCATCCTCGACGATAAGGATGGAAATCATTTCGTCACGACTTGTTTCATCTGGTTAGAACATCCCGTCTGTACTCGTACATAATGGGTATACCAGACGAACAGTAATATATTTTAGCTCATACGCATATATGCATAATTACATATGCGATGGCCTGCTCCAAAGCATAACAAGGGATTCATGAGTAGCCAAAATTGGCAGAATACGCTGACCGTGGCGGCCGCTGCCATTCACGAATATCTGGTTTCGGCATATTCTGTTGAAAAACTCTTTCTTCAAGACGCGTGAAACAATTCACGCCGCTTAGGTCGATTTTCTCCAGCAGGACGTACGCGGGATCATGTGGTACGTGATCATTCGTTGCAGGATGGTCAATTTGCCTTCAGCACGGGGTGCTGGCTGCATTCTTTGATTGCAACAGCATCTGGCAAGTTTATAGCGCATCCCAAGGCAAGAGTTTTTCAACAGAATAGGCACTAAGCAGCTATCGGATTTCGTCAATACACTGTCCGCAACCCGCCATTCGCAATGTGCGTTGAGGAAAATTATATTTCAGGCCACCCGCTAGCGGTCGGGCGTGACACGAAGCGTTCGACCCAGTGCGTTCATGCGGCATTTCCGGATAGATACATTCTGCTGACAGGTCAACGAATCTGGACTGCCGGTTCATTGAACTGCGGCAGGAAAGGTAAGAGCAGAAGTTGATCAAGCCTCGCGTATTTGCGTTCGCGGAAATACGGCAAACCCAGGGTCATGGTCCTTTGCTGCTCGGAATCGCACCGGGTCGCGGTGTGAAACAGGTAATCAAACAGCGGCAAAATGCCCGTGTAGTTACTGTCCGTATAACGGCGTTCAGCACAGTGATGCATCCGGTGAAACTCGGGTGTCACCACGAAAAACCGCAGAACGCGGTCCACAGGCTTTCCCAGCGTGATATTGCCATGGGCAAACACCGCCATGCCGGTTTGCAACACGTTGTAGCCCAACAAGACCAGCGGATCAGCACCCAACCCTATCATGGCCGGAACCATCACCATGGTGTTGATTACGGGTTCCAGCGGGTGGTGCCGGTGGGACGTGGTGGCATCCATCTCCGGGTCGCTGTGATGTACTGCATGGATACGCCACAGCATCGGCACGGCATGATACGCGCGGTGCAGCCAGTAATTGAGTAATTCCAGGCACAGCAGAGTCAGGATAAAAGATGCGACATGGCCCGCATCAAGCCAATGCAGCAGGCCTGTCTTCGAAAAACCTGAAGTTCTGGCAATCAGGATGGATACCAGGGGAGCTATCCAGAAAATGACAGCATAATCCACTGCGGTCAGGGAAAGGTTGCTGATCCACCGAAGCAGCGGAACTTTGCCTTCGGGCCGCAATGGCGCCACGGATTCGACGAGCATCATCAACGCGATGCCGCCAAATACGGTTCCCAGCAGTATCTGGCCACTAATGGCGATCATTACGTCCGCCATGCTGCCGCCCTGCTGCATGGGGATGCTTGCGGGCACGGTCAGTCCAAGAAGATGTTCAGGTAACAGTGGCCCAGATTCGGCACCACCATCCCGATGGTGCATTCTGGCGAACTGGGAGGTGGTGAATCAATATAGTACCCGGAATCAAGAACGATATTTGTAATCCTCTGGGGCAGACCGGTGTGATTGACGATATCGTTGAACCCGCCTTGCACATAGACGAAACCTCCATTCGGCAAATCAAAAGGAATGGGGGCGACGGCCGCTTGTGCGCTCCGCATCAGATGTATACCGGATGACGCACCTAAAGTCAGTATCCCTATCGCCGCAATTGAGGCAAGCGGTTTGTCTGCGGAACGGGCACGGAGCACGCGGAAAGCGATTACCGCAAACAGAAGCGAGAGAACCACCAGCATGGCTCCGGACAACGTGGGGATGGCCGATGATACAGGTAAATAACTAACTGACCCGATCCCTGTGCCAGCCATGGCGTCCGAGCAAACCAGCATTAAAGCCAGTATGAAGACGACGCCCGTGAATCTTCTGATAATTTGGATCATGAGTTCACCCCCCAGTTTATTCAATCATCGTTGTTCTGAAAGTCTCGAATCTGTGCATAACACCAAACCAAATTACGATTTCCTGTACCACGTGAAGCGCGGGTGGATTAAGTCACAAAAACGGGACGCATGCAAGGGAAGCGAAGAAGCCAGCGGGCGTGGACTATTGGCAGGATCCGGAACCTTAATCGTCGCATTGCAGTATTACCAAGTTACCCAGCGATTCCGCTTGACCCTAGGCGAGCCGCAACTGCGCCAAAGAAGCGACCACGTTCTTGCCACTGATGTCAGGAATGATGATCAACTCGAGCACCTCAACCGCCGAGAGTTGCACGTGATGGTCTTCCGTCTCGCTGTTGGCGCCTTCGGGACTGAAATTCCACTGCTGCCGGACGATTTCGTGGAATGTCTGCCCGCCATCCCGGGACCAGCGCAAGACGTACTCTTGTGTGCGTTCAGTGCTTGGCTCCACGAATTTTATCAATATCCGCTGAATCCTCTGCGGAGAATCGAAGATTAGCCGGATCGTCTGCTTTCCAGGAGCAGCGGCACGCCACCCCGACCGATCCGGCAGCAGCGCGGACTCGATGGGATGGGCGGTGTCCTCGGAAGTGATTTCCAACTCCGCGAGACTTTCTATATTTAGCCATTCCGGTTCAAGAGCTGATGTTTGTTTCGGAACCGGGCTGATGATTCGCTTGCGCATATCCATGCCTCCTGCATTTTATGCTGGGAAAACTCCCTCTGCCTGCCCTAGGTCTTGGGCTTGGATTTGACTGTTCCAGTGGATAATTTTGGACCAAAGACTGATACATGCCGATTCCAGAAGCCTCCGATAATATCGATGCACAGATTATAGAAATTGGCCGGATCTCGAAATTCTTGCGGGCTGACATGGCTCAGGTCCGCCTCCGTTAGCTCGAAAATCGGTTTGTGGGTGGCGTCGTAGTGCAGCTTTCCAAACCAGCCAAATACCTTGTACTCCGCATCGTCCAGGATTCCGAGCTCATTAAGGATCAGCAATCTTGTTGCGTGAGGATATGAAGTATCGTCACTTAGAATCTTCTTTCTGTTCTTCACATGATGATCGATCAGGATGTTTACTAGAAGCTCCATAAAGTCATGGGTAACAAGAACCAATAGCCTTAGATGGCCTTTGACTTTGGAAATGTCCTTGAATACCTGCAGAATCAAATCCGCTTTCTTGTCATCAGACAGCGAATTCCATCCATCCGTCATTTTGTCTTTTTCCGGTTTATGCATGCCTGACTTCCCTTGCTCCTGATCGCCTGTTGAACTGGATTTGCAGTGGCAGTGCCAGCATTTGGAGTTGCCCAGATTCCCATCCCCAATTCGAAAGGTTATTGTATCCCGATTTATCGAATGGAAATTGCCATTGCGGCAAATTGAACTGCGTTTCCCATTTGGATCAGTACTGGCTTGCCCATAATTTGTTCCCCTCCGACATTTGCTGATGTACGCCTCCGCAATGGTTGCAACGCCCTTCTCGGTGACATTGATTGGTATACGCCTATCTCCGTTCGCGCATGCGCCCTAAATGACAGGCCTGCTCAAATATTGGTGCTCGTCTAATCCGTCGCCGCCGGCTATGGCACAATGGCACCGTTTCCAGTCCGGCCGCCACATCAATGACCGAAACGATTCCGCTGCAAGAAACTGCCCTTATCCAGCGCAAAGTCGCCATTGCCGGCTGGATGGGCGGCCTGTCTCCATTCATGATCACGGCGCGGAGCATAAAGGCCGGCAATGCCTTATCCGGCTTGTGGTACCCGGTCGGAATTCTGGCGTTGGCCCTGACCATAGGTGTCTTGTTTTTGCCCGGGACGCGGAATGTACAACTTGATGAATAGCTCCGTACCAGCCCACAGTAGCACGGAATACGCATGGACGAGACTGCTATCTGTCTTGCTGATGCTGCTGTGCAGCGCGTGTGCCAGCACCAGCCATGCTCCCGCTTTTAGCGGGGCCGATGACAATGCCATGAATGAGTTGGCCATCTATGCGATGAGCCTGGCAGATACACCCTACCGCTACGGCGGCAACTCTGAAGCGCAGGGATTCGATTGCAGCGGATTTGTGCGCTACGTATTCAAGAAATCTCTGGGCTGGATTCTGCCGCGCACCAGCCTGGAAATGAGCCAAGAAGGCAACGCAATCGGACGAGACCAATTACGCCCTGGCGATCTGGTGTTCTTCAACACGCAGAACCAGGCCTATTCGCATGTGGGAATCTACCTGGGCGATGACCGCTTCGTACACGCTCCGAGCCGCGGGAAAGCCGTGGAAGTCGTCAATCTGCGGCAACGCTATTGGCGCACCCATTATGAGGGCGCGCGCCGGCTCGGCAGCGAATGATTCCTCAGTATAGGATTCAGGCAGGAGAACACGATGCATACACATGACTTGTCCGAATGGACTCACGATCACCAATTCAATCCGGGGAATCACGCCGCTGAACGAAGCACGCTGGTCGTCATGTGGATTACCGCTGCAATGATGCTGGTCGAAATCACGGCGGGCTGTTGGTCAACTCAATGGCGCTGTTGGCCGACGGTTGGCACATGAGTTCCCATGCCGTGGCTATCGGGCTAGGTTCCTTCGCCTATTCGGCTGCCCGCCGCTGTGCAAACGATCCTCGATTTGCGTTTGGCACATGGAAAATTGAAGTGCTGGGAGGATATTCGAGCGCAATATTCCTGTTGGGTGTCGCGGCGATGATGGTATTCGCTTCTAGCCAGAGGTTGTTCGCCCCCCAAACCATTCATTATCAGCAGGCGATGGCCGTTGCGGTCATCGGACTGGTCGTTAACATTGCTTGTGCCTTGATCCTGGGCAAAGTCCATCACGAAGCAGACGACGAGCATGATGCTCACCATCATGATTTGAATCTCAAAGCAGCATACCTTCATGTCTTGGCGGATGCGGCCACCTCAGTGTTTGCTATTGTCGCGCTAGCGGGCGGCCTGCTTTATGGCTGGTCGTGGCTCGACCCGGCAATGGGGATCGTCGGTGCCGGACTCGTTGCAATGTGGGCCAGAACGCTGCTGATCGAAACCGGGAAGGTCCTGCTGGACCGGGAAATGGATCACCCCGTGGTGGAAGAAATTCGTGACATGATCGATACGGAGCTGGATTCAGGAGGCAACCGGATCGCCGACATCCATGTGTGGCGAGTCGGCAAGAATGCGTATGCCTGCGCGCTAAGCGTTGTCACCCATGACCGTTCGCTGACGCCGGAAAAGATCAGAAGCAAACTCGCGCAACATGAAGAGATTGTTCATGTCACAATTGAAATCCACCAATGCCATCAGGCCGGCGAAGAATGAACACCGCTAGATGGCCGCTTCGCCAGTCTCCCCGGTGCGGATGCGGATCACCTGTTCCACTGCCGTGATGAAGATCTTGCCGTCGCCAATCTTGCCGGTATTGGCCGCCTTGACGATGGCTTCCACCGCAGTATCCAGCAAGGACTCGGCAACCACTACCTCGACTTTGATTTTTGGCAGAAAATCCACCACGTATTCCGCCCCGCGATACAACTCGGTGTGCCCCTTCTGCCGCCCGAAGCCCTTGACCTCGGTTACGGTCAATCCGCTGACGCCCAATTCCGATAATGCCTCGCGGACTTCGTCAAGCTTGAACGGTTTGATGATGGCTTCGATCTTCTTCATGGTATTCCCCAAAAATTGTTCTCGTTGAGTATAGCCGAAGACTGGCTGGAAATAAAACGCCGAGCTTGCCTGGAAGATGTTGTCGCGATTTGACCGCGCGGGACAGATGCTACGTTCGGCCATGGCAGCCCCGCGTGTCTCCGGCGATAATCAATCCTGGCTGTCATGGCACCGCAACCTCCTTCAGCAAGTCATCAAATTGCATTAACTCGGGTGACGTGCCCAATGGACACTGGCTTTCAAGCGACTGGCGCAGGCCCATAACAAGGAAAGGATTATTTTTTTCCGATCGCTGTTCAGCTTCCGGCCAGTCAAGCGGATCTATACCCCGGTCATGTGCGGCAACAACATCAATCGCCTGATATTGTTCAAGCAGGGAACGAACGAATGATCTTCCGCAAAGTTGCGGGTGCCTGGTTGCCGCCGAGGTCTTTGCGTTGCATGCCGGATCACAAAACTTCATCAAGCGATTCCAGAATGTATCTGTGCCATAGGATAGCGACATGATCCGCTGCAGTTCAATCTTATTTTGAGGCAATGGTTCTGACCTTGGCGGTGCATCCTTGAAAGCACTTTCCATGCTGCGCGCCAACCCTTCAAGAAACCATGGATTCTTGAAATACGTATATCCATATTGATAGGCATGAAACAATTCATGGCTCGGAGTCAGGTTTGGTGGCTTCCAGCGATTGGAAAGAGATATGGTGATAGCCGGTGTTGCCGAATCGAAATTGAGATAATGATAGGTGACGATACCGTCTCCCGTTGTTCCCATTTCTTCGCCGAGGTCGAGAATCTGCACATCGATTGAGCGTACAACCCGATAACGCTTGCTCTGCAGAGGCGGAGTCAGACCAAAATCGCTGGAATAGAAGTGGTCAGCCTGATTGAGTTGGGAAATCAATCGATTCAGCAAGTCGCTGACTTGTCCTGCACGCTGCCTGGGAGGGACATCCATGGGGAACGCATTCATGCCTTCCCGCGTATAGTAAATCCGGAATTCACCCTGGATCCGGCGATTATCGAGCGCCTCGCGCGGGGCCTTCCAGTCCCCGCTTGCAGTCTGCGGCAACGGCACCAATATCAGCGCGGCGATGATCAGTCGGAAGACCTTGCTGGGGCTGTGCATAACCATTCTGTCTTGAAATTGACATGCGGGAATTCAATTCTGATTTTGATCATCCAATAAGGCTCTGCTTTTGTCATATCGTATCCCTGTTCAGCTGTTCTATAATTCAACCGAAAGCGATCCATGGGCAAATTTTGTTCCGTATCTTTGCGTTATTCGGCAATCATCCCGAAAAGTCCAGGAAATTCACCAATGCCGCGAATCAATATACATGGATTACCCGTATGCGCCCAGTCGTGCTAAGTCCTCAACAGATGGAGCTAGTGACCTACGGTCGATGGCGTAACTTTCCCGCTGAGGATTTGCTGATCACGGGAGTCAATTTTTACATACCGTGGATCAAATCGGGCGACCTGTATATTTTCCGGAACCTGAACAACACCGGCCAGGCGAAAATCAACTCCGCGCTTGAGCAGGCATTCGCGAAGGGAGCCGTAGCAGCATTGGTCCCAAGAAATTCATTGCCGGATAGCAGGCATGTTTTGCTTGAAGTCGATGATGTCGGCAAGGCGTTCCAGGATCTCGCGCTGGCCAGCAGCCTTGCTTTTGATGGGACAAAGATTCTCGTCACCGGCTCCCATGGAAAAACCGGTTTCAAGACGCAGTTGTTTCATGTTCTCAGACATCAGTTTCGAGTGCATGCCCATCTCGACAGCGCCAATCAGCGCGAACCGGTCTGGCGCGCATTGACGGCCATACCAAAAGATACCGACATCGCGATTATAGAAACTGCCATACCTGGAGACAATTACGGGGAGCATAGATCCTTTTTCGTCAGGCCCAACTTCTGTGTCATTACCGGGATCGGATTCGAGCACTTGGGAAAACACAAATCGATCGGCAATCTGATCAGAAACAAGGCTGCCGTAGTGACCGGATTGCGTCCGGGCGGGAGATGCATATTGAACGCCGATGATGTCCACTTCAACGAAATCCATGACGCTGTCAGAAGTTTTTCCGGCTGTGACATTCTGACATTTGGTTCTTCATCAACATGTTCCGCCGTACTTGTCAGTGCTCGATTCGACAAACTTCGCTGGTCTGTTACTGCCAATGTCCTTGGTGAGGAAGTGCGCTACACAATCCCGTTGATAGAGAACTATGCCCCGTTGGCTTCGGTCGGAGTAATGCTAATGGCCAAAGTTCTGGGCGGCAATCTGCAACGCAGCGCAAGAGAATATCCCTCATACAGCAACTTCGAGAGCAGCGGTAATCTTTACGAGGTCCAGACTGACGGCGGCAAGTTCTATGTTTACGACCAAAGCCGGCGCGGAGAATGGAAAGGTTTCGAATCCATGTTCGAGCTGATGTCCAGGCTGGCGCCAGAAAGCGGGGGGCGCAAGATTGCCGTTCTAAGCGAGCTTATCAATCTCGACGACAATCCAGGCTTCGCTGTCGATCTTGAAACGATGCGCGAACAATTCAAGCGTGCCGGCGCCGATATGTTGTATTCCATTCATCGGTTCAAGGAACACAGCGCAATTGTTACGCCGAATACAGACTGGTGTTGCCATGGTGAGACCTTCGCGGATATCCAGGATCACCTGCTCTCAACGATTCGTTCCAACGATATGATTTTCGTCCGCGGAATAGAAGATGTTCATCTCGACAGACTGGTCAACAAATTACTCGGCATGGCCAAGTCCTCGCAAAAAATATATTGACGAATTGTCATTTCAGTATTGTTCGCTTTTTTCCCAATGAGGCAACAACTTGGCATAAAAAGAGGCGACATGCTGAATGGTGTCGATGCGAAACCATTGCCGGGTATACTTGAATCGTATGCCCCCGAGACTGATTGCCGGGTTCCGCGCAAAATAGATTGCATCTTCGGTATTTACCAGGTGCATTACCGCCCAAGCCGCCAGACGCAACGCGGGCCATATCTGCTCTGCTTTATCCCGGTTCCCCATAGCGATGGCCAATTCATAGGCTCCAAGCAAACCTTCGCAACGCGCCCCATCGGCATACGGATAATCACCGTAGCTGTAATAGAATGCCCCCGCATAATCCGGATATGGTGCATCGGTTACCTTATACATTTGATCGATCATCTTCTGCGCATCCGAAAATACGAATTCGGCATATGCAGGCTTGCGCATTTCCTCGATATCCCATAGCTCCTTGATGCCCATCATTAACCACGCATCTGACGGCACGGCGGTATAGTGTTCAGAGCGTGTCCTGGGGCGTTCTTCCAGCAGGAATTCAAGCGCCTTATTGAGTTTCTCCAAAATGATCCTCTTATCTTCCGCGTCGGCAATATGATAGTACCTGGCCATTCCACACACAGCTTCACCGGGGTAATAAAACGAAAAATAATTCTGATTTTCCTGTTCGCCAATCGGCTTATCCAGGTATATGTTGTAGTAGATGAACTCTCCGCTTGCCGTCACCTGATTAATCAAATGCCAGGCAATTTTCGATGCCCATTCCAGGTATTGCTTGTCACCGGTCACAAGCTGATATTCGGCAAGCATATAGAGCGCGAGACCAGCACCACCCAGCTTGGATTTTCTTTCGCTGTATACATAGGCAGCTTCGCGCCCATTGCAGATATAGGATCGAGTCTGACTGATCTGATAGTTGATTGCTCGACGAGTGTTCTCAATGGACTCACCATTGCGAAAATATCTTTCATAAAAAATACATGTCAATGCTCCGCCTGAATGCCGAAGAATATTGTAATAAGGATTTTTCAGGACATCTCTATTAGGATGCTCATGATCACGGCGCGAGTCCAATGCCGCGTCATAGTAGTACAGGAATTTCCCGCTTTCTTCCTGTGTTCGCTTGATATGGCCGAAGGCGAGTTCTACTACATGCTCAAGCTTGGTCTTCGTCAAAGCTCCCACCACCGGATACCCACGGTACAGGTGCAACCAGTTTTCCATACCGGATAGATAACTGTTTGACCTGAAGCGATGAAAACTTGCCGATCTTATATATTCCTCACCATGAACATTATTTAAATATTCCCGCAATTGCCGCATAGACATGACGGAGCGCACATAGCCATCGCCCGGAGGAAATATGTGCACCTGCTGGTCCTTGCCTCTGAATATCAGACCATCAATGCCAATTTCAAAATGGTCCTTACCGGCCTGCTGCGTCCCAACAGCATAAAGATCCACCGACACGGGAGGTTCCACAACAAAATCCATTTGCAGCTTGAAAGCACTTTCCGCCAATTCACGCGTTCGGGGATGCGCCATCAGTACCCTAAAGGCATCAGAAAATTTATAGTCGGAACGCCGGCCCAAGCGGCTGACGACAACACGCTTATGCCCCGGTGCATACAAGATCAGGATAAGCCGCTCGAATTGCCGCGGGAACCCGGTCTCATTAAAACCGGAGTCGACCGACTGAGCATCTACTCCTTGTTCCTCGCCAACCCGGATAGTCCGTACCAGGCAATCGAGAAAGGCCTTGTCGGCAGATGTTGGGCAGAAATGAGGGAGTTGCTTCTCAGGGTCGAGGAAACACGAATAATCACGCATAGTCAATGAGTATGATGCGTCACTGTGGCGGCTATCGAGCAAATACCCGATGTTACCAAAGAAGCAAGGTCAGACCGATAATTTTGAACAAAAGTCGAGCAGCCCCTTCATTCTCAGAGCGTTCACTTTGTAGTCAAAATAGATGTCGTTCTGAAGCATGATGAGCATTTTGACCATGCAACTTGCCAACAAGAACGAATTTAGATGTTTACGCTCAATGCCTATCAATGGATACACCGCCTCGTACCCGTGCAGAAAATTTTCAATCCGCTCCGGGACCAAGTCGCCTCCCTCGATGCCAAATTCGACCATTCCGTCGGAGATGTCGCCAAGTCGTGGCATGAACCGTGCAGCCTGGAAATCAATCAGGAAGGCCGAGTTATCTCCATAGATATAATTCCTCGGATTCACATCCCCGTGTCCATGAACCCAGACCATATCCTGCCATTCAGTCGCCTGATCAACCCATAGTCTCACTTTCCGGCAAACCTCGGCAAATTCACCTGTATCTGAAACACTCTCGGCGAATCGTTGCTCGGTTCTCAGCGTGTCCAGACGAGTCAGCCAGAACGCGAGGTATGCCGCATAATCGAAATCTCTTGTCGTCACTGCATCCGGGGGCAGGCAATGATGCAACTTTGCCAGAATGGCCGCAGAACGGGATATCTGCTCCATTCCGTTGGCAAATGGGTGTCCGTCGACATAGCGAAACACCATGGCCTTGAGTGAGCCGACATCGTGGATATAGCGACCTAGATTGTCACGGCAGGCGGTAATGGCCGGGACGTCGCATTGTTCCAACCGGTTCAGGATCGCACTTTCATATTCGATGTGCGCCGTCTTGATGCCCGCCCTTGCCGGAGTAAAATTGCTGCCATGGTAGATCTTTACGGCATAGGCGCCAACAGCGCCTGCCTCCACCTTGAACACCCTGTTGTGGCTGGGAAATGATATCTCCGAGACGACCGGCGCAGCGATATTATAGGCATCGACCATCAATCTGGCGACTCCTTCAGCCCAGTCAAACGCTCCAACTAACTTTTTTTTTTAGACTCTGCCTTGCTATAAATCAATTCGGCATTGAAATCTTTCAAGAGCTTTTCCTTGGCTTGCACATCGCCGCTCGACGGGTAGAACAAATATCCCTCGATAAGATGATGAAAGAACTTCACATGGCTATACTGCTTCAGGTACGGTGAATCAACTTGTTGCTGCAAATCACCCAAATGACAATAATATGATCCGGCATTTTTCCAGAAGAACTTGCTCTCCCAGTTTTCCGGAATCGCATATTCCTCGTCAATTTCAATAAGAATATCGAAATCGGATGCCAATTTTGCCCAGTCGAAATGAATCAATGGAACTTCGTACTTCCCCATCTTGTTCTTCATGGATGAACCTAGCATGTAGATCTTGTTGACGCACGGATGGGAAGCCACTTTCTCAGCAATATGCTTCTGAAACATATCCGATATTTCCTTGTTCTCCTTCTCAGAAAAGTACAACTTGGCCGGCTTCACAAAATGCAGGCGCAGGGTGTATAGAAAGCTGGAAAACGCTTCGTATTCCTGAACCGAATCTCCGCTATGGCGTGAGCTTGTGGTCTGAAAGATAACCGTCTTGTCCGTCGGATTCAAAAGAAACGAACGATAATCAAGATTGATATAGGGGTTTTCGCCGGCGCGGACCATACCAAACGCATCTAAAACTTGCAGCTTGAGCAGGTTGATTTCTTTCGGAGTAATTTCGTCCTTCCTGGCGGCCAGGTAATCCGTAAGCAAGACATAAGGTGCCGGCGGTATGTTTGACATCGAACTGGTTATCTTGCCCTTGCCTATCCTGGCACGAATTTCCATATTTTCCCCGCAGAAAAGCGCCCCCCCTCCATCCTCTTCCGCAAATGAATAGTTTAAGGCCTTAAACACCTTCTTGAGCTTGCCAAAGTATTTCCGCTCAACCTCAACCAAGGCGGACTTGATAGCAGTGTCGCGATTTGCCTCGATCAAGCGATACTCGAGGTCATTGTATTTGATCAGATGCAAAAGTTCGTCGAGGCTGCGCTGGCTGCCTCTGCGCTCAACTACATCGTTCATGGCCTGAAGAATGCTGTCGAACGATCTTTTGTCGAAAAGAAGCTTGTAGTTCCTTAAATGGACGTGATAACCGTCGACATTCTCCTCGACAGATATTCGGTTGGCGTTATATTTAACCGTATGCTTAAGCGGCGCATCGAGCGAAATCGTCGTCAGCGTATTGGACTCATTTGTGTTTGGTAGTACTCCATCCTTGTATCCGCCTTCGATCTTGCGTTTCACTGCCGGGATGCAGCGTTCGAACGCTTCGACAAACTCCAGAAACTCGGGAACGCTCAATTCGATCCTGAGATCGCGGTAATGAATATGGATATTTTCACCCATATCCAGAAAAAAATAATTATAGGGATTCTCCGAGAGTCCACCCGACCGGTGGTAAAGCCGCGTCATTATTCCCATAAGCTCGATTACCTAGTCGTGGGGTCCATTGATATTCATTCTAGACACTTTAAAAACGGCAACGATAGGAATAAAAATTAGAAGTCGCCTGCAATGCGCATTGTAAATGGGAAGCAATATAGCGACAAGTTTGATGCGATGGCGAGACTTGATGATCAAGTCACCGCAACGTCATGTTGTTGTGTATTGTGATCGCACTGTCGATCAGCAACCAAATGAGTCCATTTCCAGATGCTGGCAATCTCATCAATCTTGCCGCGCGGAAAGAGTTTGACTCTTTGGACTGTAGCCGGCCCGCCCACCAAATATTGTGGCGGGCCAGCGTCTATTCAGCTGATGCAATCGTCTCCCACTTACCAACCTATCTTGTCAGCATGATCCGCTAGGTGGGTATCGGCCCCATCTGTTCCATGGCTGCTGTCTCCAGATGATCCGGTGCCGGAGTCGTACCCATGCATCGGATCGTCATGATGACCTCCATCGGCAATTTGTTGTCCATCAATTTGTTGTGTCCAGTCTCCAGCATGGGCACTACTCGAATCCCCTCCGATATCAACCTCAATAACATCCGTCCAGTGAGTGTTGTCGGCCGCACCCGCATCCTGGCCAGATGTATCACCAAAATTAAACAGGTCATCATGGGCGTCGGAATGATGATCCATGGTTGGACCACCGTCACCCGAATCAGAATGATCTCCACCATCCAGCACGACATTTCCTGCATGGCCTATTCCATCACCATGCTGTGACCCACCCGAGTGGTCGCTGTCCGAATCTGAATCACTGTCGCTGTCCGAATCATCGTCGCTATCCGTATCACTGTCGGAGTCGGAATCGCTGTCGGAATCCGAGTCGCTGTCGGAGTCGCTGTCTGAATCGCTGTCTGAATCGCTGTCTGAATCCGAGTCGCTATCGCTGTCCGAATCCGAGTCGCTGTCTGAATCGCTGTCGCTGTCGGAGTCGCTGTCAGAGTCGCTGTCGCTGTCCGAGTCACTGTCGGAATCACTGTCCGAATCCGAGTCGCTGTCCGAATCGCTGTCGGAGTCGGTGTCACTGTCGGAATCCGAGTCGCTATCGGAGTCACTGTCTGAATCGCTGTCGCTGTCCGAATCCGAGTCGCTGTCGGAGTCACTGTCGCTGTCCGAATCGCTATCGCTATCCGAGTCACTGTCGGAATCCGAGTCGCTATCGGAGTCACTGTCTGAATCGCTGTCGCTGTCCGAATCCGAGTCGCTGTCCGAATCCGAGTCGCTGTCCGAATCGCTGTCGCTGTCGGAGTCGCTGTCGGAGTCACTGTCGCTGTCCGAATCGCTATCGCTATCCGAGTCGCTGTCTGAATCGCTGTCGCTGTCGGAGTCGCTGTCCGAGTCGCTGTCGCTGTCACATGTCGGAATCACTGTCCGAATCCGAGTCGCTGTCGGAATCCAGTCGCTGTCGGAGTCACTGTCGGATCCGAGTCGCTGTCGGAGTCGCTGTCCGAATCGCTGTCACTGTCCGAATCCGAGTCGCTGTCGGAATCGCTGTCGCTGTCCGAATCGCTATCGCTATCCGAGTCACTGTCGCGAATCCGAGTCGCTATCGGAGTCACTGTCGCTGTCCGAATCGCTGTCGCTGTCCGAATCCGAGTCGCTGTCCGAATCCGAGTCGCTGTCCGAGTCGCTGTCCGAATCGCTGTCGCTGTCGGAGTCGCTGTCAGAGTCACTGTCGCTGTCCGAATCGCTATCGCTATCCGAGTCGCTGTCTGAATCGCTGTCGCTGTCGGAGTCGCTGTCAGAGTCGCTGTCGGAATCACTGTCCGAATCCGAGTCGCTGTCCGAGTCGCTGTCCGAGTCGCTGTCGCTATCCGAGTCACTGTCGGAATCACTGTCCGAATCCGAGTCGCTGTCGCTGTCGGAGTCGCTGTCTGAATCTGAATCACTATCGCTGTCCGAATCACTGTCGCTGTCGGAATCGCTGTCACTGTCGGAGTCGCTGTCGGAGTCGCTATCGCTATCCGCGTCGCTGTCGGAGTCACTGTCCGAATCCGAGTCGCTGTCGGAATCGCTGTCTGAATCGCTATCGCTATCCGAGTCGCTGTCCGAATCACTGTCGGAGTCGGTGTCGCTGTCGGAATCCGAATCGTCGTCATCGTCACCTGGGGATGTTGTCGGCGTCGTCGTCGGCGTGGTCGTCGGCGTGGTCGTCGGCGTCGTGGTTGGCGTCGTCGTCGGTGTCGTCGTCGGCGTGGTCGTTGGCGTGGTCGTCGGCGTTGTCGTCGGTGTCGTCGTCGGCGTTGTCGTTGGCGTGGTCGTCGGCGTCGTCGTCGGTGTCGTCGTCGG
Organism: uncultured beta proteobacterium; assembly: GCA_963782385.1. GTDB lineage: Bacteria > Pseudomonadota > Gammaproteobacteria > Burkholderiales > Gallionellaceae > CAVXFS01. The sequence goes on from CAWAJO010000003.1 coordinate 407,427, forward strand.
CGTCGTGGTTGGCGTCGTCGTCGGCGTTGTCGTCGGCGTCGTCGTCGGCGTGGTCGTCGGTGTCGTCGTCGGCGTCGTCGTCGGCGTCGTCGTCGGCGTTGTCGTCGGTGTCGTCGTCGGCGTTGTCGTTGGTGTTGTCGTCGGCGTCGTCGTCGGCGTCGTCGTCGGCGTCGTCGTCGGCGTTGTCGTCGGCGTCGTGGTTGGTGTCGTCGTCGGCGTTGTCGTCGGCGTGGTCGTCGGCGTCGTCGTCGGTGTCGTCGTCGGCGTTGTCGTCGGCGTAGTCGTTGGCGTGGTCGTCGGTGTCGTCGTCGGCGTTGTCGTTGGTGTTGTCGTCGGCGTTGTCGTCGGCGTCGTCGTCGGCGTCGTCGTCGGCGTTGTCGTCGGCGTCGTGGTTGGTGTTGTCGTCGGCGTTGTCGTTGGTGTTGTCGTCGGCGTCGTCGTCGGTGTCGTCGTCGGCGTGGTCGTCGGCGTCGTGGTTGGCGTCGTCGTCGGTGTCGTCGTCGGCGTAGTCGTTGGTGTGGTCGTCGGCGTTGTCGTCGGTGTCGTCGTCGGCGTTGTCGTCGGTGTGGTCGTCGGCGTCGTCGTTGGCGTCGTCGTCGGCGTCGTCGTCGGCGTTGTCGTCGGCGTCGTCGTCGGTGTTGTCGTCGGCGTTGTCGTTGGTGTTGTCGTCGGCGTCGTCGTCGGTGTCGTCGTCGGCGTTGTCGTCGGCGTCGTCGTCGGTGTCGTCGTCGGCGTGGTCGTCGGTGTCGTCGTCGGTGTGGTCGTCGGCGTCGTCGTCGGCGTCGTCGTCGGCGTCGTCGTTGGTGTCGTCGTCGGCGTTGTCGTGCGGTGTCGTCGTCGGTGTGGTCGTGGGTGTTGTCGTCGGCGTCGTCGTCGGCGTCGTCGTCGGTGTCGTCGTCGGCGTTGTCGTTGGTGTTGTCGTCGGCGTGGTCGTCGGCGTTGTCGTCGGTGTCGTCGTCGGCGTGGTCGTGGGTGTAGTGGTCGGTGTGGTCGTCGGCGTCGTCGTTGGCGTCGTCGTTGGCGTCGTCGTAGGTGTAGTGGTCGGCGTCGTCGTCGGCGTCGTCGTCGGTGTCGTCGTCGGCGTGGTCGTCGGCGTTGTCGTCGGCGTGTGTCGTTGGCGTGGTCGTCGGCGTGGTCGTCGGCGTCGTAGTTGGCGTCGTGGTTGGTGTCGTCGTCGGCGTGGTCGTCGGTGTTGTCGTCGGCGTCGTCGTCGGCGTTGTCGTTGGTGTTGTCGTCGGTGTTGTCGTCGGCGTCGTGGTTGGTGTCGTCGTCGGCGTTGTCGTTGGTGTTGTCGTCGGTGTCGTCGTCGGCGTCGTCGTCGGCGTGGTCGTCGGTGTGGTCGTCGGCGTCGTGGTTGGCGTCGTCGTGGGTGTCGTCGTCGGCGTTGTCGTGGGTGTCGTCGTCGGCGTGGTCGTCGGCGTGGTCGTTGGTGTTGTCGTTGGCGTTGTCGTCGGCGTAGTCGTTGGCGTGGTCGTCGGCGTAGTCGTTGGCGTGGTCGTCGGCGTCGTAGTTGGCGTCGTGGTTGGTGTCGTCGTTGGCGTGGTCGTCGGTGTGGTCGTCGGCGTGGTCGTCGGCGTGGTCGTTGGCGTTGTCGTCGGCGTTGTCGTTGGTGTTGTCGTTGGTGTTGTCGTCGGCGTTGTCGTCGGTGTCGTCGTCGGTGTCGTCGTCGGTGTTGTCGTCGGCGTCGTGGTCGGTGTCGTCGTCGGCGTGGTCGTCGGTGTAGTAGTCGGCGTCGTGGTCGGCGTGGTCGTCGGTGTCGTCGTCGGTGTCGTCGTCGGCGATGCAGGCGTTACGATGCCCGGAAACTGTGGAGGTGGCTCATTGCCTGTCTCGTGATGCTGAGCAAGCTCAATGTTAGCCTTGGGTAGCGGCTGATTGACAAATGGAACCGGAATTTGATGTCCTGTGCTGGCTGTAGGATTGGGAGGCACGTTTATGCCGCCATGTACTTCACGAACTGGTATGCCTAGCCCTTGATCAACAGTTCCTCCCTGCGGGGGGGGAGCAACTTTAAGCTCACTGGGAACATTACGGGAAGCTTGAAGGTTCTCGTACCCCGTATCGTCAATCTTTTCCGGAATGTCACCCGGACCACTCCCAACATCCTCAACCTCATCGCCTTGTTGACGGCTGAGCACAGTCAAATCGTCAAGCTGCGAAGCATCGTGATCCTGCTCGGAACCACTGCCGGTTTGCCCTTGGTCTGGATTATCGCTGTGGTCAGCCATAATTATTCTCCAATAACTCCATAGATACGTGTGGCAATACTAACCACCCCGAACGGGACGCTCAAGACAGCCAAAAGTTATAGTTTTTGAGTTTTCGGTGCCGTTTTACTGGATTAAACAAGGCCTTAAATGCCACGTTGCCAATTTCAGTATGTGGACTACAACGCTGATTTGCGGACTACCGCGACTGGAGTATCCAACATTTGGAACAAAAAAATCCCCGCTACAAGTAGCGGGGACCTTCTTTATATGAGTCTTTTCAGCGCAATTCAGTCTAGCGTTCCTTAAATGAATAAGTTATTGCATCAATCAGTGGCTTCGTCAAATATGCCAGCAGGGTCTTCTCTCCCGTTATGATATCCCCGCTAATTGCCATTCCAGGTTGAAGAGGATATTGCCCGGGGACATTACCAACATACGGTTGAGTCACGGCAATCCAGCCTCGATAGTAAGGTAGACCATCAACATCTGCAACGCTGGAAATCGTCACTTTCTTTAGAATACCCTTTGCAAGACCAAGACGAGCGTAATCGAAACTGGTGACTCTTATATTAACTGGCTGACCAACCTTTACAAACCCAATATCGCTCATTGAAATATGGACCACTGCCTCAAGCGGTTCGTCATCAGGAACGACCTCCATAAGTAGCGCGCCTGGCTGAATGACTTGGCCTATTGTTTGAACCCTGAGATCATGAACATGGCCTCGGTGAGGTGCACGAACTACAAGTCGATCAACCTTTGCCTGAAGTCGTTTAATTGCCTCAACCACTTCTGCCATTTCCGCCCTTACTGTCCCAATCTCAGCCAAGGCACTTTGCCGCAGTTGATTATCGGAATCCAGCCGACGATCCTTGATTTCCGCAAGCTGCTCGGAATTGACTTTAATTTCATCAGTCAGGCGAGCAACTTCTCCATCTGCCGTGACCTTGGCCCGCCGGGTTTCCAGCAATACACTACGGTTGATCAGGTTTCTGGAAGCCAAGTCTTCCCGCATTTTCAAGAGTTCGCCGATCAATTGTTGCTGTCGATGGGCCGCATCCAGTGCCTGCCCAAGTTGGTGAGCACGACTGTTTAACTGGTTGATCTGGCTATCCCAAATAGATAACGTGGAATTACGCGTGATCAATTGATTGCGATATATCTGCTTTTGATCTGCCAATAAATCCGTGTAGCTCCCTGCGATAGCATCAAGTTTTGGAGTTCTTTCATCAACATAAGCCTGCAACCTTTCGGCTCGTAACTGAAGAGCAACTTGACGTGCCTGCATTTGCCTGAGGTCAGAAATCGCCTGGGTACCATCAAGGGCTATTAGTGGCTCACCTTTTTGAACAAGCTGCCTTTCCTCCACAAATATTTTTTCCACCACTCCGCCGTCCAGATGTTCGACGAGCCGGTTATCACCGGTGGGAAGAATTTCACCAGTACCGCGAGCAACCTCAGTAAGATGAGTCAGGCCGGCCCATAGAAGAAACAGAATTATCATTCCTGCAACAATATACAATCCGGGCCTTACATAACCTGGCACCAGTTCACTTTCAATCTGCACAGCCTCCGAAAGCAATCGGCGTTCCCTGCTGCCCAGGCGAATGCCCTCTTCGGTTTTGTCATTCTCATCGCTTCGAATAATTTTTTCTAAGTTCATGATTGTAACCCCGCCATTACCTTATTCATGATTTGGTCAAAAGCGCCCATGGCTGCCACCGACCCACGCTCCATGTAAATCACCGTATCTGCCAAACGCATATGACTTGGGCGATGAGAAACAATCAATACAGTTGATCCATGTCGCCGCAAATATTCTATACATCTCAGAAGCGCGTCCTCTCCAATCTTGTCCATACCTGTACCGGGCTCATCAAGAAGCACTACTGATGCGGGTTTCAGAATGGTTCGAGCAAGAGAAAGCCGCTGGCGGAACCCTTGGGGAAGCATTTCCGAGCGACTATTTGAGACACGTGTTTCAAATCCCTGTGGCAATGCCTGTATGTCATTGGTCAGTCCTGCCATATCCACGGCCCAGCGAAGTTCTGCGTCGGTAGCGGAAGGATATGACAAAAGAAGATTCTGGGTAATCGATCCATAGAATAATTCGACATTTTGAGGCATGTAACTGATTCTGGATCTGTGATCCGCCATATTCAACTGCCGGATATCAACGTAGTCCATTCTGATTGTTCCTGCCTGCGGAGAATAAACCCTCGCAAGCAGCTTCAGCAATGTCGATTTGCCAGCCCCATTTGCTCCGGTTATTACTACCACCTGCCCAGGCACTACTGAAAATGTCACCCCGAGAAGAGCCGGATCCGCATCGCTGGCATAGCGAAATGAAACCCGTGAATAAACTATTTCGCCATGAAGTTCAGGGCGAATGGATTGTATTACTCCGCCGTCACTCTCTCCTTTCAACTTAACAAGATTCTCAATCTGGTTCATCGTACCTCGAATACGCACAATCGATGTGGCCGACAAGAAAACGTTTTGTACGGGGCCTGTAACTCTCCAAACAATCATCATGGCTGCAAGCATTGCACCGCCAGTCAGTCCATGCCGAATGGCCATAACCGCTGCCGCAGCCAAAATGCAAAGCGCCGTGCTGGTTCCTATCACTTGTGTAATGCCGGTAATCCGAGCTTGCAGTTGCTGGTTGCGGAAGTTTGCCAATACCGTCTTGGCATTCAAATTCTTGAAACGATTTACCCATAAATGGGTAGACCCAACCAGCCGGATGGCCCTCATGTGGGTCAATGCCTCGCTGAGTACATCCCACCTTAATGATGAAATAACCGACGATTGGGACACGGCTTTTTTGCTCATACCACGCGACACTAGTCCCAATGCTCCATAAACAACTATGGAAATCGCAACGATGCCCATAAGCGGCGGTGCAATAATATAAATCGCTACCAGCATGATCAGGATAGATGGAATGTCGAAGATTAATGTTGCCAGAGGCCCAAGGAAGAATTCCCGCAAGCCCTCCAACCCCTTTATACGACCCACCTGGCGACTCACTGAAACACCCTCGATAGATGTAATTGGCAAACCTATGACTCGCTGAAATACACTGGACCCAAGGATATATTCCAATCTGGCTCCCAGATATGCCATAACCCTTCCCTTGAGTTCGCGCAGAAACCAGGCGACTACCATTGCAATGCCCACCCCTAGCAAGAGATACCCGCCCATCACGACGTCTCCGGTTGGCAAGACATTGTTGTAGATTGACATGACGAACAGTGGGGGAGCCAGGCTTAGCAGCGCACTAATGATGGAAATAACGAAAGCCAGGGCTATGTGGCGGCGAAAGCTCCAGAATAACGAACCAAACCAGCTTGATTCAGGACGGTTCGATATTGCTGTTTTCTCGGGTTGGCGAAACAAATAAATCTCGCCCTTTTCGGCGTATGCGTCAATTTCGACCTCTTCTCTCAAACCACCGTCAAATATTTTCAATCGTCCGTCAGGTAATTTCTCGGTAATCAATTTGGCCGGTTTGTCGGCAGGCACGAACAAGCAAGGTAATAACCGATAATCAATCCGTGACAAATCGCTCTCGGAATGATTTGGAGTAAATCCAAGATTTGACAGCAACGAACAGAGCCCGGAAAGATCCAAACGGCGAACAATATGCGGCATGGCCTCTGCAAGTTCCCTGGGACGCCCCATCCAGCCGAGAGAATCCAGCAATGGAATCAAGCATACTGAGAGATCAGATTCCTCTGCAATCTGATGACTCAAAACCGCTGAAATATCCCCTATGCTCTCCGGTCGTTCTTCAATGCTTGCCTCAATATCGGCAGACAATTCAGCCACATTCTCCGGGCTGGTCTCCAGTGAACCCTCAACCAGCTTTCCTTCTTCCAGAGAATACACCTTGTCCGCAAGGGACAGTATGGAAGGCCTGTGTGTCACCAGCACTACGGTGCACTTGCCCTTTAAACTCCCCAGGTAATCACGCAACTTCCTGTCGCTCACCATGTCCAGCGCAATATTCGCTTCGTCAAACAAGATGATGCTTGGGTAGTGAACCAGGGCACGAATGATGGTAATGATCTGGCCCACACCATCCGGTAAGGTTTCTCCGGTTATCCCGCTCAAATTGGTCTCGTAGCCTAGTTTCATTCCGCCCACAATCTTGTCCAGCCCAAGTTTTTCAGCAATATCAATTGCCAGACTATTCAGGCTATTGTCGAACATGGTCATGTTTTCAAGAATAGTGCCGGCGACAACGGCCCCGCTCTGCGGCAAAAATGCAATCTCCTTATGGATGCTGTCTACGGCGAATTCCATCAGTGAGTGACCGTCGACAAGAACACTCCCCGAATCGGGCTGTGAAATGCCATTCATCAGCGACAGGAGGCTTGTCTTGCCGCTGCCGCTTCCACCCTGTATTGCAATACATTCTCCCGCCTTAACGACAAGTGAAAGGTCAGAAAAAAGAGGAGGCAAACCTTCAAAACACAAGTTTATGTCGCGCAGCTCCAGACTTTCGATTGCAGGCGGCAATGAGGGCTTGTCTTGATCATTCTGATACGGCATTTCCATTACCTCGTCCAGCCTTTGGTGAGCATCGAGGAAGGACTGGTACTTTAGCCAGGCGGATAAACTGCGAAGCAGGGGCTGCAATGCTCGAATCGACAACAACATGCATGCTGCAAGCGCACCCGGGGTCATGCCTCCGGGTAACACTATCCAAACGCCGGCATAAATTACCCCGATAATCATGATCTGCGAAAACAATATGCGCATGTTTGTCGCAGTCAAATTGCCATTGACCAGGTTCTCAACCATTTCAGCATTTGTTTCCTGCAATCTTTCATACCGTCGCTGCATCAACGCTTCTGCAGTCAGTATCTTCACCGATTGGATATTGGATAAAACCTCGGCAATGAAGTTAAAGCGACTATCGTCAATTACATGTCGATTGCGAATCTGATTTCGAATTCGAACAGCATAACGAGACATCACGAAACTAAATATCAAAAGAATGACTATTGGAACCAGCACCAGCCAGCCTCCAATAACACCTATCAGGATCAGGAAGATTATTATGAATGGGATATCCAGCAAGAATAACAAAGCGTGACCGGAATAGTATTCTGCAACCTTGCTGGAAGAGAGAACCTTTTCCAGATATGCACTGGGTTCTTCGCGTTGATACAGCCTCATTGGAACACGCATGAGGCGAGACAAAGCTTCCACCGTCATATTCTGCTCAAACCTCACACCCAGCCAGGCCGTAACCACCCCGTTCAATGAACGCAATATCTCCTCTAAGATCAATGCCATAATAACGCCGACCACCAGGAAGATCAGTGTATCCACCGACTTATTGACCACAATCCGGTTCATGATCTGGAGAATGGCAAGTGGAAACGCAAGTCCGAGTAAATTCGACAGAAGCGCGGCAACGATCAGCCCTGGCATGACTCGACGCAGATCAACGGAGCCAAATACATGGCGAAGAGGATTTTCCTTGTTCTCCGATGCGTGTTGGCTGGTATTGTCCATTGTCTTCATGTCATTCCATGCTTATCTGGTTGATTGCTTGACTGATGATGGGATGCGAAAAGGAAATCCGTTCATCATTGTCTTGATCGCGAAGTAAAACGCCATATGCCCTCGCGCGATCAACTGCCGGCTGCACAGAGGCGACTTCTTCCCCCAATTCAGACGCTATCTCCATAACTGTCGGGTTCCCTTGGAAGCGCGCCACTATACGCAGTAACTTTCTGTCCAGAGGGAAACCCTCCAACCGGCCACAAATTATGACCAGCAAGGGTAACTCAATCATATTTGAATCACCATGCCGCGCCAATTCGACTGCAAACAGAGGCACGCCCGCAGACAACCTGGAGATGGCCTTGACTTTACCCGATCGCAGTTTAGCTCCACCTTCTCGAACGACCAGGCGAACCAGCTTCTCAATGGCCTCGACGGGCAGGCGACCGAGGCGAATTACCTCGACATTTGGTTGCTCAACTTTGTTGCTGTCGTAACTGCGCCCGGAGAATACAACCAGTCGTCCGGCCATTCCGGCTTGAGCTTCAGTAAACAATAATGATTGCTTCTCTTTCGCCAACAAATGAAAATCGTCGATTATTATTACCTCTGGGACGAGCAAAGGCGGCGCGCGAAGCAATTCCGCCACGTTCTCAGGCAAACAAACTGCTCCACCCTCCAAAACGTTATTCAGCACTTCACCCGAACCAAGGGGTTGACACCGAAATAATGAGGCGCTGCCGCCATTGCGCAGGGACGACTCGACAATTTCCCGACAAAGACGGGATTTGCCCATGCCGGTCTCGCCCTCCAGATACATTAGCCGCCCCAAACCAGATTCAACTTCCTTCAGGGCAGATTTCAATTTCTCAAGTTCGGTGCTTCGATCAACAAATGGGAAAATAAATCGTTCACCGGTCCAGCGCAATGTATCAAGTTCATGAAAGAACACACTTGGCACCGTCTCCCCATTACCAATCCCGAACGACAGCATCAAGTCCTGGGCAGATTGACCAAATGCAAGTCGCCCCACCCCTGCTTCCTGCACCAGTTCCCTGGCAAAATATATGGCTGAACTGGCAATTGCCTCACCAGACCAACCTCCGAATCGCTTCATGCTGGCCACCGCCAAGCCTGCAGTCAGTCCCCCGCTCAACTTTCCGGCCAATACCAGATCCAGGGACGACAAATCCATGTATGCCGCGTGTGCGGTGCGCAAGGCTTTAAGCAAATCGTATTCTGTTACTCGCTGAATTCCGAAGATTACATCTCCCGCATTGCCTTTTCTGGCCAAAAAAAGCGCGTCATGATCAAAGGCAAGCGCTGCAAGCGTTCCATGCAAACGGCGGACTAAAGAAACCTCGGCTTCATCAGGCAATGCTGTGCTCAATACAACGCATGGACGCTGCTCCAACAAGGCATCTACCGTCAGCGTGGCGGGACCGACGTTCCCGACAGCATGTAATTTGGCTGTACCCGCGGAAACAGCCATAGTTCGATTACTTACATTCAACTTCTTGAATAAGGCAACAACATGCTGCTTGACCGTCCCCAGGCCAATCCCCAATTCCCTGGCGATCTCCTTGTTGACTTTGCCAGCCTGCAACAGACTTAGAATTTGACGTTGGCGAGGTGTCAATTCGGACTGCGTGGCGCTTTCCTGCGCCGGCAATGGCGCTTTCAATCCCGGCCTCTCAACACTGAATCGACATTGGAACTGTCGGACGCGTTATCCTCAAGCACCATGGGAACAGGAATTGCGTGAACTCTCCCCTTCTTTCTAATTGACATCGCCAAAGCCGATGCTTCTGCGCGCTCGGAAAACTTGCCTATGCGAACGGTATACCAGGAATGTCCGTTAACCTTCGCAGTCTTGTACATATAAGGCATGTAGCCTTTCTTGTTCCACGCAGATTCCATTTCATTCGCCTTGGCTCTTGTTCTAAACGTACCAATCTGGACCGCATAACCGAGCCTTGCAACATGCTCGACAGGTGCCTCTGGCATGCCGGTATTTCGGCCAACCGATTCCGCTGTTGCTGCGTTCCTGCCAGTATCAGGGCCCGCTTCAGAAACCGCCTCGCCTGCGGAAGTTGATGCGGCCCCAGCCCCGACAGAAGCTTGAGTAGCGGGAGCAGCAGTTGGCGCCGGCCCAGGCTGAACGGCCGGTGGCAATTCCGGAACAATTCGATTTGCCGGTGGTTGAATTGGTACAGCCTCCACGCTTGGCGATGATTCACTGACGGGTTTCGAAGGCCCGGACGCCTCTTTTAACGGTTCAGATTCTTGTTTTTGTCTGAATTTTGGCGCCATGGCAACGCCATCAAGAAAATCTCTTGATTTTGATGAAACTGCGCGACAACGTATCCCTGTCAATTCGCTGCAGAACTCCTCTGCCGCCTTGCTTGACGCAAATTCAGCAACAAACAACCGGTACCAGGCTGCCCTGTCCGTGTCCGAGTCCTTGCCCTCTACCCGACCCTGCAAGCGCGGCCACAGCCTGTGATCCGTCATCAACTGGGGAAATCTTCCCCTCAAATCGCGCCAGGCAGGAACAATCAACGTGCTTTCGAATATGGCAGGCAGTTGCACCAGCCAAACTTCCTTCTTGTTCAAATTCTGGTCTTTATCCTCAAAATCTATCCCCTCCATGGACGGAGTTTCAAGCGTTGCGACAGATTCGACACCCGCATTGGCCTGAGCAGGCAACGTTGGACGCAGACCTTTTCCAGGAATCACATCTCCCTGCTGCACACCCCCGCCCAATGCCAGAAAAAGATTGGCCAACCCGCGGAATCGGTCCCTTCGAACATTGTGCAGTTCATCCAATTTACTATGGTAGGTTCGTTCCGTATCAAGCATAACCAGATAGTCTACGGCCCCCGCGCTATATGCTTCCGAACTGAAATCCCACGCCCTGCGGGCTGCGTTCACGGAAGCTTCCTGGGCTTTCAATCGTTCCCCCATCTTTCGGATAAATGCCATTGAATCCTCGACATCCCGAACAGCGCGGTAAATGACCCGCACATAGCTTTCAACCATTTCTTCGTGCACTGCACGGGCATAAGCAACCTCGCTGGAACGTTTGCCAGCATCGAATATGTTTGCCGATAAATTTGCTATCGCATTCCAGAATATCGTGTTTGGCTTGAATAGCTGGGACAGGGTGGAAGCACCGGTACCGACTTCCAAAGTCAAATCAAGCGGGGGCAGCACCTCCGTTCGCGCGACATCAATATTTGCATCTGAAGCAATCAACTGAGCTTCAATCGCACGCACATCCGGTCGGCGCAATAACAAGGCAGAAGGCACCCCCGGCAGCACAGCGGGAAAAGACAGGGAATCAAGACCATTATCGGATAGAGTCAGCATTCCCGGCACAGACCCAACCAACAAGGCGATGCTGTCAATCACCTGCTCGCGCTGCATCTCCAGGACAGGAATGGTGGCCCTGACCGAGTTAACCTGTGCACGCATTTGTTCGACATCGATGATCGTCGCATCTCCGCCCTTCATGCGTTCCACTGAGGAATTCTCCATACCGCTCAGTACACTTTCGGTTTCGCGCGCTACCCGTATCCGATCATTGAGCGAAAGATAATCCACGTAAGCTGACACTACGTTGGCAACCAGCGTCCGCTGCACGTCATCGCGCTGGAATGTGGTACTCCATAGTTGAAGGTCAGAAGACTGGTACTGTGATTGTCGCTCCCCCCAGATATCCGCCCGCATATCACCACGGATACTGGCCTGATACGTAATCTTATGGGTAACATCCTGGCCTGGCTGAACCGTTCCAATGCCATAATACGGCGCTACATTGCTGACAGCCATCGGAATGGAAACAGACGGAAACCTGTCAGCACTTGCCTGATCTGCGCGAGCTTTGGCTTCAGCAATACGATATGCCGCAATGTGCAAGTCCTGATTATTGGCAAGCGCCCGATCCATCAGCCCATCAAGTTCGGTACTGCCCAAGAGTTGCCACCAATTGGCCAGAACATCGCTCATCTGAGCTGCAGGTTTGGCAAATTCTGCGGATGCCCCGGCCAAAGCTGGCGCATCTGTAACAACAACCGGCGTCAATGCCGGGGGCGAAGCAACTGGAATTGATGCTATCGGAGGCTTGCTGAATTCGCCTGGAAGAGGTACTGCAGGAACGTCATAGTTGGATCGCTTCGCTACACAACCCGCCAAAAACATAGCTGAACAGAAAATGATCAAGTTATGCCGGGTGCATACCCTGAAGAATCGTGCGGCAAGTATCAGTGGGGGCATAACTTCATTCTTAAATTCTTAATAAGATATAGTGAAGAAGACGAAATGAATCTGGTCACATGCGTTCCAGTCGTTTCAAAATATCGCGTTCTAGTCCATTGATGTATCTGAAGAAGATCAAACGCCGAAATCCTATTGCAGATTATTTTTTCAGTCAACTCCATTCTTGGCCGCTCTCCATGAAAGGGTATCAATTCCTCCCTGTATTGTCTGGTACATAGTCAAATTGAAGTTCTCATCGGCCGCGACCGCACCACAATGTGGCATAGCCGCCAGTATATACACAACTAGCGAACAACATCCCATGGCATGTAAAATGTACCATATGGCTTGGGGTAATCGAAGCAGTTTATTCAAATGATGACAGGCATGATACAGGCCTACGGGCTTGACCTTTCCAGTTTCGCAATAAGCGTCCTGATGCTTCTTGCCTATCACGCATACGTAATTTATAAAAGCAGGCGCCACCCGGAATACACTGTGCAAGCCGTCAACCGGATTGCGCGCACTGCATGGGTCGAATCCATCATGTGCGAGAATGGCAGGGAAGTTCTCGCAGTGCAGACCTTGCGCAACTCCACCATGGCAGCCACGTTTCTCGCCTCCACTTCCGTGATCTTCATTATTGGCGTGCTCTCGCTGAGCGGACAGGGCGACAAGCTTGGAAATACCTGGCATGCACTCAACATCGGTTCCACTTATTCGGGATTGTGGATGGCAAAACTACTGATGCTGCTGCTCGACCTGTTCGTCGCTTTCTTCAGCTTCTCCATGGCGGTCAGAGTATTCAATCATGTCGGATACCTGATCAATGTGCCGCTCCACCTCAATCATGCGGCGATCAGTCCTGCGCACGTCGCGGTCCACCTTAACCGGGCAGGCAAGTTTCACAGCATCGGCATGCGCGCATATTATTTCACGGTACCGCTGGTATTCTGGCTGTTTGGCCCGCATTTCATGATCATATCCACGATCGCGCTTATTATCGTGCTTTACTACATCGATCGTGCGCCGAAAATACTGATCGGTGACGACCCCGTCGTTCCTCCGCCCGCCTGAGTCATGCAAGCGGGCCACAAGCCAGCCCCCTGAGCAACTTGTCCAGGTCGCCCCAGGTCTCCGCGTCAATCACGATACCGTTGCTGTCATTCAGTACCTTCACGGTGCAGGCAAGTTCGTGCTGCGACAAAGGCTGCTGGGAGGCCTGCAACATTTTCAATACATCAATATCCGCTTCAGATGCATCACCTGCCGCTTCCTGTCTATGCTTGATTCGCGCGTGCAGAATGTCATCGCTGGCTTGCACTGACATTATGGCAAACGGTACTTGCATGTGCAGCGCGAGCGAGCGGAATCTTTCGCGTTCATGCTGCCGGAGAAAGGCGGCATCCACTATCACCGGGAAACCTGCAGACAGCACTCCGCGTGCCAAGTCGTGCATGCGCTCATATGTCAGGCGTGTCGCCTCGACACTATATATTCCGGCAGCGGCACCGGAATGGCTCTTTTCCAGTGGATTCATCCCGAAAATTCGTTTGCGCTCAACGTCGGAGCGTATGCGGATCGCCTGCAGGCGCCCTGCGGTGGCCAGCGCAAACGTGCTCTTGCCTGAACCTGGCAGGCCATGGGTGATGAGCAGCGCACAGCGCCGGACAAAGCAACCGGTTGCCAGCTCCAGGTAGCCACGGCATGCGGCAAGCGCTCGCTGGTCTCCGCGTTTGGTTTGAAAGGCGCGTATGGCATTGACCTTGGCACGAACCGCCGCGCGATAGGCGAGATAAAAACGTAGCACGCCCATACCGGCATAATCGCCTGTTGCTTCCAGCCAGCCGTTCAAGAAGTTATAGGCCAGATCTGAACGTCGGTGGTACAGCAGATCCATCACCATGAATGCCGCCTCGTTCATCACATCGATCCAGCGCAAACCCGGATTGAACTCAATACCATCGAACGGGACTGGTTGACTCCCGATCAGTACCACATTGCCAAGATGCAAGTCACCATGGCATTCGCGCACGAAGCCCTTTTCGCGGCGTTGTGCAAGAAGCTGGTGGCATGCAGCGAATTCACGTTGGGAAACAGTTCTTAGCGCAGCGACTGCATCACGGTCGGTGCATGCGATCAGCAAGGACTGCAGCTGGACGAAGTTCTGCATCGCTGCATCGCGTATCGCTGCAGGTGTGCCATATTCCGTGTCCAAGTTCACGTGCGGGACGTTGCCATGAAATGCCGCCAGGGTGGCGGCAAGCCGGTCCATGACGTCGGGAGCCAACTTGCCTCGCGCCAGCAGCTTGTCCAGTTGATTGGCCATGGCAAACCGCCGCATACGGACCGCATATTCGATGGCAGGCTGAACGCCGAAGCCGGGTTTGTCCGGACTGCCACCGATCGGAATAACATCGAGATATATCGCTGGTGCAAGGCGGCGGTTCAGCCTGATTTCTTCCGCGCAATACAGGCGACGCGCTTCCAGGCGGGTAAAATCCAGAAATTCAAGATTTACCGCCTTCTTGATCTTGTATGCATAGCGGCCGGCAAGCAATACCCAGGAGATATGCGTTTCGACTAATCGAACTTTCTTCACTGCATGAGGGAAAAACCGGCCGTCAACAAGCGCGGCAACGAGAGCCAGCTGCTTTTGATATTCTGGCAGATTACTCATATCGAAAGCCATGAATCTCGCCCTGATTTGGCGCCGGAAACGTGACGATTCGAAACATCGCTTAGATCATCATTCGCATTTCCCGGCGCGCATTGCAGAACCTGTTGCATGGCGGCAACCCGGTGCTTTTTTCAATCCCGTGACTTCAATTTTTCCGGGAAATAGTCATGCAACTTCGTCACCTTGGGCAAGATTACAAATTGGCAGTATCCTTGATTCGAGTGATTTGAATAATAGTGTTGGTGATATTTTTCCGCCGGATAGAAAGTTGACGCGGCAATCACCTCGGTCACAATCGGAGCCCTCAGTATCTGACTGTCATTCAACTTCGCAATCATTTCCACCGCTTCCAGGCGCTGAACTTCGGAATGATAGAAAATTGCCGAACGATATTGGGCACCGATATCGTTTCCCTGACGGTTGAGCGTGGTGGGATCATGCATTCTGAAAAAAACCTCAAGCAGTTCCCTGAAGGTTACCTGCGAAGGATCAAAGGTGATTTGAACGGCCTCGGCATGACCGGTATCCCCGCTGCACACAGCGTTATAATCCGGATTAGGCAGATCGCCCCCGATGTAGCCGGACACCACATTGTCAACACCCCGAATCTGTTCGTACACCGCCTCCATACACCAGAAGCATCCTCCCGCCAGGGTGGCTGTATGCAGCACATTTCTTGCGGTCATGTCACTTTCCCTTTTGCACCGGAGCGTTTCGTACTGCGCCGTTTCCACTTCCACACTACCATGCAGCGCCAGAATATGCGTACTGCGAGGTAGCCTACCACGGCCAGGGTTACCGCCAGCAACGGCAAACCGACCGCAAATGGCTTGCCGAGCGACTCAAACCATTCTGCCAGAACGGCGGCCCAGTTATTCCACGACATATCAGGAACTCCCAGGCGATCAGCCGAAATCCCTCCGCGCTGACCGAGGACTATAGCTCCATATTCGTATGCTGCCAAATACAACGGCAGAATGGTAAACGGATTGGTGTACAGCGTAGCGAGCAGCGCCACTGGAAGATTGACGCGAAATAGCACGGCCAGCAACGCCGCACTTATCATCTGCAGCGGCCCGGGAACCAATCCGGCAAACATGCCCACCGCGAAGCCCCCCGCAACGGAACGACGATGCAGGTGCCATAAGTTTGGATGTTGCAGCCAGGCGCCGAAAGGACGCAGCCATCGGCTGTGCCGGATGGATTCGTGGCTGGGCAAGTGTTTGCGCAATAGTTTTCGCATAACGTACATCGGGATTCAGCGTGTCCGTAGCCAAGGCTTCTTTCCCGATTGCAAAGTTGATGAGTCTAACCCATAAGTTTCAGCCGTAGTGACTCAACCAGATAGTTATCGCGCACTATCTACAACACTAAGCTACGCCGCATGATGCCTTTTTCCCCGTTTTTTGCCTTCGGCGTCTGGGTGTTGCAACAGCAGGCCGCATTGCCAGGCCCAGCATGGAGTTGGCTGATGGTTCCAGCATGCTGCATTCGATTGCTTCTTCGTCGTCCAGACATGCAGCACAGCGCGCGCATTGCTTCGCTCGCTGCATTTGCCTCCGCCCTCGGATTTTTCTACGCCGCAAGCGTTGCACACTTGCGTCTGTCTGACGCCTTGCCGGAAAACTGGCAGGGCCGCGATATTCAGGTCATCGGCGTAATCGCGGAACTGCCGCGCCAGCATGAACGCGGGTTGGGTTTCGCATTCGATGTGGAAAAGTCTGTCACTCCGGATGCGCATGTCCCGCCACATATACTGTTGTCAACGTACGACGACAAACAAGTATTGCCGGTGCACGCAGGTGAGCGCTGGCAATTCACCGTGCGCCTGAAGCGGCCCCACGGCACGGTCAATCCGAACGGTTCAGATTTCGAGGCATGGCTGCTGGAATACAGACTGCGCGCCACTGGCTACGTGCGACCCAACGGAAACAACGTATTGCTTGAAGCGCTGGTGAAATCGCCGGGCTATGTAATCGAGAGGCTGCGCGAAAAAGTTCGAGATCGCTTTCATCGGGCATTGGGTAATGCGCCATACGCCGGCGTACTCGCCGCGCTCGCCATTGGAGATCAGAACAGTATTCCGGCTTCCCAGTGGCAGGTGTTCACGCGCACCGGGGTCAATCACCTGATGAGCATTTCCGGGCTGCATATCACCATGCTTGCAGGACTTGCATTCTCGTTGGTATATGCGGGATGGAAGCGCAGCATTCGTCTGACACTCGCGCTGCCCACACGTAAGGCAGCAGCCATTGCGGGTGTGCTGGTGGCACTGGGCTATGCCTTGTTATCCGGATTTTCCGTACCGGCGCAGCGCACCGTGTACATGCTGTTTGCCGTTGCTGCGTCATTGCTGCTGTCGCGCAATATCGCGCCCTCGCAAATCCTCGCTTCTGCGTTGACCATTGTTCTGCTGGCCGATCCATGGGCAGTGATGGCCCCCGGATTTTGGCTGTCATTCGGCGCTGTCGGGCTGATTTTTTACATCACCGCCAATCGCTTGGGGAATATGCATTGGATAGTTGAATATGGGCGGGTGCAGTGGGCGATGACCATAGGACTGATCCCTCCCATGCTGGCGATGTTTCAGCAAGTGTCCCTGGTTTCTCCGCTGGCCAATGCATTCGCCATACCGTTGGTCAGCTTCGTCGCGGTGCCGCTCACGCTGCTCGCGATTGTCATTCCGATTGACGGAATATTGCGGCTGGCGCATCTGGTGATGAGTATGTGCATGGCCGTGCTCGAATGGCTTGACCAATTGCCTGATGCGGTGTGGAAGCAGCATGCACCTCCCACATGGAGCATTGCCATTGGCATGGTCGGTGTGTTGTGGTGCTTGCTGCCACGCGGATTCCCATCGCGCTGGCTGGGTTTGCTGCTCATGCTGCCGATGTTTCTGGTGTTACCTGAAGCGCCGCCTCCAGGCGTATTGCGCCTGACAATCTTTGACGTCGGGCAGGGTCTTTCCGTCTGCGTACAAACGCACAACCACGCGCTGCTGTATGATGCCGGGCCTGACTTTCCCGGTGATGGAGACAGCGGCAATCGCATCATCGTCCCTGCGTTGCGGGCACAAGGCATATCGCATCTCGACGGCATGATACTGACGCACGACGATATAGACCATATCGGCGGCGCACCCTCGATATTGCAAGCCATGCCGGTGGAATGGCTTGCTTCCTCATTCGACGTCAACCGCCACCTATTGCATTCCGATCCCGCATCGCCGGCTCCGACCGAAAACAAGAAATCATCGACGCAAAGCCCCAACCCTTCGTTGCCAATCTTCCAGAACGGGATTGAATTGCGCCGCTGCATTGACGGCCAGCACTGGGAATGGGACGGCGTGCGCTTCGAGGTGCTGCATCCCTCGGCACAGAGTTACTCGCGGAAGAACATCAGTGACAATGATCGCGGATGCGTACTGCTGGTAAGCAACGGACGCAGCCGCGTTCTGCTCGCCGCGGACATCGAGAAGAAGTCCGAATGGCGCTTGCTGCAACTGCACAAAGACAAACTGCGGGCCGCACTATTGATTGTGCCTCACCACGGCAGCGCCACATCTTCCAGCATGGAATTCGTTCAAGCCGTGCATCCGCGCTATGCCGTATTCACCGTCGGCTACCGCAACCATTTCGGGCACCCAAGAGAAAAGGTGACACAACGTTATCGCGCGATTGGCAGCGAGCTATTCCGCTCGGATCGGGATGGAGCATTGCTGGTGGACATTGACGCAGATAATTTCAGGACCGAGGCATACAGGAAAAGCCATCGTCGCTATTGGTACGTACAATGAACCGGATCGAACAAGTGGGTGATGCAGGGCAATTTGCAAAAAGAAACATATTCGAATCACCAATTACTGATTGAGCGGAAGTCCCCAATTGGCATCGTAGTAGATGCGCCGCAGATACAATCCGCATGGTGAAAACGTGGGCGCAGCGAGTGTGCGCTTGCGGCTTGTCAGGATTTCCTGAATCCACTGTGGCGGATGCCGGCCCTTGCCGACATAAACCAGACAACCAACGATGTTTCGCACCATGTGATGCAGGAACGCGTCTGCGGTCAGATCAAAGATAATCGTGTCGCCCTGTTTTTCGATATCAAGCTGCAGCAGGTTCTTGATCGGGGTCTTTGCCTGGCACTCGGAGGACCGGAATGCGCTGAAGTCATGTTCACCCAGCAATACGCATGCTGCCTCGCGCATGCTCTCCAGATTTAGCGGTGAATGGAACCAGCCAACCTTGCCGCGGTGCACGGCGCTGCGCACCGGACGATTGATCAGCATATAGCGGTAGCTTCGCGCATGCGCGGAAAAGCGCGCGTGAAACTCATCCGGAACCGGTTGCGCCCACAATACCGCGACACTTTGCGGCAGCAGCGCATTCGTGCCGCGCACCCAGGCACTCATCGGTCTGACCGGGCTGGCGTCAAAATGCACCACTTGTTCAAGCGCGTGGACACCGGCGTCGGTGCGCCCGGCAGCGATAATGCAAATCGCCTCGCACGCGATGCCGCTCAAGGCCGCCTGCAGGGTGTCCTGAACATTCGGCACATCGGGCTGACTTTGCCAACCATTGAAACTGCTGCCATCGTATTCGACGCCAAGCGCAATTCTCACAGCTGCACCAGCACCAGCGAGGCACATGCGGCCGCAACAAGCAATAGACAGTCTGCCAAAGTAAAATGAATGGCAGGAATCTCGATGCTGGTTCGCTCAACCGATATTGGAGCAAGCAAATCTTCCATGCTGGCCCGCCAGTCGACCGCGGTATCCAGCATTGCAGTTTCGGCATAAAGCAGGGTCAGCGCAAGGCGCACTGCGATGCGCTCGCGTGAGACGCCAAAAAGGCACAGGGGATATGCAAGCGTGTGAAGTCCGCTGATGAGTTTCTGCTGATCGAGCCGGGAAAGCAGTATAGACAACGATGCCAACACACTCGCCAGCCTTCCCAACTGCAGCAAACCTTGCTGCAACCCTTCATTTGTCGGGCCAAATTCACCCAACCCTGAAAACACGGCCACGCCCGGGGTTGAGTAGGCATAGATCAGCATCAGCGAAATCATGATCCAGCGCGTGCGCCGGAACAGCAGCAGCAGTCTCGGAGCAGAGCATGCCATTGCCGACACCAGCAGCAATGTCAAGGCTGCGAGCAGAATGGCCGGGCCAGCCATTTGCAGTGCAATGACCAGAGTTGCCCAGACGATGATATGTACTGCCGGATTAGGCATTTATCTTGAACCCTAAAACAAAACGGCAGCCAGACACTGTCGAGCTGCCGCAAGCTTGATTTGCAAACGAATCAGGACGTCAATTGCTCCAGCATGGATTTTGCGGTGGCGCGCTGTTGGTCATTTCCTTCGTCCATGACTTCCGTCAATATTTCGTGGGCGCCCGCTGCATCGCCCATTTCCTGATATGCCTTGGCCAAATCAATCTTGGTTGCAACCTCGGTCCAGCGTTCACCGCTGACCTCAGAACCTGTCCCTTCCTCGCTGGCGGGTTCGGTCAAGTTCAAATCAATGCCCTCGAAAGCGGAGGCATCAATTGGCGACGGCGCAACCACGCCACCGGTAATCGATTTGTCCTGATCAACACGCTGACGGGGCAATGATTCCGAGGATATGTCTATGAAATCTTCCACAGCCGGTGGCGCCTCGCCGCCGATTCCATGCATGCCGGTTTCGACCTTCCCGACGGGAAAGGATGTGGACAGGGATTCTGACGTTATGTCGATGACTTCATCCTCGGCCGCAGTTTCCTCGCCGCCCGCAGCATGCCTGCCTATTTCAACGTCCCCAACCGGCAAGGACATAGACATGGATTTTGAAGTTATGTCGATGACTTCGTCCTCGGCCGGTGTTTCCTCGCCGGCCGCAACAGGCTTGCCAATTTCAACTTGCCCGACAGGCAAGGACATAGACATGGATTTTGAAGTTATGTCGATGACTTCGTCCTCGGCTGGTGCTTCTTCGCCAGCCGTGGCCGGCTTGCCAGCTTCAACTTTCCCAACAGGCAAGGACATGGATTGTGAATTCAAATCGATGAAGTCACGTTGCATCTCCGCTTGAACGGTTTGACCGCTGTCCGGGAACAGTTGTGCCGTCTTGTCCTTGGCACCAGCGGCCTTGCCTTCACCGCCAATTCCTGTCATTGCGTCTCCAAGATCAAAATCGAGCGCAGCGGATTCCGCAGGTTTATCGATTTCCAGGACAGCGGTGAGACCCGTGGGAGATTTTTCTCCTCCAAAGTCCAGGTCAAAATCCAGGCCTTGCGAGGTCTGTTCCTTGCGGACCAGTTCCGGACTGACAACCTCTTCCGTTGCCTGCTCGCCTTCAGATTCACCACCGTACATAGGATTATTCGGCTCCAGCTTGCGCCCCATCTCGGCGACTTGCGCCCATGCGCCGGCATCACCCGAATCCCGGACTTGCTGGGCAACAGCAAAAAATGTCTTGGCGTCCTTGCGCTTCAGGTAGATCGACAATAGTTTGAGCAGAATTTGCCGATTGTTCGGGTCCTTTTCCAGGGCGTCTTTCAGGATCTCTTCGGCCTGTGCGTCTCGGCCAAAATTCAGGAACAGTTCGGCCTCGCTGACCGGATCAATCTCTTCCTCGGGAACTGCGGCGCTGATAATCGGACTCGACGGAGTAATTTCCCCGGGTGCGGCAGCGTGTACGACTGGTTCCGCAATACTTTTCTCAAGGCTGCCCCAGCCTTGATTTCTCCTCTTGTTTCGACGCACAAGAATCAAGCCACCGCCCAAAGCCAACAAGACGACCGCAAAACCTGCAACATAGAGCGGATTGCCAAGAAATTCATCCATCATCGAGGGTGCCGGCGGCACCTCGGTTGGCGCAGCAACCGGTTGGGGTGGTGCGGCGGGCCTTACCTGCGGAGCTTCCCTGGCCGCGCCGGCAGGTACAGGAGCAGGCGCGGGAGATGGAGCGGCAGCCGTACCTGCGGCAGCCCCCGCAGGCGCTTGAGGTTTGGTCTCGGCCACCTTCGCCGAGGCCATCGTCTGGCTCTTCAACTCAATCAGGTGCTGCATTTCCTTGATATTCTTTTCCAGCAATGCAATGCGATTGCTGTTGTCCTTGAGTCGAATATCCTTAGCAATCAGCTCCTCCTGCAATCCTGCCAATCTGCCTTGCAATGACTTTGACATATTGCCGGTAGCCGCATTGTCGCCGGACATCTCGCCCTTCGAAAGCCTCACCACCTCCTTCACGGATTCCTTGGCGGATTGCGTATTTTCCGCCATCTTTGCACCAATCTTTCCGGAAACTTCCTGTCTGGATGTCGGCTCTTTGGACGTCAAGCTGGCAGCTGCAAGCTTCCGGCGGTAGGTATCCCAGTCAGCGGCCTGGATACGAATTTCATCCATTGCATCCGCCTGCGTAACATTGTCAATGACGCTCTCGCTTGGAATGCGCAGGATTTGACCGACCCTGATACGGTTCATGTTATGACCATCAAACTCATCGGCATTTGCGCGATACAGCGCTACCAGCATGCGCTCCAGACTGACATTGGGCGGCCCGGTCTGTCTCGCGATCTTGTGCAAGGTGTCGCCGCGTTTGACGATGATCTTTCCGGTTGATGTCCTGCCAACCGACACGGGCATATTGATGGTCGCCGCAGTTGACGCGGCAGGCGTCCCCGCGCCGGCACGACCGGATTGAATATTCACTGCTTCGACACTGGGAACTTGCGTGGTCGCAGCTGCAACCGGCGCCAGTGGCTTGACTTTTGACTCAGCCGGCTGTTCGGGCATGAAGCCGGGCGGATCCAGCAGGAAGGTATACTCGCGCAACAATCTGCCAGATGGCCAATTCAATTCCACCAGCAGCGTAACAAACGGATCATTGACCGGCGACTGGGACGTAATTCTTAGATAGGGCTCACCGTCGGGACGCGACTCAATTTCAAATTTCAGGGTGGGCAAAGTATAGGGAAACTCCAGCCCCGCCCCCTTGAATACATCGGGCGAAGCGATGCGCGCGGTAAGACTCCCGCCGATGTTGGCCTTCTTGCCGATCCCCGCCAGTTCGATCTCTGCATTCAGAGGTTCTCCCAAGGCCGAGGATACGTTTATACCGCCCATCCCGACTGCGCAGGCAACTCCAGATAACGTCAGCAAGGCAACAAGTACAAATGACCTGAAGAACAATTCCATTACGCTTTATTCCTTAAGTTTCTAAAGCCCCGTCACTGGTGAGGCTAACATCATAGACTTAGTCATGCAAGTTGAATCTATACATGACATCATGCGTCAAGTCTGCTAATTAAAAACAGATTATCTACTCGACCAGTATGCGCAGCATGCGCCGCAGCGGTTCAGCCGCCCCCCACAACAATTGATCTCCCACAGTGAATGCGGACAAGTATTCACCCCCCATATCCATCTTGCGCAGCCGACCCACGGGCACGGTCAGAGAACCAGTCACGGCAGCAGGAGTCAGCTCACGCATGGTTACCTCGCGCCGGTTGGGCACCACTTTTACCCAGTCGTTCGCCGCTGCCAGCATGCCTTCAATCTCGTCCAGCGCCACATCACACTTCAACTTGATGGTCAGCGCCTGGCT
The DNA here is from genome assembly GCA_963782385.1 of uncultured beta proteobacterium. Classification (GTDB taxonomy): domain Bacteria; phylum Pseudomonadota; class Gammaproteobacteria; order Burkholderiales; family Gallionellaceae; genus CAVXFS01. Next base: position 430,689 of record CAWAJO010000003.1, read on the forward strand.
GTGACAGCGCATCGCGCCAATGCGCACGCAAAGTCCATCGATTGGGATGGAATTGGTATCGCGTCCGAGTATCTTGTTGGTCTCGGCCTTTCCTTTCCATTCCTCCTTGCTCTGTCCGTTGCCCAGATCCCTGTCGATCCATGGAATCAGGCTGCCGGCCAAGGGCACACCGAAACTGGCGGTCGGAAATCGCTCATCTCGCAGTATACCTGCTACTTCGCGGTCTATGTCCAGAATAGCTGACGCGGGATCGTCCAGCAGGTTCTTGGCAACGCGGTGAGCCTCGCCCATCTGGTTCAGCAATTCACGCATGTTCTGCGCACCTGCACCGGATGCCGCCTGGTAAGTCATGGAAGATATCCATTCGATCACGTCTGCCTTGAACAACCCGCTTAGCGCCATCAACATCAGGCTTACCGTGCAATTGCCTCCGATGAAATCCCTCACGCCACGAGCCAGCGCATCCTTGATTACGTCCAGATTGACCGGATCGAGTATGATCACCGAGTCCGGGTCCATGCGCAGCGTGGAAGCGGCATCGATCCAGTAACCCTGCCAGCCGGCGGCGCGCAATTTCGGGAACACTTCGGAAGTGTAGTCTCCTCCCTGGCACGAGATGATCGCACCCATCGCCTTTAGTTCGGTGATGTCCCTGGCATCCGTCAGCGCTGGCACATCGCGGCCAACATCCGGCGCCTTTGTGCCAATCTGCGAAGTGGTAAAAAACACCGGGTCGATCAATTCGAAATCCCGCTCCACGCGCATGCGCTGCATCAGCACGGAGCCCACCATGCCGCGCCAGCCTATCAAGCCCACTCTCAATTAAATCTCCTTATCCTTTAGCTCCGAGCGGGAAGCGTGCAGAGCGGTGGCAATTTCGGCCTGGGTACGCGCTGCACGCTACCGGCTATAAGCTCTTCACCACCGCATCGCCCATTGCGTTGGTGCCGACGTTCTGCATTCCGGCTTCATAAATGTCGCTGGTACGCAGGCCTTGCCGCAACACCTTGCGCACCGCATCCTCAATGCGCTGCGCTTCCTCGTCGCGAGAAAAGGTATAACGCAACATCATCGCCGCAGACAGTATCGTCGCCAGCGGATTGGCGATGTCCTTGCCGGCAATGTCCGGCGCGGAACCGTGGCATGGTTCATACAATCCCTTGTTATTCGCATCCAGCGAAGCAGACGGAAGCATGCCGATGGAGCCGGTCAGCATCGATGCTTCGTCCGAAAGAATGTCACCGAAAATATTTCCGGTGAGGATGACATCGAACTGCTTGGGTGCGCGCACCAGTTGCATCGCTGCGTTGTCCACATACATATGCGACAGTTCCACCTGCGGGTATTCCCGCGCAACATCCGTCACTATCTCGCGCCAGAACATGCTGGTATCCAGCACATTCGCCTTATCCACCGAACACAATTTTCTGTTTCGTTTCATCGCGATCTTGAAGCCGACATGCGCTACGCGGCGGATTTCCGACTCGCTATAGTGCATCGTATCAAATCCCAGGCGCTCACCGCTCTCCAGCGTGGTGATGCCGCGCGGCTGGCCAAAATATATGTCGCCGGTCAGTTCGCGCAGGATCATGATATCCAGCCCGGAGACCACTTCTGGACGCAGGGTTGATGCGCTCGCCAATTCCGGATAGAGTAACGCCGGGCGCAAGTTGGCAAACAGATTCAGTCCCTTGCGGATACGCAACAACCCCTGTTCCGGCCGCATCGGGCGCGGCAGCGTGTCGTACTGATAGCCGCCCACCGCACCAAGCAGCACCGCATCGGATTGCTGCGCCAGCTTCATCGTGGCCTCCGGCAACGGGTCGCCCGCAGCATCGTAACCGGCACCGCCGATGTACGCATATTCCATTTCGATCTTCAGGCCATCGCCACGCAATGCCTCCATCACCTTGACCGCCTGAGCTACGATCTCGGGACCGATCCCATCTCCCGGCAACACAGCGATTTTCATCTTAATTGTCCAGAAATAATTATTCTTAAAGAACTGCAGCAATCCCTGGCGCGCTATGTCGGGCTGCGCACCAACTCGGCCTGCACCGCATCAGGCGTACAACCACGGCTGCGCCGCGCGGTGCTTCCCTTCAAATGCCTTGATCTCGTCCACGTGCTGCAAAGTCAAGGCGATATCGTCCAACCCGTTCAGCAGGCAATGCTTGCGGTGCGCATCGACCTCAAACTTGAACACCTCTCCCTCCGGCGCAGCAATGGTTTGCTGTTCCAGGTCAACTTTCAAATGATAGCCCGGCATGGCTGCCGCTGCCTTGAACAGCGCATCAACGATATGGGCATCAAGCTTGATCGGCAGCATACCGTTCTTGAAACAGTTGTTGAAAAAGATCTCGGCAAAACTCGGGGCGATGATCACGCGGAAGCCGTAATCCCCCAGCGCCCAGGGCGCATGTTCGCGCGAACTGCCGCATCCGAAATTTTCGCGTGCAAGCAGGATACTCGCGCCCCTGTAACGCGGCTGGTTGAGCACGAAATCCGGATTGAGCGGCCGCTTTGAGTTATCCACGCCGGGCTCGCCGTGATCCAGATAGCGCCACTCATCGAACGCATTCGGCCCGAAACCCGATCGCTTGATGGATTTCAGGAACTGCTTCGGTATGATCGCATCGGTATCAACATTGGCACGATCCAGTGGCACTACCAACCCATCCACAACAGAAAATTTCTGCATCAGTTCACCTCAAATGGGATGGCAACCAGAAAACATGCCCACTATCACCGCCAATAAAGCAATCTCCTTCATTCCCGATCCTTTTACCATTTGCTCACATCAACGAAATGTCCGGCGATCGCCGCAGCGGCGGCCATTTCCGGACTGACCAGATGGGTGCGTCCGCCCTGCCCCTGCCGCCCCTCGAAATTGCGATTGGAGGTGGAGGCGCAACGCTCTCCGGGTTCCAGCCGGTCATCATTCATCGCCAGGCACATCGAACAGCCCGGCTCGCGCCACTCGAACCCGGCCTCGATGAAGATTTTGTCCAGCCCTTCCTGCTCGGCCTGATGTTTGACCAGCCCGGAGCCGGGCACCACCATCGCCAGTTTCACATTCGCGGCGATATGCCTGCCATGAATCAGAGCTGCCGCCGCGCGCAAATCCTCGATGCGGGCGTTGGTGCAGGAGCCGATGAACACTTTATCCAGCATGATTTCGCTGATCGGAGTATTGGCCTGCAGCCCCATGTAATGCAGGGCGCGTGCCCAGTCCTGGCGCCTTACGTCATCCGGCGCCAAGGCAGGATCGGGAACGCAGCCGTCAATCCCGACCACCATCTCCGGCGACGTGCCCCAGGTCACTTGCGGCCTGATTTGCGCCGCATCCAGTTGCACCAGCTTGTCGAAGGCTGCCGCCTGATCGCTATGCAACGTTCGCCAGAACGCCTCGGCCTTGTTCCACAATTCACCCTTGGGCGCCATCGGGCGGCCCTTGATGTATTCGATCGTAATGTCGTCCGCCGCAACCATCCCCGCGCGCGCGCCGGCCTCAATGGCCATGTTGCACAAGGTCATGCGCCCTTCCATCGATAGTGCGCGTATCGTGTCGCCGGCAAATTCGATGGCGTAGCCGGTGCCGCCCGCCGTGCCGATCTTGCCGATCACCGCGAGCGCGATGTCCTTGGCACTGACGCCCTTGCCCAAGGCACCCGCCACCCGCACCTGCATGGCCCTGGATTTCTTCGCCACCAGGCACTGGGTCGCCATCACGTGCTCGACTTCCGACGTGCCGATGCCATGCGCGAGCGCGGCGAATGCCCCGTGAGTGCTGGTGTGCGAGTCGCCGCACACCACAGTCATGCCGGGCAGAGTCGCCCCCTGCTCCGGCCCGATCACATGCACGATGCCTTGCCGCGCATCGTTCATCTTGAACTCGGTCACGCCGTAATCGGCGCAATTGGCGTCGAGCGTCTCCACCTGCAGACGCGAGATCGGGTCGGAAATGCCGCCTCTCCGGTTCAGCGTCGGGACGTTGTGATCCGGCACGGCTAGCATGGACGCAATGCGCCAAGGCTTGCGCCCGGCCAGTTTCAACCCCTCGAACGCCTGCGGACTGGTGACTTCATGCACCAGATGGCGGTCGATGTAGATCAAGGCAGTGCCATTGGCTTCCTGCCGCACAAGGTGTCCGTCCCAGAGTTTATCGTATAACGTTTTTGCGCCCATTTTGCTCATTCCAAACCAGCGTCCGATTATGCCACAGCGGTTGCCGGATTTCACGACGCATGGACCCCGAGAATGATATCAAAACATCTCCCGATGCCAGCCATCGCAATGCCGGCACCAGATGAATTGCCTCAGGCAGGCGCCCGGCCCGCATCACCAGCGACCCGAAGTTTCCATATCAGCAACATCAGGCCCAGAAGCGCCGAGAGCGCGCTCATCGAATACATGACCGAGGGTCCCCAGTGCTGCCACAATGGCCCGCTGGCCAGCCCACCCAGCATGCCGCCCGCGCCATAGGTAATGCTGCCATACAGCGCCTGCCCCCTGGATTGATGGCGCCCCTGGAAAAAATGGTGCACCAATGCGACCGCGACCGCATGAAAGGCGCCAAACGTGATCGCATGCAACATCTGCGCGAACAGCAGCAGCGTCAATGAGTCCACCGCCCAGCCGATCAGCAGAAAGCGCAGCACGGCACAGGCAAAACTCGTCGTCAGGATCTGCGTCAGGGAACAGTGGCGCATCAGCCACGGCATCAGGAAGAAGATGCCGATCTCGCAAATCACCCCCAGCGCCCACAGCCAGCCTACCGAGCTCTTGGCGTAATCGTGCTCCACCAGGTAAATTGAAAAGAACGTGTAATAGGGGCCGTGGGCCACCGACATCAGGAAACACGCGCCGAAAAACGCCAGCACCTGTGGCTGGAACACCAGGCGCAGTATTGGCTGACTGTCGGTATGATGCGCCAGTACCTGGGTCGGTGGAATCTGCCGCGCGAAGAACAGGATGCCCAGCATGATGAACAATCCCGCCCACAGCAGCCAGTAGATGGCTATATAGTCGAAGGCATAGCCGAGTCCGAGCACGGCCAGGATGAAACCGACCGACCCCCAAGAGCGGATGCGCCCATAGCGCGCCGAGTGCTTGCCCAGGTAAGTCAGCGTGGTCGCCTCCACCAGCGGCATCGAAGCGCTCCAGAAAAAACCCATCAGCGCCAGCGCGAGGAACATTCCCCAGAAACTGGTGGTGACAAAAACTCCGAGATAGAACAAGACGCTCAGGCCGGCCGCGATTCGCACCACTCGCAGGCGGATCCCTGTGGCGCTCCGAGACGGTGGGGCCGAGCCCTCTCGTGCGCTAGGAACGGCTGGGCGGTTGGCGGCGGAACGCAACGCTTGCACAGCCGTGTCCCACCCGCCGTCGGCCAGCCATCCCCACAAACCTGGAGCGAGCATGCGCATCACCGGTTGCACCGACATCAGCACGGCAATCTGCACCGCGTCAAAATGGATGGATTTCAGGTACAGGCTCCAGTAGGGCGAGAACATACCCACGAACGCAAAGTAAAAGAAGTAGAACCCGGCGATGCGCCAGTAGTGGTTTGTCTGTTGGGTCACAACATTATCTAGGTTTGTGTTGACGGCCCGGACCGGCCGCTGCGCGGCGGATTATCGCATGCCGGATTATTTTTTTGCGGCCGGCACTTGAAAGCACAAATTATGATCCCCATCTGCGCTTGAATCGATATTGGGAGAAATCTTGATGAACCACACCGAAATCACCGCGCAGGACCCAAATCAACAGCAGAACGGCGATGCGCCGGTCACCGACGTGAATTCGGACAACGGCAACGAAACCATGCCCAGCCTGGAAGAAATGCTGAAAACCGCCGAACTGAAGGCGCAGGAGCACTATGACGCCTGGATGTACGCCAAGGCCGAGGGCGAGAACATCCGACGCCGCGCGCAGGAAGACATCGGCAAGGCGCAGAAATTCGCCGTGGAGCGTTTTTCCAGCGAATTGCTGGCAGTGATGGACAGCCTGCAGGCGGGTCTGGCGGTCAAGACCGAGAACGTCGAAAGCTTCAAGAGCGGCATGGAACTGACGCTCAAACAGCTGTCCAGCGTATTTGAGAAATTCAATATCAGGGAAATCAACCCGGTCGGCGAAAAATTCGATGCGCATCAGCACCAGGCCATCGGCATGCAGGAAAGCGAGCAGGAGCCGAATACCGTGGTAAGCGTCATGCAGAAGGGTTATATGCTGCATGACCGCGTGTTGCGCCCGGCGATGGTGATGGTAGCGAAGGGAAAAGAATAGTTCTGATTCAGTCGCTGGTCGTTAGTAGCTAGTTGGGGCACAAGCCACACCGTACTTTAGCAAATGACTAGACTATGTCTTACGCACTTGAAATACCCTGTCCCGCCCTCATGTTAGTCGGCAAGGTAGCAATAAATTGTGAATTACACGCATTCAATCGAAAGGAACGAAAATGGGAAAAGTGATCGGCATTGACCTTGGCACGACGAACTCGTGCGTCGCCATAATGGAAGGCGGCAAGCCCAAGGTAATTGAAAACGCAGAAGGCGCGCGAACCACGCCTTCCATCATTGCCTACATGGAAGACGGCGAAATCCTGGTCGGTGCAGCCGCCAAGCGCCAGGCCGTAACCAACCCGAAGAATACGCTGTACGGCATCAAACGCCTGATCGGCCGCCGCTTCGAAGAACCAATGGTGCAGAAAGACATTGGCATGGTGTCGTACGCCATCGTCAAGGCGAAAAACGGCGATGCGTGGGTCAGAGTGCGCGACAAGGAAATCTCCGCTCCGGAAATTTCCGCGCAAGTGCTGGTGAAGATGAAGAAAACCGCCGAGGATTACCTTGGCGAACCGGTTACCGAGGCTGTCATCACGGTCCCCGCCTATTTCAACGACAGCCAGCGCCAGGCCACCAAGGATGCCGGCCGCATCGCCGGTCTGGAAGTCAAGCGCATTATCAACGAACCGACTGCGGCGGCGCTGGCCTTTGGTCTGGACAAGCAGGAAGGCGACCGCAAGATCGCGGTGTATGACCTCGGCGGCGGTACTTTCGACATTTCAATCATTGACATTGCCGAGCTAGAAGGCGAGCACCAGTTCGAGGTTCTGTCCACCAACGGCGACACCTTCCTCGGTGGTGAAGACTTTGACATGCGGGTCATCGAATATCTGGTGGACGAATTCAAGAAGGAAAGCGGCATCGACCTGAAGAAGGACATGCTCGCGCTGCAACGCCTGAAGGATGCGGCGGAAAAAGCCAAGATCGAATTGTCTTCGGCACAGCAGACCGAAGTGAACCTGCCCTACATCACGGCGGACGCCTCCGGCCCGAAACACCTGGCGGTGAAGATCACCCGCGCCAAGCTGGAAAGCCTGGTGGAAGACCTGATCGCACGCACCATCGAGCCATGCAAGATCGCGATGAAGGATGCGGGCGTATCCACCTCCGACATCACCGACGTGATCCTGGTCGGCGGCCAGACGCGCATGCCCAAGGTGCAGGAAAAGGTCAAGGAATTCTTCGGCAAGGAGCCGCGCAAGGACGTCAACCCGGACGAGGCCGTGGCGGTGGGCGCGGCGATTCAGGGCGGCGTGCTGCAGGGCGAGGTGAAGGATGTGCTGCTGCTTGACGTAACTCCGCTCAGCCTGGGCATCGAAACCCTCGGCGGCGTGATGACCAAGCTGATCAAGAAGAACACCACGATTCCGACCAAGGCGGCACAGGTGTTCTCCACCGCCGACGACAACCAGTCAGCGGTCACCATCCACGTGCTGCAAGGCGAACGCGAGATGGCTTCCGGCAACAAGAGCCTGGGCCAGTTCAATCTCACCGACATCCCTCCCGCACCACGCGGCATGCCGCAGATCGAAGTGACCTTCGACATCGACGCCAACGGCATCCTGCATGTCAGCGCGAAAGACAAGGCCACCGGCAAGGAGAACAAGATCAAGATCCAGGCCAGTTCCGGCCTGTCCGAAACCGAAATTGAACGCATGGTGCAGGATGCGGAAGCGCACGCCGACGAGGACAAGAAGGCCATCGAAGTGGTGACTGCGCGCAACCAGCTGGATGCACTGATCCACTCCACGCAAAAGTCGCTGAAGGAATATGGCGACCAGCTGTCTGCGGATGAAAGAGGTGCGGTTGAATCCGCGTTGAAGGATGCCGAAGAAGCCGTCAAGGGCGACGACAAGGCCGCAATTGACGCGAGGGCCGAAGCGCTCACCAGTGCCGCGCAGAAGCTGGGTGAAAAGATGTACGCCGCGGAGCAAGCTAAGGCACAAGCCAATGAAGGCGGAGCCCAGCAGGCCGAACCGGCCAAGGACGAGGCCGACGTGGTAGATGCCGAGTTCACTGAAGTGAAGGACGAAAAGTAGTTGCTAGTCGCTAGACGTTAGTCGTTAGTTAACCCCTCGGGTTTTCTTTCGGCTAACGGCTGACGTTACCATCTGGCGACAAACTCGCTTTTCAACCAACGACTAGCGACTAACTACTAACGACTATGTCCAAAAAAGACTACTACGAAGTCCTCGGTGTCAACCGCGATGCGTCGGATGAGGAAATAAAAAAGGCCTATCGCAAGCTTGCGATGAAGCACCATCCCGACCGCAACCCGGATAACCCGAATTCGGAGGAGCACTTCAAGGAAGCTAAGGAAGCCTACGAAACCCTGAGCGACGGGCAGAAACGCGCCGCTTACGATCAGTATGGCCATTCAGCGTTCGCGGCGGGCGGCATGGGCGGTGGCAATCCATTTGGTGCGGGCGGCGCGCAAGGGTTCGACTTCTCCGATATTTTCGGCGACATTTTCGGCGGTGGACGCGGGGGCGGCGGACGCAGCAGCGTGCACCGCGGCGCCGACCTGCGCTACAACCTGGAGATCACGCTGGAGCAGGCGGCGCGCGGCACCGAGACGAAGATCCGCGTGCCGACCATGGTCGAATGCGAGACCTGCCATGGCAGCGGCGCCAAGCCCGGCACCAGCCCGACGACTTGCACCACCTGCGCGGGACATGGGCAGGTTCGAATGCAACAGGGCTTCTTCTCTATTCAGCAAACCTGCCCACGCTGCCACGGCAGCGGCAAGCAGATCACCTCACCCTGCCACGATTGCGATGGTGCCGGACGCATCAAGCAGCACAAGACTCTGTCCGTCAAGATCCCTGCCGGCGTCGACAACGATGACCGCATCCGTTTATCCGCTGAGGGAGAGGCAGGCGCCAATGGCGGCTCGGCCGGCGACTTGTATGTCGTCATTCAAATCTCACCGCATTCGGTATTCCAGCGCGACCACAACGACCTGCATTGCGAAATGCCGATCAGTTTCAGCACCGCGGCGCTGGGCGGCGAGATCGAGATCCCCACGCTGGACGGATCCGCGCGCATCAAGATTCCTGTCGAAACGCAAAGCGGGAAAATCTTCCGCTTGCGCGGCAAGGGCATCAAGGGCGTCCGCAGTTCATCCTATGGTGACCTGCATTGCCACGTCGTGGTGGAAACCCCGGTCAATCTCACCGACCGGCAGAAAGAACTGCTGCGCGAACTGGAAGAAATCAGCGAAACTGACACCGAACGCCACAGCCCACGCGCCAAGTCGTGGATGGGCAAAGTGAAGGAGTTTTTCGGTCAGTGATCGGACAGGACGTGCTTCAACTTTCGACTGACACGACCTGTCACTTCGACCCATACTTGTTTTTTCTCCGGCCCATTCTGGAACGTTGAAGGTTCGTTGCGCGAGAGCGGAAGTTGGCAACATTCCGCTTTCGACACGTCCCAGCAATTCATCTTGCCAATATGTTTGCCCTAAAGCAGCCGGTGGCATAAACAGATTCGCACCGCCGAATCTGCCACTAGCCAACCATCACGAACGACCCCTTGCGGAAATCCAGTGCATAAATTCACTGGACTATGCACGCTTACGTGCAGGTCAGATGCAATATTGGGTTGGGGTGCTGCCACTCCACACGCCCCAGGCGGAACAGTTCGCTCGGGCAAGAGCCGCCCTCATCAGAGTTCAGGCTCCCAGCATCGATTCAGAGTTTACAGCGATACATGCCATGACCCATGTATCAACAATTCTCTCACGCAGTCGTACAAAATCGGCGCCAGTTCCGTAAATATTGACTTAGAGTTAGCGGTACTCGATTGATCCAATATCTAATCCCTTGCCAAGAACAGCACGCGTCAGCACCTTGCCTCTAGCAAACTGCGTGTCCGGCAATAACTGCTCGTCATGTTGGCTGATCACAGGAATGGCGGTATCGACAACTTTCGAAACCATTTGAGTCTGCAAACTGACATTGCGAGGTGAAAACTCTTGGTACAATCTTGTTTCGTGAACATTATTTTCAATATCGGCCTTGCCATTCGCGCCCTGCAGAACATCACCAGTGCCTGAGAATAGATTATTGACCACCGTCGATTGACTTTCGCCCCATGTCTTGATGAAAATCCCGCTAGAGCGCTCGTTCAGAAATGAGTTGTAAACAAGCTCCAACAGGTTCTCTGGATATTTCAATCCCTCAGCCCCAAATGCCACCATTGTCGAGTTATCCGTGCCCGGCCCCTGGTAGATCACATTTCCCATCACCAGCGCGTAACCGCCAATTGGCAGATCAATAGCATAACTGGCCGCCCCTTCGAATAGACGGTTATATAGAATGTAGTTTTCTCTGGCGCGCGACTTGACCAGATGCCCTAGCAGGGCGTCATGCGAGTAACTGTTGCGCAGGGTAAAACGGCCTGCATCGCCCACGTATATGTTGTGGGTACTTCCTGACCCATCCCCATTGAAGCCAAACTCGCAGTTTTCAATCAGGATCTCACTCCGTGGGTGAGAATTGCCGATCAGAATGCCGTTTTCATTCGAGTGAATGAAGCAGTCAGATATATGAAAGTCAGCTCCCTCAAGACGAATCGCGGCACCGTTCTCGTCTGCCACCGTCGCCCCCGACATCTCCACATTGCTGACCGTGACGCGATTCCCCTGGATTACCCAGATCGCTTTCTTATTTGGGATATTTCCTGAAAAATGCAGGTGTGGCCGGCCGTTCACCCCTTTGATGGTGATATTGTTTTGCTTCCACACTACACTATCATTGCCATAAGTTCCTCCCGCATCGATTTCGATCACATCCCCATCCACGGCAAATATTGCTGCCACACTGGGCAATGCAAACTCCTTGTCTGGTCCAACCTCCAGCGTCCTGGCATGTGTCAGTTTTGCACAGCAACCCAACACGACCAGAAAGATAATCCACACTACATTCATGGCACTCTCCGCTGCAGCAATTAGATTAGCGCGTTTCTTAAACACTTCGTTTCTGAGTGAGCACCCATATTCTGCAGGCCCCTCACCCAACTATAGCTACGAATGATTTCTCAAATGGGGTCCTAAATGCAGCACTAAAGCCGTTTTCATCTATCTGCACGACGAGGTGTCGGCTCCGCTTGGCTGGAAGGTTATTCGATCTATCAAGTTGAAACCTTGCGGTTGATGCCTGCGCTGCTTTTGGAAGCACAGGAAACGTTCGAAACAGAATTCATACGGCGTTTGGTCGTCAAACACCGCGTCCGGCCTTCCCCGTTAGGTCGGCCATCGGTACTCACTGCTCAACTTCCGCTTGTATGGTTGGTGTGGCGGTGTCCGCTTTCTTCTGCAATGGTGAGGAGGCCGGCGTGGAGGGGCCAACTTCCGCATCTGCTCTCGCCAGACTCCAAAAGAATCCCACACACACCGCCCGTCGTCGCTTAGGAATCTAGCAGCTGCAGGCTCGGGTTCATCGTCTTTGCGCTCAATCCCAAGGGCGTTCGCCATTATGCCAAAAGGCGTCGGGATGCGTGCCAAGACCGATCGTGTACATACTCCTGCTGCATTTCCGCCTTCACATTGACAGTGCCGAATAGCGACAAGACGGTCAGCAAAGGGACTAAGGGAGGAAATCTGCGCAAATTTAGTTTCATCTGGCTACGCTGGCTATTACTAATTGCCATATTGTCCGCCGGAAAGCAGTCGCGCTTCGATCATTCAGATTACCGCATAGCGGTCGTTCGCGAAGTAGCACTAACGACATATTGTGTTGAAAAACTCTCTTTTGTTTTGCCCTCGTCACCGGGCTGAATTTTCTTTCAATCTATTTTTTGATTTTCAGCAGATTTTCAGATTGAATTTGACGATTCTGTTGTTCCTATCTGCCTTTATGCAGGTACCAGGTGCCGGACACATTCAGGCTCCGCGATTATTGGTCGCCTTTGGCGAAGATCTGGATCGCTATGCGAGCGCATCAGAAATGCAGCGCTATTCAGGGGTGGCCCCGGTGGTTGAGCGCAGCGGTAACAAGTGCCGGGTTCACTGGCGGATCGCCTGCCCCACTTTCCTCCGCCAAACCTTTGTCGAGTGGGCAGGCTCAACCATACCGAGATCCTTCCGGGCCGGGGCCCATTATCAACAGCAACGCAGCAAAGGTTGTTCTCATCGGGTCGCGGTACGAGCTCTGCCGTTCAGGTGGCTACGAATCATCTATCGCTGCTGGAAAACACGGACGCCTTATGACGAATCCGCTTCTTTGAAAGCGCTTGGAAATCGAGATCGCCCCTGCTGGCTAACATGACAGAATCTGCAAAAATGACTTGGCGGAGTGCCTCAGGGCGCGAAGCGGCACTTCGGATTTCCAGAAAGCGGTTAATCCACGTCCAATCCTAGGAGCAAACTATTTGTCATATATAGCTGTTGTGCTCCCTCTTTCAGTAGTTGAAGGTTAGGTCCGCAACACATTGCAGACATTCAAGGTTGAGGATAGCAGGCTGTGTTTGGTTCAAAATATTTATCACCTCTAAGGGCTATATCCAATAGGTAACCGTTCAATTGAAATCAAGGTAAGTGGCTGCATGCGACGATATGTCGCGGATTGCGGCGAGTTATAACATGTAAACATTAGTACATGTTCAATTCTTATTGTGAAATTGCTATGAAAATCGCTACCCGTATCCGTTCTAATTCATTAACGATCATACTTGCCGCTTTGCCGTTTGCTTCATCTGCACAGGACAGCAGCCCGCTTGAAATCACGATTACCACTCCCCAAAATGTAACGCCCATTAAGGCATCGAGCATCAAGGCAGCAAGCATTGCGCCGTTACTTCCCGCCACAAGTGACACGGCCAGCCTTCTTGGCGACATACCCGGCGTCAGTCTCTACAGTGCCGGGGGCGTGTCCAGCCTGCCAGCGATTCACGGCATGGCCGACGACCGCGTAAACATCCAGGTCAACGGGATGAAACTGATTTCCACCTGCCCCAACCACATGAATTCTCCTCTTTCCTACATTGCCCCGACTGATATCGCAAGTGTCAAAGTATTTGCCGGAATTACACCGGTAAGTGTCGGCGGTGACAGCATTGGCGGCACAATCCAAGTTACATCCCGCCCCCGTGAGTTTGCAGCCATTGGGCAGGAAATGCTGATTAAGGGAAGGGCTGCCACTTTCTATCGCAGCAATGGGAATGCCCACGGTACAAATGTCGGGGCAACGATCGCAAGTGAAGATCTAAGCATGACGTATGACGGATCAATTACGCAATCAGGGAATTACAAGGCAGCTAATAACTTTAAATCATCCGGAACATCCGGAAATGGTTTTCTGTCCGGGGACGTGGTGGGATCTTCAAGTTACAAATCGGAGAATCACGATATCGGGCTTGCGTTGAGCCATAAAAACGCTTTGCTGGAACTTGATCTGGGCATACAAAACATTCCATACGAAGAATATCCGAACCAGCGTATGGATTTGACCGGAAACAAAAGCACACAGGTCAATCTTCACTACACAGTGCAGTACGATTGGGGAACTTTGGAATCACGCGTGTATAACCAAACAACAAATCACAGCATGAATTTTGGCGACGACAAGCAATTCTGGTATGGCACACCAGCCACGATTCCTGGCATGCCGATGGATACTGAAGGAAAAACAACCGGTGCGCAGGTCAATGCCAGTATCGAGCTTGCAGAGAGGGATATTCTCAGAGCGGGCGCCGAGATTCAGCGTTTCCGATTGAATGACTGGTGGTCCCCATCCGGAGGCATGATGATGGCTCCAAATACATTCTGGAACATTAACAACGGCGAACGCGACAACCTGGATATTTTCGGGGAATGGGAAGCTAACTGGAATCCGAAATGGGTCAGCCAGCTTGGGCTTCGCAGCGATTTGGTCAGGATGAATACTGGAACAGTGCAGGGGTACAACAACAGCATGATGTATTTGAATGATGCGACCAACTTCAATGCCCTCAACCACCAGCATAACGATCAAAATTGGGATATAACCGCGCTGTCGCGCTATACGCCTGACGCAGCTCAATCTTTCGCGGCAGGTTATTCTCGGAAATCCCGCTCTCCGAATCTCTATGAGCTCTATTCTTGGTCAACCCTCCCGATGGCGATGGGCATGAATAATTTCACGGGCGACGGAAACGGCTATGTCGGAAACCTCAACTTGAAACCGGAAGTGGCTCAAACTCTCAGCATTACTGCGGACTGGAATGATGCTGACAAGAAGCAATGGGGAGTGCAATTCACACCTTACTATACACACGTCCAGAATTATATCGATGTCCAGCGTTGCGGTACTACCTCTTGCGGTGGCGCAACCAATCTGGCTGCTACAACAGGCTTTGTTAATCTCCAATACATAAACCAATCTGCCCAGCTTTATGGCATTGACTTATCTGGCCACATGCTCCTGGGAAATTCCAGTGATTACGGCAGCTTCACTGCGAAAAGTGTATTGAATTACACCATAGGCAAGAACTTGGCCACCGGCAATAACCTCTACAACATCATGCCGCTCAACGTGAAACTTTCCATGGATCAGCGATTGGGAAAATGGACAAACACAGCCGAAATTCAGCTGGTTGACGCCAAGTCACAGGTATCTCAAGTCAGGAATGAAATCCAGACCGGTGGCTTTAGCCTGCTCAATTTACGCTCCAGCTATGAATGGAAAATGGCCAGACTGGATATCGGCATTGATAATGTCTTCAACCGGTTTTACGCATTGCCACTGGGTGGGGCCTACGTAGGGCAAGGAGCAACCATGATGCAAACTGGCATGGGAGCACCTGCATGGGGCATCCCGGTTCCCGGTATGGCGCGTTCAATCTATGCTGGCATTAACGTTAAGTTGTGAGTCGCACTTCGATGATTCAGATTGCCGTATAGCAAAACTTCACGATATGCGACTCCCGACACGTTGCGGCCATATAAACCTAGCTGCATGCATGACCGTACCGAAATCCATGGAATGGGGTGAAGTCCATAGTTATGATTTATCTTCATGAAACAAATTTTTATCATTAAGTGCAGAGCCAGTCCAAACAACATGGCAAACAACATGGGGACGGAGCCCCATTCTTTTTCAAAATCAATTGGGCTCCGTCCCTGAGGTCTCATTATCCCGGCAGATCATCTGAGATCACGCAAGGTCGAAGCGATCGAGGTTCATCACCTTGTTCCAGGCCGAGACGAAGTCATGTACGAACTTCTTCTGCGCGTCCGCGCTAGCGTAGACTTCTGCCAGTGCCCGGAGCTGCGAGTTGGAACCGATGACGAGATCGGCGATGGTGCCGGTCCACTTAAGCTTGCCCGTTTTCCGATCGTGCCCCTCCAGCACGCCTTTGGACGTGGCGGACTTTTGCCATTTCGTGTTCATGTCGAGGAGATTGACGAAGAAATCATTGCTTAATATTTCGGGCCGCTTGGTAAAGACACCAAGCCTGGACTGGCCGACGTTTGCATTCAGGGCACGCATACCGCCGATCAGGACCGTCATTTCGGGAGCGGTCAGCGTCAACAACTGCGCTTTGTCGATCAGCAGCTCAGCCTCTGATCCCTCGCATCCCTTGCGCACGTAGTTGCGGAAGCCGTCCGCGATCGGCTCCAGTACCGCGAAAGCCTCCACATCGGTCTGCGCCTGCGACGCATCCATGCGCCCGGGCGCGAACGGAACCTTCACCGCGACGCCGGCTTTCTTCGCCGCTGCCTCGACGGCTGCGCAGCCCCCCAGAACGATCAGGTCTGCAAACGAGACCTTCTTGCCGCCCTTGGCCTTCTTGTTGAAGTCGCTCTGGATGCCCTCGAGCGTCTTCAGCACTTTCGCGAGCTGTGCCGGCTGGTTCACCGCCCAGCTCTTCTGCGGGGCGAGCCGGATGCGCGCGCCGTTGGCGCCGCCGCGCTTGTCGGAACCGCGGAAAGTGGATGCCGATGCCCAGGCGGTCGATACGAGCTGCGCCACGGACAGCTTCGAGGCAAGGATCTTCTTTTTGAGATCTGCAATCTCCTTCTCGCCGATCAGCTTGTGATTGAGCGCGGGAATCGGGTCCTGCCAGATCAACTCTTCCTTCGGCACTTCCGGTCCCAGGTAGCGCGCGCGCGGGCCCATGTCGCGGTGCGTTAGCTTGAACCAGGCACGCGCGAACGCATCGGCAAAGGCCTGCGGATCGTCGAGGAACCGCCGCGAGATCTTGCCGAATTCCGGGTCGAAGCGCAGCGTCAGGTCGGTGGTGAGCATGGTCGGCTTGTGTTTCTTGTTCGGGTCGTGCGCGTCGGGAACGATCTTCGGCGCGTTTTTCGCCATCCATTGCTTGGCGCCGGCGGGCGACTTGGTCAGCTCCCATTCGTAATTGAACAGGTTCTCGAGGAAGTTGTTGCTCCACAGCGCCGGGGTCTTGGTCCAGGTCACTTCCAGGCCGCTGGAGATCGTGTCGCCGCCGTACCCGGTGCGGTAGTCGCTCGTCCAGCCCAGTCCTTGCGCTTCCACAGGAGCGGCTTCCGGCTCGGGTCCCTTGTGCGATTCCGGGGCAGCGCCATGGCACTTGCCGAAGGTATGGCCGCCGGCGATAAGGGCGACGGTCTCCTCATCGTTCATCGCCATGCGGCCGAAGGTGGCACGGATGTCCTTTGCGGCGGCCATATAGTCGCCGCTGGCGTTCGGGCCTTCCGGGTTGACGTATATCAGGCCCATGTGGGTGGCGCCGAACGGCGGCTGCAGATCGCGGTCGCCGCTGAAGCGCATGTCGTCTTTCAGCCAGGCGAGTTCATCACCCCAGTTCACGTCCTCGTCCGGCTCCCAGACGTCCGCACGGCCGCCGCCAAAGCCGAAGGTTCTGAAGCCCATCGTTTCCAGCGCGACGTTGCCGGCGAGAATGATCAGGTCGGCCCAGGAGATGGCCGCGCCGTATTTCTGCTTGATCGTCCACAGCAGGCGGCGCGCCTTGTCGAGGTTGACGTTGTCGGGCCAGCTGTTGAGCGGCGCAAAGCGCTGCTGTCCACGGCCGGCGCCGCCCCGGCCGTCATCGATGCGGTAGGTTCCGGCGGCGTGCCAGGCCATGCGGATGAAGAACGGCCCATAGTGGCCGAAGTCCGCCGGCCACCAGTCCTGCGAGTCGGTCATCAGCTTGACCAGGTCCTTCTTCAGCGCCTTGTAGTCGAGGCTCTTGAATTTCTTTGCGTAGCTGAACTCCTCGCCCATCGGATCGGACTTCGAGGAATGCTGGTGCAGCAGTTCAAGACGCAGCCGCTCAGGCCACCAGTCCTGGTTCGTCCTGCCGAGGCCGGCGATGTGGTTGAACGGGCATTTTGATTCGTTTGACATGATTATCTCCGGCGGATTCAAGGATGAAGTGCAATTTTGAGTAACGCTGGTCAGGTGGGCGGGATGCGGTAGCATCCTGGCCTTTTGACCGGCAAGTCGAAATTGCAAAGATGAACTACACACACCTCACCCGAGAAGAACGATACCAGATTTACGCCTTGAAGAAGGCAGGACATACACAAAACGAGATTGCCAACGTGCTGGAACGCAGCCCATCCACCATAAGCCGGGAGTTGGCCAGAAACCGTGGGCGACGTGGCTATCGCCCCAAGCAGGCGCGTCAATTTTCGGTTGAGCGGCAAGCGGTCAATGCACGGCGTATAGATGATGCAACATGGCAATTCGCGCAAGAGAGGCTGGTGGAGCAATGGAGCCCGGAACAGATCAGCGGGCATGCTGCTATCAGCATTGAGACGGTGTATCAGCGGATTTATGCCGACAAACGAACAGGTGGGTTACTGTGGAAGCAGCTGCGCTGTCAGAAGCAGCGCAAGAAGCGCTATGGCAAGACTGATCGGCGCGGCATCATTCCAAACCGGCTCTCCATAGAAGATCGCCCGGCCATCGTCGAGACACGCAGCCGAATCGGTGATTGGGAAGCCGATACTGTCATTGGAAGGAACCACCGACACGCCATCGTAAGCATTGTCGAGCGGAAGTCTGGGTTCACGCTGATTCGCAAGGTCGAACGCAACACCGCACCGGCAGTGACCAAGGCGATGACCTCATTGCTCAAGCCGTATCGTAACCGGGTGCACACCGTGACTTCAGACAATGGCAAGGAATTTGCCGGGCATGCAGAAGTTGCAGATGCATTAAAGGCCGCCTTCTATTTCGCTCACCCTTATGCATCCTGGGAACGTGGCACAAACGAGAATACCAATGGATTGATACGGCAGTACTTCCCGAAGAGTCGAGACTTCACCACCATTACACAACAGGAGATTGATACAGCGATGGAACGATTGAACAACCGACCCAGAAAACGACTTGGATACAAGACACCCAGTCAGGTATTCTTCAAGTCAGGTGTTGCACTTCAAACTTGAACCCGCGAATTATTGGTAAATAATTATTCGCGAAAATCTCGGAACGTCAGAATTTCCTTAGCCTTAGAATCAGCTAAAACGAATTTCGAATCTTCGGATCGTAATATAAATGCCGCTGTACTCCCTAACTGACCATCCGTAGTGGGAGGAATTTTTTCGATACTTTTAGCATGAAAATGGCTGTACAACATCACAACTATGATAAGTACAAGCAATCCAATAACAGTAAGTGTTGTCATGGTATTTAGCTCCTTAAATAATCAATTCAGAACAAATTCCAATAAGAACTCATGTTGGACTTCCGCTGGCACGAATCGCAAATTCACCGTGCACATTTAATCATTTCGGTCAATCAATGAACATATGCAAATATATCTATGCAATTT
The DNA here is from genome assembly GCA_963782385.1 of uncultured beta proteobacterium. Taxonomy (GTDB): domain Bacteria; phylum Pseudomonadota; class Gammaproteobacteria; order Burkholderiales; family Gallionellaceae; genus CAVXFS01. Next base: position 449,786 of record CAWAJO010000003.1, read on the forward strand.
CCGAGAAGTATCTACTCAATTTGACTTTGTTGAATCTAAGCGGGAGGTATGTTTGGACGTCCGCTTCTGGCATATTCTGTTGAAGAACTCTTTTTTTGGGGTGAGCCAAAAACTTGCCGGAAGCTGTTGCGATCAAAGGATGCAACCAGCACCCCATGCTGTAGGCGAATTGACCATCCTACAACGAATGATCATGTCCCACATGATCCCGGGCACATCCTGCTAGAGAAGATCGACCTAAGCGGCTAGATTTTCTTCAAGCGTCTTGAAAATAGAATTTTTCAACGGAATAGGCACACAGCCGCACATCATGCTGCCATATTTGCCGCCATATAGCTGCCCCTTGGCGGATTCCGATCGGGTTGATTATTCAGGTCGCCCGGAAGCCGCAATTCGTGAATTGGTGCTCCCGACCGAGGCTGTGTGAAAACCTAATTGTGACGCGTTTTCAGCGGTGCCAAACCATCGCCGATGTAAGAAAAATCGAATACAGAGCGTTTTGAGGAGTCAACTTTCATGGCACCTCATTTCGCTTGGAGGTTTCACACAACCTCGACCGTTACCGGACGCCGATTTATGCAGATGATCTTCGGATCCGGTGGCCAAGCGTGCCAACGCGCCCGCTGGGCAACCATGGCAAATCCTGCACGCCAAGTCTTCAGCCAAGCCTTATTCTCTTCCCATAGCCGGTCATTTCCAGATACCCGCGCCCGATATCGCGGCCGTCTTCCGCAACGCGCACCGCTCCTTCCCAATACACGGCGCCCGTCGAGCGACGGCTGTCGAGTTCCTGGTCGTCAATCAGGGGCTGAAGATGGAAGCTCCGCAGGCCGATGCGGATGCGCCATTCGACCGGGTAGCTGATGCCGGTACGGGCTGAGTGCCAGTGGCGCAGGGCTTCGAAAGCGACGGCATCCCGCGCTAGCACCTGCGCATTGCCCCCCGTCTGCCGGAAGGTGGCGGCGGACCAGATCGGTCGCCCGTTCGCGCTGCGCAGGCGAAAGGCCATCACGGCGCTGCCATCGTTAAGATTCACACCAATCCAGTCCCAGCCTTGCGCGCCCTCGGGCAGGAGTTCACTCGACCATTCGTGGTCCAGCCAGGCACGGCCGGTCACCGCCTGCGGGCGGTGGTCGACGGTCACCGTGCCGCTCACCTTGAGTTGCGGACGGCTGTAGTAGTAGCTGGCGTGGCGCTGGCCCGGGGCCTTGACGCTGAATCCGGCGACGCCGTTGAGCAGTGGTGGGCCGTCCGGAACGAGCGACAGCGCGTAGGCGAAATCCCCGGCACGGACTTCCGCCTGATAGCGGTCGCCGCTCTGCTCCAAACGCCAGTCGCCGACCCACACGTCCGTTCGCCCGGTCGCGAAACCGGCGCGACCGAAGCCGACCCGAGCAGAGCGTTGGTCGTAACGCAGGCGGCCAAGGCGCGGGTCGGCGATGGCCGCATGCGCGAGGATCAGTTGGCGCGGCGCGAAAGCGCTTGGATTGGCATCACCGATGCCGGTGCGTAGCCGGAAGAAGGTGGCCTGAAAACCGAGCGGGCTACCGTCCGGCAAAGTCAGCCAGCCGGTGGCGTACCACCACTCGACGCGGAAATCCGGGTGGGCGCCATGATCAAAGGGGAAGACCAGCTTGCGGCCGGGGAGTACCGGGGCAAAATCGACCGCCGCCTCTGCCCCTACCTTCCCGACCCGAAAAGCCGGTAGGCTCGCCAGCGCGAGGAGAAAAGTACGCCTATCCATCTCTATCCATTACCAGTCCTCCCGCACCGCGAGCACCGCGTCCTGACGCATGGCCTGCCGCCCGGCAAGTACCGCCGCCAGTGCCGCCAGGGCGACCAGACTGATAGCGAACAAGGCCAGCGACCCCGATGGAATGTGCAGGTCCATGCTCCAATGGAAACTCTGCCGATTGACCACCTCGATCAGCACCAGCCCGATGGCCCCACCGGCCAGCAGCCCGCCGAGTACGCCGACGCCGGCCGCCAGCGCCCCTTCCTCGGCGAGCATCCAGCCGATCTGGAAACGGCTCAGGCCGAGATGGCGAAGCATGCCGAACTCCCGCCGCCGTGCCGCCGCCAGCGCCGCGAAGCTGGCCACCACACCGGCCAGGCCGAAGAGCACCGCAACGGCTTCCAGCAGATACGTGACGGCGAAGGTGCGGTCGAAGATGCGCAGGGTGATGGCGCGGATCTGACCAGGGTAGGCTATTTCCAGCATCCCCGGAGCTGCCGTGGCGACGAGCGCGTTGGCCACCTGCATGCGTGCGGCAGGGTCGGCGAGGTCGATGGCGGCACCATTGGCGAGGCGATCTCCGGTCAGGCGACGGTAGTCGGCCAGATTTATCATTAGCGCGCCGCTCTGGCGCGCGTAGTCCCGCCAGACGCCAGCCACATGGAAACGCACCAGACGTCCAGCGAGGGGCAGTTCAACGCGCTCGCCGGGCTGCCAGGCATAGAGATCCTGCATGGCTTCGGAAATCCAGATCGCCAGCTCGCTGCTGCCGTTGCCACCGAGTTGCGCGACGCCAAGCAGCGGCAACTCACGCCCGTCCGCCGACAGCGGCCGCGCGATCACGGCCACCGGCGCCTGCCCGGCGGCCAGACGCAGGCTGTCGTAGCGAGTGAAGCTGACGTGGCCGACGCCGGGCACGGCGGCAATCTTCGCTTGCAGGGCCTCATCCAGATAGCCACTGGTCTGAGCCAGACCAGCCCGCAGATAGAGGTCGGCGGGCAGGATCTGGTTCAGCCACTGGTCCACTGAATCGCGAAAGGAAGCGACCATGATCGCCATGGCCGCCACCAGCGCGACGCTGGTCAGCACCCCGGCCGCCGCCACTACGGCATGCCCCGGCGCAGCACCCAGTCTTGCTGCCGCGAGGCGGGCCGGCACCGGGCCGCGCTTGGGCAGCAGCCAGGCGATGCCGGAAGCCATCGCCGGCAACAACATGATGCTCCCAGCCAGCAGGCAGGCAACGGCCAGATAGCCGCCGACCGGCAGGCTGTCCATGGGCGGAATTCGGCAAGCGGCAAGGCTCGCCAGCAGCAGGACCAACCCCAGACCCGGATGCCCGCGCCCGCCGAGCAGTACCTCATCGTTTCCGGCCTTCAAGGCCTGGGCCGGTGACACCGTTGCGGCTTCCCGCGCCGGCAACCAGGCACCCGCGACGCCGGCCAGCATGCCCAGTGTCACGTAAATGGCCGTCACCAGGGGCTGAAACTGCAACTGCGGCTGCAGCCCGGAAAAGTAACCGGCGCCCAGATCGCCACCTAGAAGGGCCAGCGCCCCCCAAGCCAAGCCATAGCCGACGGCCACACCGCCGACGCCCCCTGCCAGCCCCAGCACCGCGCCCTCCGCCAACAGCCAGGCGAACAGGCTGTGGCGGGCAAGCCCGATCGCCCGCAGGAAGGCGAACTCACTACGCCGCCGCACCACCGAAAGGGCTTGGGCCGAGAAGACGAGAAATCCGCTGGTCAGGAGCGCCATGGCCGCCAGCATGGTCAGATTCACCCGGTAAGCGCGGGACAGATGGGCTGCCTGGTTCTCTGCCGCTTGAGGTGGTTCCACCAGCACTCCGGCAGGCAGGACGGCCTGCAAGTCGGCGCGCGCCGCTGCGGATGCTATGCCTTCGGCGAGGCGCAGATCGATGCGCGTCAGCCGCCCGAGCTTGCCGAAGTGGGTCTGTACGGCGGCGATGTCGAGCACTGCGAGGCGGCGGCTTTCCTCGACACCAGGCAGGTCGCCGGCGACGCGAAAATTCAGGGTATTGCTGCCTGCCTGCAAGCGGAGGTTGCCGCCGGGCTTCACGCCGTACGCCGTTTGCGCCGCTGCACTGAGAAAGAGACGATCGTCGCCCAGACTGGCGAAGCGATCCGCGCCTACGGCGGCCCTGGGCAAAAGAGCCGGTGTCACGCGGCCCAGCGTCAGGACATCGACGCCCAAGAGTTGAAGTGTATCTTCCCGCCCCGCGAGTTTTGCCTCCACCTCCACCACGGGGCTTGCCTCCACCACCTCGGGGCGGGCGGCGAGCAGTGCATACAGGTTTTCCTCAAATCCGCCGCGCGGCCCTACCACCTGCAAGTCAGCCTCGCCAGCCATGGCACGCAGGCCACGGTCAAACTCGGACAGCGCTGACTTGTGCACCGCATGCACCGCCATGCCGAGGGCGACGCCGAGGACAATGGCGGCGCAGGAAAACAGGGTCGCCACCCGCCTCCGTGCGAGGGATCCGAGAAAGACCGGCGCCAGCCTCACGCGCGCAGCCCTTCGGCAGTCAGGCGCAGAACCCGGTCCGCCGTCGCCGCTGCTGCCCGCGAATGGGTCACCAGAATGCCGATGGCACCCGCTTGGCGGATGCGCTCGGCGAGCAGTGCCAGCACCTTCGCGCCGTTGGCCGGGTCAAGGTTGCCGGTGGGCTCGTCCGCCAGCACCAAGCGCGGGCCATGGACCAGCGCGCGGGCAATCGCCACCCGTTGCAGCTCGCCCCCAGAAAGCTCGCGCGGCCAACTGGCAGCGCGCTCGCCGAGGCCCACCGCGTGGAGAAGTTGTTGCGCCGGCCGGTCGGCGGCGGCGCCGTCCACTCCTTGCAGCCACATGGGAAGGGCGACATTCTGGTGCACGGTGAGATGCGGCAGCACGTGGAAGGCTTGGAAGACGAAGCCCATCTTATCCCGGCGCAGGCGGGTGAGCGCATCCTCGCCAAGCTCGGCGTAGTCGCTTCCATCCAGCACCAGCCGCCCGCCGTCGGGCCGATCCAGCCCGGCGATAAGGTTGAGCAGGGTGGACTTGCCGATCCCGGATTCACCAACGATGGCGACGTATTCGCCCGCTTGCAGGCGCAGAGACACGTCCCGCAACACGCTACGGTCGTTGAAGCGGCGGGAGATGTCTTCGATTTCGAGCATAAAGGGGTAAGAACTGCCTGCCTCCGATCGGTTTCACCAAGTACGCAGGATAGACTCCGCGTGCCGATGCCTGCTGGCTATCTGGGTTCGGAAGATTATCGCACTGAGCCTGTCAGTAGATTTAGCGATTTTCGCTGATGGCTGCTTACCTAAGATGAATAGCAACCGCGATCGTCCGCTGCTGGCATATTGTGTTGAAAAACTCAAAATTCGCACCCCTGGGAAATTTCGCGAATTGAAGGTGCAATAGTAAAACGCACTTGATCGTCAAGAGTACGGCGGTTTAAGGGTTCATGGTTGAATTTAAGGATGTCTGCGGTATCCTCCCATGTCGAAATAATTTTAAGCGCCCTAAGGGGGTAGAATTTTTTCGTCACGACCTGAAGATGAGTTTTTCAACAGAATAGTCGAAATGAAGACGGTCTGAAAATCGGCGAGGCTGTGTGGAAACTCTTTCCCTTTTGTCCACCATGATCCCTCGCGTGCGTTGATATAGCAACGTCCACAGGGAGGGGAAATGATGAAGCGATTCATCGAAGGCGAAAGCCGGAAGCAAGCCACGCTGTTGCCAGAATGCCTTGACGACTATATCGCAGAAGACAACCCTGTTCGTGCCATCGAGGCATTCACCGATGAGTTGGACATGCTGGTTTTGGGTTTCGCCGGCGCGGAACCAGCAACGACGGGCAGACCTTCCTATCACCCTGCGATACTTCTCAAGATATACATCTATGGTTATCTGAATCGCATCCAGTCGAGCCGCAGGCTGGAACGTGAATGCCAGCGCAACGTCGAGCTGATGTGGCTGGTTGGCAAGCTCGCGCCTGACTTCAAGACGATCGCCGACTTCCGCCGCGATAATGGCGCACCGATCCGCAACGTGTGCCGGGAATTTACCTTGTTGTGCCGCAAGCTGGATCTGTTCTCGCAGGCGATCGTGGCGATCGATGGCAGCAAGTTCAAGGCGGTGAATGCCCATGACCGCAACTTCACCCGTGCCAAGCTGGACAAGCGCATGCAGCAGATCGACCAGTGCATCGAACGTTACCTGGCCGAGATGGACACGGCTGACCGGCAGCAGTCTGATGTGACCGAGATGCGGGCATCCAGGCTGCGCGAGAAGATTGCCACTCTGAAGCAGGACATGGTGGAGTTGCGGGAGATTGAGGTAAAGCTGAATGAATCACCTTCCGGACAGGTGTCGCTGACCGATCCCGATGCGCGAGCCATGGCGACCAGCACCAGCCGGGGACTGGTGGGATACAACGTGCAGACGGCGGTGGACGTGAAGCACCACCTGATCGTCGCCCACGAGGTCACCAACTCGGGTTCGGATCGCCGACAACTTTCCAGGATGGCGAAACATGCCAGGGAAACGATGGAGGTCTCGGACCTAAATGTCATTGCGGATCGCGGCTACTTCAACGGCGACGAGATACTAGCCTGCGAACAAGCCGGGATCACGCCCTACGTATCAAAACCGATGACCTCGGAGGCCAAGGCCGAAGGCCGCTTCGACAAAGCCGACTTTGTGTACGATCCCGAGGCCAATGAATACCGCTGTCCGGCTGGCAGCCGGCTGATCTGGCGCTTTGCCAGAGTGGAGGGAAATCATCTGATCCATCGCTACTGGAGTTCGGACTGCCCGCGCTGCCCGATCAAGGAAAGATGCACACCCAGCCAGCAGCGCCGGGTCAGTCGCTGGGAGCATGAGGCTAGTCTGGAGGCGATGCAAAGACGGCTGGACAAAAGGCCGGAGGCCATGAAGCTTCGCAGGCAAACGGTGGAGCATCCGTTCGGGACGATCAAGTTCTGGATGGGCGCCCGGCACTTTCTGACCCGGACATTGAGGGCGGGTCAGCACAGAGATGAGCTTGCATGTCCTGGCATACAACATGAAGCGGGTCATGCAGATAATGGGAGTAAAGGAATTGATTGCAGCGATGCAGACGTGATGTATCCTGTTCGCTAATTTCCTGTCAACGATCAGCCAGGAAATTCAGAAATCACAAACCTGCCGGGCGGGCGATTACATTTTGAGTTTTTACACAGCCTCCGGCCATAGCAGACCTGGTGATCGGCCGACTCGTTGGTCCGCTTTGTACGTCAGAGCGGTTGGCCGTGATGAACCTGCGGGTTAACCTCCGAGGCTTCGCTGCGTTGCGGTCTAGGTCGTCGGCGCAGCCTGGTCACTCATACCGCAAGAAATCTTCCGCCAGCGCATCGGCGCCGTAACGGTCGATCAGGCTGTCGATTTCGGAGATCAGCATATCGTCGTCATCCTCTTCCAGAATGCCCTCGCCTACCAAACGACCCGCCACACCGTCGAGTATCGCTTCCTGGACATCTTCGAGCGTTGCTGGAACTTCGCGATTCTCGTCGTTCAGGACTTCTTCTATCACGCGCGAAAGCGGCTCGCTGGCAAAAGCATACACAAAGTCAATCGCCGCCGCCGATTCCCCGAACTGCTCGATCAGTTCATCCAATTCATCGATGACCGATTCGTCGACGTCGAAGTGATGCAGATGCTCATCCTCGTCAATTTCATCGGGCAATTCATGCTTGATGAATGAGCGAACCGAAGCGAGCGTGACCGGCTCGCCGGTTTCCAACTGGTTGACCAGGGTTTCGATGAAGCTGGACAGTTCGGGGCTGACACGGCTGGCGATGTCAATCGGATTTCGGATCATGAATTTCCCTCCTGTTTGGTATTGCCACGGCATGCTGCTGTCCGAATAGGTTGGGTCAGTGTTCTTTTTGGATCACGGCGCCTGGTCAAAGCCACTCGCGGCGCATCGTGCCAGCAACCCGCGTCGACTCTATTTCAGAATTCTGGTGGATTTGGCGTTGTCGCGCAAGATGGTCATTCCGCTACGGGTGGCTGCCCTCTGCCTGCACTCCCGTTCCCTATTCCTGGCCCTCTCCGGTTTGCGGGAGAGCGGAAAGTCGTCTTCACCCCTTGGCGGCAAGAAAGGGCCGGCCCAGTGGTCGACCTGTCCGCTCATGTCAATGCCGGCGGCCGCCGCGACGCCAGCGGCGGATGACCAGATAGCTGCCGATCATGCCTCCGAGATGTGCAAAATGCGCTACCCCCGGTTGCATGCCCGTCACCCCGAGCACCAGTTCGATGCCCGCGAACAGAATCACAAACAGCCATGCAGGCAGCGGAATCGGAGGAATCAGCAGCATGATGACCCGATTCGGAAAGAACATCCCGTACGCGAGCAATAGACCGAACACGCCGCCGGACGCGCCCACCGTGGGATAAACCGCGCCGGTAAAATTCGCAGCCAGCAACTGCATGACCGCGGCTGACAGAACGCTGGCGAAATAAAGCTGCAGGAACACCCTGCGCCCGAGCAAGAATTCGAGCTCCCGGCCGAACATCCACAGGCCGTACATATTGAAGGCAAGGTGCGTGATACTGCCGTGCAGGAACGCATAGCTTACGACTTGCCAGGGCATGAAGTTGCCATGCAGCGGCCATAGGGCGAAACTTGCAAACATATTTGCGCCGACGCCAAATTCCAACAGGAAGCAGCCTGTCGTGGTAATGAGGAGGAATCGAACTCCGGGTGGCAAAGTAAGCATCTGGGACACCGAATACAACAACGGTTAGCTGATCTGGCTGCTGCTTGCCGGCAATGTCATCGAGATCATCGTTGGTCCTGCCCTGCATTCTAAACCGGGCAGCGCGGTGAGGGAATCGATTCGGCGCCGCCAGCCAGATCTGCATCGTGTGCTTCGTTATGGGAAACTGCCGTCAATGAAGCCTGCCCTGCATAAGCTGAAGCGTCTGCTGCTTGCTCCCTTCGTGTGGTTGGCCGCCGGCGTTTTTCTGGTCGAGGAAGCGATCTGGGACTGGACTGCCGCGCTGATGGTGCGAGTGGGTGCCGTGCGCGCCATTCGTGCGATTGAGCGGCATATCGCATCGCTGCGCCCGCGCTGGGCGTTTCTTACCTTCCTTTTGCCCAGCATCACCATCATCCCGGCAAAATTCTTTGGCCTGCTTGCCATCTCGACCGGGCACTGGCTGCTCGGCGGCGCGATCTTTGTGTTCGCCGAAATTGTCGGTGTCGCCCTGTTCTCGCGCATCTTCAACCTTACCCGTCCGGCACTCATGCAGCTCGGCTGGTTCGCGCGCTTCTATGCATGGGTCATGCAATACCGCAACCGCATCCATGAATATCTTGACCACTGGCATGCCTATCAACGCATCAAGCAGCGGCTTCATTCCACGGTTGGCCGCTTAAAGGCGAAGCTCACAGACCTGTTCGGCGCAACGGGGAAGTAGCGCTGAAGAAAAACACCTACGAATTGGCTATGGTGGCGCCCCCGTCTCACATATTTGTCGCTGTAATCCGCAAAAAAACGAAATTCACACCGAGCTTCCCGCCGCATAGGCCGATGCCCATGCCCACTGGAAGTTGTAGCCACCCAACTGGCCGGTGACGTCGACCACCTCGCCGATGAAGAACAATCCGGGCACGGCATTGCATTCCATGGTCTTCGATGACAGCGCGTGCGTGTCGACTCCGCCGCAGGTCACTTCCGCCTTGGCGTAGCCCAGCGTCCCGGTCGGGGCAATCTGCCAGTCGTGAAGGTTGTTTGCCAGCAACGCAATTTCTTTTTCGGAATACTGGTTGAGCGGTTTGTTCGGCAGCGATTGTGCGACAAAATTTTCGGCGAAGCGCCTGGGCAGATGCTGCGCCAGGAAATTATCCAGCAGCATGCGGCTGCCGCGTTGCCATGAAAGCAGTTCTGCCGCGCTGCGGCCGGGCAACAGGTCGATGTGCAGCGAAAGTCCAGGTTCCCAATATGACGAGATTTGCAGGATCGCCGGACCGCTCAGCCCGCGATGGGTAAACAGCAGGTTTTCGCGGAATGACCGCTTGCCGCAGCGTACCGCCGCGTCGAGCGAGACACCGGCCAATGCTGCATAGGGCTTCCACTGTTGCGGATCGAAGGAAAGCGGCACCAGGCCCGGCTTCAGCCGGGTCACCGGGATGCCGAACTGCTGCGCAACCCTGTAGCCGAAAGGCGTAGCGCCAATCCTGGGAATAGACAGTCCACCGCTGGCAATGACCAGCACAGGTGACTGATATTGCCCGCGCGTGGTGGAGACCGTGAAGCGCGGACTGGTTTGCGCAGGGTGTTCCTTCCGCCCCACCTTCTCCGGCAAAGGATCTTGTCGCTCGATGCTGTGCACTTCACATGGCATACACCAGCGCACGCCTGCCGCGTCGCATTCATTCTTCAACATCGCGATGATCGCTTCCGAGCCCTCATTGCAAAACAGCTGGCCGAGCCTCTTTTCATGACACCCAAGCCCATGCCGCTCCAGCATCGCGATGAAATGCTGCGGCGTATAGCGCGCCAGCGCGGAACGGCAGAAGTGCGGATTGGACGAAAGGAAGCTGTCCGGCGCGGTATTGAGGTTGGTAAAATTGCAGCGGCCGCCGCCGGAGATGCGTATCTTCTCCGCCAGCATGGCCGAGTGTTCCAGCAGCAGCACCGATCGGCCGCGCAGCGCGGCAGTCAGCGCGCACAGCATGCCCGCCGCACCGGCACCTATGATCAATACATCGGTTTGGGTGTGCATCAGGCCGGTAGTGCATCCATACCAACTTTGGCCCTGGGGATAGCCAGACAAGAACCGAAATTCAAGCCACAGAGCACACGGAGAAAAGCCGATGGTTGGCGCTTAGCGCAAACTTGCCCATCGGGTGAAATGAACATTGTGGAATGCCCGGTATCGTCTCTGTGATCTCTGTGTTCTCTGTGGCAGACGCCTTTGCTTTCCCACCACGTTCCATATCCATCAATGCGCATAGCGGTGCACAAATGCAGTTATCGCATCCTTATATTCGACCGATGCAATGCCCCCGCTGTTACTGTGCTCTCCACCCTCGATGAGCTTCAGGACTTTCGGTTGCGGTGCCGCATCGAACAGCCGCTGGCTCATCTGCCACGGGACTTTCTCGTCCCAGGTGCCATGGATCAACAGCACGGGAATCTTCAGTTTGCCGACCTTGTCAATCGAATCGAAGCGCTGGTTCAGCAGCAGGTCCACCGGCAGGTACGGATAATCGCGTTTCCCCAGATCCACCATGGAAGTGAAGGTGCTCTCGGTGATCAGGCCGGCCGCCTCGGGATGGCGCACCGCCAGGTCGATAGCGACCGCACCGCCAAGCGAATGACCGTAGATGAAGGTGCGCTGCGGCGGTTGCCGGAGCTGGCCGAGCAGATAGCTCCACGCCGCTTCCGCATCCTCGTAGATCTTCTTCTCGTCAGGTTCGCCGCCGCTGCTCTTGCCATAGCCGCGGTAATCGAACAGCAGCAATCCATAGCCCATGTTGTGCAGGCGTGACGCATGTTCGACATTCAGGCTGACGTTGCGCGTGTTGCCATGCAGGTAAAGCAGCGCCGGGGACGTCGAACTGGCGCCAGGAATCCACCAGCCGAACAGTTCTCCCTGTTCGGGCCCGCTGCCGGAACGGAAGTGAACCGCCTCGTAGCGCATGCCGTCCCGGTCCGGCGTAGTCTGCAGGGCGGTTCCCGGCAGGAAGATTTTTTCCCTCTGTATATCCCACATGTACACGCATTCGGCGACGTAGGCCAGCAGCAATATCGCCGCAAGCAGCCCTAGGCGTCTGATTGCGCGCATGGCTCTCCCGCTTCCAGTTTTTTCCACAGGCAATCGCCATGGCTGGCCTGGTCTATATCGTCCAGCTGCTGCCCGTGCAGGGCCAGCTCTGTTTCGTTCGCCCGCAGCACGCACACGGCTTTGCGCACGATGTCGCCGGACAGCTTTGCGTCCAATTCGTCCCGATCATCGCTGCCGTCGCCCAGCAGGCTGTCCTGTCCGCGCGTCATCGCCAGATAAACTTCCGCCAGCAATTCCGTATCGAGCATTGCGCCATGCAGGGTACGCCGGGAATTGTCGATCTGGTAGCGGTCGCACAAGGCGTTCAGGTTGTTCTTCTTGCCGGGATGCAGTTCCTTGGCGAGCTTCAGCGTATCGACCACGCTGGGACAATACTCGTCCAGCACGCCCAGACCGGCTAGTTCCAGTTCTTTGTTCAGAAATCCGAGATCGAACGGCGCATTGTGAATGATCAGTTCGGCGCCGCGAATGAATTCGAGCATGGCCGGGGCGATCTCCACGAACTTCGGTTCATTCTGCAGGCGCTCCAGTGTCAGGCCATGTATCGCCGCCGCACCGGCTTCGATCTCGCGCTCCGGATTGAGATAGCGATGGAAGCGCCGATCTGAAACCCTGCGGTTAATCAATTCAATGGCCGCCAGTTCGATGACACGATGTCCGAGTTTGGGTTCAAGCCCGGTGGTTTCGGTGTCGAGTACGATTTGTCTCATGTCTGAATATCCATTCGATGCGAAATTATTTGATCCCGGCCCATTACTAATGTTTCGGCATAACAAGAAGCGCCCAATCAAGCCGACCGCTCCTTCCCCTGGCAGGGGGAAGGCTGGGATGGGGGTAGTGACGTGGGAGACCAGTAGGAAGATGAAGTCCCAACCCCCTCCCCAACCCTCCCCCTGCCAGGGGGAGGGAGCATAGTCATTGCGGCCTATCCGCGCCCGGCTTAACCGTCCCGGCTCAACAATTCCTCGATCCCCCGGTTCGCCAATTCGTCGGCGCGCTCATTGCCGTCATGCCCCGCATGGCCCTTCACCCAGACCCATTGAACGTGGTGCCTGCTCGCCAATTCGTCCAGCCTGCGCCACAATTCCTCGTTCTTTACCGGTTTCCTGTCGGCAGTCTTCCATCCGCGCGGTTTCCAGTTGTGCACCCACTCGCTGATGCCCTGCTGAACATATTTGGAATCGGTATGCAGGATCACCCGGCAAGGGCGCTTGAGGGCCTCCAGCGCGCGAATCGCCCCCATCAGTTCCATGCGGTTATTGGTGGTGTGTGCCTCGCCGCCGCACAATTCTCGCTCCTTGCCATTGAGCATCAACAGGGCGCCCCAGCCGCCCACGCCGGGATTGCCCTTGCACGCGCCGTCGGTAAAAATGATGACCGCCTCCTCGTCATGTGTGGTCATTGCGGGTCCGTTTCGGTTTTCTGTGGCATCCTGTTATTCAGCTTGGGCGAAGTCGGCATCAACTTGCCGACCAGACCTTCGTTCCATTTCGGCTTGATCAGCCGCATGCCATGCACGCGCTTGATCGCCTGCAAGAAATAGATGCCGCCGCACACCGCCCACCAGCGATCACCGGCCGGCTCCATGAAACTGAAGCGCCCCACCCAGCCTGGATTGTTAAGCGGCGGCGCATAGCAAGCAAAGCGCCCGGCCACCACTTCAAACCCCAACAGCGCGAGCCAATCCTTCATGCGCGGCAAGGAAATAAAATTCCCGTTCCATGGGTAGTCCCGCTTTTTGCCCAGACTACGCCACAACCCCCACAGACTGCGGGGGTTGAAGCCTGCGATGATGACATGCCCTTCCGGCATCAGCACGCGCTCGACCTCGCGCAAAATAAAATGCGGATGCTCGTTGAATTCCAGCACGTGGGGCATCACCACCAGATCCAGGCTGTCACAGTCAAACGGCAATTCATCCATGATCAGCCTGACGGACTGGTAACTGCCGCTGTCCTGCCCGTCGCCATCTTGTGCATCATCGCCGCGTCCATTCAGGCCGGCCCGGTTGCCCGCCACGATGCGCACCGGCATGCGGCTGGTGCGCAAGAATTCATGCTCGGTCAATCCCAATTGCACGGCATTGAACCCGAACCGGTCGGCCACCGCCTTGTCAAAGAACTCCTGCTCCCGTTCCAGGAGATACTGCCCCTGCGTGGTGGCAAACCAATCGTGCAGCGATTTAGCGGTTGACATGCCGTGCCATTCTGCCCAAATATGTTTCCATGTTGAATATCATTCCCATTCCCGCATTCCGGGACAACTACATCTGGACCGTGCATGATGGCAATCATGCCGCGGTCATCGATCCCGGCGACGCCGTGCCCGTGCGGGCGTGGCTGGACCAGCATAACACCGGACTGTCCGCCATCCTCTGCACCCACCATCACAGCGACCACACTGGCGGCATCTGCGAACTTGCGCAAGTATACAACGCGCCGGTGTACGGACCGACAAATGAAGACATACCCTGCATTCTGCATGCGTTGGGCGAGGGCGATATCGTCGAAATCGCACAACCCCGCATCCGGCTGAAAGTGCTGGACATTCCCGGCCACACGCGCGGCCATATCGCCTACCTGAACGAAGACCTCGTGTTCTGCGGCGATACCCTGTTCGGCTGCGGCTGCGGCAGGCTGTTTGAAGGCACCGCCGAACAACTGAACCATTCGCTGCAAAAGCTGGCGCATCTTCCGGATGAAACGCTGGTGTTTTGCACGCATGAATACACCGAGGCAAATATCCGCTTCGCGGTCGCATGCGAACCGCACAATGTGCAACTCAGACAACGCGAACGGGACGCGCGCGCGCTGCGCGCCGCGGGAAGACCCACGCTGCCCTCCACCATTGCACTGGAAAAGAGCACCAACCCCTTTCTGCGCTGTAACGAGCCTGAAATCATCCGCAGCGTGGAACAGCATGAAGGTCATTCTTTCGCGGCCAATGACGACACGGCCTTGTTTGCGGCCTTGCGCATGTGGAGAAATGCATTCTGATTCGCGGAATCAACCGAATCTGGCACTATTGATCTTCATTGATCTATTCCTGATTGTTCAGCTTCAACGCATTCAGCTTCTGTATCAGTTGCGCAATATTGCTTTTCACGGATCCCGCCTTTGCCGCGTTCACGCGTTCGGCCGCGGATTGCCTGTCGTTCAAACCGATCGTGTAAGGTGCAGTTATGCGCACATTGAGCAACTGCGCGCCACTTGGCGTCTGGAGGGTGTACTGAACGACGCTGGTCACGGTAATGTCGTTGCCGGACGGCGGTTGGCCCACGTCCACTATCCTTGCATCAAGAACGTATTTCCCGCCTGAATCGTTCGCCAGCAAGTTTGACGCTGCCAATGAATCCAATAGTCCCTGTCTAAAATCCTTGCTGTCAATGACGGACATCTGCAGACGGCTTGTCCTGCCTCCCCCTGTAACCTGGTCAACCTGGATATTACGTAGCAGCGGGGAACCGTGATTGACGTACACTGCATTCGTCGTTTGAGCAATTCGCGCAGGTGATGCGCAACCGCTCAGCATGATCGCAATTGAAACCAATACCCCAAGGAATCTCTGATTAAGTCCTGCATGAGCCGCGTTGCGTCGCTTGCCTTGCAGCCCATCCCGCAAAACCCAGTGCACGGCCACGTGGGACTGAATCAGAGGTTCCCCGAGCTTCTTGTTCATTGCAGTAATCTCCGGATCATCAAACGGAACTGAAAATGGAACTTGCCGTCTGCCTCACTTGGGCCTGAAGCAGCTGGCATACAGCGGGAATTCGCCGGGCTGGTCGGAGCACAGCTTGATCGGAGCCAGGCTGTCCATGCGCGCCCGCCATTTTGCCAGTTCGATTCTGATCGGCGCATTCGATGCCATCCCGCGCTCGGTCCATTGCAGCGTATAGAAATCCGTGTCGCCACGGATCACGATGAACAGCGTAGCTTCGCTGTATGGATGTTCCGGTTTCACCAGTCCGCAGCTCATGACCGCGGCATAGGCATCATAGCCGTCAATCTTGCTTGCTCCCAGACTGGCGCCGCTGTATGCGTCGGGACAGTTGCGCCGGAACAGGTTGCCCACTGCCGTGGCGTGCTGCGTGGGAGTGGCAAGAGGACTCAAGGCGAGGTCCTTGTACCCGATCACCATGATCATCTGCGACCATTTATCCACGCTTTCCCCATCCAGGACAAATTCTTCGGTGAATTTCTTGTCTTCCGTGTCCTGGAATGCGGTCCGGAATCCTTGCGGTGAGGCAAACATCAAGACCTGCGACAGGATCGGGGACCTGATCCTGGTCAAATCCATCGGTTTTGGCGGTGATTCGACTTTGTCCTGCTTCGCGTCCGGACGAGCGTCCACCGGCTGTTCGACTGCCGATTGAGAAGACTCCTGGGCTATCGCCATACTGGCCTGAAGCAGCAGTGCCCACAGGCATGTCATCAATATCCGCACAACCGTTCCTCCATAATCAAACAAGCGGGATAACCGGTGCCGACCGAATCAGGCCATCCCGGATTGCGGAACTTTGAACAGGCAGCGAAAGTTTTCAGTGGTGGCCTGTCCCACCTCTGCAACTGCAATGCCGCGCAACCTGGCAATCTCTTCCGCCACGTGCATCACGAACGCGGGCTGATTGGTCTTGCCGCGATGGGGAACCGGGGCAAGGTAGGGGGAATCGGTCTCGATCAGCATGCGCTCGAGCGGGATGCCGCGCGCCACTTCCTTCAGCGCCACGGCATTCTTGAAGGTAACGATGCCGGAAAACGAGATATAGAATCCCATCTCGATCGCGGCCTCGGCGACTTCCCGCGACTCGGTGAAGCAATGCATCACGCCGCGTACCTGTTGCGCGCCCTCCTCGCGCATGATGCGCAACGTGTCCTCTGCGGCTTCGCGCGTATGGATGACCAATGGTTTGCCGGCTTCACTGGCGGCGCGTATATGCATCCGAAAGCGCTCACGCTGCCATTCCAGATCGCCCTTCAGGCGGAAATAATCGAGCCCGGTTTCGCCGATGGCGATCACTTTGGGACGCTGCGCCAGTTCCACCAGTTGTTTCTGCGTAGGCTCGGCGTTCAACTCGTAATCCGGATGCACGCCGACCGAGGCATAGATATTCTCGTGCTGCTCGGCGAGTTGCAGCACCTGCGGCAGGTCTACCAGGTTCACCGAAATGCACAGCGCGTGGGTAACCTCGTTGCGGCGCATGTTATCCAGTATCTCGTCGAGGTTTCCCGCGAGCTCCGGAAAGTTGATGTGACAGTGGGAATCGATGAACATCGTTATTAACCTGAAGACATTTTGCCACAGAGCGCACAGAGGAGACAGAGAGGAAGCGGGTTGGACCGGTTTTGCCCGGTCAGCCGATGAGTAGCGGCACAATCTGCTGCAATCGATGGGCTTTCTCTTTCAACTCTTTGATCCTTGATAAGACTGCTAGCCATTCGGCCAACCTGTCAAAAGACGCCAGCCAAGTCACTGGTTATGTGGCTTGCTCTTTTGTTTGAGAATGAATCTCATGCCCGCATCGCATGGCGATAGGACAGGAAAATTGATTCATACAGTAGCCGCGGATTCAGCGGATGCAGCGCTTCGCGCCGCGCCACCAGCAATTCGTTGTGGAAACGCAGCAGTTCGAACGGGTCAACCCCGCTTGCAAGCTGCGCGATCACATCCGCCAATTCGGGATGGTACCTCACCGTTCCTGCGAACTTTGCGCTGGCCAGGTCGTAGCACCATTGCTGCAGCCAGTGAATGACCCGGGCAACCTCGATCTTCTGCAGGCGCTCGGCCAGGGCCAGCGCATCGAATTCGTCGGGTTGGCGGATGCCCTCGAGCAGGCGGTTGTAGTCACCGAGTTCACTTGACTCTCCCGCCAGCTGCAACGCTTGCAGTGGTGCGAAGCCGGCTTGCGACAACAATGGCATGGGATCGCTCACGCCCTGCTGTTGCAGCCACTTCAGGCTTTCGCCGACCGCGGGCAGGGGGGCGGAGAGCACCATGCAGCGACTGCGAATGGTAGGCAGCAAATGTTGCGGTTTGTGCGATACCAGAATGAACAGAATCTTTCCCTGTGGCTCCTCCAGTGATTTGAGCAACGCGTTTGCGGCATTCTGGTTCATCGCTTCCGCCGGATGCACGACGATCACGCGATATCCGCCCTGATGTGACGACAGACATAGAAAATCAGACAGGTCGCGGATCTGCTCAACGGTTATATAGCGGCTGGGTTTCTTGGCGATTTCCTTTTCCCCGTCTCCCTGTGCAGACAGAATCTCCGGTTGCAGCAGCCGAAAATCCGGGTGATGGCCCTGCTCGAACCAGTGGCAGGACGCACAGTTTTCGCAAGCCAGGCCGCAAAACATCGTCTTGCCGCACAGCAGGGATTGCGCCAGTGTCATGGCGAATTCAAGATTGCCGGTTCCCGGCGGGCCCTGCAGCAGCAGGGCATGCGGATGCCGGGCTCTCAATCCCACCCAGCGCTGCCACAAATCGGTCTGCCATGGATACATCTCGATCATTTCGGGACACCTCAGATCGTTTCGATTACGCGTTCCAGGATTTCCTTCACTTCATCCGGCGTGCGCGCCGCATCGATCAGCGCAAAGCGTGCGGGCTGCTTGCGATAGCGCTGCAGGTAAGCCTGGCGCACCCGCTCGAAGAAATCCTGCTGTTCCTGTTCGAAGCGGTCCAGTGATGCATTGTTCGACAGACGCTGCCGCGCGACTTGCACCGGGATATCGAACAGCAGGGTCAGATCGGGCTGCAGATCCGCATGCACCCACTGTTCCAGTATTTCCAGCTTGTCGGTCGCCACGCCCCGGCCGCCGCCCTGGTAGGCGAAACTGGCGTCGCTGAAGCGATCCGATATCACCCAGGTCCCGCGTCGCAGCGCGGGCCGGATGACCTGCTCGACATGTTCGCGGCGCGCGGCGAACATCAGCAACGCTTCGGTCTCGGCATGCATGGTCTGGTGCAACAGTATTTCGCGCAGGCGCTCGCCCAGCGGCGTGCCGCCGGGTTCGCGCGTGACCAGCACTTCCCTGCCCCGACTGCGCAGGCGCTCGGCGAACCATTCCAGATGGGTGCTCTTGCCCGCCCCGTCGACGCCCTCGAAGGTGATGAATTTGCTCATAAGCACAGCCGTTGGTCGGTAGTCGTTAGTCGTTAGTTAAGACAAAAAACCGCGCAGCGGTCAACGCCAACTAACGACTAACGACTAATGACTACCAACTACTTCTGATACCGATTGACCGCGCGGTTATGCTGCTCCAGCGAACGGGAAAACTCTGAACTGCCGTCGCCGCGCGCGACGAAATACAGGGCATCGGTTTGCGCCGGATGCAACACGGCCTGGAGCGCAGCCAATCCCGGCAATGCGATCGGGGTCGGCGGCAATCCTATCCGGGTATAGGTATTGTACGGAGTATCAATCTGCAAGTCGCGTTTGCGCAAATTGCCGTCGAACCGCGTGCCCAGGCCGTAGATCACACTCGGATCGGTCTGCAGCAGCATGCCACGACTCAAACGATTGATGAACACCCCCGCCACCATGCTGCGGTCGCTTGCCTTCCCGGTTTCCTTTTCCACGATGGATGCCAGGATCAGAGCATCATAGGGCGATTCCAGCGGCAGCCCGGGCGCGCGCGCCTGCCAGTTTTCCTGGACGTTCTTTTGCATCGCCTGATAGGCCCGTTTCAGCAAATCGAAATCGCTCGCGCCGCTGGCATAGTAGTAGGTATCGGGGAAAAACAAACCTTCCACGTGTTCGTACTGTGCGCCGAGACGCTGCAGGATTTCCGCCTCGCTCCACGCCGAGGTATCGTGGCGCAGGGCGGCATCGGCATCCAGCGCGGCGCGAAACTGGCTAAAGGTCCAGCCTTCTATGACACTCAACTGCTCAAGCGCCACCTGTCCCCTGGACACCATGTCCAGCAGCTGCAGTGGCGTGACCGACGACACCAGTTCGTAATTGCCGGCCTTGATCTGCGTGGTCTTGCCGAGTACCCGCGCCAGCCAGACAAACCGCCAGTCGTCCGGCAGAATGCCTGCGTGTTTCATCTGTCGTGCCACCGCTTTCAGGCTGCTGCCTTGCGCCAGGGAAAACGTCAAAGGGTTTGCGGGCAACGGCAACGGCCGACTGGCGTAGTAAGCCAATCCACCCGCCGCCAGCAGCATTAGCACCAGCAACATTGTCAACAAGCGCTTAACCACGCGCATCGCTCAACCATTCCTGTACCTGCTGCGCGAGCGGGTGCCGCTCCCAGTTGCGCCCCTGCAGTTCGCTCACCGGCCACAGGCCGATCACGCTGTTCACCAAAAACACTTCGTCCGCCGCCAGCAATTCCGCAAGCGAATAGCGGCCGACCGCGCACGCGATTTGGTGCGCCGCTGCCCATTCCATGACCCGATCGCGCTCCACGCCGGACACGCCGCAAAGTGACAGGTCGGGCGTCAGCAATGCGCCGTCACGCACCAGAAACAGATTGCTGCGGGTACCTTCCACCACATTGCCCGCTACATCCAGCAACAGGCCTTCCGCGAATTGCGCATCGTCCCATTCCGCCGCGGCCATCACGTTTTCCAGGCGGTTGAGATGCTTTACGCCGGCCAGCCGCGGCTGGTGCGCCAGGCGCAGGTCGCACAGATGCAGCCTGATGCCTTGAGTGTGGAATAGCTCGGAATAAACCGGCAGCGGAGACAGGCTCAGGATGCGCGTCGGAACGGCGTTGGCGGGTGGTGCATATCCGCGCGACCCCTGCCCGCGCGTGATGGTGATCCTGGCCACGCCATCGGCCTTCCCGCTCAGGCGTTGCAGCTCTTCCAGCAAGAGATTGGCATCCGGACACGCAAGATGCAGCGCGGCACAGTCCTGCTGCAGCTTGCGGTAATGCCTCGGCCAATGCCTGGGTTGCCCCCGGTTGATGCGCAATGTGCGGAATACGCCATCTCCATACAGCAGGCCGCGGTCAGCAGCGTCGATTGAGTCGCTCAATGCGCCATTGACCAGCATCGAAAACGGATTCAGATCCTGCGGAAAATCAGCGTACCGTTGGTGCCGCCGAAGCCGAAGTTGTTGTTCACCGCCACCTCGAACTTCATGTCGCGCGCGGCGTTGGCGCAATAGTCCAGGTCGCATTCCGGATCCTGCTCGAAGATGTTGATGGTGGGCGGGGAAATCTGATGATGCAGCGCGAGCACACAGAACAGCGATTCAATGCCGCCGGCACCGCCCAGCAGATGGCCGGTCATCGATTTGGTGGAGTTCACCACCAGTTTATACGCGTGATCGCCGAAAGCCAGCTTGATCGCATCGGTTTCGTTCTTGTCGCCCAGCGGCGTCGAGGTGCCGTGCGCATTGATGTACTGCACCTGGTCCGGGTTCATTCCGGCATTGCGCAAGGCGTTGACCATGCTGCGGCGCGGCCCGTCGGTGCTGGGCGCGGTCATGTGATAGGCATCCGCGCTGGTGCCATAACCCACCAGTTCGGCATAGATCCTGGCATTGCGCGCCCTGGCGTGCTCATACTCTTCCAGCACCAGCACGCCGGCCCCTTCGGCCAGAACGAAGCCGTCCCGCTCCTTGTCCCAGGGGCGACTGGCGGTGGCCGGATCATCATTGCGGGTGGACAACGCACGCGCGGAGGAAAAACCGCCGATCGCCAGCGGCGACACGGTGGATTCCGAGCCGCCCGCGATCATTACGTCGGCGTCGCCGTACTCGATAATGCGCGCGGATTCGCCGATGCTGTGCGTACCAGTCGTGCAGGCGGTGACGATGGCCAGGTTCGGCCCTTTCAACCCATACATGATTGACAGGTTGCCCGATATCATGTTGATGATGGTGCCAGGAATGAAGAAAGGCGATATCTTGCGCGGTCCCGCAGCCAGGTATTCGGTATGCGTTTCCTCGATCATCGGCAGCCCGCCTATGCCGGAACCAATGCACACACCAATGCGCTCCGCGTTCTGTTCGATCACTTCCAGTCCGGAATCCTTGAACGCCTCCATCCCCGCGACCAGGCCCAAATGAATGAAGCGATCCATGCGGCGCGCATCCTTGGCTGAGAGATATTGCGCCACGTCGAAACCGTGCACCTCACCCGCGACCTGGCAGGCGAATGCGGAAGGGTCGAACTGCGTGATGCGCGTAATGCCGGAGTTGCCTTCGACAATATTAGGCCATGCCTGGGCGACCCCGGTGCCAACCGGGGAAACGATACCCAAACCGGTGACTACAACCCTGCGTTTAGCCAAGGGAACTCCGCTGCTGGAAGACAAAAGGTGAAAGCTTATTTCTGGTGGGCGTTGACGTAATCGATAGCCTGCTGGACAGTTGTGATCTTTTCTGCGTCTTCATCAGGGATTTCACATTCGAATTCCTCTTCCAATGCCATAACCAATTCAACCGTATCCAGAGAATCTGCCCCCAAGTCGTTGACAAACGAAGACTCGCTCTTGACTTCTGATTCATTTACGCCGAGTTGTTCCGCCACGATTTTCTTGACGCGTTGCTCGATGTTAGACATTTTGTTCTCCCTAAATTTAGGTTGTAAGTTCAAAAACGACTCGCATTCTACCAAACTTGGCGGAATTTCCAAACTCCGCGACACCCCCGGCAACAGAGCATGCCAATTGACGGGATCAGAGTTCATTGATTCCAAGGCTCCCCCAAAAACCTGCAATTCACCACCTATCTGGACAGACCAATTGATTCTCGAATAAGAATCAATGGTGTCAGCTCAGATTCGGTCGACGGAAAATCCGGGCATTTCAGAAGCAATCGAGTCGGACCTATTGATTTCTCATTAACAAGATCGCTGCCGGATTCCGATATAATGACTGTCTCCACCATGTCCGCCATACGCCTGTTACCCGACTTGCTCATCAACCAGATCGCCGCTGGCGAGGTGATCGAGCGCCCGGCGTCCGCGCTGAAGGAACTGCTGGAAAACAGCCTGGATGCGGAGGCGACGGAAATCACCGTGCAACTGGAAGGGGGCGGCGTCAAGTTGTTGCGGGTGCGCGACAACGGCAAGGGCATCGCCGCCGATGAATTGCCATTCGCCCTGATGCGCCATGCGACCAGCAAAATCGCCTCGCTCGACGACCTGCAGCGCGTCGCTTCCATGGGCTTCCGCGGTGAAGCCCTGGCCAGCATGGCGGCAGTGGCACAGGTCGCGTTGACCAGCCGCGATGCACAGTCCGCGCATGCCTGGAAGATTGAAGCCGTGGATGGCACCCAGAGCGCGGCCATGCCCGCCGCTCATGACCTTGGCACCAGCGCCGAAATGCGCGAGCTGTATTTCAACACACCTGCGCGGCGCAAATTTCTCAAGTCCGAAGCCACTGAATTCGCCTGGTGTGAAGAAGCCTTCAAGCGCATCGCCCTGTCCCGCCCGGATGTGGCCTTTACGCTGCAGCACAACAACCGCGTCGTGTGGCAACTCAATCCGCCGCTCACTGGTTTGGAGGAGCGAGCAAACGCGCTTCCGCCCCGCATCAACGCGTTGCTCGGCGACGAGTTTGCCCGGCACGCGGTAAGCGTGGACCGCCAGGCGGCAAGCCTGCGGCTGTATGGCATGGCCTCGTTGCCCGCCTATTCGCGCGCCACCCGCGATGCGCAGTATTTCTTCGTGAACGGGCGATTCGTGCGCGACAAGGTGCTGGCGCATGCGCTGCGCCAGGCCTATCAGGACATCCTGCACCACCAGCGGCATCCGGCTTTCGTGCTGTTCCTTGACCTGCCGCCGGAAGGTGTGGACGTGAATGTGCACCCGTCCAAGAGCGAGGTGCGCTTCCGCGAAAGCCAGGCGATCCACCAGTTCGTATTCCACGCCTTGCAGCAGGCGCTGGCCGCGCCATTGGCGGGAACTGAAATACAGGAAGCCACGGAAGCAGGTTCGTCATTCGCGCAAAAGCGGGAAGACGAGTCCCTCAGGGCTAGTCTTCAGGAACGGCCATCGGATGTTTCAAAGAATTCGCCGGCTTCCCGCTTTCACCCGCAAGGGGTAGGCCGTGGTCGTAACACCGCTGAAACGGCAACAACCACGCACCGCGGGTATGAAGTCTCTTCTCCCTTGCAGCAGCGCATGCCGCTGGGTGTCGCGCAAACGAAAGCGGCCTATCGATTGTGGGAGACGCAAACAGGAATCAGGGCTCAGGAATCAGGAATCAGCGGCCAGGAAGCAGATGACGACGGCACGCCGCTTGGCTACGCTCTGGCCCAGCTGTCCGGCATCTACATCCTGGCGCAGAACGAGCAGGGCCTGATCGTCGTCGACATGCATGCCGCGCACGAGCGCATCGTCTATGAAAAACTCAAGAGCGCGCTGGATGCGCAGCAAATACCCACACAGCAACTGCTGATCCCCGCCAGTTTCAGCGCGGCAGCGCTGGATATCGCCACCGCCGAAGAAGAAAGCGAGACGCTGCACCAGCTCGGCTTTGACATCGCCCCGTTGTCGCCGACCACGCTCGGCGTGCGCGCGATGCCGGCGTTGCTCAAGCCCTCGCATGCGGAAGGTGCCGCGCGCGACGTTCTGCACGAGCTGCGCGAATATGGCGCCAGCCGCGCGCTGACCGAGCGGCGCAACGAATTGTTGTCCACGCTGGCCTGCCATTCCGCCGTGCGTGCCAACCAGCAGCTGACGATCGCGGAAATGAACGGTATCCTGCGCGAGATGGAACGCACCGAGCGCTCGGGCCAGTGCAACCACGGACGGCCAACCTGGTTCCAGATCTCGGTCGCGGAGCTGGATGCGATGTTCATGCGCGGCAGGTGACAGGATGATGCAAAACTACTGCGCACCCCGTCTGCTTTGTCGCGTGCTCGTTCGAGCCTCGCTGTACCTGTCTCGTACTATCTCGGCTCTCGCTGCGCGGCTTCGCGCAGCCGGGGTTGCTCGCTACGTTTTTCATCGCCCTGTCAGGCCGCTCGGATGAAAGTGCAACAACTCCCACCGGCTATCTTTCTGATGGGTCCCACGGCCAGCGGCAAGACCGCCGTCGCGGTCAAACTGGCGCAGCGCCTGCCGGTCGAGATCATCAGTGTCGATTCCGCGCTGGTGTACCGCGACATGAATATCGGCACGGCCAAGCCCGACGCGGCGACACTCGCGAGCGCGCCGCATCACCTGATCGACATTCTCGATCCGACCGCAGCCTATTCGGCCGCGGCATTCCGCCGCGACGCCCTCGCGCTGATGCACGACATTACGCAACGCGGCAAGATACCGCTGCTGGCAGGCGGCACCATGCTGTATTTTCGCGCCCTGCGCGAGGGACTCAACGACCTGCCGCAAGCCGATCCGGAAATCCGGGCCGCCATCGATGCCGAGATTGCGCAGCACGGCGTTCACTTCCTGCACCAGCAACTGACCCAGGTGGATGCGGAGACATCCGCGCGGCTGAAGCCGGGCGACACCCAGCGCATCCAGCGCGCGCTGGAAATCTACCGCATCACCGGGCGGCCGATGTCTGCACTGCTCGGGCTGCAGAAAGATGTCGAGCTGCCTTACAGCGTGCTTGCCATCAGCCTGGTTCCGTCAGACCGCGCACAGCTGCATGCCCGCATCGAAAAGCGTTTCCGGGACATGCTGAAACTCGGCCTGGTGGATGAATTGCGTGCCTTGAAGAAGAAATATCCGCTGCACTCCAACCTGCCCGCCATGCGCTGTGTCGGCTACCGCCAGGCCTGGAAGTTTCTCGAAGGGGAATTGACTGAAGCCGGATTGCTGGACCAGGGCATCGCGGCCACCCGGCAGCTGGCAAAACGCCAACTCACCTGGCTGCGCACCATGCAGATCGACATCGAACTGGACTGCCTGCAAAAGAACCTGGCGCAGCGCGTAACGAAGTTATGCACGGAGCGGCTGCGATCGGCCGAGCTCCTGCATTGAGTCCGCGATGATTCACCATTCCAGACTCGAATAATGCGAACAGGCTCTAATGGCCGCCGGTTGAAACGCCCAATGATCGTTGCCAAGTTCGTGCGACGAATTCGCAGTTTGGCGCACGCCGATAATTTGAAACCATGGCATTAGGGTAATCTGGACAAGCAGCATGGGGAACGGTAGAGTTCACGCCTGTTTGTCCGGCGCCTCGCATTGCTGAACGGATACCGGCAGCGCCGGTATGACTACGCCATTTATGAATCTCATCATCCAGGCCGTACACGACATCTCTGCCGCGCAACTGCAATTTATTGCAGGGCTGGCCTTGACCCGGCGCACCGAACAGATTGCCGCACATGCCTACCGCTTGCACGACGCACGGCCGCAGGAGGGCATCGCCGCCTATTGTCATGAACACCAGTTCGATTACGGCTTCGTCGCGCCGCACCAGAAACTCTCCGAAATCGGGCTGCTGGTGATGGACATGGATTCAACGCTGATCTCCATCGAATGCATAGACGAGATCGCCGACATGTACCAGCTCAAACCGCAGGTGTCGGCGATCACCGAATCCGCGATGCGCGGCGAGATCGATTTTACCGAGAGCCTGCGCCGCCGCGTTGCGCTGCTGGCCGGTCTGGACCAGGGTGCGCTGCAGCGCGTGTACGACGAACGCCTGCAGCTCAATCCCGGCGCGGAACCGTTGCTCGCGGAACTCAAGCGGCAAGGCATCAAAACGCTGCTGGTATCCGGTGGATTCGTGTTTTTCACCGAGCGACTGAAGCAGCGTCTGGGTCTGGACTTCGCCCATGGCAACGAACTGGAGATCGTTGATGGCAAGCTTGGCGGCAACCTGCTCGGCCCCGTCCTCGACGCACAAGGCAAGGCGGATTGGCTGGTTCGAACCCGCAATGAATTGAATCTCAGGCCGGAACAGGTCATCGCCGTCGGCGACGGCGCCAACGACCTGAAAATGATGGCGCAGGCAGGTGTCAGCATCGCCTACCATGCCAAACCCATGGTGCGCGCGCAGGCCAGCTACGCCTTGAACTTCGTGGGCATGGATGGGCTGCTGCATCTGTTTGGTGAATGACCGTGTGATTCAATTCGCCAGGGAAATCCTGCGGTAGGGTGTAGATATCCCGGCATTGGCAGGTTGGAGCAACGAACAACCGTCCCGAGCAGCCTTCGAGATGATTTCCGGTGCGCACGATAGTATAAGGATGAGCTTCGATGGAAATCACCAACAGCGCATTGTCCGGCCTGCGGCCGATCACCATCGGCGATCTGAAGCGCTACAAGACAGCACTGAATGCGTGCAGGAGAACCGGATGGCAGCATTACTTTCCGTTCATGTATTGCTTTTCCCAGGATCCACCCCGGCAGATTCTGTTCGAGGAACAGCCGGATTCCATCTGTGTTTACCTGCTGCAAAAGGAACAGGGCGTGTTGAAGCTGTTTCTCTACTTCCTGCCGATGCCAATCAACATGTCCGCTTTGCGCCGGGCTGTCGAGCGGGTTCAGAATTTCAATGCGACAAAAAATGCGGTCATCTACTGGGTAGACGCCGAGGACCTTGGTTTATTCGACACCATCCCGACCAGCAGGATCATTGCCCTGGATCGTGAGTACCTGTACTCGCCGGACGCCTTTAAATCGATGGCAGGCCGCGAGACCCGGGAGTTCAGGCACAATCTGGCGCGCATGCACGCACGGGACGATATTCAGATCCGGCCCTACACGGCCAATGACGCCGACGACTGCCTCAGGCTGCTGGCGCTCTGGACCGAGCAGCAATCCGCGAAGTATGAATACATCCGCGGGCATGACTATACCAAGGCGTGTATCCGGCTCGCACCGCAGTTCGGCCAGCCCGACCTGTTCGGTCTGGTCGTTCTGGTGGGCGGCGAGATTCGTTCGTTCGGTTTTGGCGGAGAGATGCGTGCCGGGCTTGGCAACATCTTTATCACCAAGTCCGACCGCCGCATCAAGGGAATCAACCAATTCCTGATTTACCATCTGGTGCTTGGCATGGGCCAATGCGAGCGGGTCAATTCGTCCACCGCCACGAGTCCCGGTCTGCAGCATGCCAAGGAAGCACTGTGCCCGGTGTCAATGCACCCGATGTTCCGCGTCCATTTGTCGTGAGCGTCAGCTACCCGAAAGGAATGAAGAAGTTTCGAATGGAACTCGCCCCCGAGCAGGAGAAAACCCGCCCAGCTGCCCTTCGATGCGATATGCGCATGTGATCCGCTATCCCTGTACGCGCGGTATTTCCGAAGCAGCGAACTTCGGCAGGAACGGCATCAGCAGGAGTTGATCCAGCCTGGCGAATTTCGGTTCGCGCAAGTACGGCAACCCCAGTGTCATGGTCTTGTGCTGCTCCGCTGGGCAGCGTGTCGCGGTGCGGAACAGATAGTCGAACAGCGGCACAATGGCCGAATAGTTGCTGTCCGTGAAACGCCGTTCTGCCCGGTGATGCATGCGGTGAAAGTCGGGGGTGACAATGAAAATCCGCAGCACGCGGTCCACGGATTGCCCCAGCGAAATATTGCCGTGGCTAATCACGGCCACCATGCTGTGTAGCACGTTGTAGCCCAGCAATACCAGCGGATCGGCTCCCAGCAGAATCACAACCGGGACCGTCACCATCGTGCTGATGACAGGTTCCAGCGGGTGGTGGCGATGCGAAGTCGTCGCATCCATTTCCACATCGCTGTGATGCACGGCATGGATACGCCACAACATCGGCACCGCATGGAACACTCGGTGCAGCCAATAGCTGCTGAACTCCAGGCACAGCAGGACGGCGATGAACGAAACAAGGTGGCCCGCTCCCAGCCAGTGCAGCAACCCCGTCTTCCCCAAACCTGGGGTCTGGGCAATCAGCAGGGAAACCAGGGGAGCCATGCCGAACAGGACGGCATAATCCACTGCGGTCAGAGAAAGATTGTTGATCCAGCGCGTCAGCGGCGCCCTGGGTTCGGGCCGCAATGGCGCCATGGATTCGATCAGCATCACCAGCGCGATGCCGCCAAAGACCGCCTCCAACAGTATCTGGCCGCTGTTGGCGAGTAAGTTATCTTCCATTGCCGCTCATCCAGCCGTATTCAGAAAAATTGTGTGCAACGCGCAGGGTGCTCCGACATGGATCCATTCGACTCGAAACGGATACAGCACAGTCGTTTGCCTGCGGCACCCATCAATGACGCAATGCATGAGGGGATTAACGGAATCTCACGGCCAGTCGGATTGGCATCGCTTGCAAGCAAGTGCGGGGTTGCTCACCATTTGATGCCTGCCAAACTGACTTCGGCAATACGTGCGTCGATCGAGTTGCTGAAAAAAACGGCCGCCGATTGCCCGGCGTTCTGTCTGACAGCCTTTCCGCGTATTCTGCCCAATGCAACATCCCCAAACCGGGAGTGGGGTGGATCACTGGTCACCAGAGCGAGCGCGAAGTGCGCGGAAAGCCAGCACCAGGACCAGCAGGGCGAGCACAACCAGCATGGCCTCAGACATGGTGGGAATGGACTGAATAATCGAAACAGGTACACCGGCCAAGGCATCCGTGCTGCCCAGCATCAGGAATGTCGTGGATAGAAGAACGCCTGCAAATTTCCTGACATGTTGGGTCATGGGTCAATCCTCCTGCTGGTTGAAAAGAAACCGGATAATACCGGTAAGCCATCGATCTTGCGTTGCCAATCGCCCACCAGTCGTTTCAGCATATAACGAAGCGCCCGAACCATGCAACAAACCGGAACAAACCCCGCGGACAAACATTGATGCTCCGATGCGGAACAGAAGGAATATGGACTTCCTGAATATGCCGCAATATCAAGACGCGCGTAGCGCGACAAATTGGCCGGCCGCCATCAGGTAAAAGCTGCCGCCGCGCAAGTCAGGCTCAATACGCCCGCAAGTCCGCACCATCCGGGTTCAGCGAGTGGCGCCAGAACTGGTCGTCGCGGTCAAACAGGCGGTAGGTGCCGCGCGGCCCCCAGGTGCCGGCCTGGTAACTGTTGATGAAGTCACGCTCCATTGCCCAGACCTTGATGATCGGATCGACCACGCGCCATGCCGCTTCCACTTCGTCGATGCGCAAAAACAGCGAATGGTCGCCCTGCATCACATCCAGCAGCAGCCCTTCGTACGCATCGTAGTCTTCTTCGCTGCCCTTGCGGTAGGTCGCATCCAGGCTGATCGTGCGCGTATGCATGTCCAGCCCGGGCACCTTCACCTGCAATTCCATCTTCATGCAGTCGTTGGGCTGGATGCCGAGCATGATCCAGTTTGGCTGTGACGGACCGTGGCGCACGTGGCGCAGCAGATCCTGCGGCGGACTTTTGAAGCGGATGCAAATGGCCGAACTGCCTTCCGCCATGCGCTTGCCGGTGCGCAGGTAGAACGGCACCCCGGCCCAACGCCAGTTGTCCACAAACAGTTTCAGCGCCGCGTAGGTCTCCGTGGCGCTGTCCGCTGCCACGCCCGGTTCTTCCAGATAGCCGGGAACGGTCTTGCCGTCAACCGTGCCGCTGGAATACTGGCCGCGAAAGGCGTGTGCATGCACCGAGTTCTGGGTGATCGGGCGGATCGCTTTCAGTACCTTCACTTTCTCGTCGCGCAGATGCTCTGCAGTCATGGTCACCGGCGGCTCCATCGCCACCAGCGCGAGCAGTTGCAGCAGATGGCTCTGGATCATGTCGCGCAGTGCACCCGACCCTTCGTAGTATTCCGCGCGCCCCTCGATGCCAAGTGTTTCAGAATGGGTGATCTGGACATGGTCGATGTAATGGTTGTTCCACAGCGGTTCCAGCAGGATGTTGGCAAAGCGGAACACCATCACGTTCTGCACCGTGCCCTTGCCAAGATAATGGTCGATGCGGTATATCTGTGACTCGTTCAGATGCTTGTACAAACCGCCTTGCAGAGTCTGCGCGCTGAGCAGATCGTAGCCAAACGGCTTTTCAATGACGATGCGGCGCCAGCCGTTCTTTTCCTTGAGCAGTCCGACCCCGCCGAGGCTTTCCACAATCTTCGGGAACTCGGCAGGGCGCACTGCCATGTAGTACATCATGTTGGGCGGAAAATCCGGATTGCCATCCAGAAATTGCTGCAGGCGCTGGTAAATCGCGCCATCGCCGAGCGGCGTGGCAAAATAATACAAACGCGCGCAAAAACGCTGCAATGCGCTTTCATCCACGCCCTGCGCATGGCAAGCCCGCAATGTCTCGGCGACTGAATTCTTCCATTCATCGCGCGACCGGTGCGAGATATCACACCCCAGTATCGCCATCCGCTGCGGCAGGCGCTTGACCATCTCCAAACGGAACAGGGACGGAATCAGCTTGTGGCTGCTCAGATTGCCCCCCGCGCCGAATATCACCAGGGTGCATGGCTCCAGAGTCTTCATCATTTTCCGCCCGTGTGCCTGACGGCATGGCCACCGAAGGCATTGCGCATGGTGGACAGCAGGCGGTAGCCGTAGCCGGCCTCGTTCTGGCTGGCGAAGCGCATCTGCAGGGCCAGCGTCAGCACCGGCGCTGCCACACCCTGCTCCACCGCCTCGATCGCGGTCCAGCGGCCTTCCCCCGAATCCGAAACAAAGGGTGCCACGGCATCCAGTTTCTGGTCGGCGTGCAGGGCTTCCGCGGTCAGATCCAGCAGCCAGCTGCGCACCACCGAACTATGCCGCCACAACTCGGTGATCTGCGCCAGGTCGAGATTGAACTCCTGCTTGCCGCGCAGCAACTCCAGCCCCTCGGCGAACGCCTGCATCATGCCGTACTCGATGCCGTTATGGATCATCTTGGTGAAATGTCCCGAGCCGACCGGCCCCACATGCGCCCAGCCACGATCCGCCGCCGGCGCCAGCGCCTGCAGGATCGGCGTCATCGTCTGCGCCACTTGCGGCGCCGCGCCGACCATCAGGCAGTAGCCGTTCTCCAGCCCCCAGATTCCTCCCGAGGTGCCCGCGTCCATGAAGCCGATACCCTGCTCGCCCAGCCATGCGCCGCGGCGCTGGCCGTCGTGGTAATTCGAATTGCCGCCATCGACGACGATGTCACCCTTGGTCAACAGTGGCGCCAGCGCGCGGACCTGCTGCTCGGTCGGATCTCCACTCGGCAGCATCAGCCACACGATGCGCGGACCGGTCAGTTGCGCGACCGCATCCTCGACCGATGCCGCTGCAATCATGCCCGCTTCAGAGGCCAGTTGCGCCACCGTCTGCGCGGAGCGGTCATAACCCACCACCTCGATTCCGCCACGGCGCAACCTGCGCACCATGTTGCCGCCCATCTTGCCCAAACCTATCATTGCCAACCGCATATCCACTCCTGAAAAGAAAGTTGCCGAACGCGCCTGCGACAACAGTTAGAATCAAACTTCGCAATGATACTACTGCACAACCCTTATGCCTTTATTAAACGGGAAGCCGCCATTTCGCTGGCACACATATACAACAGCCGCCGAACTGGAACGGTTGACAATGCGGGCAATACTTGATGCCGCGCGCCAAGCCATCACCGAGCGCGGTGTATTTCGCATCGCGCTGGCCGGCGGCACCACGCCGCGCAAGATCTATGAACGATTGCGCAATGCCGATGCCGACTGGGCCGCATGGCACGTGTATTTTGGCGACGAACGCTGCCTGCCGCCCGAGCATGCAGATCGCAACAGCCGCATGGCCGAATTGGCCTGGCTGAATCACGTCCCGATTCCGCGCGGGCAGATCCATCCGATCCATGCGGAGAGCGGCGCAGAAGCCGCCGCCGCCGATTACGCGCAGACGCTGCAAGGAATTGGACTGTTTGACCTGGTGCTGCTCGGGCTGGGCGAAGATGGCCACACTGCCAGCCTGTTTCCCGGCCAGAATTGGGGCAGCGCACCCGACTCTCCCGACGCACTGCCGGTGCGCAATGCCCCCAAGCCGCCGCCCGACCGCGTCTCGCTCAGCGCGCATCGGCTGAGCGGGGCGCGGCAGGTCATGTTCCTGGTAACGGGTGCGTCAAAACGGCAGGCCGTCAAGGATTGGCGCAACAAGATAAACATTCCCGCTGCGGCGATCGCGCCCGCCAACGGCGTCGATGTATTCCTTCAATCCACCGTGCTCGCGGATTGAGTCCGGCGGGATTCTGATGACGAACGAGCCGGATCGCCCGTGCTCGTTGCACGGACGCTATATCGACAGCGCAGTGTCTGTTCGCGACCTTGCGCCGGCAAGCTGGAAAAGTTTGCGGCGGTTAAGGCAGGAGCTTGTAGACGTCAAAGACCGTCTCCTGCGGAGGCGACGTGAACCCGCCTTTGATGCCCTGCTGCATTTTGGGCATCAGGATGTCGTCGCGGAACCGCTCCCAGCTTTCCCGGGAATCATGGATTGCCACGATCGTCCAGCCGCCTTTGGACGGGCCGGCCGCATGGAATATCTGGCCTTTCGGCAAGCCGTCTGAGCCCGGATGCACGGAAGCGAGTGATGCCTCGTACTGCTGCTTCGTACCGCCAGGAAAATGATGCACGATTCCATAAGCCATGTTCGTTCTCCTCTCTATGCTGACGGAACCGCCTGCGGGTCCCGGGGCGTTGAAGCGTAATTTGAATGGCTTGGCTCGTCAATCAAACATCTGACGGCTGCCGTGTTCATCCCGTTTGCCGGCTTGCGGGACACCTGATGTCGGTTGATCCGTGTCGTCATGCGCATGTCGCATGGCCTACGCTATCCTGTGCCGGAAATATACATGTGGTGGCCAACCTCTTGTTCAAGACAAGCCATGAGCAAGCACATTCTGCTTATCCAGGGACATCCGGATGCAAGCCGGCGCCACTTGTGCCATGTGCTGGAAGACGCGTACGCGCAGGGCGCGACGTTGGGCGGCCACCTGATCAGGCGCATCAACGTGGGCACCCTCGACTTCCCCCTGTTGCGCAGCCAGCAAGAATGGGAAAAGGGTGTCTTGCCCCCGCACGCTGGAACAGGCGAAGAACGATATTAAATGGACCAAACACTTGCCGCTGTTCTTCCCGCTTTGGCTGGGCGACATGCCTGCATTGCTCAAGGGCTTTCTCGAGCAAGTGGCGCGCCCGGGCTTTGCATTATCGCTTGACGGCAAGAATCCGCTGGCCCAAAAGGCGCTCGCCGGCCGCTCGGCGCGCGTGGTCGTTGCCATGGGCATGCCGGCATTGATGTGTCGCTGGTACTTTCGCGCGCACAGCGTCAAGTCGCTTGAGCGCAATATTCTCGGCTTTGTCGGCGTCGCGCCGGTAAACGAGACATTGATCGGCATGTCAGAAAACCTGGATCCCGAGTCCGTAAAGAAATGGCTGGCAAAGCTGGAAAAGCACGGCCGCCAGGGCGATTGATGATCGGAGTGCGCAGGTTTGAACCGGATACGGGAATTGAGTTTTCCGGCCGTGAGCACATTCCACACGCATGCTGGTGGTATCTTCACGCCGCCACCGCACAGGAACGGTAGGCCTGAAGAACAAGTATCACCTCGGGCCGTCCGCATGGTTTCTGCGTGACCCGTCTCAATAGACCAAGGCTCTAGGCGATTTAGTGCGCTCGGGCTACAATCTTTCGGCACGGCCTATTCCGATATCGAGCATGTCTCTTCGACTACCCTCCCGCAAGACCCTGACGCTGACCTTGGCCGGGATCGCTGTCACCTATCTGCTGTTTGCCTGGCTCGCACTGCCGCGGATCATCCAAACCCAGGCCGAAAAATTCGTTGCCGGGAAGGCGGGCCACCACCTTGTGATGAACCGGCCCGAGATCAATCCATTCACGAACACCATGCGCCTGACCGGCTTGCGTCTGTTACGGCCCGATGGCAAGCCGCTGCTGGCATTTCGCGAACTGATTGTGGACCTGTCCATCGCCAGCGTGTTTCGCAGAGCATTCGTGTTCGACGGCATCCGCCTCGATGGACTGGAAACCACGGTGGAACTGCATCAGGGAGGCCGCAACAACTGGTCTGTATTGATCGATGCGGCGAAAAACAAGGAGCCCTCCGCGAATGCGTCCCTGCCCCGGATCGATATCCATCACTTTGAACTGGCTGGTGCCCGCCTGGATTTTGCCGATCAGCGTATTACGCCCGCCTTTGCCACCCGCATCGAACCGATGAATCTGGAACTGAATGAAATATCGACGCTGCCGAACGACAAGGGGCGTTACGTCATCTCGGCCCGGACGGTATTCGGCGCGCGCATATCCTGGCAAGGCGAAGCCACTCTGGACCCGCTGGCGATGACCGGAAATTTCAGCATCAAGAATGTGGACCTCGCCCGTCTGGCGACCTATTTCAGGGAGATGTTGCCGATCGCGCCGCCCGCCGGGATCGCCGGCGTGTCGGCAAATTACCAATTCGGCTATGCCGACGGCAAGGCGGACCTGATCCTGAAGAACATGGCGGCCAAGATAACCGGCCTCAGGTTACACGGGAAACAGGGTTCCGGGCCAGCTGTTGCGATCGACGCCATCGAAGCAAAGGAAGGCAGCTACGACCTGGCCAAGGACACTCTCGCTCTCGGCATGCTCAGTCTGGGCGGCGGCAGGCTTGACCTGCAACCTGGCGAGAGCGATGAACTCGATGCGCTCGAACTTGAGAACCTCGACCTTGAGGACACCCGCGTCGACCTTGCGGCCCAACAGGTGACGTTGGGCCGCATCGTATTCAAGGATGGCCGTGCGCGGATCAAGCGTGACGCACAGCGCCGCATCGATATCCTGCAGGCAATGCAGTCGGTCTCCTTGCCGCCTCCGGCCAAACCGGAAACAGAAATCGAGCCTTCCCGTGCCGTTACTGAACCGGACTGGCGATATCGGGTGGAGAAGCTGGAACTGAGCGGCTTCAGCCTGGGCTTCCGCGATGAGAGCGTTGCGCCGGCAGCGGACCTCGCGCTCGAGGACATCGCAGTCAGCATGACCGGGATCAGCGATGACTGGACGGTGCCAGTGCCGCTGCGGTCTTCCTTCAAGTCGCGCGACGGCGGCAACTTCGAGGCGGAAGGCAACCTTGTCCCGGCCGCACCGGCAGCGGATATCCGGGTAAAACTCACGGCGCTCGCGCTTGCCCCGGCACAGCCCTACCTGTCCGCGGTCGCCAATCTGAAACTGGCGCAGGGACAGATATCCAGCGAAGGCCATGCCAAATATGGCGCAAAGGGAGCCAGCTATAACGGCAACTTCGCCCTGCGCGACCTGCGCCTGGTCGAAGCCGACACGGGCAATTCCTTTCTCTCATGGAAATCCCTTGGCAGTCGCGCGTTTACGGTCACACCGAAGAGACTCGACATCGGCAAACTCACGCTTGCCGGCCTCGATACCAAGCTGGTCATCTACAAGGACAAGTCGGTCAGCATCAAGCGCGTTCTGCGGCAATCCGCGACGGATGCCGAGTCTAAGCCGGCTGCCGCTCAGGCTTTGACTGCAGCGGCAGAAACAGCGCCGCCGTTCGTGGTTGACATCGACCGGCTGCGCGTCGGCCGCAGCAGCCTGGACTTCGCCGACTATTCGCTGGCCCTGCCTTTCGGCACCCGCATCCACGATCTGCATGGCGTTGTCACGGGACTCTCCTCGCGTCCCGGCTCTTCTGGCCAACTGGAACTGGACGGACAGGTGGACGATTACGGCCTTGCACGGGCGGCAGGCCAGATCGACCTTTTCAATCCGACCGACTTCATGGACCTGAAGGTCGTCTTCCGCAATATCGAAATGACCCGCCTGACTCCCTACTCGGCCACGTTTGCCGGCCGCCGGATCAATTCCGGCAAGCTTTCTCTCGACCTCGAATACAAGATCAAGCAGCGCCAGCTGCAGGGAGAAAATCAGGTTGTCATGAATCAATTGACGCTGGGCGAGCGAGTGGAAAGTCCGCAAGCCACCAACCTGCCGCTGGATTTTGCCATCGCCATCCTGCAGGATTCCGATGGCCGCATCGACCTTGGCCTGCCGGTGTCCGGCAGCCTGGACGATCCCCAGTTCAGCTATGGCAGGATCATATGGAAGGCGATCGTCAGTGTGCTGACCAAAATAGTGACCGCGCCATTCCGCGCGCTCGGCGCACTATTCGGCAGTGACGAGAAATTCGACAACATCGCATTCGAGGCAGGCGCCGCGCAACTTACGCCGCCGGAGCGGGAGAAACTGGTGCGGCTCGCCGGCATCCTCGCCAAGCGGCCCGGGCTATCGCTGGCGCTGCAAGGCACCTATGCCGAGACCGACCGGGTGGCGCTGCAGGACCTTGACTTGCGCCGCGCCGTGGCCACACAGAGCGGCCAGCCGGTCGATGTCGACACCGATCCCGGCCCGATCTCCACACGGCAGCCAAAGGTGCAAGCGGCACTGGAAAAATTGTACTCGAAACGTTTTGGCAGCGACGAACTGGCCAGCCTCAAGCAAGGTTTCCGTCAGGCCAATCCGGGCCAGCTCGAGGAAAGCACCGTTGGCAAAGTGATTTCCCGGCTATCCGGTCTGTTCCGCAAAGCAAGAACTCTTAATGCGCAGGAACTGAGTCAACTGAAGGGCGCCGATTTCCATGCAATCCTGTTTGAACGCCTGCGCAACGCAATCGCGGTGGGCGACGAGCGCCTGCAGGCGCTGGCGACAGCGCGTGGCAAAATCGCAGCCTCCGCCCTGAAGGATGCCGGCGTTCCGGCGCAGCGCCTCGAGCTGCTGACGGCAGAGAAGATCAATAGCGAAAGGCTCGAAGTGCCGCTGATACTCACGCTGCGCGCCGCCGCAAGTCTGCACGCGCCGGCACCCGCAGAGGTTATCAGCGACTGACGGTCCCAACACAAGTTGGTCTCATCTTGCGGGCTGGAATTTGCTGCCGCCATCCAGATGCAAATACAATCGCGAGCGTTCTGTCCTGGCTCGCGACGGAACATGCGCTGGTAGACTGCTTACTTTGTAGCGGTCACTGAAAATATGTACAGGATGAGTTCTACCATCAGCCAGCCAACTGCCGCCAATAGGGCAGCAAACGCTATCCCGCGAACAATGCGCAATCGGCGTTTTTTTCGGTGCCTCGCTCGGCGATTATCCTGCGACTGGCGATAGATTCGTGTACGCCGTTCCCAATCTTCGACCGAGTCGTACCTGTTCAGCCTTTCGCTATAGACCCCGGCGCGAAGTACGCTGGCAAGGTTGAACATAGCCACGATCAGTTCCCTTGACGGATTCTGGGCGTAAACCATCCCATATGGGCCAAGATCCATCCGGGCGTGCTTGTCGGCTTTGAGTGTCACATGGTGGCCTGTCGTGCCCTGTCGATCCACTTCTTCTACGACATCCAGATCATGGCATTGTCTGGCCGCTGACAGCCAGGCTTCGGGAGAAATGGGTGTTTCCTTAAATCCATCCAGGGCAATGTAGACGTCGTAGCTCATTCAGTTCAAAGTCTATTGGTCGGCCAAAATGTCAGCTTACGTGACGGCATTGTTACGCATAAGTTGCAAGACTATCAATCCAAACCGCCTGCAGCGGCCTCATGCCATATCAATTGCCGGCACAACCGGACATTTCTTAACAGCAGCATCCAGTTCCAAATTGTGAAATGTTGAATCCGACCCGCAAAACACGGGTATTGACAAGACGTGTTGCAAGACTTTCTCAGCATCGTTCGCGCAAGAAGTTTTTGGGTTCATCAAACCATCATAATGAACGGTGATGTTGACCAATTGTAAAGCATTCCATGCGATCCGTGGGCTCTAAGCGGTGACTATCAACAGAATCGGCCCAAAGCGGCCAAACGTTAGCTGCAACAGCAGCGACTTGAGTTAGCAGGCCTTGTCTGAATCAAGTTGCTGTTTCGCTGGAAAGGCCGGGCCACGAGCGGCGTCGTATGCAGCCGGATTTGCCGCGGGCAGTTCTGCTCGGCGTCACAGACGGTCGATGTGGAAATCAGGCGAGTGCTCCTGGCGACAATCAAACCTGTCCCATTGCGGAGCGCGATACACTCGATATTTGGCAAATCTACCGATGCGCTCACTTGACGGCCGGCGCATCATTCAACAAGATAGAATACAGTTATCACAATTTTCTCCGAGGAAAGACGAGTTCTTGAGGGAACTTCAAGCCGATGCCGATGCGGAACCCAATTCATCATGTCCTCTCGTCATTTGCAAGCGGCGTACCCTGCGCCAGGAACCATGACCCGGCGCGGGCAGTATTCGGGTGCATCGTTGTTGCGGTCTTGGGGTCGTGTGCTTCAGCGCTGTTCTTGACGCGCATTTCGACTGCTGCGTCAGCAGCGATAATATTCATGCAGCTTCCGCATGGCTGAAGAAACGCTATCCCGCACCAGCACGGTCACCAGGGTCTACTTCATCATTGCCCTGTTCGTCGCGCTTATCATTTCCCTGATCCTGCTGATACAGGTTCAAATGGATGCCTTGATCGCTGTCCGCGCCTATGTCGGCGCCGAAGGGTTGTGGGCAAAGGCGCAGAAGGACGCCACCCGCAGTCTTGAGCACTACGCCATATCCCACAACGAGGGTGACTATAAATCATTCCGCGGATTTATTCGGGTGCCGCTGGGTGACCTGAAGGCCCGCATCGAATTGCAGAAACACAGCCCCGATCTGGATGTTGCCCGGGAAGGTTTTCTCCAGGGGGGCAATCATCCGGAGGATGTCGAATACATGATCAGCTTCTTCCTTCGCTTCCAGCATATCGCATACATGGCCGAAGCGATTGGATACTGGACCAATGGTGATCAGCTTATTGCTGAATTGAACAGTGAGGCCGAAAAATTGCATGTCGGCATAACCTCTGCAGGCATCAAGTTTGATGATGTTCGCGCCCTGGTTATCAGGCTGGATAAGATTAACCAGCGCTTAACCGAACAGGAAAATCTTTTTTCCGCCACCCTTTCCAGCGCGTCCAGATGGGCCAACAATGTGTCGCGCTATCTCACCGATGCCCTCGCGCTTCTGTTTGTGTCGCTCGGTGTTGGTATTTCCTGGCCTATCATCACGCGAATACGCGCTACCGAAGACGCACTGAATGAAAGCGAGGCAGACCTTCGCATATCCGCCACCGCCTTCGAATCGCCGGACAGCCTGATGATCACCGATGCCAATGGCGTGATTCTGCGGGTCAATAAGGCCTTTACCGAAAGCACTGGTTATACGGCCGAGGAAGCCGTGGGACAGACGCCACGCATACTCAAATCCGAACGCCATGACGCAGACTTCTACCGTTCAATGTGGGAATCCCTCCATCGCACAGGCATGTGGCAAGGAGAAATCTGGGATCGTCGCAAAAATGGCGATGTTTATCCGAAATGGCTCACTATCTCCGCGGTCAAAGGCAACAACGGGGTCGTCACGCATTATGTCGGGTCGCACACCGACATTACGGAACGCAAGGCGACACAAGACAAGATGCTGCATCTTGCATTCTACGACCACCTCACCGACTTGCCGAACCGGCTGCTTCTCCTGGATCGACTCAACCAGGCATTGGCCGCCAGCGCGCGCAGCAATCGGAGAGGTTCGCTGTTGTTCATCGACCTGGACAACTTCAAGAACCTCAATGACACGCTTGGCCATGACATCGGTGACCTGCTGCTGCAACAAGTCGCGCAACGCCTGAAGACCTGCATCCGTGAAGGCGACACTGTTGCCCGCTTGGGCGGCGATGAATTCGTGGTGATGTTGCTGGACCTGAGTACGCAGCCCGTTGAGGCGGCAGCACAGACGGAAGCCATCGGCGAAAAGATTCTCGCCGAGATCAATCAGCCCTATCGGCTTGCCGCACATTTGCATCACTGCACCGCCAGCATCGGCGCCACCCTGTTCAATGCCCATCAGCAGTCGACGGATGAACTGATGAAGCAAGCCGACATTGCCATGTATCAGGCCAAGAAAGCCGGCCGCAACACCCTGCGTTTTTTCGACCCGCTGATGCAGACGAGCATCTCGGCACGAGTTTCCATGGAAGACGAACTGCGCCAAGCCATCGAGCGGCAACAGTTTCAATTGCATTACCAGATACAGGTGGACAACTTGAACCGTCCATTGGGAGCCGAGGCTTTGATCCGGTGGATACACCCCAAACGAGGGTTTGTATCGCCCATGCAATTCATTCCGCTGGCGGAAGAGTCAGGATTGATATTGCCCATCGGGCAATGGGTGCTGGATACGGCTTGCGCCCAGATCAAAGCATGGCAGCAAGAACCCGTTGCGCAGCATGACCTGGTTCTGGCGGTGAACGTGAGTGCCAGGCAATTCCACCAGGTTGATTTTGTGGCTCAAGTGGAAGCCACGATACAACGCTACGGCATCAACCCGAGATTTCTCAAACTGGAGCTTACCGAAAGCATGTTGGTGGAGAACATCGAAAAGATCATTGTAACCATGAACGCGTTGAAGAAGATTGGCGTGCAGTTTTCACTGGACGACTTCGGGACCGGCTATTCGTCCCTGCAATACCTCAGACAGCTGCCAATCGATCAACTCAAGATTGACCAGTCATTTGTAAGGGATATGGGCATGGTTGACGGCGACAGCTCGATTTTGCAGACTATCATTGCCATGGCAAATAGCCTGAAACTGGACGTCATTGCCGAGGGCGTTGAAACGAAAGCGCAACAACAAGTGCTCCAGTTCTATGGCTGCAACCATTACCAGGGGTACCTGTTCGGCAAGCCGGTGCCGATTGCACAGTTTGAGGCGCTGCTGAAACAGGGCTGATCGCGGATTGTATTTGGGTGGTTGCCGAATATCCGCTTATCGCGACCGGACTGAGTCGAACATTTCCTGATTGGGCCGGACTGGCCTGGACATGATGCATGCATCGAAGGCTTCAATTGTGTCTTCTGGAATGAGCACCTGAAGTGTATTTTTCTCCACGGGTGTCGCTGCATGTACTGCACTCTTTGCCGCATGACGATATTTCCACATTTAGCGCAGCAATCCAGTGTTCATACATATGTTCGTATTCCTTCCTGAATGATGCAGAGTGCTTGAAAAGATACTCGATAAGATGAACCTGAAAACAGGCAGCAGATTCTTCCTCACTGCCACTGAAATATTCTTCCCACATGAATTCGTCAGGCAACACACCCCATTTTCGCATTTCACTGCTATACCCAAATGCCTGGTAGAAGTCTTCCAGGTCATCAATCCAGCAGATCACATCCCCTTCAAGATCAATGAACCCAAAGTGCCTTTGTGCGGGGTCTTTTGAGTGGTATTTGAAGTGCGGAACTTGAATTTGCATGGCATCCTTTCAAACCGTGATAAAGCTGGTATCGGGTTCGTATCCGCCCCATGGTGATGCTATCGCTTTATGGTTGGCAACGGTATAAGTGCAACTACGTATTCATCGAAAGTTCAGTGCAGGCGAAGGTGGCGCAATGGAGTTGCTGAATGGGTGCTTCGCAGCGATCCGAAGCACGAATTTGGGTCGGTTGCCGCGCGCGTCGCGAATGACCGTCATGTGGCACTACGTTTTGATGATAGCAGGTATCATTTGCGCCAGCCGCCGACAGATGACGAGACTGAAAAGTGTCAGCCCGCCCCGGTTTTATTCAAGGACTCATTATGAGCGCGAAACGTAAGACTGCGGATGATTTTGATCCGGAAGTTTTGAAGCTATTCGACCAGTATGTGCATGGCGATATTTCCCGCCGCGAGTTTTTGCAATCAGCC
The DNA here is from genome assembly GCA_963782385.1 of uncultured beta proteobacterium. Classification (GTDB taxonomy): domain Bacteria; phylum Pseudomonadota; class Gammaproteobacteria; order Burkholderiales; family Gallionellaceae; genus CAVXFS01. The sequence goes on from CAWAJO010000003.1 coordinate 491,906, forward strand.
GCACAGTTTGCGATTGGCGTCACCGCTGCGGGCCTGCTCGATGCGCTGAATCCGCGCTTTGCGCAAGCGCAACAGGTCGCCGGCAATGATCCGCGCATCGTGGCAAGCTACCTGGGGTATTCATCGCCGCGGGGCTACGGCAAAATGCGTGGCTACCTTGTGCAGCCCGTCAAATCCAATGGCAAATTGCCGGCGGTGCTGGTGGCGCACGAGAATCGCGGGCTTAATCCGCATATAGAAGATATCGCTCGCCGCCTGGCGCTGAACGATTTTATCGCCTTTGCACCGGATGCGCTGTTTCCATTGGGCGGCTACCCGGGGGATGAAGACGAGGCGCGCGCACTCTTTGCCACGCTTGACCAGGCCAGGACCAAGGAGGATTTTGTGGCTGCGTTCAGTGTCTTGAAAAAGCTGCCGCAAGGAAATGGAAAGGTTGGCGTCGTGGGATTCTGCTACGGCGGCGGCGTCGCCAATCTTCTGGCGACGCGGCTTCCCGAACTGGACGCGGCCGTGTCCTATTACGGGGCGCAGCCGTCAGATGAGGATGCAGCCAGGATAAAGGCACCGCTGTTGTTGCACTTTGCCGAGAAAGACGAGCGCATCACAGGCGGATGGCCAAAGTATGAGGCCGCGCTGAAGGCTGCAGGCGTCAGCTATCAGGCGTTCGTCTACCCAGGTGTGCAGCACGGCTTCAACAACGACACCACACCCCGCTATGACGAGGCCGCCGCAAAGCTGGCTTGGCAACGCACCATCGCCTTTCTTGATACTCATCTGCGCAGCCATTGAACAGGCGAAATCGTCGACATGTCGCCGGCTGGCGGTCGGATAACTGTCTTGAGCGGGCGGTTTTCGCCAAGTGGTGAATCTCAATCGCATGATTGGAATGGGATGCGCGGCGGATTTGATCCGCTTCTCGTCCAGTACACCGAACTCACCCGCCACCTGCTGCCGGAGCGGCGCGGCTCGCGTAGAATATTGCCCTGTCCACCAAGGAACCTGGCATGCTGACTTTCCTGAGTGCGGCGTTCCTCATTTACGGTTCCCTGCACCTCTATGCGCTTGGCAAGGTGTGGATGGCCTTGCCCCATTCGTTCGGTTTGGCGCTCGCGCTGTCATTTGTGGGAATTGCCATGACCTTGTCCCCGTTGCTGGTCTGGTACCTGGAACGGCAAGGCTGGCATCTCGCAACTGTCGCCGCCTGGGTAAGCTACACCTGGATGGGATTCCTGTTTCTGTTCTTTTGCATCGGCCTGGTATTCGACCTGGGCCAGTTTTTCGCCACGCTGCTGAAATTCAATTGGCCGCTGAACAGTGCAATATCGTTCGCAGCCACCGGCCTGCTCGCAATCGGCATGCTGGGCTACGGATATATCGAAGCGCGACAGATACGGGTTGAATATGTAAACATCACCACGCCCAAGCTTGCTGCCGGACGCGTGACCATCGCGCAGATTTCCGACCTGCACCTCGGCATCATGCTGGGCGATGCATTTCTCGAACGCGTCACCGCCAGACTGCGCGCGTTACAGCCCGACCTCCTGGTGGCGACCGGCGACATCATCGATGGTCAGGGAAACAACCTGGATGCGCTTGCCCGGCACTTCCGATCCTACGCGCCGCCACTCGGTGCATACGCCGTCACCGGCAATCACGAAGTGTATGCCGGATTGGACAACTCCCTGCGTTTCCTGCACAGCGCAGGGTTCACTGTGTTGAGGGACGAATCGGCCGAGGCAGGCGGCATCATGCTGGTCGGTGTCGATGATCCCGCTGCCACCCGTTCAGGACAGCAAACCGGACTGGATGCCGGAAAGACTCTCGCCTCGGTCGCCACGAATGACTTCATCATCCTGCTCAAGCACCAGCCAGTGGTCGATAGCGACATCCCGTTCGATCTGCAGCTCTCCGGGCACATCCATGGCGGGCAGATATTTCCGTTCGTCTATCTGGCCAAGCTGGCCTATGGCGTGGATACCGGCCTCACCGAACTGGGTGATGGGCGACGGTTGTATGTCAACCGCGGAGCCGGCACCTGGGGACCGCCGATACGCCTGTTTGCCGCGCCCGAAATTACCTTGATCACCATTGCGAGCGCAAACAAATAATCGCTGGCAATCCGGTCACTCGATACCATTTGAGTTGGCCGTCGGCATCCTGGCCAGTCTGGCAGAATAAACTTAAGGGACTCAAAATTAATTTAAGAACGCTTAGCCGGAAGATTGAACTGCCCTAAAGCGGATACTGGCGAGAGCCAGCAATATGCCAGAAGCTGTCCGTCATTTCGATGGCGATAATGACCGAGGCATGCAGTGGAAGGAATAAATGGATGTCGAGCATCCTCTCCAATGCATGAGCGGCGGAATAAATAATGTACGGGGATTCCCTCTGTGGTCTCAAGGAGAGACAAGCAATGGAGAATCGATTGGAGAACTACAATGCCGCTCGGCCGCATAATGTCACAGGATATAGACCGCCTGCTGCCAGTAGCCGGGATCAACGCATCCTTCGGAGTTCATGCAGTATGATGCAATCACGTATTATGCAAATATTCTCTCAATATGTGGCTTGGCAGAAGCTCAGTGTCTTGATTCAACCACTCATCATCATGAGTGTTTCCACCCGTATTGGTTCCTACCTTTCTGGTTGCGGCAGAATAGATAAGCCATGCTATTCTCCACTTGAAGAAGTATTGGCGACCAGGGGCGCGTCGTGAAGTTGTCTGTACCCCAAGCCATGCAGACTGCCATTGAGCACCACCGGGCGGGACGATTGGCCCAGGCAGAAGCCATCTACCGCGAAGTACTCCAATTATCGCCGGACCATCCGGAGGCACTACACTTCCTTGGGCTATTAGCACATCACAATGGAGAGAACACGATTGCAGTAGAACTGATTAGCAAAGCTATTTCCGTGCATCCAACTCACTCAATGCACTACAACCTGGGGAACGTATTGCAGTCGCAGGGCAAAATAGATGCGGCGGTAGAGAGCTATCTCAGGGCACTTTCGCTCAAATCGGATTATAGCGAAGCACACATCAACTTGGGGAATGCATTCCGAACTCAAGGCAAATTAATTGAGGCAACGGAACATTATCGCATAGGGCTCTCGCTTAAGCCTCAGTTGACGGAGGCGCACTACTATTTGGGACGAACACTCCATATACAGGGTTTTCTGGACGAGGCAGTTAGCAGCTATCGAAAAGCCATCGCTATAGAACCTAGTTGCGCAAAGGCGCATTATCGTCTTGGGGATGCCTACGAAGGCCAAGGCAAACTGAATGAGGCCATCCTTAGTTACAGCCGAGCCATCTCGCTCAAGCCGGACTTTGCCGCAGCGCACAATAATCTGGGATACGCTCTATTTGAACAGGGTAGGATAGCCGAGGCGTTTTCCTGTTATACGCGTGCACTTCTGATAAAAGAACTACGCGAAAGCAAGATCGGACTATGTCAATGCGCAAGAAATGTTAACCTTATTGACGGGCTTCCCAATATCCGGCCTCTTGTCATTAGGGCCATGTCCGAACCCTGGGTGCGGCCGGAGGAATTGGCATTTGCAAGCTCACACCTGATCAAGTCATGTGCGGATATCAAACAATACATTGACCGAGCCTCAATAGCATGGCCCACAAGATTGGCGAGCAAGGACTTGTTTGAGAGTGATGGCCTTGCTATGGTTGCCGAAAATACTTTGCTTCTATGTTTGTTAGAGAATGCGCCTGTTCCGGATATCCGACTGGAGCAATTTCTGACTATGGCAAGGCTGGCAGCACTTGAGGCCGCAATTGCTGAAGAAATCCAGCAAGATAATGTGACTGTAGTTTCCGGTGCGCAGGATGAAAAAATACTACGCTTCTTCTGTGCGCTTGCTCGACAATGTTATATCAACGAATACGTTTATGCCCGTACTGATGAAGAATTCATCAAAGTTCAATTGTTACGGGACCGCCTGATTGCCGCCATAGAATCAAATTCGACCATTCCAGAGCTATGGCTAGTTGCAATCGCGGCATATTTTCCGCTGAATTCCATACCCTCGGTTGAAATCCTGCTTGATCAAACGTGGCCTGAAGCCATAGTTGCGCTCTTGACGCAACAGGTGCGAGAGCCTTTGGCAGAAATGTCCTATCGGAACGATATACCAAGCATCACTTCTATAGATGACAGTGTATCACTCCTGGTAAAACAACAGTACGAGGCCAACCCGTACCCCAGATGGATAAAATCCGATCCTAATATCAAGGTCATGACTGTTGAAGATTATCTGCGTACTCAATTTCCTTCCTCACCGTTCAAATTCAGAAATAGCAGCGGCAAGATTGAAATCTTGGTCGCCGGATGCGGGACTGGGCGGCATGCGATCGAAATAGCTCAGAAATTCTGGGATGCAAAAATACTTGCCATTGACCTTAGTTTGACTAGCCTTTGTTATGCAAAAAGAAAGACAGACGAGCTAGGACTGAAAAATATAGAGTATGCCCAAGCCGACATCATGAAAATTCATTCGATCGGCAGAACTTTTGACTTCATCGAGTCTTCCGGCGTATTGCACCATCTGGCAGAACCCCTGGCCGGATGGAAATCCCTGCTCTCGTTATTGCGCCCACGTGGCATTATGAACATTGCCTTATACAGTGAATGTGCCAGGCAGAGTGTAGTTGCTGCTCGCAGTTTTATTGCGGAGCATGGATACATGACTACGCCAGAGGATATACGCCGGTTACGTCAGGACATAATGGCGCTGGAGGAAAACACTCAGTTAACACAGCTAACAATGTTTCGTGATTTCTTCAGCCTCAGCGAGTGCCGTGACCTGATATTTCATGTTCAAGAGCATCGCTATACCCTGCCCGAACTGAAACAGGCTATCGACGAACTGGCGTTGGATTTCATAGGATTCACGCTCGAACCTCGCATCATACATAAATACGCCGAACAATTTAGAAATGATCCGTCTAAGACGAATCTTGACAACTGGGCCACATTTGAAGCAGAAAACCCATATACGTTTATTTCTATGTATCAGTTCTCGGTTCAGAATCGAGGGTAAGGAGCTACTTAATCAGATTTGATCGTTATGGTGACATGGCGAATGCTGAACGACCGCATGGGAGCGACTCGAAGGACTGGTTTGTGCTGCGGGAGTTGCCCTTCACCTTTGCCAATTTCCCGCCTGAAAGCGGAACGAAAAGGCAGTTGAACGAAAACTTGCCAGTGCCCGGATGCGTCCGAACCGGCGCGCCGGCAGCAATTCGGATTCTGAACCTCCGGTTTCTGTAAATGTGAACAGGAAATATGTCTAAAGCGGCATTACGTAATGCAAAAAAGCCCGGCATCGCCGGGCTTTCTTTTTGCAGCTTCCTTCGACTTCGCTGTCGCCAAACACAGGACGAACGGCTCAGGCTTTTTCGAACTTCATCACCCCGCCCTTGCAGTCCACCTTGATCGTGTCCTTGGCAGCGAAGCGGCCCTCGAGTATCGCCTTGGCCAGCGGGTTCTCCAACTGAGCCTGGATCGCGCGCTTCAGCGGTCGTGCGCCGTATACCGGGTCGAAGCCCGCGTTGGCGATTTCCTTCAGCGCTTCTTCGCTGATGTCGAGCTTCATCTCCATCTGTGCCAGGCGTTTTTCCAGGTACTGCAGCTGAATGCGCGCGATGGACTTGATATTCTTTTCGTCCAAGGCATGGAACACCACGACCTCGTCTATGCGGTTGATGAACTCCGGACGGAAGTAGCTCTTCACTTCACCCATCACCGCGAGCTTGATGACCTGGTAATCGTCGCCGGCCATCTGCTGGATCATCTGGCTGCCAAGGTTGGAAGTCATCACGATCACGGTGTTCTTGAAGTCCACCGTGCGCCCCTGGCCGTCGGTCATGCGCCCGTCGTCCAGCGCCTGCAGCAGCACGTTGAACACGTCGGGGTGCGCCTTTTCCACTTCATCGAGCAGGATCACCGAATACGGTTTGCGCCGCACCGCCTCGGTCAGGCCGCCACCTTCTTCATAACCGACATAGCCGGGCGGCGCGCCGATCAGGCGCGCGACGGAATGCTTCTCCATGTACTCGCTCATGTCGATGCGGATCAGGTGATCCTCGGAATCGAACAGGAATCCGGCCAGCGCCTTGCACAATTCTGTCTTGCCCACGCCGGTCGGGCCGAGGAACAGGAACGATCCATACGGACGATTCGGATCGGACAGGCCGGAGCGCGAGCGGCGGATCGCATCGCTGACCAATCTCACCGCTTCATCCTGGCCGACAACGCGCTCGTGCAGCTTGTCTTCCATGTGCAGCAGCTTGTCGCGCTCCCCCTGCATCATCTTGGACACCGGAATACCGGTCGCGCGCGATACCACCTCGGCGATCTCTTCCGCGCCGACATGAGTGCGCAGCAGCCTGTTCTTCTGCCCGCCCTCGGCCTCGCGTTGCGCCGCTTCTTTGAGTTTGGCTTCGAGCTGAGGCAGCTTGCCGTACTGCAGCTCGGCCACCTGTTCCAGTTTGCCCTCGCGCTGCAGGCGCACGATCTCGGCACGCACCTGCTCCATTTCTTCCTTCAGATTCGCCGTGCCCTGCGCCGCACCCTTCTCCGCTTTCCAGATTTCCTCGAGGTCGGCGTATTCGCGCTCCAGTTTCCTGATCTCGTCCTCGATCAGCTCGTGGCGTTTTCTGGAGCCTTCGTCCTTCTCCTTTTTCACCGCTTCGCGCTCGATCTTGAGCTGGATCAGGCGGCGCTCGAGCTTGTCCATCACTTCGGGCTTGGAGTCGATCTCCATTTTCACGCGTGCTGCGGCCTCATCAATCAGGTCGATTGCCTTGTCCGGCAGGAAGCGATCGGTGATGTAACGGTTGGACAACTCCGCCGCGGCGACAATGGCCGGGTCGGTAATGTCCACGCCGTGGTGCAGCTCGTAGCGTTCCTGCAGGCCGCGCAGAATGGCGATCGTGGATTCCACCGACGGTTCATCCACCAGCACTTTCTGGAAGCGTCGTTCCAGCGCGGCGTCTTTCTCGATGTACTTGCGGTATTCGTCCAGCGTGGTCGCGCCGATGCAGTGCAGCTCTCCACGCGCCAGAGCGGGCTTCAGCATGTTGCCGGCATCCATCGCGCCTTCAGCCTTGCCCGCGCCGACCATGGTGTGCAGCTCATCAATGAACACGATGATGCGCCCTTCCTCCTGGGCTATCTCCTTGAGCACAGCCTTCAACCGTTCCTCGAATTCGCCGCGGTACTTGGCGCCGGCCAGCAGTGCGGCCATATCCAGCGACAGCACCTTCTTGTTTTTCAATGTTTCCGGCACTTCGCCGTTGACGATACGCTGCGCCAGTCCTTCGACAATGGCGGTCTTGCCCACCCCCGGCTCGCCGATCAGCACCGGATTGTTCTTGGTGCGGCGCTGCAGCACCTGAATGGCGCGGCGGATCTCGTCGTCGCGCCCGATCACCGGGTCGAGCTTGCCCTGGCGCGCGCGCTCGGTGAGATCCATGCAATATTTTTTCAATGATTCGCGCTGGCCTTCGGCTTCCTGGGATCCCACGGACTCGCCGCCGCGCACCGCGTTGATCGCCTGCTCCAGCGGCGCACGCGCCACGCCATGCTGCTTGAGCAGGCGCCCGGTTTCACCCTTGTCATTGGTGAGCACCAGCAGAAACATTTCGCTGGCGATGAACTGGTCGCCGCGTTTCTGCGCTTCCTTGTCGGTCAGGTTCAGCAAATTTCCCAGGTCACGTCCGACCTGAACCTCGCCGCCGTGGTTTTCCACCTTGGGCAAGCGTGACACGGCATCGTTCAGCGCTGCCTTCAATGCGTTAACGTTGCCGCCGGCGCGCGCCAGCAGCGAGCCGGCCCCGCTGTCGGCATCGTTGAGCAAGGCCAGCAGCAAATGCTGCGGCTCGATGAACTGGTTGTCGTTGCCGACCGCCAGGCTTTGGGCATCGGACAGCGCCTGCTGGAACTTGGTGGTCAGTTTGTCGAATCGCATGGCATTTCCTTTGAAAATTATTGGACTACCAGCTAAATTGGGGATGCCGGCGAAATTTCAAGGCTTGCAGCAACGCCGTTGGCTCAGGTATTCCGTTTAACCGTGTCATGCAGGGACCTCGCCCGGTTTTTGCGCCACGTGCCTGATTCGACACTTGCCGTCGCCATTGCAAGCTGATCAGGACCAACACAATCCGGGCAACATCTGGTAACTTGTTGCTAAAATCCAAAATCATCATAAGGATGCATCATGCCGCTTGACCTCGACCTCGCCCCGCAGATCCGCCATGACGTCCAGTCCGCGCTGGAGGAAGATCTGAGCCCGTTCATCGCTACGATCTCCCGCGAGCGGGGAACGGCAAGCCGATTCGCGGTGCTGGCCGGCAACGATGTCACCGCCGAGCTGATCCCGGAGCACGAACAGGCGCGGGCCACGGTCATCACGCACGAGCACACGGTGCTGTGCGGCACGCTCTGGTTCGAGGGCTGTTTCCGTGCGCTGGACGCGAATTGCGAGATCCACTGGCGCTTGCGCGAGGGCGAAGTGGCCGCAGCCGGCCACACGCTGTGCGAGTTGCATGGCGAGGCGCGGGCGCTGCTCGCCGCCGAGCGTTCTGCGCTGAATTTCCTGCAAACCCTGTCCGCCACGGCTACCGAAACGCGCCGCTACGTGGACGCGATTGCCGGCACCGGGGCGAAGATCATGGACACGCGCAAGACGCTACCTGGCCTGCGCGTGGCGCAAAAGTATGCGGTCGCGGTCGGCGGCGGGCACAACCAGCGCCTCGGCCTGTTCGATGGCATCCTGATCAAGGAGAATCACATCCTGGCGGCAGGCGGCCTTGGCGCCGCGCTGCAACAGGCCTCGCGCATCGCGGCGCCCGGTATGACGGTCCAGATCGAGGTGGAAAACCTGGATCAGTTGCGCGAGGCACTGGATGCCGGTGCCACGCTGATCCTGCTCGACAATTTCGATCTCGATTCCGTGCGTGCCGCAGTCATGCTCGCCAAAGGCCATGCCGAGCTTGAGGCTTCCGGCGGCATCGACATGAAAACCGTGCACGCCATCGCCGAGACCGGCGTGGACCGGATTTCGATCGGCAGTCTGACCAAGGATGTTCAGGCGATCGATTTGTCCATGCGATTTATAGGATGAAAAGGAATACCTCCAGAAATCGTCACGAGCAAGCCGGAGTGCAGGGAGCCTCGGAGCGAGTAACAAGACATACCGAGACTGGCAGGCGAGGCACGAGCGACAACGCAGTTGCGGCGGAGACTTGCCTTCAGGTTAGTCGGAGGCAACACGCGACGCAGCAATCCGGCTGCGCAGCAGATTTATAGAGGTATTCCCATGTGCCAGCTACTGGGAATGAACTGCAACACGCCCACCGACATCTGCTTCTCCTTTACCGGATTCCAGCAGCGCGGCGGCGTCACCGATGTGCACGCCGACGGCTGGGGCATCGCCTTCTTCGAGGGGCGCGGCGTACGGCTGTTCCTCGACCCGCAGCCCTCGGCGCAATCGCCCATCGCCGCACTGGTGCGCAACTATCCGATCCGCTCGCTCAACGTCATTGCGCACATCCGCAAGGCAACGCAGGGCGTGGTCTCGCTCGAGAACACACATCCTTTTATGCGCGAATTGTGGGGGCAGTACTGGGTATACGCCCACAACGGCAACCTGCCCGAATTCCTGCCGCAGCTTGACGGCAGCTTCCTGCCGGTCGGCAACACCGACAGCGAGCGCATCTTCTGCTGGATGCTGCAAAGCCTGCGCCGGCGCTTCGGCGATGCGATGCCGGATCGAGACCGTTTGTTCGCCGCGCTGCACGAACTGATCGACCCGCTCTCCGGCACCGGCATATTCAATTTCCTGCTGTCCAATGGCGACTGCCTGTTCGCGCACTGCTCCACCGAGCTGAGCTATATCGTTCGCCGCGCGCCGTTCAACGTGGCGCACCTGAAGGACGAAGATGTGCTGATTGATTTCAGCGAAGTAACCACGCCCAACGACCGCGTCGCGGTGATCGCCACCCTGCCGCTGACCGACAACGAAGACTGGATCTCCATGCGAGCCGGTTCCTTGTGGATGTTCCATGACGGCGAGGTGGCCAGCCATCTCGATACCACACCGAGTCCGGTCAAATCCCTGGGCGGCATTTGAAATTCCGCAAAGCGACCCCATTTGTTGTGCATGACCGAACCAACTGAAGGTCAAAATCGAGCCACAGAGAGCACAGAGATCACAGAGAAATGCGAAAGGCCGAGTCAGGAAGACTTGATGGGATACCGATCTTCTCTGTGCTCTCTGTGCTCTCTGTGCTCTCTGTGGCTATTTGGTTTTAAGAATAAAGGAACCCCATGACCGACTCGCTGCACATCGTCTGCCCGCATTGCGATGCGGTGAACCGCGTACCTTCGGTAAAGCTGGGCGCTGACCCCACCTGCGGCAAATGCAAGCAGGCATTGTTCGACGCGCATCCGCTGGAACTCAAGCGCGAGAATTTCGTCCAGCATATCGGACGCAGCGACATCCCCGTGCTGGTGGATTTCTGGGCGCCGTGGTGCGGGCCGTGCCGCATGATGGCACCTGCTTTCGTAAAGGCGGCCGCCCAACTGGAACCCGGCATGCGGCTGGCCAAGCTGAATACCGAGGAAGCACAAGAACTGGGGGCGCGATTCAACATCCGCAGCATACCCACGCTGGCCCTGTTCAGGGGCGGGCGCGAGATCGCGCGCCAGGCGGGAGCAATGGATACGGCGGGCATCGTACAGTGGGCGCGATCAAATAGTTGACCCGGTTCAGGCCATGGTGCCGAGTATCGCTACGGCTATCGTCAGCAAGCCGATGACCAGATTGAGCGCAACCAGCTTGCGAATCTTCGCCAGCATCGCCCCGGCTTTCTGCCATTCCTGCACCTCCACCATGCGGCTGAGACGCTGGTAACAGGAGAAGAACACGTAGATGAATATCAGGGTCATCACAATTCCCAGCAACAGCATCACATGAATGTAACGAGGCACCAGAGCCATGCCGCCGTACAACACAATCATGTAGAAACCACTGGCCAGCGCGAGAATTACTGCAAGCCATACCCACTTGAAAAACCGGCTGAACACCTCTTGCCAAAGCCTCAGGCGCTCCGGCGGTTGCAGAATTTCTGCGGCGCTCGGGCGCAATACCATGTAGGCGAAAAACATCCCGCCCACCCAGATCACGATGGAAAGAACATGCAGCAGCTTCAGGATTGCCATGTTTGCTCCGACAATGAAATACGTTGGACGCCCAGCTGATTAACCCTGCTTGCACCATCAACAACCGTAAGAATGCCCGATTAACCGATTCTGGTCGAGCCCACATGATCGCACAGGCTCCCCTGTCGGGCCATTGTTCCGGCAATTTAATGGCATCACAAAGTCATTCCGGGCTTGACCCGGAAAACGAGACACTGGTGGCGAGTTTCGAGGGACGGCCATCCTGCCGAAACACGCATCGGCGCTTTTCGCGCCGCTGGATACCCGCCGCCGACGGTATGACAATGCTGTCTTTTTGCAGGGCTTGCCATGCCGGCAAGGCGGGTCATCCCACGAAGCCGGTTAGCTGGTATGATGCCAATGACCAGCGAATGAGGCTGACAAGCCATCCAGGCAATCCGTCTGATGTGAGGACCAGCCCCGCTGTACCGACGGCGGAAAATATTCGTGGTGCGGTTCATCCGCACCTGTGATCAACCACAGTTATTTGCAACGATTGCCGATGACTGGAGTTCTGCGACCGGAGTACCCTGTATGAAAATCATATCATTGCCCGGACTGGCGGTTTGTTTGTGTCTGGTCACCAGCATGGCCTGCGCCGTCGAACCGCCGGCTACAACAGCTGTCGCCGATGATGGCATGGTGCCGATCCCGGCGGGAGAGTTCACCATGGGCAGCAACAAGGAGGAAGATGTCACCAAGGAGCGCGAAGCCAATGCGCTGAATCCCTTCGGCTTCATAGGCAAACTGTATGTGGATGAGCATCCGGCCCACAAAGTCACGCTGCCCGCGTTCCAGATGGACCGGTACGAAGTCACCAACCGCCAATACCGCAATTTCACGACTGCGAGCAGGCATCCCTTTCCACTCGCGTGGATCAAGAACGGCTACAACTTCACCGACCAATACCTGGCGTCCTTGCCCCTGCCGTTTTTGCGCGAGGTCGCGACCCTCAAATTCAATCTGGACATGGACGTGCCTCATATGGACCGGGATTCGCTGCTTGCCGCATTGATAAAAGTCCAGGACGAGCGCGGCAAGTTTCCCGTCACGAGCGTGACCTGGGCCGATGCCAATGACTACTGCCTGTGGGCAGGCAAGCGCCTGCCGAGCGAAGCGGAATGGGAAAAGGCCGCGCGCGGCCCGGAGGGATTCGAGTTTCCATGGGGCAACGAATGGGACCCCGGCAAGATCAACACGATGTCTGAAGATCCTGATGCACCTTATTCCCCGGTTGGATCTTATCCCGGCGATAAATCCGTCTATGGCGTTTACGACATGGCGGCAAACGTGGCCGAATGGGTTGCGGACTGGTATGACGCCTATCCCGGCGCACCACCCTCAAACAACAAGCTGTATGGCAAAGTGCAGCGCGTGGTGCGCGGCGGCATGACCGGCTCCGGCCACTATGATTCGCTCAGCCTGATGTTCCGCAATGCCAAGCGCACGCATTGGGAGCCGGATACCGCGTTGATCGACCTCGGATTCAGGTGTGCCAGGGATGCCAATTGAGCGGCTTGATTGCGAGTCGCGCGCGGCCGCTTCCTGCAGTCGAAATCGGACGCGACTCGCTGGCGCCGCGTGATCATTCGACTATCGCGCACTGCAGACCATTCATTCACGTAACTGAATTTGTGGAGAAAAACTGATGAGCGGACTGATATTGCTTGGCATCGTGATCGTGGTGCTGATATACGGGATCAGCCTGTACAACAACCTGGTGCAAGTGAAAAATGCGGTAGCCCAGGCATGGGCCAACATAGACGTCCTGCTCAAGCAGCGCCATGACGAATTGCCCAAGCTGGTAGAAGTGTGCAAGCAGTACAAGCAGTTCGAGCAGGAAACATTGCAGCGCGTTATCACCGCGCGCTCGCAGGTGCAGACTGCCCGTGAAGGCAACAACATTCCCGCCCTGGGACACGCTGAAGGTGCACTGCGCGCCAGCCTGGGCAATCTGTTCGCCGTGGCCGAGGCCTACCCGGAACTCAAGGCCAACGAGAATTTCATGCAACTGCAAACGCGCATCACCGGACTGGAGAACGGCATCGCCGACCGCCGCGAGTTCTATAACGATGCAGTCAACGTCAACAATGTCTCGATCGAACAATTCCCCGCCGTGCTGATCGCCAAACTGTTCAGCTTCCCCAACAAACCTCTGCTGGAATTCTCCTCCACGGAAAAGACCGATGTCGACATGAAATCGCTGTTCAGCTAGGACTCGGGTGAACAGCGATGTTGACGACCTTGCGTCGCGAATACGCCCACCTCGTCACTTCGGGCGCACAGGTGCTGCTGCTGATTATCGGCCTGCAGACAGGATCGCGCACCGGGTGGCTCGGCGTACTCGGCGCAATGACGGTGATCAGCCTGTTTGCCTGGATTTCCGCGCTGCGCCGCCTGCGCCTGGTGCGCGACACGCCGACTTCGCGCGTGGGCTCCGCCGCGCAAGGCTATGTCGAACTTGTCGGACGCGGAAAACCGCTAGGCGACCCGCCGCTGCTGAGCAAGCTGACGCTGCTGCCCTGCCTCTGGTACCGCTACCGCATCGAGCGCAAGAACAACAAGAACGAATGGCATATCGAGGACAGCGGAGAAACCGATGATCCGTTCGTGCTGGAAGACAGTTCGGGCCGCTGCGTGGTCGATCCGTCCGGGGCAGAGATCCTCACCATGCACAAGGACTCCTGGCAGCAGGGCGAATTTCGCTTTACCGAATGGAAACTGCTCAGCATCGATACGCTGTACGCCATTGGACAGTTCCGCACCATCGGCGGGAGCAGCGTGGAGCTGCATGCCGATGCAGAAATGAATGCCGTACTGGCGGAGTGGAAGCTGAACATGCCCGACCTGCATCAAAGATTCGATCTCGACGACGATGGCCAGATCGACATGAAGGAATGGATGCTGGCGCGCCAGGAAGCCAGGCGCGAAGCGGCGAAGCGCATGGCCGCTGCACGCACCGAGCCTGACACCAACTACCTGATGCAGCCGAACGACGGCCGCCTGTTCCTGATCAGCAACATGCCGCAAAACAAGCTCGAACGCCGCTACTGGTTCTGGACCTGGATGCACCTCATCATCTTCTTCGGCGCGCTGGGTGCCTTGTCGTGGTTGATGAGCAACAGGGAAATATTGCCCGGTTGATGCGCAGGCCTGCAGTTCCTTCCTCATTGCACCCGCAAGCTGCGGGCCGTGGCCGTTAAGCCGCTGAAGCGGAACAATCAGGCACCGGGGGAAACGAGCAAATCAGTCGCGCAGCGCCAGCATGCGTTGCATGCGTATTGTCGTGCTGCTTGAAATGATGCCGGACGGCTGCGGCGGCATGGACCGCGATCAGTCCGATCACGACATTGCCGATGGTCCCATGCACCTCCCTCAACCCCTTGGAGAATTCCTTGTCCACACCGGTGAATACCGGCAGCGGTATTCCGAGCAACGCCACTGTCCGATCGCGTGCCTGCTGCATCAGGATACCCAAAATCGGCAGGACGATCATCGCGGCATACAGCATGATGTGTGCGCCAGTTTCGCGCTCATCTGCTGCCAGCGTGGCGGGTCAGGCCGGATCAGCGGCGCCTTGTCGAGCATTGCGACACCGAGACGCAGCCAGATCAGTGCCAGAACGGCAAGCCCCACCTGAAAGTGAATGCTCATCATCGCATTGCGCAGATCGCTGCCCTTGGGAAACAGGTCATGCAATTCGACGCCTGCCAGCCCGGTAAGGATTATCAAAGCCATCCCCCAATGTATCAGGCGTGCAATGGCGCCATGGTGCGAAGTTGAATTGCGCAGCATGTTCGAGCACGTCCGGTGTCAGATAATGCGGGCCGCCATTTTATGCAGCTGCCAGACCACCCGCACACCACGTGGAACTGCTCCGGCCGGGGCCGCGCCGCCGGCAAATCCGGATAACGCCTGCCATCGGCATCATTTTGCCGGATTGTTCCGGAACGTGATGTTGTTCTTGCCGCTTTCCTTGACTTGATACATCAGGCCGTCGGCGCTCCGGATTGCGTCGTCGAGGCTGCATGACGGAGAGTCGAACGAGACGACGCCGATACTGAAGCTGATCGGCCAATGGTGTTCTTGCGCTTCCTGCAACAGCGCACCCCTGAGCGCGTCGAACACGGCCCTTGCTCCAGACTCATTCGACTCCGGCAGCAGTATGGCGAATTCATCACCGCCCAAACGTCCCGCCACATCCGTCGCGCGCAACGACGACGCGATTTTTTCGCTGACAAACCGCAGCACCTTGTCGCCCTCGCTGTGGCCCATTTGGTCATTCACTTTCTTGAAGTTGTCCAGGTCGATATAGGCAAGCACAAGCGGCCGCTTATGGCGGGCGGCCAGCCCGAACATGATTTCCGCCCGCTCCCTGAATCCGCGCACGTTGAGCAGGCCTGTCAGCGCATCCGTCCTTGCCAGAGTTTGTTCGGCGGCCAGATGGATTTTCAATTGGGTCAGCAATTCCTCGGTGATCAGGAAAAAGCCCAGGCGCACAGTGCCGTTCCAGTACGGAGCAATCGGATTGGAATAATTGCGCTCGGCGATATCAATCAGAAACCATATAACTGCAGAAATGATGCCGTACACGACTCCGGCGCGGCGGTCGCAATACCAAGTCGAAATTGCGATGGGCACCAGGAAGAAGATTGAAATACTGATCTCATTTCCGGAAGCAACGTCGACCACTGAGACGGCAGCAATCATGAACAGCGAAACCAGCTTGATCTGTCTGCCCGAATAGTCGCGCAGCATCAGATCCAGTTTGGCGATTGCACTTTTCATATCCCGCGTCTTCCCTGCAGATGGGCAAGCATCTGCAGCTTGCGTACTGCACAATCATTCAGATTCCGGCACACCGGGAGCGTATTATAGGTCAGTTGCCGGAAATATCCCGTGCCGACAGCCGAACCCAACCCGCGTGGGAATTGTGGGTCAACGGGGAAAAGCGGTTTCAACAGACGTGGGAAGCCCAGGGAGGCCGCCTTGAATGGCATTATCACGGCACTTCGGGAAGGATTCATCTTCGGGTCAACAATAGCAGAATGCGGACTTGGCTCGCGCTGTGCCACTTCCTCGCTGCACACGGCCAAGCCGTTCGTCAAATACTGATCCAATTATTGCCGAAGGGAATATTCGCCCGATTGGCGCCGCGCCCGCGCAACGACTTATCGTATGCGGGAGAGAACCAACGGTGCTTTCCTTGATGTGGCGGCCGTTTCTCCGCTGGGCACGCCCACGACGATTGGCGCAATTGCCGTGTATTGGTCCGGAATGCCGAGTTCCGTCTTCACGTCATGGAGATTCAGAGCGGCAACGCTGGAGCCGATGACGCAGCTGCCCAACCCCATCGCGCAAGCGGCCAGTATCAGGTTTTCCGCCGCCAGCCAGCAATCGGCAACCACGAATTGGTCAACCGGTTGCGTGCAGATGATGATCAGCGTGCCGGCGCCATGGAATATATCGAAATCCGCCGCGGCAAAATGCTCGAATGAGCTGCCGAATCCGTGTTGGACGTGGTGACGAATTTCCTCGACAAACAACGGTTTGGCACGATCGGACAATCGCTTCAATGCCTTCCTGTCCTGCACCACGACGAATGCCCATGGCTGCTCATGCATCGCCGTGGGGGCATGCACAGCGGCTTCCAGCAGCGTTTGAACGGTTTCGCGACCGAGTTCGTCCGGCGCGTAGGTACGCACCGAACGCCGCGCGAGGATGGCTTCGAATACGCTCCTGTTAGGGGATTTTTCGACTGCAGGCATGTCCACGGCGGCAACTTTGCGAAATAGGGTGAATAACGTTAGCTCAACCAACCCGAAACGGGAATCCGTACGGATACGTATGCGTTTGCGGCGCCTAATGCGGACCCGGATGCAATTCCATTTCGGCAATACGGGCAAGTTCCAGCAGGTTGGTCGCGCCGGTTTTTTGCATGACGTGGGCGCGGTGAATTTCCACCGTGCGGAAGCTGATCGCCAGCCGCCGCGCTATTTCCTTGCTGGTATGTCCTGCGACGGCCAGTTTCATGACTTCCCGTTCACGTTCGGTGAGCTTGGCCAGCCGCATGGCGATGGACCGGCGTGTCTCTGCCTCTTCCTGCATGACGGAAATTTGCTCCAGTGCATTGCGCACACGACGCAGCAATAGCGCACCATCCACCGGCTTGGTCAGGAAATCCAGTGCGCCTGCCTTGATGGCGCGCACCGTGGTCGGGATCGTGCCATGGCCGGACAGGAAAATTACCGGCAGCTGCATGCCGCGTCGCACCATCTCTTCCTGCAGCGCCGGGCCGTCCATGCCGGGCATGCTTACGTCAAGAATGACGCAGCCGAGCGTATTCGGCGTACACGCGTCCAGAAAATCCGACGCACTGGCAAATGTGGCCACGGGATGGCCGGCGGCTTCGAGAAGCATGGCGAGCGAATCGCGCACCGCTTCGTCATCGTCCACGACGAATACCCCCGTCTGCGTGTTCATGTCGCGAACGGCAGGGTAAGGTGAAGAGTGGCACCGGGGCCTTCCTGCGGGTCAACCCAGAGTTGGCCGCCATTTGCCTCGATCAGCGCGCGGCTGATGGCCAGCCCCATGCCGACGCCGCCGGCCTTGGTACTGAAAAATGGCTTGAACAAGTGCTGCAAGTCTTCCTTCCTGAAGCCTGGCCCGTTGTCCTGGATGCTCACCTGGGCATCGCTCCTGTCCTTTAATGTGCGCACCGTCACGGTAAAGGCTGGCAGCGGCACGCCAGCTTCCTGCATCGCCTCGATTCCATTGCGCAGCAAATTGACCAACACCTTATGCAGATGATTGCGGTTGACCCGAACCGGGGGAAGCCCTTCCGCAAGATGAAGTACGGCATGAAACTTCAATTCGTGTTCCGACCTGGCAACATCCAGCAAATCCACAATTTCCCGGTTGAGGTCCATAGACTCAGTGGGAAATTCCTTTATGCTGAGGAATTCCAGCAGTTCGCGGATGGATTGCCCGGCGCGATGGGCCTGCAATTCGCTTGCCTCGACGGCCTTGCGTATCTTGTCGAGGTTGGGGTGTTCGGCCCGCAGCAGCATCAGTGCGGCCTCGTTGTATGAGGCGATGGCCAGCAGCGGCTGGTTCAATTCGTGGGCGATGGCTGCGGCCGTCTGCGAGGCGGTATGCAGTTTCTGCAGTTCTTCCATTTCGTTGCGCCGCTCCAGGACTTCCTTCTCCAGCCTTTTCCGTTCTGTGATGTCGCGGTTGATGCCGATCATGCGCAGCGCCCGTCCATCCGGGTGGCGGTCAGTAACGTGCCCTTCGCTTTGCACCCAGATGTATTCGCCGTCCAGCTTTCTTACGCGGTGCGTAACCTGATACAGCGATGAATCAGCCCCTTTCACTACCCCCAGAATCGCAGTTCGCACCATCTCCCGCTCTTCTTCGGGAACCAGTTCGGTAAGCGCTTGTATAGTGGTGTAGGTCGGCTGCCGTTCGCCGCCAAGAAGTTTTGACCATTCCTCAGACAGGTATACGCTGCCCGTCACCAGATCGTAGTCCCACAAGGCCAGGTGCGATACGCTGATTGCCAATCGCGCGCGCTCCTCGCTTTTTGCCAGTGCGTTCTCCGCCGCCTTGCGCTCGGTGATGTCCTGCAGCATTGACCTGCTCGTCAGGAAATCGCCGTTGCTGTCATAAATGGCTGTCGCGTGTATCAGCACGGTAAACACCGTGCCATCCCTGCGCACCATGTCTTTCTCCAGCCCATGGACTGCCCCCTGCCGGAGGAATTGTGGAAATTGCTCCAGGAAGAGTTGCCGGCTCACGGGCGTATAAAAATCGGTGACCTTCATTCTGCCAAGCACCTCCTCCCGCGCATAGCCCAGCCAATCGAGTTCGGTATCGTTGATCCGGACAATGACGCCATCCCGGTCCAGCGAGTGGTAGCCGCACGGGGCGTGGTTGTAAAGGTCTTCAAATTCATCGGATGATTTCTTCAGCAACGCCTCGGCTTGCTTGCGCGCTGAGATGTCCACCACGACAGCCAGCACGCCCGTCGGCTGTCCCCCAAGTCCGTGCAGCACCGAAGCGCCAATTTCCACCCACACGGTCTCGCCATTCTTGCGCAGGTAGCGCTTTTCGAACGAGAACGGTTTGTCTTCGCGCAAAATCTTCTCGAAAAATGACATATTCTGGGGGAGATCGTCCGGGTGCGTTAAATCCTGCCAGCGCATGCCGGTGAGTTCTTCACGCGAGTAGCCGGTAATCCGGAAAAAGTGGTCGTTTACGAAGGTAATTCGCCCCTCCAGGTCTGACTGCCCGATGCCGACCATGACCTGATCGACGATGGCGCTAAGTCTCTCCTCGCTTTTGCGTATGGCCCGCTCGGCTTGCCTGCTTTCGGTTATGTCCGTGAGTATGATGCGGATCTGCGGTGTCTCGCCCGTGCGGGCCGCTTGCATGCAGTCCAGGCGGACTTGAATGCGGCGTCCGTCGCCGTGTTCCAGGGTCAACTCGCAGTTCTGCCGATCTTTGTGCCGCAACGCGCCGAGGAACAGCCGGCGCCAGCGGTCACTGTCCTCGGCGGCGACGAAGTTTGCGAACTGGAAATTGGCCAAGCTCTGGCGCGTTTTTCCCAGCAACGCCGCACCGGCAAGGTTGGTTTCCGCAATCAGGCCAGTGTCGGTAAGCGTCAGATAACCGACAGGTGCAAGTTCGTAGAGGTCAACATAGCGGTCGCGCGACTCTTGCGGGGAGGGATGTGCCCGCCGCCGTTCCTCGTTCTGCATTTTCCCTTCGGTCTGGTATACCTCGAATTCGCGCTGGAGTTCATCGGCGTTCCGCGCATAGGCCTGCTCCAACGGGGCGCCGGTAATTTGCGCCTCGCCTTTCTTGCGCAACGGGTTTTCCATGTCCGGCTTATCGTTCAAGGCTCCTCCTTCTCTGGACTGCGCATTGCCTGGTGACATGGCCAGCAGCCATATCGGACTTGTCTGCGCTCCCCCGGTTAATACTACACTGTTTGACATGGAATATTCTTGCTCCCAGCCTGATACGTGTTTCCACGTATGTATTTGCCCTTATATGTTCAGGCACAAATCTTGGGTAGCCTCCTCACACTTCAATAGCAAACATCCTTTTTGGAGCATTCCGGATCGCGAAATTGAACCCGCCCGGGAAAAAGGATGTCGAAGGCAGAAATGATGCGCCTTCTTCTGTTTGGCACGGTCATGGTCCCAAGCGCCGGAAATCAAGTTTCTCCATTAACGATCCTGAACAGAAGGCGCACCAGCCAAATCTACTCCTGCGACCGGACAAGCCGCGTTCCGGTATCCCGATAACGGCCCGAAGAGAGTCCGACCGATGGAAACACAACCCTCTGCAATGTCCCCGGTTTCGATGTGCCCACGCACGAACGCTGCCCGCGACCCCGGCAACAAAGGCCGCGCCGGAACCGTCACGATCGGCTCCGTGTCGACGCGCGGCGAAACTTTCCCGGCCGGCGGGAACCATGCCGGTCAGGTATACCAGGGAACCTTTGCCAATGCCCGCAAGATGAGGAATTGCGATTGCAACGAAGACTTGGCATGCATGGCGGGAATTATCCTGATTGGCGATGTCGAATGCAAAGCCAACGGCTGCATCACCTGTTCCAACGGTGCAGGGGAATGAGCATGCGCGTGCTCGCGGTTCTTGTGTTGATTTGCTCGGCGCTCGCTTCCTGCCACGCGCATGCGGACGACTTCCCGGCCGTGCGTATCGTTGCGCCGAAGCCTGAGGCGACCGTGCACGACAATAATGGTCATCTTGCCGTCACTGTCGCGGTCTCGCCGCCGCTGCGCGCCGCGTCCGGCGACCGCCTTGCACTGCGGCTGGACGGCAAGGAAGCGTCCGGCGGATCCGGCCCGCATTTTGAGTTGACGGGTATTGACCGCGGCAGCCACACGCTGCAGGCGCAGGTACTGACGGCAGGCGGAAGGGTCATTGCCTCTTCGCCGCCGGTGATATTCCATATGTGGCAGGCATCGCGCCTTCTTCCGCGATACGGGAAATGAAACCGCCTGGCAGCGCGATATATTGCAGCAGCGATGTCCTGTTTGATTGATAGCAAGACTGACGCAACCAATGAAAGGAACACCAATGAACATATCCAGCAAATCCCGTGCTGTCGGCATCGCCGTCGGCGTTGCAATATTCGTTGCAGTCGGCCTGCTCGCAACCATTGCGGCCGAAAAGCCGTCCCTCTCCCTCGCGAATCCTTCCGCACCGGGCGCCATCAGTGAGTCTGTTGTCGCCCCGGCAGAGCAACTGGGAATGGCTTTCGCGGCTGTTGCCGCGCACGTCAAACCCGCGGTGGTCAGCGTCTATTCCGAAAAGATGGAGCAGGTGCAGTCGCAGGATCTTCCGTTCCCGTTCGGCGACGACTTCTTCAGACAGTTTTTCGGGGAGTCGCCTCCACAGATGGGGCCGCACAATCATCGCCGGGAATTCAGGGTTCCCCAGCGCGGCATGGGCTCGGGCATGATTCTCGATCGCGAGGGTCATATCCTGACCAACTACCACGTGGTGCGACAGGTCGATGAAATCAAGGTGCAACTCGCCGACAAGCGCAGCTTCAAGGCGAAGATCGTCGGTACGGATCCGAAAACGGACGTCGCGGTCATCAAAATCGTCGGCGACATTCCGAAGGATCTGCCGACCGTGCAACTGGGCGATTCCGACGCGCTGCAGGACGGCCATCTGGTGATAGCCATCGGCGCGCCGTTCGGTCTGACCCAGACCGTCACCAACGGCATTATCAGCGCCAAGGGACGCTCGGATGTCGGGATCGCCGCGTTCGAGGACTTCCTGCAGACCGACGCGCCGATCAACCCGGGCAACTCCGGCGGCCCGCTGGTCAACATGCGCGGCGAGGTCATCGGCATGAACAGTGCGATCGCCACCGGCGGCATGCAGCTTGGCGGCGAAGGCCAATCCGCCGGCGTAGGCTTCGCCATTCCCTCGAACATGATCAAGTCCATGCTGCCCACCCTGATCAAGGGCGGAAAGATCACGCGCGGCTTGCTGGGGGTGTTGATCCAGGATGTCAACGAAGACCTGGCCAGGCAGTTCCATCTGCCCGACACCAGGGGAGCTTTGGTGTCGCAGGTCAACAAGGATTCGCCTGCCGAGAAAGCCGGGCTGCAAAGCGGCGATGTCATCGTGCGTTATGACGGCAAGCAGGTGCGCGATACGCGGCAGCTGCGCAATCTCGTCGCGGCGACCGCGCCCGGCAGCAGCGTCAGCATCGGCGTGATGCGCGACGGCAAGGAGCAAACCCTCAGCGCGACGATCGGCAAGATGTCCGCCGAAACGACCGCGTCGGCGACGCCGTCCGGCAAGGCATCGGATCAACTGGCCAAGCTTGGCCTGAGCGTGCAGACGCTGACTCCGGAACTGGCGCAGCAATTCGACCTGAAGGGCGAGCACGGCGTGGTCATCTCCGGCGTCGACCCGGGAAGCCCCGCATCGATGGCGAACCTGCAGGAAGGCGATCTGATCGTGGAAGCCAATCGCGTGCCGATCGACAACATCGGAGAACTGCAGAATGCGTTGGGCAAGTCACCGGACCAGGCATTGCTCCTCGTCAAACGCAACGGCGCAAGCGTGTTTGTCGTGATTCGGATGAAATGACAGGAGATCGGAATGAAGCTGAATACAAGCGCACTTGCGCTTACCTGCGGGCTGGTATGGGGTCTGGGACTGTTTGCGCTCACCTGGGTGGATCATCGCATTTGACGGTGCAACCGGCGACCGTACTTCGATCGGGCAGCTCTATCGGGGCTACAGCATCAGTCCCGCTGGAAGTGTCATGGGCCTGGTCTGGGCATTTCTTGACGG
Source organism: uncultured beta proteobacterium (assembly GCA_963782385.1). GTDB lineage: Bacteria > Pseudomonadota > Gammaproteobacteria > Burkholderiales > Gallionellaceae > CAVXFS01. The sequence continues at coordinate 514,999 of CAWAJO010000003.1, forward strand.
CTGGATTGGCGGTGCGGTATTCGCATGGCAGTATAACGTTCTGGCCAGGCAATGCATTCTGTTTCAGCCGGCGCACCAATCGTTTTTCAATGTCCGGACCAATAATCCAATCTGTATGAACAGGAGGGAATTCATCATGAAAATCGCAGAATTTGTCCTCGTAGCATTCGTGGCCATATATGGAATGATTTTTTCTTCATGTGCCGCTGCGTCGACCACCGACATACTGCCGGAAACGCAGATGCAGAACAATGTCACCTATATCACGGGCGGCATCGGCCAGGACGAGAGCAGCGCGATGCGCAGCGCGTCCAGGGACTATGCGCTCGAGATCGTTTGCGTGCAGAAGGCAATCCCCAGGGATGAATTTCTGGCCGCGGTAAAAGTGCGGATAGTCGACGCCCATGGCAAGGTGGCGCTCGATGTGGTCACCGATGGCCCGTACCTGCTGGCCAACCTGCCTCAGGGCGCGTACACGATCACAGCCGACAGTCGTGGAGATATCAAGACACGGAAGGTCAGGGTCGGCACCGGGAAACATCGAAAAATCGTATTCGTCTGGGCCAGGCCGTCAACCTGAACACAAGGTGGCGAACCGCACTCCTGTTCGATTCCGTTGCATATTGCATGAACGATGATGAGTCTGCCCGCCATTCAACTCGATACAATCGTGCCGCTTTGCCGGAAAGCAGGATCAACGGGGCCGGTCTCGCTTGGCGGGGTAACGGATGATGCTCAACGAAGCGATGCAACTATTGCTCGCTGTCTTTTACAGCGATTGACCGCATCCCCAAAGGAGTTTTGATATGGCCAGGAGAGCGGCCATCGCGCTTGCATTGATCATTCTGGCCATCATCGCATGGGCGGTGTTTTTTGAAGCGGGTTCAACGAGAATCATCATTGACGGACAGGAACTCACCGGGCCGCTCAAGGGCGCGATTGGCGCAGCGGAACTAATCGTTGGCCTTGTCAGTCTGTTCTGTGTGTCAATCATCCTGCTGTTTGTGTTCGCCGGAATCGGTATCTTTGTCCTGGGTGGCGTGATAGTCGGCGGACTCATTTTGGCAGGTTTTGCGTTCCCGTTCCTGCTTGTTCTGCTGTTGCCATTGGCCGTTGTCTGGGCGTTCATTGCAATCACGCGGAACAGCGCAACATAAATGTCAACTCGCGACTCCGCCATGAAAATCGATTCCACCGAATTCGGCAGCATCACGCTCTACCGTACCCCCTATTCGCCCGACACCCTTATTCGATTGTCGGGCGAAGTGGCCAAGCGCCGCAAGAATCTCTCCAAAAAGCACTACGGTATTTCCCCTATCATTTCGGCCGAGGAAGCCGAATTCATTTATGAAAAGGGCTGCGCTACGCTGGTGGTGGGCGTGGGACAATACGGCAACGTGACACGGTCGCCACAGGCCGCAGAATTCTTCAAGCGCCATGATTGCCGGGTGATCCTGCGGCCCAAGCCCCATGCCATTGAGATTTCCAATAGGTTCAGCCCCAATGCCCGGTCCGGCAGCTTCGGCCTGTATTACCTTACCTGCTGAGCTATCGCTGACTCCGATGCCGCCCTTGCCGCCACGCCTGCTGCTATTCATCCTGGCCCTGCTATTCCTGATCGCCATTGTCCAGGTCGGAATCATCAACATTGCCTTCGACAAACTCGGGCTTTCGCGGGAATCGGCCTACCTGCTGTTGCTATGCACAATTGTCGGCAGCCTGATCAACCTGCCGCTGTTCAGTCTCAAGGCCGATGGTGCGGAACCGCCCGGAATGCCGCCCGAGGCGGCGCGACGGCCATTCTTCAAGCTGATTCCCTTCACCGGCAAAACCATGATCGTTGTCAATGTCGGCGGTGCGGTGGTGCCGGTTGCCTTCTCGTTTTACCTGATTGCCCACAACCCGATGAATCCGGTTCAGATCACCGCCGCAGTGATGGCAGTTGCCATCATCGCACACACGACCAGCCGGCCTGTTCCGGGTGTCGGCATTGGCTTGCCAATGCTGATTGCGCCGCTTGCCGCCGCGCTGGCCGCAGCCATTTTCGACCCGCAGCAGCGCGCTCCGCTGGCGTATATCGGCGGCACCCTGGGCGTGCTGATCGGCGCCGATCTGTTGCGCCTCAAGGACATCCGCAAGCTGGGCGCTCCGGTCGCTGCCATCGGAGGCGCCGGCACTTTCGATGGGGTGTTTCTCACCGGGCTCATTGCGGTACTGTTGGCGTAGAGATGCTTGTGTTCCACCTGCTTGCCGCATCCCGTGTCCCGCAAGGATCAATGGTTCCCGCCTTGTGCTTCGACTCGCTGCCATGGGTGTACCGACTGCGCGTCCCTTGCGAAAGCCATGCCGCAGTCTGGGGAAATGCTGCGGAAGAATTGTTCGAAGGCCTCCAGTCCGCAGGCCAGGGTGCCGATGCCAAAGATCAGAAGAACGGCCCCAGCAATTGCAGCCGAAGTGAGAACACTGGCCGGGGGCGCCTCATACTGGGATTTGGCGCGCTTCGTCACTTTTCTTTTTGTCATGCTTCGCGTTCCGGCTCTGACTCACCGACATGCATCAGGACCCCCATCTGCCACTACGTATATCTACTTATGTGTTCGTACGTATTTATTCAGCTGCGCTTCGCCTGTAGATTTTGTCAACCGATATCGACAATGGCCGCGCTTCATCAGGTGGCTCGAAATGACGCACGCCAAGAACAAAGGTTATGCCATCCCCAACACCGACCGCTCATCCCGTCCTGCATATCCAGTGATGGTTGTTGAATATCTTTCTGAAGGGCATGGGTCCGCAACGCTTACGCTGGACGAACTCGGCATGATTCGGGATTGCAGCAAACCCGTAGAATGGCTGTTCGGCTATCACCGTGAAGAACTGCTGTGCCAGCATGTTTCGACGTTGTTGCCGCAGCTCGCGGAATTTGTGCTGGCAGGGAATAGCCAGGTCAATCCCCGGCTCATCTTTCTGTGCCATTGCGGCCACCTGTTCCAGGCACAAGACCGACGAGGAAACACCTTTTTCAGCAGATTGAATTTTGTCCAACTCGATAATTTCGAGAAAGGTACCGTACGGCTGATCATACAGCCTTCCAACGATGACGATCTTCAAGCGCCTTTGTTGTAGATAGCCCGGATTTTTCGAGCCCGAGAGTCCATGCAACATAAATATGAAAGGATCAATCATGCCACACGCCACCGCCCATACGAGTAAAAAATCCGCTACCAAGCAGGCTGCAGCACGTCGCGAACGCCACACAGCCGGAACAAACAATGGTGACGGACTGCACCGCGAGGAAATGATCGCGGTTGCCGCCTACTACATCGCCGAGCATCGCGGCTTCAACGGCGGCGACCCGGTGGCGGACTGGCTGAATGCCGAAGCGGAAATAGATGCTGTGCTCAACCATCCTGATCCGGTCATCGTTCACTGAAATCGAACCCCGGCAGACTTCACGGGGAGGATTGACAATTCATGGACAGCAAGGCAACAGCGACGCTGAGGAGCCCGGATGTTTCCGCTTGCCGCGCCGAATATTGCGGAATGGGGGACCTGTTCTATTGCCTCAGCGACCTTCGGTTGCAATGTGATTATCCGCTAAGCTTTGGCGGAAAGCATTTCTGCCGCCATCCTCAGAACGTTGAGATTGCGGATCATTCGACAGCTCAGCAAGAGGCGGCGGACAGCTCAACCTGAATAGAAACTTATTTCGTCCAAGGAGAAGATCATGGCCAACATGGTTCAACGCAGTCCCCTGTTCAACAGGCTTTCCCGTTTCGACCCGTTCAATCAGGACGAATGGTTCAATGGCTTCTGGATGCGCCCGTTGCCGCGCGCTATGGAAACCATCCCCGAGATCAAGATCGACCTCACCGAAAACGACAAGGCCTATACGGTGCGCGCGGATATACCAGGAGCCAAAAAGGAAGACATCAAGGTCAATGTGGATGGCAACCGGGTGTCCATCAGCGCCGAAAGCAAGCAAGAAAAAGAGGAAAGGAAAGGCGACAAGGTCATTTACCGCGAGTGCTCCCAGGGATCCAGCTATCGCAGCTTCACCCTGGACAGCAATGTGGACGAGGGAAAAGCACAGGCCAAATACGAAAATGGCGTGCTGGAACTGACCCTGCCGAAGAAGAACGGGGCCACGGCCAAGCAACTGCAGATCAAGTGAGACTCGGTTGAGGTGGAGAGTGCGGCGAAAGCGCCACCACCCACCTTCTCGAGAGAGGGGACGCGATTAATGCGGCGTCGCGCCGGTTCCGTCTCCCCGGTGCGTGGTTGTTGCCGCTTCAGCGGCATTTCAACCACGGCCCACCCGTTGCGGTTGCAAGGGGGAAGGCCAGGGCTGAGTGGCCGCAGCGCAACTCTTGGTAGTGCGTTTGAAGGCCAGCTCTCATTCACCGCCCACCCTGCCTGATCTCTCCCCCTCATGCCGAAGGGGACGCGGTTGCGCCGGCGCCGTTCCGGTTTGGCAGGCTGGCGGTGAGTAGAGCGAACCAAACCCCAGCCGACAGTGTCGCGCACACTTCAATCCGGCACGGGAACAAGACATGCGGCACAATTCCCGCCGGGTTTGCGCCGTGAGCGGACTTGCACCGGCATTGTCACCAAGCGGAGGCCACTCATGAGCGATACAACGAAACCCGATCAGCCAGATCAGACAGCGGAACCCGACAACGCCGGCACGAAGATCGCTGCCGTTTATGATCGTTTTGTCGAGGCATCGCGCGAAATTTTCGATCGGGGCCAGGACAAAGGCCAGGAGGCTTGGGAAAAGGCCATGGAACTCGCCCACCAGCAGATGGCGGCAGCCGGCGAATTCAGCGCGGAGGAGGGAGAAAAATTCAAGCGCTATTTGCGCCGCGATCTTGACCAGACGATAGCCGACATGCATGAACTGGGCGAGGAAGCAAGGGAGAGTCTGCATCCGGCGCGGCTGGGGGCCGGCGCGTTATCATCGCTGGCCAAACTGCTGCACGCGGCCGGAGGTGCGCTGACGACCCTTTCGGAGAAAGCTGAGGGCGCACTGCTGTACAAGACCGGCGAGATCACCATGGCCGGCACGCTCACCTGCTCGGCCTGCGGGCAAAAGATTCATATGAGAAAGACTTCTGTGGTGCCTCCCTGTCCGGCATGCAAAGGCACGCGCTTTCGCAAGAGCTACTGAACCTCGGCAGCTTGATTCTCACTCAAACAGTATCGCTGCGTCTTTCCACGCTTGACCCGGAAACTGAGCCACGGGTGGCGGTTTCGAGCGACGGCCATCCAGCAGAAACCAAAGATCGGTGCGCTTTGCGCGCCGCCGGATAGAAGCCTGTGGCGGAATGACGATCCCGCCTTTCAGGTTTCAAATCCACAGCGATCAATAATATGCCCCCTGTCCGGTGATCCTTCTTGACCGGAAGTATCTGCCGGATCATCCTGTGGTCGTCATCTGGAACCGGGACTCCAGGCCTGACATCCTTGCGCGACACGCCGCATTCGCGCCGCAGTAACGCAGAATGACCAAACAAAAGTAGAATGAAAACCGTTTGCTGGGCCGCTTGTTGGCAAAACCCCGATCACGGCCCTCATGAAGCGCGAAGCCTGGACCATGACAGCCGAACAAAAAGCATCTTTGGTGATCGAGCCGGACTCGTCGTTGACTGCGGCGACCGTCAGCGTGCGCTGCACCGGGAACTGGACCGTGCAGCACAGCGCCGGGCTCGAACATCGGCTGCAAGCTGTTTCCATGCTGGCCGAAAAGGATCTGGTGATCGATGGTGGCGCGATCACTGCGCTGGATACCTCGGGCGCCTGGATGCTGCATCGAGTCATCCACGAGTTCGAACAGCGCGGCCGCACTGTCACGCTAACGGGCTTGCGGCCGGAATTCAGCGCCTTGATGAAGTTGATCTCGACCCGCGCGACAACTGCCGAGCACTACCACCCACCGGTGCCCGAAAGCTGGACGGCGCAAATCGGACGGCGGTTCTGGCGTGCCCAGTTCAACGTGTTCGGCATGCTGGCTTTCATCGGCGAATGCGCGCTGGTCCTGCTACGCTCGCTGATCCATCCGCGCCGCATTCGGTGGCGCCCGATACTCCACAATTTGCAGACTGCCGGGTACGAGGCATTGCCGATCACCGGCCTGCTGTCGTTCCTGATGGGAGTCGTGATCGCATTTCAGGGTGCCGATCAATTGCAGCGCTTCGGCGCGAACATATTCATTGCCGACCTGGTGGGGCTGTCGATGCTGCGCGAGCTTTCACCGCTGCTGACCGCCATCATCGTCGCGGGGCGGTCCGGCTCGGCTTACGCGGCGCAAATCGGCACGATGAAGGTCACCGAGGAAATCGACGCATTGCGCACGATAGGCGTCGGCCCGGTCGAATTGCTGGTTCTGCCCAAGATGCTGGCGCTGATCATCGCATTGCCGCTGCTCACGCTGTATGCCGATGCGTGCGGCGTGTTTGGCGGCATGCTGATGGCGCGCTCCAAACTCGACGTCAGCTTCGACGTTTTTCTCGACCGCCTCGGCGACGCGGTCAGCCTGTCTTCGTTCCTGACGGGCATCGGCAAGGCGCCGGTATTCGCCGCGATCATCGCGCTGGTGGGCTGCTACCAGGGTTTCCAGGTAAGCGGCAGCGCCGACAGCGTCGGGCGGCAGACCACGGCGAGCGTGGTGCAGTCCATTTTTCTGGTGATCCTGGCCGACGCGATATTTTCGGTAGCCTTTAACTGGCTCAAGCTATGAGCGCCGTGATCGAAGTCCGCAACCTGAATACCCGTTTCGGCGATCACGTGGTGCATGACAACCTCAGCCTGACGGTGCAGAGGGGCGAGATATTCGCGCTGGTGGGCGGCAGTGGCAGCGGCAAATCCACGCTGCTGAGAACCATCCTCCTGCTGCTGCAGCCGGTATCGGGCTCGATCCGCGTGTTCGATCGGGAAGTGATTGGGTTGAGGGACAAGGAGGTGCTGCCGCTGCGGCGGCGCTGGGGCGTGATGTTCGAGCGCGGCGCGCTGTTCAGCGCCCTCACTGTGAGAGAGAATGTGAGCATGGTGCTGCGCGAGCACACGCCGCTTAGCACATCTTTGATTGACGAGATTGCCGCGCTGAAGATAGCGCTCAGCGGATTGCCTGCCGATGCGGCTTTCAAGTACCCGAGCGAATTGAGCGGCGGCATGCGCAAACGAGCCGCACTGGCACGCGCCATCGCGCTCGATCCCGAGTTGCTTTTTCTCGACGAGCCAACCGCCGGACTCGACCCGCTCAGCGCCAGCGGAATCGACGAAATGGTGCGTGGCTTGCGCGATACGCTCGGATTGACGATCATGATGGTGACGCATGACCTCGACCTGCTGTGGCGCTCGGCGGATCGCGTGGCAGTGCTGGACGAGGGACATATTCTGGGGGTCGGCACCATGACGGAGCTCGCGCATTCGGACCACCCAGTTATCAGGGAATATTTCTACGGGCCGCGCGGTCGCGCCGCGAAGGAACAGGCATGGAAGAAAAAGTGAATTTTGCCGTGGTGGGCGCTTTCGTGCTGGTATTGAGCGCCGCGCTGGTCGGCGGCGTGCTGTGGCTGAGCAGCGGAAAGTACAATAGCAAGGTCTTCGATGTCTACCTGACCTACATGCGGGAATCGGTGTCGGGACTGAATGTCAATGCGCCGGTGCGTTACCGGGGTGTCAATGTCGGCCGCGTGCAGAGCATCAGGCTGGCGCCGGAAAATATCGAACAGGTGCAGTTGACGCTTGCCATCGAGCGCGGCATTCCGGTTAAAGTGGATACCGTCGCGCTGGTTCAATCCCAGGGCCTGACCGGTCTGGCCTATGTCGAACTGACCGGGGGCAGTCGCGATTCGCCGGTGCTGAAGACCCAAGACGGCGAGAACTACCCGGTGATCAAGTCCGGCCCGTCGATGATGAAGCGTCTCGACACTGCGGTGACCGCATTGCTCACCAATCTCAATCGCACCAGCGAGAACTTCAATGCCCTGATGGATGAAGACAACCGGCGCGCGGCCAAGAACGCACTAAAGGATATCGAAGTGCTGTCGCGAACCCTTGCGGCACGCTCTGCCACGATCGATGCCGGCCTGGCCAGCGCGGCGCGCGCGATGGGAAATACCGTGCGGCTGACCGGTGAACTGCCCCCGCTCGTGCAACGCCTGCAACGCAGCGCTGACGCTTTCGATCATATGTCCAATGAGCTTGCCCACGCGGGAACCAGCGCAAGCAGCACGCTCGACAACACCCGGCAATTTGCCAGCGACACATTGCCGCAAGTGCGCCAACTGGTGATCGAATTGCAGGACCTGACCGGGTCCCTGCAGCGATTCAGCGACGAGTTGGATCAGGATCCGGGCATGCTGTTACGCGGCAAGGCCAAAGCGCGCCGGGGGCCGGGGGAATGACATACGGCAAGCCCGAGATTCACATACGCGAGGAGTTGCCGTGCCCGAATCACGGTATTGTGCCGCAATTTTTGCAAGTATCAATCACCCTTCCGACACCGACTGAACGATGAATTCAAACAGACAAAACAGCAATCTCCTGCGTACACTGCGGAACATGCTGTGCGCATTGCTGCTCGCCGGTTGCACCGGCTTGTACGCGCCGCAAAAGGAAAGTCCCCATATCTACACACTCGATTCATCGGCGCCGGTCAAAACGTCGCAAGAAAAACGCGACCTGGTGCTGGCAGTCAGCGTGCCGCGCGCCAGGCCCGGTTTCGATACGTCGCGCATGGCTTACCTGCGGCAGCCACATGAGCTTGATTACTACGCAGTCAATCGATGGGCCGACACGCCGGCACGCATGCTGGGGCCGCTGCTGGCGCAGGCATTGGAGCAGACGGGGAGCTTTCGGGCCGTGGTGCTGGCGCCGGGTTCGGTTCCAGCCGATATCCGGCTCGACACCGAACTGATTCGCCTGCAACAGGACTTCGCGACGCGGCCAAGCAAGGTGCAATTCACGCTGCGGGCGCAATTGACGGACATGATTCACAAACAGGTACTCGCCGTGAAAGTGTTCGATGAAACCGAAGATGCCGCCGGCGACGACGCCTATGGCGGCGTCATCGCCGCGAACAAGCTGCTGCAACGGGTGCTGGACCAAGTGTCGGACTTTTGCATCGAGCAGAGCCGTACGCTGCCGTGAGGTACGATGCGCGTCCTGCCGGGCTCTTGGTTGTGCAATTGAATGGCTTTGCAATTGAATGCCCGCGGTATTCCACCACCCACCCCCACCCTGGCCCTCCCCTCATGGGGAGGGGACGTGGTCAATTCAGCGCCGTCAGTTCCTTTCCCCCTACACTGTTGCGTTCATTTGAATCGCTTCCCGGCGCGCCACCAGGTCGATCAGCGCCGACATGCCGTGATGCCCTGTCCCCTCATGGATGACATTATCGTGCTCGCGTAAATACAGCAATTCCATGTCGCCGAACGCGGCGCGCAGCATCGGCTCGGTGTACATGTTTTCTGCTGACGGCGGCCCGCCGGTGCCGTATTCCAGCTGGCGCGGCGTATAGCCCTGCAACAGCAACATTCCACCCGGCTTGAGGCAACGCGTGATGCCCGCGAAGATCTGCTCGCGCAATCCGGGCGGCGCAAACTGGATAAAGATCGCCGCCACCACATCGAACCGGTTTTCACCCCACTCCCAGTGCGCGAGATCGGCCTGCTCGAAATCGATCGCCACACCGCGCTGCTGCGCCAGCTTGCGCGCCTTCTCGAGCGCCACATTCGACGCCTCCACCGATAACACGTGCAATCCCTGCTGTGCCAGCCACACGCCGTTGCGGCCCTCGCCATCTGCTACGGCAAGACAGCTCATGCCCGGCCTGAGCAAGTGGCTTTGCGATACCAGGAACGCATTCGGCTCGATGCCGAACAGGTACTCCTCGTTCGCATAACGCTGATCCCATGCACTCATGACCAACAAACCCCTTCCAAAATTGTTATGAATTCCATCTTCGATGCCGCTGGAATTTTATACCCGAGTATTTTACTATGCTTGCTCAACCCCAGCCGTTGGAGTCCCCTTGCCGCACGACCGCAAATTGAATGCTGCACTGATCAGTGCACTGCGCAGCTTATTGCCAGCAGAGTCCGTGTTGACCGACACGGAAGACCTGCGGCCGTTCGAGTGCGACGGGCTATCGGTCTATCGCCAGTTGCCAATGGTAGTCGCGTTGCCGGAGACCGTCGCGCAGGTGCAGGACATTATGCGCCTGTGCCACGAGTTGCAGGTCCCGGTCGTCGCGCGCGGCGCAGGCACCGGCCTTTCCGGCGGCGCGTTGCCACTGGCGCATGGCGTGCTGCTGAGCCTGGCCAAATTCAAAGACATTCTGCACATCGATCCGCACAATGCGATGGCGGCCGTGCAACCCGGCGTTCGCAACCAGGCCATCTCCGAAGCGGCGGCAGCGTACGGCCTGTATTACGCCCCAGACCCATCTTCGCAGATCGCCTGCACCATCGGCGGCAATGTCGCGGAAAACTCGGGCGGTGTGCACTGCCTGAAATATGGTTTGACGGTGCACAATATCCTGATGCTGAAAGTGGTCACGATGGAAGGCGAACTGCTGACCATCGGCGCCGAAACGCTGGACGCGCCGGGCTACGACCTGCTGGCGCTGATGACCGGCTCCGAAGGCATGCTCGGCATCATCGTCGAAGTCACCGTCAGGCTGTTGCCGAGGCCCGAGCGCGCGCAAGTCGTGCTGGCCGCCTTTGCCGATGTGGAAAAGGCCGGCCAGGCGGTCGGCGCGATTATCGCAGCCGGCATCATCCCGGCCGGGCTGGAACTGATGGACCGGCTCGCGATCCAGGCGGCGGAGGATTTTGTGCACGCCGGTTATCCGCGCGATGCGGGGGCGATCCTGTTGTGCGAACTGGACGGCACCAATGCCGAGGTGTCCGAATACATCATGACGATGCGCAGGATACTGACCGCCAGCGGCGCCACCGAAGTGCGCACCGCGGTGGATGAAGCCGAGCGGCAACTATTCTGGAAAGGGCGCAAATCGGCATTCCCCGCCGTGGGCCGCATCGCGCCGGATTATTACTGCATGGACGGCACCATTCCGCGCCGCCAGTTGCCGCATGTGCTGCGCCGAATCGGCGAAATGTCGGCGGAATTCGGGCTGCCGGTCGCCAATGTATTCCACGCCGGCGACGGCAACCTGCATCCGCTGATCCTGTTCGATGCCAACAAGGCCGGCGAACTGCAGCGCACCGAGGAATTCGGGCGCAGCATCCTGCGACTCTGCATTGAAGTCGGCGGCACCATCACCGGCGAACATGGCGTCGGCATCGAGAAGATCGACCAGATGTGCGTCCAGTTCCAGAGTGCCGAATTGAGCCAGTTCCATGCCGTCAAGGCCGCATTCGATCCATCCGGCCTGCTCAATCCCGGCAAGGCAGTTCCCACGCTGCATCGCTGCGCCGAATTCGGCGCGATGCACGTGCATCGCGGCCAGCTGTCCCACCCCGAACTGGAGCGCTTCTGATGAATCTGGATAACCCCATATCCCCTCCCCCCTGCACCCGCCGGGGGCAGGCCGTGGTTGCAATGCCGCTGAAGCGGCAACAACCACGCTCCAGGGCGAGGGCAACGGTGGGGGTAGAGAGTCCGCATTTTCACTGTCCTAGCCCCATCCCAACCTTCCCCCTTAGAGGGGGAAGGAGTGTGGGAAATCCGCGATGAGTACTATGGATATCAGCGCAGCATTGCAGCAGCAGGTGCTGAATGCGCTGCAGGATGCGACGCCGCTTGACATCACCGGCGGCGACAGCAAATTCTTTCTCGGCAATAGCGGCGAGACTTACGCGACGAGCGCACAGACCATCGATGTCAGCATGCATCGCGGGATCGTGGAATACGATCCGCGCGAGTTGGTCCTGACCGCGCGCGGCGGCACCACGCTGCAAGAACTGGAAGCCGCACTGAGCGAAGCCAATCAGATGCTGGCATTCGAGCCGCCGCACTTCGGCGCCGGCGCCACGCTGGGCGGCACCATCGCCTGTGCGCTGTCCGGACCGCGCCGCCCATACACGGGTTCGGCGCGCGATTTCGTGCTCGGCTGCAAACTGCTGAACGGCCGCGGCGAGATCCTGCGCTTCGGCGGCCAGGTGATGAAGAACGTCGCGGGCTACGATGTCTCGCGCCTGATGGCCGGCGCCCATGGCACGCTGGGCATATTGCTCGAGCTCAGCCTGAAGGTACTGCCGCGCCAGCCGGCCAGTATCACAGTGGCATACGAGTGCAGCCCGGCGGAAGCGATCGCAAGCATGAGCGGTCAGCTGAGCAAACCGCATCCGGTGGACGGTGCCTGCTATGACGGCGACCATTGCTACCTGCGCATTTCCGGCAGCGCGCAGGCCGTCAAGGAAGCGCGTACCAAGGTCCCCGGCGATGTGGTGCCGGAAGCCGACGCTTTCTGGCACGCGCTGTGCGAACAGGAGCTGCCCTTCTTCCGCCACGGCAAAACGCTGTATCGCATCATGGTCAAGCCGGCCACGCCGCCATTGTCGATCGAGGGCTCGTGGCTACTGGACTGGGGTGGCGCGCAGCGCTGGCTTTACAGCGACGAAGACCTCGCGGCAATCCGCCATCGCGTCGAACTGGCCGGCGGCCATGTCACGGTGTTTCGCGGCGGCAGTCGCGAAGACGAAAGATTCCAGCCGCTGGCCGCGCCGCTGCTGACCATTCACCAGCGGCTCAAGGCCGGTTTCGACCCGACGCACATCTTCAATCGCGGCCGCCTGTATGCCGAGCCATAGATGCAAACTTCCATTTCCGCCCGTCTGCTGAGTTCCCCCGATATTGCCGAAGCCGATGCGATCCTGCGCAGCTGTGTGCACTGCGGATTCTGCAATGCGACCTGTCCAACCTATCAACTGCAGGGCTCGGAACTGGATGGCCCGCGCGGCCGGATCTACCTGGTCAAGGAAATGCTGGAAACCGGACACGCCAGCGACAGAACCCGTTTGCATCTGGATCGCTGCCTGACCTGCCGCGCGTGCGAAACCACCTGCCCGTCCGGTGTGCGCTATGGCCGTCTGGCAGAAATCGGGCGCGAGATGATCGATAAAAAAGCACCGCGGCCGCTTGCGGAAAAGCTGTTGCGCAAGGGTATGCTCGCGATATTGCCCTACACCGCGCGCCTATCCGCTGCATTGGCGCTGGCGCGCATGCTGCATTCGCTGTTGCCGCGACAACTGCAGAACAAGATACCGAACAGACAGGCAATCCCGGTGCGCCCGGCGCCGCGCCACGCACGGCGCATGCTGGTGCTGGAAGGCTGCATCCAGCCACTGAGCACACCCAACACCAATGCCGCGGCCGCACGCGTGCTCGACCGGCTCGGCATCTCGCTGGTCAGCGCACCGGGCGCGGGTTGCTGCGGAGCGCTGGCCCAGCACCTGGCCGAACCCGAGGGCGCGCGCGTGATGATGCGCCGCAACATCGATGCCTGGTGGCCGCATATCGAGAACGGTGCCGAGGCCATCGTCATGACCGCCAGCGGCTGCGGGCTGATGGTCAAGGAGTATGGCGCGGCACTGAAACATGATGCCGGATACGCGCACAAGGCCGCGCGCATCAGCGAACTCACGCGCGACTTGAGCGAAATACTGAGCCGCGATATGCTGCGCAACTTTATGCATATCGGCCATGGCACGCGTGTGGCTTACCAGTCGTCCTGTACCATGCAGCACGGCCAGAAACTCTCGGGCAAGGTGGAAGCGATCCTGCACCATTGCGGTTATGAACTGACGCAGGTCGCGGATGGGCACTTGTGCTGCGGCGCGGCCGGCACCTATACCCTGCTGCAGGCCGGGTTGTCGCAGCAGCTGCTGCAGAACAAGCTGTCTGCTTTGCATCATGGCAAGCCCGAGATCATCGCCAGCGCCAATGTCGGCTGCCAGATGCACCTGGCCAGCGCCAGCAATGTGCCGGTGAAACACTGGATAGAATTGCTGGAACAGGACCAGCCGAAATAATTTTTCTGTCAAGAAAGGAACAGCATGACCATCAAATCATTCCACCCGCCGCAGCGCGCCCTGATGGGGCCCGGTCCGTCCGATGTCAGTCCGCGCGTGCTGGAAGCCATGTCGCGCCCGACGCTCGGCCATCTCGACCCGGTATTCGTGGCGATGATGGACGAGATGAAGGCGCTGCTGAAATACGCTTTCCAGACCGGGAATGAATTGACCATGCCGGTTTCCGCGCCGGGCTCCGCCGGCATGGAAACCTGCTTCGTCAACCTGGTCGAGCCTGGCAACAAGGTCATCGTGTGCCAGAACGGTGTCTTCGGCGGGCGCATGAAGGAAAACGTCGAACGCTGCGGCGGCATCGCGGTGATGGTGATGGATGACTGGGGACGCGCGGTCGATCCGCAGAAACTTGAAGATGCCCTGAAGGCAAATCCCGATGCGAACGTCGTCGCCTTCGTGCATGCCGAAACGTCCACCGGCGCGCAGTCCGACGCGAAGACGCTGGTGGAGATCGCGCACCAGCATCATTGCCTGGCGATCGTCGATGCAGTCACGTCGCTTGGCGGCACGCCGCTCAAGGTGGACGAATGGAACATCGATGCGATCTATTCCGGCTCGCAGAAATGCCTGTCGTGCACGCCGGGCCTGTCGCCGGTCAGTTTCAATGCGAACGCACTGGAAAGAATCAAGAACCGCAAGCACAAGGTGCAGAGCTGGTTCATGGACCTCAACCTGGTGATGGGTTACTGGGGCGGCGCAACCAAGCGCGCCTACCACCACACCGCACCGATTAACGCGCTGTACGGCCTGCACGAGGCGCTGGTGATGCTGCAGGAGGAGGGCCTGGAAAATTCCTGGGCACGCCACCAGAAGAACCATCTGGCGCTGCGCGCCGGACTGGAAGCGATGGGCCTGAAATTTGTGGTACCCGAAGCGGAACGCCTGCCGCAACTGAATGCGATCTCGGTGCCAGAAGGCGTCGATGAAGCCGCGGTGCGCGCGATCCTGTTGTCCGACTACCAACTGGAGATCGGCGCGGGACTCGGGGCGATGGCCGGCAAGGTGTGGCGCATCGGCCTGATGGGATATGCCAGCAACCCGCGCAATGTGCGGCTCTGCCTCGGCGCCCTGGACGACGCGCTCGGCCGAATGAAGGCGCCGATCAAGCGCGGTGTCGCGGTGGATGCGGCGAACCGGAAACTGGCCGGCTGATTCGGCGCCGGCAAGCAAAACATCGCCGGCTTGCGCGGTTTTTTGCGTCCGCAACCCAGCGTTGCCTGGCTGTATCTATGCGTGATCTATATCACAGACCTTGCGCCGGCATTCGGCTAGCATCTCAACGTTAACGCATTGTCGCAACGTCTGCCTAATTGCCAAAAAGGAATCAGCATGAAAACCGCGACTATGAAATTCATCCTGTCTCTGGCCACCCTGCTCTGCATATCGTTCGGGTCGCCATCATTGCAGGCGGCCGATGGCGTAGACGTGATGCAGGCGCAAAGCATGATCCGGCAAGGCGCCTTGCTGGTCGATGTGCGTGAGCCCGACGAATATGCCAAAGAGCATGCGCCTGATGCGACGCTGATACCGCTGGAACAAGTCAGCACACGCATGCAGGAAATCGCTGCATACAAGGACAAGCCCGTCGTTGTCATGTGCCATACCGGCCGACGCTCCGCCAAAGCGGCGCAACTATTGCAGGACGCCGGTTTCAGCGAGGTAAGCTTTGTCAACGGCGGCATCGTCGCCTGGAAAAAAGCCGGCCTGGACGTAGTTGCAGAGCATGCGCTGTCCAAGGAAGCACAATAAGCGCCAGCTTCGGATGAGTTTGGACATTGCGACGCAGACTGCGCTCGATATCAGCTATTGCCTCGATATCAGGACGGCACGTTCGCAGCAATATACTCCTTGAGCTTCGCTACATCCGTATCCATCTCGACATAGCGAGGCGGCAGCTTCTCGATGCCGATCAGCGCCTCCGGGCGTTCGGGTCCGCGACCCAGCGCCTCGACAATGGTCTCCTCGAACTTGGCGGGCAATGCGGTTTCCAGGCAGATCAACGGCAGGCTGGGACGACGTTGTTCGAGGCCGACCTTGAGTCCGTCGGCGGTGTGCGGGTCGACCATCACGCCATATTCTTCCCACAATTCCTGGATGGTTTTCAGCCGATCCTGGTGCGTGCTCTTGCCGGATGCAAAATGGAACTTTGGCAACTCATCCCAGTATGCAGTACCCTTAATCTCGAATGCCGCAATATTCGCCATCCCCCGATATGCATCAACCTTGCTCCAGAACTCGCGCACCTTCGCGCCATCGCGCCCGACCAGGTCGAACACGAAGCGCTCGAAGTTGGATGCCTTGCTGATATCCATCGACGGGCTGCTGGTCTCGTATGTGTGCGCGGATCCACGTGGACAGTAGACGCCGGTGCGGAAGAACTCGTCAAGCACGTCGTTCTCGTTGGTGGCGAGGATCAGCTGGCCGATCGGCAGACCCATCATGCGCGCAATATGCCCGGCGCAGATGTTGCCGAAGTTGCCGGAAGGCACCGAGAACGCGACCTGCTCGTCATTCGATCGTGTCGCAGCAAAATAGCCCTTGAAGTAGTAAACAATTTGCGCCGACACGCGCGCCCAGTTGATCGAGTTGACCGTGCCGATCTTGTACTTGGCCTTGAACGCGTGGTCGTTGGAAACATCCTTCACCATATCCTGAGCATCGTCGAACATGCCACCAATTGCGATATTGAAGATGTTCGGATCCTGCAGCGAATACATCTGCGCGCGCTGGAAGGGAGACATCATGCCATCTGGCGACAGCATGAACACGCGGATGCCGCGCTTGCCGCGCATCGCGTATTCGGCGGCGGATCCCGTGTCGCCGGACGTCGCGCCGAGGATGTTCAATTCGGCGTGCTGCTTGTCCAGCACGTACTCGAACAGGTTGCCGAGCAACTGCATCGCCATGTCCTTGAATGCGAGCGTCGGGCCATTGGACAGTTCGAGGATATGCACGCCGGGTTCCAGCGTGCGCAGTGGTGTGATCTTGCTGAAATCGGAATCGGCGCGGCCGTTGCTGTATGTTGCCGCGGTGTAGGTCTTGTCGATGATCGACTTCAGATCAGCGGCCGGAATGTCGGTGATGAATTTCGACAGCACCGCAAAAGCAAGATCGGCATAGGACAGATCGCGCCAGGCATCCAGTTCGGCGCGGTTGACCTGCGGATAGTGTTGCGGCAGGTACAGTCCGCCGTCGGGCGCGAGGCCGCCAAGCAGGATTTCGGTGAAGGTCCTGGCTGGCGCGTTGCCGCGGGTGGAGATGTATTTCATTGCGAGTCCTCAACCTTTCAAGTCCCTTCCCCCATGCAGGGGGAAGGTTGGGATGGGGGTAGACGCGACGAACTCCAGATAATGCAAAGTTTCTACCCCCTCCCCAACCCTCCCCCTGAAGTGTGGTTGTTGCCGCTTCAGCGGCTTTACAACCACGGCCTACTCCTTGCGGGTGCAAGGGGGAGGGAGTTGTTTGTCTATTTCCCCAACTCCTCCACGCGCAGCCTGGTCACCTTGCCCGCCACCACCGGCAGCTTTTCGATCTTCGCGATCGCGGCGTTGCTGCGCTTCTCGCGTGTCTGGTGGGTGAGCATGATCAGGTCGGTCTGGTCTTCGTCTTCGCCGGGTTCCTTCTGGATCACGGCGTCGATCGAAATCTGTTCGTCGGCCAGGATGCGCGTGATGTCGGCCAGTACGCCGGGCTTGTCGGCGACCCGCAGGCGCAGGTAGTAGCTGGTCTGCACCTCTTCCATCGGCAGCACCTTCAGGTCGACCAACTGATTCGGCTGGAAGGCGAGATGCGGCACGCGATTCTCCGGATCGGCGGTGTGCATGCGCGTAACGTCCACCAGATCGGCGATCACCGCGCTGGCGGTCGGCTCGGCGCCGGCGCCCTTGCCGTAATACAGCGTCGCGCCGACCGCATCCCCCTGCACCAGCACGGCGTTCATCGCACCTTCGACGTTGGCGATCAGACGCCGGGCCGGAATCAGTGTCGGGTGCACACGCAGTTCCACTCCTTCCGGCATGCGCTTGGTGATGCCCAGCAGCTTGATGCGGTAGCCGAGTTGTTCCGCGTATTTGATATCTTCCGACTGCAAGCGCGAGATGCCTTCAATGTACGCCTTGTCAAACTGCATCGGGATGCCGAAGGCGATCGCGGACAGGATGGTGATCTTGTGCGCGGCATCCACGCCTTCGATGTCGAAGGTCGGATCGGCCTCGGCATAGCCCAGATCCTGCGCCTGTTTCAGCGCCACGTCGAACGGCAGTCCCTTGTCGCGCATCTCGGACAGAATGAAGTTGGTGGTACCGTTGATGATCCCCGCGATCCATTCGATGTGGTTGGCGGTCAGCCCTTCGCGCACCGCCTTGATGATCGGAATGCCGCCCGCCACTGCGGCCTCGAACGCGACCATCACCCGCATCTTCTGGGCTTCGAGGAATATCTCGTTGCCATGCACTGCCAGCAGCGCCTTGTTCGCGGTGACCACATGCTTGCCGTTGCGGATGGCTTTCATCACCAGCTCTTTTGCGATGCCGTAGCCGCCGATCAACTCCACCACGATGTCGATATCCGGATCGTTGACGACCGAAAACGCATCATCGGTGATGCGGCAATTGCCCTGGGTAACCGCTTTTGCGCGCGCGGTGTCCTTGTCCGCCACCACGGTGATGCGGATGTCACGCCCGGCGCGGCGCATGATCTCTTCGGCATTGCGCGACAACACGGTGTACACGCCGCCGCCGACAGTGCCGATGCCGAGCAGGCCTACGTTGATGGGTTTCATATCAATTCCTGATTATTAGTCGTTAGACGTTAGCCGTTGGTTGGTATCGACCGCTGCGCGGGTTTAGCCAGCGACTAACGACTAAGAACTATCGACTAGCTCCATGGCGCCTTCGGTACGTCTCCAGAAAGCGCGCGATGCGGCCGATCGCTTCGGTCAGATCGTCGGCGTTGGGCAGGAACACCACGCGAAAATGATCGGTGTGCGGCCAGTTGAAGCCGCTGCCCTGCACCACCAGCACTTTTTCCGTTTCCAGCAGTTCCAGTATGAACTCCTGATCGTCCGCAATCGGGTACATCGCCGGATCAAGGCGCGGGAACAGGTATAAAGCGGCCTTGGGCTTGACGCAGGTCAAACCTGGAATATCAGTCAGCAATTTGTAGGCAAGGTCGCGCTGCTTTGTCAGGCGCCCGTTCGGGGCAACCAGGTCGTTGATGCTCTGGTAGCCGCCCAGCGCGGTCTGGATCGCATACTGCCCCGGCACGTTGGAACAAAGCCGCATCGACGCCAGGATGTTGAGTCCGTCGAGATAATCCTGCGCCTCCTTCTTGGCGCCGGAGGCGATCATCCAGCCGGCACGGTAACCACACGCGCGGTAATTCTTGGACAGGCCGTTCAGCGTTATGAACAGCACGTCCTCGGCCAGCGCGGCGATCGAAGTGTGCGTCGCACCGTCGTACAGCATTTTGTCGTAGATCTCGTCGGCAAAAATGATCATCTGGTTGCGCCGCCCGATCTCGATAACCTCCAGCAACACTTCGTCCGGGTACAGTGCGCCGGTTGGGTTGTTCGGGTTGATGATGACGATGGCGCGAGTGTTCGGCGTAACCTTGGAGTTGATATCGGCGACATCGGGCAGCCAGCCGCTCTGCTCATCGCAAAGATAATGCTTCGGCGTACCGCCAGCCAGTGTCACTGCCGCCGTCCACAGCGGGTAATCCGGCGTCGGCACCAGCACTTCGTCGCCGGTGTTGAGCAGGCCCTGCATCGACATAACGATCAACTCGGAAGCGCCGTTGCCGATGAAGATGTCCTCGAGTCCGACGCCGGCGATATTCTTCTGCTGGGCGTAATGCATGATGGCCTTGCGCGCGGCGAACAATCCCTTGGAGTCGGAGTAACCGGATGAATTCGGCAGGTTGTGGATCACGTCCAGCTGAATCTCCTCCGGCGCCTCGAACCCGAACGGCGCCAGGTTGCCGATGTTCAGCTTGATGATGCGATGACCCTCCTCTTCCATCTGCCGCGCACGCGCCATCACCGGGCCGCGGATGTCGTAGCAGACGTTGGCCAGCTTGGCGGACTTCAGCACGGGGCGCATGAGGCCCAATTTGTCGATGTCGGATCGGTTCAATTCATTCTTTCAATCTAATGTTTCAAACAGATGTGATTCCGGTAAAATCGGCTTGAAACCGCGGGCTGCAAAGGCCGCAATTCTATCCGAGCCGGCCCGGCGCAGCAAATCAAACCGCGAAATTGGAAAGCCATTGAAACTGCAACCTGACAACAGCGCCACCCACAAGATATTTACCGCCCACGGGGCAGGCTATGTCATGGTCAGCGGAGAGCGCTTCGAGCATGCGATCGTGGTCACGCCGGAGCAGGTGCTGACCGATTGGCGACCGCAGGATTTCGCGGCGCTGAATGAGGTGCACTTCAAGTACTTCCTGCGCCTGCAGCCGGAAATCCTGCTGCTCGGCACCGGCAGTCAGCAACACTTCCCGCACCCGAGCCTGTACCGCCAACTGATCGCGGCGCGCATCAGCCTTGAATGCATGGACACTCCGGCCGCCTGCCGCACCTACAACATACTGGTGTCGGAAGACCGCAAGGTGGTGGCGGCGATATTATTTTGAGGATGGTGAATGAGAAGTGGGAGCATGGCCGGAGAGTAGAATAAATCACCTGCTCACTACTTCCCACTCACTAACCGTTGAAATTCCCAATGAGCAACTCTTTGCAAAACGTCATCCAACAAGCCGAACAGGTCATTCTCGGCAAGCCGCACCAGATCAGGCTGGCGCTGGCCTGCCTGCTGGCGCGCGGCCATTTGCTGATCGAAGACCTGCCGGGCGTCGGAAAGACCACGCTGGCGCATGCGCTGGCGCGTTCGCTCGGGCTGCAATTCCAGCGCATCCAGTTCACCAGCGACATGCTGCCGGCCGACATTCTCGGTGTGTCGATCTTTCAGCGCGACAGCAATGAATTCAAGTTCCATCCCGGCCCAATCTTCGCGCAGATGATCCTTGCCGACGAGGTGAACCGCGCGATGCCCAAGACGCAGAGCGCGCTGCTGGAAGCGATGGAGGAGCAGCAGGTGACAATTGAGGGCAGCACCCGCCCGCTGCCCACACCGTTCTTTGTCATCGCAACGCAGAACCCCACTTACCAGATCGGCACCTTCCCGCTGCCGGAATCGCAGCTCGACCGTTTCCTGATGCGCATCCAGCTCGGCTACCCGGACGCGCAGGCCGAGCGCGGATTGCTGGCCGGCGTGGAACGGCGCGAGATCGTGTCCCGGCTCACACCGCAAATGGCTGCCGCCGAACTGCTCGCCTTGCAGCAACAGGTCAGGCAGGTGTTCGTCTCCTCCGCCCTGCTCGATTACGTGCAGGCCATCGTGCGCCATACGCGCGAGTCCGCGCGCTACGTGCATGGCCTGTCTCCGCGCGCCGGCCTGTCGTTGCTCGCAGCGGCTCGCGCCTGGGCGCTGCTGGACGGACGGGATGCGGTATTGCCGGAAGACGTGCAGCAGGTATTGCCAGGTGTTTCCAGTCACCGCTTGCAAAGCGTGCAGGATGTGCAAAGGCATGTTGGCGGCGAGCTCACGCGCGAATTGATCGAGGCGGTGGCGATTCCATGACCAGAGACCATGCGCCAGGAATTTTCGAGCATACAAGTGGAAGATCGTCGATCCGGGACAAGCAATTGACCTTCGCTCGTTCTAGCCAACAGATAGCTCTGGTCGGGGCGAGAGGATTCGAACCTCCGACCACTTGCACCCCATGCAAGTACGCTACCAGGCTGCGCTACGCCCCGAAGCGGCGCATTATACACGGCTCCAACTGCAAGTAAATTCGGCACCGGCCAGCCCTCGGCATTCGACGACTTCCGTGCAATCCATATCGCCGCACTCATATCAATTTATTGCAGCATCTGACAAACAGGAACTATACTTAGCCCTGAATGATTTGATCAGCTTGCCAACAAGGCTGACAGTCGGGATGTGATAACGCGATACTGATACTCACCGGATCCACGTTGCGATTGATTTCCGCATGCATCTCATCACGAAGCAGCAGGATAGACAAATGACCCAGAAGATACCCACTGCCGAAACCGATCTGGCGCGCATGATAGAGCGGCCGGACGGGTTTTATTGGCAGGACAGCGATTCAGGAAAATTGTACGGACCGTTTCCCACATTGACCGAGGCGCAGGCAGACATGCTGTATCGGGACGACAGCGATTACGAGGAAGGCGAATCGCTGCAGGAAGCGGAAGATGAAATCGGGATTTCCGACTGGAAAGACCCGGACAGCGATGGCCCGGCGGAAGGAACCTCCCCGCGATTCAGCGATGATCAGTAGTGCTGCCTTGAGTTCTGTCGTCTGTCCATCATCCGTTCCGACAAATTCATTTCCGTGAAGCACGGCCCGGCACTATCAAGGATGTAACATGCCCAACGATATCGAATCAGCATTGAACGAGAACCGCGTATTCCAGCCCGCCGCCGCGTTCGCCAAACTAGCCAACGTATCGGGCATGGCGGCCTACCAGACACTGGCCGATGCTGCCCAAGAGGACTATGCCGGATACTGGGCGAACCTGGCGCGCCAACATATCACCTGGAAAAAGCCCTTCACCAGCGTGCTGGATGAGAGCAATGCGCCCTTCTGCAGATGGTTCGGGGACGGCAAGCTGAACGTATCCTGGAACTGCCTGGACCGGCATCTGGAAACCCAGCCGGACAAGACCGCGATCATCTTCGAGGCCGACGACGGCAAGGTCTCCCACGTAAGCTACCGTGAATTGCATGGCCGCGTCTGCCAGTTCGCCAATGCATTGAAGTCGCGCAATATCAAGAAGGGCGACCGCGTCATCATCTACCTGCCGATGAGCGTCGAGGCGGTGGTGGCGATGCAGGCCTGCGCCCGCATCGGCGCGATCCATTCCGTGGTATTCGGCGGCTTCTCCGCCAAAAGCCTGTACGAGCGCATCGTCGACGCGCAGGCGTGTACCGTGATCACTGCCGATGCGCAATACCGCGGCGGCAAGCTGATGCCGCTGAAATCCATCGTGGACGACGCGCTCCATCTGGGAGAATGCAAATGCGTGCACAGCGTGATCGTCTATCGGCGTGCCGGCAACCCGGTGTCATGGACCGATGACTTCGATTTCTGGTATCACGACCTGTTCAACCGCCAGCCGACCCGGTGCGAACCGGAGTGGGTGGAGGCCGAGCATCCGCTGTTCATCCTCTACACGTCCGGCTCCACCGGCAAGCCCAAGGGCGTGCAGCATTCCAGCGCCGGCTACCTGCTGGGCACCATCGTCACTATGGACTGGGTGTTCGACTACAAGCCGGCGGACATCTTCTGGTGCACCGCCGACGTGGGCTGGGTCACCGGCCACAGCTACGTGACCTACGGTCCGCTGGCGGTGGGCGCCACCCAGGTTGTGTTCGAGGGCGTGCCGACCTGGCCCGATGCCGGGCGATTCTGGAAGATGGTGCAGGACCACAAGGTCACCACGTTCTACACCGCACCCACTGCGATCCGCTCGCTGATCAAGCTGGGCGGCGACTTGCCGAAGCAATATGACCTGTCCAGCCTGCGCCTGCTCGGCACCGTGGGCGAGCCGATCAACCCGGAAGCCTGGATGTGGTACCACACCATGGTGGGACAGGAACGCTGTCCGATCGTCGATACCTGGTGGCAGACTGAGACCGGCTGTCACATGATCGCCCCACTGCCCGGCGCCGTTCCGACCAAGCCCGGCTCGTGCACGCTGCCCGTGCCCGGTATCCAGGCCGCTATCGTCAACGAGGCCGGCGACGAAGTGCATGACCAGCACGGCGGTTTCCTGGTGATCAAGCGCCCGTTCCCATCGCAGATCCGCACCATCTGGGGCGACCCGGAGCGTTACCGCAAGGCCTATTTCCCGGACGAGATGCGCGGCTATTACCTGGCCGGCGATTCGGCGCACCGCGACGAAGACGGTTATTTCTGGATCATGGGACGCATAGATGACGTGCTCAAGGTCTCCGGCCACCGCCTCGGCACCATGGAGATCGAATCGGCCATGGTCGCCAACCCGCTGGTCGCTGAAGCCGCCGTGGTCGGCCGGCCGCACGAGATCAAGGGCGAAGCCATCGTCGTGTTCGTGGTGCTGAAAGGCACCCGCCCGCACGAGCCTGCCGCAATCAAGCAGGTGGTCGAGGACTTGCGCAACTGGGTTAGCAAGGAACTCGGACCGATCGCGAAACCGGACGAAATCCGCTTCGGCGACAACCTGCCCAAGACCCGCTCCGGCAAGATCATGCGCCGCCTGCTGCGCGCCATCGCCAAGGGCGAAGAGATCACCCAGGATGTCTCAACTCTGGAAAATCCGGCCATCCTCGAACAACTTAAAGAAGTCATTCAATAAGGAAAGCTGGATTCCGGCTTCGGCCGCGCGACGCGACTTCCCATCGGCTGCGCCGATTGTAAACCTTCGCAAAGGCGAAATCTCCTCAAATTCCCAACGAATCGACGAAACTGCTCAACAGGAAAATGGCAGTGTCTGGTCGCGGCACGCCCGCGCGTCGCGGAACTTCGCCGGACGAATCCGCTTGTCGTCGACGCATGCTGGCGATAGCCGCTCATCTGCACCATGCGACACCTTCATCCCCATCGGGTTGACGCGCCCCGCCGCCGTCCGTTACCATCGGCAAAACCACAATTCAGGGATGCCCGTAGTGCCATTCAATAATGCAATCACTATGATCTGCTGCCTGGTCGCAGCGCTTGTCTCGGCACCTGCCTGGTGCGATGGCTTGCCAACAAGCACGGAAAATGTCGCCATTGTCCTGCCTTCCGACCAGATGCGCGAAACTGACGAATCCCAAACCGCTGTCGATGCGGAACCTCCTGCGCAACCCAACCCGGCCACCACAGCCGGCACCGATACTTCGACACCCGATTTGACCGTCTCCCCCTCCGATGCCGACATCAAGCTTGCGAATATCACCCCCGCACCGGCAATCCTGAAGCAAGCGGATCTCAAGCCGCCTCTCACAACCGACACATCACTTTCGCAGGGCGATCTATGGCAACGTATTCGCAACGGGTTCGCGATGCCGGAACTGGACAGTTCGCTGATCGCGCGCCATGAACAGTGGTATGTCAAACGTCCCGATTATGTCGCCCGCATGACCGAGCGGGCGCGGCGTTATTTGTATTTCATCACGGAAGAAGTGGAAAAGCGCGGCATGCCGACGGAGATCGCGTTGCTGCCGATAATCGAAAGTGCGTTCAAGCCTGACGCACACTCCACCAGCAGCGCTGCAGGCATCTGGCAGTTCATTCCATCCACCGGCAAGCATTTCGGCCTGGAGCAGAACTGGTGGCATGACGAGCGCCGCGACATCATCGGTGCGACCGAGGGCGCTCTGGATTACCTGCAAAAATTGCACGACCAGTTCGGCAGCTGGGAACTGGCGCTGGCTGCCTACAACTGGGGCGAGAACGCGGTGGAACGTGCACAGGCATACAACCGCAGACACCACAGGCCCACTGATTACAGTAACCTGAGAATGCCGCGCGAAACGCGCAACTACGTACCCAAACTGCTCGCGGTGAGGAATATCGTCAACGACCCGGCCAAGTTCGGGCTCACGCTCGAAGACATACCCGACCGGCCCTATTTCGCCGCCGTCAACCCGCCCCACCACATGGACGTGAAGATTGCGGCAAAACTGGCCGAGATGCCGCTTGATGAATTCATCGCATTGAATCCCGCGCATAACCGCCCGGTGATCCTGCAGGACGCTGACGCGCCGATTCTGCTGCCGGTGGACAAGGTTGATACATTCATGAGCAACGTGGAACTGTACGACAAGCCGCTGGTTTCCTGGCAACCCTACCAGCCCAAAAAGGGGGAGCGGCTCGACAAACTGGCGCGGCGCTTCGATATTTCGGTAGCTGAACTGCGTTCGGCGAACGGCCTGTTGCCCTATGTCAAGACCAGCGACGGGAGAAAACTGCTGGTGCCCGCAGATAACAGCGACAACACGGATAACAGCGATTTCGAAGCGTTCAACACCCAGCTGCCGCCCACCCTTCTGGACCTCCATGCGACAGTACATGTCGTGCGCAGGGGCGATACGCTGGGCGGAATCGCATCGCGCTATCACATCAGCGTTGCCAGCCTGAAACGCCAGAACCATGACAGCACCCTGATCCGGCCCGGACAACGGCTGGTAGTCGTCGCCGGCGCCGTGCCGCGCAGCGGCAGGATAGTGCATGTCGTGCGCAGGGGCGAAACCCTGGGCAGCATCGCAAAACGCTACCACATCAGCCTGGCCAGCCTGAAGATCCAGAACGGCAACTCCACCCTGATCCGGCCCGGACAACGGCTGGTCATTGCGGGCGCGTCATCGCCGACAAAGGCCGGACGCTTCAGCATCGCCTACAACCAATAGTTCTTTCTTCGCTGCCTACTCTCCTCCCTTGCTGCCATACAGATGACAGTGCACGCTGTGCGTCGCGCCGCTCGCGCTTGTTGCCGGATAGCGCTCGCGGCATATCGGCATGACATGCGGACAGCGCGGATGAAAGTGACAACCCAGCGGCGGATTGGCGGGTGAGGGCATGTCGCCTGCCACGCGCATCACCTGTGCACCATTTCCGTCGATGCGCGGCACCGCAGACAGCAGCGCCTGCGTATAGGGATGCTGGGCATGATGCAACACTTCCGCGACCGTGCCGCGTTCCACGATGCGTCCGAGATACATCACACACACCTCATGGGCAAGATATTCCACCACCGCAAGATTGTGCGTGATAAACAGATAACTCAGATTTAATGCCTGCTGCAGGGATTTCAGCAGGTTCAATATCTGCGCCTGCACCGACACATCGAGCGCGCTGGTCGGCTCGTCGCAGATCAGCAGAAGCGGATCTACTGCCAGCGCGCGGGCAATCGCGATGCGCTGGCGCTGCCCGCCGGAGAACTCGTGCGGATAGCGCCACTTCGCTGCCTGCGCCAGTCCCACCTGCGCCAGCAATGCATCCACGCGCAATTGCCGCGCGGCCCCGCTGTCCGCGATACCCAGTGCGTCCATGCCCTCCTCGATGATCTCCGCCACGCGCATCTTCGGATTGAGTGATGCATACGGGTCCTGGAACACCATCTGCATGCCCCTGCGCTGCCGACGCATCGACTGTGCGTCGAGACCGACCAGTTCATTGCCGCCAAACTGCACACTGCCTGCCGTGGGATGGATCAGTTGCAGCAACGCCTTCCCCGCCGTGGTCTTGCCACAGCCCGACTCGCCCACCAGTGCCAGGGTGCGCCCCGCCGCGATCGACAGCGACACGCCATCCACTGCCTTGACCTGGCCCACGGTGCGTTGCAGGATGCCCTTGCGGATCGGGAAGTGGACTTGCAGGTTTTCAACCTGCAGGAGCGGTTGGTGGGTGGCGGGCGGCTGAAAACCGGCCCTGGCTTTTGCTTCCGGAATTTCATCATTAGATGCCGGATGCAAGCTGCCCGCTACCGGCTCCGAATAGAGATGACACCGTACCCCCTGCCCGTTGCCGATCTCCGTCCAAGCCGGCGCCTGCTCATGGCATAGCGCCCAGGCCTTGTCGCAGCGCGGCGCGAAACGACAGCCAGGTGGTATCTCGTGCAATTGCGGCACACTGCCGGGGATCGCGGCCAGCGGTTGATCCTGCTGCTGAGCACCCGGCAATGCGGCGAACAATTTCAGCGTGTAGGGATGCGCGGGCGCCGCGAACAACTGCGCACGCGGCGCCTGCTCGATGATGTGCCCCGCATACATCACCGCGACCTGATGTGCCATCTCGGCCACCACGCCGAGGTCGTGCGTGATCAGCAACAGCGACATGCCGGTCTGCTGCTGGGTAGCGCGCAGCAGTTGCAGCACCTGCGCCTGGATCGTCACGTCCAGCGCGGTGGTCGGCTCGTCCGCTACCAGCAACTTTGGTTTCCCGGCCAGGGCCATCGCGATCATCACGCGCTGCTTCATGCCGCCTGAAAGCTGGAACGGATACTCATGCACCCGGCGCGGCGCATCCGGGATGCCGACCTGCCGCAGCAACTCGATGCAGCGCGCCTGCGCCGCGTTGCCGCGCAGGTCCTGGTGCAATCCCAGCGCCTCGGCGATCTGCTTGCCCACTGTCATTACGGGGTTCAGGCTCAACCCGGGCTCCTGAAACACCATCGCCATCCGCCCGCCGCGCACCGCACGCATGTCGCGCTCAGGCAACGACAACAGACCAACATCAGCCAACTGCACCTTGCCGTTTTCGATGTATATGCCTCCCGGCAGCAGACGCATCAGCGATAGCGCCGTCATGGATTTACCGCACCCGGATTCCCCCAGCAGGGCAAAGGTTTCGCCCTGATTGATGCTGAACGAAATATCGTCCACGATCCGCGCCCCGTCCCGCAAACGGGTGACCAGTCCTGCGACTTTGAGCAAGGTCGGTTCGCCCCGCGCGCCTGCGCTGGAGGGGCCAGCCGGCAGGCTCACGTTGTTGCCTCCGTCCGATTCAACCTCGGATCAAACGCGTCGCGCACCGCGTCGGCAAACAGGTTGGCCGCCAGCACCAGCAGCAACATGAAAAAGAATGCGGAAGCCAGCGACCACCACACCATCGGGTCGCGCGCCATCTCCAGCCGCGCCGCGTTGATCATGTTGCCGAAACTGTTGGTGGTGGGATCCACACCCACGCCGATGTAGGACAGCACCGCCTCGGCCAGCACCAGCGCACTGAAGTCCATCACCACCGAGATCAGCACGATGTGCATCACGTTGGGCAGGATGTGGCGCGCGAGTATGCGGAACGACGACACGCCGAACGCCTGCGCCGCCTGGATGTATTCCATCTCGCGCAGCTTCAGTGTCTCGCCGCGCAGCAGGCGGCACAGCCCGGTCCAGCTGGTCACGCCGAGGATCAGGCACAGGCACAGCAGCCGCACGTCGGCGCGCGCGGCGGACGTCTCGAACCAGTCGGCATGCATCTCGATCACCACCTGCATCATCAGCACCGCCGCCGCGATCAGCAGCACGCTCGGGATGGAACTCAGCACCGTGTAGATATACTGGATCATGTCGTCCACCCAGCCGCGGAAATAGCCTGCGGCCACGCCCAGCATCAGCGCGAACGGCAGCATCACCAGCGTGGTGACGGTGCCGATCACCAGCCCGGTGCGGATGCTTTTCAGCGAAAGATAAAGCACATCCTGGCCGACCTTGTCGGTGCCGAGCACGTGATAAGCGGCGGCAAGATTCGCGATAACACCGATGAACGCCGCGATAACAAGTGAAGCCACCAACAGCGCTGGCCAGGGTCCTTTCGTCATTCCCCGCGTCCGCCGCAATGACGCGAGGCTCAAGGCGACAAGAAGCAGTCCGGTCGCGATCCCCCCCAGCGCCCCGAGCAGCGCCCGCTGCAATACATCCCCCATCAGTTCGCGCTCAGGGTCGGCCAGATGCGCGCCGCCAAATTTCAGGCGCGGATACTTGCGCATGACTTTCCCGTCTTCCGTTTCCACGCTTTCCTTGGCATACAGATAGGCCGCCAGCGGTGCGGAATAGGTCTTCTCGGTGCGCGTGCGCAATCCTTCCATCAGGTGGTCGAATACGCTCAAAACCTCCGGCGAATAGACTGCCTGACCATTGCTGCTGTCCGGCAGTGCAATGCGGAAATGCAGCGAGTCCAGCACGGCAATGCCGACGAAGAACGCCAACACCAGCAGCGACACCATACCCACGCTGCTCTGCGCCACGCGCTGCCACGGCAACATCAGATGCGGGCGCTTGCGTATCCACCACGCGGATGCGATGGTCACCACGATCAGCAGGAAGATCAGGGCATCGGTCCACAAAATCACGGGCATGAAGCTCATAAAGCGCTCCCGGAAATTGTAGCGGGCAGGTTCAAGCGCAAGCAGTCGCGCGGTGAACAGCGAGGCCTGCCGGCGAGGCGTGAACGAGCACGCAACACGGCGATTGAACCGCGCAGAAAATTTACGGGGGCATTTTTCATGACAGCCGCACCCGCGGATCAACCATCGTATACGAAACATCGGTCAGGATCAGCCCGATGATATACAGCACAGAGCCGAGGAACACCATCGAGCGCACCACACTGAAGTCCTGTGCGTTGATCGCGTCTATCGTGTAACTGCCCAGACCGGGAATCCCAAAAAACGATTCGGTCAGCAGGCTGCCCATGAACAGCAGCGGGATCACCACCACCACGCCGGTGAGGATCGGGATCATCGCGTTCTTCAGCACGTGGGTAAACAGCACGCGCAGTTCCGACACACCCTTGGCGCGCGCGGTGCGCACATAGTCCTTGCCGATCTCTTCCAGAAAAATGGTGCGGTACCAGCGGCTGCTGGCGCCAACACTGCCCGCGATGCCGATGGCGATCGGCAACAGCACGAACTTGAAACTGTCCAGTCCGCTGCCGTAGCCGGATATCGGCACCCAATGCCACAACTTGCTGACCAGGAACTGTCCGCCGATGATATAGAACAGGCCGGAGATGGACATCAGCACCACACACAACGCCACGCCCGCGAAGTCCAGCGCGGTAGCGCGAAACAGCGTCATCAGCAGCGCGAAGGAGACATAAACCGCCATTCCAACCACAAAGGTCGGCAATGCAATCGCCAAACTGGGCCCCATGCGCGTGACGATCTCGCGGCTGATGCTGCGGCCGTCGTCGGAATAGCCGAAATCGAACAGGAACATGCTGGCCGATTTTTCGAAGAAGATGGTATCGGTCAGCTTGCCGCCTCCGCTGGCGGCGGCGTTATACAGCAACGGCTTGTCATAGCCGTGCTGCGCCTTCCAGTTGACGATGGCCTCCGGCGTGACACGCTTGATACCGAGCTGGATGCGCGCCATGTCATCCGGCGTGTTGACCACGAAGAACAGCGCGAAGGTGAGCAGGTTCACCCCGATCAGGATCGGGATGGCGTACAGGATGCGGCGGATCAGGTAAGCGATCATGGATGGGCACTATTGTACGGTCAACCATGAATATTTTCATTGCTGCGGGGTTTGGGTAGACTGGCGGCATGTTCACCCCGGCCACATTCAGATTCCTCGAGACCCTGTCGCGCAACAACAACCGACTGTGGTTCGAGGACAACAAATCAGAATATGAAACGCTGGTGCGCCAGCCCGCGCTTGATTTCATCATTGCCATGGCGCCGCATCTGGCAAAAATCGCGCCGAATTTCCGCGCCGAGGCGAAGAAGTCCGGCGGCTCGCTGATGCGCGTGTATCGCGATACACGCTTCTCGCACAACAAGCAGCCATACAAGACCAACATCGGCATCCAGTTCCGCCACTCGCTCGGCAAGGACGTGCATGCACCCGGCTTCTACCTGCACATCGCGCCGGAGGAATGTTTCGTCGGCGTCGGTTGCTGGCACCCCGAGCCGGATACTCTGTCACAGATCCGCCAGCGCATCGCCGAACACCCTGACCTGTGGTTCGCCGCGCGCGACGACCGGAAATTCCGCAAACTGTTCACGCTCGAAGGTGATTCGCTGTCACGCCCGCCCAGCGGATACGCCACGGATCATCCGGCAATCGAGGACCTGAAGCGCAAGGATTTCATCGGCCTGTCGCCGCTTGCCCCGGAAGACGTCATCGGCAGCGACCTGGTCAAGATCGCGCAGACGCGCTTTTCGGCGTCGGTTCCGCTGATGAAATTCCTGTGCGATGCAATGAATGTGATGCTCTGAAAGGGAAGTGGGGAGTAAAGAGCAGATGGGCTCACGCAGGAACTGCATCGTTCGCGTCATTCATCTGAGCAGAATGGAACCGCAATCAGGAATATTCTTCCGCCTGCAATAATTAATGTATTGATTCCATACCAGATCTATCCGTCCGCCGGTGCGAATGAATTCGCACCTGCAATCCTGGTCCAAATCGTCCTGAACACTGAATGTTCGATACCCCTATCGCCATGCAAATTGAAATCTGGTCCGATGTAATCTGTCCCTGGTGCTACATAGGCAAGCGCCGCTTCGAGCAGGCGCTGGCGCAATTCGGGCCGCGCGAAGACCTGAGCGTGACCTGGCGCAGCTTTGAGCTCGATCCCGCTGCCCCGCCGCAGCAACCGGGTACCTTGGAACAATTGCTGTCGCACAAGTACGGCGTCAGCCTGCAACAGGCGGCTGCGATGAATGCCCGCGTAACCGAGGCCGCCAAAGAAACCGGCCTGGATTACAACCTGTCCGTTGCGCGCCCCGGCAACACTTTCGATGCGCACCGCTTGCTGCACTTCGCCGCCGCGCGCAATCTTGGCGACTGCGCCGCCGAGCGCATCATGCACGCCTATTTTTCCGAAGCGCTGGCGGTGGGAGAGCGCGCCGCGCTGGCCCGTCTGGCGCCGGATTTCGGCATCGCCGAAAGCGATGCGCTGGCAATGCTGGCAAGCCACGAATTTTCTGATGCGGTGCGCGCCGACGAAGCACGCGCCGACGCATTCGGCATCAGCGGCGTACCATTCTTCGTGTTCGATGAAAGATCCGGCGTCTCCGGCGCGCAGCCGGTCGAGGTGTTCACCCGGGCCTTGCAGCAGGCATGGACTGCAAGTGCGAAGCAGAGAGCGGGAAGCCGGATTAAATGACTTCGGGCGGCCCGGCGTTGCAGAAGCGCCCCCAGTCCGGTCTCGCACGGCCAATCCAGTATAATGTCAAGTTATGAACGAACCTTCAGCTGCAAAAATCGTGTTTAGCTCGCTGGCGTTGGACCCGTTGATCCTGCGCGCCATCGAGGAAGCGGGTTACACCGAGCCGACGCCGATACAGGCGCAGGCGATCCCGCATGTCATCGCGGGCCGCGACCTGATGGCGATGGCGCAAACCGGCACCGGCAAAACTGCCGCTTTCACGCTGCCGGTGCTGCAGCGCCTGCTGCCGCACGCCAACACCAGCGCCTCGCCTGCCAAGCATCCAATTCGTGCCCTGATCCTGGCGCCGACGCGCGAGCTGGCGATCCAGGTCGGCGAGAGCGTGGCCACCTACTCAAAACATGTGCCGCTGCGCGCCACCGTGGTTTACGGCGGCACCGACATCCGGGCGCAGAAACCCACGCTGATGAAAGGCATCGAGATTCTGGTTGCCACTCCCGGGCGCCTGCTGGATCACGTCGAAAGCCGCGACCTGAACCTCAACCGGGTGCAGATACTGATCCTCGACGAGGCTGACCGCATGCTGGATATGGGGTTCATGCCCGATCTCAAGCGCATCCTCGCGCTGCTGCCGAAGCAGCGGCAGACGCTGCTGTTCTCTGCCACGTTTTCCGACGACATCAAGAAACTGGCGCGGGAATTCCTGATCAGTCCGGTCACGATCGAGACCGCACGCCGCAATGCAGCCGGAGAGAACATCAAGCAATCTGTTTTCCTGGTCAAGCAGCATGACAAGGTTCACGCGCTGGTCGAACTGATCCGCGCGCGAAACATCTCGCAGGTATTGATCTTCACCCGCACCAAACTGACCGCTGCGAGCCTCTCCAGACAGCTGGAACGAAGCGGCGTCGCTGCCGATGCGATCCACGGCGACAAGACGCAGCAGGAACGCATCAAGGCGCTGGACGCCTTCAAGGAAGGCAGGATCATGGCATTGGTGGCGACCGATGTGGCGGCGCGCGGTCTCGACATCGACCAACTGCCGCTGGTGGTCAATTACGAACTGCCCATGCACGCCGAGGACTATGTGCATCGAATTGGCCGCACCGGCCGTGCGGGCGCTTCCGGCGAGGCGGTTTCGCTGGTCGATGACAGGGAAGAGCGCAAGCTGACGGAAATCGAAAAACTGCTCAACCGGAAATTTCCGCGCGAACCTGCCGTCATCAACGCTTCGCCGTCACACGGGGCCTACCACAAACCCTTAAAAGCCGCCCCGCCGCGCAGCCACAGACCGGTGAAGACGGATGACTGGTTCTCCAAACCCTACGAACCCTCAACCCGCGAGAAGCCCATCGAGGAACATGCTGCCTCCCCCTCACCGAACCGGCCGCAAAGACAGCAGGCAGCGTTGCTGAAACGCAAAATCAAGTAGGCTATGCCGGCGGCAGATATTCTCCAGTCCGCGTTGGTGCACCACCAGGCCGGACGTCTGCAACAGGCGGAAGCCCTCTACCGGCAAATTCTCCAGACTGTCCCCGATCATCCGGATGCGCTGCACTATCTGGGCGTGCTTGCGCACCAGATGGGCAAAAGCGATAGCGCCGTCGAACTGATCAGCCAGGCGATCCGGGCAAACCCTTCCGATCCCATGTATTACAACAATCTCGGCAATGTACTCAAATCGGTGGGCAAACTGGATGAGGCGCTGGATAACTACCAAAAGGTGATCCAGCTCAAACCGGACTCCGCCGAAGCGCACTACAATCTGGGCAATGCGCTCAGGAATCAGGGCCGCCTGGATGCGGCGATTGAAAGTTATCGCACGGCGATCTCCCTCAAACCCGAATTTGCCGATGCGCACAGCAACCTGGGTCTTGCGCTCAAGGGCCAGGGCAAGCTGGATGCGGCCGGAGAATGTTTCCGCCGCGCGCTGATACTGCGGCCGGATTTTGCCGAGGCGTACTACGATCTGGGCAACCTGCTGCAGGAGCAAGGCAAGTTCGACCAGGCAGTCATCAGCTACCGCAAGGCGATTTCGCTGACGCCGGATTATGCCGAGGCATACTGCAACCTGGGAAGCTGCCTGCGCAGCCAGAGCAAGCTGGATGAGGCCTCAACCGTTCTGCGGCACGCGCTAAGCATCGACCCCGGTCTTGCCGATGCACACACCAACCTGGCTGCCATTTATGCCGACCAGGGCAAATTCGATGACGCGCGCGGGGAGCTGTCGCGTGCACTGCAATCCGAGCCGGACCATGCCGTTGCCTGGGCTGCGCTGGCCAGCTTGCGCAAAATGACAGCGGAAGATGACAGCTGGCTGAGCAAGGCGCTCAGGCTGGCGCCGGATGCGGGCTTGCCTGCGGAAAAAAGGATTCCGCTGCAATTTGCAATCGGAAAATTCTACGACGATACCGGGCAGTATGACCTCGCCTTTGCCGCGTACCGGCAGGCCAATGCGCTGGCGCGCGCACTGCATGGGAAATTCGATCGCGCCGGGTTTACCCGGTTGCTTGACGGCGTGATCGCAACCTGCAGCGCCGACGTTGTGAGCCGCACTCAAGCGGGCGCCAGTTCATCCCGGCTGCCCGTGTTGATTGTCGGCATGCCGCGCTCGGGTACTTCCCTGGTCGAGCAGATAATCGCCTCACATCCCGATGCCTATGGCGCCGGGGAACTGGTTTTCTGGAACGACTGGCTGACAACCAATCAGGCGGCCTTTCTCTCGGGGAGATATGGGCAAGCGCTTTTCGCCGGTGCTGCGGATGAGTATCAACAAGTTCTGCGCCGGCATTCTGCGGATGCGCTGCGTATCGTGGACAAGATGCCGGGCAATTTCGTTTCTGCCGGCCTGATACACATGATCTTCCCGCAGGCAAAGATCATCCATACCCAGCGCCATCCCTGGGACACGTGCCTGTCGATATACTTCCAGAATCTTGCGCCTGCCCATTCGTATGCAACCGACCTGGACGACCTCGCCTTCTATTACCGCGAATACGCCAGACTGATGCAGCATTGGCGGAAGGTGCTGCCCGCCGACAGTTTCCTTGAGGTGCCGTATGAGGCGCTGACCGATGACCAGGCCCGATGGAGCCGGCGCATGATCGCGTTCATCGGCCTTGAGTGGGATGAGCGCTGCCTGGATTTCCACAAGACGGAACGCACCGTCGTTACCGCGAGCAACTGGCAAGTCAGGCAAAAAATCTATCATACGTCAAGGGAGCGCTGGCGCAACTTCGAAAAATATCTGGGGCCGCTGCACAACCTGAAGGATTTGACATAAGTCAAGACGGAAATCCTGACTGCGGCGCAATTCGCATTCAACAGGGTGAAATCCCCGATTCAGGGCGGACTTGACGAAACGCGATGGCCGCCGCCGTGTTCACGGATATAATGGATCGCACGAGACGCTGGTCTGCAATGCTCTTTCCGGTTGCAGGATGAGCACCTCGCAATCGCGATCTTTGCCCGCTTTCATATTCGAATAACGAATGAATTCACCTGGCCGTAACGATCCCTGCCCTTGCGGCAGCGGGAAGAAATACAAGAAATGCTGCATGAACAAGCCTCCGGCGAGTCAGGGTCTTGCCGTGCAGTCCGCCAAGCAGCCGATCAAACCGCCGGGCCACGACCTCAATGCAACCAATGTAGCACCCCCGTCCGAATTGCTGATGCAAGGTGTTGCGCTGCATCAGGCCGGCAAGCTGGATCTGGCCAAGACCATCTATCAGGACTTGCTGAGAAGAAATCCCGAGGACAGCCATGCCTTGCATTACCTTGGGTTGATCGCATTGCAGCAGGAACGATATCCGGAGGCAGTGCGACTGATCGAAAGCGCGGTCAGAATCAACCGCCGGGTGCCCGCGTTCCATTGCAATCTTGGCAACGCTTACAAGGGCACGGGGCAGGCCGATGCTGCCATTGCCGCGTTTGGCGAGGCGCTGAGGCTGGATCCGCGCTTCCAGGCAGCATACAGCAACCTTGGCAACATACTGCTGGACCAGGGCAGGCTGGAGGAAGCAGCCGACTGCTTCAACAAGGCCCTGGCGCTGAGGCCGGACTTTGCCGAGGCGCACAGCAACCTGGGCAATGTGCTCAGGGACCAGGGCAAGCTCGATGCCGCGGCTGAAAGCTATCGCCGGGCGCTCTCGCTCAAGCCGGATTTTGCCCAGGCCTACAGCAACCTGCTATACCTGCATGCGTTCACGCGGGACATTCCCCCGGAGGCGGAGCGCGAGCTTGCGGCCAACTGGGAAAACGCGATGCTCAGCGAAAGCGAGCGCGCTGCCGCCCACAGCCGGGCGCTGGCATTCGATTCGCACCTGCCGCGCGCCGGCAGGAAACTGAAACTGGGCATCGTCTCTGCGGAACTGGGCCAGCACGCGGTATCGGAGTTCCTGGAACCCATTCTCGAACAACTGGACCGCGACCGCATTCATGTCACCCTGTATCCGACGGCCACCAGGCCGGAAGACCGGGCTGGCCGTATCATCAAGCTGGCCGATGAAACCCGGTCGATGGTCGGCGTTGCCGACCCCGATGCAGTCAGGTTGATCATGGCGGACCAGATCGACATCCTGATCGACACAACCGGGCACATGCGGAGTTGCCGGTTGGGCATTTTCGCCCGCCGCGCCGCGCCGGTGCAATGCCATTACATCGGGTATCACGGCACGACCGGCCTGAGCGAAATGGACTGGTTCATCGCCGACGGGATGCTGTTGCCCGCCGCCTACGGTACTCATTTCCGCGAGAACATCTGGCGCCTGCCGCGCTTGAGACTGGCATACAAGGGCGATCGTTCTTTGCCCGCCAGCAATTGGCAACCGCATCCGGATGGAACTGTCTGGCTTGGGTCGTTCAACAACCTGACCAAGGTTCGCGAAGAGACGCTTGGCCTCTGGGCCAGGGTCATGAATGCGGTGCCGGGGTCAAAACTCCTGCTCAAGGATAGCCGGGCCAAGGATGCTTCCGTGCGCGAGCGCATCACCTCGACGCTCGCAATGCATGGGGTCGCGGCCGAACGCGTCGAATTTGCCATGCGCACGCCCGACTGGAGTTCGCACATGGCCGTATATGACCGGCTGGATATTGCGCTGGATGCGGTGCCGCTCAACAGTGAAACGACCGCATTCGATGCCTTGTGGATGGGCGTCCCGCTGGTGGCTCTGGAGGGAAACTGGTATGGCGGCAGAATGACGAGCGCCATCCTGAAGGCGTTCGGCAAACCGGAATGGGTTGCGCGGGACCCGGACCAATACGTCGCCATTGTCAGCGGCCTGGCCATGGACGTGGCAGGCCGCAGGATACTGCGGGCGAGCCAGCGTACGCTCATGGCGAACAGTCCATTGTGCGATGCCAAGGGGCTGGCCAGGGCGCTGGAAGATTCGTTCGAGGCCATGTTCGACCAGTGGGTGAGCCGTCGCAGCAGGCAATCTGCCGTCGCCAGTCATTGATCTTTCAGGAATTCATCGCGCATACCATTCAGTACGCGTCATTCCCGCCTGATGCGCAGCTGATCCTTATTCCGACACGAGAACCAGCCCGCGCGGCTTGCCGCTGGTCGAGTCGATGGTATCGATGGCCTTCTGCAGCGCGTTGATCGTGACCCACTCCGGCGCATATTTGTACTTGGCCACATCGAGTATCAGCACACGGTCGGACACCGCATCATAGGCTGCCAGGACCGACCAGTGCCCGCCGCCGACCTGCCCCAGCACCCCGCGCAGATAGTTGGCCAGCACATATTTTCCGTCATTGCCGAGCGCCTTTTGCAGCAGGGCGCGCAGGCTGTCGTCGTTCAGCCTATCGCCGGCGATCGACTCCGCCTTGACGCCCTGCAACGCCATCGTCCTGGCCATCTCTTCGCGCGTCATGCCCTGGGTCAGCACAGTCCGTGCGCTGATGACTTTCGAGACTTCCGGCGTGAAGAAATTGCTCTGGGTAAAGAAGGCATAAGGCGCATAGGCTGGATCGACGGGTTTCTTGATCGCCATCGCGTTGAGCACGGTGATCGCGCTGGCCACGGAACAATAACTCTGGGTCTGCTGCACGGCGAACGTCGGGCTCAATTGCCAGAAATCCGCGTCGGCCGGCATGCGCGCGCGCAAGGCCTTGCCCGCCGCCGAGTCCCAATAAACCACATCCGGTACCTGGTCTGCCAGCGCAGAAACCGAAGCCACTGAAACAGCTACGATTACAAACAGCATCAACTTGTTCATGGCCAAATTCAAGTCAAGGGAACCCCGCACAAGTCCGCTCGCAATCAGCTTGCCAAAAGGCCCGTAAACCCGGGCATCGTTCTTGAATCGCCCTCCGCTCATGGTTTGACCGCCTCACCTCGAAGAAAGCGCATGTTTGGCCCTTCCTCCGTGGCCGGCACGGACTCTGCAGCGCATTGCCCCGGTATGTTGATTGTACTCTCCGATATTTCTGTCATAACTTAACTCAAACGGAACAAAAGAAATGATTCGCCGGATAATGCGCAAGGCTCATGGTCGGATTGACCGCTTTCAGTACAACGTTCAACGAATCTTGGCCGGAAGCTTCAGATGTTTTGAGATAGCATACAAAATCTGCGCATCAAGATGCTATAGCTTTACCATAAGACGCCAGGAAATGCATGCAATTCTAATTGTCTCACAGGAAGTCACATGAAATTCTATTCCCAGGTCTCGCAGGACCAGTTTCTATTCGAACGGTTCTTCTTCGGAAAGCGAAACGGCGTATTCGTTGATATCGGCGCATATGACGGCCAAACATTCAGTAATTCTCTCTTCTTCGAGCAATCCATGGGCTGGCGCGGCCTCTGTGTTGAACCGCAGCCAATCCCATTCAGCAAGTTGGTTGCGGCCCGGACAGCCAAATGTGAACAGGTATGTGTTTCGGATTTTGAAGGAGAATCTGAATTTGTCGAATGCACGGCGGGCATAGACGAGACCATGCTAAGCGGATTGGCGCAACACTTCGACCCGCGCCATGTTGAACGCCTGGAAAGATTCTCGACCGAGAGTGTGGTGAGAAGAGTGCGCGTCGTTAAATTATCCACTCTCCTGGAGAAATACGGTCTTTATGATATCGATTATTGCTCCATCGATGTTGAGGGTGGAGAACTCAGCGTTATCTCCGAATTGGATCTTGACAGATTCAGGATCTCTGTATTTACGATCGAGAACAATTACGATGATGACCGGATTACAAGACTGATGGATTCCAAGGGCTATGATTTCGTAATGAAACTGGAGCAGGACTATGTCTTCAAGCGCCGCGATGTAAAGCAGTTACCCATTGCCACGGTATTTTGCGCTGTATGGCATGGCGATCCAAGACGCTGGGAATTGCTTAGAGGGCACTCGGAAAACCTCAGGCGCCAGACAGCCCCGATCAATATCGTTTATGTTTTCGACGGCGGGGATATACCGCCTCCCTGGATTGGAGGGAACGCCGTGTCAGTCAGGGAACCACTCACCATCTACCAGGCATGGAACGTCGCACTGTCCATGGTCCAGACTCCCCTCGCCATGAACTTGAACCTTGACGACCGCCTTGCTTGCGATGCTGTGGAAATCATGCAGAATGCCCTGTTGCAATCCGGTGCGACTATCGTGGGCGGCGACTGGAATATCTGCTACTCGCAACCCGATACCGATGATGTCAAAAACTGCTATGACGCCACCCAACTACCTCTTGCCCTTAATCCATGGCCCCCGGTGCCAGGTACCGTATCGCGCCTTGGCAGCGGCACCGGAGAAAATCGCGGCTCCCTGGGTCCTGCCACCATGTGGAGGATGGACGCCCATTTGGGCGCACCGCGCTATCCTTGGCGTTTCGCGGATGGCAGCCTTATCTTCTCTGTTGCCGATGCAGCGTGGTGGAGGCTGCTGGACCAGAACAACAAGAAGTTGTACCGTATCCCCCTGGTCATAGGCAACTACTTTAGTCATCCCGTGGAACAGGCTGAATTCAGGAAGACACCTGAGAATGAGATGCAGTTATTGGACAACCTGGGGCCTTCACTCCTGTGACTTAAGCACCGGTTCTTCCTCATATGCGGTTTGCCGGCGCCGTAGCTTTGCCTCGAGAATCATCGGCCATGGCAATTCAAACTCCCTCCGTCTCGATTTCGATGGTCCGTTCGCGCTTGCGCAGCGCCCGCCACAGCCATCCGGCCAGCAGCAGCAGTGCGATTCCCGCCAGGCCCAACGGCCATAGCTGCGGCTGGTTCCATTGCCTGCGCATCCTGTCGCGCAGCGCGTCATCCACGCGCAGGTATTTTATGCTGTTGGTCGCCATCTTGTTGGGTTTGCTGTTGTGCACCCAGGCGTGCCGCAGCACAAAGTCCTTCGGGTGTTCGCCCCACATCCACGGCGCATCGCGGCGCAAAATCTCCAGCATGCCGTCGATAATCTTCTGGCGCGCAGGGCCGTTGTCCATGTTCTTCATCTGGTCGAACAGGCGGTCGAATTCCGGGTTGCTGTAATTCGAGGCATTCTCGCCGCCATGGGCGACCTTGGCCTGCGCGCCATTCAGCAGGAACAGGAAGTTTTCCGGGTCGGGATAGTCGGCGTTCCAGCCGTAATAGAACATCTGCGTATCACCTTTCTGGATCTTGTCCTGGAAGCGGTTATAGTCGGTGCTGCGCGCCACCAGTTGCAGGTTGATCTTGTTGAACTGCTTGCGCAGCCAGTCCAGGCGCGACTTGGCGCCCAGACCGGTCGGCGTGGTGTCGAGATAGATCACCAGCGGCTGCCGGGTCTTTTCGTCAAGGCCATTCGGATAGCCGGCCTCGGCGAGCAGTTTCTTCGCTTCCTCGATCGGCTTGCGCTTCGGCGCGCCGTTGACCCAGTCATACACATAATGATTGATGCCCGCCTCGCCCTCGCGGTAGCCGAAGATGCCGGGCGGAATCGGCGATTGCGCGGCGATGCCGCGCCCGTTGGCGAAGATGGATATGAATTCCTCCCAGTCCACCGCGATGGAAATGGCCTGGCGCAGCTTGCGCGCCCGTTCGGGATCACATGATGATTCACTTCGATTGCCCCCTCGCCCGCCTGCGGGATAACCAGCGACTTGCCCGCTTGCGGGCTTGGTCGATTGGCTGGTTGTTTCAATAGAGGGCTGGGGAGACGGATCTGCTTTCGAATCCTGGCAGCTTCCGCCAATTACCGGATCGAGCCAGTTGAAGCCTATGTACATCGTCGTGGTGGCGATCGAGGTCGACAGCGAGATGCCCTGCGCGCGCATCGCATCGGTGACATTGGCCTCGCCGCCGACATTCACCTGCACGGCCTGGTCGAAGCTGTCGGAACTGATGCCGGAAGCATCGTAATAGCCCTGCAGGAACTTGTTCCAGTACGGTATGGTTTCCTTTTCCAGCGAGAATTCCACCTGGTCGATCAGCGGCAGCGGCTTGCCCGCATCGGCCAGCAATCCCGCCGCGCGATCTCCCGGCTCGCCTTCGCCCGGGTAGAACTCGCCGGAGAAGTTGGGATTTCTGCTCAGCACCATGCGCCGGTTGGGATCATTCTGCGCAAGGTAATACGGGCCGCTGCCGAGCGGCCACCAGTCCAGCGAGAGGTTGCGTTCGCGCATGCCGGGCTGCGCGTAGAAGCGTTCTGCCTCCCACGGCACCGGCGCAAAGAACGGCATTGCCAGCCAGTAAGCGAACTGCGGATATTTGCCGCGCACCTTGATGCGGTAGGTCTGCGCGTCCACTACCTGCACACCGGGCAGCGCATAGTCGTTCAGGTTCAGCCAGCCGTCAGGCTGCTGTTTGCGCGCCTGCTTGAGGGTGTCGGCGTATTCCTTCAGGCCCACGATATAGTCCGCCATCACGCCGAAGATTGGCGAATACAGATCGGGATGCGCCAGCCGCTTGATCTGGTACACATAGTCTGCGGCAGTCACGGCGCGTGTGCCGCTGTGCTTGAAGTCGGTCAGCGTATGGATGCCGCGCCAGTCATC
Organism: uncultured beta proteobacterium; assembly: GCA_963782385.1. GTDB lineage: Bacteria > Pseudomonadota > Gammaproteobacteria > Burkholderiales > Gallionellaceae > CAVXFS01. Next base: position 557,682 of record CAWAJO010000003.1, read on the forward strand.
ATCGGTCAGTGCCATGTAAAGCGGCTGCCCCGCCGCATCCTTGGCCAGTGCGGGATGAGGCTGGAACATCAGGCCAGGGCGCAAGCGTATCTGGTACACGCTATAGGCAATCGCCGCATCGGGCGCATCCTGCGCCAGCGGCCGATCGTTGTTGTCGTAATAGCGCACCTGCGGCATCGCGGCAGCGGCCTGCGGGATCAGCGTGTAGGGGCGTTTCAGATAATGGTATTGAAGCGGCGGCTGGTAGATCTGCGCCAGGAACGTGTACTCGTCCTCGCTGTAGGCCTGCGCCGGATCGAGATGCTTGGGGCGCCCGGTAAATGCGGTGTAGAAAATGGACTTGCCCTGTTCGGCGGGCGGATAGGGATCGTTCCACAGACCATCGCCGCAGGCGGCCAACAGCAGGAGCGGCGGTAAACAAGATAGCCATTTCATGCGGCAAGAGTTTATACGAAACACACCGCTTCACGGTAAGATTACGCTACGAGTTATTTACCAGGAACAAGACATGAATCAGGCATGGAACGATTTTCTGGTCAAACAGGGCGCACAGCTGCAGGACGAAGTGGTCGGACATTTCGGTGACGCAGCGGGGGAACTCGCCAAGGCCGCGACCTGCACCGTATTGTGTGACCTGTCCCAGTTCGGCATCCTCAGGGTCGCCGGCGAGGGCGCGCAAGCTTTCCTGCAGAACCTGCTCAGCAGCGACGTACGCGACGTCAGTGCGCAGCGCGCGCAGCTCAGCAGTTTCAGCACGGCAAAGGGACGCATGCTGGCAACCTTTCTTATCTGGCAGAGCGGCCCCGATTACTTCCTGCAGCTGCCGCGCAGCCTGTGCGAAGCCATCCGCAAGAAGCTGTCGATGTATGTGCTGCGCAGCAAGGTGAAGATCAGCGACGAAAGCGACGAGATCGTGTGCCTCGGACTGGCCGGTGCCGAGGCGCGCGAGCTGATCGAGGAATGCTTCGTCCCGGTTGCAGATGCAGCGTTCGCGGTCGGCCAGTTTCCCAATGGCAGCGTCATCCGCTTCAGCGCCAACCGCTACCAGATCAACACGACGCCGGAACAAGCGCCCGCCTTGTGGAAATGCCTGAACGATGGCGCGCGCCCGGCCGGTTCAGCCTGCTGGGACTGGCACAACATCCGCGATGGCATCCCGGTCATCCTGCCCGCCACACAGGAACAGTTCGTGCCGCAAATGGCGAACCTCGACCTGATCGGCGGCGTCAACTTCAAGAAGGGCTGCTACCCCGGACAGGAGATCGTCGCGCGCATGCAGTACCTCGGCAAGCTGAAACGGCGCATGTACCTCGCACATATAGCGGGCAGCGCGCAGGCGGGTGGCGAACTGTTCAGCGCGGAGATGCAAGGACAGGCCAGCGGCATGGTGATCAATGCCGCACCCGCGCCGGACGGTGGCAGCGACCTGCTGGCCGTGGTGCAGATCAGCAGCCATGATGCGCAGAAAGTGCATATCGGGTCGCTGCAGGGAGAGGCGCTGGAGTTTCAGAAGCTGCCTTACGCGCTTCCCGAGTGATGTACTTGCCCGGCAATGGTGAGGAACAGGTCGCCAGTCCGAGCTGACCCCGTCGCTTGCGCTAATTTCCGGTCTACAACAGCAGGCGCATCTTGCGATGCGGGATGCCGGCCTCCATGAATTCTTTGCCCTCTTCCTCGAATCCGAAACGCCGGTAGAACGGCAGCGCCTGCACCTGCGAATTGATTTCGACCTGCGGGTAATTCTGGCTGCGCGCATAATCGAGCAACGCTTCCAGCAGCGTCGATCCGACTTTTCTGCGGCGCCACTCCTGCAACACTGCCAGGCGGCCAATATGGCCATCCGGGGTCATGCGTCCGCAGCCTATGGCACTGCCCTGCGCATCCAGCGCCAGGACATGGCGGCAACTTTCGTCCAGACCATCCCATTCCAGTTCTGCCGGAACATTCTGCTCGCGCATGAACACAGCCTCGCGCACCGCACGCAGCAACGGCTCGCCGTCATGCAAGGATACGTTATGCACAGTAAATTCATTCATCGGTCTGCTTTCGTTGGCCATCAATGAGCGCGACACTCTCGACCGTGGTGCTTGCCGGTGCAGCAGCGAACTGCCAGCGCAGCGCCAGCCGCGACATCTGATTCTTAGGCGAAGCCGGGAACCGGCATGATACGCGGCGCGACCCGGCACTTTTCAAGACGCATGATAGTTTATCGCCATTGTCGAGTTCCAGCTCAGCCGACATTTGGGTCTGCAGCGGCCACTCCCCGGACACGATGAGTTCAATCGGATTGTTCAAATAACGCGCCTCCCATTGCGGGGATTGCAAAGCCAGGCGCGTGTCATCACTGGCCAGCCGCAGCTTCCCGAAATCACTCTCCAGGCGCGTACCCGCTGCCGCCGTCCAGCCGTCGCCGCTCTTTACCTGCGGGTCCCCGAAAGGATAATACAGGCTGCCCACCGGCCACGCCTGCATCGCACGCAGCCACCAGACGAATTGATACTCGAACGGGGTCCCTTCCATCGCGTCGTAGGCCTTGAAATGGTCGGGATGAACCACGCGGTCACCGGCATAGCTGCCCCACATCGGCGAAATAAAGCGCGCGCCGCCGTTGATCAACGCCTGCATCGTGGCGTATGACTCGGCATGGCTCGGCAATTTTTCCGGGAAGGCGATGGTCGCCGGCTGGAATTCCACCACACCCCATTCCGGGTCGGTGCGCCTGATGTCATCGATCAGGCTGCTGCCGCTGCGCGGCTTGCCCTCATTGCGGCTGCTTCGGCCGTACAGGATCGCCCCCAGATGCCCCTGCCGCGGCTTCGCGCCTTCGATCGAGACTCCGGCCTGATCGGTCCAGCCATCGGCGGTATCACTGACGCTTACCGCCACATCTGCCTGGATGAATGTCTGGCTGGTGTAGATGCGCGCCTTGGGCATGCCCGCCTCCACCGCCCAGGCGGCAAGGTCGTCGTAATGGCGCGCCACCAGGTGGCGCTTGAATTGAGTCCACAACTGCTGCCACGGATCGCTGTAATCGATCGCCCCGCGCGGCGGTTCAACCGCATCGATTTCCTTCCACGCGTGCTGGGCAAGACGGTTCGCTTCGTCCAGAGTCATGACTGGTTCATGCCGCGAGAAGGCCAGCGCGCCGCCGTCCGCATACGGGCCGAGATGGAACAGCCACTCCCGGTACTGGCGCAGCGTGTCGGGGTTATAGTCGTACCATTGGGTCAGGTAGAACCATGGGTTGATATATTCGTCCGGATCGAGGTTGATCATCACGAAATTCTTTGGGTGCGCGCGGCTGAATCTGACGATCTCGCGCACCGCCGCCTGCAGATTGCGTTTCTTGTAATCGCGGAAACGGCGGTTGTAGTAATTCAGGCTCATCATGCGCGCCAGCTGCGGACTTTCATTGGCGCCGGCCAATCCTTTCAGCGCGTCGTCCGGTTCCGCCTTGCCGAACTGGTTCCATTGCACCGTGCGATCATCCTGCTCCAGCATGTCCACGATATCCAGGTCGGGCGCCGAGAATTTGGCATCGGCCCAGACGCCGCCATCCAGCGTGATCATCAGCGGGGCGCGAAAACGCAGCGCAGTCTGCAGCAGCTCATGCAGGGATTCGCCGGTCATTTCCTTCCCATTGCGCTTGCGCAGGCTCTCGGGAAAGTCGGGATCGAATACATAATCGGCCTGCTTGCCTCGGGTAGTGCGCAGATATTCGACGCGGCCGCGAAAACCGACCTCGACGCAGCCGCCTTGCGCCATGTCCTGCAATTCCCGCAGTTGGCGAAAATCGTCGCGAAAATTTACCGCGCCACCGGGATAAAACACCCGCAGCTTGTTTCCGGCACACGCCAGCGTTGCAGCGGCATTGCGGTCAAGCACCAGCGGCCCGGGCATCACCGCCGTTTTTCCGGCGCCATCTTCCACCCGCACCTGCAACCGCTGCAAGCCGGCTGGAATCCTGCTGAACGGCACCTGCAGTCCGTACAGGTCACCCAGCTTGAGCGGCGCGCCGCCGGCCTTGTCCCGATTGAATCGCGGGTCGGAAAATGCCGACAGCGGCTGCTTCGCCTTCTCCAACCTCATCGCGCCAAGCGGCGCACCGGTTTCGGTTTCCACATGCGCCGCCCGGATACCATTCTCGTCGGCGAGCCAGGCGCGCAAATCGACAGCGCCGGGCGGCATCATCTTGACATGCTGCGCCAAAACCTTGCCGAAGGGCAGGTCGTTGATCACCTTCGGCCCGGCTATTTCACTGCTGTGCCCGTTGCCATCCACGAACCGGGTCTTCAGCGGATAACTGCCGCGCGGCAACTTGCGCATCGGCAACAAGCCGCTGAAACCGCTCGCCGCCGCCTGTGGCCATGCCGGGTATGCCTTGCCCACATCCTCGCGCGGATTGTCGGCCACCAATTCCAGCACGGCTTTGTCGCCCGCCAGAACACGTACTTTCACCGGCCCCTGCTCTGCCATCGCCCAGCCATAGACCAGGTTTTCTCCGTCGATCTCGATCGGCCCAGCGGTGTCCAGCATGCCAAAAGGTCTGGCAAGATTGATCAGTATCTTGCCCAGGGGAAATTTCCTGCCATCCCCATTCACCCCGCGTACGTCCAGCGCTGGGGTATGCGGGGGAATGTTGCCGCGCGCCAACCTGAACGAATACCCGGAAACGGCGGGAAACCTGCATTGCGGAAAAGCGGCACCGACATCGTCCCGGGTGATACCCGGCTTGTCGCTGGCGAGCAACTTTCCGTTCGCCCAAAGTTCGACCAGATTTATCCCGGCCGCATCGGCCGCCCAGCCCTGTACAAAGATTTCGGTTTGACCGGTATCGACTATTTCCGGCGTATCAACAGCACCCCGCATGCTGCAGGCTGCCGCCACCTTGTGTGTTCGCCACCAATAGACACTGGCGGAACTCGCGGCAATGATGAAGACCGTGGCGGCAAGCAGAAACTTCCTGTTGTATGAAGCGGACATAGCTTGTATCAATGCGCGTATTCCTTGTTTGCCGGGTACATCCTCATCTTTCTCCCAGAGCGATTCGATGCGGTCATTCAACGGGCATAAAATGCGATGTGATCCAGCATTATCGGTTCACTGCCGCCTACTTTCCAGTTCAGGCGGATGCGCCTGAATTCGGTTTCGGCATATTCCCCGGTCAACGGCATAAGCAAGCCTCCAGTTACGCGCTGAATCCCGGGCAAACCTGTCGGCGAAATCAGGGTAACCCAGTTCCCGTCGGCCATTTGCCCGTCTACTCCGATGGAGGTCAATACCTCGGGTTTGGCAACCCTGATGATGATCGCCCGGTAATCTGCCGGCCTGAAAGCCAGGTCGTCCGGAGACTCAATGGAGCCCTGCCCTTCAGCATTGGCATGCAATGTGAATTTTCCGGGCCCGATCTCACCGTGGGTACCCGATGACGGCACCCAGCCATCGTCATCCGCATGTTCGCTGCTGCCAAAGGTCCACAACCGTGCCCGGCGCGGCAGATCGGCGTGGCTGATCATAAAGCTCTTGATCGCTTCCTCGAGCGGCGAATCGCGCAGCGAGGTGTAGGCGACAAAACCGGGCTGGCCTGCGTGGGCTCCCCGACTGCCGTTCCAAGCCATCGGTGCAATGAAACGCGCCCCGTAGTTATAGATCTCGCGCAGGGACCGGTAGTCCTCGCCAAAATCCGGAAGGCGTGCCGGATCGCGAAGATCGGCGGTATTGTGCTCGACCACTGCCCAGCCGGGATCGAATTTGCGGAACACCGAAAACAGGGATTGCCCTTCCTCCATCCTGATCTGGTTGACTGCGCTGGGGCCATACAGGATGGCACCGAGATGTCCCGCAGCGGGAACCGAGCCTTCGACCGACATGCCGCCCGTATCGTAGTTCTTCAACGGGCTGTCAATCCGAACCGCGAAAGGCAAGGCATACGCTGCCGGCGCCATGAAACCCTGCGACGAATAGATGAAATCCTTGCCGATGCCCGTCTCCGCGATCCACTCCGACAACTCATCGTACTGCAGGTCAACCAGATGACGGCGAAAATGTTCCCACTCGGTTGCCCACTCATCGTGCAGCAGCAGCCTGGAAAATGAGCGCGGCGGATCCACCTCGTCCCAGCTCTTGAAATGCTGCCCACTGATGGTGTTGACCCCGGCCAGCGTCAACGGTATTTTCCTGCGGTAACGGGAGAGGTCGGGCACGCCGGCTTCTTCCCGGCCGGCATAGGGTCCTGTTCCCTGCAGCCATTCCCGGAATTGGCGCAAGGTGCCGGGATTGTAGTCATACCATTGTGATGAATTGAAAAAGGGATTGATGTAAAGATCGGGGTCGAGGTTCACGCCGATGAAAAGATCGGAATGCTGTTCGGCAAACGCGCGGATGATGGCGGCTGCCTGCTGCAGGTTGCGTTTCTTGTAACGGCGATTCCTGGCTGCGTAAACGTTAAAGGTGAGAGCGCGCGCGAGTTCGGGTGATTCCTGGGAGCCAGACAGGTTCTTCAGGTAATCATCCGGCATCACCTGGTTTTTTTCGTTCCACTGGCAGTTGGCGATATCCTGCTCAAGCTCATCGTTAACATCCCATTCCGGCACGTTGCATGAAGCGTCAGCCCAAATCCCTCCATTGAGCGTGAACAGCACCGGGAGCTTGTGTGAAATGGCATATTCGATCACGCCCCGCAGGTTGTCCTCGGCGATCGCGCGCGTGCCGCACTTGCGTGAGGTCGCGAAATCCGGATCGAACGCATAATCGGCGGCGCGTCCCCTGGTCGTCCGCAGGTACAGGATCGGCACGCGCATGCCGACCTTGACCGTCTCGCTCTCATAGGGGCGAAACACCGTATCGATATCGTTCGCGCCGCCATTGGCTACATTGCTGGTGCCCATGACGAAATAGAAGATATCGTCAGGTTTTACGCCACGACTCTTGATCAGGTCGGCCCAGGTCTGCAAGGCATCGCGTGGCGGCCGCGTGCGGCTGGCAAGAATGGTGGCTTGCCCTTTGTTGTCGGTAATGACAACTTCCAGTAATTGCCAATTCGGCGCCAACTTGTAGGCGTCGAAACTACCCTCGAATCCAGCCCTGGAAGAATCGGGATAATCAGGGTATGCCTGCCTGACATCCTGGCGCGGTACGGCGACCTTGAGCGGAATGCGGTATTGCCCATTCAGCACGACTTCAACCTGTTTCACCCCTGCCCTGGACAGAGCCCAGCCGGATACGGTGAACCGCCCACCGTTTGGTGGCTGCTCTTCCAGCCTGTCCACATTTCCGATTGCAGCCGGCTGAGTTGTCTGATGGAATGAATCAAGCGAGTACAGGTGATCTCCCTTTACCAACAGGTAACCGATCCCGCCGATGAATACCATTGCGGCCATTAACCACAATGCTGCGCATCGGCGGCAATGCTTGGGGGATCTTTCCATTTCCTTTTCGAGGGGGATCGCTATTAGGTTTGTGTTCGTTTGGAAATTCTGCCTAACAGGGCATTTTTTAATCCAAGTGATGGCTTTTCAACGTAGTGCCATGAAGCTATTGCAAACGCCATGATAACCGGCAGTGAAATCAGAAACAGAGTCAATGGTCCAATCCCTGGATCGAATGCAACGATAGTCTGCTGCACAGGAAATGCGTATATGTATACGCCGTAAGAATAGTCATGTGTTCGAATGCTTTTCCCAAGAACATGAATTGGTGACGTGGCCAGCAGTAGCAAAAAATAGCAGAACATCAGGTACAACAAAATACCAAACGGCATGGTTCCCCACGCCAGCCATGTAGCGGCAATCAATCCAGCAAACACCCACCACGAACGAATCAGCCAATGACGCATGACAAATGTCGCCGTTCCGATCATGAAGGCGGCCAGCAGCCGGTATTCTGCAGCAGCAAGATGAAAAGGCAGCAATGCCTCCAGCTCTGCATTGCTCATGTTGACCAATCGGGCGGATACGAATAGCAATACACCGGCAAAAATGGTGCAGCGAAATATTTTACGTTCCGCGGGCAACAGGCAGGTAGCTCCGATTATTCCTATCATGATGTATGCGAGAAATTCCGCCTTTAACGTCCAGAGGGAACCGTTGACTGCATATGGCAACGGATTGATTTCAAATACACCCGGCAGCGTATTGTGTTTCTGGCTTAATACATTAGTGTTATCGCGGATATACAGCCAAGCCTTGCCCGTATGAAAATACTGGCCGATATCGAGTGTGGTCATCAACGGGCCAAGCAGGAATGCGGTAAATAATACTGCAACAGCCAAGCCCGGAAATATCCGGAGACTTCTCTTCGCCATAAATGCCGGGAAGTTCCCGGTGGACGTCCAACTGGCGGAAATAAGATACCCGCTGAGGAAGAAAAAAGCGACCACGGCCATCATGCCGCCATCCGTTATGTTGCCAGTAAGATGGGCGATCGGCTCGAGTTTGACATTCCCGCTCAGCGGATAGCAATGCGAAAAGAGCACCAGCAGCGCGGCAAGCAGACGCAATGCATTGAGATTGTTGTCGCGGTTCGCCAGACTCTCTGAAATTGATATTCGCATAAATTGTTGCCCTCATATCCCGGAACGAAGCATGGAATATCCGTCCCGGGATATGATGCATTGCCACGCCACAAGTAGTTCATCTGCAAAAAAATCGGAATCAGCACTCGAAAATCTGATCTCTTTCACCGGCCACATTTCCCGCTTCCAGATGTTGGCAACGTAGGGAGAAGCCCATATTCCAGAAACCGCATTGTCAATCACCAAGCGATGCTTCAGTATGTTTCCATTGTCGAGTCTATACTCGATAAAAAATTCCTCTTCCTTGTAAATCGCCCGTTTTACTTTTCCGATCCAGGTTCTGGAATATCCAAGGCGACTGCGCAGCGCGGCACAACCCTGCAGCACTGGTACTGTTATCCATTGCCCCCATTTGGAAGAAGTCGTGCCCGCATTTCGAGGCGGCATGAATCCTTGCCGCCCATTATTCTTCATGACGACAACATTGCCGTCCGATGCCAGCGGCGAATAGCGCCCCAAGATCTCGAACATGGCTAGCGGCTCATCATTCAAGACATAGCGATTGTCGATCGAATCCGATTGAATATCACCCTGGAAAGCTTCCCACAGCAAATAATCCGGGGCTTTCGTTGACCGAAAGAAATATGCGTTCTGAGTATCGAGGTATGGTGTGTAAGCAATGTAAGATTGAATGACTGGGCGCGGATGCCAATTAAAACCATTCGCCATCACGTAGCTGAGCTCATAGGGATACGCATCTACGCTACTTTTTCCGATGACTGCCCGGGTTTGATCGCTCAATTTCTGCGGTTGCAGCCGCTTCTCTGATTCGGCAAGAAGTATCCGAGCTTGGCCTTTGTAATCAATTAGCGCCTTGAGGACAGCAACGGTACTTCTATTCTCGAAATTATTCTGAACTTGGGACCATATATATCCAAATGGATTGAAATCCCCGACCCTCTTCATGTTTACTCCAAACAATAGAAGTGATGCAAACATAATGGCATAGTGCCGTATGTGCAGTCTTGGAACAAACAAAATCAATATGGAAAAGGCCACCAGCAGATAAGCGAAAAAATAATTCAAGCTCCATCCTTCCCGAGAAAACGTATATTTGAGGTAGGCCATAACTGCGAGGCCGAATACTATAAAGGCAATGCGCGCCTCTTTTTGCCTCATCGAGAATGGCAAATATAGCAAGAGGACTGCAAAACCCGTCATAGCAAGCCAGTTGTTCTGTGGGCTCAATGTCATTGCGCTGGAATTTCCGGATGAGAATTCCAGAATCCCTCTTATATACGCAAGCAGCCCGGCAAGGTTGCCGTAAATCAACAACCACGCAGCGATCGTAACCGCAGACACTCCAACAACCGCGCCGACGACAAATGTAGACTGCCGTTGCGTATACGCAAGATACAAAGCGTAAGAAAGCAACATCAGCAAACCAAGGATGCCGTAGGTGGAACGAATCAGGAGCGCCAAGACCCCAGAACAAATTGCAGCGACGAAAAGAAAGAAGTGTCGTTTGACAAAATGAAGCAGAAGCAATATCGCCACGAGGAATACCAATTTAAGGTACATGAACGCGGGCAACAAATAAGACACGAATAACACGACGAGGAAAACGCCAAACTGTCCGCGCAAGCTTCGACCGGTCATGCCCAGCCAGAGCAGGCAGTAAATGAAAACCAGATGGACAGTAGAATAGATTACATTGGCATAAAGGAGATTGTTCCCCTGTGGCTGGGGCCATTCGAGAAATCCCAGCGGGCCGTAGGTGAATAAAACATCCCTGCCAATTTGTATGCTATTGGCAAAGAAATAATTGAATGCGAGTGCATACGAATTATCAAGGCCCGGCCAGATGATCGTTCCCGTACTCGGCAAGGTGAACAGGAATATGAGGCCTGTGGCAACAAGTTGCAAGATTCGTGGCTTGCTTTTTCGACTTAGCAAATCATCTCCCATGGGCGATCCCCGGCGTTCTTCGTTCTTTAATCGACGGGGTTTTAAGCGGGCAGTTTTCAGCATGTTGAACGATCAGCCCGCTTGCTAGAAAGCCCAGTAACAACTCTTGATCGAATGTCGAATGCAGCCACGACCTGTTGCAGAACACCTCGATCAATTCAAAGCTCGTTGCCGTCATTTATTCCCTTCGTTAAACAACGCACCCAATGCACTTCTGGAATGCAGAACTCGTGTGGAAGTGGTCTCCCTGCGAGCTTAAGACGACGCTTGAATGTGGATTATATTGATTATTCGTGATAGAAAAACAAAAGCCTGATAATGACGCGTCTGGTGTTCCAAATCTTTACGAGGGTTGTTCCATGCCGCAGCACAACCAGCACTCTGTAAACCAGAAGCGCCAGGCTGTCGCCTCGAAGCTGCAGCAGGCGGTCGCCTTGCACCGTCAGGGGCAGCTTGCCCAGGCTGGCGCGTTGTACCGGCAAATTCTGGAACTGCAGCCGGGCCATTTTGATGCGCTGCATCTGCTTGGCGTAATTGCGCAGCAAAGCGGAAATCTGCAAAGGGCGGTGGAATTGATCAGCCAGGCAATCAAGATCAATCCCCGCAATGCGGACGCATACTCCAACCTGGGCAACGCGCTGCGCGACCTCAAGCGGCATGCGGAAGCGATGGCCTGCTATGACAGCGCGCTCAGGATCAAGCCGGATTATGTCGAGCCGCTCTACAATCGCGGCTTGGCATTGCAAGAGGTGCGGCGAAACGAAGAAGCGCTGGCCAGCTATGATCGCGCACTCGGTCTCCGGCCGGATTATGCGGATGCACTCTACAACCGCAGCGTTGCCCTGCAGGACCTCAAGCGCTATGCGGATGCCGCAGTTTCCTTTGAAAGATTGATCGGAATCGCGCCGGAATATCCCTACGCGGCCGGAAAACTGTGCTACACACGGCTTCAATGCTGCGACTGGACACATTACCGCAGCGATATGCGGCAGGTCGTCCGCGCGGTGACGGACGGCAAGCGCGCATGCGATCCGTTTTCGTTTGCCGCCCTCTCGGATTCCGCGGCAGCGCAGTTGCTGTGTGCCCGTACCTATGCCGCCGATAAATATCCCCCGTCGCCGGTTCCCGTGTGGACCGGCCAGCACTACGCGCATGACAAGATCCGGATCGCTTATTTGTCGGCGGATTTCCACAATCACGCCACTGCCTACCTGATGGCCGGCTTGTTCGAGAAACACGACAAGGATCGCTTCGAGGTCACCGCGATGTCGTTTGGTCCCGATGCGCAGGACGGCATGCGCGAGCGACTGGTGCATGCGTTCGACCGCTTCGTGGATGTCCGCGGGAGAAGCGACCATGATGCGGCGATGCTGCTGCGCGAAATGGAGATCGACATTGCGGTGGACCTGAAAGGCTACACGCAGGACAACCGCACCGGAATACTGGCGCAGCGCGCGGCACCGATCCAGGTCAATTATCTGGGCCACCCGGGAACGATGGGAGCGAGCTATATCGATTACATTGTCGCGGATGCGCGGCTGATTGGTCCGCAGGACCGGGCCTGTTATTCGGAGCAGGTGGTTTGCCTGCCGAACTGCTATCAGGTCAACGACGATACCCGCCCGATCTCGGCGCAAACCCTGTCCCGCGCCGAAGCCGGCCTGCCGCAGGCAGGGTTCATCTTTTGCTGCTTCAACAACAACTACAAGATCACGCCGGACGTGTTCGACGTCTGGATGCGCCTGCTGCAACAAGTGCCGGGAAGCGTCCTGTGGCTGCTGGAAGACAACCCGGTCGCCTCCGGCAATTTGCGGCGGGAAGCGGCGAGCCGCGGCATCGCATCGGAAAGACTGGTGTTTGCGCCACGCATGAAGCTGGATGAGCATCTGGCCCGTCACCGCCTGGCGGACCTGTTTCTGGATACGCTGCCCTACACTGCGCACACCACGGCCAGCGATGCGCTGTGGGCAGGCTTGCCGGTGCTGACCTGCAGCGGCGAAACATTTGCCGCCAGGGTGGCTTCCAGTTTGCTTGACGCCATCGGCTTGCCCGAACTGATCGCCGGAAGTCTTGAAGAGTATCAGGCATTGGCGCACAAGCTTGCCACCAGGCCGGACATGCTGGCCGAAGTTCGCGCCAGACTGGAGAGCAACCGCATGACCCGGCCCTTGTTCGACACCGACCGTTTCCGCCGCCACATCGAATCTGCGTACGTCACGATGTGGGAGCGCCATCAGCGTGGCGATTCACCGGCAAGTTTTGACGTGCCCGCCAGCCAATAAAATTGCTGTCAGTCGATTGGGCCGCCGCGGTACGGGCTGCTAGCGCTTCTTGTGCGCCGCCTCGATTTCCCTGAGCCGCTTCAGTTCGCTGTCGATGGCGGAAAGCTGGTAATAATCGGATCCAGCTTTCTTTGCCAGTTCCAGCTGTTCGATCGCCGCTTGCAGGTTTCCGCGCAGCGTATAGGCGCGCGCAAGCACCCGGTGTTCATCCTGCAGCTTGCCCAGCGCCTCATAAGCGCGAGCCTGCAATTCGTGCAGATGCGCATCATCAGGATGACCGATGATCTGATCAGTGAGCAGGTTGAGCGCTTCCTGATACTTTCCATCCTGCAATAGCAGGTCGGCGTAGTCATAAGCCAATGCGCGGTGCTGCGGAAAGTTCTGCATTGCGGTCGCGTAGAAATCATCCAGTCCCTTGTCATCCTTGTTGGCGTGGCGTATTTGTCCGGACAGCGTCGCGATCATCGGATCCTGCGCAACCATGTCACGCAATGGCTCGAATTCCTGGGCGGCGCGCGCAGGCAGGCCGTTGCGCAGCAGCGCCAGCACCAGGCCATAGCGCTGGGCGATCTGGTTGCCATATTTCTGGGCGCCCAGCGCATCGGTGAAAAACGCAATGGCGTCCTGCGCGGATTTCTGCATGGACCGAAGTTTGGCACGTACCAGATCATATTCAAGACTGCTCGGCACGAGGCGAAACGGAATCTGCTGAGCGCGGTTGTCCATGTCGGCAATGCGCTCGACGGTAAGCGGATGCGTGAGCAGATAAGGCGGCACTCCTCCTTCCATAAGGCGCGTGGATTTTTGCAGGCGCTCGAAAAAAGCCGGCATCGCATGCGCGTCAAAGCCGGCTTTTTCCAGGGTCGCAAATCCGATTCGGTCTGCTTCCAGTTCATTCGAACGGGTGAAGTTCAGCTGTCGCTGCATGGATCCTGCCTGCGCCCCGATGATGGCCGCCTGCGATGCATCGGGATTGCTGCGTGCCGCCAGAATGGCTACCGCGATAGCCGCCAGCGCGGTCAACGTGTCCATCTTCTGGCCTGCAATCATCCGCACTATATGATGCTGGGTGACGTGCGAGATTTCGTGCGCCAGGACCGATGCGAGTTCCGATTCGCTCTTCGTGGCGAGTATCAGGCCGGTGTTGACGCCGACAAATCCACCCGGCATTGAAAAGGCGTTGATGGCATTGTCGGCGATGGCAAAGAACTCGAATTCCTGGCTGGGGCCGTTGCTGCTGGCGACCAGCCGGTAGCCGATCCGGTTCAGATAGTCGTTGACTTCTGCATCATCCAGGAAACTCTTGTCGGCGCGGATTTCGATCATGCTTTGCTCGCCCAGTTGGCGTTCCTGGGACGGCGAGATCGCCGCCTGGGACATATCGCCCAGATCCGGCAAGCCTTCCGCCCGGCTCAGCATGGATATTACGCAAAGTGCAATGAACAGGGATTTTCTCATGGCGAACATGATACTTGATTGGTCAAAACGTGACGGGTCGGGCAAGCATCATGGTTTTGTCGGCACTGTTAGTCACGGCGGAGCCGGCCGGAGTTCCCCAACTTGATTCTGGACAAGTAGTGCCGGAACCCGCAGAATGCCTGCTGTAGCAGCTAGCCATAAACTAAATGGATAAAATCGGCAAATACGAAATCATACGGGAGATCGGCTACGGCGCGACCAGCACGGTGTATCTCGCGTATGACCGGTTTGGCAACCAGCAGGTGGCCATCAAATTGTTCAATACGGACGCCACTCGCGGTTCTGCCGCCGCAAAAGCCCACCGCAAACTGCTGTTGACCGAGGCATCCCTGGTCGGCAAGCTATCCCACCCCCATATCGTGAAGATTCTCGACGCGGAAATGGATGGCGACCTGAATTACATGGTGATGGAATATGTCGAGGGAAGAACACTCGAGTTCCACACGGAAATGGATCAACTGCTGCCGTTCAGCACGATTGCGGAAATCGTCTACAAGTGCTGCAAGGCACTTGAGTATGCCCAGCACCAGGGGATCATCCATCGCGATATCAAACCCGCCAACATCCTGTTGTGCGGGCAGAATGAAATCAAGATTTCCGATTTCGGCGCGGCCATGGTCATGAACCAGCAGACAACCCAGGTGCTGGGCGTGGGCTCCCCTGCCTACATGTCGCCGGAACAGGTCAACGATGAAGTGCTGACGCACCAGACTGACATTTACTCGCTTGGCGTGACGATGTACCAGCTGCTCACCGGAAAACTGCCGTTCGAGTCGGCCAACAATTTCAGCCTGATCTTTCAGATTGTTAATGTGGAGCCGCCGCCGCCCGGGTCGTTCCGGCCGGAGATTCCGTCCGAGCTTGACGCCATCGTTCAGCGCGCCATGCAGAAGGATATGAAACTTCGCTACCAGGCGTGGGACCAGTTCGCGCAGGACCTGGTGCACTTCTTCAACCTCAAGGTGCTGACACAGAACGAAATTTACGACATGGAGAAATTCGACATCCTGCGCTCGATGTTCTTTTTCAAGCGCTTCAGCGATGTCGAGTTGTGGGAAGTCCTGCGCATCAGTGAATGGCGCAAAGTCGCGAAAGATTCGCGCATCATCAATGATGGCGATGTCGGCAGGAAGTTCTATATATTGGGGCACGGCTCGGTCAAGGTGCTCAAGAAGAACCATCTGTTGAGCACGCTGCAGAAGGGGGACTGTTTCGGCGAAATGGCCCACCTGTCCGACCGTGTCGCGACCCGCACCACCGATGTGGTGTCCGAATCGGATGTGACGCTGATCGAAATCAATCCGGAAGCACTTAGCAAGGCGTCATCGGAATGCCGCTTCCAGTTTAACGATGCCTTCCTCAGGCTGCTGGTCAGGCGGCTGAATGAGGCGAATGTGCGCATCTCACAGATGCCGAAAGTCCGCACCGAAATGAATACCAGGTAACGAAGCAAAATCGCATCAGGATGAAGCGCAGATGAGGTACGGAACCAGCGCGGCGCGGGCGTATCATTGACTATTCAGGACGCGGCAGAGTTTTGCCCGGAGAAAATCCAATCATGGCGGGATACAGGAACATCGATATTGTGGAATTGCAGTCGATGATGGCCACGGGCGGCATCCGCCTGGTGGACGTACGCACCGATGCCGAGATTGCACAGGGCATCATTGAGGGCGCCGAAAAACTGCCGTTGCACCTTTTGCCCGTCAGTCTGAGCACATTTGACCAGAAGCAGCCGACGGTATTCTACTGCCGGACGGGAGGGCGATCGGCGCAGGCTGCCGCATTCATGGCGGCCCAGGGTCTCGACCAGTCTTTCAATCTGCAGGGCGGCATCGTCGCCTGGGCGCAGGCCGGTTTTCCGTTATCAAAATGAACCGTGCGCATCATTGAACATCAGGGAAACACCGAACAGGGCCGTTCGCCCTGAGCTTGTCGAAGGGCCGGCAAGCCAACATCTCAACCCAGCCTGGAACGTTGCGACTGCAATCTTTCCAGCGTGGCGCCAAAATCCTCCAGTCGTCTGCGCTCCTGTTCCACCACCTGCGGCGGCGCGCGTTCGATAAACCTGGCATTACCCAGCTTGGCTTCTGCCTTGTCAATCTCGCCTGTCAGACGAGCGACCTCCTTGTCCAGACGTTCGCGTTCGGCGGCCACGTCTATCTCGACCTTCAGCATCAGCCGGAAGTCACCGACGATGGCGATCGCGGCATCGGTATTCGGCAGCTCATTCAGCATCGTGACTTCGCTCAATTTGCCCAGTGCCCGCAAGTAGGGCCCGATATGACTCAGCGACGTGAAGTCGCCGGCGATCAGCAATGGCACGCGCTGCGCCGGGGAGAGATTCATTTCGCTGCGCAGACTGCGGCATGCATTGACCATCTCCTGCAGCAGGCGAACCTCCTGCAGCGCGGCCCGGTCTGTTACGCCGGTCGATTGCGGATAAGGCTGCAGCATGATGCTGTCACCGCGCTTGCCCGCCAGCGGTGCGACTTTCTGCCACAACTCCTCGGTAATGAACGGAATGATCGGATGCGCCAGGCGCAGCATCGCTTCCAGCACGCGCACCAGCGTGCGGCGAGTTGCTCTCCGGGCGGCCTCGGAGGACAAAGGATCGGAGGCTGAGGAAATGTTATTTTCTGATTCCCGATCCCCGGTTCCTGATCCCTGAAGCTGCACCTTGGCCAATTCCAGGTACCAGTCGCAATACGTGTCCCACACCAGTTCGTAGACCGTGCGCGCGGCCATGTCGAAGCGATAATTGGCGAAATGGTTTTCCATCTCGGCTTCCGCCTGCTGCAGCATGCCAATCATCCAGTTGTCGACCGCGGAATATTCCAACGCCAGGCCCTCGTCCAGGCCGACATCATGCCCTTCGCAATTCATCAGTACAAAGCGCGTCGCGTTCCACAGCTTGTTGCAGAAATTGCGGTAGCCTTCGCAGCGGCTAAAGTCGAACTTGATGTCGCGCCCGTGCGAGGCGAGACTGGCAAAGGTGAAGCGAATTGCGTCGGTGCCGAAGGCGGGGATGCCGTCCGGGAAGTCGCTGCGCGTCAACGTTTCGATGCTCTTGGCCTGCCTCGGATTCATCAGGTTCTGCGTGCGCTTGGCGACCAGGCCTTCCAGTGTGATGCCGTCGATCAGGTCGATCGGGTCGATCACGTTGCCCTTGGACTTCGACATCTTGTTGCCATGCTGGTCGCGCACCAGGCCGTGCACATACACCTCGCGAAACGGCACCTTGCCGGTGAAGTGCAGCGACATCATCACCATTCGCGCGACCCAGAAAAAAATGATGTCAAAGCCGGTGACCAGCACCGAGCCGGGGAGGAATGTCTTCAGTTCCGGCGTCGCATGCGGCCAGCCCAGCGTGGAAAACGGCCACAGCGCGGAAGAAAACCAGGTGTCCAGCACGTCCTCGTCGCGCCGCAGGGTTCCGCTGTAACCTTTGGCTGCGGCCTGCGTGCGCGCCGCATCCTCGGAGCGTGCCACATACACGTTGCCCGCATCGTCGTACCAGGCGGGTATGCGATGCCCCCACCATAGCTGGCGTGAAATGCACCAGTCCTGGATGTTGTTCAGCCACTGATCGTAGGTGTTGCGCCAGTTCTCGGGCACGAATTTGATCTCGCCGCTTGCCACGGCCTGCAAGCCCTGCCTGGCCATGCCTTGCATTTTCACGAACCACTGGTCGGTGAGCATCGGCTCGATCACCGCATGGCTGCGGTCGCCGCGCGGCACCATCAATTTGTGCGGCTTGATCGCAGCCAGCAAATTCAGCCCTTCCAGGTCGGCGACGATGCGCTGGCGCGCCTCATAGCGATCCAGCCCCTGGTACGACACCGGCGCATGGTCGTTGATCTTGGCATCCAGCGTGAAGATGTTGATCGGCGCAAGGCTGTGGCGCTGCCCCATCGCATAGTCATTGAAGTCGTGCGCCGGCGTGATCTTCACGCAGCCCGTGCCGAAGGCCGGGTCCACATATTCGTCGGCGATGATCGGAATGGTGCGATCAGTCAGCGGCAGATGCAGCTTCTGGCCGATCAGGTGCTTGTAGCGCGTGTCTTCCGGATGCACGGCAACCGCCACGTCGCCAAGCAGGGTCTCGGGTCGCGTGGTGGCGACGATCAGGGCGCCCACGCCGACTGCCAGCGGATAGGCAATATGCCACATCGAGCCGTCCTCTTCCTGCGATACGACTTCGAGATCGGAGACTGCCGTGCCCAACACCGGATCCCAATTGACCAACCGCTTGCCGCGGTACACCAGCCCCTCTTCGTGCAGCCTGACGAAAACCTCGGTGACGGCTTCCGACAGGCCTTCGTCCATGGTGAAGCGTTCACGCGACCAGTCGCAGGACGCGCCGAGACGGCGCATCTGGCGGGTGATGGTCGAACCCGAATGCTCCTTCCACACCCACGCCTGTTCCAGGAATTTCTCGCGTCCCAGATCGCGGCGCGAAAGATTCTTTGCCTCGAGCTGGCGCTCGACCACGATTTGCGTCGCGATGCCGGCATGGTCGGTGCCGGGCTGCCACAGCGTGTTGTCGCCCTTCATCCGGTGATAGCGGATCAGCGCATCCATCAGCGTGTCCTGGAACGCATGCCCCATATGCAGGGTTCCGGTGACATTCGGCGGCGGCAGCATGATGCAATAGGCATTCCTGTCCGCATCCGTTTTCGCCCGGAAGTATCCGGAACTCTCCCAAACCGGATACCAGTGCGCCTCTATGCTTTGCGGCTCAAAACTTTTTGCAAGTTCCATCTTGATCGGCTTCAATTCGGTCGTGGCCGGCGCAACGGCCAAGGGGGGAATTGTATCAAACGCCTCGGCAACGCCTGCTGCCACGGCATAGCCGGCAGTGTGCAAGTCTGGATTCCGCGCCTGGGACGGCAGCATGTTGTGCAAGCAGGTCCGGCAATTCGCTGTTGAAGTCCCGCACTGCCCGCTCAACAACATTCTGCCGCAGCTGTTCCAGCTGCGCAGCCAGTTTCTTCCGGAACGCAGCCTCCAGACCAGGCCGCAACCCGTCCAGCAAATGCTGCATGTCGTCGTCGCCCCGGGATGCCGGACCCGGGACAGGTTCAGATGGGGCAGGTTCGGATGGGGCAGGCGCAGCAGGCAACATCTCGGCAACGACTTCGGTCAGCACCGGAAATTCCGGCGTCTCGGCGACAACATCGGTCAGCACGGGAATATTCGCCGGATCCTTCATCTTTTTCTGCATGTTCAAGTGGTGCCCTTAAGGCGCAGATCAATGTGCTTGATTTGATATCCGCGATCCCGGTAGAAACCGAATCGCTCGCGTCCCAGGCGCACATCTTCCTGATCCTGGCTGACGATTTCGATGACCTGTTCGAAGCGGCTGAAGAATGGCAGGCAGGCAGGGTGCAAACTGATCAGCATCTCGCTGTGCGGAAAGATTTCGCCCTGCGTGTCGAGCACCACCGGCATGTGGGCGGCGCCCTTTTCGCTGGCGCGGCAATGCGGCATGAACGCGGTGGCGGGATAGTGCCAGAGCAGCTTGTCCAGCGCCATGGCGATATCCTCGTCCGCCGTATACAGAACGACGCGCATGCCATTCTGCATCGCCTTGTGGCTGAGCTGGCATGCGGTGCGCAGCTTGTCGCCGGCGCCGCTGTAGAACCGGATATTGGTCATGCCGATTTGGCGCGGTTGATCAGGAATTGCGCAAGCAGCGGAACCGGGCGTCCGGTCGCGCCTTTTTCCTTGCCGGATTTCCATGCCGTGCCGGCGATATCCAGGTGCGCCCAGCGATAATCCTTGGTGAAACGCGACAGAAAACAGGCGGCAGTGATGGTGCCGGCCGCGCGCCCGCCGATGTTCTGCATGTCGGCAAAATTGCTGTCGAGCTGTGACTGGTAGTCTTCGTACAGCGGCAGTTGCCAGGCACGGTCGTGCGCTTGTTCACCCGCAGCGAGCAATTCCCGGGCAAGCCCATCCTGGTTGCTGAGCAGGCCGCTGACCACATGACCCAGCGCAATGACGCAGGCGCCGGTCAGTGTGGCAATGTCTATCACTGTTTCCGGCTTGAACTTTCCGGCATAAGTCAGCGCATCGCACAGGATCAGGCGGCCCTCGGCATCGGTGTTGAGGATTTCTATAGACTGGCCGGACATCGAAGTGACGATGTCACCGGGCTTGGTCGCCGCGCCGCTGGGCAAATTTTCGCAGGCAGGAATAACGCCGACTACATTGAGCTTCAGTCCGATCTCGGCAATCGCCTGCAGCGTGCCCAGCACGCTGGCCGCACCGCACATGTCATATTTCATCTCGTCCATGTCCGCGCCGGGCTTGAGCGAAATACCGCCGGAATCGAAGGTGACGCCCTTGCCGACCAGAACGACCGGCTTCTGCTTCTTGTCGCCGCCATGATATTCCAGCGTGATCAGCTTGGCCGGCTGTTCGCTTCCGCGCGTGACGGAAAGCAGCGAGCCCATGCCCAGCTTCCGCATGTCCTTCTCTTCCAGCACCGTGGTCTTGATGGTCTTGTGCGCCTTCGCCAGCGCCAGCGCCCTGGCGGCGAGGTAAGTCGGGGTGCAAACGTTGCCGGGCAGATCACCCAGTTCCTTCGCCAGGTTCATGCCGTGTGCGATGGCGGCCGCCTGCGCCGCGGCGTTCTTCAATGCGGGGACCTGTTTGCTGTCGAGTATCCCGAAATTGACCTTGTGCAGCTTGCCCGGCTTGTCATGCTTGCTTTTCAGCCGGTCGGAACGGTATGCGATTTCATTTGCCGCCAGCGCCGCCTGCTTGAGCACCCAGACCGAATCGCGCCCGACAACCTCGTCCAGGCAGTACACCAGCACATCCTTCGCAGGCGTGCCCTGAACCGCACGAAACGTCGCGCGCAACACTTCCCGGCTGGTCTTGGCATTCAGTTCGCCGGCCTTGCCCAATCCGACCAGCAATACCCGCTCGCTCTGCAGATGGGGCACGTTATGCAACAGCAACGTGGAGGCGGATTTGCCGCTCATGTCGCCGCGCACAATGACTTTGCGCAGGTAGTGTCCGGCCGCCTTGTCCAGGGCCTGTGCCGCGTCCGACAGTTTGCCGCCCTCGAACACGCCAACGACCACGCAATCGCTGCGCTGCTTTTCCGGACTACCTGGTTTTATGCTAAATTCCACTTGCCTCTCCTTTTCAAATACCGCTATTCGGCCACGGAAACCAATTGAACGACGACTCAACCGGAAAGAATATCAGGACTGGCATCGTCCGATGAATATTTGTGTCCACCCCTGGCTCTGGCGCTGCACCGTTGTCAGGTAAATTGCAGCCCTTACAGATGCCGGATTATCCGCAAACTTCCAGCCAAAAGTCAAAACGGCCAACTGCCGGGCCAAGTCGTTCCGGCCTGTTTCAGCGTGCGCTGGTGCGCGAGTTTGCGGTTACCGGGCTGCTGGTGTTTGTCGTCCTGCTCAGTATCGTGGTGCTCTCCCAGTTGATCCGCCTGCTGGGAGATTCGGTCAGCGGCGTGCTGGCAGTAGATGGGGTACTGGTATTGATGGGTTTCGCCTCCCTCAATTACCTGCCGGTACTGCTTTCGATCAGCCTGTTCCTGTCAGTGCTGCTGGTCTTGACACGATGCTACCGCGACAACGAAATGGTGGTGTGGTTTTGCACCGGCATCGGGCTGACGCGCTGGATCCGCCCGGTGCTGTGGTACGCCCTGCCGGTGGCGGGCACGATTGCATTATTGAGCCTGGTGCTGTCGCCCTGGGCCTTGACCAAAGCGGAGGAATTCAAGCACCAGCTTGACAGCCGCGATGATGTGGCTGTCGCCACGCCGGGTGCATTCAGGGAATCCAAGCAGGCGGATCGGGTGTACTTCATAGAGAATGTCGATGTGGGCCGGAATCGCATTGGCAACGTCTTCGTGCAGTCGGTGCAGAATGGAAAGACTGGCATCGTGGTGGCAAAACAGGGCCTGCAGGAAACGGTTGCCAACGGTGACCGTTTCCTGGTGCTGCTGAACGGCACACGCTACGAAGGGACGCCCGGCCAGCGCGATTTCAAGACCGTCGAGTTCGAGCGTTACTCGATGCGTATTGAATCGGCGGAAACCCGGCAGGAGGCGCCGCCCCTGCAATCCTATTCGACTCTGCGGCTGCTGCGCGAACCCAACAGCTGGAACCTGTCGGAACTGGAGTGGCGCCTCGGCCTTCCGCTCAGCGCATTGATTCTGTCCTTGCTGGCCATTCCGCTGGCCTTTGTCAATCCGCGCGCCGGACGCTCGCTCAACCTGATCATGGCGATGGTGATTTACATGATCTACAACAACATGATCAGCCTGACCAATGCCTGGGTCGGGCAGCAGAAGATCGACCCGATAAGCGGCCTGCTGGGTATCCATACGCTGATGTTCGCGCTGATGGCAATGCTGTTCTATCGCAGGATGGCCGTGGTCCCCCTGAAGAGGCTGTGGCAATGAATTTGCTCACCCGTTACATGGCGCGCGAAATCTATGCCAGCATTGCGTTGGTGTTCGCGGCATTGCTGATGCTGTTTTCCTTTCTCGACCTGATTCACGAATTGGGCATGATGGGGCGCGGCGACTACAATATCGGCTATGTATTGCTGTTCGTACTGCTGACCATCCCGAGTCATATCTATGACCTATTCCCGGTGGCTGTCCTGATCGGTGCCATTTTCGCGCTGGTGCAGATGGCGTCGAATTCCGAGCTCGTCATCTATCGTTCATCCGGCGCTTCAGTGGGACAGATGGTGGCGGCCCTGCTCAAGATCGGCTTGCCGCTGGTGGTACTGAGCTATTTGTGCGGTGAAATACTTGCCCCGCCCAGTGAGCGCATGGCGCAAAGCTTGAGGTTGAAGGCGCAAAAAGCCGAAGTGACGGTAAAAGAGTTCCGCTCCGGCGTGTGGGTCAAGGATGGAAGCAGTTTTGTGAATGTCAAGAATGTGCTGCCGGATACTTCATTGCTGAACGTCAGCATCTATCAATTCGACGCCAGCTATCACCTGCACGGCATCACGACGGCCAAACGTGCCGCATTCATCGAGGACAGCCGCTGGAACCTCGACGATGTAACGCAGACCTTGTTCAGCGCGCAGGGAACAACCATCAATAACCAGCCCAGCATGGAATGGCATTCCGCGCTCAATCCCAGCCTGCTGAGCGTATTGCTGGTGGTGCCGGAACAAATGTCCGCATGGAGCCTTTACCAGTACACCCAGCATCTGCGCGACAATCACCAGGCAACCGCCCGCTACGAAATCGCAATGTGGAACAAGCTTCTGTATCCATCTGCCGTACTGATCATGATGCTGCTGGCCTTGCCGTTTGCTGCACACCACAGACGGGAAGGCGGGATCAGCTCGAAAATCTTCCTGGGCATCGTGCTCGGGCTGTCCTTCCATTTTCTGGGACGCCTGTTTGCCAGCCTCGGCGCAATCAACGACTGGCAGCCGTTGTTTAGCGCCACGCTGATGCCCATCCTGTTCCTGCTGCTGGCAGCGGGTATGCTCTGGTGGACCGAACGCCGCTGATGGCTACTGCCTGGAGGCGGCCGAATTGACTCCTGAAGCAATTTCCTGCTGTTGCTGCTCGCGCACCATCTTGCGCACTTCCTTGCGTTGATGTTCGGGAATCTGGCTGAAGGCCCGATAATTTTTTCTGGCACTCTTGCGTTGTTCCGGGGTCAGTTTGCTCCACTTGACCAGATTCTCCTGCATGCGCACTTTCTTCTCCGGCGCAAGACTCGGATAGTGGCTGGCGAGCTTCAGGAAATGGTCCCGTTCACCGTCATCCAGCGTGCCCCAGGTGTCGGACAGCGGCGCCAGCGCTTCCTTCTGCATTGCAGTCAACTCTGACCACGGTTGCGCTTCAGCTATTGCCGGCAGCCCGCACATTGCCAAAGCGGCAAGAAAGATCATGCCGCGAATCAGGCGCATCATTTCCCGATCAATCCAGGTAGACGTCAATCGGCATTTCATCCGTCAGAATGGCAATGTCGGCTTCAACGTCGTCATTGTCCCGCACATGCTGCCAATAAGCGGCGCCATTGAGCGCAATGACCACAACCAGTATGATGGCAAGCCAGTAATTCACCCTGCGGCGGGAGCCTGCAATGTGCCCCAACGAAGTGGCCCAGGCAAATACAGGTACTGCAGCATGCGCATCGAAGTGCTCCATGGCGTTGCTGCGAGCCTGGCGTAATTTTGCCAGCGTTGCCTGGTCAATCTGGCTTGCCGACCGGTCGAGTGCCTGCCTGACATTCTTCTGGAAAATGCTGTCGTTCATGATAATTTCACTCCCTTTTTCCGCAAGGCGTCCGCCAAAGCATGTGTTGCCCTCGAACAGTGCGTCTTGACGCTGCCTTCCGAGCAACCCATGGCCGCAGCCGTTTCTGCAGTGTCCATATCTTCCCAGTAACGCAGCAGAAAGGCCTCGCGTTGACGCGCGGGCAAGTTCATTAATTCTTCTTCAATCAACCCAATAAGCTGTGTCTGCTCCATGGCGGCTTCGGGAAGTGAGTTTTCTTGATTGTGCTCAACATCGGACAGCGTATCCAGCGGATCATGGTCTTCATCCTCATGAAACTGCGTCATTGAAGAGAACAGCGTAACCCACTTCGAGCGCACCCTTTGCCGCCGATTGTTGTCGCGGATGGTGTTTTGCAGGATGCGCTGAAATATCAGGGGAAGTTCCGCGACGGGCTTCGCCGCGTACTTTGTGACGAGCTTGATCATAGCATCCTGCACAATGTCCAGCGCCACATGCTCATCCCGCACGGCAAACAGCGCCTGTTTGTAGGCGCGGCGTTCAACCTCGGCAAGGAAAACTATTAGTTCGTCGCGATTGGTCAGTTTGGTGTCAGCCGGAAAAGATAGATTGAGATACTAGCAAATTACGGCAATGTGAGCGCAATTAGCGCATTCCCTGCACAGCGACGGGGTTGACCAAAGTGTGCCTAACCATTATCTTGCACGGTCCTTCACTCATTGCTTGCAAGGTAGCTTCGATATGGAACTGACGGGCGCGGAAATAGCCATCAGGTGTTTACAGGAAGAGGGGGTCGAGTACGTTTTCGGCTATCCGGGTGGTGCGGTCTTGTTCATATATGATGAACTGTTCAGCCAGGACAAGGTAAAGCACATCTTGGTGCGCCACGAGCAGGCGGCTGTGCATGCGGCCGACGGCTATTCGCGCTCCACCGACAAGGTCGGCGTGGCACTGGTTACCTCCGGACCCGGGGCGACCAATGCCGTGACGGGTATCGCCACGGCCTATATGGATTCCATCCCTCTGGTGATCATCAGCGGCCAGGTCCCGACCAATTACATCGGCGAGGATGCCTTCCAGGAAGTGGACACCGTTGGCATCACGCGCCCCTGTGTAAAACACAATTTCCTGGTGAAAGACGTCAGGCAACTGGCCAGCACCATCAAGAAGGCGTTCTATCTGGCCAAAAGCGGGCGTCCCGGTCCGGTGCTGGTGGACATTCCCAAAGATATCTCGAACCAGAAAACGGAATTCAGCTATCCCGCAACCGTGAACGTGCGCTCCTATCATCCGGCACAGCACGGCGAGGTTGGCCAGATCAAACAGGCAGCGCAGATGCTGATGGAAGCCAAACGTCCGATGGTCTATGCGGGCGGAGGCGTCATCCTGTCCAATGCATCCCGGCAGCTGACGCAACTGGTGCGCCTGCTCGGGTTCCCCTGCACCAACACCCTGATGGGGCTGGGCGGCTATCCGGCAACGGACAAGCAGTTCGTCGGCATGCTCGGCATGCACGGCACTTACGAAGCCAACATGGCGATGCAGCATTGCGACGTGCTGCTGGCTGTTGGGGCGCGTTTCGACGATCGCGTGATCGGCAACGTAAAGCACTTCAACCAGGAAAGGCGCAGGATCATACACATCGATATCGATCCTTCCTCCATCGCCAAGCGCGTCAAGGTGGATCTGCCCATCGTCGGCGACGTAGCGCACGTGCTCGGCGATCTGCAGGCATTGCTGACAAGCAGCAAGCTGCAGCCGGATGCGCAGGCACTGTCCGACTGGTGGAAGCAGATCGATGCATGGCGCGGCCGGAACTGCCTGCTGTACAGGAATTCGGACGAGGTCATCAAACCGCAGTTTGTAATCGAGAAACTGTATGAGATCACCGGCGGCGACGCCTATATCACGTCCGATGTGGGGCAGCACCAGATGTGGGCGGCGCAATATTACAAGTTCGATCTGCCGCGCCGCTGGATCAATTCCGGCGGACTGGGCACCATGGGCTTCGGCCTGCCCGCTGCGATGGGCGTAAAGCTGGCGCATCCCGATGCGACCGTGGCCTGCGTCACCGGCGAGGGCAGTATCCAGATGAACATCCAGGAACTGTCAACCTGCAAGCAATTCCGCCTGCCGATCAAGGTCGTCTCGCTGAATAACCGCTATCTGGGCATGGTGCGCCAGTGGCAGGAGTTTTTCCATGGCAACCGTTATTCCGAATCCTACATGGATGCACTGCCCGACTTCGTGAAGCTGGCGGAAGCCTACGGCCACGTCGGCATGTTCATCGAAAAGCCGTCCGATGTCGAGCCGGCGCTGAAAGAAGCGTTCGCCCGCAAGAATGACCTGGTGTTCATGGATTTCCAGACCGACCCGACCGAGAATGTGTTCCCGATGGTGCCCGGCGGCAAGGGCTTGTCCGAAGTGATTCTGGCGGAGGACCTGTGATGGCTGTCCCCAGAAATTTGTTTTGCGGGATGCAGCGCAAAGCGCGCGGCGCGCAGCAGCCGAGCCGCCATATCATCAGTTGCATAGGCGCGGATACGAGCCCCACGCAATGCGGCGATGCGCGCGCAAAATGCATATATGGAGGCATCCCGTAATGCGACACATCATTTCGCTATTGATGGAAAACGAGGCCGGGGCGCTGTCGCGCGTGGCCGGGCTGTTCTCCGCTCGCGGCTACAACATCGAGTCGCTCACAGTGGCGCCGACCGAAGATCCGACCATGTCGCGCATGACCATTGTCACCAGCGGCTCCGACGAGGTGATCGAGCAGATCAACAAGCAACTCAACAAACTGGTCGAGGTTGTCGCGGTAATGGACATGAATGAGGGCGACCATCTGGAGCGCGAACTGATGCTGGTAAAGGTATTGGCCGTGGGCACGGCGCGCGAGGAAATGAAACGCATGGCCGACATTTTTCGCGGACGCATCATCGATGTAACGGCCACGTCCTACACCATCGAACTGACCGGCGCTGTTTCCAAGCTGGACAGTTTCTTGCAGGCCATAGACCGCAGCCTGATTCTGGAAACAGTACGCACCGGCGCATCCGGCATCGGCCGCGGGGACAGGATTTTGAAATTATGAGTTGAAGGCAGACGTAAGACGTAGGTTGTTAGCTAAAGCAAAAACCGCGTAGCGGACAACGCCAACTTACGTCTTGCCTCTTCAAACTTACGACTATATTTTTAATTTAACGAGGCCAAGATGAAAGTTTATTACGACAAAGACGCAGACCTGTCGCTGATCAAGGGCAGGCAGGTAACCATCGTGGGCTACGGTTCGCAGGGCCATGCTCACGCACAGAACCTGAAGGAGTCCGGCGTAAACGTGACGGTCGGATTGCGCCGTGATGGCGCTTCCTGGAAAAAAGCCGAAGGCGCCGGTCACAAGGTAATGGAGATCGCCGGTGCGGTGAAGAACGCCGACGTGGTGATGATCCTGTTGCCGGACGAGCAGCAGCCCGACGTGTACTACAAGCATGTCGCCCCCAACATGAAGGCAGGTTCCGCACTCGCCTTCGCGCACGGCTTCAACATCCATTACAACCAGATCGTGCCGCGCGCGGACATGGATGTGATCATGATCGCCCCGAAAGGTCCAGGCCATACCGTGCGCTCCGAGTACCTCAAGGGCGGCGGCGTGCCGACGCTGATTGCGGTGTACCAGGACACCACCGGCAAGGCCAGGGACGTCGCATTGTCCTACGCGGCGGCCAATGGCGGCACCAAGGGCGGCGTGATCGAGACCAACTTCCGCGAAGAGACCGAGACCGATCTGTTCGGCGAACAGGCCGTGCTGTGCGGCGGGGCGGTAGAGCTGGTAAAGGCCGGTTTCGAGATCCTCACCGAAGCGGGCTACGCGCCGGAAATGGCCTATTTCGAATGCCTGCACGAACTCAAGCTGATCGTCGACCTGATGTACGAAGGCGGCATCGCCAACATGAACTACTCGATCTCCAACAACGCGGAATACGGCGAATATGTGACCGGCCCGCGCGTGATCGGCCGCGAAGCGCGCGCCGCGATGAAAGAAGCGCTGAAGAACATCCAGAATGGAGAATACGCCAAGCGCTTCATCCTCGAAGGCCGCACCAATTACCCGGAAATGACCGCGCGCCGCCGCCTCAACGCCGAACATCCGATCGAACAGGTCGGCGGCCAGCTGCGCGCAATGATGCCGTGGATCAGCAAGAACAAGCTGGTCGATCAATCAAAGAACTAGACGTAAGTTGGAAGACGTAAGTTGTTAGCCAAAGTCCAGACCGACTTGCAACTTACGTCATCCGCCAAAACTTACGCCTCCAACTCTCAACTTGCGTCTTACGTCTACCAACTGCCTGCATGAGCTACCCCCACCCCATTATCGCCCGCGAGGGCTGGCCGTTCCTGGCGATTGCGCTGCTTGCGGCGCTCGCGGCCACAGTCTGGTGCGCCGCATGGTCCATTCCGTTCTGGTTCATCGCGCTGTTCGTGCTGCAGTTCTTCCGCGATCCGCCGCGCGAGATTCCGCAGCAGGCCGGCGCCGTGCTGTCTCCGGCCGATGGCCGCATTGTCGCCGTGGAACGCACGCAGGACGCTTGCGCGGAGCGCGAGGCGATCAAGATCAGCGTGTTCATGAATGTGTT
The DNA here is from genome assembly GCA_963782385.1 of uncultured beta proteobacterium. Taxonomy (GTDB): domain Bacteria; phylum Pseudomonadota; class Gammaproteobacteria; order Burkholderiales; family Gallionellaceae; genus CAVXFS01. The sequence continues at coordinate 586,818 of CAWAJO010000003.1, forward strand.
CAATGTGCACTCCAACCGCAGCCCGGTGGATGGCACCGTGCGAAAAGTGCAATATTTTCCCGGTAAATTCGTCAACGCTGACCTGGACAAGGCATCGCTGGAAAATGAACGCAATGCCATGATGCTGGAGACTGCTGAAGGGCAGTCGATCACGGTCGTGCAGGTGGCCGGGCTGATCGCACGGCGCATCCTGTGCTACGCCAAGCCCGGAGATGTGCTGACGCGCGGCCAGCGCTATGGCTTCATCCGCTTTGGTTCGCGCGTCGATGTGTACTTGCCGTTGACGGCTACCGCGAGGGTCGCCATCGGTGATAAAGTAGCCGCGACTTCCACCATATTGGCTAAGCTATAGCAGCGACAAACATGGCCGAATCTGAACTCCGTAAACCGATAGACTTGCGCCGACGCAGCATCTACCTGCTGCCCAACCTGTTCACCACGGCGGCGCTGTTCGCCGGCTTTTACGCCATTGTGCAAGCGATGAATGGCAGGTTCGAGTATTCCGCCGTGGCCGTCTTTATTGCGATGGTGCTGGATGGCCTGGATGGACGCGTGGCGCGCCTGACGCGCACCCAGAGCGAATTCGGCGCGGAATATGACAGCCTGTCCGATATGGTGTCTTTCGGCGTGGCGCCTTCCCTGATTGCTTACGAATGGGCGCTCAAGGGTCTGGGCAAGTGGGGATGGTTTGCTGCCTTCATCTATTGTGCCGGCACGGCACTGCGCCTGGCCCGTTTCAACACCAACATCGAAGTTGTCGACAAACGCTACTTTCAAGGCCTGCCCAGCCCGGCTGCCGCAGCATTGATCGCCGGCTTCATCTGGGTCATGCTGGACAACAATTTCAGCGGGCAGGACGTGCACTGGTTCGCTTTAGCTTTGACGGTGTTTGCCGGGCTGAGCATGGTCAGCAGCCTGCCGTATTACAGTTTCAAGGTCATCAATATGCGCAAGAGCGTGCCCTTCATCGTCATCTTCCTGTTTGCCCTGTTTTTCATTTTCATCTCGGTCGATCCGCCCAGCATCCTGTTCATGCTGTTCTTCTGCTACAGCCTGTCCGGCTATGTGATGCATATATTGCAGTGGAGCCGGAAACCCGGCAAGCCGCCGCCCGATGTTGCACCCTGAGCTAAAAGCCGTTATAGTCGCGCTCATGCACTTCTCACGCCATATCTCGCAATTGCACTCCATCTTCAGCCTGCTGGCAGCGCTGAAGCTGCGCTTCGCGCGCTAAATTCTCTTTCCTCACAGTTTTAAGCAGGCGGCATTCCTCAAGAGTGACCGCGAAGAGCAATTGCCTATGGAGCACGACAGCATGAACGACAGATTGATCATTTTCGATACCACCTTGCGCGACGGCGAGCAGAGCCCCGGCGCGTCCATGACCAGGGAAGAAAAAATCCGCATCGCGCGCCAACTGGAAAAACTGGGCGTCGACGTGATCGAGGCCGGCTTTGCCGCCGCCAGCCCCGGCGATGCGGCAGCCATCACTAACATTGCCCAGATCGTGAAACACTCCACGGTGTGCTCGCTGGCGCGCGCCAACGAGCGCGACGTGCGCGCTGCGGGCGAAGCAATCAAGCCGGCCAGGTCCGGGCGCATCCATACCTTCATCGCGACTTCGCCGATTCACATGGAAAAGAAGCTGCGCATGACGCCGGACCAGGTGGTCGAACACGCAGTCAAGGCGATCAAGCTGGCACTGGAATACACCAATGACGTGGAGTTTTCCGCCGAGGATGCCGTGCGCTCGGAAATGGATTTTCTGGTGCGCGTATTCGACGCGGCGATCAAGGCTGGTGCTACGACGCTCAACGTGCCGGACACGGTCGGCTACAGCCTGCCGGCGTTGTGGGGTGAACGCATCGGGCAGCTGATCGAGCGGGTGCCGAACAGCGGCAAGGTGGTTTGGTCAACCCATTGCCACAACGACCTCGGCATGGCCGTGGCGAACTCGCTGGCCGCCGTGATGAATGGCGCGCGCCAGGTGGAATGCACGATCAACGGCCTGGGCGAGCGCGCGGGCAATGCCAGCCTGGAAGAGATCGTAATGGCGGTGAAGACCCGGCGCGACGTGTTCACCTGCGACACGCGCATCGACACCACGCAGATCGTACCGACCTCGAAGCTGGTGTCCAGCATCACCGGCTACCCGGTGCAGCCGAACAAGGCCATCGTCGGCGCCAATGCGTTTGCGCACGAGTCCGGCATCCACCAGGACGGCGTCATCAAGCACCGCGAGACCTACGAAATCATGCGCGCGGAAGACGTGGGCTGGAGCACCAACAAATTGTCACTGGGCAAGCTTTCCGGCCGCAATGCCTTCCGCACGCGCCTGAATGAGCTCGGCATCGTGCTGCCCAGCGCGGACGCATTGAACGCGGCCTTTGCACGTTTCAAGGACCTGGCTGACCGCAAGAGCGAAATCTTCGACGAGGACTTGCAGGCACTGGTCAGTGATGAAGCGCTGGCGCAGGTCAGCGAACATTACCGCCTGGTGGCGATGGGCGCGCATTCCGAAACCGGCGTGCTGCCGGTGGCGCGTGTGGTGATGAGCATAGACGGCGCAGAGCAGCAAGCCGATGCACAAGGCAGCGGCCCGGTGGACGCGACGTTCAAGGCCATCGAGCAGATCGTCCACAGCGGCACCGAATTGCTGCTGTATTCGGTCAACAACATCACCAGCGGCACCGATGCCCAGGGTGAGGTAACGGTGCGCCTGGCCAGGGGCGGGCGCGTGGTCAACGGCCAGGGCGCGGACACCGACATCGTCGTGGCCTCGGCCAAGGCCTACCTGAATGCGCTAAACAAGCTGCACGGCGGCGCGGAACGGGCGCATCCGCAGGTGTGACGTCGGGTGGCGGCTATTCCTGTCGAGTGGCCGCTGCTCCTGATGCATGCGACTCGACTGATGCTGTCGGCGGGTTTGTGCGGCAGCATCCTGTGCAGGCATCGGGCTTTGACGATGTTTTCCGCCTCAACCGGCACTCCGTGGTCAAGTCTTGCCCGTTGTCGCCGCGTCTTTACTTGACGTGGCAGGAAAGGCAGAGTCCGCTACCCTGATTGGAAACACGCAGGAAGGTGCCGTTGTTCGGGGTATGCGGATCGTGGCAGGATGCGCACTCCACGGACGGACCCGTGACACCGGGGTTGTTGGTGAACAGCATGATGTCCTGCTTGGTACGGATTCCGGCGCCGGGTACTGGCGTAAAAGCATTGGGAGTCAAGCTCGACACGAATCCGCGCCCGCATCCGTCACCATTGTTAACTGCGCCGCATGTGGTGCCGACAGCTGAGGCTGGCGCAACGCCATCGGTGACATAGACCTCATAAGTGTTTGGATCACGCGTAACCGGGTAAGCACCGGAGCCAGCGATACTTGCCGCACCGGCAGCAACGGCGTCACTATCCAATACGATGTTGGTGTCAACCCAGAAGCGGACCGCTTCGGGCCCTCCCATTCTTTCGGCAGATGGCAGGATGAACGACCTGTCGGCGCAAGTCCCATCAGCAACAATTACGGTACTGCCCGTTGCCGAGCCCTGGGTTGTGCTGATACCGCCACCGCAGTATTGCATGCTGATCGGGTGGTCGTTCGACAGATCCGTGCCAAGCAGGATACCTTCCTGGTAAGGACTGTCGCTACTCCCGCTGGGGTCCGTTTGCAACAAGCCCTGGTTCATCTGGGCAAATCCGCCACCGCCACCGCCACCGGCGCTGCCATTGGTGTTCCATGTGTAGTGTTGGCTTGCATCCGGGCTAACATCAGTAATGAATCGGCTCGCAACGCCGGCACTCAGCGCCCCGTTATAGCCATTCGCCAGCAATGCAGAACCCGGGCCATTGATCATGTTGTCCATTGCCTGAGTACCATCGTGGCAGGACAAGCAGGCAAGGGAGACGGAACCGATAGAAGGCGTGGCGGAGTCAAACGTGCTGCTTGGATTGCTGCCGGCGTTATATACAGAATAGACAGAGGATGCGTTGACAGCCTTGTTCCACAGTGGAGCAGACTGGACAGCGTTAAATCCGTGCGGCGTATGGCAGAACACACAAATCTGGTTGGTGCCGACGACATTGCCACTTGCATCAAGCACGCTGGTACCACCTGGACCTGTTCCCAGGGACCCCTGGACACTATTGCTGCCCAGCGTATTGGTCGTACCCAGGTTGTGGCGGGAATTGGTAATATTGACCGCAGAGCCTGGCGCAAACACGACAGCACTGCCATCCGTCGAAACATAGCTGGCAATGGCATGCCCGACGGATGAGGCCATGGCTAATGCGTATGAATTATTGGCAAGACCGAATACCAATGCAGATGCAGACACCAGCCCCACCATGCCATGCGCATAATTCATCCGATTATTCCTAGCATAACTCTTTCTTGAAACAAATATTGATCAAAGCCAGCAAACTACAAGGTGCAACAATGCCTATTATCCGCAAAAAGCACGCTGCCTTGATATTGTATACGGAAGCGGGTGTCGTGCCATACCATCAGCTTATGTGAATATATTGATACGCGGGTTCACGCTTGCAGTGCAACGCCTGTTGACTTGAAGAATGCCCAAATGGAAATCGGGTATCCAGGCCGCTTTCCGGGTCGGTCGTTGAATCGCTGCATCGCCGCATCGTTCTGTTGCCTTGCAATCGTGGTGAAGTCCCGGTTCTTTCGGAAATACCCGCGTGTTAGTCTGATTGTATTCCCGTTAGTTCCTCGCTTCCGGAACGCACAGCAGTGTGCGAAGCAGAAGTCAGCCGGCAACAGCTGTGGCCAGGGGCCTGTGCCATCATAGGGATATAGCCGCCGATGGCGTAGTGGCGACGCCGAAGGGCAGTCGTTCGGGGAACGACAAAGCGCTTGACGAATTTCTGCTGATGATTTTATTGCGATGTTCAAGATCGGATTGGGCATGAAACCCATCTGGCAGTCGGATACGCGCGCGAACGGGCACGTTGAACCGTGCACCGCTTTCACCTGCTCATCGCTTGAACCCCAGCACGATAACCCCGGCGGCGACCATCAGTATGCCCACCCATTCCCGCAAGGCGGGGCGTTCGTGCAGGAACATGAAGGCGAAGATCACAACCAGCACCAGGCTGAGTTTGTCCACCGGCGCGACCTTTGAAGCTTCACCTATCTTCAGCGCGCGGAAGTAACACACCCAGGAGGCGCCGGTGGCCAGCGCGGACAAGGTGAGGAACAGCCAGCTTTTCGGATTGATGACGAACGGGTTGCTCCACTTCCCGGAGAAGACGACAAAGGCGGCCAGCACCAGCAGGATCACACTGGTGCGTATCAGTGTGGCGTAATCCGAATCAATACCCTCCAGGCCGATCTTGGCGAAGATCGCCGTCGTGGCCGCGAATACTGCGGAAAGCAGCGCCCAGAAGAACCATTCAGGTAATGCGATCATAGGCAAGCCTCCCGGCAGAGTTAAATGACCCCCGGCAAAGCCGGTGGCTTGTTGGGTGGGCCCTCAAAGGGGCCGACAAAACCGTGGGCCGCTCGTGGCGGCTGGCTTTCGCTCCTTCCCCCTTTAAGAGGGGGAGAGCGAAGCGAGGGGTCGAATGACATTTGCAAAGTTCAATTGGGCTTGTCAATAGTCCGCCACATAAGTCAAACTTTTTCAGTCCCCCGGCATAGCCGGGGGTTTACCCAATCGAATTATGCTGAATTCGAATTAGTGGGTGACTCATGGTTTGACGATGCGCGACATTTCGACCAGTGCCTGCCGCGCTTGCTGGGCATCCGGCACCGGCCCGGGAAAATCGAAGCGCAGCACGCGGCCATCGGCGCGCAAGTCAAAGCCGTCGCAATCCATTCCCAGCATCTCGACACTGCGTGCCGCATGCTGGTGGAAATATTTGCAGTAGCGTTGCATGGATTCCACGTGATCCGCATTCATGTGCGCGATGATGCCATCCTCCTGCTCGATCAACGGACCAGGCTGCACCGCATATCGATCCGCATTCACCCAGTGGATCTTGCCAAAACCGCCGATATAGCGGAGCGCCAGCGGCTGGATGCGGTAGAAGGAGAAGTCATGCATCTGCAGATAGGCCTGCGCCTCGGGGAAATAGCGCAAATAGCGCGTTGCGGCCTGTTCGCGCCCGGCCACGATGTGCGCCTCGCCCAGCACCGTCACGCGGCCCTGTGCCTGGATCTGCGGGTCGTCCTGGTTGTGGGTGATCAGGCTCACGCGCGGGTGATGCTGGATGTTTTTGGTGTGTTCGGCCAGCGCGCTGATCAATATCATTACACTGCCGTCGTGATCCACCATGTACGGCGTGATGGATCCGAACGGGTAGCCATCGAATTTTTTCGACAGCGTGCACAGTGCCCCGTAGCGGTGGGCGCGCAACAATTGTCGGGCTTCACGCGCCATGTTCATGGGAACGGCTGCAATGGTCGGGTATCATGGGAACATTGTATTCGCTGCATGGATGCTTATGAATAGAAATTGGAAGGATTTTTGGCACTTTCTGGGCTTCTTAAGCGAACGCTTCAGGGAGGATCGTTGCGAGCAAATGGCCTCCAGCCTGACCTTCACCACCCTGCTTTCGCTGGTGCCGCTGATCACCATCGCGCTGATGTCATTTAGCGCATTTCCGGTATTCGATGACTTTTCCGCGGCCATCAGGAATTTCCTGCTTGCCAATGTAATGCCGGAAACCGGCGGCAAGATCGTTTCGCGCTATGTTCAACAGTTCGCCGAAAGCGCAACGCGCCTGACTACCGTCGGTATCGTGTTCCTGGGGCTGACCGCGATGTTGATGATCCATACCATAGACGATGCGTTCAAAACGATATGGCGGGTATCGAAGCCGCGAGCGCTGACGCAACGCATCATGGTCTACTGGGCGGTGCTGACGTTGGGTCCGCTGCTGGTTGGCGGCAGCCTGTCCGTCACTTCCTGGCTGACCGGGATGTCGATCGGCAATGTAAAGCAGGTTCCGGCATTCGGCGTGGATCTGCTGAAAATATTGCCGGTGCTGCTTACCACGCTGGCCTTCAGCCTGATGTTCCGTGTCGTGCCCAACCGGTTCGTGCCATGGAATCACGCAGTCATAGGTGGAGCAGCCGCTTCATTGATGTTCGAATTCATGAACCGTACGCTGGCCTACTACATCGCACATTTCCCCACTTATAAGCTCATTTACGGCACGTTCGCCAGCATCCCGATTTTCCTGCTGTGGATATACCTGTCCTGGCTTGCCATACTGGTTGGTGCGCTGATCTCGGCTTCCCTGTCCCATTGGCGCATCGGCAAAATCCAGCACTCCAACCCGGTTGTGCAACTTTACTGCGCCATGCGCATCCTCAAGCAGATGGACGAAGGCATGAACAGCGGAGATGTGCAAACCCTGACCGCGCTTTCCGGAAAACTGTCGATCGGCTTCGACGTGGTGGAGCAGATTCTGGATAAACTGGAGCAGGCGAACATGGTGCGCAAGGTGGCCGGCAACGGCTGGGCATTGGTGCGCAATACCAAAAACACACGCGTCAGCGAATTGTATCGCCTGTTCGTATTCGATTCCTCAGCACTAATCGCACAACAGGGTGACGCGGCAATCAGTGTCTGGCTGCGGCAGATCGAACAGCGCATCACGCAGAACGGGGACGTTACGCTGCATGAAATCTTCTCGGCCAAAGACGGCAGCGAGGTGAATCAGGGGCTGCCCGACGCGCAATAATCCTGCGTTTGCGGCAGTCGGGTCAGTGCCGCTTGCGTGGAGCGGGAGCAACAATGCACCTTCGAATTGGAAATGGAGTTACATGCTTGCTGCATTGCCCCGGTGCACCCCTAGAGTCTTGCGATAGAGCGCCGCCATGCGGCCGGCCAGGACCCGTTCGTTCCACTGCTGCGCATGCTCCCTGGCCTCGTTCGCCAATTGCGCGTGGCTTTCCGCATCAAGCAACAAGTCGGCGAGCGCAGCCGCAAAATCCTCCGTGCTGTCACCGGGTACTCGGGCGCCACGCGCCCCGTCCAGGATATCGGCCGTCCCCATGACCGACAACGCAACGACCGGCAACCCCATCGCCATCGCCTCGATCAGCACCAGCCCCTGTGTTTCCGTGCGCGAGGCAAACACGAATACGTCCGCCGCAGCATAACAATCCGGTAATTCAACCGCGCGGTCCAGATATCCAATAAAGCGCACGCTGTGCTCAATACCGTCACGCACCACCTGTTCCCGCAGATGGGCCAGCGCAGGACCCTCACCAGCCATCAGCAGCAGGATATCCGGCACCCGGCTGCGGGCGATGGCAATCGCATCCAGCAGATACTGCAGATTCTTCTCGTGCGCCACCCTGCCAACATAAAGCGCTACCGGTTGGTCCTGCGGGATACCGTGCCGCCGGCGGAAGCCGTGCCGGTCGCCGCTGGCGAAGCGTGACAATGGAATTCCGGTGGGCAGGATGTGCAGCGGCGCCGTTACGCCGTAGGCGTTCAAGCGCTGATGAATGGCGCGCGACGGGACGATCACCGCATTCATCGCATCGCACTGGGTTTGCGAGAATCGCCGGGCGATGGCTTTCAGCATGGGCTCAGGAACAAGCGGCGCATAGTGCTTGAAGTATTCCTCGAACAGGGTGTGGTAGGTGGCCATGATCGGCAGCTTGAGTTTCTTCGCTGCGCGCGTGGCGGCGTAATGGGCCAGAAATGGCGTTTGCACATGGATCAGGTCGCAGTCGCCGGCAGCATCCAGAACGGCATGGCTGAGCCGGTGCCAGCGCATGAGGCGGTCTTCCGGGTCGCGCGGCACGGCCTTCGACGGGACGCGCGCGATCCATTCCTGATCACAGGGATGACCGTAATCTGGGGCCACCAGCTTGACTTCGATTCCCTCGGCCGCCAGCGTGCGGCGATAAGTGTCGATGGCGGTTGACACACCGTTGATGCGCGGGAAGTACACGTCGGACACCATCAGGACACGCATTCTTCTTCCCTTTCCGTGATTTCTGTCAGGATCACCGCCGGGGTGAGCTGCTGCGCTGTACCCCATGCAACCAATTCCAGCCGCCCATCCAGATGCTCGACAATGGCGGTGCAGCTATCCACCCAGTCGCCGCAATTCGCATAGACCAGGCCATCCACCTCGCGCAGGGCGGCATAATGGATATGCCCGCAGATCACGCCATCCAGCCCGCGCTGGCGCACCGCGTGGATGATCGAGGATTCGAAATCGAAGATGAATTGCAGCGCAGTCTTGACCCGGCGCTTGGCATATCCGGCCAGCGACCAGTAACCGGGGATGCCGAGCTTGCGCCGTATCCACGACAACCAGCCGTTGAACATGACCAGCAGGTCGTAGGCCCGGTCGCCGAGCAGCGCCACCCATCGATGGTGGCGGGTAACCTGGTCGTAGTCGTCGCCGTGGGTGAGCAGCAGGCGCTTCCCGCCAGCCGTTTCATGCACGTGCTCGTGCAGCAGCTCTATGTCGCCAAACACCGTGTTGACGTATTCGCGCAATGCTTCATCATGGTTGCCCGGGATCAGCACGATGCGCTCGCCGTGGCGGGCGCGGCGCAACAGTTTCTGCACGACGGTGTTGTGCAGGGTGCTCCAGTGGATCGCGCGGCGCATGGCCCAGAAGTCGATGATGTCGCCGATCAGGAACAGGTTTTCCGCATCATGCTCGCGCAGGAAATCGAGCAGCTGGCCGGCCTGGCAGGCGCGCGTGCCAAGGTGGATATCCGAGATGAAGATTGAACGCAGCAGTGCCATTGGGCCGCATCATCCCGGTGGATTGTTACAGGATGATTAAGTTCGAATAAAATGATCGCGACGCCGTGAGTGAATCAGCACTGCTCCACCTTGCCCGGTTCGAGTAGTGCGGTTAGCCAAAGTCGCATGGCCAATCTGATACGCCTCGATCAGGTCACCGATATAGTATAGTGCCATGCTGGCCAGGCATGATGTAGTCCTTGATATCCTGAGCCTTTGTTATCACTATGCTTGTTGAACTTTTACCTATCGGTTGCACGCTCCGGAGACAAACAAATGGTCGCCAGTATTCCCACACGGAATTCCCCCGATCAAAACCATCTTCTCGCCGCCCTGCCCACAGAAATATTCGAACGGATATCCAGCGGTCTGGAACTGGTCTCGATGTCGCTTGGAGAGGTCCTGTGCGAATCCGGCGGCCAATTGCAGCATGTCTATTTCCCGACCACCGCCATCGTATCCCTGCACTACAACATGGAGAACGGGTCCACGGCTGAAATTGCGGGCGTGGGCAATGAAGGCGTGCTTGGTATCTCTCTTTTCCTGGGCGGCAAAACCACGCCCAGCCTGGCCACCGTGCAGACAGCAGGCTTCGGTTACCGCTTGCAGGGACGCCTGCTGATGGAAGAATTCAATCGCGCCGGGCTGCTGATGCGCCTGATGTTGCGTTACACCCAGGCGCTGATCACGCAGATATCCCAGACTGCAGTGTGCAACCGGCATCACTCGGTGGAGCAGCAATTGTGTCGCTGGCTGTTGTCTACCCTCGACCGAATGCCCTCGAATGAATTGACCATGACGCAGGAATTGATTGCCGGCATGCTCGGCGTCCGGCGCGAAGGTATCACCGAGGCAGCCGGGCATCTTCAGCAATCGGGGTTAATTCGGTACCGCCGCGGCCATATCAGTGTGCTGGATCGGTCAGGCATGGAGAAGCGCGTGTGTGAATGCTATGCAGTGGTCAAAAACGAATACGACCGATTACTGAACGATGTGCGCCGCCCGGAATTTCCAGCAGCCGGTCAAATTTGATCCGTGGCCCTGATTCTCGTTGATGAATAAAAATTCCGCCTTATGTGCGATAGCACACGGAAAGCTGCAGGAATAACCGCTATGATCGGCATAGTGTAATTTGCACTTATTTGTACAGGATCAGTGCATTAACGAGTTTTGTGCGGGCTCGCGGCCTCACGAACCGTCGTCCAATTCGCGCTTTAATCAAGGTCGCCCATGCCCGAAGCTGTCCAGGATTCAACCGTTCTCAACCGTGCCGTTCTCAACCCTGCCGCCGTGCGAGCGACGGGCATGACCGAGCGCCGCCGCCAGGAGGACTTGCTTATAACCGGTGCTTTGCAGAATGCAATCTTCAACAGCGCCAATTTCTCGAGCATCGCCACTGACGAGAAAGGTGTCATCCAGATCTTCAACGTCGGCGCCGAGCGCATGTTGGGCTACCTGGCCGCCGATGTGCTGAACAAGATCACGCCGGCTGACATATCGGATCCGCATGAGGTGATCGCGCGCGCCAAGGCACTGAGCCTGGAGCTTGAGACCGCGATTGCGCCGGGCTTCGAGGCATTGGTGTTCAAGGCCTCGCGCGGCATCGAAGACATTTACGAGTTGACCTACATCCGCAAGGACGGCAGCCGCTTCCCGGCGGTCGTGTCGGTCACGGCTCTGCGCGATGCTGAACACAAGATAATCGGTTATCTGTTGATCGGAACAGACAACACCGCGCGCAAGCAGGTCGAAGCAGACCAGACGGCGCTCGATCAACGGCTGCGCGACCAGCAGTTCTACACGCGCTCCCTGATCGAATCCAACATCGACGCGCTGATGACCACCAACCCTTCCGGGATCATTACCGACGTTAACAAGCAGATGGGGGCGCTCACCGGGTGCACGCGCGACGAGCTGATCGGCGCGCCGTTCAAGAGCCATTTCACCGATCCGGAGCGGGCCGAGGCAGCTATCAATCTGGTGCTGAGCGCGAAGAAGGTGAGCGACTACGAGCTCACGGCGCATGCCAGGAACGGCAAGGAAACGGTGGTATCCTACAATGCGACCACCTTCCACGACCGCAACGGCAAGCTGCAGGGCGTGTTCGCCGCAGCACGCGACATCACCGAACGCAAACGCGTGGACCAGGAGCTGCGGGATAATAACGCCGAACTTAAGAACGCCAGGTTCGTGGCGGAAAAAGCCAACGTCGCCAAATCGATTTTTCTTTCCCAAATGAGCCACGAGCTGCGCACCCCGCTGAATGCCATTCTCGGCTTCGCCCAGTTGCTGGAGGGCGGCTCGCCGCCGCCCACGCCCCCCCAGACCGACAGGCTGAATCAGATAACCAAGGCTGGATGGTATCTGCTGGAACTGATCAACGAGATCCTCGATCTCGCGGTGATCGAGTCCGGCAGGCTGTCGCTGTCCCGCGAACCGGTGTCGCTGGCCGATGTCATGCGCGAATGCCAGTCCATGACCGAATCGCAAGCGCACCATCGCGGCATCCGGCTAAGCTTTCTGCCTTTCGACAATTCCTGGTTTGTCAATGCCGACCGCACCCGGGTGAAACAGGTCCTGATCAACCTGATTTCCAATGCGATCAAGTACAACCGCGAGAACGGAACGGTCGAAGTTGCGTGCACCGCGATTACCCCGGAACGCATACGCATCAGGGTCAAGGACAGCGGTGCCGGATTGCCCCCGGAAAAGCTGGTGCAGCTGTTCCAGCCGTTCAATCGTCTGGGCCAGGAGAGCGGCAGCGAGGAAGGGACCGGAATCGGCCTGGTGGTAGCCAAACAACTGGTTGAACTGATGGGGGGCGCCATCGGCGTGGACAGCATCGTCGGCGTGGGCAGCGAATTCTGGATCGAACTGATCCGGGATATCACGCCGCAACTGGCCCCCGGAAGCATCATCCCCGATGTGGTTGCGCCGCGATCTGCGGACGACGCGGCGCAGCGCACCCTGCTCTATGTGGAAGACAATCCGGCCAACCTGATGCTGGTCGAGCAGATCATCGAGGGCCATCCGCATTTGCGCATGATGAGCGCGCGCGATGCCAATCTCGGGATCGCATTCGCACGCACCTTCCTGCCCGAGGTGATCCTGATGGATATCAACCTGCCCGGCATCAGCGGACTCGAAGCCCTGCATATTCTGCACGCCGACCCGGCAACGGCCCATATCCCCGTCATTGCCATCAGCGCCAACGCCATGCTGCGCGATATCGAGAAGGGACTGGAGGCCGGATTTTTCCGCTATCTCACCAAGCCGATCAAGGTCAATGAGTTCATGAGTGCAGTGGACGATGCACTGAAATGTTCTGAAACGGGGCTGATCAACACCAATTGAACTGGACAAACATGATGATAAGCGAACAGGAAATTCTTAACGCCAGCATTCTGATCGTTGACGACCAGCAATCGAATGTGATTCTGCTTGGGGAAATGCTGCGTGATGCCGGCTATACCACCATTGCATCGACGACCGATCCCGCCGAGGCGTGGGCGCTGCACCATAAAAACCACTACGACCTGATCCTGCTCGATCTGCAAATGCCGGTCATGGATGGATTCCAGGTGATGGAAGCCCTCAAGGAAACCGAACTCGATGACTACCTTCCGGTACTCGTGATCACGGCCCAACCCAGTCACAAGCTGCGCGCGCTCGCCTCCGGAGCCAAGGATTTCATTGCCAAACCGTTTGACATGGTCGAAGCGAAGACGCGCATCCACAACATGCTGGAAGTGCGACTGCTGTACAAGAAACTCGAGAATTACAACAAGGTACTGGAAGAAACAGTGCTGAAACGGACTGAAGAACTGCGTGCAAGCGAAGAGCGCTTTCGCCGCATGACCGAGCTGTCATCCGACTGGTATTGGGAACAGGATGAAAACGGGCACTTCACCAAGATTTTCGGCCCGGTGCTTGAGATGCTCGGCATCCGGATCGACGACGAACTGGGTAACACGCGGGATGACCAGGGGTCGACCTGGAATGAGGCCGAGCGGGAAGAACTGGCGGCGAACCTCGCTGCAAGACGACCGTTCCTTGATTTTGTCTACAGCCGGGTCAACCCCAACGGCTCGAAGCAATATCTGATGGTGAGCGGGGAACCGATGTTCGACCCCTCCGGCCGCTTTACCGGATACCGCGGAATCGGCAAGGATGTAACCGAATCGATGCTGCCCCGGTCATAAATCGCTTCCGAAAAATCAGAGGCGATACACCGGACAATTATTCATCGCTTGCTCAGCGCAGCCGGGGCAGTCAGAGGCGGTCAAGTTTATCCACAGAGCTGGATCATCCTGGCTGCATTAAGCTTCCACCAAGCAATCAGCATCGCCAAACCAGGGCGTTATACAATTACCAACAATTGCACGCTGTCTTGGCCTAATCAAGCATGGCGCGCATTGTTCGGCAAATGTTCTTCATATCTCGGACAGTGAATTGGATATATTCTGCAATGTCCCTAATATCAACCGATTACTGATATTTTTATGGAATCCAGCAACCTGCCTCGACACCAGATAATTGAAAGCCTCACCGAGCCGCTTACTGAAGAAGTTGCGGATGCCGCAATTAATTTATGGGAGCCGCTGGCGTCCCAGATCATTTTGATCGTCGGTGAAGGGGGATTCAATTCACTTTACGCAAGAAGCCTATTCCTTGCCCAGCCAACCTTTCCCTGGCTTGCGGGCAGCTCACAATCACCGCAGGCTGATCACCGCTTCATGGAATTAAAAACCCGCCTTGAAGGACAAGCGCCTGCGCAGGCCAGCGCTGCAAACAGATTGCTGCTGATCACGTTCACCGACATCCTGGCCTCGTTAATAGGCGAGGAGTTAACCGTCAGTATTTTGCATCTGGCCTGGGGCGCCGAAGATCTCTTGGCCGGGCACTCGCAGGACGCCGCGTATAGAGTCAACAAGGAGATGAAGAATGAGTAAGGTAAGTATACGACGCCTGAAAACCGGCGTGCCTGGGCTGGACAATCTTCTGGGCGGGGGTCTGCCGGAGTTCTCGTTCAACCTGATTGCCGGCACGCCGGGCAGCGGAAAAACCACGCTCGCGCACCAGATCATGTTCTCGCTGGCCAACCCGGATAATCGGGCACTGTACTTCACGGTGCTCGGCGAACCCACGCTGAAAATGCTCCGTTATCAACAGCAATTTCATTTTTTTGACGTCACTAAGGTCAATCAATCGATCCGCTTCGTCAACCTGTCCGCAGACCTGCTGGACGGAAATTTTGACCGCGCATTGTCACGCATTGCCGACGAAGTGAAAGGCTATACGTCCAGCCTGGTATTTGTTGATTCGTTTCGATCTGTCGTGCAGACAGCAAAACAGAGGGAACAGGGGGCGTCCGACCTGCAGCGGTTCATGCAGCAGCTGGGCATGCAAATGACGAGCTGGCAGGCAACCACATTTCTGATCGGTGAATATATGTTGCCGGAAGCAGACTCCAGCCCGGTGTTTACCGTGGCGGACGGCATCCTGTGGCTTTCGCAGAATTTGCACCGCAATTCCATGGTGCGCAAGATGCAAGTGGTCAAGATTCGCGGTCAATCCCAGGCGCCTGGTTTGCATACGTTCCGCATCAGTGACAAAGGCATACAGATATTCCCGCGTGCGATCATCCAGCACGATGCTGCGCATGAGACACCGATCATTTCAGGCTCGGGAACGCAACGCGTTCCGATGGGGATTCCCGGTCTGGATGAAATGCTGGGGGGCGGCCTGCCAACCGGATATTCGATGCTCGTGGTCGGGCCTTCCGGTTCCGGGAAAACCATATTGGCGACGGAATTTCTCGCCGAAGGGGTACGCCGGGGCGAACCCGGTGTGATTGCGGCGTTTGAGAAGAGTCCCAGCCAATTGCTGAACAACGAGCTGAATGCGCTGGTCAAGGCGGGACAGGTTGGGATGATCGACACGCGTTCGCTGGATTTGTCGATTGATGAAACCCTGCATGATCTGATCGAAATGATTAACCGCATGCAGGCAAAACGCGTCGTCATTGACTCCCTGTCCGGATTCGAACTGGCACTGGCTCCCGAGTTCAGTGAGGATTTTCGCGGATCGCTGTACCGGATGATTGCCGAGCTGACCAGCATGGGCACGACCATAATCATGACCTCGGAACTGGAAGACCGCTACACCGATCTGCGCTTCAGTCCATTTGGGAGTGCTTTTCTCGCTGACGCCATTATCGTGCAGCGCTATATCGAAATCGAAGGGCAGTTCAGACGCGCCTTCTCTGTCGTTAAAGTCCGGGGCAGCAAGCACAGCAAGGATATTCGGTTGTATGACATCACCGACGAAGGCATCATCATGGGCGAGACCCTGTCCGCGTATGGCGGAATCATGACGGGCCGGCCCACGGTCAGCCCGTAGCCTGAAGCAGGCGATGAAAGGCGGCAATGGACAGCAATAACCATGACGAAGTTTCTGGTACCGATGACCCAGGTCATCCGGGGAACCGCGCTGCCGTCAACAATCGCGTGACCGTTCCAAGCCGCGAGGAACTGGCCTCTGCGCGGGAGGATGCCGTGCATCTGCGGGAAGAAGCCGCCGACTTGCGTGAAGGGGCAGCCACCGCACGCGAGGTGGAACTTGACCAGGCAGAAACCAAACATGCAGCATCCGACGATCACAGAATCATGATGCAGCAAGTAAATGAACGCCTGGTCATCACCACGATTGAAGCACGAGAATTGGCCGAGCAACTTCAGGCAACCAAAATCCAGCTGGAGAGCGCAAAGTTGATGGCGGAAAAGGCCAGCCTCGCCAAATCGGATTTTATTTCCCAAATGAGCCACGAGCTGCGCACCCCGCTGAATTCCATTCTCGGCTTCGCCCAGTTGCTGGAGGGCGGCTCGCCGCCGCCCACGCCCGCCCAGTCAGTAAGGCTGAATCAGATAACCAAGGCTGGATGGTATCTGCTGGAACTGATCAACGAGATCCTCGATCTCGCGGTGATCGAGTCCGGCAGGCTGTCGCTGTCCCGCGAACCGGTGTCGCTGGCCGATGTCATGCGCGAATGCCAGTCCATGACCGAATCGCAAGCGCACCATCGCGGCATCCGGCTAAGCTTTCTGCCTTTCGACAATTCCTGGTTTGTCAATGCCGACCGCACCCGGGTGAAACAGGTCCTGATCAACCTGATTTCCAATGCGATCAAGTACAACCGCGAGAACGGAACGGTCGAAGTTGCGTGCACCGCGATTACCCCGGAACGCATACGCATCAGGGTCAAGGACAGCGGTGCCGGATTGCCCCCGGAAAAGCTGGTGCAGCTGTTCCAGCCGTTCAATCGTCTGGGCCAGGAGAGCGGCAGCGAGGAAGGGACCGGAATCGGCCTGGTGGTAGCCAAACAACTGGTTGAACTGATGGGGGGCGCCATCGGCGTGGACAGCATCGTCGGCGTGGGCAGCGAATTCTGGATCGAACTGATCCGGGATATCACGCCGCAACTGGCCCCCGGAAGCATCATCCCCGATGTGGTTGCGCCGCGATCTGCGGACGACGCGGCGCAGCGCACCCTGCTCTATGTGGAAGACAATCCGGCCAACCTGATGCTGGTCGAGCAGATCATCGAGGGCCATCCGCATTTGCGCATGATGAGCGCGCGCGATGCCAATCTCGGGATCGCATTCGCACGCACCTTCCTGCCCGAGGTGATCCTGATGGATATCAACCTGCCCGGCATCAGCGGACTCGAAGCCCTGCATATTCTGCACGCCGACCCGGCAACGGCCCATATCCCCGTCATTGCCATCAGCGCCAACGCCATGCTGCGCGATATCGAGAAGGGACTGGAGGCAGGATTTTTCCGCTATCTCACCAAGCCGATCAAGGTCAATGAGTTCATGAGTGCACTGGACGATGCACTGAAATGTTCTGAAACGGGGCTGATCAATACCCGTTGAATTACCCTCGGCAAAGCCGGGGGCTTATTTTGTTAGCCCCGCAAAGGGGCCGACAAAACCGTGGGCCGCTCGTGGCGGCATAAGTCAAACTCTTGAAGAGCGCTTTCGCCGCCTGACCGAGCTGTCATCCGACTGCTATTGGGAACAGGATGAAAACGGGCACTTCACCAAGATTTTCGGCCCGGTGCTTGAGATGCTCGGCATCCGGGTCGACGACGAACTGGGTAACACGCGGGATGACCAGGTTTTGACCTGGAATGAGGCCGAGCGGGAGAAGCTGGCGGCGAACCTGGCTGCAAGACGACCGTTCCTGGATTTCGTCTACAGCCGGATCAATCCCAACGGCTCGCAGCAATATTTGATGGTGAGCGGGGAACGGATGTTCGACCCCTCCGGCCGCTTACCGGCTGCCGCGGAATCGGCAAGGATGTGACAGAATCGATGCCCCACCAGCCATGAATGGTCGATCCCTGTCTGTTATCCCTGCATTGATCGCCAGATCCGGCATGCGCCGCCCGCGGAGAATCGATCCTACTTGCGCACAAACAGCAGTATCACGCCCGCCACTATCCCTCCCACGCCGACCCAGACCGGGACATTCACTGTCTCCGTGTCCTTGACCGACAGTTCCAGCGGACCTACCTTGGCCTGATGCGTCTCTTTTGTGTAGGTAAAACCGCCATACGCCAACGCCAGGCCGCCTGCCACGATCAGCACGATTGCCACCATCTTGACTGGGTTCATCTCATCCTCTCCGGTAAAAATACGCATGAATTGGCAACGTGGAAGCTGGGCAGAGCTGCGACGGTGAACCACCGGATGCCTTGCCCAACTACCATGTCCTTAAAATATTTCATGGCCTCGTTACAGGCGCCTGCCACTGATGACCCGCACCAGAATCATCACTATCGCGATGACCAGCAAAATATGAATCAGTCCACCCATGGTGTACGAGGAGACCAGGCCAATTACCCAGAGGATGATCAATATGATCGCAATCGTTTCTAACATTCTTTTGACTCCTGATTAAAGCTTGTCAATACCGGCAGATTCACTGCTGGCCCTTGACTCGCATGTCATTCTTGACGGATGTCACGCCCTTGACGCCGCGCGCGACTTCCGCCGCCCTGTCGATATCGGCCTGCGAATTGACGAAGCCGCTCAACTGAACCACGCCCTTGAAGGTTTCGACGTTTATTTCAGCAGATTTCAACGAAGGTTCATTAAGCACTGCCGCCTTTACCTTCGTCGTGATTACGCTGTCATCCAAATATTCCCCTGTGCCTTCGTGTTTCGGCGTAGACGCGCACCCCAGCAAGGTCGCCAGCGTGATGGCAAGAATTATGGCAGAAATGTATTTCAGTTGTCTCATGGTTGCACTCCCCAAGTGAATTCAAATAGCCCGGGCATGAGTCCCAATTGGGTAATCCGCATCGCCCCGGCGCTGCAAACGATCTTGCATCGTGATTCAAATCAGTTGCATCGAATCCCTGACGCGCATCCATTGATCGTCCGATGATGGTCCACTGCTTTGCATGAGCTTTCCGTTCGCTAGCGCACATATCGGTCAGATTCGCTCGGGCGCTCCTGGGCATCGCCCGGGTTCCGGACCTGTCTCCGGGCGGCAGGCGCGTATCATCATGTTTGTCTTCCCCTATGTGTGCCAGCGAACAGATTGGCTCTGAAAATTGCGGGAAGATACGAACCCCTGCATACCTCAAAGGAAGACAAACATGAAAACAAAACTCGTAACTACCTGTTTCATCATCGGTTCTTTACTGGCTCCGGTTGCGGCCTATTCCGAGGATCGAGATGCGGACCGTTCACACCCCATGACATACGTCAAGGACTCGGTGATCACTGCCAAAATTAAGGCCAAACTGGCCGCGGATCATCCGGGCAGCATGAAGCATATCCAGGTCGATACCGACAAGGATGGTGTCGTGTGGTTGACCGGCACTGCCAATAACCAGGCGGAAATAGATGCGGCGATTGAAACGGCACGCAATACAGAACACGTGAAATCGGTCTGGAGCGATCTCAGGATCGAAAATGACCGCTAAGGCTACAGCTCAACGCTGATGCATTGACCGTAGCGTGCTGCGGAGCAAAACAGGCCAGAGGCTGACGCAGTCGCCTCTGGCCTTTTCATATCTGCCGCTTCCAGGCACGAACCCTCGCCGGCCTCGCAGCAATAAATACAGAAACTCAACTATTACCCTTTGCGCATACCCGATGTCGAAGCGCCCAATCATTCCTCACCCCGCCGACCCTCTCCCTGCTCGTCGGGTTTGCCTGACAGACTCAAAATGACCGGAATCGCGCCAATTCGTCGCGCAACCACTTGTTGCTCGTCTGCGATATACCGTCATTGCATTTCACCCCATACGGTTGACCGCTGAAACTGCTTTTCGTGGCCGCCTTTTCGATGAAGTCTTCGGTGGTATTGATCTGATTCTTTGACAGGTAATTGTATTTGTCGCGCAAATGCTCCTGCGCCGCTTTCGAGTCGTACCAGGATCCATTGCGATAAAATTGACATCCGGATCCATCGACATAGCCAAGCAGAAAATTGATTTCTATCTGCACATTTATCGGGGGCTCCGCGCGTGCAGCCGGTACCAGCATGAGTGCCAGCATCAGTGCCCAACACATTTTCAGGTGTGGTTTCATAGTTCCTTATCCAGTGGCAATAACGACAATGCGTGGGCTTTGATTCTTTGCCAGTCACTCCGAGCCGGCTCCGTGTCGTACTCCACGGCTTTGCCGCCTTCCTGCGTGCGCCACACCAGGCTTGGCGCCCGGCCGGCATCGTTCGGTCGCAATGCCAGCATATAGGAATTGGCCGGCTGCACCATGGCATCGAAACGCGCGGCGATCTGCTGGGCGAGCTCCGGACTGTCAATGATCAAACCGATCTCGGTGTTCAGATGCATCGATCGTTGATCGAAATTCATTGAGCCGATGAACAGCTTCTTGCGGTCGAATACGAACATTTTCGCGTGCAGGGAATAGTTTCCAAAACGCGATATCACCTTTGTTTGACCACTGCCCTGGGTATTCCCCAGGAGTGACCGTACCTCATACAGCTCCACGCCATCTTCCAGCATGGGTATCCGATATTGCATGTAGCCGGACTGTGCCAGCATCACCGTCGCTGATTCGAGAGAGTTGGTCAGGACGCGGACCCGCACATTGCGTTGGCGCAGGTCCTTGAATATCTGCATGCCTTCTTTCCCCGGTATCAGGTAGGGAGTGATCATCAACAGCTCGGACTGCACCGCGATAGCGGCATTCGCCACCGGACGCCGCATCAGCTCGCCGACCATCGTGCCATCTTCCACCTTCTTCTTGTCGGGACTGTCGCAAACTACCTGCGCGTGAGCCCAGACCAGGGGCAAGCGACCGGAGATTATGCTGGCAAAGGGCTCGCCGGTTGCAATCCGTTTCACATAGTCGATTTTATCCGCCTTCAGCTCCTGATGTTGTTCGTCCAATTCGTCACGTTGTTCGGCCAATGCGGCATGCGACGTCTTGCCGCTTGCAAGCGCCTCGGCAGGGATAGACAGAAAGTTGTTCCAGTAGTCGTCAAAAGTCGCCGAAAGCTGTTGCGCGATCGGGCCGGCGGCAAATACGTCGTCATCGGCCAGCTGCGATTCCGGGTCGATCTGGAAGTACTGGTCACCAATATTGCGCCCGCCGACGAGCGCGATTGCATTATCCACGACGAGCAGCTTGTTGTGCATCCTGTAGTCGAGGCGGGAGTTGCTCAACGTGAATTCGGTGGCCCGAAATAGCGTGACATGTCCGCGATACCGGAATGGGTTGAAGATCCGGATCTCGACCGAAGGATGCGCCTCGAGCGTGGAAATCTGGTCATCACCGCCCACCGTTTCGCCATCGTCGACCAGCACCCGCACCCGCACCCCGCGATCGGCGGCGTGCAACACGGCGCGGGTAAGCTGCTGCCCGGTTTCGTCCCCGCGAAAGATGAAATATTGCAGGTCCAGTGTCTTTTCTGCGGCATTGATCATTTGCATGCGCGTCAGGAATCCGTCTGCGCCGACAGGAATGATGCGAAATCCGGAATTTCCATCATGCACGCTTGCCGCGCTTTGGAACTGGCGACCGAGCCGGGTTTGCTCGGGATGGGCCAACGCCGAGGAAACTGTTTTTGGAAAACTCGAACCCGGCGGCAGCGACGAGCATCCGCTGAGGATAGCGATTATCAGTAGCAGGAGCGTATATTGGATACGGTCAATCATGGTCATTCCACATCCGGTTGGTGAATTGGGTGCGATGAACGGCCAGTTGCGGAGCCGCTCGGGCTGATGTGCCGACCGCCCTGTGTGCGGTCGCAACGTATTGCACACGAGGTTTTCATGCCGATGACTTTCCGATTTTCATTGTTTGTACCTTCAGGGATCTGCGCGGCCGACCTCGTAAGCGCAACCGATCCGGGCCGCACAGCTTCACGTGGTTGCGCATTACCGAGGCAGACACCAGACGGATGTCGACCGGATTGTGGAAGAATATGGTGCCTCGCTCTCCATCGTCTGTTCGCTGACACACACAGGCGATTATCAACATATGCACAGGCAGGTGCGATCCGGACAAAATCCGGGATATGCATCAACGAATCGAAGCTCATCCTTATGTGCGCTGACGAACAGACCACTCCCCGGAAAATCGCAACAATGTGATCCGGGTCACAGATGAAGGTACCTGAAGGCTGGTACAGGCGCTGTAGGTTACATCCGTGATTCGACGGGGAAAGCGCAGACTGACGCAACCCATGGCCGATGAGGAATATGCGCATTGAGCAGAGGCCGGTCAGGTTGGCTGTGCATCGCTCTTTTTTTTAGTGTTGTCGATTGCTGTCGACAATTATTATTGAACGACTGACTCAAAGGAAAGAACATGAACACTATTCGAAGCACCTTGCGCAATCTCATTCTCGTGGCTGCCGCCACATTCTCGCTATGCGCGATCAGCAGCCCTGCAATGGCTGCAAGCGCAGAAGACCTGAACACGGACTCCGCCCAGGCACTGAAAAACCTGTATGACCACAATCCCGTAGCGGAAAGTATTGCAAAGAGGGCAACGGCGATCCTGGTTTTCCCCAAAGTCATCAAGGCAGGTCTCGTATTCGGCGGAAGTTATGGTGAAGGTGTCTTGATGAAGGATGGGAATGTGGTCGACTACTACAATTCCGTTTCCGCGTCCTGGGGCTGGCAGGCCGGCGCACAGTCATACTCCTACGTCGTATTTTTCATGAACGACAAAGCCGAGCAATATCTCAAGAATTCGGAGGGATGGTCAATCGGTGTGGGGCCGACCGTGGTCGTGGTCGATGCTGGTGTTGCCAAGAATCTGTCAACGACAACATTGAAAGACGATGCCTATGCCTTTATTTATGACCAGAAGGGACTGATGGCGAGCCTCAGCATCGAAGGCACCAAAATCACCCGCATCAAGCGTTAAGCTGAAAGCACACATGCCCATGGGCATGTGTGCTTGTCGACCGCATCGGGGCAGCCGCGGCCAGATAAAGAGTCGAGACCAGCAGTACAACGATTCTCCTGATCATGATGAGCCTCCTTGGCATAGAAATAGACTTTAAGTATCGGGGCGCAAGCAACAGAAACTGCCTTGAGCTTCACGAGGTTTCATGATGCACTGACAGGCCCGGATATTCTGTGCGCTACCAATATTTTAGAATAATCTTGGGAAAGACCGGGAACAGGGATGGCCAGGCGGATGCCAGGCTCAAGTTTGCCCCGGAGGAAATGCATGGCCAGGGGCCATGGCAATCATGGCCTGGCTCGTGCCCTTCACTTCTTGTGAAGGAGGTCAACGACGCCAGCAGTGATCACTATCACGATCATGATCATCCATAATCCACCCGACCAGCCCATGTAACTCGCTCCCCAGTCTCCCATCCAGTTCCCTTGCATCATGGCCATCACTCCCAGATTTTGTCTTTTGCCGTCGAATCACGGCAGGACAAGGCAATTATCCACGTTGCAGCAGAAAGGTCTGTATGCTGACGTACACAAAAAGATCCGGGCCAGGTTGTCATCCAGGGATAAATCAAGGCAGTTCATATCTCACAGCTTCGGTATGCGCAGTGTCCGGCTGATCATCAAGGAGCCGGAAATCGCGAACATCAGCACCAGCGGGTGGAATTGCCATGGGCCAACGTGAACCATTCCAAACCAGAGTTGGTTGCCGACTGCACCGTAACCGGCTGCGACAGCAAGCACGATGACCAGCAACAGTGAACTGGGAATCGGTGTGCCCTCGAAATATTTTACCTTGTCGCTGCCTTGCGCCAGGGCTTCGGCGGTGATGTTGTAACGTGCCAGGCGGCTCACGCCACATGCCACGAAGAACAGAAGAATCACTCGATCCCAGAGGCCATCCATTCCGACTCCGTAGGCGATGGCTACCGGTGCAACGCCGAACGAGATCACATCAGCCAGCGAATCCAGCTCGCGCCCGATCGCCGAGCTTTGATGACGCCAACGTGCGACCTTGCCATCGAGAATATCGAACACAAACGCCAGTGCGACCAGGCCGCAGGCAAACAACAGGTGCATCACGATGAGGCTCTGCAAATAGCTCATCACGGCGAACAGCGCGCCGACACCGCAGGCTGCATTGCCCAAGGTAAACCAATCCGCGAGATGGAAGCTGCGGATCATCGAAAGATGCTTGCCCTGTTTCATCGTGTGCAACCTCTAGTTTGGATTTCAACTCGCCAGTTGTTCAATCAATCGGGCGCTAGTTAAATTACCCCCGGCAAAGCCGGGGGCTTATCTTGTTAGCCCCTCAAAGGGGCCGACAAAACCGTGGGCCGCTCGTGGCGGCTGGCTTTCACTCCTTCCCCCTTTAAGGGAGAAGGTTGGGATGGGGGCCGCATGACATTTGCAAAGTTCAATTGGGCTTGTCAATCGACCGCCGCACAAGAAAAACGTTTTTAGTCCCCCGGCATGGCCGGGGGTTTACCTAATCGAATTATGCATCCCACTTAGCATGATGTATGTGCGCTGGCGCACGAAAAACAGATGAACGTGAATTCATATGTCACTTGCAACAGAGCGGGCCGCCGCTTGCGCTGAGTGCGGCAACGCACAGATACATCTTCCCGAAACAGGCATTCTTCAGCTTCAGCCCGCCCCCCGGCGAATCCATATATCAAACGAGTTGCCCGGGTGACTGCTGCCTTGATGTTTCTTTTGCGTGAAGATTATCGCGTCATTACCTGATGGAGGGTACCCAATGCTTAACTACGAATTGCAACATGACGAGGGCATACTCATACTGCATCCGGAAGGGCCGCTTGAAGCGGCAGACTTTATTTCGATATCGAGCCAAGTCGATACTTATCTGGCTGGCCACGGGAAGCTGCACGGAGTATTGATTCACGCAAAATCATTTCCCGGCTGGAAAGACTTTGCCGCGATGCTGGCTCACCTGAAGTTCCTCAAGGAGCATATTAAGAAGATCGAGAAAGTGGCGGTCGTCGCGGACGGTGCTTTGGCGAATGTCATGCCGAACATTGCAAAGCATTTTGTCCACGCGCAGGTGAGGCATTTCGATTTCGTGCGTGAGGATGATGCATTGGACTGGCTCGAGGAAAGCGGAAAGCCATAGATGAATCCGGTCGCGTGACCGGACAATCCGCGCCCGCAATTCTCGCACAATGCATTCAATCAGGAGACAGTCATGTCCGTCGAACTCGATCAGCAATGCATCAACACCATTCGATTCCTGTCGGTGGACATGGTGCAGAAGGCCAACAGCGGACATCCGGGCCTGCCGCTCGGCGCCGCGGCCATGGCCTATGTCCTGTGGATGCGCTGGCTCAGGTACAACCCGAAAAATCCGCACTGCTTCAATCGCGATCGCTTCGTGCTCTCGGCCGGACACGGTTCGGCGCTGCTCTATAGTCTGTTGCATCTGACCGGCTTTGATCTCCCGCTGGATGACATCAAGCAGTTCCGCCAATGGGGCAGCAAGGCGCCCGGGCATCCCGAGCGCGGACAGACGCCGGGCTGGGATGCGGACATCCCGGTATTTGCCGCCGACGCGAAGGGACTCGCCACACGCGATGCATCCGGCAAGGTAATGAACGCGATTGCGCCACATGCCCGATGCAAGCCACGTGCTGCCCGAATACTCCGGTTCGCAAAATAGTCCGCAGCCTCCATGAGACTGCTCGCGACGTTGCCCGGCAAATTGCCACGACGCCGGAATATCAAAGATCGCGCTGTGAACGGAAGAAGGTCGAGATGCTCTTTGCACATCTAAAATCCATTCTTAAACTGGATCGTCTGCGACTACGCCGACTAAGTGGTGCCACTGACGAATTCACGCTCGCCGCAACCGTTCAGAATTTGCGCCGCATGACCAAGTTGCTTGCTCACGGACCGCCAATCGACAGGATAGGTGCGCCTGCTTGAGGCAAAAACCATCCGATCAACCTGCAAACCGGGTATCAGAACCCAGTTGAAGCACCCGAAAGGGTGATAGCAACCTCACCTCACCGAATTTCAGAACACCACGAGGGTTTTAACAACGAGTTTTTCAACAGCATCGACACATAGGCGTCATTCATTTTTCCACAAAGCGGAACTTGACAAGTTTCAATTGCCGAAACAAAGAACCGCGCAGATCAGGGCGAGCACCTAAGCAGAGTACTGACGCTTGCGGCACAGCATCATTCTCTAAGACGCAGCGTGCCCTGCATGTGCCGCGCTTTCGAGGATGAATTGTTGAAGTGGGTGTCAACTTGACCTTGCCGTTGCATGGGGCAATGACCCATGCATCCGAATTATCGATATGATTTTGTTTCGGATTTCTCTCGTCTGGCTGGCCATCTGAAAGTGCACATTCTTGAGCAATATGAGTCAAACGTGCGCGCAATCCAACACCGTTTGGATCAACTACCGCTGTGCGAAATCTCGTCCCACCTGGCGGGTATTTCCCCCCGCACCAGGCGCTGGCAATATTCCTCATACGGGAGGATGAGCAATCTCTGTTCCTCAGGAGACCAAGCCAGAACTTTCGCAAAATCGGGGATGGCCAGGTCCAAGGCCTCATAATGAGACGCCCAGGTAGTCTCGTAATTCACGGTAAGGGTCTTGCTGTGCGCCCGCCTTACTCGGCTGTTCACGACGGTATTCCAGAATAGACGGTCTCCTATGTATGCGATCTGGTGCGCTGTCTGATTGTTCCGAAGCCCCCATCCCGCCAGCAACGGGAAGGCCGTGTGGGTGATCAGGTAGCAGTTCGTATCGCAGAACCCGACGCCTTCTGATTCCCGGCAGTTCGCAAGAAACTTCCCTGTATCCGGGCGGTACAGTTTTCTGCCGCACGTCACCACCGGAGCCCGGCTCTGGTCATGCACTCTAAGCAGGGTTTCAATATGATCAGGATCGAACCAGTTGTCGGCATCAAGAAGCACGATCCCGTAATATTTCTGCGAAGCAGCGGAACTGCATCCCACCATGCGCGGCGTATCTCCGGAATCGTTGTGTGTTATGGGCAAGGGAAAATGCAAACAACGTTCCCACGAATCGATTTCCCGACGCGGGAAACCGTCGGCAACCATGATATGCATGACCTCGCGATGCGTCTGGTTCAGGACGCTTTCATGACAGCGCAGCAGCTTCTCAATCGGCTCCTTGAAATACGGGGTTACAACGGCGACTCGCATGGTCGTTAATGAGATTGAATGGGGCGCTCGCAAAGGCTCAATATTCAGCGTACAGCGGTAGTCTATATGATGAATTGCAGACGCGGTAGCTTCTGGCGGTATGCTAGGCAGGACGCGCGCTTGCCTGCAATAATGCCATTCACTCTCGCAATGCGGATAACACGCCTTCTTCAGTCAGATAGAAACTGCCCTGTATGCCATAAAAGCTGACGCCAGGGATGTCGGGCTGTTTTCCGTGGCAAGCTTTGAGAGTAGCGGCCATCCCCGGCAGGCCTATTGCTTCGCATGCGGAATTCATATAGTCAAGCAGCGGTCCCGCCGGAACATCTCTGCGCTTGCTTGCTGCAACCTCCAGGCTGAGGTGCGTGTCGATATCGTTCGCGCTTTCAATAAGGAAGATGTTCACTGCGCCCATGGTCAGTGATTCCAAGGTGGCGCCATTTTGAATTATTTCCCTGTAGAGTGCGCCGCGCCGGTCATAGACCCAGGCGAGTTCGGCAACCTGCTCCGCGAGATTGCCCAGACATGCGAACCGGTTGCGAAGCAATGCATCGTTTTCAACGCTTCGGTTCAACGGGCCGTGGGTAAACGCGGCATGCAGCATGCCGGCGAGCACAATATGCAGCTCAAGGCCGAAAAATACCATTACGCTTGCGGTGCCGATCAAGTGATTCAGGAAAGGGCGGCCACAGGGCCGGTACATGCCGTCGGTGAGCTGCATCGCCAGGCTGGCGGCACGCGCCAGCGCCCCCACTTCTTCGCGAGCGTAGTTGTTTTCCTTTGCCTGAAGCATCAGGCCGGCAAAAGTTTGTTCAAGATCCCGCCGTTCCATGATGCGCCCCGTATTCGCGGAGGCGCCGCGCTCGGTCCGTAGCGGATCGACCCTAGCCTTATGCCGTTGCAAAAAATCCCGCAGTGCGCCGAAAGAGCGGGCGTCGTCGATGACATTCCAGCGCCGCGCGAAATGCTGGATGCTATGCTCTCCGGCCTCCCTGCTCCAGCGCTTGCGTAGCAAAGGCAGCTCTCCAAGTCGCCATGGCACGAACGCCAGATAGAAAACCCGCGCTTTGGGCTCAATCCAAGTTGCGTAACCAAGCTCCCGCGCCACCAGACTCGCATGGATATGCTCATGGGCACAGACGATGTCCTCGTCGAAAATACGCTGTTCACGGAAAACCTCGCGACGCATCAGCATGCAGTGGTATTCCGAGAAACCGCAGGTTTCACGAATCAACTGGTCCTCTACTTCCGCTACGCGTTTCATGATATGGCGATGCTTCTCCAGCATCACCCGTCCGCCTTGCTCCTCTATTATGGTCAGATCGCCCCCGGCCATGTGGATAAGATCCGAACTGCCCTCGTGGCCCCATAGATACAGCGGACCGACGATGCCGGCATTGGTCTCCTCGGCACAGTCTATCAATTCATTCAGCCAGCCGGGCATGACCAACACGTCGTTGTCGATAAACACCGCGAAGGACGTTTCGATCTCCGAGGCAACCCGGCCGCGCGCCTGATTCGGCCAAAGATCGCCGGACACATCGATTATCCTCAGCCCCCACTCCACGCGGCGTGCCTCCACGGCTTGCCGCAGGCCATCCGGCATGCCGGTGTCGAGCAACCAAAGATGGAATGGGCCTTCAGTATTGCTGGCGATTGATGCAATCGATTCCAGTGTTAGGCTCCAGCGTTCGCGGAAGCTGATTACGATGGTTGCCTTGATGGTCTGGGTGTCCATAGGATTTGAGTACCTCTGACAGTCCGGAATTCTATTGATACATTTGGCGGAAGCCAATAAATCACTGCTGTCCAAAACAAACAAAACCCTTTATGCATTTCCTTGATCTGTTGCGGATTCTGGACGGGTTACAGTCGCGCTAAATGCGCAATGCACAACAAGCCATAATAAATAATCATACAATTATCAGACATATACAGCTATTCTTTTGTGCCAGAATATTCTGAAATACGTCTGATTATTGCCAGCTAGCGTTCCGCCAGTGTCCCACTATAAACCCGCACGGTATTTGCAGCACCACCGGAATTTTCACTGCCCGAAACCAGTCGTTCACCAATCAGCGCAATCGACGCGAACCGGAAGTTCAACGTAAAAGTAAGGGGCTGCGCGCTCTTGCGCAGTCCCTCTCGACTGCCGGGTTGGGCAGCATATCATTCAACCTCGATGGTTTTTGTGATGCCGAGAATAGGAAGCTCACTTTCACGGCCTGCCAAATAATTCCGGATTCAACCCATCTAGGCTTCCCTCAATCCCGCGATTAAGTTCAAGCACGACGTCAAGCCCACGCGACACATCCGGGCCTAATCGGACAAAGTATCGATTGGCAAAAAACGGAATATGCCAGATTTTTGGGGCCGGGCCAATGATGGTCATGATCGTACCTACCGGCACTTCGCATTGAAATGCCACCCGGGACGTTTGGTAATATCGCTTTGATTCTAAATATGCACGCGCCGTCACTCTGCTGATTTGCTTATTGTCAAGACTGTTATATTCAGCCGTCAAATACGCAGGCCGGAGGATTTTATATCAGCTCCCAGACTGTAGTGATTCGCCTGCGTAACTTGGAACGCAAAAGATGGCGCTAATCACGGCAAATAGGGCTAACGCAATTTTCATGATGCCCGACGTTGAGCTAAGCGGCGGAGTCCCGCTTGAGCGCAGGGTTATGTTTATTTGGTCGAAGTGTGTCATGCGGTTCGCGATGATCTTCCAATCGTAGTCGTGCATGGCCTTGTTAGGCGGCATACTTCTATTTAGAGAGATTGTGGCGAACATTCTGGACCGTGGTTATGGACGAAGGTACGGCTCAAAAAACGACTTGGGCGAACCGCAGCCTAGCGTGATGAACAAGGCATCATTCATGATGCGTGCGCGGAGCGTATTCGTCTTGCCCGGGTCAGGGAACATGCGATCGGCTGCCACGAGGGCACGGGGGACCCGCTTCCATACGCACCCACGGTCGAAACCCAGCATCATATCGGTGTAGATGGTAATCGAATAGGCTTGCTGCCGTATTTCGTCGTAGGTCGCCTTTTTCAGCCTTACCGTCTTGCCTTCATATTCCCACCTTGAAGCCTCGGCAAGCGTCGGGACAATGCGAAGTTGGTTGTAAAGGACAAGCGGCGCATAGCCCGGCTTCAACAAGAGCATCGACGGGTTTTCATGGTTCGTGTTAAGGAAGAACGGCTGACTGCTGAAATCCTGCTTTGGGAAGCGCAGCTCGCCCGATTCCTCCGAAACTGCCTCCACCGCGAAAAGGATCGCGTGCTTGCCGCCGTGGCCGGTGAACGTGCCCTCGCGGGCCGTTCCCCTGAACAGCGCGACAAGGCCCGGGATCGGCGTCCCATCAAGCTCGTCTACCACATTCATCTTCACCGCAGGCATGGTTGCCGCGATCACCGGGACCGCGTCCAGAGAAAGCAACACCGCCAACGCGGCCAATACTGTGAACAGATGCGCCCGGCGGCTCTTCACAGTCGGATTTAACGCACTAGGGACCCGCTCCATACTCTCCAATGAAGCCATTCGGATGATTCATAATGCTGCCGCACTGTCATAATGCCGCCTCCTGCGTCCGCAATGAGCCACGCGCCGCCTCACGGCGCATCATCTCTCGCGGTTTGGCGAGCCAAGCCCCAGGCAATGAGCCAAATGACAACTATCCAAAATACGACAAGAAATAGCCAACCAAAGGCAGTGGGAGCGCACAAACCCCAACCGCACGCTCCGTTGTGCTCGAGCAAGCCCGGAATTCCGGGCTTGTGAAAAATGTAAATCGAGATTAACGGCACCATGACGAAATAGCTGCTAATCGGTTCAAGGAAGGAAGGCCCCCAATAAACGGGAATTACAAGCAGCCCGTACCCTGACAGTAAAGCGGCCAAAATCTTGAGCGTGCGAGGTAACAGCATTTATGGCTGCCTATGGGACTGACCGGACAAACTGTATAACTTGCCACATCAATCCGGAGAGTGCAGAATTAAACGACAATTCTCGGAAGCAAACGCTCAACGTCTTGCCGTTACACCAGCTTGAGGACACTCTAATGACAATATCAATGTATGAAATCACAATCCCGGTATGGAAACGTTTCCTTGACAACCTTTCAGCGATTCTGGGTAAGGCCACCCTTTACGCCAATGCCAAAAAGATCGATCACAGCGTATTGTTGAATGCCCGTATCTACCCGGACATGTTCCCCCTAACTAAACAGGTTCAGGTTGCTGCAGATACCGCAAAAGGAGGTGCAGCTCGGCTGGCCGGAATTGAGATTCCCAAGTTTGAAGACAATGAAAGCAGCTTTGACGAATTGCAAGCCCGTATTGCTAAGACAACCGGCTTCCTCAATACCATTAGTCCCCAGCAACTGGAAGGGAGTGAGAATCGTGACATCGAGTTAGTTGTCCACGATACGAAACTTGAACTGAAAGGACTGCCCTACTTGTTAGAACGTGTCCAACCAAACTTCTATTTCCATGTCACGACTGCCTACGACATTCTGCGCCACAATGGGCTGGAAATAGGAAAGCGGGATTTTCTCGGGTAACCCCGCTTGGGCTAGAATATCTGCTCATTGGCACCTAGCGTCCGGCTATGGCACGTTGCTGCCTCTGGAGGCAGGCACACCGCAAACCAGTCATTCACCGCGCGCCCGTTTTCTCGATCGTTCGCTTTGCGGATCAATAATCCAGCGCGTACTATGTGCCATACGCGGATGGTCACATATTTTCCTTATGGCGGACGACAATGAACCTAAATGCCGTCGATAAGAGATTGGAATTCAGCGTGGCAAAGACAGTGAAACGTAACATGCCCTAATCCGGCATACTGTCTGCGCGTGGTTTGATCAGGATTGGGGCGTACACCCACACGAACAATGCAAACGCGATCAGCCACGCCGCCTGCGCGATGCCCAGCCACAACAAGTAATACTTTGGCGCGATCATCGGCAACAGAACCCGCGCTGCGTAGGCCGCGAACAATAACATGAACACAGGTGCCAACAAGCGTGAGTGTTGCTGGATATTGCGGCCGGTATGTCCGAGCGAGATGCGCGCCATCATGCCCACTGTGATAATGCCGACGCCGCCCACTGCGAACGCATGCATTGCGAGAGAAGGCGACAAGGATATAAACGGTGCAAGCGCCTTGAGCAGAAATCCGAATGTGGCACCACCATAGCCGACGTATAACACCCACAGCAATGGCTTGTTCCAGATACCTTTGGTGTGCCATCCCACCATTCGCGTAACGTGAGTCGCTAACAGCAGCCCGGCGAGTGCAGCGGTAGAGGGAACATTGCGCCAGAATACGTCGGCGACCAGAAACAGGACGAAAACATAGATGCTGGCGCGATCTACCCAGACCCAGTTATTTAATGTCACGGGATAGCCGACACCGCGTTCGATGAAGAACGGCAATACGCGACGCGCCATGCTGTAGATCAGCGCAAGCAGAACATACAATCCCGAATACAGGCCCCACACGATACCTTGCTCAAGTACGCCAGACACCCCCAGATAGAAACACAGGTTGGCCAGCAGCATCAGGATTATCTTGGACGCGATGCCGATTTGCTGGTGCTGCTTAACGCGCAGTATCGGCCTGAAGATCGCAAAGATGAACCAGAGATCGAAGGCCAGATCCAGCAGCGCCATCGGCAGCACCTGGCCCGGACTCAACCAACCGACGACCCGCGCCATGAACCACAGTGTTGCCAAGCCTGCCAGCGGGAGTCCATGGAGCGTGGGAATCTTGGTCCAGTTGCGCACGGCCGTAAGCAGAAATCCTGCGGCAACGGCCATGCCATAACCAAAGATCATTTCATGCGCATGCCAGTTAACGGTTGAAAACGGCATGTCCGGCGCAGACCAGCCATAGACTTCCACGCCACCCCAAATGAAAATCGAGATCAGCGAGAACACTCCCGCCAGCAGAAAGAATGGTCGAAAGCCAAGGTTGAACAGGGAAAAATCAGGAGTAACTAGGGCTGGATTTTTGATCAACAAGATCAAACGTCCTATGAATCCAGGCGCAAATGAACGAAGACAATGCGTGTATCTTCATTGTCCACCATCATCCGGTACTCCAGTTCCTTGGCCGTTTCATTCCTGCAATCTTGCATGCCTGCTGCACATATCCATAGGGAAACAATTCGAATAACTTATTGCGTGCATCTTTTCCGAATCTCTCGGACAAATGTTTAATCGAATAGCGCGCATCTGGTGCAATCAGGTGCTCTTCGTAATACCGTCTCATAAACCTGATGATATCCCAGTGAACTTCGGTAAGTTGTATGTTTTCTTGACGGGCAAATTCCTCAGCCATTGATTCATCCCACTGCATCGGGTCTACCAAGTACCCTTCCATATCAATTAGTTCTGATTTCAAGACCGACTCCAGTTTCTTCAATATAAATCAAAATGAGATAACATATATAGATAATATATCATATATTGACAATCGCACAATGCGACGTTGGTTTGCTTTCGATCTGATGTAATCTGAGTCTATTTTTTAGTGTCAGGAATCGAGAGTGAATCTATCCCGAATGACGTGATGAAGTTCCGCTTGATGGAAAATTTGACGGACTACAAGGTGTCGGGATCTCCCCTTCACGACCGACCGCTTCCGGGCGATCTGAATAAACTATCCGAAGGTAACGCTCAAAGGGCCGCTTTAGGGCGCTGTATATCGAGGGGTGAATAGTAGGTCAGTGCCAGTCGCGGACACTCCGTATTAGTCCCTAATCATTCAAGAATGCATAGATACTTTGGCCTATACCGAATAAGTGACCTGTATGGTTAAATCCAGATGTGGGTATTCTCTGTCCGCACTATTAATACATATGCGGTAAATTGAAAACTGTGGAGCATCAATGAATCAATCGTATAAAAAAATATGCGTGCTTCATTATTGTTACGCGGGTTCAAGTTTGAAGTGCAACACCTGACTTAAAGAATACCTGACTGGGTGTCTTGTATCCAAGTCGTTTTCTGGGTCGGTTGTTCAATCGTTCCATCGCTGTATCAATCTCCTGTTGTGTAATGGTGGTGAAGTCTCGACTCTTCGGGAAGTACTGCCGTATCAATCCATTGGTATTCTCGTTTGTGCCACGTTCCCAGGATGCATAAGGGTGCGCGAAATAGAAGGCGGCCTTTAATGCATGTGCAACTTCTGCATGCCCGGCAAATTCCTTGCCATTGTCTGAAGTCACGGTGTGCACCCGGTTACGATACGGCTTGAGCAATGAGGTCATCGCCTTGGTCACTGCCGGTGCGGTGTTGCGTTCGACCTTGCAAATCAGCGTGAACCCAGACTTCCGCTCGACAATGCTTACGATGGCGTGTCGGTGGTTCCTTCCAATGACAGTATCGGCTTCCCAATCACCGATTCGGCTGCGTGTCTCGACGATGGCCGGGCGATCTTCTATGGAGAGCCGGTTTGGAATGATGCCGCGCCGATCAGTCTTGCCATAGCGCTTCTTGCGCTGCTTCTGACAGCGCAGCTGCTTCCACAGTAACCCACCTGTTCGTTTGTCGGCATAAATCCGCTGATACACCGTCTCAATGCTGATAGCAGCATGCCCGCTGATCTGTTCCGGGCTCCATTGCTCCACCAGCCTCTCTTGCGCGAATTGCCATGTTGCATCATCTATACGCCGTGCATTGACCGCTTGCCGCTCAACCGAAAATTGACGCGCCTGCTTGGGGCGATAGCCACGTCGCCCACGGTTTCTGGCCAACTCCCGGCTTATGGTGGATGGGCTGCGTTCCAGCACGTTGGCAATCTCGTTTTGTGTATGTCCTGCCTTCTTCAAGGCGTAAATCTGGTATCGTTCTTCTCGGGTGAGGTGTGTGTAGTTCATCTTTGCAATTTCGACTTGCCGGTCAAAAGGCCAGGATGCTACCGCATCCCGCCCACCTGACCAGCGTTACTCAAAATTGCACTTCATCCTTGAATCCGCCAAGAATTTATTATCTACTTCACCATTAATTTTGTAACATTTTGTAAATCAAGACTATTAATTACCCGTCGTAGCATTTTTTTAAATCTCCTCCTTACGAAGGATGCCGGGTCAGTGCATACGCTGGGAGTGTTGATTGGAGCAGATTTGCTGCGCCTCAAGGACATCAGGGAGATGGGCGTTCCGTTCGCATAAATAGGTGGGTGCAGCTTTGATGGAATATTTCTTGATAGGATTGTGGTGGCACTGCTGGCTTAATCCAGTTTCTATAAAGAGGGTGTATGCAAAGTGATCCTGTGAAAAATAAATTCAGCGTCCATCCTGAGGTGCTCAAGCTGGGTTTCGTGAGCTTGCTTACTGATCTAAGTTCTGAAATGATTTTTTCCGTTTTTGCGATCTTCTTCACGACCATCGCTGGAGCATCGAGCGCCTTGCTCGGTCTTGTGGAGGGTTTGGCTGACTTCTCCGCATCGTCGTTGAATTACATTTCCGGTTGGTTGTCGGACAGGACAGGTAAACGTAAAGTCTTCGCGCTTGCCGGGTATGGGTTCTCTACTCTTGCTAAAATTATTCTGCTGTTTGCCAGTTCGGTTATTGGCCTTAGCATCTTCCGTGTTATTGAGCGATTGGGTAAAGGTTTCCGGGGTCCGCCGCGAGATGCGTGGTTGTCAACAGTCGCCGACGAAGGTATTCGTGGATATTCGTTTGGTGTGCACAAGGCACTGGATAAGACCGGCGCGATACTCGGGCCGCTTGTTGCCTATGGTTTGCTGTCCTGGCTAGGAGAAACGGCACCAACCTTCCGGACGTTGTTTTGGGTAGCATTTGTGCCTGCTTTACTCAGTGTCATCTTGCTGAGCTTTATCAAGGATCGACCGGGGGTTCAACACAAACGCGAAAACATACTGGAAGCGTGGAAGACTTTGAGTCCCGGGTTCAAGCGCTACCTTGTTGCTGCAGGAATATTTTCACTGGCCTATTTCAGTTTCAGCTTCCTGCTTTTGCGTGCTTACAGTGTCGGTTACTCGGTAAAGGACATTGTGTTGCTCTATGCACTTTTCAACGCTGCGTTCGTTCTTGCCGCACCTGTGATAGGCAAGCTAGGCGATATGATCGGCAGGTCGCGCATTGTCGTGCTGGGCTATCTCACTTACCTTTCTATGAACCTCGGGTTCGCTTTCGCGGTGACTAAATGGCAGATCATCTGCCTTTTCATCATTTATGGGATCTTCTATTCGATCGACGAAGCGCAAAGCAAGGCGTTCATTGCAGATGTCGAACCGGAGCGACGCGCAACGGCCATAGGCGTTTACAATTTCGTTACGGGAATGATCTATTTGCCGGCATCCGTCATTGCAGGAGCATTGTGGCTTGTACATCCAACCAGTGTCTTTATTGTGGCAGCGCTCCTATCTCTTGCGGCAATTGCTGCATTCATCTACTTGCGACCTGTTCGACAATAAAATCTTGGAAAATCGTGGATTAAGATGATGTGGCTAGTAAAGGAATGACTCAGGAGATTGGCGAACACCTGAACCATATTTGCGTTCGGTTATGCAGCCTTGTTATTCCAATCAAATTGCCGTACCAACATACAGCAATGATATTTGGCGGTAAGGTTAAATTCAACATCACTCGATGAGAACATGAAATATGCCGTAATGGTCGATGGACTCGCCTTGGCGTAAGCGGGAGCGGTATTTCCGTTCAATTCTGACGGTATAATAATGACGATGCTTTGCGCTGCTGCAATGTCGATATACTTAACCAAATAAGGAGTATATTTATGCGGTTGCTATACCCTGCCATATTCTGCATAGCCCTGTTTGCCTTATTGCCGGGACATGCTTATGCACATGCTTCGCTATATCGCGCAGTACCGAGCGATGGCCAAGTAGTGACACCCGCCCCGACGTCCATCAAACTTGTGTTTGACAGGCCTATTGAAGCTTCATTCAGCCTGGTACGCGTCGTTGATCGGTCTGGCAGCCAAGTTGATGATGGCAAACCAAAGGTCAGGAGCGACGATCCCAAAACGCTGGAGGTAGGTTTGTCTTCGTTGTCGCCTGGTACATACAAAGTCATCTGGAAAATTGTCGCGCTCGATGGCCATAGGACGAGTGGGGGCTACTCGTTCACTGTCAAATAAATATCAGTTCTGTTCGGAATCTCCTTACGATTGGCGGAGACCATTTTCTTGTGCGAAATTTGCCTCAACGTCAATTCGTCTGATCGGTCTTCATCCGGATAATCGAACTCGTCTGCGGTCTGCGATTGCTCCGAAAGTGCCACCGCGGAAAGTAATATGCCCAGCAACAATATCGTTTCTATACGCAGGCTGTCCCAAAGACCCCGGAAAGAACGTTTGACCGGCACGGCGAGAATGAAGCCACGCAGAAGTCGAGCAGTGGAGAGCGACTTACCCCAGCTCGTTCGGGCAGAGCGGGATTGAATCGCCGGTATAAAGATATAACGGTTGACAGCGCCGAGGACTATCATGCCGGCAACGATAATGATTTTGGTTAGGAGTATCTGGCCATAAGGCTTTGTCCATAAAGCGTGCCAATTGCCAATTTGCTGCCATGCGTTATACAGACCCGGGATCAGCGTCAATGCCAGGGCAAGGCCTGCTAATCTGGAAAGCCGCAGGCTAACCGTCGCGATGAGTTCACGACCCGGGGCATAGGCGCGAAGCAGTGGGGGGAAGATGAAAAAGCTTGTGGCGATGGTGCTTCCTCCCCATAAGAAACCTCCAATCATATGCAGCGAGTTAGCGACATTCGCAGGCGACAGTGCCCCGCTGTCACCGCCGTGCCCAGAGGTGCTCAATGTGAACGCAATACCGGTCAGAGCAATCAAGGCCAGGGTCTGGCCAATGCTTGACTTGGGGATTCGCCGACCGAGATACCAGGCGATGCATAACGCAATCAGCGCGATTGTCCTGAATAACCAATACTTTCCAACATGGGTTTCAAACAGCACCGTACCGATTTCTGAAAACGATTCCGTGAAGGGAAGTTCGCTCATGCTCCAGGTGCGCGATATCAATTCGGCCATATTTAAGATGATCTAGGGCCACTAAACAATAGCCAAGATACAACCATAATCTATTGCGTAGTGTCGGCAGGATATTCCGCGGATCGGCAAAGTTTTCGCGAGGCAATACCCATAGATTACTCGCAACTATACCCATTACGATTGCAAGCAGGATAAGCTCACCCCATGTCACAAATGCAAACAGGGGGTCATGCAGTATGGTCGATAACATTTTCCTGCTCTCTTTGCGGCCCCGAAATCTCTTATCGTGCGGGTGGAATAGTCGGCAGTCAGTCTACATGCAATGTATCGACGCCACCTCAGCTTCGTGCAGCACGCAGCTATTACTATCCTGGTAAGTCTTCTTAAGATGGATACTCGAATTGATTTGCGCCGGGTTGAGTCGGACTCAGGAATAGCAACTGGAATTGGCCCGGAATTGCTTGTGTTCACTCCGGACCTATCAAGCGGGCGGCGCCCAATAAGCCAACAAGTAATAAACACTCCAGACAATCAGGACAACTGCCACCAATTTCAGCCAATAGGGCACGTATCCGTGCCTCTCCACCAGGCCAGAATCATGGTAAACGTACAACGTGTCTGCCTCCTTCGCCTTCTCCTGGGAGCCGAAGTGGGACTTGCTGGCTAGTTTCTGGCGTTCATTACCTGTAGGCAGTGTCATGGCGGTGGGTTCCCTTGTGTTTGTGCTGCAGTGACATGGGCAAGTGCAATCTTCTGCGGCACATTGCCGTTTCCGGCTACCACGGTTTTGTCTATGTGACCCTCAGCAGCGGATTGAGAGAGGCTGTCCCAAATACGGCGGCGTGCTTCATTCACTTCACTCTCGGCCAATCCGGCGACGCGCATCTCCTGTACATGCGCACCCACCCGCAATGATTGAACGAAATGTACGATATCCCACACTTGATCCGGTGTATAGGTGCCCGCGAAGGCAGGCATGGGCGTGCCGCCCACGCCGGTCATCACGGTCTTGAAGATATGGGTGCCGTCGTGGCCGAGTTTGACGCCGCCGGGCGTGCCGGCCGGTAAGGTGTAATTTGCCGGTGTGACCGCGTGACCCCAGGTGTCGGTGAGGCTGGCGGCGATCGCGCCGTCGCCTTTGCCGTCCTCGCCATGGCACGTAAAGCAGACCTCCATGAAAAGACCTTTGCCATGAGTAATTGATGCGGCAGTCACCGGTGGTTCGGGCGGAATATCGATGGGTGGATTGACGGGCTCCTTCTGCCAGCGATCGGAAAAAGTCTTGATATACTGAATTACTGCCAAGCGTTCATCGTCGGAGATCTTGTACCAGGGTGGCATGGGCGTACCCCAAAGGCCGTGACTGATGGTAATGAACAGATCCTGGTCGGAAGGCAGTGTATCGGCGCCGCCACTGGTGGAGCGGAATTTAAAAATCCCCGAGGTGAAGTCCCGCGGCTTGATCTTGAAGAAGCGCGCCGCCACTCCATTTCCGTCGCCTTTGACTCCGTGACAGCCGATGCAGCGTCGTTCGTAAACCCGCTTGCCCTTGGGAATCAAAGCCTGTTTGTCGCGCTCGCTCAATTGAATCGCGGTGCCGCTGATCAGGCGAGTGGGAGTGAAGGTCTCGCGCCAATCGCCGATGTCGGTACCCAGTTTCTGCAGGTAGGCCACCAGTGCTTTTCCGTCGTCATTGAGTTCGGGTGCTTTATCGCCCTGGGCCGGTTTAAACAACCACGGAAAGCGCGGCATGATGGAATCGGGCACGACATTGCGCGGATTCCAGTGATGCGCCGCATGCCAGCCGTCTGCATATTTACGGCCGACGCGGAGCAGATCGGGGCCGATACGACGCGTGCTGAGTAGATGGGGTTGATCGAAATCATATTCACCAGCCTGAGATAGCGGCCCCCAGCGCGAAGTCTCGCCGGTGACAGGGCGGATATATTGCGAATGACAATACCAGCAGCCTTCGCGGATATAGACCTGCCGCCCTCTTTGTTCCTGAGGTGTGTAATCTGTCGCCATAATGGGCAAGCCGGTCTCGGCGTCCTCCACCTTGGGGCTATTGGTCTCAGGCAATAGTGAGGGCCAGACCCCCTGGATCAGCACAGCCAGCATGAAATAGGTCATACCTGCGATTAGCGCCACGCCCGAGGGCGTGCTGATGACACGGCGCTCCTCGCCGGCGGGATGTGTCTGCAGCGCTTCGCCTATGCGGGTTTCCTTGAATGGCGCTCCATGGCGTGCCGTCTGGTAGAAATTGATCACCATTAGCAAAAATCCGATATCCATGGTGGCCCCTGCCAGGGTGCGCGTAATCCACCACGGTTTCATCTCGACGACGGTATCAACGAAATTGCTTCCAAATTCCAACATACTGCCCTGAATGAAACCCTGCGCGGTCAGCCCCAACAACATGATCGTTGCACCGCCTACTGTGAGCCAGAAGTGCCAGCTGGCCATGCGGGAACTCCACAACATACGCCCGGTGACGCGCGGCCATACGTAATAGAGGGAACCCACCGCCGCTACCACAAAGGTCGCGAACACCGTGAAATGTGAATGGGAGATGACAAAGTCGGTGAAGTGGGTGATCTCCTGGACGCGGCGCAGTGCCTCCGTCGACCCTTGAAAGCACCCCACCAGATAAAAGAACACACCCATCAATAAAAACTTGGCAGCATAGCTGTCAGCGTCGGTGCCGTGAGCGACGGCACCCCAGCGTCCCAACGCAGTACCAAAAAGGTTGGTGACGACTGCCCACACCGGGACGATCAGCAGCATACTGGTAACGATGGAGATGGTTTGATTATGAAAGGGGATGGGACTGAACAGGTAGTGATGCGTGCCCACGAAGGGATAAAGCAGGGCGATGGTCCAGAAACCCCATTTGGACAGGGCATGGCTGAACAGGGGATTTTTGCACGCAAGCGGGATGAAGTAATACATCATGGTCAGGCCCGCGGGAGTGATCCACAGGCCCACCACGTAATGAATGAACAGGCCGTGCAAGGCAGCGTTGCTGATCCCGGACATGGGCACATAGGGCAGCACGACATTGCCCAGGATAAGCGTCATCAGTGTCCACACCAACCCGGCGATGCAATACCACAGCGCAATGTAGAAGCCTCTTTCCTTGCGCTTGAACACGGTGACGAGCACCTGAATGCCGACGATCGTCAACACCGCAAAACGCAGGATGTTCCAAGGCCATTCAAACTCGTCGGCTTCAAATCCCGAGTTATAACCGAACAGGAAAGACAAGCTGCCGGTGATTAGAAACAACTGCCAGCCCCACAGGGCCCAGCGACTGAAGGCCATGCCGGCCATGGGGCGACCGGCTAAACGCGGTACCAGATAGTAGACCATCCCGAGGAAAGAGGTACCAAAGGCGCCGAAGATCACACCGTTGACATGTACCGGTCGCAATCTGCCGAAAGTGAACCAGGGTTCGGTACCGAGAAAATCAGGATTGTGAAACTTGATCGAAACGACAAGGCCAACCAGGGGGAAAATCGTCAGCCACGCCAAGGACCAGTATATCCATGTCCTGACCAGGCGGACATCGACTAATGGTTCTGACGCCTGCGCCGATGATTCGGATTGAATGGACACGCTTGAATTTTCTAGAGCTCTAGCCATCTGACTTCCCCTTCTTCAGATGATGGAACCGAATGAAAACTGACCCTCTCCTGGAATGAAACGTGAGGTTTATTCTCTCCAAGACTTAGGGAGCTAGGTCTGCTATGAGCTGGCAAGCTGACAATGTTGCAATGGGAGGATCGTCCAAGAATCAGGCCTTCGAGCTTGCCCTCCATTTGCCTTTATCACCCAAGTTGAGTTTTCTTCAGTCATAAACACAGCAAACGATTTGGACCATCCGGAAGTTGACAAAACTTTTTAACTGTTTGAAGGTAGAGAAGAAGTACGTGGGGGTCACAAGAATTAAAAACATGACAGCTTGACTTTCATGTCCACTGCAACAACATGGTGACTTATGAAAGTGAAACGGGCCGGCTATAGTTAATCCTGATTATTGAGAACATGAATTTTAAATGGCTCAGTATTTTTGAATCGCGAATGCCAGCGCGAATGTGAAGACTGTTAGCGCTGCGGCAATCAGAAACACCGCCGAACCGATATATTGGTATAAGAGCCCGCCTCCCAATAACCCGACAATACTGGCTACGGCGCCAGCGCTGCCAGCGAGCCCCTGTACTGTTCCCTGTACCTCGTGGCCGGATGATTTCGCCAGCGTCGATAATAATGATGGCCACATA
Source organism: uncultured beta proteobacterium (assembly GCA_963782385.1). Lineage (GTDB taxonomy): Bacteria > Pseudomonadota > Gammaproteobacteria > Burkholderiales > Gallionellaceae > CAVXFS01. The sequence continues at coordinate 629,505 of CAWAJO010000003.1, forward strand.
ATGCCGTTACCTAATGCGAGCAAGGCCGTCCCGGTGTAAATGACTGCCGTCTCAGCAGAGCTGAAAAATATGAAACTCAACGCCAAGACTCCGCTCCCAAACAGGATCAAGGTGCGATCCGCCCAGTGATGCGATGCGTAAGTGAGTATCGGACCTTGCACCAATGCCATCATGATACTCATGCTTGAAAAAAATATCCCTGTCTGGGCCAGCGACCAGTGCACGCCGGTTGCGGCGTAAACAGGGAAGCTGACATAAAACAAATTAAATGCAAGAAATACCAGGAAGTACAGAATGAGCAATAAACGGATAGAGGGTAGTGCCAATATGTCGCGCGTCGAGTATTTGGTTGATTCCTGCAGGCGTATACAAGACTTTTGCTCTTGGCCAAACACGTGGCGAATGCTGACGGGATCTGGATTGGTTTTCAGTACTACCGGTTCTGTTTCCGGTAGCCATAGAACAATAATTACAATTGCCACTATGGAAATTCCAAAGGCCGCCAATACCGGGAGCTGTTCGCCGGTGGCAACGGCACCGAGTGTGCCTGCAATCGCAGGACCGATAATGAACCCCAGATTCGATGCTAGCGACATTTTTCCGAAATTAGCGCTTCGATTACTGTCGATGCTGATATCCGCCAGATAGGCGTTGGCGACGGACACGTTGCCACCGGTGATGCCATCCAATGCGCGTGCAAAAAAAAGCACGATCAGTGGCAGTGTCAGGGTAAAGCTACCCAGCAGGGTTGTATCTACTCGCAACCAAGGCAAGATGGGGAGATACAATGCAACTAAAAATAATCCCCAAGAAATGAGCGTGCCAAGCTGACTCAGTAAAAGTATGCGCCGTCGACCGTAATGATCTGACCAACGACCCAGTATCGGTGCACCGAGCAATTGAAACAGAGAGTAGGTTGCACCCATGACACCATAAACCAGTGCGTTGCCACCCAGACGCGTCACGAGAAAGACCAGAAAAGGCAGCACAATACTAAATCCCAATGACCCCACGAAGTTGACTGCCAGGATCGGATAAATCGAGATCTGCTCGCCTCGGTCAATGCCATCTATAGGTTTTATTATCCTGTCATCGATCGTATTCGTGATCCTGCGTCTTGTTGGCATTTGACAGCAATCTGTCTATCTATTGCAGAAATTAAAGATTATTCCACTCTGATCCATTTTAGTTTTGCGAGAATATACAGCGCGGAAGTCCAATGTTGACAGATAACAATCGAGCCATTTTCAATCTCTCCCCTTCAGCCTATTGGCGTAGTTTCCTGGGGCCACTCACGTGCACATTTCCGGATTCGTAAAAACGCAACAACTGATCCGTATTGCGAGTGATGCCGATGCGAACACTTTTGCCGATCGTGCCAGTCCTCTGCGTGGTTGCCGCCAACCAAAGCGGACCGCCAGCGCACAAGTCCAGTCCGTCTTGGCGGAGATCAACGTGCAGTGCCTTGGTCAATCGCCCCGGACCTCTGCCGAGGTTGACTAGATGTCTTGTGCTTGGGATCATTATGTCGATGCCTTCCAGCGGCTCGATAGCTCGCAACAAGACGCCGCCTCCCACTCCAGCTGCCTCGCTCGTGACATTCAACATGTACGATGAGCCATACGTCAAATACACATAAGCATGTCCTCGCTTCAGGAAAATTGAACGATTGCGTCGCGTCATTCCATTGAATGCATGCCCAGCTGCGTCACCGACCGGATAGGCTTCCGTTTCGACAATGCGCCCACTCAACTTGCGCGAGTCAATATCATGGACCACCACCTTGCCAATTAAATATCGCGCCAACTGCACCGTATCCACGGGAAGCTCCGCTCGTCGGAGCCGCCGCAATCGGTAGTCGGGTCGCATTTGGTCTGGATGATTCAATTGGGGCATTCAAGGTCCGATGTTTCAATGCCGGTACTGCGAACCTGAGAATTCAACGGTTTGATGCGCAAAGATTCAACGCGTCCAGCAGCTCCTGCACTTGGGCAACACTGTAGTGCGACGTCATGTTTCCTCTCTTGTGCCACAGGATATCCGAGATGGTTTCATCGCGCACGCCCGCTTCATGCCGGTGGCATGCCTCAGGTCATGCACGCGGACTTCATGTAACCCAACAAATTTTCTGGCCCGCTACCAGCCACTGTTGTAAATCGTCCCAACAGGCTTCGGATCGCGGCTCAGAGATGGCCGACCATACGCGCTTCACATTGGCGACCGACATACAGGTCTATTTCTGTGACCTGCAAAATTCCTGGCAGCGTGGAACTAACGAGAATACGAACGGACTATTGAGACAGTATTTCCCTGAGGGGATAGACCTTTCTGTTTACTCCCAAGCCAAGCTAAATGTCGTGGCGCGCAAATTAAATCAGCGTCCAAGAAAAATGCTAGGCTATGAAACACCTGCTGAACGATTTGGCCAACTTGTTGCATCGACCGGTTGAATCCGCAGCCATAACGAGACATTCGACATTTTCCCCGATAGCTTCCGTAATATTTCTGAACCAGGCAGGTTTCCGCACTACCGTACGAACGCATTGCGTCCGGCATACACTGCCGAAGTTCCCAGATACTCTTCGATGCGCATCAGTTGGTTGTACTTTTCGACCCGCTCGCCACGGCACGGCGCGCCGGTCTTGAGGTGGCCAGTTGAAAGCGCCACGGTAAGGTCGGCGATGAAGCTGTCCACCGTTTCTCCGCTACGGTGCGACACCATTGCGCCCCAGTTGGCACCGTAGGCCAGATGTACCGCCGCGATGGTTTCGCTCAGCGTGCCGATCTGGTTGAGCTTAATGAGCGCCGCGTTGGCAATATCCTCGTTGATGCCGCGCTGGATGCGTTCTACGTTTGTGACAAAGATATCATCGCCCACCAACTCGATTTTTCCGCCCAGTTCGCGATTCAATAGCCTCCAGCCCTCCCAGTCATCTTCGGCAAGACCGTCCTCCAGTACGGCGAGAGGATATTTCGCCACCCACTCGGCATACATCGCCACCATTTCGGCGGCATCTACCTTGCGATTCTCGGTGCGCAAGTTATACAGGCCATCCTCGTAAAATCCGCTGGATGCCGGATCAATGGCAATCACCACATCCTCGCCTGGGCGGTAACCAGTGCCCTCAATCGCCTTGAGGATCACCTCTATTGCCTCGGCATTTCTTTTCAGGGCAGGGGCAAAACCACCCTCATCTCCCACGCCGGTGGTGTAGCCGCCGTCCTTGAGCACTCTTTTCAGGGTTTGGTAAATCTCGCTGCCCCATCGTAACGCCTCGGCAAAATTGGGGGCACCAATCGGTGCAATCATGAATTCCTGAAGGTCGGTGCCCTGCCAGTTGGCGTGTACGCCACCGTTAAGGATGTTGAACATCGGCACGGGCAAGCGGCATGCCGATGCACCACCGAGATAACGAAACAGTGGCAGTTCGCAGGCATCGGCTGCTGCGCGTGCGGCAGCCAAGCTCACACCAAGAATTGCGTTGGCGCCGAATGTTTCCTTGTGCGGCGTTCCATCCAATTCAATCATGGCGCGATCTATCGCTCCCTGATCGAGTGCATCCATTCCGGTGAGTGCCGCAGCGATTTGATTGTTGACATTGCCAACAGCCTTTTTCACGCCTTTTCCGCCGTAACGTTTCTTGTCACCATCGCGTAATTCCAAAGCCTCATGTACACCGGTAGATGCACCGGATGGAACTCCCGCGCGACCGAAGGCGCCGCCTTCGAGAGTGACTTCAACTTCAACAGTTGGGTTGCCGCGCGAGTCGAGAATTTCGCGGGCGTGGATTCGTTCAATGCGGGTGTACATGGAGCCTCCTTGTTGGCTGACGGTTCGCTACCCTTTAAAACAAAAACAATGCGAATTATTGCAACGTTGTAAGTGCTGCGTCGGCACCCTCACGTGCTGCATGCGCAGGATAGCTCGTTTGCAAATCGGACAATGCCATTTTACGCACATCAGCATTGCCTATTTGTTCAAGACTATTGACGATTTCCAGACCCTCCACCACATCCGAGGGTTGGCGCAGAGCACAAGCCACCAGATCATCCGCCGTCTCCGGTTCGCCGCACCAGCCCAGGGCAATGATTGCACGCATGCGTACATCCGCCGGAGGGTGCAATAGCGTAAGTTTCAGTCTTGCCCGGTAGCTCTGTGCAGAACAGGGTTTTCACAATATCAGACTTGAACCGCAATTATCCAGTGCCCATACATGGACGCTTCCCGTTTTGCCAAGCTTTCAATCAATAATTATGCGAAGGTAAGGATTGCAGCCATACATCCGGACTTTGTGTGAAGCACCTTGCTTCTGTCCCTGATGGAATACGCTGAGTAGCACCTCATCAGATTCTCGTACTTTGTGTACGCCGGGCACTTCAGGTTCAGCTACTCACGGTCTTACCAGTCTCGCCATCATTTCATGATCGCCTGTGCAATCGGTGAATTTAGTCCTCGCAACTCGTTAAAACCGGATTTTATCAACCGGCCTGATTATGCTCCGGCAGCCACGGTTACCGGGGTGTAATCAGGCAGGAACCTTCCGTCCTTAGCCAATAGCGCCCAGATAATGCGGGCATTCTTGTTCGCCAACGCGGCGGCAGCCACATTCCTGTTTCGCCTTGCCATCAGCTTTCTAATCCAGCTATCCGGCGCGGACTTGTTCTCGGCGACCCGGATCACCGACCGAGCGCCGTGTATCAGCAGAGTGCGCAGGTATGTATCACCACGCTTGCTGATGCCCAGCAGATTCTGTTTGCCTCCACTGGAGCTTTGCCGGGGTACTAGTCCTAGCCACGCTGCCATCTGGCGGCCGTTCCTGAATTCTTTCGCATCTCCTACCGTCGCGACCATCGCACTCGCCGTAATCGGGCCAATTCCGGGAATTTCTGCCAGCTTCCGGCTGGCTTCATTCTCGCGATGCCACCGCTGAATTTGCGCTTCCAGTTCCTGCACCTGACGATCCATCTCTTTCAGGTTAGCCGTCAAACGATCAATCAACTGGCGCATCGCGCCTGGCAATTCATTCTCGCCATCCTCCAGAATCTCGGGAATTCTCTTTGCAATAGCACCAATGCCTTGCGGGATCACAATTCCAAATTCAGATAGCAACCCACGTATCTGGTTGGCCTGCGCCGTCCTCGCCCTCACGAAACCTTGCCGTGCACGGTGTATCGACAGGATCGCCTGCTGCTCAGGATTCTTGACCGGAACAAATCGCATGTTCGGCCTCGTCACTGCCTCGCAGATCGCTTCCGCATCAGCCGCATCGTTCTTGTTCGTCTTCACGTACGGCTTGACGAACTGTGGCGCCATCAACTTCACGGTGTGGCCCATTCCCTGAAGCTTTCGCGCCCAGTGATGCGCACTGCCGCAGGCTTCCATACCTATCAGGCAGGGTTCAAGGTTCGCAAAGAACTTCGCCATCTCCGCACGCTTGAGCTGCTTGCGCAGCACCACCTTGCCGCGCTGGTCTACTCCATGAACCGCGAAGACTTCCTTTGCCAAATCGATACCAATTGTCGTAATCTTCATTTCGGACGCTCCCCTCATGGTTAGTGGTAGTTAAGCCTCCACTATTTTGGCACCTGGATGCCGTATTGGGTGGGAAGCGTCCATTCCATTATATTCGTCCGAACCGGCGAGCCAGGTTTGGCTCGAACCAATGACAGCTTAGGTATGCAGAGCGGACAAATCTTCTTTCATTGTTGATGGCCGCAATGGCCGATAACCGGGCGGTCACAGCGCCTCTCTGACGTTCCGTTCTTGGCACCAATCAGAACTCCGTAATGTATTTTTACCTGCCCAACAGCGCGATTCGTGACCTGTCTCCACTTGCCGTAACAGGAGTTGTCAGTGGAGTCATGGTAATCAAAGCTCCATCGGCTGAACAAGCGTTGCTCTTGATGCAAGGCGTCGAATCAAGCGGGTTATTCGTGGAGAAACTGGGTGCGCTGTAGCGCTAATGTGCTACAGCATGCGTGTGCCTCTACCCTTGAAGACAGCCATGCCCACAACTACGATACGCTTGCCGGAAGACCTTGAGGCTCGCGTCGCAGCGGCGGCAAGACGTGCAGGCACGAGTACGCACGGTTTCATTCTTGAGGCCATTGCGGAAAAGACGGCGCAGGAAGATTTGCGTGCCGATTTTGATGCGGTTGCCGAGGAGCGCTATGCCCGTATCGCTTCTTCCGGGAAGACGGTTCCCTGGCAGGAAATGCGCGGTTGTCTGGAAGAGCGACTCGCCGGTAAAAAGGTAAAGCGCCCGGTAGCTCGCAAACTGGCGCGCTGAATATGTCGCGCATCGAATTGCCGCCGGAGGTGGGGGATGATTTTGATCGCATCCTCGATCACCTTGCCCAATATCAGGTTAAAAATCCGGTGTTGCGCATCAGGGAGATCATTGAAGCGCTAAACGTATTGGAGCACAATCCCTTGATTGGTCTGCCCGCGAATCACGACAGGCGGGAACTGGTAATCGGGCGCAGTTCGCACGGCTATGTGGCGTTGTACCGTTACATTGCTGAAATCGACACCGCTTTTGTCCTCGCCGTGCGCAGCCAGCACGAAGCGGGGTATGCGGGGCATTGAATGAACCTGAAAACCTGTTACCGATTTATTTTCAGCATCCGCGCATTGATCGCCACAATCACCGTGCTTGCGGCCATCAGTGCTGCGCCCACGGCGGGTGTAAGCACCACGCCCCACGCGTAAAGCGCGCCGGCTGCCAGCGGGATGGCGACGACGTTGTAGCCTGTGGCCCAGACCAGGTTCTGGATCATCTTGCGATAGGTGGCTCGGGATAGCTGCACGATGGCCACGACATCCAGCGGATTGCTGCGCACCAGGATTACGTCGGCGGTCTCCACTGCCACATCGGAACCGGCGCCGATGGCGATACCGATATCCGCCTGCGCCAGCGCGGGGGCATCGTTCACGCCATCACCGGTCATGGCAACCATCACACCACGGGATTGCACTTCTTTCACTTTGGCGGCTTTGTCCTGGGGCAGGACTTCGGCAAAATATTCGTCCAGCCCGATCAGATCCGAAACCCACTGCGCCGTCGCCTTGTTATCGCCGGTGAGCATCATGCAGCGGATGTCCAGCGCCTTGAGCGCAGCGATGGCTTGCTTCGCCTCGGGCCGAACGATGTCGGCCAGGGCGATCGCGCCCTTCAGCTGCCCGTCCACGAGCACGAACACGACCGTCTTGCCCTGGGCTTGCAGCGGCTCGACGCGCTGGTCATCAAGCGTGATGTTCTGCTCGAGCAAATAGCCGGGGCTGACCACTTTGATGTCCTTGCCGTCGACCCGGCCTTCGGCGCCTTTGCCCGGGATGCTTTTGAAGTTTTCGACAGGCAGCTTCTGCTCAAAAGATTCGGCGATCGCCTTGGCGATGGGATGTTCGGAATTCGCATCGACCGAGGCCGCGTATTTATGCAGCGTGTCTTCGTCCACGTCCTGCGCCAGCACCAGCGTGTCGGTCACGCCGAAGCGGCCTTCGGTCAGCGTGCCGGTCTTGTCAAAGATGATGGCCTGCAATTTGCGGGCACCCTCGAAAGCACTGCGATTGCGAATCAACAGGCCGTTGCTCGCGGCCAGCGCCGTGGAGACGGCCACCACCAGCGGCACGGCGAGACCGAGCGCATGCGGGCAGGTGATCACCATCACGGTCACGGCGCGCTCAATGGCAAAGGCGAATTCCTTGTTCATGAAATACAGCCAGATGAAAAAGGTGATGGCGCCGCTGCCGAGCGCAATGAAGGTGAGCCACATCGCGGCAGTATCGGCAAGGCTTTGCGTCTTCGATTTGCTTTCCTGTGCCTGCTTCACCAGGTCGATGACCTGCGACAGGAACGAATCCTTGCCGGTGCCCTTGACCTCGATGGTCAGCGAGCCTTCGCCGTTGATGGCGCCACCGATGACCTTGCCGCCGCTGGTCTTGCTGACCGGAGTCGATTCTCCGGTCAGCATCGCCTCATTGACCGAACTCTCGCCCCCGACGATGACGCCGTCCGCCGGGATTTTTTCTCCCGGCTTGATCAGCACCTTGTCATCCACCGCCAGTTCGCTCAGTGGCACGTCTTTCACGCTGCCGTCTGGCATGAGTTTGTGGGCATCGGAAGGCATCAGTTGTGCCAAAGCCTCGAGCGCCCCGGATGCGCCCATCACCGACTTCATCTCGATCCAGTGCCCGAGCAACATGATGTCTACCAGCGTGGCCAGTTCCCAGAAGAACATCTTGCCGGTCAGGCCGAACACCACGGCGCTGCTGTAAGCATAAGCGGTGGTGATGGCGACGGCGACCAGCGTCATCATCCCCGGCTTGCGCGCTTTGAGCTCATCGACCAAGCCCTTGAGGAACGGCCATCCGCCATACCAGAACACCGCCGAGGAAAAGCCGAACAGGACGTAGATGTCGCCGGAGAAGCCGATGGACTCGCGCAAGCCCACCAGCTTTTGCAGCAGCGGCGAGAGCACGAGGATCGGCAGCGTCAGGGCCAGCGAGATCCAGAAGCGCTTGCGAAAATCCGCCGCCATGTGGGCATGATGATCGTGGTGATCGTGGCCGTGTTCGTCCATGTGCTTGTGGCCGCCGCTTTTCAATTCAGCTTCCGCCTCCAGCCAGTTCTGCTCGGCGTGTCCTTGCGGCTTGCCTTCTTTCGTGTAGATGGCGTAAGCCTGTTTGGCTACCTCGTCCCGGGTCGGTTGGGTTACCGGTTCGTCTTTGGTGGTGTGTCCGTGCTCGTGATCGTGCTCGTTCATGGCGTGTATCTGTTAATTCGATTAGGTAAACCCCCGGCTATGCCGGGGGACCAAAAAAGTTTGACTTATGCGGCGGTCTATTAACAAGCCCAATTAAACTTTGCAAATGTCATTCCCTCCCCCTTGCAGGGGGAGGGCTAGGGTGGGGGTAGAAACTCTGCATTCCCACTGTCTTACCCCCATCCCAACCTTCCCCCTTAAAGGGGGAAGGAGTTGAAACCTACCGCCTTCAGGTGGTTCACGGTTTTATCGGCCACTTTGAGGGGCTCACCCAAAAAGCCACCGGCTTTGTCGGCGGTAATTAACCCTGCTTAATGGCTCACCTGGCATGAGCGCCGAGTCCGATGACCTCGCACACTGAGCGTGCAATCGTCAGTTCTTCATCCGTGTGCATGACACGAACAGCAACCCTTCCAGCCGCAGCAGAAATCACGGCAGCATTTTCCGCGTTGTACTTCTCTTCAATTTCAATTCCCAGGAACGCCAGGTTCTCGCAGATGCGCGCGCGCACGACCGGCGCGTTCTCGCCGATGCCGCCGGCGAACACCAGCGTATCCAGCCCGCCCAGCGCAGCGGCATAGGCGCCGATCATCTTTCTGACCTGGTAGCAGAACAACGCGACCGCTTCCGCCGCGCGAACGTCGTCTGCCTCGCACGCCAGCAGGTCGCGCATGTCTGAACTGGTTTCAGACATGCCCAGCAGCCCGGACTGGAAATTGACCATCTCGTTGAACTGCTGCGCGTCCATGTTTTCGGCGCGTGACAGATACCAGACCAGTCCGGGATCCAGGTCGCCGCTGCGGGTGCTCATCGGCACGCCGGCCGCGGGGGTAAAACCCATGCTGGTGTCCAGCGATTTGCCGTCACGCACGGCCGCCAGGCTCGCGCCATTGCCGAGGTGGGCGAGGATCACTCGTCCCGACGTTGCTGCCGGGTCGCCGAGGCGAACAAGCTCTTCCATCAGGAAAGCATAGGACAAGCCGTGGAACCCGTAGCGCCGTATTCCCTGCGCCTCGTAGCGGCGCGGGATCGGCAACAGCTGCGCCACGCGCGGCAGGTCATGGTGAAATGCGGTGTCGAAACACGCCACCTGGGGCAGGTCGGGGAAGCGGTGATGAAACGCCTCGGTCAACAGGATCTCTTCCGGCAGGTGGTTGGGGTCGAACGGGCTGAGCCGGTGCAGTTCCGCTATCATCTGATCCGTGATGCGCTGCGGCGCACTGTAGCTTGGCCCCCCATGCACCACGCGATGCCCGACTGCGGCCAATGCCTTGCGGTCGCCGCGCGCCTCGATCCAGTCCATCAGCACTTCCACTGCCGCCTCGTGATCAGGTGCCGACACCGGCCGCGAATAGTTTTCTTTCTCGTCCACACCCTGGACCTGCAATTCAGTCCCGGGCAGGCCGATGCGCTCGATCGCGCCGTGCACGATTCGGCGCATCGCATTGCCGACCTCGAACAACGCGAACTTGATGCTCGACGAGCCGCCGTTGATTGTAAGTACCAACGATGGACCCTGATGCTGGCTTGACTGTCTATTCATGCAACCGGATCTCCCGTTTTGCCAGCCGGAAAGCGCCCTCGATCAGCACCGCCAGGGCAAGCATCGCCGCAAGCACCCACAACTTGGCCGGCCTGGTCGTCGCCGTCTGCCAGACCAACGCGCCGAAGGCAAGCAGACACGCAAGCGCACCGGCAGCCGATATCCAGCCGCGGCTATGTGTGTGCGGCGCGTGGCGCGCGTTGGCGCTATTGACTGCGGCAAAGATCAACAGGAACCCGGCGCTGCCCAGCGTCGCGATGCTGGTCAGGTCGAAGACGTTGGCCACGATGAGCGTCAGCCCGGCGGTGATCAGCAGCCCTTCCACCGGTTGACCCCACACTTTGCGCTCCAGCTCAGCCGGCAATTCGCCATCACGCGCGATGCTGTAACTCAAGCGCGCCGCGCCGTAGAGCGTCGCGTTGATCGCGGAAGCGGTGGATAACATCGCCGCAATCGCGATCAGCGTGAAGCCGGCCTGTCCTAGAAATGGCCGCGCCGCTTCTGCCAGAGCGTAGTCCTTGGCCGCCACGATCTTGTCCACCGGGAGGTTGCCCACCGTGACGAGCGCGACCAGCACATAGAGTGCGATCACAAACCCGACAGCTGTGTAGTACGCGCGCGGCAGCGTCTTGGCCACGTCACGCACATCGTTGGCCGTGTTGGCAATCAACTCGAAACCTTCGTAAGCCAGGAAGATGATCATCCCGCCTGCGGCCAGCTGCAGCGGAGGAGACCATGAGCCCGGCGCGATCTGGGTGGCGTCGATGCCAAAAACACCAACGCCGACAAACAACAGCAGGATCGCCAGCTTTAATGCGACGATCCAGATCTCCGCTTTGCCGATCAACTCGGCGTTGAGCAGGTTCATCCCGGCAATCGCGATCACGGCGAGACTGATCAGCGCGTGTTTGCCAATCCCCTGCCAGGCCTGCGGCAGAAACGTCGCGCCGTAACTGCCGAATGCGAACGCATAAAGCGACAGCATCACGATGTAGCTCAGCCACAGCAGCACGTTCAGACTGCCGGTGAACATCCCGGCGCCGAACGTGCGGTCGAGGAAGGCAACCGTTCCGCCGCGACTCGGATAGGCGACGGAAAGCTTCGCATACGAATACGCCGTCAGCAGCGCCACCATGCCCGCCAGCGCAAAGGCCAACGGTGTGCCGCCATGCGCCAGTTGCACCGCCAGCCCCAGCACCGCAAAAATCCCGCCCCCGACCATGCCGCCGACACCAATGGCAACCACTGCCCACAAGCCCATCTTGCCGTCGGCTGCTTCGTTCATGCGCCTATCCTTCCCTGCTTGCGCAAAAAAAGATGCAATCCGGTCAATTTCGATATCGAGCGGTGCCGCACACCGTCCATATCAAGAAGCACCGGGGTAATCCTGGCTCCTCTTTTCATTGATCCTCCGTCAACTTCGTCTGCAGTTTTACACCTTTCGTTCTTCGATAAAGAAGTATGGCGCCGGACAGAGAACTCGGGCAACAAGCTTGATGGTCTTCGCAAGGTGTTTCCTCTGTTTCGCAAACATATCTGGTAACTCAGCGGTTTCGAACAGCGCGTACTTGATGCTCGACGAGCCGCCGTTGATTGTCAAAATGCGCGGGCTGGCAGATTCCATGTTGATTTCTGTTACGGGACAGTTGCCCCGATTGAAATTATGCAAAGATTAGATGGTGAAAGCCTCATTCAAGGCCGGCATGACAACTTCCGTTCCTGTCAGGCGCGCTGCAAACTGACGCATGACTTGTTCTTCGCCATGAACCAGAAAAGTACGCTCTGGATTGCCGGTCTGCTTGTGCCACGCGAGCAGTTCTGCCTGATCGGCATGCGCCGAAAAGCCGTTGATGGTATGGATTTTGGCGCGCACGGAAATCTTTTCCCCGTAAATCCTGATTTCCTTTGCACCATCGATGACATGTCGTGCAAGGGTGCCTGTGGCTGCATAGCCGACAAATAATATGCTGCATTCCTCGCGCGAAATATTGTTTTGCAGATGGTGACGAATCCGCCCGCCCGTACACATGCCTGACCCTGCCATGATCACGGCCCCGCCGCTTATATGGTTGATCGCGATGGATGCCGCCGTGTCGCGGGTAAAATGCAGTCCCGGCAGGTTAAATGGGTCACGGCCCGTCACGAAACAGTGCTGCGGTTTCCGTGCTCATAGCACTCCGGATGGCGTTCGAATATCTCGGTTGCCGATATCGCCATCGGCGAGTCGAGAAACACCTGGATCGAGCGCGGCAGCCGGTTCTGCTCGACACCTTCACGCAGGAAATACAGCAGCTCCTGCGCCCGTTCCAGTGCAAAGGTCGGGATGACCACATTGCCTCCGCGCTTGAAGGTATCGGTGATCGTCGCATAGAACTCTTCCACCGACGGCAAAAACGGCTTGTGCAAGCGGTCGCCGTAAGTGGTTTCCATGACAACGATGTCGGCGCCGGGACGGTGGCACCGGGTCGCGCAGCAGGGGGCGGCCGCTGTTGCCGAGGTCGCCGGAGAACAGCACGCTGCGCTGCCGGCCGTCTTCTTCCAGTTCCAGCAGGATGCTGGCAGAACCCAGGATGTGGCCGGCATCGACAAAGGTTGCGCGTATGCCGGGCGCAAGCTGCACAGCCTGGCCATAAGCGGCGACACGGCCAAAATAATCCAGCGCTGAAAAGGCATCCACAATGGAATATAGCGGCGCGGCAGTTTGCTGGTGTTTGCCGTGATGCGAGGACCGGTGGCCGCGATGCTGCGCCTCTTCCTCCTGCAGGTGCGCCGAATCCACCATCACCAGCCGCGCCAGTTCGCGCGTGGCTGCGGTGGTAATGATCTCGCCGCGAAATCCGCGCTTGGCCAGCAAGGGCAGGCGGCCACAGTGATCCAGGTGGGCATGGGTAAGCAATACAAAATCGATCTGCTTTGGATCGAAACCGAATGGCTCGCTGTTCTCTTCATCCAGCTCGCGGCCGCCCTGGTACAGCCCGCAGTCGATCAATATCTGCTTGCCGGCGCAACTCACCAGATGGCAGGAACCGGTGACGTTCTGGTCGGCGCCGTGAAAGGAAATTTCCATATCAACTCCTTATGCGTGTTTATGGCTGTGTCATGGTCCTCTGCCAACGCGCCTTCATCCCTTCCCCCTGCAAGGCGGAAGGAGCCAAACCCTGTCATCGTTGCCACAGAATCCGACCCACTTCGAGAGGAACGTCCACGCCGTCGTGGCTCGGAATGATACGCGCCGTATAGTCCGTCGCCGGGCGGGCTGCGGACACCTTGGCATGATAGGCATAGCCGTTTGTTGCACCCACCAGTTGCCGCACGCGTTTCATCTCCACTCCTTGCGGCGCGGCACCGTCGATGCCATCGGCGTACAGCCGTTTATGGCCAGGATGCAAGTCGAATCAGTTTTCATCGCACACGATTTATATCGGTTAGCGTCGGACAATACCGCATTTAGCCGGGTGAGATGACAAACGGTATCCGGTAGAGGTAACGACGTTTCAAACCAGGCATCCTGAAGCAGTTTACAAGGCTACACGTAATCGTCAGCTGCAAATGTTCGGTATCGCACAGACTTGTCGTCCCGGCGCTGTCATTCTTCCGAAACCAAATGTAATTGGCAGCGCCCATCTCGGCACTTCTGGAGCTGGCCAGCATATCCTGGCAGACAACGCGCGCATTCCCCCAAAGGAGAAGTATCATGTCAAGAAATAATAGTTCTGCCATCGGAACATTGGGCAAGCATCCAAATCCAGGCATGCAATTGTTCGAAGTCAGGCTTTTCTGTGCCGAGCACTGTCGCATCTGCAATGAAGCCAAGTCCCTTGTCTCCAGGATCGGGGTTGTCATTCAGTGCATCAACATCCTGGACGATGACAACCTGTTTGAGAAATATCGTTTGCGGATTCCGGTATTGCAGCGCGTTGACAATAACGCCGAGCTGGATGGGCCTTTCGATACCCAGGCCGTATTCCGGTTCCTGACATCACCTGTTTAAGCGTCAGGATTGCCCTGTGAATATCTGGTTCGTGTATTCGATCAGCCAATTATTCTGGCTTCCCGTAAGCAGCCCGTTGCCAAGTTCAGTACTCGACCCACAGCTGCCCGTCAGGAGACTCGACATGAAGGCCAGCTCCTCGGCCTTTGCGGTCGGGCGGCCCAGCCTGGACGGAATTGCCAATGAGTGGCCGCTTTGTTACATGCTGTTGGCATGGCGCTACGGCCGTTGCGTGTCAGTTGCAGTCGTCGACTGACACTCAGATTAAATCAACGAAATTTCGAGTTCGTTAGAACATGAAATATTTGTTTCAACTTACCTATGCCTCTTGCCTTTGGCTTTACGCTACACTCCACTCCACGTGACAAATACTTTCCGGGAGAACACCATGAGACTTTCTGCCCTTTCTTCGATATCACTCCACTGGAAACTATCTTTCTCCAAGGCATGCCAACTTTGCATTTTCAGTCTTCTGTTCACAGGCACTGCCATAGCCGAAGATAATCGGCAACTTGCTAAGCTGCCATTACCCGCTCAGGAAGCGCTACGTCAGGAGATGATTGACAATCTAATTGCCATCAACGAAATTCTCTCGCTCGTCGGGACTGGAAAATTTAAGGAAGCTGGCGACATTGCCGAGCAGAAACTTGGGTTCTCGGCACAAGGCAAAAATCGCAGCTTGCCATTTGAGGCACGTGCGGGCGCAAATATGCCGCAGGCTATGCATGCACTGGGCATTGATGGACACCGTGCTGCGAGCGAATTTGCCAAAGCCGCCAAGGCGGATGACCACAAACTTGCCCTGGAACTCCTGCCTAGTTTGACTCAAGCTTGTGTGGCCTGCCATGCTTCTTGGCGAATCCGGTAATCACGAACAAACTCCTTCATCGGAAAGGTTTAAGGGGAATAGGGTCAAGGGAAATAGGTCAGGTCTAGGGAAATAGGGTCAGGTCTAGAAAAGTAGCATCATCTCAGCTACACTTCCTCCATCATGTCCCGCCCCATCCGTATAGAGTTTCCTGATGCGCTTTACCACGTCACTGCACGTGGTGACAGACGTGAAGATGTCTTTGATGATGACCAGGATCGGTTATCGTTTCTGGAGATACTGGAGCAGGTCATTACACAGTTCAACTGGATTTGCTACGCCTGGTGCCTGATGGACAACCACTACCACCTGTTGATCCAGACTCCTGACGGCAACCTATCCAAGGGCATGCGCCAGCTCAATGGCGTATATACCCAGGCCAGCAATCGGCGACACCAGCGTGTCGGACATTTATTTCAGGGACGATTCAAAGCCATCCTGGTTGATAGCGATGCGTATCTGCTGGAATTGGCGCGCTATGTAGTGCTCAACCCGGTTCGTGCCGGCATAGTGAGAAAACCGGCCGACTGGAGATGGAGCAGCTACCGGTCAAGCGTGGGTCTGGAGCCTGCCACTCCCTGGCTCACTGAAGATGGCTTGCTGTCACTGTTTGCCAAGCGGCGCAGTCTGGCACAACAACGTTATGCGCAATTTGTGATTGAAGGCATCAAGGCGGATTCACCCTGGGTTAACCTCAAGGGACAGGTATTTTTGGGCGATGAACAGTTTGTTAATCGTATGCAGGCAAATATCCGGACAGGAAAAGACGATGTGCAAATCCCGCTTGCGCAGCGCCGACCCGAGCCACCGCCGCTGCAGGAAATCATGAAACGCTCACCGCACAGGGACGCCGCCATCATTGCGGCTTACGCTACAGGGGGATATTCTTACCAACAAATAGCCGATTACTTCGGCGTGCATTTTACGACGGTTGGAAGAATTGTTCGGAAAGGTGGATATGACTGATGTGTTTGGATATTCGTGCATCTATACTAGACCTGACCCCAATCTGTGCGCCAGCAGAATCGCGCTGGATCGCGGGCTCAGGCGGTATGTTTCCGCATCCTGCCAAAGCGGTTCTTCTCCAGCAGCAAACATATCCTGCGGCGATTCGCGCGAAGTATCCACGGCCACAAACCACTGCGTCGCCTCCAGCAAATCAGGCAATTTGAAATCGATTGCATCGTTGCCGGCATTGAACATCAGATAAAGCGCGCTCTGTTCGTCTTCATTGATCAGGCACGCAAGCTGTTTTGCGTTCGTATCGGCCCAGTCGGGCAATCCCCCCTGTGGAGCGAACCAGTGGACTTCGGCCTGCGTGTAGAATCGCTCCTCGCTCAGCACAGGATGGACGCGGCGCAAGGCTATCATGCCGCGGGTGAAACGGAATATTTCGCTGTGCTGTTGCAGGCCGTTCCAGTCGTACCAGCTGGTCTCGTTGTCCTGGCACCAGGCGTTGTTGTTGCCGCCCTGGGTGCGGCGAATCTCGTCGCCGCCGAGCAACATCGGCACGCCGCGCGAAACCAGCAGGGTCAGCAGGAAGTTCTTGATCTGGCGTTTGCGCAAGGCCTCGATCCCGGCATCTTCCGTCTCTCCTTCCGCGCCATGGTTTTCGCTCCAGTTGGCGTCGGTTCCGTCCTGGTTGCCTTCGCCGTTCGCTTCATTGTGCTTGTCGCGATAGCTCACCAGGTCGTTCAGCGTGAAACCGTCGTGGCAGGTGACGAAATTGATGCTGGCCTCGGGACCCTTGCCCGATCCGGCATAGATGTCGGCACTGCCGCAGATGCGGCTGGCGAACAGGCCGAGCATGCCGTCATCGCCGCGCCAGAAACGCCGCACATCATCGCGGTAACGGCCGTTCCATTCCGCCCAGCGCCGTTCCGAAAAACTGCCCACCTCGTATGCGCCGGCGGCATCCCATGCCTCGGCGATGATTTTGATATCTCTCAGTAGCGGATCCTCGGCGATGCGTTCCAGCAGCGGGGCATTGGCCAGCAGCTTGCCATTGCCGTCGCGGCCAAGCACGGACGCCAGGTCAAAGCGGAATCCATCCACGTGCATCTCCACCACCCAGCTGCGCAGCGCACCCATGATGTGATCGCGCACCACCGGATGGTTGGCATTGATCGTGTTGCCGGTTCCGGTATAGTCCAGGTAGTAGCGCTGGTCCGGCGCCAGCATGTAGAAGATCGCGTTATCGATGCCGCGAAAATTCAGGGTCGGACCCAGTTCGTTTCCTTCCGCCGTGTGGTTGAACACCACATCCAGGATTACTTCGATACCTGCCTGATGCAGCGCGCGCACCATTTCCTTGAATTCCAGCTTCTGCTGGCCCAATCCGCCCATGCTGCTGTAGGACGCCTTGGGCGCAAAAAATGACACCGGATCGTATCCCCAGTAATTCTTGAGTCGCTCGCCTGTCTGCGGGTTGATGACCGGTGCTTGATGATCGTTGAACTCGTGCACCGGCATCAATTCCACGGCTGTTACGCCCAGATCTATCAGGTAGGGAATCTTTTCCATCAGCCCACGATAGGTGCCGGGATGCGCCACGCCGGAGCTGGCATGAATGCTGAATCCGCGAACATGCGTTTCATACATCACGGTCTGTGACCAGGGATGTTTAAGGGGCAGGTCATCGTGCCAGTGGAAGTGCTCATTGGTGAACACGCATTTCGGCATGGCGCCGGCATCATCGCTGCTTGAACTAACGCTGTCCGGTTCCGGCACCGACGCATCGTATCCCCGCGCCGCGCCAAAATCCCAATCAGGCAACGGCGAGATCGCTGTTGCAAAGGGATCCAGCAGCAGCTTGCTGAAATTGAAACGGTGTCCTGCACCGGGTTGGTAAGGGCCATCCACCCGGTAGCCGTAGAGTTGTCCGGTACCAATCCCGTCAACCCAGACGTGCCACACGTCCCCCGTGCGATTGCGCGCAGGATCCAGATCGATCACCCGGGATGGCGCGGCATCTGCAGGTTGGTCGAACAACTCCAGCCTGACCCGGCTGGCATGTCGGCTGAACAGGGAAAAGTTGACGCCGCCCCTGGATTCGGAGGTTCCCAGCGGCAACGGCACGCCTCTTCGCACGGCAGTGTGTTCGGAGACTTCTGCCACGTAATCTTCAAGCGGGCGTACAGGTGTATTCATTCGTGTTTGAGCATTCTGAATTTCCGTGAAACGACCTGACATATGGAAATCAAATTACCATCGGCATAGCCAGGTTTGTCGGATGGACTCCTTAAAGGGGCCGATACAACCATGAGCCGCTTATGAGACAGGTTTTCACTCCTTCTTCCCTAAAGGGGGAAGGCCGAAATGGGGGTAGGACAGTGGAAATGCAGAGTCTCTACCCCCACTGATCGAACTACTAGCCATCTGACCAGGCTGTCCAACAACGACCGCCAACTGATTCGTTACCTAGCCCTCCCCCTGAAGCGTGTTTGTTGCCGCTTTCGCGGCTTTACAACCACGGCCTACTCCTTGCGGGTGCAAGGGGGAGGGAATGTGCTTAATCATCATACTGCTTATTATGACCACCGGAACGGTCAAACCTGACGGAGTTGCCCGGCAGGGCCGGGTGTTTACCTAATCGAATTATATTTTGCTATTGTTTAAGTTAAGCGCCAACACTGTCAGTGCGGTAGCACACAGAGTGCGCCTGCCATTTCAAATACGCTTCGTGACTCCGCACTTTCATATATTGAGCAAACCGTTCAAGGTGGCGATAGGCTGTGCCGGTAATTGGCCTGTAAAACAGCGCTGGCGAAACAGGGCATTGACCCGTCTGCCTGTATCAGCAGCAGCTTTTCAGGTGCATCATTTCGCTTGCATCGGATCAAGGTTCACGCTAAGCGTGATCGATACTGCACTGGCATGGGACGATTTCATTGCGCAGCATTCACGCCAGCATCCGCCGCAGAGGAAGTTTCATGAAAAATAGCGAAGACAACGCCGCGCCGGCAGACCAGCACCGAATTACCCTGTCCGAACTGGAGCAACGACTGAATTGCACCGGTGCCGGACTGGGCAATGCCGAGGCAGCCCGGCGCCTGGCCGCATACGGCAGCAACGAACTTCGAGTGCGCAAGGACACACCGGAAATCGTCAAGTTTTTTCGCCAGTTCACCAATTTTTTCGCACTGCTGCTCATCGCCGGCTCGGCGCTGGCTTTCTTCGCCGATTATCTGCAACCGGGCGAAGGCAATTTTTATATCGGCGTGGCATTGCTGGTCGTCGTTTTGCTCAACGCGCTGTTTACCTACGTGCAGGAACATGAAAGCGACCGGATCATGGAAAGCTTCCGCAATATGCTTCCCCCGATGATCGCCGTGTTGCGGGAAGAACAGGTGTCTCGCATCGAAGCCAGACTGCTGGTGCCGGGCGATGTGATCCTGCTGGAAGAAGGCGACCGCGTTCCGGCAGACGGGCGCTTGATCGAAGTCAACCAGCTCAAGGTCGACCATTCCTCGCTTACCGGCGAGAGCGAACCGCAACTGCGCAACCTGTCCTGCACGCACGATAACTTGCTGGAAAGCCGCAACATGGTGTTTTCCGGCACGCTGGTGCAAAGCGGCAATGGCAAAGCGCTGGTTTACGGCACCGGCATGAACACGCAAATCGGACAGATCGTCCAACTCACCAAGGAGACTTCACAGGTTGAAACGCCGATACGCAAGGAGTTGCGGTACTTCATCCGGATCATTTCCGGGATTGCAATCACACTGGGCGTGCTGTTTTTCATGCTCAGCGTGTTCCTCGGCAAGCCGCTCATCGGCAGCCTGATCTTTGCGATCGGCATCATTGTGGCGAACGTGCCGGAAGGCCTGTTGCCCACCGTGACGCTGGCGCTGACCATGGCCTCAAAACGCATGGCCAGGAAAAATGCCTTGATCCGGAATCTGGAGGCAGTCGAGACGCTGGGCTCGACCACGGTGATCTGCACCGACAAGACCGGGACCATCACCCAGAACCGGATGAAGGTTTCCACGCTGGTGCTCGGCGAGCACGAATGGTCGGCCTACCAGAGCGGCCTCGCGCAGGCCGATGGCTTTGACCAGGCCTGGGCAGCGATGGTCCTGTGCAATAACGCGCATCTCACCGAGCACGGATACCAGGGGGACCCGACCGAAGGCGCCATGCTGGTTTTTGCCCATCACCTGAAGCCATTCGGGGATTTGCAAACCCGATTCCCGCGCCTCCACGAAAGTCCGTTCGACTCATCCACCAAACGCATGATCACCACGCACAGCAGGGAAACTGGCCAGCCGAATCTCGTCTACATGAAGGGCGCGCCGGAAATTGTATTTCGCAAATGTACCCATACCCTGCGCCAGGGAGCGCCTTTCGAATTTGACGCCGCAGCCCGGCAACAGGCATTGGAAATCTACGAAGTTATGGCCGCGCGCGGCGAACGCGTACTCGCATTGGCATTCAAAACAACGGAGGCGTCTGAAGCCGGCGAGGAGGATTATATTTATCTGGGCATGGTGGGTATGCTCGATCCCCCGCGCCCGGAAATTCCGGATGCGATTGACAAGTGCCGAACCGCCGGCATTCGCGTGTTCATGATCACCGGCGACTACCACACCACCGCCGAGTCCATCGCCCGGCAGGTTGGGCTTTATACGGGAAGTGGTCAGGTGATCGTCGGCGAAAAATTGCTGGCCATGAACGATGAACAATTTTCTGCTTTGCTGGACAGCCGCGAACTGGTTTTCGCCCGCACCACCCCCTTGCAGAAGCTGCAAATCGTCAGGGCCTTGCAGAATAAAGGCGAGATCGTCACCGTCACCGGCGATGGCGTCAACGACGCACCTGCCTTGAAAAATGCCGACATGGGCGTGGCAATGGGCGTATCGGGTACAGAGGTCGCCAAGGAAGCAGCGGACATGGTATTGATGGACGACAATTTCGCCACCATCGTCAGCGCCATTGAAGAAGGCCGCACCATATTTTCCAACATCAAAAAATTCATTGCCTACATCCTGACCAGCAATATCCCCGAGATCTTGCCGTTTATCGCCTTCGTAACCATCGGCGCGCCGCTGGCGCTTACGGTCATCCTGATTCTGTCGATCGATCTTGGCACCGACCTGCTGCCCGCCCTGGGTCTGGGACGGGAGCCGCCGGAGCAGGACGTGATGAAACAGCCGCCGCGCAGGCGCGATGAAAGACTGCTCACCTGGACTTTGCTGGGCATGAGTTACGGCATCATCGGCATGCTGCAGGCGGCGGCCGGATTCTTTGCCTTCTTCGTTGTACTGCACCAGGGCGGCTGGGTTTGGGGAGCCGCGCTGCCCGAATCAGGCCTGCTCTATAAAACGGCCGTCACCTCGTTTTTCGCCGCCGTGGTCATCTGCCAGATCGCCGATGTATTGATCTGCCGCACCCGTCGGCAAAGCATCCTGACCGCGGGAATATTTGCCAATAAATTGATCTGGGCGGGGATCGCGGTGGAACTTGGCATCGTGGCAGCGATTTCTCATGTTCCGTTCCTGCTGCCCTTTTTCGGAACGGCGCCCATAGGCTGGTTTGAGCTCTCGCTCGGCCTGCCGTTTGCCGTCGCGATTCTATTGGGAGATGAATCAAGACGCTGGCTGATCAGGCGGGACAATCGCTTTGTTCAAAACTGGCTTTCCTGGTAGCGGGTCATTGCCGGCTGCTTGCCAGCACTTGCATCTGCTTGCGATTGTAAAGGCAAACTATGAGTTCTTGTGTTTTGCGCCACCTAAACTCAATTCCTGCCGCAAGGCAAAAGACATACCCGACCCTGGTTGCTCTGACATGCAAATCGCAACCGAGAAATTTGGTTAACATCTGCGATTAACAGGCGCTTCACAACGGACTATACTGAGCCAACCTTGATTATCAGAGAATCGACATGTGACTGGGAATTCCGATGCAGGTCGTCGCGATTGATGGCTACAAAGCGCAGTGCACCGACAAGGGCGTGATGCGCGAGGTGAGCCTGTTCATGCTGCAGGAGGAACCGGTCGCCGTGGATGACTTCGTGATGGTGCACGTCGGCTACGCCCTGCAGAAGATGACCGAACAGGAAGCGCGTTCGACCTGGGAATTGCTCGACGAGATGCTGGCTGTCGAAGCCGGTGACCAAGAGCACCATGCCACGGATTGACGCAAATCGAAACCTGCACATATGTCATATCTGACATATAATGAATCCCGTGAGGAAACAGCGTAAACCGTTGGCTTGGCTGCACGGCGAAATCAGAACGCCGCCTTTTTCTGCCGGCCAAGAATCGAGGCGGGCGTTTTATTAAGGCAACTGCAAGATGGCGTCAAAGTATCGCTGCCACACTCAAGACCCATGCCCAGTCTTGGTCGCGGCTGTCATGAGTTGAGAATCCCGGACGAAAATCGCACCTGGCGCATCGTGTACTACCTTGATACCGAAGCCGTCGTGATTCTTGACGTGTTTGCCAAAACCACCAGCCAAACACCCCAGACGGTCATCGACGTTTGCAAGGCAAGACTGAAACACTATAAATCGATTTAGCAAAGGATCGGTGCCATGAAGACCAACAAAATAGCGCGCATCAAAGCGACCGGCTGGAAAACCGGAAACGCCGAGGATTTTCTGCAATTAAGCGATGAGGAAGCGCGGCTCGTTGCGCTCAGGCTGTCGCTGGTCGGCGCGGTAAAGAAGTCGCGCATCAAGCGCAAGCTTTCTCAAATCGACCTTGCGCAACGCATGAAATCGAGCCAGTCGCGCATCGCCAAGATCGAAGCGGGCGATCCTTCTGTTTCGCTGGATTTGATCGTGCGCGCGCTCATAGCAAGCGGCGCAACAACGCGTGATATTCAGGCGGCGTTTACTGCCAAATAACCGGGAATGCATTTAACCTGGAAGCTACACTGCACAGGACTGGCTCAACAGAATCAAAGGGTCAACGGGAAACCCGGGGCAGTTCAGTCTGACCCTATTGATTATGTAGCATTGCTGAAACGGGAGGGATCAATTAGGAAATAGAAAGTCGGGTTTTCGGCTATTGTGTTGAAAAACTCAAAATTCGCACCCCTGGGAAATTTCGCGAATTGAAGGTGCAATAGTAAAACGCACTTGATCGTCAAGAGTACGGCGGTTTAAGGGTTCATGGTTGAATTTAAGGATGTCTGCGGTATCCTCCCATGTCGAAATAATTTTAAGCGCCCTAAGGGGGTAGAATTTTTTCGTCACGACCTGAAGATGAGTTTTTCAACAGAATACGGCCTATGCGGACGCTCGAAAAGTTACTTGATTGCTGCCCGTGAAGGTCTGCTATGCAAAATATAGAACAGGTACTTTCAACCCCAAGCAGTCCTTCAAGAAGTCAATAGCCAAGTCGCTCTAGTCAACCGCTAATCTATAACCTACTCCAACTTCCGTTAGCAGAAAGCGCGGGCGCGCAGGGTCTTTTTCCAGCTTGTGGCGTAGGTTACCCATATAGATGCGCAGATAGTGGGCGCGCTCCACATAGTTCGGCCCCCAAACTTCTTTGAGCAGCAAGCGGTGCGTCAACACCTTTCCCGCGTGTTTCACCATCACGGTCAGCAGGCGGTACTCGATAGGTGTAAGGTGGATTTCCATATCACTAACCGTGACCTTGCGGTGGATCATATCCACATTCAGTTCACCAACCGAAAAACAGCCTTCATCTTTATTTTCACTGGAAGGCCCATGGCGCAAAGCCACACGTATTCGTGCCATCAATTCGCCCACGCCGAAAGGTTTAACAAGATAATCATCCGCGCCTGCATCCAGCGCGATAATTTTGTCACTTTCTTGGGCGCGGGCTGACAGTATGACGATGGGTACGGAAGACCAAGTGCGCAATTCCCTGACTACTTCGACGCCATTCATGTCAGGCAGGCCGAGATCGAGGATAACCAAGTCGGGCTTGCGCGTGGTGGCTTCAATCAATCCCAACTTGCCGGTCTCCGCCTCAACCACCTGATAGCCTTCAGTGGTCAGCGTAGTACGAAGGAAGCGGCGTATCTGTGCTTCGTCTTCGATGACGATGATGGTGGCGGAATTGCTCATGATTGGGCGGCTTCTTCCTGCTCGATCAACGGCGGCTCGGCCAACGGCAATGTAAAATGAAATGCTGCTCCACCGGATGGCAGATTATCCTCCCATATCCGTCCGCCGTGCGCCTCCACAATGGAACGGCAAATGGTCAGACCCAAGCCCGCCCCGCCCTGATTCCCTTCCCTGGCCGCGCGATGGAATTTCTCGAAAATGAGTTTTTCTTCTCCAGCCGGAATTCCCTGGCCTCGGTCGGAGACGGTCACCACCAATTCATCCTGCCTGCTTGCAGCTGAAATTTCGATGGGGGTACCGGGCTGGGTGTATTTCACCGCGTTGTCCAGCAGGTTGGCAAATACTCGTTCGATCAGCAGGCTGTCTATCTCGACCATAGGCAGGTCGTGCGGTAACCTGATGTTGACTGGGTGGTTGACCATGCGTGTGCTCAGTCCTGCCAGTGCACCGCCGACCACTTCCTCCAGCGGTTGCCATTGACGGTTCAGCACGACGGTGCCTGCTTCCAGTCGAGCCATATCCAGCAGATTGTTCGCCAGACTGGACATGCGCGTGGCCTCGTCATAAATCGCTTGGCCGAGTTCGTGGCGAGCCTGATTGGACAGCCTGTCATCGTCGCGCACCAGACTGCTGGATGCGCCCACAATCGCCGCCAGCGGTGTGCGCAAGTCATGCGAGATTGCCGACAGCAATGCATTGCGCAATTGTTCAGTTTCCATTTTCAATTGGACACTGTGCGCTTCTGCCGCCACTCTGACTCGCTCCAGCGCCAGCGCGATCTGGCTGACAAACGTTTCCAGCAGCCGCTGCTGTTCGGGCAACGCCAACCGCGCAGGGTTAAGCGGCAACAGGGCCAGCACGCCGATCATCCCGGACGAGGCTTTCAGCGGCAGGTAAACCATATCTCCCCCCGGCAGGGTATCCGTACCCTGGCCCGCCGGTTGACCATGGTCATATACCCATTGTGCCACGCTCAAATCGCTGCCATGGCAGGATTGCGCCGTTCCTTCGCTCTCGGGATAGAAGATGCGCCCCGTTGCATCGGGCAGCAACACCACCGCCTGCGCCTCGAACACCTCGGCCACATGTTTGACCGCGATATGCAGGATATTTTCTTCGCCGCGCGTCGCGGCCAGTTCGCGGCTCATGGAATACAACGAGGCGATGCGGCGCTCGCGGTGGCCCGCTATCCTGGCCTGCTGGCGGGTGCTGGCCGTCATGTCGCTGATCACCAGAGCGACCAGCAGCATGACGACGAACGTAATCAGGTATTGGCTGTCCGCAACAGCAAAGGTGAAGCGCGGCGGCACGAAGCAAAAATCAAACAGCACCACACTCAGGAAAGAACTCAACACCGCCGGGCCGCGCCCGTAACGCGCGGCGACCGCCACCACGCCGAGCAGGTAAACCATGATCAGGTTGGCCGGATCGAAATGGGCGTACATGAGCCAGGCGATAACAGTGCAGATTCCCGTCGCGGCAATAGCCCACCGGTAAGCGCCGCGCAGGATCAACAGCGGGTGCTGCTCTTCGGAAGCAAGTCCGAGGTATAAACGGCTGCGCGAAAAATAGGGATTCTCTTTCGTTTGTGAAAGAAAATCGGCCTCCTTGCCCACCACGTGTATGCCTATGTCGCTGGCCTGGCGGACTATGGTGTCAACCAGCGAACCGAACAGCCAGCGCTTCCAGCCGGACAGCGTCGGTTTTCCCAATACGATGCGGGTCGCGTTTCGGGTGCGCGCATATCCAATCACCTCGTCGGACAGTTTGTGGCCGTTCAGCGTCACCGTTTCCGCCCCCAGTTCCTCCGCCAGTTTCAGCGCACGCAAGATGGCGTCGCGCTGTTCCCTGGAGAGGCGCTGGAGCTTCGCCGTTTCGACATACAGCACGATCCACTCAGCCTTCAGCATTTGCGCCAGACGGTAGGCCGCGCGCACCAGGTTTTCCGCCGTGCCGCCCGGCCCGACGCAGACCAGCAGCCGCTCTTTCACCTGCCATACGTCCCGGATGGCGTGGTCTTCGCGGTAGTCGCGCATCTGCGCGTCCACCCGGTCCGCCGTGCGGCGCAGCGCCAGTTCGCGCAGCGCGATCAGGTTGCCCTTGCGAAAAAAATTCTGCGCCGCGTGTTCCGCCTGCTGCGGCAGGTAGACCTTGCCTTCCTTCAGCCGCTGTAACAGCTCGTCCGGCGGCAGGTCTATCAGTTCGATCTCGTTCGCCTCTTCCAGCACTGCGTCGGGCACGGTCTCCCATACCGGGATGCCGGTGATCTGCGACACCACGTCGTTGAGGCTTTCGATGTGCTGGACGTTGATCGTGGTAAACACATCGATCCCTGCTTCCAGCAATTCCTCCACATCCTGCCAGCGCTTGGTATGGCGCGAACCCGGCGCATTGCTGTGCGCCAATTCGTCCACCAGGATCAGCGCAGGACGGCGCTTGAGCGCGGCATCCAGATCGAATTCGCGCAATTGCGTGTCACGGTACTCCACCAGTCGCGGCGGCAGCACCTCCAGCCCTTCCAGCAACTGCTCGGTCTCGGCGCGCCTGTGCGTCTCCACATAACCCGCCACCACATCCAGCCCCTCGGCGCGCCGCTCGCGCGCCGCCAGCAGCATGCCGAAGGTTTTGCCGACACCGGCAGATGCGCCGAAGAAAACCTTCAGGCGGCCGCGGCGGCGTATGGCTTCGGCGCGCTGCACTTTTTCCAGCAGCGCATCGGGGTCGGGGCGTTGGTCGGTTTCGTTCATCGCAGGATGGGCACGTTTTGTGTACCCGCAAGGAGCAGGCTGCGGCTGTCAGGGGATAAATCCCCAACAGCACACGCTCTGCCCACGCGGTCAGCGGCTATCATATTCCAGCGCGGCATCCGCGTGGCCACAAAAAACGTGCCCTCCCTGCGAAATCAATGTACGTTGTCCAGCGCCAGATTGAGTTCCAGCACATTCACCCTCGGCTCGCCCAGGATGCCGAACTGGCGTCCCTCGGTGTGTTCCGCCACCAGCTTGCGCACGGCATCCGGATTGAGGTTGCGCACCCGCGCTACGCGGGCGAGCTGGTATTCGGCGGCCGCCGGGCTTATATGCGGGTCGAGGCCGCTGCCAGAGGCGGTGACCAGATCCACGGGGACCGGCTGTATATTGCCCGGATCGGCATCACGCAGGGCCTGCACCCGGCTTTTCACCGCATCCATCAATGCCGGATTGGTCGGACCCAGGTTGGAGCCGCTGGAAGCGCCTGCGTTGTATGGTTCCGGAGATGTCGCGGAGGGTCGTCCCCAGAAGTATTTAGGATCGGAGAACGATTGACCAATGAGTTTGGAGCCTACAGGTTTGTCATCTTTCATTATCAGGCTACCATTGGCCTTGTCTGGCATGACAACTTGAGAGATACCCGTCACTAGCAGCGGGTAGGCGATTCCAGTCAGCAGGGTCAGCAACAGGAAACTGGTTACGGCGGGACGAATTTCTTTCAACATGATTATTCCTTTCTCAAACTAAGTGCAGAGCGACGAGCAACATGTCGATCAGCTTGATGCCGATGAACGGGACGATGATGCCGCCCAGCCCATACACCAGCAGGTTATTGCGCAGCAGCACGTTCGCGCCGATGGCGCGGTATTTCACGCCTTTGAGCGCCAACGGAACCAATGCGATGATGACCAGCGCGTTGAAGATCACGGCGGATAATATCGCGCTGGATGGCGTCGCCAGCCCCATCACGTTGAGCGCGCCGAGCGCCGGATAAGTGGTGACAAAGGCCGCCGGAATGATGGCGAAATATTTCGCCACGTCGTTGGCGATGCTGAAGGTGGTCAGCGCGCCGCGCGTCATCAGCATCTGCTTGCCAGTCTCGACGATCTCGATCAGCTTGGTCGGGTTGGAGTCCAGGTCCACCATGTTGCCCGCTTCCTTGGCGGCCTGCGTGCCGGTGTTCATCGCCACCGCCACGTCGGCCTGCGCCAGTGCCGGGGCGTCGTTGGTTCCGTCGCCGGTCATCGCCACCAAGCGGCCTTGCGCCTGGTGTTCGCGGATCAGCCTCAGTTTGGCTTCCGGCGTGGCTTCAGCGAGGAAGTCATCCACTCCGGCTTCGGCAGCAATTGCGGCGGCGGTGAGGCGGTTATCACCGGTAATCATGATGGTCTTGATGCCCATGCGGCGCAGTTCGGCGAATCGTTCCTTGATGCCGCCCTTGACAACGTCCTTGAGCTCGATCACGCCCAGTACTTTCGGCCCATCCGCAACAACCAAAGGTGTACTGCCTCGTCTTGCAACGCCGTCCACGATGGCATCCACCCCGTGCGGAAAGCTGCCGCCGAGGCTAATGACAAAGTTGCGGATGGCATCGGTCGATCCCTTCCGTATCTGGCGATCTCCCATATTGACGCCACTCATGCGCGTCTGCGCGCTGAACGGCACAAAGGTCGCGCCCAGTTCATGTATGTTGCGTTCGCGCAGCGCGAACTTTTCCTTCGCCAGCACGACTATGCTGCGGCCTTCCGGCGTTTCGTCGGCGAGCGAAGCGAGTTGCGCCGCGTCGGCCAATTCGGCTTCAGTCACTCCAGCAGCATGCAGGAAACTGCTGGCCTGGCGGTTGCCCAGCGTGATGGTGCCGGTCTTGTCCAACAACAGCACGTCCACGTCGCCCGCAGCTTCCACCGCGCGACCGCTGGTTGCGATCACGTTCTTCTGCAACATGCGCCCCATGCCCGCCACACCGATGGCGGACAGCAAACCGCCGATGGTGGTGGGGATCAGGCACACTAGCAGCGCCACCAGCACGGTGATGCTGACCGGTTGCCCCGCGCCGGATGTTTCGACGCTGTAGAGGGAGAACGGCAACAGAGTGACGGTAGCCAGCAAAAAGATCAGCGTCATCGCCACCAGCAGGATGGTGAGCGCGATTTCGTTGGGTGTCTTCTGACGCTTGGCACCTTCCACCATCGCGATCATGCGGTCGAGAAAGGTCTCGCCCGGGTTGGTGCTGATGCGCACCACCAGCCAGTCGGACAGCACGCGCGTACCGCCGGTCACAGCGCTGAAGTCGCCGCCGGATTCGCGTATCACCGGCGCGCTTTCGCCGGTGATGGCGCTTTCGTCCACCGAGGCCACGCCCTCGATCACGGTGCCGTCGCCGGGTATGAAATCGCCCGTCTCCACCAGCACTACATCATCCTTGCGCAAGGTGGAACCGGCTACCAGAGCGTACTTTTCACCATATTGCGGGTGCACCAGTTTCTTGGCCTGAATGTCGCGCTTGGCGCTGCGCATGGCATTGGCCTGGGCGCGGCTGCGGCCTTCGGCTATCGCCTCGGCGAAGTTGGCGAACAGCACGGTGAACCACAGCCACAGCGTGATTGCCAGAATGAAGCTGGTCGGCGCTTCACCATGCCCGAACAGCGCCTGGAAGAACAACGCGGTAGTCAGCACGCTGCCCACCCACACCACGAACATCACCGGGTTCTTCATCTGCTGGCGCGGGTTCAGTTTCCTGAATGAGTCCACCACAGCCTGTTTGACGATGTCGCGCTCAAACAGGGAAAACGGAATTGCTTTGGCAGTCATGTAAATCTCTCCTTTTATCATGTTGGGTTAGCGGCTTTATCGCGTAACCCAACAAACAAATCTTCTGTCGCTGGTTATGTTTGGTTACAGCACAAAAGGCCGCGCCTAACCCAATCTACACGCCCGGATTAATGCGCACCGATCATGTTCAGGTGTTCAATCACCGGACCCAGCGCCAGTGCTGGCACATAGCACAGCACACCGATCAGAAGCACCGTGCCGATCAGCAATATGATGAACATCGGGGTATGTGTCGCCATGCTGCCCACGCTGGCGGGCATGCGTTTTTTGGCCGCCAGCGAGCCGGCCAGCGCCAGCACCGGGATCATCAGCCAGAAGCGCCCAAAGAACATGGCTATGCCCAGCAAGGTGTTGTAGAACGGCGTGTTCGCGCCGAATCCGGCGAACGCACTGCCGTTGTTTCCCACCGCCGACGAGAGGGCGTACAGCACTTCCGAATAGCCGTGCGCGCCGGGATTGAAGATGCTGCTCTTGCCCACATCCGTCATCACGGCCAGTGCCACGCCGCCGAGCAGCAGCAGCGGCGGGAGCAGGATCACCAGCGAAGCCATCTTGATGTCGAACGCCTCAATCTTCTTGCCCAGATAGTCCGGGGTGCGGCCTATCATCAGCCCGGCGAGGAACACCGCGATCACGGCAAAAATCAGCATGCCGTAGAGACCGGAGCCGACACCGCCGAACACCACCTCGCCCGTCTGTATCATGAACATCGGCACGAGGCCGCCCAGCGGCGTGTATGAGTCATGCATGGAGTTCACCGAACCATTGGAGGCGGCGGTCGTAGCTGTGGCCCACAAGGCGGAGTTGACGATGCCGAAGCGCGTTTCCTTGCCTTCCATGTTTCCGCCCGACTGAGTGGCGGAAGCGTTCTGGTCAACACCCAATGCGGTAAACGCGGGATTGCCTTGCAGTTCCTGGTATTCCGCCACGGCGAGGAAGCCGACGAAGACCACTGTCATCGCCGCGAATATCGCCCAGCCCTGGCGCGTATCGCCCACCATGCTGCCGAAGGTGTAGCACAGCCCGGCGGGGATCAGCAGGATGGCCAGCATCTCCATGAAATTGGCGAAAGGTGTGGGATTCTCCAAGGGGTGCGCGGAGTTGACGTTGAAGAAGCCGCCGCCGTTGGTACCCAGTTGCTTGATGGCGATCTGCGAGGCGGCGGGGCCAACCGCAATGGTTTGCTCTTTCACCACGGTTTTTTCGGTCACGGCGTTGCCCGTAGCGTCTTTCATCGCATTGCCGGAAGCATCCAGCTTGGGCTGCTCGTAGCTCGTGCTTTCCACCAGCGGCACGTTGGGATAGGCCGAGAAATTCTGCACTACGCCCTGGCCGACCAGCACCAGCGCCAGCACGACGGAAAGCGGCAGCAGGATATAGACCGTGCTGCGCGTCATATCTACCCAGAAGTTGCCTATCGTCTCTGCCGTGTGGCGCGCAAAACCGCGTATCAGCGCGATGACCACCGCCATGCCTGCGGCGGCGGAGAGAAAGTTCTGCACCCCGAGACCCAGCATCTGCGTCAGGTAGCTCATCGTGGTTTCGCCGCCGTAGCCCTGCCAGTTGGTATTGGTGATGAAGCTGATCGCCGTGTTGAAAGAGGAATCAGCGGTGACCGCCCCCAAACTTTGCGCGTTCAGCGGCAGCGAATCCTGCAAACGCTGCAAGCCATACACCGCCAGCACGCCGAGCAGGCTGAACCACAGCAGCACCAGCGCGTATTGCGTCCAGCGCATTTCCTGCTTGGCGTCCACGCCGCACAAGCGGTAAAAAAGATTTTCGAGAGGTGCCATCCAGCGCACCAGCGCGGGCAACTTGCCCTCGTAAACGCGCGCCATGTACCAGCCAACAGGCTTGACCAACGCCAGCAGGGCGCCCAGATACAGGGCGATTTGTAAGAGTCCGTTCATGATTAAAATAACTCCGGTTTAAGTAAGGCAACCACGAGATAGACCATCAGCAACAATGCCGCGATGGCACCGATAATGTAGAAAGTCATGACGGCCTCCCCAGTTTTTCGATGCCGTATATCAACAGCACGCTGAGTCCGAAGAAGGCCAAGATCAATAAGATGTAAAGCCAGTCCATTTCATTCACTCCTTGTGGAAAAACACGGCTTGCATAGTAGGGAAAGGGAAATTAAATCGGTGTAAAGATAATTCCTGTGGGTGTAAATAAGCTGTAAAAATTCTGCTTGGGCTGGTCAGATCAGCAGGTAAAGTAATAGCAAATATAATGCGTCACCCATTGGCGCAATCTGGAACGATTTAATAGATGAACTTATGTGTTTGTTGAATGGCTTATGGGAATGCACAAGCTGTTTAGGGTAGGGAAACTACAACTCGTATAATGGGATATGCACCAGTGGCCGAAAGTGCCTGTGAATATTTTGCATAGCAGACCTTCACGGGCAGCAATCAAGTAACTTTTCGAGCGTCCGCTTAGGCCGGAATAACGGCCATAACCGTACCACCTTCACAAAGTAATCATTCATAGCATCCTGCAAATTAAAAACCGGCTGCACGCCATCAGCATGCAGCCGGTTTTTTTATATTCAAGCTACGATCAGTGATGAGAATTCGCCAGCAGCTTGAGCATCTTCCAGTTGATGACGATGAAGCGCCAGATCTGCCAGATCAGGCTGGTGCGCATGTAGCGCGTGAAGCCGGTGGGCACGGGCGGATAGTAGGCCTGCTGGTAAGGTTCGCGGTTGGTCGTTTTATCTGGCATGTTCGTTTCCTCTTGATTTGTTTGTGCGATGGCTCAGTCCGGAAGTATCCACCAGCCCGGTTTAAGTTTCGCCTGGTAGATGAAAGTGTAGTGCAGCAGTGATTTCATCCAGTGTCCGGCGAGGCCGATCTCGCCGAAGGTCAGGTCCATGTCGCGGCCGTATTCCGGATATTTCTCGTAATCGGGCACGACCGGGAAGACGGTCATCGTCGCAGCCGTTCCCCGCAGCAGGTGCGAGCCAGTGGAGGCGACGCAGGCGGCGCCCATCTCTGCCATCGAGGCAGTGTGCGTCGGCTTGTCCGACCCGCTGTTGATCATGTCGCGGATACTCTGTGCCACGGCCTTGGCCATCGCGGCGGAAGGCATGCCGGTACGCGGCGGCGTCGGGCTGATCTGGGTGTCGTTGGGACTCTTCATTACCTTGCTGATCGGGTGCGGCGGCGCGAAGGCGATGCCGACTGCGAACAGGTTCTTGTATAGCGGCGACTGGTAGGTCCTGGGCCAGTCCTTCGCGCTCCACTCGGCAAAGGGGCGTGCGGTGTAGTCGCCATCCACCTTCATGAAGCCGTTTGGCGCGAACAACTGGCTGGTGATGTCCTCCTCCGCCTTGCTGAAGGCTTTCAGGCCGACACCGGCGAATGGCGGGATCAGCATGGAGAAGTCGAACTCGAGTTCGTGGAAGGTTCCCTCCAGCGTCTCGTAATGGATCTTGCCGGCCTCGACCTTCTTCACGTGCGCGCGGATGATCCACTCGATGCCGCGCTCGACCATCAGCGATTCGGCAAATGTTTTTCCATTGGTGACGTAGCCGCCGCGCTTGATATTGACGCCGCCCATGCCAAAGTCGCCGAGCTCATATTCGTTGCTGATCCAGACGATGCGCGCCTTGTCGCGCACGCCCGCTTCGCGCAGGATGTGGTCGACGTTATAGATGTATTCAAAGGCCGCACCCTGGCAGGTGCACATGCCATGGCCGGTGCCGACAACGAGGGTCTTTCGCTCGCCGCGGCGCAACGCGTCGATGACCTGTTGCAGCTTTTCGTTGGCTTCCAGCGCGTGCTGAGCGGTGCAGACGGAGACGGTGTGGCCGTGCTCCGGCCCCAGCCCTTCGGTCGCGCCGAAATTCAACTTCGGCCCGGTGGCGTTGATCAGGTAGTCGTACTCGATGTTCTCCTGCTGGCCGGCCTTGTCGGCGCGCGTATATTCGATGGTGACGTAGGGCCTGGCGATGGTCGCGCCGGCTTCCGGATGGATGGAGATGCCCTTGGCCTGGCGGAAATCCACATGTGTCTTGCCGTACACCTCGGCCAGGTCGAAGGTGACTTCCTCCTCTGTCATCTGCCCTACACCGACCCAGATATTGGAAGGTATCCAGTTCCATTTGGCGTTGGGCGACACCACGACGATCTCGTGCTTTCCGCCTATCCATTTGTCCAGGTATCGTGCGGCGGTGTGCCCCGAGATACCTGCTCCTAAAATCACGACTCGCGCCATTTCGATCCTCTCAAGTTATGCAAGTTGAATTATCACTGCCATCTCAGGTAGCTTATTAAGCAAGCCCCTCAAAGGTTCCGACAAACCTGTAATCCGTTAAACGCGGATGGTTTTCACTCCTTCCCCCTTGCAGGGGGAAGGTTGGGATGGGGGTAGGACGGTGGATATCCAAAGTCTCTACCCCCACTGATGGAACTACTAGCCATCTGACTAGGCTGTCCAAAAACGACAGCCAAGTCATTGGTTACCTAACCCTCCCCCTGGAGCGTGGTTGTTGCCGCTTTAGCGTCTTTACAACCACGGCCTACTCCTTGCGGGTGCAAGAGGGAGGGAACAAGAATCCAATGCACAGTTGGACTCACTGGCAAAATCAATCCGACCCCTTCCCCGCTCTCGCTTCCTCAAGTTCGATCCGGCAGAAATATTCCGCCTCCAGCCACATGACGTTGATGATGCCAAACGCCATCGCCAGTCCTACTCCAAGCATCCAGGAAAAGTACCACATGATCGTTCCTTTCAATAAATGTTATGGTCGTTGGCGCGAACCGATTCGACCGTGATCTTCCCGCGCAGCACACTGTACACCCAGGAGGTGTAGGCCAGAACCAGCGGCAGGAAGATGAGCACCACCCAGAACATGATCTGCAGCGTCATGTGGCTGGATACCGAGTCCCATACCGTCAGGCTGCTGCGCGGGTCAGAGCTCGACGGCATGATGAAGGGGAACATCGCGAAGCCCGCAGTGAAGATCACCCCAGTGAGCATCAAGGAACTGGCGATGAAAGCCGCAACGGGTTTTTTCGCGCCGGATAACACAATCGCCAGCAGCGCACCCGCCACCCCCAGGATGGGCGACAGCCACAGCAGCGGATAGGAGTGATAATTGTCCATCCATGCGCCGGCGACTTTTTCGGCGGTCTTGTCGAGCGGGATCGCTGCGACATTGGCGGGCAGCATGGACAGGATGCGATAGCCGTCGATGCCGTTCATGATCCACACGCCGGCAAGGATGAAGCACGCGATGAATACCGCTCCGGTGATCTGGGTTGCGCGGCGCGCGCGTTGCGCAATCACGCCCTCCGTCCTGATCTGCAGATAGATCGAGCCGTGCATCAGCAGCATGGACAGGCTGACCACCCCGGAGAGCAGGCCAAACGGGTTGAGCAATTGCCAGAACGTACCGGTATAGGTCACGCGCACATCGTTGTCGAAGCTGAACGGGACCCCTTGCAGCAGGTTGCCGAACGCCACGCCGAAGATCAGCGCCGGCACGAATCCGCCGGCGAACAGCCCCCAGTCCCAGGCCGAGCGCCAGCGCGGATCGGTGACCTTGCTGCGGTAGTCGAACCCCACCGGCCGGAAGAACATCGCGAACAGCGTCAGGATCAGCGCGATGTAGAAACCGGAGAAGGCGGTCGCATACACGATGGGCCAGGCCGCGAAGATCGCGCCGCCGGCGGTGATGAACCAGACCTGGTTGCCGTCCCAGGTGGCGCCGACCGAATTGATGATCACGCGACGCTCCTCGTCGTTCCTGCCGAGGAACGGCAGCAATGCCCCGACCCCCAGGTCGAATCCGTCGGTGATGGCGAAGCCCACCAGCAGCACGCCGACGAACAGCCACCAGATCAGTTTCAGCGTTTCGTAGTCGAAAATCATGATCGTCTCCTCAAGGGTACCTCTATAAATCCAGATTTCATCCCAACTGCTGCGTTACGGGAAAAATTTCTTGCTTACATATCATCCATATGCGGCGCGGCGAAATTTCTTACCGAGCCTTGCATTTGAGCGAACTCTTAATTTCTAGAGGCACCCTCAAGCGTTGCCGTAGCGGCCGGTATGCAAACTCTGCGGGCCGAGGCGCGCATACTTGAACATCAGGTACATCTCGGCCACCAGCAGCAGCGTGTAGAAGCCGACGAATCCGGCGAGGCTGAAATACACGCTGGAAGGATCGAGGTTGGACGTGCTCAGGCTGGTCGGCAGGATGCCGCTGATGGTCCACGGTTGCCGGCCATATTCGGCGACTATCCAGCCCATCTCGGCGGCGATCCAGGGCAGAGGGATGCTGTATAACGCAAGCCTGAGCAGCCATTTCTTCTCGGCGATAGTGCGCTTCGCCGTGTAATAGAAGGTGGCGGCAAAGATGAACAGAATGGTGAAGGCGATCGCCACCATGATGCGGAATGTCCAGAACATCGGGGCTACGCGCGGGATGGTATCGCGCGCCGCCATCCTGACCTGATCATCTGTGGCATCGGTGACATTTTGCGTGTATCTCTTCAGCAGCAGGCCATAACCCAGGTTGTTTCTGGATTGTTCGAAGGCCGCTTTGGCTTCATCGCTGGTATCACCCGCGCGCAGTTTTTCGAGCGCCGCGTAGGCGATCATGCCATCCCTGATCCTCGCCTCGTTCTCTTCGCGCAACTCGGCAATGCCGGTGATCTTCTCGTCGGTCGAGCGAGTTGCGATCAGCCCCAGCAGGTAAGGGAGCTTGATCGCGTAATCGGTGCTTTGCGTGGCCTCATTGGGAAAGCCGATCGCGGTGATGTCCGCAGGCGCTTTTTCGGTGTGCCATTCCGCCTCGATGGTAGCCAGCTTGACGCGTTGCACCTCGCCCGCCGTGTAGCCGGATTCATCGCCCAGCACGATCACCGATAACGCCGAGGCAAGGCCAAAGCCTGCGGCCACGGCGATCGACCGCATCGCAAATGCCTTGTCCCGCCCGATCAGCAGGTACCATGCGCTGATGCCGAGCACGAACATCGAGGCCGTCACATAACCCGCAGAGACGGTATGCACGAACTTGACCTGGGCCACCGGGTTGAACAACAGTTGGGTAAAACTGGTCATTTCCATGCGCATCGTGTGGTAGTTGAATTCGGCCCCGACCGGATTCTGCATCCAGCCGTTGGCGATCAGTATCCACAGCGCCGACAGGTTGGAGCCCACCGCCACCAGAAAAGTGACCATCAGGTGCTTCTCTTTGGATAGCCTGTCCCAGCCGAAGAAGAACAGCCCGACAAAGGTCGATTCAAGAAAAAAGGCCATCAGTCCTTCGATCGCAAGCGGCGCGCCGAAGATGTCGCCGACATAGTGCGAGTAATACGCCCAGTTGGTGCCGAACTGGAATTCCATGGTAAGTCCGGTGGTAACCCCAAGCGCAAAGTTGATGCCAAACAGCTTGCCCCAGAAGCGGGTCATGTCCTTGTATACCTCTTTTCCGGTCATCACATACACCGATTCCATGATGACCAGAAGGAAGGACATCCCGAGGGTGAGCGGGACAAACAAAAAATGATACAGCGCCGTGGCGGCAAATTGCAGCCTGGATACGTCAACGAGCTCTGGAGACGGCATCATGGTTAGGTTCCTCTTGAGATTGCCGGGATGGGAGTTGCCGGGAAAGAACTTGCGCTGCGACTTTTTTATCGTCCAGGTTGCGGTCTTCGGGAATTGAAAACCAAACTGCCCAAATGACGGCCAGCAAAGCAACCTTTAGCAGAAGCGTCAGGGAAATTTCCTGCCAAAGGCTGGAAAGTCTCGGTTTACCGGTCATGGTGTGTGACATCAAAGGGTTCTGAATGCGAAGTCATAATATTAGAATATACTAATATGTGTCAAGATTTAAAGCTTATATATAGCCGGGTCGTAGTTGCGTTAGCTGGTCGTAAGAGTTTATGAAGCAGGTTCCAGGGAGAAAAGGCCTTCTGGGGTTCTCCCCGAGGAGCTTTACAATTTCCGTCAAGGCTTCCCGGTAGGAGTTATGCCATCCGTAGGTCAAATGGCTCTAGGGCTCGCTGGCGGAGACGACGGGAACGCCGATGGGGTTTGCCCGTGGAATTTCCCGGTGGTAGCTGTTGCAGGATATTCATTATTCGATGCCCGGAAGCGGGTATTCGTCAGTGTCTGCAAAGTTTCGAAATTACTCACTCGAAATTTGGTAGGGCGGACACTCAGAAGTTACTCCTTTCTTCAGTTACCAAATACCGCTTCGGCCAAAAAACAGACAGTTGAATTGAGCGGCGTGACATGGTTTGAGCTTGCTCTATGCAAGGCATGATCACCGTTGCCACAGAATCCGGGCGGCTTCGAGTGGAACCGCGACGCCGTCTCGGTACGGCAAGAGACGCGCCGTATAGTCCGTCGCGGGACGGGTTGCAGACACCTCTGCATGATAAGCGTAGCCGTTGGTTGCACCCACCAGTTGCCTCACGCGCTTCATCTCCACTCGCTCCGGCGCAGCGCCGTCAATGCCATCGGCATAAAGCTCGACCCGCACTGCATCCGGGTCGAGCTCATCGAGATACATTTGCACCTCAAAACCATGCTGCTTGTCATCGGATTCGATCTTCACCTCGCCGAAGCGCAGCGCGCTCCAATGTTGGTCCAGCATGTGCCTCCAATCGACCAGTTCCGCGCCGATTTCGCCTTTGCCGGCAGCCCGCTCAAGATAGGCTGAGGCCGCCGGCAAATAGTGTTGCTCGGTGTATTCGCGCACCGTGCGGCTGGTGGAAAAGCGCGGCGTCAATTGCGCCATGCTCTGCCGCATCCGCGCCACCCAGGCGGTGGGAATTCCCTGCTCATCACGTGTATAAAATTCGGGGATCACCTCCCGTTCGAGCAGGTCATACAGCGCTTCAGCCTCAATCGCGTCCCAGGCCGGGTCGTGATCATGCTCCTGGCCGTCCCCCAGCGCCCATCCCACTTCCGGCGTGTACGCTTCCGCCCACCAGCCGTCGAGCTCGGACAGATTGATGCCGCCATTGACCAGTACTTTCATGCCGCTTGTTCCACACGCTTCCCAAGGGCGGCGCGGCGTGTTGAGCCAGACATCCACCCCCTGCACCAGCTGCTCGGTCAAGTGCATGTCGTAGTCGCTAAGGAAGATCACATGCTGGCGTGCCTCGGATCGGCGGATGAAATGTATCCATTGCTGGATCAAGGCTTGCCCGGCCAGATCGGCAGGATGGGCCTTGCCCGCCATGATCAGTTGCACGGGACGCTGCGGGTTTGTCAGCAGGCGCAGCAACCGTTCCGGGTCATGCAGCAACAAATTCGGCCGCTTGTAGCTGGCAAAGCGGCGTGCAAAACCCAGCGTCAACGTGTTGCAGTCAAACAGATGTTTCGCAGCATCGATTTTCTCGGGCGATGCGCCTGAGATGGTCAGTTGCCGGGCTAATCGTTCGCGTGCGTATTCAACCAGAGACTCCCTGGCGACGGTGCTGAATTCCCACAGCCTGGCGTCCGAAACCCGGCGTATGTTCTGCCCCAGGGTCTCGGCAATACCCAGCCAGCGATCCTTGCTGCAAGCCTTAGTCCAAAGCGCATCTGCGGGCGCAGAATCCCAGGTCGGCATATGCACGCCGTTGGTCACGTGTCCGACCGGTACTTCGTCTTCCGGCCAGTGCGGAAACAGCGGCGCGAACAGGCGCCGGCTTACCTTTCCGTGCAGGCGACTGACGCCATTGACTGCCCCACTGCCGCGAATCGCGAGATAGGCCATGTTGAATGATTCCGACGCGTCATTCGGGTTCTGGCGGCCCAGGGCCAGCAAATCCTGCAGCGCGATACCGAGCTGCGTGCGCGCATAACCGCCCAGATATTGCTCGATCAGCGCAGGCGCAAAACGGTCGAAGCCGGCCGCCACCGCGGTGTGCGTGGTGAACAGGTTGCCCGCCCGGGTAACGGCCAGCGCGGCGTCAAACGGCAGGCCTGTTTCTTCCATGTAGCTGCGCGCGCGTTCCAGTACCGCGAATGCCGCATGGCCTTCATTCAGGTGGCAGACCTCCGGCTTGATACCGAGCGCAGCAAGCAGTCGCCAGCCGCCGATGCCGAGCAGCATTTCCTGTTTCAGGCGCAGCTCCGGTCCGCCACCGTACAGTTCGCTGGTGATGCCGCGGTGCGCGGGGTAATTCGCGGCGTCATTGCTGTCCAGCAGGTACAACATCACGCGGCCGACCTGGACCTGCCAGGCGCGCAGCCAGACCGAGTACCCGGGCAAGTTGATCTCCAGTCGCAACCACTCACCGTTCGCCTGGCGCAATGGCGTGATCGGCAACTGGCCGGGGTCGTTATACGGGTAGAGCGCCTGTTGCGCACCATCCTTGTCGATCACCTGGCGAAAATAGCCTTGCTGGTAGAGCAGCCCCACGGCGATCACCGGGATGCCCAGATCACTGGCGGCCTTGAGTTGATCGCCGGCCACGTTGCCCAACCCGCCCGAGTAGATGGGCAACGCTTCGCTCAGCATGTATTCCATGCTGAAATACGCGACGCAGTTAAGCTGCGATTGCGGGTAGGTTTGCTGAAACCACGCGGGCGCGTCCGCCTCGCTGCGCCTGGCCTGCACCAATTCGTCAACGATGTTGCGAAAAGCGGAACCGGCCAGAACCTGCTGTAGCTTCTCGCGCGAGACCGTTTGCAACACGACCCATGGATTTTGCGTCAGCTCCCACAGCACCGGGTCCAGCTGCCGCCACACCTCATCGGTGGCGTGATTCCACGCCGAGCGCATATCCAGGGCAAGCTCGGACAGGGAATCGAACCCCTCCACACCTGCCGACAGAAGACGCTCCTTCGGGTGAATGTCCCGTGTTTGCTCGCTCATAGTCGCTCTTTCAAGTTTGTCCCGGACGCAATGCACGGCGATGGGCCGCGGCAACAGTCGATTGAATCATGACCATCACTATTTTCAAATGAGATCAACAATAGCGCGTCCTCGTTATCATCTCGATTCATCAAATAGCACCTCCAGACGCATGCTAAGGGCGGCGCTGGTTTTGAAACTTCTTTCCCTGGGGAAATGCAGTTGCGGGCTTACTTCAAAGAACAGCCATTTCTGATGCAAGCGGTATCGGCAAAATAATAGCGCCACGTAATCCGTCATTTCAAATTTCGGATTGGTGACCCCGATCGCACTCACTTGATACAGCAAGGCAGTACGATCATTCAGGGTGTGATAGATTGACAGATCCTGACGCAGGTCAGTGTTATCGTTGTCATTGAGCCATGTGCCATTGCTGGATGAACGAAATAGAAGCGAATCATTTATTATATGATCCAGATCAAGCTGAGTGGTCGCACCCACACCCAGCGTGTTAAACCAATACACTGACTCGGCAGCTTTCAGTTGCCACTTTCCCAGCGACGCCGAATACCTGCCCCTTGTGCGCACGAAAGGCTTTATCGGGATTGGAAATTTAAGCCCCGCGTCCGTACTGAAATGCCAGACATTTTCTTCTGCAGTCGCATAGCGTACTGCCAGGGCTGCACTTCCGGGGACGACGACTTCGTTGCTCAGCACGGCACGGCCTTGTGCCGGGTTAGCTGAAATATCTTTCTCGGGGTCTGTTTCCAGCAGCAAACGCAACTTCCCCTCGGTTGACGGCAATTTCAGATTCACCCTGGCGGCAAGGTCGAATTTTCGGTCACCGCCATATCCAGCCACCTTGGCCAGGCTGATCTGAACCACACTTTGATTGCTCTCCTGGTAATGACTATCTCCACCAAAGAAGCGATCCATCCTGTTTGCGAAGCGGGTTATCTTCGCGGACAAATAATCACGCGCATGTTCCATGGTCTTAAAGCTATCAGATTGCTGTTCCTGGGCGGCAGGCTGTTCTGCCTGGGGGCAGGCTGTTCTGCCTGAGGGGCAGGCTGTTCTGCCTGAGGGGCAGGCTGTTCTGCCTGAGGGGCAGGCTGTTCTGCCTGGGCGGCAGGCTGTTCTGCCTGTGGAGCGGATGTCTCTGCACCAAGCAGCTGCAAGGGAAAAAGAAGCGCAATGCCGAGCAGCAGGCACGGCGAAAGAATGAGAGAACGGTTACGCTTCATCAAGGAATCGTCCTGGCCAAGCGAAACCCGAAGAAACCGAAACGCAGGTCAGGCTCGTAGCCGTTGCGAACAGCTGCGCGCACATCCCGTGGTCCGCTGTTCCACGAGCCGCCGCGAAGCACACGCTTTGCTCCATCCCCCTGCCAGGCGCTGCCGTCGGTCGGGGCGTCACCATAACTGTCGTGATAGCTGTCCTCCGTCCATTCCCACGCATTTCCCAGCATGTCTTGCAGGCCGAATGCATTGGCTTTGAAGCTGCCCACCGGCGCGCTATAGGCAAAACCATCCGTGCAGCCATGTACCGTCCAGGCCGATGCGCCTTCAATCTTTTCCTGCGCTGTCTTGTCCGCAGCATTCGCATATGCGCAAGCCTCATCCGGGTTGTCTCCCCAGTAGCGTGCAGTGCTGCTGTTGGCGCGGGCGGCGTATTCCCATTCCGCCTCTGTCGGCAGACGGTATTTTTCCCCTGTCGTGCGCGACAGCCATTGCGCATAGGCTTTTGCATCGCTCCAGTTGACACAGCCAACAGGATAGCTGTCGCCGTTTGCGTAGCCGAGCTCGCGCCAGTTGGCAGCGCGCTCCACAACTTTGCCACCTTCAAGGATCGAGCATTTGTCGCCGGTGCTGTACTTGGTCTTTTTCACGAATGTCGCAAACTGGCCACGGGTAATCTCGGTCTTGCCAATAGCGAACTTGGCAACATTGACCCGGTGCACCGGGCCTTCGTCGTCAGTCCGTCCGTCCTCGGATTCGGGCGAACCCATGTCAAAGGTTCCCGACGGAATGACCACCATCTGCGGGCAGCCTGGACAGTCGCGGAAAAAAATCTTTTTTGCCTTGAGTGCTTTTGCCTCGCCCGATGTATTGGCCGCTTGAACTTGGGCAGGCAAACACATCAAACAGAAAATGGCGAGAACCAAACCGGGCAGCTTGCATGTAAGGGCTTGACTCATTTTCATTGAAATCAGTTGATTGAATATGTCACCTGACGATTCAGGGTTTCTTCATCTGGATTCGACAGGTTCTGCGCAAGGCTCAAGATTGCATGCATCGTTGCGGCCAGTCTGTACGATATCGCACATAGAAGACCATCAAGCAGCGCAGCAGCCAGGGGATTGGTTACCTGCCTCCTTTGCCATTCAGCGCAAGGCGAGAGAATACATATGGCGCGATGGCTACCCAGGGCAACACGGCAGGCAACCCAAACACTGCCATTCAGCACATTACAGTTGGCAAGCAACTCTGGCCAGGAATGACAACCAAGGAACCAGCAACACCACGAACCAGGCTGTCACGCATTTCCGCATGGTCGATCAGATCATCGAATTTAATGGTTCAGGGCATAAACCGAAATTCTAGATACTGTGTACAGGGTTGCGCAACACCTTAAGCAGGCAGCGTAAGCTTGGCGCCTTTTGACGCGATGCAGTCCAGCAGGTCGTTCCAGGATTTTGCAAAGGACTCGGTGCCCTCGCGCTGTAGTTCGGCGGCAAGTGCCTCATCGTTGACGCCCTCTCGGGTGAATTCCGCGATAACCGCTTCTACCATTTCGGCACTACCCTCATCGGCCGACAATGCATTGTTCATTTTGCCGTGATCGGCGAAGGCGAGCAGTGTTTTTTCGGGGATGGTATTGACCGTATCCGGCGCAACGAGCGCTTCGACGTAAAGCGTGTCTGAGGCTGCGGGATCCTTGGTGCCGGTGCTGGCCCATAGCAGGCGTTGCGGCTGCGCCCCGGAAGCGGCCAGTTTCTGCCAACGTTTTGATGCCAGCAGGTCACGATAGGCTTTATAGGTGCGCATGGCGATGGCGATACCAAGACGGTTGTTGCGGAATTCACCCTGGGCCTTGTCCTTGACGGCTACGTCCCAGCGGCTGACGAAAATCGAAGCCACGGAACCGATCCTGGGATTCAGACCCGCGGCGATGCGCCGCTCGATGCCGCGCATGTAGGCTTCGGCCGCCGCGAGGTAGTGCTCGCGGGAAAACAGTAATGTGACATTCACCGGCACGCCGGCGAAGATCGCCTCTTCGACCGCCGGAATACCTGCGCGGGTGCCCGGAATCTTGATGAAAAGATTGGGAAGTTGTGCGCGCTTATGCAGTTGCACAGCCGCCTTGATCGTGGCTGCGGTATCGTCGGCGAGCAGCGGAGAGACCTCCAGCGATACCCAGCCGTCAACTCCGCCAGTGGCGTCAAAGATCGGCCGGAAAAGATCGGCGGCCTGAATCAAATCTTCCAATGCAAGTTCGAAGAACAACGCCTCGCCCGACTTGCCCGCGAGCGCTTTTTTGCGGATCGCATCATCGTAAAAATCACTGTTCTTGATCGCCTTGTCGAAGATGGTCGGATTGGA
The DNA here is from genome assembly GCA_963782385.1 of uncultured beta proteobacterium. Classification (GTDB taxonomy): domain Bacteria; phylum Pseudomonadota; class Gammaproteobacteria; order Burkholderiales; family Gallionellaceae; genus CAVXFS01. The sequence continues at coordinate 673,713 of CAWAJO010000003.1, forward strand.
AGTCAGTCCCGTCACGGAAAGCTCGCTGATATAGCGTGCCAGTGTGCCACTGGTCAGTAGCTCGCGCGTGATGTTGTCGAGCCAGAGACTCTGGCCGAGATCGTGCAGTTGTCGCGTGGTGTTCATGATGTCTCCTGTAACCATTTCTGCGTGTGCGGCAGAAAGTGCACTAGTCCTTCCAGCACACCGGCGCCATAGCTGCCGTTCATGCCCAACAGCGTGCGGCCCAGGTCGGAACAGAACAAAATTTCGTCAGCCATCGTTAAGTTATCCTGAATACTGATTCGCCTGCAAGCGCTAGATGACCGATGACCGCCGCCGCGGCACTCCAGCCCTGGTGCCGGTTCCCGCTCGCCACCAGTGTTCTGCCATTTATGAACTCTGCGAACCCCCAGTCTTCGCCCTCCATTTCCATCGAATTGGCGCGATGGATTGCGTGCAGGCATTTTTGCGCTTCGCGTCTGCGGTTCCGACGTGCCAGGTCCGCCACATAGAACCCGTTGATCATCGGCCACAGGCCGCCGTTTTGATATTCGTAGGGCCGGTTCTTGAAGTTGTAGGAAAACATCACCTGCAGGTGTTTCCAGTCCTCGTCCACCGGCTCGATCACCGGGTGGAACGCTGGCACCAGCGGCAATTGGTCATTGCACAGTTCGCGGGCAATGTATTCGTCCACAATGCCGCGCTGGGCATCGTCGGCAACTTCGAACAGCGACGCCAGAACATTGGCAAAGGCATCGAATCGATAACCGTAGCCGCTCGGAGAAAAGAACGGCATCCAGTACATTTCCCCGCCACGCGCAGCGGCGGCAGTGCGCCCTTTCTCGTAAAGCACCTCATGGTAGGCGTCGTCGGGAACGTGTCCATCATCGTCGAACCAGTAGTTTGCGCGGATGAGATGTCGCAAATGGCTGATCTTGTCCTGCAGTTCATGGTCGCTGGAGCTGTGCACCACGGCATGCATGCGCGCCAGCGTGCGCTGCGCCTGCAGGTACAGCAACTGGTCGTAAAGCACGTAACCGTTGTGCACATATTCGTCCGCCCAGTCGCCGGCCAGCGGCACATAAATGAGTCCGCGATTGTTGAACTCCCAGGCTCCGAGTACGAAGCGCACTTTTTCAATCGTCGGCAACAGGCGCTCCAGAAATTCATTCTCGCCCGTTGCCAGCCAGTACTCGCCGCAGCCGATGATGAACCAGAGGTCGGCATCGACGCGACCGGTGGTGCCGCCATAACTGACGCGCTCCGACGCAATTTCGACATTGGTAGGAATCTCGCCATGCGGTCCCTGGTGTGCGGCCAGCGTCTCGAAAGTATGACGCGCCGCCCTGATAAGGTCACCATCCCCGCTGAGCAATGCCGCCAGCGCAATGATCGCGCCATCGCGGCTCCATATCCGCCGATAGTTGTCATGCTTGGAGGGGCTGGCGAGAAAACCGTCCGGCGTCGCGCAATCATGCAACAGCGCAAGCGCCCTTAGGTAACCTTCCTGCTCCAGGCTGTTTCTCGTCATTGCGCCTCCTCACCCAGCAGCGGATTGTGCCACTTGCCATCCGGCGCAATGAGCGCATCGGCCTGTTTCGGCCCCCAGCTGCCGCGCTTGTAGGGGTGCACTGGACCTGAGCTGCCAAGTACGGGATCGACCACTACCCATGCCGCCTCGACTGCGTCCTCGCGGGTGAACAGCGCACCGTTACCGGCTATGGCATCGCTCAACAACCGTTCATAGGGCGATTCGATACCCGACTGTTCGTCCAGCAGATAGAGCTCGCGCTGGTCGCCTACGAATTCCTTGCCCGCACGTTTGACACGTGCAGCCAGGGCGACGGCAGTGTTGGGAGAGAGCCGGAAGCGCAGATAATTGGCGCGCCCGTCCACCGGTGCCGAATCGTCGAACAACCTTTGCGGTGGCGGCTTCAGCTCCACCAGAACCTCGGCCGCGGTGTTAGCCAGACATTTGCCGGAACGCAGGTACCACGACACGCCTTCCCAGCGCCACGAATCGACGAACAGCCGCAGGGCGCAGAACGTCTCGACGTTGGAGTCCTTTGCCACACCCGCCTCCTTGCGGTAGCCGGCGTACTGGCCGCGCACCACGTCGTCGGGCTGCAGCGGGCGCATGGCCTGGAATACCTTGGCTTTCTCGGCATGAACGGCGCCATAGCCCTGGTACGCCGGCGGCTCCATCGCCAGCAGCGCGACGATCTGGAACAGGTGGTTCTGGATGACGTCGCGCAGGCAACCGGCACTTTCGTAAAACGCGCCGCGGCCCTTCACGCCGAAATCCTCGGCCAGCGTAATCTGCACGCTGGCCACGCAGTTGCGGTTCCAGATCGGCTCGAGGAAGGAATTGGCGAAACGGAAATAGAGGATATTCATGATCGCCTCTTTCCCGAGATAATGGTCGATGCGGAAGATCGAGTCTTCCGCAAACACCGACAACGCGATTTTGTTGAGTGCCCGCGCCGAAGCCAGGTCTCGTCCGAACGGCTTTTCAACGATGACGCGCGCCTGATCGGCCAATCCCGCAGCACCAAGACTCTTGATCACCGTGGCGAACAGCGACGGGGGAATGGCGAGATAATGCGCCGGGCGTTTGGCCCTGCCCAGAGCCTGCTTGAGCGCTGTGAACGTAGCCGGGTCGTTGTAATCACCATCCACATAGCCGAGCAGCGAAAGAAGATGGTCGAGTGCGCCCTTGTCATCGATCCTGCCGGCGTGTTTGATGCTGTCTTTCGCGTGCTTGCGCAGTTGCGCCAGGCTCCACTTCGAGGATGCAACACCTATCACCGGCACCTTGAGGATGCCGCTTTTGGCCATTGCGTAAAGCGCGGGAAAGATCATCTTGTGGGCGAGGTCGCCGGTCACGCCGAAGATCACCAGCGCATCGGCCGATGTCGAGCGGCTATGCATGTTGCCCGTCCCGGCGTTCATTTCTTCTTCTCATCATGTCCGCCGAACTGCTTGCGCATCGCGGACAACAACCGGTCGGCATAACCGGCATCGCCGCGCGACGCAAAACGACCGAATAGTGCCGCACTGATGACCGGGGCCGGCACGCCTTCGTCGATTGCAGCCAATGCCGTCCAGCGTCCCTCACCCGAATCCGACACACGTCCCGAAAATCCGCTGAGCTCTCCATCCTCGGCCAACGCGGCTGCCGTCAGATCGAGCAACCAGGATGACACCACACTGCCGCGCCGCCAGACTTCTGCTATCTCGGGGAGGTTCAGCTCATACTGGTAAAACTCAGGGTTGCGCATCGGCGTGGTCTCGGCATCACTGTCATGCGAGCGCTTGCCGGCGTTGGCGTTGTGCAGGATGTTCATCCCCTCTGCATAAGCCGCCATCAGGCCATACTCGATGCCGTTGTGTACCATCTTGACGAAGTGTCCGGCACCGGCTGGGCCGCAATGCAGATAGCCGTGTTCCGCAGATGCGGGTTTACCCTGCTTCCCCGGGGTGCGTTCCGCTGCCGTCACACCCGGTGCGATGCTCCTGAAAATCGGGTCCAGGTGTTTGACGATCTGCTCCTCTCCGCCGATCATCAGACAGAAGCCGCGCTCCTCGCCGAACACCCCGCCGCTGGTACCGCAATCGACGTAATGTTTGCCTCCGCTCTTCAATTCTTTTGCTCTGAGAATATCGTCGCGGTAGTAGCTGTTGCCACCGTCAATGATGATGTCACCGGCATCCATGCACGAGGCCAGTTTCTCGATTGTCTTGCCCGCGACGCCGGCGGGAACCATCACCCAGACCGCACGAGGTTTGGGCAGCTTCGCGACCAGCTCGGCGATCGAGGCGGCGCCCTGAACTTCGCCGGCCGCAAGCTTTTTCACCGCGGCCGGATTCACGTCGTAAACGACACACCTATGATCATCTTTGCTCAAGCGCCGCACCAAACTGGCTCCCATCCTTCCTAATCCGATCATGCCTAGATACATCTGAAATCTCCTGTTCAGTTGAGCACTGGAGCGTGCAGCGCAAACTGCGTCAGTATATTGACACCCGCGTCCGGCATGACGGCGGAACAGTCATGATGCCGCGCGATTCATCGTTCAGTACTCGCCACCCAGCGCCCGCAATCGCGTCCGCAGCGATTCGATCTGATCCAGCAATTCCAGCGCCAGCGCCGCCCCGGCAAGATCGATGTCAAGATCCCGCTGCAGGCGCAAAGCCGTGCGGGCGCGGTGCAGGCTGGCACCGCCGAAATGCCAGCGGGCAGGTTCCCGTCCCACAGGCTCCAGCACGCCGAACTCCACCAACTCGACAATGCGTTGTTCCGGGACGACACAGGCGCGGCATAGATCGGCCAGCGTCAGCCGGGTTTGTTCTTCCAATATGCAGACAGAAACTTGCGGCAAGTTATTTTCAGCAGTCATCTCTCACACTCCCATTTTGGCGCGCGGATTAAAATTAAGTTCCTGTTCCATCTTCCGGTACAAGGCCTTCGCTTCTTCGGTATTGGCCGGCGGCAACGTGATTGCCAATATCACATAGCAGTCGCCGGGTGGGTCGCCCGGTATGCCGCGTCCCTTCAGCCGCAGCTTGCGCCCGGAACCGGAACCCTCCGGAATCTTGAGTTCCAGGATGCCGCCGAGCGTCGGCACCTTGACGGTTGCACCCAGTGCCGCCTCCCAAGGTGCCACCGGCAGGTCGAGATAAAGATCCCGTCCGTCGACCCGGTATAACGGATGAGGACGGAATTCGATCTCGAGATAGAGATCTCCCGCTTTGCCTTCTCCGCTGCCGGCACTGCCCTGTCCGCTGAGCCTGATGTGCTGGCCCTCGCGGATGCCCCTGGGGATGGTTACGTTGAGAACGCGCTCTCTTGTGATGACATGGCCCTGCGCATCCACTGCGGGAACGCGCAGCGTGATGGTGCGGGTTGCCCCCTGGTACGCGTCGTCCAGGTCGATGAGCACCTTGGCGTGGTGGTCCTGACCCTTGGCATGGAATGCTGCGCGCGCATCCCCGCCCTGGCGAAATCCCTGCCCGAACAGGGACGCAAAAAAATCACTGTAGTCCGCCCCATCGCCACCGCCGAAACCGCCGCCGCTGAACTCGAAGCCCGCGTTCCAGTCCGGCGGCGGACGAAATTCCTGCCCGCCTTTCCAGTTGGCGCCGAGTTGATCGTAAGCCGCGCGCTTCTCTGCATCCTTCAACACTTCATAGGCCTCGCCCAGCTCCTTGAAGCGCGCTTCCGCGTCGGGCTCCTTGCTGACATCGGGGTGATACTTGCGCGCCAGCTTGCGGTAGGAGCGCTTGATCTCATCCTGGGTGGCGTCGCGCGCGACCCCCATGATCTTGTAGTAGTCCTTGTATTCCATCTGTCCAGTCTCCTGCAATAACCGCCAAACCGTAGGCTGGGGCGTGGCACCAGCCCCGGCATTTAGCGACCGGGAACATGCCAGGGTTGCCCACCATCAGCCTGCCAAACTACTTGATGGCCGAATCCACAATCAACGCGATACCTCCCTGCCGGTAAAACATCGCCAACTGCCGGTGGACACCGGGAAAGCAATTCTTCAATATTTCCGGCGCAGTATAAAAATACTCGCTCACTACCGCAAAGAATTCCGCCGGACTGGTGGCCGCATAGGGATTGATATCGGTTGACACGCCGCTCGCCACCTGCAGGCACAGTGCTTCGTAAGCCGCGCCCAGATCCGCGGCCCACTTCGTCCGGCTCATTCCGCTGTGCAATGGCGGCATGCCGTTGGTTATCCCGTTGCAGCCGTCCAGCTTGTGCGCAAACTCGTGCAGCACTACATTGCGGCCGGCCTGGGCATGAATGCTGTCACGCATCACGTCATCCCAGGACAACACCACCGGACCGCGCAACCATGACTCGCCGGTTAAATCCTTGACGTCGTTATGCACCAGGCCAATGGCATCCTTCTGTTCATGGTTGACCCGGAACGCGCCGGGATAGAGGATGACTTCCACCCAGTTGTCAAAGTAATCGATGTCCAGATTCAGGATCAGCAAACAGGCTTGCGCAGCCAGCACCACGCGCATCGGCAAGGTCACCTCCAGTCCTTGCACCCCGTTGATCGACTTGCTGTGCAGAAACCAGGTCGCCAGTTCGCGCAGATGCGCCAATTGCACGGTATCCAGACCCTGCAGTACCGCAATCCGTTGCGTTGCGCCGAGCCAGACATGATCGGGTATCGGATCGCGTCGCAGTATTCGGCGCATGTTCCAGCGCCGCAGTGTCTTGCCTGGTGAAAAGAATTTCATGCAACTATTTCTCAAGCAGCCAAATCATCCGGCATCCGGCCGTGGTCGCAAACTGTACCGACCAGCGATCCGGCTCCGCCACCCGGGATGCTGCCAGGCGTCATGGGCGCGGCAGCGACCCCGGGCGCCATGCTCGCTGTGGAAGCGACACCCAATACCACCGCGCGCAACCAGCCGATGCGGTGCGTGAGATGTCGTTCCCTTTTGTGTAAAGGCATGCCGGTGAATTCAACATAATTGCAACGCATATCCGCCGTTTCCGCTATTACGGAAATATGGCGGAATAAGAACCTGCATTGCGGCAGCGCCTGCGCCCGTTCAGTGCGATGAGCGCAGGTCGTTTGGCTAATTGCGATTCCGGTCATGCTCCCGCTGTTGTCCGCGCCCCGGGTCGCTTCTGGAGTCCCTGCCTTTTCGCTGTTCCTGCTGGTTTGGCGTCGCCCTGTTATCTGGTGCACCCTGCGTTGCCGGCCCCCGAAAATGTTTCCGCACTACGGGGTCGCTCGGCTGATACCGGTAATTCCGCTGGATAAGCTGCCGTTGCTGCTCGACTTGCCGGGGATAACGCTTGCCTGAATATTTCTTCTGGTAGGTCGGCAGCGGGGCGGGCGCCGGGGCAGCCCTGCGGTTCCATCTATCCCAGCCACTTCTATGCTGTTCCCAGCCACGACCCCAGTGATCACCCCAGCGCGGCGCTGCACTCGAACGCCACCCGCGGAAATACGCAGGAGGGGAGCGATAATAGCGCACCGGGACGCGCAGGATGAACGCCGGCACGAACTGCGGATCCACAAACTCCCAGGGGCCGTTGTACCAGGAACTGACATACCAATTGTCATTCTGGTAAATCCAATACATTCCGTCATAAAAAAACAGGTTCGCATTCACTCGTGGCGCGTAGTACACCGGGTAGCCTGGCACAACGGCAAAATCCGGGTATATCGGCAGATTGATGCCGATGCTCACGTTCGGGAAGCCGATGCCAACGCTGACCTGGGCGTCAGCAGCAGATACCGGGCCAAACAGCAGCCCCAGTAAAATAGATAGGTGGCGAATTTTCAACATTTCATGATCTCCTGTTCAATATTCCAGGCCAAGGTCAATAATGCCAGCGGCACGCGACCCGAATCCTGACGGTTCAACCTAATTGCTCTTGCCCGGTCGCGTCCGTGCGCTATCGCACGCATGACGATCGGCAATCACATTCCCGTTCACTTGCGGTATACCTGATTGTTCTCGACACGGACCCGATCTCCTTCGCGCAGGGCGGTAACGAGTGGTTGCGTAATGGTTACCGTTCGCCCGTTATCAAGTTTCACCCGTATGCGATATGGTTCCGGCTGCGTATCGTTGGGATCTATCTCTTGCTCGGCCATCGCGCCGCCACCTGCCCTGTCGATGTTGCCGCGATCCATCTCGATCGACTCGATCACGCCATAGTCACCCGCGTTAACAACTTCGTTGACGTTCTCGTCATCTTCTTCGTAAGAGGGTGATGACGAAGACAACGGGGATTGAGCGTTGGTATGCGCGCAACCGGTCATCAAGACTGCTGCGCCGAGAAAAGCGGCGACAATTATTTGGGCTGTATTCATGGGAACTCCTGAATTGATTAGGGAATGTTAGGGGCAAAATAAAATGCGGTCTGTGCGGAAGTGAACATAAGGGCAGGAGACAGTATATAGCCGGGCACGGCTCCGGGTGGGAGAGCGTACACAATTCGCGTGTCCCAAACGGACCGGATCCGGCCAATGTTCTGGCTGCAGCATGGTCTGAGTCAGCAACCGGCACGAGTTGCCCGCCTTCTGCACTTGCGTTCTAATTAGGTGAGATAATCAAACCCCATGACCTGGAAGTCAAACATGAAATCCCTGGAAAATCTTTTTGAAGGCACGTTGTGGAACAGCCGCTTCGTCATTCTGGCGGCGGTAGTCGGCAGCCTGCTGGCGGGGTTCGCCATTTTCTACATGGCGACGGTGGATGTGGTGTACCTGGTGATTCACACCTTCAATTATGCCGACCCGGAAATGGCCGAAGAATCGCGCAAGGCACTGCATGACAGCACGGTCTCGCACATTGTCGAGGTGGTAGACGGCTATCTGCTGGCGACCGTGATGTTGATCTTCTCGCTTGGCCTGTACGAGCTGTTCATCAGCGACATCGACCAGGCGAAACAGGACAAGCGCGCATCCAGCAAGATCCTGGTGATCAACAGCCTGGACGACCTGAAATCGCGGCTGGCCAAGGTGATCCTGATGATACTGATCGTCACCTTGTTCGAGCAAGCGCTGAACATGAAACTGACCACGCCGATCGATCTGCTCTATCTGGGCGGCAGCATTGCGCTGATCGCGCTGGCGCTGTATCTCTCCCATGCCGCCGAGCACGAAGTTCCCCCCGGCCATCGCGGCGAAGCAGGGAATGCCGAGGCGGAAGACGGGCAGCATCAGGAGCCGCACTGATGCGCAGCATGCGCGTCCTGCTGGCAAGCTGCGTGCTTCTGTTCGCGGCAGCCGCTGCTGCCAGTGATTTCACTTTCAAGGATACCGCCGGGCATACGCTGCACCTGTCGGATTACCGCGGCAAGTGGGTGCTGGTGAACTTCTGGGCGACCTGGTGTGCACCCTGCCGGGAAGAGATCCCCGAACTGGCCGACCTGTACAAGGCGCATAAGGACAAGGACCTGATGGTGATCGGCGTGGCGATGGAATACCCGGAACCGAAGTTTGTACTGGATTTTGTCAAGGAATTCGCCATGCCTTATCCGATCGTGCTGGGTGACTATAAAATGGCGAAGCAGATCGGCCCGGTTGCGGGTCTGCCCACCAGTTACCTGTTCGACCCAACCGGCAAACTGGCAAGCTACCAGCCGGGTCCTGTCACCCGGGAAAGCGTGGAAGAATATATGCGCGCCGAAAAATAGGTTTCTCGCCAAAATCTGAATGCCTGGCAGCGCCCGGCGCCGGCGGAACAGCACAACTGTACCGCTCCCTGTAAAATCAGCACTCCAATCATTACCTTGTTGACACAAAATGCGCGTCTCGCAATTTTTCATTTCCACCCAGAAGGAAGCTCCCGCCGAAGCTGAACTGGTCAGCCATCGCCTGATGCTGCGCGCGGGCTATATCAGGAAACTCGCCAGCGGTCTCTACAGCTGGATGCCGCTGGGGTTGCGCGTGCTGCGCAAGGTGGAAAACATCGTGCGCGAGGAGATGGACCGGAGCGGCGCGATCGAGCTGCTGATGCCGGCCGTGCAGCCCGCCGAACTGTGGCGCGAAACCGGGCGCTGGGACGTATTCGGTCCGCAGATGCTGAAGATTCGCGACCGCCATGACAACGAATTCTGTTTCGGTCCCACACATGAGGAAGTCATCACCGACATCGCGCGCCGCGAGATCAAAAGCTATCGCCAGCTGCCGATCAATTTCTACCAGATCCAGACCAAATTCCGCGACGAGGTGCGCCCGCGCTTCGGCGTGATGCGCGCGCGCGAATTCCTGATGAAGGATGCCTATTCCTTCCACGCCAGCTTCGACAGCCTGGAACGGACCTACCGCCTGATGCATGACACCTACAGCCGTATCTTCACCCGCCTCGGCCTGCAGTTCCGCGCCGTCGCGGCGGAAACCGGCGCCATCGGCGGCAGCGGCTCGCACGAATTCCATGTGCTGGCCGATTCCGGGGAGGATGCGCTGGCGTTCTGCCCGGATACGGATTATGCGGCAAACGTCGAACTGGCAGAAGCGGTCGCGCCCGGCACCGCGCGCGAGGCGGCAAACCAGCCGCTGGAAAAGGTCATCACCCCCGGGCAGAAATCGATCGGAGAAGTCGCTGCTTTTTTCGGCGTGTCACAGCAACAGATCCTCAAGGCGATTGCCGTGGTGAATGCCGAAGGCAATTTCGTGCTGCTGCTGCTGCGCGGTGATCATCAACTGAACGAGTTCAAGGCAAGCAAGGTGCTGGGTGAATTCCGCTTTGCCAGCGAGGATGAAATCCACCGCTACATGGGCTGCCGCGCCGGTTACATCGGCCCGGTCAATGCCTCCGTGAAAGTGCTGATTGACCGCGCCGTCACGGCCATGAGCAATTTCGTGTGCGGCGCCAATGACGACGGATTTCACTACACCGGCGTGAATTTCGGCCGCGACGTCCACCTGGATGAAGCGAATGTGCATGACTTGCGCAACGTTGTTGCGGGCGACGCCAGTCCGGACGGCGGAGGAAGACTGGAATTGTGCCGCGGCATCGAGGTCGGCCACATATTCCAGTTGCGCACCAAGTATTCCGAGGCGCTCGGCGCCGCTTACCTGGACGAGAACGGCAAGTCGCAGGTAATGGAGATGGGTTGCTACGGCATCGGCGTGTCGCGCATCGTGGCCGCCGCCATCGAGCAGAATCATGACGAACGCGGCATCATCCTGCCGCTCGCGATGGCGCCATTCGCCGTCGCCATCGCGCCTATCGGATTTAAGAAAAGCGACGAAGTGCGCGAAGCTGCGGAACGACTTTACGCCGAGCTTGTCGCGGCAGACATCGAGGTCCTGCTGGACGACCGCGACGAGCGTCCCGGCGTGATGTTCGCCGACCTGGAGCTGATCGGCATTCCGCACCGCATCGTGATCGGCGAACGCGGCCTGAAGGAGAACCTGGTCGAATACAGGGCCAGAGGTGATGCGGAATCGCAACAGGTTCCCTTGCAGGATATCGTCAGTTACGTACAATCAAAGCTATGACTTCGTTCATTAACCTCGTTCCGCGCCTTTTGCCGCCGTCACTGGTGCTGGCGTGCGCGCTGCTGAGCGGCTCTGCCCGCGCCGGCGATCAGGTCTATACGCCATTGTCCGCCAGCGTGCGCGCAGTTCTGCAGCGCGCTGTTTCGGACCAGGCGGTGCCCAACGCAGTGTTTGCTTCGAAAAAGGAAGAACGCTTGTGGATGAGCGAGATGTCGCATCGTCTCGAGAAGCGCATCCCTGATCTGGACACCCGGCAGGATTTCCTCAAGACTGTGCATTACGAAGCGACGCGCGCAGGCCTCGATCCGCTGATGGTGCTGGGACTGATTGAAGTGGAAAGTGCCTTCAGGAAGTATGCGGTGTCAAGGGCCGGTGCGCGAGGCTATATGCAGGTGATGCCATTCTGGGTAAAGGAAATCGGCAGGAGGGACGATAATCTGTTTCACCTGCGCACCAATCTGCGTTATGGCTGCACCATTCTGCGCCTGTACCTGGACATGGAAAACGGCAATCTGTATCGCGCGCTGGGTCGCTACAACGGCAGCCTGGGCAGGCCGGAATATCCGAATCTGGTTCGCGCCGCCTGGCACCGGTATGATCCCAAATCGGCCGTCTTCATTTCCGGCAAACGCGCAACGATAAGCTACTGACCCTGCCTGCGGCGTCGTATTCCTTCAGCAAAGACTGTTTTACCGTATTTTCCAGGAACTTCACAAGCCTTCCCGCAGGGCCTGATCCGGCGCCACACAAGCTTTCCAGCCTGAGCCAACGGCCGCGTCCGCAAGCGCGCGCTCAATATGGCTTTCAATCTGTCCCAAAATATGGAAAAATCCGGCCATCAGATTAACTAACAGGTGACGGAGATGGTTGACCGCGATGGGTATCGCCCCAATGTCGGCATCATTCTCATTAACGCCCAAAACCAGGTATTCTGGGGCAAGCGCGTCAGACAGGATTCGTGGCAGTTCCCGCAAGGCGGGATACAGTATGGCGAGACACCGGAACAGGCCATGTACCGCGAATTATTTGAAGAAGTCGGATTGCAGCCTTGCCATGTCCAGATACTTGGTCGTACCCGCGAATGGATGCGTTATGAGGTGCCGCAGAATTGGGTCAAGCGTGAATGGCGGGGTAGCTACAAGGGGCAGAAGCAGATATGGTTTTTGCTGAGGCTGGTGGGACGCGACTGCGATGTCTCTCTGCGCGCCTCGAACCACCCCGAGTTTGATGCCTGGCGCTGGAACAAATACTGGATCGAAATGGAAAGCGTGATCGAATTCAAGCGCGATGTGTATCGGTTGGCGTTGAACGAGTTGGCGCGTTATTTGCCAAGCATACGCTCCATGAGACGCAATCTGGTGCACCGGCGCCTTTCAGGCACCCATTAACGGCGGCAATTTGATTGTTCGCGTGCCCGGTACGGGCTGAGCACGATGTGCGCCGTCATTGCTGCAGCGCTATAGGTGTTGCAGGCGCAGGCTCACGTTCAACTCTTTCCATTGCCTTGCATCCTCATGCAGCACGGTGTCGGTGAGCGGATTCTTTTCCAGCCAGCCCGGCGGCAGCAGCAACTGGAACTGGGCGCCGCTGAAGCTTCCTTTGATGGGCGGCAAATTCCTGTCCCGGCGGTTGCGGCAAAACAGTGCCGCAAGCCGCAGCGACATGATCAGTGCAGTTTCCTCCGGTGAATCGAACATTCCGCGCAATTTTTTCAGTTTGCCGCGGTGCGCCAGGGTAAGCAGGCTTAGCTCATCCTGTTCCTTTTTCGAGAAACCGGGCATGTCTGCATTCTTGAGTATGTAGGCGGTATGCTTGTGGTAACTGCTGTGCGCCACGCTGATGCCGATTTCGTGCAGGCTGGCAGCCCAGCCAAGAATCCGCAATGCATCATCGTTGTCCTGCCCGTCGAGAAATTGCCTGGCCAGCTGTTCGGCCAGGCTCGCCACCCGCTGCGCCTGGCGCGTGGCCACATGATAACGCCGCATGAATTGCTGCACCGTAACATCGCGCATGTCGTGATGATGGAAACGCCCGAGCAGATCGTACAATACGCCTTCGCGCAACGCCCCCGCCGCAGGCTGCATCTGTTCTATGCCAAATTCACAAAATGCCGCATACAAGATGGCAAACCCGCCCGGCAATACCGCAACACGATCGGATTTCATGCCTTGCAGCTCGACTTTGCTCATGTCGCCAACTTTGAGCAGATAGGCGCGCAGGCTCTCCAGGCCCGACCGTGTAATACCCGCGCTGCTGTAACCATTCATCTCCAGCAAATCGCATATTACTCGCGCGGTGCCTGACGAGCCGAACGCCTGCTCCCAATTGCCGCGGGAAAACGCCAGCGTAATGGTTTCCAGTTCGTTGAGTGCGGCGATCTCGGCTCGCTTGAGACTGGCCTTGGTGATTCTTCCGTTCGAAAAGAAGCGCTGGCTGAAACTGACACAGCCCATAAACAGGCTTTCCAGCACGATAGGCTCAAGGCCGCTGCCGATGATGAACTCGGTCGAGCCGCCGCCGATGTCGATGACCAGGCGCCGGCTGTCCGAAGGCGGCAATCCGTGGGCGACGCCCAGATAGATCAGGCGAGCCTCTTCGCGACCAGCAATCACCTCGACAGGAAACCCCAGGGCTGCCTCGGCCTGGCGCAGAAATTCTGCAGCATTCTTCGCCACGCGCAGCGAATTCGTTCCTACCGCGCGCACTGCCTCGCGCGGCAAGCCGCGCAACCGCTCGCCGAACCGTTGCAGGCATTCAATGGCGCGCTGCTGAGCTTCTTCGTCCAGGTGCTTGTCGGCGGTCAACCCCGCCGCAAGCCGCACCGGTTCGCGCAGATTATCCAGCATGTACAGCTGGTCATTCTCTTCGACACGGGCAATCTGCAGGCGAAAACTGTTGGAGCCGAGATCAACCGCGGCAAGAAGGGAGTACTGCACTTACCCCTCCTGCGCCTCGCGCTCTATTTCTTCCACGGTGACATGGCGCACGTCGCGCCCCTTGACCATGTACACCACGTATTCGGACATGTTCTTGGCGTGGTCGCCTATGCGCTCGATGGCCTTGGCAACGAACAGGATTTCCAGTGCGGTGGAAATGGTGCGCGGGTCTTCCATCATGAAGGTAATCAGGTAGCGCATGATCGTGCGAAATTCCTCATCAACCTGCTCATCCTGGCGCACCACCTGGGCGGCGGTGGACAAATCGAGGCGCGCGAATGCATCCAGCGATTTGCGCAGCATGTCCAGCGCCAGTTCGGCCGCGTGCTTGATCTCGTTGTAGCGCGGCAGATTGAGGCGCTCCTTCTGCGACAGAAGCTTGGCCATGCGCGCGATCTTTTCCGCCTCGTCGCCGATGCGTTCCAGGTCGGTAATGGTCTTGATCACCGTCATGACCATGCGCAGGTCGCCGGCAGCAGGCTGCCTGCGCGCGATGATCTGGTTGCAGCTCTCGTCGATGTCGACTTCCATCGCATTGACGCGATGGTCATCCGCAATCACCCTGTTCATCAGGGCGACATCCCCGTTCAACAGCGCCTCGACCGCAAGCCGGATCTGGCTCTCGACCATGCCGCCCATTTGCAGCACGCGCGCGCGCACCGCCTCGAGTTCGGCGTCAAATTGTCTGGAAGTATGTTCGCTACCGGCCATGATGCGGTTCCTTATTGTTGGGTAAATACGGTCGGTTCATGATACCCGGCTGCCATTGCATATTTGTTGTGTTCAAACCGTGATCGTCTGCACACCATCGGCAGCGCCAAGCAGCAGCACATCCGCCGGGCGGCGCGCAAACAGGCCATTGGTTACCACCCCGGCAATGTGGTCCAGGGTGGTTTCCAGTTCCACCGGATTGAGGATGGTCAGGCCACGCACATCAAGAATCAGGTTTCCGTTGTCAGTCGTGAAACCGTCACGCAACTCCGGTTGCCCGCCCAGCTTGACCAGTTCGCGGCCAACATAGCTGCGCGCCATGGGAATCACCTCGATCGGCAGCGGAAAATTGCCGAGCACGTCCACCAGTTTGCTTGCATCACACACGCAAACAAATTTCCTGCTGGCCGCCGCCACGATCTTCTCCCGAGTCAGCGCACCGCCGCCGCCCTTGACCATATGCAGATGGCGGGTGATTTCATCCGCGCCATCCACATAAACGGGCAGGTCGCCTGATTCGTTCAGTGATACCACCTCGATGCCGTGATCGCGCAAACGCCTGGCGGAGGCCTCCGAACTGGCCACTGCTCCCCGGATGCGATGCTTGATCTTCGCCAGTTCATCGATGAAAAAGTTTGCCGTGGAACCCGTGCCCACGCCCACGAAGCAATCTGGCGGCACCTGTGCGATCGCCGCCTGCGCAACAGCGCGCTTCATGTCGTCCTGTGTCATGGTCATATGCTCGTCCTGTCCATTATCCGCAAATACTGCGGATTATTGCAGGAATCACGGTTTTTAGAAACCTCCCGTTTAAGGAACTTTCCATTGCCAGCCGTGGCTGTTGGCGCTACTCTGTTGCCCGGACTGCTATATGTTCGCCAAATCCCAACCGACCCGATATCCGAGCAATGAGGGATCCAGGAAAATACATACCTAACAACCTTTTGTGGCCAGGCACATTTCTTGTCGCCCTGATATCCTCTCTGGTTTTTTCCTGGGGGTATTGGCAGAATGCAGAAGCACCCTACGTCCCTTCCAAGAAGGTTGCTTCCGCTGCAATCTCGACCGAGCCAATTACTCCTCTCCCGCTGCATGTTGCAGGTCTTGACCCGGACAAGGTAAAACTTGGCAGCCGACTGTTCCATGAAACGGCATTGTCCGTCAGCAACGCTATCGCGTGCGACACCTGCCACCCGTTGGATCGGGGCGGTACCGACCACGTGCAGCATCCCGCCGGATTGGATAGCAATGCGGGCCTGATCAACACCCTGACCGTTTTCAACTGCGGCTTCAATTTCCGCCAATTCTGGGACGGGCGTGCGGCGACCCTGGAGGATCAAATCGACGAGCCGATCACCGACCCGCTCGGAATGGCCTCGAACTGGGATCTGGCTGTTTCCAGGCTTCGCGCTGTCCCGTCATACCAGGCGGATTTTTCCGCCACTTATGCGGATGGAATAACGCCGGACAATATCAAGAACGCCATCGCCACCTTTGAGCGTTCCCTGGTCACACCAAATTCACGCTTCGACAAATATCTCAGAGGAGACAGGAACGCAATCACCGCGCTTGAATTGGCCGGCTATAACCTGTTCAAAAGCTACGGCTGCATCAACTGCCACCAAGGCACCAACGTTGGCGGCAACATGTATGAGAAGCTCGGGATCATGCGCGAGTACTTCAATGACAAGGGCGGGATCAAGCGCGCCGACATGGGCCGCTATGCGATCACGCACATAGCGGAAAACCTGCACGAGTTCAAGGTGCCGGGCTTGCGCAATGTTGCCGTCACTGCTCCCTATTTTCACAATGGATCCGCCAGCACTCTCGATCAGGCGGTGGCCGTGATGGGAAAATACCAGCTGGGGCTGGAATTGCCCAAAGAACATATCGCCCGGATTACTGCTTTCCTGAAGACCCTGACCGGGGAGTACAACGGCAGGCCATTATGAACAGATCTCCGGAGGGCAATTACTCCAAACAAATCCTGATAGGAACGGGCATTATCCTTTTCCTGACTTTCCTTTTTGTCCAAAGCAGGAAGGCGGATCCTGTCATGCATAGCCGCGCCTTGTATGCCATCAAGGAAATCGAGATCCTGGATCTGCAAATCGACGAGATGGTTGTGAAGCTCAGATTCAGCCGTCACCATAACTACGATGAGTTTGACTCCGCCAGCGATGCCATCCGGCATCAGCTGGAAGAACTGAAAAGCGGGCAATATGCCATCTATCAGAAGGGAGACGCCAAGGTGGACAGCCTGCTGCGCAGGCTTGAGCAGTCCATCGGCAATAAGGAGGAAATACTGGAGGAATTCAAGTCCGATAATGCCGTCCTCAAGAACTCGATCTATTACCTTCCCATTGCCGCCGATATGACCATGCGGCTTGATCCGGCCGACAAGACTCTCAAGGAATATCTGCACAACCTGGTTCGCGATGTCCTGCTGATGCAGAGCAGCGGCAACAGCGAAAAGGTTGATGATGAAATCAGGCAGCTACAGAGCGTCCGCTCCGGGATTCACAAGTCCAGCGCAGATGTGGATACGCGTCTGCAATATACGCTCAAGCACGCCGAATATACCGTGGATCTGGGCAAGGACGTGGCGGAGAATGCGGCCAAAATCACCAGCGGTGAAATCCGCCAACTGATAGATGAACTCACCAATGCCTATGAAAATTCATTCAATCGAGCTTATCGAAGCGCCAACCTGTACCGGTTCGTCCTGTTTCTTGCCGCGCTCTGGCTGCTCGCCTATGTGTTCTATACGTTCTTTCGCCTGCAGGTGAATGCCCGGCAATTGAAAAGTGCAGAGCTTGAAAGCAGGAAGTCGGAAAAGCGCGAACATAGCCGCAACAAGGTGCTCGAATTGCTGGCCAGGAAGGATGTTCCGCTGCCTGAAATATTTCGCTCGCTGACCAGCGACGTCGAAGCGGAAATGCCCGAGATGAAATGTTCCATCATGTTGCCCGATGTCAACCATACCCATCTCATCAATTACCCGTCGCCCAATTTGCCCGGGGCATACGCTGCTTCAATGGACGGCATTCCGATCGCAGATGAAGCATGCCCATGTGTCTCCGCGATGCAAAGCGGCAATCGCCAGATTGTCGCGGATGTCTGCTCAGCCGGCAAAGCCAGGAACTGCACCCTGGCGACGCAATCCGGGATTGCTGCCTGCTGGGCTGAACCCATCAAGGCGGCGACGGGCGAAACAATCGGGATATTTGTCGCTTATCTTGACCAATCCAGGAATCCGGATGCCGACGAGATCCAGTTGATAGAAAACTCGGCGAATCTGGCAAGCATCGCCATCGAGCGCAGGAGGCTGGATGAAGAATTGCTGCTGGCGGCCCAGGTGTATCAGAACAGCTCGGAAGGAATAATGATCGCCGACGCGGATATGCGCATATTGGCCGTCAATCCGGCATTTACTCAGATCACCGGCTACAGTCCGGACAGCGCCGTCGCCAGAGACCTCAACTTCTTTTCGTCGGTTCAGAATGACCAGACATTGAACCAGGAAATAGTCCGGTCACTGAATTCAGTGGGGAACTGGCAAGGCGAAGTCTGGGACAAGCACAAGAACGGCGAGGCCCAGGCCAAGTGGCTGACCATCAACACCATCAAGAACGCTGACGGGGAGGTGCACCGTTATCTTGCGCTGTTCTCGGACATCACCGAGAAGAAACGCTCTGAGGATCTGGTGTGGCGGCAAGCCAACTTCGATATGCTTACCGGTCTTCCCAACCGGCGCATGTTCCGCGATCGGCTGGAACAGGAAATCATCAAGTCGCAAAGAGCCGGAATGCAATTTGCCCTGTTCCTGATCGACCTTGATCAATTCAAGGAAGTCAACGATACCCTCGGACATCATGTCGGGGACTTGTTGCTGGACGAGACTGCCAAACGTATCGTCGCCTGTGTGCGCGAATCAGACACGGTCTCGCGCCTGGGTGGAGATGAGTTTGCGGTAATTCTGACGCAGATTCCGGACAACGGCCATGTGGAAAAGATCGCGCAGAACATCCTGACCAGATTGAATGATCCGTTCAACCTGGGGAATGAAACCATATACATATCGGCCAGTGTAGGCATCACGCTGTATCCGGCTGATGCAGGTGACGTTGACCAGCTGCTGAAAAATGCCGATCAATCCATGTACGAAGCGAAGAACCAGGGGCGCAATCGCTTCAGTTATTTTACCGCCTCGCTCCAGATCGCCGCCCAAAAACGGGTTCATCTCGCCAATGACTTGCGCAATGCCCTGCGAGCCGGGGAGTTAAGCGTCAACTTCCAGCCCATCGTTAACCTGTCGACAGGAAGAATACACAAGATGGAGGCTCTGGCGCGGTGGCACCATCCGCAAAAAGGGCTGATCTTTCCTGCCGAGTTCATACCGCTCGCAGAAGAGACGGGGTTGATCGTTCCAATCGGCGACTGGATATTCCTGGAGTCGGTGCGCTGGCTGGAACACTGGAAAGATCTTCACGGCGATGATCTGCAAATCAGCCTGAACGTATCGCCGGTCCAGTTCAAGGGAAAAGGAGATTTTCCCGGAAATGCCTGGCTCGACCACCTGGTCAGCCGGGGACTGAGCGGAAAGAATATTGCCATAGAGATCACTGAAGGGTTGCTGCTCAATGCCGAGGCCAGCATCCTGGACAAGTTGCTGAAGTTCAGGGACGCCGGGATCCAGGTTGCCATAGATGATTTTGGAACCGGCTATTCGTCCCTGGCTTACATCAAGAAATTCGATGTTGACTACCTGAAGATTGATCGTTCGTTCGTGCAAAACCTGGATGAGAGCCCCAACGACATCGCGTTATGCGAGGCCATCATCGTGATGGCGCACAAACTGGAGATCAAGGTCATCGCCGAAGGCGTGGAAACCGAAATCCAGCAACGTCTCCTGTCCGGTATGGGCTGCGATTATGCGCAAGGATATCTGTACTCCAAACCGGTTCGGCCGGAAGAGTTTGAACTTCTGTTGACCGGGATACCGATTCCAATCTGAATCCGGCGCTGGATTTGTTGCCTCCGGCCACAATTTCGAGGCAACCCTGGCGCCTGCGGAAAAACAATCTCTTTCAGCCCACCGGCAATTCCTGCTAATCTTGCGCGTCATTCATGGTTCCCCATCATCATGCAAAGCTATTTGAAACGCATCCTCACCGCCCGCGTCTATGACGTGGCCATCGAAACGCCGCTGGAAATCGCGGCGAATCTTTCCGTTCGCACCGGCAATACCATCCTGCTCAAGCGCGAGGACATGCAGCCGGTGTTCTCGTTCAAGCTGCGCGGCGCCTATAACAAGATGGCGAAGTTGGCCCCGGCGCAGCTCAAGCGCGGCGTCATCGCAGCCTCGGCCGGCAATCACGCGCAGGGCGTGGCGCTGTCTGCGCAAAAGCTTGGCTGCAAGGCCGTCATCGTGATGCCTTCCACCACGCCGCAGATCAAGATCGATGCGGTCGAAAACCGCGGCGCGCAGGTCGTGTTGCACGGCGACTCCTATTCCGACGCCTATCAACATGCCCTGGCGCTGGAAAAAAAACGCAAACTGACTTTCGTGCATCCCTATGATGACCCGGATGTGATCGCCGGGCAGGGCACCATCGCGATGGAGATCCTGCGCCAGCACAACCAACCGATCCATGCGATCTTCTGCGCCATCGGCGGCGGCGGACTGATCTCCGGCGTGGCGGCCTACGTCAAGCACGTGCGCCCGGAGATCAAGATCATCGGCGTGCAACCGGTGGATTCCGACGCCATGTACCGTTCGCTCAAGAGCGGGAAGCGCGTGGTGCTGGAACATGTCGGCCTGTTCGCCGACGGCGTGGCAGTCAAGCAGGTCGGCCGGGAGACTTACCGCATCTGCCGTGAACTGGTGGATGAAATCGTCCTGGTGGACACCGATTCCACCTGTGCCGCGATAAAGGACGTGTTCGAGGACACCCGCTCGATTCTCGAACCGGCAGGAGCGCTTGCCATTGCCGGCGCCAAGCTGTATTCGGCGCGCGAGAAACTCAGGGGCAAAACGCTGGTGTGCATTCCGAGTGGCGCCAACATGAACTTCGACCGCCTGCGCTTCATCTCCGAACGCGCCGAAATCGGCGAAAAGCGCGAGGCCATCCTGGCCGTCACCATCCCGGAAACGCCGGGCAGCTTCCGCGAATTCTGTTCCCTGCTGGGGAACCGGAACATCACCGAATTCAACTATCGCTACGCCGATTCGCGCAAGGCACAGGTGTTCGTCGGCGTGCAGGTGCGCGATCCGTCGGAAACAGACAAACTGGTCGCCAGCCTGAAGAAACACCGTCTGCCGACACTGAACTTCACCGATAATGAAATGGCCAAGCTGCATGTACGCCATCTGGTCGGTGGCCACGCACCCGGCATCCGGGACGAGATCATGTTCCGTTTCGAATTCCCGGAACGCCCCGGCGCATTGATGAAGTTCCTCAACAGCATGAACCACAACTGGAACATCAGCCTGTTCCACTACCGCAACCACGGCGCGGATTACGGCCGCGTACTGGTCGGCATGCAGGTGCCGCACCACGACAAGCAAGCGCTGGGCACCTTCCTCGACACCCTCGGCTACCGCTATTGGGATGAGAGCGACAACCCGGCCTACCATCTGTTTCTCGGTTGATTAACCGTTATTACACACAGTAGCCATGACCGTGCAAGCTATGAAGCAGGCCCTCAGACAAAGTATAATGGCCCGCCGCACCGCGCTGCCACAGGATTTGCGCGCGCGGTTGAGCCAGCAGATTGCGGCGCGCCTGGGACAATTGGCGCCCTATCGCGAGGCCGAAACAGTGCTGGGCTATATGCATTTTGGCGCTGAATTCGTCAGCGAGCCCTGGCTGCAACAGGTGCTCCGCGACGGCAAGCGATTGCTGCTGCCCAGAGTGAACCCGGCCCGCTCGGAACTGGATGTTCATCACGTGAACGACGTAGCCGCACAGCTCGCCCCGGGCGCATACGGCATACTTGAGCCGGTAGTTGAACAGTGCCCCAAGGTCGACAACGTGGCGGAAGTGGATTTCATCCTGCTGCCCGGCGTGGCCTTCGGTCGCGATGGTGCGCGGCTGGGATATGGCGGTGGATTCTACGACAAGCTGCTGGCGCGGATGAAGCACCGGCCAGCGCTGGTTGCAGCGGCTTTCGCGCTGCAGGTTGTCGACGATATCCCGCAGGAGGCGACCGACCGCAGGGTGGAATGGCTGGTGACGGAAAATGATACGCTGCAGTGCGCCGTGTGATTGCGGCAGTTTCCCCTCCCCTGGCCCGTCCTGGCCTGGCGCAACACGGCCGGCGCAGGCCGGCAAACATGAACATAGAGAGTTGAACGATGGAAAACAATACCCCGGACATTGATCCGCAGGAAACGCAGGAGTGGATGGATGCGTTCGATTCGGTGCTGGAGAATGAAGGCGCGGATCGCGCCCATTACCTGATCGGCCAGATGATCCATCAGGCGCGGCTGGCCGGCGACGACATGCCGATCAGCGCCACCACGCCCTATTTCAACACCATTCCGCTGGACAAGGAACAACGCCCCGGCGGCAACCAGGAACTGGAGCATCGCATCCGCGCATTGATGCGCTGGAACGCGATGGTCCTCGTGCTTAACGCCAACCGCGAATCGTCTGAACTGGGCGGGCATATCGCCAGTTTTGCCTCGGCGGCCACGCTGTACGACGTGGGCTTCAATTATTTCTTCCACGGGCAGACGGACGACCACGGCGGCGACCTGGTGTATTTCCAGGGTCATTCCTCGCCCGGCATGTATGCGCGCGCCTACCTCGAAGGCCGCATCAGCGAGGAACAGATGTACAGGTTCCGCCAGGAAGTGGACGGCGGCGGCCTGTCCTCCTATCCGCATCCGTGGCTGATGCCGGACTTCTGGCAGTTCCCCACGGTGTCGATGGGCCTGGGTCCCCTGATGGCGATCTACCAGGCGCGCTTCATGCGCTACCTGCAGCATCGCGGCATCGTCAACACCGAGGGACGCAAGGTGTGGGCCTTCCTCGGCGACGGCGAGACCGACGAACCGGAATCGCTGGGCGCGATCTCGATGGCCGGACGCGAGAACCTCGATAACCTGATCTTCGTGATCAACTGCAATCTGCAACGGCTGGACGGACCGGTGCGCGGCAACGGCAAGATCATCCAGGAACTGGAAGGTGTGTTCCGCGGCGCCGGCTGGAATGTGATCAAGGTGATCTGGGGCAGCCGCTGGGATCGCCTGTTCGCCAAGGACAAGACCGGCCTGTTGCTGAAACGCATGGAAGAAGTCGTGGACGGCGAATACCAGACCTACAAATCCAAGGATGGCGCTTATGTGCGCCAGCATTTCTTCGGCAAGTACCCGGAATTGCTGGAACTGGTCGCCGACATGTCGGACGACGAGATCTGGCGCCTGAATCGCGGCGGCCATGATCCGTTCAAGGTGTTCGCCGCCTATGCGGCGGCAAGCCGCCACCAGGGACAACCCACCGTCATCCTGGCCAAGACGGTCAAGGGTTACGGCATGGGCGAAGCGGGCGAAGGCCAGAACATCACGCACCAGCAGAAGAAGGTCGGCGAGGAAGCGCTGCGCAAATTCCGCGACCGCTTCAACATCCCGGTGACCGACGAACAATTGCCGCAGCTGCCTTTCTTCCGGCCGGCAGCCGACAGCCAGGAAGCAAAATACCTGCTCGAGCGCAACCAGCAGATGGGCACCACGCCGATGCGCAAACCGGTTGCCCCGCCGCTGCAGGTGCCGGCACTGGAAGCATTCGATGCACTGCTGAAAAGCACCGAGGAGCGCGAGATCTCCACCACCATGGCATTCGTGCGCATTCTCGGCATCCTCACCAAGGACAAGAACATCGGCAAGCTGGTGGTGCCGATCGTGCCGGACGAGTCGCGCACCTTCGGCATGGAAGGCATGTTCCGCCAGCTCGGCATCTTTTCGCAGCAGGGCCAGTTGTACACCCCGCAGGATGCCGACCAGCTGATGTTCTACAAGGAGAACCAGAGCGGGCAGATCCTGCAGGAAGGCATCAACGAAGCCGGCGGCATGGCCGACTGGATCGCTGCCGCGACCTCCTACGCCAACCATGGCACGGCGATGATCCCGTTCTATATCTACTACTCGATGTTCGGCTTCCAGCGCGTGGGCGACCTGGCCTGGGCGGCGGGCGACATGCGCGCGCGCGGCTTCCTGCTCGGCGGCACTGCCGGGCGCACCACGCTGAACGGCGAAGGATCTGCAGCACCAGGACGGCCACAGCCACCTGCAGGCCGCGCTAATCCCGAACTGCGTCAGCTACGACCCGACCTTCGCCTACGAACTGGCGGTGATCATCCAGAACGGCCTGTATCGCATGATGCAGCAACAGGAAGATGTGTATTACTACCTAACGGTGATGAACGAGAATTACACCCACCCGGCGATGCCGAAAGGCGCCGAGCAGGGCATCATCAAGGGCATGTACCTGTTCAGGGGACAGGAAACAGGGGACAGGAAACAGGAAAGACCGTGCGTTCAGTTATTGGGCAGCGGGACGATTTTGCGCGAGGTGATTGCGGCGGCGGAACTGCTGGAGAAGGATTTCGGCATCGCATCCGACGTGTGGAGCGTGACCAGTTTCAACGAGCTGCGCCGCGACGGTCTGGATTGCGAACGCTGGAACATGCTGCATCCGGAACAACCGCGCCGGATCAGTTATGTCGAGCAATGCCTGGCGCCGCGCCGCGGCCCGGCAATCGCCGCGACCGATTACATCAAGAGTTATGCCGACCAGATTCGCCCCTACATCCCCGGGCGCTACAAGGTGCTGGGCACGGACGGCTTCGGCCGTTCCGACACGCGCAGGAAACTGCGCCATTTCTTCGAGGTGGATCGTTATTACGTCACCGTGGCCGCGCTCAAGGCACTGGCCGATGACGGCGCCATCGGTGCAAGGGAAGTAAGCCGCGCAATCAAGCTGTACAAGATCAACCCGGACAATCCGAATCCGGTGACCTGTTAATCGGAGAAGCACGTGGCAGATACTTCGACAAAGCTCAGCACGGGCATCAAGCAAGTACGGGTGCCGGACATCGGCGATTTCAAGGACGTCGAGATCATCGAGGTGATGGTCAAGGCCGGCGACAGCGTGAAGGCCGAGGACTCGCTGATCGCGCTGGAAACCGACAAGGCCACCATGGATGTGCCCTCGCCCTTCTCCGGCATCGTGAAGCAGATCGAGGTCAAGGCTGGCGACAAGGTTTCGGAAGGGGCGCTGATCGCGCTGGTGGAAGTGAGCGACACGGCGGCCGACGTCAGCGCTCCCGCCGCCGCGCCGGTGGCTGCGGCGCCGGCAGTATCAGCGCCAGTCGCACCCGCTCCTGCGCCGAGGCCTGCGCCGGCCGCGCAGCCACCCAGGATGCCTGCTGTTGAAACCATTTCAGGCAAGGCGCACGCCAGCCCGTCCGTGCGCCGCTTCGCGCGCGAACTAGGCGTGATTCTGGCGCAGGTGCGCGGCAGCGGCAACAAGAACCGCGTCACCCGCGAAGACGTTCAGGCCTTCGTCAAGGCGCAGCTTGCGCAACCGCGCGGCGCCGGCGGGCTGCAGGTGGCGGAGATGCCGGTGGTCGACTTCGCCAAGTTCGGCGAGATCGAGAACAAGCCGCTGTCGCGCATCAAGAAGATCTCCGGCGCCTGGCTGCATCGCAACTGGGTCAGCATCCCGCATGTGACCCAGCACGACGAAGCCGACATTACCGAGATGGAAAACTGGCGCAAGGAACTGGGCAAGGAATACGCCGCGCAGGGCATCAAGATCACGCCGCTGGCCTTTTTGCTCAAGGCGGCAGTGGAAGCATTGCAGCAATTCCCGGATTTCAACGCCTCACTCGATGCCGGCGGCGAAAACCTGGTGCTGAAGAAATATTTCCATATCGGCGTCGCCGTGGATACACCGGAAGGATTGATGGTGCCGGTGCTGCGCGACGTGAACCAGAAAGGCATCGTGCAGCTGGCGAAGGAACTGGCCGAGATCAGCGGCCGCGCGCGCGAGAAGAAGGTCACTGCCGCCGAGATGCAGGGCGGCTGTTTCTCGATCTCCAGCCTGGGCGGTATCGGCGGCTCGTTCTTCACGCCGATCATCAACGCGCCGGAAGTGGCCATCCTCGGCGTATCGCGCGCGCACATTAAACCGGTGTGGCAGGACGGCAAGTTCGAGCCGCGCCTGATGCTGCCGCTGTCGCTGTCCTACGACCACCGGGTGATCGACGGCGCGGCGGGCGCGCGTTTCATTACCGCGCTGTCAAGAATTCTGGCGGATGTGCGTCGCCTTTCCCTGTAAACAGTGAATCAGCGACCCATCGGCATCCTCGGCGGCACCTTCGACCCGATCCACTTTGGGCATCTGCGCCTCGCTCAGGAAGCGCTGGAGCAATGCGAACTCGCGGCCGTGCATTTCATCCCCGCCGGCATGCCGCCCCATCGCGGCTCTCCCCACGCCAGCCCGGCGCATCGGCTGGAACTGGTACGCCTGGCCGTGGCAGACAACCCGGCTTTTGTGCTGGACAAGCGAGAAATCCGCCGCACACGGCCCTGCTATACCGTGGACACACTCGCCGCAATGCGCGTCGAACTGGGCGCGCAACCGCCGCTGTGCCTGCTGATGGGTAGTGACGCCTTTCTGCAATTGCACACCTGGCATGAATGGAACAGGCTGTTCGAGCTGACCCATATAGTGGTCATGCAGCGTAGCGGTCGCCCGCTGGGCAATGCCATGGATGGGGCAGAACCGGGATTGCGCGACGAATATCTGGCGCGCCTGGCGCCCGCCGCGCGCATTCTGCGTGAAACCGCTTGCGGGGCGATTCTGGTGCTGGACATGCCCACGCTGGATATTTCCTCTACCGCCATCCGCGAACGCTGCACTACAGGCAGGAGCATCCGCTATCTGCTGCCGGATGCAGCAACCGATTACATTCTTACTCATGGACTTTACCGATGCTGACAATTGAACAAAAGACCCTGGCCATCGTCGCGGCGCTGGAGGACATCAAGGCCACCGATATCACCGTGCTCGACACTGCCAAGCTCAGCCCGCTGTTCGAGCGCATGGTCATCGCCAGCGCGCAGTCGACACGCCAGACCAAGGCGCTGGCCGAGCACGTAGTCGAGAAGCTCAAACTGCTTGGCGAACACGTAAACGGTATCGAGGGCGGCGATACCGGCGAATGGGTGCTGGTTGATCTGGGGGATGTGATCGTGCATATCATGCAGCCTGCGGTGCGCGCCTACTACAACCTCGAAGAATTGTGGGGCATGCGGCATTTGCCGCGCTCCATCGCCGGTTCATGAGACTTTTCATCGTCGCCGTCGGCCAACGCAAGCCGGGGTGGATAGCAGAGGGTTACCAGGAATATGCCAGGCGCATGCCGCACGAAGCCCGGATCGAATTGATCGAAGTCAAGCCCGAACCCCGCGCCACCGGCAAGAGCACGCTGCAAAGCATGCAGGCCGAGGCGCAGCGCATACTGGCCGCCGTTCCGCACAGCGCGCTGTGCGTGGCGCTGGATGAACACGGCGCCAACTGGACCACCCGCCAGCTGGCGGAACGACTGCGGCTATGGATGGATGAAGGGCGCGATGTGGCATTTGTCATCGGCGGCGCGGACGGATTGCACGAATCGGTGAAAACCAGGGCGGCTCAACTGTTGGCGCTCTCAGCCATGACGCTGCCGCATGCCATGGTGCGGGTATTGTTGGTAGAACAGCTATATCGGGCATATAGTCTGTTGCACAGGCACCCCTATCACCGGGAATAGGCGAATCCACGTATGGGAACAGCCGGGAAATCACATATCCAGGATAATCAATGAGCGCAGTCAATCATCGCATCTATCTTGCCTCGCAAAGCCCGCGGCGCCGGGAATTGCTGAAACAGATCGGGGTCAACTTTGAGGTATTGCTGATCCGCACCGACCCGCGCCGCAAGGTGGATGTCGATGAAACCGCACACGCCAGCGAGTCGGCGCAGGACTATGTCCAGCGCATCTGCGAAGCCAAGGCTCGGGCTGGCTGGAATGCGCTGGTGTTCCGCAATCTGCCGCGATTCCCGGTGCTGGGTGCGGATACAGCCGTGGTATTGGACGGCTGCATTCTCGGCAAGCCGCGAACGGGGGACGAGGCGGCCGACATGCTGGGCAGACTCTCAGGACAGAAACATCGCGTACTGAGCGCCGTTGCGCTGGCATTTGAGGACAGGGTGGAAATGCGTTTAAGCACCAGCACGGTTGCCTTCGCCGAGCTGAGCAGGGAACGAATCCTGCGCTATGTAATCTCCAATGAAGCATTCGACAAGGCCGGGGCCTATGCGATCCAGGGGCGCGCCGCCGCATTTGTGCAGCGCATAGAAGGGAGTTATTCTGGCGTGATGGGGCTTCCGTTATATGAAACGATCGAGTTGCTGAAATTATTCGGGCATCCTGTGCCATGAACAACGAAATCCTGATCAACGTCACTCCGCAGGAAACCCGCGTTGCGATCATGCAGCTGGGGGTCGTCCAGGAATTGCATATCGAGCGCTCCGGCCACCTCGGCATCGTCAGCAATATTTACGTCGGCCAGGTCAAGCGCGTGTTACCCGGCATGCAGTCCGCCTTCATCGACATAGGCCTGGAGCGGTCGGCGTTCCTTCACGTTGCCGACATCTGGGAAAACCGCAACAACGGGGATATCGCCAAGCCGATCGAAAAAGTCCTGTCGGAAGGACAGCACATCATGGTGCAGGTGATCAAGGAGCCGATCGGGAGCAAAGGTGCCCGCCTTTCCACCCAGATCAGCATAGCGGGCCGGCAGCTGGTTTACCTGCCGCAGGAATCGCACATTGGCGTGTCGCAGCGCATCGAGGGCGATCTGGAACGCGAGTCGCTGCGGGCCAGGCTGCAACAGCTGTTGCCAAGCGGGCACAGCGGCGGTTACATCGTGCGCACCATGGCTGAATCGGCTACGGACAAGGAATTGCTGGCGGACAACGAATATCTCAACAAGTTGTGGGACAACCTGCAGGAGCAGTCAAAAACCGCGCCTGCGCCATCTTTGCTTTACCATGAACTCAATATCGGGCTGCGTGTGCTGCGTGACTTCGTCAATGAAGAGACCTCGCGCATCCTGGTTGATTCGCGGGAAACCTACCAGCGCATGATGGAATTTGCGCAAGACTATATTCCCGGAACCCGGCCCTTGTTGAATCACTATGCCGGAGAACGTCCGCTATTCGATCTGTACGGCGTGGAAGAGGAGATCGAAAAGGCGCTGGCGCGGCGCGTCGATCTGAAATCCGGGGGCTATCTGATCATGGACCAGACCGAGGCCCTGACCACGGTGGACGTCAACACCGGCGGGTTTGTCGGCGGCCGCAACTTCGATGACACCATCTTCAAGACCAACCTGGAGGCCGCTCAGGTTATTGCGCGCCAATTGCGCCTGCGCAATCTCGGCGGCATCATCATCTGCGATTTTATCGACATGGATACCCATGAACATCGCGAAGCGGTACTGGAGGAATTCAGAAAAGCGCTGGCGCGGGACCGCATGCGCATCTCGGTAAACGGCTTTTCATCGCTGGGACTGGTGGAAATGACGCGCAAACGCACGCGCGAAAGTCTGGCGCACGTATTGTGCGAAACCTGTCCCACCTGCCAGGGGCGAGGAGAAGTCAAGACGGCCCAAACCATATGCTACGAAATTCTGCGCGAGATCGTGCGCGAGGCGCGCCAGTTCAATGCGCGCGAATACCGCATCCTTGCCTCGCAGCAAGTCATCGACATGTTGATTGATGAGGAATCACAGAATCTGGCCCAGGTTTCCGACTTCATCGGCAAACCCATCGCGCTGCAGGTGGAAACGCTGTATACCCAGGAGCAGTACGATATTATCCTGATGTAGCGCTGTTCGGCAGTCCTTTGACCGGCGGGTTCGGTCCCGGACAAATCTGAAATGTTCACTCAACCTCGGAGTCCCCGACAATGGACCCGGGCAACCCGAGACTATTTGCCACCCCGGTGCCGGCCACATGTAATAATTGTGTAATAGTGCATGGCTATGATACGTCTCGCTGACATACGGCAAAACCACCCTAGCGAAACCTAATTATCTTGGAGAGACCATGAACAAAACGACCCGCCTCTTCCGCAGCATCAGCCTGGCCACCTCGCTGCTTGCCGCAGGCAGTGCACTCGCGACCGACATCACCGGCGCCGGTGCAACCTTCCCCTACCCAATCTACGCCAAGTGGGCTGACGCCTACAAGTCCAAGACCAACATCGGCATGAACTACCAGTCCATCGGTTCCGGCGGCGGCATCAAACAGATCGAAGCCAAAACCGTTGATTTCGGCGCTTCCGACATGCCCCTGAAGCCTGAAGACCTGGAAAAGAATGGCCTGATGCAGTTCCCCACCGTGATGGGTGGCGATGTTCCGGTAATCAACGTCAATGGCATCGATTCCGGTACGCTGAAGCTGGACGGCCCAACCTTGGCCAACATCTACCTGGGCAAGATCACCAAGTGGAACGATCCGGCGATTGCCGCATTGAACAGCGGCATGACCCTGCCGGATGACGACATCACCGTGGTACACCGCTCGGATGGCTCCGGCACCACCTTCATCTTCACCAACTACCTGTCCAAGGTAAGCCCGGAATGGAAGAGCGCCGTTGGTGAAGGCACCTCGGTTTCCTGGAAGGCAGGCACCGGCGGCAAAGGTAACGAAGGTGTGGCTTCCTATGTACAGCGCATCAAGGGTTCCATCGGCTACGTGGAATATGCCTACGCACTGCAAAACAAGATGAACACCGTGCAAATGAAGAATCGCGAGGGCCAGTTTGTCAGTGCCAATTCAGATTCGTTCAAGGCTGCTGCTGCCGGCGCACGCTGGAAACAGGCGCCAGGCTTCTATGAAATCCTGACCGATGAAGCCGGCAAGGATAGCTGGCCCATCGCTGGCGCCACCTTCATCCTGATGCACAAGAGCCAGGACAAGCCGGAAACCGCCAAGGCAGTGCTGACGTTCTTCGACTGGGCCTATGCCAACGGCGACGAGATGGCGTCTTCGCTGGACTACGTCCCGATGCCCGACGCAGTGGTCGATCTGATCCATGATGCGTGGAAATCAAAGATCAAGGCCAGCAATGGCAAAACTGTGTGGTAAGAAATACCTGTTGATTGGGCGCGCCAAACCGGGCGCCATAGCCAGACGGAAACTCAGGGGGCCCATGGCCCCCTGAGTTTCGAGACACTGTAAAATTACAAAGTTTTTCAAGTGCTGCGTTAATCGTTAAACTAACGCGCTATTTCAGGCTGACACCCCCGGAATGACCATGTCATCGTTTCTAAATACCGCAGACACGAAGCACCGCAATTGGCAGGATTGGCTGTTCCGCAATACGACCCGCCTTGCCGCTTTCTTCGTGCTGGCCTTGCTGGTTGCCATCATGGGTTCGTTGCTCGTTGGCAGCATGCCGTCAATCAAGCAGTTCGGGTTCGGCTTCCTGTTCAGCGACTCATGGGATCCGGTCCAGGATCAGTTCGGCGCGCTAATTCCCATCGTCGGCACCCTCGCCACTTCCGGCATCGCCCTGCTTATCGGCATTCCGGTCAGTTTCGGCATCGCCCTGTTTCTCACCGAGCTGTCGCCGCGCTGGATGCGCCGCCCGCTCGGCGTTGCCATCGAATTGTTGGCCGGAATCCCAAGCATCATTTACGGCATGTGGGGATTGTTCGTGTTCGCCCCGCTGTTTGCCGACCATATCGAGCCGTGGATCAATAAACACATCGGTACCCTGCCAACCATAGGCCCGTTCTTCTCAGGCCCGCCGATGGGCATAGGATTGCTGACTGCCGGCATCATCCTCGCCATCATGGTGATCCCGTTCATCGCCTCGGTGATGCGCGACGTATTCGAGGTGGTGCCCATCATGCTCAAGGAGTCCGCCTATGGCGTTGGCGCCACGACTTGGGAAGTCATGCGCAGCATCGTCTTGCCCTACACCAAGATCGGCGTTGTGGGCGGCATCATGCTTGGGCTGGGGCGGGCACTGGGTGAAACCATGGCGGTCACTTTCGTGATTGGCAACGCCCATGATCTGAGCAAGTCGCTGCTGATGCCGGGCAACAGCATTTCCTCGGCCCTGGCCAATGAATTCACCGAAGCAGTGGGCGAACTCTACACTTCCGCGCTGATCGAACTCGGCCTGATCCTGTTCTTCATCACTTTCGTCGTACTCTCGCTGGCGCGTTTCATGCTGTTCAAGCTCGCCAAAGGCGAGGGGCAACAATCCTGATCATCATGCTGAGTCTTTATGTTCGACGCCGGCTGATCAACATCTGGACCCTGGGTATCTCGGTGCTGACCATGGCGTTCGGCCTGTTCTGGCTGGCCTGGATACTGCTGACCTTGCTTGAATATGGCGTGCCCGGAATGAACTGGTCGGTGCTTTCGCAAATGACGCCTCCCCCGGGCAGTGCAGGAGGATTGCTGAACGCCCTATACGGCAGCGTGTTGATGACCCTGATCGGCACCCTGATCGGCACCCCCATCGGCATCCTCGCCGGCACTTATCTGGCTGAATTTGGCCAGCGCGGCTGGCTGGCGCCAGTCACGCGTTTCATCAATGACGTGCTGCTGTCCGCGCCATCCATCGTGATCGGCCTGTTCGTGTATGAAATGTACGTGGTCAGGATCGGCCACTTCTCCGGCTGGGCCGGAACACTGGCCCTCGCCATCCTGGTCATCCCGGTGGTCATCCGCACCACCGAGAACATGTTGCGCCTGATACCGAACAGTCTGCGCGAAGCTGCCGCCGCCCTGGGGGCGCCGCAATGGAAGGTAATCACCTTCGTCACCCTGCGGGCAGCCAGGGCCGGCATCATCACCGGCATACTGCTGGCGGTGGCGCGCATCAGCGGGGAGACAGCCCCGCTGCTGTTCACCGCCCTGAACAACCAGTTCTGGAGCAGCAACATGAACCAGCCGATGGCCAACCTGCCCGTGGTAATCTTCCAGTTCGCCATGAGTCCTTACGACGACTGGCAAAAACTGGCCTGGGCGGGTGCCCTGCTTATTACCTTCAGCGTACTGGCATTGAACATCATGGCGCGCATCCTGTTCCGCCAGAAGAGAAGCACCTACTGACACAGGGAACCGAACTGATGACCTCCACCGTCTCCCACAAACACAAGATTGTCGTACGCGACCTCAATTTCTATTACGGCAAGTTCCTGGCACTGAAAAACATCAACCTTTCCATCCAGGAAAAAATGGTTACCGCCTTCATCGGCCCCTCCGGTTGCGGCAAGTCCACGCTGCTGCGCGTTTTCAACCGCATGTACGAACTCTATCCCAAGCAGAAGGCAACCGGAGAAATATTGCTCGACGGAGAAGACATCCTCAGTGCCAAACAGGATCTCAATACCTTGCGCGCCAAGGTGGGCATGGTGTTCCAGAAACCCACACCCTTCCCGATGTCCATCTACGACAACATAACGTTCGGCGTAAAACTATATGAACCATTGAACCGGCACGACATGGATGAGCGGGTGGAATGGGCGCTGAAGAAAGCCGCGCTGTGGAATGAGGTGAAGGACATACTCAAGCAAAGCGGCATGAGTTTGTCCGGCGGACAGCAGCAGCGCCTGTGCATCGCCCGCGCCATCGCGGTCAAACCGCATGTTTTGCTGCTGGACGAACCCACGTCCGCCCTCGACCCAATCTCCACTGCACACATCGAGAAGCTGATCGATGAATTGAAGACGGAATTCACCATCCTTATCGTGACCCATAACATGCAGCAAGCCGCGCGCATTTCCGATTACACCGCCTATATGTATCTCGGCGACCTGATCGAGTTTGGCGATACCAGCACCGTATTCACCAACCCAAAGCGCAAGGAAACGGAAGATTATATAACCGGCCGTTTCGGCTAGATGGCCGGTTATATGTCGGCCTGGACAACAAGCCAAAGGCTTGTTGCGGCAAAGATATGGGTTCAGGCTAGTCGAAACCACTAACATGTGCATGCGAATGTTAAGCCGCGTGCCGGAGTCACTATATAACCGGACGACTTGGTTAATTCGAACGGGAGCTTGTAGCAAATTCCGGGCTGGCTATCGCCTACAAGCAACAAACGACAAGCCCGGCTGATGCCGGGCTTGTCGTTTGTTGCGCTGCAATATCACTACTTGGGTACCACGCCCACGCCTACCCGAACCGTATCTCCCGGGTCATTTGGCAACCTGACCGTGACATCCTTGCCGCCGTAACGATAGGTCACGTCATAACCGCGAATGACTTCCTTGTAGTTTTCGATCTGGCGGCAATGCCGTTCTTCCCGCATCTGGGGCGCCTGGGCAACCTCCTGCGTCTGAGCATTGTCCTGGTTGGCCACACGGTCGCCAATCAGGGCGCCTGCAATCGCCCCGGCAGCGGTCGCTGCGGTTCTACCTCCACCCTGCCCGACCTGATTGCCGACCACACCGCCCACTACGCCTCCAAGCAATGCCCCGCCGATACTGCGCTCTTGCGGAACCGTTTTTGTTACCGTGCCTGTGGAACTGACCGTTTCAATCCAGCATTCCTGCTTGGGATCGGAAACCCGTTCATAAACCGGCGTACTCGAAACGACCTTGGCTGTGTCAAAAAAATCTACAGCATGAATATTGCCGGCACATACGACCGTCGCGATGACCAGAAGAACCTTTTTCATTTGCATCCCCTTCCAAGATTTGCGATTTTCAGTGTGGACTGCATGAACCATCAGATGCTCCCTCCAACCCTCAAGGAACCTGCGCCACCCTGCGTACAGCTTGCGCTATGAATTCTGCCCAACGCCTTACTTCTGCTCCGTTATCGGCTTCGACCATGACGCGCAAAATCGGTTCCGTGCCGGAAGGCCGCAACAACACCCGGCCCTTGCCGTCAAATGCGGTTTCTGCAGCGGAAACTGCGGCCAGAACATCGGGATGCTTCAAACAATCATCTCTCTTGGCAACGCGCACGTTCAGCAGCACCTGCGGATACAGTGCCAATCCATCAAGCGCTTGTGCCAGAGTCTGCTGATTCGAGCGCAAGGCATGCAGCACTTGCAACGCCGATACAATGCCATCACCGGTCGAATGCCGGTCCAGACAAATGATGTGCCCCGAATTCTCGCCGCCTAACTGCCAACCGTTCTGCTGCAACAACTCCATTACATAGCGATCGCCCACCCTGGCGCGCGCGAATGGAATGCCGAGGCGTTGCATGGCATGCTCAAAGGCCAGATTGGTCATCTGCGTCCCCACCACGCCGCCTTTTAGCGTTCCCAGCGATTGGCGATGCCTGGCAATGACGTACATCAACTGGTCGCCATCGTATAAAGTCCCGTCCGCGTCGACCATCACCAGGCGGTCGCCGTCACCGTCCAGCGCGATCCCGAGATCGGCCTGATGTTCCCCGACGGCTTTCTGCAGATTGGCCGGAGAGGTCGCGCCATAGCCATCATTGATGTTCCGGCCGTCCGGCTGCACGCCAATGGCGGCCACATCGGCACCGAGTTCATGGAACACGTTGCGCGCGATGTGATAGGCCGCGCCGTGCGCGCAATCAACCACCAGCTTCAGGCCGCGCAAGTCCAGGCTGTAGGGGAAACTGCTCTTGCAGAACTCGATGTAGCGTCCCGCCGCATCGTCGATGCGTCTGGCCTTGCCCAGGCTCGCAGAAGGCATCGTGACTAGCGGGCCTTCCAGCCCGGCTTCGATGGCGCGCTCGGTTTCATCCGGCAGCTTGCAACCGGAGCCGGCAAAGAACTTGATGCCGTTGTCCTCGAACGGATTATGCGAAGCGGAAATCACGATACCCGCCTGCAGGCGCAGCGCGCGCGTAAGGTAGGCCACCGCCGGGGTCGGCACCGGTCCGGCCAGATAGACGTCCACGCCGGCGGCAAGCAATCCGGCCTGCAATGCAGCTTCCAGCATGTAGCCCGAGATGCGCGTATCCTTGCCGATCAGAACGGCCGGCCGCTCGTCCTGCGCCAGATGCCAGTCGGCGGCGGCCAATACCTTGCCGGCAGAATACCCGAGGTGCATC
Organism: uncultured beta proteobacterium; assembly: GCA_963782385.1. Lineage (GTDB taxonomy): Bacteria > Pseudomonadota > Gammaproteobacteria > Burkholderiales > Gallionellaceae > CAVXFS01. The sequence goes on from CAWAJO010000003.1 coordinate 709,461, forward strand.
ACGAATTCCGGCGTGATCGGAAATTCCCCAACCCTGCCGCGCACACCGTCCGTGCCAAAATATTTTCTGCTCACTCCATTACTCCATTCACAGCGTTCCAGACTTTCAGCGCATCGCGGGTCGCACGCACGTCATGCACGCGCACGATCGCAGCACCGCGCTGCACCGCCAGCAATGCCGCCGCCACACTGGCATGCAACCGATGATCCACATCCTCGCCGGTGATCGCGCCCAGCATCGATTTGCGCGACAACCCGGCCAGCAACGTCACGCCCAATTCGGCAAACGATTCCAGATTGCGCAACAAGGCCAGATTATGCACCAGCGTCTTGCCGAAACCAAAGCCCGGATCGGCCACGATGCGCAAGCGCGCAATACCCGCAGCTTCGGCAGCGGCGATGCGGTCACCCAAAAATCGCTTTACCTCGCCCACCACATCCCGGTAGTGCGGCTCAAGCTGCATGGTCTGAGGCGTTCCCAACTTGTGCATCAGGCACACCGCAACATTGCTGGCGGCCACGGCAGCCATTGCTTGCGGCTCCTGCAGCGCGTTGATGTCGTTGACCATGTTTACACCCGCATCCAGCGCCGCGCGCATTACTTGCGGTTTGGAACTGTCTATTGAGAGCGGAACCGGCGCGCCACGCAACCCTTCGACCACCGGCATCACACGATCCAGTTCCTCATCAACACTGACCGGCGATGCGCCGGGACGCGTCGATTCTCCGCCGATATCCAGCAGGTCCGCACCTTCGTCAATCAACTGATGCGCATGCGCCAGCGCGGCGTCGCGCCGCACATGGCGCCCGCCATCAAAGAAGGAGTCCGGCGTGACATTGATGATGCCCATTACCAGCGGGCGGGACAGGTCAAGATGGAATTTTCCGCAGTGCAGCATGAAGCAGTCGTTTGTCGCTAGTCGCAAGTTTGTTGCCAAGGACTAACGACCAGCGACTGTTTTCAGGTTTCCTGCGCAGGCTGCGCGGGGGGTGGTGAAGTCGCGGGCGCAGTGGGTGCCGCATCCGGCGGCGGCTGCGGCGGCTGGCTGCTCGGGCTCGGCTTGGGCGGACGCGGTGGCCTGCCCGCCATGATGTCATCGATCTGGTCAGAATCCAGGGTTTCCCATTCCAGCAATGCTCGGGTCATTGCCTCGATCTTGTCTCGGTTCTCCTCGATCAGCTTGCGCGCCAAGGCATACTGCTGGTCTATGATGCGGCGGATCTCTGCGTCCACTTGCTGCATGGTCGCTTCGGAGATGTTCTTGTGCGTGGTCACGGAACGCCCGAGAAACACCTCGCCTTCATTCTCGCCATACACCATGGTGCCCAAGGCTTCCGACATGCCCCATTGTGTCACCATGCGCCGCGCCATGTCGGTGGCACGCTCGAAATCGTTGGAAGCGCCGGTGGTCATTTGGTGCATGAATATCTCTTCCGCGATGCGCCCGCCGAAAAGCACGGCGATGGTGTCGAGAATGCGGTTCTTGTCCATGCTGTAGCGGTCTTCCGCCGGCAGCTGCATGGTCACGCCCAGCGCGCGCCCGCGCGGGATAATGGTTACCTTGTGCACCGGGTCGGTCTTGGGCAACAGCTTGGCCACGACCGCATGGCCGGACTCGTGGTAGGCCGTGTTCCTGCGTTCTTCTTCCGGCATGATCATGGAGCGGCGTTCCGCGCCCATCATGATCTTGTCCTTGGCCGCTTCGAAATCGTCCATCTCCACAAAACGCTTGCTGCGGCGCGCGGCGAACAGGGCCGCCTCATTCACCAGGTTGGCCAGATCGGCGCCGGACATGCCGGGCGTGCCGCGCGCCAGAATGTCGGCTTTCACGTCGGAAGAAATCGGCACCTTGCGCATATGCACCATCAAAATCTGTTCGCGCCCGCGTATGTCCGGCAGCGGCACCACCACCTGGCGGTCGAAACGCCCGGGACGCAGCAGCGCCGGATCCAGCACATCGGGACGGTTGGTCGCAGCAATCACGATCACGCCGCTGGCGCCCTCGAATCCATCCATCTCCACCAGCAGCGCGTTCAGCGTCTGCTCGCGCTCGTCGTTGCCGCCACCCAGTCCGGCGCCGCGCTGGCGCCCGACTGCATCGATTTCGTCGATGAACACGATGCAGGGAGACTGTTTCTTGGCCTGTTCGAACATGTCGCGCACGCGCGCAGCGCCCACACCGACGAACATCTCGACAAAATCGGAACCGGAAATGGAAAAGAAAGGCACCTTGGCTTCGCCCGCAATTGCTTTCGCCAGCAGAGTCTTGCCGGTGCCCGGGCTGCCCACCATCAGCACGCCTCGCGGAATGCGACCGCCCAGCGTCTGGAACTTGGACGGGTCGCGCAGGAAATCGACCAGTTCACTGACTTCCTCCTTGGCCTCATCGCAGCCGGCCACATCGGCGAAGGTAACGCGTTCCTTGGTTTCATCCAGCATGCGCGCACGCGACTTGCCGAACGAAAACGCGCCGCCCTTGCCGCCACCCTGCATCTGGCGCATGAAAAATATCCATACCCCGATCAGCAGCAGCATCGGGAACCATGAGACAAACACGTTCATCAGCATGGAAGGCTCTTCTTCCGGTTTGGCCTCGATCTTGACGCCGTTCTTGATCAGATCAGAAACCAACCACAAATCCTGCGGCGCATAGCTGCTGATGCGCTTGCCGTCGCTGGTGATCGCCTTCAGCGTGCGGCCTTCTATGGTTACCTTGGTAACGTGTCCTTGCCTGACCTCATCCAGGAACTGCGAATAGTCCATCTGCGCCTGGCCGCCCTGCAGCTGACGCGAGTTGAACTGGTTGAAGACGGTCATCAGCACCAGGGCCACAACCAGCCAGATTCCGATACTTTTAAAAAGATTATTCAATGACTTTACTCCTACCCGGCACGCGCCATACTGCTGCATGAACCCGCATTAAACAACGTCCAGCTTGATTACTCAAGCGTTTCTGATTTTCCCAGCCCCAAAAGATACACTTCACTGCTGCGGTCGCGCGAGGCCTTGGGTTTGCGCGTCGCAACGCGCCGGAAGTGGCTGCGCATCAGCTTGAGAAACTCATCGAATCCACCACCATGAAACACTTTCACCAAAAACGCACCACCCGGCTGCAAATGGTTAGATGCAAATTCCAGTGCCAGTTCCGCCAGATGCATGCCGCGCGCCTGGTCGGCCAAATCTACACCGCTTATGTTGGGGGCCATGTCGGAGATTACAAGCCCGACCGCTCTGCCCCCGAGTTGCCGTTCCAGTTGCAGCAACACACTGCCCTCGCGGAAATCGCCCTGGATGAACTCTACCCCGGGCAGCGGTTGCAACGGCAGCAAATCCAGCGCGATGACCTTGCACCCCTTGGCAACTGCCACCTGCGACCAGCCCCCCGGGGTGGCACCAAGATCGACCACCACCGTACCCGGTTTGAGCAAGCGATCGCGCTCGTCGATTTCCCGCAGCTTGTATGCCGCGCGCGAGCGGTAACCTTCTTTTTGCGCGCGGTTCACGTAAGGATCGGTGATGTGTTCCTGCATCCATTGTTTGCTGGTCTTGCTTCTCTTCATCGTCTAGAATGGCGCACTGTTTAGCTCGTAACCTGTGGCAAAACCCGGCGTGGCTAGCCGCTACGAGCCATTACCCGGAGTCCCCATGCTAACGCTTACCGCAGTGCAGCGCAAAAATCTCAAGGCGCGCGCCCACGCGCTTCACCCTACCGTCATTATCGGCAATGCCGGGCTAACAGCTGCCGTGCTGGCAGAAATCAGCAGCAGCCTGAAAAGCCACGAACTGATCAAGGTCAGCGTGCAAAATGGAGACCGTGATGCTCGCGACGCGATAATGTGCGAGATTTGTGAAAAGTTGCATGCCGCTCCAGTGCAGCACATCGGCAAAATCCTGGCGGTGTACCAACCGCAGGAGGATATTCCCGAAAAGAAACCGCCGCGCCGCAAAGGGAAACCACTCAGCAAGAAGCAGTTGGGCAGTCGTTAGACGCTGGTCGCCAGTTGGCTTTGTCCGCTGCGCGGACTTTGGTTTAACTATCGACGAACGACTGGCGACTATCACCTAGATATACTGCACATTCACCACTTCATATTCGCGGATGCCCCCCGGCGCCTGCACCTCGGCGATATCGCCGCTGTACTTGCCGATCAATGCGCGGGCAATGGGTGAGCTGATGGATACCTTGCGCTGCTTGATGTCGGCTTCATCGTCTCCGACCACCTGGTAGGTCACCACATCGCCGTTCTGTACATCCTCCAGCACCACGGTCGCGCCAAACACGCAGCGCCCGTCCGCATTGATGGTCTTCGGGTCAATGACCTGCGCCCTGCCCAGCTTGCTTTCCAGCTCCACGATGCGGCCTTCGATAAAACCCTGACGTTCCTTGGCCGAATCGTATTCTGCATTTTCGGTCAGGTCTCCCTGCGCGCGAGCTTCGGCGATGGCGGTGATTACGGCTGGACGCTCCACCGTTTTCAGGTAATGCAGTTCGTTGCGCAATAGCTCTGCGCCAATGACGGTCAATGGAATCTTGCTCATATTGAAACTTCCCAAGTTAAAAGATGATAGTCGTTGGTCGTTTGTCGCCAGTTGGTTTTGTACGCTGCGCGGGCTTGTTGTTTTAACTAACGACTAGCGACTAACAACCAATCTCTCATGCTGTGCCTGAATATCATACACCTGTAATTCAGCCAAATGCTGCATGCCACGGCAGGCCGCGCGCGCACCGGCCAACGTGGTGTAGTAAGTCACGCGACCCTGCAACGCGGCATGGCGGATCGAATATGAATCCTGCATCGCGCTGCGGGTACTGTCCACCGTATTGATAATCAGGTTCACTTCGCCGTCCTTTATCATGTCCACGATGTGTGGACGGCCCTCGGTCACCTTGTTCACCACTATCACCGCCACGTCCGCCGCCGCAATCACCGCCGCCGTGCCGCGCGTCGCCAGCAACGTGAAACCCACCTCACGCAAACTGCGCGCAACCTCTACCGCACCTTGCTTGTCGGCATTACGCACACTGATGAATGCCTTGCCCGAGGATGGCAGTTTGATCCCCGCTGCCAGTTGTGATTTGACGAACGCTTCGGCAAAACTTTCTCCCACGCCCATCACCTCGCCGGTGGATTTCATTTCCGGTCCGAGAATGACGTCAACGCCCGGAAATTTGATGAACGGGAACACTGCTTCCTTGACGGAATAATAAGGCAGCGCCACTTCTTCTGTCACCCCTTGTTGCGCCAAAGTCTTGCCCACCATGCAACGTGCCGCGATCTTTGCCAGCGGCAGCGAGGTCGCCTTGGACACGAAAGGGACGGTGCGCGAAGCCCGCGGGTTAACTTCCAGCACGTATACCGTATCGCGCTGGATGGCGAACTGCACATTCATCAGCCCGACCACATTCAGCGCCCTGGCCATCGCCCTGGTCTGGCGCCGCAGTTCGTCCTGCATGGAGGAGGACAGACTGTATGGCGGCAAGGAACAGGCGGAATCGCCGGAGTGTACCCCGGCCTCCTCGATGTGTTCCATGATACCGCCAATCAATACTTCATGGCCATCCGAAATCGCGTCCACATCCAGTTCGATCGCATCATTGAGGAAGCGGTCGAGCAGGATCGGCATGCGTTCCGGAAATATGCGGGAACTCTCCACCGCCTCGCGCATGTAGCGTTCCAGGTCGGATTTGTCATGCACGATTTCCATCGCCCGTCCTCCCAGCACGTTGGAAGGCCGCATGACCAACGGATAGCCCAGGTCCTGCGCCGCCTGCAGCGCCTGCTCGGCAGTGTTGACCGTGCGGTTGGGCGGCTGTTTCAATTCCAGGTGCTGCAGCATCTGCTGGAAGCGTGCGCGGTCTTCCGCGCAATCTATCATGTCCGGCGTGGTGCCAATGATGGCTACGCCGTTCTGTTGCAGGCCGTGGGCAAGTTTCAATGGCGTCTGCCCGCCGTACTGCACGATCACGCCGAACGGCTGTTCCACCGCCACCACTTCGAGCACGTCCTCCAGCGTCAGCGGCTCGAAATAGAGGCGATCCGAGGTATCGTAGTCGGTGGATACGGTCTCCGGATTGCAGTTGACCATGATGGTTTCGTATCCGTCCTCGCGCATCGCCAGCGCCGCATGCACGCAGCAGTAGTCGAACTCGATGCCCTGGCCGATGCGGTTGGGTCCGCCGCCCAGCACCATTATCTTCTTCCTGCTGCTGGGCGCAGCCTCGCATTCCTCCTCGTAAGTGGAATACATATAGGCAGTATTGGTGGCGAATTCCGCCGCGCAAGTGTCCACGCGCTTGAATACCGGGCGCACGCCCAATTTGTGGCGCAGTTCGCGCACGGCACTGCCGTCGCTGTCAACAGCCAGCAGCCTGCCAAGACGATGGTCGGAGAAACCGCGGCGCTTGAGCTCTCGCAGCTCATCCCTTCCCACGCTTTCCAGGGTACGGCCCGCCAGGGCCTGCTCGCGTTTCACGATATCCTCTATTTGCACCAGAAACCACGGATCTATTCTGCTCAGCGCAAACACCTCTTCCACACTCATGCCAATGCGAAAGGCATCGCCCACCGCCCAGATGCGATCCGGCCCCGGCGCGCTCAACTCGGCGGCGATCTCTTCGCGGTCGCTGAATTTCTCGTCCAGCCCGTTCACACCGACTTCCAGGCCACGCAGGGCTTTCTGGAACGATTCCTGGAAGGTGCGACCGATCGCCATCACCTCTCCCACCGATTTCATCTGGGTGGTCAGGTGATCATTGGCCTGCGGAAATTTCTCAAACGCGAATCGCGGAATTTTGGTCACCACGTAATCGATGGTTGGCTCGAACGAGGCCGGTGTCGCACCGCCGGTTATTTCGTTCCTGAGTTCATCCAGTGTGTAGCCCACGGCCAGCTTGGCCGCCACTTTCGCAATCGGAAAGCCGGTCGCCTTGGAGGCGAGGGCGGAAGAGCGTGACACGCGCGGGTTCATCTCGATCACCACCATGCGTCCATCTTCCGGGTTGGTCGCAAACTGCACGTTGGAGCCGCCGGTGTCCACGCCGATCTCGCGCAGCACCGCGAGGCTCGCATCGCGCATGATCTGGTATTCCTTGTCGGTCAGCGTCTGCGCCGGGGCCACGGTGATCGAGTCGCCGGTATGCACGCCCATCGGGTCGAGATTTTCGATCGAGCAGATGATGATGCAGTTGTCATGGCGGTCGCGCACCACCTCCATTTCGTATTCTTTCCAGCCAAGCAGCGATTCCTCGATCAGCAACTCCTTGGTTGGACTCGCCTCCAGTCCGCGTTCGCAGATCTCGACGAATTCTTCGCGGTTGTAGGCGATGCCGCCACCGCTGCCGCCCATGGTAAATGACGGGCGAATGATGGTGGGAAAACCCAATACCTGCTGCACCTGCAACGCTTCCTCCATGCTGTGCGCGATGGCGGAACGCGCCGATGCGAGGCCGATGCGCGTCATCGCCTGTTTGAATTTTTCGCGGTCTTCAGCCTTGTCGATCGCTTCGCGCGAAGCGCCGATCATCTCGACGCCGTATTTTTCCAGCACTCCGTGCCTGGCCAGGTCCAGTGCACAATTCAGCGCAGTCTGTCCGCCCATGGTCGGCAGGATCGCATCAGGACGTTCCTTGGCGATGATCTTTTCCACCATCCTCCAGGTGATCGGCTCGATATAGGTGGCATCAGCCATGTTTGGGTCGGTCATGATCGTGGCCGGATTCGAGTTCACCAGAATGACCCGATAGCCTTCCTCGCGCAGCGCCTTGCAGGCCTGTGCGCCGGAATAGTCGAACTCGCACGCCTGTCCGATGACGATGGGGCCGGCGCCGATGATCAGAATGCTCTTTATGTCGGTACGTTTTGGCATTAAACAGTCGTAAGACGCAAGACTTAAGACGCAAGTTGAAAACCGGTTCCGCTAACAACTTGCGTCTTAAGTCTTACGTCTGCTTTTCCATCATTCCAATAAATTTATCAAACAACCCATCCACGTCATGCGGTCCCGGACTGGCTTCGGGATGGCCCTGGAAACAGAATGCGGGTTTGTCGGTCAGCTCGAATCCTTGCAGCGTGCCGTCGAACAGGGACACATGCGTCACGCGCGCATTTGCCGGAAGCGTGTCAGCATCCACCGCAAAACCGTGGTTCTGGCTGGTGATCATCACACGTCCGGTCTGCATGTCCTGCACCGGGTGGTTCGCACCGCGGTGCCCGAACTTCATCTTCAACGTGGCGGCGCCGATCGCCAGTCCCATGATCTGGTGGCCGAGGCAGATACCGAACAGCGGCATGCCGGCCTGCAGAAATTGCTGCGTGGCGACGATCGCGTAATCGCACGGTTCCGGATCGCCGGGGCCGTTGGATAGGAACACGCCGTGCGGCTTCATCGCCAGCACGTCGGCAGCGGAAGTTCTGGCCGGGACCACCGTCACCTTGCAGCCGCGCTCGGCCAGCTTGCGCAAGATATTGTGCTTTATGCCGAAGTCATATGCGACCACATGAAACCTCAATTCGGCCATCTCGCGGTAGCCGGTTCCCAGCAACCACGTGCGCTGCGTCCAGTCGTAAGGCAGGTCGCAACTCACCACCTGCGCCAGGTCCATGCCCGCCAATCCGCTGAAACCACGCGCCGCCGTCAGTGCCTGCTCCACATCGCCGCCGGTCGCAATGCAGCCGTTCTGCGCGCCCTTCTCGCGCAGGATGCGCGTCAGCTTGCGGGTGTCGAGACCGGCGATGGCCACGACATTATTTGCCTTCAGATAATCGGGCAGAGATCGCGCGCTGCGAAAGTTGCTCACGGTCGGCGACAAGTCGCGGATCACCAGTCCACTGGCAAACACCTGGCGCGATTCCACGTCCTCGGCGTTCACACCCACGTTGCCAATATGCGGATAGGTCAGCGTGACGATCTGTTTGCAGTACGAAGGATCAGTGAGGATTTCCTGATAGCCGGTCATCGAGGTATTGAATACCACCTCGCCCGCGCGTGCGCCGGAAGCGCCAATAGCAATACCCCTAAACACCGTCCCATCGGCTAAAACAAGAATGGCAGGGTTCGTATGCAACACCGGGTACTCTCCAGGCTGGGTGATCAACCCAACGGCGCAGATGACACATATAAAGAAGCGGGACGAACTGCTTCGTTCATCCCGCTCAGATTCAATTGCGAATTATACCCGATCGGGAGAAGTGTATCAAAAGCCGCAGCAGATCTGGCGGTCGAGGATGTGATACGGAGTACATTGCGGTATAATAATTCCGGCCTAAAAGGCAGGCTGGGATATCCAAAACGGCGCTGCAATGCGCGGTCAGGAAATTCTCGGAGAGTGGCCGCGACTACTTCCTTCAACAGAGCAATGGCCGGCCGATATTCTGTAGGCGGCCACCCGACAACAACAAGGAGAAAGCAGGATGGTTCGTAGGCATGCCTGGCATTTTGCTTCTGTAGGCCTCGCGGGTGCCTTGATTGCGGCAGGACCGGCTCATTCTCAAGAAACTGTACAGGCACAGCCTTCGGGTGTGCAGGCGAAGCAACTTGACCTCGAGCACTTCAAGCAGGATCTCGAAACCAGAACCCGGGCACTGTCCGAACAGCGACGAACTCTTGAAGAACAGGAAAGACAGCTCGCGGCACAAAAACGTGAACTGGAAGATTGCCCCTATTGCTATCGCCTGGACACCGTCGAACCCGGAAACGCACCCGGCAAGGACGCGAGGAAGGGAACGCCATCTGCGGCTTCGTCGCCTGCGGGTGAGCATGCAAGGCAACTGGACCTGGAAAAATTCAAGCAGGATCTGGAAACCAGGACCAAGGCATTGTCCGAACAGCGACGAACCCTTGAAGAACAGGAAAGACAGCTCGCGGCACAAAAACGCGAACTGGAAGATTGCCCCTATTGCTATCGACTGGATACGCTCGGGGCCAGAAATGTCGCAAACGCTCCCCAGGAGGAGACGAGGAAGGCGCCGCCGCCGGAACCTTCACCCACCCAGCCTGTTGGCCAGGCACCGCAGCAATCCGCACAAAGCACGCAACCCCCGGTTGCACCCATTTTCGAACAGCCCGGCGTACTGACGCAGCGCGGCAAGTTCGTGCTGGAGCCTTCGCTGCAGTATTCCTATTCTTCCAGCTATCGAGTCGCCTTGCTGGGATATACCATCATTCCTGCGATCACCATCGGATTGATCGATATCCGGGGTGTCAATGACAGCACCTGGATTGCCGCATTAACCGGGCGTTATGGCGTCACGAACCGGCTGGATCTTGAGTTCAAGCTGCCTTATGTATACCGCACCGAGGCTGCCGTCATGCGCCCGATTGGGGGCGGCTCCACGCAAGACAGTGTTTTCGATACAAATGGCAAAAACCTGGGCGATGTGGAAATTGCCGCGCGTTACCAGCTCAATCAAAGCAGCGGTGATACGCCCTATTACATTGCCGGAATGCGGCTGAAGACGCGCACGGGCAAGGACCCTTTCTCTGTCGCTACAACTGTCATGGCAGGGGGATTGACGACGCCCTCAGAGCTGCCTACGGGCTCCGGATTTGTCGCGTTGCAGCCCAGTCTTTCATTTATTTACCCGACTGATCCTGCAGTCTTCTTCGGCGGAATCAATTATGTGAAGAACATTGACCGGGATGTCGGAGGCGGGCAAGGAAGGGTCCATCCCGGAGACGCGGTGGGCCTGAATTTTGGCATGGGCCTGGCCCTGAACGAAAAGACGTCTTTCAGTATCGGCCTCGAATATACCGGGGTCGGAAAACCGTCTGCAAGCGGCGGCACCCTGCTGTTCCCCGCGGCCACTTCCACGCAATTGGGCACGCTGCTGTTCGGCTACTCATACCGCTTCAGCCCTTCTACAACCATGAATTTGTCAGCCGGGGCGGGATTGACTCCGGACACACCCGGAATCCAGTTGATGCTGCGTTTCCCGTATTCCTTCTGATGCCGGAATCAGCCAGCATTTCATGTCTGACTGTTGCGCCGGTGCATTCATCTGGCAATTCAATCCGGCCAATTGCGGAAAATCCACTCCATCGGTCCGTCATGCCCGTCTGCGCGGGTTGCCTTCAATGAGCGACGCCGAAATTCATCTGATTGAGCAACGTCTGGACAGACAGTGATCTGAGAAAGTCCCGGCTCGTTACGGAAGCATTGATCACCGTGGTGTTGCCGATCACCTGGTTGTCCAGGCTGTTCTGAATGACCGTCATGATTGAGCCAGGTATGTTCTGAACGCCTGGCAGTGAAAACACGTTGCCCGGACCGTTCTGAATGACGTTGATAGGGTTGAAATCTGCCGGCAACACCCCCGGGTCATTCAAAGGCAGGGTCGGAATCGCAATCGTCGTTGTCGAGACCAGTTGACCATTCAGAAAAGTTGCGCGCTCGATTCCGAACGTGAACGACAGCGGCAACGCGCCGCTGCTGGTATCAAACCCTCCGCGTAGCTGCTCCAGTTCGCTGTCCGCCACCACCGGATAATCTTCAAAGCCGGAAATCAGGTCAGCCGCTTGCAGCGTGCCCATGCTGCCGAAGATGAATACTGCCGCGCTGGCAATCCTGAGTATCGGGGACATGTGCTCCATCCTGGTCAGAAGTCGTTGATGGCACGGTGCAGCAACGTGACATTTGCCAAATTATCAGCACTCACGGCCGTGCCAAGAGGCGCACCGGGCCGGGTCTTCCAATCATTCCGGGCGTTGAAGACGGCACTATCTCGATTGCCCACAATCACAAACAGTATGCCGTTCACCCGCATCTTTTCGAACGACGCGCGCGGCACGACGCGAATCCCCGACGACGGGTCACCCAGCAGAACCTTGTCGTTCTGCACGCCCTTTATCACGACAAAATGGTTGTAGCCGTGGTCGTTTATCAGGGCAATGGCCGGAATCCCCACGTCCACGAGCCGGTCCAGAGGCGCGATGTAGCCATTCGCATCGTAACCGTTGGCTTGAAGATACTCCTTGATGTCCAGCAGGGAAAACCCTTCGCGCCTGATCTTTTCCTGGTCGCCCCGGTTCCACATCTCCTTGAATACCGCCTCTTCGCTGACGGGGTTCTGGTACTGGAAGGTCAGCAACGTGGCCAGCGCCGCAGAACCGCAACTGTAGTCGTACTGCTGACGCACGGTGGTCAGGTAGCGGCGCTCCTTGAGGCTGGTGACCTTGATGTTGGCAGAGTATCCACCGGCAATCATGCCGGGAATAGCCATCCATCCTGCCTGCGCGCTTGCGCCTGTCAACAGTAATGCACTAAGGAACAGGAATAATTGGGCGCTCTTCATGGGTGCGCTAATGCAGGCTGATATTCAGGATCGTGGCATTCTGAATGATGACGTTGTTGCCTGAATTCTGTACTACGGTGGAAAAACCGCTGGCGCCGGAAAAAGCGTCCTGGGTCACAAAGTTGCTGCCGGTAATATTGTCGATTGCCTGGTTGTTATTGAGATTGCTATTCAGATTCATTTCGCTTATTTGCAGTGCTGAACCGCCGCGATACTTCGAAAGATCGGCGTCTGTGACCTGATCGCCAAACGTCGAAATCCCTGACGTTGCCATCCGTGGCGCTGTCGGTATCGTGCCGACATCATCGGCAAGGGCCGGTGCCGCCATCATCTGTGCGCATGCGAACAGCAGGCACGCGACAGTGAAAGAATGGTTTGTGAGTCTCATGGCTTACGCCTCTTCGTCGTGAAAAAGCCCGGGAGATGCGCTGTTGTTGCGCATCCCCCGGGGGAAATACACGCCGCCTTGCTACGGTGTTACGGTAACGTTAGCCTGCACCGTTACGCCCTGTTGGATCAGAGCATTTGCGCCGGTGTTCTGGCTTACAGTCGTGATACCTGCCGCACCGGAGAATGCGCTGCCAGCCAGGGTGTTGGAGGCATTGTAAGTGCCGGCACTGCCGCCGTCGGCATTGCCGCCCGTACCGCCCGCCGCACCATTGCCGGTTGTGGCCGTTGCAAGCGTATCGCCGCTTGCAGCATTTCCACCCAGGCCGCCGTTGCCGCCGTTGCCGCCGTTGCCGTTGGCAGTTCCATTGCCGCTTGTGGAGTTACCACCGGCTGCGCCATTACCGCCCGCGCCACCAGCGTTTCCGCTTGTCGTCACACTGCCGCCGGAGCCACCTGCACCACCCGAGCCACCTGCGCCACCTGAGCCACCGGAGCCACCTGCTGCGCCGGTACCCGTGCCGCCGGTACCGGTTCCACCGGCCGCCGCCGTGCCACCCGCTCCGCTCGTGGCTGCCCCGCTAGCCGCACCGTTGCCGCCAGTGCTTGTGCCGGCTGCGCCAATTGCACCGGAGCCGCTGGTGTTGGCCGCTGCTGCGCCTGCGGCACCCGACCCTCCGGCACCACTGGTCCCGGTTGCACCGGCACCGCCAGCACCACCGTTGTTAGTCGCCGTTGCGCCACCGGCCCCTGCTCCGCCAGATACCGCTGGTTGCGGCTCCACCGGTGCCTGTTGCTCCACCAGCCCCTGCACCGCCAACTCCGCCTGTTGCCTGGCCACTGGTGCTGGTTCCACCGTTGGCGCCGGTCGCGGCACCCGCGGTAGCGCTAGCCGCTGCGCCCGTCCCGGATCCGCCCGTGCTGGTTCCGGCTGCACCACTACCCGCGCCAGCCGAAGCAGAAGCCGCTCCACCCGTGCCTGCGCCGGAAGTACCCGTGCTGCTTCCGCCGCCTGTGCCAGCCCCGGCCGTGTTGGTTCCGCCTGCCGCACCGGTACCCGCACCCGAAGTGCTGCTACCGGCTGCACCAGTGCCTGCTCCGCCCGTGCTGGCTCCCGCTGCACCACCGCTAGCCGAACCGGAGGTGCTGGTTCCAGCCGCGCCAGTGCCGGACCCAGCGGTGTTGGTTCCGCCCGCCGCACCGGTTCCTGTACCTGAACTGTTGGTACCCCCCGCACCCGCCGTGGCGGTTCCGGATGTCAAGGTACCGGCTGCTGCACCCGTGCCGCTACCACCCGTACTGGTACCCGCTGCACCCGTCCCTGCACCCGTGGTATTGCTGCCGGCCGCACCCGTTCCTGCGCCTGCAGTATTGGTTCCGCCTGCTGCACCCGTACCGCTACCGGAAGTACTGTTGCCTGCCGCGCCGCCCGTGCCTGCGCCAGAAGTATTGGAGCCTGCTGCCCCCGTACCGGTACCTGCCGTCAAGGCGCCACCTGCCGCACCCGTGCCGGTGCCCGAAGTGCTGCTACCCGCCGCACCGCCGGTTGCACCGCCCGAGGAGGCACTTCCTGCCGCACCCGTTCCGGCGCCGGAAGTATTGGTTCCGCCTGCCGCACCGGTGCCCGCACCTGAAGTGCTGCTACCTGCTCCGCCGGTGCCGGCAGTCGTGCTTGAGCCAGCCGCACCCGCACCACCAGTAGATAACGGGTTGCCACCTGCCCCTCCCGAGCCCGCACCCGCAGTGCTGGTGCCGGATGCGCCGGTACCGGCACCGGATGTGCTCGTACCGCTCGCACCCGTGCCACTTCCTCCCGAGCTGTTGCCTGAGGCGCCACCTGTCCCGGCTCCGGCCGTAAAGGGTCCGCTCGCATTGCCACCGGTTCCGCCACCCGCACTACTCGTGCCGGATGCGCCGGTAGTTGAGCCGGTACCGCCTGCGCCACCGCCGGTTGAAGTTCCCGTCGTGCCGTTGCCGCCATTGCCGGCGGCCGCCCCGCCCGAGCCTCCTGTTGCAAGGGGTAAACTGCTACCACCTGAACTGCCGGCAGTCGTAGTACCGCCGCCAGTCGGACCCGCAGAACCGCCCGCACCCGATCCGGCAGTTGATGATCCGTTAGTACCGCCCGAACCGCTGCCGCCCGTGGATGGGCCACCAAGACCCCCGGTCCCTTGACCGCCATTGGATGGGCCGGCAGCACCGCCGGAACCCGCGCCACCATTAACATAGCCACCAAGACCACCCGCGCCCGAACCGCCGCTCGATGATCCGCTGGAACTGCTGCCACCACCGCCTCCGTTGGACGGACCAGCGTTCCCTTGTGATCCTAAACCGCCGGTAGACGGACCGGCAAAACCGCCCGCACCCGCGCCACCGTCAGCGCCACCCGAATTACTGCTGGCGCCGCTGCCGCCTGTCGCTGAACCAACCGCACCAGTCGACCCACTTCCACCCGTGGATGCGCCGGCAGCACCACTGCTGCCCTGGCCGCCGGTCGATCCACCGGCAACGCTGCTGGTTCCGCTGCCGCCAGTCGCTGGGCCATTGCCTCCACCTGTTCCCTGGCCGCCGGTCGAAGCACCTGCACCACCACTCGTACCGCTGCCGCCGTTAGATGTGCCATTGGCATCGCTGGAGCCCGCGCCGCCAGTCGCTGCGCCGGCCGTACCGCCCGCACCCGCGCCACCGGTCGCTGCGCCCCCAGCACCGCCGATGCCCTGGCCGCCGTCAGCTGAGCCGGTAATGCCGCTGGTGCTGGCGCCACCGTTTGCTGTACCAAAATTAGTACTTTCTCCTTCTCCACCGTTGGCCGAGCCCGTAGCACCGCCCGTGCCGCTGCCGCCCGTGCTGGCCCCTGCGTTGCCGCTGGTACCACTTCCGCCCGTTGTTGGGCCGGCATAGCCGCCGGTGCCCGCGCCTCCGGTTGAGGGGCCGGCACTGCCACCATTGCCATACCCGCCGTCTGCTGATCCGGTGTTGCCGCCGGTACCACTGCCGTCATTGCTGCTCGTCGCGTTTCCGCTGGAGCCGGAACCACCGGTCGTGTTGCTATTCGAGCCACCCTGACCCGAGCCGCCCGTGGATGGGCCAGCCGAACCGCCTGATCCTGCTCCACCCGTCGTATCCGCAGTGGAGCCGCCTGTCACGGTACCGCCATTGCTCGGGCCGGCTTGTCCGCTGTTTCCGCCCGTGCCGCCCGATCCGCCACTGCCGCCAGCTCCACCGGTTCCCGCACCGGCGTTCGCATTACCGCTGCTGCCGCCGCTGCCACCGCTGCCACCGCTAGCGTTTCCAGTGTTGCCGCCCGCACCACCACTGCCTCCGGTGGCGATTCCGCTGGCTGCGCCTGCGCCGCCATTGCCGCCTGTCGCGTTGCCATTGTTACCGCCCGATCCGCCCGCGCCGCCCGTTGCGGGGCCGCTCCCGCCGCCGCTTCCGCCCGCGCCGCTGGTCGCAGGGCCGCTCGCGCCGCCGTTGCCGCCGCTTCCGCCGTTACCTGCGCCGCCGTTGCCGGCGCCGCCTAGAGCGCCGTCACCGCCCGATCCGCCATCTTCGCCGTTGCCTCCGGAACTGTCGCCTGCCGTTGCCGTTGAGGTCAGACTGCCGCCGGCCGCACCGCTGCCGCCGCTGCCACCGGTAGCATTGCCGCTCGAGGCCGTCGCGCTACCCGCAGCGCCCGAACCACCGGATGCACCGTTGCCAGCTGATGCCGAACTGCCCGTTTCCTGTATGGTTGAACTGCCGCCGTTGCCGCCGTTGCCACCGTTGCCGGCCGAGCCACCCGTACCACCCTGGTTGCCAATGCCGCTGACGGTGTTATTCTGCACCGTACCGGTCAAGTTGGTTTGCGCGGTAACTGAAGTGGTATTCGTCGTGGTGGTGTTCGTACTCTTGTTGTTGTACTGATCAGAGTTGTTGCTTTGGTCGGCATACTGAGACGTATTATTGGGATTGTTGGAATTATTCCCCTGATTTGAGTTGTCGGTATTTTGGCTATTGCTATTCGATGTGGAACCCTCACTGGCTGCGGTGCCACTGTGGTCAGCGGTTGCAGAGACCGTTGCCGTTTGGTTCTGGGCCGAATTCGTTGCCGTATTGGTTGGATTTGCCAAAGCTACTGTCGAACTGCCGAAAGCGAGCGCTATGGCTGTCGCGATTAGCGTTTTATTCATCTTGTTCATGATTATCTCCACCTATAATAATTAACAGAAGGTCCGCAAAACTACACCGAACCAGCGCAAAGCCAGGTTCTGCTGAGCTCTTCGCAAGATACGTACCATGTCCAATAGTTTTCGCATAACGCACTAAAAACGCATAGAAATCCTCTTTCACCTATTGTGTGCTAATGTAGTACCAAAGTCGTATTAGCTGTTGTCAGTGTAAAAAATCCTGACAGATTCCAGGCGTGGCAAGTCGCACAGGGCTTCGCGCAGAAATAAAATTCCCATCACTTCAGTTGTCTACAGAAATTCGATAACAAGTGTCGATGTAAAATTTCGTGTAAACCGTCGGTTAGCAGTATGCTGTTCCTGTTGCTTTTGCCCCAAACCTCAAGACCAGGCTAAACATCAAACCGAATTCCGTTTACACAAGATTCTCAATATGCTTATATCCATGGGCTTCAGGATCGGAGTCGATGACGACTTGGATGCACTCCCGTCCAGTTCCGCCAAGGCGTTGCATATCGGCGTTGCAATGCCCGGCGCCAATCAGGCTTAATCGGCAATTCAGGGAAGATCATGAAATTCCTCTGTGCACTGGTAGTCTTGCTGGCTGTTTCAAATGCGACCCCTGCCGAATTCTATAGCGGAGCCGATTTGAAGCGCTTTGCGGATGCGGGTGAAGCCGTCAAGGAAGGCCAAGCCGGCGTGGATCAAGTCGGGGCAGGAGTCTACATCGGATATCTGGCAGGGGTCGCAGGATCCTTCCAGGGCATTTATTACTGTCCCCCGGCCGGTGTTACGCTGCGCGACGAAGCTGCAGTTGTCGCCAAGTACCTAAAGGATAACCCGGACAAACTGGCGCAGCCGGCGCAATTGCTGGTCGTAAAGGCACTTGGGATTGTCTTTCCGTGTTCGCGCGGCTTTTCGCCTGCGGACTTGAACAATCGAGAATGATCAGGCCACACGGTCAGCATGCAGTTGACTCATGCTGCCGATTCTTGGGTCATTTCAACCCCAGCACATCCTGCATATCATACATACCCGCCGCATTGCTTCCAAGAAAACGCGCGGCGCGCAACGCACCCAGCGCGAAAGTGGCGCGGCTGCCGGCTTTGTGAGTGATCTCGATGCGTTCGCCGGTGCCCGCGAACAACACGGTGTGGTCGCCGACAATGTCGCCGCCGCGCACGCTGGCGAAACCGATGGTGGAGGGATCACGCTCGCCGGTGACACCCTCGCGTCCGTATACCGCGCATTGCGCCAGGTCGCGGCCCAGCGTCTTGGCGATCACTTCGCCCATGCCGAGCGCAGTGCCGGAAGGCGCATCCACCTTGTGGCGATGATGCGCCTCGATGATCTCGATATCGTAGCCCTGCGCCAGCACGCGCGTAGCGGTTTCCAGCAATTTGAAAATAAGGTTTACGCCCACGCTCATGTTGGGTGCCAACACGATGCCGATGTCTTGCGCCGCAGCACCCAGTTGTGCCTTCTGCTGCGGTGTCAATCCGGTGGTGCCGATGACCATGTTCACGCCGAGACGGCGGCAAACATCCAGATGACGCATCGTGCCTTCAGGCTGGGTGAAGTCGATCAACACATCCGCGCCTGACAGTGCGGATTCCATATCGGAAAGGATGGCGACCCCGCGCTGCCCACCAAACTCTGCAACATCCTTTCCATGGTGCGGGCTGGATGCCTGCTCCAGCGCCGCGTGCAATGCGAGATCGTCCGACCTCGCCATCGCTTCCAGCAGTGTCCTGCCCATGCGGCCGGCGCTTCCCGCTATCGCCACCTTCATCCTGTCCATGTTCATTCTTCCTTCATCCCGGCATCCGGCCTGGTCGCCATGGATTGGTTGGGCATGTGGCGGTCATCGATGCGCGCCAGCTTGTCGTTTTCGAAATACAGCGTCAGGCGCTGCATGTCCAGCAGCTTGCCGCCCTGCTTCAGGCGATACACGTAATCCCAGCGGTTGGCATGAAAGGGATCCTGGACCAGCGGCGTGCCAAGGATGGCGCGGACTTGCGCGCCAGGCATGCCCACCCTGACCTGGTCCAGCATTTCACGCGTGACCAGGTTGCCCTGGCGCACCGGTATATGGTACGGACTCAGTGAACCCAGCTTGGGCAACGCCATGTCGCTGCAGGAAGCCAGCAGGATTGAAACGATGATGATCTTGAAGCGCATCCGGGTATGCCTTTCACAACACGGGCACATGATACATCAAGCCGCCGTGCCCAACATTTCCGCGGCATGTTTTCGCGTGGTCTCGGTAATCTTCAGCCCGCCCAGCATGCGTGCGATCTCCTCCACCCGCTGGTCCGTATCGAGGACCCGGATGCGGCTCAGGGTCGCGCCATCGCGCTCGGATTTGCTAACCTGCCATTGGACATCCGCCGCCGCCGCGACCTGAGGCAAATGCGTCACGCAAATCACCTGATGGCGCTGCCCCAAACGCTTGAGCAGTTGCCCGACGATCTGCGCCACGCGCCCACCAATGCCGCTGTCTACCTCGTCGAAGATCAGCGTAGGCACAATGGCCACCTTCAGCGCGGCGACCTGAATGGCCAGGCCGATGCGCGACAGTTCCCCGCCGGAAGCGACTTTCGCCAGACTGCGCAACGGCGAACCGGGATTGGCCGCAACCTGGAATTCGATCGTCTCCAACCCGTGTGCATTGCCCCCGGACAACGGTGCCAGAAGCACGGCAAAACTGCCGCCCGGCATCGCCAGATCCTGCATCGCCGCGGTTATTTCCTGCGACAGCTTATGCGCTGCCTGCTGGCGCGCGGCACTCAGTTTGCTTGCAGCGCCATGATAGCTTTCCTGCGCCGCCGCTTCCTGCCGCGCCAGTGCATCCAGGTCGGCATGGCCGCCCAGTTCATCGAGGCGGGCATCGATGCGCCGCTGGGCGTCTGTCAACTGCTCCGGCGCCACACGGTATTTGCGCGCCAACTCCACGACGTCGGCGATGCGCTGTTCCTGCTCGCGCAGCAATGCCGGATCGATGTCAAGTTTTTCCCGGTAATGGCGCAAAGCATAGACCGCTTCCTGCAATTCATTCTGCGCGCTTTCCAGCATGTCAAGTATATCGCGCAGTGCGGGATCGAATTCGATTCCCGCGCGCAGCCGGGTCAGCAGCGCATGCAGTTGCGCAAGGCACGCGCCTTCGGACTCGCCCAGAATTTCCATCCCGAACTGCGCGGTTTCCAGCAAACTGGCCGCGTGCGACAGGCGCGCATGGTCGATCTGCAACTCATTCCATTGCGCTGCAGTGAAATTCAGGTTGCCGAGTTCGCGCTGCTGGAATGACAACAGCTCACGCTCCGCAGCCGCGGCGTCGGCGTTCTGCTCCAGTTGCGTGCGCCTGCGCTGCAATGCCTGCCAGTCGCGGAACGATTGCTCCACCGTTTGCGCCGCACTTGCCTGTCCGGCATAGCCGTCCAGCAAATCACGCTGGGCGTCGGTTCGCAGCAGGGATTGATGCGCCTGTTGGCCGTGGATGTCGAGCAGCCGCTCGCCTGCTTCGCGCAGTTGCTGCATCGTAACGCTGCGCCCGTTGATGAAACCGCGCGAGCGCCCGCTGGCATCCAGCACGCGCCGCAGCAGGCACGCGCTGTCATCGCCTTGCAGGTCATGCGTGCGCAGCCAGTCCTGCAGAGGCGGCAAGCCGCCGATATCGAATTCCGCACTGATCTCGGTGCGCTCGCAACCGCTGCGCACCATGCCTGCATCGCCGCGCTCGCCCAGTGCCAGCGTCAGTGCGTCGATCAGGATGGATTTGCCGGCGCCGGTCTCGCCGGTCAACGCGGTGAAACCCCGGGAAAATTCGAGTTCCAGGAAATCAACGATGACAAAATCGCGGATACTAAGAAACTTCAACATTTGGGCGCCTCAAAAAATTCAGAGTTCGCCCAATTACAAGGCGCGGAAAAGATCCCGCGGCACCGCATATGGAGTGGTATGCAAGCAAGGGATTTCTTTCGCGGCGCAGCTGTTGGAATGAAATATGGATTTTTAGAGGCATTCATCAGAAGAATTTGTTCCACAGCAGCTTTTCGCGCAGGGTATGGTAATAGCTGTGCCCGACCGGATGCAGCAGGCACGCGGTCTGCTGGTAGCGGCTCACCTCTATCCGGTCATCGTCGTTCAAGTCGAAATGGGAATGGCCGTCAACCCGCACGCGCACCGAACTGGCGCGATGGATCAGGATCTCGATCACCGCATCGCTTTTCACCACAATCGGACGATTGCTGAGGGTGTGCGGACAGACGGGAACCAGTTCGATGACATCCAGGCTGGGATGCAGGATCGGGCCGCCGGCAGAAAGCGCGTAGGCAGTCGAGCCGGTCGGGCTTGCCACAATCAGGCCATCGGCGCGCTGATAATACAAATAGTCGCCGTCGATCCGCACCTCGAATTCGATCATGCTGCTGACGCTGTCGCGATGCACCACGATCTCATTGAATGCCAGCGCGCCGTAAACTTCCTGTTCGGCGCGCAGGATGTGCGTTGACAGCAAAAGGCGCTGCTCGGTGACGAACTCTCCATCCAGCATCGCGCCAATGGTCTGAAGCATGGTTTCCATGGAAATATCGGTGAGGAAGCCCAGCCGCCCCTGATTCACCCCGACCAGCGGAATGCCGAAAGGCGCAAGTTTGCTCGCGACGTTCAGGAGGGTGCCGTCTCCACCCAGCACGACGGCCAGATCGACCACATTCTCCATTTCCGCCAATTCCAGGACGCGGTAGTCATGCTTGCCAAGATGTTCCGCGGTAATCCCGTCCACCACCACCGTCACACCCCGGCCGGACATAAAGGCAGCCAGATGCAGCAAGGGCTCGGTGATTTCCGGCGTATTGAACTTGCCGACCAGCGCAACAATTTTGAAGGGAAATTTCATGCCGGCGATTAAACCATATCGTCCGATTATTGACAAAGCAGCAATGGTAGAATGTTGCGAAGTAATCGGATAGGACACATGCTCAACGACCGCGCGCAAATCCTGCTCAAAACCCTGGTGGAACGCTATATCAGCGACGGCCACCCGGTCGGATCGCGTGCGCTGCAGCAATTTTCCGGGCTGGATGTCAGCTCCGCAACTATTCGCAACGTGATGGCCGATCTGGAAGAAATGGGGCTGGTCTCCAGCCCGCACACTTCCGCCGGACGGGTTCCGACCGCGCTTGGCTACCGCCTGTTCATTGACACGCTGATGGTGTTGCAGCCGCTGGATACGGTCAGCGTGCAACATCTGCAATTCCAGTTGCAGCCGGACAACCCCTCGCGCCTGTTGATGCAGGCTTCCACCCTGCTGTCTGAACTGACGCATTTTGCAGGTGTCGTGGCAACGCCCAAGCGCTCCTCGATCTCGGTGCAACAGATCGAATTCCTGCGCTTGTCGGAGAAGAAGATCCTGCTGATCATCGTGATGCCGGACGGCCAGGTGGAGAATCGGGTGCTGCTTACCGACATGGATTACTCCCAGGCGCAACTGGTGGAGGCGGGAAATTTCATCAACCAGCATTACACCGGCTGTGCGTTTCCGGAAATCCGGCAACGCGTGCAAAGCGAACTGTACCAGCTGCGCCAAGACATGACCGCGCTGATGTCAGCAGTCATCGCCGCAGGAGATGACGTCATGGCACGCCAGCAGGATGATTATGTAATCAGCGGCGAGCGCAACCTGCTGCATGTGCAGGATCTGTCCGCCGACATGAACCGCCTGCGCAATTTGTTCAACGTGTTCGAGCGGAAATCCGAGTTGCTGAAACTGCTGGATGCCAGCCGCCACGCGCCCGGCGTGCACATTTTCATCGGCAACGAATCCGGGCTGGCCGGGCTGGATGAGTGCAGCGTGGTCAGCGCGACCTACGCCAGCAGCGGACAGGTCATCGGCACCCTGGCGGTGATCGGGCCGAAGCGCATGGAATATGAAAGGGTGGTGCCAATCGTGGATATCACCGCCAAACTGCTCGGCAATGCGCTGTCGCAGCATTAGGGGATCAGGCGCGCATCGTGCGTCTGGCAAATAATAATCAACCCAGCATAGACCCGAGCAAAAAGAATAATCATGCCCTACAAGATCGAACCGTCATTCACCCATGGCACGCCCGAAAGGACCGCTGTACTGGTAATCAACCTCGGCACACCGGATGCGCCCGATGCGCAGGCGGTGCGCCGTTACCTGAAAGAATTCCTCGGCGATCCGCGTGTGGTGGAAATTCCAAGGGCCATCTGGTGGCTGATCCTCAATGGCGTCATCCTCAATACGCGCCCGCAGAGATCGGCGAAGAAATATGCCAGCATCTGGATGCCGGAAGGCTCACCGCTCAAGGTGCACACCGAGCGCCAGACTGCGCTGCTGCAGGGTTACCTCGGCGAGAGGGCCAAGGGCATCGTGGTGGACTACGCGATGCGCTATGGCAATCCCTCGATACCCAGCGTGCTGCACAAACTGAGGGAGCAGAACTGCCAGCGCATCCTGCTGCTGCCGATGTATCCGCAATACGCCGCCAGCACCGTGGCCACCGCCTGCGACGTGGTCTTCAGCGAACTGCAGCAGATGCGCAGCGCCCCGGCAGTGCGCACCATCAAGCACTTCCATGACCATCCCGGTTACATCCGGGCGGTTGCGCAGAACATCCGCGACTACTGGATGGTGCACGGGCAACCCGACAAACTGGTGATGAGCTTCCACGGCTTGCCGCGCTTTACCCTGGACAAGGGAGACCCCTACCACTGCGAATGCCAGAAGAGCGGGCGCCTGATCGCCGAAGCCCTGGGGCTGAACAGGGGACAATACCTGATCACATTCCAGTCGCGCTTCGGCAAGGCTGAATGGCTGCAGCCCTACACCGCCGCCACGCTGCAGGAACTGGGCAAGCAAAAGACCCAGCGCGTGGACGTAGTCTGTCCCGGCTTCGTGGCCGACTGCCTGGAAACGCTGGAAGAAATCAACATGGAAGTGCGCGAGGATTTCCTGCACGCAGGCGGCGGCGAATACCACTACATCCCTTGCCTCAACGAGCGCGACGACTGGATCCACATGCTCACCGACCTCGTTCTGGACAACCTGCACGGGTGGCTGGACCAGCCGGACAACGCGGAACTGGAGCAGGGCCGGTTGAGGGCGCTGGCGCTGGGAGCGAAGCAGTAGGTCGGTTTGCGCGTTGCGCGCAAATTGCAGATCTGAAATGGGAAGCAAATTCGCCGGGCCACCCCGGCGGTTTTGTTCTTGACCGAATTCCCACATCCGCGCTAATGACGGCGGCCCTTCGACTTCGCTTCGCTACGCTCAGGGCGAACGGAAATTCGGCAAGGACGGGATTGGTTGCCCGGGCATATGCCGGATGCGCTAGAACATCCCCGCCAATATCTCCGCCGCCTCTTCTGCGCCGCTCGCAACCGGCACAGGCGGTCGTGGTTGCGACCACATATCCCGCAGCACACCTTCAAGGTCTCCGTCGTAAAGGCGACCGCGTTCCACCACGCAGCACACGGCATTCTGCTCCAGCCATTGCGCCAGGTACGGCTCTTCCGGCCAGTCGCGGCGCGAGACATACAACACCGGCACGCCGACGCAGGCTGCTTCGACAAAGGTGCCGTAGCCGGGCTTGGTCAGCACGGCATCGCACGAGGCGAGCAAATCGCCGAATGGAAGGTTTAATGGCTCGAAAGCGACCATGTCGTCGCGCGCGATGTTCCATGACTGCGGCACCAGCCAGCGCACGCCGTCGAGGCGCGGCCAGTCTTCCATCGGCAGGCGGAATTCGATGCCGCCCATGGCGACGAGGACAAGTTTGTCGGCGGGACCATTTGCCTTGGACACAGCCACTCCATCCTGATCCAGTCCGCTCCCTGGCGGGGGGAGGGCTGGGGAGGGGGTCGGGACTCCATCTTCCCGCCGGGTTTCCCCATTCCCAACCCTCCCCCTGCCAGGGGGAAGGAGTAAGACAGCTTCAATCTGTGCACGCCGGTTGCGCCCGACCTGGGCGATCGGCCCGATGATTTGCGCATTCCCAAGATCCGGCATAGGCATGGAGGGCTGCACTTTGAGGAAAATCCCGGCGCTGTTGTAGGCGGCCAGCATCTGCGCATGGATCGCGGCGCTGTCCGCTTCGCCGTTGCAGTAATGGCGGTAAATATCCGCCCAGTTCAGGCAACACATCGCAGCACTGCGCACGCCGGCAACCCGCGCCGCTGCCAGCGACAGATAGGGAACATTGGCCAACAGCAGATCGGGCTTCAAGGCGCGCATCTGTTCCACAGCCTGTTGCACCCGCTCATTCCAGTTCGCATGCAACGTGCGATAGGCAGCAGCACTGGCCTCGATTTCCACATCCACTGCATTCGCCATCTTCATGCCGAAATCGAGCGCAACCGGAAGGCACTCGAATTCACAGTCAAAGCGCTGCCGCAGGAGTTCCAGCGGCGCTGCACAGCGCAGCGTCACGCGCAGGCCAGGAACACGCCGCGCCAGTTCGTTCACCACCGGCGCAGTCTGGCTGACGTGGCCAAAGCCATGGGCGGAAATATCAACCAGCAGATGGGGCATGTTCATTGATCGACCAGCAACCCGGCCATCGCGCAGGAGACGGGTGCTGCGCTCACAGCTTGAGGAAATTATCGCGGTAATACTTCATCTCGCTGATCGATTCATAGATATCCGCCAGGGCTTCATGCTTGCCATGTTTCTTGATCCCCTGAGCGACTTCCGGTTTCCAGCGCTTGGCCAGTTCCTTGAGCGTGCTCACATCGAGGTTGCGGTAGTGGAAATAGGCTTCCAGTTGCGGCATCCTGCGCGCCATGAAGCGGCGATCCTGGCAGATTGAATTCCCGCACATCGGCGAGGTGCTGGCCGGCACATATTCCTTGAGGAATTCCAGCATCTGTGCTTCCACCTCCGCATCATCCAGGATCGCGGCCTTGACCCTGTCGATCAAGCCGGACTTGGCGTGCGTCGATTTGTTCCAGGAGTCCATGGCATCCAGCACGCTGTCCGGTTGATGCACGACCAGCGCCGGGGACTCGGCCACCGTTTCCAGTTGGCTGTCGGTGATCACCATGGCCACTTCGATAATGTGGTCACTGTCCGGATTGAGACCGGTCATTTCCATGTCCAGCCATACGAGGTGATTCGGGTTTTGTGCCATAATTCCGATTGTGTCCAGAACTGTCGAGCGCATATTGTGTCATACAGCGGCACGGCACTGCCATCCGAATTCAGTACAAATGACCCCGTTCCTGTTTACCAAAATATTTATCGCTGCGCTGTTGCTGACGACCGTGACCAAATTGTGGCTGGCACAGCGCCACCTGTCGCATATCAAGGCGCATCGCGCCGAAGTACCCGCTCCCTTCGACCGGAGTGTCAACCTTGCCGCGCACCAGAAGGCCGCCGATTACACCAGTTCCAGGACACGTCTTTCCATGCTCGAAGCAGTGTTTGAGGCAGTCGTGCTGTGGGGTTTCACGCTGGGCGGCGGCATTCAGAAGATTGCGTCGATCTGGCCGCAATTCTTCGTCTCGCCGATCTACCAGGGCATGGCCATCATCGTGACCGTGCTGCTGATTTCCGGATTGCTGGAAATGCCGTTCAGCCTGTACCGCACCTTTGTCATCGAAGCGCGCTACGGCTTCAACAAGATGACACCGGCACTCTATCTGCTGGACGTCGTTAAAGGCCTGCTGCTGGCCGCCATTCTCGGCCTGCCGCTGTTGTATGGGGTGCTCTGGCTGATGGAACGCATGGGCGATGACTGGTGGCAGTATGTGTGGGTGGTGTGGGTGCTATTCAATCTGCTGCTGCTCATTATCTATCCGTCGTTCATCGCGCCGCTGTTCAACAAATTCCAGCCAATGCAGGATGAGTCTCTCAGGGCTCGGATCGAAAGCCTGCTGAAAAAATGCGGCTTCACCGCAAGCGGTCTGTTCGTGATGGACGGCTCGAAGCGCAGCTCACATGGCAACGCTTATTTCACCGGCTTCGGCAAGACCAAGCGCATCGTTTTTTTCGACACACTGTTGTCGCGGCTGTCGCCCAGCCAAATCGAAGCGGTGCTGGCGCACGAGCTTGGCCATTTCAAGCGCCACCACGTAATCAAACGCATTGCCATCAGCTTTGTTCTGAGCCTGGCGTTCCTGTGGCTGCTGGCGCAATTGATGCTGGCCGACTGGTTCTTCCGAGGCCTGGGCGTAATCATCCCGCACTGGACCGGCACCTTCAGCGCCACCACCGCGCTTGCCCTGCTGCTGTTCTTCATGGTGCTGCCGGTATTCGGCTTTTTGCTGCACCCGCTAACCTCGGCTTATTCGCGCAAGCACGAGTTCGAGGCGGACGCCTATGCCGCCCAGAACACCAATGCGCGCGATCTGGCCACCGCACTGGTCAGGATGTACCAGGACAATGCCGCCACGCTGACCCCCGATCCGTTGTATTCTGTATTCTATGACTCGCATCCGCCCGCCCCGGTGCGGATCGCGAGATTGCAAACCACGTAAAGGAGAATCTCGATGAAATTCCCAGCCTTTGTTCTATTGTCCCTGATCGCCGGCAGCGCGCTGGCCAATCCTTTCCCGACCGGCGATGCCGAAGTGGGCAAGAAACTGTTCGTGAATGACAAGTGCGACAGTTGCCACATCGGCAAGGTCGGCGGCGACGGCAGCGGCATCTTCACCCGTCCCGGCCGCATCGTGAACAGCCCGGAGCAATTGATCGCGCGCTTCCATGTGTGCAGCGGCGCTGCCGGCATAGACCTGACGCCGCAAAACGAACAGGACCTGGGCGCCTACCTGAACCAGAACTACTACAAGTTCGAGTGAGGACGCCATGGCAACCGTTTGCGACCTGACCAACAAGCAGTGCAAGCCCTGCGAAGGCGGCGTACCGCCGCTCACGCAAAACGAGATCGGCGAATTGATGAAGCAGCTCGAAGGCTGGGTGCAATATGACCAGCTGATCGGCAAGATCTACGAGTTCAAGAACTATTACCAGACCATGGCGTTCGTCAACGCGGTGGCATGGCTGTCGCACCGGGAAGATCACCATCCGGACATGACTGTCGGTTACAACAAATGCCGCGTGGAATACACCACGCACGCGATCGGCGGCCTGTCGGAGAACGATTTCATCTGTGCCGCGAAAGTGGATGCGCTATTCAGGATTTAAAACCAAAACCGCCCACAGAGATCACAGAGAAGAACGGTGCGCCAGTTCGAATCTCCCTGTGTCATCTGCAACTGCAGTACAGTCTTCAATCCGGGCTGAACATTGAATCCAACCTTCAAGGGCCGGATCGTCGCAGCCTACGGTCGCCATTACCTGGCGGAACAGGCTGACGGAAGCAGGACCGAATGCGTCCCGCGCGGCAAGAAAAGCGAAGTGGCCTGCGGCGATTTCGTTGAACTGAAACCGACATCGGATGGACATGCGGTGATCGAAAAGATCCTGCCGCGCAATTCCCTGCTTTACCGCTCGGTCGCCCATCGCGAGAAACTCATCGCAGCAAACGTCTCGCAACTCGTCGTCGTCGTCGCCACCGAACCTTCATTCAATGACGAATTGCTGGCGCGCTGCCTGGTCGCCGCGCACGACCAGCAGTTGCGTCCGCTGATCATCCTGAACAAGTGTGACCTGCCGGCGGATTCCGCGCGCGCGCAGTTGCGACCCTATCGCGCCATCGGCTATACCGTGCTGGAATTGAGCGCCACCGAAACCGCCGCGCCGCTCCGTCCATTCCTGCAACACCACACCAGTGTGCTGGTCGGCCAGTCCGGAATGGGCAAGTCCACACTGATCAATGCCCTGCTGCCCGATGCACGGGCAACCACACGCGAGATCTCATCGGTGCTGGACTCGGGCAAGCACACCACCACCCGCGCACAGATGTATCACCTGGATACCGACACCCAGTTGATCGACTGCCCCGGCGTGCAGGCGTTCGGCCTGCACCATCTGACCTTCGGCGACATCGAGGAAGGCTTCATCGAATTCGCCCCCTACCGCGGGCAGTGCCGCTTCCACGATTGCCATCACCTGCATGAGCCGGACTGTGCATTGCGCAAGGCGGCGGAAGCCGGAAAGATCGACGCGCGCCGGCTGCAGCTGTTCCAGGAGATCAGCCGGCGAGGCGCGTGAACGGGCTTGCGACCCCAACATCGAGAGCCATCTTTCCCGAACGCCTCAACGATCCAGCGGGCTGACCACCCCTTTGCCGCCCTTGTTCAATACGTGGGTGTAGATCATCGTGGTCGAAACATCGGCATGGCCAAGCAGTTCCTGCACGGTGCGGATATCGTATCCAGACTCAAGCAAATGCGTAGCGAAGGAATGGCGGAACGTGTGCGGTGTCGCCAGCTTGTTTATTCCGGCATCGCGCACCGCTCTTTTCATTGTGCGCTGGATAGCCTTTGCATCGGCATGATGGCGGCGTACCACTCGTGAAAGCGGATCGACAGAAAGGTTGTGCGACGGGAACACATATTGCCATCCCCACGACTTGCCCGCACCGGGATACTTTTTATCCAGCGCATAAGGCATGTACACCTCGCCGTGGCCTTCCTGCAGATCCTTCTCATGCAACGCCTTCACCCGCTCCAGATGCAGTTTGATGGGCTGCACCAGCGACGCCGGGAGCATGGTTACCCTATCCTTGAACCCTTTACCTTCACGTACCAGGATTTCTCCCCGCGTCAGTTCGACATCCTTAACCCGCAAACGCAGGCACTCCATGATGCGCAGGCCGCTTCCATATAGCAAACTGGTGATCAACCAGGTCGTGCCGTCCATGCCGGCAAGCACCGCCCGCACCTCATTGCGGGTCATCACCACGGGCAGGCGCCTGGAAACCTTCGCCTGCGTGATATTGTCCAGCCATGGCAATTCAATCAGCAGCACCTCCTTGTAGAGAAACAACAGTGCGCTTTTTGCCTGATTCTGGGTGGAAGCCGACACGGATCTAACTACGGCAAGGTAAGACAAAAAAGCCTCCACTTCAGGCGCACCCATTTCCAATGGGTGTCGCTTGCGATGGAACCAAATATAGCGTTTAATCCAGCCCACATACGACTTCTCTGTCTGCAAGCTATAGTGTTTCACGCGAATGCGGGCAACGACCTGGTCAAGCAACTTCGGGGGATTGGACATGATAGAGCCAGGAAAACCCAAGGTGTGTTTGCTGATTTCAATATTCAGAAAAGTGCCGCGATAAATTTACCTATCCGATTGAAATGAAAACAGCTCTTCAACTTGATAGCTACTTATCCACCTGTCCAGATAAAAGATTAAGTCTTTTATTGGGGCATACTTCACGTTCCCCAGACATATACGGCGGAGGCGCGAAGTAAATGCCGCAAGTCAACCAGTCAGTCCAACCAGCTATGCCAAAGGTGTGTCAAATGATAGCGTGCGAAGCGCGTTTCGCGCGTCCGCATAAAGCGAGCTTTGATGCGGTCTGCCGAATCAGCGCTTCGCGGATCAAAGACAACCCCATTGGTTGTGCCGGCCCGGCAGGTCTGGAGTTATCCGCGCTGTCACCTGTCCAGCAACTGGCCCGCCGTCCATGCTGGAGAACATCTCGTCAGAGCGGACACCGCTTCGCTATCGCTCGCGGCTGCGCCCCACTAGTGCGGGCGCTGCCAACTCAAAATCGCGTTGGCAGCGCACCACCCCGCACTGCGGGGGTGCCGCTCAACTTTGTACGTTCGGCGGAGATCGACTGACATGCGTTGGCTCATATCAACAACTTTGCTCTTTGTCGTGATTGCCACAGCAGGATGCGACCAGCAGCGCAAGGTTGCCGGAGATTATCGACTTGAGCAGTGGGAAGATGGCCAGACGTTATTACTTGCACAAGAGTGGCCACGACGATTCATCCGAGGGGGCAGCATTATCGGTGGGACTGTGCTTCGGATTGGATGGACCAGTCGTTACATGGTGGTTGAGCGGCATTCGATTTATCGTGGCGATGCGGATGGCTGGATGATTATTGACGTGCAGACTGGCACTATGAGCGGTCCATTTTCCGAGGCTGATGTTCGAGCTCGTCCAGAGGCGCAGGGCATTCAGATTTACGAAGTGAGTGAGGCATGGAAGAGATTGTGACAGACATAGTGCCGAACAAGACGGTGGAGAATCGAACCGCCGCCCCGCTTCTCCGCTCAACGCTGGGCGGCAATTCGGGAGCGCCTCGTGCGCCCGACCGTCACTGTCGGCGGCGGTCGCTCAACTCTGACGTTAGAGCAGGCACATGACCAAGGAGCCATGCGTATACTTTGAGGGCGAGTTCTCGCAAGGCGCGGATTGGTTGGCCCATTTCGTGTCTGATCAGCTCCGACAAAAGTTTGGCGCTTCAAAGATTGTAAGGAGATGGTTCATCCCCCGCTGGGTGATTGAGGTTGAGATCGGCGGCACAACATTTGTCTTGTCTCTCCTTTCGCGTCAACGCCATAAGTGGCGTCTCATTTTGTTGTTGCCGTCCAAAGCCTATTTCGTCAGGTGGGGCCGTAATAAGGAAACCGGTGTTTCTGGCCTCCAAGCAATTGCACATGAGGTTCACATGCTCTTATCGGAAATGCCGGGTTTGTCGGGCCTTCGTTGGTACCTAGAAGGTTCTGAGTCGTCCGTGTCAACGCCAGAGGAGTTGTCGTGGACATAGGCTCTAACCCGGCGCTCAACCCGGACGCGCGCAAAAGCGGCGCGCGCCGGTTAGCTCTACGTTGGGACTCAACGGCATGACAATGAGCGACATTGACAAGTACGTTCTGGACCAAGCGAAGGTCGAGGTAGAGCATACGCGCTCGTGGCCAACCAAGATCCTTGCTTTTTACGTCGCGGTCAACGCTGGATTGGTTACTACGCTGTACGCACTTGCAGGTCGCGCGTCAAATCCACTCACCGCTCCTTGTTGGGTCAAAACCGTCATCACCGTCGCGGTGCTCTTACTTCTTGTCTGGGCGATTTATCTGCTGCAGAAAAACCATAGAACGTATCTGGCTCACAGAAAGATTCAAGTGCGGTTCCAGCAGGACAATAGGTCGGAGATTGAAAAGCAGTTTGCTCCGCCACTAGAGTGGTTTGCGGACGTTGATGTTCGTCTCGGCACAAGATGGCAAGGGTGGAGCTTCTATGTCTATCTAGTGATTCTTGTTTCAGCGTTCAGCATTATTGGCATATGGGTGAGTTGAGTCCCAACCCGTCAGTCGAGAGGGACTGCGCAAAAGCGCGCAGCCCCTCACTTTTACGTTAGGGCAAAGGGAGTAGTCCTATGTATGAACAAGCTAATGAGACAATTAACCAAGGGCTGAGCCTCGGGGCTAGAATTACTCTTGGTATTATTTCAGGATTGTTTGGCATTGTTATGCTTCTGGTTGCACCACCTAATGACAAGGCAATTTACTTCTACATGTTCGGTGCATTCTGTTTGCTCATTACTGTCGCATGCTTTACAAAAGGACGTGTCAGACAGTTTGTTGGTAGCTCAATTGGTAGCGCTATCTTTATAATGGGTCTAGTTTATTTAGGCGCCGAATTAACAGGAGGTGTTTTTTGGACGGGCAGGCGAAGTGAGCCTTCTGTCTTTAATGCCGTGATGTATCTGATCTTCATTGGCGTTCCAGGGGCAGCATATGCGCTTAAAACACGTTTTGGCTTTCCTAAAAAGCCCTAACTCGGCGGTCAAGAGGGACGCTCCGCCGAAAAGCGCGGCTCCGCGCCCCTTACCTTGACGTTGGGCATCTCAAAACGGAGCGTATGGCATTGACAATGTGTAGCCGTGCGACTACAGTTGCTTTCATGATTGAAATTCGCAAAACCGCCGATTTCGCTCAGTGGCTCGACAACCTGCATGACCTGCAAGCGAGAGCGCGCGTCCAAACAAGGATCGAGCGGCTTGCTGCTGGAAACCCCGGAGATGTTGAATCCGTTGGCGATGGCGTCTCGGAATTGCGAATCAACTTTGGCCCCGGCTACCGGGTGTATTTTAAGAAGCGCGGGCGAGAGCTGATCATTCTGCTGGCCGGTGGGGACAAGAGCACCCAAGCCAAGGATATCAAGACCGCCTTACGCCTCGCACGTAATCTTTCGGAGTAAGCTACCATGACTAAGACTGTTACCACTCGCTATGACGTCGCCGAACATCTCAGAACCCCAGAGGAAATGGCTGCTTATCTTGAAGCCTGCCTTGAGGAAGCTGACGGGGATGCCGCATTCATTGCCAAAGCACTCGGCGACATTGCCCGCGCAAAAGGCATGACACAAGTCGCACGTGATGCGGGATTATCCCGCGAAAGCTTGTACAAAGCGCTATCCGGTGATCGCAGCCAGGCTTCGACACCATTCTTAAAGTTATCGGGGCACTTGGGTTGAAGTTGCATGCGGAAGCCTGTAACAACTAATACGATGCCCAACCCATCATTCCACCGGACTGGCCGAAAGGCGCGGCCAGCCGGTGAATTCAAACGTTAGAACTCATGGCACACTGCCCCCACTGCGGCACCCCCATTAGCCTCCTTCGCAGCGCATCTGCAGCGCCTGCGTTCCCTGCGGTTTGCCGGGCATGCGGAGGTACCTTCCATGGCACAGGGTCATTTGCCGGAATTGTTATCGCTATCGCGGGTCTCGTTGTCGCTTTGGCCACCGTAGTCCTCTCGGGTCGCCAGTGGCTTGGCGCAGCAGTGGTGCTGGTGGTAATGCTTTGCTTGGTGGTCTTGGCGCGCAGGTCCAGGCTCGTGGCCTCCACGCCAAGTGTGGTACGCCGCTGGCGCCTTGCACTCATTGCGCTTCTATTGATAGGCTTGGCACTCGAACTCTTGCCAATGGTCGTGTCGCAATAATGAGTTCTAACCTTACGTTCGAGTGGGACGCCGCAAATGCGCGGCGCCCCTCAACTTCACGTTCGGCGTCAGGTTGCACCTTTCTCTAGCAGTGGAGTAGTATCACGAAATGCAAATAGCTTCAGGAACCATAGTTGGCGGCAAGGTCGTCGTAGAAGGTCTCTCTCTCCCAGAGGGAACGACCGTGACCGTCATTGCTCGGGGTGATGAAGTGGTTGTACGGCTCCCGCCCGAGCAGGAAGCAGAGCTAATTGATGCGCTTGATGAAGCAGATCGAGAAGAAGGCATTTCTGCCGAGGAACTAATCACCCGGCTTAGACGATTCGACTGATCTTGGCTCTCGTCGCTCAAATCAAGCCCCGCGCACAACGGGAGATCGAACGAGCGGCAGAATGGTGGGCCGAAAATCGGCCTGCCGCCCTGGGAGCAATACGCAAGGATGTAGAGGCCGCCATAGCTTTGCTTGTTGAAGAACCTGGCATCGGCACCAAGGTTGAGACAAAGCGCCCCGATATTGTTCGCAGGTTGTACTTGACCCGAGTTCAATACTTTGTCTACTACCGCGTTCGCGGAAAGTTTCTCGATGTTGTCGCCTTCTGGCACGCAAGCCGCGAAGCAGGGCCATCACTATGAAGCCGAACCCATCATTCCACCGGACTGGCCGAAAAACGCGGCCAGCCGGTGAATTCAAACGTTAGCCCGACGATGAAGAACGGACTTGGAAGCCTGTTGCTAACTCTGGCCGCAGCAGCCGTGTCGCTGGGTGGAGCCCCCGGCGACGAGCCGAAGCTCGATCGACTCCTCGTCTACGGCGAGGGATGGGCGTTCTCCGCGCAAGCGCCGCCAGGTTGGGTTGGAGATACCCAGCGCGCAGGCGACATCGGCGCGAACGTTGCCTTCTATCGAGACGGTGAATCGATGTCGAGCGCAGTGGCGCTCATCCGCATCCGGGTGAACCCGAAGATGGACGAGAACATCTCGGCGGACCTCGACTTCGACAAGGATGGGTACCGAAAGCGCTTCCCGAGCATCGCGTTCCGCGATCTCGACGTGGCGCACGCCAAGTATCAAACGGTGGGAAGCGTGTTCTTCGTACAAGGTGAGTTCTACGAGTACGTTCTCTACATCAACCCGGGCAAGGGGAGCCGCTGGAACTTCTCAGCGTCTATGAACATTCAGAAGGCGGACGCGACACCAGCAGACTTGGCAGCATTCCGTTCAATCGTTCGTTCAATCGGGCTCTTGGGGGGCGCGGGCTAACAAGGCGCTGCAGCAGACGCGGCGCCCGTTCGGGGCGAGGTCGAGCGTGGTAGCTTCGGAGCAACACCATTCGGGCGTGGGCTGACGTCGGCGGCGGGCGCCGCGCAGCTGAGCGCCCATCCGTTAGGCGCTACATGATTACCGGCACCATATCCCCTACCGATTACCTCAATGCTCAACGGCTTCACCGGGCAAAGAAAGTGCGCTGGTACTATCTTGCCGCACTAATCGTTCTCGGCATTGGTATTGGTGTGTTCTTCCTATACCAAGAAATATTGGTGTCATCTTGGTTTGTACTGGAATTGGAGCCGCAATTGGCGAGTTGTCAATGTCTGTGATTTTCCTACCTCGCAAGGTTCGTCGTCTCCACCAACAACAGAAAGATTTAGCTTCTCCATATACATACAAGTGGGATTCCGAATTTTTAGAGGCGCAAGGCGTTAATGGACAAGCAAAGCGCGAGTGGAAAAATTATGCAAAATTCGCAGAGAATGAAAAGCTTTTCCTCCTTTATCACGCAGACAACCTGTTCGAGATGTTTCCTAAGAGTTGGTTCAAAGACCAAACACAGATCACCGAGTTTCGGAGCCTCGCAAGTCGCGCAGGTCGCGCCTAACCCGGCAGTCGAGAGG